>OZ220748.1:0-3788636 GCA_965117035.1 Dehalococcoidia bacterium
GCTTCGCAACCAAGCTGGGAGTTCTCAGAGGCCTGTGCCGGGGCGTCACCGCCTACGTCATCGACCCCGAGGGCGAGTACGCCGACATGGCGAGGGCGGCGGGAGGCAGGGTACTGTCCCCCGGAGTTCCGGGCGAGGGGATGAACCCCTTCGTCATCGACAAGGGCGACTCCGAGGAGATGCTCCAGCGCATCGGCAGCCTGAGAAGGCTCATCGAGGTGATGGTGGGCGAGCGCCTCAGCGCCGACCGCCGCGCCTCCCTCGACCACGCCCTTGCGGGCTACTACGCCCACACGCGGGAGCGCACCGGCTTCCGCGACTTCTACAGGTTCCTGCAGGAGGACGAAGCGGGAGACCCCGACCTGGCCCGCCTGCTGAGGCCGTTCGCCACCGGCAGCCTCCGCCACCTGCTCTCCGACGAGGGCGACGATCTTCTCAACAACGAGGCGCTGGTCACCGTCTTCGACCTGCGGCTGCTGGAGCCGGAGCTCCGTCCCGCCGCCGCGATGGTCTGCACCGAGACGGTGTGGGCCGCGGCAGCCCAGGACCCAAAGCCCCGCCTGCTGGTGGTGGACGAGGTGTGGTCGATCATGCAGCACCCTGAGGGCGCCGCTTTCATGGTCAGCATGGCCAAGCGAGCGCGCAAGCACCGGCTCGGACTGCAATTCATTACACAGGACGTCCAAGACCTCCTGTCCGAGGACTCGTCCCGGGCGATCACGGGCCACTCGGGAAGGGCGCTCCTCCAGAACGCCGCCTTCAAGCTCCTGCTCCAGCAGGACGCCGCGGCCATCAGCACCGTTGGCGACGCCTTCGACCTCCCCGAGGACCTCCAGCGCTGGCTGCTGTCGTGCCCCAGAGGAGACGGACTGCTCCTGTCGAAGGGGCACCGCTTCCCCGTCCGCATCGAGGCCACTCCAGAGGAGACCGAGGTCATCGAGTGGCGGCCCGGACGCCACTAGAGAAAGGAGTAGACCCATGAGGCTGAACCCCAGACAAATCCTCTTCGGAGCCGACGAGAGCGCCAGGACCCCCATCCTGCTTGCGGTGACGCCGCCGAGGGCCGGGGAGCGGACGATCCTCGGCGTGGAGAACTTCCTCCAGTCCATCGCCGTCCCCGAGCCCTTCTCCCTGGAGCTGGCAGGGGACATGGATGGCGTGACCCTGATGGCCCGCTGCTTTGACGACCAGGTGGTGCGCGGCCAGCTCTCGGCCCACTACCCCCAGGCCCGCATCCAGGAGGTGCACCCCGGCGAGGACCCACTCTGGGTCAGAGACGGGGAGCAGGCCTGGAGCATCACCCTGCGGGCCGACGCCCCTGAGTACGTCCCTCTCAGGACCTTCCGGGACGACGACCTGCTCGACCCCGGCTCCGACCCCCTCATCGCCCTGATGGGCGCCCTGTCCGAGCTGGAAGACGACGAGCGCGTCGTGGCCCGGCTGATGCTGCGCTCCCTGGGTCCCGACTGGTCGCAGCACCACATGGACAAGGCACACAAGCGCCCCGGAATGGAGCCGAGGGAACCGTCATACACCTATCAGACCAAGCCACTCCAGATGGACGGCGTGACGATGGCCGTACTGGGCATCGGGGCGTTCGTAGCCGTCAAGGGCTACCTCTGGGTGCAGGACGGCCAGGTATTACAAGCCGCAGCCCTCGGGACCGTCACGGCCCTGGGCCTAGCGGCGGGCGGCCTGGCCTGGCACCGCTGGAAGAAGGCTAGGAGCCGGGTGGAGGACCCCATCCTGATACGGGAGAAGGTCTCCCGCATCGCCTTCGACGCCGAGCTCCAGGTCGTTGCCGTCCTTCCCGCCGCCACGAGGCCCCAGCGGGCGGCCGAACTCCTGGGTCCGGTGGCCGCCGCCTACCGGCACTTCGACAATCCCGCCGGGGCGCGGTTCAAGGTCGGCAAGGTCCGGCCCGCGTTGCCCGACCCGGAAGTCCTGCATCCACCCGGCCCGGGGCTGTTCGGCAGGCGCAGCGTCCTCGGTGTCCGCGAGGTCGCATGCCTGTGGCACCCGCCCGGAGCCGGTGACGAGACGCCCCTCGTGGAGCGGTCCGGAGCGCGAGCCCTCCTCCCCTCGGCGAGGGGCGTCAGGGGCGGCGCGCTCGTGGGAGACACCACGGCGAGCAAGTCCCGCCCCATCCGATTTCCCGAAGACCTGCTCAGGAGGCACCACCTCTACGTAGCGCGCACACGCATGGGCAAGTCCACCCTGATGCACCACATAGCCGCCCACAAGATGCGCGAGAAGGCAGAGGGCAGGGACGAAGACGCCATCGTCGTCATCGACCCCCACGCCGACCTGGTGGCCGGGCTGCTCCGCCACGTGCCTGAGTCTCTGGAGGACCGCGTGCGCCTCATCGACCTCGCCGACCAGAAACGGGCGCCGGGCATCAACCTGCTGGACACCCGCATCTTCTCCGACCGGGACCGCACCGCTGACTCCGTGGTGCGCGTCGCCCGCGGCCTGTGGGAACAGTGGGGGCCGAGGATGCAGTCCATCCTCGAACAGACGGTGAAGACCCTCCACGAGGCAAATGAGCACCCCGAGACCGACGAAGGCAGCCAGCACACCATACTGGATGGGCTGAAGCTCCTCTCTGACCGCAAGTTCCGCGACGCCGTGCTCAAGCGTATCGAGGACCCCTATCTCCTTGAATGGTGGGCCCGCGACTTCGGAAGCTGGCACCACCAGTACCGCGCCGAGGCCCTCGCCCCCGTCCAGACCCGGCTCTCCTACTACGCATCCTCCAAGCGGGCCAGGGCCATCCTGGGACAGCGGCGCTCCACCATCGACCTGCGGGAGACGATCCTCGGCGGCGGAATACTTCTCGTTTCCACCGCCCAAGGAGCCGTGGGCAGGGACGTTTCGGCCTTGGTGGGGGCGTCCCTGCTCAACCTGGTCGACTCGGTCATCCGCGAGCAGGAGAGCGTGGCTCTGAGCGAACGGCGGGGCGCGCTGGTGGTGGTCGACGAGATGCAGTCCATGCCCGGCGTGGACTACGAGTCGATGCTCAGCGAACTGGGCAAGTTCGGCGCCAGCTTCGTGCTTGCGACCCAGAGCCTGGCCAAGCTCGATGACCTGTCCCGCACCATGCGGGACACCCTGCTCGCTAACGTCGGCTGCCTCGCCGTCTTCCAGGTGGCCGGCAACGACGCGAGGCAGCTGGTCTGGGAGTTGGGCAAGGAGCGGGTGACCGAGGACGACATCACCTCCCTCCCGGTGCACAACTGCTACGTCAGGGCAACCGTCGGAATCGAACGGATGCCTGCCTTCTCGATGATGGTCAGAAAGCCGGAGGATGGAGACCAAGCGGTCGCGTCCCGCATCCGCCAGACGGTGCCTACGTACACCCTCTCCGCACAGGACCTGGAGGACGCCGGCGCCGACGACAAGAAAAAGGTCCGGGACTTCAAGGACCGGGCCAACGCCATGCAGAACGAAAGCGAGGAAACCGAACAGTGAGACCTCAAGGATGTGAACCCGAAACCCTCCGCGCCCTGGCGGAGATGCCCTTCCTCGACCGCGTGGATCTGGTCGCCGTCACAGGACGCTCCAAAGGCGCGGTCTACGAGGCCGTCGACAGGCTGGAGAGCGGTGGCTTCGTCTCCGCCGTCTCCCACGTCACCGACCACCTTCCCCAGACGCTGCGCTACCACCTGACGGCCGCGGGGATCAACCGGCTGGCCGCAATGGAGGTCAGAACGACGGACCAGTTAATACGTGACCGGCCCCTCTCCGCGAGGTGGCGGCGCATCCTCATGGAGCGTCTTGACGCCCTGGCATCCATCTACCGGCTGGCGGCCGCAATCGCCTCCGTCGCCTATCCGGTGCGGTTCCGCTGGTACCGGGGCATCCCCCTCGACGCCGCCATTGAACTCCCCGGGGGGAGGACCGTCGGCATCGTAAGGCAGGGACACACCTCCGACCGCTCGGTCTTCTCCAGGCGGCTCTGGCGAATGCGCCAGCAGCCCCTGCCCGGAGTCGTGCTCACGCTCGTAGCCGACGACGTGCGGCTCAGGCACGCCCGCAGGTCCCTGATGGGAGCGCCTGCGCCCTACTACCTCGCCCTGGAGCGGGACGCGCTCGCCGCGTCGCCGGACGACCCGGTGTGGACTCCACCTCCCGTCAAGGCGCAGGTCGAGTTGCGTTCGATCCTAGAGCGGATAGAGGAGGGGAACCCGATTCCGGAAGAGGAGGAGCTCCAGCATGCCTCACTCCCCGCCGACCTCGCCGCCGCGGGGCCGGACTGGAAGATCCCCAACCACCTCCTACCCGCAACTCTCCGGGCGGCCGAGAAGCGGGCCCTGGACATCATCTTCGACTGGCCCTGGATCGCCCTCACCGACCTGGCAGGGCTCATGAACGTTTCCGTTCCCAGGGCGTCCCAGATCGTCGCACCCCTCGAGGGCTTCAATCTCGTTGTGAGACCTTCGGACGCGGCCCGACGCCTCACCCTCACCGACAGGGCCCTCGGCCTGCTGGCCCGCAGGGACCGCACCTCCCTGGCCATGGCGAAGAACCGGTGGAGCGCCGCTCCGCTGTTCCCCGGCACGCCCCTCGACTGGGAGAACGTGACCGGCGCAAGGAGTCGGCAACTGCTCAGGAACCTCCAGCACTCCGCCGCCGTGCATGTCTTCCTTGCAGCTCTGACCGTACAGGCCGCCCTCATCGAATGGGAGGTCGTACAGGTCGACCCGCCTAGAAGGGCCTCCCGACACTTCCGGCACAACGAGGGGCAGCGCTCGGTCAACCCCGACGCCTTCGGGGTGCTCAGAAAGGGCGACACCACGTTCCCTTTCTTCCTGGAGTGGGAGCGCCGGGCCGTGCGACCCTCAACCATGTCGGCCCGCCTCGCTCCCTATCTGCGCTACTACTCATCTCACAGGCCCACCGACGACCACGGCGTTAGGCCCTCGGTCCTGGTCGTCTTCGACGACGAGATCGCCCACACCCACTTCCTGCGCCTGGCCCGGGAGGAGATGCAGGCCAGGGCCCTCAACGTCCCCCTGTGGGTCTCCCACGCCGACGCCATCGAAGAGCTCGGGCCTCTCGGCCGCGCCTGGCGCACCCCCAACGAATGGGACTTTCCCCAGGCCCTGCTTCCACAGTAGATAACGGCAAGAAGGAGATGACATGCCTTCACAGTCCAACCAAAGACCCAAAGGCCCCCGGAGGCGCAGGGGACGGACCGTTGTCCGGCTCAACACAGCGGCTCTCTGGGAGCGGCTCTCACGACTGAATCGCTCCCAGAACTGGCTAGCACGCGAGATCGGGGTCAGCCCCGGTTACGTGTCGATGCTGGTCAACGGCGGGCGCACGCCCTCCGGGCGCATTCGCCGCCGGATGCTCAAGGCCCTCCGGGTAAGCGAGTTTCACCACCTATTCCAAATAGAGGAGGAAGCATGAACAGTAACACTGAACCCCGTTTCGACGGGGAGATGGACGAGTCCAACGACGAAGAGCTGCCGCGAGAGTTCCAGACCGGGGTGCTGCCCAGTGACTTCCCCAGGCGTCTCGAACGCCTCAGGGAGGCCAGCAAGCTCACCTGGAGCGGATTCGCCAGGGCCGTCGGGGTGGACCCGAAGCAGATGCACCGCTGGCGCAGGGGCGTCGAACCGTGCGGGGGAGCCATGCACTCCCTCTACCTCTTCGCAGCCCGCATTCCCAACGGCCTGGCGATCCTGATGAGCGAGGGCTTCCAGACGTCCATGTTCAAGGACTGACGGACGCACCCCGCCGCGCGTAACACGCAACGGCGGCGCGGCGGGGCCGGATCCGGCTCACACCCCAAGCGTGAGCCGCAAACGAAAGGTCGCCGGCGTTTGTCAGTTCCGTCCCGCGCCGGCGGCCCCAATCCCAGACCTATAACGAGCAACCCAGTGACCCCGCACAGCCTTGGCCGCGACTACGCAACATGGAAGATAACACTACACACAACCGCAACGACAGACCAGAGGAGCAGGAAAACTCCGCTGTCCGGTCCGCGGTCTCCTACAGCCCCCGGCAGCGCAGGATGATCCGTAAAGGTTACCGCGCCTGGGCAAGGGTGGCCATCCGCTCATTCTTAGCGCGTCGCCGTGTCTCGCCGGACGGATGCCGCGCCGAACAGGACGGCGGCAGGGACCCGGGCTGCGAACCGGAGCCGTAGCACGGAGAAAGTCATGAATGCCAGTGAGAGAGACGACCCCATACCCGTGGCGCTCTACGCGAGGGTGTCCAGCGACCGGCAGGACGTGGACCTGTCCGTGGCCGCCCAACTCCGGGCGCTTAGGGACTACGCTGCGAAGAACGACTGCGTGATCGTCCGCGAGTTCGTGGACGAGGCTGAGAGCGGACGAGTCGACAGCCGGCCCCGGTTCCAGGCGATGCTCGACGAGGCGAAGACCAATGCTCCATTTGAGGAAATCCTTGTTTGGAAGTTCTCCAGGTTTACCCGGAAGCGAGAGCACGCCGTCGCCTATAAGTCCATGCTCCGCCGCAGGGGAATCCGCGTGGTGTCCATCACCGAGCAGGCCGACGACACCGCCGCCGGCAGGCTCCTGGAAGGCATCATCGAGACCATCGACGAGTTCTATTCGGAGAATCTTGCCCAGGACGTCACCAGGGGGATGCGGGAGGCCGCGTCCCGGGGCTTCTGGATGTCCAGCGAGGCCCCCCTGGGCTACAACCGGGTGATGATCCAAGACGGACCCAAGAAGAGACCAAGGCTGGAGCTCGACTCCGACTCCTCTCACATCGTCAGGCGCATGTTCGACCTGTCGGAGGCCGGCAAGTCGACTCTCGACATCGCTCGCATCCTCAACGACGAGGGCATCGTCAGCCCCAGGGGAAAGCCCTGGGGCAAGACGAGCGTCCACGCAATCCTCATCAACGAGACCTACACCGGCACGCTGACCTGGGGAGTGAACGCCAAGAACGGGGCCGCCCCCGTGCGGGTGGAGAATGCCTTCTCCGCCATCATCTCCACGGCCCAGTTCAATCGCGTCAGCAAACTGCTGCGGTCCCGCGCGCCCAGGGTCGTCAACCCGCGCAGGGTGGCAAGCCCCTTCCTCCTAAGCGGGCTCGTCAAGTGCAAGGCCTGTAAGCGGGCGCTTACCGGGCAGGGCTCCAAGTACGCGCAGTTCACCTACTACGTCTGCCAGACCCTCATGAAACAGGGCAAGGGGTCCTGCGACGCCCCAAGGCTCAACGCCCGGCGCTTCGAGGAGATGGTCGTGGAGAGGATTCGCTCCAACATCTTCACAGTGGGCAGCATCCCCGACCTGTTAGAAGCGGTGGACGAGGAGATCGACGGCATGGTCGACGAGCACCGCAAGAGGGTCCAGACCATCGAGTCGGAGATTGGGGATGTGAAGAGGCAGCTGGACCGCATTTGGCGTTACATAGCCACCAGGGACGACGTCGATGTGGCCAAGACCTCCGCCCGCATGACGGAGTACCAGCAGAGGCAGGAGCGTCTAGAGGAAGCGGCGGTGAACGCGAGAGGGATTCTCGCCAGGCACAGGTCAGCTCTGGGCGACGTCGGCGAAATCGCGGAGTACGCCAGAGAGATAAATGACTTCCTGGACATGAGCGAACTCACGGAGCGCAGGGCGTTCATCGAGTCGTTCGTCAGGGAAATCGTCGTCATGCCCGGGGCGGCTCTACTCCGGTACTCCATGCCCATGCCGGACGACAGCCCGATGAGTGGAAGGCGCGACGAAAGGCTGGTTCTGGACGGTTCCGCGCTCTAGCTATCGTCGTTCACTTGTGGTGACAGGTTCTTCGGGCGTGAACGGGTTAAGCTCACTTACGTCTGTTACTTAGCAGCGTCAATGTTTCCCTCCCAACTCCCTGAGGCCATCCCGTAGCCAATTGTGAGCAAGTGCCGTCGCTGGATATGGGAGAACTCGTCCATTCTCTCACTCTTCCAACGTCCGCAGTGCCTTATGTGAGTTGGCCTGGGACCGCCTGCTTCAAGGATTCACGGGGTCTCTCCAAGACCACTTGTACGCCCCCATTCTTGCTCGAGTTTGAGGGCCCCCTTTATAGATGCGCTGGCATTGACAACGACTCCCCTCACCGTTCATGATAAGGGTATGACCCGATATGACCTCGGGGGAACGCCATGCCCAGAAACAGAAAGGCCATCACCTTCTCTCTGCCCCCGGAGATGGACGAGCAGGTCAGGCAATTCATACAAGAGGAAGACCGCACCATGAGCGAGTTCCTCCGTGAGGCAATTCGCCTCTACATGGACGAACAAGAGTGGCTGCGGAGAGAGCGCCGCCAACGGGCCGAGGCCCGCAGAAAGCAGATGGAATGAGCAAGGAGGACGCATCGATGATCCAGAATGCTGACTACACGCCCGCGGCCCTATATGCCAGAGTCTCTAGCGACCGCCAGGACGTGGACTTGTCGGTGGCGGCCCAGCTGCGGGCACTCAGGGACCATGCCGCCAAGAACGGCTACATGGTCGTCCGCGAGTACGTGGACGAGGCAGAGAGCGGACGAATTGCCGACAGGCCGGAGTTCCGCAGGATGATTGACGAGGCCGCCAAAATCAACGCCCCTTTCCGGGAGATTCTGGTCTGGAAGTTCTCCAGGTTCACTCGAAAGCGGGAGCATGCCGTCGCCTTCAAGTCCATGCTCCGGCGCAAGGGCATTAGGGTTGTCTCCATCACCGAACAGGCTGAGGATACCGCTACCGGCAGGCTCCTTGAAGCCATCATCGAAGGCGTGGATGAATTCTACTCGGAGAATCTCGCCCAGGAGGTCACCAGAGGTATGCGGGAGGCTGCATCGAGAGGTTTCTGGATGTCAAGCGGGGCCCCCTTCGGCTACAGCAGGGTGATGGTTCAGGATGGGCCCAAGAAGAGACCCAGACTGGAGCCGGACCCTGATTCGTCCCAGGTCGTCAGTCGCATCTTCGACATGTCGGAGGCCGGAAAGTCGACTCTCGACATCGCTCGGACGCTCAACGACGAGGGTATCGCCAGCCCTAGAGGAAACCCCTGGGGCAAGACGACCCTCCACGCAATCCTCATCAACGAGACCTACACCGGCGCCTTGGTCTGGGGCGTGAACGCCAAGGACGGGGCCGACCCAGTGCGGGTGGACGATGCGTTCCCCGCAATAGTTTCCAAGGCCCAGTTCAACCGTGTGGCCAAGCTGATGCGCTCACGCGCGCCAAAGGTGGTCAACCCGCGTAGGGTAGCAAGCCCCTTCCTTCTCAGCGGCCTGGTCAAGTGCAAGACCTGCAGGCGCGCACTGACCGGCCAGTACGCCAAGAGTGGCAAGTTTCCATACTATGTCTGTCAGACCCTCATGAAGCAGGGCAGCGGCTCCTGCGACACCCCGAGACTCAACGCTCGACGATTCGAGAAATTCGTCGTGGAGAAGATTCGAGCCAACATACTTACAGAGGGGAACATCCGCGACTTGGTGAAGACCGTGGACGAGAAGATGGATAGAGTGGCCGCTGAGCAGCACAAGAGGCTGGAGACCATAGACGCGGAACTTGAGGACGTGAAGCGGCACCTTAGCCGAATCTGGCACTTCATCGGGGAGACCGACAATATCGATATGGCCGACGCCGGAAACCACATCAGGGAACTTCGCGACCGGCAGGAGCTCCTTGAAGACGAGGCATCGGCGGCCAGGGCGATCTTGACCCAACGCAGGTCGGTCCTGGACGACATGAACACCATCGAGTCTTACGCCAAGGAGATGAGAGACTTCCTGAAGGGCAACGAACTGACCGAGCGCAGGGCCTTCATCCAGTCGTTTGTCAAGGAGATCGTCGTCATGCCCGGCGATGCTCTCCTCAGATACACCGTGCCTATGCCAAGCGACAGCATGATTCCAGGGAAAGCGGTTGAGAAGTTGGCCTTGAACGACCCGGTACTTGTTTCAGTGCACCGGAGCCCACCAACGCGTGGCAACGCCCCGTTTGCTCCGCTGATTCGCAGCCAGGTTAGATTTCCCCGGGCCTTCCTCCCGCCAACCGGGGGTTCTGAAGAATTCTATTCCTTCCCCCAGGCGGACTGGTCTACGGGCTTGGTTGCATCGAGCCAGACAGGCGATTCCGGAGCGATGGTCGTAGCGCCGAGAGCGTGGCGCCCTCGGTGTTGACCCAGCTTGAGAGGCGCGAGCTCGACCTGATCGGCGAAGGGTACCGCTCTCGACTTCCACGATCTCTTCGAGTACCTCGTGCGCGTCCAGGCCGTCAACGATCTGGTCAGGGAGCTGGCCGATACGGTTGCCTCCACACACCTGTCGGCCATCTTGAACCGCGAGAACGAGACCATGACATGTCGCTCTATCGATTTCAGCGTCGGCTGCGGTCCTGGACCGTGGCGAATCCACTGGGAGGCAGAGAAAGCGCGAGCGGGTTTTCGTACTTGGGAGACCCCACCCCTGGACTACCGCCTTCGGAGACCTTGTATAACCCATATGACCGTCATTCCCGCGCAGGCGGGAACCAAGGGGGCGGGGACTCAGCTACGAAATCGACGCACGTCCACCACTGTTCGCCGCAGGCAAGGGGGTTACGCAAAGGTCTCCCTTCGCGGGAATGACGGTTGTGCAAGGTCTCGTTCTCCGGGAGCGGGGCCGCTCACGGCATGCCCCTAGGAGTTCGGGCCTGGGATGGTGTGCTCCGGCTGGTTGTCGAGGCGCCGACCTCCGCTGCCGCAGGGAGCGCCCGGTGCGTCGCACGCACGACCTGCGGGGAGTATAATCCTGACGTCGCCATTGGAGTCCGGTTCCAACACTATCTCCCAGATGGTGGTATCTCCATCGAGCCACCAGGCGCTCGTTACTGTTCCGCCCTCCACTTCGAGGAGGTGGGCGTGATTGCGTCCGATGTCGACCCGGACCGGCTCGCTGAACTCGATCTGGAAGATGACCTCGCTTCCGGGGCCGCTATGGGACGCCGGCATCATGGTGAACTCCGCGCTGATCGACTCCAGCAGCCCTGGGTCTGTCTCGTTCCTGGCCTCGGAGGGAGGCTCGCCAAACTCACAGGAGTAGGCGTAGTTCCCCGCGGTGTCCTTGATCGCAAGCGCTCCGGACGGCGGCGTCACGTAGAGGAATTCCACCACGTCGGTGGCCCTGATGGCCCGCTTGGACGGCTCCTCCAGGGTGAGTATCACCGAACTGCCGGATATCGATACGCCGGTGATGTTCCTGGGGCCGCCGTTCACCAGCACCCGGAATGACTCCCGGCTCGGGACTGAGCTGCTGTCGAGTGTCCGGCCGTAGGTGATGGTCAGCTGGTTCCCATTCACCACGGTGTCGACGATATCGAGCGATTGCTTCTGGGGCATTCCGAAGTGTTCGGAGGATGGCGCGCTCTCCCCCAGGCCGTTCACCGCGATGACGCGCAGCGTGTAGTTGGTGTAGTTGCCGAGCCCGGTGATCATGTAGAAGACCTCGGTGCGGCTCCCGCCAGAAGGCTGGACGATAGCCTCCTCGACGGCATTCGGGTTGCTCCAGCTCGCCGTCCCGAGCTTCCACTGAAGGCGATAGTGCGTGATGTCCGAGTTGCCGTCCTCGAGGGGTTGCTTCCATATGGTGACCAGACTGCGATCGCCCGGAATGACCCTCAGGTACCTGGGCGCCATCGGTTTAGTCACCGGCGGCGCGGGTCGCTCGCTGACCGGGTCCTCGGCGATCATGACTTCGTAGGTGTCTCCGTCTGTCCAGGAGGCGTAGAGGTCCTGCAGGTCAGGGTGATACCAGACGAAGCCGGTCCCAGACCCGCTCGTGGACACGATGTCGGTGAACGGCAAGGCGATGCCGTCGATATACAAGGTCCAGTCCCGCCGGTGGTTTCGAGCGACCCTAGGCTTGAGTTGGCCTTGCACCACCTCCATCAGACGTATCGAGAACGTCGAATACTCCGGGATGCGGCCGGGCGAACCGGGGCCGACGTCGGGATGCGTGCCAGGGGTCGTGAACATGCTCCAGACCTGGTATTCCTTGCCCCGGAAGGTGAACCGGTTGTCGCTCAGGCTCGAGTAGCGGAGGTAGGGTTCCTGGGTAGCGTGGTAGCCCAGGCCCAGGCCCATCCGCTCCCAGTCCTTCGATGCCGAGTTGGCGAACTCCACGGTGGCGCACCATACGGCAGTTTCGCAGGTCGGCACCTCCATGTTCATCAGCTCCACCGTGGCGACGGATGGAGCTCCCCTGGCCACTCCGGCCGGGAGGGTGCCGAGCTCGACCTCGACGCTCTCCCCATCATCCTCTACCAGGTCGTCGTAGGCCATGACGATGAAAGACTTCCGGGTGTCGCCGTAGGCGAATGTCACGTTGGGGGGCACGCCGGTCCAGTCTGCGCTGGTGGCGCCGTTCATCCCGGTGGCGGTGATCGGTACGACGATCGCAAACGGGGCAGGTCCGTCCAGCTTGACGACGACCTGGGCGCCGTCTCCGCCCTCGTAGGCTTCGTAGGTGGAGGCTCCGAAAGACACGTGGATAGAGTCGACTATGGTGACGTCGGTCTCCGTCGTGTCCCCGTTGATCAGGCCGACCGGGAGCGTGCCGAATCCCAGGGTCAGGGTCTCGTCGATTTCGTCATCCTGGTCCTGGACGGCAGTGAGCACGAAGGACTTCTCCGTCTCGCCGGAGACGAAGTCCACGCTGGCGGGTACGCCCGAGTAGTCACCGGAGGTCAACGCCGGCCCGCTCGTGGCGGTCAGCGGGATGCTGATACTCCTCTGGGGGTCGCCGCTCAGGACCACCTTGATGGTCGTGGTGCTTCCCTCCCGGACGCTGTAGGAGGAATGCTCGAAGCCGACGGTTATGTCGGCGCCTTCGCCTACGGGGACCTCCTTGTTGCCTCCGGGAAGTCCGCCGCCATTGCTGTCGTTGTCGTTGATGCTCACGACCGTCTGATTCGTGGTCCCTTCGCTTACAGCGGTGGGCAGTCCACCGAAGGTGAGTTTGACAGACTCGTCGTTGTCGTTGTCTTCGTCGTCGGTGGCCTCGAAGTCGAACGTCTTCTCCGTTTCGCCACTGTTGAAGACGACGCTGCTCGGGACGGTGTAATCGGAAGCGGTAGCGCCGTCCTGCCCCGTGGCGGTGATAGGAATGGTCACCGTCCGCTCCGGGTTGGCGGAGAGAACCACCGTCACCTCGACACTGCTCCCCTCGCCAACAGTGTATGAGGATTCCTCGAAACTCACCGTGACCGATGGCACATCGTCGTCGGTGATCGATACAACCGCCTGGGAGGGGCTGGCGGAATTCACCCTCGGAGGAAGGGCGCCGAAATTGAGCCTCACCCTCTCCCCATCGTCGTCCTCCGTATCGTCCGTAGCGGAGAAGGAGAAGGTCTTCTCGGTGTCGCCGCTGTTGAAGACTACGGTCTGCGGGGTAATGGAGTAGTCGCTCGAAGAAGCGCCGTCGATTTCCGTTGCGGCAATTGGGACCTCCACCGTCCGCTCCGGATCGGCGCTCAGCTTCACCTTGACCGTGGCGGAGTTGCCTTCCGCCACCGCGTACGAGGCCTCCTCGAAACTCACCGTCACCGATGGAACGTCGTCGTCGGTGATGGAGACCGTCGTCTCGTCGGTGGAGCCCTTTGTGACGCCGGGGGGCAGGGAAGACCCGAAGCCGAGCTTGACGCTCTCACCGTCGTCGTCCACCGTGTCCTGGGTTGCTTCGAAGTCGAACGTCTTCTCCGTATCGCCGCTGTTGAACACGACGGTGGCGGGGACGCTGTAGTCGGATGCGGTGGCGCCGCCCTGGCCGGTGGCCGTTATGGGTATGGTCACGGTGCGTTGAGGGTCGGCGCTGAGCTTCACCTTCACCGTGACGGTGTTACCTTCTGCCACCGAGTAGGAGTCCTGCTCGAAACTGACGGTGACGCCGGGCACGTCGTCGTCCGTGATCGATACGGTGGTCTCCGCCGGGCTTCCGGGCGTGATCCGGGTCGGGAGGGAGTTCCCGAAGCCGAGCTTGACGCTCTCGCCGTCGTCGTCAGCTCCGTCGTCCGTTGCTGCGAAGGAGATGGTCTTCTCGGTATCGCCGCTGATAAAGACGACGCTGTTGGGGACGCTGAAGTCGGATGCCGTGGCGCCACCCTGGCCGGTGGCTGCGATCGGTATGGTCACGGTCCGCTCCGGGTTGGCGGAGAGAATCACCTTCACCACGACGCTGTTGCCCTCGGCGACCGTGTAGGAGGACTGCTCGAATCTGACCGTTATCGATGGCACGTCGTCATCCGTGATCGAGACTGTCGTTCCGCTGTGCGTCCCTGCCGAAACCTGGTCCGGCAGGGTCCCAAAGCTGACTCTCACGCTCTCCCCGTCGTCATTGACATTGTCGGAAGCCGCCGTGAAGTTGAAGGTCTTCTCCGTATCGCCGCTGTTGAACACGAGGTCCGCCGGCACATTGGAGTAGTCCTGGGCAGAGGCGCCTCCCTGGTTGACCCTGAGCAACGGGATCGTCACGGTCCGCTCCGGGTCGGCTGAGAGAGCCTGTTTCAAATGTGGCATGTATTTGACGGTGGGGTTCCAGTTTGGTCATGCCGGCTGTGTGCGGAGCCTCATGGTTCGCAGCGAGGCGCCCGAAGCGGCCATGATCACCATCCGGGCCGCCCGATAGGCTGAATGCGCGCTCGAAACGGCAGCTAGACTCCGATTCCACGCCCCCGTGGCTCGCCACGCCCTCCACAGGGTGCGCAGGTTGAAGGCCGTGGCTAGCAGAGTCCACTCAGCCACCACGTTGGGTAAGCCGCGTAGCAGGAACCGCTGGGCCTGCTGTTGCTCTTTGATGATCCCGAAGACCGGCTCGACCAGTTGTTTTCTTTGCCTGTACGCCTCTTTGGCTTCTTCCGTGGACATCCAGGCGCGGTGGCGGCGCAGGTCTGCATCATGGGGGCTTATCTCCAGAGAGCGGCCATGGCGCTCGTTCTTCGTACAGACCCCGAAGGCCGGACAGGCCCGGCACACGGCCGCGGAGGAGCGGTAAACGCGCACAATGGTGCGGCGGCCTCGCCTGACGCCGGCAAAGCGCAGCGTGTAACCCTCCGGGCATCGGTAGCTGTCGCTCGCCTCGTCGTAGGTGAAGCGGTCCTTGTGATACGGGCTCTCCAGAGCCCGGTCCTGCGACTCCGGCATGATCACCTGTTGGCCCCTCCGGGCGCACTCCTGCAGATTGCTCCCTGAGTGATACCCCGCATCGGCCAAAGTCGTCTCCGATCTGTGACCTGAGGTCTCCTCCGCCTGCTCCATCATTGGACCCAGTTGCGACTGGTCGGTCGTGTCGGCCACCACCTCGGCAGCCGTGATCAGCATGCCGGACACCTTCCCTTCACCCATTACCGGAGAGACCATCGCCTGGGCGTTGTATGCCATCGCGATACCCTGGCGGGTCTTCATCATTCGGGCGTCGGGATCGGTCAGGTTGATGAGCTTTTGTCCATCCCGGCTGGCAAGCTCGCCCATCGTCTCACGCACCTGATCCCGCAATACCTTGCGGTCGTGCAACGCCGCTGGCAGATGGCCGGTAGCCGGCTCATCGCCCGCCTCGTTCTGCGCCTCCAACTCGGCAACCGCCCGATCCGTCCGGCCCAACAGATGGCGCAACCCCTCGGCGTCGTGGGTCCGGCTCCTTGCCGCGTTCGCCCCGACCTTCGTCCCGTCCACCGCCTGCACCGCCAACTCCACAAGCTCCATCTTGACAGCCGTCTGCACCGTGCGCTTGAGCAACTCCCTCATACCATCCCGGTGGGAGCGGTAAAAGCGCCACAACGTCACGTGATCCGGTCGCTGGCAGCCCGTCAGCCACAAGTACGGTATCTGGTCGCGACACGCCGCCTCCAGCTTGCGGCTCGATCGCACTCCGGTCATGAAGCCGTAAAGCCACACGCCCAACAGCGCACGGGGATGGTAGGACGGAGCTCCCATCGGATCACCCTCTCTATCAACCCCGATACCAGCCCAGTCATCGCCGTCCAGAGCATCGACGAACTCAGCCACGAATCGGGCAGGATGACCGGCCTCCAGCAACTCGTCGAGACTCGGAGGCAGAATCCACATCTGTTCACGGTTGAGTGGTCGATGCGGCATACTCTACTACCTCCAATTCACGGTCTGACTCTCCACCAAGATACCCTATCGCCAATACCCACGACTTATGAAACAGGCTCTTCCAACCCGCCCTACGAGGTGATGGCTGGTAGATAAGGCATCGAATGTGGAGGTGGGGAATCCGGGTCCATCGCCCTGGCTTGTCGCATGCGGATGAGACTGCTACAAATACCAGGGGGCAGGCTCCCTCGAAGCCTGTCCAGCCGAATGGAGACGCTCAGATGTTCACCAAGGTGTTGGTTCCACTGGACGGCACGGAAGTCTCGGAAGGCATCCTGCCGGTCGTCACAGGGTTGGCGCGCGACATGAAGCTGGGTGTAGTTCTCGCAAGGGCTATCGATGTCCAGCACATGCGGGAAGAGGCGTTCGATTCGTCCCTGGGCAGGATGCTGGAGGGGCTGGGCTCGCGGAACAGGGACTCTGCCGACGTCGAGCCCTGGCGGACGGAGCTGGTGGAAAGGATCGAGCGGGAGTTGAAGGCCCCGTTGGACAGTCTCGCCGGGAATATGGCCCGCGAGGGCATCGATGTCGAGACCGCGGCCGAATATGGCCCGGCGTCGGAGACCATTATCGGGATCTCGCGGAAGTCCGGATGCGATCTGATCGCAATGTCCACTCGCGGAAGGAACATCCTGACGAGCGGTCTCCTGGGCAGCGTGACCTACAAGGTGATCCACGAATCTCCCATGCCGGTGCTGGCGATCGCTCCGGAACGGGCCCGTTCGGACCCGGCGGCGGGCAATGAGATCGACCGGGTCATCGTTCCGCTGGACGGGTCCGCGTTCGCGGAAACCGTCCTCCCGTATGCGACCGCGCTCGCGCGGCGGATGGGCCTCAACATGACTCTGCTGAGGGTCTTGCCGGACGAGGCCCCGATCTTCGGCGACAGCACCTCCCTCGTAGACATGCTGGCCGCGGTCGAGGAGAAGGCTATGAACGACGCGAGCAGCTACCTGGCAAGGGTGGCAAGACGGCTCAGACGGTCCGGGCTCTCGGTGGACGAGGTCCTGCTCCATGGCAAGGCCTCATCGGGAATAATCGAATACGCAAAGGGGGCCGGGCATGGCATGATAGCGCTCACCACGCACGGCCGGTCAGGAGTGAGTCGCCTCCTGCTGGGAAGCGTCGCCGAGGCCGTGGTAAGGGAATCGGGGTGCCCGGTCCTGGTGGTTCGGCCAGCCGCTGGCGCGCAGGGACAGGAGGCCCAGGCACAGCCCGCGACCTGACCTGGCACAACGCCTCCGGCGGACTCCCGGCGAACGTCAATAGATGCCGGGCAGGATGCGGTACTTCACCCGCTCCCGGTACTCGGCCCACTTTTCGGCGCCGTACTTCTCGGCGCAGTTCGTCTCGTCGACGCGTTGACGCCACGTGAACAGCGAGACGATGAAGACGAAGTAGGTCCAGGCCCAGGGGTTGGCGAAATGACCGAACGCCAGCCCCATCGAGAAGGACGCGAACCCCTCCCCCAGGTAGTTGAAGTGGCGGGCGTAACCCCACAGGCCGCTGCACAGGATCTTGCGGTCGCCGGCCTCGATGTACTCGGGCTCGATCAGCCCCATGAACTTGCGGTCCGGCCACCGCTTGAAGGTGTACTTCTGCATGTTGGCGCCGCGCGAGATGCTCCAGCCAACGAGGAACAGCGTGGCCGTCACGATAAGCCAGACGTACGTCCACGTCGTTGAGAACCCAGGGTCCGGGTGGGCGGCCATGCCCCACAGCGGGAGAATGTAGAGCCAACCGTAGATGACCAGGCCGCCCCAGATCAGCTTGAAGCCGAGATGCTCGTGGATCAGGTCGTACGTGTATAGCTGCACGCGCTCGAAGATGAAGTAGTCCAGCACGTAGAACGTCATGAAGCCCGCGAACAGGAAGACGCCCGGATTGGAGTCGTCGCCGAACAGCTCGTAGTGGTACGCGGCCCCGGAGAGGGCGTTCAGCGACAACATCGTCCCGCCGACTACGTACAGGTACATCTTCACGTCGAAGCGCTCGTTGAAGAACGGCAGCTCCAGGGAGCGCCCTTCCCAGAATGCGAGGAACGGGTTCTTGATGTGGCCCTCCGGCTGGCTGAGCAGCGCCCAGAGGGAGAAGAAGAAGCAGAAGACCGTGCCGCCGGCCACCGCGTATATCGACGACCGGTAGAACCAGTCGCGCGGCATCCCGGTGATCTCCGTGGCCCACACGACAATCGCGATCACGAACACGAGGACGCCGTTCAGCCTGTAGTTGCGCGGCTCCCCTGTCTCCGGGTTGATGACGTAGCCCGTAACCCGCCTTGCCGGCAGTATGAGCTGCGCCACGAAGAACACGGCGAAGATCGCCAGCGGCGTCAGGAATCCCGCAATCGCTTCCGTGCCGGAGAGCTCGAAGAGATGGTCGATGCCAAGCCAGTCAATCATGGCGCTATACCCCTCCCTCGCGTGACCCGGCCATTATGGATACGGGGATGGAGGAGGTCAACACAGAACGTCGCGGCGTTGCCGGACGAGGGAAGGGGACCGGGCGCTACTTCGAGAGTCCCCGGCGAGGCAGCGGCGTGGGCCGTTCAGCTCGCCGGAACTACGAGCCCAGCAGGCCGTCGAAGACCTCACGCCAATCGTCGGTGTCTTCGCTGCCGTACTTAACACTGGAGACGACGATGCCGTTGGAGTCGACGGTCACGAAGGCGGCCTGGCGAGTGACGTTGTAGCTCTTCACCACGTCCGGGTAGGCGGCGGCCATCGGCCAGGGCAGTCCTGCAGAGTCCCTGTAGGACCGGATCCTCTCCGGTGTCTCCAGTGGGTCGATGTTCAACAGGACAACCCGTACGCGGTCCGCGTACTCTGGGTGAGCGTTCTTCAGGTGCCTCAACGAGGCACGGCAGGTTGGTCACCAGGTCGTATAGAAGTAGATGACGAGCGGCTGCCCCTGGAGTCCTTCCAGGCTGACCTCCTCGCCGTCCACCGTGGTCACCATGAACCCCGGGGCCATCTGCCCGACCCGGTGGCCCGTCTCCACGGCCGCCTCGGCGGGCGGTGAAGTGGGCGCGGCCGCGGCGGTAGGCGCCGGAGCCTCCGTCGCCACGGCGGGGGCCGTGGTCGGCGACGTCTGGCTGACCTCAGGCGCGTCGGCCGCGGGCTCTTCGCTGCCGCAGCCGGCGAACAGGAGCGCCCCCAGAGACAGGCACAACGCCAAGACCAGCCATGTCGATCTGCCGGTGAACGTGGGCATCGACGTTACACGTCCTTGACCATGTTTGGAGTCAGGCTGAGGATAACAGTTGTGAGTTGACAGTGTCCATCCCGCCTCTGGGCGAGAGGCGCTGAAGCTGCAGCGCGGTCGTTGTATTCGCATAGGCCATCCACGATAATTCAGGGTGCGGCTGCTGTTGGAATCGCGAGCAGCGAGAATACACCCGGACGGACATTCGTCCCTCCAGGTACGGGAGATGTCAAAGTGAACGAGCCCATCGCCGTCGTCGGCATGGCCTGCAGGTTCCCCGGAGCGCCGGACTTGGACTCCTTCTGGCGGCTGCTCGTCGAGGGCGGCAACGCGGTGACCGAGGGCGTGCCCGGCTCCGGCATGGGGCGCATCGGGGAGATAATTCGCGACCCGGACGTCCGCAATCCGGCGTGTCGATATGGGGCCTTCGTCGACGACATAGACGAGTTCGACGCGTCGTTCTTCCGCATATCGCCCGTCGAGGCGGAGCTGCTCGACCCCCAGCAGCGCATGATGCTGGAGACGAGCTGGCTGGCCCTCGAGGACGCGGGGATCGATCCGGTCGGACTCGAGGGGAGCCGCACCGGCGTCTACACGGGGATCAGCAATGACGAGTACCGCATGCTGGTCCTCGACACGAGCAGACCGACGGAGGCCGCCGGGAGCCTCTACGCCCTCAGCGGCACGAACCTGAACGGCACGAGCGGGCGCGTCTCATTCGTACTCGGTCTCATGGGGCCGGCCAAGGCGGTCGACGCCGCCTGCGCGTCTGCCATGGTGGCCGTGCACGACGCGGTGGCGGACCTCCAGCAGCGCAAGGCGGACCTCGCGATCGCGGGCGGCGTCCAGGCCATCCTGAACGGCCGCATATACGAGCTCCGCGCCGAGGCCATGATGCTGTCCCCCGACGGTCAGTGCAAGACGTTCGACGCCTCCGCCAACGGCTACGTGCGCGGCGAGGGGTGCGGTGTCGTCGTGCTGAAGAGGTTGAGCGACGCCGAGGCCGACGGCGACCCGATCTGGGCCGTCATCAGGGGCAGCGCCGTCAACAACGGCGGTACCAGCCTCGGCCTGACCGTGCCGCACACGCCCGCGCTCGAGCAGGTGATGGAAACGGCCCTCTCGGACGCCGGCGTCGAACCGTCGGAGGTCGACTACCTGGAGGCGCACGGGACCGGAACGGCCGTGGGCGATCCCATAGAGCTCGACGCGATGGCCAGCGTCTATGGGCAGGGTCGAGAGCCGGACCGGCCGATTCTCACCGGCTCGGTCAAGACCAATGTCGGTCACCTGGAGTCCGCCGCCGGAGTCGCGGGGCTGATCAAGGCCGCGCTGGTGGTGAAGCGGGGCATAATCCCGAAGCACCTGCACTTCAACGAGCCCCACCCGGACTTCGACTGGGAACGCCAACCCCTGCAGGTGACGTCTACGATGATGGACTGGCCGCGGCGCGGCGAGCGGCCGCGAATGGCCGGGGTCAACTCGTTCGGGATCACCGGGACGAACGCGCACATAGTGGTCGAGGAGTATCTCGGCCCCAACGGCGAGGTCGAACAGGAGGACCGGCCGGCAGGCTCCGAGCGGAGGGTCGGCGTCTCGATGCCGGCCACCGTGGCCGACTTGCGGGCGCCCGCGGACGCGGCCCGTGGGCGGCAGACCCGCCTATTGCCCCTGTCGGCCAAGTCTGAGGACGCGGTCAGGGAGCTTGCCGCGCGGTACCTGGACTCACTGGAAGAGACCGGCGAGCTTGCCCCGGGAGACGCCGACCGGGAGGCGAGGCTCGCCGACATGTCGTGGACCGCGAGCGTCGGGCGGAGCCACCTCGAACACCGGACGGCCGCGGTGTTCAGCGATGTCGCCTCGCTGCGGGAGCGTCTGCGCGAGCTGGCCGCGGCAGGGCCGGGACCGCAGCCGCGGGCGGCCGCGAAGGTGGCGTTCGTCTACACGGGGCAGGGGAGCCAGTGGATCGGCATGGGGCGCGATCTCTACGAGACGGAGCCGGTGGCGAGGGCCGTCCTGGACCGCTGCGAAGCGGTGTTCCGCGAGACGAGAGGTGCGTCCCTGCTGGACGTGATGTTCGGAAGGCCAGGCGGGACCGGAGACCTCGGCGACACGGCATGGGAGCAGCCGGCCCTCTACGCCCTGGAGTGCGCCCTGACGGCGCTCTGGGCGAGCGTGGGCGTCCGCCCAGACGTGGTGCTGGGGCACAGCGTCGGCGAGCTGGCGGCGGCACAGGCGGCCGGAGTCTTCAGCCTGGAAGACGGGATGCGGTTTGCCGCGACGCGGGGCACGCTGCTGTCCGGTACCCGGCAGGGAGCCATGGCCGCGGTCTTCGCGCCGCCGGCGCGGGTGGCGGAGGAAGTCGAAGCCCTGAACACGAGGGCGAACGGCGTCCCCCTCAGCATAGCGGCGGACAACGGGGCCCACATGGTCGTCAGCGGACCGGCCGCGGAAATCGACGACATCGTGACGGCCTTCGAGTCGAAGGAAGTCCGGGCGAGGCGGCTGAACACGACGCGCGCGTTCCACAGCGCGCTGGTCGAGCCTGCCCTCGACGGCCTCGAGACATTCCTGGACGGGATGGAGATACGGCCCCCCTCGCTGACGGTCATCAGCAACCTGACGGGCAGGCCCGTGGAGTCCGACATGGCGCTGGACGCGGCCTACTGGCGGCGTCACGCCCGGGAGCCGGTGGCGTTCGCCAGCGGCATCAGGTCGGCGGCGGAGCTTGGAGTTGACCTGGTCGTGGAGATTGGCCCGCACGCGGTGTTGGGCCCGATGTCCACCCTTGCCTGGCCCGACAACGGCGCAGCGGCTCCGGCCGTTCTCGCCAGCCTGAGGCGGCCGCCAAGGGACGGTTCGTCGCCGGAGCCCGAGAGCGGCTTCGTCGACGCGGTGGCGGATGCCTACGAGGCCGGACTGGAGGTCCGGTTCGAGGGACTGTTCGCCGGCGAGTCACGGCGTCGGGTCTCCCTGCCGGGCTACCCGTTCCAGCGCGAGCGCTACTGGGTCGCGCGGTCGAAGCGGCGGCCCGGCGTCGGCCACCCGCTGTTGGGCGTCCGGCACGAGTCCGCCCGCGGCGAGGTCACGTTCGAGACAGAGGTGTCCCCATCGGACCCGGCATGGCTGAGCGACCACAGGGTCTTCGACCGGCTCGTGGCGCCGGGCGCGCTCTACGGCGCGATGGCCGTCTCGGCTTCCCTTGCCGAGCAGGGCGGCACCGTCGTCCTCGAGGACCTGCAGCTCCACAACCCCCTGGTCTTCTCTGAGAAGGAGTCCGGAGACGGCGAGGAGGAACAGGGCCGCAGGGTGCAGGTCGTGCTCGACGACGACGAAGGACAGTCGCGGCGTGTCCAGATATACAGCAGGAGCGCGGAGAACGAGTGGACGATGCACGTGGAGGGCCGCGTGTCCTCCGGCGTCCAGGTGCCGGAGGCCGGCCAACGGGCCGACCTGGACGGCCTGATGGCCCGGCTTTCACCCGCGGACCTGCCTGCCTACTACCGCGCCAAGGTCGCCACCGGAATCGACCTGGGCCCGTCCTTCCGCACGCTGGGCGCGGTCTGGTCCGGACCGGGTGAGGCGCTGGGCGAGGTGCGTCTGCCCGGAGCCGCGGGCAGGAACGAGCTGGATATTCATCCGCTGTTGCTGGACGGCTGCTTCCAGGTAGTCGGGGTGGCGCGCAACATGACCGGCGCTCCGGGCGAGGCGACCTATCTGCCGTTCGGCTGGGAGCGGCTGTGGCTGAATGGGCGGGTCCCGGACCGGATCTTCTGCCACGTGATCATGAGCGATGCCTCCCGGACGGCGGAGGCCGAATCGGCCGATCCTCCGGAGGTGCTGAGCGGCGAGCTGCGGCTCTACGACCCGAACGGAGTCCTGATCGGAGAGCTGAACGGGTACGCGGTGAAACGCGCCACGCGCGAAGCGCTGCTCTCGGCGGTCGAGGAGGTGGACGACCTGCTGTACGAGGTCGTCTGGCGCGACAAGCCTCTTCCACCCGGCATCGAGGCCGCCGACTTCTTCCCGAGCCCGGCCGAGGTCGCTGCCGGGTCGCAGCTCTTCACCGGCTACCTGGCGGACGCGGGCGTCGACCCGGACGGCAGGAACGCGCTGCTGTCCGACCTGGAGCGCTGGTCGTGGTCGCGCGCGCTCGCGACGCTGGAGGAGCTGGGGTGGCGCCGCGCCCCGGGCGAGGTCGTCGATGCCGAGACGCTCCGGGAACGGCTGGAGGTCCTCCCCGAACACGCCCGCCTCTTCCGCCGCATGCTCGAGATGCTCGCACGGGCAGGGGTGCTGGACGAGACGGACGCGGGGTTCGTCGTGGTCGTGGGCCCTGATGACCCGTTGCCAGAGGCGATGCCGGGCGACCTGGAGGGGTTCGCCGACTGGATGACGGGCCAGTACGCGCACGGCCTGACCGAGGTCGGGCTGTTCCGGCGGTCCGGCATGGCCCTCGCCGACGCGCTCCGTGGCCGCGCCGACCCGCTGACGCTGCTGTTCAGCAGCGGGGAGCCGACCGCGGCGGACCTGTACCTGAAGGCGCCGGTGGCGCGCGCGGCGAACCGGATGCTGGCGGATGCGGTCCGGTCCCTGGTGGCCGGGTTGCCCGAAGGACGCCGACTCAGGGTGATCGAGGTCGGGGCCGGCACGGGGTCCGCGACCGCGTCCGTGCTGCCCGAGCTACCCGAGGGCCGGTTCGACTACGTGTACACCGATATCTCGGCGGGGTTCTTCGCGGAGGCCGAGGCGAGGTTCGGCGACGGCGGAGGAAGTATCCAATACCGTCCCCTCGACATCGAGAAAGACCCCGTCGCCCAGGGCTTCGACTCCCACGGCTACGATCTCATGATCGCCTCCAACGTGCTGCACGCGACGCGGTTCCTGGAGGAGACGCTGGGTCACTGCCGCGACCTGCTCGCGCCGTCGGGCCACCTGGTGGCGCTCGAAAACCTGCGCGGCCTGGGTTGGATGGACCTCACCTTCGGCCAGTTGGACGGCTGGTGGAGGTTCGCCGACGGGTACCGGCCGCACCACGCCCTCGCCGGCCCGTCGGTGTGGCGCCGGGCCCTCGGTGACGCCGGGTTCGAGGGGGCCGAGGTCCTGGGGGTGGACGACTCCTACTCGCACGAAATGCTGGACAAGGGAGTGATCGTGGCGCAGGGCCCGGCGCGGGTCGCCGAGCCCGCGGGCGTGTGGGTGCTTGCTGCGGACGATGGAGGCGTCGCCGAGGAGCTCGCGGCGGCGCTGGCGGCGCGGAACCAGACGGTCGTGCTGGCGAGCGGCGAAGCCTCCGGAAACGACGTGTCGGGAGCGACCGGTCCGGTCGTCGTCAGGGCAACTGTAGACCCCGAAGACCGCGAGTCGTGGAGATCGCTGATCGAGGCACTGCCGCGGGAGGCGCCGTTCGGCGGCGTCGTGCATCTGCAGGCGCTGCGGGGCCATGGCCCGCGGGCGACCACGGAGCAGATGGCGGCGGACGTGAAGGACGCCGGAGCAAGCGCGCTGGCGATGGTACAGGCCCTGGGCGAGTCCGACGTGGCGCCGGAGAAGGGCGCCTGGTTCGTGACGCGGGGGGCGCAGGTGCTGGAGCGCGAGCAGCACGCGGAGCTCGGGGGCGCGGTGCTCTGGGGGCTCGGCAAAGTCGTGACGCTGGAGGCGCCCCATCTGCGGCCGCGGATGATCGACCTGGACCCCGGGTCGCCGGCTCCCGTGTCCGACCTCGTGAACGAGCTGCTCTATCCCGACTCGGAGAACCACATCGCGTTCCGCCCGGGAGGTCGGCAGGCGGCGCGCCTGGTACGACCCGACGCCGCGGGGGAACGTCTTGACCTGCCGGAGGGGCCGGACTGGGTGCTGGCGCCGAACCGAAGCGGCGTGTTCGACAGTCCCGAGGTCAAGCCGCTGCCCGGCCGGTCCCTCGAGCCCAGGGAGGTCCTCGTCTCTGTCGACGCTACCGGGCTGAACTTCTGGGACGTGTTCCGCTCGCTCGGCTTCATCGAGGAGGGGGACCTGGGCCGTGAGCTGTGCGGGCGCGTACTAGACGTCGGCCCGGAGGTCTCGACCGTCTCCGTCGGCGACCGGGTGGTCGGGCTCGGGTTCGGCGCCTTCGGCCCGGAGATGGTCACGCGAGAGGAGCTGGTGGCCCCCGCGCCGTCGGAGATGTCCTCCTCGGCGCTTGCCACCATCCCGAGCGCTTTCGTTTCGGCCGCGCTCTCGTACCACTACTCGGGGCTGGAGGCCGGAGACCGCGTCCTGATTCACGCCGGCGCGGGCGGCGTGGGACTGGCGGCGATCCAGATGGCGCGGGCGGCGGGCGCGGAGGTGTTCGCGACGGCCAGCGCTCCCAAGCAGGCGCTTCTGCGTTCGCTCGGCGTCGAGCACATATTCGACAGCCGACAGACGAGGTTCGGCGAGGAGATACTGGAGGCCACGGGCGGCGAGGGCGTCAACGTGGTGCTCAACAGCCTCACGAGCGAGGGCTTCATCGACGCCAGCCTGTCCTGTCTCGCCCGCGGCGGCCGGTTTGTCGAGCTGGCCAGGCGGGACATCCTGACCGAGGAGGAGATGGCGGCCGTCCGCCCGGACGTGTCCTACGCAATCCTCGAGCTGGACGTGCTGAAGAAGACGGAGCCCGCGTGGGTGGGAGAGGTGCTGCGGGACGTGATGGCCCGGATCGCTACGGGCGAGCTGAAGCCGCTCATTCACAGCAGGTGGCCGCTCGCCGAAGCGGGGACCGCGCTCGATTTCATGCGATCGGCAAGGCACGTCGGCAAGATCGTCCTCACGCCGTCGCCGACCATGAAGGGCCAGCTCCGCCCGGACAGGACCTACCTGGTTACGGGCGGTCTCGGCGGCATCGGTTGCGCCGTAGCCAACTGGCTCGCGGACCACGGCGCGGGCGCAATAGTGCTGAATGGCCGTCGCGACCCCGACGCCGAGGCCCGGGATGTCATCGATGAGCTTCGCAGCCGCGGGGTCACGGTAGAGGTAGAGCTTGCCGACGTGACCGATAGCGACGCCGTAGACGCGATGCTGGCGCGTGTCGACGCGAAGCTGCCGCCGCTTGGCGGCGTCATTCACAGCGTCGGCGTGCTGTCGGACGCCGCGCTCACGAACCAGACGTGGTCGAGCTTCGAGCAGGTGCTGTGGCCGAAGATACTGGGCGCCTGGCAGCTGCACCGCGCGACGAAGGACCGTGACCTGGAAATGTTCGTCCTCTTCTCCAGCCGGGTCGGCGTCATGGGCAACCCGGGCCAGGCGAACCACGCCGCGGCCAACGCCTTCCTGGACCAGCTCGCGGGCCACCGGCGCGCGCTCGGCCTGCCGGGACAGGCCATCGCCTGGGGCGCCTGGTCGGAGATCGGCGAGGCCGCGGAGCAGAAGGAGCGGATAGAGCGGCGGCGTGCCGCGCTGGGCGGCCGCTGGTTCACCCCGCAACAGGGAATCAGGGCACTGGACAGGCTGGTGCGCCAGGATGCCACCACGTCGGTCGTGATGTCAATGGACTGGTCGGTATTCGAAGAGGCCGTGGAAGACCGCCCACCGCTGCTGGAAGACCTGCTCTCCTCGGCCTCGGACGGAGGCGATGACTCGGCCTCATCGGAGGACCTTCTGTCCCAACTGCGAAACGCCGCGACCGCGGAGCGGGAATCCCTGCTCGCGTCCGCGCTGCAGCAGGAGGTGCAGGCGGTGCTCCGCCTGCCGACGGCCCCGGCGCCTTCGGTGGGTTTCTTCGACCTGGGGATGGACTCGCTGATGTCCGTCGAGCTGCGGAACCGTCTGAACCGGGCCCTGTCCGGCGAGTACGTCGTCTCCAACACGGCGGTGTTCGACTACCCCAACGTGGCCGCCCTGGCGGAACATCTCGCCGGCGAGCTGGGGCAGACCCTGGGCGGCGGCAGCCCCCAGGTCGTCGAACAGCCCGCCGCGCCGCAACCACCCGCGGAGGAGAAGACAGGAGAAGACGCCATCGCCATCGTGGGCATGGCGTGCCGCTTCCCGGGAGCGCCGGACCTGGACTCGTTCTGGCGCATGCTGGAAGCCGGCGAAAACGCGGTAACCGACGGGCGCCAGGATGGGGGGACGTGGGACGGCGTCGCCGGGGACCCGGCCGCGGATGACGCAATGTTCAGGCGGGGCGGCTTCGTCGATGGCGTGGACCAGTTCGACAACAGGTTCTTCCGTATCTCCCCGATCGATGCGCGGATGATGGACCCGCGGCAGCGCATGCTGCTGGAGACCACGTGGCAGGCCCTGGAGGACGCCGGGATCGACCCCGAGAGCATCAGGGGCAGCCGCTCCGGAGTGTACGTCGGCGTGGGCGGCTCCGAGTACCGGGACGTGATAACGGCGGCCGGCCAGGATGACTTCTACTTCGGCACCAGCGGCAGCATGACGGCTGGACGGCTCGCCTTCGTGCTCGGCCTGGAGGGACCGGCGATGCCCGTCGACATGGCCTGCGCGTCCTCATTGGCGGCGGTGCACCATGCGGCGATTGCACTGCGGCGCGGCGAGATCGACATGGCCCTGGCGGGCGGCGCAAACGCCATTCTCTCCCATCCCCTGATGCGATTTCACCGGGACATGGGGATGCTGTCGGCCAGCGGAAGGTGCAACGCCTTCGACTCCGCCGCCGACGGCTTCGTGCGAAGCGACGGCTGCGGGGTGCTGGTGCTGAAACGGCTCAGCGAGGCGGAGGCCGACGGCGACAGGATATGGGGTCTGGTCAAGGGATCGGCCGTCAACCAGAACGGGGCGAGCGCCGGACTGCCGGTGCCCAACGGGCCAGCGCAGGAGCGGCTCATGGAGGACGCCCTCGCCCGCGCCTCGGTTTTGCCGTCGGAGGTGGACTACCTGGAGGCCCACGCCACCGGGACGGAGCTCGGCGACTCCATCGAGCTGCGCGCCCTTGCCTCGGTCTACGGCCGGGGTCGGGAGGCGGACCGGCCTCTGCTGGTGGGCTCGGTGAAGACGAACATAGGGCACACCGAGTGGGCGGCGGGCATGGCCAGCATCATGAAGGCCGTGCTGGCGATGAACCGGGGCACAATCCCGGCGCATCTGCACTTCCAGGACCCGAACCCCAACTTCGACTGGGAGCAGATGCCGGTCCGGGTCACGTCCGAGGCTACGGTGTGGCCCGTCACTCCGGACCGGCCGCCGCTGTCGGCAGTCAACGGTTTCGGCCTTTCGGGCACCAACGCCCACGTCGTCCTGGAGGGATATGGAGGCCCGGCCGACAGCGCGGCGTCCGAACGCGAGCCGACCTGGCCCGCGGGTCGGCCGAGCGCCGTGAGTGTGTCGCTCGAAGAGCCGCCCGGCGGCCTGTCCCCATCGCAGGAACGCGATGAGAGGCTCCTGCCGCTCTCCGGCAAGTCGCCTGACGCGCTCCGGGGGCTGGCCCGTCTGTACCTGTCCTGGCTCGACGGCAGGTCCGAAACGGACACGTCGTCGCTCCTCGCGGACATGGCGTGGACCGCCGGCACAGGGCGCAGCCACTTTCCCCACAGGGCCGGGATCGTATTCAGCGATGCGAGCGAGCTGCGGACACGACTCGACGCGCTCGCGGAGTCCGCAGATGCGTCCGACGGGTCGACGCCGTCCGAGGCGCCCAGGTTAGCCTTCGTGTTCCCGGGGCAGGGCAGCGAGTGGGCGGGCATGGGCGAGGCCCTGTACCAGGCCGAGCCGGTGGCCAGGGCTGTGCTCGACCGTTGCGAGCGGCTCGTGCGGGAAGAGCGGGGAGCGTCTCTGCTGGACGTAATGTTCGGCCGTACCGGGGCTGCGGCTGACCTGAGCGACCCCGCGTGGGCGCTGCCGGCCGTGTACGCGCTGGAAGCCGCGCTTACCGGCATGTGGGACAGCGTGGGAGTGCGGCCCGCCAGGGTCCTGGGATTCGGCGTTGGAGAGATCGCCGCGGCGCTGGCCGCTGGCGTTCTCAGCCTGGAGGACGGGCTGCGCCTCGCGCTGGCCATCGCCGGTCCTGAAGGGCCCCTGCCTCAGGTGGCTCTGTCGCAGCCCGCCCTGGTTCTCGTCAGCGGTGTCACCGGGAGAGAGGTCCGGTCGCCTGACAACCTCGACGATGCTCACTGGCGTCGGCTGGCCAGCGAAAGGGCTGCTCCCCGCGGCGGTCTCAAAACGCTCGCCGCGGGCGTGGACATGGTCGTGGAGGTCGGCCCGCAAGCCGGCCCGGTGTCGACGGCCGCGTCAAGCTGGCCTGAGAGTGCAGGGGACCTTCCGGTTCCCGCATTCGTCGACGGGCTCGTGCGTCACGAAGACCAGCGGGACGGCGAAGAAGGGGGTTTCCTCCGAGCCGTAGCGGCGGCCTACGAGGCGGGCGCGCGCATCTCTTTCGCCGGCCTCTTCGCAGGCGAGGAGCGTCGCCGGATCGCCATTCCGGGCTATCCCTTCCAGCGCCGGCGTTTCTGGGTGCAGCCGCGCAGGTCTTCGGCGTGAGTTCGCCGGGGCACGGCGCACGTATCCGTGGGGGAACCGCGCGGGTTGACCGCCAGCACACGTGTTGCTAGGATGGGCCGCAACATGATCAGGTAACTGATTGCATACTATTGGGAGAGTTTGTCTTGGCAACTACCGAAGAACGCCTGCGAAAGCTGGTAGACGACAATCTGGAGATCGAGGGCCGGGCGCAGGGTACGCCCCTCGACCTGGGCTCCAGCCTCCGGAACTCGGGTGCTTCCTCCGTGGACCTCGTGGCCTTCGCGAAGCTCGTCGTTGAGGAATTCAACGTCGACCTCACCCCGGAGGACTGCGACAACTACGGCACGGTGGGTGAGCTGATAGCGGCCCTGGACGGGTAGGCCGCCAGATCTGTTAGAAATCCGGGCGTCGATGACGAACGCCCGCGTCGTCCCCGTAACGCGTACGCCGGCTGCCGGCGCGTGGTGGAGTCGCTATACCGGCAGGGACGGGATCGAGGTCTTCCACGTCGACCTTGCCCCCGACGCCGCGCGCGAAGCGGAGGCACTCGCCTGGCTGGACCGCGATGAGCGATCGACCTGGGAAAGGGGCGTCCCGGAAGTCCGGCGCCGCTTCTCCCTGTGCCGAGCGGCTCTCCGCGCCATCCTCTGCCTCCGGCTGGACTGCCGGAACCAGGAGCTCTCCTTTGGCGCCTCGAGCCACGGAAAGCCGTTCGCCGTCGTCCGGGGCGCGCCGTCCCCGGTGAGCTTCAACGTCAGCCACAGCGGGAGCCACGGCCTGGTTGCGGTCGCATCTGGGAAGAGAGTCGGCGTAGACATCGAGGTGCGGACGTCCCGGCGGAACCTGGAAGCGCCGATCGAGGCGACTATGGGCCCCGAGGAGCAGGCCGAGCTCGCGGCCCTGCGAGGAGCGGAAGCGCTCCGGCTGTTCTACCGGATCTGGACGTTCAAGGAAGCGCTGATCAAGGCGCTGGGCACGGGCTTTGCCGTAGACCCGTCCGGGTTCCAGGTCCCGCCGCGGATGCGCGGGGGCGAAGCTGCGGGGACGTTCAGGTTTCCGAACCTGCCCTCGGTTGCCTGGGGCCTGGAGGAGATTGGCGACGAGCGGTTTGCGGCAGCCCTGGCCTACGAACTGCCATCGGAAGGCATCAGTCGTGGCTGACAATCCCGAAGCGGTCTGGGTGCTCCCCGAGCCCCCCTCCGTACGGGAGGTCCAAGTCGACCCACACACGAGCATCTTCCTGAGGCGGCACGGCAATCCCGATGGCCCCCGGCTCGTCCTGAGCCACGGCAACGGGCTGGCGATCGACCTCTACTACCCATTCTGGTCGCTGCTCGCGGACGATTTCGACCTGGTCGTCTACGACCTCAGGAGCCACGGCTGGAACGACGTGGGCGCTCTGGCAATACACAACGTCCCCACGTTGGTTTCCGACCACGACGTCATTCTCGACGCCATAGACGAGAGCTACGGTGAGAAGCCGCAGGTTGGCGTCTTCCACTCCGTGTCCGCGCTGGTGTCGCTGCTGTCGCCCACCCGTGGAGGCCGTTACTCGGCGTTGGTGCTGTTCGATCCTCCGCTGTGCAAGCCGGGCCGCAGCCACAGGGAATTCGAGGAGGCGGCTACGCGCACCGCGGGGCTTATCCGCAGTAGGACCGAACGCTTCCGCAGGCGTGAGGACTTCTCGGATGTGCTGTCGTTCCTGCCGGCATTCAAGCGGCTCGCGCCCGGGGTCCCCGAGCTGATCGCCAGGACGACGCTCCGCGAGTCCGGCGATGGAGATGGCTACGAGTTGTGTTGCCCGCGGGAGTACGAGGCGCGAATGGTCGACTACGCCAGCGTCTTCGGCGTCGCGGTGGACTTCGATACGCTTAAGTGCCCGGTGCAGGTGATAGGAGCGGACCCGACCTTGCCCTACTCCTACCTGCCCACGCTGGACATGTCCGACATCATGAGCGTGGACTACGATTTCCTGCCTGAGGCGACGCACTTCCTGCAGATGGAACAGCCGGAGGAGTGTGTCGCGGCAATGCGTGGGTTCCTGGGCCAGATCGCATTCGGCTGAAGCTCGACTCTCGCGCCGGGCTACTCCGGCGCGGGAAGCGCGACGCGCACCTCGATCACCTCGATGTCGTGGTACTGCCGGTGAGTCACCGAGGCCGCGTAGTGCCGCAGGAGGCTCAGGGCGGCGTCCCGCTCGAAGTCGCCTGGCTCCGCCGCCTCGGCGCCGGCGCTGGTCAGCAGCGCGATCCGGTCTTCCAGGTTTTCGGCGGCGGCAGTCGCGCTCACGAACTCGAGCTCCGCCCCCGCGCCCTGGCTGCTCGCGCTTACGATCAGCCGTCTTCCGCCTTCGCCCGCCTCGTGCTCGTGCCCTTCAGACAATAGCAGCAACGTCTCTTCGGCGACGCCCTGCAGCCGGCCCGCCATCCTGGGGCCCCAACCCTGGTCGGCGGCGAACGCTTCGAGGAAGTCGTTGACCTGCGGTAGCGACTCCCTGTTCATCTCCGTCCGCAGGCGGCGCTGCCTTCGCCTCCTGAACTCGACAAGGAGAGTGAGGACTACCAGTGTGACGCCCCCGGCGGTGAACGCCTTCTGGAACACCGCCTCCCACACGTCTCCAATCGGCAGCGGCACCAGTCCGGTCTGGAGCCCGATACCGACGAGGAGCGCCGACCCGACTACCAGGTTGGTCCGGTAGTCCGGGGCGTCCTGGACGATCAACTTCATGCCCTCGACCAGGAGGGGGCTCAGCATCACGACCAGGAAGATCGCGGTGACCGGCGCCGGGATGCCGATCAGCAGGCTCCACGACTTCGGGAAGAACGCGGCGATGAACAGGACGGCGCCGGTCACGATGCCGACGTCACGGGCCGCGCAGCCGGTCTGTTGGGCGAACACCGTTCCCCTTGGGCTGGTGGCCACCGGCATCACCGCCGCAAGGCCGGCCAGCAGGTTGCCCAACGCGGTGCACACCGATAACCCCTGGACCCTACGGTAGTCGATTGCCCTGGACTCCCGCCATGAGACCTGCTGGATGGAAAGGCCGATAGAGGTCCCCTGGAGGAGCGAGACGATGGACAGGAACAGGAACGCCGGCAGGAGTGACCAGAAGGCGGCGCCGAGGCCGATATCGAGACCGGGCCACCCGTCCAGCGGCAGCCCGGCCGCCGGAGCGTCGCGTACGGGGTCGAAGTCGTAGATCCCGAGCGCCACGCCTGCAACGGAGCCCGCCGCGATCCCGATGAGCGTCGACCAGGTCCGCAGAGTCGCGGAGCCTCGGAGCAGCAGGCCCATCATCAGAGCGAAGGTCACCAGGATACACGCCGGCCCGGCCACGTCCGGGGCGTCGTCCGGCACGTCGTTCAGGCTCCCGAAGACGACGGGCGCTATGGTGATGACGAGCAGTATCAGTATCGCGCCGCTGAAGGCCGGCGTGACGAACCGCCGCAGGAGCGACAGCCGCATCGATACCACGACCTGGAAGATGCTGGAGACGACGATCAGCGCGGCCAGCGTCGATGGCCCGCCCTCCTGCAGCGCGATGATGCAGAAGGGGATGGCCGTTGGAGACGGATAGGTGATGACCAGCAGGCCGCTCCCCACGGGTCCGATCCGGAAGGCCTGCAGGATGGTGGCAGCGCCGTTGACGACCAGCATGGCGAACACCGCCCAGGCCAGCTCCGCGTCCGAGCCGTCCACGGCCTGCACCAGGACTATGGGGAACAGCGCGATCGGAGCGATGACCAGCAGCGCCGACTGCACGCCCAGGCCGAGCGTCGTCAGCAACGGAGGGCTCTCGTGCGGTTCGTACTGCGGCGTCGAAGTAGCTGGCTTCGTGCTCATATGCGTCGGGCCAATCGTCTCGCGGGCCTTGTCCCGCCGGCGGCGCGCCGGACGTCTCGACAGCGCATGCTGCCCGCCACGGGCGACGAGTGTATCACGGCGCATTGCGGCTCCGAGCCCTTGACTGCGGATGCCGAGGCATTACACTGCCCCGGAGACGACCGCACCACCTTGAACGGGGGCCACGCAGATGCAGCGCGCGACACGCGACGTACTCTATTACGAGACCGGTCGGGAAAATCCGGTCACCATGACCGTCAGACCCGGGGAGGTGTTCGAGGTCGAGACGCAGATGAACCGGGGTCGTGACTCGTCCGAGGTGCCGGAAGAGCTGCGAGAGCTCTGGGACTCGAAGCGCAGCGACGATCACCCCACGGACCGCGGCAACCCGGCGTCGGGCGCGATCCGGGTCGAGGGCGCGGAGCCCGGTCACACTCTCATCGTTCACGTCGATGACATCCGCGTGCACGGGATCGGCTACACGCAGTACCGGGGGTCCTCGGGCGCCGCGCCGGGATTCCTGGGTGACAGCGGCGTCGGTCCCCAGTTCAAGGTCGTGCGGATCGAGAACGACAGGATCATCTGGAACGACCGCCTCTCGTTCCCGGTGGAACCCATGCTCGGCGTGGTCGCGGTCGCGCCGGAAAGGGAGCGCTGGCACAACGGATGGGCGGGCGAGTGGGGAGGCAACTTCGATATCCAGGAGATCACCGCCGGCGCGTCCGTTTCGATTCCCGTGCAGGTGCCTGGCGCTCTGCTCCACGTAGGCGACATGCACGCCCGGCAGGGCGACGGGGAGATCTGCGGCGGAGGCGGCATCGAGACCGGCGGCATAGCCCGGCTGCGAGTCGAGCTGGCCGACAAGCCTGAGTCGATGACCTGGCCCAGGATCGAGGACGCCACGCACATCATGACGACCGCCCAGGGCAAGCCCGCCGAGGACGCCTTCCGCATCGCCCTGTCGGAGATTGTCCTGTGGCTGGGCGAAGACTATGGCATGGAGAAGGGGGAGGCGTTCATGTTCCTGGCGCAGTGCCTCGAGGCCAGGGTCACCCAGTTCGTCAACCCGACGTACTCGTACGTCGCCAAGGTAGCCCGGAAGTATCTCCCGTAACAGGTCCGCCGCGTCTGCTCCTCCGGCCTTGTGATAGCATCTCGTTGGCCCGAAGCAGGCTCGAGGAGGCGCGCGACATGCCCGACCAGACGCTCCCGAGGCACGCCCGGACGGTCGTCATCGGCGCGGGCATCGCCGGCTGCAGCGTCGCGTATCACCTGGCCGAGCTCGGCTGGGGAGACGTCGTCGTAGTCGACCAGGGGCCGCTCTTCGAGACCGGCGGCTCGACGTCCCACGCGCCGGGGCTCGTCTTCCAGGTCAACCCCTCGAAGACCATGACGGGCTTCGCGAGATACACCGTCGATCTCTGGTCGCGTCTCGAGCTCGACGGCGCTCCGTGCGCCAGGGCCGTCGGCAGCATGGAGGTCGCCTGGACGCCGGAGCGGCTCGAAGACCTGAAGCGCAAGGTCGGGCTTGGCCTGAGCTGGGGCGTCGAAGCGCACCTGCTCGGCGCCGCCGACACGCGAAGCCTGTTCCCGATGCTCTCGGACCGCGTCCTCGGGGCGATGCACGTGCCCTCGGACGTCCACACGAGGGCGACCCGGCCGGCCGAGGCGATGGCGCGTGAGGCCGAGCGCGGGGGGGCGACGTTCCACGGTAACGTCAAGGTCACCGGCTTCGGGATCGACTCCGGTCGTGTCACGAAGGTGCACACCACCCGCGGCGACATCGAGACCGACCTCGTCGTATCCGCCGCCGGCATCTGGGCGCCGAAGCTGTGCGCACAGGCCGGCGTGCCCATACCCCTGTCGCCGATGCAGCACATCTACGCGGTGACCACCCCGCTGCCAGACCTGGCCGGCGCCCCCGAGGAAATCTCGATGCCGTTCCTGCGCAACCAGGACAAGGCGATGTACTTCCGCCAGGTGGGCGACGCCATAGGCATAGGCTCGTACCGTCACGAACCCCTCCTCGTGGAGGCCGACGACATTCCCGAACACTGGACCGGCTCGGCGGGCCCGGCCGAGATGCCCTTTACGCCGGACCACTTCGAGTTTGCGATGGCGGCTGCGCGGGAGCTGATGCCGGGCATCGAGGGGGCGGGGCTGACCCGCAGGTTCAACGGGATGTTCTCCTTCACGAACGACGGATTCCCCGTTCTCGGAGAGTCGCCCCAGTTGCGCGGCTTCTGGTCGGCGCAGGCCGTGTGGATAACCCACGCCGGGGGCGTCGGCAGGGCGGTCGCCGAGTGGATCGTCAACGGCGAGCCGACCGCCGATCTCCGGGAGTGCGACATCCGGCGTTTCCACCCGCACGCCCTGGGCCGCCCCTACGTCCGGGCCCGCGCCGCCCAGCAGTACCGCGAGGTGTATGACATCATCCACCCGCGGCAGCAGGTCGGCAGTCCGCGCAACGTCCGGGTTACGCCGTTATTCGCCCGGCAGCGGGAGCTCGGCGCCGTCTTCTTCGAGAACGCCGGATGGGAGCGGCCCCAGTGGTACGCGGCCAACGACGGGCTGCTCGACTCGCTCGACGTCCCGGGCGCGTCGCGGTCCGGCTGGGAGGCGCGCGAGTGGTCGCCGACGATCGCGGCCGAGCACGTCGCCACGCGGGAGCGCGCGGCCCTCTTCGACCTGACCCCGTTCGCCAAGTTCGAGGTGACTGGTCCCGGCGCGCTCGCCGCTCTTCAGCGTCTCGCTTCCAACGAGATGGACCGCCCGGTCGGATCGATCACGTACACGTCGATGCTCACTCCGAGCGGCGGAATCAAGTGCGACCTCACCGTCACCCGGATCGGTGAGGAGCGCTTTCTGGTGGTCACAGGCGGGGCGATGGGACTCCACGACCTCGACTGGATCCAGACCCATCTCCCGGACGACCGCTCGGCAAGCGTGGCCGACGTGTCATCGGGGCTGTGCTGCGTAGGCCTGTGGGGCCCCAGGGCGCGCGATCTGCTCGGCCGGGTCTGCGAGGACGACGTGAGCGACGACGGCTTTCCCTACATGACTGCGAAGCCCATAACCGTGGGAGACGTCCCCGCGCTCGCCCTGCGCATCTCCTACGTCGGCGAGCTCGGGTGGGAGATCTACGCTCCCGCGGAGCACGGCCAGCGGCTGTGGGACACCCTCTGGGAGGCGGGACAGCCCCTCGGCCTGGTGGCCGCGGGCGGCGGCGCATTCGACTCGCTGCGCCTGGAGAAGGGCTACCGCCTCTGGGGCAACGACATCCACACCGAGTACGACCCATACGAGGCCGGCATCGGCTTCGCGGTCAGGATGAGAAAGGGCGACTTCATCGGCCGCGACGCCCTGCGCAAGTCACGCGAGCGAGGTCTCACGCGGCGCCTGTGCTGCATGACGCTCGACGACCCGGATTCCGTCGTCGTCGGCAAGGAGCCCATCATGGACGGCGACCGGGTGCTCGGCTACGTCACCAGCGCCAACTACGGCCACTCGATAGGCCGGGGCATCGTCTACGGCTACCTGCCCATCGACTACACCGAGCCGGGCACGCAGGTCGACGTCGTCTACTTCGGCGAGCGCCTGCCAGCGACAGTGGCGAAGGAGCCCCTCTACGATCCGGCCGCCGCCCGGATGAAGGTATAGGCGACGGCCTGGGTGGACGCCGCACCGGAAACAGGCAGTCGGCCCGCCGGGCTGTTCCTCGCCCCCTTTGCCGAGCCTGAGCTGCAACGCCTGGCCCGCGGGCTTGACGTCCAGTATGAGAGCTGGACGGACTCGCGTCGGCTCCACGCCCCGGACGAGCTCGCGGTGAAGCTGAACGATGTCGGCGCCTCAGTGCTGGTCGTGGAAGTCGACTTCGTCTTCGAGGAAGTCTTCGAGTCGGTCGCGGGTCTCAGGTTCCTGGGCATCTGCAGGGCCGCGACAAACCAGGTCGATGTCGACGCTGCCACGGCCAACGGCGTCGCTGTCGTCAATACCCCGGGGAGAAACGCGCAGGCCGTCGCGGAGCATGCCCTCGGGATGATGCTGGCGCTGGCGCGACGCATCCCACAAGGACACAGCTATGTCGCGGGCGGCCGTTGGCTCAATCCATTGCAGCCGTACGTCGAGCTGCGTGGAGTCGAGCTGGCCGGCCGAACGCTGGGCATCGTAGGACTCGGCGCCATCGGCCGACGGCTCGCGGAGATGGCGGCGGCGATTGGCATGACGTGCGTCGCATACGATCCTTACGTCGGCGATCCGCCGCCCGGCGTGTCCCTGCTGGGACAGGACGACCTGCTGGCCGGCGCGGATTTCGTGTCCATCCACGCGCCGATGAACGACCAGACCGAGGGCCTGGTCGACGCCCGCGGGCTCGCGCTGATGAAGCCGACCGCATTTCTCATCAACCTCTCCGGCGCCCGGATCGTCGACCGCGACGCCCTGGTCGCGGCGCTCCAGGGCGGGGCCATCGCGGGAGCCGCGCTCGACGTCTTCGAGACCCATCCCATCGCGCCGGATCACCCGCTGCTGGCGCTCGACAATGTTGTCCTCACGCCTCATGTCGGGGGAGCGACGGGGGAGACAATCCTACGCCACTCGCGAATGATGGCCGACGACATACTGCGGTTCCTCGACGGCGTCAGACCCGTGAACCTCGTCAACCCCGCGGTATGGGAGAAGATGTGACCGGCGGCCGGCTCATCGTCGTGGTGGACGCGGGCTCGACGCGGATCCGATGTCTCGTGTTCGACTCCGACGGTCGCGTCGCAACGCAGCGTTCGGCCGCTTGGACCTGCCTCGACGCCGATGCGGCGTCCCCGTACGCCCGTGAGCTTGACGCGGAGGCCGTCTGGAGGTCTACTGCGGGGCTCATCGGAGAGTCCGTCGGCGACGGCAGGGTAGACGCCCGCCGGATCGCCGCCGTCACGGTCACGAGCCAGCGGCAGGGCGTCGTCTTCCTCGACAGGGGCGGGGACGTCCTGTACGCCGGCCCGAACGTGGACCTCAGGGCGGTCTTCGAGGGAGCGGCCATCGACGACGCGATGGGCGGCCGCGTCTTCGAAACGACCGGGAGACTGCCGTCCTTCCTGTTCGCACCTGCCAGGCTGCGCTGGTTCATGCGGCACAAGCCGGAGGTATACGAGAGGATCGACCGCGTCGCTACGCTGGCGGATTGGCTGCGCTGGAAGCTCTCGGGCGAGCTCGTGAGCGAGTACACGCTGGCGGCCGAGGCGGGCCTCCTCGACGTCCGCGAACGCCGGTGGTGCGCCCCGATGCTTGGCGAGATGGGGCTTCCGACCAACGGCACAGTGCCCCTGGCAAACGCGGGCGCCATCGTCGGAAAGGTGGGCCGAGAGGCCGCGGACGTTTCCGGCCTGCCGCGGAACACCCCCGTCGTCGTGTCGGCCGCCGACACGCAGTGCGGCCTCCTGGGATTGGGCGCCGGCCAACAGGGAAAGGTGGGGGTCGTCGCGGGATGGAGCGCGCCGGTGCTCATGCTCACGGATACGCCGGTGTTCGATCCGGCGATGCGGACGTGGACAGGTTGCTACGTGGAGGAGTCGCTCTGGAGCCTGGAGAGCACGTGCGGCGACGCGGGCAACTCCTATCGCTGGCTCGCGGACACGATGTGGGCCGGCGAGGCGGGCCCGTTCGACCGCATGGACGAGGCCGCGAAACGGGTCCCGCCCGGGTCGGACGGGGTTGTGGCGTTCCTGGGCCCTTCGCGCATGGACATGAGCAAGGTCGGTCTGCGGACGGGTGGGCTGGTCTTCCCCGTGCCCCTGACATTTGCCGACGTCGGGCGGGGGCACGCCGCGAGGGCCGCCCTCGAGGCGCTGTCGTTCGCCGTGCGCGCCAACCTCGAACAGCTCGAGTCGGTGAACGGCGTCACGGCATCCAGCGTCGCGGTGGGCGGCGGCATGACGGCCACGTCGTCGTGGGTCGAAACGCTGCCGAACGCTCTCGGGCGTCCGGTCGAAGTCGCATCGGCCCCGAACGTCACGGCGTCGGGAGCGTATCTCACCGCCATCGCCGCGCTGGACGGCGCCGTCTCGCTGCCGGACTACGCGGAGGCCAACGCGACGACTACGACAATCGAGCCGAAGACCGTCGACTCCGCCGAGTACGATGGCCTCTACGGACGATGGAACGAGATGGCAAGCAGTCTGGAAGCGGCCGGAACGTAGTGCTACGCTATGGCCGTGGATGCTGCCAGAAGACAGGTCGCCGAAGTCGCCCGGAAGATGGCCGAGCTTGGCCTCGTCTCCGGCGGGAGCGGCAACGTCAGCGCTCGGCTGCCCGGGGGCCTCATGGCGATCACGGCTATGGGCAGTCGCTGTGAGGACGCTTCCGAGGAGGACGTCGTCGTTGTCGACGCCGACCTTGCCCCGGTGGACGGCGACCGCACGCCGTCGTCCGAATCGCTGCTGCACGCCACCATATACGGGACGCGTCCCGACGTCGGCGGGATAGTGCACACCCACCCCGTGTACTCGAGCGCGGCGGCGGTCGCCGGCCTGGCGATACCGCCCGTCGTAGACGAGATGGTCGTGGCCCTCGGGGGAGAGGTGCGGGTGTCCGATTACGCCCCACCGGCCTCGGAGGAGGTCGCGCAGCGCGTGTGCGCGGCCCTTGGCACGCGCGACGCGGCCCTCATCCGCAATCACGGCGCCGTAGCGGTGGGCGTCGACCCACGGTCTGCCCTGGACGCCGCGGCGCTGACCGAGCGGGCCGCGAAGATATTCGTCCTCTCATCTATGCTGGGAAGCCCTGGCGTCCTGCCGGACGACGTGGTGGCGGCCGAGGCGGCGATATTCGAGATGAAGAGGACGATGAGGCGTGGCGCTGAAGCGCCGACCCCTTAGCGCGCGGGCTCAGTATCCTGGAGGTGTGACGCATGGTCTCCGTACCTGGATTTCTACTGCGCAGGCTGTACGTGAAGGGCAGCCTGAAGAACGCGGTAGGGGGCTTCGAGTTCGAGCTCATGAACAATCTTGGCTCTGGCTACTCCACCAGGATGTGGCCGCTCGTGCTCGACGGTCGGGAGGTCCCGATCGGGCAGAGCTACTTCACCGTAGACGGCAAAGAGACGCCCTTCAGCGCCGTATCCCAGGACAGGACATTCACGCTGGAGGTCAACAAGACCATCGTCATCTGGACCGACGGCGTACCCCTGGACCCGGGAGTGCACACGGTCGAGATGGCGTTCGACGTGCCGGGACTGGGGACCATGAGGTTCGACTTCACGGACGAAGTGGCCGGCGGGTGAGGTTTCGGCCCGTCGAGGCCGAGGGCGTCGGCTACGCGCCCTGCTCGAGGCGTTCCAGCGTACGCAGCGCGCTCAGGACGTGGCCGCCCATCACTACCTCGTTGTGGAAGGCGTCCCTGATCACCCCATCCCGGCCGATGACGTAGGTTACCCTGGACGTGCCGAGCCCGAAACGGCGCCGCACGTCGTACAGTCGGCGTATCTCCCCGGACTTGTCGCTCCCAAGCTCGAACGGCGTCCCGATGGACTCGCCGAAGCGCCTCGCCCTGTCCACGCCATCGGTGCTGATGCCGATGACCACGGCGTCCATCGCGGTGAGAGCATCGTAGGACTCGCAGAAGCTGCCGACCTCGACCCTGCAGCCGTGGGTGAAGGCCCTGGGGTAGAAGAACATCACGACGTTCCTGCCGCGGTGCTTCGAGAGCGTGAACCGTTCGCCCGAACCGAGGGTGATCGTGAAGTCCGGCGCCTGTTCCCCGATACTCAGCATCGCCTGTCCACCGCCTGGATTCTGGACCGCTCGTGGAGTCTCTCTCAGTCTGCGGACGCGGCGCGCGCCCAGATCTTCGAGCCTATTTCGTAGCTGAAGGCCACGGAGTTCTCGTTGCAGACCAGGGTGATCACACCGCGGCTGGCGGCCGCCTCCTGGATCACGACCGTCTCTCCCGGTATCACCCCATTGTTCACGAGGTATTCGAGCAGCGCCTGGTCGTCTTCAGGGACCCTGTCGATGACCAACTCCGTTCCGGGTGCGGCCTGATCCAGGGATATGGCGTCTTCGGGTGAGCTGTAGCCGCTGCCGGGGACGGGATGTCCGAACGGACACGTCCTGGGGTCGCCGAGCTTCGCGGCGATCTTCTCTTCCAGCTCGGGGGAGATGGCGTGCTCGAGGCGATGGGCTTCCACGTGGGCCTTGGCGAGGTCGACGCCGAGGAGGTCCACGACCATGCGCTCCGCCAGCCGGTGCCTGCGCACTATGCTCTCGGCCGACTGACGCCCCTGGCGGGTGAGGACGACGCCCGTCTTCTGGTCGGACTTCACCAGCCCCTCCCTGGCCATCCGGCGGATCATCGCGCTCACGGACGGTAGCGTCGTGCCGAGTCCTTCGGCCACGGGCAGCGTCGTCAGATGGTCCGCAAGCTGCGTGAGGCTCAGTCGGGGTTGCTGTTCGTGCAACCTGAAGATCGACAGGAGATAGTTCTCCGTCGACATCGAGAGGCGCTTTTCTTCGGCCTCGGAGCGCGCGCTCCTGGCCTTGCGTGCGGACATTACCCGCTCGTTCAGGAGGTCTTGGCGTCCAGGTGACGTTAACAAAACGAGGACGGATCGGTCAATTTGTCTTGACTTTATCGGTGTGCATGTACATACTTACTCTCGGCCTATCAGCATACGATATGACGAACGTTGTCGTCCGGAACAGTCCACGTTCTTGCATGAAAAGCCCTGCGGGATGGGGAGCCGATGCAGGCAGTTAGTCGGCCGCTGATCCTGCGGGCAGTCGGGTATCGCCCCGCCGCGTCCGGGGCGCCCTTCGTGGTCTGGGGTCCCGCCGTCCTGGTGGGTCTCGCGATGCTGTTGCCGCTCGCCTACCTCCTGGTCCGAAGCAGCGGCGCCAGCGGCGAAGCATGGGCTCTCCTGTTCCGCGCGCATACGGCCCAGACCCTCGGCCGGACGGCGCTGCTGATAACTGCGGTGACCCTCGGCTCCGCCGCGATCGCCATCCCCCTGGCCTGGCTGACTGTGCGGACCGATCTGCCGCTACGCGGCATGTGGTCCGTCCTGGGCGTATTGCCGCTGGTAATCCCCAGCTACGTCGGCGCGTTCCTGTTCGTCTCGCTGCTCGGCCCCCGCGGGACGTTGCAGCAGATGCTGGGGCCGCTCGGCGTGGACCGGCTCCCGGAGGTCTACGGGCTTCCCGGCGCAACTCTCACACTGGTGCTGCTCAGCTATCCGTACCTGCTGCTCGTCATGAGGGGCGCGTGGAGCAACCTCGACCCCGCCACCGAGGACGCGGCCCGCAGCCTCGGACACGGCTCCTGGGGCACGATGCTGCGCGTGACGCTCCCGCAGCTCCGGCCCGCTATCGCGGTCGGCTCCCTCCTCGTCGCCCTGTACACGCTCAGCGACTTCGGCGCCGTGTCGCTCATGGAGTACCCGACGTTCACCTGGGTCATCTTCCAGCAGTACGAGTCCGCCTTCGACCGCTCGATCGCGTCCGTGCTCTCGCTCGTGGTCGTCGGCATCGCGCTGGTCATCCTGCTCCTGGAAAGCCAGACCCGCGGCCGTCTCAGCTACTACCGCACGGGCGCGGGCGCCTCTCGCGGGCCCAGGGTCGTGACGCTGGGCCGATGGAAGTGGCCGGCGCTGTCGCTGTGCGCGGCAGTCGTCGGGCTCTCGCTCGTACTGCCGACCGCCGTGCTGCTCCACTGGCTCGTCCGGGGCGTTCTCGCGGGCGAGCCGATGCTGTTCCTGTTTGCCGCAACCTGGAACTCGGTGATGGCGGCGGGTATGGCAGGCGTCGCCGCTGCCGCCTTCTCGGTACCGCTGGCCGTGCTCGTCGTGCGCTACCCGGGCGTCCTCAGCCGGCTGTTGGACCGCGTGACGTTCGTCGGATTCGCTCTGCCGGGCGTGGTCGTCGCTCTGGCGCTCGTGTTCTTCGGCGCGAACTACGCCAGGCCGCTGTACCAGACGACGTGGCTGCTCGTGTTCGCGTACGTCGTGCTGTTTTTCCCCGCGGCTCTCGGAGCGACGCGCGCCGCGCTGCACCAGGTCAGTCCCCGGATCGAGGAGGCGGCGAGAGGACTCGGGTGGGGCTCCGGTCAGGTCATGCGCGCCGTCACCCTCCCGCTGGTCCGCTCCGGCGTGCTGATGGGCGGGGCGCTCGTCTTCCTCGTATCGATGAAGGAGCTCCCGGCCACCCTGATTCTCGGCCCGTTGGGGTTCGAGACGCTCGCGACGGCGGTCTGGTCGGCCTCCTCCGAGGCGTTCTTCGCCCGTGCGGCGGCGCCGGCGCTGACCCTCATCCTGATCTCCTCGGTCCCGATGGCCTACCTCGTCACGCGGGAACGCAGGAACGGACGCGTGGAGACGCTCGGGTGACGAACGGGCCGGTCGTCGAGTGCCGTGGCGTGACGAAACGCTACGGCCGCGTGAAGGCCGTGGCGAACGTCAGCTTCGCCCTGCGTCCCGGCGAGATACTCTCTATCCTCGGCCCCAGCGGCTCCGGCAAGACCACCGCGCTGCGGCTCATCGCCGGCTTCGAGAGTCCCGACGAAGGCGAGATAAGCGTGCGGGGCAGGGTGGTGTCCGGGCCGCTCGTGCACGTGCCGCCGGACCACCGCAACGTCGGCATGGTCTTCCAGGAGTACGCGCTGTTCCCGCACAAGACCGTCGCCGAGAACGTCACCTTCGGACTTCACCGGCTCACCGCGGCGCAGCGCGAGCGCAGGCTCGCCGACGTTATCGAGCTCGTGAGGCTCGGCGGTCTCGAGCGCCGGTATCCGCACGAGCTCTCGGGAGGGCAGCAACAGCGAGTCGCCGTCGCGCGCACGATCGCCCCGCGACCGGACGCCGTTCTGCTCGACGAGCCGTTCAGCAATCTCGACATGGGGATGCGGCGCGAGCTGCGGCGCGAGCTGATGGGCATCCTCCGGGAGAACGGCATCGCCACCATCTTCGTCACCCACGACCGTGAGGAGGCGTTCGCCATCGCGGACCGCATTGGAGTCATGAACGACGGACGACTCGAGCAGGTGGACACTCCCGACGTCGTCTATCGCATGCCGGCGACGCCCTTTGTCGCCAGGATGGCCGGCACCAGCGACTTCATCGCCGGCGAGGTCCGGGACGGCCTGGCAGTCACCGAGCTCGGCAGGTTCCCGTTCACCAGTTCGAACGGCGCCCTGGCAGAAGGCGCAAGCGTCATGCTGCTCGTACACCTGGACGACTTCCAGGTTGTTCCCCACGCGGAGGGCCGGGCCGTCGTTCGCGCCCGAGAGTTCCTCGGAGACGCGACGGTGCTGGACGTCCAGACGCCGTCCGGCGCCACGGTGAGATGCAGGCAGCGCTCCCACTCGACCCTGGACCTGGGCGCGCAGGTGACCCTCATTCCCGCCACCGGAAAGGCGTTCCTGGCCTTCGACGCGTCGTAGCCCAGCCGCCCCGTGATCGGCCGACTGGCTGGAGGTCCCGGGGCCATGGCGCGTCCCTCGCTTGGCCCCGCCACGCGCCCACGGCCGACTCGCCGCAAGTTCCGGCCGCGCAACGTACCCAAACCCCTTGTAGCTTAGGGCAGACATAGCTATATTATTAGGGTGAACAAAGTGCGTGGCGCTGTGCATGGTAACGGGTCGGCCTGCGCCTTCCGTGTGGCCAACCGGGCCTCAGCGCCGGAGGATGTCCATGGAACTGGTAAAGGTGGACCGGCTCTACGTGGAGCGGCCGTCGAGGAAGTGTATCGTCGTCCTGGGAGGATGCGAGACGGGCGCGCGCACGCTCCTGGTGCTGCCCGAGCGGGAGGCGTCCGTCCTGGCGCTCGAGACCCACGGACTGAACGATCGCTGCGGCCTCTACCACGTACTGATGGCGTGCGTCGCGAGTCTCGGTGGCGCGTTCTGCCGGGTTGTGATCGAGCTGAACGCCGATTGGGAGGCCGCCTGCCAGCTGACGCTGCTGCAGGGCGGCGTTCACAAGTCGATGAGCGTCAGCGTGGGCGAGACGCTCGCGCTTGCGGTCCACGGCGGGCTTCCGATCTATCTCGACCGGTCGGCATGCGACCAGCACGAGGACGCGTCGGCCGACCGGAGCGCCGGAGTGTCCGACGTCCCGCCGGTGTTCGAATCGCTGCTCTCGGACCTTATGGGAGCGGAGCCGGCTGAGGAAGACTGAACGCCGCGCCCGCGCTGACGCTATTCGTCCGCTTCCTCCGCAGTCCGCTCGCCGAGACGTCCGTCGAGGATCAGCAGGCCGGTGCCGTCCCCGTCGATCAGCTTAAGGTCGTCGATGATCTCGTCGACCGACTTCTCCTCTTCGACCTGCTCCTCTATGAACCACTCCAGCAGGACGTGCGTCGCGTAGTCCTTCTGGGCCTGCGCCTCGCGGTACAGGTCCTCGATCATCGCGGTGACCCGCCGCTCGTGCTCCAGGGTCATCTCCATGACCGACAGGACGGATTCGAACTCGGTCGGAGGCTGCTCGATCGCCTGCACGACGGCGCGGCCGTTGCGGTCGTTGATGTAGTCGAAGATGCGCATCGCGTGGGAGACCTCCTCCTGGTGCTGCAGTCGCATCCAGTGGGCGAATCCCCTGAGGTTCTCCGACTCGAAGTGAGCGGCCATCGACAGGTACAGGTGGGCCGAGTACAGCTCGTTGTTCATCTGGTCGTTCAGCGCGTTTTCCAGGGTCGCGTTCAGCATGGCGTTCTCCGTGGTGCCGTTCGATTGTCGCGCCTGAATTGGCCATCAGGCACATTCAGAATAACACGGCGGCCGTGGCCGCTTCAGATGTCGCGCTACGGCGCGGGCGCGCGGTCGCCGTACTTCGTCGTGAAGTGCCGCTCGACGCGGCCTGTGAAGAGCATCACTCCCACGGCCACGAGCCAAAGGACGAACGCGACCCCGCTGATCCGGTGCACGATGGTCGCCGCGTCGATCCAGATGAGCTGCATCGCCAGGCCTATGACCGCCGACCCGGGCGCTATCTTGCGCAGGGTCCCGCCGACCCGCCACTGGTACCGCGCCGCGACGAGCAGGGCGATTCCCGCGAGGGCGAATCCGATCTTGCCCGTAAGCCAGCGTGCCGCCGCCGTCGCCTCCAGGGCTCCCGGGGCCTCGAACGCCGCGAAGCCGCCAGCCCCGACCGCCTCGGGCATCTGGTAGGCAGCCAACGCGCCGGCGCATGCCCCCGAGACCGCGGTGAATGTGCCTGACACCGCGAGCAGATACGGGACGAGCGGGGTCCCCAGTCGCTCCCGGATGATCCACATCCGCGACAGGTGCCAGGCCGCGGCCAGCAGGGCGATGCCGGAGACGAATCGCGCCGCCGCCGTCGTGCCGTACATCCATCGGCTCTCAGCGATTGCGCGCAGAGACTCCAGCAACGTGGGCTGGTCGGCGTCCGCCGCGACGCGGGAATAGACCATCACCACCGTTGCCGCCGCGGTGAACAGAAGCAGCGCTCCCGCGGCGCGGGCTGACCTGTCGGGCTTGTCTCGTGTGTCAGACACTACATGCTCCTCATGCCGGTCCTGTTGTGCCGGTCGGGAAACGGGACCCAAGGCCACGGCGCGCGATCGTCATCGTCCGTGACCGGGCCCGGAGCTCCAGGGAAAGCAACCTCGCATGACGCCGCGCCACGCGGGACGTCGCGATCAACGACAGGCCCGCAAGCGCCAGCCACAACACGGTGAGTCCCCACGTCTCCGGAGTCCACGACCTGTAGTCGGGGAACAGCCAGGCCACGGCCTGGAAGGGCGGTAAGCTCATGTCGAAGGGGTCGACCGCGATTCTCACCTCGCCGGAGTGCCCGGCCCAGGCAAGGCCCGCCGCTATCGCCGCGCCGTACACTCCCAGCACGACCATCGCGGCCCTGGCCCAGACCGGGGCCGCCGCCGCTGCGTGGGCCAACGGCAGCGCAAACAGCGGCAGCACCGTCATGAGCGTCCTGCCGGGAAACCACCAGCCCATCATCGTGATGGCAACGAACGTCGCGACCAGTACCTGAGCGACGATCAGCCCGAACGCCAGACGGTGCGGCCCATCTCGCCGGACCAGCAGCACCAGCCCCGGTATCGCCGCCAGGAGCAGCGGGGCCCAGCGGCCGATGCCGAACCGGCGGTCCACGAACAGCCCCCAGAGGCGATAAGAGCGGTCGCCGATCTCGACGTGCCGGCCGAATAGCTCGACAGTCGACTGTCCCGAGTAGACGACGTTGACCGAGTACGGGGTAAGGCTGCCGAAGGTCTCGACGTGGAACCAGGCGAAGATCGCGGCCGACACGCCGCCCAGGCCGACGAGCGTCGCTCGCCCCGCTCCGTCGGTCCTGAGCAGGAAGTACGCTGACACGAGCACGGCCAGAGGCGCGTATTTCACGCCCAGCCAGCACATGGCCGACAGCGCCGCCGCCACCCAGACGGCGTCCAGCGGGGTCAGCCGTTCACTCCTCGTGACCACCAGCAGGCTCAGCGTCAGGGCCAAGGCCGCCGGTATCTCGGGATATATCTCGGTGGAGTGCACGAATGCGACCGCGCTCAGCCCGACACCGAGTGCCGCCAGCCAGCTCACGCGGCGGCTTCGCGTCAGTCGGACCGCCAGCACGAACGCCAGCGCCATCGTCGCCGCGGCCATCAGCATGAGCTGCACTTGCGCACCGGTCAGCCCTCCCAGTGCATAGCCCGGCGCCACCAGTACCGAGAGGCCCGGGTTATGCGGGCTGAGCAGTCTGCCGTCCGGAGCCGGCAGAGACTGCTTCCACAACCCGTCCGGGTGGTCGAAGAACGACTCGTACGACCTTGCCTCGTACTGGTTGCGAAGATCGAGATCTCCGTCCTGCAGCAGGCTCTGCGTCGTCAGCAGGTAAAACGGCTCGTCGGCCGTGATCGAGGCGCCGTTCGTCGCCCGTATCCCTACCGAAAAGGCGTACGCCAGGGCCAGGACGACAAACAGACCGGCCGAGGCCAGCGGCAGACTCCGGCGCCGGGCGAAGTCGGTCACGGGAGTATGCCGACGTCCCGCATCAGCGCCAGGGTGCCCTGGAGGTCGCTCAGGTTGCTGAGGTCGACGTCAGGAGGGTCGAGTGCGCTCAGCGACGGCAGCTCGCCCTCGGGCGCGACGCCGGCCGACAGCGGGTACTCCTTGGTTTCGGCGGCGAAGTACCGCTGGGCAGACTCCGACAGCAGGTACTCCATGAACCGCTCGGCCACCGAGGTGTTCGCGGATGCCTTCAGGATGCCCGCTCCGGCCACCAGCACCAGGGCGCCGGGGTCTCCTCCGCCCAGGAAGTGGTTGCGGGCTCCGAACCCGGGTCCCTCCTCCTCCAGGAAGCGGGCCAGGTAGTAGTGGTTCACGAACCCAGCGTCGATCTCGCCTCGCGCCGCGGCGGCCACGGTCGATATGTTGTTCGGGTAGGACCGTGCGTCGTTGGCCTTGATCCCCTCCAGCCAGCGCCGCGTCGTGTCCTCGCCGAGCGTCACCCGCATGGACGTGACAAAGGCCTGGAACGACCCGTTCGGCGGCGCCCACCCCAGGCGGCCCTTCCATGCGGGGTCGGTGAAGTCCATGATCGACTTCGGCAGGTCCCTGGCGGGATCGATGGCAGCCGTGTTATAGACGACCGTTCTCGCTCGTCCCGACGTGCCCACCCACTCCCCGCTGCGCGATCGGAACTTGGGGTCGACACGCTCCAGGAGGCTGTCCGGCAGGCGCCTCAGCACGCCGGCCCCGGACAGCGCGCCGAGGGACCCGGGGTCCTGCAGGAACACCACGTCCGCGGGCGTGTTGTCGCCCTCTTCGAGGATCGTCGCCGCGATCGCGGCGCTGCTCGCGTACTTGACCCGGACGTCGATTCCCGTCTCCTCCGAGAACGACTCGAGGAGGGGATGCACCAGGCTCCGGGTGCGGCCCGAGTAGACGGTAAGGGTCTCGTCCTCGCCTCCACAGGAGACGAGAACGCCCGTCGCGAACGTCAGGAGGGCGGCTGCCAGCAGCAACGTTGTCCGACACACGGTCATGGTCTTTCTCACTGCAGTTGCGACGGGGATGTTACCCGAACGTCGGACGGGATGCCGAGCGCACCGATGACGGCGTCCTCGTTCAGCGCGCTGTACAGCGCGTCGACCGCGTCGCTCGAAACGGGGCCGGCCGGGTCGCCCGTGAAGAGGCCCTCAACGGCGGATGCCGCGGATTCCGAGGCAGAGCGTACCGCCGGGTGAATCGCCTGGTAGAAGGCCCATCCCTCGGCCAGGTGCTCCGCCCTGGGCCCCGGCTCCGCATCATCGGCGGCGCGCTTCGCATACCGTAGAGCCGCCAGGTAGAAGATCGTGTTGAGTCGCCCGCGCACCTGCGCCGCGGCCGCGTCGTACGCCGTCAGGTCTCCCCTGCGCGATGCATCCAGCGCCCGTGCGAGCGCCTGTTGCAGCGGCTCGTCGACCTTGCCGTCCAGTCCGAAGTTGCCGGCCCGGCTTCGCGCCGTCGCGGCGATCGACGAGTTGCGCTGGCCCGCGTCGTCCGCGGCTCCGACGTAGAAGGCCCACGCCTCGTCGACGTTGTGGGGAGCCCCGGACGCGTCGTCGGTGTTGCCCTGTTCGATCTTCGTCCGGGCTGCCGTGAGCTCCTGCAGGACCTTGCCGTAGATGATCGCCTGGAGTCCCTTGTTGATGAGCTGACGCCGGACGAGGTCGTCGACGCTGCGTCCCTGCCAGCTTCCGGTCAGGCCCGCCCGGACGTTGCCGTCGAGGTCGGTGCCTCCCGGGAACTCTGCCAGCACGGAGCCGCTCGTCGCCAGCGACGCCAGCGTTCGCACGGAGCCGTCGGAGTTGACGGCGTTGGCGCCGTTCTCGTAGAGCGCCGTGATGGCAGCCCAGTCTACGGCCTCGTCGGTCTTGGCCGCGTTCAGCAGGCTTCCGATGTCTCGCATGTCGAGCGCTATGTTGGCGTGGGGGACCACGTTGCTCACCGTCGTGTAGTGCTCCGAGCCCTGGATCGCCCCGGCGGCGCTGACGGGTCCGCTGATCGAGCCGCCGATGGGTCCGCTGACTGACCCGCTGACCGAGCCGCTGACCGAGCCCGACTGCCCGATGACCTGGACCCCCGGACGGTCCTCGCCATCCTCCTCGCCGCATGCCGCGGCCAACGCCAGGAGCAGAACGACAGCACCGATCAGTCCAATCAGTCCGCGTACGTAATGTTGTCCCGTATGGTTTCGCACAGTCCGGTTCTCCTTGTATTACGTTCCCATGTCGCCGTTAGCAGAGCCAGGGTGGGCCGATGTCGGCCGGATCACGTGCTCAGCATCTGTCTCACCATCGCAAGCGGCACCCGCCACAGGTAGTTGAGCCCGATGAATGACTTGCCCCTGGTGCGATGGCGGTAAGAGATCGGCACCTCCCGCATCCGCATGCCCTTCTTGAGCAGGTCCAGGGTCAGCACCTGGGCGTAGTTGTAGTCGTGTATGATCTCGGCGCACTCGAGGGCGCGGCGGGAAAAGGCGCGGAAGCCCGTCTGCCCGTCCGTGACGATGCGTCCCGCCGCCACGCACAGCATCGCCGTGAACGCCAGGTTGGCCAGCAGCCGTACGACCGGCTGCCCGTCGCGGGAGCCGCGGTAGCGCGACCCGAGCACGTAGTCGGCCTCGCCGGCCTCGATCGGCGCCAGCAGGTCGGGGATCTGCGCCGGCGGATATTCGCCGTCCGCGTCGATGTACACGGCGGCGCGCGCGTCCATGTCCCGCGCGGCTTCCAGCCCTGTTCTGAGCGCGGCGCCGAGTCCCCGGTTCCTGTCGTGGCGCACCACCACGTCCGCCCCGGCTCGGCGGGCCACCCCCGCGGTGCCGTCGGTCGAGCCGTCGTCGACGACTATGACCTTCATGCCTTCGACCTTCCCGCGAGGCATCTCAGCTAGGGTGCCGGCGACACTCTCGGCCTCGTTGTGCGCCGGCACGATCACGGCCAACGGACGCTCGCCCTCCTCCCTTACGCCCAGGACCTGCCCCACGGACTCGGCGGGCGGGCGAGCGCCGAGGTAGTAGGCAATCGTCGGGGCCACGTCCATGATCGACCGGGGCTCGTCGATCTGCCCCGACCGCTCGACTCCCTTGCCCCAGAGGATGCACGGGACGTAGGTCTCGCTGGGGCTCATGTGGCCGTGTCCGCCGATGCCTATTCCCTGGCCGTGGTCGGACGTCACGAGAACGGTCGCGTCGTCGAGGTAACCGCCTCGCTCGCACCACCCGAGAAACTCCTCGATGACGCGGTCGGCGGCCTCGATCTTCGCGAGATACTCGTCGTTGTAGCTGCCGCGCGCGTGGCCGGTCTGGTCGACGCTCAGCAGCTGCAACACCAGCAGCTCGGGGTCGTCGCGCTCCATGACCGCTTTCGCCCGGGCGGCCAGCGCGTCGTCGATGTCGTCGTTGTTGGTGACCGCCGTCACCGTCTCGACGTCGCTCTCGCCGAACGCGTCGATCAGGTGGGCGATTCCCACCAGCTTGCCGTTCAACCCCGAATCGCGGAGCGAGTCGAATATGGACTCGCACTTGACCCCCAGGCTCGGAACGAAGTTGCTCCGCATGCCGTGCGCCCGCGGCGGCGCGCCCGTGAGCATCGAGCTGAAGCCGGTCACCGTCCTGGCGGGATAGACGGTGGTCGCGTTCGTGTAGTCGGCGCCCTCCCGCCGGAGCCGGTCGATGAACGGAGTATCCGCCGCTCGCAGGCGGTCGGCACGGCACCCGTCGATCACGATCGCGATGAACCGGCGGGACTTTCGCTCCCCACAGTCCGCGCGCAGGCGCGTCGGCGCCAGGGACGGGGCCGGAGGCCACCTGAAGAACCACTGGTGGAACAGGACGGCCGTCACGCCGACTAACAGGGCGAACCCCTCGAACGCCAGCACGGTGTCAAGTCCGGGACGATCGACCAGCATCTGGAAGGCCAGCACCAGGATTGCGGCCTTGGGCGCCTGCTCCAGGAAGTTGCCGCTCGTGGGGTCGTGGTTCTCGACGACGAGGCGCCAGAACCGGGTGAAGTTGGTCCAGGACGTGCCGATGCGCAGGTGATAGTAGACCGTCCCCCACAGGAAGACGGTGAACACCGTGTACAGGCTCAGCACCAGGCCGACGGCGGCGAAGTCGACGAACCTGAATGCGGCCAGGAACAGCGCCAGGTATCCCCACAACGCCGCACGCAGTCTGATCGGGAAGTCGAACCGGTAGAAAACGACGAACATGGGGACGAGCGCGAGCAGCGCCGCCGCCGCGCGCCCCCAGTAGCCGGGATCGGCCGCGTGGGGGATGCTCAGAAGCAAGACGATCCCCAACACGAAGACGGGTGTGAAGGGCTTGCCCTCGTTCACAACGTTCCACAGACGCGCCGCCGCGATCTCGAATCGCGAGGCGGCCGTCGCGCCGTCGGCCCGACCCCTGAGCGCTCCGATTCCCTTGCCTCCGACGAGGCTGCGCGCGGCCACCAGCGTGAGCACGGCCGCGACGGAGTATGAGTATGCGAACTTCATGCCGTGCGTAAGCACCGCGACGGCCAGCCCCTGTTCTATCGGGACTCCGAGAGCGGCCAGCGCTCCGGTCATGCTCGCCTCGTATACGCCGATGCCACCGGGAGTCACGTGGAAGACCTGGAAGACAATGGTGAAGGCGGTGACGGCTATCGCGGCAGTCAGGGACAACTCGAGCCCGAGAGCCCGCGCCGCGACCAACAGCACGGCCGCTTCCAGGACCCAGCTTGGAGCGGTCCACAGCGCGGCCTGGGCGATCTGCGACAGAGACACCTGCCTCAGCCGGTCGCGCAGAGCGTCGACCCACGGTCCGACCGGCTGCGGGAGTCGGCGGGGCGAATGCCCCAACCGGACCATGACAAGGGCCGCCGCGGCTCCAGCCACCACGATCGCGGGCAGGGTGAGGGTGGGCAGTCCGGGCTCTTCGCCGGCGGCGACAGGGAGCAGCGGGAACAGGACCAGCACTATCACCGTGAGGCTCGCGAGGTCCAGGAGCCGCGCCACCGCGGTCGTCGCGGCGGCTTCACCGAGCGGGACCCCGCTCTGTGCGGCGAGGTAGGGCCGTGCGGCCTCTCCTGCCTTGAACGGCAGCAGGTGGTTCGCCAGCAGCGCCGCATGTAGCACGGCGAACAGCGAGAAGACGCTCCCCCGATGCGCGAGCAGACGCCGCCACGCTATCGCCCGCAGCCAGAAGGCGGACGCATACGCGACCAGGAATGTCGCCAGGAGATCGGGGCGACTTGATAGAACGCCAACTGCGGACCAGAGGTCCGCCCTGTCCACCAGCAGCCCGATGAGTACGAGGACGCCAAGCCCAGCCGTCAGCCCGGCGACGACCCGTGGGACACCGGGCCGTCGCCGATCCTGTTCTGCCTGCCCCGCCGCCACCGACACGCCGACCGAAGCACGTACAACGATGGGAGATTCGTGCGAGCTATCAACCATAGAACGGATACACGCTGTAAGTAAAACTCTGTACACTAACTAGAATACTAAGAGTCTAGATATACCAGGTATGTTTGTCAAGGTGGGCAGGTAAGTCGTACGGACTAATCCTGGACTGATCGCTGGAACACCGGGAACCCTGCCTGCGGAGCACGACCGAGGAAGTCATGGTACGGAAGTCGTAATGGTTGGGCCGCATTGGGGGCGCTACCCCAGCGACGGATGTGCTATTGTCCGACAACAGATTGGATCGGCCGTGCCGCGGCCTGGGAGGAGACCCGTGGGCACCACTCGCTGCTCGATGTTCCCCCGCGTCGATAGGCTGAAGTCCGGCAGCGTCATCGCCGCCGGGTTTGCCATGATCGCGTTTGTCGCGCTGGCAGTGCACTCCGGGAACGCTCGGGCCGATCATCCCGATTTGGCGCCGTCCCCCGATAGAGATGCCCTGCTCGCCCTCTACCACGCCACCGACGGGGCGAACTGGAACACCACGTGGGATATCGATCGGCCGATCGAAGAGTGGCACGGCGTGACCACCAATGACGACGGCCGCGTCCGGATCCTCTTCCTCGGCCGCAACAACCTCGTCGGCGAGATACCGTCCGAGTTGGGCAACCTGGAGGCGTTGGAGCAGCTCGTCCTGACCTGGAACGAGCTTACCGGCCCTATACCGCCCTCTCTCGCCGAACTATCCGCCCTGAAGTATCTATACCTGAACAAGAACGAGCTCAGCGGTGAGATACCCTCCGAGCTGCAGGGGCTGTCCGCCCTGGAACGGCTGATGCTGAGCGAAAACGAGCTGACCGGCGCCGTGCCTTCCTGGCTGCCCAGCCTGACCGCGCTGCAGTGGCTGTACCTGGACCAGAACAAGCTTACGGGGCCGGTACCGCCCGAGATCGGCCTAGCCACCAGCCTGGAGGACGTGCATCTCGAGAGGAACGGGCTGACCGGCTCGATACCGGCCGAGCTCGGTCAACTGTCGAACCTGGCACATCTCCATCTCGACTTCAACGACCTGAGCGGCGAGATTCCGGCAGAGCTGGGCAACCTGACGGCGCTGGAGGGAATCGACCTCAGCGACAACGGCCTGACCGGCGAGATTCCGGCCGCGCTGGGCAACCTCACCGGGCTGGTCAGGATCGATCTCGCCGACACTCAGATCGGCGGCGGGATTCCGTCCGAGTTGAGAAACCTCACGAAGCTGCGGTACCTGTACCTGCATGACATGGAGCTGAGTGGCCCGATACCGGCGTGGATTGGCGACTTGACGGAACTGAGGGACATGCGTCTCGAGAACAACGGGTTCACCGGCCCGATACCGCCGGAGCTCGGCCGGCTGTCCAGCCTGCTCCACCTGCATCTCGACTACAACGAGCTGAGCGGCGAGATACCGGCGGAGATCGGCAATCTGACGCGGGTGTTCGGGATCGACGTGAGCGACAACAACCTGGGCGGCGATATCCCGGCCGAGATCGCCAACCTCCGGCGCCTGGCCAGACTCGACCTTTCCAACAACGATTTCGCCGGTGAGGTCCCGGAGGTGCTCCGCGGCCTGATCAACCTCCGGACCCTGTACCTCGACGGCAACCGGTTTACCGGCCCGGTCCCGTTGTGGCTCACCGAGCTGCGGCTCCTGCGGGACCTGTGGCTTCGGGACAACATGCTGACCGGGCCGATACCCGCCGAGCTCGCTCAGATCAAGACCCTCTGGCACCTCCACCTCGACCACAACGACCTGACCGGCCAGATACCGCTCGAGTTGACCCTGTTGCCCAACCTGGCGGGGCTGGATATGAGCGACAACAATCTGACCGGCGGGATACCCGTCGAACTGGTGAGGCTGGTGAATCTCGAGCGGCTCGACCTGCGCAACAATCGGCTCGGCGGCGAGATACCGTCCGAGTTGGGCTCCATGACCGGACTCAGGGGACTCGGCCTCGCCGGCAACGGCCTGTCCGGCGGTATTCCGGTGGATCTGGCCGGTCTGACTGAGCTGGAGTGGCTCGACCTGAGCGACAACGACCTGAGCGGCCCCGTCCCGCCCGAGCTGGGCGGTCTGGCCAGGCTGCAGTACCTGTATCTCCAGGACAACGACCTGAGCGGCGGGATATCCTCCAGCTTTGGCGGCCTGGCCGACCTGATGGAGCTCGACCTGGGCGGCAATGCTCTGAGTGGCGGTATACCCCCGCACCTGGGACGCGCGACCGCGCTCGTGAAGCTCGATCTCAGTCACAACAGGCTGGGAGGCCGGATACCCCCTGCACTCGGCGCCCTCGAAAACCTGGAGTACCTTGACCTCGAGGACAACGGCCTGGTGACCTGGATACCCCCCGCGCTCGGCGGCCTCTCCATGCTGAAGGAGGTCCGCCTGGGCGGCGACAACCTGGTCCTCGGGTGCATAGCCGAGGGTCTGCGGGAGGTGGCCGAAGGCGACCTCAACGAGCTCAACCTGCGCTACTGCGGCACGACGGTGCTGCCCGCCACCGGGGGCCCAACCGCCTCGTTGTGGCTGTCGACTCTGCTGTTGCTCGCGGGCGCCATGGCCGCGGCGGCGGGAGTCGTCCTGCTCAGAGGCCGCCGCATCGCGCAGCGAGACGCAGATCAGCCGTCGGCGTAGCCAAGCCCCGTCTTCGCGGAAGGCGCCGTTCAGGGTCCGGCGTCTCCGCAGAACGATGTTCCCGGCATTCCGGCCCGGGCGCCGGCTATCGGCGCCTCAGTTCCTGGAGGATGCCTCTCTCCACAGTGTGCAGCCCGTCACGCCCACAATGATCGGCAGCGCGGTGTCTACGAACGCCCAGATCGTCCAGGCCGCCCTGCGGTTGTCGAACAGGCTGTCCTCGCCCAGGGCCAGCAGCGAGAACCAGTTGTGCAGGAACAGTATCGCAATCGCCGCGGTCAGGTAGAAGGCGACGTTGACCTCCAGGTACCGGCGGGTGACCCCTTCGCCCGGGTCGCCGTCAGGCTCGTCCAGCTTGCGCGAGTAGTTGTAGACCAGAGCGATCGCGAGCGCGATAAGCATTAGGACATCCAGCACGTGCCACACGTTGAGCACGTCGATCTCACCGTCCAGCAACGTGTTGACGATGAAGAACACCGCCACCACTACCGCAACTCCGATCGTGTAGGCGGCCCCAAGCTTCTTCAGTGCCGACATGGAGTCTACTCCTTCGTTTATCCTGCGTCCGGGCTCGTCCGAAGATTCGGCGCCAACATATCACTGTGGATTTCGCACGGCAACCGCGTCGAGGACGGGCGCCGGTCGAGGTCGCGGAGGCTGATCTCGGTCGGGCATCGCGTCCAGTCGGCTGTTCCGAAATCCGATCCGGCGGATCGTGCGTATATTGGATGTGGGTATGCTGTTGACCAGCCAGGGTTGGAGCGTTAGCATACGGACGATGACATGATATGGAGTCTCAAATGTCCCGCTTGAAGGAGGACGATGTGCCTGAGCAGTTGCAGTGGACTGGTAAGACCCTCGCCGTACCGCCGGTCAGATACGCCATGCGAGTGCTGGTGTTAGCCGGCGTCGCGGTCGCCCTGGTAGTCGGATTGCTGGCCGTGGAAGGCTTTCCCACCGCCTCGGCCGAAGATCCTGAGGGCTGCGAGGTGAACGACCTCGGCACGCTCTTTTCCAATTCGTTGGCCGGTCTCAAGGCCAATGGGACCTGGACGACGGAGGACTGCGAGTCCCGGTTCCGGGCCGGCAGCGATGCCCACACTTACCGCTTCGAGCTCACCTCCGGCGGGCGCATAAGGATCGAGCTGAAATCGGAGGCCGACTCCTACCTGTACCTGCTGGCCGAAGACGGCACGCGCATCGCGGACAACGACGATGGCGGCGCCGGGATCAACGCGCGCGTAGAGGCCGACCTGGAGCCGGGCGTGTACACGATAGAGGCCACCACGGTCGGCGGCCGCGGACGCGGCCCGGCGGACTTTATCCTCTCCGTCAGCCGTGTCGCGGGATGCGACCCCGTGCACCTCGGCGCCCTCGAGCTGGGCGCCGACCTGACGGCGTCGGGGACCTGGTCGCTTGACACGTGCGGGTCAGGATTCGTGGTGGAACACCCCGCACATCGCTACACGTTCGACCTGCCGGTGGACGGCCGCGTGCGCATCGACCTGATGTCCGAGAACGGCGACCCGGTGATGTCGCTGGTGTCGCCTGAGCGCGGCGTGATCGCGGCCAACGACGACGGTGGCGAGAGGCGCAACTCCCGCATCGAGCGCTACCTGCCCGCGGGCACATACCTGATCGAAGCGACGACCTACCTCGAGCGTGACCTCCAGCCGCTGAGAGCCGACTTCGACCTCGTCGTTCAGCTCGTGGACGAGGAGGCCCGACAACAGTCATTCCTGTTGAAGATCGAGGAGAGCCATACGCCGGACCAGGTGGTCGCGGGCGAGTCCTTCCCGATCCACTTCCGCGTCGGCAACGTGGGCGGCGGCGACCTGTCGGCCATCGGCGGAAGCGCGCAAATCTACGTCGTAGGGCCGCGCGTGTTGGACTTCACGGCGCCCATCCCCGCGTCATCGGAGCTTTGGCAGACGGGAGCCGCCTACCACACCGGCGAGCAGACGGCGACCGCGTACAGTATCGCGGTCGACGAGGTGAGGCCGCTCGAGGCCACTTTCACCAGACCCGGCACCACGTGGCTGTTCGTCGGGGTGATCACCCAGGACAGGTTCGGGCAGCAGGTCGGGTTCCACGGCCAATGGCGCAACCTGATGGTGGTCAGTAGCAGGACGTTTGGTCCGGTCACGGTGACGGTGGATGGCGCGGACTACGAAGTCTCGGCGGCAGCAAATGCCGTCGGGACCGTGACGACCGCGGTCAGCTCCGTCGCCGACCCTGACGCGGACGTCGATCGGTCGGTGCGCGCCAAGGCGGTCTACGCCGCCGGCGTTCGCACCCAGGTCCTGGACGGCATCTTCGACCGGCCGGCGATCGCGGACCTGTCGGTGACCGCGGAGACGACAACCATAAGCGTGGAGAGCCCGTCGTCCAGCGCACTGCTGAAGCTGTTTGCCTCGCAGTACGCCGACGCCGTTGCCGCCTCCGGTCTGGCTGACGCGCTGGCCGCGGGCGAGGCGATCGCCCCCGGCGCCGTCGAGGACATCGCGCTCACCATCGGAGGTACCGCGTCCAGCCAGTACGCCGCGCTGGTCGAGTCGTGGAGCGCGCTCCACGACAGGGTCGAAGGCGGAGAGGCGCTGTCGTTCGCGGACGCGTTCGCGCTCCAGGCCGAGCTCGCCTATGCGGAACGCGTGCTGGCGCCGGCCATCGCCGCCGGCGAGACCGTTCAGGCCAGTCGCGAAGCCGAGTTGGGCTGGCAGGACCCGGGGGTCCGCGCGATGTTCGCGGGGCTGCTGCGGTACCCGTCCTGCGACGATGGGCCGGAGGTGCTGCGACGTGCGCTCGACGCGGCCGGAGCGGCCGACGTCGACGACCTGATCGCGCTCGACGGAGAGCTGCGGGCCGTGCTGCCGATCTACGGCCGGGCGATAGATGGCGTGCTGTGCGGTGCGGTGGCCGTGGATCCGGTTAACTCCGCGTTCCTCCGGAGCCTTGCGCTCACGGGCAGCGCCGAGCTGCGCGGGTTGATAGCCCCAGAGACAGCGCCGTCCCCGCACCGGCTGCGGATCATCGCGCGGCTCGGCGAAGACGGCCGCATCGAGCACGGCGTCGAGTTCGCAAACCGCCGGCAGGTGCTGCCGACAGCCAGGTTCCTGGGAGCGGACGCACCCGCCGGCCAGTGGAGGGTCACCAGCGCGGTCGAGGTGGCCGGCGCCGAGATCGGCACGATCCGCACACGGCGCCTGGCCGACGGACGGATCGAGCTGGGATTCCGCAGCGCCGCAGGCGAGGCCATCGAGCCGGAGGTCCGCTATCTGCCCGCCGACATGCCGGTCGACGTCTGGCTGCGGACCGGAGAGATCGAGGTGCCGCCGGCCCCGGACGACTCGGAGTAGGCCGGGGGACTCGCGACGATACTTCCGCGCCGGCCGTGCCTCACGCGCGGCCAGCGCGGAACATGGTATCGCCGAGCCCGATGCGCGGGCGACGCGCCCCGGCCGGGCCGGGAGCGGCGGCGCCAACGAAAAGGAGGAACGACGCAACGATGGGTATGCTAAAGCGAGTCCTGGCGGCGTTCCTCGTCCTGACGGCCATCGCCGTGGTACTCAACCTCATGCTCACGCCCGTGTACCACGACGGGTCGGCAGAGTACCCGGTCTGGAAGATACTGAACTGGTTCATGGCGGCCGGGGTGCTCGTCGTCCTGGGAGTCAGCTTCCAGCGCAGACGCGCCCACGGCAACGCGGGACAGGGCGGTCTCGAATACGTGCGCACCAGCGTCACGTGGTACGGCGCGATCGTGCTGACCATGCTGTTCTTCTGGGGCTGGCTCTGGACGCTGAACCCGGACAGCGAGACCGGGGATGCCGTGACCTCTCACCTCGTCTACTTCCCGATCGTCGACGCGCTATTCGTCGTGGTCGCGCTGACCACCGGACGCCACCTCTGGGCCGACGCGGCAGGGCCGGAAGAATAGGGCAGGCTCAGCGAACGAAGAACCGCCAACGTCGCGCGTCGAGTCGGTTTTCGGTTACGATTGCCTCCCTTGAAGACGCCGTTGATCAGGTCTGACCGGGGATAGGGCGGCGCGCGATCGAGAACGGCAGAGTCTCCCAGGAGTCGTATCCGCAATGCGCTTCCTCATAGAAACGTGGCATCGCATCGGCGCTCGCCTGTACCTGGCCCTGGGATTCGCGGTGTTCCTGACTCTCGTCTCCGCAGCGGTAGGCGTCTACTACTTCGAGCGCAGCGGCGACATCAACCATCGGCTCGAGTCCGAGTCCGTACCCGTGTTGGAGTCTACGTGGGCGGTGGCGCGTGAGGGTGAGCGCCTGCGCGCGCTGGGCCTGAGACTCCTGGTCGAGACCGAATCGGGCTTCGAGCTCGCGCGGGCCGACTCAACGGCCGCGTCCCTGCAACGGATCGACGACGCCCTCGCCAGACCCCTCGGCCTCCCGGCTCTCGCCGCCGATGCGGCCGCCGTCCGCGATGCGGCCTACGACCTGGCCGACGTCGTGGACGAGTTGGTCGTCTACCGGGAAGCGGTGTCGAGCGCCGACGCCGAAATTGCCGGCGTGTTGGCCGGCTTGGAGGGGCTTGCCTCGGATCCCGCGTCGGGCGAGGTCGCCCTGATGTTGGGGCGGATGCTGCGCTCGGCCGACGAGGCAGCCCTGGACCTGCTGTGGGACGAGTTCGCACGCCTGCCGGCCGCGGGCCTCGATCCCAGCTTGGGAAATCGGGTGTACGTCGCACGCGGGCAGCAGCTCGCCCTGCGGTCCAGGGCGAACGAGTTGGCCGCGAGCTTCGGCTCCGCCAGCTCAGCCGTGGACGATTCCGTGGAGGTCCTGTTGATGGCGGCTCGAGCGGAGTCCGCGTCCACGTTGGAGTCCTCCGTGCGCAGCTTCGACGAGGGACGCGTCCTGCTGGCGATCATCAGCGTCGCCAGCGTGGCCGCCGCGACACTGACCGCCTGGCTGTGGGTAGGGCAGGGGGTCGTGCAGCGGCTCTCCCGGCTGTCCGAACGCATGAGGGGAATGGCAGCCGGGGACATCGAGACGCCCATACCCGAGGTGAGCCAGGACGAGATTGGAGAGCTCGCCGGCGCGTTGGAGGTGTGGCGTCAGCAGGCCCTGGAGGTGCAGCGCCTCAACCTCGTCGAGCGACTGTACGGAGAGCTGCGGGAGGCGAACGAAGAGCTGCAGCGGATGCAGGACAGACTCGTCGCCCAGGGCAAGCTCGCGGCATTGGGCGAGCTCGTGTCCGGCGTGGCCCACGAGATGAGCAATCCACTCAACTTCGTCAACAACTTCACCGAGGGTTCGCTCGAACTGTACGGCGAGCTCAGCGAGATGCTGGAAGGCTACCGGGACAAGATGGACGACGCGGACGTGGCCCTGCTCAACGAGATCAGCGAAGAGCTTACGGCCAGCCTGAGACGCGTGCAGACGAACGGAGGGCGCGCGTTCGCTATCGTGGAGCGAATGCGAGGCCTCGGTGTCGTCGGTGGCGACGTGACGCCGGCGGACCTGAACGCGGTACTGGTGTCGTCGGTCCGGGGCGCCTGCGAAGTCTTCAGGGCGAACTGGGATGACTTCGACATACAGCCCGTCCTGGACCTGGACGAGTCGCTTACCGACGTGCCGCTGGTGGAGCAGGACTTCAGGGAGGCGATCGTCAACCTGGTGTCGAATGCCTGTTACGCAATGTGGCTCAAGGACAACGACCGCGGTGACGGCTACGAGCCTGTCCTTGCCGTGTCGAGCCGCCGGGCGGGCGAGCTGGTGGAGGTACGGGTGCGGGACAACGGCACCGGCATCGCGGACGACATCGTCGGCAGGATATTCGACCCGTTCTTCTCGACGCGCGAAGGCATCCTGGGCGCTGGCCTTGGCCTGCCCATCGCCGCCGACGTGGCGAGAAGGATGGGCGGCGACCTGTCGGTGGACACGGTCTTCGGCGAGTACGCCGAGCTCACCATGGTCCTGCCCGCCAGGACCGCCGAACAGGACGAGTAGGGCCGCGCTCCTCGTTCCCCGGTCGCCTCCTCGGGCCGCGGCTGCCCCTAGCGTCTTCGGAAGACCAGGTACCCGAACACGCCTATTGCCAGCATGCCCGCGATCACGAGGATGACGATCAGGGTAGTCCGCTGGCGGGGAGACTCGGCTATGCCGCTCAGGGTGCCCCGGACGCGCTCCGCGGCGTTTCCGATGACGGGTATCGAGGGTCTGCCGGGTGGCACAACCGTCGGCGTCGACGAGGGCGTGGCCGTCGCCGTGGCTGTCGGAGTCGGCGAACTCGTAGGCGTCCGGGTGGCCGTGGCCGTCGGCGTGTGAGTCGCCGTCGCGGTGGCGGTCGGTGTGGGCGTCGCCGTGGGGGCATCCGTCGCAGTGGCTGTGGGCGTCGCCGTGTGGGTCGGCGTCTGAGTCGCGGTGGGAGTCGGCGTGTGGGTCGGCGTATGAGTCGCGGTGGGAGTCGGTGTGGGTGTCGGAGTCGCTGTCGGGGTGTGCGTGGGCGTGGCGGAGGGAGTCGGCGTAGGCGTCGCTGTCGGGGTGGGCGTGTCAGTCGGCGTCGGGGTGTACGTGGCCGTCGGTCGCGGCGTGAAGGTCGCCGTCGGCCGGGGAGTGTACGTGGCCGTTGGCTTCGGGGTGTGGGTTGCCGTCGGCGTCAACGTCGGTGTCAACGTCGGTGTATGTGCCGGCGTTGGCGTGGCGGTGGGAGTAGCCGTGGGTGTGGGCGCAGGCGTGTCTGTGTTTGTAGGCGGCGGCGGTGGCTGTTGCTGCTGTTGCGGTTGCTGCGGTTGCTCCTGCTGCTGCGGTTCGTCCCCGTAGCAATGGCTGCCTCTCTTTACCCTGACCGGTCTGTCCGCCGGCGCTGTGATCACGTCCTTGTCATACACGTCTATTGTCATCGCTGAGGGGCGGGAGAGATGGTGACTCCTCCAGCCGGGATGAAGGTCGATGCAGACCGTTCTGCCCGTCGTCGCCACGCCATCGTCGGGCACGAGGAACGTCATCTCGCGGGTCTGCTGGGGCGGTCGCCGGCCTCCTCTGAACGCCCATGCGATCAACTGGTCGGCAAAGATGCCCTCCGCATCGTTCCACGTATCGAATACCCTGACCCCACCCCTGATGATCGCGGTCGATGTCACCGCAAGCGGGTCGCTGATGCGCACCGTCACCGTGACCCTGGCCCCTTCCCGTACCGGTGACGGCGAAACGCTCTCCATCCACACGGTGGGCAGCGACTGCGCGCTGGCGTCCCTGTCGGAGGTGACGTCTGCCAGGACGAGATAGGTGATGAGAGCGACGAACGGAAGAGTCGCCGCGATGAGGACACGAAGCAGCCGGTCCGCAGGGACCGGCCCGGTCCGCCGAATGGGTGTCGAAGCCATCGCCCGTCAGGCCGGGTTCGAACGCCGGCCTCGCGACGCCGCCAGGCTAATTCGCATCCTACCCTACGCGAAGACACTCTGCGCAGCCCATTGCAGGTGCGTAGCTGGCGCGATACTAGACTATTCCGGCACTATTATCAAATCCATGTCTGCACATCAGGCTAATCGGCGGCCAAAGTGGACGGGGATCGTCGCCCTCTCGGTCGCCAGCCGAGTCGTGCTGCACCGATTCGCCCGGACTATGATGGGCGCGCGGCTGCGTGCGGCGGCGTCCCGGCCTGTCGTTCCAGTTGCCGGGTGCGATTGGCGTAGTTGGCCAACTCGGCCTCGCGCTGTGCGCGCGTCGTTTCGAGCTCGCGGCGCGCCCGCCTGAGGCTCTTGACCTCGCGCAGAATGGACCAGAGGGCCAGCACGGGTCCCAGGATGATCCCAACCACGCTGACGGCGCCCACCGCGAAACGCAGCCCGGTGGACGCGACGATCGAGCCGCCGGCGCCTCCCGCGGAGGCGAACCGGGGCGCGAACGTCAGCAGCCTCGCCCCGACCGGACGCATGACGCCCAGGACCGAATCCGATAGCGTTTTCCATATCGCGCCTGCCGCGAAGCCGGCCCCGTGGCGGCCGATGATCCCCGAACGCGAGCGCGTCGGGGCGCTGGCAAGCGTCGTCCTGCGACGCCTCAGCAGTCGTCGCCACCGGGGCGCCGGGGCCTCCGGCGTCTCCGGTTCCTCGGCTTCTCTCAACACCGCGGGCAGCTCCGGCGCCGGCTGGCCCAGTTGACGGCACAGCTCGGCCTGGCGCTCGTGGTGACGACGCATCTCGCCGCGGTGGTCCGATTCGAGTTGCTCGAGCTCGGCCCGCAGGGCGTTGAGCCGTCCCTGGGTCCTCAGCTTGGCGACCGCCTGCGCCACGGCGGATCCGCCGGCGACGGCCAATGGGATGAGCAGCGCGGGTAGCGGCACTTGTGCTGTTGAGACCTATTCGGCAGATTGGCTGGTGTGACGGGCAGGGCGCGAAACGGCGGGGCCTGCAATCCTATTTTAGCAAGCGACCGGCGTCGCGCAGCACGACGGCGGCGCAGGCGGTTGCGCAGTGCGCCGCCCGCGGACGTCCGACCCTTGTCGGGTTAGACAGGGGAGCCGGCGTACGTCATCGCCGTGTCGTAGCGCCGGGCGCAGGCCTCGACCACCACGTCGACGTCCGCTTCGAGCAGGTGACGCTGATCGACCAGCCGCCGGGCGTGCGCGCGGACCTGGCCGAGGTACTCGTCGTGGCTGCCGTACCGCTCCTCCAGCGATGGGCGGCTGTCTCCCGCGGCGTTCCGGGAGGCCGCGTCCGGGGCGAAGAACAGCGAAAGCCCCTGCATCGGCACGATCTGCTCCGGCGCCCCGGTCTCCGGCGCCCGGGTGTTCCAGCCCGCGTGGGTCGCCACCGGCACCGCGACGTCGGGCAGGCGGATGCCGGCGGTCTCGTTCCCGTCCGCGTCGACCGCGGACACGAAACACGGGTACACCCGGCCCTCCCTCACGGGGTAGGCCCCGACACCGCTGTCGGCGTCCGGCCCCAGGTCGACCTCCCGGAGCACCCACAGCTTCTCCGGGTCCGGCCTGAGCGCCTCCGGGACCGCCTCGAACGAGGCCAGCACCTCTTCGCGGGTGACGGCGGTGCCGTCGTCGAGCCGCGGATGGCTGCTCTCCGGCGGCTCAGCGCCACTGCTTACCCACCGGTCGAGGTTGACCAGCGCCGCCCGGATGAGCGGCCGGTAGTCGACCACGTTGAACCCGTGAAGGCCCCGGCAGCCGTCCGTCGCGTTGAGCCTGCCCTGCGGCAGCGCGCCCGGACCGTGCTGCGTGCCCGCGAAGTGGTAGACCCGCGTGCTCTCCGCCTGCTCCAGGTCGCGCCCCGCGAGCCCATCGGCGTGCGCCAGGGAGCCGTCGCCGCGCCAGTACTCGGCCGACGTGTTCGTGTAGAAGATCTTCGGCACACCGCCCAACTCTCTCTGACGGCTCAGGAGGCCTGAGCGCCGGCCGGTGTACGCGTCCGTCATCTCGTTGTCCGCGAACGGGAACAGGTGCCCGAATCCCGGCGTCGACTGCACCGACGGCTGCGCGAAGCGGTGGTTGAACTCCCCGCGCCTCGCCCCCGCGATGTGCGGCATCAGCCCATCGAAGACGGGCCGCCCCTGCTCGTCCAGATTCAGGCCGAGGGAGACGAAGTGCCTCAGCAGCCGGCCCGTCTGGGACGATCCGAACGCGTAGGCTCGGTCCAACCCGGCGGCGATCGGGTTCAGCGGCGACGGGTGCCTCAGCCACGTCGCGGCCTCGCGCACCGCGAGCAGCCCGGTCCCGACGACCGGCGCGCCCTCCGTCGTGTACACGACGTAGTAGATCCTGCCGGGCTCGAACCCCGACTCCAGGTAGATGTGCTCGTCGCTGGGCACAATGCCGTCGGCCGTCTCCCGGGCGAACCGCCACTCCGAGGGCGGTATCTCGGTGTCGGGGCCGTCTTCCCAGTCGCGCACGAAGAGCGCGGCCTCCGGATTGTCCATGTCCGCGACGGGGTAGGGGTGGTGCACGCGGTCTGCCAGCAGCCAGGTGCGTCGCATCTCGTTGGGCCAGATCTGCACGACCGTCTGGCCTCGGACGGGCTTGCCGTCGATCTGCGCTCGGGGCGCCTCCAGGCCGATCAACCCCTCGCTCCGGAACACGTCCCACTGCCAGCCGATCGATATCTGCGAGAAGCCCCCGCGGTAGAGGAATCCGTCGCCAGCCGGTATCTCGCCCGAACCCTCCGGCGGCGCCTCCCCCATGTTGAACATCGAGCTCATGCCGTAACGCCGTCCGCGGTTGACCACGTCCACGATGAGGCCGCGGTTGCCGCGGTCCGGCTCCTCCGGCGCCAGCAGCGTGAAGTCGGACCGGAACTGCACGCGGCCGTCGGCGTCCCTGGGCGCCAGCTCCAGGTCGACGATCGCCGCGTTGGCCGCGTTGTCCGGGTCGACCCCGAACGTGACCACGCCGTCCGTGCGCCGGTACGGGCCGACGTCTCCGAACGATCTGCCCCCGGCGAACGGCCCGCTGCGGATCGTCTCTACGTTGACGACGGGCATGAGGTCCTCCTGTTCCCGTGCGGCGCCCGGCGCTACTTGCCGAACTCCTCGCGGAGCTCCGCGAAGATGCGGGCCGACCCGATCGTGCCGAGCGCGAGGATGCTGCTCACGTTCATCATGCGGTAGCCCTCGCCGATCCACCGCCTGCAGTCCTCTACGTCGGCGAAGGTGGTGGCGAGCGCCTTGCCCGTGCCCTGGATCTTCTGCGCCACGTCCAGCATCGCGTTCTCCACCTTCGCGTGGTGCAGCTGCCCCGGCACGCCCAGCGAAGCCGCCAGATCGGACGGCCCCACGAGCAGCACCTCGAAGTCCTCGATCTGCAGGGTCTCGTCGATATTCTCGTACGCCTCGGCGCTCTCCATCTGGATGATCAGCATCGTCTCGTCGTTGGCGTTCGCGAGAACGTCCCCCGGGGCGACGCCCATCGACATCGCGAACCACGGGGCGATGCCCCGCTCGCCCACGGGCGGGTACTTCGCGTAGCTGATCGCCTCCCGGACCTCCTCAGGGTTGTCGACCTGCGGCACCATCACGCCGACGGCCCCGACGTCGTACGCCTTCTTGATGTCCCCCGGCGTGTTCCAGGGCACCCGGATCACGGCCGCGATGCCCGCCTGCCGCGCCATGATGCAGAGCATCCCGACCGACTCCGGGCCCCACGGCGAGTGCTCGTTGTCGATCCACACCCAGTCCGGCCCCGTCTGGTAGATGGCCGCCGCCACGTGCGGCTCGCGGCCGAACATCGCCGTGCCCAGCAGCAGATCGTTCTCGGCGATGCGCTTCCGTATCGTGCTCGGGTACATCTGGTTTACGCTCCTTTGTCGGCGCCGGTCGACTTGACCGGACGATCTCGTGGTCGGGAATCAGAAGCTCAGCAGTGGGAACAGTATCCATACGCCGATCAGCAGAAGCAACCCTCCGCTGACTACAGTCATCCAGAAGCCGATGGTCTGTATCCGGTTGACGTTGAAGGCGTTGCGCTGGATGGCAATACCCAATGCGAAGAGGATCGCAAGTGTGACCAGGCTGTCCGGGCCATAGTCGACGGTCATGGCTCACCTGCTCTCGCAACGAAGCCCGCGCGGGCCGCCGCGAAGTTTACCACCACGGCGCCGCCGGGGACACCGGAGGGAGGGAGAGCGTACCTGGGACTACTGGCCCCGATCATCCGACGACGCCGGGTCGCCGCCGGAATCGTCCTCGGGCACGTCCGGCTCGTCAGCCGGCGGGCTGGCTTCCATGAGCCGGCGGATCAGCGTCCCCAGGTCGTGCAGCACGGACACGTATTGCAGGCTGGCGACGGCGCCGTTGTCCAGCAGCACGTCGACCCCCTCGTACCCGAGCGTCTTGCCGAACATCCCGAAGCGCGACCGGACGTCCCGCAGCGTCGATATCGGTACCTCGTACGTCTGGATGCCCGTCAGGCCGCCCTGCTGGTAGAACAGCGTGTCCTTCGTGAGCTTGTACTCTGTCCGCCGCCATCTCAGGTACCGGGGCAGCACGATGACGATGATGAAGAGCGTCGTCAGTATCTCTTCGAGGAAGCCGAGAGACAGCAGAACGCCCGCCAGGATCAGCCAGGGTATGGAGGACCATATCCATGCCCACTGCACCTGCCTGATGACCAGGCCTTCGTCCGAAATGCGGTCCATGGGATCGGTCCCGGGGCGGTAGGGCTGCGAATCTTCAGTGCTCATGCGGAGAGTATACAGGAAAGATCGGGGCCGTTACCGATAGCCTACGGCGAAGTCGCCGACTCCATCGCGCTTCGGAGGCGGGCGTTCTCCGCGCTCAGCCGCTCGATCTCGGCCTCGGCCCGCTCCACTCGCTCCATCAGCTTCAGCGCGACCTCCACGCCCGCCAGGTTAAGTCCCCAGTCCTCCATGTAGTGCCTGATCCGCCGCAGACGGTCGATGTCGCGTCGCGAGAAGATGCGCTGCCGCCCCGGACGCCTCGGGCTGACCAACCCCTGACGCTCGTAGTAGCGCAGCGTCTGTGTCCGGACGCCGAGCATCCGCGCCGCCACGCTGATGACGAAGACCGGCTCGTCGTAGTCCAGCATTTCGTCGTTTGTCATGGCACCATCCTAGTCTCGCGCTTCACCCGCCGCCGCTGCCGCGGAGCTCCCTAAGCCTCTGGAACAATCCCCGCTCCTCGTCGCTCAGGTCCCTGGGCATCACGGGCCGCACCGTCACCAGCAGATCGCCCACCGACTCCGGGTCGCCGAGTTTCGGCATCCCCTGGCCCTTCAGTCGAATCCTCTGACCGTTCTGGCTCTCCGGCGGTATCTTGAGACTCACCGTGCGCCGGAGCGTACGCACGTTGACCTCGCCGCCGAGCACCGCGTCCTCCAGCGGCACCTCGACCTCCGTGTGCAGGTCGTCGCCCTCCCGCCGGAACCGCACGTGAGGGGAGACCTCGATCTTGAGATGCACCTCGCGGCCCTGCCCCGGGTTGACCCGCACGACCGAACCCGTCTTGACCCCGGCCGGGACGGTGACCTCCAGCCTGCGCTCGCCCTCGGCGCTCGTGATCGTCACCGTCCGCGTCGTCCCGACCATCGCCTCTTCGAGGCTGACCGTCGCCGACGTCTCCAGCCGGGCAGGGCGCTGGGCGCCGCGGCCGAACGGGGAGCCGCCGAACAGGTCGCCCAGGTCCGCGAAGCCGAAGCCGCCCGCGCCCGGCCGGCCGCGGCCGCTCCAGGTGAACGGCGACTCGTGTGTCCCGTCGCCGTCGCCCATCCGGTCGACGTCCCTCCACCGCGCGCCGTAGCGGTCGTACTTCTTCCGGCTGTCGGCGTCCGACAGTACCTCGTAGGCCTCGTTGACCTGCTTGAAGCGGTCCTCGGCCCCCTTGTCGTCCGGGTTCAGGTCCGGGTGGTACTTGCGCGCGAGCCGTCGGTACGCCTGCTTGATCTGCTTCTCGTCGGCGTCCCTGGGTACGCCGAGCTCGCTGTAGTAGTCCTGTACGCTTGCCATGGGAACGGGTCTCCATCACTCCATTGGCGCCGTGTTCTTCGTATGACAATCATACCAGTATTGACGCGCCTGCTCAAAGGTACTGCATGCTATTAACAGCAATGAGATTGACACGAGTCATATAAGACTCTATAATGCGTACATCGAACGGGCCTGAGGGCCAAACGACAAGACAAACAGCACAACAGGAGGTGCGCAAGTTGGCGTTGCAGAGATGGTACCCACTGGCGAGCAGGCGAATCAGCCACGACCCGATGGACCGGCTGTTCAGGAGCTTCTTTGCTCCCGCAGGGCCGGTGGCGTCGAGCGCCGACCGAATCGCTCCACTGGACGTCCGGGAGACTGAGGAGGCGATCGTCGTCACGGCCTCGCTGCCCGGCGTCGCTCCCGAGGACATCGAGGTCACGATCGAGGACCGCGTCCTGTCGATCCGCACCGAGACCGCGGCCGGGGACGAGACCGACAACGGCAACTACCTGGTCCGCGAGCGACGGACCGGCTCCTGGCGACGCGCGTTGCGGCTCCCCGAGTCCGTCGACGCCGAGAACGTCGAGTCCGGCTACGAGCACGGCGTCCTGACGATCACGCTGCCGAAGCGCGAGGAGGCTCAGGCGCGCCGGATCGAGGTCAAGGTCGCCTGACCCGCCTGGTCCGAGACCGGTTCCCCCAGGTGAGGCCCCTCCGCCATCCACGGCGGAGGGGCCTCTTCTCGCGTCGGGGGCCGGCCGCAAGCACGGCGTCGTGGAAACGCCCGCTGCTATAATCGATGCCGGTCCCGGGAGGCAGGCGATGCCAGAGGCGCGCGGGCGCCGTGGAGATTCCGAGCTGTGGTCCGGGGAGGCGCCGTGAGCGCCCCCCGGATCGCCGTCGTCGACTACCAGGCCGGCAACCTCCGGAGCGTCGAGAAGGCCCTCCAGCGCTTCGGCGCCCACGCCTTCGTGACCGGCAACGCTGACGACCTGGAGTCCGCCGACGCCATCGTGTTCCCCGGGCAGGGCGCCAACGACTCCTCGATGCGCCACCTCAGGTCCAAGGACCTCGTCGAGCCGATCAAGGAGTTCGTCCGCGCCGGCAGGCCCTTTCTCGGCGTCTGTCTCGGCCTGCAGCTCCTCTTCGAGGGCTCCGACGAAGGCAGCGAGCCCGGATTCGGGCTGCTCCCCGGTTGGGTGCGGCGGCTGCCCGGAGGCGTTAAGGTCCCGCACATGGGCTGGAACCGCGTCTGCCTGCGTAACGAACACCCCGTCTTCGAAGGCGTCGCGAGCGGCAGCTACTTCTACTTCGTCCACAGCTACTATCCCGACCCGGCCGACGACGCGCTCACCATCGGCACGACCGACTACGGCGTGTCCTTCTGCAGCGCCGTCTCCTGGGACAACGCGGCCGCTGTCCAGTTCCACCCCGAGAAGAGCGGCGCCATCGGGCTCAGGGTGTACCGGAACTTCGTGAAGCTCGCCGCGGCTTCGGCCCGATAGCCCGATGGAAGTCATCCCCGCCATAGACATCCGCGGCGGCCGATGCGTCCGCCTCTACCAGGGCGACTACGACCGCGAGACCGTATTCTCCGACAGCCCGGTCGACGTGGCGCTCCGATGGGCCGACATGGGAGCGCGCCGGCTGCACGTCGTCGATCTCGACGCCGCCCGCTCCGGCAGGCAGGACAATCTGGCGGTGATCGCCGGGATCGCCGCCGCCGTAGACACGCCCGTGCAGACAGGCGGGGGCATACGCGGCCCGGATGCGGCGAAAGCGGCCGTCGAGGCCGGCGTGGACCGCGTGATCGTCGGCACCGCCGCCGTCGAGGAGCCCGAAATGCTCCGGTCCGTCTGCGCCGGGCTCGGCCCGGACCGCGTCGTCGTCAGCATCGACGCGCGCGACGGCTACGCCGCCACCCGCGGCTGGACCGAGACCAGCAGACGCCCCGTGTCCGACGTCGTGGCCGGCGTGCGTGCGACGGGCGTCCGCCGCATCGTCTATACTGACATCTCCAGGGACGGCACCCAGACAGAGCCGAACTTCGCGGCGATAGAGGCGCTCGTCGGGTCGGCCTGCATGGGCGTCCTGGTCGCCGGCGGAGTCGCGTCGATGGAGCACCTGGACACGCTTTCCGGGATCGGCGTCGAGGGCGCTATCATAGGTACCGCCGCCTACACGGGACGCATCGACATGGCGAAGGCCTTTCGGACCGTCGGCGCGGCCTGAACCGGGCGGGCGGCCCGGCTGGGCCCCGAACGCCGGAGTCCAAACTGCACAACCAACGCTTCGAGGTAGTAACGAGATGCCGACAAAGGTGAAATTCGACCCCAAGAACAAAGAGCTGCTCGTATCGCGGGACAGGCGCAACGCCCTCGACGTCTACAAGCTCCTGAGGATATTCCCGATACTCTCGCACCATCACGTCGCGGACGTCGGATGCGGCCCGGGATTCTTCACCATCCCGATGGCCAAGATGGTCTTCGACGGCAGGATCCACGCCCTCGACATCCAGGACGAGATGCTCGACGCCGTACGCGCCGAGGTCGAGAAGATCAACCTCACCAACGTCGATATCGCCAGGAGCCAGGAGAAGAAGCTCCCGCTCGACGACGAGTCGGTCGACGGAGTGCTGGCAGCCTTCGTCCTCCAGGAGGCCGCCAGCCCCAAGGCGCTCCTCGCCGAGGCGCTCCGCTCTCTCAAGAATCACGGCTGGCTCGTGATCCTCGAGTGGTACAAAAAGGAGATGGACGAGGGCCCGCCCATCGGCCAGCGCATCGACATGGACGACATGAAGGAGATGACCGCCAAGGCCGGCTTCCGCGTCAGGGAGGCCAGGGACCTCAACGGCAAGCAGTACATGGTGATGGCGAGGAAGTAACCGTGCTCACCAAGCGGATCATCCCCTGCCTCGACATCGATCGCGGCCGTGTGGTGAAGGGCGTCAGCTTCGTCGACATCCGGGACGCCGGAGACCCCGTAGAGCTCGCCTCGCTCTACGACCGCGAGGGCGCCGACGAGCTCGTATTCCTCGATATCACCGCGAGCTCCGACGCCCGCGACATCATGATCGACGTCGTCAGGCAGGTGTCCGAGCAGGTCTTCATCCCGCTCACCGTCGGCGGCGGCGTGCGCTCCGTCGCCGGTGTCCGCGCGCTGCTCGAGGCGGGCGCCGATAAGGTCTCCCTCAACACGGCCGCCGTCCAGCGGCCCCAGCTCATCGCCGAGACTTCCGACTTCTTCGGCTGCCAGTGCATCGTCGTCGCGATCGACTACAAGCGCCTGGGCGACGCCGATGAGGACGAGCCCCGCATCGAGGCCCCCGACCCGGGCCTCGCGCTCGACCGCCACTCCCGCTGGGAGGTCTACACCCACGGCGGGCGCAACCGCACCGGGATCGACGCCGTCAAGTGGGCCAAGCGCGCCGCCGAGCTAGGCGCCGGCGAGCTGCTCATAACCAGCATGGACGCCGACGGGCGGCAGGACGGCTACGACCTCGAGTACACGCGGGAGGTGTCCGACGCCACCGGTATCCCGGTCATCGCCAGCGGCGGCGCCGGCGAGCTGGAGCACCTGCGCGAGGCCCTCGACGAGGGCAGGGCGGACGCGGCTCTGGCAGCCAGCATCTTCCACTTCGGCAAGCTGAGCATACGCGACACGAAGGACTACCTCGAAGAGCGGGGGATTCCCGTGCGCCCGATAATCGGAGGAGCGGCCGTGGAAGACGCGACGGTCAGGTTGGATCCAGGCGGGCTCGCCCCTGCCATCGTGCAGCACGCCGCCACCGGCGAGGTGCTCATGATGGCGTACGTCAGCGCCGAGTCGCTGCGGCGTACCCTCGAGACCGGCGACGCCTGGTTCTACAGCCGCAGCCGCGCCGAGCTCTGGCGCAAGGGCGAGACCTCCGGCAACGTAATGCGCGTGAAGTCCATCGCGGTCGACTGCGACGGCGACACTCTGCTGCTCAGGGTCGACCCCGAGGGCCCAGCGTGCCACACCGGCGCGCCGACCTGCTTCTTCACGCCGCTCGAGGAGATGCCTGAGATCGAGCGGACCGACACCGGGCCGGGCATCGTCGACGAGCTCTTTGCCGTCATCCAGGACCGCAAGCGCGACATGCCCGAGGGCAGCTACACGGCGGACCTGCTCCGCCGCGGCGTCGACCGCATAAGCCAGAAGGTCATCGAGGAGGCGGGCGAGACCGCGCTGGCCGGCGCCAGGGGCGACAGGGACCACCTCGCCGCCGAGGCCGCCGACCTCGTCTACCACACCCTCGTGCTGCTGGCCGCCTCCGACGCGAAGCCCGAGGACGTCTGGGAACAGCTCCGGAAGCGCCGGGGCTAGCCTTCCTTCGCGGGAGCAGCCTCGGCCTCGGCCGCGGCTTCGTCCCCCTCCAGCGCCTGCTTCATCGCGACGATCGCTATCTCGATCTGGTCGTCGTCCGGCTGCCGCGTCGTCAGCGACTGCAGCGCCAGGCTGGGCGCCGCGATCAGCCGAACGACCGGGTTGTCGCCGAAAGACCAGCTCAGCCTGATCGCCTCGTAGGCCAGCGCCGCGACCACCGGCACGAGAACGATCCGCGACGCCAGCAGCCACCACAACGGCTCGCGGCCGACGAGCGTGAACACGAAGATCGCCAGCACCACCACGAACAGCAGGAACGCCGTGCCGCATCTCGGGTGCGCCGTCGGGTAGCGCCGCACCGCCTCGACCTCCAGCGGGTCGAGGTGCTCCTGCGCGTGCACCGTCATGTGCTCCGCCCCGTGGTACATGAAGACGCGCCTGATCTGCTCCATCTGTCCGATCAGCACGATGTACCCCAGGAACACCGCCAGCCTGATGACGCCCTCCGCCACGTTGCTGACGATGTCCGACCCGCCGAACAACGAGCCGATGAACTCGCTGGAGACCACCGGCAGCAGGAAAAAGAGCCCGATGGCGAACACCACCGAGAGCGTCAGAACGCCCGCAACGGCGACCCCGCCGATCTCCTCGCCCTCGGCCTCCGCCGCCACGTTGGCCGAGTACATCAGCGCCCGCATCCCCAGCGTCAGCGACTCGACCAGCGCCACAACGCCCCGGACCAGCGGCACCCGACGCAGCCGGCCGGTGAACAGTGTGTTCAGCGGCTCCGACCGCAGCGCGACGCTCCCGTCCGGGCGCCTGACCGCGATCGAGGCGCAGCGCTGGCCGCGGATGAGGACGCCTTCGATGATCGCCTGGCCGCCGTAGCTTGGAGGAGTGCTAGTCGTCATCTGCTTCTGTCGGCCTCGCCGGGCAAGAAAAAGGGGTGAGCCGGTCTCACCCCTCGTTCGGCAATCGGTATATTCGAGCCGCTACTGCAGGTTGAAGCGCCGCTTCATCCTCTCAACGCGACCCTCGGTGTCGACGATCCTCTGCTCGCCCGTGTAGAACGGGTGGCACTCGTTGCACAGCTCGACTCGCAGGCTCTGCTTCGTGGAGCCCGTCGTGTACGCGTTCCCGCAGGAGCACGTCACCACCGCGTCCTCGTAGTAGGTCGGATGTATCTTCGGCTTCATCGTGGCCTCTACTGCTCCAGGGGGTAGACGCTGGCGCGCCGCTTGTCCCTGTTCACGGCCTCGAACTTGACCGTGCCGTCGATCAGGGAGAACAGAGTGTGGTCGCGTCCCAGTCCCACGTTGGACCCGGCCTCGATCCGCGTGCCGCGCTGGCGGACGATGATCGAGCCAGCCGTCACGAACTCGGTGTCGTACGCCTTGACGCCGAGACGCTGGCCCCGGCTGTCGCGGCCGTTCCTCGTGCTGCCGCCGCCCTTCTTGTGCGCCATGCCACTTTCCTCCGTGCGTCCCTACGCCGTGATGTCCTTGACGGTCAGCTCGGTGTACGACTGCCTGTGGCCGTGCCTGCGACGGTACCGGGTCTTCGCCTTGTACTTGAAGACCACGATCTTCTTCCCCCTGCCGTGCTCCGCCACCTCGGCCGTCACCTTCGCGCCGGAGACGTTCGGGTTCCCGACCGTCACCTCGCCGTCCTTCGACACCATCAGCACGTCCTCGAGCTCCACCGTCTCGCCCGGCTCCCCTGGAAGGGACTCGACGCGGATGGTGTCGCCCGGCCGCACCTGGTACTGCTTGCCGCCCGTCTGTACGATCGCGTAGGTAGTCATGATATGCCCAACGTTAGATTCTACGGCCCGCCCACCACCACGGTCAAGGCGGACGACATCCCAAATCCCCCTCCTCCGTCGTTCCCGCGCAGCGCCTGCCCTCGTGCATACGGGCGGTGACCCAGGGGCGGGGTTCCGAGATGGGAAATCTCCGCCGCCAATCGTTCCCATCACCAAAATCCCACGAATCATGGCTCAGACGTTCCACATCCCTGATCCAGTCCTGGGTCTGGTACTCTGGGCGGCACCCACCCGGGGAGGCCGAGGATGAGAGGCGGAAGACGAAGAAGGCGAGGGAAGGGCATGCACGAGGGCCAGGATGACTCGCTATTCTGGCTCCTGGCCTTTCTGTGTATCGTAGTCCTCGTCGTGGCATGGGCGTTCCAGACATGGTGGCTCTGGGCCCTCGCCATTCTCACGGCCCTGCTGATAGTCGTGAGAATCGGCCGTCGGGTCTGGAAGAATCGGATGGACCGGGAGTAGACGCCCGCTGCCTACCGCCTCAGCGTCCCCACCGCCGCGGCCAGTAGCCCCAGTGAGAACCCGCCCAGGGCAGCCAGGTTCGGCCACAGCTCCGCCAGGCCCGTGCCGCGCAGCATGATCTCCCGCAGCGCGTCCACCGCGTACGTCAGCGGAAGCGCCACCGAAAACCACTCGAACAGCGTCGGCATCTGCTCCACGGGAATGATAACCCCGGACAGGAAGATCTGCGGCGCCAGCACGATCGGAATGAACTGCACGACCTGGAACTCGTTGCTCGCGAAGCTGGATATGAATATCCCCAGGCTCACGGCGACCGTGACCACGAGAAACAGTATCGCGCCGATCTCCCACAGGCTGCCAACGTACTCGACGCGCAGAACGAACACGGTGAACGCGAAGATCACGGCCGCCTGGACCACGGCGAAGAGCAGGAAGCCCAGCATGTAGCCGACCATGATGTCGAAGCTGCCCACCAGCGTCGTCTGCAGCCGCTCCAGCGTGCCCTGCGCCCGCTCGCGCAGGAATCCGACGCCCGTCAGGATGAATGTGAAGAACAGCACGAACACCGCCAGCAGCCCCGGCGCGACGCGGTCGAGTACGTCTCCCTCCTCCACGAGGCTGAAGCCCACCAGCGACATCACGATCAGCGGCCCGACGATCAGCAGCCCCACCGACCGCCGGTCCCGCAGCATCTGCCGGATGATCCGCTCGGTGATGGCCAGCGTGCGGTCGACGGACATCAGCCGCCCGCCTCGCTGAGGAAGTGTATGAATGCGTCTTCCAGGGACGCGTCCGGCTCCCCGGTCGCCTCGCGCAGCGCGGAGGGCGTGTCGAGCGCGATCACCCTGCCGTCCCGCAGGAACGCCAGCCGGTCGCAGTGCGCCGCGTCGTCCATCGTGTGGCTCGACATCACGATCGTCGTGCCCGACCCGGCCATCCGCCTGAACCGCTCCCAGAAGACGGCGCGCACGTCCGGGTCGAGTCCCACCGTCGGCTCGTCGAGCAGCAGCAGCGGGGGGCGGTGCACCAGCGCGATGGCGAGGCTGACCCGCTGCCGCATTCCCCCGCTGAGATTGTTGATCGTGTCCGAGCTTCGCGCCGCCAGGTCTACAAGCCCGATCGCCTCCTCCACGGCCTCGGCGCGCGAGCTCCGGTCCGACATCCCGTACATCCGCGCGAAGAAGTCGACGTTCTCCCGGATCGAAAGCTCTTGGTACAGCGCGTTGAGCTGCGGCATGTAGCCGACTCGCGCCGCCTGTCGCGGAGACGGCCGCTCGCCGTGGACGGTGAGCGTCCCGCCGCCGCCGCGCAGCAGTCCTACCATCAGCCGCATCAGGGTCGTCTTGCCGGCGCCGTTCGCCCCGAGCAGCCCGAACACCTCGCCCTCCCGCACGGACAGCGACAGGCCATCCAGAACCTGGACGGCGCCGTAGCTGAACGTGACGTCCCGCGCTTCGACTACGTCGGAGGCCATGATGCTGGGAGCGTGCGTTCGCAAGTCAAATGCCCGCCTGGGCGTTCGGCGCTGATTTCCGCCTGCAACCGTATCACACCGCGACAACTGGGGAAGATTCGATCGGACGCCGTCTCCCAGGTGCAAACGTCCAACCGGCTGGGACGCCGCGGCGCTCGCGGCCATCGTCCGCCTTCGCGTGCTAGGATGTCCCGCCTACGGGCGCCCGGCAAACTTGATGACCGCGGGGCGACGAAGGGAGGGCGCCATCGCGAATATAGACGATTTCACCGAGCTGCTGCCGAGACGATTGCTTGACAGGTCCGGCTCAGTTTTCTTTTCGGGCCGACGCGCCTTCAATCAGCCATGCGACCTGTATGTTCTGGGCTTGAATCCCGCGGGCGACCCTACTGGGGCCAATACGATCCGGCAGAATGTCCAGAGCGTACTCCACCAACGCCCGGACAACTGGTCGGCGTGGCGAGATGAACGATGGGGCGGCAAGGAGCCGGGACGCAACTACAGGCAGCGACGCGTCCTGCACCTTCTCAGAGAGATTGGACGAGACCCTGGCGAAGTGCCGACAAGCGAGGTGGTCTTTCTGAGATCTACGAGGTGGCGGGCTGACCTTGGCGATCTGGAGTCCATAGTTCAGGAGTGCTGGCCGTTCCACCAGGCGGTCATCGAGACCCTTGGAGTCCGCGTGATCGTGTGCCTCGGAGGACACGCGGGGTACCATGCGCGGCACAGGCTCGATGCCCATGAGTTGGTGGACGAGTTTGTCGAAAACAACAGGCGCCGGTGGAAGAGCCGAGTGCACGCGAACGCTCGTGGATTGACTGTGGCGACCCTTACGCACCCGAGCCAGGCCGATTGGACGGTGCCAGAGACCGATCCCACACAACTTGTCGAACGCAGCCTCGCCGGGCGCGAATAGCTGCGCCGCAAGAGCGTTCGTCACCCGGTCTATCAACCTCGCCGTCGGTCAGCGCCGAGACGTTCAGGTCGACCGTCTCGTCCTTCAGGGGCAGGAGCACCTGGACAGCGCCATAGCTGAGGTGACGTTCCGCGCTTCTACTACCCGGAGCGACTCTCATAAGCGGCGATTCGATCTCGGGGTCGATTCTCAGCTGGGACGTGCGGCGCTATGGAGTCTCGAGAAAGGCGAGAATGTAGCCGTCGGGGTCCGACACGTAGAACTCGCGGCCGTAGGGCATGTCGCGAAGCGGCTGGGCGATGGCCACGGAACGACTTCGAAGGTCTTCGTAGATGGCGTCGACGCCCTGTACCGAAAAGGTGATGTCCAGGTGCTCGTTGTCTCTCCGGTACGCCCTCTCTTGCGAGTAGGGGTCTGCGCGTTTGAGGTGGATGGAGTGGCCGTCGCGCTCGATCCCGACGTAGAAGTCCCCATAGCGAAAGTCCAGGTCGAAGCCGAGTTCCTCTGTGTAGAACAGCAGGGAGCGCTCGATGTCCGCCACGAGGAGCTGCGGACTCATGCCGTTGATCGTGGATGCTGTGGCAGTGCTCATGCCCTCTGGTCTCTTCGACTCGGCGCGCCGCCCGGCTCTGCGGGCCCGTCGCGGGGGCCGCGGCCAGGTAGTCCGGCCGCCCCGCCGCGCTATCCCGTCAGCGCGGCGGTCACCCGCTCTATGACGATCTCGTCCTCGCCGTCGTTCAGCGCGTAGACGTTGAGCTCGACCGTCTCGTCGTCCAGCGGCAGGATCCAGATGCGCGGGTCCTCCTCGTACAGGTCGTCCGCCATCTGCGGCACCGTCTTCCCCACGGCCTCCACGTCGATCTTGGCCCGCAGGCTGTAGCCGAAGTAGAACGGGAACCGCTCCACTATCTCGCCGTCGAACACCGGGAGCTCCGACAGCGCGTCGTTCATCCGGACCAGCCGCCGCTCGATGTCGGCGAGCCGGTCTTCGTGGTTCGTCGTCACCCACGAGTCGACGGCGGACACGAGCGCGACGATCTGCCCGCGGTCCATCTTCATCCCGCGCCCGAGGCCCTGCCCGTCGCCGTGGAACTCTATGAAGCCGTTCGCGATCACCGCGTCGATGAGGTCCTGCCTGCCGCAGACATAGCCGGCCGCGTTCGGGCCTCCGACGTACTTGCCCCCGAAGCAGACCAGGTCCGCCGCCCGGGCCGTAGTGACGAAGCGGTCCAGGGGGTAGATCACCGCCGCCGCGTCCGCGATCAGCGGCACGCCCTGCCGGTGCGCCGCCTCCACGGTCTGCTCCAGCGTCGGCACGTCCGCGTCGCCCGTGTAGCCGACGTAGTACTCGACCGCGGCGGTGTTCGGGCCGATGGCGGCCTCGATCTGCTCCACCGTGCAGCCGGTCTCGTCGCCCGCCCTGACCAGCTTGCCCCCGGCGTACGTCAGGCACCTCGCAAAGATGTAGTCGTGCGCCGCCAGCACGACGAACTCGTCCTTCATTCCGGTCGTGTCCGGTAGCTGGCCCATCTTCGCCTTGTCGTTGCCGGCCATGCACGCCGCCGCGCTCAGCGTCAACGCCGACGCCGCGCCGGACGTGATGTGCGCCGCCTCGACGCCGAGAAGGCCCGCGATGTGCGCGCCCGCGTTGCGGAGCAGCTCCGGCATGTCGACCCAGTTCCGGTTCGCGTCCGCCATCAGGTCAAGGCTGTGCTGCGTCAGTATCGATCCGCCCTTCGTCGTGTCAGCCCCGGCCGCGTTGATCAGTCGCCGCACCCCGAGAGCCTTGTAAGCGTCACCGCCGTCGAATATCCCCATCTGGGTTCGTCCTCCGAATCGTGTTCGCGCCCAGTCGCTCCGGGCCCGGTGAACGATACGCACGCCCGCCAGACGTGTCAACTCTGAACAGCTATGGATGATCGTATCTGTTCAGAGTCGCTTCGAGGAACGCAGGCCACCCCGCCGGTCGTTCTGGACAGGGATGTGGCGGTCGATTTTTTCGTGTCAGGTGTTCCATTCTGTTCCAAAGTGTTCCATTCCTATCTGGGCGATGGAACACTTTGCCGGGAATGGAACAGTTGGTGTTCCGCGGTTCGTATCTGGCGTGGAACAGGGCGGAACAAAATGGAACAGGGATGTTCGATAGCGGATAGTCAAGAGCGGGGAGTGGATGGTTCGGGCATCGGGTACCGTTGTCATCTTGAGGATAATAGCACGGATGTGCTGTCACTACAACCCGGTCTGATCATCCGCAACTGTTCAGAGTTGAGGGGACACGTAACCCGTTCGCCCCGAGTGCCCCGACGCTTCGTCGGGGTGTATCGAGGGGCCGCCACGAAGAGTGGGCGAGGCTCAGCGCCAAATCACTATCCCTCTCCGTTGACCGGCCGGCGAAACCTCGCGTAGACTCCGGGCGCCAACTCCCCGGTCTGGAGACGCGCCCATGAACATCGTCTGGATAGTCGCCGACACCTTCCGCCGCGACCACCTGGGCGCCTACGGCAACGACATCATCCGCACCCCCGTGCTGGACGCGCTGGCCGCCAGCGGCGTCCGCTTCGATTCCCACTACGCCGCCGCCTTCCCCACGATGCCGACCAGGGCCGACCACTTCACGGGCCGCTGGACCATGTCGTTCATGGCATGGATGCCGTTCGGCGACGACGTCACCACGCTCGGCAACATCCTGAGCGACAACGGCGTGCACACCGCGGCCGTCGTCGACACGCCCTTCTACTGGCGACACGGCTTCAACTACGACCGCGGCTTCCAGACCTACTTCACCGTGCAGGGCCAGGAGGGCTCGCCGACACGTGTCCAGCGCATCGGCCACCACGAGTCCAGGGACGTCGTCGCCTGGTGGCGAAAGGAGTCTGACCGCAACGTCGCCCAGACGATGATCCGCGCCGGCGACTGGCTGGAGCGCCACTACAAGGAGCAGTTCTTCCTCTACGTCGACACGTGGGACCCCCACGAGCCCTGGGACGCGCCGGCGTACTACACCGAGCTCTACATGCCCGACTACGACGGGGAGGTCGTGCAGCCGCTCTACGGCCGCTGGCAGGACCAGCCCGGGTTCACCGAGGCGAAGGTGAAAAAAGCGCTCGCCACCTACCGCGGCGAGGTGACGATGGTCGACACCTGGGTCGGCTACCTGCTCCGCAAGATAGAGAACATGGGGCTCGCCGACGACACCGCGGTCATCTTCACGACCGACCACGGCTTCTACTTCGGGGAGCACGATGGCCTGTTCGGCAAGATGAACTTCGCCACCCGGCCCGAGGGCGGCCTCTACAAGCACGGCGACACCGACTCGGAGTGGGACCACAGCCCGCTGTTCGAGGAGATCGTCCGCCTGCCGCTGCTGATGAGGGTCCCCGGCTACGCCCCCGGCTCCTACTCGGGCATGTCGTCGGCCGTCGACATGATGCCCACGGCGTTAGAGCTGTTCGACGTACCGGTCCCCGACTGGGTCGAGGGCCGCTCGCTGCTGCCCGCCATGGCCGACGCCGGCGCCGCAGGCCGCGACTTCGTCGTCAGCACCGTCCCGTTCGCCAACAAGGGCTCCGAGGTGCGGTCGGTGGACAACGTGAGCCGGCCGTTGAACGTCGCCGTCGCCACGACGGTGACTTCGGACAACTGGTCGCTGATCTACAGCGTCGAGCCCGGCTTGTCCAAGCTGTACGACCTGGCAGCCGACCCCGCGCAGCAGAACGACCTGATCGCATCCCGCCCCGAGATGGCACGCGAGCTCCACAACAAGCTAGTCCGCTTCATGCACGAGACCAACCTGCCCAGGGACCTGCTCGAGCCGCGGCTGGAGCTGAGGCTGTAGCCTCGCCAACTCGCCGGGGACGGGAAGGCCCGGCCCAACTCCGCTCATGGGGTCTGGCATTGCCCCCTCGCCCTCGACGGGAGAGGGCCGGAGCGAGGGTGAGCCGGTCCTCAGGGGTGCCCTACTTGAACTGGAAGGAAAAGAGCTTGGCGTTCTTGAGGTAGAACCTCAGCTTGACGGCCCGGCCCGCCAGCGCGCTCAGATCGGAGCTGCCTTTCCACGAGACCACCTGGGACTGGCCCGACTCGACGATGGGGTCGGCATCGTCGAACTCGAATCCTTCGATCCGGTGGTGGTTCGGCTCGAGGACCTCGACCCGCAGCTCAGCCTGCGCCTCGCCCCGCGGGGCCGCCCTGACGTTCACGTGAAGGCGTGAGCCGCTGAAGCCGAATGAGCGCGTCACCAGCTCGCTGTACGGCGCCACGTCCCTGGACGCGGCGCCCTTGGCCCCGTCGACGGAGACGAACCCGTCCAACGGCAGCGTCGCCAGCCCCACCGCCCCGATAGCCCTGTCGCCCAGGGCGAGCAGCGTCTCCGGCGACCTGTAGTTCAGGCCGTGGTAGAAGAACAGCATCCGGTCGCCGTGCAGCATGGGCGACCGGCCGTAGATCGAGTTGCAGTCGAACTCCGACCTGGCCCCCCGCTCGATGAACGGCTCCCGGTACGGCCGGTCGTAGCGAATCCCGTCCCGGCTGAACGCCACCTCCACGTGGTGCGTCGCGTTGGTGGTCCGGTAGATCCATGGCAGCCCGACATAGATGCCCTCGTAGGTCATGACCGACATCCCGTAGAACTCCGTATCGGGAGAGTCCCGCTCGTCGGGCACGAGTATCGTCTCGGGTTCGCTCCACTCGGTCATGTCGGCACTCTCGGCGCGGCCAATCAGCCGCTTTCTCAGTGGGCTGCGGATATGGGCGCAGTTCTCCACGTGCACCGCGTACACCTCGCGGATCGGGTCCCAGCCCATGAAGTCGTAGGGCCCCCAGCCTATGTATCCGTTTGGGTCGCCTGCGGTTCGCGTTGTCTCGACGACCGGATTGCCCTGATAGGGAGTCCAGTCGAACGCATCCGCGGAGTAGTAGAGGTTGACGCTCATCCGGGCGATCTTGTCCTTGACGACCGCCTTGTATCGCCTGGCGGGGTCATTCTCGTGCGCGTCCCTGAAGATGCACAGGCTTCCCCCGTAACCGCCCGGCGGCAGGTACGTCGGGGGCAGGATGTTGTTGCGCTTCGAGCCCTCGAACTCCACCAGCCCCAGGTCCGGCCTCTCCCAGTGCACCCCATCGTCGGAGACGGCCAGGCACACCACCGGCGCGCGACCTTCCGACTCCCCGGTCACGACGATCTTGCCGTCGCTCTCGTGGGCGCTGATCAGGCGGCACTGGTACCACATCTTGAAGTTCTGGTCTTCGTCGTCATAGACCACCGCGTCGACGTTCGTGTCGTTGCCCTCCCACGGCATCTCAGGTGGCAGGACAGGGTTGTTCTCTACCTTCTCCGCCGGGTTCATCACCGGCTTCGTGTTGGTCATCGACTCGACGATGTAGTCGTCGACGAACAGTTGCTTCCTGGAGCCGATGTCGATCAGCGCCATGACTCGCCCTCCTTCCGGGTCTTCGGCATACAAGGATGCCGCCCTGCTGCCGGCCCCGCGCTTCCAGTCCAATCGCCGCCAACCGGCCTCGGGGAGAAGAGATGTCGCCGCCCCGCGCCCCGGCAGACCATGGGCGCTCTCTACGAACGGCCGAGGCGGCGGACTACGTCCTCGTCTACCGGGACCGCGTCGAGCCGGCCCTCGTCGACGACGCGCCTCAGCACGTCCGGGAGATCGGCCTCGCGGTCGCCCAGCCTCGTGCGCATGATGATCGCGTTCGTCAGCAGTCTCTTGAGCTCGCCGACTGCGTCGGCATCGTTGCCGGGCTGAGGCAGTGCGCGCTGGAGCGCCTTCAGCAGCTCCAGCTCGTCGGCGCCGCGTCGCAGGCCCGACTCCAGCAGCCGCGGCAGCTCCTCAGCGGACACAGCGTATCCCGCATCGTCAGCCTTCAACTACCACTCCGTCCCATCCGGGCATGTAGGTCTCATACTGTCGCGGGTCGCGGTAGCCGTCGATGCGGCTCGGCACGAGGCCGGGGGTCTCGACCGCGGCGCGCACGATCGACTTGTTGAAGTCGCTCACGCTCTCGGCCTCCATGTAGTCGTCGAGCGGCATCCATATGCAGTCCTCGATCTCCTCGGCCTGCATCGTGATCTCGTGGCTGAGAGGGGAGAGCCTGCACACGAAGTAGATGTCCGACTTCCCGTAGCGGTAGTCGTGGAGGTTGCGCAGGCAGACGACGGCCTCGAAGCGCGTCCGCACACCCGTCTCCTCCAGCACCTCCCGGACGACGCCCTCCTCCAGGTCCTCGCCCTCCAGCAGCGCGCCTCCGGGCAGCTTGTAGGAGCGTCGCCCCGCGGGCCGTCTGCCGCCCGCCTCGTGCACGACCAGCAGCTCCCGCCGCCTGTTGATCACCACGCCGCCGGCGCCGATGTAGTGCGAGGCGTACGCGGGGACGAAGGCCCCTTCCTCCAGCCGGCACGTCATCATCACGTACTCTTCGGCGCAGTGGTGGAACGTGAAGCCAGCCTCGACCGCCACCGGGACGAGGGCCGCATTGCCTATCCGCGCCTCGAGCCAGGCGACCCGGTAGCCCTCCGACCTCCACGCCGCGAGCGACTCGGCGAGCTGTCCGCGGAAGGTCTCAGGGTCGTCCGGCAGCGCGGCCTTGTCTATGATGACGCCGCGGAACGGGTTTGTCTCGAAGGGCAGTACGCTCATCGCAGCCTTCGCGCCACGTCGGACTGTAGGACGGGCCAAGTATAGTGGGCGGTCGGCGGAGGGTCAAAAGGCGCGCCGATTCGTGTACAATCGTCCGACCGATTCTCCGGCCGGACGGAGACACCCAGGAGTTGCATCGATGGCCACCATCCTAGAGCGGTACCACGAGAAGTTCGCGAAGTCGGCCGAGATATACGAGTCCGCGGTGCAGCGCGTCCCGACTGGCGGACACCAGTCCCGCGTGGTGCGCCCGTTCCCCCTGTACGTGGACGACGCCCGCGGCGCCCTGAAGTGGGACGCCGACGGCAACGAGATCGTCGACTTCATCATGGGCTACGGCGCCCTGATCCTGGGCCACGCCCATCCCGCCGTCGTCGACGCCGTCTCCGAGCGCCTCAGCCACGGCACGATCATGGCCGGCGCCTCCCAGCTCGAGCTGAAGTGGGCCGGGCAGGTCAGCGACCTCATCCCGTCGGCCGAGCGCGTGCGCTTCACCGCCTCCGGCACCGAGTCGACCCTGATGGCGCTGCGGCTGGCCAGGGCGTTCACCGGCAAGTCCAAGATCGTCAAGTTCCACGAGCACTTCCACGGCTGGCACGACTACGTCGCCCGCGACTCCGGGATCATCACCGACAGGGGCATCCCCGAGCAGACGCTCTCCACGGTCATCGTGCTCGACCCGGACGTCGCCGCGCTCGACCGACTGCTGGAGCAGGACAAGGACATCGCGGCCGTGATATGCGAGCCCGGCGGCGGCCACTGGGGACAGTTCCCGCTCGAAAACCCCGCCTTCCTCCAGGACCTCAGGGAGGTGACGGCGAAGCACGGCGTCGTCATGATCATGGACGAGGTCATCTGCGGCTTCCGGCTGTCCAGCGGCGGCGCCCAGGCCCGGTGGGGCATCAAGCCCGACCTGACCACCATGGCCAAGATCGTCGCCGGCGGCTTTCCGGGAGGCGCCGTCGCCGGCAGGTCCGACATCATGGACCAGCTCGGCAACGAGGACGACGCGCTGCGGATAGCCCATCCCGGCACCTTCAACGCCAACCCCGTGTCGGCGACCGCCGGCGTCGCCGCCCTCGACCTGATCGCCAACGAGCCGATCAACGAGCGCGCGGACGCCAACGCGGAGCGGCTCCGCGCCGGGCTCCGCGACGCGCTGTCCAAGATGGAGGTCCCCGGCCTTGTCCACGGCGTAGCCTCCATCGTTCACGTCGCGCTCGGAGTCGACGATGACGGCAGCGGCGATACCTCCTCCGTATCGCACGAAGAGATCGCGAAGGCCACCTCCAGCCCGACGCCCGAGATGACCCGCCTCGCGATGTTCAACGAAGGCGTCGACATGATGGGCGGCATCGGCTTCATGGTGTCCGCCGTGCACGATGACGACCAGATCGACAGGACGGCCGAAGCGTTCGAGCGCGCGCTCAGAGCGCTGCGCGAGGAGCAGATCGTCTAGCGGCCGGATACGGGGGAGGGCGGCATGGCAAAGTACCGCGGCGTCGTGATCGGCCTCGGCTGGATGGGGCTCCTGTACGACCTCGCCGACCGCCTCTGGGACCGCTTCGAGATCGACGACGTCGACCGTCCCACGCCGGAGCTCGACCTGCACCGCGGCTTCTACCACCACGACCATCCAGGCACCGAGGGCATTCCCGGCAGCTACTCCGAGGCGATCTGGAACAGGCCTGACGTCGAGCTCGTGGCCGCCGCCGACCGGGACCAGAAGCGTCTCAGGGCGTTCAGGGAGCGCTACGGCATCGACGCCGTATACACCGACGCCGCGCTCATGCTCCGCACCGAGCGGCCCGACATCGTCGCCGTTTGCACCAACGTCAAGGACCGCGCCGATCTGACCTGCCTGGCCGTCGAGTGCGGCGCGAAGGGCGTTGTCACCGAAAAGCCCATGTGCCACACCCTCGAGGAGGCCGACAGGATGGTCGACACCTGCGCCGAGGCGGGAGTGCCCCTGAGCTGCGGGTCTATCACGACGACGCACCCGTCCTTCGCCAGGGCCAGCGAGCTGATCGCGGACGGCGCCATAGGGGACGTCGAGTCGATCGAGGCGCCGAGGCCCATCGCGCAGCACCAGAACTGGACCTACTTCCTGGACAGCCCGCCGGAGTGGGTCGTCGGGACCGGCGCCTCGCTGGTCCGGCCTCCACAGGACATCAACCCCTATCCCCAGGCCGAGGGCAGCAACGAATTCGACGGGCAGGGGATGATGGTCACCCGCAACGGCCTGGTCGTCCACTTCCGCGCCGGGGCGCCGCAGCTGCGGGTCACCGGCTCCCAGGGCGAGATGACCTTCGAGGTCGTGGAGGGCTGGAAGCTGTGGCAGAGCATGGACACGCTAGCTGGCCGGCGCCTGGTCGAGGTCCCCTGGCCGAGGCCGCAGTACGTCGGGCCCTACGGCGGCGTCTACACGTTGAACGACGTCATAGACTGTATCGAGGGCAAACTGGACGAGCCAAAGAACTCGGGCCGCCGCGTCGCCACGGCCATCGAGGTTGAGATAGCGCTGAAGCAGTCGTCGGCCGACGGCGGCGCCCGCGTCGACCTGCCGCTCCAGGACCGCTCCCTCAGCCTCAGCTACGACTGGTTCCGATAGCCGTGCGCTCGCCGGGCATTCTCCGCTCTGACGCACGTCGGCCGGACGGGCACCGGCACGGGCGGGGCTCGCGTCCATGACTCACCGGCTCGGCGTCGACGTCGGCGGCACCTTCACCGACCTTTCGCTCTACGACGTCTCCACCGGCAGGCTGGAGTTCGCCAAGACAGCCTCGACCCGCGAGCAGTCCGAGGGCGTCGTTCGCGGCACCCGCGAACTGATCGAGCGCCTCGGCATCGCCCCGTCGGCCATCGACTTCCTGATCCACGGCACCACCGTGGCGACCAACACGCTGCTGCAGCGCTCGGGCGCCCGCACCGCGCTCGTGGTCACCAAGGGCTTCCGCGACGTGCTGCACATAGGCCGCCAGGAGCGACCGCACCTGTACGACTGGCGCATGCAGCGTCCCGATCCGCTCGTGCCCCGCGACCTGAGGTTCGAGATACCGGAGCGCGTCCTGTACACCGGCGAGGTGCTCGCGGCCATCGACGACGGCGATCTGGACGCCCTCGTTGAGCGCGTCAGGGCCGCCAAGGTCGACGCGGTCGCGGTCTGCCTGCTCCACTCCTACGCCAACCCGGAGCACGAGAGGAGGGTCGGGGAGGCGCTGAGCGCCGCCATGCCAGGCTCGGTCGTCGTGCTATCGCACGAGGTGCTTCCCGAGTTCAAAGAGTACGAGCGCATGAGCACCACGGTCATCAACGCCTACGTGGCGCCGGTGATGCGCACGTACCTCCGGCGGCTCGAGGACGGCATCTCCGCGCTCGGCCTGTCCTCCGACGTCCACATCATGCAGTCCAACGGCGGCACGACGACCGCAGGGTCGGCGGCCGATACCCCTGTGCGCACCGTGCTCTCGGGCCCGGCCGCGGGCGTCATCGGCGGCGTCATCCTGGCCAACCGCGCCGGGCAGCCCAACACGATCTCGGTCGATATGGGCGGCACCAGCTTCGACGTGTGCCTCTCGTACAGGGGAGAGGTGCGGCGCACCAGCGAGGGCGAGATCGACCGGCTGCCGATCAAGGTGCCGACGGTCGACATCCACACCCTGGGCGCCGGCGGCGGCAGCATCGCCTGGATCGATCCGGGCGGCGGTCTCAGAGTCGGCCCGCAGAGCGCGGGCGCCCACCCCGGTCCGGCCTGCTACGGGCAGGGCGGGGAGGCGCCAACGGTGACCGACGCCAACCTCGTGCTCGGCCGGCTCAATCCCGACAGGTTCCTCGGCGGCAGGATGTCGCTCGACCCGGATCTGGCGCGCAGGGCCATCTTCGACCGCCTCGCCTCGCCGCTCGGCCTGGGCCTGGAGGAGGCCGCGGAGGGCATCGTGCGTGTCGTCAACGCGTCGATGATCAAGGGAATCCGTGTCGTCTCGGTGGCCCGCGGCTACGACCCGCGGGACTTCTGCCTGATGGCCTTCGGCGGCGCAGGCCCGCTGCACGCCGCCGAGCTGGCCGACGAGCTCAGCATCCCTGCCGTGCTCGTCCCGATAGCCCCCGGCGTCACCTCGGCGCTGGGGCTGCTGCTCGCCGAGCTCCGGCACGACTACGTGCGCACCGTCCTGAGACGGGGCGACGAGATCCCGCCCGCCGAGATGGGGGCCGCGTTCGCCGCGATGGAGGCGGAGGCGCTCGACCGGATGCGCCGCGAGGGCGTCGAGCCAGGAGACGCCGCGCTCTTGCGCACCGCGGACATGCGGTACCTCGGCCAGGGCTACGAGCTCGACGTAGTCATGGCGGCGGGCGATATCGATGAAGCCGAGCTGGCCGCCGCCTACGAGCGCTTCCACGAGGCCCACGTCCGCACCTACGGCTACGCCAACAGGCACGACCCCATAGAGTTGGTCAACCTGCGCGTCACCGCGACCTCCGGGACTGCCCGGCCTGAGCTGCCCGCGTCGCCCGTCGACGGCCGGCCCAACCCGCCGGCCGCGCTGGACGCCACGAGGCAGGTCTTCTTCCGAGACGGGTTCGTCCCCACCGCCGTGTACGACCGCGCGCTGCTCAGGCCGGGCGACACCATGGACGGCCCCGCCGTGATCGAGCAGCTCGACTCGACGACGCTGGTGTGGCCAGGCGGCTCCGCCCGAGTGGACGAGTTCGGCAATCTGCTGCTGGAGGCGGGCGAATGAGCTCTCGCGCAATCGATCCGATCACGCTGGAGGTGATGCGCAACGCCTACTACTCGATCGCCGACGAGATGATCGCCGCGCTCATCCGCGCCAGCTACTCCACGAACATCAAGGACAGGCGCGACACCTCGTGCGCGATCTACACCGGCTCCGGGGACGTAGTGGTCGTGGCCCAGAGCGAGATAGGCACGCCGCTCCACCTGGGCACGATGCACTCGGCCGTGCAGTCCGCGATGGAGGTCTACCCGTTCGACGATCTCGAGCCCGGCGACGCCATCGCCACCAACACGCCCTATCCGGCCGGCCCCGGACACCTGAACGACCTGTGCCTGATCTCGCCGATCTTCCACGAGGGCAAGCTGCTGGCGATTTCGGCCAACCAGGCCCACCACGTCGACATGGGCGGCTTTGCCCCCGGCTCGATGCCCTTCGGCGTCTCGGAGATATTCCAGGAGGGGCTGCAGATACCGCCCGTGCGCCTGTTCCACCGCGGCGAGCTGGTGCCCGACCTGTGGAAGCTGATCGCGCAGAACGTCCGCCCGCAGACGGAGGTGCGCGGCGACCTGATGGCGCAGTACGCCGCGGGCGCCGTCGGTTCGCGCCGGCTGTGCGAGCTGGCGGACCGCTACGGCTTCGACACGATCAGCCGCTACCTCGACGAGATGCTCGACTACTCGGAGCGCCGGATGCGGGCCGCGCTGACCAGGATCCCCGAAGGCGTCTACACCTTCGAGGACATCGTCGAGGGCGACGGGATCACGACCGAGCCGTTCACCATCCGGCTCAGGCTCGATTGCAGGGGCGAGACGGCCCGCGCCGACTTCACGGAGAGCGACGACGCCTGCGCCGGCCCGCTCAACTGCCGCTGGCCGTCGGTCGCGGCGTGCGTCTACTACGTGCTGAAGGCGCTGCTCGACCCGGAGCTGCCGCCCAACGCGGGCGCCTACAGGCCCATCGAGATCGTCGTCCGCGACGGCAGCCTGCTGTCGGCGACCTACCCGAACGCCGTCTGCAACGCCAACATCATCACCACGCAGCGCATTGTGGACACGCTGCTGGGGGCGCTGTCGCAGGCCGTGCCAGACCTCGCGCCCGCCGCCTCGTCCGGCACGATGAACCTGCTCAACATCGGCGGAGTGGACGACCGCACCGGCGTCTACTACAACTACGTGGAGACCTACGCGGGCGGGCAGGGTGCCATACCGGGACTCGACGGCATGGACGCCGTCCAGAACCACATGACCAACACGCGTAACGCGCCCGTCGAGTCGATAGAGACAGCCTACCCGCTCAGGGTCGAGGCCTACGAGCTCATACCGGACTCCGAGGGTCCGGGGAGGCACCGCGGCGGCGTCGGGCTGCGGCGCCGCGTGAGGGTGACCGGCGACCAGGTGCGGCTCACTCTCAGCTCCGACCGCGCCGAGACGGCCCCGTGGGGTCTGCACGGAGGCCATCGGGCTTCGCCGTCACTCTGCTACGTGGCCGCGCCCGACGGCGGGCGTAGCCGGATGCCGTCCAAGGTCACCACGACGGTCCCAGGCGGCAACGTCATCGTGACCCAGACGCCGGGCGGCGGGGGCTTCGGCGATCCTGCCGAGCGTGACCCGCGCGCGGTGCTGGCCGACGTCGTCTCGGGCCTGGTCTCGGCAGCCCGCGCGCGGGACATCTACCGGGTCGCCATCGACGCGGAGAGGCTGGCGGTCGACGACGCGGAGACGGCCCGGCTGCGGGGCACGGCCTGAGCGACGGGCCCACGCTCGTTCGTACGAAGCTGCTATGCTGGTCGCATGCGAAAGCTTGAAGTGCGCCGGCACACGATGAGACGCAAGCCCGGCCAGCACCTATCCCAGGACGGCATCGACCTGGCGCGTCTCGTAGGCGCCGGGTCGGGGCCCTACAGCCTAGTCGTGACCAGCCCGATTCCGCGTGCCATCGAGACGGCTATCGCGATGGGGTTCGAGGTCGACGAGACGGACGATTTCCTCGGCCTGATCCCGACGGGGTCCGGCTACGGCTGGCCCGCCTCATTCGCCCGGGTCTCCGACGCCGTGCGCGAAGGAGGCGCCGCCGCGAAGTTCGCCAGGCGGATGGCGGGCGTGTGGCAAGACATCGCGGAGCGCATCCCGGAGTCGACTCAGGCCCTCGTCGTGACCCACGGCGGGATCGTCGAGTTGGGCGCCGCGGCCGCTATGCCGGACTTCCAGCATGGGGCATGGGGCTACGCCATGGGCTACTCCGAGGGCGTTCGGCTGACCTTCGACGACGGGTTCACCGGCTGCGAGGTGCTTCGCGTGCCCGACGAGCACCGTCTGATCGAGAACTGAGCCGCGTCGCAGAACGGCCGGCGATTTGGAGATTGACCACGCATCCGCCCACGACTACCATTTCTTCGACGGCTATTGCCTGAGGGTTCCAGCACATTGGAGAGAAAGTTGCGCCCCAGATCAGCGCGGCGGTTCGACGGCGCGCCGCGCGTCTTGAGAACGGCCCTGGCCGTGACGTCGTGGTTGGTGTTCGCCGCCGTCCTGGTATCGGCCTGCGGCGGCTCCGACGAACCGGAGCCACCGCGACCCCCCTACGATCTCACCCACTCCGCGGCAGATGCCGAGTTCGTGCTCGGCTGGGACGCGATAGCCGCCGCGTGTCCCGACGTCGGCCCATTGCAGAAGGTCGAGGCGTTCGCGCGGCGCGGCCAGGCAGTCCCGATCGGGACTGATGGGACGCTCGAGGCGAAGGTGGATGGGGCCGAGGCGTGGAAGGTCCAGCGGTTCGCGGTCTCGGAAGGCGCCGGCGGCAGTCGACGCATCCAGGTGACGGTGTCGTTCTTCGACAAGCGGGGAGCCGCCGACGAGCACCTCAGGCTCATCGCGCAGAGGACCGGCGCCGCGGCGATGCTGGTCGGCGCCAGCGGCGGCATGCAGGTCTCGGTCGTCGAAGGCGACGGCTTCGTCTTCGCGCGCATGGACTCGACGACCCCGACCAGGTCCGAGCAGCGCTTCATCGCGTCCGACCACCTGCTGGTGCACGTCATACAGACCGTACGCGCGGGCCCCGCGCAGCTTTGCACCGCCGAGCAGCTCGACGAACTGGCCCGCGAGGCCGGGCGCAACGTGGCCCACGCAACCGTAACTCCGCTGCCGTAGAGTCGCTGGAGGACCTCCATGAGGATCATAGACAGAGGCGTGGTCTCGCGGCCCGCGACCGGCGGCGCGTACATGTCCTCGATCACGCCGCTCCCGGACGGCACGTACATCGCCTCCCAGTTCGTCAGCTCGAACTTCGTCTCCTCCGACGCCCGGATAGAGATACTGCGCTCCATCGACGGGATGAAGACCTGGACCAGCGAGGGCCTTCTTGGCGGTCCGGCCACCGCCGAGGACGGCTGGTCCTACCGCGGGTCGACCATCAGCCTGATCCCCGACGGCCGACTCCTGATGCGCGCCACCCGCTTCCAGGCCGACCGCATATCGGAGACGTTCGACGCCCGGTCCGAGAGCCTCCAGCGGCCGGAGAACCTGGTCTACTGGTCCCACGACGCGGGCAGGACGTGGTCGGCGCCGCAGCTCGTCACCGTCGACCTCGACCCCGCGAGGTACACCGCCAACGGCTCAGGCGTGCTGCTACAGCTCGCCCCCGACCGCTGGATGTACCCGATGGAGACCTGGAAGCCGGTCGGCTACGACGGCCCGCCGGACCAGAAGGCGATCGCGCTATTCTCCGCCGACCAGGGGCGTACCTGGGGAGAGTTGACGATCGTGGCCGACGATCCGACCGGCGAGATGAACTGGTGGGACCACGCGGCCACGATACTGCCGGACGGCCGCATCTACAACATGGTCTGGGCCCACCGCTACAGGGCCGTCGAGGACCTGCCCAACCACTGGCTCCAGTCGTCGGACCAGGGCCGCACCTGGACCGAGCCGCGGCCGACGAACCTGATGGGGCAGATGTGCGTGCCGATCGCGCTGCCGGACGGCCGCGTTGCCGCCGTGTACAGCTACCGCCGCGAGCCCCAGGGCGTCCACGTCGCGCTCAGCGACGACCTCCAGCGCTTCGACGTCGACAACCAGGTCGTAGCGTTCGCCGCGGGCGACGAAGCGATCCTCGGCGATCCGGAGCCGACGAGCCTGGCCATGAACATGGCCCAGGGCTTTGGCCGGCCCGGCGGCAAGCTGCTCTCCGACGGCACCCTGCTCGTCTACTACTGGGGCACCGTGAACGGACTGTCGCACGGCCGCTGGGTCCGCATCAGCCTCGAAGACTAGCGGCCGCGCCGGCAGACCTCCGCACAGCCCGTCTTCCCGCGCAGGGCAACCCTTGCACAACCGTCATTCCCGCGCAGGCGGGAACCCAGGGAGGGGTACCCCAGCTACGAGGTTGACGCATCTCCACCGCGTGTGTTTCCCGTAGTGGGGGACGCGCAGCGGTTCCCCGTAGCGACAGCCGCGGGATCGGGAGAGCCGCGTGTCCGGCCGTTGGCGAGTCGGGAGTTCTCCCTTGGACTCGCCCTCCTCAGGCCTGGGCCAGCTCGATCTCGATCTCGTCCATGGCGAACCGGCCTCGCGGAAGCTGGCCGAAGTCCACGAAGGAGAAGCCGTAGCTGGTGCACCGCCTCAGCAGGTCGTCCAGCGACGGCGGGTCGGTCGGGTCGACGGACCAACTCCGATGCCACAGCGACTCGTCGTTGTGCAGGGTGAACACGTTGGGCTCGTCGGCCCACCGGCCGTCGCTGATGTGGAGCGGGTTGCTGGCATAGTGCCACCGGCCGCCGCTGCCCCTCTCGCCTCCGCGGCCCACGACCCAGAAGTAGCACTCCGCGCCGCCGAGGTCCAGGTCGTCGCCCCGCAGGTACACCGAGACGCGGGCCCCGCGCAGGTCTACCGGGTCCAGGCCGACCCAGCCTCGATAGATAAGGAACGGCAGCACCGATACCGGTCTCTCAGGGGTGTCGGCGCTCCACGCGGTCTCGTTCGTCCATATGTACCCGGAGTCGTTGACGCCGCCGCTCCGCTCCCACGGGGTCATGACGAAGAAGTTCGCGCCCAGCGGGATGCTCGCGTGATAGTCGTAGGAGCACCATCCCTCCGAGTTGCGGTCGAAGCTCGATTTCATTTCTGCGGCCTCCTGATCGCGTTGCCGTCGGGCGTTGCGCCGTCCGGGGGGTCGGATTCTAGCCTACGCCCGCTGGTGCGACAACCGGGAATCCGGCAGGCGCCTTCGGCACAAACAGGCGCTGGCGAAGACCTGGAGCCGTCGACGCCGGGACATGGTCTACGGTGACGTATGGCCGGAAGCGTGACCCGCCTCGGAATCGAACCGAGAACCTACTGATTAAGAGTCAGTTGCTCTGCCTGATTGAGCTAGCGGGCCATGCTCGAGGACAGGGGAGGGAAGCGGGTGTCCGCTTCGCCTCGGGGCAGTCAGTATTCTAGCTTTGGCCCAATTTGGCAGTCAAGCTGACCGGGGGTCGGGTAACTGCTCAGAGTCGAGATTTGTCCCCATCGCCAGAATCACACGAATCACAGTCCAGACGTTCCTGCGCCGCTGCCGCTGCTTGACTCGCAAATGGCGCCGGCTGGAAAATAGCGCGCAGTCCGCGGTGAGGGAGTTGCGATGACGGCGTTCCTGGGAGAGCCGTGTCGAGTCCGGCCCCCGGCGTCCGCGCAACCTGGAGGTCTCTTGTGAACGTCCTCGTGATGGGCTCGGGCGCGGTCGGCGGCTACTACGGCGCCGTACTGAGACACGCCGGGAACGACGTCACCTTCGTCGCCCGCGGCGACCACCTCTCCGCCATCCGCGAGCGCGGCCTCCGGGTCGACAGCGTCACGTCCGGCAACTTCACGGTCACGGCCGACGCGACCGACCGCCCCGACGCGTCGCTCCGCCCCGACCTGGTGCTCTTCTGCGTCAAGGGCTACGACAACGCCGACGCCATCGAGCTGGTCCGGCCGACGGTGCGCGAGGACACGTCGGTGCTCACTCTGCAGAACGGGATAGGCAGCGGCGCGCAGCTTTCCGACGCGTTCGGCGAGGACAGGGTCCTGCTGGGCGTCACCTACGTCGACGCGTCCCTCGATGGGCCGGGCCACGTCTCCGAGTTCGGCGGCCCCTCGCGCCTCGTCTTCGGCGAGGCCGACGGCGGGCAGACGGACCGGGCGGCGGCGGTCCGCGACACGCTCTCCGACGCCGGCGTCAGGGTCGAGCTGACCTCCGACGTCGACGCCGCGCTCTGGCGCAAGTTCCTCTTCATCTGCGCCTGGAGCGGCATGATCTGCGTCACCCGCTCGGCTATGTCCGAGATCCTCGCGTCCCCCGCGACGGAGCGAATGACCATGGGCGTGCTCAGGGAGGTGCAGTCGGTCGCGGCCGCGCGCGGCATCGACCTGCCGGACAGCGAGGTCGAAGAGGCCATGCAGTCCTTCAGGGACGCCGGCGAGGACTCGGTGTCGTCGATGTTCATCGACCTGCAGGCAGGCAAGCCGCTCGAGATCGAGGTGCTGAACGGGGCCGTGGCCAGGATGGGGGCTGAGTCCGGAGTCGCGACCCCGGTGAACGACTTCATCGTCGCATGCCTGACCCTGCCTCACCGCAAAGCCGTCGCCGCCAGAGCCGGCGGCTCGTAACACAGGAGGTCCGATGCCCTTCTACGACGCGTCAGAAGTCGACCGCAACGAGATAGCCCCGGGCGTCACCATACGCACGATGTGGGGCGACAGGGTGATGATGAGCCTGGTGGAGACCGCGCCGAACGCCGTGGTGCCCAACCACAACCACCCGCACGAGCAGGCGGGCGTGATGATCCAGGGCGAGTTCGAGATGACGATCGGGGACGAGACGCGGCTGCTGAGGCCGGGCGACGCCTACGTAATCCCCGGCGGCGTCGAGCACAGCGTCAAGTGCGGCGACGGCTGGGCGCTCGCGCTCGACATCTTCTCGCCTCCCCGCGAAGACTACATGGGCGGCGACGAGAAGCCCAACCTCACCGTCCGAGACTGACCGGGCCAGGCCAGCCGGACCTCTCAGCCGGCGGGTCGGGGAGCCAGAACAGCGGCCCCGATGGCCGGGACCGCGTTCCCGTGGGGCTCTCTAGGTGCCGAAGCGGACCGCGGCGTTCGGGTCCGAGTACTCGACGCCCTTCGTGGCCCAGAATATCTGTGCGATCTCGTCTACCGCGGCCACGAGGCTGGCGGCGGAGTCGGCGTCGACGTTCTGCTTGTTCGCGGACGCGAGCTTCGTCGCGTTCCAGACGGTCGTGTGCAGGTCCGGGTGCGCATCGAGGTGCTCCGGCTTGAAGTAGTCGTGCCAGAGGATGTCAACCTCGTGCTTGACCAGGTCGGCGTGCTGCTCCTTCACCGCGATGTAGCGGGACAGGCTGTTGCTGTTCGCCGTACCTTCCGTCGAATCCAGCGCCTCGATCCGCATCACCATCTTCTGCACGGTCTGGGCCGCGATCTTCGCCGATATCGGGTCGTAGATTCCGCAGGGTATGTCGCAGTGCGCGTGGACCGGCCGCACCGGCAGCCAGCGCCTCAAGCTCGCTAGTTTCATAACGCAAATCCTCCTGGGTGTTTGTCGTGTCAGCGTGCATCGGAAGCCTACAGGAACGCCCCGCGCCGACGCAAGTCCGGGCCGGCGTCGCGGGTGACATTGGCGGCGCCGCGGTCGTACCATAGCGGGGAAGTGAAGCTCTACGTGGTGCGCGGCGATAGCATGCGGCCGTCGTTCCGGGACGGCGACCTGCTCGTAGTGAACGTCAGGGAGTACCGCCGCTCGGCGCCCCGCCGCGGCGACGTGGCGGTGGTCCGCGATCCGCGCGAGCCTGAGCGCCACGAGCTGAAGCGCGTCGTCGGCCTCGCCGGCGAGGAGGTCCGCCTCGAGGATGGCCTGCTTCACGTCGACGGCGCGGTGTTGGAGGAGCCGTACCTGGCAGGTCTGCCGTCGACGTTGGGACTGGAAACGCGGCGCTGGAGCCTGGGGCCGGACGAGTACTTCGTGATGGGCGACGACCGCGTCCGCAGCACGGACAGCCGGGAGTACGGCCCCGTCAGAGCCGACCTGCTGGTCGGCAGGGCATGGCTGCGCTGCTGGCCGCCCCGGCGTTGGGGCCGGGTCCACTAGAGGATCAGAGAGACTATCGTCCCCGCATAGGAGAGAGACCGATGGCGCGCAGCAAGGCAACGACTGCCGAAGAATACCTGGACGAGCTGCCGGACGACCGTCGTGAGATGGTCGAGGCGGTGCGGAGCGTAGTCAGGGCGAACCTGCCAGAGGGCTACGAGGAGATGGTGCAGTTCGGGATGATCTCGTACGTCGTGCCGTTGGAGCGGTACCCGAAGACCTACAACCGCCAGGCGCTGCAGTACGCCGCCATAGCGTCGCAGAAGAACTACGTCTCGCTCTACCTGATGAACGTCTACGCGGACGCGGAGGCGGAGCGCTGGTTCCTGGACGGCTACAGGGCGTCTGGCAAGAGGCTCGACATGGGCAAGTCGTGCGTCCGCTTCAGGAGCCTCGACGACCTGCCGCTGGACCTGGTAGCCGAGGCCGTCGCCCGCACGACCGTGGACGAGTACATCGCCCTCTACGAGGCCGCCCGCGGCCCGCGCTGAGACGCCGCCGGCTATGCGCCGTCGGCCAGGAGCCGCGCCGCCTCCCTGGCGTGGTAGCTGATCACCAGGTCGGCGCCGGCGCGCTTGATGGCGGTCAGAACCTCCATCGCGGCGCGCTCGCCGTCCAGCCACTCGTTCTGAGCGGCCGCCTTCAGCATCGCGTACTCGCCGCTGACGTTGTACGCGGCCAGCGGCACGTTGAAGGCGTCTTTGGCCCTCGCGATCACGTCGAGGTAGGGCATCGCCGGCTTGACCATCACGACGTCGGCCCCCTCCTCGATGTCCAGCTCGATCTCCCGGAGCGCCTCGCGGACGTTGGGCGGGTCCATCTGGTGCGTCCTGCGGTCGCCGAACTGCGGCGTCGATCCGGCCGCGTCGCGGAACGGGCCGTAGAAGGCAGACGCGTACTTTGCCGAGTAGCCGATGATCGCGGTGTCGTCGAATCCTGCCCCGTCGAGCGCCTCCCGGATTGCGCCGACCTGCCCGTCGATCATGCCCGAGGGCGCGATCACGTCGGCGCCCGCGTCCGCCTGGCTCACCGCCGTCTGCGCGAGCAGGTCCAGCGTCCGGTCGTTGTCCAGCCAGCCGTCGGAGATCACGCCGCAGTGGCCGTGGTCGGTGTACTCGCACAGGCACGCGTCGGCGATCACCAGCATGTCGGGCGCGGTGAGCCTGATCGCCCGCACGGCCTCCTGCACGATGCCGTCCTGGTCGTACGCCCCTGTGCCCATCGCGTCCTTGCTCTCCGGTATGCCGAACAGTAGCACCGCCCTTATCCCGAGCGCGGCGACCTCGTCGATCTCCGGGATGAGGTTGTCGATGGATAGCTGGTACACGTCCGGCATCGAGTCGACCTCGGCCCTGACGCCCTGGCCATGCGTCACGAACATCGGGTACACCAGGTCGTCGACAGAGACCCTGGTCTCCTGGGCAAGGCTGCGCAGGGCGGGCGATCGCCTCAGCCTGCGGAGCCGGACGGTCGGAAAGCCGCTCACCTCGTCTCCTCCTCGCCGAAGTACGCCTTGATCGCATCCACCAGGCCGGCCACGGTCGACCGCTCCGCGACCAGGCGCACGTCCATTCCAAGCTGCCTCGCCGTGGCTGCCGTGATGGGCCCGATGCAGGCGACCACGGTATTGCCCAGCGGCCCCACGTCGCCGCCGATGAGCCGGGCGAAGTTGCGTGCCGTCGACGAGCTCGTGAACGTCACCACGTCGACCCCCTCGTCCAGCGCCTCCGCGACCAGCTTCCTGGACGCTTCGGGCGCCACGGTCCTGTAGGCTACCACGCGGCGCACCTTCGCGCCCGCCTGGCTCAGGCCGGCGCGGAGCTCGTCGCCCGCGATGTCGGCCTGCGGGACCAGCACGGTTTCGCCTGCGGCGACGTGTCCGCGCAGCGCCTCCGCCATCGACGCGGAGACGGCCTCCCGCGGCACCAGGTCCGCGACGATGCCACGCTCCCGCAGGCGCGCCGCCGTGGCCTCGCCGATGGCGGCGACCCGGGTGTCGCGCAGGGCCCGCGCGTCCAGCGACAGCGCCGCGAGGCGGTCGAACACCGCGTCGACGGCGTTGGCGCTGGTGAACACGGCCCACCTGTAGCGCGACAGGTCGCCGACGGCGTCGTCCAGCTCGGACGTGTCGTCCAACGGGCGGACCTCGATAGTCGGCGCCTCGATGGGCTCGGCGCCCTCCAGCGCCAGCAGCTCCGATAGCGTGCTCGCCTGGCTCCTGGAGCGCGTCACGAGCACGCGCTTTCCGAACAACGGCCCGGCGTCGAACCAGCGCAGCCGGCCCCGCAGACGTACCACCTCGCCGATGACCACGGCCACCGGCGGCGCGAGGCCCGACTCCCGCGCCCTGCCGACGATGTCGGCGAGCGTGCCGACGACCGTCCGCTGGCCTGGCTCAGAGCCCCACTGTATGGCGGCGACAGGCGTGTCTTCCGACCGGCCCGCGCCGACCACCGCGTCCACGATCTCCTCCAGGCGCTCCCATCCCATCAGCACCACCACCGTGCCGTCGAGACCGGCGAGCCTGTCCCAGGCGATGGCGTTCTCGTCCTTGTCCGACGCCTCGGAGCCCGTGATGACGGTGAAGCTGGACGCATAGCCGCGGTGGGTGAGGGGAATGCCGGCGTACGCCGGGGCCGCGATTGCCGACGTGACGCCGGGCACGACCTGGTACGTGACGCCCGCCTCTGCCAGCGCCTCCGCCTCCTCGCCGCCCCGGCCGAACACGAAGGGGTCGCCGCCCTTCAGGCGCACGACCCGCCCGCCGGCCCTCGCCTTCTCGACCAGCAGCGCGTTGATGCCGGCCTGCCGGTCGGGCCCGTCTCCCCGGGCCTTCCCGACGTCGATCAGCTCCGCGTGGGATGGGGCCAGCGCGAGCAGCCGCCGGTCGACAAGGCGGTCGTACAGCACGACGTTCGCCGTCCGCAGGCACTGTGCTCCCCTGACGGTGATGAGGCCCGGGTCGCCCGGACCCGCTCCCACCAGGAACACCGTGCCCGGACGGTCTGCGCGGCGCGTCGTCATCACTGGTCCATGATCTCCCGGGCGCCGGAATCGAGCAGCGCCTGCGCCATGCGTAGGCCCGCCTCCTCCGGCTGTTCGGCCGGCCATTCGCCGTCCCTGCGCCAGACGCGCGAGCCGTCGGGAGTAGCCGCCATCGACGTGATCCGGAGCCGTTGGCCCTCGGTCATCGCGTAGGCGGCGATCGGGACCGTGCAGCCACCGCTCAGGGCAGCCAGGAACGACCGCTCGGCCCGCAGCGCGGTGCTCGTAGCGAGGTCGTCGATCCGCTCCATCATCTCGATCAACTCGCGGTCGTCCTCCCTGACCTCGACTGCCAGCGTGCCCTGGCCCACGTCGGGCGTGCACACGTCGATGGGCAGGTACTCGGCGACCTCGTCGAGCCTGTCCAGGCGGGCCAGCCCCGCCGCCGCCAGCACGACGCCGTCGTAGTCCGGCCCGGCTGCCTTCTCCAGCCGCGTGCCGACGTTGCCGCGTATCGGCAGCAGCTCGATGTCCGGCCGGCGGGCCCTGATCTGCGCGGTGCGCCGTGGGCTGCTCGTCCCGATCCGGGCGCCCTGCGGCAGACCGTCGAGTGGCAGCGACCACCGGTCGACGAGCACGTCGCGGGGGTCCTGCCGCGGGACCGTGCCCGCGAGCGTCAGCCCGGCTGGCAGCTCGGACGGCACGTCCTTCGCGCTGTGCACAGCCATGTCTATCCGGCCTTCCAGCAGCGCGACCTCGATCTCCTTCACGAACGCGCCGCGTCCCAGGCTCGCGAGCGACGAGCGCCGGTCCCTGTCGCCGGCCGTGGAGAGCGTCGTGATTTCGAACCGCCGGTCGGGGAACCGCTCGCGAAGCGGAGCGGCGATCTCCTCCGCCTGCGCGAGCGACAGCGGGCTCGACCTGGCGCCGATTCTCAGCTCCTGGCGCGAAGTCATCGCAACCTGCCGGGTCAGGCCGGATCGGGCCCGGCGCGCTCTTCCAACAGCCTGCACTCGTCCGGCCCGCAGTCGCAGTCGACGCCCTGTTGCAGGTCGTTCCTCAGCAGTTCCATGGCGCGGCCGGACTGCCCGGACTGGACGAGTTCTAGAAGCTCGTCGGTGAGACAGGCCTGCCAGTGGTCGACGGCGACGCGCTGTCCGCTCCGGGCCAGCTCTCCACGGGCCTCCGACAGCAGCGGGGCCAGGTCGGCCATCTCCATCACGCCGTAGCCGGTGGGCAGCCTGTTCGTGCCGGATAGCTGCTCCCTGAACCTGCGGGCAAGGGCCGGGCTGGCGCCGCCGGTGGACACCGCGACCATCACCTCGCCGCGCCGGACGACCGCCGGGGCGATCCACGAGCAGAGGTGGGTCACGTCGACGACGTTCAGCGGTATGCCGCGCTCGCGCGCCTCCTCGCTGACCGCCTCGTTCATCGCTGCGTCTGTGGTATCCGCCACGATCGCGACGAACGCGCCGTTGAGGTCTCCCGGACGGTAGCCGCGCCGCAGCCACTCGATCTCGCCCGCGGCGGCCATCTCGGATATGCGCTCCGTGGCGTCGGGACCGATCACGACGGCGTCGGCGCCGCAGTCGAGCAGCCTGGGGAGCTTCTCCTCGCACATGTCGTTGGCCCCGACGACGACGCAGCGCCGGCCCCTGAGGTCGAGGTAGACGGGATAGTATGCGGGCAAACCTGTCTCCTGGCGCAGCCGACGCGCCGGCTGGCCGCCTGAGCGCGCTCCACGGATGGTCGTAGCAAACGACACCGGCGACAGACCAGTGACGCGCGTATCCGCGGGCATGATGTCCTGGTGCCGAGCCCAGACTAGCACGCCAATTCTGAGCCGGTCAACGAACCGGTGGGCACGAACAGGCAAGGCCCGCTCGGTTGACTGGCTTCGAGCCGTCCGCATATTATGCCGCCTGTGAGGAGGCGTGATGGCGGAGGAGGGCGGCTGGCGAGCATTCGATCCGACGCCGGGGCGGCGGCCGTTTCCCGCCGTGGCGTGACGCCCAGGACATCGTGAGCTCGAACTACGACCCGCGTCTGGACAAGCCAAGGCGGGGCCTCCTGGACAGCCTCCGCCGCGAAATCTCCGACGACCGGGTGCTGGACGCCATGGCCCGGGTTCCCCGCGAGCTGTTCGTCCCGGATAAGAGCAGGCGCCGAGCATACGAGGACAACGCCCTCCCAATCGCCCACGGGCAGACGATCTCTCAGCCCACCGTGGTCGCGTTGATGCTGAGCGCGCTCGAGCTGCGGCGCACCGACCGGGCGCTCGAGGTGGGTACCGGCAGCGGCTACCAGGCCGCGTTGCTCGCCGAGCTGGTCGACACGGTGGTGACCGCCGAGCGCATACCGGGTCTGGCGGACGCCGCCCGCGACCGGCTGGCGTCACTGGGGTACGATAGAGTGTCGGTCGTCCTGACCGAGGACGAGATCGGCTGGGAACCCGAGGCGCCCTACGACGCCATCGTCGTCGCGGCGGGCGCTCCGAAGCTGCTGCGCGGGCTGATGGAGCAGCTCGCAGTCGGCGGCAGGCTGGTCATGCCGGTGGGTTCACTGGAGTCGCAACAACTCATGAAGGTCACGCGGTCCGACGAGGGGTTCTCGGTGCAGACGCTCGGGGCCTGCAGGTTCATACCATTGATAGGGAACGAGGCCTGGCCCGAATCGGCTGCCGGAGGCAGATATGGCAAGTGACGCGACAACCGCCGTGGACGTGGACTTCGAGGCCGTTATCGGCCTGGAGGTGCACAGCCAGCTCCTGACCGACAGCAAGATGTTCTGCGCCTGCAGCGCGGGGTACCAGGACGCCGATCCGAACACCGTCGTCTGCAGCGTGTGCATGGGCATGCCGGGCGTGCTGCCGGTCGTCAACGAGCGCGCCATCGAGATCGCGATCGCGACCGGCCTCGCGCTGGGCTGCACGATCTCGGAGCTTACGAAATTCGACCGCAAGAACTACCCCTACCCGGACCTGATGAAGGGCTACCAGATCTCCCAGTACGACCAGCCCGTCGCCTACGGCGGGCGGCTCGACTTCGACGTCGACGGCGAGAGCAGGTCCGTGCGGATCACCCGCGTCCACCTGGAGGAGGACGTGGCGAAGCTGCTGCACCGCGGCGACGGCCGGGAGAGCTACAGCCTGCTCGACATCAACCGCGCGGGTGTTCCCCTCATGGAGATCGTCAGCGAGCCCGACATGCGCTCGGCCGACGAGGCCAGGGCGTACCTGGTGGCGCTCCGCTCGATTCTCCGCTACATCGGCGCCAGCACGGCCAACATGGAGGAGGGCAGCTTTCGCTGCGATGCGAACGTCAGCGTGAGACCGCGCGGCTCGGACGGGCTTGGCTCCAAGGTCGAAGTCAAGAACATGAACAGCTTCCGCTCCGTGCATAGCGCGATCGACTACGAGATCGCCCGCCAGGCCGGGGTGAAGGCCGAGGGCGGCGATATCGCCCAGGAGACCCGCGGCTGGGTCGAGGACCGGGGCGTCACCGTGTCGCAGCGCAGCAAGGAGTACGCCTCCGACTACCGCTACTTCCCCGAGCCGGACCTGCCCCCGCTGACCATACGCCCCGAGTGGGTGGACCGGCTTCGAGCCACGTTGCCGGACCTGCCGGCGTCCCGCAGGGAGCGGTTCGTCTCCGACTACGGCATCGCGCCGGCCGACGCCGACCTGCTCGTCTCCTCGAAGGCGAGCGCCGACCTGCTCGACGCCGTCGTCAACGCCAGCCCGGCGAAGGGCAAGGCGAGGCGCAGGCGGGCGAGATCGGCAGGCAACTGGATCAACGGCGAGCTGGCCGCGTTGCTGAACGCCGAAGGCGCGGCGCTGGAGGACAAGCGCGTCGACCCGTCGCACATCGCCCAGCTTCTCGACATGGTCGATTCTGGCGCCCTGAGCACCGGAATGGCCAGGACCGTGCTGGGGGAGATGTACAATACCGGTCGAAACCCCCGCGAGATTGCCGACGAAGCCGGGATCTCCCAGATAAGCGACGCCGACGTGGTGCAGACCGCGGTCGACGATGCCGTCTCCGGGAACCCGCAGCCGGTCGCCGACTATCTCGGCGGGAAAGAGACGGCGTTGAGGTTCCTCGTGGGCCAGGTGATGAAGGCTACTCGCGGCAAGGCGAATCCCCAGATGGCGTCCGAAATGCTGCGCGACAAGCTCGAATCGATGCGGTGATGCGAGGAGACGGCTCGACAATCGGTGGGAGTCTCCCCAGGCAGGGCCGCCTGGACGCCCTGAGAAAGTTCATGTTCGTCGGGCTCGGGGTCAAGCGGTGGCTGCTGCTCGGCGCGGCGGGCATCGGGATGCTCTCCCTGGGCTTCGCCTTCGTGATGAAGAACGTCCTTGCCCTGACCACCCCGAACGTGCTGCCGTGGCTCTGGGAGGGCGTGGTCGTGGGGGCTCTCGGCGTCGCCGCCATCCTGGTCGCGGGCTACGGACTGTATCGTACGCTGCGCCCGGTCCTGCTGGCTCCGGCCAGCATCAACGGGTTGGCTGAGACGCTCTACACCCGCCGGTCGCGCGGCCGCGGCCCGAGGATCGTCGCGATCGGCGGCGGCACGGGCCTCTCCGTGCTGCTGCGCGGGCTGAAGACGCACAGCGACAACATTGCCGCCGTCGTCACCGTCGCCGACGACGGCGGCAGCTCCGGCAGGCTGCGCAGGGAGCTGGGCGTGCTACCACCCGGAGACTTCAGGAACTGCCTGGTCGCGATGGCCGGCGACGAGTCGCTGGTCGGCAGGTTGTTCCAGCACCGGTTCGACCAGGGAGACGGCCTCGAAGGCCACAGCTTCGGCAACCTGTTCATCACCGCGATGACGGACGTGACGGGCAGTTTCGAGGAGGCCCTGTACGAGTCGAGCAGGGTGTTGGCGGTCCACGGCCGCATCCTGCCGTCGACCGTCAGCGATATCAGCCTGTCGGCCCGGCTCGCCGACGGCCCGGTCGTGGTCGGCGAGTCCGCCATATCGGAGCGGGGCGGCCGCATCGAGGAGGTGATGATCGAGCCGGGGGACGCTCCCGCCTCGGACCACGCGGTGCAGGCGATCCTGGACGCCGAGCTCGTTCTCATCGGACCGGGGAGCCTCTACACTTCGATCCTCCCGAACCTGCTCGTTCCGGGCATCGCGAGCGCCCTGCGGGACACGCCCGCGCCGAGAGTATACGTGTGCAATGTGGCTACGCAGGTCGGCGAGACGGGCGGCTACACGGTCGCGCGGCACCTGGACGCTCTCAGGCAGCATACATTCGCGTCCGTCGCCGACTACGTCGTCTACAACGATACGCCCGTGCCGTTCGGCGACAGGTTCGCGGGCGACCCCGTGGTGCACGACGGCCGGCCCATCGAAGGGGCTGAACTGATCGGCCGAACGCTGACCGACCTGGAACATCCCGTCCGCCACGACTCGGAGAAGTTGGCGGAGGCCATCATGGACGTGTATCATGGTATCCAAGGCGGCTTCGGCCGCCGGTCTTTGTGAAGCCGGGTAGTCCCGGCCAGCAATACCGGTAACCGGGATATGGAAAGCGCGATACACATTGTCCAGATCATCACGGCGGTGCTGCTCGTCACCGTCGTACTGCTGCAGGTGCGCGGACAGGGCGGTGGGCTCTTCGGCTCGTCCGAGAGCACCTACAGGACGCGTCGGGGAATAGAGCGGACACTGTTCCAGCTCACGATCGTCCTCGTCGTGGTCTTCCTGACCACCTCCATCGGCAGCGCACGGCTCTTCTAGCGTCCGGCCCCGGCCGTTCCCGGCCCGATGCCCGCGTCCATCGTCACCCTCCTTACCGACTACGGCTCGGCCGACGGCTACGTCGGCGCCATGAAGGGCGCGATCCTCGGCGTGAACCCCGAGGCGAGGATCGTCGACGTCACGCACGAGACGCCCGCCCAGGACATCGGCCACGCCGCCTTCGTGCTCGGCTCGGCGCACTCGTTCTTTCCGCCGGACGCCATCCACGTCGCGGTTGTCGATCCCGGCGTGGGAACCTCGCGGCGCGCGCTCGTCGTGGCGACTCCCCGCGGCAGGTTCGTCGTCCCGGACAACGGCCTGCTCAACTACGTCGCGGAAACCCACCTGCGCGCCGAGGTCGACTCGGGCGAGGACGCCGGGGCGGCTGCCCGGTTCATGGAGCCGTACATGGCGACGCTTCCCGCCGGTTGGTCGGCGTGGGAGCTGACCGAGCCGGCCTGGTGGCGCGCCGAGGTCAGCGACACCTTCCACGGACGAGATATCTTCGGCCCCGTGGCCGCGCACCTCTCGCTGGGCGTCGAGCCCGCGGAGATGGGACGCCCGGTCGAGGAGATGGTCTGCCTGCGCGTCTTCGACACGGAGGCCGTCGACGGCGCCGTGGGTGGACGGGTCGTGTTCGTCGACCGATTCGGCAATCTCGTCACCAACGTCAGGCCGTCACAGGTCCCGGATGGAGGGCTGCTCGTGGCGGTGGACGGCGTCGACGTGCGGGGCCTGCGACGGACGTACGCCGAGGGCGACGGACTGCGCGTCCTGGTCGGCAGTCACGGCTTTCTCGAGGTCGCCGAGAAGAACGGCAGCGCCGCCGCGCGGCTGTCCGCCGGCGTCGGGGCCCGGGTCGCGGTCAGGCCGGCCTGACCGGGGCGTCGACTCAGTCCTTGAGCTCGATGAGGACGTTCTTGTAGCGGCGGTCCGTGTGGTTCACGACCCTGTGCACCTGGTGCTGGTCGCGGTACCCCCAGCGCCCGACCTGGTATTCGTTCACCTCGGTCGTGCCGTCGGCGTACTCCGCCGTCAGCCCGCCCGCCTCGACCACGACGGTGATGTAGTCGCGCTCGTGCAGGTGCCAGTCGCTGGCCTCGCCGGGCTCGACCGTCAGGTTCCATATCTTCACGCGGTCGTTCTCGAACAGGACCTCGGTCGCTACCTCTCCGAGCGGCTCGTCTATCTCGCGCATCGAAACACCTCCTGGGGCTGTTGGATGTAACTGTTCAGAGTTGAGGGGAAACGAGCAGGCTACGGCACTGGAGGAGAGGGTTGAGGCTGTTGGCCCTCCAAGTGCCAAAGAGGGATGCGAGAGCCATTTTGGTGTTGGTGCCACGCTCGGAGCGAGTGCCGCCGCTGATCTTACGGCTGACCACCAGGTGGCGTAGGCTCCGTTCAGCCGCGTTGTTCTCGGATGGCACACCCGGATGGGACACAAAGACGAACAACTCCTTGATGAACCGCTCCATGCGCCTGCAGAGCTTGGCTTGAGGCGCCGTATCGTCGTCGGAGAATGGCTGACACAGCGACAGCAGCAGCTTCTCCAACATCAACTGGTTGGCAGACGCTGATCGCTGGTAGCCAACATCTGGTCGGCCGAGGTTGTCAGCGCACGTCTTTGCCCTGTTGTAGAGTTGGCGTACCGCTTTGGCCCATAGAGCCAGGGCGGTGTCTTGAGGGAACACCGCCTCGAGTTCATCGACGTCCCGCAACAGGTGTACCCAGCAGCGCTGCTTGAGGCCGGGGTAATGGCTGTATGCAGCGTAGAAGTCACTCACGAGCACTCCGCTGAAGGGCGTGCTGCCGGTGGACTCTCCCAACACCTCGTCCACCACAGCTTTGCCTCGACCGCGGCGTAGGAAGTAACGCTCCGTGGGAGTGCTGAAGGTCCACACATAGCCGTTGACTCCGTCCTGGCGCCAGCCGGTCTCATCTGCGTGCACTACCGGAGAGCCACGGATGCGCTCCAGCATCTCGGCCACGACCGGTTGGGCCCGTTGGGCTGCGGCATGTACCACATCAGTGATGGCGCCAATGCTCAGCTTCAGTTGATGTACCGTTTGCAGGTACCACTGGATGCTCCTGATCGGCAGACGGCCCTCTTCCCTGAGTGTCACGATCAGGCTTATCAGGTTGGGGCCCAACCGCCGGCGTCCAATTGCCAACCCCGCCAACGGCTCTTGGGGCAACCGCCGCTTGTCGCACAGCGGACATGTCCGGGCCACAAAGACGTGCTCGGTCACCTCTGCTGGCACCACCGGAAGATCGATCACCTCCCGTGTCCGCTGGACCCAGCCGCCTGACAGGCCAGTACCACACTCAGGGCACGACTCAGGCGCATGTACCACCCGATGCGTCGGTTCCATCCTCTGCCGGGCAAAGCCGTGCAGACGCCGTTTCCTCGATCCCTTCCTCTCCGGATGACGACGCTTGATGGGCGGCTTATTGCCAGGCATCCCTTTCGTTCCACCGCGACTGCTCAGCTGAGATTCCAGCCTCTCTACACGCCGCCGCAGCTCGGTAATCACCGCCCGCTGCGTGGCAATCGCCGCCAGCAGCGTCTCCCGGCTCGCATTCTGCAGGTCTACTTCAGCTTCCACCCCTCCCTTATCACACTACTGCCCAACGCTACGCTAGCGGTTCTTGGGTTCATCCCCTCGACTCTGAACAGTTACTGTTGGATGCCGGGCTTGCCCGTCGCCCTCTATGCTTCCGCTACCGTGATGATCGTAACGCCGGCTACCACCAGTATCGCGCCCGCGATGGTGCGGACCGTCACTCGTTCCAGGCGCTGCAGGAACAGGTGGGTCAGGACGATCGCGACCAGCGGGTACGCGCCGGTTATCGGGGATACTATGACCACCGGGGCTTCCTGAAGGGCGTAGAACAGGAACGCCACGCCCCACGCCGACGCGACACCGGACAGCGACATGAACAGCCAGCCCCGGCGACCCGCGGCCGCCAGCGCGCTCGCGGCGCCGCGGTGAAACAGTACGGCCACCATCGCCGTGCCGAAGACGAGCGAGTAGGTCGATGCCACCAACGGTGTCGTATGGCCGTCGACCAGCACCCGGCTCATGACCGCGGCCGCTCCGTAGCCGACGACTGCGCCCAGGGAGGCCGCGTAGCCCCACAGCGTCCTGCGGCGGTCCGTCGTGTCCGTAGGCGCGGCGCTCACTGCTGGCTCAGTATCAGCGTTATGCCGCCGACGATGGAGACGCTCCCCAGCAGCAGCGGGACGGTCACCGACTCCCCCGCAAGCCCCACCGCGATGGCCGTCGCGAAGAGCGGCGCCGCGCCGACTATCGTGCTGGACCTGGACACGCCGACAAGCCTGATGCCGGTGAAGCTGAGCAGCCGACCCGTCGGATAGCTGAGCAGTCCTACCACGAACGCGAGGAACAGTCCCGTCCCGGTGATCGCCACGAGGTCCGCGGGCTGAAACGCGATGGTTATCGCCGCGGTGACGATAGTGCTCACGGTGAGCGATACCAGCGTTCCGGGCCCGACGGCGACGTGCTGGACCCCGAGCCTGGCGAAGACCGCGGTCGCGCCGAAGCCGAGGGCCGAGATCAGCGCGAGGGCGATTCCAATCACCGGCGGCGGTCCGATCCGTGGGTGGTGGTCTGCCAGCCGTGGCCGTCGGTCGCGGCTGGGAACCCCAACCCCTTGCTCCTGAGGCTGACGTGAGCCCCGGCGCCGATGACTATGTGGTCGAGCACCTCGATGTCCAGCATCTTGCCGCCGGCCACGATCTGCCGCGTGATCATCACGTCCTCCGGACTGGGCGTCGGGTCGCCCGACGGGTGATTGTGCACGATGATAATGGACGGGCAGTTTTCGCGCACGGCCGGCTTGAAGACCTCCGACACGCGCACGATGGAGGCGTTCACGTTGCCGACGTACACCTCGTGCACGCCCCTCACGTCGCCCTTGGTCGACACCAGGAGCACCCGGAGGTGCTCCTGGTCGAACAGGCCCATCTCGGCGGACACCAGGTTCGCCACGTCCTGTGGCGAACGCACCACCGCCCGGTCCTCCGGGCTGAGCGAGACCAACCGCCTTCCGAGCTCGAACGCGGACAGGAGCTGGCAGGCCTTCGCGTCGCTGACCCCGTGGTAGTTGCACAACTCGCCGTACGACATCCGCGCCAATCCCGACAGGCCGCCCATGCTCGCGATGAGGTGGTTGGACATCTCGAGGACGGATCGGCCGCGCGCCCCGGTGCGCATCAGTATGGCGACGAGCTCCGCGTTGCTCAGCGCCCCCGGGCCAAGCTCCTTCAGCCGCTCCCTGGGCCTGTCCATCTGCGGCAGGTCGCGGATCAGCGTCGTGTAACTCGGCGTATTCTCACCGGCCATGCTCTACTCCGGTGTACGTGGCCGACGGGTCGCGGAAAGCGTTATCCAACTGCCCGCACACCAGGCCGTCATCGTGCATATTGCTTTATCCATGTGTCGCCCGCCCCATATTACGCCGTTTCCCACTAACCCGCAAAACCACCTCGTCTTCACGCCATCTTCACTTTCCACTATCCACTATCCACTGCCCGCTAACCTGTTGACACCCCTTGGGGCCGTCCATAGAATGAACACCGGTTCTAATGGCCATCACCCGCGTCGAAAGAGCGTGCACTTGAACGAACGCATCGTCTCCGGCAAGGCACACGTAGACGACACCGCACTGGACCAGAGCCTGAGGCCCCGCCGCCTCGAGGACTACATCGGCCAGGAGCGCCTGAAGGCCAACCTCAACATCGGCATCGTCGCCGCCAGGCAGCGCGGCGAGGCGCTCGACCACACGCTGCTCTATGGGCCGCCCGGCCTGGGCAAGACGACGCTCGCCAACATCATGGCCGCCGAGATGGGCGTCAGGATCAAGACCACGTCGGGCCCGGCCATCGAGCGACCCGGCGACATGGTCGCCATCCTGACCCAGCTCCAGAAGGACGACATCCTGTTCGTCGACGAGGTGCACCGCCTGAGCCGCGTCGTCGAGGAGGTGCTCTATCCCGCCATGGAGGACTTCTTCGTCTCGTGGGTCATCGACAAGGGCCTGAAGGCGAGGAGCATGAACCTGGCCATCAAGCCGTTCACCTTCATCGGCGCGACGACCCGCTACGGGATGGTCAGCGCGCCGCTGCGCGACCGCTTCGGAGTCGTGCATCGTCTCGACTTCTACACGACGACCGACATGTACAAGATCGTCAGCCGGTCGGCACGGATTCTCGCCATCGAGGCCGAAGACGAGGGGCTGAGCGAAATCGCCAACCGCTCGCGCGGCACTCCCAGGGTCGCGAACCGGCTGCTCAAGCGCGTCCGGGACTATGCCCAGGTGATGGCGGACAACGTCATCACCGGCGACGTCGCCCGCGAGGCGCTGGCCCGCCTGGAGGTCGACCCCCTCGGGCTCGACGACTCCGACCACCTGGTGCTCGGGACCATCATAGAGAAATTCGACGGCGGTCCGGTCGGCATCGACACCCTCGCGGCGTCCCTGAGCGAGGAGTCCGAGACTATCGAGGACGTCTACGAGCCCTACCTGCTGCAGATGGGCTTCCTCGACCGCACGAGGGCGGGCCGCGTCGCCACCCGCCGCGCCTACGAGCACCTCGGAATCGACTACCCTGAGGAGGCCCCAACCCCCCAGACCCGCATGTTCTAGCCAGCGACCGTCGGGCCGGGCGATCGGGGCGTCGTCATGCTGCTTGCGTTCGGCCGACGCTAGACGAGGACTTCGACCGTCTCGTCCTTGACTACAATGCGGGCTACGTTGGCGGCGATGAAGTCGCGCTTGGCGTCCATGTCCATATCCTCCCAGCGCGAGAGCGTCTCGTCGACGTCGGCCTGGCTGGTCTCGCCGGCCGCGCCCCTCCGGGCCGTGTCCAGCTCGGCCAGGTACTCGGCGAGCAGGTACGTCTTCATCTCGCCTCGCGCCGTTCGCCTGATGGCGTCGATAAGCCGGCGCTCCGCGTGCTGGACGCGTTCGTCCCTAAGGGCCTGGATCCGTTCGGGGTCGGCGGCGGTGGCGCCGGCGTTGCGCGCCCGGAGCGCCGGACCGAGCTGCCCGAACACGGTCCCTTCCAGCAGCGGCGCGCGCCAGGTGTGGTAGCCGCACACGCTCTGGCTGTTCCTGGCCTGGCACTGGTAGTAGCGGTAGACGCCGCGCTGCCGGTGGCCGTCCTTGCGCCGCCACGACTGCCGCCGGGTCACGCCCATCATCTTGCCGCCGCAGTAGCCGCACTCGATCAGCCCCGAGAGCAGGAACGGCTCCGACTTCGACACGCGCCCCAACGGGCGGCGCGATTCGGTGACCTCCCGCGCGGCTCGAAACGTCTCGTGCGGGATGATGGCTTCGTGGGTCCTGGGCCGCCGCATGCCGAGCCGCGTGTACGTGCCGGTGTATACGGGATTGCGGAGGACGTCGCGGACTCCAATGACGTTCCAGTTGGAGCCGCGCCGGGTCATGATGCCGCGCTCGTTCAGGTGCTGCACGATCAGCCGGAACCCCATCTCGTCGCTCGTGTACAGCCGGAAGATCAGCTCGACGACCCTGGCTTCTTCGGGGACGATCTCGAACCGGCCCTCCGGTCCGATGCGGTAGCCGTAGGGCGGCTTGCCGAGCGCCTGGCCCTGGAGCGCCCGCTGACGCATGGACTCCCTGATACGGCGGCTGCGCGTCCTGGAGACGCCCTTCACGCCCAGGGTCTGGAACGCGTTCTGCAGAGGGTCCGGGAACTCCTCGTCGAAGCACCGCACGACCGCGCCTGCCTGCTCGAGCTCGACGAAGGTCCTGGCCACCGACTCCAGGTCGCTTCCCAGGTGCGTCGCGTCCGGGACTCCGACCAGGAACTCGCTGCCGGAGTCGCGCATGTATTCGAGCATCCGGCGGTACTCGGCCGTCTCGCGAGGGGCGGCCTCTTCAGCGGCGGCAAAGGTGGTCACCGGCTGGTGAAGTTCGAGTTCGCAAAACTCCTCGAACTGCTTCCGGAGGTCCGGGAGGGAGTCCCCGTTTCGAGCGCCCAGGTAGAAGAAGCCGATGGCCCGCATCGCTGGATCAGGGCAGGTAGAGGATGCGCCTGCAGCTGCTGCAGCGCACCGGCGCCTGGGCGGAGCGGGCCCGCTGGAGCTCCATGGTGGACAGCGACAGCCTGCATCCCTGGCACATGCCGCGCTCGATCCTGGCGACAGGGCTGCCGTTGGTGGTCTGGCGCAGGGCCTCGTAGAGGGCCATCATGTCCGCCGATATCTCGGGGGCCACGTCGTCGCGCTGCCGCCGCCAGTCGTCGAGCTCGCCGGAAGCCCGCTGCTCCGAGTCGCGGAGCTCGGCCTGCTCGGCGGGCCGGCTCGTCTCCAGGTTGGACAGCGCTTGCCTGGCCTCCGCCTGGGCGCTCTCGGCGTCCTCCGTCTGGACCATCAGCTCGAGGAGGTCGTCCTCCTGCTCCCTGAGCTGCTGGACGATGAAGGTGCGCTCCTCCTCGGCGGCGGTCATCTCGTCGAGGTTGGTAATCAAGCCGCCGTAGAGCTTCTTCTCGATGCCCTCCAGCCGCTCCTGGGTCTCGCCGATCGCGCGCTCGGCCGCCCTGCGCCTGACGCCGACGTCGTCGAGCGCCTCGGAGATCGCTGTCAGCGTCGCGGAGGCCGCGGTAATCGCGGAGTCGTCCTCGAGCCGGGCGCGAACGTCGGCGAGGGTGGCTTCGAGCTCGTCGACCTTCAGGTCGATACGTTGCAGGTCGTGTAGGCGCTTGACACTCTGCATGGCACCAGCGAGGCGGGTCGAGACGTAGAGGTCATTGTATCGCAGCGGCGCGGCCGAGGGGCGGCGGGCGTTGCGCGGCCGGGCAAGGGGAGGCCCGTTACATCTTCTCGACGGAGGGCTCGGAGGTCAGGGCGGCGAGCAGGTTGGAGACGAGGATGTCTTTCTTGGTGTGATGGCGGAGAGGCAACTCAGGGTCGACCTGGTAGAGGTTGCGCCGACCGCTCTTGCTCCGCTTTATGTATCCGGCGCCTTCCAGGTCCGAGATCATCTTGTGAGCGGTGCGCTCGGTGATCCCGACGTGACTGGCGATTTCCCGCGCGGTGTGGCTGGGGTTGTGGAAGATGTAGCTGAGTACCAGCCCGTGATTCGTGATGAAGGTCCAGTTGCCGCCTGCCATGGGAACCCCCATGTCTAGAGTGGTTTGGCTGAATCCTATCATGAAAGCCGTTTCGATTCAACGACGCCTCCCAGGCCCGATTCGCTATCTGGCCGGGCGTGTCGACGCGAACACGACGCTTCAGGGATAGTGAAGGCGCACGAGGCGATGGATTTGCTGGTAGTGCCCCGACGCTTCGTCGGGGTGTATCGAGGGGCCTCCACGAAGAGTGTGCGAGGCTCAGCACCAAATCATCCCCATCATCAGAATCCCACGAATCACAGTTCAGACGTTCCGCCTCACCTACTCTGAACAGTTACGTCCGGAGGGTTGGGTTGCCCGCGGGGGTGGCTCGCTGTATTCTTAGCGTTCGGCCCGAAGTCGGAGCGGAGGTGACCCGTGGTTCGCGCTTACGTACTGATCGAAATGGTCGCCGGCCAGTCCAGGAGCCTCGTGGACGCGATGGCCTCTGCGCGGGGCGTCAGGGACGCGGTACGCGTAACCGGCCCCTATGACGTCGTCGTCGTGGTGGAGGGCAGGGACCTGCAGCAGATCAGCAACTTCGTGACCGAGACGATCCACACGCGCAGAGGCGTGGTCAGGACGACGACCTGCGTGTCCCTGGAGTAGCTGCAGGCCTAGCAGCCTGTCCGAGAAACACGGCTGGCGAGTGTTTGGGGGTATGATGTTGCCAGTCCCAGTAGCAGGGAGTCGTCGATGAGCAAGACCTACCTTCCCTACGAACCGGACCAGCAGTTGCTGATGCCAGCGGCGTTGCAGGAGTGGCTGCCTGACGACCATCTGGCCTACTTCATATCCGACGTGGTGGACCAGTTGGACATGTCGGAGGTCACAGCTCGGTACGAGCGGGAACGTCGTGGCGGGCCGCCGTATCATCCACGCATGATGGTCAAGGTGTTGCTCTACGGCTACTGCGTCGGGGTGTCGTCCTCACGCCGCATCGCCCAGCGCCTCCACGAGGATATCGCCTTCAGGGTGTTGGCGGCGAACAACACACCGGACTTTCGGACCATCTCCGACTTTCGCAAGGATAATCTGGATGCGCTGTCGGGCCTGTTCATACAGGTACTGGCGTTGTGCCAGCAGGCGGGGCTGGTGAAGCTGGGGCATGTGGCGCTGGACGGCACAAAGGTCAAGGCCAACGCATCGAAGCATAAGGCGATGAGTTACCAACGGATGAAGGAGGAGGCAGCGCAGTTGGCGGCGGAGGTAGCGGAGTTGTTGCGACAGGCCCAGGCAGCGGATGATGAGGAAGACCGGCTGTATGGCAAAGACAAGCGTGGAGATGAGTTGCCCCAGGAGTTGGCCTTTCGAGAGGGTCGGTTGGAGAAGATACGGGAAGCGATGGCGGCGCTGGAAGCCGAGGCGCAGGCGGCTGCTGAACAGGCCGAGACCGAAGGTGGTAAGCACCCGGGGGTGCCCGACGACAAGGCCCAGCGTAACTTCACCGATAGCGAGTCGCGCATCATGCCCGCACCTGGAGGAAAGGACTTCCTGCAAGCGTACAACTGTCAGGCGGTGGTGGACAGCGCTCACCAGGTGATCGTGGCGGCGCGGGCCACCAACCAGACTTCGGATAAGCAACAGGCTGCGGCGATGATAGAGGAGACCATCGACAACGTCGGTGCAGTTCCCAGAGAAGTGTCCGCCGATGCTGGCTATTACTCGGCAAAGGCAGTCGACGATCTCTATGGTATGGGCGTGGACCCGTTCGTCGCTCCGGAGCAGACCCGCCACGGCCGGGTTGTACCACCCTCCTAGGATCGGATGCGACGGAAGTTACAGACCAGCCGGGGTCGGGAGCGCTACGCTTGCGGATGCAAACTGTGGAGCCGGTGTTCGGACAGATCAAGCAGGGCCGGGGATTCCGGCAGTTCCTGCTAAGGGGACTGGACAAGGTGAACGGCGAATGGTCGCTGATCTGCACCGGCCACAACCTGCTCAAACTGTTCCGCTTTGGGGGGCAATTTGCACAAGAAAGCACGGGGCGATGGGCCAGCCCAACGCATCAGGAACTTTGCCGGGTAGTGAGCACGGCGCTATTCGCAAGCTATCTGTGGCCCGGCCGGGCCAACCGGCAAAATCAGTTGTCGCGATCCATTGTCGCTGACCCGCAAGCAACGTCAGATGATCCTCGGACGGACTGCTAGAGGTGCTGCTGGAGAACCGCGCGGAGATCGAGGCACGGCACAAGGAAGCCTCCGTCGGAGCTGAACGCCGTCGACGTTCTGGTCGCCATGCTGCACCGCCAGGGCGCCGCCGACCCGGCGACCGAAGCCGAGGTGGCAGCGGGCGTGCGGGAGATTCTGACCGAAGGCGGCCCGATGCACCGCAAGACGATCATGAGCCGCCTGAGGCGACGCGGCATCTACGTCGGGGGCGCCAGGGTGGCATCCATGTCCAGAGTGGCCTCGGTGTGAGGCGAACGGCTCTGCACGAAGCCCACCAGGTCGGCGTTGACCTTCCCCAGTCCCTTCAACGCTGCGTTGGCAGAAGGTATGAACGCTCGGTGAGCTTCCCGCTTCGCCTCCTCCTCCGAGTCGTGGAATCCCTCCAGGTATCGGAACACCGCAGACTCCGACGGCACGCTACGACGACGCTCTACTCGCCACCTGTTGTCCAACAATCTGCGCTGTGCGGCGCATGCCACAGGTCTCGAACTCTCGAGCAGCCTGGACAACCCCTCGTCCTTCTCAAGAAGGTCAAGGTCAGACACCGACTTGCCGCCTGCCAAGTTCAGCAGTATCAGCGAGGTGATCATCTGGCTGTCTGTCCCGCCCTGTCCTCCCTCGCGCAGTGCAACGTGGCGCTCTGACGATGACCTCAAGCCGGATGCGTGCATCAACTCCAAGTACGGCATCAGACCCGACAGCCCCGTCATACCCGGCGAGCTCTTCTCCTCGTCGTACTGGAACGGCAGTATGCCTTGCCTGATAATGGCTGCACCTCGTCGGTGATCGTTTCGCTCTTTCACGAAACATCCTAGCCCCTTCACGGCGGGCGCCAACGAGGTACTCTTCCCATTCAGGTGGGGAATCTAGGGAGACCGCTCCTGCGTGTTGCGTCAAAAGTAACTGTTACCGAGCGGCATACGTTGCCTCAAGAGTCGGTGTTACCGAAGGCTCGTGTTCTTGGCGCCGATCCGCAGTGTCCCACAGGGCCTCAAGGGCAGCGTCGAGACGCGCCTTGAGGCGAGCAGGATTGATGGACCGGTAGGTCCGATCGAGGGCCTGGCGCTGCTCGGCAGTCAGCACGTCGCGCTCCGTGAGCCGCTGGTAGGGCGTCCTGGCCGTGTCGTGGACCTTGTGTACCTTCGCTCCGTTCCGGCTCTTGTGCTGGAGCTTCATGACCGGCTGAAAGAAATTCGTGTACTGGTTCGACAGCCTGTGCACCTTCTCGAGCTGGGCCAGAGAGGCCCTTGTCGAGTATCTGTCGTAGCCCACCAGCTGCCGCACCACAGCCCAGTTCTTCTGCTCGACGTGCGCGTTATCGTTCTTCTTGTACGGACGCGAACGGGTGAAGGGTATCTCGTTGCGCTGACAGTAGGCGTGCAGGTGGCGGTTGATAAACTCGGCGCCGTTGTCCGAGTCGAGTCCCAACAGCTCGAACGGCAACGCCTTGGACATCTTGTGGACGGCCCCGCCTACTCTCTGCTGGCCCTTACCCCACACCGCCTGGCACTCCACCCAGCCCGTGGCTATGTCCACTCCGGTGAGCGTGGTGAGGTGGCGCACTGCGGTGCTCTCACCGCAGTGTGCCACCAGGTCGACCTCGATGAATCCGGGCCGGTCTTCGTTCCACTCGGCGAAGTTCCTGATCGGTATCGACCCCTTCAGCAGGCTGCCGGGCTTGGTCGTGCTCAACGGCCCCCCTGAGCCCTCTGTCCCTGTAGGGCTTCATCAGCCGGTCTATGGACGATGCGCTCATCGCGCTCAGCTGCTCGGCCACTTGGGCCGTAACCTGCAACTCCTCCCATGCCTGCAGTCGGCCCACCAACTCTCCCATGAAGGGTGCAAGCCGCTTGCCGCAGATCCGGTCCGCAACCGTCCACACCTTGTGCAGCGCCGCAACCGCCACATCGTCATAGCTCCGCGGGCGACCGAGCTTCTTGTAAGCACCCTCCGGCCGACTCTCGCCTCCCAACAGCCTGATCGCCGACTTCCTGTGGTATCCGGTCACCTCAGTGAACTCGTCTAACAGCCGGCCCCTCTCCGTTCGACTCGCTCCCCTGTAACGCATTCGCATCAATTCCGCATACTCTTCCACGCTGCTTCTCCTCATGCCACCGCCGGTAACAATACTCTTGAAGCAACGATACCCCTTCGGTAACATCTGCTATGAGGCAACTCGTCCTGTTGACCTGCGGCGCTTCTGGAAATAGACTCTAGGCACCCCAAGGGCGGCCCCCGGCGCCACGCACGGAGATCCCGATGGACACACAGAGCCTTCGCATCCTGAGCGTCAACGCCCATCCGCACGACTTCACCCACACGGCCGCCACTCTCGGCATTCACACCTCCGAGGGCGACACGGCGACGGTGGTGTCCGTCACCTCGGGCGTCAAGACCCACAACGAGGCCCTCCACGACGAGCTGATGAAGCCGGTGGAGGAGCAGGACCCCGCCATCGTAAACCAGACCGACGACGAGCTCGCCGAGGTCAAGGCCGCCGAGTTGCGGGAGGCCTGCGCCATATTCGGCGTGGCAGACGTGCGCATCCTCGGCTTCCCGCAGCCCTTCCGGCACGAGCTATATCCCGAGGCCGCCGACATGATCCGCGACGTCATCCTCGACGTTCGCCCGCACGTGCTGATCATGCAGAGCCCGTACAGCAGCGCCCACCACGGGCGCTCCGGCGTGACGGCCGACGACCACATCGAGACGGCGAAGGCGACGCTGGAAGCGCGTGGCGAGGCGGGGAACCCCAGGCCGGGCAGCCGTCCGCACACCATCGCCTCGACGCTGTTCCCCGGCGTCTACTTCGAGCGCGACGAGTACGACTTCATGGTCGACGTGACCGACTGGTTCGAGCGGCGCGTCCAGGCGGAGGCCGCCTACGTCAGCCAGGGACACACGCCCGAGTGGTCCCGCGTGCGAATGCAGAACACCCTGGGGCCGACCGGCTGGCAGGGCGGCACGCAATACGCCGAGTCGTTCGTCCGGGAGCGCCCCGAGCTGCACTCGAGGATCGCGCTTTCGGACCGCGCTCTCGCCGCGGCCGACGAGCGGATTGGCGATCGCTGCAGGCGCATGGTCGGTGGCTCCGGGTAGGGTCAGGCCTCGATGTCCAAAGACGGCGCGGCATTCTCGCTCAGGTACGGTCTCACGCTGGGGCTCACGTCGCTGGAGGGCCGGGGGTTCAGCAACCCCGTAGACCTGGCCGTGGCCTCGAACGGCCGCATATACGTCCTCAGCCGCACGAGCCCGCTCCACTCCTACGGCATCCGCGTCGGCATGCTCGACCTGGACAGCGAATACTACGGCGACTTCGGCTCCTACGGCGCCGGTGATGGGCAGTTCGTCTGGCCGACCGCCATCGCGTTCGACAGCCGCGACCGTCTCTTTCTCGCCGACGAGCACAACCAGCGCATCACCGTCTTCGAAGAGTCTGGGACGTACTTGGAGAGCTGGGGCGTCCACGGGACGGCGGATGGCGAGATCGACGGCCCCTCGGGACTGGCGTTCGACTCGGACGACTGCCTGTACGTCGTCGACCACCTGAACCACCGCGTGCAGAAATTCACCCCCGACGGCGACTGGCTGCTCGGCTGGGGAGGGCAGGGGAAGGCCGAGGGCGAGCTCGACCTGCCGTGGGGCGTCGACGTCGGTCCGGACGGCAACGTCTACGTCGCCGACTGGCGCAACGACCGCATCCAGAAGTTCACGCCGGACGGGCAGTACCTCGCGTCGTTCGGAGACACGGGCGAGGAGCGGCTCAGCCGTCCGTCCGGAGTCGCGGTCGACGGCCGCGGCAGGGTGTACGTCGCCGACTGGGGTAACGAGCGCGTACGTGTCTACGATGCCGGCGGCGTCCTGCTACAGAGCCTCCGGGGCGAGGCGACGCTTTCGAAGTGGGCCGAGCAGTTCATGGAGGCGAACCGGGACCAGGCAGTGGCCCGCGCCGCGTCCGACCTCGACCCGCCGCTCACCCCGGACGTCGACACCGCGTACCAGGAGTCGGCGCGCATCGAGCGCTACTTCTGGGGCCCCATCTCCGTGAAGCTCGACCGCGAGGAGCGCCTCTACGTCACCGAGGCCAACCGCCACCGCGTCCAGGTGTACCTGCCGCCAACGGTCGCGTAGCAGCCCTCCGGATATCGTGTACCACGATGCCCGAAGGGACATGCGGGCATGTCCGCGGACGAGGGGAGAGGACGGCATGACACCGCTCGACTCGACGAAGTTGGCCCTGGCCGGACTCGCCCTCCTGCTCGTCGCCGCTGCCGCGTGCTCCAGCGGCTCGGACGACTCGGCCCCCGCCGCGTCGGCCGGCGAGGGCGAGGCCGCGCCAGCCGACGCCTCCGGCGGCGGCGAATACGCGCTGACGCAGCAGTTCGACCTCAGCATCTCCGTCACCAGCACGCAGTTCAACGAGACGCGGCGCATCCCCCGGAAGTACAGTTGCACCGCCGAGGACGTGTCCCCGCCGATCACATGGGGTGACGTGCCGAACGGCACCGTCAGCCTGGCGCTTCTCGTGGAGAGCAACCAGCACCCCGGGCCGCTCTGGGTGCACTGGCTGCTCTGGGGAATTCCACCGGACGCGAGAGAGCTTCCTGAGGGCATCGCCCCCGCGGGCAATGCGCCGGCCATAGGCCCGAACGCCGCCCAGGGCACCAACGACGAGAAGGCCGTCGGGTGGTCGGGTCCCTGTCCCCCAACGCTCGTCCTGGACTCCACGCACGGTGACGGAGGCGGGCCGAGACGGGCGGCCAGTCAGTACTTCTTCAGGCTCTACGCCCTGGACATCGACCTGGACCTGGAGCCCGGGGTGACCGAGGACGACTTCCTTCGGGCCATCGACGGACACATCCTGGCCGGCGGCGAGCTCGTCGGCGAGCATGTATCCAACAAGCACGACTTCCGCCACTACTAGATGCGCGGGCGGTAGTCCGTCTCGCAGGCAGCGCCGCGGCGAGACGGATTTCTGGACCGACCTGGGACCGCCTGCCGCAACTGTTCAGAGTTGAGGGGACACCTGACCCGTTCGCCCCGAGTGCCCCGACGCTTCGTCGGGGTGTATCGAGGGGCCGCCACGAAGAGTGGGCGAGGCTCAGCACCCAGTTACCGCCTGTCCGGCGGCCGTTTGCCGCGTTGCGGTATCGTGTACCATGTCGGCTGTAACGTCGTCCAGAGCCGCCCCGTGTCTGCGCACGGGAAGGGAGGTAGGGCATCATGACACTGCTTGGCTCGACGAAGTTGGCCCTGGCCGGGCTCGCGCTCCTGCTCGTCGTCGGACTCGCGTGCTCGAGCGGCGACGCCGCGGACGACTCAGCCCCCGCCGCGTCGGCCGGTGAGGGTGACGCGCCCGCATCCGGTGCCGACGGCGGCGAGTACGCGTTGACGCAGCAGTTCGGCCTCAGCATCACCGTCACCAGCACGAAATTCAACGAGACGCGCCGTATCCCACGGAAGTACAGCTGCACCCAGGAGGACGTGTCGCCTCCGATCACCTGGGGCGACGTGCCGGAGGGCACGGTCAGCCTGGCCCTGTTGGTCGACAGCGACCAGCATCCAGGATCGCTCTGGACGCACTGGGTGCTCTGGGGCATTCCCGCCGACGCCCGCGGGCTACCCGAGGAGATACCGAACGCGCACGAGGCGCCCGCCGTCGGTCCCGGCGCCGCCCAGGGCACCAACGACGAGGGCAAGGTCGGCTGGTCCGGGCCCTGTCCCGGCACGCTGAAGCTCAGCTTCCAGCCCGGCCACGGCGGCGGTCCGATCAAGGCGGCCAACAGCTACTTCTTCCGCCTCTACGCCCTCGACACCGATCTCGACCTGGGGCCCGAGACGACCAAGTGGGACTTCCTGCGCGCGATCGACGGCCACGTCCTCGCCGGCGGCGAGCTCGTCGGCGAGCAGGTCTCCAGCAAGCAGGACAACACCAGCTACCCGTAGCTCAGCCGTCTGGCCGACGACTGGCGGTTACCCTCGAGCCGGTCGCGTTCCCGGCAGCGTGCGCGTTGAGTTTGACGCGCGCATGCCTAACCAGCCGTACGGATCACGTGCTCTCAATGCAGCTTGTGATTGCAACGCAATCATAGTACAATGGCTCGACAACGCGGTGGAGGTCCTGCAGTGGCCAGCATCACGGTTCGCAATCTCGAAGATGGGTTGAAACGGAAACTGCGCGTCCGGGCTGCGCAGAACGGCACGTCCATGGAGCAAGAGGCCAGGGATATCCTGCGAGCCGCGCTGGATGACGCGGACGACAAACCTCGCACCGGTAGAGACCTTTTCAGGGCCATTCGTGCCCGCTTCGAGCCGCTCGGCGGCGTCGAGCTAGACCTGCCGCCCCGCACGTCGATGCGGGAACCGCCCCGGTTTGACGACGACGGCCGCGATGATCGTCCTTGACACGAACGTCGTCTCGGAGTTAGTGGTCCCAAGGCCTGCCGGCGCGGTCATTGAGTGGATATTCGACCAGGCGGCCTACGGAGTGTACCTGACCTCCATCAGCGAAGCCGAGCTGCTCTACGGCATTGCGATTATGCCAATGGGCAAACGCCGCGAGCGGCTGCTCGGAGCGGTGGAGGGAATGCTTCGGGAAGATTTCGCGGGGCGCGTGCTTCCCTTTGACAGAAAGGCGGCTCGAGCGTACGCCGAGGTAGCCTCGTCACGGCACGCCGCGGGACGCCGTATCGATCCGGCCGACTGCCAGATCGCGGCCATCGCCCGCTCTCTTGGCGCGTCGGTCGCGACCAGGAACGTGCGCGACTTCGAGCAGTGCGGGATCGATGTCATCAATCCCTGGGAAGCGCGCAGCCGCTAGACGATCTCCGGGTCGGGCTCCCGCAGGCCCAGCGCTATCGCCCGCTCACGGATGCCCTCCAGCAGGCCCGGCTTGAACCTCAGCCGGCGCCGCCTGTCCAGCGGGTTATTTCGGTCGTACATCGACGCCGTCTCGTAGAAGCAGTAGCCGGCCAGCCTCCCGCTCCGGTAGGCGTACTCCAGCTTCTCCGGCTCCGACATCGCGCCGTGACCGACCTGCCGGCTCAGGTGCACCGGCACGCCCGCCGCGCCGGCAGCGTCCAGCATCTCCAGGACCAGATCGTCCTCCAGGGTGACGTCCGGGTCCCACACTCTGCCGAACAGCGTCGCCTCGTCGGCCAGCCCCGAGCTGAGCCAGCCCCGCCAGTCGAACTCGATGTTGCCGGGACGGCTGCGCGTCCGTCCCTGGCACGCGTCCGGCCGGAACGACTCCATCTCGACGTGGACAGAGAGCTTCTTGCCAGCGGCCGACAGCCGTCGCTTCGAGGCCCAGAGGAACCTGTCGAAAAACTCGCCCCTCAGCTTGCCGAGCAGCTCGGGGTCGTACGGGCCGGCGTCCGGGTCCGTCCCGTACCGGCGCTCGTACTCCTCGGCGACCGGCTCGTTGAAGCCGTAGACCTCCGGGTTGTCTGTCCAGCTGCTGTGGCACGATATCCGCACGTCGACGCCGTCCACGCCGGCGGCGATGCACTGGCCCACCCAGTCGAGCCAGTACTCGCGCACCTCCGGGTACGCCTCGCACACCGAGCCCGACAGGTACTCGTTGCGTCCCCGCGAGAACGCGATCACGCCGTCCGTGCCGGACGACACGGGGCGGGAGTTGTCCACGTCCAGCCGGACGACCTCGTCGCCGATGCCCCCGTCGTACTCCAGGTCGCCGGTGCGGAAGTCCCGCTGCGGCCGCCACACCGCCCTGTGGCTCGCGACGACGACAGGCAACCGCCGGCCGCCGGGCCCGTAGGCCCGCACCATCTCGAACGCCGTGTTGGCGAACGTGCCCTCGTCGTCGTCGAAGCTGGTTGTGACGGCGATGAACGGGTCCCGCAGGTCGAGTCCCGTCAGGTCGAGCACACGTATCCAGTCGCCCTGCGAGGTGACAGGGTCGCCCTGCATGTTGCGCACGTCCTGCGAGCATGTGCTGACCGACTCCCCCAGCTCGAACGGCACGTCCTTCTTCGTGTAGCCCACGTTGTCGTCGCTGGTCCATATCTCGATGTGTTCGCGCCTGATGCGCACCGGCGCCATGTCCTTCTGCCTTAGCTGGATGCGCCGCACCGGGACGTCCTCGATCCCAACGGGCAGATCGGCCGCGCGCGCCTTGACGCGCATCTCGGGTCGGGCGGCCACCCAGTCGTCGACGATGTAGACTCCGCCGATGCCCGGCAGCCCCGGGTGCGCCAGGATGCGAGGGCTGCTCGCGGGGTTCGCGTGGGTCGCGCCCGTCTCGTACGGCTTGATCGTCGCGAAGAACTCCATCCCGCGCTCGTGAGCCGACCGCGCGCCGGCCGCGATCGGCTCGCCCAGGTTGGCGTGGGTCTCCGCGCCGCGGGTGCCGGTGCTGAGATACTCGACGACGCCGCGCTGGTAGAAGTTCCAGTAGATGCGGGTCACGCCGATCCACTGCAGCCGGTCGATCAGGTCGTCGACAAGCGCCGGAGTGAAGGCGATGTCGATGTAGTCGTCGGCAAAGTCGACCAGCGCCGAAACGGTGAAATTGTCCTTGCTCATCGTGTCCTCCCAGGAAAGCGGAGTGTCGCGCGCCGCGCCCAGGGTCGCAGTATACAGCCAGGGTCCGCGACAGGTCCGCGGCGGGGGGCGCCGCCGGCGCCGCCGCACACCGGCGAAGCGGGATGTCGTTCAGGAGGATTGCGGCCTGGCCGGTAGCGGGTCCTGTGCGCGGTCCTCCACTGTCTCCAGGCGCAGCCTCAGCCCCAAGGCACTGGTGATCTTCATCAGCGTCGCCAGCGTGGGGTTGCCGTCTTCAGACAACGCTTCGTACAGGTTGCCTCGATTCAACCCGGTGTCTCGGGCGAGGGTGCTCATGTTCCGCGTGCGAGCGAGGTACTTGAGCGCGGCACGGATCACGGCCCCGTCCCCATCGTCCTCATCCGCCGCTGCCCTGAGAAGCCCGCGGACATCCTTTTCGCCCTCTATGTAGTCCGCCGGGTCAAACCTTCGATATTCCTCAGACATCAGTTCCTCCATTCCGTCGCCATTCTCCTGGCCAGCTCGATGTCTCGACGTTGGCTGTCCTTGTCCCCGCCACAGAGCAGCACGATCGACTCCTCGCCTCGCGTGGTGAAGTAGATTCGGTATCCGGGCCCGTGCCGGATCCTCATCTCGGACACGCCATCGCCGACAGGTCTCACGTCCCCGAGATGTCCATCCTCGGCTGCCAGCAGCCTGGCGACGATGCGTTTCACCGCGTGGCGATCCCTCAGCCTGTGCAGCCAACGGTCGAACGTCCTGCTCCGCAGGATCGTGTACATGCTCATAGTGTACGATAAATCGTACAGCGCGAGAAGGGGATTCGGGATGGCGAAGACTTGAGCGACGCCGACAGGCTGCCCGGCCGCCGCGCAGGGTAGGGTGTGTTGCCGGGCGCGGCTTGGGCCAGTATGATGCCCTCGGCTCGGGGAAGAAGGAGGAGCGCGTGACTCAGCAGTCGGACAACGGAGGGCGTGCGGGCTGGACCGCGGAGGAGATCGAGGCCCGGCTCGGCGCGTCGACGGTCGCCTTCCGCACACCGCCGTACCCGCGTCCCATAGGCGCGCCCGAGATCGCCGCCATGCGCGAGGCAGGTCTCACGCGGATCGAGGTCACCGGGATAAGGTCGCCCCACGGGTTCGACTTCTGGGACCGCGGGCAGATCGACGAGGTCAAGGCCGCGTGCAGCAACGAGGGCATCGAGGTCGTCTCGGTTCACGGGCCCAACCGACCCTACGCCGCCGCGGACGAGAATCAGCGCAGGACAGCGGTACGCGACGGGGTCGACGCCACGCGGGTCGCCGAGGAGCTGGGCGCGGGCGTCATCGTCTTCCACTTCGGCACTGACGGGCAGGCCGAGCGGTCGGTCGTCGACGTGCTCGAGCAGACGCAGGGCTCGACGATACGGCTCGCGGTCGAGAACGGCAAGGACCTGCGGGACTTCGCCGACGTCGTCGACAGGGTAGGCTCGGACCGCTTCGGCATGATCGTCGACGTAGGGCACACGCGAGACGCCGACGGCATGAACCCGTTGACGATACCGGGGGCGGCCCGGCAGACGATGGCCTTCTGCGGCCACAGGCTGATCCACCTCCACCTGCACGACTTCAGGGAGACGGACCACCTCGCTCCGATGGACGGCGACATCCAGTGGGACGAGATATTCGAGGCGTTCCGCGACATCGACTACAAGGGGCTGTTCATGTTCGAGTCGGCCTGGGCGGACACGACCCGGAGAATCGAGCCCGGCTACGTGCTGGCGAAGACGGCAGCCTTCCCGCGGAGCTTCGCGGAACGCTACGGGACCGCGTCGTAGTGGGGCAATACCCCCTCCAGCTTGGATGTGAGAGGGCCGGAGCGAGCGTGATTTTCCCCCTCTCCCTTGACGGGAGAGGGTTGGGGTGAGGGTGATTTCCTCCCTCTCTCCTGACGGCAGAGGGCGGGGTGAGAGTGTTCTTTACCCCTCTTCCTCGACGGGAGAGGGCTGGGGTGAGGGTGATTTCCTCCCTCTCTCCCGACGGCAGAGGGCGGGGTGAGAGTGTTCTTTCCCCCTCTCCCTTGACGGGAGAGGGTTGGGGTGAGGGTGATTTCCTCCCTCTCTCCCGACGGCAGAGGGCGGGGTGAGAGTTGTTCTTTCCCCCTCTCCCTTGATTGGGAGAGGGTTGGGGTGAAGGTGAAGGACAGATGGGACACGTCGACCTGAACTTCCGCCCGAGCGTGCCGGTGTTCGACGCCAACGTCTGCGTCGGCAGGCGGCACGACAAGCGCGTCGCCGTCGACACTGTCGAGGGCACGCTGGCCGCGATGGAGCGCGCCGGCATCGGCCGGGCGCTCGTGTACTCGCCGCACGCCACCTACTGGGACCCCGAGGAGGGCAACGAGATTCTTCTCGAGACGGTCGCCGGCCATCCCAGCCTCGTCCCGCAGTTCGTAGCGAGCGCGTTCGACGACCTCGACAGGTTCGCCCGCTCGGTCGAGGACAACGGCATCCGGTCGGTCCGGATGCTGCCGGCGCTGTACAAGTACGCGTTCCGGGACTGGGCCGTCAAGCCGTGGCTCGACTGGATGACATCCAGGCGCATGCCGCTGTGGCTGCCGGTGGACTACTCTACCCACTACGACAGGAGCTACGGCAGGGCCAGGAACCTCGACGCCACGGAGGTGCACGACACGCTGACGGCTCACCCGGACCTCGACGCGGTGCTGTGCGACTTCGGCGACGAGGACTTCCCATGGGTCTTCCTGCTTCTCAAGAGCGTCCCGAACCTCTACCTGGAGCTTTCGGGCTATGTGGTGCCGGACGGCATCGCGATGGCACTGGACGCCATCGGAGAGGACCGCATCCTGTTCGGCTCGCGCTTCCCGGAGGCCCCTATGTCGCCGCACCTGTACGAGCTCCACCACTGTGGGCTCAGCGAGTCGACGCTGCGGAAAATCTGCGGCGGGAACCTCGAGCGCCTGCTCGGGATGGAGCAGTCATGAACACCCCTGTCGTCGACTTCCACTTCCACGTCGGAAGCATGGGCCGCGCCGGGCTGCCCGCGAAGCCCGACCTGTACCTGCGGGTGCTGGACGCCGCGGGCGTAGACCGCGCCTGCATCAACGGCGCGATACACGGCGACGCGAGGCGCGGCAACGACCTGGTCGCCAGCTTCGTCGAGCAACACCCGGACCGATTCGTCCCAGTCGCCTTCGTGACGCCGCACTACGCCGACGAGGCGGTAGCCGAGCTGGAGCGCTGCTTCGACGAGCTTGGCGCGAAGTTCCTGAAGATATACGCCGACTTCCTGGGACGCGCCCACGACGATCCTGTCTACTTCCCGACGTACGAGTTCTGCGACGACCGCGGCATCGCCATCCTGCACCACGCCTCGTATCCCTTCGACCCCAGGGACCTCCACCTGCCCGACAGGTACAGGGCGCTGCACGAGCGCTTCCCCAACGTCGTATGGGTGCTCGCGCATGCGGGAGCGGGAAACAGGTGGGACGCGATAGAAACGGCGCGCGACGTCCCCAACGTCTACCTGGAGACCGCGGCGCGCGCCGCGCCGGCCGGGGCGTTCGAGCGGGCGGTCGCCGAGGTCGGCGCCGACCGCGTGCTCTACGGGTCGGACATGCCTGTCTTCGACGCGCGCCACCAGGTGGCCTGCATCGCCACCGCGAACATAGCCGAAGACGACAAGCGCAAGATCCTCGGACTCAACGCGATCGAGCTGTTGGGCCTGAGCCCGTAGCCCCGGTCGCACAGATCGTACACCCAGCGTCGCGCCGGGGCTTGCGCTCTGAAGCAACTGTTCTGAGCTGAGGGACACACAACCCGTTCGGCCCGAGTGCCCCGACGCTTCGTCGGGGTGTATCGAGAGGCCGCCATGAAGAGCGGGCGAGGCTCAGCCCCCAATCATCCCCATCACCACAATCCCAAGAAGCCTGGTTCAGACGTTCCGCCTCATCTACTCTGAACAGTTACCCGAAGCAGACTCGGTTGCATCGGCCAGCACATCCGTGCTATCCTCCCCGCGTGACAACGACAAACCCCGGGCCCCAACTATCCACTATGGAACATCCCTGTTCCATTCTGTTCCGCGGTGTTCCGTTCCAGATACGACGCGTGGAACACCACCTGTTCCATTTTCCGGCAAACTGTTCCACCGCCCAGATAGCAATGGAACACAATGGAACAGAATGGGGCAGTTGTCAGCGGAGAACCATGACCTGACTCGCCGATTGGGCCTCGATTCGCGGCTGACTGTCGCCCCCGATTTGAGATACAGTAGCCCGACAAGTCCGATCCTCTATCCTGGAGGCCCAACAAGATGAGCACCTCGCGCTTCGCCTTCTCCCAGCCCTACCGGATCATGATCGACGTCAGGGTCAAGGCCCGCGACGGCGTCGAGCTATCTACCGACGTCTACCTGCCTGCGGAGGGCGGGCCGTTCCCGACGCTGCTGGTGCGCACCATCTACGACAACCAGAGCGAGAACAACATGGCGTCCTGCAAGCGATTTCTGGACGCCGGCTACGCCGTCGTCATGCAGGACTGCCGCGGCCGGTTCGACTCCTACGGCGAGTTCGACCCCTACTACCAGGAGCCGGAGGACGGCTACGACACGCAGGAGTGGATCGGCGCCCAGCCGTGGTGCGACGGCAACATCGGCATGTTCGGCGGCTCCTACGTCGGCTACACGCAGTCGCTGACGGCGCCGCTGCGGAGCAAGTACCTGAAGGCGATGGTGCCCACCGTGTCGCAGCAGGACAACTTCGGGCACTGGCGCATCGACGGCCCGCTCCAGCTCCACGTCGCCATGAACTTCATCAACATGGCGGGCCGCACCATGCAGCGCGGCCCCAGGAGCCTCGTCGACTCCGAGGCGTTCTACCGCCGGCTGCCGCTGATCTCGGCCATCGACGACATGACCGACCTCCCGTTCTACCGGTCGGTCATCGAGCACGACACGTTCGACGACTTTTGGAAGGGCTACAGCCTGCGCTTCAAGTACGGCGAGATCGAGACGCCCGCCTACATCGTCACCGGCTGGTACGACAACCTGGTCCGCGAGGGGTTCAAGCTCTACCGGGGTTGGTCGCAGGAAGCGCGTACGGAAGACGCCCGGCGGCTGAGCAAGCTGCTCGTCGGCCCCTGGCTCCACGGCCCCGTCGGCGAGCCCGCGCCCGGCGGCGTCGACTTCGGCCCCGACGCCTGGATGGACTTCCACGGCGAGCAGATACGCTGGAACGACCGCAGGCTCAAGGGGATCGACAACGGCATCGACAACGAGCCGCCGGTCCGCATCTTCGTGATGGGCGAGAACGTCTGGCGCTCGGAGAACGAGTGGCCGCTGGCCCGCACTGAGTACACCAACTACTACCTCCACAGCGGCGGCGCGGCCAACACCCTGAACGGCGACGGCGCGCTGTCGACCGAGCCGCCATCCGAGGAGCCGCCCGACAGGTACACCTACGACCCCGACGACCCGGTATGGACGCTCGGTGGCCAGATCATGGCCATCGAGGCGACGGTCGGCGGGCCCCAGGACCGGCGCCTGCCCGAGCAGCGCGCCGACGTCCTCGTCTACACCACCGAGCCGCTGGAACGCGACGTGGAGGTGACCGGGCCCATCCAGCTCAAGCTGTTCGCCTCATCGAGCGCGCCGGACACCGACTTCACCGGCACGCTGGTGGACGTGCACCCCGACGGACGCGCCATCAACATCACCGAGGGCCTGCTCGGCGTGCGCTACCGGGACTCGATCGAGGAGACGAGCCTCATCACGCCCGGCCAGGTCTACGAGCTGACCGTGGAGATCTGGGAGACGAGCAACGTGTTCAAGGCCGGCCACCGCATCCGGCTGGAGGTGTCGAGCAGCAACTTCCCGCGGTTCGAGCGCAACCTGAACACCGGCAACCGCCCAGGCTTCGACGCCGAGATGCAAAAGGCCGACCAGACCATCTACCACGACGCCACCCGCCCGTCCCACCTCATCCTCCCCATCATCCCCCGTTGACGGGCAGCCGATGGCGCAGTTCCGACGCCCCTGTTGTCGCCCCGAACGGAGAGAGGGGTCTGGGGTGGCGGCGGGGCTTGCACGTCGCGGAGGTCGAGGCGACTGCGCGCCAGGTTCTGATTCCCGGTTGAGGGCAGCAATGACAACGAACATTGAGGAGATCCAGCAGGCCATCATGAGTCTTCCAAGGGCCGACTACGCTCGCCTGAAGCGCTGGGTCGACGAGTACGACTGGGAGCAGTGGGACAGGCAGATCGAAGCGGACTCAGAGGAAGGAAGGCTGGACTTCCTGCTCGCTGCAGCCGCGGAGGCCAACAGCAAGGACACGCTGGAAGACCTGTAGGGCATCGAACCACGCGACAGGATGCTTCGGCTGTAGGGTCGCCCGCGTCGATCAGCGTGCCAGAGCGCCCAGCTACTCGGCCTCTACCTCCGCGACCATGCGCTGCATGTTCGCGATGTTGATGCGCATGGCGTCCTCGTGGGTGCCACCCTCCGGGATGAAGTGGCCGTACACGGCCAGCACAGCGTCCGACCGCGTGTCCCGCATCGAGCGCAGGATCGCCGGGTAGTCGACGTCGCCCTCGCCGATGGGCCTGTAGTCGGTGTCCTTGTTCTGCCGGTGGATGCCGTCCGTCGGCCGGACGTGCAGGTCCTTGACGTGCAGCGAGTGCAGGTAGGGCCTGACGTTGCGGAAGCCGGCGGTTGCCGGGTCCCACTCGCCGCAGGTCAGGTTGTCCGACGGGTGCCACATGAACTTCAGCCTCGGTGACCCGATGCGCTCGGCGAGCAGTCGGAAGTTCGTCGTAGACGCCGTGTAGCCCCATGGCAGGTTGCCGACGACGAGGTCCAAGTCGTACCGTTCTGAGTACTCCAGCGCGATCTCGTAGACCCTGACCAGCCTCATCATGTCGGCCTCGGCGATCACGCCGCCCCCGGTCAGCCACCGCATCGGCCACATCGACCAGTTGCCGGGCCACAGGAACCCGTGGGTGATCACCGCGCCCACGCCCAGGCGGACGGCGGCCTCCATCGCCTCGACCAGCCGGCCGACGTCGCGGCGCAGTTCGGGGTGGTCGAGCGGTCTGTCGGCGTCCAGGTCAATCAGGGTGATCCGGGAGAAGACGTTGTTGCCTACCAGGAACGGCTCGATACCGTTTCGCGCCAGCAGATCGCCGACGGCGTCCACGCCGCCATCGCCCACGCCGTCGACCGCGAAGTCGATGTCGAACCAGCCGTAGCTGACGCCCGTCTCGCGGGCGAGGGCTACCGCCCGCCCGAACGGCATGCCCGCCTGCAGGCACATTCCGACCTTGAACCTGTAGGGCGTGTCGGTGCTCATTGTTGGTCCTCTCCGGCGACTCTTCCGACGGGTCGTCAACGCCCCTCGATACGCCCGGACGAAGCGTCCCGGCTACTCGGGGTGAACGGGTTGTGGGGAGCTGCGATGAACCGATCCTCCGCGGTCGCTGCTCTCGCCCTGGATTGGCCGTTCGCTCCTCGACACATCGGGGTGAACGGGTTGTGGGGGCGTCTGTCGTGGACTGCCATGGTGCTGTGAGCCGTTACTTCGTCCTGGCGTGCCTGGGCGCGTAGGACGGCTGCTTGGGGGCCCTCAGCCGCCGGTGGCGCAGCCGTACGTCTTTCAGCGGCAGCTCGACCCTCGCGCCGCCGCGCTGGTGCGACACGAGGAAGGCCACGATCATCTCGGTGATGTCCCGGGCCAGCCGCACCCCGCCGCGGGCCGGCTCACCGGTATCGAGCGAGCGCACCAGGTCCTCCAGCAGCCGCAGCGACGGGCTTGCTGGCTCGAATTCCGGGAACGGCACGAACTCGGAGACATCGGTGCCGTAGGCGTCGTGGGTCTGCCTGCGCATCTGCCATATGCGGCCGTGGTCGATGTACGACATCGTCCCCCGCTCGCAGACTATGTCGTAGTCCGCTCCGCGGCCCGTGAGCAGCGCGTAGGCGACGACGCCGTTACGGAACTGGATGATTCCGTGCGACGACGGGTCGCCGGGGACGACGTCGCCCTCGAAGTCATCATAGTCGGTGCCGTGGGTGAAGCCGCGGAGGCCGCCGGGCACGTGGCCCTGTATCCACGCGACCGGGCCGTCGTCGTTGAGTAGCTTCACGACGTCGAAGTAGTGGCTGGAGCCGTCCCACAGCGCGAAGTTGTTGTAGATGACCATCGTCTGCAGGGCGCCCAGCTCGCCGCTGCCGATCACGCGCTTCACAACGTCGAATCCGGGATGAAACCGCTTCTGCGTCCCCATGTTCAGGACCGCGCCGTTGCGCTCGACCGCCTCGACGATGGAGTCGGCGTCCTGGAGGCTGGCGCACAGCGCCTTCTCGGCCCATATCGCCTTCGCGCCGTTCTCTACGGCGTGGATGATGATTCCGGCGCGCTCCTCGGGCTGCGTGGCCGCGCTGACGATGTCGGGCCGCTCCCGGTCGATCAGCTCCCGGTAGTCGGTGTATTGCCGCTCCTTCGGGATGCCGTACCGTTCGCCGAACCCGGCCATCACGTCCTCGCGCAGGTCGGCGCACGCGACCAGCTCCGTCCGCTCGCACGCCTCGTAGCACGCGGCGTGAGAGTAGGGAAGCGGGCTGGCGAGGTCGCCCGGCGCGATCTCGTTGTCGATGAACCCGCCCATCCTGCTGCATCCAATGACCGCGGCCTTGTAGGTCTTCATATGGTTCCCCTCCTGAAGTCCGACGTTCCCGTGATCGTACTGCGCCGGCTATCCGCAGACCGTCGCATAACCGCCGGTCCCGCGGCCCACTCGTTCCCGCCTGCGACGGGAGACCCTTGCATAGCCGTCGTTCCCGCGAAGAGCCTGCCCTCGTGGAAACGGGGGCGGGAATCCAGGGTGGGGCCGCGGGTTGGGTCCCGTCTCCACGGGAACGACCTGCGCCCGCCCACCCTGACGGAGTCACCCAAGCGCCTCCTACCCGCGTGCGGGCTCCTTCATCGTCTTCTTGAGCTCGCGGGCCAGCTCGCCGAGGTGCGTGTCGTTCTCCCTGATCTGCCGCAGGTGGGCCATCCGCTCCGGGCTCGCGGTCCTGACCATCGCCTCGCCGTGGATGCGGTCGATCCAGAACCGGGCCTCCCTGCCGAGGACCTCGCGCAGCTCCGGCAGCCTGTCCTCCGGGTAGCGCTCGGAGAAGTTCATCGTGTACATGCGCCTTCGCCCCGACCCGCCGAAGGACGCGTGCTTGATGCTGTGGTCGAACACGAGCAGGTCGCCCGGCTGCGTCTCGAGCGCGCAAGAGGGGACGGTGGCCGGGTCGATGCCAAAACCGCCGTTGCGCAGGTGGCGCTCCAGCGCGTCGGCGAACGGCTCCCCGACGCGGTGGCTGCCGGGGATCACCCGCAGCGCGCCGGTGTCCCTGGTGGTCGGATCGAGGTAGAAGGCCATCTTGATGCTGAGCACGGGCCGGGCGCCGTAGCCGTCGGAGTGCCAGTGGGTGTCGCCGACGTACAGGTTGCCGTCGCCGCTCGTGTAGTTGAAGTCCGCGCCGCAGATGCTCGACGCCACGTCGTGTATCCGCGGGTCGTCCAGCAGCGAGCTCAGGTACTCGCTCCTGTCCGGGAACGGCAGTATCGCCGACCGGGCGGTGCCGTCGTGCTCCTGGCCGTGGTGGCCGCCGCCGTGGGCGGCCCAGATCGCCTCGAACTCCTCGATGATGCGGTCGACGCAGTCCGCCAGCAGCCCCGGAAACGCCAGGAACCCGAACGTCCTGAACTGCTCCATCTGGTCATCGGACAGCGGTCGCAGCGTCTTCATGACACCCTCCGGCGAACGGTGTCCCGCATCATCTCACGTCGCCCGAGAATGCGCCACCGGCGATTGTGGGGCGGGACGGGATATCAGCGCGTCAGCAGTTCCACCATGTCACCGTCGGCCAGGACGTGGTAGGTGGACACGGTCTGGCCCGGCTGCCTGGCGGATGCGCCCCACACGCGGGCGCCGGTCAGCCGCCGCGCAAGGTCTTTGTGGACGGCGGAGGCCAGGTCTTCGACCTTCGACCCGCGTCTGACCCACAGTCTTCCAGCTTCGTCCGCCGGCTGTCCCGGCGGCTTGCCAAGCGTGAGGATGTACCCACCCGCCCTGGCGATGCTGGGCAGCACTCCGTCGAAGTCGCGGTCCGTCCGCAGGCGCACCCGGGTTCCGGTCAGGACTCCGGAAGCATCGTCGGACTCGACCACTTCGGATGCCCGGTTGCCAAGCAGGACCAGCGGAGTCGTCGGCTCGACGCCGAGGGCGTCGAGCTCATCAGCGAGGACGAGCTCCTGTGACTCGATGTCGCCGGATGCATCCAGCACGACGCAGACCACGTCCGCCTGAACTACGATCGTGCGCAGCTTCTCGCCGTATGGCAGGCCGTCGACCGCGTCTTCGATGATGGGCGGCAGGTCGACGACCTGGATGCTCAGGTTGTCCAACGTGGCCAGGTGGGTCGTCGGCACCGTCGTGGAGAACGGGTAGTTGGCGATGCCTGCCGCGGGGCCGCCGAGCCGGTGGAAGACGTAGGACTTGCCCGCGTTCGGCAGCCCTACCAGGACCGCGGTCAGGTGGCCGGTCCTGGCGATGACGAACGGGTCGTCAGACGTGGCGCCGATGGAGGCCGTGACGCGGCTGCTGGTGCGCAGCTTCTCGAGGCGTTGGACCAGGTGGCGCCGCATCTCGACGTACTCGCCCCGCAGGTTCGTCGGCCAGTCCGAGACGTAGCCCTCGATGATGCGTATCTGCTCGGCCTCCGACTGTCCCTTCAGCTCCGCGGCGATCTTCCGCCGCATGTCCGTGGCCTTAAGCATCGCGGCCGCCTTCTGTGTCCAGAGCGGGCGTGCTGTCTGCGCCGGACTCCCACTCTTCGCGCAGCAGCCCGTAGTGGACGTCGTCCGATCTGGGGTAGCCGGGGCGGATTCCCTTCACCTGGCTCCGAAGGAGTCCCTCGCGCGTCATGCCCAGCTTCTCCATGACACGCCACGAACGCCGGTTTCGGAGATCGGCCCTCGCGGATATCCTCGCGAGCGCCCGCTCTCCGAAGCCCCAGTCGATGACGGCGCCCGCAGCCTCCGGCATCAGGCCGCGACCCCAGTAGGCGCGTCCGAGGCCGTAGGACAGCTCGCCGGTGTCGTGCCGCGCGTCGACGCCGAGGCCGATGCCGCCTACGACCGTCCCGTCCAGCACCATCGCCCAGACAGGCCCTTGTTCCGCCGGAGCTCGCATCTGGCGCGCGACGAACTCCTCGGCGTTCCGCCGCGTGTACGGCTGTGGCACGGCCGTGAGAAGGTACTCCGCCCACTCCGGGTCCCGGGCGTAGTCGAACACGTCGTCCACGTCGCCCGGCCCGAAGCGGCGCAGCACGAGTCTCTTCGTCCGCAGCTCGGGTATCGCCGCTGCGTGCTGCTCGGCAGGCGGGGGCGCCGGCGGCAGGGGGCCGTCGGCGCTCGTCCAGTCCTCGCGGAGCACGCCGTAGGCGAAGAGGTCTCCTCTCTGTCCGCGGCGCAGCAGTCCCTCTCGCGCCATCCCGATCTTCTCCATCACGCGCCACGATTGCCGGTTCCGGGGGTTGGTGAACGCCGCCACCTTGATCAGCGGCATCTCCCGGAAACCCCAGTCGACGGTGGCGCGCGCCGCCTCCGTAGCAAGTCCCTTGCCCCAGTGCGGCCTCGCCACGTCATAGCCCAGGTTGGCGATGTCCCGCCGTTCGAGGCTCAACAGGGCCGTGCCTATGACCTTGCCGTCTAGCTCCAGCGCGAACCACGGGTGCTCGTCCCACGACGTGGCCACCGCTCGGGCCACCATGTCCTCGGCCTCGTCTCGGTCGTAGGGACGATCGTAGAAGGCGGCCCACTCCGGGTCGCTGCCGTACTTGAGCACGTCGTCTATGTCGGACAGGCTGAACGGCCTCAGGCGCAGCCGGTCGGTCCTGATCTCGGTGGGCTCGGTCATGTCATGCGCTCCATATCCTGGACTTCGCTGCCGTCGTTGGCCGCGGCCGTGCTCGGGTCTCCCACGTCGCCTGCCCAGAGGCGCTGCATCTCCTCGGAGGTGCGCAGCAGGTCGTCGAGCTTGCCCTGGGCCTCGATCCTGCCCTCCTTGAGCACGACGATGTGGTCCGCGCGGCGGTATGCGGCGCGGCGGTGGGACACGACCAGCGCCGTCGCGTCGGGCACCTCGAACAGTCGCTCCCAGAGTTGCCGCTCGGTCTCGACGTCCAGGGCGCTCGACAGGTCGTCGAAGACGAGCATCTCCGGCTGCCTGACGAACATGCGGGCGGCGGCGGTACGCTGCACCTGTCCGCCGGAGAGCCGGACGCCCCGCGGCCCGACGAGGGTGTCCAGGCCGCTTTCGAGTTGCTCTATGTCCTGCTCCATGACCCCGAGGCGGACGGCGGCCTCGAGGTCGACCTCGCTCTCCGGCAGGCCCATGAGGATGTTGTCCCGCAGGGTGTCGCTGAAGAGCCTTGGTACCTGCGGCGTGTATGCGCAGCGCGGCGGCACGAGGAACGTCCGAGGATCGTCGATACGCTCGCCGTTCCACAGCACCTCTCCCGCGTTGGCCGGCACAAGTCCGAGCATCGCCCTGAGCAGGGTGGTCTTGCCGGACCCGATGCGGCCGGTGATCACCGTGAACGAACCGCGAGGGACGTGCAGGGTGATCTCGGACACGCCGCGCCCCGTCTCCGGGTGGATGGACGTCAGCCCGTCGAGGCGGAGGCTGCCGAGCCGATGGGCGTCCGTCTTCGCGGCGGGGGGCGCATCGTTGAGCGGCCCACGCAGGCGGAGAGGCTCGTTTCGCACGAGGTCTTGCGCCGCGTCCTCGTCTACCAGCTCCGCCATCCTCCTGAAGGAGATCCTGGCTCTCTGGAGGTTCGCGATCTGTTCGCCCAGCAGAGTCGGGAAGTGTGCGATGTAACCGGCCTGCACCACCCCGACCAGCAACGCGAAGTCTCCGAGCGTGAACGAGCCCTCTATCGTCAGGTGGGCGGCCGAGAGCAGCAGCACACCGATCGTCAGCGTCAGCGTGCTCTGGCCGAACGAACCGATGCCGGCGTCCAGCACGGCCTCCTTCAGCGATGCCTTCCGCCGCCGCTCGCCGAGACGGTCGAAGTGCTCGACCGCGTCCGACTCGGCATTGCCGACCTGTATGGCCTGGACGGCGCCGAGGATCTCGCCGAGCGAGCCGGACATCCTGCTCGTGGCGCCGCGTGCCGCCTCACGGTACGACCGGACCCAGCCGCGCAGGGTCCTCGTCACGACCACCACCGCGACGCTCGGCAGGAAGACGACCGACGCGACCAGCGGGCTGACCTGGTACATCACGTAGAAGGTGGCGGCCATCACCACGACGTAGCCGACCAGGAACGGCGGCACGGTCAGCGGCTCCACGATAGCCCCAACGTCGTCCCGGAAGCGGTTGATCGCGTCGCCGGCGCTGGGGCCGCCCTGGCGTGGCCTGCCCTCGACCACGCTCTTGAACAGGTTCGTCTGCAGCCTCGTCTCCAGCATCGAGCCGAGCACGTCCTCCGATATCTGCGAGGCGGTCTGAACCACGGAGAGATGGAACGCGTCCACACCTATCTTCAGCGCGAGAATCGTCCAGACGCTGATCTCCAGGGCGGCCTCGCCCGTGAGCGAGTCGAACAACTCGCGCAGCAGGAGCGCGGCGACGACGGGCAGCCCCAGCGCGCCCGTGAAGGCCACCGCGGTCACCGCGTACAGGCCCAGGTTGGCCCTGGCCAGCCGCCAGAAGTAGGGCCACACGTTCACGCTAGCACCTCCTCCATGCCGGTCCTCAGCAGCCGGGAGAAGCGCGACGACGGGTCTGCCGCGAGCGCGTCGCGGGCGCCGTGCTCCTGTACGCGGCCGCCCTCCAGGATCATGATCTCGTCCACGCGGTCTACCGTGGACAGCCGGTGTGCGATGACGACCGCTGTGCGGTTCCTCAGCAGCGTTTGGACTCCGCGGTCGATCATCCGCTCCGTGGCCGGGTCGAGCCGGGACGACGCCTCGTCGAGCACGACGACGTCGGGGTCCTTCAGGAAGACGCGGCAGAAGGCGAGCATCTGCGCCTCCCCGGCCGAAAGCTGCCCGCCGCCCGGGGCCAGCTCGGTGTCCAGGCCGTCGGGCAGCGAGCGGCGCCAGGCGTCCAGTCCGAGCAGTCCGAGGGTCTCGATGATGCGGTCGTCGCTCGCGCCCGCGCCGAACAGGTTCAGGTTGTCGCGGACCGAGGCCTGGAAGAGCTGCACCTCCTGCGTGACGAGTCCAACGCGGCCGCGGAGGTCCGCGACGGAAGCCTGCCTTATGTCGAAGTCGTCCAGCCGCACCGCGCCCTCGGTCGGGTCGTAGAGCCGCAGCAGCAGCCGGGCCATCGTCGTCTTGCCGCTGCCGGTGCGGCCGAGCAGTCCCAGCGTCGTCCCGGGTTCGAGTCTGAACGACACCTCGTCGAGCGCGTTGGCCTCGGCGTGGTACCTGAACGAGACGCGGTCGAACGCTACTGCGGGCCTTTCGGACGCCTCGATCCCGAGCGGACCGTCCTTGACGGCGGACTCCGTCTCCAGGAGCTCCTTGACACGCTCGATGCTCACGCGGGCGCGCTGCAGGTCTTCGAGCTGCCACATGATGCGCCTGATGGGGGCGCCCTTCATCTCCCAGTAGTGGTACATGAGGTAGGCCGTCCCCAGCGTGATGGCGTCGGCCTGCACCAGGTATATGCCCGCTGCCAAGAGCGCGGTGTAGAAGACGAGGCTGGACGTGTATCCGGCGGCGGCGACCACGTTCACGACGCAGAGCGCCTTCACGTTCGACCAGAACCTGCTGCGCATCACTTGCCGGAAGCGGCGCATCGTGTAGCCAGCCGCGCCGTTGGACTGGATGTCCTCGATGCCCGACAACCTCTCCTCCAAGAAGCCGTACAGCCGGGCCCTCGCCTCGCTCTCCCTGCGCCACCACGGCACGCTGAGGCGGAGCAGCCACGGGCGCAGCGTCACGTCGAGCAGCGCGCCGCCCAGCAGGATCAGGCCGTAGCGCCAGTCCTCCATCCAGGCGATCGTCAGCACGCCGACGACCATCAGCGCGCCGCCTATGACGACGATCGACATCTGCGAGAAGAAGCCCGCCAGTCGATCCACGTCGCCGTCGATGCGCTCGATAAGCTCGCCCGGCGGATGGTCGTTGTGGAACGAGGCGTCGAGCTTGAGGACGTGGCGGGTCAGGTCGGAGCGCAGCCGGTTCGTCGTCCGCCAGCCGACGTCGGCGCTCAGGTAGTGGCTGACGGCGGACATGGCCCGTCCGAACAGGCCGACGCCCAGGTAGAGCGCCGCCGCGACGTACAGCGGGGACAGGTCGCCGTTCTCCTGGCCGCGTCGAAGAACCGGCGAATGAACTGGGGCGCGGCGAGCTGCAGCCCGGTCGCGCTCACGATCACGAAGGCGAGCAGCGCCACCCTGAACCGGTGCGGCCTCAGGTATTCGCCCAGGAGAGCTATGTAGAGCCTGGTCGAAGTCAGCATCGTCTGGTGAGCTGGCGGCTACTCCGTGAAATAGAAAAGGGCCTCCGCGATGGGAGGCCCTTCCAAAAAGCGAGATAAAGAGTTGAGCGCTAGGTCCTCCCGTACGCCATGGGGTCGTGGCAAAGGGCCACGACGGTGGGGATATGCGTAAGCGGTCGGAAGAGGGCCATCGAATCGGCTGCCTGCGCTGGGATGCGCGGTATGTTACCACACCGCTTCGGCTGGCGCGGCGTCGCGATGGGTGAGCGGACAGGGGCTCGTTCCGGATACCGTGCTGGCGGCGATACGTCGTATACTGTCGCCCGACGATCTCCGGCGAGGACGGCTGACTATGGCGTTGGACGCATCCAGGGGGCTGACCGTGGGCGTGCTGGGCACGGGCCGCATGGGGCGGCTGCACCTCAACGCGCTCGCGAACATGCGCAGGACGGGCGTCGTCGTGGACGGCGAGTCGTGGCCCGTCAGGTTCGGCGTCTACGGCCGGAATCCCGACAGGGTCGAGGAGTGCGTCCGGGACTACGCGCCCGACTTCGCGGTGCTCGACATGGACGAGTTGATCGGCCGCGTCGACGTTGTAGACAACTGCCTGGTGAACTCGCTGCACTACGGCCCGCTGAGCAGCGCCATAGCCCAGGGCAAGCACTGCTTCACCGACAAGCCGCTGGCGATGGACGCGGCGGAGGCGGAGTCGCTGTTGGCCGTCGCGCGAGACGCCGGCGTCCGGCACGGCATCGTGCAGAACATGCGCTTCCAGGCCGGGCCGGCGAAGCTCCGGGAGATGATCCGGCGAGGCGACCTGGGCCGGATATTCCACGCGCGGGTCGTCTTCGGGTACTTCGTCGGCCCCGAGACGTCCAACCGGCCGGCGTGGTTCTACCGGAAGGAGGAGTCCGGCGGCGGCATCGTCCACGACATGATGGCCCACTTCTTCGACCTGCTGTCGCACATCCTGGGGCCGATAGACCGCGTCTCCTGCGAGATGGCGACGATGTTTCCAGAGCGTGTAGACGAGGACGGCGCCCGGTTCCAGGTCGAGGTCGAGGACGCCGCGGCGGTCACGATGAGGTTCGCCTCGGGCGCGATCGCCGACGTTTTCGCGAGCTGGGTGCGGCGCAAGCACGAGGAGGTGCCGTTCTTCGAGGTGGACGGCGAGAAGGGGAGCGTCGCGTGCAGCTTCAACGAGCTGCTGTTCCAGGACGCGGCGGGCACGGCCGACTTCAGCTACGACCCGACCCGCGTGCAACGCGGCTTCGACGAGGGATGGGAGAGCGTGCCGCTGCAACCCGAAGACCCCTTCGAGGTGCAGCTTCGCGGCTTCCTGGAGGCGGTCGTATCCGGCGGTGACTACAGCCCCGATTGGGAGGACGCGGTGACCACGCACCGGCTGATCGAGGCGGCGTACGAGTCGGCGAGCGCCGGGCGCGCCGTCGACGTCAGGGCGGCCTACCGCACGGTGTGACCACCATGAGGGAGTATGGCCAGCTCGAGGTCGCTAACGACCTCCTTGGAGACACCGACGGCCTGGACGAGGCGTTCGAGCGCCTGGGCTATCTCTTCTTCCGCGGCGTGCTGGACGCTGGCGAGGTTGGCGCGGTCCGGTCGGACTTCGTGGCCGAGCTGGGCCGGCAGGGCTTCGTCGCGCCGGGAGCGTCGCGGCCGGTCTGGGCGGGCAAGAGCCTGGAGGAGCTGGACGACGACCGGCTGTACGAGCTCGACTACTACCCGAAGCTGCTGGACACCGACACGACGCGGGCCTTCGCCGAAAGCGTATTCGGCGGCCCGGTCTTCATGTTCAGGGGATGCACCATCCGCTACACGACGCCGCACGACGCGAAGCACGGCTCGCCCCCGCACCAGGACCACTTCTACATCAGGCACACGCCGGACTTTCGCACACTGTGGATACCGCTGATGGAGGTCGACACGTCGGTCGGGGGACTCGCGGTGGCCGAGGGGTCGCACAAGCGGGGACTGCGGGAGCACGACGAGCTCGACGTATACTCGTACGTCCTCAAGGGGCGCAAGCAGAAGGGCGTCGTACAGGAGACCATATCGGAGCCGTGGCTGACGACCGACTACCGCGTCGGGGACGTCATCGTCTTCCACAGCCACATGCTGCACTGGGCGCTGCCGAACACTTCGGACGTCATTCGCCTGTCGATAGACGTGCGGTGCCAGCCCGCCTCGTCGCCTCGCTCATGGCAGGCGGAAACGAGTGTCACGGACCAGCGCCGGCTCAGGGCCGACGCGCAGGAGATAGCGACGGCCGAAGGGGCGGACGAGGAGCTGTTCGAGGCGCTGACAATCGAGATGATGGCGAACGGGATTCCCGCCGAGCGGGGCCGGATCCGGGAGCTGATGGCCAGGCTGAGCGACAAGCGGCAGCCGGTCTCCTGAACATGGAGGAACGATGAACAACGCGGACAAGATCAGGGCGAAGTGGTCGCGCGGCGAGCTGTGCGTCGGCACCGTGGTCCAGTTCATGGACCCGGCGGTGACCGAGCTGTACGGCGAGGCCGGGTTCGACTTCGTGTGGATCGACCTGGAGCACTCGCCGATGAGCCTGACGGACGCCGTGGGCCACGTGCGCGCCGCGCGCGGCACGGACATCGCGGCGTTCATACGCGTGCCGTCGCGCGACCCGGCGCTCGTCAAGCCGATCCTGGAGCTGCATCCCGCGGCGGTTATCGTGCCCAGGATCGAGAGCCTGGCGGACGCCGAGGCCGCCGTGCGGGCCTGCCGCTATCCGCCCGCGGGCATACGCGGCTTCGGGCCCGCCCGCGGCATACGGTTCGGGGCCCGGGACCAGGCCGACTACCTCGCGAACGCCGCGGCGGAGACGATGGTCATCCTCCAGATCGAGCACATCGACGCGGTGGCCGAGATCGACGCGATCCTGGATGTGCCGGGCGTGGACAGCATCGTGCCCGGCCAGGGCGACATCTCCGGGTCGATGGGCCTGCTCGGCCAGGCGAACCATCCCGACGTCGTGGCCGCCGTGGAGGAGATACTCCGGGCCGCGAAGCGCAAGGGGATGCCGTTCGGCCACTCGACCGGCTACGACCCGGAGACGACGCGGCACTGGATGGAGTTCGGGCCGAGCTGGATCGGGGTGGACGGCGACTGGATCACGCTGTACAAGCACGCGGCCGAGCTCGCGGCCAACGTCCGCAGCCTGGCGGGTCCAGGCGGCTAGCGCCAGGACGACGGCGGAAGCGCCGCAAGGAGAGACACATGCCGATAGGCCGAAGGCTCAGGGTGATCGACCGCAAGCGGGTGGAGGTCGAGGCCTTCGAGGTCGCCGACCCGGGACCGGGCCAGGTGATGGTCCGGGTCAGCCGCACGCAGGTCAGCGCCGGCAGCGAGAAGGGCTACCTGCTGCCACTGACGTCCGACCACGCGAGTGTGCCGATGGACCGTCCCGCGGCGTCGGCATCAGCGGAACGGGCCGACACGCTGCCGATGGGATTCGTGGGGCCGCGCGACTCTCCCGGCTACACGGCGGTGGGACGAATACAGGCCGTCGGCCCCGGCGTCACCGGGTTCCGCGAGGGCGACAGGGTGTTCGCCCTGGGCAGGCACTCGTCCCACCTCGTCGTCAACGTCGAGCAGACGGAGAACCGGACCTTCCGGCGCCCCGTGCAGAAGATCGAGTTCGACATAACGGACGAGCAGGCGTGCTTCAGCCGCCTCGGCGACGTGGCGCTCCACGGTGTCCGGAGGGCGTCGCTCCAGCCCGACGAGTCGGTCGCGATTTTCGGGCAGGGGGTCGTCGGCCAGCTCATCGCCTCGATGTGCCGGATCGCAGGGGCATATCCGATCATCGCCGTCGACCTGGAGACGGAGAGATTGGCGCTGTCGAGGACCAGCGGCGCGAGCGACACCGTCAACGCGTCATTTGTCGACCCCGTAGAGGCGATCGTAGAGATGACCGGCGGCGGGGCGCAGACGGTCTTCCACGCCAACCGCGTGGCACAGGTGCTGTCCGACTGCATCGACTCGGCCAGGTACGCCGGCAAGGTGGTGCTGGTGGGGTCGACGGACGGCAAGTTGCAGATGCGTCTGCGCAACCTGCTGGTCCGGGAGATCGACCTGCGCGGCTCGCACTGGCAGGAAGACCGGCCGCACAAGTACTACCCGTGGACCACGAACCGCGACCGGAACGCCGTGATGCGGATGATCGCGACCGGCGACCTGAAGGTCGAACACCTCATCAGCCACGTCGCCAAGCCTGAGGAGGCGGACCGGCTGTACAAGGACATCGTCGCCGGCCCCCAGGGCTGGATGGGCATTTTCTTCGATTGGCGGGACTAGGGGCCTGCACCGGCGGCCTTCGGCCCCGGGCGCGTGTCCCGGTTGTCGGGGCAAATGGGCGTGTGCTACGATGCCGCGCACTCCGAGATGGGGGAGAGTCTGATGGTTAACTTCGCAGGCAGCGCGACCGGGAATGCCCCAATGGCCTTTGGCCTTGGGCATTTCGCGTTGGGAAGGACCTAGGACTCTAACTTTCACCATTTCGTCCAGGAGCCTCCCCGGCGCGGGAGGCTTTTTTCGTTTACCCGATTTCCGAGGCCGAGTGGGGAGCACCAGTCGCGAAGTGAGACCAGGAGCGTCGAATGAGAATGGCAGCAGGAGGACCAATGAGGGACTTTCGGGAGTCGACGTACGGTGACCGGATCGCGGACGCGTACGACGAGATGTATGGCGGTCTGAGCACCGCGGAGCACGTCGACCCGATCGTGGACGTGCTGGAGGATCTGGCGGCCGGCGGCCGCGCGCTGGAGCTTGGGATAGGCACCGGGCGGATCGCGCTGCCACTCGCGGCCCGCGGGACCGACGTCCACGGCATCGACGTCTCGCAGTCGATGGTCGCCGAGATGCGGCGTAAGCCGGGCGGCGCCGGGATACCGGTCACCCAGGGCGACTTCGCGGAGGTGGATGCCGACGGTTGTTTCTCGCTCGTATACGTCGTATTCAACACCTTCTTCGGCCTGTTGACCCAGGAAGCCCAGGTCAGGTGCTTCGCGAACGTCGCGCGCCGCCTGAGCGACGGGGGCGTCTTCCTGATCGAGGTCTTCGTCCCTGACCTGACGCGATTCGTCCGGGGTCAGAACATCCAGACGCGCGTCCTGGAGACCGACCGCGTGTCCATCGACCTGTCGCGCCACGATGCCGTAGGACAGACCGTGGCGTCCTCGCACCTGTACATCACCGAAGAGGGGGTGCGCCTCTACCCGGTCAAGCTCCGCTACGCGTGGCCGTCGGAGCTGGACCTGATGGCGAAGCTGGCCGGGATGGAGCTTCGTCACCGGTGGAGCGACTGGCGGCGCTCGGCGTTCACGGCATCGAGCACGAGCCACGTCTCGATCTACGGGCCGCGCTGAGCACCCGGAGGACCGAAGGCAGGCAGAGCATGACTACCGCACCCACGGAGGCGATATCTCCTCAGCGGACACGCGTGCCGTTGAGGGTGTACGCGAGTCTGCTCTGGACGTACCTGCGCCCCCAGAAGCCGCTGGTGGCGGTGGTCGCCGTGTCGCTCCTGGCAAACATCGGTCTGCAGCTGGCCGGGCCGCAGATACTGCGCTACTTCATCGACGAGGCGCTCGCCGGGAGCGCCGTCGACCGCCTCGTCGGCATCGCGGCGGTGTTCACGGCAGTCGCTCTCGCACAGCAGGCGGTCAACGTCGTGGCGACGTACACGAGCGGCCGCGTCGGCTGGACGGCGACGAACGCCCTTCGTGGAGACCTCGCCCGGCACTGCCTGCGCCTCGACATGTCGTTCCACAACCGCCACACGCCGGGGGAGATGATCGAGCGTGTCGACGGCGACGCCGAGCAGCTCGGCGGCTTCTTCTCGACGTTCGTCGTGCAGGTGCTCGGCAGCGGCATCCTGCTCGTCGGCGTGCTGGTCATGCTGTTCCGCGAAGAGTGGCGGGCCGGCATTGTGCTCACGGCCTTCGCGCTTGCCGTCCTGTTCGCGCTGTACGGCCTGAGGAACCTCGCCGTCGACCGGTTCCGAGCCGTGAGGGAGGCAAGCGCGCAGACCTACGGGTTCGTCGAGGAGCGGCTCGCCGGCAGGGAGGACATCCGCGCCAGCGCCGCGCGCCCTCACGTCATGCTCGAGTTCCACCGCAGGATCAGGGACTGGTTCCGCAAGAATCTAATCGCCTCGCTGATGATCAGCCTGGTGCTCAACACGACGTGGTTCTCGTTCGCGGCAGGCAACGCGGTCGCCCTAGGCATCGGCGCGTGGCTGTTCCTGAACGGACACGTCACCATCGGCACCGTTTACCTGATAGTCCACTACACGAGGATGCTCCTCCAGCCGATAGAACGCTTCACCCAGGAGCTGAACAACCTGCAGCGCGCCACCGCGAGCGTCATCCGGATAACGGACCTCCTTCGCACCGAGCGCATGGTGCTAGACGGGCCCGGGACCGCGTTGCCCGACGGCGCGCCGGGGGTGCGTTTCGAGGACGTGACGTTCTCGTACGGTACCGGCGAGCCGGTGCTCCAGGACGTCGCGTTCGAGTTGGCGCCGGGCCGGACGCTGGGCCTCGTCGGGCGCACCGGCAGCGGCAAGACCACGATAACCAGGCTGCTGTTCCGGCTATACGACCCCGACCGGGGGCGCGTGCTGCTGGACGGCCGAGACGTCCGGGACGCCCGGCTTGCGGACCTGCGAGCCCGGGTCGGCGTCGTGACGCAGGACGTGCGGCTGTTGGCGGGAACGGTGCGCGACAACCTGACTCTGCTGGACTCTTCCGTCCCGGACGGCCGCCTGGTCGCGGTCATCGAGGAGCTGGGCCTGGGAGACTGGTACCGGGGGCTGCCGGACGGGCTCGACAGCCACGTGCGCCCGGAGGGGACGAGCATGTCGGCGGGCGAGGCGCAGCTACTCGCGTTCGCCCGCGTGTTCCTGAGGGACCCTGGCGTCGTAGTGCTCGACGAGGCGTCGTCCCGCATCGATCCCGGCACCGAGCGGCTGATCGAGCGCGCGGTCGACAGGCTGACCGCGGGCCGCACGATGATCGTCATCGCGCACCGGCTGGCGACCCTCGAACGGTGCGACGACATCCTGCTGCTGGAGCAGGGGCGCATCGTCGAGCACGGAGAGCGGGCGCGTCTGGCCTCGGACCCCGGCTCCCGCTTTCACCAGCTATTGAAGACGGACTCGGGCGAGGTGCTGACATGAGCGCCTGGCGCTCCCTGCTGCGCATATTCTGGGCCCTGAAGTGGCCGATGCTCGCCGAGCTCGCGGCGGTCGTCTTCTGGCTCGTGGTGCTGGAGAACGCGATCGGGCTCATCCAGCGGGAGGTGTTCGACCAGCTAACGGGCGAGGCGAGTGTCGGGCTCGGGATATGGGAGCTGTGCGCCGTCATGGTCGCCATCGGCGTGTTGACCTTTGTCATGTTCCTCGGCGGCGTGGTGCTCCACGACTACAGCAACTTCAGCATCGGCGCGATACTGCAACGCAACGCATTCTCCTACCTCATGGAGCTGCCGGCGCACCGCTCGCTGCCGAGCTCGACGGGCGAGGCCATCAGCCGCTTCCGGGACGACACCGGGCTTGTCGCGAACTACATGTCGCAGTTCAAGTTCTTCGTCGCCTTCTCCCTGTTCCTGCCCACGGCGCTCTTCATCTTGGCGCGCATCGACGTGGTGATGACGTTCGGAGTCTTCGTACCGATAGCCGTCGTAGTAGTCATCGTCAACCTGGCGCGCGGCCGGATCCAGCGCTACCGGAAGGAGAGCCGGGAGGCGACCGGCGACGTGACCGGGTTCATCGGGGAGATGTTCGGAGCGGCGGAGGCGATCAAGGTTGGGGACGCTGAGGAGCGGGTGCTGGAGCGTTTCGACGCGCTCAACGCCGAGCGCAAGCGGACGACGCTCAAGGACACGCTGCTGGGCGAGACCCTGGGTGCGGTCTTCTCCAATGTCCAGAACATCGGCACCGGGTTCGTGCTGATAGCCGCGGCGCAGTCGCTCGGCTCCGAGAGCTTCTCGGTAGGCGACCTGTCGCTGTTCGTCTTCTATCTCGGCTACACGCAGTGGCTGGCCCACGAGATCGGCCGCACGCTGATGCAGTACCGGCAGATCGACGTATCGCTGGACCGGCTGCGCGAGCTGATGCCCGATGCGGAGCCGGTCGAGCTCGTGCGCAGACGGCCCAGCTACCTGTTCGGGCGGATGCCGGAGGCGCCGTTCACGCTGAAGACCGACGCGGACAGGTTCTACTCCCTGGAGGTCACCGGGCTGACCTACGTGCACCCGGGGTCGGGTCGGGGGGTGCGCGACGTAGACCTGGGCCTGCGGCGAGGCAGCTTCACGGTGGTCACGGGGCGCATCGGCTCCGGCAAGAGCACGCTATTGCGGGCGCTCGTGGGCTCGCTTCCCAGGCAGTCCGGCGAGATCAGGTGGAACGGGGTCGCGGTCGACGAGCCGGGCGAGATCTTCGTGCCGCCCCGGTGCGCCTACGTGTCGCAGACCCCGCGCCTGTTCAGCGAGGAGCTGCGCCAGAACATCCTCCTGGGCCTGCCCGAGTCGAGAGTCGACCTGGACGGCGCCGTCAGGACGGCCGTGATGGAGCGCGACCTGGAGGAGTTGGAATACGGGTTGGACACGGTCGTCGGTCCCCGGGGCCTCCGGCTGTCGGGCGGCCAGGTGCAGCGGTCGGCCTCGGCGCGCATGTTCGTGAGGGCGCCCGAGCTGCTGGTATTCGACGACGTCTCCAGCGCACTGGACGTCGAGACGGAGCGGCGGCTATGGTCGCGCGTGTCCGAGCTGGACGGCGTGACCAGCCTTGTCGTGTCACACCGGCGCGAGGCCTTCCGCAGGGCGGACCACATCGTGGTGCTGGAGAACGGCCGCGTGGCCGCCGAGGGCGGGCTCGACGAGCTGCTGCGCACCTCGGATGAGATGCGCAGCTTGTGGGCGGGGGAAGTGGAAGAGCCCGATCGCCCTGATCGGGCTCTTCGCTGATCAGGGGCGTCCGTCAGTCGGCGTAGTCTTCCTCCGGCATGAGCACGAACTCGGGGTATGCCTCGATGCCCAACTCGCCGGCGTCCTGCCCCAGGCGCTCCACGTTGTGTTCAACGCGCGCGCCGAGCGTGAGGTCGATCGCCTTCCAGAGCAGCCACGAGACCACGAACGTGAACGCTCCGATGGCTACGATGCCGAGAAGCTGGATGTGGATTTCACCGCCGGCGGCGATGCAGACGGCCAGCGTGCCCCAGATCCCGGCGACCAGGTGGGCGGGCACGGCGCCGACGACGTCGTCCAGCTTCAGCTTCTCCATACCCTTGAGGGCAGCCGTGCACAAGATGCCGCCGATTGCGCCGATGACGACTGCCCAGTAGTGGTCGACGAGGTCGGGGGCGGCCGTTATCGAGACGAGCCCGGCGATCGCCCCGTTCAGCCCAGCGAACAGGTCGATGCGCCCGAGTATCCGCCGCGAAACGGCCAGTGCCGCCATGACACCGGCCGCCGCAGCCAGGTTCGTGTTGACCAGCACGTGGCTCATCGCCACGACGTCGGCCGCGCTGCCCAGCGCGAGCTGCGACCCGCCGTTGAAGCCGAACCACCCGAACCAGAGGATGAAGACCCCCAGCGTGACCACCAGGATGTTGGAGGGCGGCGTCGGCCGGGCCTGTCCGTCTTCTTTCTTGAACTTGCCGAGCCTGGGCCCGACGACCATGATGCCGGCGAGGGCGGCCCAGCCGCCTACGCTGTGGACTATGGTCGATCCGGCGAAGTCCTTGAAGCCCAGCTCGCTCAGCCATCCGCCTCCCCACGTCCACGCGCCGACGACCGGGTACAGCACGGCGGTCAGGACGAGGACGAACAGGAAGAAGGACCACATCTTCACGCGTTCGGCCATCGCGCCTGAGACGATGGATGCCGCGGTCGCGACGAAGACCATCTGGAAGAACCAGTCCGACATGGTCGAGTAGTCGTTGTCCGCGACGACCGCGGCCGCCTTGTCCGCTTCGCCGCCGACGAGGGCGGCCTCGTCCGCGGAGGGTCCGTACATGAAGGCGGGCTGGCCGATGAGGCCGGCGATCGTGTCGCCGTACATCAGGTTGTAGCCGACGAAGAAGTAGGCGAGGCCGGCTATCGAGTAGAGGCCGATGTTCTTGAGGCAGATCATCGACGCGTTCTTTGTGCGCACGGAGCCGGACTCGAGCATCGTGAAGCCGGCGCACATCCACATGATGAGCGCGCCCCAGATCAGGAACGCGAAGGTGTTGAAGACGAACTGGGTCTCCTCGTCGCTGATGCCCGCCGCATGGGCGACGGCAGGGCGGGCCACGAAGAGGCCAACGGTTACAAGCGCCACCCCCGCCATGATGGTGGTGCGGCTTCGAGAAGCGAGTAGGTTCGTTAAGGTGTTCACGATTGTTCCTGCACCTCAGCTGTAGGTGTCCGCGTCTCCTGCGACATTGTCCCAGTTTGCGGCCGGGCGTTATGTTAATACGGACATCGGAGTACGACAACCCACATTCGGCCCGAAAGCCGGCGCAGCTCGAAGTTTTTGCCGTCTCCGGGGGCGCTCCGAAGTCGTCGACGCGCAGCGCTTCATGACGCCGCCGCGATGCGCCTATCTGCCGCAGGTGCCGCGGCTGTTCAGCGAGACCCTGCGCGACAACATCCTCATGGGCCTTCGGGAGGACAGCGTCGACCTGGCCGGATCGGTGAGGCTCGCGGTGCTGAAGCGGGACGTCGACACGCTGCAAGATGGGCTGGATACGGTGGTCGGTCCTCGTGGAGTCAGGCTGTCGGGCGGACAGCGCAGGCGGGCCGGCGCCGCGCGGATGTTCGTCCGGGAGCCGGAGCTGCTGGTGCTCGACGACGTGTCCAACGGTCTCGACGTCGAGCCGGAGCGGGCCTTCTGGGAGCGTCTGTCCGAGCGTGACGACGTGACGGCGCTGGTTGCCTCGAACCGGAGGATGGCGCTCGAACGCGCGGAGCGGGTGGTCGTGTTGAAGGACGGGCGCGTCGAGTCGCAGGGAACGCTGGGCTTCCTGCTGGATACCTCGGAGGAGATGCGACGCCTGGCGGGGGAGGATGTCTCGGGAGCCGGCCGCGAACGGGAGCCGGCCGGGCCGGTCTAGTCGTCCGAGGCGAAGCCGAGCAGGTTCAGGATGATGATGAACAGGTTCATGGCGTTGAGGTAGAGGCCGATGCTGCCGATGACCGCCACCTGCGTGGCCGCCTTCTCGTCCCCTTCGAACGCGGCCTGCTGGGCCAGCTCCTTCATCTGCTTCGTCTCCCAGACGGTGAGCGCCAGGAACAGCGGCAGCAGGACGATGTTGATCAGCAAAAACAGGGCGCTCGACCCGATGAGCAGGACGTTGACGAAGCTGACTACGATGACGCCTATGAGCCCGATCATGAGCATCGGGCCGAGCCTCGACAGGTCCTTCTTGGTGGTCATCCCGACGATGCTCATGGCGACGAACAGGCCGGCCGTCAGCAGGAATGCGACGCCGATCGTGTCGCTCGTGTAGGCGGTCAGGATCGGCGAGAGTAAGAGGCCCCACAGGGTCGCGAACGCCAGGTATATTGCGACGCCGAGGGCGATGTTGCCCCGTTGGACGACGGCGTTGGCAGCGTAGAGCGTCCCGAAGACGATGCCGAAGAACAGGAGCATGCCGATCCAGCCGAGGGCGAATATGACGTCGCCCACGCCCGCCGCGTTTCCGACCCAGATCGCGGCGCCGGTGACGACTATGCCGAGCGCGACGAGCCCGTACATGCGGGCCATGGCGTCGGTGTAGATAGCGTTGGCGCGGTCTCTGCTGGAGGGAATGCTGTACTGGATGCTGGCCATCTGCGCGTAGCTCCTCAGTCGCGGCGCGTGTCGCGCCGGCTACCTGGTCTCACGATAGCATAATTCGGGGCGCTTCGGGGTCGGGTCAGCCTGTGTGGGAGCGCCCTCGCGCAGAGCGGCTATTTTCGCGTGAGCTGTTCCATTGTGTTCCGAAGTGTTCCATTCCTATCTGGGCGGTGGAACAGTTTGCCGGGAAATGGAACAGGTGGTGTTCCACGGTCCGTATCTGTGGTGGAACAGGGCGGGACAAAATGGAACAGGGGTGTTTCATAGTGGATAGTGGGACACGGGGTTTGTCGTTGTCATGTAGGGAGGATAGCACGGATGTGCTGGCCGGTGCAACCGAGTCTGCTTCGGGTAACTGTTCAGAGTATGGGAGGCGGAACGTCTGAACTGTGATTCGTGGGATTGTGATGATAGGGATGGTTTGATGCTGGGCCTCGCGGACTCTGCGTGGCGGCCCCTCGATACACCCCGAACGAAGCGTCGGGGCACTCGGGGCGAACGGGTCAGGTGTCCCGACGAAGTGTCGGGGCATTCGGGGCGACGGGTCAGGTGTCCCGACGAAGTGTCGGGGCACTCGGGGCGAACGGGTCAGGTGTCCCGACGAAGTGTCGGGGCACTCGGGGCGAACGGGTCAGGTGTCCCGACGAAGTGTCGGGGCACTCGGGGCGAACGGGTCAGGTGTCCCGACGAAGTGTCGGGGCACTCGGGGCGACGGGTCAGGTGTCCCGACGAAGTGTCGGGGCACTCGGGGCGAACGGGTCAGGTGTCCCGACGAAGTGTCGGGGCACTCGGGGCGACGGGTCAGGTGTCCCGAACGAAGTGTCGGGGCACTCGGGGCGAACGGGTCAGGTGTCCCGACGAAGTGTCGGGGCACTCGGGGCGAACGGGTCAGGTGTCCCCTCAACTCTGAACAGTTGCGACAGGTATCGATCGACCTGCGGGGTCGCGGACGGCGTTTGACGGGTTCGTGAGGCGTCCGTATGCTGTGAATGCCTCAGTCAGCCGTTTCCCAAGTTCCGAAACCTCGGGGCGGGGTACCTCGCGGCCTGCCCGGCCGCGTCCTGGATTGGGTCCGACTCGAAGACAGCCTGGGTTCGCGAAATTGCCGATCTTTTCCCGCATTTGGGTGGCGCTCCTGTGCCACGTGGCGGTTGTGGCGTCCCTGGCCTGCGTCGACGGGAGACCGTCCACCCACACGGCGCTCGTAGTCCCGGCGCCAGAGGCCGCGTCACCAACGGCGGCGCCGACCCGAACCGCGACAGCGACACCAACGCCGACCTTCACACCGACGCCGACGTCCATGTCCGCAGCCGCGACGGCGACGCCGTCGGCTTCTCCGACGCCGACCGCGGAGCCAGTCTCCACGTCCGACCCGGTGTCCGTGCCTAACATCAGGTGGGTCGTGGGCAAGGAGGTGTCATCGGAGGTGGAGGACAACGTCAGGAGGGGCGTCCGGCTGATGGAGGAGTATGCGGGGACCCTGGGGATGCCTGAGATCGAGGGGACGGTCAACATATACGTCCATCGGGACCTTGAGAAGCTGATAGACGCGCATCACGAGTTGACGGGAGAGGCGAAGGACGAGATACGCAGGTGGGCAGTCAACCGCCAGGGATATGCGATCGGCCGGGACATATTCGTCAACGCTTTGGTGCTCCGGCAGCTGCCGCCGGAGCAACAGGCCTATGTTGCGGCCCACGAGTTGAAACACGTTCAACGCAACTACCTGACGGAATCTCAGCGGGCCCATCGACCTGGGCATGCGTCGTATTCGGAGCCGACGTGGTTCAACGAGGGTATTGCCACCTACCTTGGGTGGCATGCGGTTTCCGCGGGTGGGCTGAGCTCGTACGAGGCTCGTCGCCGGATTGCCCAGAAGGTGTTGGAGTCGGTCGACGTTGAGGGCCTGGAGGACCTGGAGACGCGCAGCGATTTCCGTCTTCACGAGGGCGTTGGGTTCGACTACTCGATGCTGGCGGCGGAGCTGTTGGCCGTCCACGGAGGCCAGCGGTCGCTGATCGAGTTCTACACGACGTTGGAGCTGGACGTGCCCTGGGAAGAGCAGTTCGAGCGCGTGTTCGGCCTGGCCGCAGACGAGTTTCACGTCCGGTTCGAGGCGTACCAGGATGCGAGGTTCCCGATTCCGAAGGCGGTGTTCGATCCGGTAGAGCTTGCGGAGCGTGCGGCTCTTGTCGCGCTGTACCGGGCGACTGACGGTCCGAATTGGGCGGAACGCGGGAAGTGGTTGAGCGACGCCGTAATAGGGGATTGGCACGGTGTGACGACCGATGCCGGTGGCCGTGTGACCGGGCTCGAGCTTGGTTCCAACTGGTTGAGAGGGTCGCTACCGGCGGAGCTGGCCGGGCTCTCGGAGTTGAGACAGCTGGACTTCGGCGGCAACCGGCTGGCCGGTCCTATACCAGCGTGGCTTGGCGGCCTGTCGAAACTGGAGCACCTGGACCTGGGCGACAACCGGTTGAACGGACCGATCCACGCGGAGCTTGGCAGGCTGTCTGAGTTGAGGGTTCTGGACCTGAGTGAGAACGAGTTGACCGGGCCGATACCCGGCGAATTTGGCGGCCTGCGCGAACTGACGGTGCTGGACGTGGGGTCGAATCGGTTGGACGGGCCGATACCGGCGTGGCTCGCCGGACTTGCCCGACTCACGGAACTGGACCTGAGCGTCAATCGATTCAGCGGCGCGATCCCCGGGGGGCTCGACCTGCTGCCCAACCTGACCGACATGTACCTCATCGGCAACCCGCTGACGGGGTGCATCCCCTTGGGATTGCGGGAGGTGAAGCGGAGCGACCTCGACGGTCTCGGTCTGTCCTTTGGTCCAACGGCGGGCGTGAGGTCGCCAGACCGTGACGTGATGATCGCGCTGTACGAAGCCACTGGCGGCGCCGGTTGGGCGAACGACAGGAACTGGCTGAGCGACGCTCAACTCTGCGCGTGGTTCGGCGTCGAGACCGACTCCGATGGCAGGGTGACGCGCCTGGACCTCGACAACAACAGATTGGCCGGAGCTGTGCCAACGACACTGGCCGGCCTTGTCGAACTGCGGACACTCGACCTGGCCGACAACAGGTTGAACGGGTCGATCCCGGCGGAGCTCGGCGGGCTGTCGAACCTGCGGGAGTTGATCCTTGACAACAACGGTCTGGGCGGTTCGATCCCGGCGGAGCTCGGCAGTCTGTCGAACCTGCGGGAGCTGAGACTCGGCAACAATAGTCTGAGCGGGTCGATCCCGGCGGAGCTCGGCAGTCTGTCGGACCTGAGAGAACTGCACCTCGCTCGCAATTCCTTGAGCGGTCCGATTCCGGCGGAACTCGGCGGACTGGCGAGCCTCAGAGCGCTGATCCTCAACGGCAACGAGTTGAGCGGGTCGATCCCGGTGGAGCTCGGCAGGCTGTCGAACCTCAGAGAGCTTATCCTCAGTTACAACCACCTGGACGGACGGATACCGGCGGAACTGGGCGGCTTATCCGAGTTGAGGATATTCTACGCCCGCACCAACTTCTTGACGGGAGAGATACCGGCGGAGTTGGGCAGGCTGTCGAGCCTTGTGGAACTGTCGCTCAGGTACAACCAGTTGAGCGGCGAGATACCGTCCGAACTGGGCAACCCACACTGACGTGGCTTGGGCTTCGCGACAATCGCCTCAGCGGGAGGCTGCCGGCGGAGCTGGGCAATCTATCGATGCTGACCTGGCTCGGGCTCGACAACAACCTGCTGACGGGAGCGATTCCCGCGGAGTTGGGTAGACTGGCCGCGCTGGAACGGCTGGGGCTTACCAACAACCGGTTCAGTGGCGAGATCCCGGCGAGCCTGGGCGACCTGACCAAGTTGAGAGAGTTGGACCTCGGGAGGAACGACCTGAGCGGAGCGATACCCGCCACACTCGCCAGTCTACCTGAATTGTGGAAGTTGTCCCTCAGTGGCAACAGATTTGACGGATGTGTCCCGACGGGGCTGTGGGACGTGTCGAACAATGACCTGGACGGCTTCAGTCTGCCCTCATGCGGCGGCTCGACTGCCCGGGCGGAGCTACCCGATCGCAGGGTACTGGTCGCGCTCTACAATGCTACGGATGGCCCGAACTGGGAGGACAATGAGGACTGGCTGACCGACGCACCCATTGAAGGATGGCACGGCGTGGAGACCCTCCATGATGGCTTAGCCGTACGCGTCCGCGGGGTCGAACTCAGGCGCAACGGGTTGAACGGCGAGTTACCTGGTGGCCTCGGTGGCCTGTACTGGCTGTCGACGCTGGATCTGGGCGAAAACGACCTGGTCGGAGAAATACCCGCGGGAATCGGAAACCTAGGCAAGCTAGGCGCTCTACTCCTGGACACCAACAGGTTGAGCGGCGAGATCCCGGCGCAGCTCGGCGGTCTATTCGGGTTGAGGACGCTGGACCTGGGCGCCAACGAGCTGAGCGGAGAGATACCAGCGGAGTTGGGCGGCGTGTACAACCTGTCGAGATTGATTCTCAGGGCCAACGAGTTGAGCGGTGAGATACCGGCGGAGCTCGGGCGCCTGCACAGCATGGAGGTGCTCCGGCTCGAAAACAACCGACTGACCGGAGTCATACCGCCGGAGCTGGGCATGCTCCCCAACTTGAGGGTACTACTCCTCAACGGCAACGATCTGAGCGGTTGCATCCCTGCGGGGCTCAGGGACGTGGAGGAAAACGACCTCGACTCTCTCGGTCTTCCGGACTGCCCATAGGCAGTCGAGTCCCCACAGCGACTCGGCCCGGGCGCGCGCTGGCCTGCCAGTTGGCTTGCTGGTATGCTGCCTCCGCTATCCTGGGGGTGACTTGACATGGCATTCGATACGGTGCTGCTGAACGGCGTTGTCGTCGACGGCTCGGGTCGGCCTCGGTATACGGCCGACGTCGGGATAACCGGGGGCAGGATAGAGGCCGTCGGCGCGCTGGGCGAGGCCGAGGCGGCGCGGAGGGTCGACGTGTCGGGTCACGTGGTCGCGCCGGGGTTCATCGACATGCACACGCACTCGGACCTGTCGCTGCTCGACGATCCGGGCGGCGAGAGCATGGCCCACCAGGGAGTGACGACCCAGGTCACGGGCAACTGCAGCTACTCGCCGTTTCCGTCGGGGCGGGCCGGGCCGGAGGTCGTGAGGCGGGCGCTGACCGGCGTGTTCGAGTATCAGCGCCCTTGGACGTGGAGCACGCTGGACGAGTGGGCGGACGTCCTGGAGTCGAGCGGCATGAGTGTCAACGTCGCCCCGCAGGTGGGGAACGGGCCGCTCCGCGCCGCGGTCGGCGCGCTGGAGGACCGTCCCGCGAACGCGGACGAGATACGCGAGATGGCGAGCCTGGTGTCCGAGGCGATAGAGCAGGGCGCGTTCAGCATGAGCACGGGACTGTCGGTGGCGCCGTCGGCGTACGCGTCGACGGACGAGGTCGTGGCGCTGTCCAAGGCCGTGGCCCGCTACGACGGCGCCTTCTACGCTACCCACGCGCGGGTGCTGCCCGGGTGGCACGTGAAGATGGTGGAGGAGGCGGTCGAGATCGGGCGCCGCGCGGGCATCCCGGTGCAGTTCTCTCACATGGCGATCGTCGACCGGCGCTACTACGGCGCCGGGCCCGAGATAGTCGAGGTGATCGAGCGGGCGCGCGAGGAGGGCATCGACATCACCTACGACATGTACCCCTACACGGCGGCGGGCGCGGGCGTGAGCCAGCTCGTGCCGCTGTGGGTGCAGGAGGGCGGCGTGCCGCAGTACATGGACCGCCTGCGCGACGGGGCGGTGCGGGAGCAGGTGCTCGACGAGATGAGGTCGGGCCGCGAGGGCGGCATCCCGCCGCTGTGGGAGACGTGGGTCATCAGCAACGTCGAGTCGGACCCGAACCGCGGGGTGATCGGCATGTCGCTGGCCGAGATCGCGGAGGACCGGCGCGTCGAGCCGGCGGAGGCCACGCTGCAGCTCATCGAGGAGGAGGACGACGCGGTGATGGCCGTCGTGCACAACCGCGTCGAGAGCGACATCCGCTTCTTCATGGGCCATCCGCAGGCGATGATCGGCTCGGATGGCAACGCCGTCTCGCCCCATGGGCCGTACCGCGACTTCAAGCCGCACCCGCGGTTCTACGGGACGTACCCGCGCATCCTTGGGCGCTACGTGCGGGAGCAGCCGCCGGTGCTGACGCTGGAGGAGGCGGTGTTCAAGATGGCCGGCTTCCCGGCGAAGCGGCTCGGGCTCAGGGACCGCGGGCTGATCGAGGAGGGTCTCGCGGCGGACATCGTCGTGTTCGACCCCGCGACCGTGATCGACAACGCCACCTTCGAGGACCCGCACCGGTACGCGTCGGGCATTCCGCACGTCTTCGTGGCAGGGGAGCCGATAGTCCTGGACGGCGAGCATACCTGCGCCACTCCGGGCCGGGTGCTGAGGCGGGGGGGTCCCCCCTCATCCTGACCTTCTCCCGCCAGGGGAGAAGGGACGTCAGGAACATCCTCTCAGATCACGCGCCACCATGGCGCGGCGAGGACGTCCGGCGCGATCCAGTCCAGCATGTCTCCGGCATGCAGCAGAAGTCCGGCCCGGGACCTGTTTCCGTACTCGGTCTTGAACGAGCGCAGATGGACCGCGTCGGCGATGCGAGGCCGGCCCGAGGCCTTGACCTCGATCGGCAGCAGGCGGTCCCTGGACTCGATCACGAAGTCGACCTCTTCTCCGATCGACGTGCGCCAGTAGAGTATTTCGGCGCGCTCCAGCCTGGCGTCGCGCCAGGCCAGCAGGTCGTGGAGCACGAGATTCTCCATATGACCGCCTCCGGGCTCCGTCTCCTGCGAGAGATGAAGGGCGACGCCGGTGTCGCCCCAGTAGAGCTTTGGCGACTTGATCAACCGCTTGGTCCGGTTGACCGCGTACGCCGGAAGTCGCACGAGTGCGTAAGACGCTTCGAGCAGTCCCAGATAGCGGTGAACGGTCGGTTGCGGCAGCGCGACGTCGCGCCCGACCTCCGTCTGGTTGACGAGCTGGCCGACGCGGAGGCAGGCAGCCTGCATGAGTCTCCGGAAGTCGGGCAGCGCGGCGATGGCGGAGAGCTCCTGCAGGTCGCGCTCCAGGTAGGTGCGAACGTATCCGTCGAACCAGACCGCCCTCTCATGTGCGGAGTGGAGTTGGACGGCTGGGGACGGGAACCCTCCTCGGAGGGCCAAGGCACGCCAGTCCGCCCTCGCGTCGGGCTGCGTCGCCACTAGGTCGAGCCAATCGTCGTCATGGGCGTCGAGCAGCTCCTCCCAAATGCCGCCGCGTCCGAGTCCCAACTGCTCGCGGCGCGTCATCGGCCACAGCGTGAGATAGCTGGCCCTTCCGGCCAGCGACTCAGAGACCTGGCGCATGAGGAGCAGGTTGGCCGAACCGGTGAGAAGGAACTTACCCCGCTGCCTCTTCCGGTCTATCGCGCGCTTCACGGCGTGGAGCACACCCGGCTCTCGTTGCACCTCGTCGAGGGTGATCGGCTGGCTGCCGCCGAGGAGCGCATCGGGGTCACGCCTCGCCAGGTCGAGTACGTCGAGGTCATCCAGGGACAGAAACCTGCGGCTTCCGGGTGTAAGATCCTGTGCCAGAGTGCTCTTTCCTGACTGGCGCGCTCCGGTGACGACAACGGCGGGCATGACCCGCAGGCGGTCTTCGAGGCTGGGAGAAACGAGGCGGGGCAGCGCTGCTCCATTCATGGCGTGAATGATAATCATTCATAGCGTGAATGGCAAGGAGCGCGCCTGTCTTGCAGCCGGACGAAAGCGGTGTCTGGATCCGGTCTTGACGGTCTGGCACGTAACCGACGGAACCCCGCGCCTCCCGAATTCATCTAACCGATATCGAGGGGCGCCGCAGAGCGGCGTTGCCGACTCTTGAGAGACCATCAAGGGAGCCGAGGGAGACGAAGATGGGTGAATTCTTTGGAGACCTGGAGAGATTAGCGGCGGACCTGTACCCGTACCGGTGGTACATCGTCGCGGGGATGGTCGTTGCTCTTGCGGCGATAGGCGCCTTTGGGTACCGAGCCGGCTGGCATCTGTGGGTGTGGCGGCACAGGATCCCGGTGGCCGCCGTCGGGACGCCGGTGGTGGTAGTCCTCGCTGTCGTGGGATACATACTCGTGTCGCCGCTGTTCACGAACGTGACGGTCGACGAGGAACTCCCGTTCGCACTGGCGGAACTCGACGAGACGCCGCCAACGCCGGCCGCCGCCGGAGACGTGGAAGCCACCGCCGAGGCGGCGCTCCCCGACCCGACGCCGACCCCATCGCCGGTCCCGCCCTCGGCCACACCCACAGCCGTCCCAACGGCTACGGCGACTCCGACAGCCACGGCCACGGCGACTCCGACGGCGACTCACACGCCGACGGCGAGTCCCACCGCGACCGCGACCGCAACACCCACTCCAACCGCTACGGCGGTCTCCCCGGCGGGCTCCGGCACCGTCCCCGCATCGAGGCCGACGGCGCCTCCGGCCCCGACTGCCACCGCTACAGCGACTCCGACTCCGACGGCCACGGCGACGCCCACTCCGACACCCACTCCCACTCCGACGGCCACGGCTACCGCCACAGCGACGGCCACGGCGACGCCGACCCCGACTGCTACCGCCACCGCCACGGCTACCGCGACGCCGACTCCGACGCCGGCTCCGACAGGGGCCGCGAGGCTGAAGGTGGGGGAGTTCATGGACGCGGACAGCATCCACAAAGGCAGCGGCACGGCGACCATCTATCGCGGTCCGAACGGCGAGTTGTTGCTCAGGCTGGAGAATTTCCAGGTCACGAACGGGCCTGGCCTGCATGTGTTCCTGTCGCCGCATCCCGACCCGACCCGGGGCGGCCAGGTGAGGGCGGCGGGCTCAGTCGACCTGGGCGAGCTGAAGGGCAACCGCGGGAACCAGAACTACCCGATACCGGCCGGTGTCGACATCGGCATCCAGCAGAGCGTGGTGATCTACTGCGTGCCGTTCAGGGTCGTGTTCAGCGTGGCGATGCTGGAGGATGTTGGGTAACAGGCCTCGACAGGCGTCGCCGGCAACGATGGAGGACCTGTAGCCGCCGGCAAAGCCGGTCGGCGGCTGTCGCGTCGATGCCCTCGCGTAACTCCCCTGCACGAGACGAGCATGGCGGAGAGCGTCGGCTTCGTGGACGAGTGGCCCCACCCCTGGATTCCGGCCCTCGCCGGAATGACGATTTGCGAGGTGTTCGTCTACCAGAACCTGGGGACGTTGGTCTCCTCTTTGGTGATCATCTCGATGACGGCGGGCTGGCCCTTGCTGGTGGCCTCGACGCCGTTGCGTATCGCGGGGGCGATGCGGTCGGGCGTGTCGACCTTCTCGGCGTAGGCGCCCAGGCCCTCGGCGACCTTGGCGTACTCTCCGGAGAACCTGTTCGCGCCCCAGTGCTCGGACGCGTAGGGCATGTGGTTGGAGTAGTAGGTCATGACGCTGTTGTTGAGGACGACGGTGAGGGTGCCGATCTCGGCCCTGGCGGCGGTCTCGACGTCCATGCCGGCCATGCCGAATGCGGCGTCGCCCATGATGTTGACGACGTGCTTGTCGGGCGCGGCGAGCTTGGCGCCCATGGAGAGCCCGAGGCCGTAGCCGAGCTGGGTCGACTTGCCCCAGCCGAGGTATCCCCTCGGCTGCGTGGTCTGCCAGAACGGGACGAGCTGCTCGCGCGGGTAGCCGGAGTCGTGGGTGATGATGACGTTGGACGACCCGAGCTCCTTCGCGATCTCGTGGAAGACCCGGTAGGGGCTGAGTGGCACCTCGTCGGAGGTGAAGTTCGGGCCCCACTCGGCCATGAACGTCTCGCGGACCTCGCGTATCTCGTCGGCGACGGCGGCGCCGCTCCGGCCCTTGCCGTTCGTCTGCCGCTTCGCCTCCTCGATCATCTGGCGCAGCACGAGCTTCGAGTCGCCTATGGCGCCGTGGCTGACCCGGTAGTCCTTGTTCAGGTCCTCGGGGCAGTTCGTCGAATGGGCGAGCGTGACACCGGAAGGCATGGGGGCGTTGAAGTTGGAGATGGTGAGGCTGGTGCCCATGCCGAGGACGAAGTCGGTCTTCTTGAGGAAGTGGTCGACCATGAGGGTCGCTGAGTGGGAGCCTGTGCCGAGCGAGAGGGGATGGTTCTCCGGGAACGCGCTCTTGCCGGCGAGCGTGGTCATGACCGGGATGCCGGTCAGCTCGGCGAACTCGACGAGCTCGTCGGTGGCCTCGGCGTAGAGCACTCCCTGGCCGGCGTTGATGACCGGGTCGGAGGCCGCCAGCAGCGCCTTGACGAGGTCGCGGACGTCGTCCGCATCGGCGGCCGACTTGCGCTCGGTGACGGGGGTGTAGGGGAAGGTGTCGCCGGGGAACTCGGCGGAGGCGACGTCCTGTGGCACCTCGAGTAGCACAGGGCCCCTGCGGCCGTGCCTGAGATGGGTGAATGCACGGGACATCATCTCGGGTACCCGCTCTACCATGTTGACGTGGGCGGACCACTTGGTGATGCCCTCGTAGTTCCGAGTCGCGCCGAAGGTCGGCGGCACTCCCTGGCGTCCGGACGGCTCGCCGCCGGGGAAGAGCAGGACCGGGACGGAGTCGGCGAAGGCCTGCGCGACGCCTCCGAAGGCGTTCTCGGCGCCGGGGCCGCGCTGCATGGTGAAGACTCCGATCTTCTTGCCGTTGGTGATCCTGCTGAAGCCGTCGGCCATGTTGACGCCGGCGCGCTCCTGTCTGCAGACGATGGGCCGGATGCCCTCCTTCGCGCCGGCCTCGATGAGCGTCTGGTAGGGGTAGCATGTCATCCACTCGACGCCCTCGGCCTTGAGTATCTTCGCGATGATGGTGTCGCCGTCCATGTATGCGCTCCTTTGTTGGCGTGCGGCCCTCCGGCCCGGGACGAAAGCGCGTTGCGGGCGCCTCCGGCGGGTCTCGGGGCGGCTCCTTTGGGGTCGTTTTGCGGCGCTCCGGGGGCCGTGACGACATCGTGTCGGGGCCCCGAAATGCCGCGCGGCATTATAGCACGGGGGGCTCGCGCTCCGGCCTCCCGCGCCAGCTTCCAGATCCCCGACCCAAGTGGGCAAAGGTCGCTGTAGCGCAGGGGGATGGCGGGTTGGAAGAGCCTGTTTCATAAGTCGTGGGTATTGGCGATAGGGTATCTTGGTGGAGAGTCAGACCGTGAATTGGAGGTAGTAGAGTATGCCGCATCGACCACTCAACCGTGAGCAGATGTGGATTCTGCCTCCGAGTCTCGACGAGTTGCTGGAGGCCGGTCATCCTGCCCGATTCGTGGCTGAGTTCGTCGATGCTCTGGACGGCGATGACTGGGCTGGTATCGGGGTTGATAGAGAGGGTGACCCGATGGGAGCTCCGTCCTACCATCCCCGTGCGCTGTTGGGCGTGTGGCTTTACGGCTTCATGACCGGAGTGCGATCGAGCCGCAAGCTGGAGGCGGCGTGTCGCGACCAGATACCGTACTTGTGGCTGACGGGCTGCCAGCGACCGGACCACGTCACATTGTGGCGCTTTTACCGTTCCCACCGGGATGGTATGAGGGGGTTGCTCAAGCGCACGGTGCAGACGGCTGTCAAGATGGAGCTTGTGGAGTTGGCGGTGCAGGCGGTGGACGGGACGAAGGTCGGGGCGAACGCGGCAAGGAACCGGACCCACGACGCCGAGGGGTTGCGCCGTCTGTTGGGCCGGACGGATCGGGCGGTTGCCGAGTTGGAGGCGCAGAACGAGGCGGGCGATGAGCCGGCTACCGGCCATCTGCCAGCGGCGTTGCACGACCGCAAGGTATTGCGGGATCAGGTGCGTGAGACGATGGGCGAGCTTGCCAGCCGGGATGGACAAAAGCTCATCAACCTGACCGATCCCGACGCCCGAATGATGAAGACCCGCCAGGGTATCGCGATGGCATACAACGCCCAGGCGATGGTCTCTCCGGTAATGGGTGAAGGGAAGGTGTCCGGCATGCTGATCACGGCTGCCGAGGTGGTGGCCGACACGACCGACCAGTCGCAACTGGGTCCAATGATGGAGCAGGCGGAGGAGACCTCAGGTCACAGATCGGAGACGACTTTGGCCGATGCGGGGTATCACTCAGGGAGCAATCTGCAGGAGTGCGCCCGGAGGGGCCAACAGGTGATCATGCCGGAGTCGCAGGACCGGGCTCTGGAGAGCCCGTATCACAAGGACCGCTTCACCTACGACGAGGCGAGCGACAGCTACCGATGCCCGGAGGGTTACACGCTGCGCTTTGCCGGCGTCAGGCGAGGCCGCCGCACCATTGTGCGCGTTTACCGCTCCTCCGCGGCCGTGTGCCGGGCCTGTCCGGCCTTCGGGGTCTGTACGAAGAACGAGCGCCATGGCCGCTCTCTGGAGATAAGTCCCCATGATACAGACCTGCGCCGCCACCGCGCCTGGATGTCCACGGAAGAAGCCAAAGAGGCGTACAGGCAAAGAAAACAACTGGTCGAGCCGGTCTTCGGGATCATCAAAGAGCAACAGCAGGCCCAGCGGTTCCTGCTACGCGGCTTACCCAACGTGGTGGCTGAGTGGACTCTGCTAGCCACGGCCTTCAACCTGCGCACCCTGTGGAGGGCGTGGCGAGCCACGGGGGCGTGGAATCGGAGTCTAGCTGCCGTTTCGAGCGCGCATTCAGCCTATTGGGCGGCCCGGATGGTGATCATGGCCGCTTCGGGCGCCTCGCTGCGAACCATGAGGCTCCGCACACAGCCGGCATGACCAAACAGGAAACCCCACCGTCAAATACATGCCACATTTGAAACAGGCTCTGGAAACCCGCCGCTACGAGATGACGGCTGGTAGATGTGGGACCGAACCTGGAGGTGGGGATTCCGGGACCCAAGTGGGTAAGGGCGCCGTAGTGCGGGGACAGGGCGGGTCGGGAACCCGCCGCTGCGGGGTGACGGCTGGTGGATACAGCAGTGAACGCGGAGGTGGGGGATCCGGGTAGCTGCCGGGCAGTTGCGCTCAGCTTGACACTGGCGGAAGAGCAGGGCTAGGATTCGAGTTACGGTGCCCTCTTTTCGAACAGGGTGGCCGCCGAATGAGGCGACGATGCCGGACCGATACCAGAAGGAGATCGAAGACATCCTGGAGCAGGCCGGCGACATCGGGTCCGGCCCGCGTCCGGGCCGTCGCCGCGGCGGATTCCTGTCGCTGGTCTGGCGCTACTTCGGGCAGGCGCCGAGCGGCAGGGCGTGGGCCATCACCCCGGGGCGGGTAATGCTGGTCGCGGTCGCCGTGCTGCTGCTGGCGCTGATCGCGGGATCGGTGACGTCCGGGATCGCGCCGCTGCTCGGGTTCGCGGGCCTGCTGCTGTTCATCGTGGGCTACGCGATGTTCTTCATCAAGCCGCCGGCTCCGGAGAAGCGCTGGCGCGGACAGGCTATCGAGTACGACGACTCGTGGTGGTCGCGGCTGCGCAAGAGGCTGGGCTGACTACCGGAACGTAACTCAGCGTGTGAACGTAAAGACCCCGGGGGACTCGCTCCTCCGGGGTCTTTGTTTGCATGACGGGCGTGGGACTAGATGGCGCACTCGCCCTCGCCGCGCTCGAGCATGTACTTGGCGGTCTTGTCCCAGTCCATGTAGGCGGGCAGGCTCTCGCGGTCGAGCTCGCGGGTCTCCTTGTAGGCCTGGAAGATGGGCTCGAACTCCTTGGCGCCGATCCTGAGCACGAAGTCCTTGAACTCCTCGCCCTCGTCGCGGTTTTCCTTGTAGTAGCCGATGACGGCGCCGACCGCCTCGGGGACGCGCTTAGCGGGCACTCGCGCCCTGATGCGCTGGCCGAAGCGGGCGTCTCCCTCTTCGTAACTGCCGCCGAGGAAGAGCTCGTATGCGGGGACCTGCCCGCCGGGAGCCTTCATGACGGCGCCGTGGAAGCCGATGTCGGCGATGTGGTGCTGTCCACAGCCGTTGGGGCAGCCGCTCATCTTGATGTGCATCTTCTTGACGAGCGGGTCGTCGTCGCCGATGCCGGCGATCTCCTGCCCGATGGCCCTGCCGAGCCCCATGGACGAGGTGATGCCCAGCTTGCAGCTGTCGGTGCCGGGGCAGGCGACGATGTCGGTGATCTCGTGGACGCCGGCCTCGCCGAGCCCGATCTCGTTCAGGTCCTGCCACAGTGAGTAGAGGGCCCCCTCCGGCACCCACCGGAAGGCCAGGTTCTGCTGGACGGTGATCCTGCAGCGGCCCCCGGCGTACTTGCGGGTGAGGTCGGCGAGCTGGTGGAACTGGCGCGAGGAGATGTCGCCCAGCGGGAGGTTCACGGTGGCGACCTTGTAGCCTTCCTGTCTCTGGTCCTGGACGTTGGTGGTGGCCCAGCGCTCGTACTCGGGCATGTGGCCGTTCGTGGCGGGAGCCTGCGCCGGGGCCTCGGGGGCGTCGGCCGACTCGTCCTCGATGAACAGCAGCGGGGTCGGGTCGAAGGACTTCTGCGCCCAGGGCTGCTTCAACTCCTCCTCGACGAGCTTGCGGAACTCGTCGATGCCGATTCGGGCGATGAGGAACTTGATGCGCGCCTTCATGCGGTTCTTGCGCAGCTCGTCGGTGTGGTGGAAGACGCGGATGACCGCCTCGGTCACCTTCAGGAACTCCTCGACGGGGACGAAGTCGTACAGCGTCGGGGCGATCTTGGGCATGATGGAGGTGCCGCCGCCGGTGAGGAGCTGGAAGCCGCGCTTGCCGTCGACTATCTTGGGGATGAAGCCCATGTCGTGGATGGCGGTGATGGCGCAGTCGCGCTCGCAGCCGGAGAAGGCGGTCTTGAACTTGCGCGGGAGCGCCTGCGTGTACGGGTGGCGGACGAAGTACCGCGCGTAGGCGGCGGCGTAGGGAGTGACGTCGAACGGCTCGTCGGCGCAGACGCCTGCCATCGGGCAGCCGGTGACGTTGCGCACGGTGTTGCCGCAGGCCTCGCGGGTTGTCAGCCCGACGGCGCCGATGATGCGCATGAAGTCGGGCGCGTCGTCGATCTTGACGTGGTGGATCTGGATGTTCTCTCGCGTCGTAGCGTGGCCCTTCTTGAGGGGAGCGTACTTCTCGGTCGCGACCCCTAGAGCGTCTAGCTGGTCGGCGTAGAGGCCGCCGAAGGGGACCTTGACGCGCACCATCTGGGCATCGGGCTGGCGCTGGCCGTAGATGCCCTGCTTGAGCCGGAACGCCTGGAACTCGGTCTCGTCCCACTCGCCGGCCCTGAATCGTTTGACCTGGAGCTCGAAGTCCTCGATCTCTTCAGGCCGGACGTCGATAACGCCCTGCGTACCGGGCTTCCATTCGGTCTGAGTCATCGTTGCGATGCCTCCGTAGATGTCGGTCGTCTGTGTGCGGTTCCAGCAAAAAGCCCCACTCGACCAGGTGTCGGAGCGGGGCTGGACTCTCTTCAGCGCATGGGAGTCTGACCCCTATGGGCCGGAGCTACAGGCGCAGACCGGGTTCGAGTCGTAGTGCGGGTTCACTTCTGGCCTGAGTTTAGCAGCGGCATATATGGGTGTCAACGAGAACGGAGGCCGCTAACCGGCAGTTGGCGGGCCCCGTTCGAGGCGTGTCCGGGAGCGGGAGCCCTCGTAGGTCGGCATCCGAGGTGTCGAAATCCAAGGTACGGCGCATTCTCGTACCAGTAGACGGCGGGATGGAACGATTCGGACGCTCGGAACGTATTGTCCAGTGAAGGCATTGGGGCAGCGAGAACGTCATATGACCGAAGAAGAGGCCATTCGCATGTGTCAAGAGGGCAATCGCGACGCGTTCCGTCATCTCGTGGAGCAGCACAAGGACACGCTGTACGGGACGGCGGTGTTGATGACGGGGAACAGGAGCTCCGCCGACGACCAGGTTCAGGAGGCGTTCCTGTCGGCTTGGCGCGGCATTGGGAAGTTCAGGCGGGGCAGCCCGTTCAAACCGTGGATCGTGCGGATCCTGGTCAACGGCGTCATGACGCAGCGGAGACGTCGAGTCGTCGAGACGGAGCCCCTGGGCGACTACGAACGGGAGGGCGACTTCCCGGACATCGTCGAGTCGGTGGAGGCGAAGCGAAGGCGTGAGGTGGTCAGGCGGGCGATAGGCAACCTCGACCGCGAGCATCGAGAGGTGGTGGTGCTGCGCTACTTCGCCGACATGACGGTGCCGGAGGTCGCGCTGTCGATGGGCATCAGAGAGGGGACCGCCAAGTCGCGGCTACACCGGGCGCTTGGGCGTCTGCGGGAAGAGCTGGGGCAGCTGGCGAAGGAGGGGGTGTGATGGCGCGCGACGATGCGTTCGATCGAGGAGTGGAGAGGATGCTCCGGGACCACTTCGCCGCGGAGTCGGACCGGCTCCGGGCGCCGGAGGACACGTGGCAGCGGCTGGAGTCGCGGCTGGGCGAGCCCCGTTGGTCGTGGCTGGACTGGGTACGTCGGACCTGGAGTCCGACACTCGCGGCCGCCGCCTCGGTTGCCGTCGTGGCCATGGTCGTGGTGTCCGCGATCTTGATCGTGCCCGGCCGGGGCACAGACTTGAATGAGGCGGCGCCACGGGCCGAGGAATACAGGGTCGCAGCGGCGCCGACAGCGCCCGGGAGAGCCATGCCCACGACGGCTCCGGCCGCACCAACAGTGACGATGGCCGAGCCGACCAGGGCGATGGCTGCGCCAACACCGGCGAGGGCGGAGACCATGGCAATGATGGCCGCGCCGACGGCCGCTCCCCAGGCGCCCTCCGCGCCGGCGGCGCCCACTCCGGCGCGGAGGGACAGCATAGAGGGGCTGAGCAGCATTCCGGGCGGATACCCTGTTCCCACGCCGCCGCCACAGGCCGCCGCGGCGCAGACGCGCAGCGGGTCTCCGGGGGCCACGACGTTCCAGGACTACGCACGGCAGCCGGCGGTCGCCACGTCTGAGGACGCGGTGTCGACATTCAGCCTGGACACGGACCGGACGTCCTATCACCTGGCGCTCAACTGGGCGCTCCAGGGCTACGAGGTGGAGCCCGACTCCGTCCGGGCGGAGGAGTGGGTCAACGCCTTCGACTACGGGTACGACGCGCCGTCGGACGAGTGGGGGTTCGCGATAGGCAGCGAGGTGGCGCCCCATCCGCTGGACCCGGGCAAGCACCTCGCGCGCATCTCGTTCCAGGCCGCCCGCGTCCAGGACGACCGGCCGCTGAACGTGACGCTGGTGCTGGACGCGTCTGGCTCCATGAGCGCGGGCAACCGTGTCGACATCGCCCGGGCCGCGGCCGAGGCGATCAGGCAGAGCCTGGGTCCGCGGGACCGGATCGCGGTCGTCCACTTCACCGACGACGTGATCCACGAGTACACGGTCGAGCACCGCGGGCCGGACGATCCGGCGGTCCGGAACTCTATCGGCTGGCTCGCCCCGCACGGCAGCACCAACGTGCAGGCCGGCCTGGACCTGGGGGTCAGGCTCGCGGACAGGGCGCGCGGGTCGCGCCCGGACGCCTACAACTACGTCATCCTGATGTCGGACGGCGTGGCGAACGTCGACGCCACGAACCCGTTCGCGATTCTCGAGTCGGCATACGACGCCGACAGCGGAAACCCGCCGCGGCTGGTCACCATCGGGGTCGGGATAGAGAACTACAACGACTACCTGCTGGAGCAGCTCGCGCAGCACGGGAACGGCTGGTACCGGTACCTGAGCACCGTCGGCCAGGCGCAGGCGACGTTCAGGCGCGAGAACTGGGTGGCGCTGGCGACGCCGTTCGCCGACCAGACCCGCGCGCAGGTGACGTGGGACCCCGCGATGGTGAGGTCGTGGCGGATCGTCGGGTACGAGAACCGGGTGACGTCGGACGAGTCGTTCGTCGAGGACAGGAAAGAGTTCGCCGAGATCCACTCGGGCGCGGCTACGACCGTCTTCTACGAGCTGGAGCTGCACGACCGGGCGCTGCGGAGCGGCGGGCAGGCGATGCTGGGCAGCGTCGAGCTGCGGTGGGTGGTACCGGAGACGAATCAGTCCCGGAGCCAGCGGGCGTCGGTGTGGGACGCCGACCTCCACGACCGGGGCGACGCCCAGTACCAGCTTGGCGCCGTAGTCGCGCTGGCGGCCGACCTCTACGGCGGCCCGCCGTTCTCCGAGCACCGCGGCTATCCGGGCAGCGTCCACGCGGACATGCTCACGCTGTCGGAGCGGCTGGAGTCCCTGCGCGCCGAGCTGGGCAGTCTACAGGCGTACCACGACTTCGGGTTCCTGCTCGGGCAGATGACGCAGACGGTCGGCCAGAGGGCGGGCACATTCGGCTCGTCGGGCTACAGCCAGTAGAATCGTCCGCAACGTTCCCTTAGCGCGAGCCGTTCCGGCTCATCGAGTCGCGCCGATGCCGCATCGGCGCGACTCTGCGTGAACAGGGCACTCCCGAACTTTCGGCTGGGTAAGGATGACGGTCCCGCACCGCTCTTCGCGGGTCTGCATCCAATGGGGTAAAGGGGCCTCTGCCCGTCAACTCCGCGCGGTTACGGGAAAGCGCCGGATACGATTGACCGGCGCGAGCGATGGCCGATAGAATCGGGAGCAGATATGTTCGACATCGCGTTCGTTTACGTTTTCACGGTCGGGATGGCCGCGGCGTTCAATCCCTGCGGCGCGGCGATGTTCCCGGCATACGTCGGCTACCAGCTGGGGACGGTAGAGGCGGACCAGAAGCCGATCACGACGGCGCTCAGGGGCATAATGATGGGCCTTGCCGCCACGGCGGGGTTCATCGTCGTGTTCGGGCTCGTCGGGATCATACTTGCCGCCGGGGGCCGGGTCATCCGGGACGTGCTTCCCTTCGTCGGCCTGGGCATCGGCATCCTGATCGCGGGAACGGGGCTATGGCTGCTGATCTCCCGGCGGCACATCGGCATCATGGCGGCCAGCCGGGTCAACCTGGGCCAGGGCCGGGGGCTGGGGCAGGTCTTCCTGTTCGGGATAGCCTACGCGCTGGCTTCGCTGAGCTGCGCGCTGCCGCTGTTCCTGGTCGCGGTGGGCATCTCCCTGGGATCGACGTCCGGCGAGAGCGGCATATTCACGACCGCGATCAGCACCGTAACGTACGGGCTGGGCATGGGCGCGGTGATAGTCGCCGCGACCGTGGGCATCGTCTTCTTCAAGGACGTGGTGTCGCGGTGGATGCGCGTGGTGTTCCAGTACATCGAAGTGATCGGGAAGGTGGCGATGGTGGGCGCGGGCGGCTACCTGATCTACTACTGGACGCTGGGCAAGGGCTCAGACATCCTGACCGAGCGCGCCGGCGGTTTCTTCTAGGTCGCCTAGGCGGTCGCTACGATCGGGGCCCCTTCGGTGACGATGATCGTGTGCTCGAAGTGAGCCGACCGAGCCCCGTCCGCGGTAGTGATGGTCCACCCGTCGGCGCTGGTGGTCGACTGTCCCGAACCGCTCGAAACGACCGGCTCGATCGCCAGCACCAGACCGACATGTAGTCGTCGGTCGTCCCATGGGACATGGTAGTTGTGGACGTGCGGGTCTTCGTGGATAGTTCGGCCTACACCGTGACCGCCGAGCTCAGGCATCACGTTGAAACCCTGACGCTCTACCTCGGTTTGAACGGCCCTGCCGATCGCGTTCAGGGGCACTTCGGCGCGGGCAACCAGGAAGGCCGCGTCCAAGGCTGACCTGGTGCAGCGAATCAGTCTCCTGTCCGAGGGCGACGCTTGTCCGACTGCCGTCGTAGTGGCCGCGTCCGCGAAGTAGCCGTCCAGTTCGGCGGCAATGTCGATCTTGACCAGGTCCCCGGCTCGCACAATACGTGACGCGCTCGGAATACCATGCACGGCTTCATCGTTGACGCTGATGCATGCCGAGCCTGGGAAGCCGTAGACAAGGCGAGGCGCCGACCTCGCCCCGTACCTACTGAAGACCCTTTCGCATACACGGTCCAAATGCTCCGTGTTCGCTCCGGATCGAACCTCCGCCGTCGTCGCGTCCAGCGCGAGCTTCACGACGCGCCCCACGCGCATGAGGCCTCGCAACTCTGCTTGGTTTCTGACTGTCATTGCGTATCTTCATCCTGGGCGCGGGGGCCGGAGCGGTGGAGGGCGCTGAGGCGGGGTGCCCAGGGTTGGGCCTGCTCCATCTGGGACGCGAGGGCGAATATGGTGGCCTCGTCTCCGAAGCGGGCGGCGAGCTGGACGCCGATAGGGAGGCCGTCGTCGTTCCAGTGCAGCGGGACCGACGCCGCGGGCTGTCCGGTGGCGTTGGAGATGTAGGTGAAGGGCGAGAAGGCCGCCATCTTCCGGCGGTGCTCGAACGGGTCGTTGTCCGGCGAGTAGGCGAACGTGCCGAGCGGCGGAGGCGGCGTGCCGAGGGTCGGGGTCAGCCAGACGTCGAAGTCCTGGAAGAAGCGGGCGACGTCGCGTGAGGCCCGCTGGGCGTCCTGGACCGTCAGCAGGTGCTCGGGCGCGGACATCGCCCGGCCGCGCTCCGCCATGGACAGGATGAAGGGCTCGAAGTCGTCCTCGGTGTGCTCTCCGCCGCGGCCCAGCTCCCGGTCCCAGTAGGCGATCGTCCAGGCGACGCCCACGGCGATGAGCTTCGTGACCGACATCCAGACGGTCTCGGCGTCGAACTCTGGCATCGCCTCGACGACGTCGTGGCCCAGCTCCTCGCAGAGCGCCGCCGCCTGGCGGACGGCCGCGACGCAGTCGTCGTGCAGCGGGTCGCCGAGCGGCGTCTTTTCGGAAAAGCCGATGCGGAGCCGGCCGGGGTCGCTTCCGACGGCGGACAGGAACTTGCCCGCCTGCGCCGGGTAGGGGTCGCCGACGTCCGGCCCGGCGGTGGCGTCGAGCAAGGCGGCGCTGTCGCGGACGCTGCGGGTGAGGGCGTGCTCGGCTACGAGGCCGCTCATCAGGTCTCCGAATACCGGGCCCAGCGGGTTGCGTCCGCGGGTTGGCTTGAGCCCGAATACGCCGCAGCACGACGCGGGTATCCTGATCGAGCCGCCGGCGTCGTTGCCGTGCGCCATCGGGGTCATGCCGACGGCGACGGCGGCCCCGGCGCCGCCGCTGGAGCCGCCGGGAAGCCGGTCGAGCGACCACGGGTTGCGGGTCGGCCCGAAGAGCCGGGGCTCGGTCGTGACCCCGATGGCGAGCTCGGGCAGGTTGGTCTTGGCCACGGTGATCAGCCCGGCAGCCTTGTAGCGCCGCACCAGCTCGGAGTCGGCTGTCGAGACGTTGTCGATCAGCGACGCGCTCGCCTCTGTGAACCGGACACCCTCGTACTCGGCCAGGAAGTCCTTGAGCAGGAACGGGACGCCGGCCAGCGGGCCGTCCGGCAGCGGCCGCGACGCGCGCTCCAGGGCGAGGTCGTACATCTTCGTGATGACCGCGTTGATCGGGGGGTTGTGCCGCTCGACGCGCTCGATTGCGGTCTCGACGAGATCGGCGGCAGTAACGTCGCGATTGCGAACGAGCGCGGCCTGTGCAATCGCGTCGAGGTCGGCTATCTCGTCTCGTGAGATCATGTCGTTCTCCGTGGCGTGGCGTCAGCCGCTGCGCTGCGGCTCCTGGATGAACTCGCCCTCGGGCGCGCCGGTGGCGATCACGTTGCGGTCATTGCGTCAGCCTTACCGCCCTGATCCTGTGGTTGAAGTGGTCGGCGACCAGGAGCACGCCGTCGTGCAGGAGACACAGGCCGGCCGGCCTGTTCAGGCTGGCGTTGGTGGCCGGGCCGCCGTCTCCGGCGAAGCCAGGAGTCGCCGAGCCGGCGACGGTGCGCAGGGTGCCGTCCGGGGCGACGACGCGCACGCGGTCGTTCCCGGTATCGGATACGTAGACCGTGCCGTCGGCCCGCACCGCGAGACCGCCGGGGCTGTCGAGTCGGGCCCTGGCGGCGACCGTCCCGTCCGGCGAGAACCCGGCCTCGCCGGTCCCGATGATTGTCTGGATCGTGCCGTCGGGGTCGACGCGGCGCACGACGTGGTTGGCGGAGTCGGCGAAGTACATCCGGCCCTGGGCGTCGAAGTCGATGGCCGACGGCGAGCCAATCCGGGCCTTCGCCGCCGGGCCTCCGTCGCCCGTGTGGCCCGGGAGGCCGATGCCGGCGACGGTGTCGATGAGGCCGGTCCGCGCGTCGATGCGGCGGATGCGTCCGACGGCGTCGCCGGCGTAGACGTTGTCGCCCGCATCGTGGGCTACGGATATGACGTGGGACAGGTTGGCGCCGATTGCGGGGCCGCCGTCGCCCTTGTCCCACTGGAACGCGGCGCCGGCTATCCCGTGGATCGTCCCGTCCAGGTCGACACGCCGCACGTGGCCGTGGCGGGTGTCGGCGATTACGACGCGGCCTCGGGAGTCGACCGACACGTCCTTGGGGTTTCCCAGGTATGCGCCGACGGCGGGCCCTCCGTCTCCCCCGTAGGCTCTCGCGCCGTTGCCCGCGACGGTCCGGATTGCGCCGGTCTCCGGGTCGATGCCGCGGATGCGCTGGTTCCCCTGGTCCGCGAAGTAGATGTCGCCGTTGGGCCCGACGGCGACGCCGTCCGGGGTGTTGACGAACGCGTCGGTCGCGGGTCCGCCGTCGTGGACGGAGGTCCCTCCGAGCACGGTCGTGACGGTGCCGGTCTCTCCGTCGATCCTCCGGACCCTGCCGCCGCAGTCGGAGTAGAAGACGGCGCCGTCCGGGTCCGCCCAGAGCCCCACCTCCACGGAGTTGCACTCGGTCTCCGTCCCGGGGACGTCTTCCGCGCCCATGCCGGGGACTCCAGTGCCGGCGATGGTCGTGACGATGCCGGTCTTCGCGTCTACTCGCCGGATGCGGAAGCCGTACTTCTCGCCGACGTACATGTTGTCGTGGACGTCGAAGCACAGCGCGTCGGGCATCAGGGTACTGGCCTCGGTGGCCGGGCCGCCGTCGCCGTTGGAGGCCGGCTGGCCCGTGCCGAGCACTGTGGTGACGATGCCGGCCTTCATGTCGATCTTGCGGATGCGGTGGTTGGAGTTGTCGCAGACGTAGAGGTCGCCCCTGGAGTCGAACGCGAGGTGCTCCGGGTGGTGGAACGCCGCGTCCTCCTTCGGGCCGCCGTCGCCGGAGAACCCGCCGAGGCTCAGGGCGGGCCCCGCGTACGGGCGGCTGTCGCCGGTCTCGGAGGGATGGTGGCGGGCGTCCTGGCCGGCGAAGAGCTCGACGACGCCCGTGGCCGCGTCGACCCTGCGGATGTTGTTGGCCCACTCGCTGGACAGGTAGAGGTTGCCGTCGTCGTCGATGGCGATGCCGCAGTGGGTGTCCATCTCCGCCTCGGTCGCGGGCCCGCCGTCGCCGCCTCGGCCGATCCTGCCGGAGCCGGCGACGCGGGTGATGACGCCGGTCTCGTAGTCGATGCGGCGGTAGGTCTGGTTGCAGAGGTCGGAGAGGTAGAGATTGCCGTGCCTGTCCTGGGCGAGATCGTGCGGGCAGTCCAGGCGGGCGTCGATCGCGGGTCCGCCATCTCCCGAGCTGCCGGGCACGCCGTCCCCGGCGAACCTGTGGAGGATGCCGTCGCCGTCGATGCGCCAGATGATGTTGGCGTGGTAGTCGGCGACGATCAGGTCTCCGTCCGGCCGCCGGACGATCCCGAGCGGCCAGCCGGCGTCGGCCTCCCTGGCGGGAATGCCGTCGCGCAGCCCGGCTCCGGCGACGGTGGCGATCGTGCTGGGGGCGAGACGGGACAGAGCTTCGTTCAATCTATGCCTCTTCCTCGAGCGTACCTGAGACGATGGTCCCGACGACGACCTCGTCGGTGACGTTGCAGTTGCTGATGACCTCGGCGCCGCACATGTAGATCGTGTCGCCGACGACGTCGAGCTCGGGGCCGACCCTGTAGACGCCCCTGGAGAAGTCGAATCCGTCGGAGCTTCTCAGCCTGTCCTGGAGCTCCGGCTCGCGAGTCACGTAGGGCGGGATCGGAGTCGGCAGCACGGTGTACGTGTCCTTGACAGTGTCGAATACGAGGACGTCGAAGTTGGGCGCAAGCACGTCCGGCACGCTGTCCGCGTACTCGTAGACGTGCTCGACCGGGTAGTTGCGCACGCCGCCGGCGATAATGACGTAGCGGCCGCGGTAGGGGACCGCCTTCCAGCCCTGTGTCGGGAAGGGGACGTCGGGCAGCTTCTTCCACCGGGCCTCTCCTAGGTCGAGTGCGTAGGCGTCGCCGCAGCCGCGGCGCTCGTCGTGGAAGTTGCCGCCAACCATCTGCTCGTACTTGACGTAGTTGCCGCCGAAGACGTAGACGCGGTCGTCGATGGCGGCGATGGCCATGCCGTCCCGCGGCGGGCCGGGAATCGGGGGAAGGTCGTACCAGCCCCGGTCGGGGTCGGCGGTGTCGAAGGCCTCTGCGGCGTTGACGTACGGCCCCGGCTGATCGGGGTGGACCGGGTCGACGTCGAAGGAGGCCTGTCCTCCGACGACGACGATCACCGTGCCCGAGGCGGCGACGCCGGGGATGAACCTTCCGGTGCGCATCGATGGCATTTCGTCCCAGCGCCAGGCGCCGCCGGGGCGAGACAGCCGGAACATCCTGCGGGTCGTGGTATCGGGCGGGTCGCTGGTGATCCAGCCGGTCAGCATGTAGAAGGCGTCGCCCACGCCGACGCCCTCCGGCCATCGGGCCCCTACGGGAGCATCGGGGAGCGTCTCCCAACGCTGGGTTGCGGTATCGAGCAGCCGGGCGCCGTTGGCCCGGCCGTGGCGGTCCACCAGGTCCCAACCGACGTGGCCGACTCCCGCGGCGGCGACGATCGAATCGCCGACTACGCCCTGGGCCTGTCCTTTCGTGGGGTAGGGCATGGGCGGGCCCATCTCCCAGGTGATGTCCTTGATGCCGGTCATTGGGGCCTTTCGTTCCGCGTCGAATCGAGTGGGGGCAGATTATATCCGCGCGCGTGGGCACACGCCATCCTATGTCTCGCTTGTCTCGCTGTCCCGCGCGCCGTTCGATACGGCCCGTCCAAGGCGGCGGGCCCACTCAGGATGAGCGGGTTGTCTGCCCATCGACTCTGGCCAGTTATATCGGGGGCCGGCGTTTGACATTCGGCCTGGCTCAGGCCATAATCACGCAAGCTCCAAGCGGTGGTGTTTCAGCAGGTCTTGTACAAGCCGAACCAGCCTCATGCCGGCGAGAGCGCCCTGTAGTGGGCGGGCCGACTATCCACCGTTTCCTCACCCCGTACCCAACCTGTCTCTCTGAATCGACGGTCCCGCGACCCACTCGCCCGTTGGCCGCCCGTTCCGGCCCCGACACCGCGTGCGCCCGGTCCTCGTCCGACGAGGTGCTGGCATGACGAGGTTCATCTTCGTAACGGGAGGCGTGGTCAGCTCGGTCGGCAAGGGGATCGCGGTAGCGTCGATCGGGCGAATGCTGAAGAGCCGTGGCGTGTCGCTGTCGGTCCTGAAGCTGGACCCGTACCTGAACGTCGACCCGGGTACGATGTCGCCCTATCAGCACGGCGAGGTGTTCGTCACCGGTGACGGCTCGGAGACGGACCTCGACCTGGGCCACTACGAGCGGTTCACCGACCAGGCGCTGACCAGCTCCTCGAACGTGACCGCGGGTCAGATATACAGCGACGTCATCGCCCGCGAGCGAAAGGGGGAGTTCCTCGGGGGCACGATCCAGTCCGTCCCCCACGTCACGGATGCGATCAAGGAACGGATAACCGGCCTGGCGCGGGAGAGCCGGGCCGACGTGATTGTCGTCGAGGTAGGCGGCACGGTCGGCGATATCGAGGGTCTGCCGTTCCTGGAGGCGATCCGCCAGATGCGGAACGAGGTCGGCAGGGGCAACGTCTTCTACATCCACGTGACCTTTCTGCCGTTCATCAAGGCGACGGGGGAGCTGAAGACCAAGCCGACCCAGCACAGCGTGAGGGAGCTGCGGGGCATCGGTATCCAGCCCGACGCGATCATCTGCCGCAGCGACGAGCCCGTGGACGAGGAGATCAAGGACAAGATCGCGGTGCACTGCGACGTCGCCCGCCGCGGGGTGGTCGCCGCGCCGACGGTATCGACGGTGTACGAGGTCCCCCTGCTTCTCGAAGAGGAGGGTCTGGCGGACCTTATCGTCGAGAGCCTCGGCCTGGCCGCGACGCAGCGCGACATGGCCGACTGGCGGATGATGGTGGAGGCGATACGGGCCCCGAAGCAGTCCATGAGCATCGCCGTGGTCGGCAAGTACGTCGACCTGAGGGACTCGTACATCTCGGTGAAAGAGGCGCTGCACCACGCAGGCCTGGCCCACGGACGGGACATCGAGCTTCGGTGGATTCATGCCGAGGACATCGAGGAGCGGGGCGCCGACGAGTTGCTGCGTGGGGCGAGCGGAATCGTCGTGCCCGGAGGGTTCGGCGAGCGGGGCATCGAGGGGATGGTGAAAACCGTCAGGTACGCCCGCGAGAACCTCGTGCCGTATCTCGGCCTCTGCCTGGGAATGCAGGTGATGGTCATCGAGGTCGCCAGGCACGTCCTGGGCCACGCACGGGCGAACTCGACGGAGTTCGACCCAAACACGCCCGACCCCGTAATAGACCTGATGCCCGACCAGCTCGAGGTCGAAGAGCTGGGCGGCACAATGCGCCTGGGCATCTATCCGTGCCACATCGTTGAAGGCTCCATGGGGGCGAAGGCCTACGGCCGGACCGTCGTGCAGGAGCGACACCGACATCGGTTCGAGGTTAACAACAGCTATCGCGAGGCCTACGCGGCGACGGGCTTCTGGCCCACTGGACTGTCGCCGGACGGCCGCCTGGTGGAGATAATGGAGCTCGACGGCCACCCGTTCATGGTTGGCGTGCAGTTCCACCCTGAGTTCCTGTCGAGGCCAGACCGGCCGCACCCGCTGTTCCGGGAGTTCATCGGCGCCGCCAAGGAAGCGTCGCGGGGAGATCGACGGCACGCGGCGTCGCTCGAGGCTGCCGCGGAACGCGGTCGCCGGCAAGAGATGTCGGTCTAGCGGCCGAATGAGCACCCGCCGCCGGCGCCGACCGCCGAAGCCAGACTGGGGGCCGAGCTGTCTTGCCGGACGGAGAAGACTCGGGCCCGCGCGCCGGCCGGTGCGGGCGAGCGCTCCGGACGGTCGGCGGGACCGAGCCTGCAGGCGCCGCCGGACGGGGCGTCGGATTCCGGTCTATTGGGGCGTCCACTGGTTGACACCGCAACTAGGGCGCTAGTATAATCTGGCTTTCGCGCCCAGAGAGGCGCCTGATGGGAGTGCGCCTCCCACAGTCCGGGTCTTTCGGATCGGAACTACTCAATGCCAACCGTCAATCAACTTGTGCGAAAAGGAAGACGCTCGAAGCGGCGCAAGGACAAGGCGCCCGCGCTGAGGTATTCCTTCAACTCGCTGAAGAACCGGGGGACGAGGGACAACGGCTCGCCGCAGAAGCGCGGCGTGTGCATTCTCGTGCGGACGCAGACGCCGAGGAAGCCGAACTCGGCTCTTCGCAAGGTGGCGCGGGTGCGCCTGACGAACGGTATGGAGGTCACGGCCTACATACCGGGCGAGGGACACAACCTGCAGGAGCACTCGGTGGTGCTCATCAGGGGCGGGCCGGTAAAGGACCTGCCGGGTGTCCGATATCACGTCGTCAGGGGCGCGCTCGACACGGCCGGCGTGGACGACCGCAAGCGTGGCCGCAGCAAGTACGGCAGCAAGAAGTCGTAGCGGCCCAGAGAGCAGGTAGATGGCGAGGCGAAGACGAGCTGAGAGACGGCGAATCAAGCCGGACCCGAACTACGGGGACGTGGACCTCGCGCGCTTCATCAACCGGGTGATGCGCGACGGGAAGCGGACGACCGCCCAGCGGATCGTCTACCAGGCGCTTCGACAGATCGAAGAGCAGACGCGGCAGACGGGTCTGGACGTGTTCAGGCAAGCGCTGCGCAACGCCGCACCGGCGGTCGAGGTGAGGTCTCGCCGGGTTGGCGGCGCGACGTACCAGGTGCCGAGAGAGATCCGCTCCGAGCGCCAGCTCTCGCTGTCGGTCCGATGGCTGGTCACGGCGGCCCAGGCGCGTTCGGGGCGGCCGATGGCCGAGCGGCTTGCCCAGGAACTGATCGAGGCCTCGCGAGGCCAGGGCGCGGCCGTCAAACGCAAGGACGACCTTCACCGGATGGCCGAGGCGAACCGCGCCTTCGTCCACTACCGCTGGTGATGCCCGACCTCGCTTAACGCCGCAGTCCTCGATACGCCATGTCAACCTCAACCGAAGCCGGAATCCGTTCGACGCGCAACATCGGGTTCATCGCGCACATCGACGCCGGGAAGACCACGGTCACCGAGCGCGTGCTGTTCTTCGCCGGCCGCATCTACAAGATCGGCGGGGTGGACGAGGGCACGACGGCGATGGACTGGATGGCCCAGGAGAAGGAGCGCGGGATAACGATCACGTCGGCGGCCACCACGTGCCAGTGGAGGGAGTTCACGATCAACATCATCGACACTCCCGGACACGTCGACTTCACGGCGGAAGTCGAGCGCAGCCTGAGGATCCTGGACGGCGGCGTGGTGATCTTCGACGCGGTCGCCGGCGTTCAGCCGCAGTCCGAGACCGTTTGGAGGCAGGCGGACCGCTACCATGTGCCTCGCATCTGCTTCGTCAACAAGATGGACCGCGTGGGCGCGAGCTTCGAGGGCACGATCGACAGCATTGCCCGCAGGCTCGGCGCCAGTCCCGTGCCGATCCAGATTCCGATGGGCAGCGAGGAGTCGTTCCGCGGCGTGGTAGACCTGGTGGAAGGAAGGTCCTGGCTGTACGAGGACGGCTCCCCGAGACCGCCTATCGAGGGCCCGGTCCCCGAGGAGATGATCGAGGAGTATCGAGCGTACAGGGACCGGATGGTCGAGCGGATAGCCGAAACCGACGACGACCTCCTGGTCAAGTACATCGACGGCGAGGAGATATCGAAAGAGGAAATCAAGAGCGCTCTCCGCAAGGCCACGATCGAGTACCAGCTGGTGCCGGTCACCTGCGGCAGCGCGCTGCGCAACACGGGAGTGCAGCCGTTGATCGACGCGATAGGCGACTATCTGCCGTCGCCTATCGACGTGCCTCCCGTGACCGGAGCGGACTGCAACGACGGCGGCGAGGTGACGCGCGCACCCGACGAGGGCGCACCGTTCGCGGCGCTGGCGTTCAAGGCCGTTGCCGATCCTTTCATCGGCCGGTTGGTCTACTTCCGGGTCTATTCCGGCAAGGCGGCCTCGGGATCGATGGTATTCAACGCCACGAACGGAAGGCGCGAGAGGCTGGGGAGGGTCGTGCGGCTGCACGCACAGCACCGCGAGGACCTGGAAGAGGTCAAGGCCGGGGACATCGCCGCGGCAGTCGGTCTTAAGCGTACGTCGACCGGCGATACCCTGTGCGACGAGACCGACCAGGTGATGCTCGAGACCATCACCTTTCCGGAGCCGGTCATGTCGGTTGCCGTCGAACCGAAGACGAGGGCCGACCAGGACCGTCTCGCCGACGCCCTCTCGAAGCTCGCCGACGAGGACCCGACGCTGCGGATCAGCCAGGACGATGAGGTCGGACAGACCGTCATGTCCGGTATGGGCGAGCTGCACCTGGAGATCGTGATCGATCGGATGAGGCGGGAGTACAAGGTCGAGGGGAACGTCGGCAGGCCCCGGGTCGCATACCGGGAGACGGTCACTCGACCGAGCCGGGCCGAGGGGCGGCTCGTCCGACAGACGGGCGGGCACGGCCAGTACGGTCACGTGTGGCTCGAAGTCGAGCCGCTCGAACGCGGGTCAGGCCTTGTATTCGAAGAGAGCATAAGGGGGGGCGCGATACCGCGGGAGTTCATCCCCGCCGTGGAAAAGGGCGTCGAGGATGCAATCGCCGTCGGCCCCATCTCGGGATTCCCGGTCGTCGACGTGAAGGTCACGGCCGTGGACGGAAGCTACCACGAGGTAGACTCTTCGGAGATGGCTTTCCGCATAGCGGCGTCGATGGCCACCAAGGAGGCGTTGCGCAGGGGCAACCCGACGCTACTGGAGCCGCTCATGGCCCTCGAGGCCGTCTCGCCCGGGGAGTTTCTCGGTGAGATACTCTCCGAGCTGGGGGGGCGCCGGGCCACTATCCGGGGCATAGAGGGAAGCGGAGACATCCAGGTGGTGAGGGCCCGGGTCCCGCTGAGCGAGAGCTTCGGCTACGCGACCGCCCTGCGGTCGATAACCCAGGGCAGGGCGAGCTATACTTTGGAATTCGAGTGCTATGGGGAGGCGCCCAGCCAAACGGGCGCCGCGTAGGCATCAATGACAACAGCGACGAGCCAGAAGATCAGGATAATCCTCAAGGCCTTCGATCATCGCATCCTGGACCTGTCCGCGGTGCAGATCGTGGAGGCGGCGGAACGGACGGGCGCGCACGTGTCCGGGCCGGTGCCGCTGCCCACGAGCATCAAGCGCTTCTGCGTCATTCGCGGGCCGCACGTCCACAAGAAGGGCAGAGAGCACTTCGAAATCCGCACACACAACCGGCTGATCGACATCCTGGAGCCGACGTCGAAGACGATCGACTCGCTGACCAGGCTGAATGTTCCGGCCGGCGTCCATATCTCGATCAAGCTGTAAGGCATCGATAGATGACCATCAAGGGGCTGTTGGGCAAGAAGATAGGCACCTCGCAGGTCTTCCGGGAAGACGGCGAGGCGTTGTGCGTCACCGCGGTAACGGTCGGGCCGTGCACGGTGACCCAGGTCAAGACGCGCGAACAGGACGGATACGAGGCGGTCCAGGTGGGCTTCGAGGCGGTCGCGAGGCCTGCCAGCAAACCCATGCGGGGCCACCTGAAACCGGCGGGAAAGCACTTTCGCCACCTGCGCGAGTTCGAGGCGGAGGACGTCTCCGAGGTGCAGGTTGGAGACGAGATAGACGCTGCCCTGTTCGAGCCGGGCGAGCTGGTGTCGGTGACGGGTCTGTCGAAGGGCCGGGGGTTCGCCGGCGGCGTGAAGCGGTACGGCTTCCGCGGCGGTCCCAAGACGCATGGACAGTCGGACCGGCATCGCGCTCCCGGTTCTATCGGCGCGGGAAGCACGCCCGGCCGGGTGATCAAGGGGCTGCGGATGGCCGGCCACATGGGCAATGCCCAGGTCACGGCCCGCAACCTGGAGGTCGTCGGCACCGATCCTGGCAAGAATCTCGTATTGGTAAAGGGCGCCGTCCCGGGGGCGCGGAACTCTCTGCTTGCGATCCGCAAGACGGGAAGACGGACAGGCTAGACGAATGGAACTGCCGCTGAAGAGCCAGAAGGGCGAACCGGTCGGGCGCGTCGAGGTGCGCGACGACGTGTTCAGCGCGCCGTCGAACGAGGCGCTGGTCCACCAGGTCATCGTAGGCCAGCTTGCCAACAGGCGCGTGGGCACGGTCGCCACGAAGAACCGGGCCCGGGTGTCGGGCGGCGGTCGGAAGCCGAGGCCCCAGAAGGGCATGGGCGCCGCCAGGCAGGGATCGATCCGCTCTCCGCACTACAAGGGCGGAGGTGTCGTCTTCGGGCCGACGCCGCGCAGCTACCGACAGCGGACGCCGCGCCGGATGCGGCGCCAGGCCCTGGTCGCGTCGTTGTCCGACAAGGTCAGGAACGACGAGTTGATCGTGGTAGACGAGATCAGCGTCGACGCGCCGAAGACGTCGCAGATGACGGCGGTGCTCGAGGCCCTGGACGCAGGAAGGAACGCGATCCTGGTCGCGGACGGCTCGGACGAGGGGGTCTTCAAGTCGGCGCGGAACATTCCGGGGCTGAGGATGCTCCCCGCTTCGCTGCTCAACGCGCTGGACCTGGTGAGCCATCGCAAGGTGGTCATGACGCTGGACGCCGTCAGGAGGGCGGAGGCGCTTTGGAGCGGCGTGGCGAAGGAGCCGTCGAAGGGCCGCCGCGCGGTGACGCACGGGGAGGCCGAATAGTCATGAACGCCTCCCAGGTGCTGCTGAGGCCGATCCTGACGGAGAAGACGACTGAGATGCAGGAAGGCGGGCGCTACACTTTCGAGGTAGCGCGGTCCGCCACGAAGCTCGAAGTCAAGCAGGCTGTCGAGCAGACCTTCGGTGTCAACGTGGTCAAGGTCAACACGATGAACGCAAAGGGCAAGCGAAAGCGCTTCGGGCCGAGGTTCGTCGCCCAGCGGCCGCGAAAGAAGGCCGTGGTCACGATCGCATCGGGCCAGTCCATCACGATATTCGAGGGCGTGTAGATGCCACTCAAGGCTGTAAAACCGACGAGTCCGGGTCGGCGTGGCGCCGTCTTTCAGACGAACGACGACATCACGACGACCAAGCCGAAGAAGTCGCTGGTCAAGCCCCTGAAGAAGAGGGCTGGTCGGTCGCGCAACGGCCGCATGACCGTGCGCCACCGGGGCGGCGGTCACAAGCGGCGCTTCCGCGTGATCGATTTCAAGCGCGACAAGCACGGCGTTCCCGGGGAGGTCGTCACCATCGAGTACGACCCGAACAGGTCCGCGAGGATCGCCCTGGTGAAGTACCGGGACGGAGACTGGCGCTACATCATCGCGCCCAACGGCGTCGCGGTGGGCGCGCGGATCGAAGCGGGAGAGGGCGCCCGGATAGCGCCGGGCAACGCGTTGCCGCTGCGAGCCATTCCGACCGGCACGATGGTGCACAACATCGAGCTGAAGGTCGGCCGGGGCGGACAGATCGTTCGGAGCGCGGGCAACTCGGCGCAGGTGCTCGCCAAGGAGGGCGACTACACGCTGATCCGGCTCCCCTCGGGCGAGGTGCGGCAGGTGCTCAGCGAGTGCATGGCGACGGTGGGCCAGGTCAGCGCGGTCGACCACAAGAACATCAAGCTTGGCAAGGCGGGCGCGAAACGCCGGAGGGGACGCAGGCCCCAGGTCCGGGGCGTGGTGATGTCGCCGCGCGACCATCCTCATGGCGGCGGGGAGAGCAAGTCGCCCGTGGGCATGCCCGGGCCGAAGACGCCGTGGGGCAAGCCCGCGCTGGGTCGCAGGACGCGCCGGAACAAGTCGACCGACAAGTTCATATCGACCCGTCGGTACGACCGGTAGCCGCTGGAGACCATCGCATGTCCAGATCGATCAAGAAGGGACCGTACGTCGAGGGCAAGCTGGCCAGGAAGGTGGAGGCCGCTCGTCGCAGCAGCAGCCGCGTAGTCATCCGCACCTGGTCGAGGGCGTCGATGATCATGCCTGATATGCTGGGCCTGACGATCGCCGTTCACGATGGACGCAGGCACGTTCCGGTGTTCATCACGGAGAACATGGTCGGGCACCGGCTCGGAGAGTTCGCGCCGACGCGGACGTTCCGCGGCCACTCCACGAGGTCGGAACGCACGACGACGATAGAGTAGGGAAGAGATCGGAGCCGCCGAGTTGGCAGTAACAGCTACAGCAAAAGACACCGGGGTATCGGTAAAGAAGGTCAAGCCGATCATCGACCTGGTCCGCGGGAAGAACGTCGATGACGCGCTGGCCATTCTCCAGTTCCGGCCGGGCCCGATCGCGGCCCGGGTATCGAAGCTGGTCAAGTCTGCCACGGCGAACGCGGAGAACGAGCTTGCGGCGCGAGCATCGGACTTGAAGATAGTAGAGATATACGCGAACGAGGGTACTCGCCTGAACCGTTTCAGGGCCCGCGCGCGTGGCCGGGTCGCGAGGATCAGGCGGCGAAACAGCCACATCACGGTCGTGGTGGACGAACAGGAGCAGGAGCAGGACCTTGGGGAATAAGACTCATCCCGTCGGCTTTCGGCTGGGGGTCATCAAGGACTGGCAGGCGAACTGGTTCGCCGCGAAGCAGAAGGAGTACCGCGATCTCGTGATCGAGGACCTCTCGATCCGCAAGACGATCATGGACGCGTATCCCGACGCCGGTGTGGCGCGCGTCGACATCGAGCGCGGATCGACCGACGTGGTGATAACGGTCCACACGGCGCGGCCCGGCATCGTGATCGGCCGCGGCGGCCAGAAGGTGGAGGAGATACGCAAGATCCTTGAGGGCATGACGGAGCGCCGGGCGCGTCTCAACGTGCAGGAGATACGCCAGCCGGAGCTGGACGCGCAGCTCGTCGCCCGCAACGTCGCCGACCAGCTGATACGCAAGATCGCGTACCGCAGGGCGATAAGGCAGGCGTTGACGAGGACGATGCAGGCGGGCGCCCAGGGGATCAAGATCGTGTGTTCGGGGCGGCTGGGCGGCGCGGAGATCGCCCGGAGAGAGAAGGCGATGGAGGGCCGCGTGCCGCTCCACACGCTGAGGGCGGACATCGACTACAGCTACGCCGAAGCGATCACGGACTTCGGCACCATCGGCGTAAAGGTCTGGATATTCAAGGGCGAGGTCCTTCCTCAGGCCAGGGAAGAGGAAGAGGAGATGGCGCCCATCGAAGTGACGGTGAAACCCGAAGAGGCAGGCGGCGATGCTCCAGCCCAAGAGAGTTAAGTACCGCAACAAACAGCGCGGCCGGCGCAAGGGAATCGCCGTGTCCGGGAGCACGGTCAACTTCGGCGAGTACGGGCTGAAGGCCGTGGGCCCGGCGTGGGTGACCTCACGCCAGATCGAGGCGGCGCGCCGCGTCATCACCAGGTATACGAGACGGGGCGGCAAGCTCTGGATCCGGATCTTCCCGGACAAGTCGGTTACGGCGCGCGCGGCAGAGACGAGGATGGGCAGCGGCAAGGGCGCCGTCGACCACTGGGTCGCGGTCGTCAAGCCCGGCCGCGTGCTGTTCGAGATGGCCGGTGTGACGGAGAGCGAGGCCAGGGAGGCGCTGCATCTGGCGTCGGCCAAGCTGCCGGTGGCGACGAAGATTGTGGCGAGACAGGAAGTCTGACACAGGATTGCGAAGAGGGCCTGGACAGGTATGGAAATCGACGATCTGAGAGCATTGACCGACGTGGAGCTCGCGGAGGAGCTGGAGGAGTCGCAGCGCGCGCTGATGAACCTCCGCTTTCGCGACGCGACCATGCAGCTCGCTAACGTACGCGAGATCAAGAAGACGCGCACCCGCATAGCGCGGATCAACACCCTGATCCGCGAACGGGAGCTCGCCGGAGCAGCCCAATGAGTTTCGAGCGGCGCAAAGCGCGGGTCGGCAGGGTTATCAGCGACAAGATGGACAAGAGCGTCGTCGTGCTCGTCGAGTGGAGGCGGACCCATCCGCTCTACCGCAAATCGATGAGACGCCGCAGCAGGCTGGTGGCGCACGACGCGGACAACACATGCCGGATCGGCGACCTTATCAGGATCATCGAGTCGCGTCCCATGTCGAAGACGAAGCGGTGGAGAGTCGCCGAGATACTCTCCAGACAGGAGATAGCGGAGATACAGCCTGAGGACATAACGATCGACGAGGCCGTCGCCACCGCGGCGGGCGCCGGGGAGCCGGAGCCGGTCGAAGTGGCGGCCGGGGAGGCCGTCGTGGCCGCCGCCCAGGCCGTACCCGAGCCGGCGACAGCCGAGTTTGAGCCCGAGGCCGAGTCCGAACCGGCGGCAGCCGCGGTTGAGGCGGAAGCGGAGGTCGCACCCGCGCCGGCAGCAGCCGAGGTGGAGCCCGGAGCTGAAGCAGTGCTCGAGCCGGAGCCTGTCGAGGTGGCGGCCGAGGGGGCCATCGTGGCCGAGGTGGAGGCTGAACCCGAGCCGGCGGCGCCCGTGGTGGAGCCCGAAACGGAGACGGCAGCGGCGACCGAGACTGAAGCCGGGCCCGAGGCGGTGGAGCCGGAGCAAGGCCTCGAGGCCAGCGCCGACGCTGAACCGGACAAAGGAAAGCAGTCCGAGTGATCCAGATATATTCGAGACTCAAGGTGGCCGACAATTCCGGCGCCCGCACCATAAGCTGCGTGGGCGTTCCGGGCGGCAGCGGCCGGCGGTATGCCGGGCTGGGGGACGTGATCGTCGCCTCGGTCAAAGAGGCCGCACCCGGGTCGGCAGTCGGCAAGGGCGAGGTCGTCAGGGCGGTGGTTGTCCGGACGGTGAAGACGTACCGCAGGACGGACGGCTCGCACATACGGTTCGACGACAACGCGGCCGTCATCATCAACGAGGAGAGGATGCCCCGCGGCACGAGGATATTCGGTCCCGTTGCGCGGGAGCTTCGAGACCAGAACTTCATGCGCATCGTGTCGCTCGCGCCGGAGGTACTGTGAAGTGAACCTCAGGGCCAACGACAACGTGCTCGTGATCAAGGGACGGGACAGGGGCAAGCAGGGCCAGGTCCAACGGGTGTTCCCCAAGGACAACAAGGTCCTGGTAGAGGGCGTGAACGTGGTGATGCGGCACACGAAGGCCGCGCCGAACGTTCGCCAGGCTGGGATCGTGCAGAAGGAACTGCCGCTCAGCGCGTCGAACGTAATGTTGATCTGCACGACCTGCCTCAAGCCGACCCGAGTGAGGCGGAGCAGACTGCCCGACGGGACGAAAGCCAGGCTTTGCAGAAGCTGCGAGGAAGTGATCGAGTGACAACCGAGGAGACCCAGGAGCAGGGCGCCGCCGAGAGCGCGGCCCCAAAGACGCCGTCGCGGCGGCGGACCGGGACGAAGGCGGCCACGTCCGGCGCCAAGTCGTCGACGAAGCGCAGCACGGCCGCGAAGAAGAAGAGCGGCGGCGCGTCTTCGGCCGGCCGCGCCGGTGGCCGGAAGACGAGGTCGAAGAAGGCTTCCGACCAGCCTGAGGCTGCGCCGGTGGTCTCGGAGAACAGGGCGCCGCCCCGCCTGCTCGTCCGTTACAGGGAGGAGATCGCCCAGACTCTCGCGACGGAGTTCGGCTACAGCAGCTCGATGCAGGTGCCGAGGCTCACGAAGATCACATTGAACATCGGCCTTGGCGAGGCGCAGACTAACGCAAGGGCGATAGAGAATGCGACGAAGGACCTGGAGCAGATCGCCGGTCAAAAGCCGGTCACGACCAAGGCGCGGAAGTCGGTCGCGGGCTTCAAGGTCAGAGAGGGCATGGTGGTTGGCCTGACGGTGACGCTCAGGGGACGCCGTATGTACCAGTTCTTCGACCGCCTCGTGAGCTCCACTCTCCCTCGCATCAGGGACTTTCGCGGGCTCCCGAGAGAGTCGTTCGACGGTCGCGGCAACTATTCGATCGGAATCCGGGAGCAGGTGATCTTCCCTGAGATCGACTACAACTCCATCGACCGCATCCGGAGTCTGCAGGTGTCGATCGTGACCTCGGCCGGGAGCGACAGGGAAGGGTTCAGGCTGTTGGAGCTCATGGGGATGCCTTTCGCTCGCACGGCGAGGGAAATGGCGGCGTAACGGCACAACCAGGACGGAGAAAACTTGGCGAAGACATCGAAGATAGAGCGCTGGAAGAGACCGCAGCGGTTCCGGGTACGGAAGTACAACCGCTGCAACCGGTGCGGCCGGCCCAGGGCCTACATCCGGCACTTCGGACTGTGTCGCATCTGCTTCAGGGAGCTTGCCCTGACCGGCATGCTTCCGGGCGTGCGCAAGGCAAGCTGGTAAGGTGACGTCCGGCGCCGGTTGACCGGCGCCGACATCGGGGGAAGGAATGGCGGTTACAGACCCAATAGCCGATCTGCTGACCAGGGTACGCAACGCGATCACGGTCCGTCACGGGACCGTGGAGGTGCCCGCGTCCAAGATGAAGGCGGGCATCGTGCAGATCCTGAAGGACGAGGGCTTCATCGAGGACTACGAGCTGGCGAACGAGTCGGCCCCCCAGGGCACGATCCGGGTACGCCTGCACTACAGCGGGAACGGAGAGCCCGGGATAGCCGGACTCAAGCGAGTCAGCCGGCCCGGGTTGCGAGTCTACGTTCGCAAGGGCGAGATTCCACGCTACTACGGGGGGCTCGGAGTGTCGATCCTGTCGACCTCCAAGGGAGTCATGACCGGGAAGCGGGCGTGGCGAGAGGGCGTTGGCGGAGAGCTGCTCTGCTACGTCTGGTAGGCGGGTGAGATGTCTAGAGTAGGAAGTCAACCCATAGCGATGCCGTCGGGCACCAGCATCGAGATCGGCGACGAAGCCGTCACGATCAAGGGCCCCAGGGGGTCGCTGACACAGACCATCCCGGACGGCATGAGCGTCGCGGCGGACAACGGCACGGTGACCGTGTCGCGGCCGTCCGACGAGCGTGAGCACCGGTCGCTGCACGGTCTGACCAGGAGCCTGCTGGCCAACATGGTCGAGGGCGTGAACGAGGGATACTCCAAGGCCCTCGACCTGGTCGGCGTGGGTTACCGCGTCCAGCAGAGCGGGACCGGGATAACGCTGAGCGTGATGCTCAGCCACACGGTAGAGGTGCAGCCCCGGGACGGCATCACGCTGGAAGTCGAGGGGAACAACCGGATATACGTCCGCGGGATCGACAAGCAGATGGTCGGCCAGACGGCGGCGGAGATTCGCTCCGTACGACCGCCGAACGCCTACACGGGCAAGGGGATCCGATATGCGGGCGAGCAGGTCCGGCTGAAGCCGGGCAAGAGTGCGAGGAGAGTGCTCTAGCAATGCCACGAGGGAGAAACGCGTGGGCCCAGCGCCGGGTGCGCCACAAGCGACTCAGGTCGCGGGTGCGCGGTACGTCCGAGCGGCCGAGACTGGCCGTGTTCCGCAGCCTGCGCCACATCTACGCCCAGGTGATCGACGACTCCGCTGGTGTCACGGTAGCTGCCGCTTCGAGCCAGGACGGCGAGGTCCGCGAGGAGCGGAACGGCAAGCCGAAGACCGAGGTCTCCAAGCTGGTGGGCGCGCTTGTCGCGCGGCGTGCGATCGAGCGCGGCGTGTCGAAGGTCGTGTTCGACCGCGGGGGCTACAAGTACCACGGCCGGGCCAGGACGCTGGCGGACGCCGCTCGCGAAGGAGGGCTTGAACTCTGATGACTCTGCAGGCGACAGGCCGAGACTACTCGGGCCGCTCCGACTACACGCCGGACGAGTCCATGCTGAACGAGCGCGTGGTGAGGATTTCGCGCGTGTCGAAGGTCGTGAAGGGCGGGCGACACCTGAGCTTCAACGCGGTGGTGGTCGTGGGCGACGGCGACGGACACGTCGGCGTCGGGTTGGGCAAGGCGGACGCCGTTCCGGACGCGGTCCGGAAGGGCGCGACCAACGCCCGCAAGAACATGATCACCGTGCCCCTGAGCCAGACGACGATCCCGCACGAGATCACTTCGGTGTACGGAGCATCGCTGGTGATGATGCGTCCCGCGCCCCAGGGCACGGGGGTGATCGCCGGCGGCGCCGTGAGGGCGGTCGTCGAGCTGGCGGGCATCAAGGACATCGTTACGAAGATCCGGCGCAGCACCAATCCCGTCAACTCGGCCAAGGCCGCGATCAACGGGCTGGCCACGCTGCAGGACCCGGAGCGGGCGCTGATGAGACGAAGACAGGTCGCGCAGGCAGGCGTCAAGGGCGATGCGCCCGAAAACGGGATGGCGCGCTAGTACGATGGCCAGAATCTCCGTGACCTGGACGAGAAGCACGATCGGATTTCCTCAGGACCAGAGGCGGACTATCGCCGGCCTTGGCCTGAGGAGGCTGCACCACACCGTGGAGCACGAGGACTCTCCCTCGATCCGCGGGATGGTCAACAAGGTCCGGCACCTTGTCGAGGTGTCGGCTGTGGAAGACGAGAAGTAGAGATGCGACAACACGAACTGAGGCCGCCCAGGGGGGCCAGGAAGGCCCGCAAGAGAGTGGGCCGGGGCGACGGCAGCGGTCACGGCAGCTACTCGGGCAGGGGCCTGAAGGGCCAGAACTCGAGGAGTGGCGGCGGAGTGCGCCCGGGGTTCGAGGGCGGGCAACAGCCGCTGATCACCAGGCTGGACAAGCTGCCGGGATTCACGAACATATTCCGGACCGAGTACAACGTCGTCAACCTCGACCGGCTGGCCGCGTTCCCCGCCGATAGCGAGGTAACGCCGCAGACGCTGGTCGAGAGCGGTGTGATCCGCGACGCGCGCAAGCCGGTCAAGGTGCTGGGCCGCGGTGAGATCGAGCTTCCGCTGGTCGTCGAGGCGCACCGGTTCTCCGGCTCGGCACGACGCAAGATCGAAGCCGCCGGCGGTACCGCCAGGGAGATCGGCTAGTGGTCCACCAGGCGCGGGGGTCTCCGTCCGAGGTATCCCGACCCCAGCTGATCCAGTCGATGATCGACGCGATGCGCGTGCCGGACCTGCGCGCGAAGATCCTGTTCACCCTGGCGATGTTGACCGTGTTCCGGTTCGTCGCCCACGTGCCTGTGCCGGGCGTCGACATCCAGGCGCTGAACCAGGCCTTCCAGCAGCAGGCGCTGCTCGGCTTTCTCGACCTGTTCAGCGGCGGTGCGCTGTCACGGATGAGCGTAGCCGCCCTGGGGGTGTACCCGTACATCACGGCGTCGATCGTGATGCAGATACTGGTGCCGGTGATCCCCAGCCTGAAGGCGCTCAGCCAGGAGGGGGAGTTCGGCCGCCAGCGCATCAACCAGATCACGCACTGGCTCACGGTGCCGATCGCCTTCTTCCAGTCGGTCGGACAGCTCTCGCTGCTGAGACAGTCCGGGGTGCTGCCGCAGAGCGACTTTGGCCTGAACCTGCCCACGGTCGCGATGGTGCTTTCGATGGTAGCCGGGACGATGTTCCTGGTCTGGCTGGGCGAGCTGATCACGGAGCGCGGCCTGGGCAACGGGATTTCGCTGATCATCTTCGGCGGGATCGTGGCCGGCTTCCCAAGCCTGCTGGGGCAGGGATTCCTGGAGCGCGACGAGGCCGGCGGGCTGCTCCTGCTGGCAGTGTTCGGCTTCGGGATCATCTACTTCATCGTGCTGTTCACCGAAGCGCAGCGGCGGATACCGGTACAGTACGGCCGAAGCGTATACAGGGGAGGACGGATGCAGCGTCAAACGGGCGCCACGTTCCTCCCGCTGAGGGTGAACTCGGCGGGAATGATTCCGCTGATCTTCGCCTCCTCGGTCATAATCCTGCCGATCACGATAGCGAGCTACTTCAGGAATCCGCTGAGCGACAATCTCTTCGTCAGGGCGTCCCAGTGGCTGGCGGACGCGCTGGACCCGGTGCGGTTCCCGTATCACGCCGCCGTGTTCGTGCTGGTCGTCCTGTTCACGTTCTTCTACACCATGATCGTCTTCCAGCAGCAGAACCTCGCTGAGAACCTGCAGCGCAACGGTGGGTTCATACCGGGCATCCGTCCGGGGCGGCCCACGCAGGAATACCTCAACCGGGTCATCATGCGGATCACCTGGGGCGGAGCGCTGTTCCTCGGGACAGTTTCGATTCTGCCATTCTTCATAACGCAGGCGACAGACGTTCGAGCCCTGACTATCAGCAGCTTCAGCCTGCTGATCATGGTCGGCGTGGCGCTGGACACGATGCGCCAGCTGGAGGCCCAGCTGCTGATGCGGAACTACCAGGGCTTCATCCGGTAGTGACGTCAGGGTGAACGAAGACGGAAAGGCGGCCCCGCTGAAGGTGATCCTGCTGGGGCTCCCGGGCGCCGGCAAGGGGACCCAGGCGAGCCTCATGTCGGACGCGTTCGGGATGCCGAAGGTGTCCTCTGGCGACCTGTTCCGGGACCACCAGCAGCGGAATACGGAGCTTGGGCAGCTGGCCCGCTCATACATGGAGCGCGGCGCGCTGGTCCCGGATGACGTTACGATCAGGATGGTGATGGAGTGGATCGACCGCGAGGCCGGCTCGGGCGGATTCCTGCTGGACGGATTTCCACGCACCGAGGGACAGGCGGCGGCGCTGGACCGGGCGATGGAGGACAGGGGCGGAATAGACAAGGCAATATACATCAGGGTTTCGGAACAGGAGCTCGTACGGCGGCTCTCGGACCGCGTCCTGTGCGCCGAGTGCCAGGCGCCGCACAGCGCCCATGGGCCAGACGCGGCGACCGAGTGCGCCCGGTGCGGCGGCAGACTGTACCAGCGCGAGGACGACAAGCCGGAGGCGGTGAAGAGGCGGATCGAGGTCTACATGGAGGAGACGGCTCCGCTCATAGACCACTACCGCGGCCTCGGGATACTCGACGAGGTCGAAGGGGAGGGATCGGTCGAAGAGGTGCGGGACGGCATAGCCGCGCTGATGGACTCCGGCGATGCGGGGCGCAGATAGACGGTGGACACGTCTGTGCTATCATGTTCTGGCTTCCGTCCAATACCTGTATTGGCTAACGTCGCAAGAAGGGCAAGTTGAAGACGAATCTCAACGTCGGCAGCCATAACGGCATCACAATCAAGTCGGATCGAGAGCTGGCGCACATGCGTGAGGCCGGTGATGTCGTCGCTCGGACGAAGATCAGGCTAATGGAGGCCATTCGACCTGGCGTGACTACGGCTGAGCTCGATCGGCTGGCGGAGGAACAGATCAGGGAGATGGGCGCGGCGCCTTCGTTCAAGGGCTACACGGCCGGAGGCCCGAAGCCGTTCCCGGCGACCATCTGCGCGTCGATCAACGAGGAGATCGTCCACGGGATACCGGGCAGCCGGGTGCTGAAGGAGGGCGACATCTTCAGCGTGGACGTTGGCGCGACGGTGAACGGGTTTCACGCGGACAGCGCGTTCACGGTCGGCGTCGGCGAGATATCGGAGGAAGCGCGACGCCTGGTGGAGACGACGAGGGAGTCGCTCGAAGCGGGCATCTCGCACGCGCGGGCCGGCGGCCGCGTCGGCGACATATCGGCGGCGGTGCAGCAGTATGCGGAGGCCCGCGGCTACGGAGTCGTGCGGCAATACGTTGGGCACGGAATAGGGCGCGCGCTGCACGAGGACCCGCAGGTGCCGAACTACGGCAAGGCCGGGCGGGGCCCGACGCTGCGCTCGGGCATGACGCTGGCCATCGAGCCGATGCTGAACGTGGGCACGTGGGAGACGGTACAGCGGCGCGACGGATGGACGGTGGCGACCGCGGACGGCGAGCTCTCAGCGCACTTCGAGGACACGATAGCGATTACACAGAACGGCTCGGAGGTACTGACGGCCGTCTGACGAAGGCGGCCGACGTGGATATGCCCAGCAAAGAAGGCATAGAGGTTGAAGGCAAGGTGACGGAATCGTTGCGCAACGCCACCTTCAGGGTGGAGTTGGCCAACGGTCACAAGGTGCTGGCCCACCTGTCGGGCAAGATTCGCATGAACTACATACGGGTGCTGCCGGGCGACAGGGTGCTGGTCGAGCTCTCGCCGTACGACCTGACGCGCGGCAGGATCACGTACAGATTCAGATAGTGCGCGAGAGGACACGGATATGAAGGTCTCGGCTTCGGTAAAGAAGAGGTGCGCGAGCTGCCGCATCGTTCGCCGTCACGGCAAAGTCTTCGTGACGTGCGACAACCTGCGGCACAAGCAGCGCCAGGGATAGCCGGCGCGGGAGGTACGGCATGGCCTTGATTTCCGGGGTGAACATCCCCGACAACAAGCGAGTGGAGATATCGCTCAGGAGCATCTACGGCATCGGGCCCGCGCAGGCCGCCGACGTGGTGGACAAGGCGGGCATCGACGGGAATCCCCGGGTGCAGGACCTGAGCGAGGCACAGCTGGGCCGGATACGGGAGGTCATCGACCGCGAGAAGACTGTCGAAGGCGACCTGCGGCAGGAAACGAACATGAACATCCGCAGGCTGGTCGACATCGGCACCTATCGCGGGCTTCGTCACAGGCGAGGCCTGCCGGTGAGGGGACAGCGGACGCGGACGAATGCCCGAGCCAAGCGCGGACGCAGGATACCGGTCGCGGGCCGCAGGCACACGGTCGCGCGCAAGTAGAGACAGGACGGAGAGTCATTCATGGCGAGACCCAGGACAAGGCGGCGTGAGCGAAAGTCCGTCGCCGTTGGGCGTGCGTACGTCCAATCGACATTCAACAATACCCTGATCACCCTGACCGATGCGCAGGGCAACGTGCTCGCGTGGGGCAGCGCGGGAACTGTGGGATTCAAAGGGTCCCGCAAGTCGACCGCGTTTGCCGCGCAGCGCGCCGGCGAGGAAGCCGCCCGCAAGGGCGCTGAGCACGGCCTGAGGCAGGTAGACGTCTTCGTTCGCGGCCCCGGTGCCGGGCGCGAGGCGGCGATCCGCGCCCTGCAGGCGTCCGGCATCATGGTCACGAGCATCCGGGACGTTACGCCGATACCGCACAACGGGTGCAGGCCCTCGAAGCGGAGGCGTGTCTAGTCCAGTGTCGACTACCGCACAAGAACAGAGTTCGCCGGCGTTGTCGGCGCGCAGCGTGGGCGGTCTCCTGGACGAGACCGTCACGATCTACTTTCGCCATTTCTGGCGGTTCGCGAAGCTGGCCGCCCTGGTCCACCTGCCGGCCGGAGTGGTGTCGATCCTCCTGCTGGAGCTGCTCCGCGACCCGGAATTCGCGTACGCGCCCGCGCTTGCGCTGGAGGCGTTCGTGGGAACGTTCGGCGCCGTATTCCTGTACGGCGCGGCGGTTACGGCGGTCGGCCAGCACTACGTGACCGGCAATATCGCCGTGCGGAGCTGCTACCGGAGAGCGTGGTGGAAGGTGCTGTCGCTGGCGGCCATCGCCGCGGGCGCCGCCCTCTTCGCCCTGCTGCCTCCCGTCGCCACCTTCGCCCAGGACAAGCCGTCGATCGTGGGAGCGGCCATCCCGGTGCTGATCGGGGCTTTCGTGCTCGTGGTCTACTGGTCGCTTGCGGTGCAGGTCGTGGTCACCGAGAGCTATCGGCCGGTGGACGCCCTGCGCCGCAGCACCTCGCTGATCAAGGGCAGCTGGTGGCGGATCTGCGGATTCATGGTGATCGTGGGACTGATAGCGACCGGCCTTCGGGTCGTCGCCATGGTCCCGTTCACGCTGGCCGCAGGGGCGTTCGGCGTGGAGCAGAGCTCCGACGCCGGGTACCGCATACTCTCGCTCGGCGGGGTGCTGGTGGGCGTGTTCGTCCTGCCCGTGCTCTTCATAGCCGGCACCCTTGTCTACTACGATGTCAGGATCAGGAAGGAGCAGTTCGATCTGGCGGTGCTGCGCCGCGAGATGGGGCTGGCTGCCTCGTGAAGACGACCCTAAGCGGCTGATCGGGAGTCGACTCTCCCGTCTACGGCCTGAGGAGGCCTCGAGACCGAACCAATGGCACGATACATCGACCCCGTTTGCCGCCAGTGCAGGCGCATTGGCGAAAAGCTGTACCTCAAGGGCGAGCGTTGCTACACGCCGCGATGCGCCGTCGAAAGACGGAAGCGTCCGCCCGGAGAGCAGATCCCGAGACGCCGTCGAGCTTCTGAGTGGGCTCTGCAGCTCCGGGAAAAACAGAAGGCGCGCTGGACGTACGGCGTCCTCGAGCGGCAGTTCCGCAAGTACTTCGAAATCGCCCGCTCGAATCCCGGTGTTACGGGCGACGTGCTGCTGCAGCAGCTCGAGCGTCGATTGGACAACGTGGTCTACCGGCTGTCGTTCGTAGACTCCCGCAAGCAGGGGAGGCAGATGGTGAACCACGGCCACTTCAGTGTGAACGGCCGGAGGGTGAACATCCCGTCCTACCAGGTCAAGCCCGACGACGAGATCTCGTGGAGCGGCGCCAACGGCTCCCTGCCGGCGTTCGCCGAAGCGCTCACGGACGGCGCTCCCAAGCGCCCGGTCCCTCCCTGGTTGAAGTTGAACGTCGACCGGATGACCGGAGAGGTGCTGTCGATGCCGGAGGTCTCCGAAATCGAATCGACAATAGACGTGCGCCTGATCGTCGAGTTCTACTCGAGATAGCGGCAGGCGGGACAATCGCCATAGCCACAACCAGGATGATTGGCCAGGAGTATTCGATCGCATGTTGAATTTCCAGACATTCGTTCAGCAGGACGTCGCTGAGGACGACCTCGAGCCGATTCCGCCTCCCGAGATCACCGTCATCGAGGCGGACGACACGTACGGGAAGATAGCGGTGGAGCCGCTTCCGCAGGGTTTCGGCATGACCCTCGGGAACCCCCTGCGGCGCGTGCTGTACAGCTCGCTGTCCGGCACGGCCGTGACCTGGGTCAAGATAGAGGGAATACTGCACGAGTACGCCACTATCCCCAGCGTAAAGGAAGAGGTTCCGGAGCTGCTGATGAACATCAAGGGGATCCGCCTGCGTACGGAGGTGGATACCCCGGGCAAGCTGCGGCTGGAGGTCGCCGGGCAGGGGGAGGTCAGCGCGGGCGACATCATGTCGTCGTCCGACTACGAAGTGGTCAATCCCGAGCTGCACCTGGCGACGCTCGACAAGGAAGACGCCAAGCTCTCGCTCGAGTTGAACGTCGAAAGCGGGACCGGATACGCCGAGGCCTCGCGCGGCGAGGGGCTGCCCATAGGGGTGCTCCCCGTAGACGCGATATTCACCCCCATCCGCAAGGTCAACTACTCCGTCGACGACGTCAGAGTCGGGCAGCGGACCGACTTCGAGCGGCTTACGATGGAGGTCTGGACGGACGGCTCGGTCGATCCGATGGAGGCGCTGCGGCGGGCCGGGACGATCCTCGTGGAGCGCTTCTTCCTGTTCTCCAAGGCGCAGAAGGCCGACGAGGACGGCGTCGTGACGCCCGCGATAACGCAGTGGATCTCTCCGGAGCATTACAACATCCCGGTAGAGCGTCTCGAGCTGTCGTCGCGGACCCTGAACTGCCTGAAGCGGGCCGGCATCGACAAGGTTGGCCAGGTCCTGGAGATGAAGAAGGCAGAGCTGCTCGAGATCAGGAACTTCGGCGAGAAGTCGCTGACCGAGCTCTACGGCAGGCTGCGCGAGATGGACCTGCTTCCCGCGGAGCTCGACCCGGACCTGCAGGAACGAGCCGATGACGAAGACGAGAGCGGAGACCAGGGCCTGGCCGAGGTCGTGGTCGACGGAGCCGCCTCGGTGGAACAGGTGGAGTAACGGTGAGACACAAGATAGCCGGCCGGAAGCTCTCGCGTAAGACGGCGCCCCGCATGGCCTTGCTGCGCACGGCCGTGACGGACCTGCTGCGCCACGAGACGCTTCAGACTACCGACGCCAAGGCAAGGGAGATACGGCGGATGGCCGAAAAGGTCATCACCAGGGGCAAGCGGGGAACGCTGCACGACCGGCGCCAGGCCGCGGCGGTGCTGACGGACGAGCGCGTCGTGCGGAAGCTATTCGACGAGCTCGCGGCGCGATATGAAGACAGACCGGGCGGGTACACGCGCATGATCAAGCTGGGCAACCGCAACGGAGACGCCGCGCCGATGGCCATCGTGGAGCTGGTGCAGTAGGAATACGAGCGGCCGGGCCGATACGGCCGAAGTGGGTGCGGAGCCATGCGGCTTGCCCTGTTGGTAGAGTACGACGGCGCCGACTACCACGGGTTCCAATACCAGGCCAACGCCCGCTCGATACAGGAGGAGCTGGAGAAAGCCATTCATCGATTCACAGGCGAGCGAGTCCGGGTCAAGGGGGCCGGCCGCACGGACGCCGGGGTGCATGCCAGGGGGCAGGTCGTGGCGTTCGATACAGGTGCGGCACATCCCGAAGCCGTGTTCCTCAGGGCGCTTAACCACCACCTGCCGCGCGACATCGTCGTGCGAAGGGTCCAACGGGTCCCGGACAGCTTCGATCCTCGACGGATGGCAACAAGCAGAAGATACTCGTTCACTATCGACAACGGACCGGTGCGGTCGCCTCTCACACGGCGCACGAGCCATCACGTCGAAACGCCGCTCGACGTCGCCAGGATGCGAAGAGCAGCCCGCCACTTCCTCGGCCGCCACGACTTCGCCCGCTTTGCGGGCAGGCCGGACAGGGCGGATGCCAGCACCGTAAGAGAGATTACCGAGTTCACCGTGCGACAGGATGGCCGCATGGTGGTCCTCGAGGTGCAGGGAGGCTCGTTCCTGCCGCACCAGGTCAGGAGGATGGCCGGAGCCCTTGTCGACGTTGGACATCGAAGGACCACACCGGGACAGGTGAAGGATATGCTGGACGGGAAGGAAGCCGGCGCGGTCGCCGGCTCGCTGCCGCCGCAGGGCCTCTGCCTGTTGAGGGTAGAATACGAAAACCTGTCAATGGAAGAGGATTTGGCAAATGGCCGCAACTAGAAGACGCACGCGCTCGAGGCCGTCCGAGGCAGAGGCCACGTGGCATGTCGTCGACGCCGAGGGGAAGACGCTCGGCAGGGTGTCGAGCGAGATAGCGGTGCTGCTCCAGGGCAAGCACAAGACGAGCTACGTGCCGTATATCAACACGGGGGACTTCGTCGTCGTAGTCAACGCCGAGAAAGTCCGGGTGACGGGCAACAAGCTGGAGGACAAGAAGTATTACCGGCACAGCGGCTATCACGGCGGCCTGACGGAGCGGAAGCTGTCCGACGTTCTGGCGACGGACCCAACCCGCGCGCTGAAGCAGGCCGTAAAGGGGATGCTGCCGAAGAACAGCGTCGGGCGCAGGATGTTGTCCCGACTCAAGCTGTACGCGGGCGACTCCCATCCGCACGCCGCGCAGATCACGTACGGGGAGCGGCAGGCCGCGAAGGTCGGCGCCGCAACCGAGTCCGAGGAGGCGTAGTTGAACGAGCGTACCTACTACTACGGGACCGGCCGGAGGAAGACTTCTGTTGCGCGGGTCCGGCTCTTCATGGAGAGCGGGCCGATCGTCGTCAACGGCAAGCCGATGGAAGAGATGTTCGGCTGGCCTCCGTGGCGCGACGCCGTCATGGAGCCGTTCCACGCGACCGACACCGCGGGCAAGTTCAGCGTGGTCGCCAAGATCTCCGGCGGCGGGGTCGTCAGCCAGGCCGGCGCCCTCAGGCACGGTATCGCGAGGGCGATGGTCGCGGCCGATCCTGAGCTCAGGACCAGGCTCAAGCGGGCTGGCCTGCTCACGCGCGACGCTCGAATCAAGGAGCGCAAGAAGTACGGCCTCAAGCGCGCGCGGAAGGCCGAGCAGTACTCGAAGCGCTAGACCAGGGCAGGGCGGGGGGCAGCCCTCCGATCACTTCCCCATCCCTCTACGGCTGCTGGAGCAGCTGCAGGGTGTTGCCGTCCGGGTCCGGGAATGTCGCCACCCAGCCGCCCCAATGCTCCCGTTCCGGCTCGCGTTCGAGGACGACGCCTCGTTCCCTGAGCCGGTCGCACTCGGCGTGGATGTCGTCCACGCCGAGATTGATCATGACCCTGTGCGGCTCGGCCGTCCTGCCGGACACCCCCGAGTGCGTGCCCAGTCCCAGGCGGATGCCTCCCCACTTGAACGAGACGAAGTCCGGCCTGACCGAGTGCGGGGTCAGCCCCAGTACGTCCCTGTAGAAGGCAAGCAGGCGCTCCAGGTCGTCGGTCCAGACGATCACGCCCGCGAGTCCGTCGATCATTTCATGCCCCCGGGGTCCGCGGCCCGAGCGCGGTCGTGCCAACAGGGACGCCCGGTCGCTTTGTACATTGCGCAAACGCGAGTATAATGGTGTCCAGAGGCCTATGGTGGGGACGACAGCCCAGGCGGTGGGGTCTCGAGAAAGGAGGTGCTGCGTTGGACAGTAGTAGTCGGAGGTGTTCCGGATAGGTGTTCTCTGGAACGCCTCTCTGACAGGCCCCGCCACGGCGGGGCCTGTCTCTTTCGGAGACGTTGCGGCCGCGCACTACGCCATCCCCCGCAGCAGCGCCTCGCGCGCCAGCTCCATAGCGTTCAGGCTGAGTCGCGTGCGGTCGGTGACGCTCCGGCCGGCGGAGTTGTAGGACAGTCTTCTCGAGGAGCGGCCGTCGGTGACGGAGATGTACGTTCGCCCCCTCGCGAGGTTCTCGGCGCTGTCCGATTCGTCAGGCACCGCGTGCAGCGCCATGCCGATGTCAGCCCCGCTCCTCTCTCTCATGGCCCGCGCGAGCCGATCGCATAGAGCGGCCGGGTCCTCCGCGTCGAGGTCGCCCGCCGGCGCATCGGCGACGAGGCGCCGGATAGACTCGGAGCCGCCGCCGATCACCGCCTCGACGAACGCGGCCGGGCCGGCGCGCTGGACCCGCTCCGACAGCATCCCTCCGGTGACGTCCTCGTAGACGGCGACGGTCTTGCGGCGCTCTCGCAGCAGCGCCCCGACGGCGTCCTCCATGGTGTCGTCGTCCGCGGCGAAGACCTGGGCCCCGAGCAGGCCCCTGACCTCGGCCTCCACGGGCTCGATCATCTCGGCCGCCGCTTCCAGGCTTGGCGCCTTGGCCGCGATCCTGACGTCGACCTGGCCGGGGTGCGCCAGCACGCCCACGGTGGGGTTCCTCGAGTTGGCGATAAGGTGGCCGATCAGGTCGTCGACGGCGCTCTCACCCATCCCGGCAACCTTGAGGACCCGGTACGTTATCAGCCCGGACAGGTCGAACCTCTCCCGCAGGTACGGCGAGACCCTGTTGTCGAACAGCCACTTCATCTCGACGGGGACGCCGGGCAGCGCGAAGACGACGCCCCGCGGGTCCTCGACGATGAAGGACGGCGCGGTGCCGTTGGGGTTCTCGACCGGTATTGCCCCCGCCGGGATGTAGGCCTGCCGCTCGTTGTTCTTCGTCATCACGAAGCCGCGGCTGCGGAAACGCGTTTCGATCTGCTCCAGGAGGCCGGCGTCGAGCACCAGCTCCCGGCCGGTGGCCTCGGCCACGATCTCGCGCGTCAGGTCGTCCTGCGTCGGCCCGAGCCCGCCGCTGGTGACGACGACGTCCGAGCGGTCGAGCGCCCTGTCGATCACCTCCTTCATGCGCCCGGGGTTGTCGCCGACGACGGTCTTGTAGTACATGTCGACGCCGAGCGCGGTGAGCCGCTCCGCCATCCACGCCGAGTTCGTGTCGACGATCTGGCCGAGCAGCAGCTCCGATCCGATGGCTACGATCTCCGCGGTGGCCACTGTCACGCTCCTCCTGTACGACCTGACGGCGCTCTGGGCCCAAACCGGCGCCGCGAACGCCTGCTCAGGCGTGCTTTTCCCGGAGCATGGCCGCACCCTCGCACAGGGCCTTCAGCTTCAGGTACGCCTCGTCCATGTCCGCGGGGTTGGCGCTGGACGGGGAGAAGCCGCAGTCCGGGTTCAGGGTGAGCCGCTCCTTCGGGACGTACTCCATCGCCGCCTCCGCCCTCGCCACGACCTCCTGCGCCGACTCCACGTGCGGGTCGGTGTGGTCGATCACGCCGAGGCCGAGGTTCTTGTCCTCCGGGAACCGACGCAGCACGTCGATGCCTCCGGCGTCCGGCGTGGCGAACTCCATCGCGAACCGGTCGACGTTCATCTGCCCGAGCGCGTCCATGATCAGGTCGTAGGGGCCGGTCGTGGCGTGCTCGCGGTTGAAGTGGGCGTGGCACATGTGGACGCTGACGAACAGGTCGTCTACGCCCTCCACCGCGCCGTTGACCGACGATACCGACATTTCTATCTCGCCGTCCACGTCCGTGATGCCCTGACCCTCCCTGTAGGCGGGATCGACCAGCAGGGCCAACCAGGGGTCGTCGAGCTGCACGGCGTTGACGCCGGCCGCGGCCAGCGCCCGCATCTCGTCGCGGACGATCGGGATGCAGTCCTCCATGAACTCCTGGCGCGTAGGGTAAGCGGCCGTCGAGTGCTCAGGGCTCCACATGCGGCGGGCGACCGTGTAGGGCGACGGGATGGCCACGATGGTCTTTGCGTTCGCATGGTCCCTGAGGAACGACGCCTCGGCCACCGCGATCGGGCGACGGGACTCCAGCTTCCGGACGACGGCGGGGTAGGGCATCCGCGACACGGTCGAGGCCCTGGTCGAAATCAGGTCGTCCTCGAAGCCGTCTACGGCCTCCGAGAAGACCTTGACGTAGCTCTCCCGACGCCACTCGCCGTCGGAAACGAAGTCGAGCCCCGCCCGCTCCTGCAGGCGAATCGCGAAGGGTATGGCGCTGTCGAGCAGCCTGTCGGCCTCCGCGGCCGGGATGCGCCCGGCCTTCCGGTCTTCGATCAGCTCCCGTACCCACTCGTGCCGGGGCAGGCTGCCCACCACCATCGTGGCGAACGGCTTCCCCGCGATTCCATCGGTCATGTGCTCCTCCTATCGGCCGGCCACCGGCCGGCGTCTGGCGTGCGGGCCCAGGGGTCGTCTAGAACGGCAGGATGGTCCCGCTCTTCCAGCGAGCCACGGCCGCCTCGGCACGCGGGCTGATCGCCCGCTGCACCGCCACGTCGATCAGTGCCGGCAAGCCGGATGACAGCGCCCGCTCAATGGCGCCCGAAAGCTCGTCCGGGCGTTCGACGTGCTCGCCGTATCCGCCGAGTGCGGCGACCATCCGGTCGTACCGCGCCGGGAGCAGGTCGGTCGCCACCGGTTTGCCGTAGACGCCGATCTGGATCTGGCGGTCTATGCCCCACGCGGCGTCGTTTCCCAGGATGCCTACGAAGTCCAGGCCGTGCCTCACCGCCGTATCGTACTCCATCGCGTTGAACCCGAAGCCCCCGTCGCCGGTCAGCAGGAAGACCCGCCTGTCGGGGTGCGCTGCCTTGGCCGCCAGGGCCGTGGGCACTCCGATGCCCAACATCCCCAGCGACGACACGTAGAGCCAGCTCCGGGGCGACCGCGCCGGGTGGAACGCCCGGCCGAAGTGGCAGTAGTCGCCGCCGTCGAAGACAAGAATGTCGTCGGGCCGCAGGAACGACTCGAGCGCCTTGTGCACCCTCATGGCGTGCATCGGGACCTCGTCCGCGGCCAGGGACTCCAGCCACTCTCGCTGCGCGTCTCGCTCTGCCCGCAGCTCGTCCGCCCACGCGGGCTCCGGCCACGCGTGCCGGGAGGCCTCCGCCGTCATCTGCTCGACGACCTCGGCGACGTCGCCCTGGATGCCGACGGCGGGCGGCCTGTTGCGGCCGATCTCCTCCGCCGCGGGGTCTACCTGGACCAGCGCGGCGTCGGGGCCTATGGTCGGCGGCATGGCGTACCCGAGGATGATGTCCTGCTTCTTGCCGAGCAGCAGGACCGCGTCGGCGGAGCCGGAAAGCCGCGCGGCGCGGTTGAGCCCGTTGTCGAAGAAGCCGGCGCTGTTCGGGTGGTCGTCCGATAGCAGTCCGCGGGCCTCACCCTCGGTCATGACGGGAATCCGCGTCGCCTCGGCGAGACGACGGAGGGCCTCCCCGGAGTCGGAATACGCCGCCGCGGTGCCGGCGATTATCAGCGGCCTCTCGGCGTTGCGCAGCAGGGCGATCGCCTGCTCGACGAGCTCGCGGTCTCCGGGCGCGGGCGCGCCGGGATTGCCGAGGTCGTGGAAGGAGACCTCGTCCTCCGCGACGGACTGCTCCTGCACGTCTATCGGGACCGTGAGGTGCACAGGCCCGCGTCGGCCGGAGTACGCGACGCGGAGGGCCTGGGCGATCATCTGCGGGACGCGCCGTATGTCGGTCACCATCCACGAGGCCTTTGTCGTCGGGAGCGCCATGCCGACCTGGTCGATCTCCTGCATGGCGCCGCGTCCGAGCTCCGGCAGGGGAGCGGAGCCGCTGATCGACAGCAGCGGGCTCTCGGTGTGCATGGCGTTGCTCAGGCCCGGGACCGCGTTGGCGAAGCCCGGAGTGGTGTACATCGCGACGCCGGGGCCGCCCGTGATCCGGCCCCACGCGTCGGCCATGTGCACCGCGGCCTGCTCGTGCCGCGTGTCGACGAACCGGAAGCCCATGTCGTCCATGACGTCGAGTACGGGCAGGACGTGGTCGCCGGCCAGGGTGAACACGGTGTGGACACCGGCGCGTTGAAGCGCGATTCCGACGAGCTGACCGCCGGTCAGCCTGCTTGCGGGGCACACTAGGACCCTCCGGACGTCTTGCGGGCGGGCTTGGGGATGGCGTCCGGCACATTCTAGCCGGGGCCGGAAGCCTGTCAAGCTGCGTGGCGCGTTGACGGTCCGGCGCGGCGTTGGACCGACGGGTGCGCGGGGTCGCAGACGCTCCGCGGACGAGGGCCGTTTTCGGGGCCCGCCGCGCGAGGCTGACGGCAGGCCAATGTGCAAGGCGCCGGTTTGAAAGGATTCTTAGAAAATGGTAAAATTACGGTACCTTGGGGCCCTTGAAATTTCGTAGCTGTACAAGTACAACTAAATCGGTGGTTTCGGAGGTCCCCCACCGCGCCGTTTCGCCGGTCGGCCCGGACACCGCGAGGCCCCGTGATCCGGGTCCCCGCGGCCAGTCCCGCGCACATAATTTGACCATCGGGAGAGTCTGATGGCAACAACTCAGGTCACCAACGATACGCAGTCTTACACCGCCAGCGACATCCAGGTGCTGGAGGGCATGGAGGCGGTCCGCCGCCGGCCCGGGATGTACATCGGCAGCACCGACCTGCGCGGCCTCCACCAGCTCATCTACGAAGTCGTCGACAACGCGGTCGACGAGTACATGGCCGGCCGCGCCACCAAGGTCAGCGTGTGGATCGGGCCCGAGGGCGAGGTCAAGGTCGAGGACGACGGAGGCGGCATTCCGACCGATACCCACAGCGCCACCGGGGTGTCGGCTGTTGAGACCGTCATGACGACACTGCACGCGGGCGGCAAGTTCGGGGGCAAGGCGTATGCCGTCTCGAGCGGCCTGCACGGCGTGGGAGTGTCGGCGGTCAACGCGCTGTCGTCCCACTTCGAGGTCGAAATCTACCGCGACGGCAGGCACTACCATCAGACCTTCTCGGCGGGCCAGACCACGTCCGAGCTGTCCGACTCGAAGATCGCGTTGAATGGCAAGACGGGAACGACCGTCTCCTACATGCCGGACACGGAGATATTCCCCGAGATCGCCTACGACTTCGGCGTGCTGGCGCAGCGCTTCAAGGAGATGGCCTACCTGAACAAGGGGCTGGAGATACAGTTCCGAAGCGAATGGCACGCCAGCCGGCGGCCCGACGACGAAGAGGGCAGGTACGAGCGGACCTACCGCTCCGACGGCGGCATCTCCGAGTTCGTCACCGACCTGAACATGAACCGCGTCGCGCTGCACCAGGAGCCGATCTACGCCGAGCGGCAGGTGGACGGGACAAAGGTCGAGGCGGCGATGCAGTACAACGACACCTTCAACGAGGCGGTGTACTCGTTCGCCAACTGCGTCAACACCGCGGAGGGCGGCAGCCACCTGACCGGGTTCAGGGCCGCCGTTACCCGCGTCATCAACGACTACGGGCGCAAGCAGGGGCTGATCAAGGCCGGAGACCCCAACCTGTCGGGCGAGGCCACCCGAGAGGGTCTGGCGGCCGCGATCAGCGTGAAGCTAACCGATCCGCAGTTCGAGGGCCAGACGAAGGAGAAGCTCGGCAACCCCGAGGTGCGCAACCACGTCGAGACGGTCGTTGCCGAGACCCTGCAGATATACCTCGAGGACCATCCGCAGGACTCCCGGCGGATCATCGACAAGTGCACGACCGCGCAGCGCGCGCGGGACGCCGCGCGAAAGGCCCGCGAGCTGATCATCCGCAAGAACGCCATGGACGGCGGCTCTCTGCCGGGCCTGCTGGCCGACTGCTCGGACCGCAACCCGGAGAACTGCGAGCTCTACATCGTCGAGGGCCCGTCGGCGGGCGGCACGGCGAAGATGGGCCGCAACCGCACCTTCCAGGCCGTGTTGCCCCTGAAGGGCAAGATCCTCAACGTCGAGAAGGCCCGCGAGGACAAGATGATCGGCAACGCCGAGATACGCGCCCTCATCATCGCGCTCGGCGCCGGAATAGGCGAGGACTTCAACGTCGAAAAGCTGCGCTACCACCGCATCGTCATAATGACGGACGCGGACGTGGACGGCTCGCACATCCGCACGCTGCTGCTGACCTTCTTCTTCAGGAACATGAGCCCGCTGATCACCAACGGCCACCTGTACATCGCCCAGCCGCCGCTGTACGGCATCACCGCCGGCAAGTCGAAGTTCTGGGCCGCCGACGAGGAGGAGCGCGAGGCTGTCATGGAGAAGCTGAGCGCCAGGAAGAACGTCAACGTGCAGCGCTACAAGGGCCTCGGAGAGATGAACGCGACCCAGCTCTGGGAGACGACCATGGACCCGGAGCAGCGGACGCTTCTCCGAGTCGATCAGCGCGACGCGGCCGACGCGGACAACATCTTCGCGCTGCTCATGGGCGACGTGGTGGAGCCCAGGCGCAACTTCATCCAGGAACACGCGCTCGAAGTCGAGAACATCGACGTCTAGCTCCGCCCGCCGGGGCGTAACGGTCCAGAGTTGATGGGCACACAACCCGTTCGCCCTGAATAGGCCCGTCGCTTTGGGCGGGCCGTATCGAAGGGGCGTGCACGGTTCAGGGCAGGTCAGTACACGTCGCGAACGCGCCAACCCACCGGGCGCCGCCGTTCAGTCCCAGATGCCGGTGCTGAAGTAGCGCTCCCCGATGTCGTTGATGACGGTGACGACCACGCCGTCGCGGGCCTTCCGGGCTACCTGGTACGCGCCCTGGACGTACGCCCCCGTGGACTGCCCGGCGAATATCCCCTTGCCGGCGAGCAGCAGTGACATGTCGCGGGCCTCGTCGACGTCGACCATGAGCGTCTCGTCGACGACGCTGTCGTCGAAGGTGTCGGGGACGATGTGTCCCTGGCCGAGCGGCTTGAGCCCCTCGACGCCGGGCCACTCGTCGAAGTTGATCAGCACGATCCGGACGCCGGGGTTGGCCTCCTTCAGCCGTCGGCCGACGCCGGTGATCGTGCCGCCGGTGCCGACTCCGGCGACGAAGTGGGTGACTCCGGGTACCTGGCGCAGTATCTCCTCGGCGGTCGTGTCGTAGTGGGCCTGCGGGTTGTTGACGTTGCTGTACTGGTCGCAGTAGAAGTAGCGGTCGGAGGCGCTCTCGTAGCGGCGCTTGACCTCCCTCAGCGTCTCGTCGTAGCCGAGCATGGGGTCGGTGAAGACGATCTCGGCGCCGTGGGCCAGCAGTCTCCTCTTGCGCTCCTCGCTCGCGTTGGACGGCATGACGAGCTGCACCCGGTAGCCGAGGGTGGCGCCGATCATGGCGTAGGCGATGCCGGCGTTGCCGGACGTCGCGTCGATGATCGTCTTGTCTTTCGTCAGCTCGCCGGACAGGACCGCCTCGACCAGCATCCTGAGCACGGGCCGGTCCTTGATCGAGCCGCCCGGGTTGAGCTGCTCGGCCTTGGCGTGGATCGCGGCGTCGCCGATGTCCAGGGGTAGGTCCAGCCTGACCGTCGGCGTGTTGCCGATGGCCAGCAGGGGCGGGTACTTCGAGACGAAGTCCTTGAACTCCTGAGACTGGGGCAAGCTGTAGGCCTCCTGCCGCTGTCCCGCCGGATCCGGTGGAAGACGGGAATGGGCTGAAGAAGTATAGCCAGCCAGATACGCGCCCGGCAAACAAGCCCGGCGTCCGCGATTCCCCACCTCCACGTTCAGCGTCATATCTGACGGCCGTCACCCCGTAGCGGCGGGTTTCCAGAGCCTGTTTCAAATGTGGCATGTATTTGACGGTGGGGTTTCCAGTTTGGTCATGCCGGCTGTGTGCGGAGCCTCATGGTTCGCAGCGAGGCGCCCGAAGCGGCCATGATCACCATCCGGGCCGCCCGATAGGCTGAATGCGCGCTCGAAACGGCAGCTAGACTCCGATTCCACGCCCCCGTGGCTCGCCACGCCCTCCACAGGGTGCGCAGGTTGAAGGCCGTGGCTAGCAGAGTCCACTCAGCCACCACGTTGGGTAAGCCGCGTAGCAGGAACCGCTGGGCCTGCTGTTGCTCTTTGATGATCCCGAAGACCGGCTCGACCAGTTGTTTTCTTTGCCTGTACGCCTCTTTGGCTTCTTCCGTGGACATCCAGGCGCGGTGGCGGCGCAGGTCTGCATCATGGGGGCTTATCTCCAGAGAGCGGCCATGGCGCTCGTTCTTCGTACAGACCCCGAAGGCCGGACAGGCCCGGCACACGGCCGCGGAGGAGCGGTAAACGCGCACAATGGTGCGGCGGCCTCGCCTGACGCCGGCAAAGCGCAGCGTGTAACCCTCCGGGCATCGGTAGCTGTCGCTCGCCTCGTCGTAGGTGAAGCGGTCCTTGTGATACGGGCTCTCCAGAGCCCGGTCCTGCGACTCCGGCATGATCACCTGTTGGCCCCTCCGGGCGCACTCCTGCAGATTGCTCCCTGAGTGATACCCCGCATCGGCCAAAGTCGTCTCCGATCTGTGACCTGAGGTCTCCTCCGCCTGCTCCATCATTGGACCCAGTTGCGACTGGTCGGTCGTGTCGGCCACCACCTCGGCAGCCGTGATCAGCATGCCGGACACCTTCCCTTCACCCATTACCGGAGAGACCATCGCCTGGGCGTTGTATGCCATCGCGATACCCTGGCGGGTCTTCATCATTCGGGCGTCGGGATCGGTCAGGTTGATGAGCTTTTGTCCATCCCGGCTGGCAAGCTCGCCCATCGTCTCACGCACCTGATCCCGCAATACCTTGCGGTCGTGCAACGCCGCTGGCAGATGGCCGGTAGCCGGCTCATCGCCCGCCTCGTTCTGCGCCTCCAACTCGGCAACCGCCCGATCCGTCCGGCCCAACAGACGGCGCAACCCCTCGGCGTCGTGGGTCCGGTTCCTTGCCGCGTTCGCCCCGACCTTCGTCCCGTCCACCGCCTGCACCGCCAACTCCACAAGCTCCATCTTGACAGCCGTCTGCACCGTGCGCTTGAGCAACCCCCTCATACCATCCCGGTGGGAACGGTAAAAGCGCCACAATGTGACGTGGTCCGGTCGCTGGCAGCCCGTCAGCCACAAGTACGGTATCTGGTCGCGACACGCCGCCTCCAGCTTGCGGCTCGATCGCACTCCGGTCATGAAGCCGTAAAGCCACACGCCCAACAGCGCACGGGGATGGTAGGACGGAGCTCCCATCGGGTCACCCTCTCTATCAACCCCGATACCAGCCCAGTCATCGCCGTCCAGAGCATCGACGAACTCAGCCACGAATCGGGCAGGATGACCGGCCTCCAGCAACTCGTCGAGACTCGGAGGCAGAATCCACATCTGCTCACGGTTGAGTGGTCGATGCGGCATACTCTACTACCTCCAATTCACGGTCTGACTCTCCACCAAGATACCCTATCGCCAATACCCACGACTTATGAAACAGGCTCTTCCAACCCGCCCTGTCCCTGCAATACGGCGCCCCTGCCATTTGGGTGGGGGATTTGGGGCGTCTGGTAACCGTTCAGAGTCGCGGGATGCACGTCTCCTCCGTGTAACCCACAGGCAACCCGTTCACCCCGAGTAGCGCCGCTGCTCTGGGCGGCGCGTATCGAGGGGCGCACACTATGGCGTGCGCCGCCCTTCGGATACAGCCCGCCCCGGAGCGGCGGGCCGCCCAAGGCCAACGGCAAGACAGGGGAAGGCCTTTAGTTCTGAACGCTTGCCCGCACGTGTGCGCCCCGGAGTGCGGCGTCCCCGCTGGTATACTGCGCCCGCGCCGCGAACTCGGCGGTGGAGCCGTTCAGGAGGGGGCGAGCATGACCATTGCAAGCGTTGTCGAAGAGGAGCTGCGGTACAAGTTCCTGTACCGAGGGCGATTGGCGCTGGCCTACAACAAGGGCTGCCTGGAGTGGGGCGACTTCTACCTGTCGCGGCCAAACTTCTATCCCGTCTACACGCCATGCGGAAGGGAGGTGACCACCAGCTCGTCCTACTTCCGCACCCACCACAAGTCGATCTTCTTCGGGCACGCCAACGTCAACGGCGCCAACTTCTACCACGACAACAACCCAACGCGGCCCGACCTGGGCGACATCGTCTTCGACAGCGGCGAGGTCGAAGAGACAGGCGACTCGGTCAGGATACGGACGTCCAACCGCTGGGTGACCAAGAAGGGCGAGCACAGGCTGTCGGAGCGGCGTGACATCGCATGGACGCCGGGAGACAGGGTCCACGTGCTGGACGTGGACTCGGTGCTGGTCTCGCCGTCGGGCGACGTCACGTTCGCCAAGGACACCCACTCGTACATCGGCGTCAGGATGGCGGACACGATCGATGTCGAGGACGGCGGACGGGTCGCCAACGCGAACGGCGGGGAGAACGAGGCGGGGACGATGGACCGGTACGCCGACTGGGTCGACTACAGCGGCGTAGTCGCGGGCCGGCAGGTGGGCATCACGCTGATGCACCATCCCGGCAACCCGCCGTCGCCCTATTTCGTCCGCGACTACGGGACGATGTGCAGCAACTTCACGCTGCGCCGGCCGTACGTGCTGAAGGCGGGCGACGAGCTCAGCCTGCGCTTCAGGCTGCTCATACACTCAGGCGGCCCCGACGACGTCGACATCGCCGGCTACCACGCCGCGTACTCCCAGGCGTAGGTCAGGAAGAGAGACTCCAGAGCTCTCCAGCCAGGTGCTCGAACGCGCCGACTCCGTGGAACTGGTGCGTGCCCTCGAACACCTCGAACCCGAGCCGGTCCTCCGCGTCCATCGCGCGGTATATCTCCCGCGCCTTGCCGACGGCGTATCGGGTCGCGTCGACGGGGAATATGCTGTCGTCCGTGCCTGTCTCCACGAACAGCGAGCGCGGCGCGATCAGCCCGGCCAGGTCGTACATCTCGGCGTAGCGTAGGATTCCGGGGATGTAGTTGTCGATGCAGTGCGGGACGCTGAGGATGCTGTCGCGGAAGGTGTTGAAGTAGCCGCTGACGACCGCGACCTTCAGCCGGTGGTCGAGCGCGGCCGTGAAGAACGACGTCATGCCGCCGCCCGAGATGCCCATCACGGCCATGCGCCCGGCGTCGACCTCGGGACGCGTCGTCATGTAGTCGATTGCCCGGATGGCGTCCCACACCCGCCAACCGATCATCGTCTGGCCCAGCAGCAGCGCGGCCCCGGCGGACGGCATGCAGGACGACGTCTTCGGGCGGTTGGCCCTTGCCGTCGCGTCCCTGCGATGGCCGAAGCCAAGCTGCTCGATGGCGAGCACAACGTACCCGCGCCTGACGCACTGGAGGGCGAAGTCCTTCTGGTAGCCGCCCAGGCGCGACCTCATCGTACCGTCTTCGCGGATGCCGACGATGTCGTCGACGCCGCGGCCGTGGCCATGCAGACACAGCACGGCGGGTGCGGGAGCGCGGAGGCGTCTCGGCGTCAGAAAATACCCGAACACGGCGCTGTCGGGTCGGCTCTGGAAGTGGACGGTCTCCCGGATGTAGCTCCTGAACTCGACGGTCTCAGTCACCGTCGGTGACAGCGGGCAGCGCTCCTCCGGGAGGCCGCCCATCAGCTCGACCAGTGTGGTGCGCAGTTCCCGCCGCCATGCCTCCATAGCGGGCCGGCCGGGGGCGTCGAACGCCAGCGATCGCTCGGCGTCTACGTACGCCGCCAGCGAGAAGTCGAGCGAGTCGAGCTTGTGCGCCATCCGTCGGTGCGGCTGGTCTACGCCGCGTCGGCCCAGCTTGCGATGAACGACTCGGTGTCGACGCCGCCAGGGAGCTCGTTGAAGTAGTAGTGCATCGGGCCCGACTGGAACGCGGGCTCGAACATCTCCTCGTCGTCCTGCAGCGCGGCGTCCAGGCCCTCGAAGCGGCTCCACAGCACCCGTGACTCCTCGACGCTGAAGCGCTCCGCGAACGCCGGACCCCAGTTCAGCGTGATAGGATGCTTCGTCCCCGCACGGGCCAGCACCGACTCCGGCGCGCCGAACTCGGGGTCCAACAGCGCCCGGACGTGCAGCGCCGCCTTGGACAGGTATATCGTGAGCACCGTCTTTCCGCTTGGCCCGGCGCCTTCCTGCAGCGTCTCGAGCCCTGCGCGATAGGCGTCCGCGTCGCGGTCGATCACCGCCCGCAGCGTCGACTCGGTGACGTCCTGCATGCGCCGGCTCCGGGCCACGAACGACTCGAATTTGCCGCGGGCCTCGGCAGAGATACTGTCCGCGAAATCCAGATTGGGATATGCCCCGTATATGGCGTGGCCGCCGTGCAGCGTGCGCCGCGTCTTCGTCGTGTAGTTGCTGCCGGTGTGGATCAGGAAGTTGCTGTAGATTACGGCGTCGCCGGCCCGCAGCTCGACGGGGATGCCTCCGGTGACGGGCGCCTTGGGGTCGGCGTGGAGCTCCGCGTTCTCCTCCTCGCTGTTCCTGCGGCGGTGGCTGCCCGGGACGACCCAGAGCACGTCGTCGTCGTACATCGGCACGTTCCACTGCGTGTAGCGCGGACCGTTCTCCACGAAGTCCGCCGCCAGCGCGTCCAGCGGGGCCATGTCGACGGGATGTACGTCGCGGTGCCATCCCGTGCCGCCGGGATGGTCTCGCACCGGGTTGCACATCATCATCATCTGGGTGACGTTGGGCTCCGGGTTGCACAGCAGTTGACTCGCGGTGTCGAGGGTGTCGTCGGCGACCCAGAAGTCGTCGATGACGTTGGCCGTCTCGTCGTCGATGAGCCCCGGCCGCTCGAGGAAGACGCGGGGCTGCCTGTGCGTCTCGTACACGCCGCCGGGGGGATCGTCGGGCGCCCGGTCGCGGGCCCAGGCGACCTTCTGCCGCTCGAGTATCTCGTTGCAGCTTGCCCTCAGCGGCTCCAGCTTGTTCGCGGGGACGAAGTCCCGCAGGATCAGGTAGCCCTGGTCGATGAACTGGTCGCGGTCCACTTTCATGGCGTCGTCCTCCGGGTCGGTCTTGAGCTTCAGGAGACGGGCGGTCGCAGATCGGCCCACGGTCGGGCGCGCTCGAACGCGGCGGAGGCGGCGAGGATCGTCGCCTCGTCGCCCCGCCGCCCGATCACGTGCAGCCCCACTGGCAGGCCGTCCGACGCATTCCCGCACGGGATGCTCGCGGCCGGGTGGCCGATCATGTTGATCGGGTAGGTGAGGGCGGGTACGGCTATCTCGCGGTATGCGTCCCGGCCGTCGATCTGCGCCGGCGGCTCGCCCAGGGGGAAGGCCGTGGTCGGCATCGTCGGGGTGAGCACGAGATCGTACGTCTCCAGCAGCGTGGCGAAGCGCGACTTGAGCTCGTCCATCCGGCCCAGCGCCGCCGCGTACTCGGCGCCCGTCACAGCCGCGCCGCTCTCGAGGCAGCGCCGCGTGTACCAGGCGATCTCGTCCGGGTGGTCGGTCAGCAGATCGCCGTAGCCTGCGGAGATGTTGGCGGTGAACAGCGTCCAGAAGGTGTCGAAGGGCGAGTCTATCGCGAAGTCCGTGTCCTCGACGGTGCAGCCGAGCTCTTCGAACACCCCTGCGGCGGCGGCCGACATCTCGGCGACCTCCTTCTCAGCCGGCGCGTAGCCGAGATCGACGCTCCAGCCTATGCGGAGGCCGTCGATGTCGCGCTCCATTGCCGCCACGTAGTCCTCCGGTGTTTCCCTCAGCGCGGCCGGGTCCCTGGGGTCGTGGCCGGCCAGCGCCTGCAGCAGTACGGCCGAGTCCTTGACCGTCCGGCTCATGGGGCCCTGCTGGCTGAACTGGTTGGCCATGGGCGGGCCGGGGACGCCGCCGTACTTGGGGACCCTGCCCTGCGTCGGCTTGATGCCGTAGACGCCGCAGAAGCTGGCCGGTATGCGGATGGAGCCACCGCCGTCGCCGCCGGTCGCGAGCGCGCAAAGGCCCGAGATCAACGCGGCCCCGGCGCCTCCGCTGGAGCCGCCCGTCGAGCGGCTCGTGTCCCAGGGGTTGCGGCAGTCGACCAGGCGGTTCTCGGTGCTCCCCATGAGGCCGAGCTCCGGCGTGTTCGTCTTGCCCAGGATGATCGCGCCCGAGGCCCGCACCCTCTCGACTACGATCGAGTCGGCGGTCGGCACCCGGTCCTTGTAGACCAGCGAGCCGCCGGTGGTGCGGATGCCGGCCGTCGCCTCCAGGTCCTTTACTCCGATGGGCACGCCGTGCAGCGGCCCCAGGTCCTCGCCCCGCATTATGGCGTCCTCGGCGTCCTGCGCGGCCCGCAGCGCCCCGTCCTGATCAAGGGTCAGGTACGCGTTGAGCTGCGAGTCGAGGCTGTCGATGCGCTCGAAGTAGAGGCGGGCTAGCTCGACAGGGGAGACTTGCTTCGCGCGAATCATGTCGCGGAGCTCGGACGCGGACTTGAACGCCAGATCACTTGCCGTCATGCCTGTAACTCCTCCCGGTCCGGCGGCCGCGGACTCTCTGCGCCGAGGTCGCGGACCGCGTCGAACCCTATATCCCGTAGAGCTTCTCGGCGTTGCCGGAGAACATCGCGACCTGCTCGTCGTGGCTGAACTCCGAGATGATGCCGGTGTACGCGTCGATCAGTGTGTCGTAGGTGCTGAACAGCCTGTCGACGGGCCAGTTGGTCGCGAAGATGGACCGCTCGGGCCCGAACGCCTCGATGCAGTGCATCACCCAGGGGCGGATGCTCTCGACCGTCCAGCTCCAGTCGCACATGCCCAGGCCGGATATCTTGCACACGACGTTCTCGGCCTCGGCCAGCGCGCTCATGCCCTTCTTCCACGCCTGGAAGTACTCGTCCGTGCGCTCCTTGGGGAAGCCGCAGTGGTCGAGCACGGCTATCGTGTTGGAGAACCGGGATGCCAGGTCGCGCATCTTGACCATGTTCTCCCACTCGACGTCGAGGCTGGCGGCGAGACCGTACTTCTCCAGCAGCGCGTAGCCCCGGTGGAAGTCCGGGTCGACCAGGTAGTCGGCCTCGGAGAAGTCGCGAATGCCGACGACCTGGGGGAACTCGCGGTGCCGCGCCAACTCCTCCTCGACGGACGGCGACTTGAGGTTGCTGTACGCGACGATGCCGTTCGGCCAGCCGGTGCGCTCCGCGGCCTGCGAGAGCCACTCAGACTCCTTCACGGGGTCTTCGATGCCCAGGGCGGCCTGGACGTGCACGACCTTCGTGACGTTGGAGCCGCGTGTCTCGGCGATCAGGTCCTCGGCGACGAAGTTCTTGCCCTTGAGCTTGTCGAGCTGCGGGCCGATCTGCGGATGGAAGGAGTCCGGCTGCAGCCACGAGTAGGTGAGGTCGGGATGGTCGAGGTCCCAGAAGTGGACGTGCGTGTCGACGAAGTCAAGCCTGCTCATGCCCGTACTCCCGTCACGCTCCCGGTCTTGGGTTCGCGATTATACTGACAGGTCGCCGCGGCGGCAATAGAAACACGGCCGGTCGCCGGGCGCGGTCGCGGCCTACCTGAACAGGTCCGAGGATCGGTCGCGCAGCAGCGTCGACGAGCCGCCGTCGCCGTCCCGGTAGGGCGCGCCGCGGACTATCGCCGCCGGTATGCCGAGAGCCTTGCCCATGACGACCTCGGCGGCCGCGCTCAGCTCGTCCGCCAGCGCGATCGTCGTCACGTGCAACACCTGGCCGTGGGCGTCCTCGGTGCCCCTGTAGTCGATGAACGGGTCCATGCCGTCGACGCCGATGGCGAAGTCGACGTGCCCCTCGCGCCACGGACGCCCGAAGGTGTCCGAGATGATGACCGCGATGTCCACCCCGGCCTCCGCGGCGATCCCGGCCCTGATCTCCCGGGCGGACCGGTCAGGGTCCTCGGGGAGCAGGCTGACCGTCTCGTCGCCCGGCACGTTGGACGAGTCGATGCCGGCGTTGGCGCACACGAGGCCGTGCTTCGTCTCCGTGATGAGGATGCCGCGGGCCGGGTCGGCGCGGACGATGGAGCGGCTCTCCCGTAGCACCAGCTCGACGAGCCGGGGGTCGCGCCCGGACTCGGCGGAGAACTGTACGGCGAAGGGGGAGGGCGTCACGTCCCCCAGGTCGACCAGCCGTCCCTCGGCCTTCGACACGATCTTCTGGGTGACGACCAGCACGTCCTTGTCTTCCAGGGAAGCCGCGGCCGCGATCATTGGCCCCAGGTCGTCGCCCGGCCGCACCTCCGGGATGCCGGTAATGCCGATGATCTCAATCCGCGGAAGCCCGGTGTTGCTGGCGGCGCCCATGGTGCGCCGGTTATAGCACGGCCCAATAGGACGGTCAACGAACGGGCGGGGCAGTGGATAGTGGATAGTGGATAGTGAATAGTGGATCGTTGAGGCGTTGTGCCTGACGGTGTCCGGCAGGTAAGCGGCTCTGGGGGGTCTGGTAGAATCGGGCAACTCGCCGGAGGGCCCGCTCGAACTTGACGCACGACGCAATCAACGCCGTCCCGACTCTCAGGACGCTGCTGTTCGTCCCGGGCAACCAGCCGCGCATGCTCCGGAAGGCGCTCGGGCTCGCCCCGGACGCCTACGTCCCTGACCTCGAGGACTCGGTGCCCGCCGGGGAGAAGGACAGCGCGCGGTCGGTGGTGGCGGGTTTCCTGCCCGAGCTGGCGGAGGCGGGCCCGCTGGTCGTGCCCAGGGTCAACGACATGCGATCGGGGCTGCTGGAGGCGGACCTGCGCGCCGTCATCGGTCCGCACACCTTCGGTGTCTCCGTGGGCAAGGTGGGCACGTCGGCCGAGGTGGACGCGGTGTCCAGGATGCTGGAGGTGGTCGAACGGGAGAAGGGGGTCGAGCCGGGATCGACCAGGCTCGTCTTGTGGCTGGAGTCGGCGCTCGCGGTCGTCAACGCGTACGCGATCTGCTCCGCGTCTCAGAGGATCGTGGCCGCGGCGTTCGGGGCCGAGGACTTCACCAACGACATGGATGTTCAGAGGAGAGACGACGACGCCGAGATCGCCTACGCCCGGTCTGCGGTATCGGTCGCCGCACGGGCCGCCGGTGTCCAGGCGCTGGACACGCCGTTCTTCCGATTTCGCGATGCGGACGGCCTGAGGGAGGACGCCCTCGAGGCCCGGATGCTCGGCTATCGCGGCAAGTTCGCCATCCACCCGGCGCAGATAGACGTGCTCAACGAGGTCTTCTCGCCGTCGCGGGACGAGATCGACCACGCCAGGCGGGTGGTGGAGTCGTTCGAGGAGGCGGAGCGCGCAGGGCGCGGCTCCACGTCGCTGGACGGCGAGGTCGTCGACATCCCGGTCGTGAAGCGGGCGCGGAACCTGCTCCGCCGCGCGGAGGCCGCCGAGGGAGCACAGGATGGCCGCTGACAGGATCATGCTGGCCGGCATGGCGTTCTTCGGCTACCACGGCGTCCGGCCGGCCGAGAGAAGGACCGGCCAGCGCTTCGTGGTGGACATGCACGTCACGCGGGACCTCGGCGTCGCCGGCAGGTCGGACGACCTTGGCGACACCGTCAACTACTCGGAGCTGTTCCGGTTGGTCAAGGGGATCGTCGAGGGGCCTCCTCACAACCTGCTGGAGAGCGTGGCGGCCGCGATTGCGGAGGCGGTGCTCGACGCCCACGACGTCGATTCGGTCACCGTCTCGGTGAAGAAGCCCGAGCCGCCGATCGCCGACGCGGTCATCGACTACTCAGGGGTCGAGATCACCAGGAGCCGGTAGGCGGAGCTGCCGCTCAGGGGGCCTTCGCCGCCGCCGAGTACACGGGGCCGTCGGGCGTGAGCTGGAAGTCCTCGAGCAGGTCTCCGCTGGCGTAGGTGAAGAAGACTCCGGGTCGCTCGGCGTTGTGCTCCACGATCTGCCGCAAGGCGCGACGTACGTCCGTCGTGTAGATGCGCGGGACGCGTTCCGGGAACCGCTCGTGCATGTCGTCGAGGTACCACCCGAACCGGAGCAGCGGCGCCGCGATCAGCGTCACGTCCCGGTCCGGCCGGTCCACGTACCTGGCGTACAGCAGCGCGGCCACGTTGCGCTCCCGCGAGCTGACCAGCACTGAGCCGTCGGGAGCGGCGTCCAGCATCGCCCGGGCCCGCTCCAGCGCGCCGCGCTCGCCCCTGAGGTCCTGGTCTTCGTATCCGAGCGCGACTGTAACGGCCGGCAGGAATACGAACGCGAGCACGCTCAGCAGCAACGCCTGGTGGGCCACGGTCACGTGGAAGCGCAGCCGTCCCAGGATGTTCCACTCGTTGTCGAAGTCCCGCATCCACGACGCCATGATCCAGAACAGTCCGACGCCGATCCATACCGAGAACACCAGCAGCGCCGGTATGATCAACGCCTCCGAGTAGACCGAGTCGTAGACGATGGCGTAGGCGGTGACGACCAGGATGGCCGCCAGGGTCGAGACGAGCAGCGGCCGCGCGAGGGCGAGTAGCGGGACGGCTCCCACCAGCCCGAAGAACAGGCCCAGCGGGTTGAGCTGGTCGAACACCAGGCGCACCCAGTCCGTGATCCTGTCGGCGAAGCTGTCCGTAGCGATTCCGAAGACGTGCTCCCGGTACGGCGGCGCGGTGAGCATCCAGAGAAAGCCGTCGACCGTCTCGGCGCCGCCCCAGTTGACCGGCGGGCCCACACTCGCCCGGATGGGCAGGTACGCGTAAACGGATACGCCCGCGAGGAACGGGACCACGAGCCAGGGCGACATCGCGGTCCGCCACCCGGCGGCCGTGCCGATCCATACGAGCAGCGGCACGGCCGCTGCCAGCAGGATCGGGTGATTGCCGAGGCCGACTCCGAACAGGACGCCGAACGCCGCCAGCAGGAGGCGCTGCCGCCACTTTCCCCGCGAGCTCACGAAGGGCTGGGGCAGGGCCAGCGCGACGGTCACCAACAGCAGGAAGCCGACCAGCGCGGCGTTCAGCGCGTGGACTCCGGTGACGACCGCCTGCGACCAGACCACCGGCGCGGCCGCGAAGACGGCCCCCGCGAGCGCGGCCGGCACCAGGGAGAACCACTCCGGCGCGCGCGGGGTCAGCGTTCGGCAGACGCGCAGGGTTACCCAGTAGACCGCGACCGCGCCCGCCGTCGCGAGCAGCGCGGAGAGCAGGTTGCCGCGGAACGCGAAGTCGCCGACAGGCACAATGGCCGCAAAGCCCTTGAGCAGGAGCGTGTAGGTCGGAAACCCGGGAGGATGGGGAATGCCAAGTGTCTCGGCGGCAGCGAGCAGCTCGCCGCCGCTGGCGGCTCTCTCCCGCCACCCGAACGCCAGCGTCGGCGGCATCGTGGCGAGGTAGAGCGCGAGCGTGGCCGCGGCCAGCACGGCGCCACCGGCAACTCGGAGATTCCGTTCGCGGTCCATCAGCATCGGGTCTGGACTACATGGTACCCGAACGGATCGACGCTGTTCACGATCCGCTGCCCGCGCGGCGTTGGCGAAGACGGCGCGATTGGGCCGTTCCGGCGTTGACCCGCGAATTCGCGGGGACATATAATGCAGCTCTGGGGGGAAAGACGCAAAGAGCCTTCCAGGCGACGCGGCCGTTTTCGAGCCCGATCACTTCGAGGCCGCTCGCGCCTCCCGCTGTGCGATCCGGATGGGACCGAAGGTGTACCGACCGCCCGTGACCCGGTAGGCGAGGCAGGATGCCGTTTCTGGACGACCACGTGCAGGAGGCTTGCGGCATTGTCGGGGTGTACGCTCCGGGCGAGGACGTAGCCCGCGCCGCATTCTTCGGCCTATCCGCCCTCCAGCATCGGGGCCAGGAGAGCGTCGGTATCGCGACCGGCGACGGGGAAGACATCCGGGTCCAAACGGCAATGGGCCTGGTGTCGCAGACCTTTACCGAAGACGACCTCTCCCGCCTCACCGGCCACGTCGCCATCGGCCACACACGGTACTCGACCATGGGCAGCAGCTATCTGGCGAACGCCCAGCCCATCCTGTCGGAAGGCCCGACGTTTCAGCTGGCGCTGGCCCACAACGGCAATGTCGTCAACGCCGCCGATCTCAAGGACGAATTGACCGAATGGGGCTGCGACTTTACGACGACCAGCGACTCTGAGGTCGTGGCGCACCTGATCTCCTACGCGCCCGTCCAGTCGTGGGACGACCGCTTCGCATACGCGATGGGCAGGCTCAGGGGCGCCTACTCGCTCGTGATGATGACCAGGGACGCGCTCTTCGGCATCAGGGACTCCCTGGGCGTCCGGCCCCTGTGCATAGGCAAGCTGAACGGCGGCTGGGTCATTGCGTCGGAGTCCTGCGCCCTTGACCACATCGGCGCCACCTTCGTGCGGGAGGTGCGGCCCGGCGAGGCGATCATGGCCGACGCGTCCGGTCTGCGCACGATATACCAGCGCGACGTGGACCAGCGCGCTTCGTGCATCTTCGAGCACATCTACTTTGCCAGGGCCGACTCGGTGATCGACGACAGGCTGGTCTACAACAGCCGCGTGGCGATGGGCGCCGAGCTGGCCCGCGAGTACCCGGCCGATGCGGACATGGTCATCGGCGTGCCGGACACGGCGTCGGCGGCCGCGGTGGGGTACTCGAGAGAGTCCGGCGTCCCGTACGGCGACGGGCTGGTGAAGAACCGTTACGTAGGCAGGACGTTCATACTTCCCGACCAGCGCATGCGCGCCCTGGGGGCGCAGATGAAGTACAACGCCCTGGTCGAAAACATAGTGGGCAAGCGGTTGGTCGTCGTCGAGGACAGCATCGTCCGCGGCACGACCTGCCGGCCCGTGGTCGACCTGTTGAGGAAGGGCGGCGCGGCCGAGATACACCTGAGGATATGCGCTCCGCCGATAGTCCACCCCTGCCACCTGGGGGTCGATTTCCCGACCCGGCGCGAGCTGATCGCCGCCAGCAGCACCGTAGAGGAGATCCGGCAGGCCGTCGGGGCCGACTCGCTCGGCTACCTGAGCCACGATGGGCTCCTGAGGGCCGTCGGCGTGGCGAAGGACTCTGTGTGCATGGCCTGCTTCACCGGCGACCACCCGATTCCGGTGCAGCTCGAGATGGACAAGCTGGCGCTGGAGACCTGATGGCGGAGCGCTCGGCTCCCGCATACAGGGACTCCGGCGTCGACGTAGACGCCGCCGCGAATGTCAAGAACCGGATCGCGGACCTGGTGGCGAGGACGCACGGGCGGCAGGTGCTGGGTGGCGTCGGCGGGTTCGGCGCCCTGTATTCGCTTTCCGGGTCCAGGGACCCCGTGCTCGTATCCTCCACGGACGGCGTCGGCACGAAATCGAAGATCGCCGCGGCCATGGGGCGCTACGACGGGCTCGGCGAGGACGTCGTCAACGCGTGCGTCAACGACGTGATTGTCTGCGGCGCGACGCCGGCCTACTTCCTCGACTACATCGGGGTAGGGGAGATCGACGCCGCGGTCGTGGAGGAGCTCGTATCGGGCATGGTGCGGGCCTGCGAGGTCGCGGGCTGCGCGCTGATCGGCGGCGAGACGGCCCAGATGCCGGGAGTCTACGCGGAGGGCGACTTCGACCTGGTCGGCTTCGCCGTCGGCGTCGTGGAGCGCGACGAGCTGCTCGACCCGGCCGACGTCGAGATCGGCGACGTGCTGGTAGGCGTGCCGTCGAGCGGCCTGCACACCAACGGCTACTCGCTCGTGCGGCGCGTCTTCGGCCTGGACGACGACCCGTCACCGCTGCACACGTACCGTCCCGAGCTGGGCCGGACGTTGGGCGAGGAGCTGCTGGAGCCGCACCGGTCGTACGTATCGACCGTCCAGCAAGTCCGGGGCGACGTCAAGAGCATCGCCCACATCACCGGCGGCGGGCTGATCGAGAACCTGCCGCGCGCCCTGCCGGACGGCGCCGCGGCGTCTCTCGACAGGACGGCGTGGGAGGTCCCACCGGTATTCGAAGTGGTCCAGGCCGCGGGCGAGATAGCCGACGAGGAGATGTTCCACGTGTTCAACATGGGCCTCGGCATGGTGCTCGTCTGCGACGGCGCGAAGGCTGCCGCGCTGGCGTCGGACATCCCGGGCGCGAGGGTCGTCGGCGAGGTGACTACCGCAACGGGCCAGTCAAGAGTGAGGGTGTGACGGCCAGGTGGACACGCGGATGTCAGGCCTCCCCGGCGGTCCCGACATCGGAGCGCCGCGTTGTGATATGCTTTGGCGCGGATTCGGCTGAGCGACCATCCGGGGCCGGCACCGCCAGGCGGCGGCCCGCGACTCAGGGAGTAGACTAGATGGCAGAGAACGACAGCAAGATACTGACGTGGCAGATAGTGGTCTCCATCGTGGCCGGGATCATCCTGGGGTACCTGATGAGCTTCGGGGAGGCCGAGACGGGCGTGTTCTTCTTCGATCTCCCATGGGGCACTCTCCTGGGGTTCGCCATCGGAAGCGCGGTCGTCTTCGGCCTGGCCTTCGTGGCCTGGATCATCCTGGCAGTGACCGGCCGAGGCGGGTCGGGCGCGCTGGCCAGCCTGGGTGGATTCGCGCCGATCCGCGGATTCCACGCATTGATCGGCAAGCTGACGCGGTCTCCCTTCGTGTGGGCGGTACTCTGGGGCCTTGGCTGCGCGCTCGGGTGGGTGCTCATTGCCGGCATGATCTGGAGCACGGGCGTCGGCAGCAACGTCGGCGTGGCCCTGCTCCTCCTCATCGGCGTCGTCGTCCCGGTGGGGCTGAACCTGGGCTACGGGGCCACCAAGCCTTTGTCGGAGGCTGTGAGCGGCGGATACGGCTGGATTGCCGGGATCGTCAGAATATTCGGCAAGGTGTGGACGTCGGTGAAACTGCCGGCGGGAGACATGGCCTTTGCCGCCGGCACAACTTTCGGCCTGACCGGGCTGGTGGCCTTCTTCTCGATAAACGCCACCCTGGCCGTGTTCGGCTTCCTGTTCATGGTCTTCGGCGCGTTCCTTGGTATGATGGTCAGGGCGTTGATCGAGGCCTCGTAGATCCAACTGCGCGTCCATTCGAAGCCAGCGCAATCGTCGGCCTTCCGGGTCGGCCTTCTTGCCGCTATCGTCCGGCGCCGCGCCCGCATTTGCAGCGTGACTCTCGCGCACGGGTGAGGCCGCGACGCGCCGCCGCAGTCGAGGAGACTTCATGAGGGCCCTGCTGAGCGTCTCGAACCGCGATGGGTTAGTCGACTTCGCTCGAGCGCTCCACGGGGCCGGCTCGGAGCTCGTGAGCACAGGCGGGACGGGCGGCTACCTGGAGGACAACGGGCTGCCCGTGATCCAGGTCTCGGACGTGACCGGCTTTCCCGAGATAATGGACGGACGGGTCAAGACGCTGCACCCGAAGATACACGGCGGCATCCTGGCGCGCCGTGACTTGCCCGATCACCTCGACCAGCTAGACGTGCACGAAATCGCGCCGATCGACTTCGTCGTTGGCAACCTGTACCCGTTCGTGGAGACGGTGAGCGGGGGCGGCGTGAGTCTACAGGACGCGTTGGAGCAGATCGACATAGGCGGGCCGACGCTCATACGGGCCGCGGCCAAGACCTTCCCCGACGTGGTGGTCGTCGTCGACCCGTCCGACTACGGCTGGATCGCCGAGCGCCTGGGCGCGTCGTCCGGCGGTGCGGTCGAGATATCCCACGACGAGCGCAGGGAGCTTGCCCGCAAGGCGTTCCAGCACGTGGCCTGGTACGACACCGCGGTCGCCGGCTACCTTGGGGGCGGAGCACGGCCCTCGGGGGACGAGATCACTCTCGGGTACACGAGGCTGGCCGAGCTGCGCTACGGCGAGAACCCGCACCAGGAGGCCGCCGTTTACGCCGACGCGCTGTCGTCCGGCGGCATCGTGAGGGCGGAGCAGCTTCACGGCGGGGAGATGTCGTTCACCAACTTCCTCGACGCCGACGCTGCCTGGGGAGTCGTCGCGGACTTCGCAGCGCCTGCCGCGGCCGTGATCAAGCACACCAACCCGTGCGGCCTCGCGGTGCACGACGACCAGCCGACCGCGTACAGGCGGGCCTTCGAAGGCGACTCGGTGTCGGCCTACGGCGGGATCGTCGGGTTCAACCGCCCGGTGACGGCCTCGACGGCCGAGGCGATGCGCGGCGTGCTGTACCACATCATCGCCGCGCCCGACTACGAGCCCGGCGCGTTGGAGATTCTCAGGAAGCGCAAGCAGCTTCGCATCCTCAAGGTCGAACCCGCGACCGGGCCGCTGGCCGCCTCCGAGGTGCGGAGAATATCCGGCGGCGCGCTGGTGCAGGGCGCCGATATCCTGGACGAAGACCCCTCGGAGTGGAAGGTGGTGACCGAGCGCCGGCCCACTGAGAGCGAGATGGCGGACCTGGCGTTCGCGTGGAAGGCGGGCAAGCACATCAAGTCCAACACCATCGTGCTGGCGAAGGACAACACGCTGGTCGGCATGGGCGCCGGGCAGCCGAACCGGGTGACCAGCGTCCACCTTGCCCTGCGCATCGCGGGAGAGAAGGCCAGGGGCAGCTCGCTCGCCTCGGACGCCTTCATGCCGTTCGCGGACAACGTCGAGATGGCGGCGGAAGGCGGCGTAACGGCGGTCGTTCAGCCGGGCGGGTCGATCAGGGACGACGAAGTCGTGGCGGCTGCGGACCGGCTGGGCCTGGCGATGGTGTTCACCGGCGTGCGCCACTTCAAGCACTGAGCGGCCGTCTCGCGGTGTCGACCTCCCTGGCCGTCGTAGTCCCCGTCCTGAACGAGGAGACCGATCTGCCCCCGAGCACGGAGCGGGCGGTCGATTTCCTCTCAGCCAACTTCGCCTCGTACGACTGGCGGCTGGTGATTGCCGACAACGGCTCGACCGACTCGACCCCGCAGGTGGGGCAGGGGTTGGCGGACGCCCACGAGCGGGTGGAGTATCTCCGGCTCGAGCAGCGGGGACGAGGCCTTGCGCTGCGCACCGCCTGGAAGCGAGCGGACGCCGATGTCGCCGCCTACATGGACGTCGACCTGTCCACGGAGCTCGAAGCGCTGCCCGGCATGGTGCGAGCTGTCGCGGAGGGCGAATGCGAGATCGCCGTCGCGTCGCGGCTGAAGCGCGGCGCCCGCGTGATCGGCAGGACGCCGCTGCGTGAGTTCATCTCGCGGTCGTACAGCCTGATCGTGCGGACGATGTTCTGGTCAGGGATCCGCGACTACCAGTGCGGCTGCAAGGTGGTGAGCCGCAGGACCGTCGGCGACCTGGTGCCGCTGGTCGAGGACAACGGCTGGTTCTTCGACAGCGAGCTGCTGCTGCTCGCCCTGCACACGGGGTACGCGATCGAGGAGGTGCCGGTCACCTGGACCGACGACCCGGACAGCCGCGTGCGGATCGTGCGCACCGCCTGGGAGGACCTGAAGGGACTGGCGCGGCTGCGCTTCGGCGGCCTGAGTCGGGCTTCCCGGCGAATGACCGGCCGCGACGGCTGAGGCGCTGCGGCAATGTCCTTCGCTGGCGGCCGTAAGGGGACGACCGGGCTGGATGGTGACGAATCACGGGCCCGGGAATGGACAATCGACAGGCCCAGGCGTTGCCCGGTATAATCGCTCGTGCCCGGTGCGTATTGGCGAGGCGGCAAGCTCGCGGCGCGATATGCCAGGTCGCGAGCCGCGTTCTAGAGACCCGTTTCCGGCATCTGGCCAGTTGAGCACATGTCTACAACCTTGTTGAACATGCGAGAGGCGAAAGCGCACCTGTCCAAGCATATCGCCGGGCTGAAGGCGGGTGACCGGATCATACTCTGTCGCCGGAACCGACCGGTAGCCGAGATTCGACCGCTCTCGGCGAGTGAGGATCAACCGCGCCCGGTGGGGCTTGGACGTGGCCTGGCCGAAGTGTCAGACACGTTCTTTGACCCGCTCCCAGAAGACATCCTCTCTTCGTTTGAGGGACGCTTGTCGATTCACAACGACCGGTCTTGAGGCTGCTACTCGACACCGTTACCTTCATTTGGCTGGTCGAGGGCAGTCACCGCCTAGTGGAGTCTGCTCGGCGGTCAATCGTCAATCCCAACAACGACGTCTACCTGAGCGTCGCGTCCGCATGGGAGATAGCGGTCAAGCACGGCATTGGGCGGCTGCCGCTCCGCGTACCGCCTGAAGAGTACGTCGTCGAACAGCGCAGGCTGCACAGGATCGAATCTCTGCCGATAACGGAGGACGCAGCGCTGCAAGCGGGCAGGCTGCCGGGCCTTCATAGGGACCCCTTCGACCGCATCATAGTAGCTCAAGCGATCGTCGATGGTCTGGCTGTGGTAACCCCCGATCGCTTGATAGGGATGTACCCGATCAGGGTCGAGTGGTAATTGACCTGCGTCGGTCGCGCCCTACTCGTCGCCGCGGGCGGTGCGCTGGCGCTCTATCGCGTCCTTGACCTTGCCCGCGAACTTCTGTAGCTCCTCGGACGGAGGGACGCCCTCGTCGTCGAGGCGGTCCTTGAGCTGCTCGAAGAGCCAGTCCTCCTTGCGGCCGTGGGGAAACTCGAAGAAGGCGCGGTCGAAGTGCGGGAGCTCGCCGGGGCCGAAGCTGCCCTTGTCGCGTAGCTCGTAGGTCTCCAGCTCCGGGGTGCCCTTGCCCAGGACCTCGCCCGTCTCGACGTAGTGTTCCATGACCCGCTGCATGCCGAACTTCTGCACCGGGCAGACCTTCATGCAGACGGCGCAGCCCTCGTAGTCCACCATTACGGGCCGGCACCTGTCGTAGATCAGCTTGTTCTTCTGGACGCCGCGGTACCAGACCTGCTCCTTGACGAGGGCCCGGCCGAGACAGCGGTTCACGCACACCTGGCACTTCTGGCAGAACTTGTGGAAGCCGTAGTCGACCGGCTCGTCGTAGCGGACGGGCGCGTCGGTCGAGATGATCATCAGGCGCGACCGGGACCCGAAGTGCGGCGACAGCAGCTGCCCGTTGGCGCCTAGCTGGCCCAGGCCAGCGGCGACGAACATGGGAATGTACGCGCCACTGGAGTCGCTGGGGCTGTGTATCTGCGCGCGGTAGCCGAGCTCGCGGATGTGATCGGCGAGCTTCTCGCCGGCGACGCTCTCGATCTCGTAGGTGCCGAAGTGGGCGTGCTCGGCCTCCAGGCTCGGTATCGTCTGTGTCTGGTCGTAGTCCTGCTCCATCGCGAGGCAGATCGCGTGGCTGAACTTCGCCCAGCTCTTCCGGCTGGCGTAGACGAAGCGGCGGTCGAGCCGGGTGAAACCCACCTCGCCGAACCCCAGCTCTCGGGCCCGCTGGCGGATCGAGTCGCTGACGTCGACTGCTGAATCGGGCTCGCCGGTGGGCTCGACCTCGGCGGACTGCGCCGCGAGCTCGATGTGGGGCACCATGCGCTCGTCGTGGCCCTTGCGGTACTCGGCTATCTCGTCCGTGTAAACGGACCAGGCCCAGTCCCGGTCGGCGCCTTTCTCGATGTTCTGCGTCTCAAGGGGCTCCGTCCGGCTGAAGAAGGAGAGGGTCCTTCTCGCGGATTGGCGCTCCGGGAACGGTGGCGAGGTCCTCGGCTACCGGGATGACCACGTCGGGGTCGCCCAACCGTCTGCCTGGCCGCCGGACCACGTGGCTCACTGCCTTGGGCATCGTTCCCTCCTGCGCGTCCGTCGCGCGGAGTCTAGCGCCGGAAGCTGCAGCAATCAAGTGGGTTTCGCAGCGCGATTGCGGCGTTTCGCGTCATTGCGGCGGCTGTGGATCGTTTCCCGGCGCGGGATTGGCCTCCTCAACCGAGCGGTCGTCGTCGAGATGGACGCCTCCGCGGCGTCGGGCGATCTCCGACGCGAGCAGGGCAAGCCCTCCGAACGCGACCACGCTGACGTAGGTGATGGTGCGGTCCACCAGCGCGACGGACACGGCGTCGGCCCGCGGCAGCCCAAGCACGAGCAGGCCGACAAGCCCGGCCTCGACGGCGCCGACTCCGCCAGGAGAGGGCACCGTGCTCAGGATGGCGTGTCCCAACGCCGCCAGGACGACCAGGGGCAGCGCGATGCTCAGGTCCATCGCCTCGACTACGAGCTGGATGCGGCCCACCTCGAGAAGCCATCCGATAATCCCGAGAGCAATGACGGACGGACGGCGCCTGTGACCCAGGCTGCGGAGCGTGCCCTCCTGGAAGCGGCCGTACGCCATCTGGAGCCTCGGTGGCAGGCGTTTGGCGGCGCGGGCGCCATACCCTCGCATCAGCAGCAGCAGGACCGCGAGCGCGGCCGCCATGAGGGTCGCCGCAATCACGACGTAGGCGATGCTGCCGATATCGCTGGTTGCCGAGTACCAGAGCACGGCGACCACGATCAGCACCAGCACGGAGATCATGTCCACGAAGCGTTCCGCCAGGATCGTCCCGAGACTCCAGGAGAAGCCGCCGCCCGACCTGGCGGATAGGGCGTAGGCGCGGTAGGCGTCGCCGAGGCGCAGCGGCGCTATCCCGTTCACGAACCAGCCGACCAGGATGAGTCGAGCGAAATAGAGTACCGACGGCTGATTGGCCTGGGGCGAGTCCCCGAGGCCTGCGTTGTTCGCCAGGATTTTCCATCGCAGGCCGCGCACGATGAACGTCAGGTAGTAGACCGCGACGGCCGCGGCGTACAGACGGAAGTCCAGCGCCTGGACGTTGTCCCACGTCTTGGACCAGTCGATACTGAACGTGGCGGCCAGGATGGCGACGAAGCCTATCGCGATGGCGAAGGAGACGACGGTTCGGAGGGAGAGGATGTGCCGCCGAAGCGACGGACGCGACGGCGTCCGGGTCTCGCTCATGCCCAGGTCATTCCGGGTGTCACAGTGGCCGCTTCGACGGGATCCCCGGCCGTCGCGGGTACCTGTCCGACGTGGAGCTCAACTTCTCGATGGTCACCAGCAGGCGTCGGACCCCCGACTCGGGGACGGTGACGCCCGCTATGTCGCGGAGACTCCCTCCGAGGAGACCGATCGCGGTGCGCGCGTCCTCGATCTCCCGATCTGCGCCGCGTGCTTTCTGGGCGATCACGATGCCGCCTGTGCGGCAGAAGGGCAGGGCCAGCTCGATCAGGATGGGGAGCCTGGCGACCGCGCGGGAGACCACGACGTCGAACCGCTCGCGCAGGCTCGCGTCCCGGGCCAGCGTCTCGGCGCGGCCGGTCAGCACCCTGGTGTTACCCAACTGCAGCTCGCCTGTGACGTGCTCCAGGAACGCGGCCTTCTTCCCGGTGGCTTCCAACAGGGTGACGTTCAGTCCCGGGTGCGCTATGGCCAGCGGTATGCCGGGCAGCCCGGCGCCGCTGCCGACGTCAAGCAACTTCGCCCCGGTCAGCGCGGGCGAAGAGATTGCCGCCGAGACGGTCAGGCTGTCGAGGAAGTGCCGGGTTTGCACCTCCTCGCGCTCCGTGACGGAAGTCAGGTTGATCCTGCGATTCCAATCGGCCATCTCGCGGTAGAAACACTCGAACTGGTCCATCTGCGAGGCGTCGAGCCCGATGCCCATCTGCCCTGCGCCTCGAAGGAGCCGCTCCACTGTGCCGCCGCTCCTGAGTGCATGAGTTCGCAGATTATAGCATCGGCCTGTTCGCGTACCCTTGCCGGGCGTCTCCAGGGGTGCTGCTGGGCGATGGGCGGAGTCGATGGGAGACACCAAATCCCCCACCTGAATGGTAAGGGCGTCGTATTGCAGGGCCAGGGCGGGTTGGAAGAGCCTGTTTCATAAGTCGTGGGTATTGGCGATAGGGTATCTTGGTGGAGAGTCAGACCGTGAATTGGAGGTAGTAGAGTATGCCGCATCGACCACTCAACCGTGAGCAGATGTGGATTCTGCCTCCGAGTCTCGACGAGTTGCTGGAGGCCGGTCATCCTGCCCGATTCGTGGCTGAGTTCGTCGATGCTCTGGACGGCGATGACTGGGCTGGTATCGGGGTTGATAGAGAGGGTGACCCGATGGGAGCTCCGTCCTACCATCCCCGTGCGCTGTTGGGCGTGTGGCTTTACGGCTTCATGACCGGAGTGCGATCGAGCCGCAAGCTGGAGGCGGCGTGTCGCGACCAGATACCGTACTTGTGGCTGACGGGCTGCCAGCGACCGGACCACGTCACATTGTGGCGCTTTTACCGTTCCCACCGGGATGGTATGAGGGGGTTGCTCAAGCGCACGGTGCAGACGGCTGTCAAGATGGAGCTTGTGGAGTTGGCGGTGCAGGCGGTGGACGGGACGAAGGTCGGGGCGAACGCGGCAAGGAACCGGACCCACGACGCCGAGGGGTTGCGCCGTCTGTTGGGCCGGACGGATCGGGCGGTTGCCGAGTTGGAGGCGCAGAACGAGGCGGGCGATGAGCCGGCTACCGGCCATCTGCCAGCGGCGTTGCACGACCGCAAGGTATTGCGGGATCAGGTGCGTGAGACGATGGGCGAGCTTGCCAGCCGGGATGGACAAAAGCTCATCAACCTGACCGATCCCGACGCCCGAATGATGAACACTCGCCAGGGTATCGCGATGGCATACAACGCCCAGGCGATGGTCTCTCCGGTAATGGGTGAAGGGAAGGTGTCCGGCATGCTGATCACGGCTGCCGAGGTGGTGGCCGACACGACCGACCAGTCGCAACTGGGTCCAATGATGGAGCAGGCGGAGGAGACCTCAGGTCACAGATCGGAGACGACTTTGGCCGATGCGGGGTATCACTCAGGGAGCAATCTGCAGGAGTGCGCCCGGAGGGGCCAACAGGTGATCATGCCGGAGTCGCAGGACCGGGCTCTGGAGAGCCCGTATCACAAGGACCGCTTCACCTACGACGAGGCGAGCGACAGCTACCGATGCCCGGAGGGTTACACGCTGCGCTTTGCCGGCGTCAGGCGAGGCCGCCGCACCATTGTGCGCGTTTACCGCTCCTCCGCGGCCGTGTGCCGGGCCTGTCCGGCCTTCGGGGTCTGTACGAAGAACGAGCGCCATGGCCGCTCTCTGGAGATAAGTCCCCATGATACAGACCTGCGCCGCCACCGCGCCTGGATGTCCACGGAAGAAGCCAAAGAGGCGTACAGGCAAAGAAAACAACTGGTCGAGCCGGTCTTCGGGATCATCAAAGAGCAACAGCAGGCCCAGCGGTTCCTGCTACGCGGCTTACCCAACGTGGTGGCTGAGTGGACTCTGCTAGCCACGGCCTTCAACCTGCGCACCCTGTGGAGGGCGTGGCGAGCCACGGGGGCGTGGAATCGGAGTCTAGCTGCCGTTTCGAGCGCGCATTCAGCCTATTGGGCGGCCCGGATGGTGATCATGGCCGCTTCGGGCGCCTCGCTGCGAACCATGAGGCTCCGCACACAGCCGGCATGACCAAACAGGAAACCCCACCGTCAAATACATGCCACATTTGAAACAGGCTCCGGAAACCCGCCCCTACGAGGGTGATGGCTGGCAGATATGACATTGAATGTGGAGGTGGGGAATCTGGGAAGGCGGTCGCCCGTGGACACGAAGGGCCGCGCCGTGTTCAAATACGGTCTGTCCTCGGCGACCGGGGGCTGGAGGCCCGACGGTCCTGTCGACGGGCATGCATGGGGCGAGAGTGCCCAGGAGGAGACAACGATGAAGTTCGGCCTGTTCATGATGCCGCTCCATCCGCCGGGGAGACTCCCGGCCGAGACTTACGACGAGGACCTGGAGTTGGTCCGGAGGGCCGACCGGCTCGGCTTCAGCGAGATCTGGGTCGGCGAGCATCTGATGCTCCCGTGGGAGAACATGCCCACTCCGGAGCTCTTCATCGCCCGCGCGCTCGGCGAGACGGAGCAGATCGTCTTCGGCACCGGCGTCGTCCTGCTCCACTTCCACGACCCGGTGCAGCTCGCGCACCGCATCGCGATGCTCGACCACATGGCCAAGGGACGGTTCATGTTCGGCATCGGCTCGGGCGGAACGCCCAGCGACGCCGAGATGCTGCGCATCGACCCGGACCCCGGCGCCCAGCGCGACCGCATGATGGAGGGCATCGACCTGGTCCTGAGCATCTGGGAGAACGGGCCGACAGACTTCGACGGCCAGTTCTACAGCACGCGCAAGCCGCAGGACCGCCCCGAGATGGAGGTGGCCTTCCACATGAGGCCCTACCAGCAGCCGCACCCGCCGATCGCCGTGGCCGGCGCCAGCGTCCGCTCGCCGACGCTCGAGCTGGCGGGCGAGCGCGGGTGGATTCCGCTGAGCGCCAGCCTCGTCCACGCGTCGCAGCTCCCGGCCAACTGGGAGGCGATCTCCGAGGGGGCCGAGCGCGGCGGCCGCACGCCGTCCCGGTCCGATTGGAGAATCGCCAAGCAGATATACGTCGCCGACACCACCGAGCAGGCCCGCAAGGAGGCGCTCGAGGGGGCGCTCGCCCACGACTTCACCAAGTACTGGATGAAGCTGATCGGCAACAGCCCGCGCGGCGTCGGCGTCTTCAAGTACGACCCCGACATCCCGGACGAGGACGTCACGCCCGAGTACATGCTCGACAACTACTGGATCGTCGGCGACCCCGACTTCTGCGTCGAGAAGATCAGGGAGATGTACGACCAGGCGGGCGGCTTCGGCTCCCTGCTGATCCAGACCGACGACTGGGGCGACGGCAACGGGCAGTTCTACCGCTCCATGGAGCTCCTGGCGAACGAGGTCCTGCCCGCCGTCAAGGACCTCGAGCCGTAGGCGAGCGCACCATGCTCACCCACCGCGCGGTCGACGTCGTTAACGACAGGGACGCGCTCCTGGAGCTCCACTGCGCGGCGAACTACGAGAGCGAAACGGCCTGGGCCCGGACGGCGCCGTACGAGGCCTACCGCACGGCGTGGCTCGCCTCAGGCCAGTCGGAGACGTACTTGGAGAGCCTCGCCCGCTCGCTCGAAGACCCGCGCACGATCGCCGAGATGTGGGAGTCTGACGTCGGTGCCGTCGGCTACGTCTGGGCCACGTTCCACGACGTCGAAGGCTACGGGCTCACCTTCGCGGAGATAGACGATATCGGCGTCTTTCCCCAACACAGGAGGCGCGGCGCCGGGCTCGCCATGCTCCGGCGGGTCGAGGCGCTGGCGAAAGAGCGCGGCGCGAGCTGGCTCCGCTCCGAGGCTGGGATCGAGAACACCGCGTCGCGGGCGCTGCACGCGAAGCACGGCTTTCGCCAGTACCACATAGGCTACGAGAAGCTGCTGGTCGACGAAGAAACGCTTATGGGACGCCGCATGCCAGGAGCCTGACGCCACAGGAGAACGCCATGAACCCGCCGCCGCAGATCACGGAGCCGACGCGCATCCGACCGTCCGACGTCGCCGGGCGCATGGGCCCGCCGCCGTGGAGCGAGGCCCTGCTGGACGACGGCCGGAACTGGGCGGTGCTGACCTCGGACCCTCCCGGCCATCGCACCGAGCCCCACAGCCACGACGACCACAACGAGTGGTGGATCGTCGTCGCCGGAACGCTGCGCTGGCGGATCGGAGAGCGTCCGCCGTTCGACGCCTCGGCCGGAGACATCGTCATCTGCCCTGCCGGCGTCTCGCACTCCATAGAGACGCTCGGAGACGTCCCCTCGCTCAGGATCGCGGTCGTCCCCCGCCCGGGATCGACGCCCGCGACGGCCGACGACATCACCGTCGGCATGGACGACGAGCGCGATGGCCCGCCGAACTTGCTCCACACGACGGTCGAGTCGATGCTGGCGCGCTTCGGCCCGCCGATGTGGACCGAGCCGGTCGTGCTCGACGAGCGCAACAGGGCCGGGTTCATTCACTACGGCCCCGGCATGAGCAGCAACCCGCACTGGCACCCCGGACTCGACGAGTGGTGGACCGTCCTCAAGGGCGAGCTCCGGTGGCAGATCGGCGCCGGCCGTCCTCCGATAGAAACGCGACAGGGAGGCATCGTCTTCGTGCCGGAGGGGCTCAAGCACGGGATCACCAGCATTGGCGACGAGACGACAGTCCGGCTCGCCGTGACGCCCACCGACATGCCCCACATCTACACCGAAAACGACGACGGCGCCCCGCCGCCGAGGGACTGACGGACCCCGGAACAGCCGCGCCCGCAAGAGCCCGGTCGGCCAGCGCCAATTGTCCGGAGAACAGACCGCTCGGGGGTCGTGACGGGAGCGGATGTTGGCGCTATAATCCCGGCGCGGGGGAGTATCCAGGAGGCCGGAAGGGTTGAGCGAGCTTTTCGGGTCTATTGCGGCTATCGTGGCGTCCATGACGGTCGCCTACGTGCTCGGCGCGTTCCCCATGGCGGGTTGGCTGGGCCGCCGCCGTGGGATCGACATCTACTCCGCCGGCACCGGCCTCGCCGGCGCGGCCAACGTGATGAGGTCGGTCGGCCGCCTCGAGGGCGCCCTCGTGCTGATCTGGGACCTCACCAAGGGCGGCCTGGCCGTTCTCGCGGGCTGGTGGATCGGCGCGGACGGCGCGCAGGTGCTGTTCCCGGTCGGCGCGGTGCTCATGGGCCACTGGGTCTCCGTCTTCAGCGGCTTCAAGGGAGGCGACGGACTCGGTACCCTCGGCGGCTGCGTCATCGCCCTGTTCCCCGTGACCGGCATCGTGGCCGTGGTCGTCGCCATGCTCGTGTCACTGGGCGGCCAGCGAATGCCCTACCCCTCGCTGCTGGGCATCGTCTTCGGCTACGGCACGCTTGCCGTCTTGAACCTCGCCCAGGACAGCGAAATCGCGCTCACCGTGGGAATCGGCGGGTTCTCGGCCCTCGTGCTCGCACGGGCAGTCCGAGGACACATCCGGAGGCGGGAATCGGGCAACCTGGAGACGATCGACGACCCGACCGGCGCACCCGAGGACCCGCGCTAGCAGTCCGTCCGAGGATTATCTGACGGTGCTTGCGGGTCAGCGACAATGGATCGCGACAACTGATTTTGCCGGTTGGCCCGGCCGGGCCACAGATAGCTTGCGAATAGCGCCGTGCTCACTACCCGGCAAAGTTCCTGATGCGTTGGGCTGGCCCATCGCCCCGTGCTTTCTTGTGCAGATTGCCCCCCAAAGCGGAACAGTTTGAGCAGGTTGTGGCCGGTGCAGATCAGCGACCATTCGCCGTTCACCTTGTCCAGTCCCAGCAGGAACTGCCGGAATCCCCGGCCCTGCTTGATCTGTCCGAACACCGGCTCGACAGTTTGCATCCGCAAGCGTAGCGCTCCCGACCCCGGCTGGTCTGTAACTTCCGTCGCATCCGATCCTAGGAGACAGATGGCTGGGTATGCGACCTCGGGGCGCGGGTGGTACAACCCGGCCGTGGCGGGTCTGCTCCGAAGCGACGAACGGGTCCACGCCCATACCATAGAGATCGTCGACTGCCTTTGCCGAGTAATAGCCAGCATCGGCGGACACTTCTCTGGGAACTGCACCGACGTTGTCGATGGTCTCCTCTATCATCGCCGCAGCCTGTTGCTTATCCGAAGTCTGGTTGGTGGCCCGCGCCGCCACGATCACCTGGTGAGCGCTGTCCACCACCGCCTGACAGTTGTACGCTTGCAGGAAGTCCTTTCCTCCAAGTGCGGGCATGATGCGCGACTCGCTATCGGTGAAGTTACGCTGGGCCTTGTCGTCGGGCACCCCCGGGTGCTTACCACCTTCGGTCTCGGCCTGTTCAGCAGCCGCCTGCGCCTCGGCTTCCAGCGCCGCCATCGCTTCCCGTATCTTCTCCAACCGACCCTCTCGAAAGGCCAGCTCCTGGGGCAACTCATCTCCACGCTTGTCTTTGCCATACAGCCGGTCTTCCTCATCATCCGCTGCCTGGGCCTGTCGCAACAACTCCGCTACCTCCGCCGCCAACTGCGCTGCCTCCTCCTTCATCCGTTGGTAACTCATCGCCTTATGCTTCGATGCGTTGGCCTTGACCTTTGTGCCGTCCAGCGCCACATGCCCCAGCTTCACCAGCCCCGCCTGCTGGCACAACGCCAGTACCTGTATGAACAGGCCCGACAGCGCATCCAGATTATCCTTGCGAAAGTCGGAGATGGTCCGAAAGTCCGGTGTGTTGTTCGCCGCCAACACCCTGAAGGCGATATCCTCGTGGAGGCGCTGGGCGATGCGGCGTGAGGACGACACCCCGACGCAGTAGCCGTAGAGCAACACCTTGACCATCATGCGTGGATGATACGGCGGCCCGCCACGACGTTCCCGCTCGTACCGAGCTGTGACCTCCGACATGTCCAACTGGTCCACCACGTCGGATATGAAGTAGGCCAGATGGTCGTCAGGCAGCCACTCCTGCAACGCCGCTGGCATCAGCAACTGCTGGTCCGGTTCGTAGGGAAGGTAGGTCTTGCTCATCGACGACTCCCTGCTACTGGGACTGGCAACATCATACCCCCAAACACTCGCCAGCCGTGATTCTCGGACAGGCTGCTAGGGCGGCAGCAGCACTGTCATCAATCCCGCTCGAACGCCTGCGGCGCGGCATCCACCAATCCCACGTTAGCAGTAACGGGCCACCGGCTGCCATCAACACCACCGCGGGCCAGAAGAACGAGGAATCCATCGCCATGCGTATCCACCGAAACCACTGGACCGCATCGTCGATATACCCAGGCAGTCCGAACAACTCAAGAGCGAGGGAGAGCCATCCGCCTGCCGAGAATAGCGCACCCGCGAGCCTTCGGAGCAATCCCATGTCGGGCGCATGGTATGGCTCTTCCTGATCCGTGGCAAGGGCATGATCCCCGTTCGAAGTCGAGGGGCCCCGGGTCTAGGCGCGTTCGACCATGTCGCGGAGGGCCTTTGAGTTCTCCTGCCACCAGGCGTAGAGGATCAGCAGGTCTGAGCCGAGGCTGAAGTGGCGGACGCCCAGGTCGATGAGCGGCGCGGCGTCCTCGACGCTGCGGAGCTCCGCGCGGGGCTGCACGCCCATCTCCAGCGCCCGGCTGTAGACGCGGTCGCGCACCTTGGTGATCTCGGGGCCCCGCGCCTCGCCGGGCTTGCCGATGCTCATCGAGTAGTCGCTGCCGCCGAAGATGACCATGTCGACGCCGGGCACGGCCAGGATCTCGTCGAGGTTCTCGACTGCCTCGCGCTTCTCTATCATGAGCACGACGACTATGTCGTCGAGCGCCTGCACGTACTCGGGGCTTGCGCCGTCGAGGATGAACCGGGCGAACCTGCGGGCGGCCGCACCGTACGTGCCGCCGGTCCCGGGCGTCTCGGCGCGGACGGCTGAGACGCACTCCCTGGCGTCGTCGGCGTTGCGGACGTCGGCGAAGTTGATGCTCTGGAACCCGGAGCCGATGCCCCGCTGGGCGAGGAACGTTCGCGGCTCCTGGTCGACCTTGAGCATGGCGGTGAAGCCTTCGAACCGGTCGACGGCTCGGCCGATCTCGTCGAGCATCGGCAGGTCGTAGGCGGTGTACTCGCCCTGGAACTCGACGTAGTCGAAGCAGCCTGAGTGGCCGATGAGCTCGACGGCGTTCGGCCATGGCGAGGCCACCTGGGTGCCGAGAGTCGGCTCGCCCGCGTTCAGCTTTTCCCTGAATCCGTTCGGTCGCATTCGATTGCCTCCCTGTGGATGAGTTGTCTGTGCCGAGGTACGCGCTGCCAAAGGGCGCCGCTAGGGCTCCCAGATCGTCGTGGCTCGAGCGCCTTCCAGTCGCCGAGCAGCCCGACCGCCGCGTGCCGGCCGGTGGAGGACTCGGTGACGCCCACCGTCAGCCGTCCGTCCGGGAGTTTCGCGGGCGGCGGCCACGGGACGCAGAAGCCGTCCGGCCTGTGGAGGGCCACGTGTTCCATCGGCGGCACGTCCCGCCGCCGCGAGCGGCGGGACTCATTCCGGGAGACCTTTGCGTAACTCCCCTCGCGGGGAGACAACCCGGTGGAGGCGCGCCGATTTCGTACCTGAGAGCCCCCGCCCCTGGGTTCCCGCCTTCGCGGGAATGACGGTTGTGCAAAGGTCTCTTCCGGCGGGAGTCGCGGGCCCCAGCTTAGACGCCGCCCGGCGAGAGCTGCAGCTTCAGGGGGCCCTGCCGCTCGCCGACCAGCTCGCCCGCGCCGAGGATGTGGCCGTCCATCGCCTCGAGGAGCTGCTGCCGGGTCGCTCCGGGGGCGAGATCGAGCACGACGTCCAGCGCGTAGATCTCGAAGTTGTACTTCTCGATCTCCTGCTTGGGGTTGGAGCCGCCGCCGGGGACGGAGGCGTGCCTGCTGATGAGCGGCGGCGGACACGGCCCGAGGTATCCGACCACTCCGACGCTGTTCAGGCCCTGCCTGGCGCCGTTCTCCAGCGTCGGGTCTTCCTTGATGCCCTCTTCCAGTCCGGTCAGGTCTGCCGGCAGGTTCCATATCAGCCAGTGGACCCAGGCCTCGTCGGACGCCTGCGCCTCGGTGCTGTGCACGATAAGCGCGAAGCTCTGCGTGCCCTCGGGAACGTCCGCCCAGTCGAGCGGGGGCGAAAGGTTCTGCGCGTCCGAGCCAGTCAGGTTGCCGCGGGCGAACATCTCCCCGGCCTTGTCGGACTGGCCGGACCTGTCGACCTTGCCACCGATGCAGGTGGCCTTCTTGGGGATGCGCCGCTTCTCGTTGAAGACGGGGCTGGTGAAGGTGATGCTGAGCTCGACCTGCTGGGTGAACTGCTGCTGCAGCGAATAGCCTTCCGCCGCGGGCTCGCCGGCGGAGCCGTCAGACTCCGAAGCGGCCGCCGCGGCCGGAGCGGAATCGCCGGCGCCGCCCCCAGCTCCCTCGGCGGACTCCTCATCGCCCGAACATCCGGCGAAGACGAGAGCTACGAGCATCAGGGTAATCGGTACGATCAGGAGCGTTCGAAGGCGGTACATGGAAAAACCTCCAGCCGGATCGTTGCCTCTGCAGGTGCCTGGGCCCGGATTATATCGCCATTGCGGCGTGAGCGCGAGACCGGGGGATGCTTCTGATAGAATCGCCGGGCGCGCGGACACGCCGCACCGCCGACCGGCCAGGGGAGGGTCTCATGCTCGACTTGGGCATCGTCGACACGCACGTCCACCTCTGGGACGTCGGCAGGCTCAGGTATCCGTGGCTGGACGATATACCACTGCTGGACCGGCCATACCTGCCGGCGGACTTCCGCGCCGCCCACGGCGACATCCAGGTGGACAAGATCGTCTTCCTGCAGGCGGAGGTGGAGACGACCCAGTTCCTCGACGAGGCGCGGTGGGTGGCGTCGCTGGCGGAGGAGGAGACGCGGCTGGCCGGCATGGTGCCGTGGGCGCCCCTGGAAGACGGCGACAGGGCGGCCGACGCCCTGGACCGGCTGGCCGAAATTCCGCAGGTCAAGGGAGTCCGGCGGATCATCCAGTTCGAGCCCGACCTCGAGTTCTGTGTTCAGCCCGACTTCGTGCGCGGCGTGCGGTTGCTGGAGCGATACGGCTTCAGCTTCGACCTCTGCATCTCGCACGCGCAGCTCGCCAACACGATCGAGCTGGTGCGCCGGTGCCCGAATATCGAGTTCGTGCTGGACCACATCGGCAAGCCGGATATCGCGGCCGGCCTGATGGAGCCGTGGAAGCGGGATCTGTCCGAGCTGGCGCGGATTCCGAACGTGCGCTGCAAGCTGTCCGGCATCGTGACCGAGGCCGACCACGAGGCGTGGACGCCGGACGACCTGAGGCCCTACATCGACCACGTGGTCGAGAGCTTCGGGTTCGGCCGCGTGATGTTCGGCGGCGACTGGCCGGTCGTGCTGAACGCGTCGCCGTACGTCCGCTGGGTCGAGACGCTCGCGGGGGCGCTCGCCGGGTCGTCCGAGAGCGAGATGCGCCGGGCCTTTCGGGACAACGCCATCGACTTCTACCGGCTGGACTGAGGACCCGCCCATGCCGCGTATTACGGGCAACAGGTTCATCGCGGAGACGCTGGCGGGGTACGGCGTCGACCACGTCTTCTTCGTGCCGGCGGGCACGTACAGGATGTTGGCGGCGATGGAGGGCCTCGGCATCCGGCGGATACTGGCCCACGCCGAGAAGGCGGCGGCGTACATGGCCGACGGCTACGCGCGTGCGAGCGGCCGCCCCGGCGTCGTGCTGTCGCAGTCGAGCCCCGGCGCGAACAACCTGGCCGCCGGGCTGGGCGACCCCTACGTCGGCGCGAGCCCGGTCATCGCGATCACCACGGCGCGGGCGCCCGAGGAGCGATACCGCCACGCCTACCAGGAGCTCGACCAGATGCCCTTCTTCGGGCCGGTGACCAAGTTCAGCGCATCCGTCGACCGCGTCGACCGGATTCCCGACCTGCTGCGGCAGGCCTTCCGGGAGGTGACGACCGGGACCCCGCGGCCCGCGCACCTGGACATTCTCACCGACATCGCCGACGAGGAGGCCGACCTGGAGGTCGTCGTCGAGGACGCCTTCCGGCGCCTGCCCGCGTTTCGGCAGGAGCCGGACGCCGCCAGCGTCGCGGCCGCGGCGGAGGCGCTCGAAGCCGCCGAGCGTCCGGCGATAGTGGCGGGCGGCGGCGTCATCGCGTCCGAGGCGTGGGCGGAGTTAGTCGAGCTCGCAGAGATGCGGTCGATACCGGTGGCGACGTCGTTGAACGGCAAGGGCGCGATCGCCGCGAGCCACCCGCTGTCAGTCGGGGTCTGCGGTCTCTACTCGCGGTCGAGCGCGAACCGCATCGTAGGCTCGGCGGACCTGGTGCTGTTCGTCGGCAGCCAGACGGGCGGGCAGGTGACGAATAGCTGGACGGTGCCCCCGATCGGCACGCCGGTCATACAGATCGACGTCGAGCCGCAGGAGCTGGGGCGAAACTACCCGAACACGCTGGGACTGCCGGGCGACGCGAAGGCCACCCTGCGGCGGCTGATCGCCGCGCTCGAGCCGGGCGCGCCGTCGGAGCAGTGGCTTTCGGAGACGCGGATGGCCGTGGATGAGTACCGTGCCAGCGTGGCCGACCGGCGGGCGTCGGACGCGGCGCCGCTGCGGCCCGAGCGCGTCATCGCGGAGATGGAGGCGGCGCTGCCGGACGACGCTCTGCTGGTATCGGACACGGGCCACGCCGGCATCTGGACCGGCGCGGTGATGGACCTCGACAGGTCTGGCCGCACCTACGTCAGGGCGGCAGGCTCGCTGGGCTGGGGCCTTCCCGCGGCGATAGGCGCCAAGTGCGCCGTGCCGGCCCGGCCCGTCGTGTGCTTCACCGGCGATGGCGGCTTCTGGTACCACTTCGGCGAGCTGGAGACGGCCGTGCGATACGGGATTCCCACGGTGACGGTCGTCAACAACAACAGCTCGATGAACCAGGAGACGCAGGGCATCGAGATGGCGTACGACGGCTCTCCGCCCAGCTACGAGCTGATGACGTTCAACGACGTCGACTTCGCGCGGCTGGCGGAAGACCTGGGCTGCTTCGGCGCGCGAGTGGAGCGGCCGGACCAGGTACGGCCGGCGCTGGAGGCGGCGCTGGCCTCGGGCAGGCCCGCCGTCGTGGACGTCGTGACAGACCGGACCGTGCTGCCGCCGCCGCCCGTCGTCCCGTGACCGCGTGGGGACGCCATGCCCGGGCTGACGCTGAAGCTGGACTACGAGGACGAGTTCATCCCCGCCGTCTCCCCGAAGGGCGGAGCGCCGAACCGCTCGACGCCGACCACGCAGGTGCTCGTGACGGTCGAGGAGTGGCCCGGCAACGTATTCCGCCTGTGGGCCCCGGAGAACGTCGGATTGCTGTGGCACAACTGGCGCGACGGCGGGACGCGGCAGGAGTTCTCGCGCTCAGACGGCGGCCTGTTGTGGCGTGAGAAGGGCGAGAGCGGTTGGACCGCGGAGGTCAGGCTGCTCCCGCGCGGCGCCGTGCTGGCGATCGAGACACGCGTCCACAACGGGTCGGACGCGGCGCTGCCGTACGTATCGTCGGCCAACTGCGTGCAGTTCAGGCGGGCGCCCGACTTCGCGTGCGACGACTTCTCACGCATCAGGATCCGGGTCGACGGGGAGTGGACGTCGCTGGCCTCGCTCCGGCCGGGCTCCGACTATCCGCACTACCTGAGCTCGGCTATCGTCGACCACGACGGCCGGGTCGGATGGGGCGGCAACCTGAGTCACCTGTTCGAGCAGGTGCGGTCCGACCATCCGCTGATGGCGTGCGTCTCGAAGGACGGGCGGCGGGCGGTGGCTACCGCGTCGGCCGACTACGAGCACGTGTTCCACAACCGCGCCAACCCGGAGCTGCTGTGCATCCACAGCGCCCAGAGGCCGGTGCCGGAGCTGGCGCCGGGCCGGACGGCCGCTCTCACCCAGCACGTCTACTTCGTGGAGGACGGAATCCAGGAGTGCGTCGAGGCGTTCGAGGCGGCCCGGCCGCCGGAGGCATAGCCTGCGCGGGCCGCGGCACTTGACAGTTAAGGTCGAACACGTTTGAATCGGTAGACTATCCATGCTTGTTGGGAGGTGGCCGGTGAAAGACAAGACAGGCTTTCTGCTGATGTTCGCCGCTCTGCTGGCGGCGGTGGCGATTGGCTGCTCCAGCGGCGACGGCGAAGAGACGGGAGGCGGCGAGGGCGGCGCCGCGCCTGCCGCGGCATCGTCCGACGATGGCGGAGAGGCCGCGCTGGAGGCTTCGCTGTACGAATACAAGCTGACCCAGGAGGTGGACTTCTCCACCATAGAGGTCACCAGCGACAGGATCACCCGGATCAGGCGCATCGGTCTGGAGTACAGCTGCGCCACGGAGCGCAGTCCGGTGGGGTTCGAGTTCGGCCAGAACCTGTCGCCGCCGCTGACCTGGACCGGCGTCCCCGCCGAAGCGAAGAGCCTCGTGCTCGTCGTGACCGGCACCGACAACCTCCTGCCCGTGGCGGACGCGCAGGCCGGGTCCAAGGCGAACGAGTTCGTTCCGCCGTACCCCGAGCCGCTGCGGGTGCACTGGATCATGTGGAACATTCCGCCCACGGTGACGGAGCTGCCGGAGGCGATCGCGACGACGACCGAGGCGACCTCCGTCGGGCCGACGGCGCGCCAGGGAATGAACTACGAGGGCCTGCCAGGCTGGTCCGGGCCGTGCCCGAACCCCATCGGGCTCGCCAGGGAGTACAAGGCCACGCAGGGAGGGTACAACTACACGTACGGCGCGCCGATGCGGGGCATCGACGACTTCTTCTTCCGGGTCTACGCGCTGGACAAGGAGCTCGACCTCGGACCCGAGACGACCAAGGACGCTCTCCTGGAGGCAATAGACGGCAGCATCATCGCCGCGGGCGAGCTGAACGGGAAGTACGCCCAGCGCAGGAAGTTCTAGACCGGCGGCAGGGACGGCCGCTCCGTCAGTAGACGCGCTCCAGCCGGCCCAGCGGCACCTCGATCAGCGTCGGGGCGTCGGCGGCGAGCGCGTCTTCCAGGGCGGCTTCGAGCTCTGGGGCGCCATCGGCCCTGACTCCCCGTGCGCCGTAGCTGCGCGCCAGCGCGACGAAGTCCGGATTGCGCAGCCTGGTGCCGAGCACGTGGCCGCCGAACTCCTCCATCTGCGCCCTGAGCACGTTGCCGTACGCGTTGTCGTTGAACACGATGACGACGGCGTTGATCCCGTGCTGCACGGCCGTAGCCAGCTCCTGGGAGTTGTACAGGAAGCCGCCGTCTCCGGACAGCACCACGACCGCCCTGTCCGGCCGCGCGATCTTCGCGCCTACGCCAACCGGGAAGGCGTGGCCGAGCGTCCCGTGGTGCGAGGCCGTCAGGTAGGCGCGGCTCGCGTAGACCGGCAGGAAATTCCTGCTGTAGTAGCCCATCTGGTTCATGCCCTGGACGACGATCCCGTCGTCGGGGAACGCGCGGCGGACGGCGGCCATCAGCGAGCGCTGCGGCTCCAGTTGGTTGTCGGGCGCGGACCTGGCATTGCGCAGTGCGGCTACGTCCGCGGTCCCGGCGCCGTGTTTGTCGGACCGCTGCGGCGACTTGCGCAGCTCGCGTAGCAGGGCCTCCAGCGTCGTCCTGGCGTCGCCGGTGATCGCGACGTCGCGGGCGCCGCCAGTGGGTGTCCGGTCCGGGTCGATGTCGATGCGGACTATCCCGCGGCCCGCCGGCACGTCGTCGAAGGACGTTCTCGTGCCGACTGCCAGCACAACGTCGCGCCGCTCGATCCACCGGCGCAGCGGCCCGAAGCGGAGCTCCGCGAAACCCAGCGACAAGGGATGGCGGTCCGAGAGGGCGCCCTTGCCGTTGGCGGTCGTGACGACGGGCGCCTGCAGGTGCTCCGCGAGCGCGGCGAGCTCCTCCGACGCGCCGGAGACGTGCACGCCGCCGCCGGCCCAGACCATCGGCGACTCCGCCTCCTGGAGCAGTCGCGCGGCCTGCCGCACCTGGGCAGGGTCGGGCGGCGGCGGGGCGTAGGCCTCCGGCTCCCGCAGCGCGACTTCTTCCTCCGCGGCCAACGTCGCCCACGGCACCTGGAGCAGCACCGGGCCGGGGCGGCCGGTCGCCATACGCCGCATCGACTCCTGTACGGCCTCGGGGACCTCGGCTGGGCGGTCGACCCGGGCCGTCCAGCGCGCGAGGGGTTCGAACCATCGGTGCTCGTCCGCGGTCTCGTCGCGGAAGTTGCCGTCGCCGGTTACGACAAGCACGGGCGACGAGAGGTCGTCGGCTGTCGCCATGCCGGCGAGTGCGTTGAACGCGCCGGGACCGGGGACGACGATGGCCGCGGCGATGCCTCCTCCGGCGCGGGCGTAGCCGTCGGCCATGTAGGTTGCCGCCTGCTCGTGGCGCACGGAGACGTACCGGATTTCGGGGGTCTCCCAGAGCGCGTCGACGGCCTCGTACTGGCCCGCGCCGGGGATGCCGAACACCGTCCGCACGCCCTCGCGCAGCAACGAGCGCGCCAACGCCTGGCCGCCGGTCATCCTGGTCATCGGCGTCGCACCGTCATCACAGCGGCAGGTGGACCGCGCCGCCGGTCTCCTCCGAGCGGATGATCGCCAGCGAGGCCTCGAGCGAGGCCCGGCCGTCGTGGCCGTCGCAGGACGGGGGGCGTCCCTCGACGATGCTGGCGACGAACTCGTCCTGGTGGTCGCCCACGGGAGGGCAGTCGACGTCCGTCCAGCCGCCCTTGCCGAGCCGGACGCCGTCGACGATCTCGATCATTCCCTTCGTGCCGACGATGCGCCAGTCGCGGTCGGGCCCTCCCGGGTCCGAGGTGCCCTCGTTGATCGTCCCGAATGCGCCGGACTCAAACCTGAGGGCGCCGATGGCGTTGTCCTCGCCGTCGCCTATGGAGGCGTAGACTCCCATGCCGGCGCTGAATGCGGTGGCCACGTCGCTGCCGGTGAACCACCTGAACATGTCCGTCAGGTGCGTGCCCTCGTACACCCAGAAGCCGCCGCCGGACTCGCGCCACCGTCTCCAGCGGTCTGGCGGCCCGGTCGGACCGGAGAGACGCCAGCGCGGGTTCGCGGTCCGCATTCGCGTCCACGTCATCCAGACCACGTCCCCGATCTCGCCGCCGTCGATCAGGGACTTCACCCTGTGCTCGTGGGCGTTGTAGCGGTGCGTCTGGGCGAACATGAGGTTGACGCCCGACTCCTCGGCGGCGGCGATCATCCTGTCGCACTCGTCGAGGGTGATGGCGAACGGCGTCGCGACGGCGACGTGCTTTCCGGCCTTCGCCGCGACGATGGCCGGGTGGGCGTGGTGCGCCGAGGGCGTGACGATCTCCACCGCGTCGAGGCCCGCCGCCTCGACCATCTCCTCGACGGTGGCGAAAGGCCTCGCGCCGTGCTCGGCGGCGACCGCCGCGGCGCGTTCCGTGACGACGTCGCAGACGGCGATCAGCTCCGCGTTCTCCATCTCGGCCACCCTCGCCGCGAGCTGCGGGCCGCGGTGACCGGTGCCGACGATGCCGATGCCGACCTTGCTCAAGTCGCGTCCTCCTTCCCTGCGGCCTTTACCGGAGCCACGGGCGGTAGACCCTGCCGTCCTTGACCGTCATGACGTGGGCGAGGCGTTCGCGGCCCTTGACGGAGACGCCGCCCGAGTCGGTGAAGGTGAAGGTGCCGTCCTCCAGGCGCATCAGCACTACGTCTCCGGCGGCGCCCGGGCGCAGCGTGCCCAGCGTCTCAGTTGCGCCCAGCACCTTCGCGGTGGACTGCGTGCTGAGCCCGATAACCTCGTCGAGGGACAGTCCCAGGTGCAGGAACTTGGAGAGCACGGAGACCTGGTCGTGCACGGGGCCCTCGACGTTGTAGACGTGGAGGTCGCTGCTGATGTTGTCGGGCCGGAAGCCGTCGGCGAGCGCCTTCTCGGCGGTGTCGAACGCGAAGCTGCCGGCGCCGTGGCCGACGTCGAAGACCATGCCGCGGCGCTGGGCCTCGAGGATTCCCGGCTTGACCCGGCCCGCGTCGTCGACCAGGCCCTCGGGCCGGCCATGGAAGGCGTGCGTGACGACGTCGCCGGGCCTGAGCATGGCGGTCAGCTCTTCCAGCGGCGTCTTCGTGTTGCCGACGTGGATCATGACGAAGCCGTCCAGCGCCTCGGCGGCCTCGATGGCGCGCGTGAGCGCCTCCACGTCCTGCTCGCCGGCCGTCTCGCGCGACAGCCGCGCCTTGATCCCGACGACGTACTCAGGGTTCGCGAGGCCGGTCTCGACGGCGCGGTCGACCATCGCCCAGCGCAGGTCCTCGAGCTCGCCGACGGCCATGTCGATCATCCCCATGGCCGATATGTTGAGCAGCGCCAGTATCCGTGTGTCGGACGGTCCGAGGACGTACCTGCGGAAGGCGGGGAAGGTGGCGGCCCCCGCGGAGCCGGCGTCGACGATGGTCGTGGCGCCCTTGGCCAGGCTCGTCATGTCCGGGTCGATCCCGAAGTGCGAGACGCCCCAGAAGACGTGGACGTGCAGGTCGAGCAGCCCCGGGGCGACGATGAGGCCGGACGCGTCGACTTCCTCCCGCGCCTCGCCGGCGAACGACGCCTCGACCGCGGCGACCCTGCCGTCCCGCAGGGCGACGTCCCGGACGGCGTGCAGCCCCTGCGCCGGGTCTACGACGGTACCGCCTCGGATGAGAAGATCGTGCATGGGCTGTCGAGCCTCGCTGTTCCCCGTCGGCCCCCGCGCGGGACGGAGAGGAGCGCGGGAGTTTCGGACCGGGAAGGCTGGGCGGATACTACCACCTCTCTCACACGATGGCGACTTTCACAAGTCGGGAGCGCCTCCCCGCGCGGGGAGGCGCTCCCGTTGATTCCGGGGGATTGAAGGTCGCGGCTACTGCGCCGTGAAGGTCTTCCTGTCGCCGTTCACGATGACGGTGTACTCCTGGCCGGAGGTGAAGTCGGACCCCAGGGGTATCCGGGTGTCCACGGCCGGCAGGTCGCGCGTGCACGGCTGGTTCTTCTCCAGGACCTCGAGGTGAGTGATGGTCACCTGGATCTCGGCGCCGCGCCGGACGACGTCGTATCCGTTGAACCTCGAGCAGGTGCTCCCCAGTGGCAGCGTCGACACGACCGAGACCTGGTACTGCGGCGGAGAGGACTCAAGCCCGTCGATCTCGAACATCCTGATGGGCGACTCGACCACGGGCGCGAGGAACCACTTGGGGTCGCGGACGACGAACGTGTTGGTCACCTGGCCGTTCGTGATGACAGTGTAGGTGACTCCCACCTCCAGGTCGTGGCCCAGGTCCACCGAGCCGCCGTGGATGCTGTAGACGGCCGCGCAGGCGACCGGGCCCGTGGGGACCAGGTTGGAGACCGTCAGCTCGATCACCTTGCCGCGTATCTCCATCTCGTAGCCGCCGAACTTCGCGCACCCCGAGGTGAGGCCGGACAGTATCGCGAGCCCGTAGCCGGCCGAGCCCACGTAGCTTATCTCGACCTTCTCGATCGGCGCCGGGACCTTGGATACTTCGGGCTCGGCCGGCCCTCCGGCGGAGTAGCCCGAGGCGGTGAAGCGGTACTCCTCGTCGGCCATCCTGGCGTCGTAGTCCAACTGGACATCCGTGGGATAGCCGACGTCAGGGTCGTAGGTGACGGCAACGCCCGCGGCCCTGCGGTCTATCGCCTCCTGGATCGTGTCGAACAGGTCGTCGATGGTCACGTAGCGGCCGTACCCGTCATGATCGGGCGCCTGGCCCGACTCCGCGTAGGCCACGGAGGCGACGACTCCGCCGAGGACGCTGATCCTGACCGGGTCGAGCAGGTCCTGCGGGCAGAAGCAGATGGGAGTCAGCACGAAGGAGTAGTCGTCGGCGCGGCTCGCTTCCCACAGCGCCCGGTTCCTGTCGAGCTCGGCCTGCGCCGCCCTGAGCATCGCCGGGTCTCCGGGGACAGCCGTCGGCACCTCGGGGGCGATCGCCGTCGGCTCGGCTGTGGGCGCTGCGGTCGGGGTCGCCGTGGGCTCGGCCGTAGCCGTAGCGGCGACGGTCGGCGCTGGGCCGGCTGGCGTCGGGGCCTTGCTGTCGGCGGCCGTCTCGGCCGGGGTCGGCGCCGTGCTGGCTGGGGCGCTGTCGCACGCTATCGCGAGGACCATCAGTGCCCCGGCGATCATGGCGGTCATTCTGGCGCTCATCTCGTATGTCCTCCGGTTGCCTTGGCTTTCGTGGTCTACATATCGTGACGGCATCGAGGCGTGTTTTGTTCCCGGCTACCCGTTATCACAGTGTAACGCGTACGGCCGGCCCGCGACCGCCGTGATAGACTCCGGGCGCGGCCAGCCTGCCGGGCCGCGCCAATCCCGCACGAATCGGAGGAGTTACCGTGGACGCTGAAATCACGCGGTACGAGGTCCCGGTCTCGATGGAGCTGATCGAGGAGATCTGGGCGATGTGGGAGACGATACCCGAGGAGGTGGGCGTCGGCGAGGACATCTCGTGGGTGCGCGACGAGCTTTCCAACGCGGTCAGGGCCGAGGACCGCAAGCTGCTGTACGTCGCCAGGGTCGACGGGAAGTTGGCGGGCACCTCGATGATCTGGGTGTCGCGCAGGGATCCGAAGATGGCCGAGTTCGCGCTCCCCGGCACCGCGCCCGAGTTCCGACGTCGGGGAATCGGCCAGGCCCTGTTCGACGCCCCGGTCGCAGACTTCATCGCGACGGGCGGGGAGTCGGTCTTCCTCGGGGCCAGCAGCTACGCCTTTCGGACGTACATGCGGACCGGGTATCACAAGCTGATCGGCACGAGCACCCTCGCCCATATCGCGAGCGGCGAGTCGCCCGAGGCCTACCTGGTCGACTTCTTCCGCGGCCTCGGACCGGCCGTCGTCGGGCCCGGAGAGCACGCCGACCGGACGCCGGCGGTGCCGCTCGTCTACACGCCGCACGACTGGCAGGTGATGGACGCGAACGTGGGCCTGCTCTCCCGCCGGTACAGCGTGTACCAGGGGTTCGCCGGACAGGCTGGCCGGTTCGTAGAGCTGCTCGACAAGCCCGAGTCGACCTTCTTCGCGGCCCGCGCCGGGGACCGCGCCAAGGTCGTCGGGCTCTCGACGGCGAAGCTCGCGGACGGCGTCTGCTCGGTGGACGGCTTCACGCACTCGTACTACTACGACGACTGGAACGAGTTGATCGAGTCGGCCGCCGCCTGGGGCGCCGAGCGCGGCGCCGAGCGCAGCGCGGCCCTGGTCTCGGAGGAGGACTGGCGCAAGCGCGAGATGTTCGAGGCCCTCGGGTTCCAGGCGGCCGGCAGGGGAGACGACTTCCTGCTGGACGGCATGCAGATGAAGGTCTACCCCAACGGCAAGAAGGTCCGCTCCGTCAGGCTGGAGCGCTCTCCGGCCGCCTGACGAGGTACGGAGCAAGGTACCCCGCCATCCCGGATGTCGCCCCGAACGGAGTGAGGGGCCTGGGGTGGGGGTGCCTGACTGGTGCTCCAAGCCGAGGCGACCCCGCCCCAGGTCCTTCGCGCTGCTCAGGACGACAGTGCTGGGAGCGCCGCCTAGAGCCGCTGTCGCTCGCCGGTCTCCGATGCGCGCTCGATCGCGGCGAGGAGGCGGTGCCTGGTGAGGCCGGTCTCGAAGTCGGGTGCGTCGGTCGCCTCGCCCCGGATGACCTGCCCGAACCTGCGCCACATCTGCGCGACTGGGAAGGCCGCTTCGAGGTCGGCGGCCTCCGGGGCCCAGGTCAGCCTGTCCGGCACGTCGATCTCCGTCATCCCGGCGTCGCCGCGACGGCCGCCGCGCAGCGTCAGCGTGCCGAGCGAGCTCGTCTCCGACGCGTCGAGCCGCAGCGTGCCTTCGCGCCCGTAGATCTCGGCCCGGTACCCGCTGCCGTGGGCCGGCACGCTCGCCACGTGCACCGACATGACCGCGCCGCTCTCCAGGACCCCGGAGACGAGCACGTTGTCCGCGGCGGTGACGTCTATCGATCGGCCGGAGTCCGGGTCGTCCCAGCGGTCGACGGTGGTCGCGACGACCGTCGAGACCTCGGCGAACTCGCCGAGGACCATGCAGAGGGCGTCGACCAGGTGGCCCAGGCCGACGGTGAAGACGTTGGCGCCGGCCGCCCTGTCCGCCCGCCACCAGGACGAGGGCGCTGCGTCGAGCACGCCGGACTGGTACCAGCTCATGCCGCACGACAGCACCTCGCCCGCGTACCCGTCGTCTACAAGCTCCTTCAGGCGCAGGTAGATAGGCGTGAGCCGCTCCTGGAGCCCGACCATCGTGCGGACGCCCTTCGCGTGGGCCAGGTCGGTCATCTCCTGGGCCTCGCGTAGGTTGGCGCCCAGCGGCCACTCGGTGTAGACGTGCTTGCCCGCCTCCAGCGCGTCGATTGTGGGCCGGTAGTGGTCCGGCACCTTGACCGACACGGCGACGACGTCGAGGTCGGCCTGCTCCAGCATCGCGACGTGGTCGTCGTACGCCTCGTCGGCGCCGAATGTCTCCGCCGATTGGCGGGCCGACTCTGCCCGCGTCGTGCAGACGGCGGCGAGGTCGAACTCCGGGAGCGCCCGCAGCGCGGGCAGGTGGGACCTGGACGCCCAGCCTCGCTCCGCGTTCGCGCCGATGACCCCTACGCGTGTTTTCCGTGATGTCATGTCTGCTCCGATCGATATGGTGCCGATAAGCGTTGTCAAGCCGGGCGCTAGCGAGATGGGCGGCGCCTCCCGCAGGCTGTACGCGGGGCGCGTCGCGCTGGCAGTACCGCCTCAAGCCATTGTTGTAGTACTATATCTCAGGAAGTTACTGCACATTGGGGAGGCCTGAGCATGCTCACAGACGAGAAGCGGCGGCGACGCCTAGAGGCTTGGGCCATCGTGATTGGCGGTATGGGCATCATGGTCGCGGTCCTTGTCGCTGAACGACTGCTGATGTAGGGCCATTCCCACCGCGATGTAGACCTGGATGAGTATAGCTGCCGCGATTCCGACGAGCTCCCAGGCGGGGTCGTCGTCGGTAGCGTGCCTTAGCCAGTTCAAGCCCGAGAGTGCGAGCGCGGGCGCCACCAGCAGCCGCGTCAAGTAGTCCGTCACCCGGCCCGACGACGGGAGCAGCGTCACCGAGTAGGCGAACACAGCCAGCAACGCAGCCAATGGGGCGCGGACACCAGGGTGATGACCGCTTCTGCAGCAACGAGCCCGACTGTTCCCAGCATCGCAAGAGTCACGCCCGCCAATCGCCAAGCCAGTGGGTTCTTGATTTGTGCTGCGATCGTCCGCAGTCGCCTCATGGACGCGCATCCTAGCCCAAAGCGACGCACGCATGCCAGCCCTGAGTCGAGTGCCAGGCCCTGCGGCCCGTTCTGCGTCTAGGAGCGGCCGCGGCGGAGCGCTCGGCCGGGCAGGGCGCCGGTGTGTCTTCCGCCCTCGATGACGGGTTGTCCGTTGACGATCACGTACTCGATGCCCTCGGACGCCTGACGGGGCCGCTGGCGCGTGGCGTTGGCCCGTACCGCCTCCGGATCGAACACGACTAGGTCGGCCTTCATTCCATCGTGTACCATGCCGCGGTCGGAGATGCCCAGCCGCTGCGCCGGGTACCAGGTCATCTTGCGGATGGCGTCCGGCAGAGGCAGCCTGCGCTCCTCGCGCACGATCTCGGAGAGAATGAGCGGGTATGTCCCGTAGGCCATCGGCACCGGATAGTCCCCGATGAGCAGGGCGTCGCTGCCGACCATCTGCAGCGGGTGGGCCACGAAGTCCGAGATCGTGGCCGCGTCGACGTTGGCGGTGAAGTAGGAGACCTGCAGGTCCTCGTCGAGCAGCAGGTCGCACAGCGTGTCGACCGGGTGCCGGCCCACGTCGTCTGCGATGGCGGCGAGAGACCAGCCCTCGTACCGGCGGTTGTGGGTCTGGGAGAAGTAGGTCAGCCACATCTCGTCCCAGCCGCGGCCTCGCGGCACCGTCTCCGTGCGCAGCCGCTCGCGGGCCTCCGGCGACCGCAGCACCGCGCGGAGCCCGTCGGGGCCTCCGTCCTGCGTCCACTGCGGCAGCACTATCGTCGCGCGCGTCCCGCCGTAGGGGTACGGGAAGCAGTCGAAGGTGACGTCCAGGCCCTCTGCTCGCGCGTCCTCGACGAGGGCCATGATCGGGCGGCTGCCGCCGGGGTTGGTCGGCCGGCGGAACATGTGCGTCACGTGCACCGGCACCCCGCTGCGACGCCCGATCTCGATCGCCTCCTCGAAGGGGTCGATGTAGCGGTCGCCCAGCGAGTAGCGCACGTGCGTGTGGTAGATGCCCCCCAGCCGGGCCGCCTCGGCGGACAGCTCGACGAGCTCGTCGGTGTCGGCGTAGCTGCCGGGGGGATAGTCGAGCCCGGTCGACATTCCGACCGCGCCCTCCTCCATGCTCTCCCGCAACACCGCCTTCATGTTCCCGATCTCGGCGCGACTCGCGCGGCGGTCGGTCCAGCCCGAGGCCGCTATGCGGAGCGGGGAGTTGCCCACGATGTAGACGACGTTGACCGCGACCCTGCGGTCGAACAGCGCCAGGTACTCGGACACCGACGACCAGCGGTCCCGTATCTCCGGTCTGCCGTCGAGTCCTGAGTTGAGGTCGATGAACCGCTCGAGGTCGTCCGGCGAGCGGAAGGGGGCGTACGAGTTGCCGTCGATGCCGATGAGCTCGGTCGTCACGCCCTGGTGCACCTTGGGCATGTGCTCCGGGTCGGCCAACAGCATCAGCCCCGAGTGCGAGTGGACGTCGATGAACCCGGGGCAGACGACCTTCCCGGCGGCATCTATCGTCCGCGTCGCGGGGACCTCGGACGTATCGCCTCGCAGGACGGTCAGGCTGTCGCCCCTTACGCCGACGGCGGCGTGGAAGCCTGCGTTACCCGTTCCGTCGACGACCAGTCCGCCTGTGATGAGCAGATCGAGCATTGCGCCTGCCTGTCGGGCTCAAGTGACTCGTGGCGCCGTAGCGTAGCATCCCGCGCGGGTCCAATCCACACCGGGTGTCTCCCGGCAGTTCGCCGCGTGGCTGAGGCTCGCGGATGGGTGTTACACTGGCGTTCGTCTTCCGGCCCGCACAGGCCGGCGCCAGGAGCTCACAGCTTGCATCTTGTCGTAGACGGCTACGGGGCCGACCCAGACAGACTGACCGACGAGGACCTGATCTTCGCCTTCCTGGACGAGTATCCGGCCGCGATCGGCATGACGAAAATGATCACGCCCCAGGTGTACACCTACCGGGGCAAGACGCCGGAGGACTGGGGGCTGTCCGGGTTCGTGCTGATCGCGGAGAGCCACATCAGCGTACACACCTTCCCGGACCGCGGCTACGTGAACATCGACATCTTCTCGTGCAAGGAGTTCGATGCCGACGCGTCGCTCGACGACGTGAAGAAGGCCTTCGGCCTGACGAACGTCCGCGTGTGGAAGATGGACAGGGGCGTCGAGTACAGCAGCCCCCGCGCGGCGTTCGGCGGCATGGTCCGCGAGCGGGTGGGGCTGATCGGCTCCGGCGGCGAGTCGGATGGCTGACAACGGTTACGATCCCCTGGAGGGCGTCGCGCGCCACTGGGACACGTTTCTCGACGTCCGCCCGGACGAAGCCGCGCTCGAAGACGCCCGCGTCGCCCTCGTCCCGGTGCCCTACGACAGCACGACCTCGTACCGGGGCGGCGCCAGGGACGGCCCGGCGGCCATCGTCGCCGCGTCCAGGCAGCTCGAGGACTACGACCTGGAGCTCGACCGCGACGTCTCCGAGGTCGGGATACACACCTCCCCCGCGATCATGCCCGACGTCAGCGGGCCGAAGGCGATGGTCGACGTGGTGGAGAGGGTCGTGGAGCGGCTTGCCGCGCCGGGCCGGGTGGTCGGGCTGCTCGGCGGCGAGCACTCGATCACGGTCGGCGCCGTCACCGCGCTGGCCCGCTCGCACCCCGACGTCAGCGTGCTCTATCTCGACGCGCACGCCGACCTGCGCGACGAGTACATGGGCTCCCGCTGGGGCCACGCGTGCGTCGCGCGACGCCTGCTGGACGTCTGCCCGGTGGTCGAAGTGGGCGTCCGCAGCCTGAGCCTCGAAGAGAGAGACTACATCCGCGACAACGAGGTCCCGGTCGTCTTCTGGCCGCCGGACAACGGCGGCGCGGATGGCCTCGCGGAGACGGTGATCGACGCGTTGACGCCGTCTGTCTACGTCAGCGTCGACCTGGACGTGCTGGACCCCTCGGTCATGCCGTCCGTGGGGACGCCGGAGCCGGGGGGCATGGGCTGGCACGAGCTGACCGGCCTGCTCAGGGCGGTGGCGTCCGAGCGAACGATCGTCGGCTTCGACGTGGTGGAGCTGAGCCCGGGCGAGGGCCCGGAGGCGGGCGCGTTCACCGCCGCCAAGCTGGTGCAGAAGCTGATCGGCTACGCGGCTTCCGACGGGTAGTCCGCCGTTTGCGCGGCGGGCTCAGTCCAGTATCTGGGACAGGAACAGCTTGGCCCGGTCGTTCTTGGGGTTGTTGAAGAAGTCGTTGGGCGGGGCCTCCTCGACTATCTTCCCCTCGTCGAACATGATGACCCTGTCGGCGACCTCCCTGGCGAAGCCGACCTCGTGCGTGACGATGATCATGGTCATGCCCGACGTGGCGAGCTCCCGCATGACGTCCAGGACCTCCTTGATCATCTCGGGGTCGAGGGCCGACGTGGGCTCGTCGAACAGCATGATCTTGGGCTGCATGGCGAGCGCCCGCGCGATGGCCACCCGCTGCTGCTGACCGCCCGAAAGCTCAGCGGGGTACTTGTCGGCCTGCTCGGGGATGCCTACCCGCTCGAGGAACGCCAGCGCCACCTCCTCGGCCTGCGCGCGGGGCCAATGCCTGACCTTCATCGGCGCCAGCGTGATGTTGTTCATGACCGTGAGGTGAGGGAACAGGTTGAACGACTGGAACACCATGCCGACCTCCCTCCGGATGGCGTCGATGTTCCTGACGTCGTTGGTCAGCTCGATGTCGTCGACGATGATGTCGCCCCGCTGGTGCTCTTCGAGCCGGTTGATCGTGCGGATGAAGGTCGACTTGCCCGAGCCGGACGGGCCCAGTATCACGACCTTTTCGCTGCGACTAACGGACGTGGTGACGCCCTTGAGCGCGTGAAAGTCGCCGAACCACTTGTGCACGTCTCGGCAGACGATGATCGGGTCAGTCGTCGCTTCATTGCCGTTTGTCACGGGGGACCTCCGTGGTCGCGCCGGCTAACGCTGGCCGACGCCCAGGTGATGCTCTACGCGCTTGCTGACGTACGACATGCTGTAGGTGAATATCCAGAAGACGACCGCCAGGAAGACGAACAGCTCTGGGGCGTTGTCCAGGAACTCCTGGTTGCCCTGGATGAATGCACGGCCGATCTCGACCACGTCCAGCATTCCGATGATGTACACGAGGGTTGTGTCCTTGAACAGCGAGATGAACTGGCCGACGATGGCGGGGATGACGTTGCGGATGGCCTGCGGCAGCGAGATGAGCATCGTCGTCTGCCATCCGGGCAGCCCCAGCGCCCGGGCGGCCTCGGCCTGTCCGGGGTGCAGCGCCTGCAGCCCTCCGCGAATGTTCTCCGCCATGTATGCGGAGCTGAACAGGGTGATTACGATGGCGGCGCGGGCGAGCGAGTTGACGGGGAAGTCCTCGGGGAACGCCAGCGGCACGAGCGTCTGCGACATGAAGAGCAGCGTGATCAACGGCACGCCCCTGAACACCTCTATGAAGACGACGCACAGCAGCTTTACGACCGGCAGGCTGCTGCGGCGTCCGAGGGCCAGCGCGATGCCGATGGGCAGGCTGAGGGCGATGCCGACGACCGCCAGCAGCACGTTCAGCATCAGTCCGCCCCAGTAGATGACCGATACGGGCTTCAGTCCCGGCACGAACCCCAGCCCCCGCAGCAGCACGAGCGCCAGAACGAACGCCACGACGCCCAGTATGACGAGCCTGCGCGTCGTTCCGAGGGGCGTATACCTCGCCACCGCCCAGCCGAGCGCCGTAGCGGGCACGCACGCCAGGAGCAGGACGCGCACGTTCAGCCCCATCTCGTCGAGACCGTAGGGCAGGAAGGCGAACGCGGCCGCCACCGCGGCGACGACGATCGCGGCTATCCTTGCCGTACCGCCTCCAAGGATGCCCCAGCCCATGCCCAGCAGGAAGGTGATCATGAGCAGGCCGGCCTGCGGCCTCCAGAAGCAGTCCTGCTCCGAGCAGGCGGCGACCGTGTTGTACTGGCCGATGACGAACCGGCCGCCCAGCGCTGAGACGACGGACCAGTCCGCGTCGGCGAAGACCCAGATCAGGCCGTACCACGCCGCGAGAAGCAACGCCGTCCCGGACCCGACGGTGAGCACCCCGTCGTACCAGGTGCCAAACAGGTTCTCACGCGCCCAGCCGGCGGCGCCCCCGCTCATGCGGGGCGGCCTGACCAACGCGTCTGCGTGATCGGTGGCCATTCATCAGCCTCCGGTAAACCGGATGTGGCGGTTGTACAGGTTGCCGATCAACGACCAGGTCAGGCTCATGGCCAGGTACGCGGCCATGATCAGGATGAATATGGACACCGCGGGCGCCGTCTGTGTCATCGTCTTCGCGACGTTGGTCAGGTCGGAATAGCCGATGGCGCCCGCCAGGCTGCTGTTCTTCGTCAGGTTCAGGTACTGGCTGATGAGCGGGGGAATGATCACGCGCAGGGCCTGGGGGAAGGTCACCTCGCGCAGCGTGCGCATCGGCGACAGGCCGAGCGCCGCCGCGGCTTCGGTCTGGCCCCGGCTGACCGACGTTATGCCGGCGCGCACGATCTCCGCGATGAATGAGGCGGTGTACATCACCAGTCCGACGAGCAGGGCGAGCAGGCCGGCCGGCGCCGTGAACCCGCCGACGATCTCGAGGAAGCGGCCCTCCGGCTGCGGCGTCGTGATCACGAAGGGCGACTCGCCGGTCGCGCCGGCTATGGCGAGCCAGGCCGCCGCGCCGATCGCCGCGGCGGTCGCGCCGCCGGCCAGCACGGGGTACGACGCCTTGCCAGTCTCGGTCTCGCGGCGCGTCAGCAGCCGGTGGACCGCGATCCCGGCGACCACGGCGATGGCCGCGAGGGCGATCCAGGCGAGCGCCGAGTACAGATCGCTGCCGGATATCCACGGTATGGATATGCCCCTGTTGTCGATGTAGAGGCGGCCGTCGATCTTGTAGGCCTCGTCCACCTCGGGAAGGGTGAGCCAGATGTAGAACCAGAAGAACAGGAGGAGCAGCAGCGGAACGTTGCGGAAGAACTCCACGTACACCGTGGCGAGCTTCGCGATCAGCCAGTTGCTCGACAGCCGGGCGACGCCTACGACCACTCCCAGGACCGTGGCCAGGATTACGCCAGCCACGGCGACGAACACCGTGTTCACGGCCGCGACGAAGAGCGAGTACCTGAAGCTGTCCGACGGATCGAAGGCGAGGAAGTGGTGCCCCATCGGGGTCTGATAGGCACGCGAGAGGAAGCTGAAGCCGTGCGGGATCTGCCGGTCCTGCACCGCGGTGGCGATGTTGACGAAAAACCAGAGAACGAGCGCCACCACCAGGACACCGGAAACGATCTGCGACGTCCACTGCAGGACCTGGGCGTGACGCCAGAGCGGGATGCCCTGGTAGGTCAGATTTCGCCGTATGGAGGACATGCGGCCTTCAGGAACTCCCAACCGCGACGCTGTCCGCCCGCGCGGCATCGTCGAACGTTGCGCCCTTCCGAATCCGATTCAACTGTGCCCGCAGGTTTGGCCGGGAGGGCGCTATGCCGTATGGCAGCGCCCTCCCGGAAGGTTCCGATGGGTCTTCTACCTCAGGGGCGCGGCGTATATCTGCCCGCCCTTGGGGCAGTCGCCGCAAGGGGCGTCGGCCCAAAGAGCGTTCCGACCGTTCTCCCGCGGCAGTCCGATGCCGCTGGGTCCGAGGTGGCGGTCGTAAATCTCGCCGTAGTTGCCCACGGCGCGAATGATGTCCTGGGAGACCGTGTTGCTGAGCCCTAGGGGCTCCTGGCCGAACGAGCCCTCGAGCCCGAAGAGCCGGTCTACCTTCGCGTCGCCGGTCGCGGCCGTTGGGACGCTGCCCTGGCCAACTCCGTACGCCTCGGAGTAGATCAGGATGCTCATAACCGTCTTGACGATGTCGAACCACTGGTCGTCGCCGTGCGGGACAACGGGACCGAGAGGCTCTTCGGAGATGGTCTCCGGCAGGATGACGTGGTCCGCACGGTTCTCGAAGGCGCTGCTGATCGCGGCGAGCTGCGACCGGTCGTTCGTGAACGCGTCGCACTGGCCCGCCTGGTAGGCGGCCACCACCGCGTCGGTGTCCTCGAACGTCAGCGGCGTGATGCCGAGATCGTTCTGCGCGGAGAAGTCTTGCAGGTTCAGCTCGGTGGTCGTGCCCTGGGTCACGCACACGGTGGCGCCCTTCAACTCCAGGGCGCTCGAGACGCCGAGGCTCTTGTTGACGAGGAAGCCCTGCCCGTCGAAGAACATCGTCTGTGCGTAGTTGCCCCACTGCGCGTCGCGTGAGGTCGTCCAGGTGACCGTGCGCACGAGCATGTCGACCTCGCCGGACTGGATGGTCGGCCCGCGCTCGGCCGCCGTGATCAGGCGGATCTCGAAGGCGTTGGCGTCCCCGAGGGTCGCGGCGGCGAGCGCCCGGCAAAGGTCTATGTCGAAGCCGATGTTGTTGCCGGCCGCGTCAAGGTGGCCGTAGCCCGGCACGTCATTGCGGCTGGCGCAGATGACCTTGCCCCGCTCCTTCACCGCATCGAGCCGGCTCTCTTCCGCTTCCTCTTCAGTACATGCGACAAGCGCGAGCAGCGTCGTCGCGAGAGCCACAACCAATAGGGCCAATCGAGTACTCAATGGTCAGCCTCCTGTTCCAAGTGTGCCGTCGTGCCGCCCGATATCCAAATTCCTATGGTTCGTTAGCGCCGCATTATATACCAGCAGAGCGCCCGCGTGTGAAGGGCGCGGGGATTCCGGGGAGGTGAGTTCTCCCGGCTCGGCGTCAGGGTCGGTTCGACGACGTTCGCCGCGGCCGGGCGGACGGCCGGACTGAGCTCCGGACGCGTACCGGCGTCGCGACCGCCCGGGCTGTATAATCCGGCTTGCTCCACGTCCCGCGGAGGCCCGAAATGACCCCGACAGAAAACGCCTCGTCCCAATCGACCCAGCAGGGCGCCGTGATACGGCGGCTTGGGGACGGCCTCGTGCTGCGCCGCGGCAGGGCAGAGGACACCGAGGCGCTGGCCGAGTTCACCGCCATGTATGTCGGGCCCGAGGCCCCCGACGAGGGCATCAGGCACTGGACCCGCGACCTGATGAAGGGCGACCTTCCCGGGTTCGGCCCCGAGGACTTCACGGTCGTCGAGAAAACCGGCACGGGGGCCATCGTCGCCTCGCTGAACCTGATATCCCAGACCTGGTCGTACGAGGGCGTCGAGTTTCCCGCCGGCCGCATAGAGCTCGTTGGAACCGATCCAGACTACCGTCTGCGCGGGCTGATGCGCGCGCAGCTAGAGACCGTCCACGAGTGGAGCGCGGAGCGCGGCGAGTTGGTGCAGGGCGTTACCGGCATCCCGTGGTTCTACCGACGCTTCGGCTACGAGATGACGATCGAGCACATGGGCGGCCGGATGGCCGCCGCCGAGGATATCCCGGACGCGCGTCCGGGAGAAGTAGAGCCGTACCGGCTGCGCGAGGCCGCCGATGCCGACGTACCCTTCCTGACGGAGACCTATGCGCGGTCGACCGAGCGCTTCGTCGTCTCATGCGTCAGGGATCAGGAGGCGTGGAGGTACGAGCTGTTCGGGCGGGGCGAAGGCTCGATGTTCCGGTTCGACACGTACGTCATCGAGTCCGCCGACGGCCGGCCCGCCGGGTACGTGCTGCTGATGCCGGGTCTCGACGACGCCGTTGCCACGGCGATGGCGTTCGAGGTCGCCGCCGGATTCTCGTGGCTGTCGGTCACGCCGTCGGTGCTCTCGCACATCAGGGACATCGGCCGTCGCCGCGGAGCAGGGTCGCTCAGCGCGATTCTCCTGTGTTTCGGCTCCGAGCACCCCTCCTACGAGATCGCGGGCGACGCGCTGTCGCGTTTCGAGCGGCCCTATGCGTGGTACATCCGGGTGCCGGACGTGCCGGGCTTCGTCCGACACGTCGCGCCCGTGCTCGAGCGGCGTCTCGCGGACTCGTTCGCCGCGGGTCTCAGCTTCGAGCTGCGCCTGAGCTTCTTCGACGACGGGCTCAGGCTGGCGTTCGAAGGAGGCCGGCTGACGGTCTCGGAGAAATGGCTGCCCGGCGCGCGGGACAACCGGCTCGCGCCGAAAGAGCGCGACGCGCTCTTCCCCGGCCTGACCTTCCATCAGATCCTGTTCGGGTTCCGCTCCGCCGACGACCTGGAGTACGCCTTCCCGGACTGCATAGTCAGCTCCGATCGCTCCCGCGCGCTGCTTGCCGTGCTCTTTCCCAAGCGCGCGTCGCGCATCTGGGGGTTGGAGTGACCTCCGCCAGTCCGGGGAACCGCGCGGCGGACGTCACCGACCTGGGGGACGGCCTCGTCCTCAGGGGCGCGACTCTGGACGACACTGAGCGCATCGCCGCGCTGATCGCGAACCAGGGCGGCGACATAACCGGGTCCCGCGGGCCCATCGTGACATGGACGCACGACCTGATGGAGGGCAACCTGCCCGGCTTCGCCCCCGGCGACTTCACGGTCGTCGAGGACACGGGCACCGGCCGGATCGTCTCCACGCTCAACCTGATATCCCAGACGTGGTCGTACGAGGGCATCGAGTTTCCCGCCGGACGCGTCGACGCCGTGGTCACCGACCGGGCCTACCGCCGGCGGGGGCTCTCGCGCGCCCAGATGGAGCTATTGCACCGGTGGAGCGCCGACCGGGGCGAGAAGGTCATCGGGATCACGGGCATACCCTGGTACTACCGGCAGTTCGGCTACGAGCTCGCGTTCCACTGGCAGGGCGGCCGCAGGGGATACGCGGGCCGCGCGCCCGAGCTTCCGGCCGGCAAGAGCGAGCCGTACCGATTCCGGCAGGCGACAGGGGCGGACGTGCCCATGATGGCCGGGCTGTACGCCGAGGGGATGAATCGGTACGCGCTGTCGTGCGTCCGCGACGAGCAGATGTTCCGCTACGACCTCGCGGCCCCGGAGGACAAGGCGACTCACTGGAACGTCTCGGTCGTGATCGAGACGGCCGTCGGCGAGGCTGTCGGCCTGCTGAGGCACGGCCACAGGCTGCGCGACGGCGTCATGGCCGCGGGCGTCTACGAGCTGCGGCTCGGCACGCCCTGGCCCGAGGTCACCCCGAGCGTCATCCGGTACCTGCGCGCGGCCGGCGAAGATTACGCCCGGCGCGACGGCGTCTGCTACGCCGGCGGGTTCGCGCTGTCGCTGGGCGTCGAGCACCCCGCCTACTACGCCATGGAGGACTGGCTGCCCGTCGTCGAGCCGCCGCGCGCCTGGTATGTGCGTGTGCCGGACCTGCCGGACTTCGTGCGCCACGTCGCGCCGGTGCTGGAGCGGCGGCTGGCAAACGCGCTCGGGGCGGGCCATACGGGCCGCCTCGTGCTGGGCTTCGTCCAGGGCGGCCTGGCGATCGAGCTCGAGGGCGGGCGAATCGCGGCGGTCGAGCCCCGGACGCCCACCCAGGACGATCTCTCGGCGACGGATGACGCCGTCGACGCGCTGTTCCCCGGGCTCGTCTTTCTGCAGCTACTGTTCGGGTTCCGGTCGGTGCGTGAAATCGAGTATGCTTACCAGGACTGCGTGGTGACGTCGAACCGGGCTCGCGCGTTGCTCGACGGGCTCTTTCCGAAGCGTCCATCGATGGTCTACGCGATACAGTAGCGCCGGGACATGTTCTGCAGGGGGTCGAGTTGCTCTGGCTGGTAGTCGGGCTCGTGGTGCTCGCGGCAGCGGCCGCGCTGGCAGGTGGCATTGGCGCCGCGCTGCCCAGGACCCACTCGGTGACGCGCCGGGCCCAGTTCAACCGCTCACGCTGGGACGTCTGGAAGACGATCACCGACTATCGACAGCAGGTTACGTGGCGCGACGACGTCCTCCACGTGGAGCGGCTTGCCAACCGGGATGGGATGGAGGTCTGGCGCGAGACGGGGCGTCGCGGCCAGTCCCTGGTGTTCGAGACGGTCGAGTCCGCGCCGCCACGGCGCCTCGTCAGGCGGATCGTCAACGATGGCCTGGCGTTCGGCGGAAGCTGGGCGTTCTACATCGAGGAGATAGGCGAGGTCACCGTGGTCACCGTCACGGAGGAGGGCGAGGTGCACAACCCCTTCCTGCGGTTCGTCTCACGGGTCGTCGTCGGGCAGGCGGCCGCCATAGACGGCTACCTGCGGGCCCTTGGCGAAAAGCTCGGGGCCGACGCGTTCATCACAAGGGCCTGAATCCGATCCGTCCACGGTGAAACGGGCGGCGGGGGCAACACAAAACAGGGGAGAAGAATCTTGACGAGAATAATGGTCATAGTTGGGCATCCACAGGACCCGTTCGAGCGGTCGGCCGGCACGGTCGCCAAGCACCTGGCGCGGGGCGACGAGGCGATGTTCCTCAGCCTGACGACCGGCGTCGTCACCCACGCCTTCAACGTCTTCCCCGCCACGGGCGAGGACAAGCTGAAGGACATCGAGGCAGTGAAGCAGACCAAGATCGACGAGTTCGACCGCGCCGCCAGGGTGCTGGGCATCACGGCCGGCGAAGTGCTCGACTTCCCGGAGAGCCCCATGCTCCTTGGGATGGACGAGTACGTCGCGGTCGTCGACCGCATCCGGGATTTCCGGCCGGACGTCGTGCTGTGCCCGCACCCGGTCGAGGTGGGCCGCCAGGACCACATGGACGCGGGACGCTTCGCCAACGCCTGCGTCGACTACGTGAGGGCAGACGGCTTCCCGTCGGCGCTCGCGCCCATCACCGTGCCCCACGTCTTCATGTTCTACTACCCCGGCTTCAACGCCGACCAGCTCCTGGGCACCGCCAGGCACCAGCCGGACGTGGTGGTGGACATCTCGGACGTCATCGACCGGAAGAGGGCCGCGATGGCGGAGTTCGAGGGCACGCAGGCCAAGGCCGAAGAGAACTACGGCGAGAAGACCGACAGCCTGCTCGAGCACGTAGACGGGCACGCCGGCTACATGAACGGCATCGCGTACGCGGAGCAGTTCACCCGGCTGAACCGCCCGGTGCACCAGTACCTCCCGATCTGAGCTTGAGCCGAGGTCTGCGGCCGCGATGAGCGACGTGTTCCTGACAGAGGACGAGCAGCTTCTGCGGCTGGCCGTGCGCGAGCTTGCCGACAGGGAGCTCGCGCCGCGGGCCTCGCACTACGACCAGAACGAGGAGTTCCCCTGGGAGAACCTGCGCCGCCTGGCCGGCATGGGGCTGTTCGGCCTCACCATCGACGAGGCGTACGGCGGCTCGGGCGGCACCGCTCGCCAGCTCGCCGTCGCGGTCGAGGAGATCGCCCGCGGCTGCGGCGCCACGAGCGTCATCTACATTGCCCACCTCGGGCTGTGCGCCGCCTACGTCGACAGGTTCGGCAGTCCCCGGCAGAAGCGCGAGCTCCTGCCGCCGCTCGTGGGCCTGGACAGGGTAGGGGCCTTCGCTCTCACCGAACCCGGCGCCGGAAGCGACGCCGCGTCCATACGCACCTCGCTGAGCCGGGTCGACGGCCACTTCCTGCTGGACGGCTCCAAGCTCTTCACGACGAACGCCGCAGAGGCGGATGTCTTCATCGTCCTGGCGACCAGCGATCCGGAGCAGGGCACGAAGGGCATCGACGCGGTCATCGTGGAGCGCGACACACCCGGTTTCACCATCAACCCGCAGCACGGCAAGATGGGCATGCGCGGCTCGTCGACGGCCGAGCTCGTCTTCGAGCGATGCAGGATTCCGGAGGAGAACAGGCTCGGGGGCGAGAGTTCCGGCTGGGCCCAGACCATGGAGGTGCTGAACGCGAGCCGCATCGCCATCGCGGCGCAGTGCGTCGGCCTGGCGCAGGCCGCGTACGAGGCCGCGCTGCAGTACGTCCGCCAGAGGGAGGCGTTCGGCCGGCAGCTCAGCGGGTTCCAGTCCGTCCAGTGGACGCTGGCCGACATGGCGACCGAGATCGACGCGGCGCGACTGCTCGTCTACCGGGCCGCCAGCCTGCTCGACGCCGGGAAGCCGTTCGTCACGGAGGCCTCGATGGCCAAACTATTCGCGTCCAGGGTCGCGGTCGAGTGCGCGGACCGGGCCGTCCAGCTTCACGGGGGCACCGGCTACTTCGCCCCCACGACCGCGGAGCGGCTCTACCGCGACGCCCGGGTCACGGAGATCTACGAGGGCACGTCGGAGGTGCAGCGAATGATCATCTCCCGCGGCATCCTCGACGACTGAGGGAGGAGCCTGCATATGTCCCCGGAAGCGACGACGAGCGGAGGCGATCGGTACCGGAGGCTGTTCTCCGAGTACGCCACGCGCGTGACGTGGGACGATCTGCCTGCGGAGACTGTCCATGAGGTGAAGCGCCGGACGCTCGACAGCATCGGGGTCGCCCTCGCCGCGTACGACGACGACGCGCCGGCCGCCGCGCGGGCCTACGCCGCCGGCCTCGAGCATCCGGGCGGAGCGACGTTGTGGGGACACGGCGCGAAGGTCGCCCCGGAGGCGGCCGCATTCGCCAACGGCGTCATGGTCCGCTACCTCGACTACAACGACACCTACCTGTCGCTGGAGCCGCTCCACCCGAGCGACACGCTGCCCGGCCTGGCGGCCCTGTGCCAGTACCGGGGCAGGACCGCCCGCGACTACATCACCGGCGCCGCGGTCGCCTACGAGGTCGGCGTATCGCTGTGCGACGCGGCAAGCATCCGCGCCCACCGGTGGGACCACGTCATGTACACGTGCATCGGCGCGGCGTGCGGGGCCGGCAACCTGCTGGGGCTCGACGAGACCCGGACGGGCAACGCCATCGCGATCACGGTCGTTCCCCACGCGCCCATGCGGCAGACGAGGGCAGGGGAGCTTTCGATGTGGAAGGGCGCCGCGGCCGCCAGGGCCGTCAGCCACGCCGTGTTCGGCGGCCTGCTGGCGGCCGAGGGCTTCACCGGGCCCGACATGCCGTTCGAGGGCGAAATGGGCTTCTTCCGGCAGCTCCTCGCCGGCGGCGCCTTCGATCCGGCGGCGTTCGAGTCGATCGAGGCTGGGCAGGCCCCGCGGCGAATCCTCGACACCTACGTCAAGAAGTGGCCTGTCGAGTACCACGCGCAGAGCGCCGTGGACGCCGCCATCGAGCTGCGCGACGAGCTGGACGGCGCCGCCGTCCAGTCGGTAGAGATCGATACCTTCAAGGTGGCCTACGAGATCATCGCGAAGGACCCCGAGAAATGGGCCCCGAAGACCCGCGAGACGGCCGACCACTCGCTCCCGTACATCGTGGCCGCCGCCCTCGTCGACGGCACGGTGACCAAGGAGTCGTTCTCGGACGAGCGCCTGCGGGACCCGGGGCTCGCCGACCTGCTCGCGAAGACGACGCTGTCCGAAGACGACGCGCTGACGGAGGGCTACCCGCTGGGCATCCCGAACCGCCTGCGCGTCACGGCCTCCGGCGGCCGGTCGGCCGAGCGCACGGTGAGCTATCCCCGCGGCCACGCGATGAATCCCATGACCGACGACGAGCTGGTCGCCAAGTTCATGGAGAACGTCGCCGATCGATGGCCCGAGCGCAGGGCGAGCGACGTGGCGGACCTGGTCTGGGACCTCGACAACCAGCGGGACCTCGAGGGGCTGATGGAGGCGATACGCCTGTGACCTGGCTGCTGGACGGCCCGACGCCGGAGAACCCCGGCACGCGGTTCCGCCGGATCGTCGACTCGCCGGGAGCCACGGCAGTGCCGGGCGCGTTCGACGGTCTGAGCGCTCTGGTCGCCCGCGAGGCGGGCTTCGACGCGCTCTACCTGTCCGGCGCGGCCTTCTCGGCCAGCCTTGGACTGCCGGACGTGGGCCTCATCACCCTGGACGAGCTCGCCGACCGGACGAGGCTCGTGGTCCGCGCCAGCGGGCTGCCCGTGCTCGTAGACGCCGACACCGGCTTCGGCGAGGCGCTGAACGTCGTGCGCACCGTCCGGGAGCTGGAAGAGGCGGGCGCGGCCGCGGTCCAGATCGAGGACCAGGTGTCGCCGAAGCGCTGCGGCCACCTGGACGGCAAGTCGGTCGTTCCCGCCGAGCAGTTCGCCGAGAAGATCAGGGCGGCCGCAGGGGCGAGGACCGACCTCGTCATCGTCGCCAGGACGGACGCCAAGGCGGTCTACGGCATGGACGAGGCCGTACGCCGGGCGCGGCTCTACCGCGACGCCGGCGCCGACGTCATTTTTCCCGAGGCGCTGGAGTCCGAGGAGGAGTTCAGTGCGATGGTGGACGCGGTGGGCGGGCCGCTCCTGGCGAACATGACCGAGTTCGGCAAGACCCCATATCTGACGCTGGACCGCTTCGGCGAGCTGGGCTACAGCATCGTCATCTTCCCGGTGACGGCCCTGCGCGTCGCCGCGCGGGCGATGGAGTCGGCCCTGGCCGACCTGAAGCGCGACGGCACGCAGCAGCCGTGGCTCGACCGCATGCAGACGCGCCAGGAGCTGTATAGGCTGATCCGCTACGACGACTACCGCGATCTGGACAGCCGGATATCTTCAGCAACGCAGTCCGAGGAGGCATCGGAATGACCGCGCAGTCCTTCAGTCCCGGCCTCGACGGCGTCATAGCCACCGACAGCACCGTCTCCTGGCTCGACGAGGAGAACGAGCAGATCGTAATCCGTGGCTACGACCTGATCGAGCTGGCCCGCAACCTCAACTACGTCGACGCGGCGTACCTCGTGATGTACGGCGAGCTCCCGGATGCGGACTCGGCCGAGACTTTCTGCGCCGCGCTCAAGGCAGGCGCCGAAGTGCCGGCCGACGTGTACCGGCTCCTCGAGTCGATGCCGAAGGGCACCAGCGTCATGGACGCGCTGCGCACGGGCGTCTCGTACCTCGCGGGCCACGTCGATGCGGTACGTCTGGCCGACACGTCGCGCGAGGCGAACCTGGCGAAGGGGACGAGCCTGCTGGCGCAGGGGCCGGTGGTCGCCGCGAACGCCTACCGGGCGCTGCACGACCTTCCGTTCGTCGAGCCCGATGCCGACCTGGGCTACGCGGAGAACTTCCTGTACATGCTCAGCGGCGAGCGTCCGGACGCCGAGGCACTGGAGGTATTCGACCGCATCCTCATCTGCTACATCGAGCACGAGATGCCCAACTCGACCTTCGTCGCCCGGGTGATCGCCTCGACGCTCTCCGACATCTACGGCGCGGTCGCCGGGGGGGTGGCGTCGCTGAAGGGCCCGCTGCACGGCGGGGCCAACGAGGCCGCGATAGCGATGATGCTCGAGATACAGGAGCAGGGCGGGCCGGCGCGGGCCGAGCCCTACGTCATGGAGAAGCTGGCGAACCGGGAGCGGATCATGGGCTTCGGCCACCGCGTCTACATGAGGAAGCACGACCCACGGGCGCTGTTCCTGGCCGACTACATCGACCGGCTCGCGCCTCGCATCCCCGATGGCCGCGACCTGGCGCGGATCTACCGCACCGTCGAGCACGTCATGGAGCGTGAGAAGGGCCTGTTCCCGAACACCGACTACCCCATCGCGCTGCTGTTCTATCTGCTCGGCATACCCGTGCCGCTGTACACGCCGGTCTTCCTATGCTCGCGCCTGGCCGGGCTGGTCGCTCACGTCGTGGAGCAGCACGAGGAGAACAGGCTGTTCCGTCCTCGCCTGGTCTACGATGGGGCCACGGGCCTGACGCCGCCCGACGCTCCCATCTCCGCGGGCTGAGCCGGGCTACGGCATGGCCATCCGCGCCCTGGTGTTCGACTTCGACGGCATCGTCATCGACACCGAGACGCCCGACTTCATGACGTGGCGCCAGGCCTTCGAGGACCACGGCGTTTCGCTGGACCGCGAGCTGTGGGAGGGCTTCATCGGTTCCGGGCTTGGCAACTTCGACGTGTCTCGCCATCTCGAGGAGATGGCCGGCCGCCCCATCGACACCGAGACGGTCCGCGCGGAGCGACGCGCCCGCTACCTGGCCGCCGTCGACGCGAACCCGGTGCTGCCCGGCGTCGAGGACATGATCGCGGAGGCACGAGCCCGTGGGCTCAGGCTCGGCGTCGCCTCCAGCTCGACGCGCGAATGGGTGGAGGGACATCTCGCCCGGCGCGGACTCAGGGGCTATTTCGACGCGGTGCGCTGCCGCGACGACGTCGCCGCGACCAAGCCCGACCCGGAGCTCTTCACCTCAGCCGTCGCCGCGCTGGGCGTCGACCCCGAATCGGCCATAGCCATAGAGGACTCGGCCAATGGCACGACCGCGGCTAAGAGGGCCGGCCTCTTCTGCGTCGTGGTGCCGAACGCGATGACCAGCTCGATGCGGCTCGACCACGCCGACCTGCGGCTGGAGTCCCTCGCCGACGTGTCCCTGGGCGACCTGGTCGCGTTGGCCGAAGGACGGACAGGCCCGCCGTCCCGGTAGCGTAGCCCGGCGCCGCTACCCGCCGCGCGCGACGATCAGCGGCACCATCATCTCCTCGGGTGTCAGCCCGCCGTGGTTCGCGACCTTCGGGCGATCTTCCTCCGTCCTCGGGTAGTTGTAGTAGATCGCCGGCGCGCCTGTCGATAGCGCCATGTAGTTCCCCATGCGGCGCCGGGTGACCGGCGACGCGGGCCCCGGTCCCAGCAGCTCCAGATCCAGCACCTCGTCGGCGGTCAGAAGGTAGAAGTCGTCGCCGAACCTCTCCCGGAACCGCGCCTCGAACTCTGTGGCGCGCTCCTCGCGCACCTGGAGCATCACGGAGGGCGCGGTGCCGCACGGCTCGTACTCGAGGTGGCCGATCAGGTCGTCGTCGGGCTCGACGACGTGCGCGGTGGCGTCCATGTCGATCAGGCCGTGGTCGGAGGAGACGACGATGGCCGCGTTCGGCGGCAGCAGCGCCGTCCCCTGGGCCAGCAGGCCGTCGACGGCCGCGATGGCCTGCTTCGTCACGTCGTGGCCGATGCCGTACTCGTGCGACGCCGCGTCCACGTGGGGGATGTAGACGTGGGTGAAGGTCGGGCCGGCGGACTCGCCCAGCCGTTTCAGCACGGCCAGCGCCGCGTCCCCGAGGTCCTTGTAGCCGTAGCCGGGCGAGTGGCCGCGGCAGTACGACGAGTAGGGGGTGTCCAGTATCTCCTCGGGCACGACGCCAAAGGTCGACCACGTCATCGACGCCGCCGTCGATGGCGCGGGATACGCCTGCTCGGGCGTGAGGCCCAGGCTGCCCAGGTCCCTGTCGTCTCCGCGCCGGGCGAAGTGGATGATCGTCGCGATCTCGTCTATCTCGTCCAGGTAGAGGTGCCAGCTCGGCACGCCGTGGCGGGCGGGCCACAGACCCGTGGCGTAGGAGGTCAGCACCGTCGGCGTGGACGACGGGAACACCGTCGTGAGCTCCGCCGCGACGTGGTCCGAGAGGAAGTTCGCGCCGTGCTCCGCGTCGACGACGTTCATCCCCAGGCCGTCGACCATCACGACGACGATGTGGTCGGCCGGGCCGATCAGGTCGGCGACAGTCCGCGCTCCCGGCGAGTCCGGAAAGTCGGTCGCGCCGCCGATCGACGCCAGCGCGTTGGCCACGTCGACGACGTTCAGCCGGTCGGGTGAGGGACGCACGAGCTCGCCCGAGTCGAACGCCGCCAGCAGCCGCTCTACGTCACTCACGAGTGGACGCACACCTCCTCTTTCCCATATCCTCGGTTCTTCGGACGCAACGCAGGCGCGAATGGTAGTCTTCGCCAGGGGCGGGGGTCAATGCTCGTAACGGCCGTCAGCAAAAAGAGAGCGGTGGGGATCGTACTCTTCCTCATCATCCTCGGCGTCTTCCTGGCGTTCAACCGCATACCCAAGCTGGACGCGGTCGGTGTCGATCTCGCGATAGTCGAGTCGCCGAACGTCCAGTGCTTCCAGGGTTTCTGCATCGAGCGGGACCCCGGCACGAGCTTCCTCTCCAGGTGGTGGACATTCTCCCTCACCTACTTCCGCCTGGTGGCGATTGGAATGACGTTCGCCTTCGTGGTGGCCGGGCTCGCCGAGTCGTTTCTCTTCACGGCCGCGCGCGGAGTCGGCTTCCAGTCGGGAGGGATACTCGGGCGGACAGTGAAGGGAATGGCCGCCGGGCCGGTGATGAACCTGTGCTCCGCGTGCGTCGTGCCGGTGTCGGCCGCGTTCCAGAGGCGGGCCGGCATCGAGGGCGCCATCGCGATGGTGCAGGGCTCCGCGACCATGAACATACCCGCGCTCGCCATGGTCTTTTTCGTCTTCACGCCGTTGCTGGGGCTGAGCCGGCTGATGCTCGCGGTGATCGGCGCCCTGATCCTGGGGCCTCTCGTAGCCCTGACGCTGCGCGGCGAAAGGGGCGACGGGCCCGAGCCGGTCGAGCAGTTGGCCCTGGCCGAGGAACAGGAGCCCGCCGACTGGATGCCCGTGATGAGGGAGGCCTTCGTCGACTGGTTCAAGGCGACCGCGGGATACGTGGTCCGTATGGGCCCGATCATGCTCGCCGCCGGGGCGCTCTCGGGCCTGGTCATCCAGTGGATCAGCCCCGACACGGTGTCGCGGTACCTCGGCAACGATCTCAGCGGCGTGGCCATAGCCGCCACGGTCGGCCTGCTGATCAATGTGCCACTGCTGTTCGAGATACCGCTCGTGGCCCTGCTGCTCGGTCTCGGCATGGGCACGGCGCCGGCGGCTACCCTGCTGTTCGCGGCAGCCGCGGGCGGCCCGGTGACCTTCTGGGGACTCGCGAAGGTGATGCCGCGCCGCGCCGTGGCCGTGTTCGCCTCGGCCACCTGGGGCCTGGGCATCCTCGGAGGCGTCGCGGTCCTCCTCGCGGGCGTGTTCCTCTGGCAAGACGCCGGCCTGCGCTCGGAGCCGGGCGTCGCCGAAGTCGCCGACGAGCCCGCCTCCTTCACCGCCGTCGCCGAGGCGGCCGGCCTGGAGTTCGATCACGTGGCCCACGATACGGAGATGTTCCCTCTCGGCGGCGGTGTCGTCGTGCTCGACTTCGATGGCGACGGCCTGCACGACGTCTACGCCGTCAACTCCGTCGGCGCGAACGTTCTCTACCGTAACAACGGCGACTCGACCTTTACCGAGACGGCGGCCGCGGCGGGCGTCGACGACCCGGACGGGCGCGGCAACGGCGGCTGCGCGGCCGACTACGACAACGACGGCGACCAGGACCTGTTCGTCACCAACTACGGGCCCAGCAGGCTGTTCCGCAATGACGGCGGATCGTTCGCCGACGTGACCGTCGACGCCGGAGTCCACTACCCCGGCGACGCGTTCCGCAACACGGGCTGCGCCTGGGGCGACTACGACCGGGACGGCTTCGTGGACCTGGTATTCGTGCGTCACCTGTACGAGAGCCATCGACGCCTGTTCCAGACCAGGGACTTTCTCGACGCCATCGCCAGGCTGGTGCTGTTCCGCAACAACGGCGACGGCACGTTTACGGATACGACCGGCCTGCTTGGCGCGTTGGAGCCCACCGATCCGGCGTATCACGCGCATACGGGCAACCTCTGGGGAGCCGGCTTCCAGCCCGGATGGGCGGACCTGGACAACGATGGCGACCTCGACCTCTACGTCGTCAACGACCTGGGCAACGAGGTACAGCCCAACGTGCTGTGGCGCAACGACGGGGCCGCGGCCGACGGATCGTGGACGTTCACAGATGTCTCCATCGGGTCGGGGGCCGACGCGGCCATCTTCGGGATGGGGCTCGCGGTCGGTGACTATGACCTGGACGGCCATCTCGACATGTTCGTCACCAACATCAGGGACAACGTGCTGCTGAGGAACGACGGGACGGGCCTCAGGTTCGAGGACGCGGCGAGGGACGCTGGAGCTCGCGTGGGCCTCATCGACCGCAGGGCGCGCGTCGCCTGGGGCGCCTTCATGTTCGACTACGACAACGACGGAGATGAGGACATCTACCTGGCGAGCGGCTACCTGCGGGCCGACAACGTCACGGTGGGAGCGGCGGCCAATCCGGAGGAACAGCCAAACGTGCTGCTGCGCAACGAGGGCGACGGCACCTTCGTCGACGTGTCTGCCGCGAGCGGCGCCGACGATTCCGGCGTCGGCCGCGGCGCCGTCTACCTCGACTACGACAACGACGGCTGCCTGGACATATTCGTTGTCAACCTGGGACAGCGCGCGACCCTGCTGCGCAACATGTGCGGTACGGAACGCGCCTGGCTGGCCGTCAAGCCGGTCGGCACGTCCAGCAACCGCGACGCCATCGGCGCCAGGGTGACCGTGGACGTCGGCGGCGCGCTCCAGATACGCGAGATCGCCGCCGGATCGAGCCAGATGGGCCAGAACATGCTCGAGGCCCACTTCGGGCTCAGCACGGCCGACACCGTCGACTCGGTGACCGTGGCATGGCCCAGCGGCAAGGTAACGCGCCTGACCGACGTTGCGGCGAACCAGCGCATCACCGTGCAGGAGCCGTGAGCGAGACGGCGGCAATAGGAGGGCGAGGCTTTCCAATCCGTGCGTTCCGCTATATGATACCGACGTTACGTCGATTGGCGGTGCGAACGTCCCACGGCGCCGGCCCATGTCGTGGTTCGTCGCCCTGAGGTCGAATGGCGGGTCCGTGGCGCACGTATCGTCGAGACGGGACGCCGCACATCAGGAAGGGGGTTCCGCGCATGTCCTTCTCTCGTTGGCTCACGGTGGCGGTCGTTATGCTCTCGGCCTTCGGAGTGTTCCTGGCAGCCTGCTCCAGCGAAGACGATGGCGGGACCGGGACGGCGGTCGCTCCCGCGGATGCGGGCGGCGCCCCGGCCACGGCCGATACGCCTGTACCCGACGATACTGAGGTCCCGGCCGAAGCGGTGGAGACGTACGCGCTGGCCCAGCAGTTCGAGCTGAGCATCACCGTTACCAGCACGAAATTCAACAGGATCAGGCGCATCCCAAGAAAGTACAGCTGCACCGAAGAGGACGTATCGCCTCCCATATCCTGGTCCGAGCCGCCGGAGGGGACGGTCAGCCTCGCGTTGGTGGTCGACAGCACCCAGCATCCCGGCGCGCTGTGGGCGCACTGGGTGTTGTGGGGGATCCCCCCGGACAGCAGGGAGCTGCCCGAGGCTGTGGCCAACGCGGCGGAGGCGCCTTCGATCGGTCCCAACGCGAGACAGGGGACCAATGGCGAGGACATAGTGGGCTGGTCGGGTCCCTGCCCGCCACCCATCAACCTCGCGAGCGACGCGAGAGGAACACCTAAAGACAGGATCGTCAGCGAGTATTTCTTCAAGCTGTACGCCCTTGATACGGACGTAGACCTCGGCTCGGACGCGACCAGGGAAGACCTGTTGCGGGCGATAGACGGCCACATCCTGGCAGGCGGAGAGCTGATGGGCGAGCACGTGTCGGAGACGAAGATCCGCCCACGCTAGACGAGATGAGCATGAGAGGGACAGGGGGAGCCGGCATACCGGGCGCCGCGGTCGCGGCCGCGGTCTGGCTGCTCGTCGCGACCATCGGATGCGTGTCATCCGGGGAAGGGGACGCGACGCCCGGCGGTGCTACTACTGTCCCCCGCGCCGCGGTGTAGCTCTCAACTCCGGAGCCCACTGCCACCCTCGAACCGGCCGCGGCCTCCGCGACCACGGAGGTGGTTGCGGCCGCCCTGGAGCCGCCGGACGCCGCCCAGCACGTCGGCGAGTAGCAGACCGTCTGCGGTACGGTGACCGGCACCAGGCAGGAAGACAGCTTCAAGCCGCTGTTCCTGGACTTTGGCCCTCCGTTCCCGGAGCAGGTGTTCATGGTGCACTTAATCACCTTCACCGGCCGCGTCGGCGACTGGCCCGACCAGGTCGACCGCAGCATCGACATCAGGGAGTGGTTCGAGGGCAAGACCATATGCGTTACGGGGCGCATCGAGCGTTACCGCGACACGCCGGCGATAAACGCCAACTTCTGGCACCAGTACCACGTCGTCCGGTAGCTCTCCACCTCGGGGCGCGATAGCGCCATAGTCTGCTCCCCGTGTGCGTCGCGCGGCGCGATGCCATACGGTTGTCGGCGGGCGATTCGGCCCCGCGAATCGGGATTTGCGCCACCCTTCGGCCAGGATCGCGGGCAGGATGGCCGCGAATGGTACGCATGAAAGCGGCACAAATAGACCTATTGACTACGAAAACCGCACTTGACAGGCCCATTAACGGCGTATATACTCCCCGCCCGGCCTGTTGCGGGTGCGATGCGCGCGGTTTCGTTGGGGGGTTGAAGGCCGGAGGACTCCAGTCCATCCGGAATCGTCTTGGACAAGGGGGAGCAATGACTACGGACATTACGAAACGCGCCCTGTTCTATGCGGTACTGATTTCGATGCTGTCGATGGCCGTCCTGGTGGCCTGCGAGGGCCCGCCTGGCAAGCCTGGCAAGCCCGGCCTGCCGGGACTGGCGGGAGAGCCTGGCAAGCCCGGAAAGCCTGGCCTCCCCGGTCTGCCTGGGCTCCAAGGAGCACAGGGCGAGCCCGGACTCCCCGGCAAGCCGGGACTCCAGGGGCCGCCTGGCGAGCCCGGAAAGCCGGGTCTGCCCGGACTGCCCGGCGCGCCCGGCGAGCCCGGAAAGCCTGGGCTGCCCGGTGAACCCGGCAAGCCTGGGCTGCAGGGCCCTCCGGGGGTAGCCCCACACGCCAACGTCCGCACCGGCGGTCCCGTTCTCTACCTGGACGGCGCCGCCGACATCTGGGGCTCCGGCCTCCAGAAGTTCGAGCCCGTCACCGTCTACATCGATCTCGAATCAGACGGCGCATCGATCACGCTCGGCTCCACCGATGCCGATGCGGGCGGAGCCTGGAGAGTCCAGGCTTCCGGGTACGACGCGGGACTCGACGAAAGCGTGGCGAGCATGCTGTCTCTCGGCATCAATGCCGGGAACGTCTTCTCCGTTGTCGCCGAGGGCGCCGATGGGACCAAGGCGTCCACGCCCGTGATGATAGCCGCTCAGACACCCGCGCCTCCGTTGCCGCCGGCAACTCCCGTCAGGGGTTCGGTGCTGGTAGGCTCGTTCGCGGCCGACGGGTCCTTCAGGGTCGGAGTTGCTGACGAGGGCGGGGAGGTCACTCTCATTGCCGCCGGATTCAATCCCGGAGAATTGGTCAACGTTACGATCAATGGCAACACCTGGACGAAAATCATCGCCGGGGAGGATGGCGGCGCGCAGGTGAGCGCAGTACCAGAGATCTTCCCGGACCGGGTTATCACGATCTTGGGCGCCGGCTATCACCAGGTCGAGCTCACAGACTCCCACGGCGCAACTGACTACAAGGCGCCAATCTGGATCCTACCGGCAGCCGGACAGTAGCTCAACGTAACTGGATAGGGAGTAGCCATGATTTCCAAACAGACGGTATCGAAACTACTGCTGCTGGCTGCGGTCTTGTCGATCTCGTTGGTGGCCGCCGCGGCTTGCGGAGCGCAGGAGGCCGAGGAGCCCGAGGCGCCGGCTCAGCCCGTCGCCGGACGGGCGGCGGACGATCCGGCCGCGCCCGCCCAGCCCCAGGCGCCCGGCGGCACGACCGGGGCTGCCCAAGCCCCTCAAGAGCCCGAGGCGGCTTCGGGCACTGTGGCCAAAGCACAGGACCCGGCCCAGCCCAAGGCTGGAGAGGCCGCGCAGGCTGCCGCCGACCCCGAGAAGCCAAAGGCCGCCGCAGACGCCGAAGCGGCAATGACGAAGACGACGACCAGGACCGGAGGCGCCGTGGACCTCAACCTGGCGGACGAGCAGGTCCTGAATCTGGTAGGACAGATGCGCAACAGGAACGTCGCGCCGTGGCGTGACGGCGGGGGCGGTCGATATTACTCCATGTCGGTATTCGGCACGCTGTTCCAGCTCAGCCCCAAGAACGACATACTCCCCTGGATCGCCTCGGGCTGGACCGTCAACGACGGTCTCGACGTCTTCACGGTTACTCTCAGGGACGACGCCGTCTTCCAGGACGGCACTCCGATCACCGCGGCCGACGTCAAGGCGTACTGGGAGCACGGCGCCAAGCCGGAGAACATCATAGGCTGGGGAGGCGCCAGTCTCACCATCGGTGAGATCAAAGGCTGGGACGAGTTGAAGAAAGGCGATGTCACGGAGGCCGAGGGCCTCGTCGCCCTGGACGACCAGACGCTCGAAATCACCTTGAGCCTGCCGTTCCCCACGTGGCCGTTCGCCATGTCGGCGTGGCATACCGGCATCTCCAAGCTCGACCAGGTGAAATCTGACGAAAACTGGTGGCAGTACCCCGTAGCCGCCGGTCCGTTCAGCCTGGCAATCGACCCCGATACGGGCCTGACGGTCGTGTCCTCGGGCACCCAGTGGTGGGGCGAGGACCCGATCCTCGAGAAGATGGTTCTCGAGAACATCCCGGACAGACAGGTCCAGGTCATCATGTTCGAGAACCGCGAGCTCGACATGATGACGCTGGACGGGCCCACGTACTCCGAGGCCCTGGACCCCAACCACCCCTTCAACCCGTTGCTGAAGACGACCCCGGGCGGGGGCTTGTGGTACTTCATAGCACACGTAGCCAGGCCGCCGCTCGAAGACCTGTTCGTGCGAAAGGCGATGGCCTCCGCCGTGGACATGCGGACCATCCTGACGGCCGTGCACGGCCCGACCGCCCAGATGGCGACCGGTCTCATATCGCCGACCATAAACTGCCACGATCCCAATGCCCTAGGTCAGACGTATGACCCGGACCTGGCGCGGCAGTTCCTGTCCGAGTCGAGCTACGGCAGCGCCGCGAACCTGCCGGTATTGAAGACCGACCTCGCACGTCCGGATATAGTCAATATCGGCGCCGCGATGAAGGAGTACTGGAAGGACAACCTCGATGTGGAGCTCGACATCGTGAAGCGCGAGCGCGGCATTGGCAGAAGGCCGGACTCCCAGTGGGGCAGGCACAGCGCGGGCGCCTGGATTCCGGACCCGATCCAGATCGTGAGCACTATGACCGTCAAGGACATCGGCGAGTTGGACGACGTGCCTGGCGTCTATGACGTGATGGACGCCCTCGAGGCGTACGCCAGGTCGCTCCCGCTCGACCATCCCGAACGGTGCGCGGCCTTCCAGGCCGTCGAGCGCGAGTACGTCGACCAGGTCTACATGATCCCGCTCCAGTTTATCCTGGGTCACAACTGGGTCGTCCAGCCGTGGGTACGCGGCTTCGAGAGCACCTTCAACCTCGAAGTCAACGTGTGGGATATCTTCATCCAGAAGCACTAGGTCCCACCAGAGCAATAGTCAAGGATAGCGAGGCCCCGGGAGATCTCCTCCTGGGGTCTCGCCCGTTTACGGCCCCCGGTGGAGGCCCCGAAACGTTGTAGGCCCGTCGGCCCGGTGGTACGATCGGCGACGTAAGGATGTTCAAGTTGCTCCGCATTTACATAGCAGCCGTCGCGGTGGCGTTCGTTGCCACGGTCCTCCTCCTGCCGGGCGCCGCCCGCCAGGAGGTGAGCGGGCAGGGAGCCGCGGGTGCGTCGACGTCTACGTTGCCCCTGGACGTCGAGGCGATCAAGGCGGACCCGGATTCGGCGGGCAGGGCGCTCGCCGGGGCGGCCGCCGCCGACGCGGCTGCCGTCGGGGCGCTCCTGGTGTCCGCGGCGAAGTCCGACCCCGAGGCGGCCGCCCAGGTGCTGAACGTGGCCGTACGGCAAGACCCCGGCGCCGTCGGCCAGGCCCTGGCGGCCGGCCCTGCGAACGATCCCGAGACGCTGGCGGCACTCGGCGAGTTCCTGCCGGTCACGTCGTGGCTGCCGGAAGAGCCGCCGCGGGAGGGCCCCAGCCGCGACAGCATGGGAGTCTGGGAGCAAGCCGGGTCCCAGGGGGCCATCGACCTCGTCCTCGTCAAGCTCGATAAGCCCGGGCGCAGGTCCAACGTGGCCGTGACCGCGCTGCCAATGGGTATCCTCTCCCAATTCCAGGAGCGCACCGCCGGCGCGACGGAACGAAAACTGGAGGACATCACGCCGACTACGGCCGGTACGCTTCGGTCCAAGCTCCCCGCGCCGCCGGTCGGCGAGCTGGTCGCCGCGCTCATCAGGCTCGCGCCCAGCGGCTTCCCGATTCTCGACCTTATCGCGGGCCACGTTACGTTCGCCGTGGAGAAGAGCTGGCTCGACGAGAACGGCATTCACCCGTGGTCCGTCAAGTTCAGCGTGTACGACATCGAGCAGCGCTACTGGCAACTGTCGTCGGCAAAGCGCGTCCGCGAGGACGCCGAGCGCGTCTACTACAGCACCGTCGTCCCGGCGTTTTCGACGTGGGCAGTCCTGGGCAGCGAGGAGCCGCCGGCCCCATCGTTCCGGGTCGACGATCTCGCCATCGCGCCCGCGCAGGCTAATGAAGGCGAGCCGGCTTCCGTCGAGGCCCGGATAACAAACCTGACCCAGGAGCAGATAGCGCCGATACTGACGGTCTACCTGGACTCGATTGCCGACTCGGCGCAAAGAGTGGTGCTCGGCCCGAACGAGGCGCGGACGGTCACGTTCGAGCTCCAACCCAGGGAGGGCGTCCACGAGGTCCGGCTGGACCGGCTCACGGGCGAGCTGACCGTCGGCCCGGCCGGCGCCGCGCCCGCCGGCGCCGCGCCCGACGAGGCAACGCCGACTGGCGATACGGACGGTGAATCGACGGATGGGGCAGGCACCCTCGTCGCGATCGCCATTGCGGCCGCTGCCGCGGTAGTGATTGCCGTTGCCGCCGCGGTCGTCTACCTGCGCAGACGGTCAAGCCGGTAACGACGCCTCTCCCCAACGACGCCCCCAACCGCGGAAGCGACTGCGCCATCGCCCTACCCCCAATGCGAGAGGTGGACCCATGCCATTGAAGATCGCGACCGAACAGGACATCGAGAACCTGCGCACTCCGGGCGATCCGCGGGTGTCGCCGGACGGCGAGACCGTCGCGTTCACTTTGCCGACGCGCGACGGGGACAAGACCGTCACGAACGTCTGGACCGTGTCGACGGGCGGCGGCGAGCCGCGGCGCGCCACCGCGGGCCCGGGCTCGGACACCGCGCCGAGGTGGTCGCCGGACGGCGGGACGATCGCGTTCCTGTCCGACCGCGGGAAGGACAAGGCCGACGTCTACGTGGACGACTGGGAGATCAAGACGCTCACGCCCTCCAGGGAGAAGCAGATATACCTGCTGCCCGTTGATGGGGGCGAGGCCGTGCGGCTCACGAGGATCGAAGGCGGCGTGCTGACGCCACGCAACCTGGGCCCCTTCGTCTGGTCGGCCGACGGGCGCCGGATCGCATTCCTCAACACCGACCAGATGACCGACGATGAGAAGCGTCGCATCGCCGAGAAGGACGATGGGTTCGAGTTCGAGCAGCGTCCCAAGTACACCCGGATCTACGTAGTCGACGTGGAGACGGGCGAGGTCGAGTGCGTCTCGCCGGACGGGCTGCAGGTATGGGAGTTCGCCTGGTCGGCCGACAACAGTGAATTCGCGGTCGTTTCGTCAGACCTCCCCTATGAAGGCTCCTGGTTCACGAGCTGCAGGCTGGTCGCGTTGTCGTCCAACGGCGAGAACGTGCGGACGCTGCACGAGTCGCGGAGGCAGGTCGCGATGCCGGTCTGGTCGCCGGACGGATCGCGGGTGGCCTTCCTGTCGTCCAACTACAGCGACCGCGGGGCGGTCGACGGCGGCGTGTTCGTCGTCTCATCCGAGGGCGGGTCCGCCCGCGAGCTCAGTGCGGGTCACCCGGCCAGCGCGCGTTACCTCGTGTGGTCGGATGACGGCGCCCGGCTGCTGACGACGGCGACGGAGCAGGGGGGCATGGGGCTGGCGGAGATCGACGCGGCGACCGGCGAGAGGACGTCGCTCTGGCATGATTTCGCCAGCATATCCGACGCCTGCGGCCTCGACTCTTCGGGTAGCGTCTTCGCGATAACGCGCGAGGACAACGCCACTCCCAAGGACATCTGGCTGGTCAGGAGAGACGGCGACGCCCTCGAATGGAGCCAGGTCACCGAGTGCAACCCCCAGGCTGCCGAGTTCGCCGTCGGTGTCACCGAGTCGGTGCGCTGGAAGAGCACCGACGGAATGGAGATGCAGGGACTGCTGACCAGGCCGCTGGAGGCCTCGACCGACGGCCCGTACCCGCTCATGGTGACGCCCCACGGCGGGCCCACCGGCGGCGTGACCCCGCACTACGGCGTCGGACGCTGGTACCGCCTGCTCGCAGAGGGGATCGCGATATTCTCGCCGAACTTCCGGGGCAGCGTCGGCTTCGGGCTCGAGTTCGCCGAGGCCAACATAGGCGACATGGGCGGCATGGACTGGCACGACGTCAACTCGGGCATCGACTACCTGGTGGAGCAGGGGATCGCGGACCCGGACCGGATCGGCATCGGCGGCGGCAGCTACGGCGGCTACATGAGCGCCTGGGCCATCACCCAGAGCACCCGCTTCAAGGCGGCCGTGCCCAGGGCCGGGATCTTCGACTGGCGCGCCTTTCACGGCAAGTCGTACCTGAACGGATGGGAGGTCGTCCACTATGGCGGGACCGAGCCGTGGGACGTGCTCGACCTGTGGGAGAAATTCTCACCCATCAACTACGTGCGAAACGTGGTGACGCCCACGCTTATCGTGCACGGCGATCTCGACCTCTCGTGCCCCGTCGAGGGCGCCTACGCGTTCTACAGGGCGCTCGTCGAGCTGGGCGTGGAGACGGAGCTCGTCGTATACCCCCGCGAGGGGCACGGCGTGAACGAGAAAAAGCACAGCAAGGACCAGACCAGGCGCAGCGAGCAGTGGATCATCGACCGGCTGCTCGCGTGAGAGTCGCGGCTCAGTCTCCCGGAAGCACGAACTCCAGCTCGTCCATCGACAGCCGGCCGCGCGGCAGGTCCTTGAAGCCGACGAACGCGAAGCCGTAGCTGGCGCAGTCGCCCAGCAGGTCTTCGAGGGTCGGAGGGTTCGCGGGGTTGCTCGCCCAGCTCCGGTGCCAGAGGGACTCGTCGACCTCCAGCTTGAATTCGTTACGCGACCACGCCCCGTCGCCGATGGCCAGCGGCTTGCTCGTCAGGTGCCATCGGCCGCCGCTGCGTCCCTCCCTGCCGCCGCTGACCACCCAGAAGTAGCAGTTGGCGCCGTCGAGGTCCAGGTCGTCGCCCCTCAGGTAGACCGAGACCCTGGCGTCGCGCAGGTCGATGCGGTCGAGGCCGATGTATTGCCGGTACGTGATCAGCGGCAGCATCGACACCGGCTTCTCCGGCGTGTCCGCGCTCCAGACGTGGTGGTCGGTCCAGATGTAGCCCGAGTCGTTGACGCCGCCGCGCGGCTCCCACTCGGTCAGGTAGTAGATGTTGCGCCCGGCCCGGATGCAGCCGTGGTAGTCGTAGGAGTACCAGCCCTCCTGACCGACGTCGAACGTGTACTTCATGTTCGAGTAGCCTCCCGGGGACTCAGGGCAGCCTGATTTCCAGCTCGTCCATCGCGATCTTCCCGGCCGGCAGCGACGAGAAGCCGGAGAGCTGCACCGCGATGCTGGAGCACTCGGTCAGCGCGGCCTCTATCCCCCGTACCCTGGAGGGGTCGGGCGTCCAGGTCTGGTGCCACAGCGACTCGTCGGGCTCGAGCGTGAACCTGTTCGGCTCGGCCGGCCATTCGCCGTCGCCGATCTCGAGCGGGTGCGCGCTCAGGTGCCAGGTCGCTCCGCCGCCGGCTACCCAGAAGTACGCCTGCGATCCGTGCGGGATCAGGTCGTCTCCGCGCAGGTACAGCGACACCTCGGCGCCCAGGATGTTGCAGTCCTCCTCGCCTACCCACCGCCGCCGCAGCGTGAACGCGAATACGGAGATCGGGTCCTCCGGCGTGTCCGCGCTCCAGGCGGCCTGGTTCGTCCAGATGTAGCCCGAGTCGTTGACGCCGCCCGTCGGCGACCACGCGGCCAGGACAAAGATGTTCCTGCCCGCCCTCACGCACCCCTCGTAGTCGTAGGAGCAGAAGCCCTCGGGCCCTATGTCGAAGTCGTGCTTCATGAAATCAGAACTCCTCGGCCGGCCCGTTCAGCCCGCCAGCGTTATCTCGAGCTCGTCCATCGATATCCTGCCCATGGGCAGGGCCGTGAACCCCGAGAGCTGTATCGCGTAGCTGGTGCAGTTCGCCAGTACGTCGCTGAGCGGCGTAATGTCGGACGGGTCCCGCGACCACGTGCGGTGCCAGAGCGACTCGTCGTCGGTCAGGGTGAAGCGGTCCGCCTGATCGGGCCACCGGCCGTCGCCGATCTCGATGGGATGGCTGGCGAGGTGCCAGCTCGTGCCGCCGGTGACCCAGAACAGGGCCCTCGCGCCGTAGAGCTCCAGCCCGTCGCCTCGCAGATACACCGAGACCTCCGCGCCGCGAAGGTCGACGGGCCCGTTGCCCATCCAGTGCCTGCGCAGTTGGAACGGGAACACCGAGATCGGGTCCTCCGGCGTGTCGGCGCTCCAGCCGTGCTCGTCCGACCAGATATAGCCGGAGTTGTTCACCCCGCCGGTCCTCTCCCAGATCACCTGGACGAACAGGTTGCGCCGGGCGCGCCTGCCCGCGTGGTACTCGTAGGAGCAGAAGCCCTCCGGCCCTCTCTCGAAGTCGTGATTCATGGAAATCGTTACCCCTCCGCCGGCCCCGGTCAGCTCGCCAGCGTTATCTCGAGCTCGTCCATCGATATCCTGCCCAAGGGCAGGGCGGTGAAGCCTGAGAGCTGGATCGCGTAGCTGGTGCAGTTCGCCAGCACGTCGCTGAGCGGCGCTATGTCGGAGGGATCGCCCGACCACGTGCGGTGCCAGAGCGCCACGTCGTCGGTCAGCGTGAACCGGTCCGGCTCGTCGGGCCACCGGCCGTCGCCGATCTCGATGGGATGGCTGGCGAGGTGCCAGCTCGTCCCCCCGCTGACGACCCAGAACAGCGCCTTCGAGCCGTAGAGCTCCAGCCCGTCGCCCCGCAGGTAGACCGACACATCGGCGTTGCGAAGATCGACCGGCCCCTCGCCCACCCAGTGCCTGCGCAGGTCGAACGGGAACACCGAGATGGGGTCCTCCGGCGTGTCGGCGCTCCAGCCGTGCTCGTCCGTCCAGATATAGCCGGAGTCGTCCACCCCGCCGCTCTTCTCCCAGATGACGAGGATGAACATGTTGCGCCCGGCGCGCTTGCCCGCGTGGTACTCGTAGGAGCAGAAGCCCTCGGGCCCGCGGTCGAAAGTGTGTTTCATGTCGTCTCGAACTCCCTATGTCCCCTGGGCGGCTTCCGGCTAGATGCGCCGTGCCCACCGTCGCCGGAGGACCGACGCCGTCACGACAGTCGAGGCTCCGCGGGGACAGCCCCGCGGAGCCTCGAGTCATGCCTGCCCGCAGCGGGTCGCGCTGTCGGGTGCTAGTGCTTCTCGACCCACATCTGCCAGAGCGGCGTGTCGATGTTCGGGCCGCTCTCGAAGCCCTGGACCCACGGATGGATGGCCCAGTTCGGGCCGTACAGCCAGTTCCACGGGATCATGTACACGCGCTGCGTGTAGTGCTCCTGGACCGCCCGCCAGGCGGCGCACGCCTCCGGATCGTCCAGCGCGAGACCTCGCGCGTAGTTCTCCAGGGCCTGCAGCTCAGTGTACTCGGTGGATCCGGCGAGATCCTCGCTCGGGAGCACGCCGATGTCGGTCGCCGTGAAGGTCTTTACGATCTGCGTCTCGTGCGGCACCCACATCGCCTCGCTGAAGCGCTTCAGCTGCGACCCTTCCCGACGCGGCATGCCGCGCTCGCGCTTGAATATGTCCAGCTCGATGTTCAGGTTGTCCTTCCAGTACTCCTTGATCCCACTCGCCACGTTGATGTCTTCGGCGGAGCCCAGGTCCGTCATGATCACCGGGACGTTGCTGCCGCTGCCGTAGCTCGACTCGGCGACGTACTGCCGGGCCAGGTCCGGATCGTAGTACTGTCCGCGGTCTTCGGGGTTGTGGCAGGCGGTGCCCGGCGCGAAGAAGCCCGTTGCCGCGTGCCAGGGTCCGCCGAGAACGGCCTGGATCGTCGACTCCATGTCCGCGCCGTGGGCCAGGCCCTTGCGCAGGTTCAGGTCGTTGAACGGCTCCAGGTGGATCATCGTGCCCCACCACTTCAGGCCCGGGTAGAGCGCCGTGTGGAGCAGCTTGTTGAACGGGTGGTTCGGGTCCTCGACGGCCTGCGTGTAGGTCGCCGCGTCCAGCCCAATTATGTCCAGCTCCTGGTTCTCGAACATGATGACCTGGACCTGCCTGTCGGGCACCGCGGGCATGATCAGCTTGTCGACCACGCTGTCCTCGCCCCACCAGTGCTTGTCCTTCAGCTCGACCCTGGTCGAGACCGTCAGCCCGGAGTCGGGATCGTAGGTCGCGTCGTACGGGCCGGCCCCGATCGGGTCGTACCACCACGAGTCGGGCTCAGCCAGCACCTGGTCGATCTTCGAAAGACCGGTCATCCACACGGCCATGTAGAGCGGCCACGGCGGCCACGAGTACTCCATCGTGATCTCGAGCGTATGGTCGTCCAGCGCCTGCAGGCCGAGGACGTCCGTTACGTCTCCCGCCTTGAGGGCTTCCCACTCCTTGATCGTGCCCAGCGCGAGTGACGCGGCGCCCCAGCCGGCGATGTTCTCGGGCTTGGCGCCGTTCTCCCAGTAGGCTTTCACCTGGGCCGCCGTGAGCGGTGTGCCGTCCTGCCAGACGGCGTCTTCACGCAGCTTGACGGTGTAGACCGTGAAGTCGTCGTTGGCCGTCCAGCCGGTCGCTATCCAGGGCACCAGCTCGGTGTGCGGCGGGTCCGGGCTGTACTGGAACAACGTGCCGAACACGCCCATCGAGTACTGTCGGTTGCCTCCGCCGTCGCGCCAGGGCGCGCCCTGGCTGCGCATGCGGCCCGCCATGCTGATCTCCTGCGTGTCGTGCAGCTGCGCCCCCGGCGGGATCGCCGGCATGGCAATGTCCGGCAGCGAGGGGGTAGGCGTCGCGGGGACCTCGGTCGGTGCGGCCGGCGCCGGAGGCGTCGTCGGCGCTGCCACGGCCGTGGGCGGGACGGGGGTGGGCTCCTCCTCGGTACCGCAGGCCGCGAGCGCCATCGCGGCCAGGGCGAACAGCGCGACGAATATCGTAACGATACGCCAGTTCGACGTCAGGCAAGTCATGTCTTTTCCTCCACGCAGACTGAGACTGAGCCAGATTCGATGCGCCGAATTATACGCTTCGAAAAATTGCTGTCAATACCACGCGGTCCGACACTCCTAACCTGCCATCGGATTGCGCTTCTTGGACACGTGCTCGCCGACGCCCTCGCCCGCGCCGATGATCTTGCCGTCTATCGCCTTGAGCAGGTCGTCCTTCGTCGCCTCGGGCCCAAGGGTGATCTCCGCGTTCAGCGCGAACACCCTGAAGGTGTACTGCTTTACCGGGTCTTCCAGCGGCCCTCCGCCTGTCCACTGTGAGCGGACCTCCGGCGGGCAGGGCCCGTTCCAGCCGATGTTGCCGTCGTCGTTGGTCCCCTGCCTGGCCGATGGGCCGATGGACGGGGCCTCGTGGACGCCCTTCTCGACGTTCTCGGGGAGCCCGACCGCGTCGCCGGGTATTCCCCACAGCACCCAGTGGGACCACGGGGCGCCCGGGTTCTGGTTGCTCTCCAGGACCAGGGCGATGCTGACGGTGCCCTCGGGCGCCGGGCTCCAGGTGATCGGCACGGAGATGTCGTCCTCGGAGCAGCTGTACTCTCTCGGGATGCGCCGCCTGTGGTCGAACTTGGTGCTGGTGACGGTCATGTTCAACTCGTAGTCCTGTGCGACCAGGTACTCTCCGAACTCACCCGTCCCGCCCTCCGCCGCCGAGCCGGCGGCGGAGGCCGGCGTGCCGCCGGCGTCCGTAGCCGCGGCCGGCGCCTCAGCCTCGTCGCCGCTGGAGCACGCGAGCGCCGCGATCGCGAGCGCCGCGACAAGGGCAGTCAGGACCGAAAACGCCTTGGTCATCTTCAACCTCCACGTATAGCCACTCCCTGTGGCATGCCGGGCCGCGTCCACTATTTCTATTGGGCCATCGGATCGCGCTTCTTCGACACGTGCTCGCCTACGGCCTCTCCCGCGCCGATGATCTTGCCGTCTATGGCCTCGAGCAGGTCGTCCTTGGTGGCGCCCTGTCCCAGGCTGATCTCGGCATCCAGCGCGAAGACCCTGAAGGTGTACTGCTTCACCGGGTCCTCCAGGGCGCCACCGCCGGACCAGACATGGCGGACCTCCGGCGGGCAGGGCCCGTTCCAGCCGACGTTGCCGTCGTCGTTGGTTCCCTGCCTGGCCGATGGGCCGATGGACGAGGCCTCGTGGACGCCCTTCTCGACGTTCTCGGCGAGCCCGACCGCGTCGGCGGGGATGCCCCACAGCACCCAGTGGGACCACGGGGCGCCGGGGTTCTGGTTGCTCTCCACGACGACGGCTATGCTGACGGTGCCCTCGGGCGCCGGGCTCCAGGTGATCGGCACCGAGATGTCGTCCTCGGAGCAGCTGTACCCTCTCGGGATGCGCCGCCTGTGGTCGAACTTGGTGCTGGTGACGGTCATGTCCAGCGTGTAGCTCTGGGCGAGAAGGTACTCGCCGAACTCGCCCGGCCCGCTGGCGCCGCCCCGCGCGTTCGGGTCGGCGGGATCGATCTTCGACTCGGTCTTCGCCGCGGGTGTCGAGTCCGTCGCCTGCGCGGCCGCCGGAGCCTCGGCCGGCGCGTCGGACACGTCGTCGCTGGAGCACGCCATTGCCGTGACCGCGAGCACCGCCGCCACCAGCAGCGCCGTTCGGACTGAATGCGCCATGGTCATAGTAGAGCCCCCTCCATCCCGATCCAGGGCCAGGCCTGAAAGCCGATTTCGTCTTCGGGCGTCTCAACGCGTCCGCGGACCCGCCCATCATATCAACACCGCGTCCCGGGCGGGCACCGCGCGAGCCGCCGGTCGCCTGCGCGCGCGGCCAGTGCGGCCCGGCTACCGTTCCGGTCGAGTCAACCTGTTGTTCCCGGTGGAGAAATAGGCGTCCATCGGGCGAAAATATCGCTCCTCCCACCAGTCCGGCGAGAAGACGCCGCCGGCGCCGACTCCAGTGTGGCGCAGGATAACCGTGGTGCCGTCGTCCTGCGGGTTTCCGATTCCGCCGTAGCTCGTGCCCGTCGCGAGCCGGACCTCGACGCGGGTGGCGCTCCCGGATTCCCACTCAACGGCGGTGTTCAGCTCGTGGACGATCAGGCTGTTGGGTTCGGCCGCCGTGATCCGGCCCAGCACCGCGCCGTCGAGCAGGCTGACCGACCCGCCGCCGCGGGCGTCGATCGACGCCCGGCTCCCGGTCATGTCGCCGTGCTCGCGGCTGTCGACCCAGGCTTCGAACAGCCGCTTCGGCGTGGCCGGTACGATCCGCGTGACCGAGTAGCCGTCCTCTAAGTTCGCAACTATCCTGTCGACCATCTACTCGCACCCCCGTGGCGCCTGCTTGTTCGAGAGGATCAGCACCGCCCCTGCCGGGGCACGACGACCAGGCTCGTCGGGTCGACGAACCACAGGTTCTTCGTCACGCCGTCCTCCTGCATCTTCACATACCACTCCTGCCCGCGGTCCAGGAGCTCCGCCGACCAGTCGCCGCGCAGCAGCAGCTCCGCGCAGGCCACGCTCTTGGCGTTGAGGTAGTTCTGCACGACCTCGATGACGATCTCTTCGGTCAGCGGACCCTCGATCGGCGTGGGCGTCGGGACCGCCGTCGCTTCCGGTGTGCCGTCGCCGCATGCCGCCTGCGCCAGCAGGAGAAACAGCGCCGCGAGGGGCAGGGCAAAGGCTATCGGGCTCTTGCGCATATTCCTCCTCCAGGGCCCGATCGCCGGCGGGACACGAGCGTCGCCGCCAACCCGGCGAAGGCGACCTTGGACGCTACGCTACGACATTCGCCCCGCGGCGGTCAACCGCGCGTCCTGGGCGGGCGCCGATTGAGTCGGCGCGCGAATCAGCGTAACATCCAGCGGAAAACAGCTGAGCGAGGAGTACAGATGCGTTCGACCACCATCGACATACATGCCCCCATGGCGCCGCCGGAGTGGGCGCTGATCCAGCGGACACTGCTCCGCGACGAAGCACTCGCCTGCCAGGCCTTCTTCGAGCACTACTTCGACGACCGGGGCTACCTGCTCTGCGTCCCCCGGTGGGGCGGCGACGACGGCCCCGACGACGCCGCGGAGAACATGCTCAACTGGACGATGCTCCACGCCCTCGGCGCGCCGGACATCGTCCTCGAGCTGTACAAGAAGGGCTGGGAGGGCCACCTGCTGCAGTACACCGAGGCGAAGACGACCGAGGTGCCATTCGCCCGCGACGGCATGTACTACAAGGAATTCCCGGTCATGTTCGACTGGTTCCACAACGGCGAGGGCTTCGCCGTCTTCTTCCTGCAGGGACTGTCCGACCCGCACGACGACGCGCTGCGGGTCCGCACGAGACGCTTCGCCGGCTTCTACATGGGCGACGATCCGTCCGCGCCCAACTACGACCCGCAGCACCGGGTCATCCGCAGCATGTTCAACGGCAGCCGCGGCCCGCTCATGCGCAAGGCGACGGCGCTCGACTGGGCCGGAGACCCGATCGAAATCGAGGGCCGCTTCGATCCTGGGCACGGCGAGCGCGACTTCGAGGAGATGCTCCTGCACTTCCGGGACTACAACGACATCGTCGGCGACCATCCGCTCAACATGGGCGCGACCACCCTCGCCTTCAACGCCTACGCGCTCACCGGCGAGGACCGCTACCGCGACTGGCTGGTCGACTACATCGACGCCTGGGTCGAGCGCACCGAGGCCAACGACGGCATCATCCCGAGCAACATCGGGCTCGACGGCTCCATCGGCGGCGAGTGCGACGGCAAGTGGTACGGCGGCGTGTACGGCTGGGGCTTCTCGGTCTACGATCCCGCCAGCCGGAAGACCGCGCACCGCAGGTCCGCCACGGGACGCGCCCCGTACAGCTTCGCCAACGCGCTGCTGATGACCGGAGACCGGCGCTACGTCGACGTCTGGCGCGGCGTCATCGACGCGGTCAACGCGAACGCGAAGACCGTCGACGGCAAGCGGATGTACCCGCAGATGCACGGTGACGATGGCTGGTACGAGTTCAGGGCGGAGCCCTTCGACGACGGCGCTCTGCAGGTCTACTACTGGTCGATGGACGCCGCCGACCGCCACCGAGTCACCGACAGCGGATGGCTGGACTTCCTCGACGGCCGCAACCCGGACTACCCGGTCGACGCCCTCAAGAACGACCTGGAGACGGTGCGGTCGAGGATGGAGGGCGTCCGGGCGGACACCGCCTCGCCCGACACCCGCATGTCGGACGACATGAACAGCCTGCAGCCGGCCATAACCGCTGCGCTGACGGAGCTGATGCTGGGCGGTCTGCCAACGGGCAGGGACGGGCACCCGCTGCACGCCCGCCTGCGCTACTTCGACCCCGAGCGCCGCCGCGCCGGAGTCCCCGAGGACGTCGCCGCCCTGGTGACCCGCATGACCGACACCGGGACCTCGGTCACGCTGGTGAACGTCAACCAGGTCGAGGCGCGCACGGTCGTGGTGCAGGGCGGGGCCTACGCCGAGCACGACATCGCGTCCGCCAGCGCCGGCGGCGTCACGCTGGACGTGGAGGGCAGCAGCTTTGCCGTCCGACTCGCCCCCGGCGCCGGCGCCGAGATCGAGCTGACAATGCGCCGCTACGCCAACCCGCCGACGCTGGCGTTCCCGTGGGGGCGTTGAGGCAGAGCGCACCGTAGGGCTAAGCTCCCGAGGATCGCTCCTCCCACAGGTCCAGGAACTGTTTCCTGCTGAGAGGACAGTTGACCAGGCCGTCCAGTTCGGAGCGTTTCAGCCTGGGTCGCCTTGCGGTGTCGGAGACGATGTAGTGAGGGAGTTGCCCACTGCTCGAGTGGGAATGCCTCGCGGCAAGGTACTCCTTGCCGCCGACCGCCATATACCAGAGGACGTGGTGGGCGCGCCTGTCTTCCACTGCATTCAGCTTGCGCGGGAGGGCACGTTGAAGGTGCCTGATGTCCACGTCAGTTCTGGTGGCGAACCAACCTGCGGAGCAGCTCCAGTTCACGGAGAGCAGACTCGCCCAGGCGCTCCTCGCGCTCCTCCAGGGACTGAAGGGTGTCCGATAGCAGGGCTAGGAGCTCGCGCAGCGCCTCGTCAGTCGATTCTCCCGACCCGAACGCATCACACATTTCGCCTGAGGCGACGGCCTCTACACCCTCCGGCCGGGCGATTACTTCGATGGGCAACGCGTCTTCGAGAGTCCACGTTTCACCCGCATCGTCAGTCCAGCGATGGCCCGGGTGGAGGAGGAGGCGTGTTCGGCCCGGCAGCACCGGGCTTGCGACGGGGCCCCTTTGTTCTTCGAGCGGATCAGCCACGGCGGTTCTTCCCTTGGGAAGTGGCGCAAGCATATCATGACCTGCGAGAACGCCCCGACGAGCGACGGCCTCAACACGGCCGAATCTTCCGACTCTGTCCTGGTGCCCTGTAGCCCTGCGCCCGGGGTTTAGTGCGCCGCCGTGGGGCGTTCGGCTCTGTCGAGCGCTACATCTGCTGCGCCTTGTCGAACTGGCCGCCGCCGCGGCTGGGCTCGCCCATCTCCTCGCGCGCTTGCCGGGAGCGCTCCGCGAGCAGGTCGTCGTTCTCCAGCCGCTGCTCGAGGTGCCGCATCCGGTCTGGGCCGGCGGTGCGGATCATCGTCTCGCCGTAGGCCCGCGTGGCCCAGAAGTTCGAAAGGTTGGCTACCTCCTCGCGCAGCGCGGGCAGGTCTTCCTCGGCGTAGCGCTCCTGGAAGTTGATCGTGAACATACGCCGGCGCGTCCCGCCGCCGAACGACGCGTGCTTGACGCCGTGGTTGAACAGCACCATGTCGCCCGGCTCCGACTCCAACGGCACCGCGGGGACGTGCGCGCCCGTCAGGCCCCAGGCGCCCTCGGGGTCCGAGTCGGCAGACCGCGGAGCGGCCCGGTGCAGGTCCTCCGCGAAGGCGTCGCCGTAGTGGTGACTGCCGGGGATCACCCGCAGGCAGCCGCTGTCCCTGTCGACCGTGTCCAGGTAGAAGGCGATCTTGATCGACGTGTACTTCTTGTCCAGGTACCCGTCCGAGTGCCACTGCGTGTCGCCGACGTAGAAGTTGCCGTCGCTGCCCGTGTAGTTGAAGTCGTCCCCCAGCAGCGACGCGACGACGCTCTCGATGCGGGGGTCGTCGATCAGCGAGGACAGGTACTCGTCCTGGTCGATGAACGGCACGAGCGCCGACCTGTGCTTGTGGTCGTGAGGCCGGCCGTCGTGCCCGCCGCCGTGGTCGGCCCAGACCTTCTCGAAAGCGTCCGTGATGTCGCCGATATCGTCGGCGAAGTGGCCGGGAAAGGCCAGGTAGCCAAACGTGCGGAAGCGGTTGACCTCGAGCTCGGTGAGTCGCATGTCACTACCCCTCGCTGACTCGCGGACTGCCTATATCCGGTTCTCCCGGTCCACCCGGCGTCCGTCCTGGAAGACGTCGACGACGTCGCGCAGCGCCTCGATGTCGGCCGACGGGTCGCCATCGACTACGAGAATGTCGGCCTGCTTGCCCGGCTCGAGGCTGCCGACCTCGTCGTCGATCCGGCACGAGCGCGCCGAGTCGCTCGTCGCCGACACGATCGCCTCCATCGGCGACATCCCCGTGTCGATGTGCGCTGAGACCTCGCTCTGGAAGTCGCCCAGCTTGTACCACGACCACGAAGCGTCCGATCCGGCCACCAGCCGCGCTCCCGCCTCTCTCATCCACGCGGCGTGCTCGAAGATGACGTCGTTCTTGCCCCGCATCTCGCCGAGCTGCCTCTGCTCGCGGGCGGTGAGGCCGACCGTCTCTTGTTTGCGGACGAGGTTGTCCTCGGCGTCGCGGCCCTGGTGCAGCGTCGCGTTGACGAAGACGCCGTCCTCCGCGATGCGCTCCGTGATCTCGGGCCGGTATTGGAAGGAGCCGTCCGGCTCCCTGTGGTAGCCGTGGATGATCGTGTCGATCCCGGCCTCCAGCGCGTTGACCATTCCCTCCGACGAGACGCAGTGCGCGGCGGCGTGCTTGCCGAACTTGTGCGCCTCTTCGACGATCGCCGTCAGCTCGTCGACGTCGAACGACGGCCGCAGCGGGTGCGAGGTGCGGGTGCTGCCGCCGGTCGCCGTGATCTTGATGAAGTCGGCGCCCTCCTTGACAAGCTGGCGCACGGCGGCGCGGCACTCCACGGTGCCCGTCGCCTCGATGCCGAAGTAGCTCAGGTGGCCGCCGATTATCGCCACCGGACGGCCCGCGAGCACGAGCCTCGGCGCCGGCGTGATGCCCATCTCGGCGGCCTCGCGCAGCAGGAAGGTCGTGCGGTTCTTGGCGCCGCAGTCACGCACCGTCGTGACGCCGGAGTAGAGGTGGGCCCGGGCGTTGCGCGCCGCCTGCAGCGTCAGCACCTCGTCGGGCAGGGTGGTGAGCTCGTCGCCCATCCGGCCGTCGCCGATGCCGATCAGGTGCACGTGGCAGTCGACCAGACCCGGCAGAACAGTCTTGTCCTCGTAGTCGAGCTCCACGACGGGCGCCCCCTCCGGAGGGACGACCGCCTCCTCGGCGCCGACCGCGGTGATGCGGCCGTTCTCCACGAGCACGGCGCCGCGCTCCACCGGCGGGCCGCCCCTGCCGTCGATCAGCCGCGCGGCCCTGATGAGCGTGAAACCGCCGTCGCCGTTCGTCATGGGAGCCTCCTGTGGGTGTGGCGTCCCATTATACGCCGCCCGGCGGGTGCTGGCGGAGCGACGCGAGCGACTCCGCCGAGCCTCGGTCGATGCGCCGGCCCGCGAGGAAAACCTCGTCGACGTTCCACAGGTCCTCGATGCGTTCGGACGGGTCGCCGTCGACGACGATCATGTCGGCGGCCTTGCCCGGCTCGAGCGTGCCGGTCACGCCGTCGAGGCCCAGCGATCTCGCCGCCTCGCCCGTCACCGAAGCGACGCCCCGCGACGGGGAGAGCCCGGCCGTCACGAGGCACTCAGTCTCGTACGGGGTGTTGCCGAGCTGGTAGTCGCCCCACGACGAGTCGGAGCCGGTGATCATCTTCACGCCCATGTCGATCATCCGCCTGCAGTGGTCGAGGTGGGTCTCGAAGTCGCGCTCGTGCTGGTCGAGCAGCGCCTGCTCGCCCGGCGTCAGCGGACGGCGTTCCCGCACGTAACCGAGCGACCATCCCCGCGCCCTCATGACGTGGAGGGTGGGGTTGACCCAGGCGCCCTGCTCGGCGATGCGCTCGGCGACCTCCGGCCTGAAGTTGTCTGAGCCGTCGGGCTCCTTGAAGACGCAGTGGATGATCATGTCGACGCCCGCGTCGAGCGAGTTGACGATGCCCTGGGCGGAGAGGCAGTGCGTGGCCGTCAGCCTGCCGAACTTGCGCGCCTCGCCCGTGATGGCGTTCAGCTCGTCGACGTCGAACGCCGGGCGCAGCCTGTGAGACGTCAGGGTGCTCCCGCCGGTAGCGGTAATCTTGAGGTAGTCGGCGCCCTCCTTGATGAGCTGTCGCGCCATGGCCCTCGCCTCGGTCGGGCCGGTGACCTCGGAGCCGAAGTACCACATGTGGCCGCCGATGATCGAGATCGGCCGCCCGCAGAGGACCATGCGCGGCGCGATCTCTCGTCCCTCGCGCACAGCGTCACGCAGCCTGAACATCGTCATGTTCTTCGGCCCGTTCTCGCGGACCGAAGTGACGCCCGACAGCAGCGATATGCGCGCGTTGCGGGCCGACTGCAGCGTCAGCACCTCGTCGGGGAGCTCGGCAACCGAGTCGCCTACGCGGCCGTCGCCGAAGCCGTTGTTATGGGTGTGGCAGTCGACCATCCCCGGCATCAGAGTCCGGTCGCCGAAGTCGAGGACCTCCACCGGCGCGGCCTCCGGCGCCGCGACGTCGGCCTGCCGTCCGACCGCGCGTATCGTCCCGCCTTCGACCAGCACTGCGGCGTTGTCTATTGGACGGCCGCCGGCGCCGTCGAGCAGCCGGGCGGCCTTGATCAGCGTGAAGGTGTTGGGAGCGTCCGTCGTCAACGTGCGTCTGCCGGGATAATCAGGCGTGATTCGATGCGTTGGAAGGGCCGGAGCGGCACGTGACGAGAGCTCTCGCGGGCGCGGCGTCGTGAGTGGTCGGGGTGACTGGACTCGAACCAGCGACCCCCTGCACCCCATGCAGGTGCGCTACCAAACTGCGCCACACCCCGACGCCGGCCAGCATATCACAGGCCCCCATACCCAACAAGCCGCGCGGTTCGCCCAATCGCCCACCCCGGTCGTTGCCGCGAAGCCGATGATCCTTGGGAAGGTAGCGGCCGATCAGGAGGTCGTGGATGCCTGGGCTGCGAAGAAGCGAGTCGTGCTCGGTCGGATTCGGACGGCTGGCGTGGCCGACAGGGGGTTTGCGGGCCAGACATCCTCGTCATACAAGAGAGTCATTGGGCTGATCCGTCCTTGATGGGCTTCCTGGCTGAGGGCGGCTATGCTGATTCTGGCGACGCGTGCTTGCGCCACAGGAAGCTGGCGAATGATGCGCACGCACCCAACATGAACACTGCCTCGTCCAACCCCACGTTAGCGCTGGACTGGTTCAACAGGGCATGGCGAATGCCCTGCTCGTCCGATGTGTATGCGTAGAGCTTTGTGAATGCTCCCTTAAACGCCGGATGAAGCGCTTGGCGGCTCTCGAGGGACGTCAACCCCGGGCCCAAGGCTCTGGATGCTTTGGGATCGAGTTGCCGTGCAGCGGACTCGACTGCGCTGATACTCTCCCTGATGCTTCCCGCCCAGTCACTTCTATGGGGCATTTCCGTGCGTTATTGTCAAGTTACGCCGGGATAGGACCGAAAACAGTCGGATGGGACAAGATGCAAATGACCTCCCGCAGGGAGAGGCGCGGCAACTGGAACTAAAGGCCGGGCGCTCTATCGCTTCGGTATGTTGAGGCTTGGAGTGGGGCTGGCGTCGGTATCGCCGGCGATCATGCCCTCGATAAGCTCGACGACTCCGTCGACGGTATTCTCGGTGAGCTGACGCCCCTTGTCGGCTGTGGCGGAGGCCGCCCCTTCGTCGTCGGAATGCGGAATATCGTCGACGCGCACGTTCTCGGGGAAGAGATGCATCGCCATGGAGGTCTCGAACTCGCGGGCGTGACTTGGATAGCCTGGGTTGGACTGGATGGAGTTGACGATCTCGTGGGTCAGCACGTCCCAGTAGTTATGGAACCGCAGGTCGACATCGCCGTGCTCGCGGTCGAAGTACATCTGCCACTGGCTCATGACCCCGTAGATCGGACGGCGGTTGCCCCCATGCCCGTTGAGGATGAGGACCTTGCGGATGCCGTGTCGCATGAGCGTCTCCACGGTGTCGAAGACGACGGCCAGCCAAGTGCTCGGCTTCACCGTCAGGGTGCCGACGGAGTGCATATGGTGCTCGGCGATACCCACGTTGATGGGCACGGCAAGGACGACCTGCGGGTACAGCCGCTCGGAGGCCATCTCCGCGACGCGCGTGCTGCTCGCGATGTCCTGCTCGAAGGCGAGGTGTTCGAGGTGCTGCTCGATGCTACCGGTCGCCACGACGGCAACGTCGAACTTGCCCTCTTCACGCGCGTGCCGGAACTCCCGCCTCGTGAACTTCTGCAATCGGAACTCGTTAGGAAGGGCCATGGTTACTCCTTCGCGAAGATGTTACGTCGAGAGGTTTATGGCCAGTATTTCCCACTCGGGCTAAGGCTCGAGAGCCGTCGTCCCCGCGCAGGGGGGAACCGATCCGGCAAAGGCCCTCGTCTATTCGTTCACCAGGGCGTCGATCGTCGTGCCGAGCGCACTCGCGATGAGGGCCAGTGCCGAGGCCGATCCCGGTTTGAGCCCGCGCTCGATTTCGGAGATGTACCCGGCGGCGATGCCCGTCCTCTCGGACAGCTCCCTCAGGGTCATGCCCCGGTGGCTCCGAAACGCCAGGACGGGACCCTTCCCCCGCATGATGTCCAGCGCTACCGCGTGAGGGATCCGCACACCGTCATCCGCTTTCCGGGCGGCCAGCAAGTCCTCGAGCTCGCTGTTGCGCTCGACGAGAGCGTCGTACTCCTGGCGAGTCAAGGTCACAGTCTCACCGCTGGTCATAGGCCTCCCTCCTGTGTCGAATTCTCAGGATTATTCGGGTTGAGGGATCGGGAGACGCGGCGTGCGTGCGCCTTGCCTCCTACGCTCGACAAGACGAGGATTCATGAGTGCGTGAGCATTGTACAACGGCCGAGGCTGAGCGACCGATCATCTCCATCACCAAAACTCCACGACTCATGGTTCAGACGCTTGCCCCGCCGGCCCCCTGCGGGGCGGGCCGTACAGGATATCCCTGAGCAGCCGCACCGCTACGGCCTTGTCGAGCGGGTGGTTGTTGTTGCCGCACTTGGGCGACTGGACGCAGCTCGGGCAGCCCGACTCGCACGGGCACTCCAGGATGGCTGTCATGGTCGCCTCGCACAGCTCCTCGATCATCTCGTAGCCGCGCTCCGAGATGCCGACGCCTCCGGGGTGGCCGTCGTGGATGAAGACCTGCGGCCGGTCCGTGTCCGGGTGCAGCGGCGTCGACAGGCCGCCGATGTCGTTGCGGTCGCAGAGGGCGAACAGCGGCAGCAGGCCGATGGCCGCGTGCTCCATCGCGTGCAGCCCACCCGCCAGGTCGCCTCGCTCGTAGCGTATCGCCGCCAGCGTGTCGGCCGGGACGTCCAGCCACAGCGCGACCGTGTCGTAGCTCTGCGTAGGCAGGTCCAGCGGCTCCTCGCCCAGCGCCTCGTGCGTCGTGCGTGAGCGCCGGCTGAAGGCGACCACGGTCGTCGAGACCGCTATCTCGCCCAGGTACACCCTGGACGACCCGACCGGCTTGTTCGAGAAGACGTTCAGCACGCGCGTCTCGCCGACCTGGCGCGCCTGCGTGTAGTAGGGGACGTCGGTCGGCCGCGCATAGGCGGTCCGCGTCTCCATGTCCAGCTCCGAGACGAGAAACTCCTCCGCCTGGTGCAGGTAGACGGCGCCCGGGTATAGCTGCGTGAAGGCCGTCGACTCGTCGACCGTCTCCAGCACCGCGCCGGACTCGTCGTCGACCAGCGTGAAATACCCGCCGGAGCTGGACCGGATGTCGACCTCTCCCGATGGGTACTCGACGTGGGCCGGCAGGTGCCGGCGGCCCCGCCGCGCCTGCAGGAAGCCGTCCGACTCCAGCTCGTCGGCCAGCGTCTCGAAGTCGGGGCCGAACAGCTCCGCGTCCTCCGCGATCAGCGGCGCCTCGTAGGCGGCGCACAGGAGCTGCGGCTTCAGCACGTACGGGTTGCCGGGAGATATTCTCGCGCTCTCGTGGGCCCGCCCGAGGAACGACTCCGGGTGCCGCACGAGGTACTGGTCGAGCGGGTCGTCCTGCGCCACCAGCACGCTGAGCGCGCGGCCGCCGCGGCGCCCGCTCCGGCCCGCCTGCTGCCACGTGCTCGCTATGCTGCCGGGGTAGCCCGCCAGCACCGTCGCGTCGAGGTCGCCGACGTCGATGCCCAGCTCCATCGCGCTCGTGGCCGCGAGCCCGGTCAGCCGGCCCTCGAACAGGTCGGACTCGACGCGCCGCCGGTCCTCAGGCAGGTAGCTGCCCCGGTAGGCCGCGACGCGGCCCGACCTGGCCGCGTCGAGCTCCCGCAGCCGCGCCCTCGCCCAGACCGTAAGCAGCTCGGCGGCCTGCCGGCTGCGTACGAACGCGAGCGTCCGCACGTCCCTGAGCACCAGCTCCGACAGCAGCAGCGCCGCCTCGTGGAGCGCGCTCCGCCGCTCGCCGTTCGACTCGTCGGTCATCGGCGGGTTCCAGAGCACGAACTCCTTGCCTCCGAACGGCGAGCCGTCGACGTCCACGACCCTGAACGGCAGGCCCGCCAGGCGCTCGGCGTGCTCGCCGGGGTTCGCCAGCGTCGCCGAGCACATGATGAACTGCGGGTCGGCGCCGAACCGGCCGCACAGCCGGCGCAGCCTCCGCAGCACGTTGGCGACCTGCGAGCCGAACACGCCACGGTACGCGTGCGCCTCGTCCACGACGACGAACCGCAGCCGCCGCAGCAGGTCGTACCACGCCTGGTGGTTCGGCAGGATGCCCCGGTGCAGCATGTCCGGGTTGGAGATCAGCAGCCGCGAGCTCCTGCGGATGCGGGCCCGGTCCCGCACCGGCGTGTCGCCGTCGAAGACGTCGTGGCGGATGCGGCCGGATGGCGCCAGGTCGTCGATGCCCCGGGCCTGGTCCCGCGCAAGCGCCTTGGTGGGGAAGAGGTACAGCGCCCTCGCCGACCTGTCCCGCGTCAGCGCGTCCAGCACCGGCAGGTGGTAGCACAGGCTCTTGCCGCTCGCCGAGGGCGTCGAGACGATGACGTTGTGCCCGTCCCGCACGGCGTCGACCGCCGCGGCCTGGTGCGAGTACAGCGACTCGATCCCGACGCCCCGGAGGGCGCCCAGGACCGGCGCGTTCAGCGGCTCGCGCGGCTCCCCGAACTCCGCCTCCCGTTCGGGTATCGACCGCACGTGCGCGATCTGGTCCGCGTATCCCGGCAGCGCCTCCAGGTCACGAAGAAAGCAGGCAACGTCCATGGCGGCAATTGTACCGGCGCGGGATGGTCAGGGCTGCGCGAGCATCTCGTTACGCGTTGCTGTCGCAACTTCGGCCCGCTCAATCCGCGCCAGAACTGATGCCTTCCGCTCGGCTGAAGTGAACGAGGACGAGATGCCGTCGCGGGTGAACCCGAGCAGGTCCAGCGCATCGAACCCGAGGCCGGCCGCCAACTCGTACTCCCTGCCGATGGTGGTATTCAGGCTGACAGGATCGTCTGAGCTGAGCGTCACTGGGATACCGGCGTCCACGAATGTCCTTATCGGGTGACGCTCCAGTGCCGGGACCGCCCCTAGTACGACGTTCGAAGTCAGGCAGCACTCCACCGTGACGCCCGCCTTGCCCAACTGGTCCAACAGATCGGTATCGAATGCGGCGTGTACGGCGTGTCCCAAGCGGGAAACCCCGGGAACACGCAGAGCGCTTTGCACATTTGCGGGCGAGAACTCACCGACGTGCACGGTGATGCCCAGCCCGACGTCAGCCGCCCGCTCCGCCCAGGAGTAGAGCTTCTTCCATTCAGCCGGGTCGGCTTCCCGTTCGTAGGGAGCCGGGAAGAGGTCGATCCCGGCGAGGCCAGCTTTTCGCGCATCCAGACAGGTATCCATCACGTCCGGCTGCGGCGTCCGTACGCCTGACATGATGACCTCGGCGCAGAAGTCCGCATAGCTGCTCTGGACCTGCCGCTCGGCCTCTTGGAATCTTGGCATGAGATCGGGCCACTTCACCCACTCCGCGCCGAAACGTATCTCGACGAGGACCGCACCGTCTCGCGCGGCGTCGTACATGGCGTCGGAGACCCACTCGACGAAGTGGCACTTTGCAAGCCTGTCGAGATCGTCCACCTCGAGTTCGCCCTTTATGGCCTCAAGCCTCGGCATGCCTGGTGGTACCTGCTGAAGCCTCCGGACCCAGGCCCGCCAGTCGTACGCGCTCCTGCCCTCGCGCGCCGAGAGCAGGCGGTCGACACGCGCTCTCGTTTCCGCATGCAGGTGTATGTCCGCCTTCGGCAAAGCGGCCACGGAGCCGGTAGTCAAGATTGGTACTCTCCCTCCGCAGTAACGCTCTCGACCATGGACTCTAGACGCATGGCGGGCAGCGCAAGTACGACATACGACGGCAGCCCCAAGCGGCGCCAGCAATCGATGCGGGGATGATCAAGGACATTAGCACTTGAATCGCAGCGAGTACAGGCCGGCGTTGCGAAGAAGGAAGCGCAGGCGTATCGGGTTGCCGGCGAGGGCGGAGAGCAGCGCCATTACTCTGGGAGAGCGGGTGGTGTCAGCCGTCGGCCGACCGGGTCGTGGGGCGATTCCTGAGACATGGCCCAAGCGCGAGGTTCAGCCCATGTAGGCCATCAACGCGGCCTTCGCCTCGTCCAGGGCGGGCGTTTTCCCGGTAGAGAGCCTGAGGCCGACGACATCGGTGATCGGCTCGACCAGACGGGCAGTCGCCGCCGTGTCGACCACGATCTCCGATGGCAGCATGTCGGCAGTCTCCAGCAGCTCCACCAGCTGGCCCTGGCGCTCCGTCACCGTTGGACCGGCGCCCAGGACATTCGTGCTCAGTATGAACCCGGTATCCGCGTCGACGGCGAGGACGACCGTCGGGTAATACGGTCGAGTGCCTGGCTCGTCCTGGGTCGGCGCGGGAATAAGGACGATGCTCAATTCCCATACCTGCTGTCCGACCGGCCGCGACTGGGCCATCCGCCGGAGCCTTTCCGGATCGGGATAGGCGGGGAGAGCGGCAGGTGGAGGGGGCGGCTTGAACGGCTTCCACTCATCGTGCCACGCGCCCTCCCTGAAGACACGGGTCAGGATGAGGCTGGGGTCGGTATCGGAGTACAGGGCCATCTCGCCGCTCGCCACCCTGGACACCACGTCCATGACGTTTCCGATCGCCGTCGTGAGGAAGGCGGCCCCGTCCGCATCCAGGTACCACGGCGCGTACCCCGGGGTGGTGGTCCGAAAGAGGGGCCACCTGCCCCTTCCCCGGTACCTGATGCCAAGGCTCTTGACTATGGCCCGGTCCCGGGCATCCAGGTTTTCTCTGTCGGCCAGTATGGCTGACAGGGCGTTCATTCGAATGAGGGCGTCCGTGGACTCAGGCTCGATCTCGTCCGTCATCAGGGCCATGTAGGCAGACAGCCCTTCGTCGCCCAGAAGGACAGCCAGGCCGTACTCGTACCCCGCGCTGCCCATGACGGCGCAGTAGCCCGTGTACTCCTCAGTCGGATGCTCGATGGCCACGGGTTCGGTGTCGCCCAGCCATTGCCACGGCGTGGCCAGGCAGAACTCCCTGAACGACGTGTGCAGGTCACGCCATTGTTCCGTCGTCGGCTCGTTCACATTACCTCCATCACCACGCTCCTACCGGAGGGCCGTCCCCTGGCCTTGATGCTCCCAGCATACCAAGCCCAGCCTCTTCGTCGACTTCTCAAACTCAGTGAGGATGTCCGTTGCGGGGCTGATCGAGGATATCAGCAATCGAACCAGAGCGGGTGGGCGCGCTCGACGGCTCCCGCGGCTCCTCGTACGTCGCATCGCGTTCGGGGATCGACCGTAGGTACGCGATCTCCCCGTCTTACCCCGGCAGCGCCTCCAGATCACCAAGAAAGCCGTCGACGTCCATGGCTGGGATTGTACCGCCGGAGCGTCGCTGGAGTACGCGCGCCCTCGATACTCGCCGCTGAGGCAGCGTAGCACTGCCATGCCGTGAACCCCGGCGCCAGGGGTCACCAATGGGGACCAGCGTTCGTCCGGAGCGCATGGCAGGCGACTTCGGGGTGGTCTGAGTCCCATGCCACTCCTATCCTGCCTTGGTGAGGAAGCGCTCCGGCAGTGTACCATCAGCCTGCCGGCCAAAGGCCTTCCCCTGCTCGTTGCGCCAGGTTGAGCACCTGGAACCGTCCGAAGACCCCAGACTCCCCGGGAGGGGCACCATGACGACCGCGGTACCGACCCGTACGACTATCAGCAAGACCGAAGCTCGCGCCTCTCGCGGGATGGTAGCGACCAAGGACGTTCACGCCACCAGGGCGGGCGTGCAGATGCTCGATATGGGAGGCAACGCGGTGGACGCCGCGGTCGCTGCCTGCTTCGCCATCGGCGTCGTCGAACCCGCGTCGAGCGGCGTGGGCGGAGGCGGCTATCTCGTCTACCAGGTGGGTGAGAAGGGAGGGGTGGTAGGGTTCCCGATGAAGGGCCCGCTCGGCGCCCGCCCGGACATGTACGAACTGTCGGGCGTGGCCTCCGTGGGTGGCTTCGGCTGGGCCGGCGTGGTCGGCGACGAGAATCTCGAAGGCCCGAGGTCGATCGCCGTGCCGGGCGCCGTGGCCGGGCTCTGCGAGGCCCACAGGCTACTCGGCAGGCTGCCGCTGGCGGACGTGGTGGCGCCGGCGGTCGACCTGGCGCGCGATGGCCATTCGCCCGGCTGGCACAACATCTACTCGCTGGGACTCGCGGCCAACCGGCTGCTGGCCTTCGACGAGCTGCGCGGCATATTCATGCCCGGCGGTGGGCTGCCTACCGCCTCCGCGACCGCGCCGGCCCTTCTCCGGCAGCCGGAGCTTGCCGACGTGCTGGAGACCATCGGCCGAGATGGGCGCAGCGCCTTCTACTCCGGCGATATCGCCCGCGCCATCACGTCCGACATCCGGGCGAACGGCGGGATAGTCTCGGAGAGAGACTTTGCAGAATATCGCCCCTTCGTATGGGACGCCGGGATGGAGTTCGGGTACTCCGGACATACCGTGCGGGTGCCGCCATTCGCCTGCGCCGGCGCGACGTCCGCCATGACGCTGCGCATGATGGACGGGTTCGACGTCGTCTCGATGGGCCACAACTCCGCGGATGCGCTACACGCCTACATCTGCGCGGCACGCCTGGCCTACGCGGACCGGTACGCGTACATGGCGGACCCGGCCTTCGTCGACGCCCCGTGGGAGGGCCTGGTATCCGACGGCTATACCCGGTTGCGTCGGGGCGCCATCGACCCGGAGCGACTCGGTGAGATCGAGCCGGGAGACCCGTGGGCCTTCGATGACGGCGTCCCCGGCGAGAGGCTGCCGGCAAGCGCTCCGATGCTCGACTCAGGCACGACGCATCTCTGTGCGATGGACGAGGATGGCAACGCCGTCTCCCTCACCAACACGCTGATGTCCGGCTTCGGCTCCGGGTTCGTGCCGAAGGGCACGGGCGTGGCGATGAACAACGGGATGATGTGGTTCGACCCTGTTCCCGGCCGCGTGAACTCGATCATGCCGGGCAAGTACCCGCTGAACAACATGACCCCCGCGCTGGTGCTGGGCCAGGACGGCGTACGGATGGCGGTTGGGGCGTCGGGCGGGCGCCGCATAACGAACTGCGTGACCCAGACCATCTCCAAGGTCGTGGACTTCGGCATGGGCCCGCAGCAGGCGATAGACTCGCCCCGCGTGGACTGCTCGCTGCCGGTCACGAGTGTCGATCCGCGAATGCCCTCCGAGACGGTCGCCGAGCTCGAGAGGCGCGGACACTGCGTCTACGTCATCGACGACAACCACCTCGAGGGAGGGTTCGCCAGCTTCGCGAGCCCGGTAGCCATCGTCCGGGGCACGGACGGGAGTTTCCGTGCGGGCGTGGATACCTTCCACTCGGCCTACGCGGAAGGGCTGTGACGTTCGGTCCGGGTCCGGTGAGCTACTCGAATCGCAGCGAGTACAGGTCGGCGTCGCGGAGCAGGAACCGGAGGCGGACCGGCGTGCCCGCGAGGGCGGAGACATCCTCGCTTCCGTTCCAGGTCACGGCGCGCTCCAGCGAGTCGCCGTAGACCTCGTCGCAGTCGTCGAGCCCGAAGCCCTCGAGCGCGTGGCCGTTGGCGTCCTGGATCTCGACGCGCACGTCGCCCACGGCCGACGTAGAGACGTTCAGCACGAGTCGCCCGCCGTCGAAAACGAGCGGGTGCGTCAGCATCTGCCCGCCGCTCAGCCTGGCGCTGACGGATACGAAGCCGTCTACGCGCAGCGTGTGGCGCCGCAGGCGCTCGGTCAGCTCCATCTGCTCGTGCGTCTCGGTGACGTAGACGGAGATGTCGTCCGGCGCGCCCTCGCGGTTCGAGGCCGTCTCGATCAGGCCCCAGTTCTGGTAGTTGTCGCCGTAGAACCAGCCGCCGCTGTCCCAGAGTCCCGGCCGGATGAACGACTCTGGCCAGACGTCGAAGTTGAGCCCGTCGCGGCTTGACATGAGCATGCCGTCGGTCACCGCGGTGCCCTCGCGCTCGCTGCTGCTGGCGCGCAGTTGCCTGTAGTCGACCTGGGGCAGCCTCTTAGCGGACTCGGTCCAGCCGCGGTCGATGTAGCGCGTCGGGAAGCCGAGGAGGATGTGGGGCGCCCGGTAGTAAGGGATGACCTGGTTGGTGTAGAGCTCGCTGACGCGGCCCGGCGAGTAGTTGAGCCACGTCGGATCGGGCCAATCGAGGAAGTCCTTGGACGTTGCGGTCTTGATGTCGCGGCCGTTTCGGTTGCCGCGCGAGTCGCGGCCCGGCCGGAAGTCGCGGTGGTACTCCCGGTACTCGCCGAGCACGGAGTCCCAGAACGCCAGGTTGTGGGAGTCGAATGCGCCGTCGGTGATGATCGGCTCGTCCCGCAGCATTCGCCAGTGCAGGCCGTCGGGCGAGCCCATCGGATAGAGGCCCCTCCTGTTGGGGTTCCCGGCGACGAACCCCTTGTAGCGCGTGTCCGGATCGCAGCTGGGGTTACCGTCGAGGAAGACGGAGAAGGTCGTGGTGCCGAGGCCGTCCCAGATGATGTTGTTGTCCTTCGAGCCCTCGAACTCCGCCAGGCCGAGCGACGGCCGCTCCCAGCTTATGCCGTCGGCGCTCTCCGCGTAGCAGACGAAGGAGTGAATCGGGGTCATCGCGCCCTGCGTGTAGTCGACCTGCGCGGCGCGGTAGAACATGCGGTAGACGCCGCCGTCCCTGATGACCGAGACGTAGTTGCAGCTATTGCCCTCCCACGGCCGGTCAAAGGTCAGCGACACGTCCCGCGGGACGGGCCGGTGCATCGTCCGGTCCGCCTCGGACAGCCTGTCGACGATGTGGTCGTCTACGAACAGCTCCAGCCTGGAGCCTATGTTTATCGCCTCGGTCATGTGATTTTCTCCGTGTATATGTTCAGAGTCGGTGGCTGCCCGGCTCGGTTGCGTTGCGTGCGACCCTTCGGTAGGGGATTATATACTTGGGTACCAACAGAGAGTCCTTTAAGGGCACTCTTGCCGCAGCCCCCTAGCAAGGTCGCGTTCGCACTGAGCCTCAGCGGTCGCGGTAGCAGACGCCGACCTGAACGCATCGGTCCACCGCTGCTCACGTTCTTCTTCTTCGCCTGCGTTACACCATGCAAGGAAAAGCACGAGCGTCAGAAGCAGCGTGACTAGGGCCACGGCCCCGATGCATCCGGCCCTGCCTCTGGGTGGGTGCCGCTCCATCCAACGGGCGGCTTCGTCCTGCCAACTGCGCCCCGAATCTTCGTTCATAGAGTAGCGCTACAGCCCTCGCAGCGCCCGTCCAGGTACAGCGTTGCAGGGTAGTAGACGCTGCGTCCACAGTCTGCGCACGTGCCCTCAGTGGCCGTCAACACGTCCCCCTGCCTAATAGCTCAGGCGGGTGGCCATGAATCCGCCGTCTATGGGCATCACGTGGCCGTTGACGAAGGACGCGGCGTCGGAGCAGAGCCAGACGACGCACTCGGCGACCTCCTCCGGCTGGCCGACGCGGCCCATCTCCTCCTGGTCCGACGCCCGCTCCAGCAGGCCCGGGTCCTCGGCGATCATCCGGTCGAGGATGGCCGTGTGGATGGTGCCGGGGCAGACGCAGTTGACGCGGATGCCCTTCTTGGCGTACTCCACGGCGGCCGTCCTGGAGATCATGATGACGCCCGCCTTGCTGACGCGGTAGGCCGTCCTGTCCATTCCGCCGACGAGCCCGGACGTGGAGGCGTCGTTGACGATGGCCCCGCCGCGCTGGTCGAGCATCACCATCACCTCGTACTTGACGCAGAGCCACAGGCCCTTGAGGTTGATGTCGATCGTCTGGTTCCAGTCATCCAGCGTGTGCTCGTGCGTCCGCCCGCGGTCAAGCACGATGCCCGCGTTGTTGAAGGCGTAGTCGAGCCTGCCGTAGGTCGAGACTGTGGTGTCGACCATGTTCTTCACGTCGTCGGTCTTCGACACGTCGGTGCGGACGAATATCGCCTCGCCGCCCGCGTCGCGTATCTCCGCGACCGTCTCTTCCCCGGCGTCGGCCCGCCTCGCGGCGATCACCACGCTGGCGCCCTCGCGGGCGAACTGCAGCGCCGTCGCCTTGCCGATGCCCGCGTTGCCGCCGGTGACCAGCGCCACCTTGCCGTCGAATTGTGCTGCCATGGCTCAGTCCTCCAGTGGGTAGAAGCGGCCCGCGGTGGTGCCGCCGTCGACGCACAGCATCACGCCGTTGACGAAGGACGCCGCGTCCGAGCACAGCCAGACCACGCCCTCGGCGACCTCCTGTGGAGTGCCGATGCGGCCCACCACCATGCGTCCGTGTATCTCGTCCGATATGCCGGGCGTCGCGATCTCCATCCTGTCGAGGATGGGCGTATGGATGGCGCCGGGCAGCACCGCGTTGACGCGGACGCCGTCGCGGCCGTACTCGAGCGCCGCCGTGCGCGTCATGCTGTTGACGCCCGCCTTGCTGACGCGGTAGACCATGCGTCCCTCGCCGCCCTGTATGCCCGCCCCGGACGAGTTGTTGACGACCGCGCCGCCGCCCCGCTCGATGATCCGGGGTATCTCGTACTTGAGGCAGAGCCACAGGCCCCTCATGTTGATGTCGATGGTCGAGTCCCAGTGCTCCTCGGTGTGCTCGTGGGTGAGCCCCACGTCGAGCACGATGCCCGCGTTGTTGAAGGCGTAGTCGAGCCCGCCGAACGTCGACACGGTCGTCTCGACCATTGCCTCGACCTGCTCGGGGTCGGCCATGTCCGTCTGGATGAAGACGGCCTCGCCGCCGGCGTCGCGGATCTTGTTGACGACCCGCTCGCCCTCCGTCGCTCGCCTCGCCGATATGGCGACCTTCGCGCCGTCGCGGGCGAACAAAAGCGCAGACGCCTCGCCAATGCCCGCGTTGCCGCCCGTCACCAGCGCAACCTTGCCGTCGAACTGTCCGCCCATAAGCTCGCCTCCTCGTTTCCTATTACCCCCCCTCCCTTGACGGGAGAGAGCCTGCCCCGTACTTCGATACGGGGGCTGGGGTGAGGGTGACCGCTACCCGCCTGCGTATCCTCCGTCCGCAATTGACCCCGGGCCCGACATGCTAGAACCCCGAGACCGTCTCCTGCTCGCAGCCTACCAGCACGAAATCGTCCCTGCTGTTCTCGACGAACGAGACCACCCTGGACAGCATCTCGCTGGCGTGTCTGCCGTCGTTGGTTGCCAGCGCGACCCCGAGCGTCGCCATCTGCCACGAGTCGTTGTCGCCGACCTCGGCGATCGACACGTTGAACTTCCTGTGCACCCGGTCGCAGAGCGAGCCGATCACCCGCCGCTTGCCCTTGAGGCTCTGGTTCTCTGGGAGCTGCAGGGTCATCTTGCAGACGCCGACGTTCATGTCCGCCTCCCGGAGCGTCGATCGGGGCCGGAGCATACCAGCCGGAATGCCCCACGGGCCGCCGGCGACGGCATTATATCACCGGCCGGCCGCGGCGGAGCGCTGATGCCCGCTCCGGCGCAGGTGCGTATAATGCCCGCAAGCTTGCCATTGAGTCCATCGGCATGGGAGCAGGTGAGTCATGATCAAGATGAGCGGAGGAGCAGCCCTCGCGAAATCGCTCGTAAGGGAAGACGTCGACGTCGTATTCGGTATCCCGGGCATACAGATCTACGGCATCGTTGCCGCGCTGCGGGACGAGCCGGCCGTGCGCCTGATCGTTCCACGGCACGAGCAGGCCACGACATACATGGCCGACGGCTACGCCCGCGCGTCGGGAAAGCCCGGGGTAGCGCTCGTGGTCCCCGGCGCGGGCCTGTACAACGCTGCGCCCGGGCTCACCAACGCATACTCGCGCTCCACGCCCGTGCTCCTGATAGCTGGCGAGGTCCCGCGGGGCGCGATCGGCAAGAACCTGGGGGCCGTTCACGAGATCGCCGACCAGGCCGGCACGGTGCGCTCCGTGACCAAGTGGCAGCGACGAGCGTCAAGACCGCGGGAGGTCCCGGACGCCGTGTTCGAGGCGTTCAGGCAGATGCGGACCGGCCGTCCCCGTCCCGTTCTCATCGAGATGCCGCCAGAGGCGGGGGTGGAGCAGGAGGAGGTCGAGCTGCGGAATCCTGCACGCATCTCCCGAATCGTGCCCGCCCCGGAGGACCTCCGGGAGGCTGCCGAGGTCATCGCGAAATCTCGCATACCCCTGCTTTACGCCGGCGGTGGAGTGGCGCGCTCCGACGCGGAAGGAGCCCTGGTGGAGCTGGCGGAGGCGACCAACATACCGGTCATCACATCCAGCGGGGGCAAGGGCGCCATCCCGGACAGCCATCCGCTGTCCTACGGCTCGTGTTTCAGTCCACGGGGCGAGAGACAGGAGATGAACCAGCTCTACGAGGTGATGCAGTCCGCCGACGTGGTGATAGCGATCGGGGCGCGCCTTTCCCTGGGCAACCCCGCGGGCGAGGCGTCCACCCTGGTGAACATCAACATAGACGACACGGAGCTCACAAGGCACCAGGCGAACACCATCCCGCTGCACGGCGACGCCAGGGCGACCATCGAGGCGCTGCTTCCCTGTCTCATCGAGGCCGGAGCGCACCAGCGCCCGTCGCCTGCCGAAGCGGTGGTGGCCGCCCGCAGCCTGATCGCCTACTACGACATCCGGCTCAGGGAGCCGCAGTACGCGGTCGTGGAGGCGATGCGCAAGGGCACCCCGGAAGACGCCTTCGTGGTCTGGGACGTTACGCAGTTCGGCTACTATGCCCGCACACACTGGCAGGTGGACCACCCGAAGACGTACATCGACTCCGGCTACTCGTTCAACCTCGGCTACGCGTTCCCAACCGCGCTGGGCGCGAAGATTGCCAGACCGGACCGCCCCGTGATCTGCGTGGCCGGCGACGGCGGGTTCATGTTCAACTCGTCCGAGCTCTCGACGGCCGTGCAATACGGGATCAACGTGGTGACCGTCCTGTTCAGGAACGACTCATACGGCAACGTTGCCCGCGACCTGGATGAGGCGTTCGGCGGCGCCTACGGGACCGACCTGCATAACCCGGACTTTGTCAAGTTCACGGAGTCGTTCGGCGCAGTCGGCATGCGGGCTGGCGACCCGATGGAGCTCGAGAAGCTCATTCCGCTGGCGCTGGAGCGCGAGGCCCCGGTCATCATCGACGTTCCCTTCGCGGAGATGCCGATACCGCGCGCGCCGCAGTTCGCGCCTTTCTACAACCTCCCATGGACACAGCCGCAGGAGGGACTCATCCCGTCCTGAGGCGAGGGTGCGGGAACCGGCTTGGTAACGGTGTCCCGGGTGCGCTCGCCGTGCTTGACACGGGGCGTGGGCGGTCTCTAGCATCGAGGGATGGACAACGAAGAAGCCTGGCGCAGGGCGATAGAGCAGACCTGGGTCGTCCGGTTCCCGAAGCAGAAGCTGGCGACCTTCGGCTCGACGAACATCGCGTACTACGTCGTGACCGAGCCGGTCTACCAGGCGATCGAGCCGGCCAAACGCGAGGGCGTCATCCGCACCGGGCGGGTCGTCGCCGAGCGGCCGGCGGTCGTCACGCCCACATACGCGCTGAACCTGAGCGGGTTCAGCCCCGAGGCGTACGAGTACCTCCAGTACGAGGCCGACAGGTCGGGCCCCAACGCTCCGGGCGTGCTTTACCAGTACCGCAACGAGGCGGGCAATATGGAGATCGTCGGCGGCGTGCCGGGGGAGATCGCGCACCGCATCGGCGCCGACCTCGACCGCAAGCAGGAGGACATGTCCGTCGTCATGGTCGGCGTCGACGAGCTCTGGGACGTGGCGCTGCTCAAGTTCGTCTACGAGTTCACGTCGTCGTCGCTGTCCGGCAACGTCCAGGACCTGCAGTCGCACGGCATGCTCGAGCCGCAGCCCGACTTCGGCGGCCTGCCCCGCGCCGCGGTCGACCGGATCGACGCCATGTTCCGCGACGCCGAGCGTGGCGGCGACCGGGACGCGCTGAAGCAGGAACTCGACCGCTGGGGCGCGTTCGACATGTACCAGGACCGCTTCTTCGCCCTGTTCCGCAACCCGTTCTAGGGCAGGGCGCCGGTTCCCCTGTCGTCCTGAGCAGCGTCGAAGGACCTGGGGCGGGGTCGTCTCGCCCTGCCGGCTCGTCGACTTCGCCCACCCTCTCCAGGCACCTCACTCCGTTCGGGGTGACAATCCGGCGGCGTGAATACCCCTTAGCCGCGGTCCGCCTGCAGTCCAGAGGGACGATTCAGCCGCCCGCGCCTGGCGTCGCGAACCCCCGGACGTCAGGGTCGAGCGCGGCCCGTGAGAGCCTGTCTCCGATGCGGAACAGGTCGCCCAGCGGGTTGTCGCGGTCCTCGACGGCGTCGGCCGCTACCTCCCCGATGGCGCCGCCGAACTTGAAGCCGTGGCCGCTGCCGCCTCCCGCCACGAAGACGCGGTCGGCTCCCGGCGCGCGGTCGATGAAGAAGTGGTCGTCCGGCGTGTTGGCGTAGAGACAGGACCGGCCGCCGAGCAGCCTGCCCCGGCCCATCTCCGGTATGCGGCGGCGCAGGAAGTCGAATGCCGCCTCGGTGAACTCCGGCGTGACCGCCCGGTCGAGGTCGGCGTCGACCTCCGGCCCGATGCGCTCCTCGGCGATCTTGAGGTAGCCCTCCCTCAGCAGCGGGAAGCCGTAGAACCCGCCCCTGTCGGGGTCGAAGGTGAACATCGGGAACGCCCCGTGGGCGAACCGCCGTGGGTCGTCGACCTCGACGAATACCATCTGCTGGTGCGACACGCGGACGTGGTCCGCGAGCGAGGGGAGCAGCCGTCCGAGCCATACGCCCGCAGCCACGACCGTGACGTCGACGTCGTGGCCGTCGGATGGCGTGTCCACCCGGACGCCGCCCGCCGTCTCGTCGACCGAGGTGACCGGGGTGTGCCGCGCCAGCCGGACACCGATCTCGGACGCCATGTCCGCCATGAGTCTCACGGCGCGGCCGCTCTCGATGTATCCCGCCCACCGGTCGTACACGCACGTCTCGCCGCCGTCGAACGCGAACTGCGGGAAACGCGACGCCGCCTCGGCCGCGTCGAGCAGCTCGACGCCGACACCTCGGCCGCCCAGGAACCGCCAGCTCTCGTACATCGGCGTGCCTGGCCCGAAGTCGCTCAGCACGACGAGCTGGCCGCACTGGTGGTAGACGCGGTCGCCGAACTTCGTCTCCCACTCGCGCCACATGACCGACGCGCGCTCGGCCATGTCGACGTACGTATCGACGTCGCCGTACCAGGTGCGCCGGATCGCCTTCGAGACGTCTGTGGAGGAAGCGTCCGGATGCGGTATCGGGCCGCGCTCGAACACGCTGACGTCGTGGCCCCTCCGCCGCAGCTCGACGGCGGTGGAGAGCCCGAAGACCCCGGCGCCGACGACCGCGATTCTCACGGCGAGGAGGCGTGTTCCGGGCGGATGGCGGCTACGCGAGTCCGCCCGCGCGCTGTCACGAGACAACGACCGGGGCGCGGGTCTCGACGCTGCGGTACGCGGCGAGAACGACCTTGAGATCGGCGATGCCCTCGCCGGCGGACATTACTGGCTCGCGGTCCTCCAGGATGCTGGCCCGGAACTCCATGAGCATGGCGGAGAACCCTCCCAGGCCGCCGGCGGGCTCCAGGCGGCTGCCGTCCAGCGACTGGCGCTCGATGGCGTCGCCGAAGGGATGGAAGGCGAGCGTCGCCTCCGTCCCGGCGACGACGATCTCGAGTCTTTCGCTACTCGTCCGCGTTCCGTTGGAGAAGGCGATCGTGGAGATTGCGCCGCCCGGCAGGTGGGCGACGATCGAGATGCCGTCCTCGCCCTCCTTGCCCAGTACCCGCGGGGGCGAGGCCGCGTAGAGCAGCTCGGGCATGCCGCCGAGGAGGACGAGCGTGTCGACGTAGTGGATGCCGGCGTCGATGAACGAGCCGCCTCCGGCCGTCTCCAGGCTGCTGCGCCAGCCACCCGCGTCGCCGAACCAGTCGCAGGTCATGTTGACGGCCCTGAGGTCGCCGACGCCTCCGGAGTCGAGCATCTCCTTCGCGAGGATGACCGTGGGGAGGAAGCGGTAGTTCTCGGCCACCATCAGCTTGACTCCGGCGTCGTCGCAGGCGCGGCGCATCCGCAGCGCCTCCTCCACGGTGCGGGCGATGGGCTTCTCCACCAGCGCGTGCTTCGAGTGGGCGGCCGCCAGCAGGGCGTTGTCCACGTGCAGGTCGTGAGGCGTGAAGAAGTACATTGCGGCGACGTCGGGGCTGGCGGCAGCCTCCTCGTAGCTGCCGAAGTAGCCGACGCCGCCGAACCGATCGCAGTAGCTTCTCGCCTTGTCCAGGTCGCGGCTGGCGAAGTACAGGTCGAAGGCGCCGGCGACGTCCGCGGTGCTCTCCATGACGACCTCGGCGTGCATCCCGCACCCAACTATGCACAACGGCAGTTTCACGATTCACCATCTCCCCTGACTCGAAAGGCGCACGGGCGCCTGGCCGTCCTGACCTCGCCGCGAATGATACACGACGACCCCATACCCTCTCCTGCTATCCACTAATCACTATCCACTATCCACTACTCACGTCTGTGCTAGGCTGTATATGTTAGGATTGTTCGACGTGTCCGAGAGCAGTGGATGAATAGACAGGACGAGCCGGAAGTCAACCTCGAGCAGCTGATAGGGCGGCTGCGCTCCTTCTTCGGGCGCTTCCGCCTTGGCGGCGGCAAGGGCGGCCTGCTCGGCGTCGTTGTCGCCCTGATCTTCGTCGCCCTCGTCGTCTGGGCGGGCACCGGCTTCTACCAGGTGTCCAGCGAGGGCGGCGAGCGCGCCGTCCTGCGCCTCTTCGGCCGGTACAACGGCGAGACGGGGCCCGGTCTGCACTGGTTCTGGCCCTCGCCCATCGGCAACAAGACCATCGTCCGCACCACCGAAGTCAAGCGGCTCGAGCTCGGCTTCCGCGGCGAGACGCCCGTGCCCGAAGAGTCGCTCATGATCACGGGCGACATCAACATCGTCGACGCGCAGCTCCTGGTGCAGTACGACATCAAGAGCGCGCGCGACTTCCTGTTCAGGGTCGTCGATCCGGCCGGAGTCACCATCAAGGACGCGACCGAGACGGCGCTGCGCCAGATCGTCGGAGAGGGCAAGTTCACCGACATCCTGACCGGGGAGAAGGAGATATTCCAGCAGAGGACCCACGACATCCTCCAGGGGATCCTGGACAAGTACGGCACGGGCATCAACGTCCGCGAGGTGAAGCTGCAGCTCGTGCGGCCGCCCGAGCAGGTGCAGCCCGCCTTCGACGAGGTGATCCGCGCCATCCAGGACAAGGAGCGTATCCAGAACGAGGCCAACGCCTTCAAGGCGGACGTCGTTCCGAAGGCGGAGGGCCAGGCGGCCAGGGTGGTGCAGGAGGCGGAGGCGGAGAGAGCCCAGCGAATCAACCGCGCGACCGGTGAGGCCGAGCGCTTCAAGGCGGTGCTGACCGAGTACCAGAAGTCGAGAGACGTGACGCGGCAGCGGCTCTACCTCGACGCGATGGAGGCGCTGCTGCCCGGCATAACGAAGGTGATCCTGGACCCGGACTCGGACGCGATTGTAGTCATCGGCGGCGGCGATCAGATACTGCCGGTGCCCGGGCCCGCCCAGCAGTCGCCTTAGCCGATATCCCGCAGCCACAATGAAATCACTAGCCATACTGTTAATCGTCCTCGTGCTCGTCGGCGTGGTGTTTTTCCTGCCGGGCTCCGGCAGTCTGAAGGCGCTCTACTTCGTCGACGAGACGCAGCTCGCCATCAAGACGAGGTTCGGCAGGCCGATCGGGGCATCCATCACGTCTCCCGGACTTCGAGCGAAGGTGCCGTTCATAGACAGGGTGACCTACTTCGAGCGAAGGCTGCTCGTCTTCGACGCCCCTCCGCGCGACCTGTTCACGCAGGATGAGGAGCGGCTGAAGATCGACGTGTTCGCGCGGGCGAGGATCGTCGACCCGCTGCAGTTCTGGACGACGGTGCGGACGGAGGAGGAGGCCGCGACGACCGCCATCGGCATCATCGCCTCCGAGCTGCGCCGCGAGATCGGTCTGCACACCCTGTCCGAGATCATCGCCACCAGGCGAGGCGAGATCATGGGGCTGGTGCAGCAGGCCGTCGCGCCGAAGCTCACCGACCTCGGCATCGAGCTCGTCGACCTCAGGATCAAGCGAGCGGACTTCCCTGTAGAGGTGGCCAGCAAGGTCTACGACCGGATGAGCTCGAACCTGCAGATTCGCGCGAACGAAGAGCGCGCCGAGGGCGAGCGGGCAGGACTCAAGACCCGGGCCGAGGCATCGAGAACGGTCGTGGAGATAGAGTCGCAGGCCGAGCGCGACGCCTCCATCATCCGCGGCTGCGGCGAGTCGGAGGCGATCACCATCTTCGCCGATGCCCTGGAGCGCGATCCCGAGTTCTACTCCTTCCAGCGGTCGCTCGAGGTGTACCGCGTGTACCTGGCCCAGAACGCCACGCTGATCGGCTCCGGGCAGGACCTCGGCGAGCTGTTCGAGGAGATCAGGCAGACCGTGATCCAGTCGTCCGCGCCCCCGAGCGGGACCGACGAAGAGTCGGCCGCGTCGACCGGGCTGTTCGAGCCTCCCTGCGTGGTCGAGACCAAGTCCAGGCTGTTCCTCGCCGAGGAGCTTGGCCTTGCCGTTCAGACTGCGCTCACGCTGACCAGCGCGAGACCGGTGGACTGGCCGGACGCGTCACTGGGATGCCCCGTGGAAGGCCAGGCCTACGCGCAGGTCGTTACTCCTGGGTTCGCGCTCGTGTTCGAGGTACAGGGCCAGAGCTACGAGGTGCACACCGACCGCGAGGCGACTCAGGTCGTCCGCTGCCTCCCGTAGCGCTCTCCCGCCGGTCCAGGCCTTGGCGCCCGGCCGCTGCTACCGCCCGGGGACGCGGGGCCTGAGGGGCGGCGGCGCTCCGCACTGCCCGCTCCCGGCGGCGTCCCCAGGAGAGACGCGCCTGAGACCGTTAGAGCAAGCCCGAGCATTACGACCAGGCCGGGCTCGACCGCCGGGCCCGTGGCTGGCAGCAGCGTTGGCCTCCCCAGCCGGCCGAAGTGCTGGACCACGTGCGGGCCGTGGATGTGGCCGTCGAGCGTTGGGAAGCACCCCGTGACCACAACCACGCCGGGGCTCGTAACCACCACTCCCACCACATCGACGTGGCCGTCATAGCGCCACTTCTCGGCCAACGTATCGGCGATCCCGTCGGAGTCTCCGTCGTAGACAAGCCCTTTGAACGCCTGCGGCCACCGGTAGAGGCCGTCGAACGGTTGCTCGATCACGATCGTGCCGCCCGTGACGTGAGCCCTGGCATGAGAGCCCGGCGTCACGGCCTGGTGCGCCAGCAGGTAGACCAGCCGCATCGGCGCGTCGTCCACTGTGAACCTGCTCAAGGCGAGGACGCCGTCGCAGGGCTCCTGGGCGTCCACCCCCTTGGGAACGAGGATGCCCGCGGCCGCGACGGCCGTCAACAGGACGCCTGCCGCCACAGCGCCTGCCACGAGAACTGCGTTCGTCACAATGCCCCCGTTCAGGGGCCCAGGAATTCGTTGCATAGTGGCTCCACCCCGAACGGTCCGACCGCGAACTCGGGGTGGACGGGCTTGTGTCGGCTTGTCTCTCCTTGAAGTGGGGGACCGCGTCGCCGGGCGCGGTCGATCGTCGGTCGCGCCCAGGTACTGGTCGCGCGGAAGCGCCCTTGGTCCCGGAGGCTACTTGTAGAGGATCTTGTTCACGTACTCGCCCGACAGCTCGCCCGCCGCGAGAATGTGTCCATCCATGGCGGCAAGCAGCTCGTTCTTGTTCGCCCCGGCCGCGAGATCGAGCTCAACGTCGAGCGCGTAGATCGTGAACCGGTACTTGTGCGGCTTCTGTCGGGTGAGGCCGCGCAGCTCCTGCACGTTGCTGTGGATGGCCTGCACGTTGGGCGGCGGGCACGGGCCGCCGTACCCGGTGCCGCGATAGTCGTTGGCGCCCTGCCTGGTGTTGGGCCCGATGGAGGCCACCTCGGTCGTCGTGGCGACGTGCTCCGGCAGCGAGGCGACGTCGGCCGGGATGTTCCAGATGACCCAGTGTACCCGCGGCGAGATGATGCCCTTCTCCAGCGTGACGGCGTCCGGGTCGTCGACGATGATCGCGAAACTGGCGGTCCCTTCGGGGACGTTCGCCCACGCCAGCGGAGGCGACTTGTCCTCGCCGTAGCGCTCCTCGCCCGTCTCCGGGTAGTAGTAGTTCTCGACGCACGTATACGCGATGGGTATGCGCCTGATCCGGTTGAACACCTCGCTCGTGAGCTCGATGGTCGCCGGGAACTCCTGCTTGATCGCGTACACCTCGGCGTCGACCATCAGCCCCGAGTCGGGCTGGGACGGCGCCGCGGCCGGCGCGTCGACCGCGCCCTCACTCCCGCCGTCGGTCTCCTCGGCGTCGCTGGAGCAGGCCGTGGCGGCGAGCAGCACGAGGGCGGCTACACCGATCAGGCTTCGAGCGATGGGGTTGCTCAGCAAGGCGCACCTCCCGTGCTGCGGCATGCGGGACCTGTTTTGACCGGGCGCATCGGAGTTTGAAGGCTGGGCCCGCGGCCGTCAAGTCCCGCTCTCTATCTGAATATCTTCTTGTTGATGTACTCTCCCACCGTCGAGCCGGCGGCCAGGACGTGGCCGTCGATAGCCTGCAGCAGGTCCTGGTGCGTGCTCCCGCCGGGCAGCTCGAGCTCCGTGTCCAGCGCGTAGACGGTGTAGGTGTACTGGTGAGCGGTGTTGATGTTGCGCCCGGCGCTGCCCTGTATGGCAAACACGTTCTCTCCGGGGCATGGGCCGCTCCACCCGATGTTGCCGTAGTCGTTGACCCCCTGCCGGGTGTTCGGCCCGATCGCCGCCACGTCCGTCGTCGTGGCGACGCGTTCGGGCAGCTCCGTGACGTCGGCCGGGATGTTCCACATCACCCAGTGGATCCAGCGTCCTCCCACCACAGTGTCCTTGGCCGCGACGTCGGGATCGGCCATGACGAGGGCGAAGCTGACGGTCCCCTCAGGGGCGCCTGTCCACGCGAGCGGGGGAGACTTGTCCTGGCCGTACCTGAATTCGTAGCCGGCCTCGGGGTAGTACTCGTTGTCGGTGCACGTGTACTCGATCGGCATGCGCCGGATGCGGTTGAAGACCGTGCTGGTGATCTCTATCGCGTCCGTGGGAAACTGCTGCTGGACGATGTAGCCGGGGTTCTTGATCTCCGGCTCGTCGTCCTGCGGCACGCTCGCAGCCGGTTGGGCAGACCCGTCCGCCGGCGCGTCGGGCTCGGAGGAACACCCGGCGAGCAGGAGCGCCAGCGCCGCCGCGCCAATGAACGCGGCGCGAATGGACGTCGGGAGGTGTGAAGCTGTCATGCGGTCGTCTTACTCCAAAGGACTACGTTCTGAATTTAGTTGCATGGGCAACTTCTGTCAACGCGCGTTGCCCGGAGCCGGCGTAGCTGTCGCCCCGGCTCTCGATGGCGGCCGCAACCCATTGGGCCGCGGAGCCGCAAGCCGCCTCTAGTTCATCTGCTTGCTGCCGACGAACTCGCCCTTGATGACGCCGGACGACAGCACTCGGCCCTCGATCGCCTGGAGGAACTCGGCCCGCGTCGCGCCCGCGGGCAGGTCGAGCACCGTATCGAGCGCGTAGACGTGGAATGTGTACTCGAACACGATCTTGACCTTCGTCTGCCTGTAGTTCACCGTCGTCGGGACGGGGCAGGGCCCGAAGTAGCCCACTACGTTCTCGTCGTTGGTTCCCTGGCGAACGTCGGGGCCGATTGCCGCCACCTCCGTCGTCGTGGCGACTCTCTCGGGAACTCCGGTCGCGTCCGCGGGAATGTTCCAGATCAGCCAGTGGGTCCACTTGGCGTCGGGGTCGGTTTCGTGCGCGATCTGGTCGCTCTCCATCAGCAGGGCGATGCTCTGGGTACCCTCCGGTATGCCGGTCCACTCCAGGGGCGGCGAGACGTTTTCCCTGCCGATGTACTTCTCGGGGTTCTGCTCGAAAGACTGTCCGGCCTTGGGTGCTTTGCCGGGGCAGACGTAGGTCTTCGGGATGCGCCTGATGCGGTTGAAGACCGGGCTGGTGACCTTGATGGTCGCGTCCAGGGTCTGCGAGACCTTGGCTTCCGCCGGGGCCGCTTCGGCGGCTGGCTGCACCGCCTCCGCCGCCGCTCCGCCGGCCTCCGCCGGCTCGGAGCCGTCGTCGCTCGAACAGGCGGCGAGAACGAAGGAGAGTACCGCTACCGCTAGTATCGCTGTGATTCGCATCTATGTCTCCGTAAGGGAATTTGCCTCGGGGGCTATCCCGGCGTGCGCCGGTACGCCCTCTAGAACTCCAGCATCTGCTTGCTTGCCACGAACTCGCCCCTGATGACGCCTCCGGCCAGGACGTGGCCCTCGATGGCGTTGAGGAACTCGGCCCGCGTCGCGCCCGCGGGCAGGTCGAGCACCGTGTCGAGCGCGTAGACGTGGAACAGGTACTCGAAGACGATCTTGGGCTTGGCCTCCCTGTATCCGACGGTGACCGGCAGCGGGCACGGGCCCGAGTATCCGACGACCTTGTCGTCGTTCGTGCCCTGCCTCACGTCGGGACCGAGGGCCGCGACCTCGGTCGACGTCGCGACCGCCTCGGGGAGCCCGGTCGCGTCGGCGGGCAGGTTCCAGATCAGCCAGTGCGTCCAGCGGGCGTCCGGGTCTTCGTCGTGCGCGATCTGGTCGCTGTCCATCAGAAGCGCGATGCTCTGCGTGCCGTCCGGGAGATTCGTCCAGTCGAGTGGCGGCGACGTGTTCTTGCGGTCCGCATACCTCGTGAGCGCGTCCTGCTCGAAGGCGGTGCCCGGCTTTGGAGGCTGCCCCGGGCAGACGTGCGTCTTGGGGATTCTCCTGATCCGGCTGAACACCGGGCTGGTCACCTCGACGGTCATGTCGAAAGCCTGGGCCGGCGCCACCGCCGCGTCTTGTCCTCCCGAGGGATCCGTTGTCGCGCCGGCGGCAGTCGCCGGCGCGGCGCCCGTGTCCTCGGGCCCGTCTCCGCCGTCGCCGCTCGAGCAGGCCGCAAGCAGGACGGTGAGCGCGATGGCGGCCGTTGACGTCCAGTGGATTCTGCGCAAAGTCGGCTCTCCGGTCACGCGTCGGCGATCCGCGTCAGTGCTCCAGCATCTGCTTGCTGGCCACGAACTCGCCTCGGATTGTGCCGGACGACAGCACGTGGCCGTCTATCGCCCTCATGAAGTCGTCCCGCGTGGCGGCGCCCGGGAGGTCCAGGGTCGTGTCGAGCGCGTAGACGTGGAACAGGTACTCGAACACGATCTTGGGCTTGGTGTCGAAGTATCCGACCGTGATCGGCGATGGGCACGGACCGGAGTATCCTACGACGCCGTCGTCGTTGGTGCCCTGGCGGACCGTGGGCCCGAGCGCGGCCACGTCCGTAGTCGTGGCGACCGCCTCGGCAAGGCTGGCCGTGTCCGGCGGCAGGTTCCAGATCAGCCAGTGCGTAAACCGGATGTCCGGGTCCTCGGCGTGGGCGATCTGGTCGCTGTCCATCATCAGCGCGATCGTCTGCGCGCCCTCGGGGACGCCTGTCCATTCGAGCGGCGGCGACGTGTTCTTGCGGTCCGCGTACCTGGTGAGGGCGTCCTGTTCGAAGGAGGTGCCGGGCTTCGGCGGGCGGCCCGGGCAGACGTGTGTCTTCGGGATCCGCCGGATGCGGTTGAAGACCGGGCTCGTGACCTCGATGCTCGCTTCGACCTGTTGCGTGAGCGTGTAGGATTCGCCTTCCGCGCCGGACGCCTGCTCGGGCTGGCCGCCCGTGTCAGCGGCCGCCTGCGCGCCGTCCTCGCCAGTCCCCGCGCCTCCGCCGGCCGTCGGCTCGTCCCCGTCGCTGGAGCACGCCAGCGCGGCGGCCAGCGCGGCCAGCAGCATGGTGGTGACAACTGCTCGTGTGAGATGTTTCATCGCGGGCCTCCTCGGGGGCTGTGCGGCGTGATACGGAAGGTGGCGGAAAGGCTCCAGCAGATACAGATAATGTAGGACAACGCCAATTTGTTGTCAATCGAACCTGCCGCGCTCGCCATCTTGGCCGGCCGGATGCTCGCATCGGGGCTCCAACCGACTTCGCCGGCGCCCGGGGCGGTCTGCCCCGGGCGCGCCGGGAGCGGTATAATGACGGCCACGCCGCCCATGTCCGACTACGCCGTCAACGTACAGGTAGACGAGGAGTTCGAGGAGCCTGTCTCCGTACCTGGGCTCATGCGAACGGCGGAGCGGGCGATGAGAGCCGGGGAGGCCCGGCAAGGCGCCAGCGTGGACGTCGCAGTCACCGGCGACGGGGAGGTCCGGGAGCTCAACCGGCGCTATCGCGGCCTCGACGAGACGACCGACGTGCTGTCGTTCTCCTTCACGCACTCCGGAGAGTACCAGGGCGTCTATGAAGGCCCGGAGGCGGCTCACGACGTGGACTTTCCGGTACCCGCGGAGGCTGACGGATCGCTGGGAGAGGTGATAATCTCCTATCCGCAGGCGGAGCGGCAGGGCGGGCGGGCAGGCCACGGCACGGCGAGAGAGTTGTCGGCGCTCCTCGCCCACGGCGTGCTGCACCTGCTCGGCTACGACCACGAGTCCGAGGGCGAGGCCGTCGTCATGAGGCGACTCGAAGCGGAGGTGCTCCTGGGGACGTGACGGAAGCATGAGCGAGGTGTTCTACAGAAAGTGGCGTCCGCGCCTCCTGGGCCAGGTGGCCGGGCAGGACGCGGTCACGCAGACGCTCCGCAACGCCGTGGCGCAGGACCGCGTTGCCCACGCCTACCTGCTGTGCGGGCCCCGCGGCACCGGCAAGACGAGCACCGCGCGGATCCTCGCCAAGGCGATCAACTGCCGGTCTCCCATGCAGGGCGAGCCGGACGGGGAGTGCGACGTCTGCCAGGCGATCGACGAGGGCCGCGCCCTCGACCTGATCGAGATAGACGCGGCGTCGAACCGGGGAATCGACGACATCCGCAGCCTGCGGGAAAAGGTCCACTTCGCGCCCAACGAGGCGCGGTACAAGGTGTACATCGTCGACGAGGTCCACATGCTGACCGAGCCGGCCTTCAACGCCCTGCTCAAGACGCTCGAGGAGCCGCCGGCCCACGCCATATTCGTGCTCGCGACGACGGAGGTGCACAAGGTCCCGCTGACCATCATCTCCAGGTGCCAGCGGTTCGACTTCCGCCGCATACCGATGGAGACTACGGTCGCGCGCCTCGCCGAGCTCTGCGCCGCTGAGAACGTCGAGGCCTCCGAGGAAGCGCTCACGCTCATCGCCAGGGCCGCGACAGGCAGCCTGAGGGACGCCGAGAACCTCCTGGAGCAGGCGCTCGTCTCGTACGGCTCCCCCCTGGGCGAGGACGCCGTCAGCGACCTCCTCGACCTCGGAAACGACCAGCGGGCGCTGGAGCTGATTGGCCACGTCGTCGACAAGGCGACCCAGGAGGGGCTGACCGTCATCAACCAGGTGGCGGCCGACGGGATCGACCTGCGGCAGTTCCACCGGGCCTCGACCGAGTACCTGCGCGGCGTCATGCTGCTGAAGTCGGGCGCGGCGACGGCTCTGGGCTACCCGGAGGAGACCAGGGACGAGATGCGCAGGATGGCGGACCGGACGTCTCTGGAGCACCTGCTCGGCGCCCTGAAGACGTTCGTCGGCGCATCGGTCGGCAGGGACAGCTCTTCGCCGTTGGCTCTCGAGCTGGCGATGGTGGAGAGCGCTCTCGATCAGCCCGCGCCCGCGGCCACCGAGCCCCTGCGGCCGAGTCCGCCGCCGCCGTCTCGCGCGCCTCAGCCGCCGCAGGGCACGGCGCGAGAACGGCCTGCGGCCGCCGCCTCGTACGAGCCCGCGCGCACGGCTCCACAGGCTGCCCGGCCCCGGTCGGAGCCGCAACAGCCTCGCCCCCGGGCGCCGCGCCCGGACCGGGAGTCGGCCCCGGCCGCGCCGGCCGGTCCGCTGGAGGCGGCCTGGAACCAGGTGCTGAGGTCACTCGGCAGGCAGAAGGGCCGTCGATTCAACCTCGGGGCGCTGCTGAGGAGCAGCACGGTGCGCGAGATCGTGGACGACGAGATCGTGGTCAGGTACGCTCACGCGTCGCACCTCGAGCGTATCGAAGAGGAGCTTGGAGACCCGCAGACCCGGCGGCTGGTCGAAGAGGCATTCGAGCAGGCCCTGGGCAAGAGCTACAGGGTCCGGGTCTCGCATGCCGAGGCTTCCAACGGCGGCGCGCGGCCGAACCCGATGCAGAGCAGCCATCTCGTCCGCGCGGCCGTGGCGATGGGCGCCCAGGTCGCCGGAGAAAAGGAGGACCAGAGTGAATAAGAAGATGATGCGGCAGGCCCGCGAGCTCCAGAAGAACATGATGAAGATGCAGGAGGAGCTCGAAAACGCCACCGTCGAGGCCTCTGTCGGCGGCGGCGTCGTCAAGGTCGTCGTGAGCGGCAAGATGAGAGTGGAGTCCCTGACGATCGAGCCGGACGTCGTCTCCCCGGACGACGTCGAGATGCTCCAGGAGCTCGTGCAGGCAGCGGTCAACGAGGGCATGGAGGAGGCGCAGAAGATGGCCTCCAGCCGCATGAACGCCCTCACCGGCGGCCTGAACATCCCGGGGCTGGGGTAGGGGACCGTGGGGATGCGCGCCGACGGCTACTCGGCCGCCGAGCCGGTCACCCGGCTGGTGGAGGAGTTCCACAAGCTGCCCGGCATCGGCCCCAAGACGGCCCAGAGACTGACCTACTACCTCGTGCGCATGCCCGAGGACGACGCCCGCTCTCTCGCCGAGGCCGTGCTCGCCGTCAAGCAGCGCATCATGCTCTGCTCGCGGTGCTTCAACATCACCGAGTCCGACCCGTGCTCGCTGTGCGGCGACCCGGCCCGCGACCGGACCCGCATCTGCGTCGTCGAGGAGGCGCTGGACGTGGCGGCTCTCGACCGCACCGGGATGTACGACGGCCTGTACCACGTGCTCCACGGGGTGATCTCGCCCATGGACGGCGTCGGGCCCGACGACCTGAAGATCCAGCCGCTGCTCGGCCGCCTCAGGTCCGGCGAGGTGACCGAGGTGATCCTGGCGACGAACCCGAACCTGGAGGGCGAGGCGACGTCGATGTACATCAACAAGCTGATCGCGCCCCTGGGGATCGCGGTGACCAGGCCGGCCCGCGGCCTGCCGGTGGGCGGCGACCTGGAGTACGCCGACGAGGTGACCCTCGGCCGTGCTATCGAGGGCCGCCAGCGGTTCTGACGCGGTGGCAAGGCCGAAGACGTACAAGACCCGGGGCGTCGTCCTCAAGCACGCCCCGCTCGGCGAGGCCGACCGCATCCTCACGTTGTGCACCCACGACCGGGGCAAGGTGCGCGCCGTGGCGAGAGGGGTGCGGCGCACCAAGAGCCGGCTGTCGGGCCATCTCGAGCCGCTGACGCACGTCCGGGTCTCCATCGCGGAGGGCCGCAGCCTCGATCACCTGGGCGAGGTCGAGACCGTGCACAGCTTCCGCGCGCTGCGCGAAGACCTCGGCCGCATGTCCGTCGCTGTACACCTGTGCGAGCTCGTCGACCGCTTCACCGCCGAAGGGGCGCCCGCGCCCGAGGTGCTCGGACTGCTGCTGGCCGCCATGACGATGCTGGAGGCCGGCGAGAGCTCGCCGATGCTCGTCTGCGCCTTCCAGGTGAAGCTGCTGGCCTACTCCGGCTTCGGGCCGGAGGTGCGGCGCTGCGCCTACTGCCGCGCGGAGCTGGAGCCGGCCGACCACGTATTCGGCAGCGCCGCGGGCGGCATCCTATGCCCGTCCTGCAGGGTCGGCTCGGAGGACGCGCTGCTCTCGGTGTCGATGAACGCCATCAAGGTGCTGCGCTACCTGCAGCGGAACGCCATCAGCCGTGCGCCGTCGCTTGCCATCTCCCCCGAGCTGGCCGGACAGATCGAGCGCCTGCTGAACGCCTACGTCACGTACGTGGTCGAGCGCGAGTTGAAGAGCACCGAGTTCATGAAGCTGGTCGGTCTCGGCGGAAGAGGCTGAGGCGCCAGGAGGATCGCGTGCAGCGGCTCCGGCGGTTAAACCGGAGCCGCGCTTACTCAATCGTTCGCCAGCCGTTCTTCTTCCGCCGGACCGACACTATCCATTTGAACAGGCGGTCTAGCCAGGACTCTGATTGCCACGTCTTCCCGCACTTGGGACATGACCGAAGGCTCGGGTCGAACAGGTCACGCTTGACTCGCGCTCCACAAGAGCAAAGTTCAGCCCGTGCCACCAGCCACATATCTTTCTCCTATGGGTTCGTGGCCACCTCTATTCGAAACGACGAGAGGGGCAACACACCCGCGGCGATGGACAGCGCCGGTGGAAGCCCGAATAGGGCGCTCGCGGACAGGTTGAAATCAGATCTTCGCCACTCATTTCTCGTTGGTAGTGACTAGAAGAGCTTGGCCCACTGAAGGAGGCGCGCGTACCAGGGGTGGTTCCTCCGCTCCCATCCGCACTCGTCACAGCTATGCAGCTGGTAGTATCCATCGATGGCGGGCTTCAGGCGCCCAACTGATAGCCGCATACTGCCGCACTCAGGACACAGCTTCTTCCACTTGCGCGGTCGGACCCAGCTCGAGTCGGCTACGATCGGAGCGGCTATGGCCATGCCCACGGGCCCCAGGAGAAAGCCGATGATGAAGCCGATGCCGGTAGAGTAGCCCTTGGTCCTGGCCCACCATTCGGCGAGCAGGCCACAGACGGTCGAAACCGCGAAGTAGAACAGACCACCCTCGAACATTCCCTGCCTCCCTTGGCCCCCGGCGCCCATGGCGCAGGGTTCCCGGATAGGAATCTACGCGTTTCCTGGTTGAGCGGGGGCTGTTCTGGGCTTCCCGTGGCCATCCAGAGTCCTACAAGGGCGTCGCGGCCAGGAACAGCATGCCAAATGCGGTCACGGCGATGCTCAGTCCGGCAGCTATCACCATCACCAGGCCCAGCTGCTCATCGTGGTGCCGCCATCGTCGCCAGCCGCCGTACCCCAGCAGGACAATGAGGGCCATGTCTATCAGGGCTGCCTCTACCACGAGTCCGACCTCCCGCTGGCGTTCCTATGGTTCCGCCGTCAGTGGCGGCTGTTCATTTGAGATAGCTTCCTATTGTCGCTTCGCCCACTATCTCATTCTGCCACGGCGTTCGGCTTTCTCGATCGGGGGAGCCATCGACGTTAACGGGTAACCCTCTACCGGACACGCTGAGAGGGCCAACACTGAACTCGAATGTCATCCTTGTAGCACTCTATCCTGTCGAACGTGGGCGCTGGGATGTGGAATTGCCCTCCAGGACCCTCATCCGGGTTGACCAGGATTATGACGTCGCCTCCGTCACACGACACCCTCAACCCCCTGCTGTCGTAGCACTCACCGGTCAAGGACAGGAACACGGCGACAGGCAACACCAGGGCGACGCCGCCGAAGGCGATGGCGACGCAGTAGCCGATGAACCGAAGTCCCCGCTCCTGCTCGAAGTAGACCACCATCGCCACGCCAATGGCCGCGAACGCCCCGAAGATGATGAAGGGCAGGAGCATCATCAAGACTATGTCCATGCTTTGCCCTCCTACGGGTTCGCGCCGCCGTCGCCGTGACGGTGCAACCCGCTCGACTTCGGCAACGACCCCAATCGCTTTCATCGCACCGCCTTCCAGGCAGCTGCCTGGTCCGGGCTTTATTCAGCCCGGTCTGGCTGGACCGCGTCCCAGACCCGCCTCCGTATCTCAGTGGAGAGCGCGAGGCCGACCCCCGCCGCCACCGCCACCAAGACCCCGATAGCCAACGTTCGCTTCTTCATCGCAACATGTCTCCTTTCGCTGATTTGCGGGTAGCCTCCATTCCTTGGGGTTTTGGGGGTAAGGGCTCTGGAGAGTGGAGGCTACCCTCGGCCGATGACCATAATCATAGAGGCCGGATATCAATCTGGCGTAAAGATCAACCCTGGAACTATAAGGATTTTGTAAGGGTTTCCGCGCCGGGAGGACGCGCGAAGCTCGGAATGATCGGGCCCCAGTACCATCGGCACTCCCCGGACTCGTGACGGCCTCCAATGGGAAACGCGTGCTACAATTCCGGCGGCAACATTCGCGGACGGCATGTCACCCGCAGAAGCAGGTGACGCGGACGGTACCGTTGGAAGAAATCGACGCTCTCAGGCAAGAGATAGACGATCTGCGGACGCGCCACCTCAGGTTCAGCGAGGTCAGCCGTCGCGTCACCGAGAGCTGGGACCTCGACACGGTGCTCCAGGAAGTCGTCGACGGCGCCCGCTCGCTGACCGACGCCCGATATGGCGCGGTCGGTGTGTTCGACGACTCCGGGCGCGTTCGTCAGTTCATCACCTCCGGCATCACTCCCGAAGAGCGTGGGTCGCTGGGCAGCCTGCCCAGGGGGTTGGGAGTCCTGGGTTACCTGAATGAGATCCAGGAGCCGCTGCGGCTCGCCGACCTGACCCGTCATCCTCAGTCGGTCGGCTTCCCCGAGAACCACCCTCCGATGCGGACCTTCCTGGGCGCGCCCATACGCCATCTCGGCGAGCCCGTCGGCAACATCTACCTGACGGAGAAGGAGGGCGGTGAGGAGTTTTCCGAGGAAGACGAACAGACCCTGGTCATGTTCGCGTCACAGGCCGCAATCGCCATCGGCAATGCTCTCAGGTACGCGGAGGAGCGGCGGGCCAGGGACGAGATGGAGACCGAGCGGCGTCGTCTGGCCGCGCTGGTGGAGTCCTCGCCGGTGGGGGTCATGGTGGTCGACGCCGCCACGAGGACCTTCGCGTCGGTCAACAAGGAGGCGGAGCGCATCCTGGGCATGTCGCCTGAGCCGGGCTCGACGCTCGTGCGGTACCACGAGGTGGCCATCTACCGGCGTACGGACGGCAAGAAGTACGAGGGCCACGAGCGCCCGCTGGCGAGGGCGCTGGACCGGGGCGAGGTCGTGCGCGCCGAGGAGATCATGTTCGATCTCCCCGACGGTCGGACGGTGACCACCCTCGTCAACGCGACGCCGATCTACTCCGACGACGGGAGCATCGTATCCGCCGTCGCCGTCATCCAGGACATGACGCCCCTGGAGGACGTAGAACGCCTGCGCAATGAGTTCCTCGCCATGGTCAGCCACGAGCTGCGAACGCCTCTGACCACCATCAAGGGCTGCACGTCCGTCGTCCTGAACAGCACCAGCCCTCCCAACATTTCTGAGCTTCTCCAGTACTTCCGAATGATAGACGAGCAGTCCGACAACCTGCGCGACCTCGTCAACAACCTTCTCGACATGACACAGATAGAAGCCGGGGCGTTGTCCGTCACTCCAGAACCCGCGGAGGTGAGGGCCCTGGTCGAGGAGGCGAAACTGGCGTTCGTTCGTCGTGGGGCGCCCAATCCCATCGAGGTGGACCTCGCCCCGGACCTGCCCCCGGTCGCGGCGGATCGACAGCGTATCGTGCAGGTCCTGAACAACCTGCTCTCCAATGCATCCAAGTACTCGCATGCCGGCTCCCCGATTCGCGTGGGCGCATCACGGGACGGCTTCCACGTGGCCATTTCCGTAACGGACGAGGGCAGAGGAATCACCGCCAACCAGTTGCCCGGCCTGTTCAAGAAGTTCTCCAGGTCTGATGACGAAGGCCGTGATCGCGATACCGCGGGCGAGGGTCTCGGGCTTGCGATCTGCAAGGGCATCGTCGAGGCGCATGGAGGGCGCATCCGGGTCGAAAGCGGCGGCGCCGGACGCGGAACGCGGATCACCTTTTCGATCCCCGAAGCCGTCCAGGAGGTCGGCAGCGACGCCGCGGCCGTCGTGTCCGGTGATGAACGGCGCATTCTCGCGGTGGACGACGAGCCGCAGGTGTTGCGGCTGCTTCGAAACATCCTGTCGGACCACGGATACAAATCGTTCGGGACCGGCAACCCGGATGAGATGATGCATCTCCTGGAGATGGAGCAGCCCGACCTGCTCTTGATGGACCTGATGGTGCCCGGAACCAGCGGGTTCGAGCTGATGGGCCGCATCCGCGAGGTGTCCGAAGTGCCGATCATCTTCCTGTCCGCGAACGACCAGGAGGAGAACGTCGTCAAGGCCCTCGGCATGGGAGCCGACGACTACATAGTCAAACCGTTCTCCTCGACCGAGCTGGTGGCCAGGGTCGCGGCGTCCCTGCGAAAGCACGGACCGGCTGGCGCGACCACGGCGCGTCACCCCTACCGCCTGGGAGACCTGGCCATCAGCTATGCGGACAGGAGCGTGACCGTATGCGGCCGTCCGGTCAGGTTGTCCGCCACGGAGTACAAGCTGCTCTTCGAGCTTTCGATCAACGCCGGGCGCGTGTTGACCCACGAACAGATCCTGCAGCGGGTCTGGGGACCGGGGTACTCGGGCGAGGAGCACCTCGTGCGTGTCTTCGTTGGGAAACTGCGGCGGAAGCTGGAAGACGACGCCAGGAAGCCAGGGTACATCTTCACCGAGCCCCGCGTCGGCTACCGGATGAACAAGCCATAGCTGTCGAGCATGGGTCCCTTGCTCCCTTTGGGCTGCGGCCAAACCGTTCTCATCGCTCCTCCAACGCCGACAGGAAGCGGGGAGCGTTGAGTATCCTCGCACCCCGGTGCTCGCCGAGCGGCAACAGGTGCCGCCGGTCTCCGGTGACGAGGTAGTCGGCGGAGACGATCGCCGCACACTCCAGTACCTGGTTGTCGGCGTGGCCGCCCTCTATCACTTCCGCGAGGCGCGGGGGGTCGACTACCGTGGCGGCGTCCCTCAGCATCGTCAGAGCCTGATCGGATCGCTCCTCGCCCCAATCGAACTTGCGCACGAGTACCCCGGCAACCTCCTCCAGGATGAAAGGCGACAGGCACAACTCGAACCGTCCCCTGAGAGCGAGTTCCAGGAGGAGGCGCTCGTTTCCAGGAAAGTTCAGGCCGGAGACGATGACGTTGGTGTCGAGGACGACTCTCATGTACGGGAGGAGCCGACCTCGGCCCGATACTCTTCCACCAAGCCGGCCACGTCCTCGGGGCCGATGCCCTTCTCCCGGGCCTTCTCCTCTCCGTACTGGAGAAGCTCCCTCCACTCGCACTCCTCGATGTAACGGAGCACCGCGTCCCGCAGGAACTCGCTCCTGGACCGTCCCTGCCGTTTCATCGCCTCGTCCACCCGCTCCGCCATCTCCGGCGGCAACGAGAAGGTGATGGTCTTTGTCGTTCGCGGCATGTTCGCCTCTTGTTATCGAGTCTTACCAGGAATAGTGCGTCATCGGCGGACTATCCGTCAACCATCTCCCGTGCCCCACGGACATCCGGTGCCGGCGACGAACTGTCTCAGTCGACTGTCCCGGCCGGCTGGAGTGTCTCGACTGCCTGTGGCGCCTGTGCTAGCATCCCACCCAGATCGACGGGGGAGGCCGGCTTGTTCGAGGAGACTGAGCTCGCGAATCTGCGCGAGGTCGTCGAGGGCGTCATCGACGAGGGACGCCTCGGCGCCGCGCGGTTCCTGCGGTGTCACGCCGTAACGGCCGACGCGGGTCTGCTCGACGCCGCCGTGTCGGCGCTCGGCACGCTGGGCGAAGCCTGGTTCGGCGCCGGCCCAGCCCACACCCACCGGCTCGGCGACGGCGGCGGCCGCTACGTCACGGAGATGCTGACGTGGGCCGGAGGGCAGGGCGCCATCGTCACCGTGAGCGTCGGGTCGTACCCGGAGCCGCGGCTCGATCTGCTCCTCGTAGGCAGCAAGGGCAGCCTGTTCCACCAGGGATGAAGCACGGCCCGGCCGCGTCGACTTCGAACGGAGACGCACTGTGAGCGAATACGGAGTACTGCTGATCGGGGGCAAGCGCACCCACCAGGAGGCGCACGGCCCCATATTCGCCAGCCATCCGCGCTGCGAGCTGGTCGGGGTGGCCGCCGAGCCGGACGAGCCCGACTTCAGGAAGGGCTCGGGCCGCGAGCTGGCGGACCATCTCGGCATCCCGTACTTCGACGACCTGGACGCCGCGCTTGCACGTGACGACGTCCACGTCGTCAGCTCGACGCCCCACGTGGAACGGCGCGGCGACGTTGTCGTGCGCTGCATCGAGGCCGGCAAGCACGTCTACCTGGACAAGCCGCTGGCGGGCTCGCTGGAGGACATAGACGCGATCGTAGGCGCGGCGGCCAGCGCCGGCGTCAGGACGCACATGTTCAGCCAGAACAAGGCGCCCTGGGTGCAGGAGGTCAGGCGGGCTGTCGAGGACGGCGCCGTCGGCGACGTGCTCTCGGTACACGCCGAGAACATCTTCGCGAAGGGCAGGGCGGGGTCGGTGCTCCCGGGCACGGTACGCCGCGAGAAGGCCCCGGTCGAACGCTATACCTTCGTCGGCGCCAAGCGGGAGATGTTCGACGTGGGCGTTTACAGCCTCGCGCTGATACACATGCTCACCGGGCGCGCGGTCGAGTCGGTCTTCGCGATGACCGGCAACTACTTCTTCGCCGACCACGCGGCCGTGGACGTCGAGGACTTCGGCGCGATGGCGCTCCGGCTCGAGGGAGGCGCGACGGCGACCGCGGTCGGCGGGCGCTTCGGATGGTCGAGCCATCCGCGTTCCGGCCCGCAGCGGCTGGCGGTCATCGGCACGGAGGGCACGCTCAGCGCCGAGGTGAGCCGTCGACGCGTCGAGGTGTACAACGCCGAGCCGGACTTCACCCCGCCGGAGGTCGACCCGCTCGACCCGATGGGCATGTGGTTCGGCAGGGAGCCGGAATACGTCGCCATGCCGAAGCGGCGCTGGGTCTCGCTGGACCCGGCGCGAGACACGATGGTGATCGACGCGGCGCACTTCGTAGAGTGCATAGACAACGACGTCGAGCCGGATCTCAACGCCGCCGCCGCGGCCGGCATCGCGGAGACGATCCTGGGCGGGTACGAGTCGGCCGCCCGGGGCGAAGAGGTCGCGCTGCCCCTGCCGCGAGCCTAGCCGTTTCCGATGGCGTTGGCCGGCTCCCCATCCCGGACATTCCCACACCCGCGTCGTTCCCGCGCAGACGGAAACCCATCGCACAACCGCCGTTCCCGCGCACATATGGCCGTCATTCCCGCGCAGGCGGGAACCCATCCCCGACTTGCGGAGGAGTAGCACGTGACGCTGACCAGGAGACACCTCGAACAGGCCGTCCCTGATCTCTCCGGCTCCGTCACCGTCGACGGACTGGAGGGCGCGGTGGAAATCTACCGCGACTCCCACGGCATTCCCCACGTCAGGGCCGGCTCGGTCCACGACGCCTTCTTCGGGCAGGCGTTCGCCGCCGCGCAGGACCGGCTGTGGCACATGCAGCACGACCGGCTGCTGGCCCACGGCAGGTGGGCCGAGTACGCGGGGCCCGACGCCCTGGAGCAGGACGTGCAGATGCGGCGGTTCCAGATCGGCCCGTCGGTCCGTCTCGACCACGAGCACCTGGACGACGAGACGCGGGCGATGCTGGAGTCCTACGCGGCCGGCGTCAACGCCTTTATCGAGTCGGGCCCGCTGCCCGCCGAGTTCGCGCTGGTCGACGCAACGCCGGACAGATGGGAGCCGTGGGACTGCCTGGCCGTTTTCAAGGGGCGGCACATCCTGATGGGGGTCTTCGAGGCGAAGCTGTGGCGCGCGAAGCTGCTCGCGGAGCTCGGCCCGGAGAAGACGGCCGAGCTGCTGCCGGGCCACCGCGGCGACCTGCTCATCGTGCCCCCGGCCGCCGAGTACGACGCCGCCGGATACGATCCACTGCCTTACCTGACCGACCTCGAAAGCGCCATCGGAGCGATGCGCGAGACCGACTCGGGCAGCAACAACTGGGCGCTGTCGGGATCGAGGACGGCCTCGGGCAAACCGCTGATGGCCGGCGACCCGCACAGGGGACTCGATACGCCCAACGTCTACTACCAGAACCATATCGCCTGCCCCGAGTTCGACGCGGTCGGCCTGTCCTTCCCGGGCTTTCCGGCCTTCCCGCACTTCGGACACAACGCCAGCGTCGCCTGGTGCGTCACTCACGCGGTGGCCGACTACCAGGACGTGTACGTCGAGCGGTTCAGGGACGGGCCTCCGCTGCAGTGCCAGTACGGCGAGGGCTGGGACGACGTAGAGGTCCGGCGCGAGGTGCTGGGCGTCCGCGGCGGCGAGGAAGTGGAGATCGACGTCGTCGTCACGCGCCACGGCCCGGTCATCGCGGGGGACCCTGAGTCGGGCCACGGCATCTCATTCCGGTACACCTCCACCGACGGCCCAAATCCGACGGCCCAATGCCTCCAGCGCATGCTGCGCGCGGGAGGCGTCGACGAGCTGGACGAGGCGCTGCGCGACTGGGTCGACCCCTCCAACAACTTCGTCTCCATAGACGTCCACGGCAACATCCAGTACCTGAACCGGGGGCGGCTGCCCGTCCGAAGCATGGCGAACGCCTGGCTGCCCGTGCCTGGATGGTCGGACGAGTACGAGTGGCGGGGCTTCGTGCCGTTCGAGGATATGCTCCGGTCCCGCAACCCGGACACGGGATACATCGTCACCGCCAACAACAAGATCGCCGGCGACGACTACCCGCACTACATCAGCCTCTACTACGGCTCCGACGACCGCGCGCGCCGCATCCTGGGCAAGGTTCGGGACCTCACGGGCGCGACCGTGGAGGACATGGCGGACGTGCACCGGGATATCGTGTCGATCCCCGCACGCGCGTACGCGCCGCTGCTGAGTGAGATCGAGCCGCAAGACGCGACGGCGCGGCGCGCGGTTCGGCATCTCGCCGGCTGGGACGGCTCGATGCACAGGGACCTGGTCGCGCCCTCGGTCTACAGCGCGTTCCGGCGCGAGTTCGACCGGAGGGTCATAGGCGGGCTGCTGGGCCCGCTGGCCGACGAGGCGTTCGACGCCGCCGGCCGAGGCGCGCCCCGGCAGGTCGGTCACCTCAGCACGTTGCTCGCGACCCACGCGGCCACGGGCGACACGTCGATGCTGCCCGACGGCGCCGACTGGACGGCCGTGGCGGCTGAGGCGCTGGACGCCGGGGTCGCGTATCTCCGCGGCCGCCTCGGCGACGACGTCGACTCGTGGAAGTGGGCGAGGATTCACGCCACCGTGCCGAAACACCTGCTGTCGGCCTCGTTCCCCGACTTCGCCGAGCTGCTGGACCCGCCGCCGACGCCGATGAGCGGGGACGGCAACACGCCGCACTCCGCCTCCTTCGGCATGGGCGACCCGTTCACCGTGACTGGCACGTCCGTCGCCCGGTATGTCTTCGACGCGGCCGACTGGGACAACTCACGCTGGGTCACCCCGCTGGGCGCGTCGGGCCATCCCGGCAGCCCTCACTACGCCGACCAGAGGCCGGTCTGGGCGGTCGACGACGTGGTCCCGATGCTCTACACGTGGCCGGCCATCGAGGCCGCCGCCGAGACGAAGCAGGTCCTGACGCCACGAAGCGGGGAGTAAGCCCTGTGAGAGACGCAGCCATACACGTCGCCCGGCAGAAGCAGCTCTTTATCGACGACCGGTTCGTCGCCAACAGCGCCGGCGTCGACCTCGTCATGAATCCGGCGCGGGTGCGGGACGAGCCGGTGCTCGTCGCGGACCGGCCGTGGGAGGCGAGCGTCGCCGCCTACAACACCATCATCGAGGATGGCGGCCGCTACCGGATGTGGTACGACTTCATCCCGCCGGAGGGCGACCCCTCCGGGATCACCCGCGGCGTCGCCTACGCCGAGTCGGCCGACGGGATCCGGTGGGAGAAGCCTGAGATCGGCCTGGTCGAGATGGCCGGATCGAAGGCGAACAACGTGGTCATCCCCAGGCTGCCCGACGCGCCGCGCGGCGAGACGGAAGGCGGTACCGTCCTGCTCGACCCGAACCCCGAGTGCCGTCCGGGCGAGCGCTACAAGTTCTGGACCAAGATCCGAGCCATCCCCGAGGAGGACGTGGCGCGCGGCATGGTCGGCCAGTTCTGGGAGATGTACTCCGACGACGGCATCTACTGGAACGTCTACCCGAAGGACACCGAGTTCGTGCCGTGCGATACCCAGAACGTGCCGCTCTGGGACGACCGGCTCGGCAGGTATGTCGGCTACGGCCGCACTCGCAACCAGATGAACGGCTTCCGCGTCCGGGGCGTAGGCCGCACCGAGTCGGAGGACTTCCGGACGTGGACTGACATGGTGGAGGTGTTCCGCGCCGACGACGAGGACTGGCGCTGGATGCCCCGCGAGGAGTGGCGCGGACGGCTCGGGGGCTACGTCGACGTCTACACCAACGCGGCAATGAAGTACCCGTACGCGCAGGACGTCTACCTCATGCTGCCGACCTTCCTGTACCACTGGGAGAGCATCGCGGTCGTCGAGGCGGAGGGCGACGAGGCCGGCGACATGCACGTCAACTTCCCGGACACCGGGGACGTGCGGCTCGTCACCAGCCGGGACGGTGTCTCGTGGACGCAGGCGCCCGGCCGGCGGCCGTTCCTGCCGATCGGCCTCGCGGGCACGCCGAGCTCGAGGCAGGTCTACGCCGCGCCGGGCGTCGTCCGCGTCGGCGACACGCTTCGGCACTACTTCTACGCCACCAACGCCAACCACTCGGGCCAGGTCGATTCCGGAGAGCGCGACGCTGGCGTCTTCATGGCCGAGTCGCGGCTGGACGGATTCGTGTCCGCGGACACGCCCTACGACGGCGGGTGGCTGCTGACGCCGTCCATCGTCTTCGAGGGCGGCACTCTCGAGCTGAACGTCGACACCGGCGCCGGGGGCCTCGCGAGCGTCGAGATAGTGGACACGGACGGCTACCCGATAGATGGCTTCACGAAGGAGGACTGCCGTACGCTGAACGGCAACTCCGTGCGCATGCCCGTCCAATTCGAGGGCGGCGCCGACCTGGGCTCGCTCGCGGGCAAGCCGGTGCGGCTCAGGATCGAGACCTTCGGGACGAAGCTCTACGCCTTCCAGTTCTCGTAGCTCCCGATGCGATATACTCGCGCCGGAGACGGGGCTTGCCCCGTCGTTCCCGGCCGTTACTCGTCTTTCCCGCGCAGGCGGGAACCCATCCCCACCTTCGCGGGATAGACGACCATGGGGGCGGTCTCGGCGCGAGAGGGAGGTGGCGTGTGAGCGGAATCTGGCCCGGCGATACCCGGTGCGCCGTCGTGCTGACGTTCGATATCGATGGCGTGGCCGGCGCCATCAACGTCGAACCCGAGTCGGTCAACCGCCCCGGTCTGCTGTCTGTGCGGGAGTACGGCCCCAGCGTCGGCGTCCCGCGCATCCTCGACATGCTGGACGAGCTCGACGTCTCCGCTACCTTCTTCATCCCCGGCTACGTAGCCGAAACGCACGAGGAGATGATCCGCGAGATCGTACGCCGGGGCCACGAGACGGCCCACCACGGATACATGCACGAGCCGCCCGCCACGCTCTCCAGGGGGGAGGAGATCGACGTGCTCGACCGCGGCTCCGATATCCTCGAGCGCCTGGCCGGACGACGTCCGGCCGGATACCGCGCCCCGGCTGCCGAGCTGAGCGTGCACACGCTCGGGCTGCTCGTCGAGCGCGGGTTCGCGTACGACTCCAGCCTGATGGGCAACGACGTGCCCTACGTGCTGGACGTCGGCGACAGGACGATCGTGGAGGTCCCGACGCACTGGGAGCTGAATGACGTCTCCTACTTCAACTACGCGCCGCAGCTGGGCATCCGGCAGTACATGGCCACGCCGGAGCACGTCCACAGCACCTGGTCGTCGGCCTTCGAGGGCGCGTACCACTATGGCCGCAGCCTCGTGCTCATGATGCACCCGTACGTCATGGGACGCCCCGGCCGGCTGCGAATGCTCGCCCGGCTTATACGCGAGATGAAGAGCTACCCCGGCGTCACCTTCATGAGAGCAGTCGACGCCGCGCGGGTGGTCGCCCCCGGAATGAGCGGCGCCCCCGAGTCAACGACATGAGCACGGACACGATAGAACAGGAGCATTGGATGAGAGCACTTCAACGAGCAATCGTCCTGGTGGCCGTCGCGTCCCTTGCGGTCCTGGCGATGGCCTGTTCGAGCGATGGCGAGGAGTCGGCTGCGCCGGCCGCCGCCCAGGCCGATCCCGTCGAGCAGGGAGGAGGCGAGCCCTCCGCCGCCCAGGACGTTGCCGCGACGATCACCTTCACGAGCCCCGTGTTCAACGAGAAGCGCCGCATCCCGGTAAAGCACACCTGCGCCGATGAGCGCCCGCCCCCCGCTGGCGTCACCGTCGCTCCCGGCAAGGCGGGCGACGACATCTCGCCGCCCCTGGAGTGGACCGACGTTCCCGAGGGCGCCGCGTCGCTCGCTCTCATCGTCGACAGCGAGGAGGCGGCCGGCCCCTGGACGCACTGGGTCGTCTGGAACATCCCGGCCGGATCGACCGGACTGGACGAGGGCGTCGCGTCCGACGGAGAGCTGCCCGACGGCTCGCGGCAGGGCGTCAACAGCAAGGGCGAGGTCGGCTACCTCGGTCCCTGCCCGCCGCCCTTCGCGATCATAGACGCCAGCGCCGGCGGAGACATGGTTCGCAGCAAGACCGGCTCCGTCTCGACGTACTACTTCAAGCTGTACGCCCTGGACGCCACGCTCGATCTCGCCCCAGGCGCCACCAAGGAAGACCTGCTCGCCGCCATGGACGGCCACGTCCTCGCCACAGGCGAGCTAGAGGGCGAACGCGTCGGCCGAAAAATCCTCAAGCACCAGTGAGCGCTCTCTTGGGGTGGTAGCTCCCCGGCGCAGGCGCCCGTGGGACACAACGGAAAGAGGCTCCAGGATCACTCCTGGAGCCTCTTCTCATGCCTGAGGTGTCTTCGGGGGCTCTAGTGCTTTTCTACGTACATGTCGTAGAACGGCGCCAGGCCGTAGAGGTGGCTGTAGAAGCCCTTCACCCACGGCTGTATCGCCCACCGCCGGATCAGGTCCCAGTGATACGGGAGAATGTAGACCTGGTCCATGTAGTGCTCCTCGGTGGCGTTCAGGGCCGCGCACCGGTCTGGATGACCGATGGGCAGCGACCTGGCGTAGGCCGCCAGGGCGTCCAGCTGCGCGAACTCGTTCGGGTTGCCGGTCTCCTGCAGCACGTAGCTGTCTCTCGAAACAAAGATGTCCTGGACCGTCAGCTCGTCGGGGAAGGTGGCGCCGCCGCTGGCCCGGCGGAACTGAGAGTCGTCACGTCGCGGCATGCCACTCTCACGCTTGAGAATGTCGAGCTCCACGTCCAGGTTGTCCTTCCAGTACTCCCTCATGGCCACGGTCATGCTGATGATCTCGGACCTTCCCAGGTCGATCTTGAGAACGCCGACGTTGGCGGCACTGCCGTAGGTGGATTCGGCAAGGTACTGCCGCGCCAGGTCGGGATCGTACGTGTGACCCGTGGCGACGGGGTTTCCGCAGGGCAGGGTCGGCGATATGTACCCCGTTGCCTTCTTGGTGAGCGGGCCCATTACCGCCGATATGATGGTCTGCATGTCCGCGCCCTGGGCCAGGGACTTACGGACGAACAGGTCCTCGAGCGGCGCCCTGTCGAGCAGGGGAATCGAGAACCAGACGCCCGCGTTGCCGATCGGCCTCAGCTTGTCGTGGAAGTAGTGGTACGGATCGACTGCCGCCGCGGCCCACGTCGGTTCGTCCACGAACGTGTAGATGTCCGCCTCGCCGTTCTCGAACATGATCGTCTTGACCTGCGAGTCCGGTATGCGCGGCATGTGGACCCTGTCGATGATGCTCTCGGGGCCCCACCATTGGCCGCCTGCCAGCCCTACTCTGGTCAGCACCGTAGTGTCCGTGTCGGGGTCCTGCTGCAACATGTACGGACCCGCGGCAATGGGGGCGCGCCACCACTCCTCATCGGCCAGCACCTGCTCGAGCTTCGATATGCCCGTGTTCCAGGCGATCAGGTGCGTCGACCAGGTGGCCAGCGGCGCGGTCAAGGTGATCTGGAGAGTGTGGTCGTCGATGACGACCAGCCCCTCCGCCTTGGTCACGTCTCCTGCCTTCAACTCTTCCCATCCCTTGATCTCGCTGATGTACCGGGATGCGCCGCCCCACGCGACGATGTTCTCCGGCTTGGCGCCGTGCTCCCAGTAGGCCTTGAAGTCCGCCGCCGTGAGCGGCGTTCCGTCCTGGAACACCGCGTCCTCGCGCAGCTTGTAGGTCCATACCGTAAAGTCGTCGTTGGACTCCCAGGCGGTGGCGATCCACGGGATCAGCTGGTTGTCGGGGTCGAGGCCGAGCATGGTCCCGTAGACGGCCTTTCCGAAGAATGAGTTGCTGCCGCCGTCGCGCCAGGGGACCCTGCCGTAGCCCGCTCCGCCCCACGGCCCGACCATGGTGATCTCCTGCTCGTCGTGCAGGTTCAACACCACCCCGGTGGGCCCGGTCCTGGTCTCGATTCTCTTCGTTGGTCCGGCGGGCCCCGCCTCAGGGGCCTGCGGTGCCTGGGGATCGGCGGCTGCCTGGGCCGGCGCCGGCTGGGCCGGGTCCGCGGCAGCCCTGGCCGCACCGGGACCTTGCCCGGCTGGGGCCTGCGGCGCCTCGGGGTCGGCGGCCGCCTGCGGCGCATCCGGGGCTTCCGGCTCCACCGCCTGCTCCGCACACGCCACGGCCGCCACCAGCGTGATCGACAAGATGGCTACCAATACAAGAACGTTCGACCTCAGTGCTCCGGCCAGCATGACTACCTCCTCGCACTCCTCACTCGCAGATCGGCCGTCAGGGCGCCATTATCCTGCGTGTGTATCGTCGCGTCAATACCCACGTCACGTCAATCCATCTCTCGCGAAAGCAGAGCGACGAACTCGGCTGCGCACACGCAGTGCTGCGACGAAAGCCGAAACACGGCCCCTCCAACTACACGGCCGGCGGATTGAGGGACTCTGGCCTTCAGACTCCAGTTAGAGTGGGGAAGCCAGGTTGGCGAGGGAGCCCAGCGCGCGGTTTCAGAGTCAGGCCCTTCGCGGTGCCGTGGGACGAGGGTGGCCGCCGGGCGTCAGTTCGTGAGCTTGTCCTTGGACACGTGTTCGCCCACCAGCTCGCCGCCGGCCAGGATGTGCCCGTCCATGGCACGCAGCAGGTCCCACTTCGTGGCCTCGGGCCCCAGATCGATCTGGGTGTCCAGGGCGTACAGCCTGAACCGGTAGTGCTTGACGGCCGACACCTGAGAGGCCTTGTCGCCTCCCCACCCGGCGCGGAAGGGCGGCGGACACGGTCCCGACCAACCGAGCTCTTGGTCGCTGTTGGTACCCTGCCTCGCTGCGGGGCCGATCGACGGCGCCTCCGGGGTGTTGGGGACGGCCTCGGGAAGCCCCCTGGCGTCCGGCGGGATGCCCCACAGCACCCAGTGCACCCACCTGGCGCCGGGGAACTGGTCGCCGTCCACCACGAGCGCGAGCGATACCGTGCCATCGGGAACGTCGCCCCAGGTTATGGGGACCGATACGTCCTCCTCTGTGCAGCTGTACTGTCTCGGGATGCGCCGTTCCTCGTTGAACTTCGAGCTGGTGACGGCGATGCCCAGATCGAACTGCTGGGCCAGCTTGTATTCCTCGACCGGCGCGGCACCAGCCTCGGCCTCGACCGCTGCCCCGGCGGCGGCGCCGTTGTCGGCAGTGGCCTCCGGCACGGCTACACCGTCGTCGTCACTGGAGCACCCGAGCGCCAAAGTCGCCACAAGCGCTGTCGCAACGAGCACGATCTCGATGGACCGAAGGTGATGCATCCGTCGTCCTTCTCTGATCACGTTGCGGTGGCCAGATTATACAGCAGGCCGCGGCTGGGCGGGACGCTCCAAGTGCACCGCTAGTTCGGGAGCCAGCGGCGCTCCTTGGACACGTGCTCGCCGACCAGCTCGCCCCCGGCCAGGACGTGGCCGTCTATTGCCCGCAGCAGGTCCCCTTTCGTGGCCTCGGGGCCCAGATCGATGTCGATGTCCAGGGCGTAAAGGTTGAACGAGTAGCGCTTGACGGCATCTCTCCCACCCGCGCTCTGGTAGAGAAGGACGGGCGGCGGGCACGGTCCCGACCACCCGACCGTGTCGTCGCTGTTCGTCCCCTGCCTCGCTCCCGGACCGATCGACGGCGCCTCGGCGGTGTTGGGGACGGCCTCGGGAAGCCCCCGGGAGTCGGGAGGGATGCCCCACAGCACCCAGTGCACCCACCTGGCGCCGGGCAGCTGGTTGCTGTCCACCACCAGCGCAATGGATACCGTGCCTTCGGGGACCTCGCCCCAGGTTATCGGGACCGATACGTTCTCCTCGGTGCAGCTATACTTTCTCGGGATGCGCCGCTCTTCGCTGAACTCGGAGCTGGTGACGGCGATGCTCAGATCGAACTGCTGGGCCAGCGCGTATTCCACGGCTGCCGCAGCATCGGGATCGGCAACAGCCTCTGCGCCGCCGGCGCCGTTATCGGCGGCGGCCTCCGGTCCGGCTATACCGTCGTCGCCACTGGAGCACCCGAGTGCCAGAGTCGCCACGAGCGCTATCGCAACAAGCACGACCTCGATGGACCGAAGGTGGTGCATCCGGCGTCCTTCTCTCATCGCGTTGCGGTGGCCCGATCATGCGGCGGGCCGCGGCTGAACGCGACGCTCCAATTGCACTGCTAGTTCGGGCGCTGGAGGCGCTCGCTGGCCACGTGCTCGCCCACCAGCTCGCCGCCGGCCAGGATGTGGCCGTCTATGGCCCGCAGCAGGTCCTCCTTCGTGGCCTCGGGGCCCAGCGCGACGTCGGTGTCCAGGGCGTAGAGGTTGAACGAGTATCGCTTGACGGCATCTCTCGGCCCGCCGGCGCCCTGGTAGAGAAGGACGGGCGGCGGGCACGGTCCCGACCACCCGACCTTCTCGTCGCTGTTGGTACCCTGCCTCGCTGCGGGACCGACCGACGGCGCCTCCGCGGTATTCGGGACGGCCTCTGGAAGGCCCCTGGCATCCGGCGGGATGCCCCACAGCACCCAGTGCACCCACCTGGCGCCGGGGAACTGGTCGCTGTCGACAACGAGCGCAAGGGATACCGTGCCACCGGGAACGTCGCCCCAGGTTATGGGGACCGATGCGTTCTCCTCGGTGCAGCTGTACTGTCTCGGGATGCGCCGGTCTTCGTTGAACTTCGAGCTCGTGACGGCGATGCTCAACTCGAACTGCTGGGCCAGCACATATTCCTTGACCGCCGCGGCATCGGGATCGGCGCCCGCCTCTGCGCCGCCGGCGCCGTTATCGGCCGGGGCCGGAGCGTCGCCGCCGTCGCCGCTCGAACACCCAAGCGCCAGGGCCCCCGCAAGGGCCGTCGAGACAAGCGCGACCTTGATGGACCGAAGGTGATGCATCCGGCGTCCTAGTCGGATCACGTTGCGGCAGGCCCATTATACGCGAGGCCCGGCTCGGCGGCACACCTACCCCTGTCTGCTGTCCCTGCGGCTTGGCGGGCCGATGACCGGTGGTTCGTGAGCCTGGCATGGCGGTTGACGGCATTCGCGAGTGCAACTACCGGGGCGCTCGTCGCGGACTGCGCTCGTCGCCCACGTGGCCGAGGACGGCGACGTCGACCTGCGAGGCGAGGTCTCCGGCCGACGCCCGCCACGTCGCGGAGCTCCTCGGCCTTATCGCCTCCACTCGCGAGCGCCAGCTGGCCTGGCGCGGCCCGGAATGCTCGCGGCAAGCGGCGCGCCGACGTCCGGCGAAAGGCTCCGATCGTCCCCGGCCTGGCCGGGCGTTACTGGAGCTCGGGGACGGGGAGTCCGAACTGCTCGCAGGCGGCGCGCAGGGCGTTCATCTCCTCCCTGACGTCTTCGAACTCGAAACTCCCCCGGGTCTTGGCCATGAGGTTGTTGACGGCGGTTGGTATCGGTTCGCGGGCGCCCAACGACAGCCCGTACATGTTGTTGATCCTGTACCGTGTCTCGCCCACGGCCCCGCCATCGGCGCTCGCCGTCCCGAGGACCTCGCCCGAGTTGATGTCCTCGATCAGCTTCGTCAGCCAGTCGCAGATGTCCCTGTCCTGCTGCGGTATGACCTCGCCGGTCTCGATCTCCGTCGTGGTGTCGTCGCCGCCGCCGGCGCCATCGGGAGAGGAACAGCCAGCCACAACAAGCACCCAGAACGCCGCGAGCGACAAGAGCGCCTTCGCCGGCGCGATCGAACTTGACTGTGGCTTCGGACGGCTGCGTTGAATCCTGAACACGACTGAGCCCGAATCTCCAGTGTCGGCTCATTCCGGCCTGGTGCCTGGGGACAATGGCGGAAATCCCAATACCGCGCCGCCGCGACGCGGGCAACGCACCATCCCTGGCGACACCGATGGTAGTACCACTCGCATATGCCGTCAACCATAGACCGGCGGCGGCAGGACGACGTCGAGGAGTCGCGCGACCCGATCGTCAGCCTGACGTGAGCCGCACCTGCCCCCCCCGCTCTTCCTGGAGTGTGAGCGCTATCGAGCTGTCCAGATCCCCGAGACCGGGCCACAGCGCCTCGCTCATCTCGGCCCTGCACGGCTCGGCGAGCTGGACGGGTACTCCGAGCTCCTCCGAAAGGCGTTGGGGTGGATTTTCATTCGAGCACGCCTCCTGATTCTCGGTCCTCCGGCGCGCGGTTGTTCGCGCCGCCCCGCGCATGTATTCTATCTGTATCGGCAGGGTTTCCCCGCAAGAAGTGCAGGTGGCCGGGCTCCGGGATAGAACAAGACATGAACGACGTAGTCTTCCAGATCAAGGCGCGGGAGGGAACGGCCGTGCCCGCAGCATCCATGCTCGCAGCCTATCCTGACGGCAGATACCTCACCGGCGAGGCTGATGCCAGGGGTCAGTGTAGACTGGGACTTTACCGCACCGACCAGGAGATGAAGGTTCTTGTGGCAGCGGATGGCTATCTGCCCTTTCACGACACCCTAGTCCCCGGGCAACTGGAAACCGTTCTACTGGAGTTGGAGCCGTCTACTAACGGACGGAGTGCGGTACTGTTTACCCGCGGCACGGGCTACATTCCAGGCATCTCAGGCAGACTGAATCCGCACAAGGACGGGTACATCTACGGTGAGAACATCGCGATCGATGGGCGGCTGGCGCAACCCGCTGTACGCTTCAGGATTGGGGAGCCTCTCCACCTGATCGACGTTTATGGCGTCGAGACCACGATCCGGCTGCTGGTCGTGGAGGGACAGTTTTCGCTCATCGAGTACACCAAGCCCAAGACTTACGGGGGAGAATGACAGTGGTTACGGTCCGCGAGCATCGAGACATCAGTGCTCAATTCCTGGACCATGCGGAGGACGAATTCCGCAAGGGTGATCTGCTCCAGGCCTCAGAGAAAGCGTGGGGTGCGGTCTCCCATTACGTGAACTCGATCGCTCGTCAGCGCGGCTGGCCGCTTGGATCACACAGGCGTCTGATCCAAAACGCCAACAAGTTGATCAGCACTGATCCCGCCCATGCGAGCCACAGGCGGAGGCTGCTCCGGTCCATCGAGGCGCTTCACGCCAACTTCTATCAGGCGGTCCTGGACGAGGATTCGGTGCGGGATGGCCTGGACGACGCCAAGGAGTTGATCGGGTCGCTGGAGGTTCTCAACCAGAGAATGCAAGCCGCCTCAGATGGTTGAGTCGCGCGGGCTCCAATCGGGTGTACAATCGCCCCCAAGTCCACGACGCACGCAGGTGACGACATGAACACCGCCACCACTCATATCCAGCCTGAAACCGCAGCCGAGATGGCCCACCTGCTCCGGCGGGCCGGGTTCGGGGCGACGCGCTCCGAGCTCGAGACGTACGTGGAGCAGGGGTACGAGGCTGCCGTGGAGGCGCTGCTCGACCCGGTCGGCGTCACGGCGATGCCGGACGACCTGATCCGGCGCTACCACGTCGACCAGGCGGAGGCCCGCCTGCTCGACAGCGCGGCCTCGAAGTGGATGTACCGCCTCGTGACGACCAGCGCGCCCCTGCAGGAGAAAATGGTGCTGTTCTGGCACGGCCTCTTCGCCACCAGCGCGGCCAAGGTCTTCCAGGAGCAGTCGGCGCTGAGCCAGATCGACATGTTCCGGCGCCTCGGCATGGGCGACTTCAGGACGCTGCTCGTCGAGCTGTCCAGGGACCCGGCGATGATCTTCTGGCTCGACAACCAGGACAACCACAGGCACGCGATCAACGAAAACTACGGCCGCGAGCTGCTGGAGCTGTTCTCGATGGGCGTCGGCAACTACACCGAGGACGACATCAAGGAGTGCGCCCGCGCCTTCACCGGCTGGACGATCGAGAACGCCGAGTACATGGCGCTGCGGTCGAACAGCGCGTCGATCTGGCCCTACAGCAAGATCGCCTGGCAGTTCCGGTACGACGAGGACGACCACGACCACGGCGTCAAGACCTTCCTGGGCGAGACCGGCAACTTCAACGGCGAGGACATCGTCGACATCATCGCCCGGCAGCCCGCGACGGCCCGGTTCGTCGCCTGGCGCCTCTACCAGTTCTTCGTCTCGCAGGAGGTGGACGCCGACGGCGAGCGGCTGATCGATCAGCTCGCGCAGTCGTACTTCGACTCCGGGTACGAGATACGCGCCATGCTGCGGACGCTGTTCCTCTCCGACCACTTCAGGTCGGACGCGGTGCGGTTCGCGCAGATCAAGAGCCCGGCGGAGCTCGTGATCGGGACGTTGAGGCTGGCGCGCGCGCTCGAATGGCCGGCGCTGGACGTGCGCGACGCCACGCTGTCCGCGAGCTACATGGGCCAGCAGCTCCTCGGCCCGCCCTCGGTCGAGGGATGGCACGAGGGCGACGAGTGGGTCGACAGCGGAGCGCTCGTCGAGCGGGTGAACTTCGCCGCGAAGTACCTCGGCGACGTTCGCCAGCCCGGCGTGCGCGATATCGTCGACAGCCTCGCCGCGCTCGACGGCGGAGTGCTCTCGCCCGAGCAGGCCGTCGACGGCTGCCTCGACATGCTCGGCCCGGTCGCGGTCGGCGACGACGCGCGCCAGGCCCTGGTCGCCCGCGTCGCCGAAGAAGGCGAAGTCGACCTGCGCCCGGGAGCCTCGCCCGACTCCGCCCGCCGAGTCGCCGAGCTACTCGGCCTCATCGCCTCAACGCGAGAGTACCAGCTAGCCTGACCCGGACGGCCGGGCGCCTACCCCAGCCTCACCTGCACCCCGGCGCGCTCTTCCTGCAGCGTCAGCGCCACCGAGCTGTCGAGCTCCCCGAGGCCGCGCTCCAGCGCCTCGGTCATCTGGGCCCTGCATGCTTCGGCCAGTTGGACCGGTACGCCGACCTCCTCTGCAAGCTCGGTGGCGAGCGTGATGTCCTTGTAGGCCGTGCTGAGCGTGAAGCGCGGCTCGAAGTCTCCGCTGAACAGCGTAGCCGGAAGCCGGACGCGCAGGTCGAGATTCGTCCCCAGCGCGCCGCGACTGAACGCGTCGACCAGCACGTCGGGCGCGACGCCGGCCTTCACGCCCAGCGTCAGGCACTCGACAAGCGCCATCGAACGCACGAACGACGCGCAGTTGTGGGCTATCTTGCAGACGCACCCGGCGCCGATCGGGCCGACGTGGACGACGTTCTTCGCCATCGCGTCGAGCACTGGCCTGACCCGCTCCAGCACCTGCGTGTCGCCGCCGACGAGCACCGTCAGGTCCCGCGTCTGAGCGCCCTCCATGCCGCCGCTGACGGGCGCGTCCAGCATGTCGATGCCCCGCGCCTTCAACTCGTCGTGGACGCGGCGCACCAGCGTCGGGGAGTTCGTCGTGTGGTCGACGTACACCGCGCCACGGCGGATGCCGGACGCGATGCCGTCTTCGCCCAGGACGGCGCCCTCCATCTGCGCCGGGCCCTGGACGCAGGTGCAGACGACGTCCGCGCCCTCCGCGGCCTCTCGCGGCGAGTCTGCCCACGCCGCGCCGGCGTCCAGCAGCGGAGCCGCGGAGTCCCGGCTCAGGTCGTGGACGGCCAGGTCGAAGCCCGCCGCCGCGATCTGCTCCGCCATCGGACGGCCTATCTTCCCTACGCCGATGAATCCGACTTTCATCTCAAGGCCCTCCCGTGATGTTTGGCCCGCCGCCGCGAGGAGTCCACGAGGTGCGACCTCAAACCGCCGTCTGACCGATTACGGCCCGGTTTTGGGAATCGAAGACAATGGTCGCAAGCCCGACCGACGGGAGCCCGCCGTCGCACTCTCTCGCAGTGACTGCACCAATGCTTGCCGAAGAAACCTAGCGCCGGGTCGAGCGCCGCACAGGTGTTGGCTATCCTAGGAGGACCGCCTATTGTCGTCCTGGCTACGGCCGCGCGCCATGTGTCGTGAATCACTCGCTTGGCTTCTCTGTCGGGCATATAGCCAGTATCCACGACCCCCAGGTTTTCGGTAACGCGGCGAACGTGCACGTCCACCGCGACGGGGATGATGTCTATCTCGTCTATCCTGGACCCGCCCGGAGCGGCCAGCATGCGCACCCACATCGAGCAATCGCCTGCCACGCGCGGGAAACGGGGCCATGAAACTGGTTCACGCCGTATGCCGCATTGGGACAGCCTCTCGCGGAGGGCGGATATCGGGATCGCCGAAGCCTCAGCGGGCTCAAGAAGCTCCGGATGAGATTGCAATAGCTCGCCCCCGTTGTTCCAGAGGAGCGCAGCGTCCCTCATGCGGTCCGTGGCTGCAACGAACGTCAAGAACAGGCGCACGATTCGGTCAGAGGCGCCTGACTCTCGCAGGCGGGTTGCGCATTCGACATCCGGCATACGCGACCACGTGCTGCCGGGCGCCAAGCCCCTGGCGGACAGGTCCAACCGGTCATTGTAGAAGTCTCCGGCGATTGCCTCTGCCATCGCGGCCGTGCGTCGAATACCCGGTATCTGCAATCCGAATCCTCCTTCCGCTTGACGGACTCTCCCGGTGGTACAGAGCTAAGTTTGACGGTGCCGGCGGTCACTCCAGCGCGTGGTACTCGTGCTCCACGCGGTCGGCGTGGACGCGGACGACTCGGTAGCCGGAGTGGCTGTCGCCCATTGGGTTGCGTACTGCGCCCGAGGTCACCACCTGGAACCCCTGGTACGACCCGTAGCTGTTCCGGTGGCAGTGGCCTGAGAACATGGCCGTGGCGCCGTGGGATGTCAGCAGGTTGAGCAGGACGCGTCTTCGGACCTACGGGAGTACGAAGATGCCGTCGGGCTCGTCGTGCTGACTGAGGAACAGCGGTTGGTGGGTGAAGACGACGACGTGGTCGCTGTCCCGCTGCCGCCCCTCGACCAGCGCATTGCGCAGGAAGTCCACCTGGCGCTCCCACTCGTTCGGGACGTGGGTCGGGTCGTAGGCGACGTTGCCGTTCAGCACGACGAAGCGGCTGCCTGCGTGGTCGAGGACGTAGTTGTCGTCGCCGAAGCGCTCCCGATACGTCGCCAGGGACTCGGCTGTGAGCTCGTTGCCGACGTCGTGGTTGCCGGCGGACCCAGTGCATCGGAATGGCGGGTCCAGCTTGCTGGTGATCAGGAACAGCTCGGCCAGGCTGCTCTTCGGCGTCGGCGTCGTTGACCATGTCGCCGCACGTCACGACGAAGTCCGGGCGCATCCGGTTGGCCTCGGCGATGGCCTTGCCGTAGAGCCGCGTCTCGTCGGCGAAGCCGGTGATCTTCGTCGCCGGCCGTACGGGAATGCCCCACTGGCGCAGCGCCTCTATCTCGACCTCACTCAGGCCGCTCGGGTGGGCGAACAGCCTAAACTGCGGGTCACCCAACTGCATGTAGACGAAGCTCATGACCGGACTCCGGAGGTCGTCTAGGGCGCAAGGAAGGCAAGGGTCATTCTAGCACTGGTTGGCGCGGCGCTCTCCGTCCGGTTATCGGAGACCTTGCACGATTCTGGGAGATGGCCTCGTGCAGTTAAGGACTCTCTGAATAAGTCCTGATGGTTTTGTGGCATAGTAACAGCGTCATAGCTGACCAGGGAGGATAGGAAGCCATGAGCCAGCCGACGTTTGCGGACTTGGAATATGAGGGCAAGAAGCGCAAGACCCGCATGCCCCTGTATAGGTGTGCCCAATAGGGCTGGCAAGGGCAAAACGCCCCGCCAGGAGCAAGAACAGACGACACAATCCCCGCCAAGGGTGGCGCAGGGGGCTTCATTGTTCTCCCTAAACCGCTCGAATCAACCTCACCCTACGCTACGGCGAGTTGTTCAGAGGTTCCCCAACATTGTTGGCGGTTGATGTGTGTGGTTGCAGGGCATAGTCGGTGTCTACCAGGAGTGCCGCATGACATAATCGGGCGTGTACCGGGTCTGGGACGAGACCTTTGAGCGTATCGGCAACGCTCGCTCGAAGCAGCAACTCGTATGAGGGATGGCCACGGGCAAGACGGATGATCAGTCTCCTGGCGTGACGCAGCACCCGGCCTGGCAAGGAGATCAGCGCGAAGCGGACTGCCTTCAGACGCCTGCTCGCCCACTGTCCCCCCAACACCAGCCGCTTCATCGCGGAGTTCAGGTTGAGAGTCAGCACCGCTATGGCCCACCATGCGGCGTTGGCGCCGAACAGGCCCGACGGCAGCCTGCCCCCGGCAAGGTCACTCTTGAGAACGCCGTGGACCTCCTCGCCCTTGCCGCACCTCTGCCTCGACCACCAGATCACCTCGTCCCCCGAAAGGTCTCGGTTGGTCACCACTCCAAACACCTTGTGCCAACCTCTGCCGGACAACTCCATGGCAGCAAAGGGCAACTCCATCTGACCCTCCATTCCTGGCATCGGCTGTTCGGTCAACCGCTCTCTGGTAGCTAAGAACCGGTACTCAGGGCTGTTCCTGGAGTGGCCTATCCAGTTGGATACGAAGTTCACCTCAGCCCACTGCTGACCCGTGTCCACACGGGTGCTCGCCCTTCTTGCGGTACAGCGGCCGCCACTCCTGTTCGGCTACCTGCGCCACCGCGCGGCGGAACTCCAGCGTCACGTCAACTCCCACCGCAAACTCGATCACTCCGCACCGCTCGTCCACCCCCTCGGCGCAGTACCGCAGTAGCTCCTGCTGGTACCCGGCCGTGTCAGACCGCACCATCGCCTTGTCCACACCGGCGGGCAGATCCCCCAGCGCTTCGGTCAACACTCGCAGCTGCTGATGGCCCGCAGGTACGTTGCCGTCACGAAACTCCGAATGCACAATCAACTCGGCATCCGACCAGTAGGTCGTCAGCGGCTGGTACGCCCTGTACTCCTTGTAGCCGTGGAGCGCCTCCTGCTTGCGCGTCTCCACCAGGGTGGCATCCATGTCCAGAGTGGCCTCGGTGTGAGGCGAACGGCTCTGCACGAAGCCCACCAGGTCGGCGTTGACCTTCCCCAGTCCCTTCAGCGCTGCGTTGGCAGAAGGTATGAACGCTCGGTGAGCTTCCCGCTTCGCCTCCTCCTCCGAGTCGTGGAATCCCTCCAGGTATCGGAACACCGCAGACTCCGACGGCACGCTACGACGACGCTCTACTCGCCACCTGTTGTCCAACAATCTGCGCTGTGCGGCGCATGCCACAGGTCTCGAACTCTCGAGCAGCCTGGACAACCCCTCGTCCTTCTCAAGAAGGTCAAGGTCAGACACCGACTTGCCGCCTGCCAAGTTCAGCAGTATCAGCGAGGTGATCATCTGGCTGTCTGTCCCGCCCTGTCCTCCCTCGCGCAGTGCAACGTGGCGCTCTGACGATGACCTCAAGCCGGATGCGTGCATCAACTCCAAGTACGGCATCAGACCCGACAGCCCCGTCATACCCGGCGAGCTCTTCTCCTCGTCGTACTGGAACGGCAGTATGCCTTGCCTGATAATGGCTGCACCTCGTCGGTGATCGTTTCGCTCTTTCACGAAACATCCTAGCCCCTTCACGGCGGGCGCCAACGAGGTACTCTTCTTATTCAGGTGGGTAGGTAGCCCCCACCCGTTGACACGCCGCCATTGCCGCCCGTATCGTTTCCGCCGTCATGATTCGCAGCTTCAGGGGAAAGACGCCGGCGGTGCACCCGTTGGCCTGGGTAAGCGAGGCCGCCTACGTGGTCGGCAACGTCGAGATCGGCGCCGGGTCGACCGTGTGGCCGTGCGCCGTGCTGCGCGCCGAGGGCAGGATCAGGATCGGCAGCGACACCCACGTGCAGGACGGCACCATCATTCACAGCTCGAGCCAGGCCGACATCGGCAGCCACATCAACATCGGCCACTCGGTCGTCATCCACGACGTCCAGATCGGCGACCGGTGCCTGATCGGCAACAACGCAACCGTGCTGTCGCAGGTCGAGATCGGGCACCACAGCCTGGTCGCCGCGAACGCGATGGTGCGGCAGGGCGCCAAAGTCCCGCCGTACTCCTTCGTGGCCGGCGTGCCGGCCGAGGTGCGCCCGCTCAGCGATGCCCAGCGCGAGCGCCTCGACAGCGGCGTGACGCGCGGCTTCGCAGACCTGGCCCGCGACTATGCCGAGGCCGGTCTCTAGCGCCCTAAGCTACCCCGGCGCAACACCTTGCCGGGGCGGGCGCCGGTGTGGACGCCGTCCCTGATGACCGCCTCGCCGGCGACGAGCACGTGGGAGACGCCCTCGGCCAGGTTCTGCGGGTCTTCGAACGTGGCGCGGTCGACGATCGTGTCCGGGTCGAAGACGACGACGTCGGCTACCAGACCCTCCTCGATACGGCCGCGGTCCCTGAGGCCGATGCGATCCGCCGGGGCCCCGCTCATCTTGTGGATGGCCGTCTCGAGGGACAACACAGGCTCGTCGCGGACGTATCGCCCGAGGATGCGCGGGTAGGTGCCGTAGGACCGCGGGTGCGGCTTGTCGGCCGCCCACACGCCCGTCGGCGAGATCGCCCAGCCGTCGGAGCCGATCATCGTCTGCGGGTGCGCCAGGAACACCCGCATGTCTTCCTCTGTGCGGTTGTGGGCCACGACGCCGACGTGGTTGTCCTCCTCGTCGACCAGGTCAAGCAGCGTGTCGGCCGGGTCCGCCTTTCGTAAGGCGGCGACCTCGGCGAGCGACAGGCCCACGAGCGCGCGGTTGGCGTCCGTCTCCACGTGCGCCAGCACCAGGCTCTCCCAGACCCACGGCAGCCCCCGGAACCATCCGCCGTCCATCTCGCGCCGGATGCGGCCGCGAACGTCGGGCCGGCGCAGGCGCTCCAGCAGGCCCTCGTTCCCGCCCTCGTTGGCCCAGTCTGGGATCAGCGCCGACAGGCTCGTGCCGGCCGCGGTGTACGGGTAGACGTCCGCGGTCGCGTCGATACCCTCGTCCCGCGCCCTGTCCAGGATGCCCATGAGATCGGCGGCGCGGCCATGGTGGCGCGAGTCGATGATCGCCAGGTGCGAGTAGTGGACGCTTATGCCGGTGCGGCGGCCGACCTCGATCAGCTCCTCCATCGCCTTGAAGTGCCAGCCCGCCCAAACACGGGTGTGGGAGGCGTGGAAGGCGCCGTCGTAGCCCGTGAGCGCGTCGGCTATGGCGGCGATCTCGCCGACCTCCGAGTAGCATGACGGCGCATAGCTGAGGCCGGTCGTCATCCCGAAGGCGCCCTGCTCGACGGCCTCGGCAACGAGCCGCCTCATGCCCGCGAGCTCGTCGGGCGTCGGCGGCCGGTCCTCGACGGCGCCGACCGAGATCCTGAGCGCGTGGTGTCCCACCTGCGGGGCGATGTTGATCGCGATGCCGCTCGACTCGGTGTGGTCCGCCCACTCGTCCAGCGTCGTCCAGTCCCACGCGACCGTTCCGCGCAGCACCGATCCGAGCGCCGTGCGGAGCGCGCCGGGCGGCACGCCGACGCTGGGGAACGGCGAGTAGGCGCAGTTGCCGGTGACCTCTGTCGTCACCCCCTGGTGCACCTTGCTCTCCCCGCCGGGGTCGTCGAGCATGGAGACGTCCGAGTGGCTGTGCATGTCGATGAAGCCGGGCACGACGACGCTGCCGGACGCGTCGATCCGCGTCCCGGCGCCCTGGGCCGCGAGGTCGCCGACCGCCGCGATACGCCCGCCGGAGACGCCCACGTCGGCGCGCCTGCGCGGGCCTCCCGTGCCGTCGACGACGGCGCCGTTCACGATCAGGGTGTCGAAGTCCATCGGTGCCTCCGTCGGCAAGTCGTTGGACAGGCTCGCCGCCGGGGTATATTCTCACACGCGGCAGCCGTGTCAAGCCGACCGCGGACCGCCGACTCTTCGGGCTGAGTTCCCGCTGGCCCCGTTCACCCCGAGTGCGCCGATGCTCCATTGGCGTGTATCGAGGGGCGCGGTCACGGCTCACAAGTGCAAATGGTCATTGGACTACGACAGACGATAGCGGTGCAAAGATGACCGACCTGCTCGACGCAACCACGTACAGGCAGCTATTCCTCGACGACCACGCCATCGAGTCGACCCGGGGGGTCGCGCGCCGGCTGCACCAGCCGGCGCGGCAGGGGCCGGTGCTGAAGCCAGACCGCTCCAGGCAGCAGACGCTCGTGCAGAGCGCCAGCGTGCCGCAGTGGAACCCGGAGAAGGACCTGTGGGAGTGGTGGTACCTGTGCTTCTACGACGCCGCGCCGTACCAGGGCCCCGGCGAGCCCGTCTGGGGCGACATCCACTACGCTACGTCGAAGGACGGCGTCGATTGGGAGCGCCCGAACCTGGGGCTGTACGAGTGGCGGGGCTCCTGGGACAACAACCTGGCCTACCACACGCGGGTCGACTTCCTGCGCCGGCGCGGGGTGCGCAACCCGGTCGACATCGGCGAGCGGCGGCTGCACCACATCTTCCGGGACGAGCGCGACCCGGACGCGGGCCGCCGCTACAAGGCCTTCTTCGCCAACGGCGACAACGTCGACCGGTATCCCGGACTGTCGCCCGACGGCTTCCGGTGGACCTTCCCGCACGTCAAGGGCATCCGCAGCGACGACACGTCGCAGCTCATCTACGACGACTACAACGACCGCTTCGCGGCGTTGATCAAGCAGCGGACCGAGTGGGGGCGCTCCGTGTTTCTCACCCTGAGCGACGACTTCGTGCAATGGTCGGAGCCGGTGCTGGCGCTGCATACGGACGAGATCGACCAGGCGAACCGGCGCGAGCGGGTGCGAAGGGTCGTCGAGGACCCGGACTACCTGTCGCCGCCCCACGTCGACGAGGAGACCGACTTCATCGCGCAGCTCTACAAGATGCCCTTCATGCCGTACGAGGGGCAGTACGTCGGCTTCCCGCTGCTGTTCAACCCGGCGGGGCTCGACGTGCCGCAGAACAACCACGTCGGCCTCAACCAGACGGAGCTCGCGGTGTCGCGGGACCTGCTGCACTGGGAGCGCGTCGCCGACCGGGAGCTCTTCCTGGGCGTCGAGCCGTGGAACGGCGTCAACTACGGCACCTGCCAGGTTGTCGTGTGCGGCCGGCCGATCGTCCGCGACGACGAGATATGGGTCTACTTCATGGCCGTCCGGTTCCGCGGGGTGCCGGAGAGCTACCCGCCCGAGTACAGGGAGTACTTCAACGACATGGGCGCGCTGGAGCTCGGGAAGCTGCGGCTCGACGGATTCGTGTCGATGGACGCCGACACCGAGGGCTCCATCGTCACGCGGCCGATGGAGGCCCGCGGCCGGACGCTCCACGTCAACACCGAGGCGCCGGGCAGCGTCCGCGCCACCATCCTCGACGCCGACACGATGGAGCCGCTGCCCGGCTACGCGGCCGAGGACTGCGCCGCCGTCCACGGCGACCATCTGCGGGCGGCGCTCACCTGGCCCGCCGGACCGGTCTCCGCCGAGCGCCCGGTGCGCGTCCGCTTCGAGCTGAACAACGCGAAGCTGTATTCCTTCTGGCTGGCGTAGTAGCTGACCAATTTTGGGTGGCGTCTACCGTTCCCCAGTCACGTGATAATATGGGCACATCCAGACACAGGCTCTCAGTGTCGCCACGGCCACTCCGAGGAACCGCATGACCCTGACTAGGGTAAAGTTGGAACGCTTCACAGCGTTTGATAAGTTGGACCTAGAACTGTCCCCCGGCATCAACGTGCTGGTGGGCGCCAACGGCACAGGCAAGACCCATCTCATGAAGGCGTGCTATGCGGCGTGCGACATCTCGAAGACCGGTGAGTCCTTCGCCGAGAAGCTGACGGAGGTCTTTCTCCCGTCGCGGGGCTCTCCCGGGCGCTTGGTCAAGCGGCAACGGGGAAGGCAGACCGGAAAGGTCGAGATATACAGGGATGAGGCTAGGATTGCCGCTTCATTCACCAGCCACTACAGGAGGCCGCGCTCCGTTAGTGTCAGAGGCAGTCGCGCTTGGAAAGAGTCGCAGATCGAGAGCGTCTACATCCCTGTGAAGGAGATGCTGTCGAACGCCCCCGGCTTTCGCTCGCTCTACAAACAGCGTGAAATTCACTTCGAGGCGGTGTACTCGGACATCTTGGACAGGGCGTATCTGCCAGTTCTTCGCGGGCCAATCGACTCAGCGCGGAAAAAGCTGCTGAATCAGCTTCGCAAGGCTATTGAAGGTAAGGTTCACATCAGCAACGAAGAGTTCTTTCTGCGCACCAGACAAGGCAATCTCGAATTCACCCTGCTTGCCGAAGGGATGCGCAAACTGGGGCTGCTGTGGCTGCTGATACAGAACGGCACTCTGCTGAGCGGTTCCGTGCTGTTCTGGGACGAACCTGAGACCAACTTGAACCCGAAGATGTTCGGCGTACTGATGGAAGTTCTCTTGGAGCTTCAGCGCAACGACGTCCAGATATTCTTCGCCACCCACGACTACGTCATCCTCAAAGAATTGGATATTCAGAAGGAAAGCGGCGACGACGTGGCGTTCCATTCGCTGTACCGCGACTCCACGGGCGAAATAGCATGCGAGACCGGTACCAGCTATCTCGACATTCATCCGAACGCCATCGAAGAGGCGTTCACCGACCTTTACGACCGTGAGATCGAACGTAGCGTAGGCGACTTCGGGCGATGACGACTCTTACCGAGAAAGACCTGCGAATATCCTTCACTGGTGCAAAGCATGGACGCAAGTTCGACGACGAGTACGGACTGTCTCACTGTATGAAGGCTGTGGACTTCATCGTCGAATTCGAAGACAGGTACCTGTTCGTTGAAGTCAAGGATCCTGCGAGCCCCGGGGCCGTCAAGAAGGGCAAGAGGGACAAGGAGAGGTTTGTCCGCAGTCTTAAGAGCGGCAAAATCAACAATCAACTGAAGTACAAGTATCGAGACTCGTTCCTATACGAATGGGCCTGCGGAAGGGCGAACAAGCCCATCCACTACTACGTCTTGATTGCGCTGGATAGCTTGACACCGGGAGAGTTGATGAATAGGAGGGACGCCTTGCTACGTCAACTGCCTTATCGCGGGCCCAAGTCGCTTCCATGGACTCGCCCATTCGTAAACGAGTGCGCCGTGTTCACTCTCGATTCGTGGAATAGGAGCTTCCCCAAGCATCGCGTCGTCCGCCTGAGCGATAAACCCGAGAAGCCGTGACGGCTGGGGCGCTTGAGGCTCCTTCTGCTATGCCCGACTACCCGCGTCGGAACGCCGTTGGCGTGTGGTAGAATCGGGCCGAGAACATATCTGGAGGCAGCTCTCGCATGGCATCCAACGTCGTCCTCTCTACCAAGGAATACAAGGTCGTCGGCACGCGGCCCATACGCCATGACGGCTACGACAAGGTCACCGGCAAGGCGCAGTACGGCGCCGACGTCAGCCTGCCCGGAATGCTGCACGGCAAGGTGCTGCGAAGCCCGCACGCCCACGCCCGCATCGTCTCCATAGACACGAGCAGGGCGGAGGCGCACCCGGACGTGGAGGCGGTTGCTACGTCGGCCGACCTGGCGGACGCGGGCGGCGACCTGGCGAAGCAGCAGGCCAGCGACAAGATCCTGGCAGGCGCCAAGGCGCTCTACAAGGGCCATCCCGTCGCCGCCGTGGCCGCGAGCACGGCGCACGTCGCGGAAGAGGCGCTGGCGCTGATAGACGTCGAGTACGAGGTGCTGCCGGCCGTCACCGACGTCCACCAGGCGACGGCGGACGGCGCCCCGCTGCTGCATGACGAGTACGAGGGCAACGTCGAGAGCCACGACGAGCTGTCCATCGGCGACATGAAGGCTGGCTTCGAGCAGGCCGACGTGATCGTCGAGCGCGAGTTCACGACCAAGACGGTCCACCAGGGCTACATCGAGCCGCACTCCGCCACCGCGTGGTGGCTGCCGAACGACCGGATCACGCTCTGGCAGTCCTCGCAGGGCCACTTCCAGATCGGGGAGGGCACCGCGGCGGTGCTGGGCATCCCGGCGTCGAGCATCAAGGTCATCCCGCTGGAGATCGGCGGCGGGTTCGGCGGCAAGACGCTGACGTACCTGGAGCCGATAGCCTGCGTGCTGTCGCGCAAGTCGGGCCGGCCCGTGAAGCTGACGATGACCCGCACGGAGGTGATGGAGGCCACCGGGCCGACGTCCGGGACGTACCAGAAGGTCAGGATGGGCGCGACCAAGGACGGGAAGCTCGTCGCGGCCGAGGCGGAGCTGAAGTACGAGGCGGGCGCGTTCCCCGGCTCGCCCGCGGGCGCCGCGGCGCAGTGCATGTTCACGCCGTACGACATCGAGAACGTCTACGTCGACTTCTACTCCATCGTCGACAACAAGCCGAGCACCGCCGCCTACCGCGCCCCCGGCGCGCCGTCGGGGTCGTTCAGCGCGGAGACTGTCGTCGACGAGCTATGCGAGAAGCTCGGGATGGACCCGCTGGAATTCCGGCTGATCAACGCGGCGAAAGAGGGCACGAAGCGGGCCACGGGACTGGTCAACCCGGTCATAGGCTGCGTCGAGACTACGGAAGCCACCAAGGCCCACGACCACTGGACTACGCCGAAGCCCGAGGGCCCGAACATCGGACGCGGCGTGGCGTCCGGCTTCTGGATCAACGGCGCGGGGGCGGCCTGCGCCACCGCCAACGTGAACTCGGACGGCACCGTGAGCCTGACTATCGGCTCCATGGACATCGGCGGCATGCGGCCGGTCGCGGCGCAGCAGTGCGCCGAGGTGCTAGGCATCCCGGCCGAGGACGTGAACCCGCAGGTCGGCGACACCGACTCGATCGGCTACACGTCGATGACCGGCGGCAGCGGCGCGGCATTCAAGACGGGCCTGGCCAGCTACGAGGCCGCCCAGGACGTGAAGCGCCAGATGATCGAGCGCGCCGCGCTGCTCTGGGACGCGTCGGCCGACGACGTAGAGCTGGAGGACGGCGTCTTCCGGCACAAGTCCGACCCGGAGCTGAGCCTCAGCTTCAAGGAGCTGGCCGAACAGGTGCAGGACCTGGGTGGGCCCGTGGTCGGGCGCGCCAACCTGAACCCGAGCGGCGCCGGAAGCGCCTTCGCGACGAACATCGTCGACCTGCAGGTCGACCCGGAGACGGGCAAGGTCGATATCCTGCGCTACACGACCGTGCAGGACGCCGGCAAGGCCATCCATCCAAGCTACGTCGAGGGCCAGATGCAGGGCGGAGCGGTGCAGGGCATCGGCTGGGCGCTGAACGAAGAGTACTACATGAGCGACGACGGGGAGATGCAGAATACGAGCCTGCTCGACTACCGCATGCCCACGGCGCTCGACCTGCCGATGATCGACACGGTGATCGTCGAGGTGGCGAACCCGGCGCACCCGTACGGCGTGCGGGGCGTGGCGGAGGTGCCGCTGGTGCCGCCGCTCGCGGCGGTCGCGAACGCCATCTACGACGCCATCGGCGTGCGAATGTACCACCTGCCTATGAACCCGGCCTCCATAGTGAAGGCCATCCAGAGCAACGGCGGATAGCACGCGCGGGGCCGCGCCGGCACGGCGCGGCCCACCTTAGCCGTCCGACGATGTCCTGGCGAGCCGCGCGAGCGATCCTCTGCGGCCGCAGGGCCTGTCGACCTCCTCGCGTGACAGTTGTTGCTGTCCGGAACACCGTTGTTCATGTGTCCAGCAAACACAAGGTATGCAAACTAGCCGCAGTAAACCGCCGGGGGAGCCAGTGGAAGTCGGCAGCCAGGACGCGAGGGAGCTGGAGCTACTGGAAGAAGGGCTGTGGCGGGCCGAAGTGCGCTTCAATCCGCAACGGATGGAAGACATCCTCGCGCCTGACTTTGTTGAGTTTGGACGATCCGGCCGGATCTATCCGCGTCGTGACATCATTGAGACACCTGCGCGGCCCATAGATGCCCGGCTGCCTCTGAAGGAGTTCAAGGCTCGCTTGCTGGCGCCGGATCTCGCGCAGGTAACCTATGTCAGCGCCGTGACATACGAGGGAGCAGAAGAGGTCGCCAATCGCAGTTCAATCTGGTCGCGGACAGAGGACGGGTGGAAGCTCAGGTTCCACCAGGGCACGGCGATCTCAAGTTGATCGGAGACCTGCCTCACGCCGCGCCCGGGTCGGCAGCGGGCGGGTCTTCGCTCAGCGAGCCACACACTAGCCCGCCGACGGCTCCAGGTGCGGGACTACGTCCTCGGCCAGGGCGTCGAGGTGCTCCATGTGGTCGAACGCGTGGTTGAGCATGAGCATCTGGGCGCCGGCGTCGAGCACCTTCTGCAGTCCCTCGACGCACTGCGCGGCGCTGCCCCAGACCGACACCTGGGGGCCCAGCTGCGGGCGCGGCGCGTAGCGGGCGCCGAACCAGTCGCGCAGCCGCTGCTCGGCGCGCGGCCTGTCGTCGTCGACCGCGACGTAGACGCGCTTGGCAATCGGGAACGTCGCGGGGTCGCGGCCCGTATCGTCCATCCTGCGTTGGATGATCTGGACGTGCTCTGAGAACTGGGCGGTGGTCGTCGAGCCGGCGCCCATCCAGCCGTCGCCGTGGTCGACGGCGCGGCGTAGCTGGTCCGGGTGCCTGCCGCCGAACCAGACGGGCAGGGGCTGCTGCGCCGGGCGCGGCGCGATCCATGCCCCCTCGAGCTGCCAGAAGCGGCCGTCGAAGTCGACAGTCTCCTGGCTCCAGAGCGCCCTCATCAGCCGGAGCCCTTCGAGGAAGTGGCCGACCCGGTGGGACGACGGGCCGTCCAACGCGCCGTAGTCCGCCGGCCGTCCGCCCAGCGCGATGCCTGGGATCAGTCGGCCCCCGCTCATCGCGTCGACCGAGGCGATCTGCTTGGCGAGCAGCACAGGGTTGCGGGTCGTCGTGATGATGACGGCCGCGCCCATGCGGATGTCGGATGCGACGGCGGCGACGTAGCTGAGGAGCGCCAGCGGCTCCAGCACGGGCGCCTGGCCGATGATCTGTTCCTGGACCCAGAGGCTGTCGTAGCCGAGCAGCTCGGCGCGGGCGACGAAGTCGCGCACCAGCGCCATGTCGACCGGATCGCCTCCGGTGAAGACCTGCGGTATCGCGATGCCGCACGGGACGGTGCAGTCGGCGATCATGGGTCTGCGCCTCCTCGCTTGCTGAGACCTGGCTGGCCGCGGGGATTATAGCAACGACCCTGAGACACTCTGGTACACTCGCCGCACTCTCGACGCAGGAAAGCGCCGCCATGAAGCACTCCGTGATATTCAAAGAGAAGGGCGTCTACGGCGCGTTTCCGATCCTGGACCATCTGCGGGACGGCCGGATGACGATAGGTTTCAGCCGGTCTGACTTCCACGACCACCATGCCGTCGGCGAGTGGACCGTCCTCGTCTCCGACGACGAGGGCGACACGTGGACGCCGACCGACGATCCGACGCTCCCCGCGGTCTGGCCCGGCGCGACCACCAGGGAGCGCAGCGACCGCTTCGCGGCGACGATGTCGGACGGCTCCTGGGTCTGTGCGGGCAAGGTCGGCGGCGAGGTGTGGCCCGCGTCGCGAAGAGAAGAGGCATCCAGGAGAGGCCTGTCGGTCCGGGAGCACCCGCTGGGCGATGGCCGTATTGTCGTCAACGCGCCGACGCTGTTCGTGCAGCGGTCGGAGGATGGTGGCCGGACGTGGCAGCGCAGGGAGTGGGACGTCCCCGGACTCCGCGGCATTGGGTTCTCACGGCCCGCGGTGCTGATCGACGGCGCCATCCTCGCGCCGGTCTACGGGACCGTGGCGGACGGGGCTCCCCGCGTCTTTGTCTGGAGGGGCGTCAACGGCGGCCGCAGGTGGAGACTCCACGGCGTGGGCACTCCCGGAGGCGAGTCGGCCTTCCTCGAGACGGAGCCCGGCCGCGTGCTGTGCCTGTCGCGGACGGACTACGGGGAGTCAGGGGGACATCTCGTGCAGATGTGGTCTGAGGATGCGGGCGCGACGTGGTCGGAGACGCTGACCGCCGAGGTCTGGACTCCGAACTCGCCTCCGCACCTGGTCCGGCTTCGGGACGGCCGCGTGCTGCTCACCCACGGCTACCGTGCCGAGCCCATGGGCATCCGGGCCGTGTTCAGCCGCGACGGCGGCGAGACGTGGGACGTCGACGACACGGTCGTGCTACGGGACGACGGCGGCCACGCGAGCGAGCTGCGGCCGGAGGGCTCGGCCGGGTCGGACATCGGCTACCCGCACTCGACCCAGCTATCGGACGGCAGCGTGCTGACCGTCTACTACATCACCCTCGAAGACGGCATAACCCACATCGCCTCGACCCGCTGGGACCCGTAGGAATGGAGTGCACAGATTGAAGCGCCACTTTCAATTTGTGCAACTGTACTATCTGCGACGAACGGTCTGCCGCGCGTGCGAGGCGGCTAGCGGCGGGTTACGCGGCCGCGGAGCGCCCAGAGGGCGAGGGACAGGCTGACGGCTCCGACGCCGGTGACGGAGGCGAGTCCGCGGACGAGGGCGGGCCAGTCCCAGCCGGCGATGATGAGAGAGCGGAGCGCTTCGAGCAGGTAGGTGACCGGGTTGTACGTGGCGATCGTCGCCATCCAGTCGGTCATCGCGTCGATGGGGATGAAGATCGGCGTCAGGAAGATGAACGGGAAGAAGAGGACGAAGCTCGTGTTCACGGTGGCGGGGTTGCCGGTCTTGAGCGCGATGGCGTAGGGGAAGCCCGCATAGACCAGGCTCCAGAGCGCGGCGATGGCTACGAAGGCTAGGATGCCGGGTATGCCGCTCTCGAAGCGCACGCCAACGGCGAACCCCATGATCAGGACCGGGATCGAGAGCGCGACTACGAGCGCGACATCGGAGACCATCAGGCCCACCAGCAGCGCCGGCCGGCGGACGGGCGTCATGGCGAGCCGGTCGAAGTAGCCGCTCTGGATGTCGAGCACGAGGGTGACGGCGCGCGAGACTCCGGTCACGGCGAAGATGATGGCGACCGGGAGCTGGAACGCCCTGAAGTCGACCTCGCGGCTCTGCTCGACGATGTCCTCGAACGCGCCGATGTTGACCGCGAAGAAGAAGACGGGAATGATGAGCGCGGGGATGACGGTCTCCGGGTCGCGTGTGACCGAGCGCAGGGCCCGCGTCGCCACCGACAGGACGTCGCCTATGTATCCGCCCTCGCGGGCCCGGACCTGGGCTGGAGCAGTTGCCGTCATGCCGCCTCCTCGCTCGCCCCGAGGCGGGCGCCCGTGTAGTGCAGGAATACGTCGTCAAGGGTGGGCGTCCTCAGGACCAGCTCTCGCACCGTAGCGCCGTGGTCGTTGAGGGCGATGGCCGCGGGCCCGATGAGCCTGGCGCCGTCGGCCACGCTCAGGGTCAGCTCGTCGGCGTGCACGCTGACGTTGGAGACGCCGGGCAGCCGCTCGCAGACCTGGGCGGCGTCGGCCATCTCGCCGTCGATCTTCGCGATGATGACGTCGGATCCGATGGCCCGCTTGAGCTCCGCGGGCGAGCCCTCGGCGACGATCCTGCCCTCGTCGATGATGCCGACGCGCCGGGCCAGGTGGTCGGCCTCCTCCAGGTACTGGGTCGTCAGGAAGACCGTGACGCCGAGGTCGTCGTTGACGCGCCGGACCTCGTCCCAGACGCGGGCCCGGCTGATCGGGTCGAGCCCGGTGGTCGGCTCGTCGAGGAAGAGTATTCGGGGCCCGTGGATCAGGCCGGCGGCGAGGTCGAGCCTTCTCTTCATGCCGCCGGAGTACGTGCCGATGAGGCGGTCTATGGCGTCGCCGATGTCTACGAGCTCGGCCATCTCCTCTACGCGGCGCCTGACGTCCTTGCCGCGGAGGCCGTAGAGGCGCGCCTGGAGCCGCAGCAGCTCCCGGCCGGTCTGCTTGGCGTCGAGGGCGGCCTCCTGGAGCGCGGCGCCGATGCGGATCCGCACGGCGTTGGGCTCCTCGACGACGTCGTGGCCGGCGACCCGGGCGCTGCCGGCCGTCGGCAGCAGCAGGGTGGTCAGCATGCGGAGCACGGTAGTCTTGCCGGCGCCGTTGGGCCCAAGGAAGCCGTATATCTCGCCGTTCGAGATGGCCAGGTCTATCGCGTCGACCGCCTTGACGCTGCCGAAGTGCCTGGTGAGGCCGTTGGCCTCGACCGCGTAGTCGTTCAAGTGTCGTCCCTCCGGGTCATGCGCAACCCGCCAATGCTAGCAGGATAGTGGATAGTGGGTAGTGAATAGTGGATAGTTGAAGAGTCGGGGCGTGGCTGTAGTCGTCATGGGAGAGAATAGCACACGCGTGCTACTGGGCTCAAGGGCCGCCGTTTCGCAGGGCAGGGCCTACGACGCGAACAGGCGGTTTCTGCCGGTGTATTCGATCCTGTGGGAGTAGTCGGTGACGGTAGTGCGCGAGGCGCCCCGGCCCACGGAGATGGGTCTGCGCAGGATGAGCTCGCCACGGTCGAACAGGTTGTAGACGACGTGGGCGACGTCGAACCGCGCGATGGCCGGCTCCGCCGTGGAGGCGAAGTCCGGCACGATGATCGGCCCGGTGTCGACCTGGTACCTGGTCTGGCTCGGCAGTACGTTCATCGTCTTGACGGGGTATTCGAGAACGGCGCGGGTCCCTGACGCCTCGTCGACAAGCTCTGTGCTTGCGGTCAGCGGCCGGTTTTCGAGCGTGGCGTCGACGACGGCCTGCGGGTCTGCCAGCTCTGTGAAGCTATCGAAGCGGCTTATGTCGAGCGTCAGGTCCGCCCACCTGTCGGCGTGCCGACCGACCTCGTCCAGGACACGGCCACCCGTCGTGTTCAGGCCCGCGTCGTCCAGGTAGTCAGGATCGCTGACCCAGTGCTTGCGGAATATGCGGTAGTCGGTGCGGCCGAATATGGCCCGGAAGTCGTAGTTGGGCATGACGATGAGCTGGCCGTCGGAGTGGGTGTGTTCCGCGCGGCACGGGGCAATGAGGTAGTAGTCGTCAGCTTCGCCAGCATCGTCGATGAGCGTGCAGGCGGCCTCGATGTCTATCCGGGAGATGCTGCCTCCGCTGTCGCCGAACCATGTCATGTACGAGTTGGCGAAATCGATCATGGGTATCCTCCATGCGCGATACGTTGGGTGCAAGGGCCATATCTTACTGCAACACCCTCGGTTCCTCGCGGCCCGAGGACCCGCGCATCCAAGTGTAGCGGCGCCATGAGTCCGTCCCTCGATACGCGCCGAAGGGGCTTCGGCGCTACTCGGGATGAACGGGTTGTGTGTCCGGGGTCGAAGTAGGCACCGTGTGTTTCGACCGGGGTGCCCAACTCCGGGTGACCCGACCGAGCCGAGGTTCCTGCGCTTGACCGGTGGGCCGGGGCGCGCCTAGACTGAGGCCCGGTTGGACGCGGGGCCGTGCCGGTGAGTACGCGGCCCGCGCGAGAGGGTCGTCGATGGCGTATTCGGAAGAGTTGGCGGAGCGGGTGAGGGCGCACCTCCAGGATGCGCCCGACTACGCCGAGAAAAAGATGTTCGGCGGCATGGCCTTCATGGTCCGGGGGCACATGTGCGCCGGGATCCTCGGCGACGAGCTGATGGTCCGCGTCGGCAAGGAGATGTACGACGACACGCTCGACCGCGACCACGTCCGGCCGATGGACTTCACCGGCCGTCCGATGACAGGGTTCGTCTGCGTGGAGCCTGACGGGGTCGCCAACGACTCCGGGATTGCCGACTTCGTGGAGCTCGCGCTCGAGTTCAACGCGACGATGCCCGCGAAGTAGCCTCGCACGGAGAACAGGGATGCCACCACAGTACGCCGTCGACATGGACCTGAACGTCAGGACGCCCATGCGGGACGGCGTGGAGCTGTCGTCCGACATCTACCTGCCGAGGGCGCGGGGGCCGTTCCCGACGGTGCTGATGCGGACGCCGTACAGCAACAACCAGGAGGTGATGATCGCCAGGGCGCGGGCGCTCGCCAACCAGGGCTACGCGTGCGTGCTTCAGGACATCCGCGGGCGCTGGGACTCGGACGGCGACTACTACCCGTTCGTCAACGACGGCGTGGACGGGTTCGACACGCAGGAGTGGATCGGCGCCCAGGAGTGGAGCAACGGCAAGATCGGCATGGCGGGCGGCTCCTACGTCGCCCTCGTCCAGTGGCAGAGCGCCGTGCACGGCAGCCGGCACCTGACGTGCATGGTGCCGCGCGTGATCGCAACCGACTTCTTCGGCGGGCTGGTCTTCCCCGGCGGCGCGTTCCAGCTCAACGTGCTCATCACGTGGGGGATGCGCACCAACGGACGGACCGGCCAGAGCATCGAGTACCACGACTGGACGGAGGCGTTCAGGCACCTGCCGATGGTCCAGATGGACCGGCTCGCGGGCCGCGACCTGGACTTCTGGAAGGACTGGGTCGAGCACCCGACCTACGACGACTACTGGGAGGCGATGGACGTCGAGGGACGCTGGGACGAGATCGCGGCGCCGGCGTTCAACATGGGCGGCTGGTACGACCTGTACGCACCGGACACCTTCACGAACTTCAACGGCCTGCGGCTGCATGGGGGCACGCCGGAGGCCCGGCAGAGCAAGCTGATCGTAGGGCCGTGGCCCCACAGCCTGAGCGAGTCGTCCAAGACGGGCGACGTCGACTTCGGCGCGGGCTCGCTGGCCGACCTGGACGGGATGGAGACGCGCTGGTTCGACTACTGGCTGAAGGGGATCGACAACGGCATCGTCGACGAGCCTCCGCTGCGCCTGTTCATCATGGGCGTCAACGAGTGGCGGGACGAGCACGAGTGGCCGCTGGCGCGGACGGACTGGCAGAAGTGGTATCTCCACTCGGGCGGCGGCGCGAACAGCGTCCGCGGCGACGGCCGGCTGTCCTTGGACGCGCCCGGCGACGAACAGGCGGACCGGTACGTCTACGATCCGCGCTTCCCGGTGCAGACCATGGGCGGCGCGAACTGCTGCTCGAGCCACATCGTGCCGTGGGGGCCGTACGACCAGCGCAACGTCGAGATGCGGACGGACGTGCTCTGCTACACGTCGGAGCCGATGGAGCGGGACATGGAGGTGACGGGGCCGATCAGGGCGGTGCTGTACGCCGCCACCGACGGGCCGGACACCGACTGGACGGTCAAGCTGGTGGACGTGGCGCCCTCCGGCTACGCGATGAACCTGTGCGACGGCATCCTGCGCGCCCGGTACCGCGAGAGCCGCACCGATCCGACGCTGCTGACGCCGGGACAGGTCTACCGGTACGAGATCGAGGCCGGCGTGACCGGCAACGTCTTCAGGAAGGGCCACTCCGTGCGGATCGAGATATCGTCGTCGAACTTCCCGCGGTTCGACCGCAACCCGAACACCGGACACGCCTTCGGCAAGGACGTGGAGCTCAGGACAGCCCGCCAGACGGTGGAGCACTCCCGCGGCCATCCGTCCCACGTAGTGCTGCCGGTCATCCCGGCGGAGCAGCGATGAGCAGCCTACTCCTGCGCCGGTTGCCGCGATGTGGCAAATATACGAGTGGGTTGCGTATGCTTCCCGCGGCCCACGGGGGAGGGCGGGTTTCAAACCCGCCGCTACGGTCTGGCAATTCGCGGCGTATTCAAGATGCAATGGCAGTGCTCCACTCCGTGAGCGAGGTGTCACCATGAAAGCCGGACTGTTCCTGATGCCGTCTCACCCGCCCGAGCGCTCGATGTACGAGGCGCACCAGTTCGATCTCGACGTCATCGCCTATGCGGACGAGCTTGGTTACCAGGAGGCGTGGATAGGCGAGCACTTCACCGCGCCGTGGGAGCCGATACCGTCGCCGGACCTGATGATCGCGCAGGCGCTCATGCGCACGAAGAACATCAAGCTCGGCGCCGGGGCTCACCTGCTGCCGTACCACCACCCGGCGGAGCTGGCGCTGCGCATAGCCTATCTCGACCATCTGGCGCAGGGCCGTCTGCTGGTCGGGATAGGGGCGGGCGGTCTGCAGACCGACGCGATCATGTTCGACGTCGACTTCGACGAGGGCGAGAATCGGGAGATGACCCGGGAGGCGCTGCAGATCATGCTGATGCTGTGGGAGGGCGGCGAAGAGCCGAGGGAGATGAAGACGAAGCACTGGAAGGTCGCGGTCCCCGATCGGACTGAGTGGGAGTGGGCGAGCCTGAAGCACTTCATCACGCCGTTCCAGAAGCCGCACCCACCCATCGGCGTCGCCGCGGCGAGCCCGGGCTCGGAAACGCTCAAGATCGCGGGCGAGCACGGCTATATCCCCATGAGCCTTGGCCTCGGGCCTGCCTACATCGCCAGCCACTGGGAGTCGGTGCTGGAGGGCGCGCAGCGGGGCAACAGGGAGCCGCCGTCCAGGAGCGAGTGGCGGCTCGTCCGCGACGTTTGGGTCGCGGACACCGACGAGGAGGCGCTCAGGGCCGCGCGCGAGGGCATGCTGTTCCGGGCGTGGTCCGAGTACCTGTTCCCGCTGTTCAACTACGGCCCGTACCCGCTCGTGGCGGGGATGAAGCACGACGAGAGTGTCGCCAACGAGGACATCGACCTGGAGTACATGCTCGAGCACCTGTGGCTCGTCGGCTCCCCGGACACGGTCGCGGGCAAGATCCGCAAGCTGTACGAGGCGGCCGGCGGCTTCGGCGTCATACTCGGGATGGTGCTGGACAACAGCGAGGACAGGGAGGGCTGGTTCAAGTCGATGCGCCTGTTCTCGGAAGAGGTGCTGCCACGCGTCGCCGACCTGACCGGCGACTAGGTACGCCGTGGGCGAGGTAGACCTGCACTTCCGGCCGTCGGTGCCGGTGTTCGACGCGAACATGGCGCTCGGGCGGCACCACGACCGGCGAGTGCTGTTCGACTCGGCGGAGGACGCGCTGCGGGAGATGGACCGCGCCGGCGTCGAGCGGGCGCTGGTCTACTCGACGGTGGCGGCGACCGATCCGGTCGGCGGCAACGAGTGGCTGGAGGCGACGCTGGCGTCTGAGCCGAGGCTCGTGCCGCAACTGATCGCGAGCCCGCCGCGGGACGACGTGGAGCAGTTCGCGGCGTTCATGGAGGCGGGCAGGGCGTCGTCGATGCGCATGCTGCCCGCGCTGCACGGGTATCCGCTGCGCCGGTGGATGGTCGCGGAGTGGCTCGAGTGGGCGTCCGGCGCGTGCGTGCCGGTGTGGCTGCCGGTCAACTTCGGCGCGCCGAAGCGGGGAGAGGTGGGCAGCTATCTCGACGAGTTCGACCCGTCGGCGCTGTACGAAACGTTGTCGGACTTCCCGGATCTGTCCGTCGTATTAACGGAGGTGCAGTATGCGCAGGCGCCCTGGGCGCTGGGGCTGCTGAAGGCGCTGCCGAACCTGTACATCGAGATTTCGCGCTTCGTCAGCACCGACGGGGTGGCGAAGCTGCTCCGCATCGCGGGCGAGTCGCGGGTGCTGTTCGGTTCACGGTTCCCGGACTCGCCGCTGGCGGCGCAGCTATACCACCTGCATCGGTACGGGCTGCCCGAGTCGACGCTGCGGGCGATATGTGGCGGCAACTTGGAGCGGCTGCTGGGCCTCTTTCCTCCCTCCCCTGGCGGGAGGGAGTTAGAGGGAGGGGGAACACCCGCGCCATGAGGAAGGTCGTCACGCAGACTGAGCGGGCTCGTGAACTACGGCGGCAGCAGCCGGACGCCGAGAGAGTCCTGTGGGCCCATCTCCGGAGCAAGCGGATGTATGGGCTGAAGTTCCGGCGGCAGCAGCCGATTGGACCCTACATTGTGGACTTCATCAGCTTGAGTTGAGGCTTGTCGTCGAGGTGGATGGCGGGCAACACGATCAGCCGGACCTTCGCGCCGCGGATGACGAGCGGACGTTGTGGCTCGAGCGTAACGGGTTCCGGGTGCTGCGATTTTGGAACAACGAGGTGCTGGCAAACCTGGAGGGGGTGTGGGATCGGATTTCCCGAGCGGCTGTCCGGGGCGATCACCCTCACCCCAGCCCTCTCCCGTCGAGGGAGAGGGGGTAAGAGGCTGCAGACCAGCCCTCTCTCGTCAAGGGAGAGAGGATCGGATCGTTCTCCCTCCCCTGGCGGGAGGGAGTTAGAGGGAGGGGGATGACACCCACTATGGGCAGGGTCGTCAGTCGGACCGAACGGGCTCGTGAACTACGGCGGCAGCAGACGGATGCCGAAAGAGTCCTGTGGGCCCATCTCCGGAGCAAGCGGATGTTTGGGCTGAGATTCCGGCGGCAGCAGCCGATTGGACCCTACATTGTGGACTTCGTTAGCCTCGAGCGTCGACTGGTTGTCGAGGTGGATGGCGGGCAACACGATCAGCCGGACGTTCGCGCCGCGGATGACGAGCGGACGTTGTGGCTCGAGCGTAACGGGTTCCGGGTGCTGCGATTTTGGAACAACGAGGTGCTGGCAAACCTGGACGGGGTGTGGGAGCGGATTTCCCGAGCGGCTGACCGAGGCGATCACCCTCACCCCAGCCCTCTCCCGTCGAGGGAGAGGGGGTAAGAGGCTACACTGTGCAACCGGGGACATGGGTAACACCTAAACCGGGCACTTGGGTAACAGTTTGGTAGGGGTATGCAGCACATGACCGGCGTGGTCGTCCAACAGCCCGATGCTGAGCGGGCCATAGATGACCGTCCAGTACCTGGGGTCCTGCTGCACCAGCCCGACCGGCTCACCCTTGAGCGCCTCGCTCAGGTATACCAGTCCTCCGTTCCACTTGATCTGGCCGTTCGTTCTCACCCTTCGGACCGTGACTCCGCTTGCGTACTCTGGCGACTCTGCCCGTCGGGGATACTCCCGGTGCGACGGTCGGTACACGCTAGATGGAGGCTGCTGGCCAAGCGCCTCGTGCGGCCGCACCTCGTTGTAGTCGTTCCTGAAGGTGTCGAACGCCCTCTGCTGGCTCCGCTCGTTCGGCTGCGGCGGGGACGCCGTCTCCTCATCGAGCGTTCTGTGAAACCTCTCCTGCCTGCCGTTCTGCTCCGGGTGGCCGGGTTCGATGCGCTCCGGGATGATCCCCAGCTTGATCCACCAGATCGACAGAGTCGTCAGCCCTCCCAGACCGACGCTGGCGAACGGCGGGCCGTTGTCGGTGCGGATCGTCCGAGGAAGTCCGTACTCCCGAAACACTCTGTCGATCACCCGTCGCACCTGAGCTGTCCTCGGCTGGGCCAGACCGGCGCACGCCAGCAGGTAGCGCGACGCCGCGTCCTGGACGGTAAGCGGGTCGACCCGCTTACCGTCTCCGGTGCGGAACCACCCCTTGAAGTCTATGCACCACACATCGTTGGCATCTATCGCCTCGGCGAACGGCTCGCTCCACGGGGCGGTGCTCCTGCGGCGGCGCCTCCGCTTGACCAGGCCGGCCTGGTCGAGGATCGCCCCTGCGGTGCTCGGAGCCGGCCAGGGCGCCTCGGGCGCCTCAGCTCGCAGCCAGGCCACCAGCTTCTTGGGACCCCACGTCGGACGGGCTCGCTTAGCCTCGATCAACTGCCTTGCCACCTCAGGGCTCGTCGCGTTCGGATGCGAGTGCGGTGCGCTGATACGGTCGCCCAGACCCTCGTAGCCGTCCTCCTTGAATCGGTTGATCCGCTTGTAGCCCGTCTTCCGGCTGATTCCGAATCGGCGGCACAGCTCCGAAACGGACTCTTCCCCCATCGACCACCTCTCTATGAACACTCTCTGCTCACAGGCCGCGCTAGACTCGTTCCAGGGCATCACATGACTCCTCATAAGAATTGCTCCCATTTTGGAATAATGTGTTACCCAGGTGCCCGGTCTACCTGTTACCAATGTACCCGGTCTGTACCCACCCCAGCCCTCTCCCGTCGAGGGAGAGGGGGTAAGAGGCCGCAGACCAGCCCTCTCCCGTCGAGGGAGAGGGGGTAAGAGGCTGCAGTCCAGCCCTCTCTCGTCAAGGGAGAGAGGATCGGATCGTTCTCCCTCCCCTGGCGGGAGGGAGTTAGAGGGAGGGGGATGACACCCGCTATGGGCAGGGTCGTCAGTCGGACCGAACGGGCTCGTGAACTACGGCGGCAGCAGACGGATGCCGAAGGAGTCCTGTGGGCCCATCTCCGGAGCAAGCGGATGTATGGGCTGAAGTTCCGGCGGCAGCAGCCGATTGGACCCTACATTGTGGACTTCGTTAGCCTCGAGCGTCGACTGGTTGTCGAGGTGGATGGCGGGCAACACGATCAGCCGGACCTTCGCGCCGCGGATGACGAGCGGACGTTGTGGCTCGAGCGTAACGGGTTCCGGGTGCTGCGATTTTGGAACAACGAGGTGCTGGCAAACCTGGAGGGGGTGTGGGAGCAGATTTCCCGAGCGGCTGACGGGGGAGATCACCCTCACCCCAGCCCTCTCCCGTCGAGGGAGAAGGGGTAAGAGGCCGCAGACCAGCCCGCTCCCGTCGAGGGAGAGGGGGTAAGAGGCTGCAGTCCAGCCCCCTCCCGTCGAGGGAGAGGGGTAGGATTGTTCTCCCTCCCTTGGCGGGAGGGAGGGGAACGGTAGCGCCATGAGGAGACTATGCGGACGCCGGTGATTGATTTTCATAACCACGTCGGGCGGTATGGGCACCTGGCGATGGACGACGCCCCGGAGCGTTTCGTGCGCATCATGGACGCCGCCGGGGTCGACCGGGCGTGCATGTTCTGCATCTGGTATGGCGACGCGCGGCGTGCCAACGACTCTACGGCGCGGCTGGTCGCGACGCATCCCGACCGCTTCATCGGCGCCGTGTACGTGACGCCCAACTACCCGGAGGAGATGCTCCCGGAGCTGGACAGGGCGTTCGCCCTGCCGGGCATGAAGTACGTCAAGCTGTACCCGACGTACCACGCCAGCAGGGTAATCGACGATCCGGTCTTCTTGCCGGTGTTCGAGTGGGCGGACGAGCGCGGGCTCGCGGTGATGAGCCACCATAACGACTGGCCGCAGCCGCTGCGCTACGTCGGGCTGGCGAAGCGGTACCCGAAGGTCAAGTGGGTGATCGCGCACGCGGGCAACGGGCCGATGGCGCAGGAGGAGGCCGTGCAGGCGGCGCGGTCCGCCGACAACATCTACCTGGAGGCGTCGACGTCGTGGGGAGACCACGGCACGATCAAGTTCCTGGTGGAAGGCGCGGGCGAGGACCGGGTGCTGTTCGGCTCCGACATGCCGGAGCAGGACGCCCGCTACCAGGTGGGCCGCGTCGTGACGGCCGACATCTCCGACGAGGCGAAGCGCAAGGTGCTCGGCCTGAACGCGATCGAGGTGCTGGGCCTCGGCCCGGACGGCAGCGGCTAGGGCGTGTTCATACTACCGGTAGCCAGACACGACATCCGGAAGATGTAACTGTTCAGAGTTGGCGAAGCGGAACGTCTGAACTGTGATATGTGGGATTCTGATGATTGGGATTGGGCCTGCCTCGCCCGCTCTTCATGGCCGCCCCTCGATACACCCTGACGAAGCGTCGGGGCACTCGGGGCGAACGGGTTAGGTGTCCCCTCAACTCTGAACAGATGCCGGAAGATCTGGGGCCCGTCGCCGGGATTCCAGTGCCCCCCGAGCTACTTGGGCCAGGCCCGCCGAGTGATGAGCGTGAACAGGCCCTAGTCGAACGTCAGGACGGTCCTGGCGGTGACGCCGCGGTTCATGTCGTCGAAGGCCTCGTTGACCTCGTCGAGCGGCCGGTACCTGGTGATCAGCTCGTCGAGCTTGAGGCGGCCGTCCATGTACAGGTCGACGAGCCACTGGAAGTCGACGCGCGGCCGCGCGGTGCCGTGGAAGGCGCCGATGAGCGAGCGGTCCATCATCAGGTCCCACGCGTCGACGGCGACCTCCGCGCCGGGCGGCTGGACGCCGACCATGACGGCCGTGCCGCTGGGTCTCACCGACTCGAAGGCCTGGCGCACCAGGTTGGGGAAGCCGATCACCTCGAAGGCGTAGTCGGCGCCGCCGCCGGTGATCTGCTTGATGCTCTCTACCGGGTCCTCCGTGTCGGCGTTGACGAAGTGGGTCGCGCCCATCTCCTCGGCCTTCTCGAGCTTGAAGGGGACCTTGTCCACCGCGATGATCTTGGACGCGGCGGCCAGCACGGCCCCCTGGATGACGTTCAGGCCGACGCCTCCGGCGCCGAAGACGGCGACCGTGCTGCCCGGCTCGACCTTCGCGCGGTTGACGACCGAGCCGACGCCCGTGATGACGGCGCAGCCGATCAGGCAGACCTTCTCCAGCGGGGCGCCGTCCCGAATCTTGACCACCTTGTCGGCGGGCACGACCGTGCGCTCCGAGAAGGTAGCGACCATCGCGTAGTAGGGCACGCCGTCCCTGCTGAACCGCGTCGTGCCGTCCGGCAGCGTGTAGGACCGGCCGTAGGTCTCGCACAGCGTGGGCTTCCCGACGGTGCAGTTGCGGCAGTAGCCGCACATCGTGTCCATCGAGAAGATGATGCTGTCGCCGGGGGCGACGCTGGACACGCCGGGCCCGACCTCCCGCACGATGCCCGCGCCCTCGTGGCCCATGACGAAGGGCAGGTGGCTGGCGGCGATGTGGCCGTCGAGGAAGTGGTAGTCGCTGTGGCAGACGCCGGCGCCGACGAGCTCGACCATGACCTCGTCCGCGTGCGGCGCGTCCAGGTCGACGTCCTCCACGACTGCCTGCAGGTTCGCTCCATGACATACAGCCGCTTTCATCGTGCAAGCCTCCTCGGTTCGGGTCGGAAAGCGTCGCGTCTCCGGGGCCGAAGTATACGTGCAGGGGCCCTCGGCGTCCAACTGAGCCGGGTGGCTGTCGCAGGCTTGAAAGGCCGTCGAGGGTGCTGATATGCTTCCGAAGCTGTCTGAACGCTGTTTTGCATCGGCCCGGCCTTGCGGCGGGCCGACCGTTTCAGTAACAACGAAGGAGGACGCAGGATGACAGAGTCGCAGAGCCGGGACGAAGTAACGGAAGCGCAGATCGCGTCGCACTGGCGGGAGGAGGAGCTGATACATCCGACCTCCGGGTTCATCGCCCAGGCGAACATGGCCGACCCCGCCGTGCACGAGCGCTTCTCCGCGGAGAACTTCCCCGACTGCTTCCGCGAGTACGCGGAGCTGCTGACGTGGGACAAGTACTGGCACACGACGGTCGACACGTCGAACCCGCCGTTCTGGAAGTGGTGGGCCGGCGGCCGGCTGAACGCGTCGTTCAACTGCGTGGACCGGCACCTGGAGGAGCACCGGAACAAGGCCGCCTTCATCTGGGTCGCGGAGCCTGAGGACGAGCAGGACCAGGTCATCACGTACCAGGAGCTGTACGTCCGGGTCAACGAGTTCGCGGCGCTGCTCCGGGACTTCGCGGGCGTCAAGGCGGGCGACCGGGTGACGTTCCACATGCCGATGATGCCGGCGCTGCCGGTGTCGATGCTGGCGTGCGCGCGGCTGGGCGCGGTGCACTCGCAGGTTTTCGGCGGCTTCAGCGGCGCGGCCTGCGGCGACCGGATCGTCGACTCAGGCAGCCACGTGCTCATCACGATGGACGGCTACTACCGCAACGGCGACCTGCTGGACCACAAGGTCAAGGCCGACGAGGCCGTCGCGCAGGCCGAGGCGGGCGGACAGAAGGTCGACAAGGTGCTCGTCTGGAGGCGCTACCCCGGCAGGTACTCGTCGGAGACGCCGATGGTGAAGGGTCGCGACTTCTTCGTCGACGATCTGCTGGAGCAGTACCGCGGCGTGCGGGTCGAGCCGGAGTCGATGCCGTCGGAGGCGCCGCTGTTCCTGATGTACACGTCCGGCACTACGGCGCGGCCGAAGGGCTGCCAGCACAGCACCGGCGGATACCTGTCCTACGCCGCCGGGACGTCGAAGTACTACCAGGACATCCATCCCGAGGACGTGTACTGGTGCTTCGCGGACATCGGCTGGATCACGGGACACTCGTACATCGTTTACGGGCCGCTGGCTGTGGCGGCGACGAGCGTCATCTACGAGGGCGTGCCGACGTACCCCGACCCGGGACGTCCGTGGCGGATCGCGGAGCGGCTGGACGTGAACATCTTCCACACCGCGCCGACGACGATCCGCATGCTGCGCAAGGCGGGCCCGGACGAGCCGCAGAAGTACAGCTACAACTTCAAGCACATGACGACCGTGGGTGAGCCGATCGAGCCGGAGGTGTGGCGCTGGTACTACGAGGTCGTCGGCAAGGGCGAGGCCGCCATCGTGGACACCTGGTGGCAGACGGAGACGGGCGGATTCATCGGCACCACGCTGCCCGCGCTGCAGCCCATGAAGCCCGGCAGCTGCGGGCCAGGCGCGCTGGGCATCAGGCCGGTGATCCTGGACGAGGACGGCAACGAGGTCGATCCGGGCAGCGGCAAGGCGGGCAACATCTGCATCAGCAACCCGTGGCCCGGCTTCATGCAGACCGTCTGGGGCGACCCGGACCGCTTCATCGCGACGTACTTCGAGAAGTACAACAAGGACCCGAACAGCAAGGACTGGCGCGACTGGCCGTACTTCACCGGCGACGGCGCCATGCAGGCCGAGGACGGCTACTTCCGCATCGTCGGCCGTGTCGACGACGTCATCAACGTCGCCGGACACCGGCTCGGCACGAAGGAACTGGAGTCGGCGGCGCTGACGGTGGAGGAGGTCGGCGAGGCCGCGGCGGTGCCGGCGTACGACGCGCTGAAGGGCAGGGTGCCCGAGGTGTTCGTCTCCCTGAAGCCGGGGTTCGAGGGCTCGGCGGACGTCGAGACGAAGGTGAAGCAGGCGACGGCGGAGATCATAGGGCCGATCGCGCGGCCGGCGCACGTGTGGGTGACGAACGACCTGCCGAAGACGCGCTCCGGCAAGATCATGCGCCGGGTGATCGCGTCGATCTCCAACTTCATCGACGTCGGCGACACGACGACGCTGTCGAACCCGGAGGTGGTAGAGGAGATCCGCGTCCAGGTCCAGACGGCGAAGGTCGATGCCGATATCGTGCCCGAGGGCGTTCCCGCCCACGTCGTCGACGAGATAAAGCGCTTCGGCGAGGAGAGCTAGCGTCTCGCTACGGCGCCGCGGAGTCGAACGCCAGTCTACGCGGCCCTCTCGGCCGCCTTCTGTGACGCCAGGTGGAACCGGGAGGCGGCCCTGCCGCCTTCGGGGAGGCCGAGCGGGAGACGGACGTCGAGCAGGAAGGGGCGCGCTTCGGTCTCGTTGACGCGGAGGCCGTGGGCGATTGCGTCCTCGAGGCGCGACTCGTCGTCTACGCGCATACCCTCGACGCCGAACGCGTCGGCGATCTTCACGGGGTCGATCCCGCCGAGCACGACGCCGGCGTACTCGCCGGTCTCGCTCATCCTCTTCGCGCCCTGTCCGAACGAGTTGGCGACGATGCCGTAGGCGCCGTTGTTCGGGATGACGTACAGCACCGGCACGGAGTGGTGCGCGGCCGTCCACAGACCTGAGTCGGCGTAGTAGAGCGAGCCGTCGCCCACGAGACCGACGACGGGCCTGTCGGGCGCCGCTATCTTGACTCCGATGGTCGCGCCGACGCCGTAGCCCTCGGAGCCGCCCGCGGGGAAGATGTACCGGTTCATGTCGGGGCCGCCGTACGTGCCGGTGACGTCGAGCGGCACGGCGAACTGCTCGACGGCGACGAGTCCGCCGCCGGCGCGGCGCAGCGAAGAGTCGAGCGCGTCGCCCAGCCTCGTGGGGCGGACGACGCCGGGCTGCGCGCTGCCGGATTCCGCGCCGCGTCGGCGTTCGGCGCGGAGGGACGCGGCGGTCTCGAGCGCCCACGCGCGGCGGGCGGCGAACCGGGGTGAGTCGTTGCGGTCGAGCTCGATGCTCTCCAGGGTGCGCTTTTCGTCGGCCAGGACGGCGTGATCGATGCCGGGCAGGCCCTTCAGGTTCCTGGTGTCGGGGCCTACGGCGATGATGCGGTCCGCTCCGGCGAATGGCGCGAAGTCGTTGGGAGTCGACCTGCCGGGATGGCGCACGCCCACGACGATGACGCAGTCGGGGTCGACCGCGGGGCCGGCGGAAGGCGGGAGTCCGCAGTGCAGCGGGTGGGAGTAGGGCACGCTCGGCGGGTAGGCCGAGATGGGCGCGCCGAAGTGCTCGGCGACGGCGGAGAGGGCCGCCACGGCGCCAGACTTGGCGACGCCGTCTCCGGCGTAGATCAGCGGTCGCTTCGAGTCGTGGAGTGCGCGCGTCAGGGCCTCGACGTCGTCGGCGCCGGGATGGCCCGCCCGCGGCCTCGGGATGGGCCCGTTGGCGATGCGGGCCCTTATCGGGCCGATGTCCAGGACCCTGTCGTAGATGGCGAGGTGCACGGGGCCGACGGGCGGCGTCGCGGCGACCCTCAGCGCGCGCTCGACGGCGTGCGGCAGGTGGTCTGGCTCGATCACCGACCAGCCTGCCTTGGTGAACGGCGCCGAGATCGCGGTCGGGCCGAAGTCGTGGCCCAGGTCGAGGCCCATGCGGTCGCCGTAGCTGCCGGTGTCGCCCGCGAAGGTGAGCACTACGACGGGAAGGCTGCCCTGCCAGGTGTTGATGAGCTGTCCGAGGCTCTGGGCGAGCCCCGCGCCGAGGTGCACGAGCGACACTGCCGGGTCGAAGTTGACCTGCGTGTAGCCGGACGCCATGGCGGTCACGCTGCCCTCGTGCAGCGCGAGGATGCCGTGGATGTCCGGGTGCTGGTGGAGCGCGTCGAAGAAGGCCGCCTCGCGGGAACCCGAGTTGTTGAAGACGTACCGGACGCCCGAGGCGGCGAGCTGCTCTACGATCAGCTCCGCCGGTGTTGCCGTGATCTCTCTCATGCGCATCGGGGGCACCTCCCAGGGGCCGGTTTTCCCCTGGCCGGCTCGAAGCGGTCAGCGGTCGGGTGATGGTACCATTCGGCAACACCGTCCGCACGGCGCGGGCGGGAATCGGAGGCGAAGCGTGGACTCACGACCAGTTGCCGTTTCAAAGGAGACCCTGGACACGCTGGGGGCCGTCGGCACGCCCACTCTGACGGGAGAGCTCGACAGGTCGTACCGCAACAGCTACATGATCGGGATCGAGCCGCTGGCGGTCCGGCCGGGCCAGCGCATGGTCGGGCGTGCCCGCGCGCTCCGGTTCATCCCGTATCGCGAAGACCTGGTGGCGGCGCAGTACGATTCGCTGACGGCTTCGCCGCACCGGTCGGCTCTCGAGGACGTTGGGCCCGGCGAGGTGCTGGTCATCGACGCCGGGGGCAGCCGCGAGGCCGCGGTGCTCGGCGACATGTTCACCCGGCGCGTGATGGAGCGCGGCGGTACCGGGGTGGTCATAGACGGAGTGGTGCGCGACCCGTCGGCGATCCGTGACGTCGGGCTGCCCGTCTTCGCGCGGGGCGTGCACGGCGCCGGCATCACGCGCGCGCTGATGTCCGTCGGCCGCGACGAGCCGGTGCGGTGCGGCGGCGTTCCGGTGATTCCGGGCGACGTGGTGGTCGGCGACGAGGACGGCGTGGTCGTGATGTCGCCGGGCGTCGCCGCCGAGATAGCGGAGGCCGCCTTCGAGCACCAGGAGGAGGAAGTCTGGATCCGCGAGCGCCTGGAGGCCGGGGAGTCGCTGCACGACGTATACCCGCCGAGCCCGGAGCGGCGCAAGGAGCTGGAGGCGTGGATGAAGGGGCGTAGTGGATAGTGGATAGTCGGGAGTTAAGAGGGACATGGGATAGTGGATAGCGAAGAGGTTGGTGCGTTGTATTCGCCGTCGGTGAACCATCGCCACGTGATGGATGCTGCGGCGCCTTCGATGGCCTACGACGGTGGGGACGTCAGGGCGTGGCAGCGGCGGTTGCGGCGGAAGGTGAGGTCGCTGATCGGCATGCCGTCGGGCGACAGGGTGACGCTGGACGTGCGGTCGCTGTGGAAGCGGGAACACCGGCTCGGGACGATCGAGAAGATCGTGTTCACGAGCGAGCCGCACTCGGACGTGATGGCGTACGTCTGCCTGCCGGACTCGTCGTCGCCTCCGTACCCCTTCTTCGTGTGCGTGCAGGGCCACACGACGGGGGCGCACTTCTCGATCGGCGTGGACCGCGAAGACAACAGCCTTCCCATCGAGGTCGAGGGCGACCGCGACTTCGGGTTGGGGTGCATGGAGCGCGGGATCGCGGCTCTGTGCATCGAGCAGCGCTCCTTCGGCGAGCGCCGCGAACTCTTGCAGGAGCGCGTATCGCCCCACGGCTGCCACGACGCCGCGATGCACGCGCTGATGCTCGGGCGCACGCTGCTCGGCGAGCGGGTGCACGACGTAGACCGCGGGCTGGACTATCTCGCGACGCGCGGCGACGTGGACTGGTCGCGCATCGGGATCATGGGCAACTCGGGCGGCGGCACGGTGAGCCTGTTCGCGGCGGCGGTGCTGCCGCGGATCAGGTACGCGATGCCTTCGTGCTACTTCTGCACGTTCCGCGACTCGGTGATGTCGATCTACCACTGCTCGGACAACTACGTGCCCGGCCTGCTGCGGTACGCGGAGATGGCCGACGTGATGGGGCTGTTCGCGCCCCGCCCGGTCGTGCTCGTCGCGGGAGAGCACGACCCGATATTCCCGGTCGAGGCGACGCGGCGCGCGTTCGCCGACCTCAGGACGATCTACGAGGCGGCCGGAGCGGGCGACCGGTGTCACCTGGTCGTCGGTCCGGAGGGCCACCGCTTCTACGCCGACGACGCCTGGCCGGTGATGCTGGGGGAGCTGGTGGATAGTGGATAGTTCGGAGCCGGAGCGGTGCGGTTACTGCTCCACCTCTTCGACCTGGTCCGAGTGGTTGATGATCATGTAGGGGCTGCCGTCGGAGAACTCCACGCGGGCGACGGCGCACATGGTCTTGCCAACGTAGTAGGTCTCGGGACTCGGCGGCCAGATGCCGTGCCGTCGCTGCGGGTCCTTGCCGATCAGGAGGGAGAACGCCTGGTCCGGGCTTGCGGTCTCGAAGTTGAAGACCCATATGCGCGTTCGGGTCGGGTGGCCTACGATCTCGGCGACCTTGCCGCACACCTTGACCTGCTGGCCGCCCATGGCGCTGGCCTCGTCGGGGGTGATCGTAGGTCCCTCGAACTCCTCGATCCTTGGCACCGCGCGGCCGACCCGGATTATCGGCTGCGCCGCGGCCTGGGTCGGGTTGGGAGTCGGCGTCGCGACCGGGGCGGGGAAGTCGGGTGTCGGCTTGGGCGTCGCCGCCAACTCCGGCGCCGTGTCCTCCTCGGCGCCGCCACATGCCACGGTGAAAAGCGCGAGCGACACGATCGCGGCGGATGCCCACCTGACGTACATCTATGCACGAACCTCCCGGATGCGTCCCGCCTGGCCTTCGTGACCGCGGCGGGAGCCTTGACTCGGACGGCCGAGGGACCCGCAACGCCCGACGGTATTCGACCGCCGTCTCCGACTCTATCACAGCCGCGCGGCGCGGTCGAAGCCCGCGCCGGTCAGGAGCGCGTCTCCGGTTGACGAATGTTAAGATATGGTCGGCCATCCTTCGGAGCGCACGTGCGCTGTCGACTCATCCACGGGCCGGTAGCTCAGTTTGGCCAGAGCATCGGACTTTTAATCCGAGTGTCCTGGGTTCGAATCCCAGCCGGCTCACTACTTCGTCGCGCCAGACGAGACCATCGGAGGACACCGCACGGCGCTGACCACGCTAGAGCACGGCTCGTGGGTAACGGCCGGCCGCCAGTCTAGTTGAGGCGGGTGATCCGGTCCTGCGGGCCGGGGCCAACCGGGCTGGCGGCTGAGAAGTACGCGACCAGGGCGTCGAGGTCGATGTCGCCGCCGGTGCGCTCCGTGCCTTCCGTCAGCACCGTGAATCCGCTGCCTCCGCCTGCCAGGAAGCTGTTTACGGTGACCCGATACGTCGCGTCCGGGTCGACCGGGACACCGTCGATAGCGATGGTCGCGGGATCGATCTTCGAACCCACGGGACGTGCCGCGTCCCAGGTGTAGCTGAATCCCCTGGAGACCTGCAGCACCCGGCCGGCATCGTCCGTGGGATCGCGGAACTGGGCCTCGAGCAGGGCATCGATCTGGGCGCCTGTGAGCGACATGGTCACGAGACTGTTGCCGAACGGCTGGATCCCAAAAGCCTCTCCGTAGGTCAACTCCCCGTCGGCCTCCGGACCGGTGCTGTCGAAGAGGAAGCTCCCGCGAATGCCGCCGGAGTTCATGAAGGCCACCACGGCGCCTCCCGCGTCGGCCGCTCTTGTCGCCTCCAGTTGAGCGTCCGCGATCACCTCCCCCAGGGCCGACTCGCCGGCGGCGTTACGCTCACGCGTGATGTCGGCGGTTATGGACCCTATGACGAAGTTGGCTCGGGGGGCGGAGAGGGCGTCGTACCTGTCGATCAGGGCCGTGAGAGCCGGGTCCGGGGTGACTCCGGCCTGGGAGTTGGGCAGGTTCTCGATTGCCGTCACAGTCAGGTCTCTCGTGGCTCGGCTCAGGACAACGTCGATGACGGTAACCAGCCGTCCCGCGTTGTCGGCCATCGTGACCCACTTGCCGTCGACCTCGCAGACGAACTCATCGTTGGTATGGCCGGCGATGACTATGTCGACCGCGTCGTCGAGGCGGGCGGCGATCTCGGCGATCGATCCGGTCAGGCCGGAGCCGCAGTCGCCAGGGCCTCCGTCCGATGATCCGCCCTCGTGGAGCAGAACGACAATGGCCTCGATGCCCTCCTCTCGCAGGCGGGGGATGAGGGCGTTGACCGTCTGCGCCTCGTCCACGAAGGTCAACCCCTCCACCGCCGCCCGGGCCACAATGGTCGGAGTGCCTTCGAGGGTCAGTCCGATGAACGCGACGCCCACGCCCTGGTAGTGCCGGATGGCGTACGGAGGAAACACGGTCTCGCCGGTGGCGTCGTCGATGACGTTGGCGGCGAGGAACGCGAAATCGGCGCCGCCGAACGGGTCGCCGTCCAGGTCGCCCTCGACCGGGTGGGGGCCGCCGCGCTGCATCCGGTGGAGCTCGGCGAGGCCGCCATCGAACTCGTGGTTGCCAACGCTGTTGAAGTCGAGCCCCATGAGGTTCATGGCCTCGATGGTCGGCTCGTCGTGAAAGAGGGCGGAGACGAGCGGCGACGCTCCGATGAGGTCTCCGGCGGAGACGAAAACGGAGTTTTCGACCTCGGCGCGGGCGGCGGCGATATTCGCGGCGAGGTAGTCGGCGCGCCCGACACCGCCGAAGGAATCGGATGAAGTGGCGATATGGCCGTGGAAGTCGTTGATAGCCAGGATGCGAAGCGGGATCTCATCGGGTTCCGCTGGCGTCTCGACAACCCCGCTCGACGCCTGGTCCGAGCACGCGGACGTCAGCGCCGCCAGCGCCAGGAGAATTGAGATGGAGAAGAAACGTATCTTGCCGCTTCTCAAGTGGCTGCCCTCCGATCAATATCCGTTGAGCAACGTCCACCTGCCCCGACGAGGCGAGGAGTAAGTAGGCGACGCCGCTCGCGCCCATCAATGGTACCCGTCGCGCCACCGCGGCGGTAGCCGCCTCCTGGTGGCACAGTCGCCTGAATTGGCGGTCCTGCGCGATTGCTCGAATCGCGCGATCCGGGCGCCAACGTCGAGATTCGGCCCTGGTAGTCCCGTTTCACGGGGGAGCTTCGGCGTGTCTCCACGATCCGCACGTGGAGGGCGCCTCCCGCCGTTCACCGTGGGGCCGATTCGCCTAACGGGCGCGACGGAGGGCGACGACGGGGATCCGGCGGTGTGTGGCGGCGCGGTAGGTACCGAAGCGTGGGTTCGACGCGACGACCTTGTCGAGCAGCGCGTCGCGCTCCCGGCCCCGGGTCACGCGGGCCTCGGCGGCGAAGCGCTCGCCGCCGGTCTCGACTGTGACGCCCGGGTCGGCGGCGACGTTCAGGTACCACGCTGGATGGCGGTCCTGGCCGTAGTTCGAGGCGACGACGATGAGGTCGTCGGAGTCGTCGAACCGGAAGTACATCAGGGGCGACGAGCGCGGCTTGCCGCTCCTGCGTCCCCTGGTCACCAGGATGAGGATCCCGTGGCCTTCGAGGCGCCCCAGGATGCGCCCTCGCGAGAGGCGGAGCAGGAGCCGGTGCACGGGGACGAAGAACCACGCGAAGAAGAGGCGCTTATGTGTCGGGATGGCTGGCTCCTCGTGCGTCTCTGTTCCTGCTTTGCGGGGCCACCGTGACATGGGTGCTGCTCCCCCTCCTCCCTGGATTCCCGCCTTCGCGGGAACGACGATTATGCAGAGGTCTCCCTTCGCGGGAATGACGGTCATGCAATGGTCTCCCAAGGGAGCGGCGTCATTTCCTTTGCGGACTTCGCCGCACCGCTACGTCACCGTGCCCTTCGGTTCGTGCCTGTACGAGTAGCGCGCGTTCGGGCCCTCCAGTATGGCGCGCTGCGCCTCCGTGAGGCCGTCGTAGTCGTCCGCGTCGAAGTAGTGGGCCGACCAGGATATGGGGTTCGGACTGTACTTGAAGAAGATGGTGCGGCGCTCGTCCGAGCCGGTCCAGGGCAGGGTGCCGTGCGTGAGCGCCTCGGTGAAGATCACGGCGGTGCCGGCCGGGCCGGTGACCCGCTCGACGAGGGGCCCCGGCTCGTCCATCTCCCGCCACTCCGCCGGGAAGGCGTAGTTGCTCTTGTGGGAGCCCGGCACGCACCCGAAGCCACCGTCGTCGGGGCCAACGTCCTTGAGGTTGTAGGCTACGACCGACAGTCCGTTGCGCATCTGCCCGCCCTCGAAGCGGAAGTAGTGGGTCGGGTTGAACGGCGTCGCGCCGCCATGGAGCCGCGTGCCTATCGGCCCCTTGCCGGCCCTGATGACGTCGAGGTAGACGTGGTCGAGGCGGAACCGCTCGCCCAGCAGCTCGGCCAGGTATGGCGTCACGGCCGGGTTGTCTATCAGGTCGCGGTAGTCCTTGCCCCAATCGAGCAGCGGAACGAACCTGTGGGTGCGCATGTCCGGCGGGCATTCCGACGCGATGTGCTCGTCGAGCACGCTGTTCAGCCTGTCGACGTGTTCCTGCGCGAGCGCGCCGGGCACGACGAGGTAGCCCTTGAGGTCGAACAGGTAGCGCTCGTAGTCGTTCACGGCGTGTCTCCTCCTGTTGGGCGCTATCGGACGCCGGCGGTCCCGGACGGGTACACCGCACCCCCGTCCGGCGCCAGCTTACCAGAAGGTCGGGACTTGGGGGGCGTGCGCTGTCCTGCGGCGGGGCCGCGCCGTGATATCCTTCGGCGCGGGAGGACACGCTCATGGACAAGCTCGAGTTCGTCGATCCGCACGTCCACTTCTACGACATGCAGCACCCGGAACTGGTGTACGGCCACTGGCAACCCGGAGTTCCGCATCCGACGCTGGGCTGGCAGATCCAGCGGCTGGCGGAGAGGAACTACGTCGCCGAGGACTTCATTGCCGAGACGCGGAAGGTGAACGTGACGAAGGCCGTCCACGTGCAGGCCGCCATAGGCAGCCCCGACCCGGTTACCGAGACGGAGTGGCTGCAAGCGGCGGCCGACCGCACGGGGTATCCCCAGGGGATCGTGGCCTATGCCGACCTGCGCGACCCCGATGTCGAGGCGCTGCTGGAGCGCCACTGCGAGTCCCCGAACATGCGCGGGATCAGGGACTTTTCGTACGGCGACTACCTGGTCGAGCCGGACTTCCACCGGGGGTTCGCGCTTCTCGGAAAGTACAGCCTCGTGTCGAGCATGGCGGTCGCGCGGCAGGACATGGAGAAGCTCCGCGCGCTGGCGAACAGATTTCCCGATATCACTATAGTCGTCGACCACACCGGCATGCCCGCGGAGCGCACGGACGAGGAGTTCGAGCTGTGGAAGGCCGGCGTTGCCGTCGCGGCGACCTGCGACAACGTCCGCTGGAAGATATCGGGCCTCGGCATGGGCGACAACGACTGGACGGTCGACAGCATCAGGCGCTACGTGCTGACGTCGATAGAGACGTTCGGGGTGGACCGCTGCTTCTTCGCGACGAACTGGCCCGTCGACTGGCTGTGGAGCACGTACGACGAGCTCGTGGACGCCTACACAGAGATCACGTCGGGCTTCAGCCGGGACGAGCGGACGGCGCTCTTCTCGAAGAACGCCGAGGAGCTGTACCGAATCTAGGCGCCTTTGGCGGGTCGGCCCGCGCTCAGGAGCGGTCGCGGAGCTCCTGCAGGGCTATGTTGGCCTCGCGACGCAACCTGTTCGCGACATCGCGCTCCCGGTCGACCGCAATGAAGGCGTCGACGGTGAAGGGCTGCCAGGCGTTTCTCAGGGCCCGCAGCGCTCCCTCTTCGCGCTCCACCGCCTGCACCAGCAGGTTGTAGATGGGCAACAGGTAGCCGGACTGTGGAAGGTCCCGCACCTGGCGTCCGAGCTCGACGATTCGCGTGTTGAACTGGACCAGGGACTCGAGGACCGCTTCGCGGTCGCATCCGCCCTCCGTCCGGCGCCACTCGTCGTAGCCTTCGTAGAACGCCTTCCAGTCGGCTACGAGGTCGTTGGAGTCGCCGATGAACACCCGTACGCGTTCGAGGTCCCGCGCGGCCGTCTGGTCGAGCGCCTGGTGTATGTCGCGGCTGACTTCCTTCAGGGTCGTCTCGGCGACGACGATGGCGGTGTTCACCGCCACCAGGAACGGCCCGATGTCCGGGCCCGACTCCTCGGCCGGCCCCGCGCCGTTCTGCCCCTGCTGGGCGTTCTGCCCCTGCTGGCCGTTCTGCCGCTGAGGACCGCTCTGCCCGTCTCCCTCACCGGCTTGCTCAGCGTCGCTGTCCTCGTTCGCAGGCGCGGCCTGCTCGGCGGCCAGCGCAACGACGCGGTAGAGGTCCGTCAGCGCCCTGAGCTCGGCGTCGGCCCTGTCTTCGAGCGTGTTCACGATCTCCTGGACCGCGTGGGCCGTGGGCAGCCTGGTTATGGCCGTCGATATGGCGCCGAACTGTTGGATGAGCCGCGGGAGACCGGCCACCAACGCCATTTCATCGGTGGCGGCGGCTTCCCGCAACACGTCTGCGTAGTCGTCGTGGAACTCCTCCCAGTCGTCCCTGAGGAGACTTACGGACTCGGAGAAGTCCTCCAGTATCCGTCGTTCCTGTGGGTCGGCGAGACGCTCCAGGTCTTCCCGCAGGGCGGTTGCCCGGTCCTGCACCTGGTTCCTCGCACGGCCGGCCTCGACGCGCTGCCGTTCGACCGCCTCGAACAATGACGGACTGTTGGGTTGCCACCGGTCCCTGAGCTGTCGGAAGGCCGCGGCCTCCGCTTCCGCGGCCGCTATCAGCGTGTCCGCCATCTCGGAAGTGACCGAGGCCCGGGGAAGGTCCCTGGCGCGCTCGGTCACCGCGTTGAAGCCGACGGCGAAGTCCTGCAGGGCCCTCCGCACGGAGCTCCCGTGGCAGGCGGTGAGCCCCGCGCGCCACTGGTCGAGCTCCTGGTGGAACCGGTCCCAGGTCCGGCCCGCGGCCTTCTGCCGGGTGTCGAACTGGTCCAGCGCTTCGAGGTCGCTGGCCGAAAGCGGCTCCGGCTGCAGCGGGGGCGCCTCGGTGGGCAGCGGGACCGGCGTAGCCACCTCGGGGCGGTCTGTATCGCCACAAGCCAGCGCCACGGCCAGCGTCGAGATCACCGCGGTCAGGATGATGTAGGAGCCAAGTCTTGGCTTCATTGGGTATTACGCATCCCCACTAGTTCGCTTACGAGGTCTTGTCTGAAGTGTCCGCCGAACAGGGCCTGCACCGCATCTTCGAGTTCGTCCGGGGTGTCGGCCAGCACGACCAGCACGTGGCGGCCATGGTCCCGGTGGAGCAGGGTGACGGCCGTGCCCGAACGGTCCAGGTCGGGGCCAAACGGGGTGCTCAGGTCGTCGTCGATCCGTATCCCGGCGGCCTGTAGATACTGGCTCACGCCCGGTGCGTTCTCGTACAGTCCCAGGAACACCGCGTCCCGGCTTGCGTCCGCCACTCCGCTGATGCCGGCAGCCAGCCCGGCGGCGTCGAGGCCGTTCCTCATCCGCACGCCGACGTCCCAGAGCGAGGGTTGCCCCAGCAGGATGTCCATGGTGTGGGCCGGACCGCCCGCGAAGAAGTGCGGGAAGTCGGCAAGAACGAACTCCCGCTGGCTGTCGGTCAGGAAGTCGGCCAGGTTGGACAGGAACCTGTCGTTGTCCAGCAGGGAGTTGTATGGCGGGACCATGAACGTGAAGTCGCCTATCGCGAGGACGTTGCGGCGGTCGCCCCGGGCAATGGGATTGAACTGCCGGGCGGCTTCCTCCAGGGAGGACGCCGTGTTGGCGTCGGTGAAGGCCAGCCCGCCTCTGGAGGACCGGACCGAGCCGGCGATGTACAGCGCTATGGCGTCGAGGCCGTTCGTAAGCGGGTCGGGCTGGAAGTCCCTGACGAAGATGTGCCGGAAGTTCTGGTCGTACTCGACCGTGTTGTAGAGGTAGTCGGGCCGGAACTCCAGCCCGAACCTCTTGGCGAGGGAGTTCGCCTGGTTCGGCCGGGTCGGGTCCGCGACGAGCAGCAGCTTGCCGCCCCTGTCGACGAACCGCTCCACGAGGTCCGCTTCGACTTCGGAGTAGGCGATCCGGGGCAGCATCACCGCGAAACTGTCGGCGCGCCGGAGCTTCTCTTCCAGCAGCCTCAGCCTGAGGGAGCCGTCGAGAGGAGCGAAGTTGCCGACGAACTCGACGTCGTACCCTCGGTCCGAGACCCACGAGCTGAGGGTCACGAGCTCGCGTGCGGTGAACGAGTTGGCGTGCAGCGCGTCGACGAGCAGCATGCCCCTCCGGACATGGGGCGAGCCCGAGTCTACGGGCGCGGCCGCGGAAACGCCGGGTGCGGCTATCTGCTCGAAGGGGATGTCGACCGGCGGCGGCGGCTCATAGCTGCCCTGGTAGAAGAACAGGAACGCGCCCGCAAACGTAGCGGCGGCGGACAGCGGGATCAGCGCCAGCAGCGCGAGCCTAGGAGCCACGGCCCACGTACAGGTAGTAGATGTTCGGGCGGTTGATGTCCAACGGCAGGTCCGGGAGGGGGTCTTCCTCGTCCGCCGCGATGCCTGCGGGAGCCATCAGGTCCCTCAGGGTCTGCAGCCGCGACATCGTGCTGGCGGCCTCCGCTTCGGCGAGAGCGGCTCCCAGGTCGCCGGGTTCGGTCCCGATGCGGGTCAGGGCACTGGCGAGAGCGGCGTTGGTCCCGTCATCGTCCGGGGGAAAGATATCGTTCAGCTCCCCGACGAGCTCCCTGAGCACCTCGAGGTTGACGTCTACGAAGCCGTAGTTGGAGATTCCCGCCAGCTCGGCCGCCTTGCGGACGGCATCGCTGTCGCTGCCGATCTCGTCCGCGAGGCCCAGTCTGACGGCGGCCATGCCCGGATAGATGCGCGCCTCGCTGAGCTCTTCCCGGGACATGCGCAGCCTGTCCCCGCGTTCGCTGACCACCAACTGCACGAAGGCCTCGGCCAGCAGGTCCACCATTCCGATCCAGTCCCTCCTGGGCGCCCCGTCCAGCTTGTGGAGACTGCTGAACACGGTGGTCTCATCGGGCAGCTCGGGGAGCAGCGGTCCCGCGAAGGAGACCACCCCCACGTTGCCGATGAGAGAGGAGGTCTGGGTGTAGGTGTACGAGGCGCCCATCGACATCATGTACCCGCCGCTGGCGACGAGGTCGCTCATGACGATGACGACGGGCTTTTCCTCACGCAGCCTGCGGGTCTCGGCGTAGAGGCGTTCGCTGGCGGAGGCGCCGCCGCCGGGGCTCGTCAGCTTGATGACCACGGCCCTGATCGAGTCGTCCCGTCGGGCGTAGTCGAGATACTCGCCGATCACGAGGGCGGAGTCCTCGGAGATGACGGTGTACGGCACGCTTATGACGCCGACGTTGGGTCTTCCCGGAGACAGGTTGAAGAAGGCCAGCGCGCCCGCGGCGGCGCCGATGCCGACGAATACCGGGGCGAGGAAGTACCAGCCGGTCAGGAATCTTCCCAAAGCAGCAAGAATGCGTATGGCGCACCTCGACAATCGTGGCCGTATGTTGGTGGCTCCGGAAAGGCCCTGAACCGCGCTCCTACGGGGTTTGCGGGTCCAGGAAGTCGCATCGGCATACGGGCTTCTCGGGGCATCTGATTGACAATGTAAGGCAGGACGGTCGCGTATTTCAAGTGGACGAAGACCAGAGGACAGCCTCGACCGGACCGGCCTGCGCCGCGCGGTGGCGACGGCCTGGGGGCGCGTCCTCCACGATGGTATCCTGTCTCTCGCCGTATTCCTCTCGCGGACGGCAATTCGCTCGGCGAAGTGGGGTCATGTCAGCGTATCGGACTCATATGCACGGAGGGTCTTTGTGAACGTGCCTGCGGCCTTTCGCGAGCCCGCCGTCAGGATCGAGGCGCGGCAGTACGGCGGCCTCCTGCGGCGCTACCTGGGGCCGCAGCTTCCGTTCGTCGTCGTCCTGGGCGTGCTGCTGTTCCTCAGCCTGGGGCTGCAGCTCGCGCTGCCCCAGATCATCCGGTACTTCATCGACGAGGCGCAGGCGGGCGCGGCGACGGAGTCTCTCGTGGCCGCGGCCGTCGCCTTCATGGTGATCGCGGTGATCCAGCAGGTGGTGCAGGTCTTCGCGACCTACTTCTCGGAGCGGGTGGCGTGGACCGCCACGAACAACATCCGCGAAGACCTGGCCGGGCACGCTCTGTCGCTGGACATGTCGTACCACAACGAGCGCACGCCCGGGGAGATGATCGAGCGGGTCGACGGCGACCCGAACGAGCTGGGCACCTTCTTCTCGCTTTTCATCTTCGAGATGCTCGGAAGCATGCTGCTGCTGGTCGGCATCCTGGTGCTGCTGATGCGCGAGGACTGGAGGGCCGGCCTCTCGCTGACCGGCTTCGTCGTCGCGGGCATGTTCGTGCTCACGAGCATCCGCAACATCGCGGTGCCGTACTGGAAAGCCAACCGCGAGGCGAGCGCCGACTCCTTCGGCTTCCTGGAGGAGCGGCTGGCCGGGACCGAGGATATCCGCTCGAACGACGCCAAGCCGTACGTGATGCGCCGCTTCCACGAGCTGATGCGGGGCTGGTACCACAAGGCGCTAAAGGCCGGGCTCATGAGCAGCATCATGTTCAGCACGACGATGTTCATGTTCGGCGCGGGAAGCGCGATCTCGCTGTCTCTCGGCGCGTACCTGTACTTCGGCGGCTGGATCAGCCTGGGCGCCGTCTACCTGATCTTCCACTACACGCAGATGCTGGTGATGCCGATCAACCGGTTCACGCAGCAGCTCGACAGCTTCCAGCGCGCCAGCGCCGCGATATCGCGCATCCGCGAGCTCGACGCGGTCCGAAAGACGGTGCTCGACCCTCCGGCGGACGAGCGGGTCGAGCTGCCCGACTCAGGGCCTCTGGCGGTACAGTTCGACGGCGTTACGTTCGCCTACGGTGAGGAGCCGGTGCTGTCCGGCGTCTCTCTCGACCTGGCTCCTGGGCGCGTGCTCGGCCTGCTGGGCCGCACCGGCAGCGGCAAGACGACGATGACGCGCTTGCTGTTCCGGCTGTACGACCCGACGTCGGGCGTCGTCCGCGTCGGCGGCGAGGATATTTCCCGGCTGCCGGTGACGGAGCTGCGGCGGCACATCTCGATGGTGACGCAGGACGTGCGCCTGTTCCACGGCACCGTGCGCGACAACCTGACCTTCTTCGACGAGTCTATAGACGATGGGCGGCTGCTCGAGGTGATCGACGAGCTGCGGATGCGGCCGTGGCTGGACTCGCTGCCCGACGGTCTCGACACGCGGCTGCTGTCCGAGGGCGCCGGCCTGTCCGCGGGCGAGGCGCAGCTGCTGGCGTTCGCGCGGGTATTCCTGAAAGGCTCCGGCGTGCTGATCCTGGACGAAGCGTCGTCGCGGCTGGACCGGAGCACGGAGCAGATGATCGAGCGTGCGGTCGACCGGCTGGTGCGCGACCGGACGGTGATTGTCATCGCGCACCATCTCGCCACGATCCGGCGCTGCGACGAGGTCCTGATCCTGGAGCAGGGCAGCGTGGTCGAGTACGGGGAGCGCGAGCGGCTGGAGGCCGACGACTCGACCCGGTTCCACCAGCTTCTGCAGACCGGGCTGGAGGAGGTGCTCAGGTGACGACCTGGCAGTACCTCGTAGGCCTGGCCCGGTACCAGCCGCGCTACTTCGGGATGCTGGCCGCCCGCACGATCAGCATCGCGCTCATACCGCAGGGCGTCGCCCTGACGACCAAGGCCATATTCGACAACATGACGAACGAGCAGGCCGCGACGGTCGGCTTCTGGAGTCTCGCGGCGATCCTCGTGGGCCTCGCCGTCGGCCGGTCGCTGATCATATTCGGCAACGTAGTGCTGAGCGTGCGGGTGGAGTTCACCTTCGCGACGCTGCTGCGCAAGAACGTGTTCGACCACGTGCTCGACCAGCCGGGCAACCGCGCGCTGCCGGAGTCGACCGGCGAGGCGGTGACGCGGTTCCGGGAGGACGTCGACTACATCACCCGCTACCTGCAGCGGTTCGGGTTCGCGCTCCCGCTCGTGGTGTTCGCCGTGGTGGCGCTGTACGTCATGGTCCAGATCAGCCCGCTGATCACCTTCGCCGTCTTCCTGCCGCTGGCGCTGATCATGCTCACGGTGAGCGCGGCTACCCGGTGGCTGCGCCGTTTCCGCATCGACAACAGGGAGTCGACCGGCGACGTGACGAGCCTGCTGGGCGAGATGTTCGGCTCGGTGGAGGCGATCAAGGTCGCGAACGCCGAGCACCGGATGCTGGGCGAGCTGAAGCGACTGAACAGCCGCCGCAAGACGTACACGATCCGCGATACGCTGCTGACGCAGGCGCTCAACTCGGTCTTCCAGAACACTGTGACGATCGGCACGGGCCTGATACTGCTGATCGCGGCGTCGGAGATGCGCAGCGGCTCGTTCTCGATCGGCGACTTCGCGCTGTTCGTGAGCTACCTGTACACGGTCGGCTGGCTGAACACGGAGGTCGGCGGCGTGCTGGCCGAGTACCGCCAGACCGGGGTATCGTTCGACCGGCTCAGGCGGCTGATGCCGAGCGCGCCGCCCGGCAATCTCGTGCGCCACCGGGAAGCCCATCTCGCCGGACCGCTGCCCGAAGTGCCGTACGCGGCCCGGACCGAGGCCGACCGCCTCGACGTCGTGGATGTCGACGGCCTCGGCTACCGCTATGGGGGCAACGGCCGGGGTATCGAGGACATCCGGCTGCGTGTGCCGCGCGGCTCGTTCACGGTCGTGACGGGGCGCATAGGCTCGGGCAAGACGACGCTGCTGCGGGTGCTGCTGGGACTGCTGCCGAGAGACGCGGGCGTGGTGAGGTGGAACGGCGAGCCGGTGGAAGACCTGGCCGCATTCTTCGTGCCGCCGCGCTCGGCGTACACGTCCCAGGTTCCGCGGCTGTTCAGCGAGCCGCTGAGAGACAACATTCTCATGGGCCTGCCGGAGCAGCGGTCCGACCTCGACGGCGCCGTCCGGGCGGCTGTCATGGAAGACGACGTCGATGAGCTGGAGGACGGGCTGGACACGGTGGTTGGCGCGCGCGGCGTGAAGCTGTCGGGCGGCCAGCTACGGCGCTCGGCCGCGGCCAGGATGTTCGTCCGCGAGCCCGAGCTGCTGGTCTTCGACGACCTGTCGTCGGGGCTGGACGTGGACACGGAGCGGGAGCTCTGGGCGCGCCTCTTCGCGCGGCCGGACGCCACGGCGCTGGTCGTGTCTCACCGGCGCGCCGCGCTCCGCCGCGCCGACCACGTCGTCGTCCTCAAGGACGGCCGCGTCGACGCGGAGGGCACGCTGGACGAGCTGCTGGTCAGCTCCGATGAGATGCGCCGCCTCTGGGCCGGCGACATCGGCGAGCCCGGCGAACCGGGCGGGTGAAGGCGCGCCCAGCACTCGGCACCGAATTCCTTAGTGCTCCGGCCCGTTCGACCCACGACCTTATCCGATAGAGATACATTATGACTGAAGACAGGATTGCGGAGTACAAGACCAGGTACTCGATGGACGACACGCTCAGGCTACTCGATGCCGTGCCGTTGAAGCCCGACTTGTCGCGAGATCACATGCTGGTGGGAATAACCAATCGGGCGGCGATAGCACACCTCGCCATAGAGCGGGGACTCAAGCACTTGGTAGAGAGAGCCGGCGGAGCTTTCAAGCACGAACACGGGCTCGGCCAGTTCTACAGGCAACTCTCAAGATTGGACCAAGCGACCGCCGATCAACTAGCAGACGCGTTCGACGACGCCGTGCAGTTCTTCGGGTACAACCCGAACTCCAAGGGTTTCTGTCATCTCCGTTCGCTCGGGGATTATCTCTCGCAGACAGGGAGTAAGGATGCGTTTCAGCGGCTGCGCTATTGGGCAATAGGCGAATCTGAACCGACGCAGCCTCCCTACCTAGTCCTGCACCGTGAGCTGCTGTATTACCTCACGCGGTTACTCTGGACGGCACCGGAGACCGTTACTGCAAGGGTAGAGCGCCTTATCTTCGATGCACTGTACAAGGACCGGCAAATTTCCTGGGTTGAGGGAGACACAGAAACGGAAGCCTCCGTACGCCTGTACAGAGATTGGCTCCGCAGCCACGACTCAGGACGGCATGCTATACGGGACATCAAGCAATCAGCGTTCGAGGTCGGGGACGAGTTTGCCAATCGAATAGTGCGAGAAGCGTACGACGAGCTGTCCGTATCTGACGACGACGCAGTGCGGTATTTCTTGCTGACGCTCGAATATCTACCCAAGGGTTCTCAGCCACGGCCTGCAGATGCAGCTCCTGTCGTTCAATTCAACGCCAATGAGACTCGAGGTTTCTTCGCAACGCCCAGCGGAAGCGATTTGGGTTGGCTCGAAAAACGCCACGATAACTCATGGCTCGTTCAGCCCTGGATCCACTCGGATAGTGCTCCACCTGCCATCGTCCAATCTCTCGCGGATGCCAAGAACTACGTCGTCAACAGTGTGACCCGCATGCTCCGGGTCCATGTCGACGACGAACCCAGGGACCTACGCATCGTTAGCCGATTCGACTTTCTCATCTCACGATCCGCCGCCGATTGGGATAGTGTTCTCGCAGGCAAGAGCCAGGACTATGAGCTTGAGTTCTGGGACGACGCGCATGGTCTCGTAGTCGGCGATGAAGTGAAGGCCAGAATGGAATCAAACACGCATTCGGCCATTGAAGGTCTAGTCGTAGAAGTTGAGGGTTGCAGGGTCGTGGTAGAGGGAACTGAGATTCCATCCTCCCGGGTCCCATAGTGGGCCAAGTCGTACTCAGACCGGGCCGATGTCGGCGACGTTCAGCACTTCGGTGACGTGGTCGATGGTGTGGTCCGGGGGGAGCAGGTCGGGCGGGCATTTGCGGCCGCGCCGGATCCAGGCGGCCTCCATTCCGAACCGCTTCGCGCCGTCTATGTCGGCGACGGGGTTGTCGCCGACGAACATGACGTCATTGGGCTCCGTCAGGCCGGTGGCCCCGAGGGCGTCGCGGAAGATGCGCGGGTCCGGCTTCCTGTAGCCGGCCTCCTCGGAGACGATGATGAAGGGGGCGAGCGTGTCGAGGCCCGCCGCCCGGCACTTGGCGTGCTGGTTCGGCGAGCCGTTCGTGACGATGCCCCAGGGCACGCCGCGCTCGTTCAGCCCGGCGAGCATGGCGTTGACCTCCACGTCCGGCGCCACCTGCCGCTCCATCGCGGCACGGTACCACGCCGTCAGCGGCTCCTTGTCGAGGCCGGCCTCGGGCCACTCTTCGAGCCAGCGCGCGAGCATCGCCTCGCGGTCCGAGTAGCCGTCGTCGTCCCAGCGGACCATCATGGCGACGGCATCCTCTCGCGTCAGGGACATTTGCGTAACTCCAGGGCATGCGGCCGATTCCTCGGATGTGCGTCTGTTTCGTAGCTGGGAAGCCCCTCCCCTGGGTTCCCGCCTGCGCGGGAATGACGGTTGTGCAAGGGTCTCCGTCACGCGTGTCGCGGCGCTGAGATGCTCATCGTAGAAGCTCTCCGCGACGCCGAGGAAGGCGGCGAACCTGTCGAGCAGGGTGTTGTCCAGGTCGAACAGCAGGCCGCGTACGGTAGTGCGCAACGTCAATCTCCGGTCGGGATGGGCAACTGTTCACGTTCGAGGGGACCGCGCGTGCGCCCTTCGATACGGCCCGCCCGGAGCGGCGGACCTGCTCAGGGTGAACGAGCTGTCTGTCCTGTCAAGTCTGAACAGTTACCGGGATAGGTCGGGGATAGTATCGCATGGGTGGAGGCCACCGGATCAAGACACGAGGGGCCTGCGTCCGATCCACGCGGAAGGAGGCGATTTGCGGGTCGAGCCGGTCTATGCGCGCCAGGAAGGTCTCCATGAGCTCGACCGGCGACACCTGCTTCGACGCAATCAGTTTCAGCAACTTCGTCGCCGGCTGGTATGCCAGTCGTTCGTCCGCCATATGTCCGCCTCCCCGGTGGCTTCGGCGCGGCGCGCCGAGCACGGCCCAATTGTAGAGCCATCCGCCGCGGGAGGGACAGGCGGTCGGCGAAGCCCTTGTCGGGTCCCAATTGCAGCTTGTCGGAAAAACTGTCACGATACCGCGCCGGAAGGAGGAGGGCAGAGAGCGATGGTGTTTCTGAACGTCTGGGTGGTCTCTGTCTTCGCGGCCTACTTCGCGGTGCTCATCGGCATCGCGGTGGTGCGGTCACGGCAGATGCGCGAGATGCAGGACTACGTGCTCGGCAGCCGGCGGCTGGGCGCGGCGACCTCCGCGCTGAGCGCGAGCTCGTCGGCGGTCAGCAGCGGCTCGATGCTGGTGGTGCCGGCGCTGGCGTTCGCGGACGGCGGGATGACGCTGTGGCTGGCGGGGAGCGTCTTCCTGGGAGCGATGCTCTCCTGGACTGTGTTGCCGCGGCGGCTGCGACGCTACACGTTCGCCGCCGGGAACTCGCTCACGATCTCGGAGTTTCTCGAGAGGCGGTTCGACGATCGGACGGGCGTCCTGAGGACGCTGGTGGCGGCGGTGACGCTGTTCTTCGTGATCGTCTACATCTCGTCCGGGCTGGTGGGCGGCTCGAAGCTGCTCGAGGAGACGTTCGGCCTGGAGCCCAACACGGGAATCGTCGTGACGCTGGTCGCGGTGGCGTCGTACACGCTGGTCGGCGGGTTCCTGGCGGTGTCGCGCACCGACGTCTTCCAGTCGCTCATCATGCTGGCCTCGTTCACCATCATCCCCGCCATGCTGCTGCACGTGACGGACAACCCGGTGACGGAGATGGTGTCGGGCCGGTCGGACTTCCTGGACCCGTTCTCCGACGCGACTGGGGGCGCGCTGTCGTGGGTCTACGTGGCGTCGCTTCCGGGCTGGGCGCTGGGGGCGTTCGGCTCCCTGCGGGTGCTGCAGCGGTACATGGCGATCGAGGACGAGGCGCGGATTCCGGCGAGCCGCAACATAGGCGTCGCCTGGCTGTTCCTGATCACCGTGTTCGGGCTGCTGATAGGCTGGGCGGCCCGCCCGGCGCTGGAGCAGGCGGGAATGCTGGCAGCGGCAGCGGACCCCGAGAAAGTGTACTTCGTGGTGACCGAGGCGTTCTTCCATCCGCTGGCGGCGGGCGTGCTGCTGTGCGGTGTCGTCGCGGCGGTGATGAGCACGGCAGACTCGCAGTTGCTGCTGGCCTCGGCGGTGGCCGCCGACGACATGCCCCTGTCGCGACGGTTGGCCCAGGCCATCCGGACGCGGTCGCGCATCTGGTTCGGGCGCATACTGCTGGTCGCGATAGGGCTGGTCGCGATGGCTATCGCCATGTACAGGCCGGACTCGATCCTGGCGCTGGTGGCGCACGCCTTCGGCGGGATGGGCGCGGCGTTCGGCCCGTGCATCGTCCTGTCGCTGTACTGGCGGCGGTTCAACTACTGGGGCGCGCTGTCAGGAGTAGTGGCCGGGACGGCCGTGTCGTCGGTCTGGTGTTTCGCCGAGGGTGGCGTGTGGGACGTCATGGTGGGCACTCCGGGATTCGCGGCCGGCCTGGTCGCCGCGGTGGCGGCGACGCTGCTGACGCCCGCGCCGCCGTCGTCGGTCGTGGCGCTGTTCGACGAGGTGAATTCTCCGAAGCCGGGAGGGAGCCCCGGAGCGGCGCGCTACCCGGAGGGTCCTTCGTCGCGGGCCGCGCGGATGTAGAGTGCCGTGGGCAGCGCGACGATGGCCACGGCCGCGCTGACGAAGAAGGGGGCGCCGAGTCCCGTGGCCATCTCGGCCGTCAGGCCGGAGACCCCCGACCCTACGACGACGCCCAGCGAGTATACGGCGTAGAAGATGCCGAAGGCGATGCCCCTGCGGCGGCTGGACGCGACCTCCGAGACGGTCGTGCCCAGCGACGGGAACAGCAGGCCGAAGCCGAGGCCGAAGACGACCATCGCTCCCAGGGCAGGGACGGTCGCTCCGTCGGACGCGGCCAGGACGACGCCGCTACCGCAGAGGAGCGCGAGTCCCAGGAGCACCGCGAGCCTGCGCGATACCTGGTCGACCGCCCGGTGCGCCGGGCTTCCCATCACGACGGTCGCCACGAGCGAGAATGTCGCGAAGGCGATGCCGGAGATGCGGGGAGCGGCCCCGGCTGCCTCCAGGGCAATCGGGAGGTGGTTGATGAGGGCGCCGATGCAGAACGTCATCGCGATGAGCGCGCAGAACACCGGCGCCAGCCGGCGCCACATCTCCGTCGATGGGCGTGTGCCGTCCGCGTCCGGACGTTCCGTGGGTGCGACCGACGCTCCGGGCACGCGCACGAGGAACACGACGGCGGCGACGAGCATCAGCGTGCCGCTCGTGGCGAACACGGCCCCGAAGTCCCAGATGTCCCGGATCAACGCGGCGGCCGGAGGGCCTATGACTGCGGAGACGGCGATGAGGGCGCCGGTCATGCCGATGGAGCGGGTCTGGTGTCGGCTCGCGCGGTCGCCGAGCATCGCGAACGCGCCGGGCGCCAGCACGCCCGCGGCCAGGCCGTGGAACGCGCGGAGCGCGAGTAGCTGGCCCGGCGTCGACACGAACGCGTAGAGGTAGAGCGACACCGCGGTCAGCAGCATCCCGGCGGCGACCAGTCGCCTGCGGTCCAGCCTGTCGAGCAGCGCGCCCGCGCCGACGTTGCCGATGAGGTTGGACGCCGAGTACATCCCGACGATGGCGCCGCCCATCGACGCCGACGCCCCGAGCGACTTCGCGTAGGCCGAGATCACGGGCAACTGCATGAACAGGTCGAGGAACGCGACGAGCACAACGGCCCGGATGGCCCAGGTAGTGGATAGTGGATAGTGGATAGTCAAGATAGTGGATAGTGAATAGTGGATAGTTGGGAAGTTAGGGGCGGAGGGATTTGACGAGGCCGGTGAGGAGTCTGCCGGTTTCGTCACAGAGTTTCAACGCATCGTCTGAGGTTGGTTTGGGCAAGAGATCCAAGTTGCGGCACAGCGTCAGGAGCGTCTCCAATTCTGCCAGCGAGCCTCGTGCGACGCCGAGGAAATGGAGGAACTCCCCGGTCCCGTGCCTGGCCTGACCCTCCGCGATGTTTGCAGGAATGGACACTGCCGCCCGCGTCAACTGCGACCGGATTCCATACGTCTCTTCCTTCGGTAACAGCCGCGCACAGCGGTAGATCGCTTCGGCGAGGCTCATCGACTTCTGCCAGGCGACGAGCTCCCCGTAACTATTCACTATCCACTATCCACTATCCACTATCCCACTACTCCCACTACTCCCCCCTACATGAAATGGCTGTAGTGGCCGACGATTATCTCCATCTGCATCTGGTCCCAGGCCTCGCGCTTTTCGGTGATCTTCTGCTCCATGATGCCGACGTCGCCGACGAAGTGGTCGTTCCAGAGGCCGTCGCCGAACTGCATGGCGTCGACGAGGCGTCCGAAGCCCTCGAGGATCATGCCGTTGGCGCGCTGCAGGTCGATGATGGACAGGCAGACGCCCTCGTACTCGGCGTCGTCTGGAGGCTCGGTCAGGTAGTAGACGCGCATCTCGACGCCGCTTGAGGCTGGCTTCGTATTGTGGAACAGGACGCTCATGGCGGGACCGCCGGTGGTCTCCATCCTCTCCCAGTCGCAGTCCTCGTCCTGCAGGTACCGCTCCAGCTCCGCCTCGTCCCTGCGCTTCATCAAGTGCATCGTCCCGAAGAACGCGGCGACGATGGCCAGTGCGAACAGGACTATTCCGACAACTACGTAGACTACGAGCACGGCAGTGTCTCCTCTCCGCAGGACTCCGCCGCGGGCCGGGGGTCTGCGCCGACGCCGCGGGGGCGTTCCAATGGTACCACCCGGCGGGGCGACGGCGTTTGTCGCGGCCCGCCGCAATTGTGGATGTCTGGCCCTCGGAATTGTGGCGCGTGGCGCGCCGACCGACGAGGCGATGCGTTCGGAGCCGCTTCCGCGACCCCACGTGGGAAACAGGCGCGGCAGACGGCAGTGTGTGCCTTCGGCCCATCCGGGCGCCGCAGCCCCCTGGATTCCCGACTGCAGAAACTACTGTATCACCGTCATTCCCGCGCAGGCGGGAATCCAGGGGCGGGGGCCTTCCAGATACGAAGACGACGCATCTGTTACCCACAGGTGGAGTTACGCAAAGGTCTCACCACACGGGAAGGATGGTTGTGCGGAGGTTTCAGCTCGCCGTGGTGACCGTCGTGCCTGAGTCTCCGCCGACAGGAACACCATCCGCGCATCCCGTTTCCGTGGAGACCGGAACCCCGCCAAGCGCCTCCACGCCCTGGGTTCCCGCCTGCGCGGGAATGACGGTCAGGCAGGGGCCTCCGTGCGGTGCAATGGCGGTAATGCGGCGGCGCACGTCGTGATCGGGGGCGAGGGATATGGCGTCGAGATGCGGTCGCGGGTCAGGCGACGCCGAGCTCTTTGAGCCTGTCGGCCATGCGCCTGATGCGGGGGCGGTCGGACTCGAGGAAGGCGTCCTCGTGTGCCTGGTCGCGCTGCCGGAACTGGATGGCCTGCTGCGCTCCCATCGTGGTCCTGTGCATCTCCTGGATCGCGTCTTCCTGGGCCTGTGTTGTGGGATTCGAGAAATAGTTCAGGGTGAACATGCGCCTCCCGGTGCGTCCGCCCCAGGAGCCGTGGTAGAGGTGCTGGTCGAAGAAGACGACGTCGCCCGGGTTGGACTCGACGGCGTAGCCGGGCAGGTCGGGCTGCTCCGCGCCGAAGACGGGCTTGTTCGGATCGAGGCCCTTCTCCAGGTACGGCTTCAGCGCCTCCTCGGTCTGCCTGCCCTCCGCTATGGTCTGCAGCGTCCGCCACATCCTGAGCGGCCTGAGCTGGTCGTGGAACGGCAGCCGGTGGGAGCCGGGGATGAAGCGGATGCAGCCGCTGTCTCGCGTGACCGGGTCGAGGTAGAAGGCGACCTTGATGCGGCCGTGGCCGAGCTCCGGCTCGTGAGCGTCCGGGTGCCATGCGGTGTCGCCGACGTAGAGGTTGCCGTCGGAGCCCCACCAGAGGAAGTCAGGCCCGAGGAGCTGCTCCATCGGCTCGTAGATGCGGTCGTCGTCCAGCAGGCTGAGCAGCTTGGGGCGCTGCTCGGCGAAGGCCATGACGGCCTGCCGCTTCTCGCCGCGGAACGGCTTTCCCTGTCGCTCCTCGGCCAGGACGTCCTCGAACTCGCGCTCGATCTCGGCCATCTCGTCCGGGGAGAAGAGCCCCGGCAGGGCGATGAACCCGAAGGTCTTGAAGTGCAGCACCTGCTGGTCGTTCAGCATCGTGGGCCTCCGTTTCTACTGGTCCACTACCGAGCCGTCGACGTTGAGCCGGGTGCTTACCTCTCGCGGCGTCGGCGGGTACTTTTCCTGGGCGTCGTCTGCGAGCTCGATGCCGATGCCCGGCGCGTCCGGGACGACCAGGAAGCCGTCCTCCAGTTCCAGCGGCGTCTTGACGATCTCGCTCTTTGGCGGCTCGTGCTCGCCGGCGGGGTACTCCTGGATGGCGAAGTTGGGGATGCACGCCGCAAGCTGGAGGCAGGCCGCGGTGCTGACCGGGCTGAGCGGGTTGTGGGGCACGACGCCGACGTAGTGCGCCTCGGCGACGGCCGCGATCTTCTTGCTGTGCGTGAGGCCGCCGGCCAGGCAGACGTCGGGCCGGACGTACTGGACGGCGCCGCGGCTGAGCAGCATCTGGAACTCGTGCACCGTGTGAAAGCGCTCCCCGGTGGCTATGGGGATCGAGATGTTCTGGGCCACGAGCCCCATCGCGTCGAAGTTGTCGGGTAGGATCGGGTCCTCGTAGAAGAGGGGGTGATACGGCTCGATGCCTTTCGCCAGCGTTATCGCCTCCGCCGGGGTCAGGCGGCGGTGGATTTCGATGCACAAATCGACGTCGTCGCCGGCCGCCTCGCGGTAGGCGGCCACGGCCTCGATGGCGTCTCGCATCTTGTCCGCGTGGGTCTTGAAGAAGGGCACCTCGGTCGGCTCGTCGAGGAACGGAGTCAGGTGGCCGACCGCCGTGAACCCGGCCTCCCTGGCGTCCTTCACGCCCTGCACGAGCTTCTCCCTGGTGTCGCCGAAGACGTGGTAGTAGACGCGCGCCCTGTCCCTCGTCTTGCCGCCCATTAGCTGGTAGACGGGGACGCCGAAGTGCTTTCCGGCGATGTCCCACAGGGCTATGTCGAGGGCGCTGATCGCGCCCATGATGGCGGCGCCGCGGAAATGGCTGAACCTGTACATGTACTGCCAGTGGTGCTCGATCCGCAGCGGGTCCTCGCCGATGAGGTAGCGTCCGAGCTTGTCGATGGCCGCCTGCGACGCCTCGAGGAAGCCCCACGCGCCAGACTCGCCCACACCCGTTATCCCAGCGTCGGTGTGGACCTTCGCGAACAGGTACCTGTCGACGGGTATCGACTCGACTGCGGTGATCTTCATGGGCGGCATTATAGTGGATAGTGAATAGTGGATAGTTGGGGAGTGAATCGCGGCGTTGACAGCTTGGGGGCGAAAACCTAGAGTACGGGCTCCGAACATCCCATAGTCGAGAGGCGAGGTACAAACATGGCAGGCGCAAACGGGGAGCCGTTGCGGCTCTGGAACTGGCGCGAGCTGTTCGTCGACCACTACCTGGTCGACCGGATGGAGGGCGCGTCGCTGGTGCTGCACGAGCCGCGGCCGGCCGGCACGGCGATCGAGTACGACCGGCCGTGGGAGGGCCGAGGCTCGGCGTACATCACGGTGCTGGAGGACGACGGAGTCTACCGGATGTACTACCGCGGCGTCCCCGGCGAGGGGCCGCAGGTGACCTGCTACGCGGAGAGCGACGACGGCATCGAATGGACGAAGCCGGACCTGGGGCTGTTCGAGGTAGGCGGCACGCGGGACAACAACGTGATCCTGACGCCGGAGACGGGCGGCGCAACCACGCACAACTTCTCGCCGATGCTGGACAGGCGCCCGGGAGTCCCCGAGGCGGAGCAGTACAAGGCGCTCGGCGGATCGCGCAGGACGGGACTGATTGCATTCGCCTCCGCCGACGCGGTCACGTGGACGAAGCTCAGGGAGGAGCCGGTAATCACCGAGGGCGCGTTCGACTCGCAGAACGTATGCTTCTGGTCGTGGTCGGAGAACCTGTACCTGTGCTACTTCAGGATATTCACGGACGGCGTCCGCACGGTGGCCCGGACGACGTCGAAGGACTTCAGGACGTGGTCGGAGCCGGTCGAGATGGAGTACGGGGAAGCGCCGAAGGAGCAGCTGTACACGAACGGCACTACGCCGTACTTCAGGGCGCCGCACATCTACGTGGCGCTGCCGGGACGCTTCTGGCCGAAACGCAGGGCGCTGAGCGACGAGGATGAGGCCGCGCTGGACGTGTGGGCCGGGTCGGGGGCCGCCGACGACTGCTCGGACGCCATCTTCATGACAACGCGGGGCGGCAACCGCTACGACCGCACGTTCATGGAGAGCTTCGTGCGCCCGGGGATGGACAATCGGAACTGGGTGTCACGGGCCAACTACCCGGCGCAGGGCGTCGTCCCGACGGGCGAGACCGAGATGTCGATCTACGTCGGCCGCGGTATGGGCCAGGAGTCGGCGTCGCTGGAGCGCCTAGCGCTGAGGACGGACGGCTTCTCGTCGCTGCACGGCGGCTACGGCGGGGGCGAGATGCTGACGCGCCACTTCTGGTTCGGCGGCAGCGAGCTCCTGGTCAACTACTCGACGTCTGCCGCGGGAAACGTCCGGGTCGAAGTGCACGACGAGTCCGGAGCGCCCATCGAGGGCTTCACGCTCGACGACTGCGACCCGATCATCGGCGACGACGTCGACCGGGCGGTGACATGGAACGGCAGCAAGGACGTGAGCGGCACGGCGAAGCGGCCGATCAGGCTCCGCTTCGCGCTGAAGGACGCGGACCTGTACTCGCTGCGCTTCCGGTAGGTGGGCGAATCACAGAGCTCCCAGTATCTCGCGCTTGACGTTGGAGGGACGAACGTTGACGCCGGGCTCGTCACCGGAGCCGGACTCGTCCTCTCCGCGAACACGGTCGCGAGTCATCCGGGCGGCAGCCGAGAGCAGGTCCTGGCTGATATAGGGCTTGCTCTGGAGCCGTTCCGCGGCGAGCACGTGAATGGACTCGGCGCCGGGTTTCCGGCGTTCGGAGATTACGATCGCGGGATCCTCGACAGCGAGCTGTCGGCGTACCCTTCGATGCACCGCTTTCCGCTGCGGGACCACCTGGAACAGGCCTGCGGCGTCCCAACGAGGCTCGTACCCGACGCCAACCTGCTCGCGCACGGGCTGCTGCGGTACGGTGAGGGCAGGGGACTCGACAGCTTCGTGGCGGTCGGACTGGGCACCGGCGCGGCCGTCGGCCTTGTTCGAGACGCGGCGGTGGTCACGGGACCAAGGGGTTTCCCGGACGTGGTCATGCGCTTCTACACGGAATGGGGCTGGCCGGACGCCTGGCGGCACTCCGGTCTCCACTTTGCCGAGCGCTACGGCGCGGACTCCGAGACCATGTACAGGCGGGCCTGCGACGGCGATCCTGAGGCCCTGGATGTCTGGGCGCGGGTCGGCGAGGCGCTCGGAGACACGGTTGCCCGGCTGGCCTCGGAGGCTGGGACGTCGAACGCGATCGTAGCCGGAGGGCTCGCCGGGGCATGGAGTTTCATGGAGCCGGCGGCCCGGCAACGCGTCGAGCCTGAGGGTGTCGCCGTGGTCAGGACCGGTCTGCCGCATCCGTCGTTGGCGGGCGCGGCCGCGCTGTTCTCGCCTGAGGGAGAGTGAGCCCGATTCCGCCTACGAGATGACTCCCTGCAGGCGGAGCGCCTCGCGGACGAGGATTATGACGCTGGTGGCCAGGATGACGCCGACGACGCTCTGGCGGAAGCGCGTCTCGGACATCCGGCCGACGAGCGCGCTTCCGAGGACGTAGCCAAGGATTACCGGCGGTACGACGATTGCGATGAGCGCGAGTCGCTCGGTCGTCAGGAGGCCGGTGACAGCGTAGCCCGCCGCGGCGACCGACTCGACGACCAGGAAATACAGGGCGAGCTGGCCCCTGACGGCCTGGGTCGGCAGCTTGCGGGCCAGCACGTAGATGGCGACGAGCGGGCCGCCGATCCCGAAGCCGGCCAGCAGCGCTCCCACGGTCAGCCCGATCAGTGGCCCGGTCCATCTCCTGCGGGACAGCTCCGTCAGCGCATCGAACTTCAGCGACAGCGTGAAGACGATCACCAGCCCGGTGATGCCGATGCGGAGCGCGCTGCCGCCAAGGGCGCTGAGAACGAGCACACCGATGGGCGCCCCCAACGCGCCGCCGGCGATCACGGGGAGCAGCTCGCGCACGCGAAGGTGCCGCCGCGTCTGCCAGATGATTAGCGCGAACAGCACGAGCGACACGGTGTTGACGACGACCACGACGGTCTGAGGCTCGATCACGAGCAGCAGCAGGGGAGTCGTCGCGATGCCGATGCCGAAGCCGACGGTGCTCAGAACAGTGGACCCCATCAGCATGACGGGGACGGCTACGAGGATTTCGGTGATGTCGGGCATGGGCGACGCGGCCTACGCTGGAGGCTTCAGGGGGACGTGGTTGCGTTGGATGGCGGGCGGCCGCATGTCGGTGGCTGTCACCCTCACCCCAGCCCTCTCCCGCCGAGGGAGAGGGGGTCAAGAGTCCCGTCGTGGCTACGGCGGATGGGGGTAGGTCGCATGTTGGTGGCTGTCACCCTCACCCCAGCCCTCTCCCGTCGAGGGAGAGGGGGTCAAAGCCGTTCGGCGAGTTCGTTTGTGAAGGGCGTCAGGGGATGGCGCGGCCGGCGAGGACGCCGGTGCACTCTTCGTCGTCTACGGCGAGCCGGCCGTTGACGAGGACGTAGGGTATGCCCGCCGGGAACTGCTTCGGGTCGTCGTAGGTGGCGTTGTCGATGATGCGCTCGGCGTCGAAGACGACCACGTCGGCGAAGTAGCCCTCGGCGATCCTGCCGCGGTCGGTCAGGTTGAAGCGGCGCGCGGCGTTGTCGGTCATGCGCTGGACGGCGTCCTCCAGGCTGATGGTGCCGAACTGGCGGCGCAGCCTGCCCAGGAACCGGGGGAAGGTGCCGTAGCCGCGCGGGTGGGGGAGGCTGCCCATCGGTATCGAGTCGCTGCCGACCATGAAGTCGGGCCGCGAGAGGAACTCCAGCGCGTCCCGGCTGACCTGCCTCCACAGGGCCACGCTGTCGGGAGGCGAGCCCCAGTAGCCCACCTGGCCCTCCTGCTCGAGCAGCAGCTCGCACAGGGCGTTGCCGGTGCTGATGCCGCGCGCCGCGGCGATGTCCTCGAGGCTCATGCCCTCCAGCGCGGGGTCCTTGCCGAGGTACGAGAAGACGGCGTCGACGAAGCGCTCGCGCGGGTTCTCGTCCAGGTCCCTGGCCAGCTCGGCGCGTGCCACCGGGTCGCGGAGCTGCTCCAGCGCTCCGTCGAGACCGCCCTCGTGGGCCGGGCTGGGCAGGTAACTGAGCGGATAGGTGCTGCCGGTGGGGTAGGGGTACAGATCGGCGGTGACGTCGACTCCCTCGGCCTTGGCCTCGTCTATCAGCGCCATGCGCTCCGAGACCTGCCCGGCCGTCCAGGCGTGGGTGCGGTGGTGCGAGAAGTGGACCTTGACGCCTGAGCGACGCCCGATCTCCAGCGCCTCGGGGATGCCGCCGCCTCCGAACGCGCGGTCCGTGTTGACGTCCCTGAGGTGCGTCACGTAGACGCCGCCCGCCTCACGGACGACCTCGCACAGCGAGACGATCTCGTCCGTGTCGCTCCAGGCGTGCGGATGGTAGGAGAGGCCCGTGGCGAGGCCGACGGCGCCCTGTTCCATGCCCTCCGCGACCAGTCTCTTCGCCCTGTCGAGCAGCTCGCCCTCGAGCTTGACGTCCCTGAAGCCCGCGACCCCCAGGCGGACGGCGCCGTGGGCTACCAGGTAGGCGGTGTTGACGCCGACGCCGTCGTAGTGGGAGCGGAACGCCGCCACGGTGCTCATGTCGAGGTCCAGCGGCGGCATGCCGAGGATGCCGGACAGGTACCGGGCGTAGATGGCGTAGTTCTCGCGCGACAGCGGGGCGTACGACAGGCCGTCCTGCCCCAGGATCTCGGTCGTGATGCCCTGGCGCAGGCCCTGGGCGTGCTGCGGCTTGGTCAGCAGGGAAGCGTCCGAGTGGACGTGCGTGTCTATGAAGCCCGGCGAGACGGTGAGCCCGTCGGCGTCGATGACCCGGCCGGCCTCGGCGTCGGACAGGTCGCCGACGGCCTCCACGCGCTCCCCGGAGATCCCAACGTCGGCCGGTCGGCCGGGAGCGCCGGTGCCGTCTACAACCGTGCCGCCGCGTACTACTACGTCGAACGCCATGTCTTCTCCTACTCTTCCGGCGCCGCTTGCGGGCGTCCCCCTGGGACCCGGCGTCGTGCCTGCCTCAGTCGATCAACCTGAGATTGAGCTCGGCCAGCTGCTCGTCGTCGACCACGTCCGGCGCCTCGAACAGGGGGTCGACGCCGGTCTGCGTCTTCGGGAAGGCGATGACCTCCCGGATGCTGTCGACGTTCAGCAACAGCATGATGAGCCGCTCGATGCCCGCGGCGATGCCGCCGTGCGGAGGCGTGCCGTACTCGAACGCGTCGAGCAACTGCTTGAACCGCGCCTCGGTGTCCTCCTCCCTGTAGCCGAGGACCTCGAACACCCTGCCCTGCATGTCGCGCCGGTGAATCCGGATGCTGCCGCCCGCGGCCTCCATCCCGTTGCAGACGAGGTCGTAGGCGCGGGAGAGCGCGGCGCCGGGGTCCGATTCGAGCGCGCCCTCGTGACCTGCCTTGGGCGCGGTGAACGGATGGTGAGGGGAGTCCCAGCGCGCCTCGTCCTCGTTCCACTCGAAGAGCGGGAAGTCCACGATGAAGGCGAACGCAAGGACGTTCGGGTCGGCGAGCTCGAGACGCCTGGCCATCTCCCGTCGGAGGGCGTCGAGAGCGACGTTCGTAGATTTCGCGGGGCCGGCGATTACCAGGAGCAGGTCCCCGGGACTCGCTCCCGTCCTCCGCGCGATGTCCTTCACGACGTCGATCGACAGGAACTTGGCGACCGGCGACTTGATATGCTCCTCGGTCAGACCGTCGATGGACGGAGCATCCGCACCTAGGACTATGTAAACGAGTCCCTGCGCGCCGCTCTGTTTCGTGAACTCCACGAGATCGTCGAGCTGCCGGCGGGGCATGTCGGCCAGCCCCGGAGCGGCAAAGCCCTTCACGATCCCGCCGCCCGCGAGCACCGCCTGGAAGACGCGAAACTCGGTGTCCCCGACCGCCTCGCCGAGGTCGGCCATCTCGAGTCCGTAGCGAAGGTCTGGCCGGTCGGAGGCGTATCTTGCCATCGCCTCGGCGTACGGGATGCGCGGGAACGGCTTCTTGACGATCGTGCGCTCGGGGACGAGCGATTCGAACAGGGCGGTGTAGAGCTCCTCGATCAGGTCGAGCACGTCGTTTTCGTCGACGAAGCTCATTTCGAGGTCGAGCTGCGTGAATTCCGGCTGCCGATCGCCGCGCGGGTCCTCGTCGCGGAAGCACCTGGCTATCTGGAAATACTTCTCGACTCCCGCGGCCATGAGAAGCTGCTTCAACTGCTGCGGAGACTGGGGAAGCGCGTAGAATTTGCCCGGATACAGGCGGCTCGGCACGAGATAGTCCCTCGCCCCCTCCGGCGTGCTCTTGATTAGGATCGGCGTCTCGACTTCGAGGAACCCGCGGTCGCTGAAAAAGTCGCGAATGAACTTGACGGCCCGATGGCGCATGACCAGCATGTCGCGCATGCGTGGGCGGCGCAGGTCGAGGTAGCGGTGGCGCATGCGCAGCAGCTCGTCCACCTCGCTCTCCACGCTCACCTGGAAGGGCGGTGTCCTGGACTCGTTCAGGATCGTCAGGCTCTCTGCCGCGACCTCGACGTCGCCCGTGGGCAGGTTCGCGTTGATGGTCTCGTCGGAACGCCGCGTCACCTGGCCCGAGACCTGCACGACCCATTCGCCACGCACCTGGCCGGCGAGCTCGTGCGGCTCCGGGTTCGAGTCCGGGTTGAAGACTGCCTGCACGACGCCGGAGCGGTCGCGCAGGTCGATGAAGATAAGATTGCCGTGGTCGCGCCTGCGATCCACCCAGCCCGCCAGTGTGACGGTCTGGCCGACGTGGCCGCTTCTGAGCTCCCCACAGTCGATCGTCTTCAGCAATCTCTTCCTCCGCGCGCCTGTTACTCCGGGGCGCGTTCCGCCTAGCCCAACAGTACCAATCCCCACACGACGGGGACGTTGATCAGCGCCACGAAGACCGCCGCTGAGCCAATGTCCTTGGCGCGTCCGGAGAGCTCGTTGTTCTCAGTTCCCACGCGGTCTACCACCGTTTCCACGGCTGTGTTCAGCAGTTCCACGATCAGCACCAGCATGAGCGACGAGAGCAGCAGGGCGCGCTCAATGCCGTCGGCTCCAAGCAGCACGGCCGCCGGTACGAGGACTATCCCGGCCAGCAGCTCCTGGCGCACCGCCGCGTGGTGCCTGATCGCCTCCCGCAGCCCGGCGATCGAGTACCCGGTTGCGTTCCAGAGACGACCGACGTTCAGCGTTCTAGTCAACGGGGCTCTCCAACGGTCGCGGCGGGGAGAGCCGCCTCACCGGCCGTGCTCCCCAGGCGGTTGGCGTTTCGGCCCCCGGGGACGGACATCTGCGGTGACGCTCCCACCCGGGGCATGATGGGAACCGGGTCGATGCCGGCTCACGCCAGAGGTTCCCGGCGACGGGACGGCGGATTCAGACGATCCTTCCGTTGCCGCGCTTCTTGTTCTCCAGGTTGACGAAGGTCTCGGTCCGGCGCACTCCCGGGATGACGCCGACCTTTGTCCTCAGGAACACACCCAGCTCTTCGGCCGATCGGAGCGTCGCCCAGGCGAAGACGTCGAACGAGCCGGTCGTTATTGCCACCCAGCCTATCTCGTTGAGTGCGGCGAGGTCGTTCGCGACCTGGTCGATCTTGTCGGGATCGACCTGCACGCCGACAAGGGCCCGGGACTCGTAGCCCATCTTGACCGGGTCCGGGAGGGCGACTATCTCGATGAATTCCTGCTCGACGAGCCGCTTGAGCCGCCGGCGGACGGTGCCCTCGCTGACGCCAACGAGCCTGGCCATTCCGGCGTTCGAGGCCCTGCCGTCCCCCTGAAGAATGTCGATTATCTTGGTGTCCAGTGCGTCCATACGGGTCTCACGCCTCCGTGGTGATTATCGTATCGAATGATAGCGTTGTCGACGAATACTGTCAATGCCGAAACGGCCGAAACAGGGCTCGTTGCCGCCGTTTCCGCACGGGATGCTAACGGAGGCGGATGGTCGCGACGTACGCCCCGAGCGCTATGGCGAGGACGTCGAAGAGAGACCACACGCCGAGGGTCGCGGCGGTGATGGCCATGCTGACCAGGCCCGCGAGCACGACGCCGGCTCCGGCCGCGACCTGGAGCTTTCGGCCCCGCTTGCGGCCGGCGGCGAACCCGACGGCTTCTGACATGGCGTAGCCGAGCCCGGCAAGCGCGACCAGGTGCACCAGGTCCCCCAGGAACCGGACGAACAGTCCCAACATGAGGCCACCGCCCAGGCCTATCACGACGGCGGCGAGTATGCCGAGAGCCAGCGACGAGGACTCTACGCGGTATGTGGGCGGTACCGTGCCCTTGCCGCACTCCTGGCATCGTATCCCGACGGCGGCGTGCACCAGGCACCTGGGGCAGACCGGGGTGTCGCACCTGCTGCACCGCAGGTTGGTCTGCACGCCGGGATGTCTTGCGCAGTCTGTCGTTTCGTTCATGGTGGTCTGCCCGCTCCTACGACCCGCGCCGGCCGACCCACGCCTCGCGAGACGAGATGTCCCTGTCCCACACGAGGCGGTTGGCCATGACACGGTACCACGGCGCGCCGCGGGACAGGGGCTCCCAGTTCGCCGTGAGCCGTTTCGCGAGGAGGACCAGCGCGATGGCGACAGAAATATAGCCGAGGGCGGGCGGCTGCGAGAAGATGTAGGTCATGGGAGCCAGCGACAGCAAGGCGACCAGCACCCACAGCGCCGTGTCCTTCACGACCAGCCGCCCGACGAGGCCGAACAGCACGCCGATCACCAGCACCTCGCGCCACATCAGCAGTCCCAGCAGCACCCCTGTCGTCACCGAGACGCCCCTGCCTCCCGTCAGGCCAATGTACGGAGACCAGTTGTGACCGACTATCGCGGCGACCCCTACCAGTCCCTGCGCCGGGGTGTCCAGTCCGGCGAGCCTGGCAAGCAGGAGTGGCAGCATTCCCTTTCCGACGCAGTCGAATGTCCCTATGGCGATCGCCGGCCATCTCCCGAGGGCCTCCGCGGCGTTCGAGGCGCCGACGTTGCCCGAGCCGAACCGGCGGATGTCCAGGCCGCGCAGCCAACGCGCGGCCAGGTAGGACGATGGGACCGCGCCCCAGAGATAGGCCGCGATGACCGCCGCGATTTCTTCCAGGCCGATAGGTTGTGGGATGGCGCACCTCGTGGACGTCCCGTGCCGGGTCGCCCGTCCTGTCCATGCCGCCAGGACTTCGGTTGGCCCGACGGCTAACGCGGAGGCCGCCGCGCAGCCTCCAGCGCGGCAACCGTCTCGAGCGGAGGCCCCACGGCGCCGGGCTCCGGCTCCCCGGGGTTTCCCGACGCGTGATAGTCGCTGCCGCCGCAGGGTATCAGCGCCAGCTCCTCCGCGAGCGCCGCCAGCGACTCGACCTGCTCCCGGGTATAGCTCTTGTAGTGGACTTCCATTCCGGCGAGCCCGGCCTCCTTGAGCCCCGCGACCACGTCCCTCAGGGCTCGCCGGTCGTCTTCAGTATCCTCCTGAAGGACATAGCTCGGATGGGCGAGTACGGGAACGGCGCCGTTGCCGCGCAGCAGTTCGATCGCTTCCGCGGGGGAGAGGCTGGGGCGTCCGACGTAGGCCGGGCCATCGCGCCCCAGGTACAGGTCGAATGCCTCCGCGGGGTACGCGGCATGGCCAAGCTCGACCAGGGCCTGTGCGATATGCGGCCTGCCGACGGCGGCGCCCGCGGATATCTCCTGGACGCGGCCCCACTCGACGTCCAGGCCGAGCGCCCGGAGCCTGTTCACCATCTCCCGGGCGCGCTCGTCGCGTCCGGACCGCAGCCACCTGAGCTTCTCCTGGAGAGCCGCCTCCGCCGGGTCCACGAAGTAGCCGAGCATGTGGATCTCAAGCCCTGGCGCGTCGGTGCTGAGCTCGATACCGGGGACTATCCTGAGGCCGGGCGCCCCCTCCGCGGCGTCGCGGGCCTCAGAGATGCCCTCGGTGGAATCGTGGTCGGTGATGGCGATGACGCGCAGGCCGTTGCGAGCGCAGAGCCGCACCAGCTCGGTGGGGGACAGCCTCCCGTCGGAAAACGTGGTGTGCAGGTGCAGGTCGACTACGGACACAGGTGTAGGTTGCGCTCCCGGACGGGGTCGGCCGGCATCGGTGATGGGCTCCGCGAAGTCCGCAGCCGGAGGGGACTGCGCCGGCCCCCGGCTGCGGCGATTACGCATTCTAGCGGGCGAACTCGACGGCCCGGCTCTCGCGGATGACGGTGACCTTGATCTGCCCCGGGTACGCCAGGTTCGCCTCGATCTTCTTGACTATCTCCCTGGCCATCGTGTTGGCGGCGAGATCGTCTATGCTCTCGGGCTCGACGAGGATGCGCACCTCGCGGCCCGCCTGGATGGCGTAGCACTTCTCTACGCCGTCGAAGGAGCGCGCGACCTCTTCCAGCGCCTCGAGCCGCTTGACATAGTGCTCGACGGTGTCCCTGCGCGCGCCTGGCCTCGCGGCGCTTATCGCGTCCGCGGCGGCGACGATGAACGACTCGACGCTGCTGTGGACGTCGTCGTGGTGCTCGCGGATCGTGTCGCACACGTGGCGGCGGACCTTGTTCTTGGTGGCGACGTCGGCGCCGATCTCGGCGTGCGGGCCCTCCACCTCGTGCGTGAGGGCCTTGCCGATGTCGTGCAGCAGCCCGCCCTCCTTGGCCACGCGCACGTCGGCGCCGATCTCGGCAGCCATCAGTGCTGCCAGGTAGGCCACCTCGACGCTGTGCTGCAGGACGTTCTCGCCGTAGCTGTAGCGGTAGCGCAGCCTGCCCAGGAGCGAGACCAACTCGGAGTTCAGCCCACGGACGTCGACGTCCATGAGCGTCCGCTCTCCCGTCTTGCGGATGGTCTCGGCGACCTCCTTCTCGGTCCGCGCGACCGTCTCTTCGATCCTGGCCGGATGGATCCTGCCGTCCGCGACCAGCCTGGCGACCGCCAGACGCGCGACCTCCCGGCGCAGTGGATCGAAGCACGACAGCGTGACGGCCTCGGGCGTTTCGTCGATGATGAGGTCGACGCCCGTGGCCTTCTCAATTGCCCGAATGTTCCGTCCCTCGCGGCCTATCAGACGACCTTTCATGTCGTCGCTCGGCAGCGGCACGGTGGTTAACGTGATGTCTGAGACTACGTCTGAGGCGAGGCGCTGGATAGCCTCACCGAGGACGTTACGAGCCTTGTCGCTGGCCTCTTCCCTGGCCCTCTGCTCTACGTCCCGGTAGCGGACGGCCACCTCGTGCTGGATCTCCTCCTCGGTGCGACGCATCAGCTCGTCTTTCGCGTCGGCGGCCGAGAGGTTCGCGATCTCCTCGAGGCGTGTGACCTCCTGCTGCTTCAGCTCTTCCAGCTCTGTACGAAGGCTTTCGGTCTTCTGGTTCTTCTTGGTTAGCTCGTTCTCTCTTCGCTCGAGATTCGCCGCTCTCCGGTCTGCGTTCTCTTCACGGTTGGCGAGCCTGCGCTCGTAGTTCTGTAGCTCCGTGCGCCGCTCCCTCAGCTCGTTCTCGGCACCCGACCGGATTCTGAGACCCTCTTCTTTAGCCTCGAGCAGTAGCGCTCTTCGCTGTTCCCGGGCCTCGCTGAGTACACCAGAAGCCTCTTGCTTAGCTGCCTCGTACCGTCTGCCTGTTACCAGTCTCCTGACTACGTAACCAATCAGTGCGCCTGTGACCAGGCCGATCAGGACGGCGAGTATCGTGATGGCGATTTCCATCGCTACTCACCCTCCTCTTCAGTTTTAGGACCTCCTTGCCCTATGTACCGTGAGGTTCATGTTAAGGCTCGACTCAATATAGTGTCAAGTTGACAGATGGGGCGGTAGCGGCGGTGGTGCGGCCGCCGTCCAGGGCTGCAGGAACTTGTCAACGACGGTGTCTTTCCTGTTCCATGCGCGGCGCGCCGGGCCATACAATACCCCTGCTCGCAATGAAAGCGCGTTCGCGTCCTCCTGTCACCAGCGTCCACCTGCCCGGCACCTTCCGGGCGTTTCGGGACCGCAACTACCGCCTGCTCTGGCCGGCGAATCTGCTGGCGTACTCGTCCCGGTGGATGCAGATGACCCTGCTCGCCTGGCTCGTGCTGGAGCTGACCGACTCGGAGCTGCGGGTGGCCCTGGTCGGCGTGTTCGCAATGACCCCCATGCTGCTGCTCGGGCTCGTGGGCGGAATGATGGCCGACGCCGGGGACCGTCGGCGGCTGCTGATGGCGGCGTACGGCATGTCCTTCGTCGCCGCCCTGGTCATGTCGGTGCTGCTATGGACGAACTCGGAGGAGTACTGGCACGCGTACCTGGTCATCCTGGTCGGGGGGATCGCCTGGGCGTTCGACATGCCGGCTCGACGCTCCCTGCTCCACGACCTTCTCGGGAGAACGGGCGTGACGAATGGCGTCGCCCTGGACTCGATGGGCCAGAGCTTCAGCATGATGGCCGGGCCCGCGCTGGCGGGCGGCCTCATCACCGTACTGGGCGTGAAGGGCGGGTACGTGGCGGTGACGCTATTCCTGTTCACCTCGCTGGTGCTCATCACCCGCCTGGAGCTGCCGGCGCATCAGTCGCGCCGGTTTCGTTCGGAGAGCGCGCTGGCGTCACTGGCGGGCGGCCTCAGGTACGTACTGGGGAACCAGGCGCTCCGGGCCACCGTGCTGGTCACCCTGGCCATGAACATCCTGATGTTCCCGTACGCCAACCTGGTCCCGGTCATCGCCCGCGACGTTCTGCACGTTGGGCCGGGCCTGATGGGGATGTTGCAGTCGGCCTCCGGACTGGGCGCCGCGATCGGGGCGGTCTCGATAGCCTCCTGGCTGACGCTCAGATACCACGGCCGCGTCTACCTGGGTGGGGCCATGCTCTCCTGCGTCGCGCTGCTGCTCTTCTCGTTCTCGGAGTGGTACGCGGCTTCGTTCCCGCTGCTGTTGCTGCTGGGACTGGGGACGTCCGGATTCTCGACGATGCAGAGCACCATCGTCATGCTGACGGCGGACCAGGAGATGCGCGGCAAGGCGCTGGGTGTCATAACGATCGCCATCGGCACGGCGCCGTTCGGCGCGTTCGCGCTCGGGGTGATGGCAGAGCGGATAGACGCGCCGTTCGCCATCCGGGCACATGCGGCCGCGGGAATCGCGGTGTTGTGCCTGATCGCCGTGATCGCGCCCGCACTCCGCGGGCCCTTCCGGGCGAGACGATAGCCGGGCACGCGTCCGGGAAAGCCACCGGCCGCCCCATAGGAGGGACGGCCGGCGTCGTGAGGCAGGGTCGTCCGGAGCCTAGTTGATGTCCTCGTCGTCGGCGAGCCGTTTTTCGGGACGGTCGACGTCGGTGGGGAACCTGGTGCCGCCGGCCAGGTGGTCCAGCGAAACGTCGTAGCCCCACGTCGAGCCCTCGATGTAGTTCATGAACTCCTGCTCCGCGCCGCACTGCCTGCACGTGCCTGTGCTGGACGGCCCGGAAGGAGTGTCTATCATCCACTGGTGCCTGCAGGCGACGGCCTCCTCGGCGGCCACCTCCTGGTTCTGCGTCGACGTTGTCGCTTCCACTGTCCTTCCTCCGGGTACCTTCAGCGTCCCCGCGACGGCCACGGTGGCCGGCGTCGCGCGTAGAACGCTTGTATTGCTGATTTGAGGGCGCGAGTCTAGCAAGCGGCTTCTTCGAGTGTCAAGGCGAATATGCGCCTTGACCTGGGCCAATACTACGCCGCTCGGCCTGGCTCGGCATGGCGCAGTACACAATGTGGACCCAGCGGAACGCGGGGCTGACGACATGCGGCCCTCGGCTGGGTTTCCGATGTCTCAAAAAGGAGAGCGGTCGCGGTGCCCGTCGCCGGGACCAGCCGGTCCCCCTTCGGCCGATCGTCCGGCGGTCAGCCCCGTTCCACGGTAACGGTGGACCCCGAGCCGACGGACTTGAGCACGGCAGCGTCCCCTTCGATCTTCCCGAGCACGTTGACGGGACTGGCGGGCCTGATCTCGTCGCCCCGGCTCATGGGCGTCGGGCCGAAGAACAGGCACAGCGCCTGTCCCGGCGGCCAATAGGCCACGTCTCCAAAGTCGACCACCTCGCGGGCGTCGTCCTCGTCGGCCCGGACTTCGGTGCTGAAGTAGATCTCGTCGCCCCACGTGCTTGCCTGGGCCTGGAGGGGCAGGGCGTCCCACACCAGGTCGGCGGTGGCGCTGTCGTCCAGGAGCGCCGCAACGGTCACGGCGCCCGCAGTAATCTTGATTCGTCCTTCCCGCATGGCTATCCTCTCCGACACCGATTATAGCCCCGCGGCGCGCCGGCACGCGACGGCAGCAGTGGGGGACTGCCACCGGAGGAGCGCGGCATGCCGACCGAATCCGCCGAACGACTGACGACGATCGCGGCCCGGCTGCTGCAGGGAGCGGGCGCGAGCGAGCACGAGGCGGCCACCGTGGCCCGCCATTGCGTCGACGCAAACCTGGCCGGCCACGACTCGCACGGCATCATCCAGATACCGACGTACATCGACCGCGTCAACGAGGGCCACATCGTGCCGGGCGCCGAGTTCGAGGTCGCCAGGGACACGCCCACTACCACGGTTGTGGACGGCAACTGGGGATTCGGGTACGTCGTCTCCGAGCGCGCCATGGAGATGACCATAGCCAAGGCGCGGGAGAGCAATCTCGCGGCCGCGACAGTCTACCGGCAGAGCCACGTCGGGCGCGTCACGGACTACCCGCTGATGGCGGCGCGGGCGGGAATGATCGGCATCATGACGGCCGACTCGGGACGCACGAGCAAGTCGGTCGTGCCGTTCGGGGGCAGGGAGCCGCGCCTGGGGACGAACCCGATCTGCATAGCCATGCCGAGCGATCTCGACGGCCCCATGTTCATAGACGGCGCCACGAGCGCGGTCGCCGCGGGCAAAGTCGCCGTCGCCGCGGCGCGGGAGAAGCCGATACCGGAGGGCTGGATAGTCGACGCCGACGGCAGGCCGACCACCGACCCGAACGACCTGGGGCGCGGCGGCGCGCTGTTGCCCCTCGGTGGTCCGGAGGGGCACAAGGGCTACGGCCTGTCGGTGATGGTCGAGATACTGTCGGGCATCCTGACCGGCCTGGGCTACGGCTACGACACGTCCGGCCGCCACAACGACGGCTGTTTCATGGCCGCGTTCAACGTCGAGGCGTTCCGGCCGCTCGACGTGTTCAAGCGCGAGGTCGCCGAGTTCGCGGCCTACCTGAAGAGCTCGCCGCCGGCGGAGGGTTTCTCCGAGGTCTACTACCCCGGCGAGCTGGAGCACCTGCGGACGCAGGAGCTGTTGGCCGAGGGCATCTACGTCGAGGACTCCACGTGGGCGAAGCTCACCGAGCTCGCGGCCGGGTACGGCATGGCCGAAGAGCTGGGACTCGGCTAGGGCGTGTTCACACTACGTAACGCATCGAATATGAGCGCCATGAGAATGAAGCCGAGAAAGAGCGCATCGAGCTTGTCAAAGCGAGAGAAGATGCGGCGAAAGCCCTTCAATCGTCGGAACAGACGCTCTACCTCGTTGCGCCTCTTGTAGAGCTCCTTGTCGTACTCCCACGGGCTGATGCGAGTCGAGAGTGGAGGAACGACGGGCTCAATGCCCAACTCCAAGGCAAGCTGGCGAGTCTCGTTGCCCTCGTATGCGCGATCCATCACCACAGACAGGTTATCTCGCAGAGGCCCAAGGCGCTTGAGCAACCTGCGCCCCTCCGGTGCGTCGTGAGCCTGTCCAGGGGAGAGTGAGAAGGTCATGGCTGTTCGAGCATTCGCGGCAACCATATGAATCTTGGTGGTCCATCCACCTCTGGACTTGCCGATGGACTGCGGTCCGTTTTTTTTTAGCGCCCCCGTGCCATCAGGATGCACCTTGACGATGGTGCTGTCCATCGAGACCACCTCGAGCTTGACGCGCACGATATGTTCTCGCTACAGGTGTTCGAATATCCTGTCGAGCACGCCGCTTTTGGCCCAGCGGTTCATACGGGTGTAGATGGTGTGCCACCTGCCGAACCTGGGAGGCAACCCACGCCACTTGCAGCCATGCTCAGTAACATACAAAATGGCATTGAGCACCTGTAGATTCGGAATCCTCACATTGCCCCGCTGCACTGGCAATAGATGTTCGATGCGTTCGTACTGGTCCTGTGTTAGTTCCATGAGCCAAGCATATCACATCAGACCTGTTAGTGTGAACAGGCCCTAGCCGGGAAACCCCACCCCTGGATTCCCGCCTGCGGAGACCCTTGCGTAACTCCGCTCGCGTGCGGCGGATGTGGTGGAGACGCGTCGACTTCGTACTTGGGAGGCCCGGCCGCTGGGTTCCCGCCTGCGCGGGAATGACGGTTATGCAAGGGGCTCCCTGCGCGGGAATGACGGTTGCGCAGAGGTGGTCTACACGAGGGTGTCCTTGTCGACCAGCGTCTCCGCGCGGGCCCGGTCGTCGGCCGTGAGGGCCACGGTGGTGTAGCCGTCCCGTCGGTCGACGATGTGCAGGCTCTGCAGGTTAACGCCCTCGTTCTTGAATCGCTCGGCGATCCTGGCGAGGGCTCCCGGCTCGTCCTTGAGTCTCAGGAGGAGCGCCTCGTCGGCGACGGTCTTGAACCCCGCGCCCGTCAACGTCTTCAGGGCTCTGTCGTTGTCGTCGGTTGTGAGGGTGATGACGCCCTTCTCGCCGAGGGCCTCCGCGCTGATCGTCTCGATATTCAGGCCGTTGTCGGCCAGCGTCCTGCTGATGTCGGCGATCACGCCGACCTCGTTCCTGGCCATCACGATGATCCTGTTCATGCTGTTCCTTCCTCGTTCTATCGCTTGTGTCTCAGGTAGTCGTCTACCACGGCGTCGACCGTCTCTCGCGTCACGTGGGGCATTGCTATCAGGTGGCCGATGTCCTCGAACGGGGCGATCTGCCACCTGTGGACGACCTCCGGGGGCGGCTTCGGGAAGACGACCGTGACGGAGTTCCTGTTCCGCCACGCGGGTATGCCGCTGTCGTTGAACCGGGCGACCGCGTATTCGGCGACGTCGAGGCAGCCGGCCACGATCTCCCTGAAGCCGTCCATCCCGTGCTGGCGCAGAGCGTACCACATCATCAGGGGCGTGATGGCGTTGCGCGAACCGGCGATCGTCGTGTCGAGCGAGCCGATGTACTCGACTGCCCGGGAGATGCGCGTCACGTGGTCGCGCCTCGTGAGGGCCACCCCGCAGGGCATGGGGGCGCCGATCATCTTGTGTCCGCTGATGGCGACGCTGTCGAATCCCGCGTCGAACCCGTAGGGCTGCGGGTCGTCCACGAATGGGAGGATCATGCCGCTCAGCGCCGCGTCCGCGTGTATGTACGAGTCGGCTATCGCCAGGTCGTCGAGGATGGCCCGGACCCTGCCCACGTCGTCTACCGCGCCCTTCATCGTAGTGCCGATGTTCGCCATGACTATGACCGGCAGGTCCCGGTTGATCCTGATCGTCTCGCGCAGGTCTTCGTAGTCGATCTCGCCGTTTTCCTGGCTCTTGATCATGATGTTGCGCGCCCTGAGCAATCGCATGATCTTGACGACGCTGTAGTGGGTGTCCTCAGAGAAGTAGACGACGCCGTCCGGGAACATCTCCCGCCCGATGTAGAGGCCGTAGATGTTGCCCTCTGTGCCGCCGGAGGTGACGTAGCCCCACGCCTCCTCCCGCGGCAGGCCGGTCATGTCGGCGAACTGGCCAATGACCTCCCGCTCGACCTCGTGTGTGTTGCTTCGGAAGTTGCTGTCGTGAAACGGGTCGCCGACGTTGTTGACCGAATACCTCAGGAAAGGCAGCAGCGCCGTGTAGTCGAAGTCATGGTTGCACGGGTAGCCGACCTGCTGCCGGTGCAGCGCCTCGAGCTCGTCCTGGAGGGCGTCCAAGCGCCTCTGCGTATCCGGGCTCGGCTCGTTCATCCTGTCTCCCGTTGTTTCCTGAGGACGCCGGCCTGCCCCCGTCGCTCCTCGATCAGCTCGTCCACCAGGCTTCGCTCCCGGGGAACATGCTGCCGGACCAGCTCCTGCGCGTGCCTGATCGCCGTCTGTTGGGTCGTCAGCCGAAGCTCGTCGTTTTCCAATACCAGGACGACTTCGTCGCCGGCGTCCAGACCGAGCGCCTTGCGGTGGGCGGCCGGTATGACGAGCCGGCCCGCCGTCCCTATGCGCACTCTTCTCTCAAGCATGAGCCACCTCTTCGACAATATGACACATGAGGGCTGCGGCATTCCAGCGCTACAAGCTTCGCAACTTCGCCCAGTGATGGACGGCAGCGAGTTGGACTTCGCGTCGTCGAGCGGCGAGCTACATCCGGACGCGCCGGCTTTGGGGGTCGTAGGGAGGGCGCAGCGACGCCGTCGCGGCGTGGCGCTCGTCCATGACCTCTATCTCGTAGGCGCCGCTTCGGATGTGCGCCGCGTCGACCCCGCCCTCGTTTTCGACGTACCCGAGTCCCACCGAACGGCCGACGGTGTGGCCGTACGCCCCGCCCGTCGTTCGGCCGACGAGCGCGCCGTCGCGGTAGATCGGCTCGTCGCCCAGCAGCAGCGGCTCTGGGTCGTCCAGCGTGAAGACGGTCAGCCGTTTCGTCAACGGCCCGTCGGCCTGAGCCGCGAGCGCGTCCTTGCCGATGAAGTCAGGCTTGTCGAATGCGACGGCGAAGCGCAGCCCGGCCTCCAGCGGGGTCTCCAGGTCGGTCAGGTCCGATCCCCACGCCCGGTACGCCTTCTCCATGCGCAGCGACTCCAGGGCGTGGTACCCGGCGAGCCGCAGGCCCAGCGGCCCGCCCGCGGCGACGATGTCGTCGTAGACGTGGGCGGCGAACTCGGTGGGGACGTACAGCTCCCAGCCCAGCTCGCCGACGTATGTGATGCGGGTCGCCCGCACCGGCGCGTAGCCGATCTCGATCTCCCGGCTCGCCAGGAACGGGAAGGCCTCGTTCGACAGGTCGGCGTCGGTCAGCCGCGAGAGGAGATCCCGAGACTTCGGGCCCATAACGGACAGCACGGCGTATGCGGACGACACGTTCGTGACGAAGGCGTGCGCGTCGTCCGGGATGCCCTGCCTGATCCAGTGCTCGTCGCGGCCCTCTGTCGCGCAGCCGGTCACGACCATGTAGGCGTCCTCGGAGAGTCTGGTCACGGTGAGGTCGGCTTCGAAGCCGCCTCGCTCGTTGAGCATGGCCGTGTAGACGGCCCGACCCGGTGGCACGCCGACGTCACCGGCGCAGAGACGCTGGAGCGCCTGCTCCGCGTCACGGCCCTGGACGAGCAGCTTGGCGAACGACGTCTGGTCGAACAGCCCGACCGCCTCGCGGACGGCGCGGTGCTCCTCGGCGGAGTGGTCGAACCAGTTCTGGCGCCCGAAGGAGTACTCGTACTGCTGCGCCATGCCCTCCGGCGCGAACCAGTTGGCGCGCTCCCAGCCGGAGACGACGCCGAACACCGCCCCCGCGGCTTCCAGCCGGTCGTGCAGGGGAGAGCGCCGGGCGTTTCGGGCCGTCTCCATCTGCAGGTGGGGCCAGTGCATGCCGTACAGGGCGCCGACGGTCTCGACGGTGCGGTCGTACAGGTAGCGCGAGTGGCTCTGGTAGCGGTGGAACCGGCGGATGTCGACCTCGGTCAGGTCCATGGTGGGGTGGCCGGCCTCGATCCACTCCGCGATCGCCCTGCCTACACCGGCGCCGGCCGCGATGCCGGTCGAGTTCAGCCCCGCGGCGACGAAGAAGCGCCTGAGCTCCGGGGCCTCGCCCATTATGTAGCGGTTGTCCGGCGTGAAGGACTCGGCGCTGACGTAGAAGCGGTCGATGCCGGCCTCCTCCATCGCGGGGACACGGTGCGTCGCGGCCTCCCAGAAGACCTTGAAGTGGTCCCAGTCGGGATCGAGCAGGCTGAAGTTGTAGCCCTCCGGGATGCCGCCGGCGCCCCACGGCTTGGCGCGAGACTCGAAGCCGCCCATCAGGATGGCGCCGGTCTCCTCCTTGTCGCGCCGGAAGTAGATCTGCTCGTCCGGGTCGCGGAGCGACTTGAGGTCGTCCGGCACGCCCATCGGGTTGGTGACCAGGTACATGTGCTCTGCGGCGTGGAGCGGGACGTTGACCCCGCACATCTTCCCGACCTCGCGCGCCCACATGCCGGCGCAGTTGACCGCGTAGTCGCACTCGATCCGGCCACGGTCGGTCGCCACGGCGGTCACGGCGCCGTCGTGCTGCTCGATGCCGGTCACGACGATGTCCTCGAACAGCGAGACGCCGTTCGCCTCGGCGCCTGCGGCCAGCGCCTTCGCCGTCTCCTCCGGCAGCGTCTGGCCGTCCTCCGGGATGTGGATTGCGCCAACGAGGTCGTCGATGCGCATCAGCGGCCACATCTCGCCCGCTTCGCCCAGGCTGATCGGCTCGATCTCTATCCCGAAGGACCGGCCCAGCGACGCGATCTTCCTGAGCTCGTCCATACGGCCTTCCGTCCGGGCCACCGTGACGCTGCCGGACTGCCGGAAGCCGGTGGGATGGCCGGTCTCGGCCTCCAGGCCGCGGTAGAGCTCCACCCCATACTTGGCGATCTCGATGAGCGTCCGGTTGTTGCGGAGCTGCGTCACCAGGCCGGCGGCGTGCCAGGTCGTGCCGCCTGTCAGATTGCCGCGCTCCAGCACGACGACGTCCCTTCGGCCCAGCTTCGCGAGGTGGTAGGCGACGCTGCAGCCGACGATTCCGCCTCCGATGACGACGATCTCGGCCCGGTCTGGTAGGTTCTCTGCCATGGAAGCCCTCCGGCGGGGGACTGGCTGTGCGCGGTTGATGTTCGCACCGAAACGGCGTCCCGCGCAACCTCCGGGCCGAACGCGCGCCGGGGACGGTGCTACACTTGTCCTGCCCGTGTCACCGCCTCGATGGAGGAAGCAGACGATGACGAAGCGTTACTGGCTGTTCAAGTCCGAGCCGTCGGACTACTCGTTCTCGGACCTGATGGCCGAGCCGGACCAGACGGACTACTGGGACGGCGTGCGGAACTACCAGGCCCGCAACCTCCTTCGCGACGAGGTCAAGGAGGGCGACGGCGTGCTGTTCTACCACTCGAACGCGAAGCCGCCGGGTGTCGTGGGCACCGCGGTCGTAGTGCGCGATGGCTACCCCGACTTCACCGCCTGGGACCCGGACTCGGACCATCCGGATCCCAAGTCCACCCCTGAGAACCCGCGGTGGTTCATGGTCGACATCAAGGGCATGGCGGCGCTGCCCAGCCAGGTGACGCTGGCGCAGATCAGGGCGAACCCGGCGCTCGAGGAGATATCGCTGTTCACCCGACCGCGCCTATCGGTCCATCCCATCACGCAACAGGAGTGGGACACCATCCTGGAGATGGCCGAGGCCGGAGAGTAGCCGGGGGCAGCGCCGGGACTACGCGGAAGGGCCGCAGCCGGGTCTCAGACGCCGGTGGTGGCCATGCTGGGCGTGACGCGGCTGCCGGTGATCGTGCCGTCGAGCATAGTCAACGTGCGTCCGCAGGCCGCGCCCACGCGCGCATCGTGCGTCACCAGCACCGTCGTCTGACCGCGTTCGACATTGAACCAGTGGAGCAGGCCGAGAATCTCGTCGGTGCTCTCCGAGTCGAGGTTGCCCGTGGGCTCGTCGGCCAGCAGAAGGGCGGGCCGGTTCACCAGCGCCCTCGCGACGGCTACGCGCTGCTGCTGCCCGCCTGAGAGCTCCATGGGCCTGTGGCCTTCGCGGTCGGCGAGTCCGACCATGGCGAGGGCGTCCGCCGCGGCCGCCCTGGCCTCCGAGCGCCGCCTTCCCGCGTACTTGGCCGGGAGCGCGACGTTTTCGATGGCCGTGAGCGTCGGGACGAGGTTGAACGCCTGGAAGACGAACCCGATCTGCTCCGCCCGCATCCTCGTACGCTCGCGGTCGGGGAGGCCGGTCACGTCGGTGCCGCCGATGAACATGCCTGGCCGCGGGTCCGTGTCGTCGGGCGAGTGCAGCAGCCCGATGATGTGCATCAGGGTACTCTTGCCGCACCCGGACGGCCCCATGATTCCGACCATCTCGCCCTGTTCGATTTCGACGTCGACCCCGCGCAGGGCGTGGACGACGTTCTGCCTGCTGAGCCGGTACGTCTTGTGGAGATTGCTGGCCTGGAGGAACGCCATGGTCGCCTCTACTGGTATCTGAGCGCGTCGACCGGGTCCAGCCGCGCGGCCTTCCAGGCGGGAACGACGCCCGCTACGGCGCCCAGCACCGTAGAGAAGGCCACGGCGAAGACGGCCGTCGCCGGGGTCAGGAGGAACAGGATCGTTCCCGACGTTCGCCCCGCCTCGTTGGAGGCGTAGACGACGGCGGCGCCGAGCGCCAGTCCGAGTATTCCGCCGACGAGGCCCATGAACGCCGCCTCGGTCATCAGCTCGCCCATGATGGAGCCTCGCGACGCGCCGATCGAGCGCTTGATCCCGATCTCGCGCGTGCGTTCCGCCACGCTCATCGCCATCGTATTGATGACGGACAGGCCGCCGACCACGAGGCTGATCAGGGCGACGCCGAGGATGATCGCGTTGAATATGGTGACGGTCGAGCCGAAGGCCTGGTCGAAATCGTCGGCCGTGGTCGCCTGCACCCGCGGGACGCTCGCCTCTATTGCCCGTGCGAGTGCTCCGGTATCGGCATCGGCCTCCGGGTACACGAGCACGCGCGAGATGAGCGGGACCGCCTGCCGGTCCGTCCCCGCGAGGATGGGCGCGTCCCCCGCGAGCAGCGCCTGTCCGGCCTCGAACGGGACGACCGCGGTGGTGTCCGGCGTCGTGAGCGTCGGCTCCATCACGCCGATGACCTCGAAGTCGACTCCGCGTATGCTGAAGCTGTCTCCCGGCCTCCTGTCGAACTTCCGGGCCATGTCCGCGCCCAGGACGACGACCATCCGGTCCTCGTCCTCCGGCGACATCAACCTTCCCTGGGCGGCTTTGGGCTCGAACACCTCTAGACCCTGGTCCGCGCCGGCCGTGACCCCGAGGACGAAGTCCGGCGCGCCGAAGCCGCTGCCGAGGTCGTCGGTATCGAGCAGCAGCAGGACCTGCGGGACCGCGACCGCCACGCCGGGGACCCTCGCGACCTGGCCGGCCACGGCGAACGGGATCGGAGTGAGCCCGAACTGGAAGGCCGGGACGTTCGCGTCGCTGACGACGATCTTGTCGTCGTAGTAGGTGATGTTGCCCTCGACGAGCGTCTGGATCTTGTCCGCCATCGAGGTCATGACGACGAGCGCCCAGATGCCGACCGTGATGCCGACGATCGTCAGCGCGGTGCGGAGCTTTCGCCGAGCGAGGTTACGTAGAAGGCTCACGTCGCATCCCCGGTGAGCACCTGCCCGCGCACGTTGGTCGAGTCCTGACGTCAGACGCCGTGAGCGACGGCGTCGCCTATGCCGGACGTGCCCAGCCCGCTCGCCTCGACGTCGCTGGCGGAAAGTCCGCCCAGTTTGCCGCTCTCGAGAAAACTCGCCACGGAGTCCTCGATCCGCTCCGCGGCCGACTTCGCCCCGAGGTGCTCGAGCATCATCCGCCCCGACTCGATGGCGGCCAGCGGGTTGACGACGTTCTTGCCGGTGTACTTCGGCGTCGAGCCGCCGATGGGCTCGAACATCGAGACGCCGTCGGGGTTGATGTTGCCGCCGGCGGCGATGCCCATGCCGCCCTGGATCATCGCGCCGAGGTCGGTGATGATGTCGCCGAACATGTTGCCGGTGACGATCACATCGAACCACTCGGGGTTCTTGACCATCCACATGACCGTGGCGTCGATGTGCGCGTAGTCCCGCTGGACGTCCGGGTAGTCCGCGTCGCCCATCTCGTGGAACGCCCTTTCCCACAGGCCGTAGACGTTGGTCAGGACGTTCGTCTTGCCGCACAGGGTGAGCTGGCGGTCCTCGTCCCGCTCGCGTGTCAGCTCGAAGGCGTATCGCAGGCACCGGTCGACCTCGGGCCGCGTGTAGGCCATGACCTGGGTCGCCCGCTCGTCCGGCTGGCCCTTGTTCGAGACCTCGCCCAGCCCGGTGTAGACGCCGCCGCAGTTCTCGCGCACCACGACGAAGTCGATGTCAGCAGGCCCCTTGTCTTTCAGGGGGGTGTCGACGTTCGGGTACAGCTTCACGGGCCGCAGGTTGATGTACTGCTCCAGCTCGAATCGCAGCCGCAGCAGGATGCCCTTCTCGAGGATGCCGGGCGTGACGTCCGGGTGGCCGATGGCCCCCAGGTAGATCGCGTCGAAGCCCCTGATCTCGTCGACGGCCGAGTCGGGGAGTATCTCCCCGGTCCGCATGTACCGGTCTCCGCCGAAGTCGTAGGAGACGAAGTCGAGGGCAAGGCCGTCGGCGGATGCGGCGGCCTCCAGCACCTTGATTCCCTCGTCCGCGACTTCAGGGCCCGTGCCGTCACCCGGAATGACCGCTATCTTGAACTGCATTGTGTTTCCGCTGCTCCCTGGGTCGAATCGTTGGACTCCCAATCATTATAGGAGAAACCGCGAAGTCCGCGCCGGGCCGGAAGAACGCCGCGCGCCTCTCGCAGGTAGCCGACGCCAGACCGGTGGACTATGATATGGCCCGTCCCGCGGGAGCGGGCGCTGGGGAGACTTGGTGAAGTATTCGCTGTTCAACATCGTCCGCAACGGGCTGAGCCACCACGAGAGGTGGCCGCGCGCCTGGCGCCACCCCGAGCCGAGGCGCGAGTACGAGGTCGTGATCGTCGGCGCGGGCGGGCACGGCCTCGCGACCGCCTACTACCTGGCGAAGGAGCACGGCATCACGGACGTGGCCGTGCTGGAGAAGGGCTACGTCGGCGGCGGCAACACGGGCCGCAACACGGAGGTCGTGCGCTCCAACTACCTGTGGGACGAGGCGGCGCACCTGTACGAGTTCTCGCTGAAGCTGTGGCAGGACCTTAGCCGCGATCTGAACTTCAACCTGATGTACAGCAAGCGGGGCCTGATCAGCCTTGGTCACAGCCTGCAGGAGATGCGCGACATCGCCCGCCGCGTCAACGCCAACCGCCTCAACGGCATCGACAGCGAGCTGCTCAGCCCGGAAGAGATCAAGGACCTCGTCCCGATCATCAACATCTCGAAGGACGCCCGCTACCCGATACTCGGCGCGTCCTACCAGCGCCGGGGCGGTACGGCGCGGCACGACGCCGTCGCGTGGGGGTTCGCCCGGGCGGCGGACGCGCGCGGCGTGGACGTCATCCAGCAGTGCGAGGTGGTCGGCTTCCGGCAGGAGAACGGCAGGGTAGTCGGCGTCGACACGACGCGTGGGTACATCGGCGCGAAGAAGATCGGCGTCGTCACCGCGGGCAGCTCCGGCGTGCTGGCCGACCTGGCTGGCTTCCGGCTGCCCATCGAGAGCCACCCCTTGCAGGCGTGGGTCAGCGAGCCGGTCAAGCCGCTGCTGCACGCCGTCATCATGTCGAACGCCGTCCACGCCTACATCAGCCAGACTGACCGCGGTGAGCTGCTGTCCGGCGCCGGCATCGACTCGTACAACGGCTACGGGCAGCGCGGCAGCTTCAGCGTCCCGGAGCACGCGATGGCCGCCCTCGTCGAGCTGTTCCCGGTCTTCAGCAGGCTGCGGATGATGCGGCAGTGGGGCGGCATCGTCGACACCTGCCCGGACGCGTGTCCGATCATCGGCGCGACTCCGGTCGACGGCCTCTACTTCAACTGCGGCTGGGGTACCGGCGGCTACAAGGCGACGCCCGGCTCCGGCTGGGTGTTCGCCTACAACCTGGCCACCGGACAGCCGCACGAGCTGGCCAGGCCGTTCTCGTTGGACCGCTTCAGGACCGGCGCGCTGATAGACGAGCACGGCGCGGCCGGGGTCGCGCACTAGGAGAAACATCGAGGACGCATGCTGCTGATCGAATGCCCCTGGTGCGGGCCCAGAGACGAGTCCGAGTTCAGCTACGGCGGCGAGGCCCACATCGTCCGCCCGGACCCGGACGCCGCGAGCGACGAGGAGTGGGCGGCCTACCTCTTCTACCGCAAGAACCCGAGGGGCGACCACCTGGAGCAGTGGTGCCACGCCTCCGGCTGCAGGCGCTGGTTCAACGTCAGGCGCGACACGATGACCTACGAGATCAGCGGCGTGTACCGCATCGGTGAGAAGCCGCCCGGAGGCGAGTCGTGATGCAGCCGAACAGGCTTCCCGACATAGGGCGCGTCGACCGCGGCCGGCCGCTCGCCTTCACGTTCAACGGCCGGCGCTACACCGGCTTCCAGGGCGACACGCTCGCGTCGGCGTTGCTGGCGAACGGCGTCCGTCTCGTGGGCCGCAGCTTCAAGTACCACCGGCCGCGCGGGATCATCGGCAGCGGCGTAGAGGAGCCGAACGCGCTGGTGCAGCTCGAGACGGGCGCGCGGACGCTGCCCAACTACGTCGCCACACAGGTCGAGCTGTACGACGGCCTGGAGGCGTCTAGCGTCAACTGCTGGCCGTCGGTCGAGCTCGACGTGCGGGCCGTCAACGGCCTCGTCTCGCGCTTCCTGCCGCCCGGCTTCTACTACAAGACCTTCATGTGGCCGAAGGCGCTGTGGCCTTTCTACGAGCGGCAGCTACGGAAGGCGGGCGGACTCGGCGTCGCCCCTGACGCGCCCGACGTCGACCGGTACGACAAGACGCACGCACACTGCGACGTGCTGGTCGTCGGGTCGGGCCCGGCCGGCCTCGCCGCCGCGCTGGAGGCGGGCAGGGCGGGGGCGCGCGTCATCCTGGTCGACGAGCAGCAGGAGCTGGGCGGCAGCCTGCTGGCTACCCGCCGGAGCATCGAGGGCGAATGGGCGGGGGACTGGCTGGAGTCGGCGCTGGCCGAGCTGCGGGGCATGGACAATGTCCGCCTGCTGCCGCGAAGCACCGCCGTCGGCTACTACGACCACAACTTCGTCGCCGTGCTCGAGCGCGTCACAGACCATCTCGGGCCGACGGACGGGCACGCGCCGCGGCAGCGCATATGGCGCACCAGGGCGAAGCAGATCGTTCTCGCCACCGGCGCCATCGAGCGGCCGCTCGTGTTCCACAACAACGACCGGCCGGGCGTGATGCTCGCCTCGGCGGTGTCGACCTACGTGCTCCGCTACGGCGTCATGCCGGGGCAGCGCGCCGTCGTCTTCGCGAACAACGACAACGCCTACGTCACGGTGCTAGACCTGTACCACTTCGGACTCGACGACGTCACGGTCGTCGACCTTCGGCCGGAGTCTGGAGGCGTTCTGCCGGACAAGATCCGCAACCTGGAATTCGAGGTCCTTGCGGGAAGCGCGATCGTCGACGTGCACGGTAGCAAAGGCGTGCGGGCCGTCGACGTGATGCGTGTCGACGGCGGATCGGCCGTCGGCAAGTCGCGGCGCATCGAGTGCGACCTGGTGGCCGTGTCGGGCGGATGGAACCCGACGCTGAACCTGCACTCCCAGTCGGGCGGCCGGCCGAGGTACGACGACGCGCTGGCGTGTTTCGTGCCCGGCCCGCCGGCGCAGGCGGAGCGATCCGCCGGCTCGTGCAACGGCGCGTTCGGTCTCGACGAGTGCATCGCGCAGGGCATGGCAGCCGGCGCGGCCGCGGCCGGCGACGCCGGATTCGGAGACGGCATGCCCTCCGCTTCGGCCCCGGAGACGGACGACTGGGAACAGGAGCCGTCCAGCGCCTGCTGGGTCGTGCCGGGAAAGAAGCCGGCGGGCAGGCAGAGCAAGAGTTTCGTCGACCTGCAGACCGACACGACCGCCGCCGACATCGCCATCTCGGCCCGCGAGGGCTACGAGATGATCGAGCACGTCAAGCGCTACACGACGCTGGGCATGGGCACCGACCAGGGCCGCACAGGGGCCGTCAACGGCATCGGCGCGCTGTCGGAGTTCCTCGGACGGCCGATCCCGGAGATAGGCACGACCACGTTCCGGCAGCCGTACACGCCGGTCTCGTTCGGCGCCATGGCCGGCCGCGACCTGAAGGACCTCTTCGACCCCGTGCGCAAGACGTCCATCCACGAGTGGCACGTCGATGCCGGGGCGCTGTTCGAGGACGTCGGCCAGTGGAAGCGCCCGTGGTACTACCCGCGTCCGGGAGAGTCGATGCGCGAGGCCGTCGACCGTGAGTGCCTGGCCGTGCGCAACGCGGTCGGGGTCGTCGACGCGTCGACGCTGGGCAAGATCGACGTCAGGGGCCCGGACGCGGCCGCGTTCCTCGACCTCGTCTACATCAACGGCTGGCGAAAGCTCCGCGTCGGGCGCTGCCGCTACGGCTTCATGCTGAACGAAGAGGGCATGGTGCTCGACGACGGCGTCACGGCCCGGCTCGCGGAAGACCACTTCCTGATGCACACGACCACCTCCGGCGCCGCGACGGTCATGACGTGGCTGGAGCGCTGGCTGCAGACCGAGTGGCCGCACATGAAGGTCTACCTGACGTCGGTGACCGACCACTGGGCGACGGTGTCGATCAACGGCCCGCGGTCGCGGCGAGTCCTGGAGAAGGTGTGCGACGACGTCGACCTGTCGGCCGACGCGTTCCCGTTCATGTCGGTCCGGACCGGGACCGTGGCGGGCGTTCCGGCGCGCATATTCCGCATCAGCTTCGGCGGCGAGCTGTCGTTCGAGGTCAACGTCGACGCCAACTACGGCCGCCGCGTGTGGGAGGCCGTGATGGATGCCGGCGAGGAGTTCGGCATCACGCCGTACGGGACCGAGGCGATGCACGTGCTGCGGGCCGAGAAGGGCTACGTCATCGTGGGCCAGGACACCGACGGCTCCGTCACGCCTGTCGACCTCGGCGTCGGCCGCATGGTGTCGCGGCGCAAGGACTTCCTCGGCAGGCGGTCGCTCGCGATGGAGGACCTGGCGCGCGACGACCGGAAGCAGCTCGTCGGCCTGCTCGCCGAGGACGCCCAGGTCGTCCTGCCCGAGGGCGGCCAGATCGTCGACGACCCGTCCGCGCCCGCACCGGTGCCGATGCTGGGCCACGTGACGTCCAGCTACCACAGCCCGGCCCTGGGGCGCTCCGTCGCGATGGGCATCGTCAAGGGCGGCCGAAGCCGCATGGGCGACCTCGTCCACGTGTCTCACGCCGACGGACGCTCGATCCCGGCGCGGATCGCGAGCCCGGCCTTCTACGACCCGGACGGGGAGAAGCAGCATGTCGACTGACGCCACGGGCCGCCGGTCCCCGCTGGCCGGCTTCTTCGCCGCCGCCTCGGGCAGCCGGGCGGACGGCGCGGGCGTCGTCATCTCCGAGCGTCCGTTCCTGGGGCACCTGAACCTGCGCGGCGACCCGGCCGACGCCGCATTCACCAGCGCGGCCGAGTCAGTCCTCGGCCTCGCGCTGCCGACGGAGCCGAACACTACCGCGGAGTCGGGCGACCTGCTCGCGCTGTGGCTCGGGCCGGACGAGTGGCTGATCGTCACGCCCCCGGACTCCCTCGAAGCCGCGCTCGACGGCATGCACGTCGCCGTCACCGACGTCACCGGCGGTCAGACCGTCATCACGGTGAGCGGCCCCAGCGCCCGCGACGTGCTGGCGAAGGGCTGTCCGCTCGACCTGCACCCGTCCGTCTTTCGCCCCGGCGACTGTGCCCAGACGCTGCTCGCCAAGGCCAACGTCACCCTCCGCCGCGTCGACGACACGCCGTCCTACGAGCTCATAGTCCGCCGCAGCTTCGCCGACTACGCCGCGCTGTGGCTCCAGGACGCGGCGCTGGAGTATGGCTGCGCGGTGGTGCCGGGCGGATAGATTCGTCCTCGCCCGTTCCGGGATTCGTGAACCTGATCCTGCTTGACAGCAAAGCACACGTGTTCTATTGTCGTTCTAATCGTTGCGGATGGGAGAGGATGTCAGATAACAGCGCGATTGAGTGGACGGACGCGACGTGGAACCCGGTCACCGGCTGCACGAAGGTCAGCCCTGGGTGCGCCTACTGCTACGCGGAAGGCATCACGCTGAGGTTCAAACGTGGCGGACCGTTCCTTCCTGGCAAGGCCACGATCACACTGCACCCTGAAAGGCTCGATGCTCCGGGCAAGTGGAGGTCGTCCCGGCGGGTGTTCGTGAACAGCATGAGCGACCTCTTCCACGAGGAGGTTCCCTTTACGTTCGTGCGAGACGTGTTCGACCGGATGGCCGAATACGACCAGCACATCTACCAGGTGCTCACCAAGCGCCCCGAGCGAATGGTGGAGTACGTTGACTGGAACAACGGCGCTGACTGGCCCGACCACGTCTGGGCGGGAGTGTCGGTCGAGAACCAGTACTGGGCCGACCGCCGGATCCCGTTGCTGGCAACAGTCCCCGCGAGCGTGCGTTTCCTTTCAGTTGAGCCGCTACTGAAGGCAGTGGACCTGAGTTCCTATCTCTCGCACATCCAATGGGTCATCGTCGGCGGAGAGAGCGGTCACAAGTCGCGACCGATGGCTGCAGAGTGGGCGACGCAAATTCGCGACGACTGTGACGAGGCTGGCGTGCCGTTCTTCTTCAAGCAGTGGGGTGGACGCACCAGCAAGGCAAACGGGCGGCTTCTAGAAGGCGAGACTTGGGACCAGATGCCGGACAACAACCTTCTACCTGCCTTGGCAGGAGGTTAGCCTTCAATGGTTCAAGCAACGACGTTGGCGAGCGACGGACTGCCTGCGCTTCGGCAGGGTTCGTGGAGCCGGGACAAGCTGTACTTCGTCTCCTATTTCGCCGAGCTGTTCAGCACGGGCATGAAGAACTACTGGCCTACGCGGGCATACGTCGACCTCTTCGCCGGTCCGGGCTTGAATCTGGACAAGACTACGGGGGAGGAGTTCGACGGCTCGCCGATGCTGGCACTCGGTGGCAAGACGCCATTTACTCACCTATATTTCAACGACCGGAACCCTGAGTTCGTCAGTGCTTTGAAGCAGCGGCAGCAGTCCAGATTCCCTGACCAAACCGCCTACTACTACACTCTGGACTGCAACGAAGCGTCCGGCGTCATTGTTCGCGAACTTCCCTCATCGGCGCTAGTCCTCTGCTTCGTAGATCCTTGGACGTACGAAATCACGTTCGATAGCTTGGCAGAACTATGCCAACATCGCTCAATTGACCTGATCGTGACCTTCCACAGCACTGCCATCAAGCGCAATGCTCACCAAGAGATCGCAGCCGTCGACAAGTTTCTCGACGACGCTGCGTGGAGAGACGAGTATTTTGCTGCAGAAGGCAACCCGTCACTCCCGCCCACTTACGTGCTAATCGAAACGTTCAAAGCGAGTCTCCGGGAGCGCCTGAATTTCACACAATTTGGGGATCCAGAGGTGATCCGGAACACTGCCGGGGCTCCGATCTTCTACCTGCTGTTCGCGTCCCGGCATCCCAAGGGTCTTGAATTCTGGAGCAAGTCGTCTGCGAGAAGACCCCAAGGCCAGCGAAAACTGTTCTGAGGGCCAGATTGCTGCCCCCGCTACTCCAGGGCCAGCAGGTAGCTGCCTTCGCGGCGTAGGATTGGCACGTAGAGGATGTCGTCCTCGACGGTGAGGTAGCCGGAGGGGGAGCCCTCGACGTCGAACTCCCACCAGGGCGAGCCGGTCTTCGCGTCGAAGGCGTATACGTCGCCCCAGCCTGTCAGGTACACGAGGCCGTTGGCGCCGGATACGACGGGCTGGGCCGTTGAGCGCTGCGGGATGATGTCGGTGCGCCACTTCTCCTCGCCAGTCGCGGCGTCAAGCCCGTGGACGTACCCGCGCTGGTATATGACCGTGTCCTCGAAAACGACGGGGGAGGCCTTGATCGGCCACTGCGACATGAAGGTCCATTTCTCGGCGCCGGTGGCGGCGTCCACCGCGTAGAGCTTCAGGTCGTCGCTTCCGAAGTAGACGACGCCGTTGGCGACGGCAGGCGAGCCCCATACCGGGCCCTTGGTCTTGAACCGCCACTTCTCCCCACCGGTCGCGGCGTCGAGCGCGTAGACGTGCCAGTCGAGGCTGCCCGCGTAGACGACACCGCCTTCGACCGAGGGCGTCAGCCAGGTGCCGGACCCGGCCGAGTTCGCGTCCAGGTTCCTCGGACCGAAGATCTCGACCTTCCAGCGCTCCTCGCCTGTCGCCGCGTCCAGCGCGTAGACGTTGCCGTCCGACGCGGTGAAGAACACCGACCCGTCCGCGACGATCGGGGAGGCCCACGGCCGGCCCAACGGCTCGAAACGCCACTTCTCCTCCCCGGTACCTACGTCGAGGGCGTATAAGACGCCGTCCCTGCTGGCGACAAAGACGAGCCCGTCGGACACGGCGGGGGCCGAGTAGACCTCCCGCCCCGTGGCGAACCTCCACAGCTCCCGCTGCGCACCCGTGTCGAACGCGGACAGGAAGAAGGGGGACTCGGCCGCCGGGTCGGCGACGCCCATGAGGACGAGCCCGCCCGAGACGATGGGCGGGGAGATGACGGCGGTGTCCGGCAATCTCCACGCCTCGCCGGGGGAGAACACCGGGCCGCGGGCGTCGAGGACGCCGTCACCGCTCGGGCCGCCCCCGTGCATGGCGACCACGTCCGCTATCGGAGTCGGGGAGGGCTCCAGCCCGGCGACGGCGGTCATGTCCTCCGGCGACAGCTCGCCGCACGCCGCCAGCACGAGCATCGCGAGCGCCGCCACCGGCAGCAGCCGGCGCAAGACAGGGGATACGACGCGTACGCCGTGCCGTCCGGGCCCTGGCGCCTTCATTCGAGCTGCCTCCGGACCCACCCGGCCGTGACGGAAGCGACTTCGGACAGGGCGTCCGACTGCGTCCTGCCCGAATCGGCCGGCGGTTTGTAGAAGTGGTCGCCGCCGTCGACGACGTGCAGGGTCGCGCGGCCTCCCAGTCCGTCCACCACGGCTCGAAGCTCGCCGACGTCGGAAAACTCCTCGTCGCGGCCGCCCTGGACGAACAGCATTGGGACCGGCACGCGGGGGAGGTGGCCTACTGGACTCTGCAGCAGGTGGCGCCACCGGTCCGGGAAGACGTAGAGCACGCAGCCCCTGACCTCGGGCCAGTCTTCGCTCGACAGGGCGAGCGAAACGACCTGGCTGCTCATGGAACGCCCGCCGAGGAACGGTGGAAGGTCGGGCCTTAGCGCCTGCGCGGCGCTCTTCGCCGCCCTCGTCGTGGCCAGCAGTACGTCGAGCGGGTCGATCAGGTCTGGAGTGTAGTCGGCCATGACCTCGCTATACGGGTAGTTGTAGCGAAATGTCGCGACGCCGCGGTCGGCCAGCGCCTTCGCCATCCCGACCATCACCGGCCTGTGTATCGGCGTCCCGGAGCCGTGGCCCAACACCAGCAGCGCGAACGGGTCGTCCGGCTCCACCAGGACGGTAGCGACTTCCGGTCCGGCGGAAGTCGCCTCCATTCTACCCTCTGTGACATTCACCTCGGCCACCCCACGCCACCTGCCTCGCCCCCGCAGCTACTTCGCGACGACGTTGACGAGCTTGCCCGGGACGTAGACGACCTTGACGACGTCCTTGCCCTCCGTGTGCGCCCGCACGCGCGGGCTGTCCAGCGCGGCGGTGCGGGCGGCCTCCTCGGTGAGAGGGGCCGGCAGCTCGATGCGGTCGCGCAGACGACCGTTGACCTGCACTACCAGCGTCACCGTCTCGTCGGCCGCCAGGGTAGGGTCCCACTCGGGCAGCAGCCGGTCGTGGACGCTGAACTCGCGCCCGGTGCGCTCCCACAGCTCCTCGGTGACGTGCGGCGCCATCGGCGCCAGCAGCACCAGCAGAGACTCCACCGCCTCGTTCCACGCGTCCGACGTGACCCCGCCGCCTGCCCACGCCGCGTTCATCGTGTTGGACAGCTCCATCAGCGACGCGATGGCCGTGTTGAACTTGAAGCGGTCCAGGTCGTCGACGACCCGCCTGATCGTCTTGTGCACGGCACGGCCCAGGTCGGCCGACGCGGTCTCGTCGACCGGGCCTGCGTCCAAGGCGGTCGCGTCCCGCTGCGCCATCTCCCACAGGCGGTTCAGCCACCGGGAGACGCCGTTGATGCCCGACTCGCTCCAGCTTCCGCCCTGGTCCCACGGGCCGATGAACATCAGGTAGCAGCGCACTGCGTCTGCGCCGTACTTGCCGACGTACTCGTCGGGCGCGACGACGTTGCCGCGCGACTTGCTCATCTTCTCGCCCTCGGACAGGATGTGCCCCTGGTTGTACAGGCGGACGAATGGCTCGTCGATGTCCAGCATGCCCAGGTCGCGCATCGCCTTCGTGAAGAAGCGCGCGTAAAGCAGGTGCATGACCGCGTGCTCCGCGCCGCCAGTGTACTGGTCGACCGCGCCCCAGGCCTCGAAGGCCTCGGCCTCGAACATGCCGCCGTCGTATTTCGGGCTCGCGAACCGGAACTGGTACCACGACGAGTCGACGAAGGTGTCCATCGTGTCCGTCTCGCGCTTCGCCGGCCCGTCACACTTCGGGCAGCTGGCGTTCACGAAGCCCTCGTGCAGCGCCAGCGGGGACTCCCCGGTCGGCCGGAACTCGGCGTCCTCCGGCAGCAGCACCGGCAGGTCCTCCTCCGGCACTGGCACGGTGCCGCAGTCGCCGCAGTAGACAATGGGTATCGGCGTGCCCCAGTAGCGCTGCCGCGAGATCAGCCAGTCGCGCATGCGGTACTGCACGGCGCGCTTGCCCCAGCCTTGCGACTCGATGAAGTCGGCGATGTGTCGCTTTCCGTCTTCGCTGGGCAGGCCGTCGAACTGGCCTGAGCTGACCTGCGTACCGGCGTCCAGGTAGGCCTCGTCCAGATCGCCGCCATCCCAGCCGGGCGGCGCGACGACGACCCTGATCGGCAGGTCGTACTTGACGGCGAACTCGAAGTCGCGCTGGTCGTGCGCCGGCACGCCCATGACGATGCCGGTGCCGTAGGTCAGCAGCACGTAGTCGCCGATCAGGATCGGCACGCGGTCGCCGTTCAGCCTGTTGACGGCGTAGGAGCCCGTGAAGACGCCCGTCTTGGCCTTCTCGGTCGACATGCGCTCGATCTCGGTCTGGCGGCGCGCCTGTTCCACGTAGGCCTCGACCTCGGCGCGGTGCTCGGGCGTCGTCAGCGCGTCCACCAGCGGGTGCTCGGGCGCCAGCACGACGAAGGTGACGCCGAAGATGGTGTCGATGCGCGTCGTGAAGGTCGTCAACGCCGTCTCGTCCAGCCCGTGCTCCGATATGTCGAACTCGACGTCGACGCCCTCGCTGCGCCCGATCCAGTTAGTCTGCATCACGTTGATCTTCTCGGGCCAGTCTATCTTCGAGTGGTCCAGCAGCTCGTCGGCGTACTTGGTGACGCGGAACAGCCACTGGTTCAGCTCCCGGCGGGCGACCTCCGAGTCGCAGCGCTCGCAGCGGCCGTCGATGACCTGCTCGTTCGCCAGCACCGTGTTGCAAGAAGGGCACCAGTTGGCCGGCGCGAAGTCGCGGTAGGCAAGCCCCGCCTCCAGGAACTTCAGGAATATCCACTGGTTCCAGCGGTAGTACTCGGGGACGCAGGTCGCCAGCTCGCGGTCCCAGTCGTAGACGGCGCCCATCGTGCGGAACTGCCCCCGCATCTTCTCGATGTTGGCCATCGTCCACTTCGCGGGATGGATGCCGCGCTCGATCGCCGCGTTCTCCGCGTTCAGCCCGAACGCGTCGAACCCCATCGGGTGCAGCACGTTGTAGCCCTTCATGCGCATGTAGCGGGCGTGGGCGTCCGCGCCGGACATGGCGTACCAGTGGCCGATGTGGAGGTCGCCGGACGGGTAGGGGTACATGGTGAGCTCGTACCAGTTGGGGCGCGGGTCGTCGTCGTCCACCCGGTACGTCCCGGCGCGCTCCCACCGGGCCTGCCACTTCGACTCTATCAGCGCGGCGTCGTACCGCGCGTCGGCCCTCACGGCCGTGTCCGTCGTAGCCATCGTCGACCTCCTGCCGTGTCCTCTCCGGCGAGTCCCTGCCGCCGGGAAAAAAAGAAACCCGCCCCTGGATCAGGGACGGGAATGCGAATAGTCTTGCGCAGTACCCCGCGGTACCACCCTGGTTGCCCCGACGGTCCGGGGCCTCCTCACAGCGATAACGGCGCTCCGCCGTCCGACCCTACCTGTCGTTCAGGCCGGATGCTCGGGGGCGAGTTCGCGGGCCGATTGCGCGCCGGGCTTCCACCTTACCCCGTTCTCTATCGCGCTGTACCCGCTACTACTCCCCGTCGACGCATTTCTCTATCTCTGTCCAAATTAGCACGGCCGCACGCGCCGGTGCAACCGCGTGGTAGCTATCCGGTCGCCTTCATGATGAGCCTACCCTGGCGCTCGCCGACCAGCACTCCGCCTCCGAGTACGTGGCCCTCCATGGCCTCGAGCAGGTCTTCCATCGTGGCGCCGGGAGCCAGGTCGAGCACGGTGTCCAGCGCGTAGATTTCGAAGGTGTACTTCTCGATCTCCTGCTTGGGGTTCTCGTTGCCCTGCGCGGACGATGGCTTGTATACGCTGAGCATGTCCGGAGGACACGGCCCAAGGTATCCGACCACGCCGCCGCTGTTGAGTCCCTGTCGGGCCCCATTCTCCAGCGTTTCCGATTCCTCGATGCCCTTGTCCAGGTCGGTCACGTCAGCGGGAATGTTCCACATCACCCAGTGGACCCAGGTCTCGTCCGACCCGAGGAGCTCCGTGCTGCGCATGACCAGGGCGAAGCTCTGGGTGCCCTCAGGAACGTCGGTCCAGGCCAGTGGCGGCGAGAGGTTCTGCGCATCCGTCGGGGTCAGGTTGGACCGGGCAAAGTACTTGCCCGGCTCGTCCGTCGAACCGCCGATGCAGGTGTGGACCTTCGGAATGCGGCGCTTCTCGTTGAACACCGGGCTGGTGAACGTCATGCTGAGCTCGACCTCTTGCTCGATCGAAGCGTCGGCGGCCCCGGCTTCGCCAGCGGTCCCGGCGCCCGCATCGGGGTCTGACCCGGCCGCGGCGGGAGCGCCGCCGCCCGCATCCACGTCCCCATCGCCGCTGGAGCAGCCGGCGACGAAGACGACGGCGACGAGGGTCATACCAAGCAGGATCAAGAGCGATCGAGCGTTGCGCATGGTCAGCCTCCGGGCGTTCGGATCGCGTTCACTCCAGAATCCTATCAACAACATGCTCCGGGAGCAAACGACAGTCCCCGGACGGGCGACGGCGCGCACGTCTATCCGCGGCGCTCCCGGCACGACGGGTCCGCCCCGGCCTGATAGGATACGGCGCGACATGGGCGCCGCCGACCGCAAGACCGTCTACCTCGCCAATCCATACGGATTCTCGACGCAGCAGCGGGCCATGCTGCTGCCGCAGCTAGTCGACGCCCTCGAGGCGCTCGGGCTGGAGGTCTGGGAGCCGTTCGAGCGTAACAACCAGGTCGACTTCTCGGAGCCAGGCTGGGCGTACCGGGTAGGGCAGGACGACTTCCGCGACGTGCGCGAGGCCGACGCCATCTTCGCAGTCGTGAACGGCGTGCCGCCGGACGAGGGCGTCATGGTCGAGCTCGGCATGGCCATCGCGCTGGGCAGGCCGACGTTCCTGTTCCGGGACGACTTCCGCCGCGCCACCGACAGCGAGGAGTACCCGCTCAACCTGATGCTGTTCACCGGCATGCCCCGCGACGAGTGGCAGGCCTATTACTACACGTCCGTCGACGAAATCGGAGCGCCCGCCAAGGCCCTCGCCCGCTGGGTGCGGGAGCCGGGCCCCGAAGTCGACTGAGAGCAGGCCTGGGAGTCCGAAGCGACGAGGACGAGCGCCGTCAGCCGGCTTGGTCTACGAGCTCGATCCTGAGGCTCTTGCCCAAAGCGGCGGCCGCCCTGTCTAGCGTCAGCAGCGTTACCGACGGGTTGTCTGGGTCGAGCAGCCGGTTGAGGGAGGCGCGGCTCGTGTTCATGCGCCGAGCCATCTCGGCCTTGCCGAGCCGCTCATCTTCCATCGTTCGGCAGATCTGCCATGCCAGAACGCGCTTCACGGCGACCGAGCGCACCTCCGGGAGCACACCGTCCTGCTCCAGCAGATCATCCAGCGCGGACCCGATACGGGGATTCACACTATCGGTCATTTCGCCTCCAACATTCGCTTGCGCCTCCGCGCCAGGTCAAGATCGCCTTGGGGAGTCTTCCGTGCCTTCTTCGTAAATCCATGCAAGAGAACCATGCGTCCACCGCATAAGCAGAATAGCACTCGCGCGATCCCATCCTTGAGATTAGTGCGGACCTCGTACAACCCCTGGCCGAGTGGCCCACGAAGGGTCACTTGCCCCGCTGATCCCCCGACTGATGGCCGCAGACTCCACGAAGCCTGGAACGCTTCAGCTTCCCGTGGAGAGGTAGCGGCGGACGCCGTACTCCCATATCCGCAGGCAGACCAGCAGGAACAGCAGCCCGATAGCCGGGGCGATGCACTGGAACCACAGCGGCGTCCCGAGGGGGTCCGGGATGCCCAGGATGGCGACCGCCGGGAAATAGCTGACCGCGCCGAGCGGGAAGACGAAGGTGAAGATGCCGCGGAACCACGGCCGGTAGATCGATAGCGGGAACTGGGTCGTCTCGACCCCGCCGTGCGTCACGATGTTCGTGACCTCCAGCGTCTCGGTCGTCCAGAACGCCAGCGTCGCGTGGAGAATCATCAGCCCGGAGAAGAGCGCCGCGCCGCACAGGACCGTCGCGACGGAGAGCGCGACCTTCAGCGCGGTCCACTCGACGTCCAGCGTCGCGCTGGCCCACGCGATTACCCCGAACGCCAGCACGAGCCGTCCCAGGCGCCGCAGCACGATCTCCTGGCCCATGAGCTGCAGGGCCGTGGAGCGCGGCCGGAGCAGCAGCCGGTCGAAGTCTCCCATCCTGACCGTGACGCCAAAGCTGTCGAAGCCCCTGCTGAAGGTGTCCGCGAAGGCGAAGCCCAGGTGGACGAGGCCGTACAGGAACGCGACCTGGGGCAGGCTCCACCCCTCCAGCGTCTCGAACCGGCTGAACAGCACCAGGATGCCGACGAACTCCACCCCGATGATGCTGAACTGGCCGATCGTCTCCATCACGAACGACGCCCGGTACTGCATCTGGCCGCGCACGGAAATGCCGGCGTAGCGCCTGTAGAGGCGGATCGAGTCGATCATCTCAGCCGCCCTGCATCACGAGCCGCCGCAGGCCGCGCGACAGCACCCACCGGCCGATCAGCACGAGCGCGGCCGCCCACGCTAGCTGGTGCGCCAGGTGCGGCGCGACGTCGCTCGTGGGGATGTGGCCAAGGTAGATGCGGTAGGGCGTGTCGACGATGCCGCGGAACGGCAGCACGTTGATGACCGTCTGCGCCCAGTCGGGGAAGAAGGGGATCGGCACGATCATACCCGTGAAGATCGTCACGGCGATCCCCGACAGGACTGCCGCCCCCTGTCCGGAGACGGTCCACATCATTGTGACGTTGATCAGCGTCATGAACGCGCTGCTGATCAGCAGCGCGCCGATCATCGAGACCGCGAAAGCCGCGCCGGCGGTCGGCGACGCGGGCAGGTCCATCCCGAAGAAGAGCAGGGCCAGCATCAGCAGCGGCGCCGCCCGGAGAAGGGTGGGCGCCGTCCGGTACGCGAGAGCGCGGGCGAGCCACAGGCTGTACAGGTCGACCGGACGCAGAAGCTCGTAGCCGACCAGCCCGGACCGGATGAGGTTGTGCACCTCGCGGTCGACGGTCCAGGGCAGGAGCATGATGAATCCCTGGCCCAGCCAGATGTAGGTCGTCACCTCGTCCACGGTCATCGGCTGGTCGGCGGTGCTGGACCGGAAGAACGCCTTGAAGATCATGACCCGGATGAATCCCCAGAAAATCTGCGTCGTGAAGCCGGCGACCGCCGCGGCGCGGTACTGCAGCAGCGTGCGGAAGTTCGCGCTCATGACGGCCGCGTAGGCGCTCATCCGCGCTCCTCGGAGTACATCCGCGCGACGATCTCCTCGATCGGCGGGTCCTCCACGAACAGGTCGCGCACTGGGTAACGGGACGCGATGCGGGCGATCAGGTCGGCAGGCGGGATGCGCCGGGGATCGAAGCTCAGGTAGACGCGGCCGCCCTCTCGCCGCATCGGGACGGCGTCCGGGTCGGACACCTCCGCGCCAGGCTCCGCCAGGTCGACGATGAGCCGGCGCTCGGGCGCGATGCTCTCGCGCAGCGCCTCCAGCGCGCCGTCGTAGAGAATGACCCCTTCGCCGATGACCATGACGCGGGTGCAGAGCGCCTCGATGTCGTCCATGTCGTGCGTCGTCAGGATGACGGTCACGCCGCGCTCGCGGTTGTAGCGCCTGATGAAGTCGCGGAAGGCCAGCTTGGAGACGGCGTCCAGGCCGATGGTCGGCTCGTCCAGGAACAGGATCGACGGCTGGTGCAGCAGGGCGGCGGCTAAATCGCACCGCATGCGCTGGCCCAGGCTGAGCTGCCGGACCGGCACGTCCATCAGCGGCCCGAGGTTCATCAGCGCCACCAGCTCGCCCAGCGTGCTGGCGTAGTCGTCGGGCCCGACGCGGTATATCTCCCGCAGCAGCTCGAACGACTCGACGACCGGCAGGTCCCACCATAGCTGCGTCCGCTGGCCGAACACGACGCCGATGTGGGCGACGTGGGCGACGCGCTCGCGCCACGGCACGCGGCCGAGGATCTCGCACCGGCCGGAGTCGGGCACGAGTATGCCGGAAATGACCTTCACGGTGGTCGACTTGCCGGCGCCATTCGGGCCGATGTAGCCGACGAGCTCGCCCGGCTCGATCTCGAACGAGACGCCATCGAGCGCGCTCACGGTGCGGTACTCCCTGTGCGCAATGCCTCGCAGCGCGCCCCATATGCCGGGCCTGCGCTCGGCGATGCGGAAGCTCTTTTTCAGGTCCTCGACAACGATCTGCGGCATCCAGCTACTCCCCGATACGGCGGCGGTTCAGTCCGCCAATCCGCTGAACAACGTATCCACGGTGAAAAAAAATATGCTCAGGCGAGCCCCTTGACCGCCAGGGCGTCGCGGAACCATCTCTCGTAGATGGGCCGGTGGTCGCCGCCGAACCCCACTCTTTCCAACGCCTCGCCAGGCGGCACGATCATCCTTGCGGTCGTCTCATGCCGAGGCTCCCACGGCTCCAGCGAAACGTCCGCGCACCAGAGAGATCTGACCAGCACACGGCCCTGTTCGGAGCCCTCGACGCACGCGCCTCTGGCGAAGCCGAGCAGCGTTGCGTCGTCTACCACAGCGCAGGCCTCCTCGAACACCTCCCGGTCCAGGGTCTGCCGCCAGTCCTCGTTGCCATCGGGCCGCCCGCCGGGGAGTTCCCAGTCGACGCCGGGCCACGTTACGACGACGACGTTGTTTTCGGGGGTGAAGCAGATCCCTGCCGAGCCGTTGGGTATGCCGTCCGGCGCGGGCAGCTCCGGCGGGTGCCACGACACGACCCACTCCTGGCCGCGTTCGTCGCGGGACCGGAATTCCTCGCCGGCGCGCGCGGGGTGGCGTGGGCCCGTCAACTGGTGCACGACCGCACGGCGGCGCTCTCCCCGGACAGCCTCATTCGGGCCACCAGCACGGGGGGGAGCTCCGACTGCGAGGACCACCTGCCTTCCTCGCCGTGCGGCGAGACCGGCTCCTCGATGCCGTCCAGCACGAACCCGGCGGCGAAGAACGGGGCGAGAAGCGCGCCCAGCGGCCTGTGGAAGTACCAGTGTGGCTCAGGTTCTCCCCGGATGGCTGTTCCTTTCGCCGCGAACGGCGTCGCGTAGTCCTTGACCTTTATCGAGTGCGTGATAACGCTGACGCCGTTCTGGCCTTCGTGCCACTCCGTGACCCTGGTCGTCGTGGGCGACTCGAAGGATGGGTGGATGACAGAGAACACGAACCGCCCGCCCTGCTTCAGCAGCCAAGGCAGGGACGCCGCCAGGGGCTCGATCTCCGCCATGTCCATTAACGCCATCGCGCACACGACCGCGTCGAAGCGCCGTTCTCCGAGCGCAAGGAGCCGGGCAGCGTCCGTGGCGTCCAGCAACCGGTAGTCGATCATGTCTGCGTTCTCGACCGTCCGTGCCCGCGCAAGCTCGATGAACGCCTCCGAGAAGTCCGTGGCGACCACTTTCGCGCCCGCTCTCGCCATGCGACGGGCGAAGTTGCCGTTGCCGCACGCTATCTCGAGGACCGACTCACCGGGCCGCAGCCCCAGCAGACGCTCCTGGGCCGGCCAGATAATCGCCTTCGAGTGCCGGTTGCCCTCCTTCATGTATTCGTCCCAGAACGGGGCCTTCCTGTCCCATACTTCCCTGACGTCTTCGTTGGTGACCTCGGCATCCAGAGTCACGGGAACACCTCCGCGCGTCGTCCTAGCTGGCCCCGGCCGGGACGACATAGCCGAGCTTCGAGATGCGAAATGCCGCGGCGTCCCTCGACACGGCGAAGCCTTCCGCTACGCGCTGGACGAGCGCGCCGTGGCGCCCGGTCTTGTCCTCGACCAGCCTGCCGCCGCCCGACTCCGCCAGCGACTGCTCCACGATCGCCCGGAGGGGCGTGATCGGCATCAGCAGGGCGCCGCCCGCGTAGCCGGCCTGCCACTCCATCCAGTCGGTCTGGGGCGCCGCGACGACCCGGGACCTGCGGCAGCGCCGGTAGAGCGGCCGCCTCTGGCCGGGCTTACGGCCGGCGCCCTCCAGCGTCCACAGGAAACCGTGGAACACTACGTGGGCGTACTCGTGGGCCAGCGTGCTGCGCAGTCGGTTCTCCCGCGAGGCCGACTCCGACAGGTACTTCGCGATCCGCACGGACGGCTTCTGCCGCCGACGGAACTCGGTCACCCCCTCGACGGCGCGGCCCTCGCCGGCCAGGTTCGCGTACAGATCGAGCGCGGCGACGTCCCGCTCGATCATCACGGTGAGGTCGTCTGTAGTGAGCGGGTAGGTCACGGCGCCGTTCCTCTCCCGCAGGAAGGCCTCGACGATATCCTCGCACTGTGCGTCGAGCTCGTGCTGGTCGTAGTAGGGGCGCTGCTCGAAGCGTCCGGACCGGTCGCGCAGCCACTTCATCGGCCACCTCCCAGCGTGCGCCTGAACGCCTTGAAGGCGGCGGCGACCTGCTTGGGGTTCCTGGACCTGGAGCGAACGTCGGACGGGAACTTGCCCGCTAGGAAGTAGAGGTAGTCCTCGTCGAGGTCGAGCGCCTTCGCGAGCTGGCCCAGCAGGTGGTCGCCCGGCGGGTTGCGCCGGTCGCGCTCGATGTCGTTCAGGTACTGGGGCGAGATCGGCGTCCCGTCCTCCTTTGCGACCCTGAGCGCAAGCTCGCGCTGGCTGACCCCCTTTTCCTTGCGGGCGTTGGCAATCGTCTCTCCGAAAGTCATCTCGTCACCTCCTCGTCTCCATCCGCAGGGTCTCCAGCCACGTGGTCGTGGACTTCCTCGAACGCAGGTGTACGACTTCGAGATGGGCGTGCTCGGGCAGGGCGAACGCCTCCGGCATCGTTCGTCGCCGCCGCCAGTGCGTCTTCAGCACCCAGAGGAAGAGGGAGTCACGGGTGACGAAGTGCCACCAGAGCTTCTCCCTGTTGCCGTTCCATAGCTCTTCGCGAAGAATCCCGCGGCGCATCGTCCTCCAGAACAGCCTCCACATGACGACGTGGAACGGGTAGTCGAGCCATACGACCGTCGTAGCCCTGGGCCAGACGACGTCGTGCGCGACCCTGAAGTAGTTGCCGTCGGCGACCCAGGCATCGGCCCGCAAGGCTTCGCTCACTTGCGCTCTGAACACGTCGTCGGGCGTCTCGGTCCAGCTCGGCCCGTGGCGATAGGCGTCGAATTCGATGTGTGGAATGTGGAGGATGTCGGCCACTCTCCTGGCCACGGTCGTCTTGCCCGCGCCCGACGTGCCGATCACGACGAAGCGCCGGGCGTCGCGCTGGGCGCAGTTGGATTCGCGGCGTTCGGGCATACGCTGATCAGCATATCAGCTATATGGACGACGTGCAAACCCTGTGCTGTTCCGATGCGGGGCCTTGAAGTCGACTCCGGAGGAAACTGTCTGAACCAGGATTATCGGGATTGGAGGATGTTCAGGATTGGGACTATCCCCAAAATCCCGGAAATCCTGATCCAGACGATTAGCCCTCAGCCACCGCGAAGGCCTGCTCCGCCATGACGCGGACCTCCTCGGTCGGCGGCTCGCTGGAGCCGGCGTCACGGGCGAGGGCGGTCCCGTTGGCAAGGTCCTCCCGGCTGACCCATATCCACCCGGCGTTCAGCGGTGCGGGCGGCCCGACCGGGCGGCTGACGTAGATCAGGTCGATGTGCTGGTGGTAGCCGTCTACCGGGTCGTGGATGTCCTCGACCATGATCGTCAGCGGAGGCTGCACCATGACCGGGTAGTCCAGGTCGAACTCCGGGCCAATCGGCACGACGGCCGTCTCGAGGCCGGTCTCCTCCTCCGTCTCGCGGAGGACGGCCTGCACCGGGTCCTCGTTCTCCTCGACGTGGCCGCCGGGCGGCAGCCAGGCCCTCACCTTGGGGTGCCAGTGGAGGGCGACGTGCCCGTCGTGCACCACGTAGGCCGTCGCGGTGAAGTGCCTGACCACCGTCATCCGTACGTTTTCTCTCCGCCGGGCCTACGCTTCGGGCCGGGGGTCGGCCGGTGCGCTCGAGTCGTCGCGCGAACGCCGGGGCCTGCGGCGCCAGAGGAAGAGTCCGACCAGCAGGGCGACGATCCAGACCGGGCTGAATATGAGAAGCCAGATCACCAGGATGAAGAGGCCCGCGCCGACCGCCGACAGGGCCCGTATCGCGTCCTTGCCGGTCTCGCCGGCGCTCCAGCCACCGATCACGTAGCCCTCTTTCTCCGAGACCCAGACCCTGACCGACCCCGACGCCTCGACGTCGCCCTCGCTCGTCTTGCCGGTCACGGTGAGCGTGGCGGTGTAGGCGGCCGGTCGATGGTCGGCGTAGGCGTGGGTGGCTTCGGCGATCGTTACGCCGGGCTCGACGTCGCTCGTTACGGACGGCGCCCCGTCCCCGAACGTCCAGGTGAACTCGAGATCGGAAACGCCCTCGGGCCGGGTGAACGACCCCGTGAACAGCGCCTCCTCGTCCTCCTCGATGCTGATGTCGTCTCCGGCGAATACCTCGATCACGGGTATCTCGCTGATCGTCACGACGACGGAGGCCTCGCCCTCCACGGCTCCGGCCTCGCCGGTGCCCATGATGGTGATCTGCGCGAAATACGGGGAGCCGTCGTCGTCCCCGTAGTAGTGCGTCATCGGCGCGGTCACCCAGCCGCCATCGGTGGTGCGGGCCGTCCGGTCGCTGAACACCGGCGGCGTGGCGTCGCCGAAGTCCCAGGTGTACGAGAAGTTTTCGATGCCCTCCGGTGCGTCGAAGAACGCCCGGAAGGTGACCGGGTGGCCCACGCCGGCCACCTGCTCGCCACCGGCGTCGACCCTGATGTCCTGTGGCTCCAGCACCAGCGTGACGTTGACGAGCGAGAACGCGGAGGTCTGCTCCAGGAACGCGATGCGCCCCTTCAGCACCTCGATCTCTCCCTGGACCTCGGTCAGGGTGCGCCGCACGTCCAGCGCCTCCTCTACCGTCTGCGCCCTGTCGAACAGCCTCAGCAGCGCGGCCTCGGCCGCGTTGAGATTGCCGAGGCGCGACGTCAGGTCGACGTACTCGTCGGTCACGTCCCTGCTGGACGATATCTCCGATACGACGTCCGCGGCGATGCCCCTCAGCCGCCCGACCGCCTCTTCGAGCCGGTCCGCCGGCACGCGTATGGCGACGAAACCCCTGTGTTTTTCGGCGCGGTTGGTCGACACGACCCAGCCGCCCATCTGCTGCGCCAGCGCGCCGATCGTGTCCACGGACGCGGCCACGTCGGCGACCTCCAGCGTCACGTCGACCGTGTAGACGATGATCCGACGCTGGGTGGCGAGCTGTGCGACGTGGTCCTGGGTCCCGCCGTCGCCCGCATCGGCCATGCTCCCCGCGGCCGCCTTGGTCATCGCGGGCGCCGCTGCCGCCGCCTGCGGGGCCTGCGGCTGTGCGGGTTCCGCCGCTCGCCGGGCCATGACTGCTGATCCGCCAGGGGCGCCGGGACTGCCCACGGGCCCATCTGCGCCTGCGGGAGCTGCCGGGGCCGCCATGACTGCCTGCGGCGCGCTCTCCTGGTAGGCCGCCGCCTCGTCGGCTGCGGACATCCAGGAACTTTCTTCCTCGTCGAAGCCGCCGCATCCGGCAACGGCAACCGCGCAGACGGCGAGCAGCACGATCACTATCGGTCGCATGTGCGAGATCATAGTCCGTCCCTCCTGTCGTTGGCAACGCATGCCGCGACATGTCGACGCGGCCCTTCTGAGATATAGACGACCGCGGCGGCGGATATGTTCCACGGCCAGCGGGGCCGGGGGACGGTGCTATGCCTCAGAGCGGGTAGGGGAGGAGTGCCCCCAACGGAATTCGAATCCGTGTTTGCGGCTTGAAAGGCCGCCGTCCTAGTCCTCTAGACGATGGGGGCGCGAACGCGATGTCCAGACGCGCAACGGCACTCGGCCGCGCAGATACATCCCGACATCGATATTCTAGTCATACGCGCCTATCCGCCGCAACGACACTGAGGGCCACATCCCGACCGGACCGCCAGACCCGCGGCACGTAGCGCTCTCAGCCTGTGGTATATTCGCCGGGCAGAAAACGGCGAGAGGTGAACCCGATGAAGGCGCCACATCGCAACGTATCCACACTTCCGTCCGGTCGGACCCGCGCCTGGCGCCGCTGACGAACACACCGGCGGACCGTCCCCGGGGGCTTCGAGATAGTGGGCCTCCAGGTGGTCCGCGCTGACGACAGAGCTTGCTGACGATGTAGCGTAACGTCTACGCCTCCCCAGCGACGTCTAGGAGCGGCCTGACCGCCGCTCTTTGTTGTTCGCTGTCGGGAGGACAGTCCAATGACGTTCGCGCGATTTCCTCGGCCCGCCGCCGTCACGGTCTACCTGGTTGTCTCGGGTGTCGGCTCGGCGGCCTTTTCGATGTACGCCTTCATCGCGTCGGTCTACCGGATCGTCGACGTAGGCCTGGGCCCACTCGAGCTTGTCCTGGTCGGTACCCTGCTCGAGGTGGCCGTGTTCCTGTTCGAGGTGCCCACGGGAATAGTGGCCGACGTCTATGGACGCCGGCTGTCTCTCGTCCTGGGCGCTCTGCTCGTGGGATCCGCCTTCCTCGTGGAGGGTCTCGTCCCCCTGTTCTGGGCGGTCCTCCTCGCGCAGGTGCTCTTCGGCATGGGGGCCACGTTCAGAAGCGGCGCCTGGCCGGCTTGGATCGCCGACGAGCTGGGCAATGACGGCGTAGGCCGCGTCTACCTCCGAGGCTCGCAGGCCAGCAGGATCGGGGCCATCGTCGGCATCGGCATCGGTGTGGCGGTCTCCAGTGGCTACTTCGATCTGCCCATCTCCGCGCTGGCGGCCCCTCTGGTCCTCGCGGGAATCGTCACTCTTCTGCTCGGCCTGCTCATGAGCGTATCCATGCCGGAAGACGGCTTTCGCCCGGTTCCCAGGGGCGAGAGGCAGTCCTGGAGGACGATGGTCGATGTCGGCGCGCGAGGCGCGCGGCTCGCCCGGCGGCGCCCCGAATTCCTGGCCATCCTGGCCATAGCCCTCTTCTACGGAGCGTCCAGCGAGCCCTTCGACCGCTTCTGGGAGCTGCACGTACTGGAAGTGACCGGCTTCGCGCTCCCGGCGCAGGACGTGCTCGGCCCGACGGCATGGTGGGGCCTCATCAGCGTCGCCACGCTGCTGCTCGGCATCACGGGCGTCGAGCTCGTCGCTCGAACCATCGACGTCGACGCGCCCCGTGTCGCCGTGCGGGCTCTCGCGGTGACCAACGCCCTGGCCGCCGCGAGTGTCGTCGCGTTCGCCCTCGCCGGCAACTTCGCGGGCGCCCTCGGCGCCTATCTGACGTACAAAGTCGTCCGCAGCGTCGGCGGTCCCATCCTGACCACATGGACGAACCAGCAGCTCGAATCGTACGTCCGGGCCACCGGCTTCTCGATGAGCGCCCAGGTCGATGCCTTCGGACAGGTCGCCTCCGGGCCGCTGATGGGCCTGGTCGCCGCAAACGCCGGCGTTCGAGTCGCCCTCGCGTCCACCGCCGGGCTGCTCGTGCCCCCGCAGGCCGTCCTGGCCCGCTTCGCGTTCCTCAGACACAAACCCCAGGTCGACTCCGTCTGAGAGCGCAGGCCGACGATTCTGCCATCGCCGCGCGGCAGCTCGGACGCCCGTCGTCGCTACGACGGCGACGCGAACAGCCGGTGGCGGCGCGAGTGGAGGTACTGGGACGCGATGAACGTCAGCGGCTTGCGGGCCGACGTGAAGTGCTCCCGCAGCAGGTCGAATGTTTCCGACAGCCCGAGGGCCCGTGCGCCCGGATGGTCTGCGGCGAGGCCGTAGAAGCGGCGTCCCTCGACCTCGTAGTCCTCGAGGGTCCGGCGCCCCCGGCGTAGTGCACCGGCGCCTGACGAAGCAGGCGCGTGGTCGCGGAAGACGCCCGTGACGAACAGGCACACGTCCGCGATCCGCTTGTAGAACCGCAGTCGCTGAGACTCGTCCGCTTCCGCGCACAGCCGCACCAGGCTGTCGACGTCCATGTCGCTGTAGCGGACCTTGCGCCAGACTCCGCTGCGGACCCGCACGGGCCTCACGTACGTCTCGACGCGCGTGAACGAGGCCAGCATAGCCGCCAGGTACTCCGGTACCCCCGGGGCCTCCATCAGCTTGACGACCTCGTCCGTATCGAACACGGGAATGGCCTCGCGGCCAGACCTCTCCACCGTGTGCGTCGCGGCCTGAAGCTCCCTGAGCGCGCGGCGCAGCAGCACCTCGAAGTAGAGGCCGGGACTGATGCGGACGAACGCCTCGTCGTCCGCCATCACGTGCTCGAAGACCGCGTCGTCCGACACGAGCGCCTTCCTGAAGTCCTCGTCCTGCCGCGCAAGACTCTTCAGCCGGTCCGGATCTTGCGCACCCGGCGCGGCCAGCCCGATCACGAAGTCGAGATCCGCGTCGCTCAGGCCGACATCGGTCCGCGCCTGTTTTCCCGCGCCGCCGCGTGTCGTCACTGCATTCCGCCCCGGTTCAGATCGCGTACTTCTCGAGCAGCCGGCGGGCGATGATGAGCTTCTGCATCTCGTTCGTGCCCTCGCCGATGATCATGAGCGGCGCGTCGCGGTAGTAGCGCTCGACCGGGTAGTCCTTGACGTAGCCGTAGCCGCCGTGGATGCGCATCGCCTCCAGCGTCACCTCGCCGCAGACCTCCGACGCGAACAGCTTGGCCATGCCCGCCTCCAGGTCGGCCCGCTCGCCCCGGTCCTTCTTGCGCGCGGCCTCGAAGGTGAGCAGCCGGGCCGCCTCGATCTTCGTCGCCATGTCGGCCAGCTTGATCTGGATGGCCTCGTGCCGCGCGATGGGTACTCCGAACGTCTCGCGCCGCTGGGCGTACTCTACCGCCGCCTCGAGCGCCGCCGTCGCGACGCCTACCGCCCGCGCCGCGACGTTGATGCGCCCCGATTCCAGCGCGGCCATCACCTGCGCGAAGCCGCGGCCCTCGACCCCGCCCACCAGGTTCGACGCCGGCACGCGGCAGCCCCGGAAGACGAGCTCGGCCGTGTCGACGCCGCGATAGCCCAGCTTGTCGAAGTGCTGGCCGACCTCGACGCCGGACTCACTCTTCTCGACGATGAAGCAGCTGATGCCCCGGTAGGGCGGATCGGCGGCCGCGTCCGTCTTCGCCAGCACCGCGAAGCCGTGCCCGCGCTCGGCGTTCGTGATGAACATCTTGCTGCCGTCGAGCACGTAGTCGTCGGCGTCGCGGACCGCCGCGGTGCGGATGTTCTGCACGTCGCTGCCGGCGTCCGGCTCGGTGAGCGCGAGTCCGCCGCGCAGCGCGCCGGTAGCCATGCGCGGAAGGAAGCGCCGCTTCTGCTCCTCGGTGCCGCCGTCCGCGATGATCGACGCCATGACGTGGTGCGTGCCGATGATGCCGGTCAGGCTCATCCAGCCCTTCGACAGCTCCAGGAAGATCGTGGCGAATGTCGACTGGTCGAGACCCAGCCCGCCGTACTCCTCCGGGATGGTGATGCCGAACAGCCCCAGCTCCGCCATCCGGTCGGCGAGCTCAGCCGGGTACACGTCCTCGTTGTCGTACTTCGACGCGACCGGCTCGACGTCGCGCCGGACGAACTCGCGCACCAGGTCGACGATCTGCGCCGTCTGGTCGGGTGTGGTCGACGCGGTCACCGCGATGGCCGCTCAGGACGCCGTGCGGACTTTGCGGAAGGAGTTCTTGACGGCGATCCTGCCGTCGCGAAAGGCGAACAGGTCGCAGCCGTTGACCTCGATGGCCGAGCCATCCGGCGCAGTCGCCGTGAATATCCACTCCGAGACGCCCCGGTCGCCCGCGACGAAATGGGTCGCGTCGTTCCAGCGGCCGTCGGGGAACGTCTCCAGCACGTAGGCGTAGCCGGCGCGCACCTCGGCACGGCCCTCATAGCGGGCGCCCCAGCGGTCGGGCCCGACGGACAGCTCGAAGACGCACTCGTCGGCCATGAAGCTCATCAGCAGGTCGAGGTCGTGCGCGTTCCACGCGTCCGCGAACGCCTGCAGGAACGCGGCGTCGACCTGGCCGGCATCAGGCGCCATGCTCACTGGCCCGTCCTCATACGCAGCCTGTCCGAGTCCCGCAGCATCGGCGTCGCCTGCTCCAGGAAGCGCTCCAGCGTCTCCTCCGGCGTGGCGCCCGTCGTGTCCAGCGCGAACTTGTAGCGCAGGATGCTGTTGTCGAACTCCCGCTGGAAGTCTTCCAGCACTCCCTCGACATCCTCGTCCTTCACCAGTCCCCTGGGATGCGGGTCCGCCCGCATGCGCTCCCGGATCGCCTCGGGAGACGCGGTCAGCAGCACGAGGATCGTCTCGAACGCTTTGCCTACGATCTCGCCCTCGACGATGCGCGCCCAGTGGGAGCGGTCGCCTCCTCCGCCGTAGCCGTAGTACCTCGGCGCGTAGACCGCGTCCTCTATGTGGAACCCCACCAGCACGTTGTCGTGGTCGGCGTAGAAGGACGGGTTCAGGTGGTAGACGACCTGGTGGTTCTGCACGAGCATCTTGAGCCTCGGGCTGAGCGCCCACACCTGCTCGGCCTCCTCGTCCGTGACGTCGCCGTGGTTGATGTTGGGGATGGTGAAGTGGTCGTGGAAGCCGGGCATGCCGGGGGGAATCGGCGGCCCCATCGTCTCATCCTTCCACCGGGCGATGCCGTTCGCCAGCGTCGTCTTGCCCGCGTACTCGCACCCCGTGATGATCAGTCGCATGGTTGCAGCCTCAGTCCAGGATCGACTGGTCCCAGTCGACCCACTCCTTGACCCCGCCCGGCGCCTCCAGGATCGTCCGCATATGGTCCACGTACGCCCGCGAGGGCAGCGCCTGCGCGGGGAACACGGGGCCGGTCTCGAGGCCCAGGATGCTCCACCGCAGCTTGCCCTGCGGGCCGTCTCCCATTCCGGCGAAGCCCGGCGCGTCCGGCGTCGTCAGGGTCGTCATCGGGTCGAAGTGCACCGCCATCAGAAGCTCGTCGAGCTCGTCGTACCGGCCGCCCTTCATCAGCTCCCACAGCCGCAGCGACAGCCTCGGAGCGACGTTGCCGTAGAAGTCGACGAACCCCCTCATGCCGTGGCGCGCGCCGGTCGCCATCACCATGCGGTTGTCGATGAAGTTGAGCTCGTCCCCGAACAAGCGGACCATCCCGACGTAGTGCGCCTCGTTGCCGGAGATCCACTTGACGCCGACCATGTTCTCCAGCTCGACGTAGCGCTCCAGCAGGCCGCGCGATATCTCCCGCGCCCCCGGCATCACCCAGTAGTTGTTGTAGGTCATGATGCCGACGTCGGCGTGGTCGTTGACGTACGTGTGGTGCAGGAAGACGTCCTCCTCGGACGGTAGCGAGTAGTGGGGCATCCCCAGCTCGATGAAGTCGATGCCCGCGTCGGCTGCGTACCGGGCTCTGCGGGCGGCCCGGCGCGCGCTCAGCTCGAAGACGCCCGCCATCGTGGGCCCCTCGCCGCCAGAGGCGTCGGCCAGCACGTCGACCAGCGCCTCGAACTCGGCGTCCTCGAGAAAATAGCTCTCGCCGTAGCCGCCCGCGACCATCAGCACGCCCGAGCCCTCGCGTATGCCGTTGTCGATCAGCCACCGGATGTGCTTCCGCTGGCGGTCGGGCAGCAGGTTGTGCTCATCGTCGGTGAAAGTGGGCAGCGATATCACCGCGCCCACCAGCTTCTGTCGCCGTGAGTCCGCCATTCGACCCTCTCGCGCGCGTTTGCCGGCAGGCCGGAGTGTACTCGCGCCGGACGCCCCGGTCAACGCGGGCCGGTCACGGTAAACTTGCCAGCGCACGACGGGCCGCTGTAAGCTATCGGGTGGACTGAAGACAAGGCTGACGCAGCCGTCCTGGAGGCAATAGATGACCAGGTTCGCATCGATGTTCGGGATCATGGTGCTGCTCGTTGCCGCGTTCGCGATGGCGTGCTCGAGCGGCGACGATGGAGATGGAGGCACGGCTGCGACCGAGTCGTCCGGCGGTGAGTCCGGCGCGTCAGCCGCCGCGGCGGACCGCCAGGAGGACACGCCGACCGACGAGGCTGGCTACCAGCTCGTGCAGGCGGTCGACATGAACATCCAGGTCACCAGCACCGTATTCAACGAGAAGCGCCGCATCCCGAAGACATACGCCTGCAAAGAGGTCGAGTTCATCACGGGCGTCCCCTCGACCAACGTCAAGACCCCGCGGGAGAACAAGTCGCCTCCGCTCACCTGGGGCGAGCTGCCCGCGGGCACCGTCAGCGTGGCGCTCGTCGTCGACAGCGACCAGGGCACCACCGTAGGCGTGCACAAGCCCGTATACCTGGACCCGTCCTACTTCGACAAGTTCAAGCAGGGCGCCAAGTGGGCCCACTGGATCATCTGGAACATCCCCGCCGACGTCAGCGGCCTCGAGGCGGGCGTGTCGACGACGACCGCCGCGCTCCCTGACATCGGGCCGCAGACGATGCAGGGCACCAACTCCGAGCTGGAGATTGGCTACTACGGGCCTTGCCCGCCACCCGCGACCGTCTACCACGGCAGGCCCGCCGTCGACCAGGTCAAGTTCACCTATACCTTCACGCTGTACGCGCTCGACAAGATGATCGAGGGCCTCGGCCCCGAGACGACCAAGGACCAGCTCCTGAGGGCCATCGACGGCAGCATCCTCGGCTCGGGCGTCGCTGTCGGAGAGCACACTGCCACGATCATCAAGAAGGCAGGCTGAGGCCTGGCCTGCCTGACATGAACCTACGGGAAAACCTCCGGATCGTCATCGGTCCGGAGGCTCCCGCCCTCGAACGATTCGCCGCCGGGGAGATCCAGCGCTACCTGCGCCTCCTCTACGGCGCCACCGTCCCGGTAGTCGCCGACCGCGTCGATGAAGCCACGCCCGTCGTGCTCGTAGGCAGCCCCGAGACCAACCCGGCCGTCGCCTCCAGCCGCCTCGCGCGCGGCTGGCCGTCTGTCTCCGAGCAGGGCATCGTACTGCGCGGCGACGAGGCCGACGGGGTCTGGGCCGTCGGCGGCGGCAGCCCCGTCGCCACGATGTGGGCCGTCTACGACCTGGTGGAGCGCCTCGGCGTGCGCTACCTGCTGTCCGGCGACGTGCTCCCGGACGATCCCGGACCGCTGCGCCTTCCCGACCTCGACGTCCACGTCGAGCCGGTCTTCACCGAGCGCGTCTGGCGGCTGATGAACGACGAGCCCCACGGCCCGGAGATGTGGAGCCTCGCCGAGTGCCGCCGGGTGATCGACCAGATCGCCAAGATGAAGATGAACGGCATCTACTTCCTGACGTACCCGTCCCACCCGTTCGTCCACTACGAGTTCCGGGGCGTCGCCAAGAGCACCGGCGTGCTCGACTTCGGCTTCCGGTACCCGATCGACGACGACACCCTGGGCCGGGAGCTGTTCGGCGACGTCGACGAGTTCACCAACCCGGAGTTCCGCGACGCCGACGGCTACGACGAGATGGTCGAGGCGGGCCAGCGCTACGCCCGCGCCGTCTTCGACCACGCCCGGAGCAGGGGCATGAGGATCGGCTTCGGCTTCAGCCTCACGAGCACGACCGACGAGTTCAAGGCGCGCCTGGCCGAATGGGCGCCGGACACGCCCGGCGCTTCGGACGAAGAAGGCGGCGACTACCACCGGCTCGGCCAGCTCTCCATGGGCGCCCCGCCCGGCGGCCGCGCCTTCCAGGGCGTCGACAACCCGGCCCTGGCCGAGCTGGCGGAAGTGATCGTCCGCGCGCATTTGGAAACGTACCCGGAGATCGACTTCATCGAGATCGGCTCGTCCGAGTTCCGCGCCGAGACGGTCGGCCACGAACACTGCTGGCGCCGGCTCGACGAGAAGTACGGAATCGAGTCGGTCGCGCCGCTGAGGGAGCTCGTCGAGCAGGTGCGTGCCCGCGAGTACCACGGGGAGGGCAGGGCGGAGCGCGAGCTCAAGGCCGACATCGAGTTCCTCTACTTCGTCGACAGGCTGTTCGCCGAGGGCAACCTGCTGGAGCGGATCGGACGGCCGGACGTCGAGGTGCTGCTGTCGTCCGTCACCGAGGAGATGTACCCCATCCTGGGCAGCGTGCTCCCGCCGAACTTCGGCGTCGGCGTGCTGATCGACTACAACCTCAGCCTCGCGCTGCCCCGACTCGACCGGCTCTCCTCGCTGGGCGACGGCTTCGGCAAGTACGTCACCCTCAGCGTGCAGGACGACATGAACAGCCTGCTCGTCTCCTCCGAGGGCGCCCGCATCGAGCGCTTCCTGGAGCGCATGCGCGACGCCGGGTTCAAGGGCTGGAAGTCGCGTTACTGGTCCATCGGCGACCTCGACCACAGCGTCGACTATCTCGCCCGCGCGTCCTGGGACGCCGGTCTGACCGCCGACGCGGCCTACGAAGACTACGCCCGCGCCGTCTTCGGCGACGAGTGCCTGCCGGAAATGCGGGAGGCGCTGCGCCTCCTCGAGGAGAACGGGGAGTTCCAGGGCACGACCATCTTCGCCGTCGGCTTCCCGTACCCGAGCCTGATGCGGCGCCACTTCGAGATGCAGCGCCACTTCGCCGGCCACACGGAGCCCCAGTCCGGGCTGCTCCATTGCCGCGACACGTACCGCCGCCTGCTCGGCCTGCTCAACGCAGCGCTGCCAAAGTGCCGCGAGCGGACCAGGCCGCACCTCGAGTACATGATCGGCCGCGCCAGGACGTGTGCGCTCTTCCTCGAGACAGCGCACACCGTCGAGCGGGCCGGCTTCGCCAGCAGGGCCGCCGCGCAGGCCAGGGCAGACAGGGACCCCCGAGCGCTTGGCGCGAGTCTGAACGAGACGGCGCGTCTGCTCGAACGCGCGCTCGACCTCTCCCGCCAGACCGTCCACGCGCATATCGAGACCGTCCGCGACGAGTCCGACCTCGGCCTGCTCGCCGCCATGAACCAGTACATGTACAAGTACCTGAAGGCCCGCTCCTACCTGGCGACGCTGGAGGCATCGAGCTGGAGCCTCTAATTCCATTTCGTTCTGAGTACGCCGTGAATCGCCAACCGCACGCCGTGAATTGCCCCACCGTAGCGGCGGGTTTCAAACCCGCCTTCTCTGGGGGCCGCAGGGGGCATGCGCAAACCCGTCGGCGCATGAGCGTCGTCAGGGGCGACGCACGGAGGTAAACGTTGAGACGCATCCTCGCGATCATCCTCGGCCTGGCGTTCGGCAACGCCGTCTTCTTTCTCGTCAGCCTCGTCGCCGCGCAGCTATATCCGCCCGACCCGGAGCTCGTCGACCCACAGACTCCCGAGGCCACCGCGCAGCGCGTTGACGACGCGGATACGAACGGGCTGCTGCTCATCCTGCTCGGCGGCGCCCTCGGCGGACTCGCCGCCGGCGTAACCGTCGCGCGGATCGAGCGCGAACGGCCCGTCCTGGCAGCCACCGGCGTCGCCGGGCTGCTCGCCGTGTGGGGCTGCTACTCCTTCTACCTCTTCTACCCGGCGAGGCTCTGGTTTCCCATCGGGCTGCTCGTCCTCATGCCGCTCTTTTGCTATCTTGGGACTCTCGCGACGCTCCGGTGGCGGGGAAGAAGCGCCCCACAGAGTTAGGTCGCCGGCACGTCCGACATCCCGGCTTGGCGAGGTGAGCCATGGCCCGCGATTCCGTGACGGTGACGCTCGACGGGGACGTCGTCGACAGGCTCCCCGCGGAACGAATCGTCCTCGACTACCCCGGCCTGACTGCCCGCGCCGAGGCCTGCATGGGCGTCACGAGCGACGGCGACGTGTGGGCCGCCGTGGGCTTCAACACCGGCCTCCGCGGCGCGCACGGCCACTTCAACCCCGAGCGCCTGTTCCGCTCCACCGACGGCGGCCGCACGTGGGACAGCAGGCCGATGGCGCCGACCGGCTCCGCCCGCATGTGCGGATTCGGCGTCCTCGCAGACGACACCTTCCTGCTGACCGTCGGCCCAGACCACGACGCCGAACGGCGCGACGAGCTGCGCGTCTTCGCGTCGTCAGACCGCGGCAGGACGTGGGACGGCCCGTCGGTCATCGCCGCCGCGCCGCACGAACGCATTGCCGGCTCCTTCGAGTGCATCGCCCAGACGCGCTCCGGCGTCGTCCTGCTGCCAGCCGCACGACATACGGGATTCGAGCTCGATGGCCCCAAGGAACACCTCGTCTTCCCGTCGTCCGACGGGGGCCGCACCTGGGGCGAGCCGTACGCGACCTTCGACGACGTCTACGAGCCGCACGTCCTGCAGCTACGGTCCGGCAAGCTGCTCGGGGCGTTCCGCTACCAGCGCGGTTGGCGCCCGGACGACCCGCCGGAGATCGTCGAGACGATGGCGGCGGGTCCGAACACGCCTGTGCCCGGCGTGCCCGGCTCCGGGGCGACCGCCTTCAAGCACGTCTTCGTCGGCGACTCCCACGACGACGGCCGCACCTGGCGGGACCTGCGCCCGCTGACGACAGGGCAGGGCAGGCCGGTAGTCGCCTACGGCGAGTGCCACGGCCAGTTGGCGCAGGTGCCCGACGGGCGCGTCGTCATGGTGCACGACCGTCGCTACCCCTACGAAGCCGGCGAGACCCGCGCCAAGGTGAGCGAGGACGACGGCCAGACCTGGCGCCCCGAGACCTACCACCTCGCCTCCGGCCACGGCTACCCCGCCTGCGTCGCCCTCGACGACGGCGCCCTCGTCACCGTAACCGGCGCCACCCCCTTCGACGCCAACGCCAACGTCCTGGAAGACTGGCGCGCCGAGGCGATAATCTGGCGCCTGCCGTGACGCCAAAGCGAGCGGCGGACGCTGAGGGCTACACCAGGTTCGCGCGGTCGACGCGGTTGCCGCCGAGGAACACGTCGACCGTGTCGCCCAGCGCCGTGATGTCCTGTGACGGGTCGCCCTTGACGACCAGCACGTCGGCCCGCTTGCCCGGCTCCAGCGTCCCGACCCGGTCGTCGATCCAACACGACTTCGCCGAATCCGACGTGGCTGACACGATGGCCTCCATCGGCGTCATCCCGGCGTCGACGTGGGCCTCCACCTCCCAGTGGAACAGCCCCATCGGGTACCGGCCCCACGACGAGTCGGATCCGCAGGCCAGACGCACTCCGGCGGCGCGCATCCGCTGGACCGCGTCGACGTAGTCGTCCCTGTCGTTCATCGCGCCGTCGAGCTCGGCCTGCTCCGCGGGGGACAGCTCCCCGGCCTCCGCCTTCGCGGAAAGCTCCCGGCGGCGCACGGTCGACCCGCCCAGGTTGCAGTTCGCCATGACGCCCTGCTCCACCATGCGCTCGACCACGTCCTCGCGGTACAGCCACGAGCCGTCCGGCTCCCGGTGCCGCGCGTGGATGATCGTGTCGATGCCCGCGTCGAGACAGTTGAGCATCGCTTGGGACGAGACGCAGTGGGCCGCCGCGTGCCTGCCGAACTTGTGTATCTCGTCGCAGATCGCCTTCAGCTCGTCCAGGTCGAAGGAGGGCCGCTCCGGGATCGACGTCCTCGTGCTGCCGCCGGTGGCCGTGATCTTGACGAAGTCCGCGCCCTCCTTCACGAGCTGCCGCACCTCCGCGCGACACTCGTCTGGGCCCGTCGCCTCGATGCCGAAGTAGCCCAGGTGGCCGCCGACTATCGCCATCGGCCGGCCCGTGAGCACGAGCGTCGGCCCGACGGTGATGCCCATCTCGATCGCCTGCCGCAGCAGGAAGGTCGTCCGCTGCTTCGCGCCGCAGTCCCGCACGGTCGTCACGCCGGCGTACAGGTGCGCCCTCGCGTTGCGAGCCGACTGCAGCGCCAGCACCTCGTCGGGCAGGGTGGTCAGCTCGTCGCCGACCCGGCCGTCGCCCATCCCGTTCAGGTGGACGTGGCAGTCCACGAGCCCGGGCATGACCGTCCCGCCCTCGTAGACCCGCTCCTCGACCCGGGCGCCCTCCGGCGGGACGACCGTCCCCTCGGCGCCGACCGCCGCGATCGTGTCGCCCTGGAGCAGCACCGCGCCCCGCTCGACCGGCGCCGACCCGCTGCCGTCGATCAGCCGGTCCGCCCGGACCAACGTGAAGTCGTAGCCGCCGTCTCCCATCGCCTCAACCTCCTGGAAGTAAGCCGCGCCCCCATTATGTCACCGCCCCCCCACACGAACAACGCCCAAACTCTTCTCCCCAACTATCCACTATCCACTTTCCCACTATCCACTATGCTGTTAAGCTGAGCGCCCACACCTCACCGGCGGGAGGAGAAACATGGCCCTGATCGACATCGGCTCCCGGAAGCAGCTTTTCCTGGACGACTACCTGGTCGAGAGCATGACCGACGCGAAGAAGGGCGTGAACCCCGCGGTCAAGGCCGACCACAACCCTGTCCTCCGCGCCGAGCGGCCCTGGGAGGGCAACCACATCTCGGGCGGCAGGGTCATCTACGACGATGACGAGGGGCTGTTCAGGATGTGGTACACCGGCGTCAACCTCCGCGTCGACCCGGAGAGGAAGACAGGCGGGGCGTGGGGCATCTGGCTCCTGGGCGAGGACGAGCCGGTGAGGTGCCTCGCGACCTCGGAAGACGGCATACACTGGGAGAGGCCGAACCTGGGACTGGTGGAGTTCCAGGGGTCGAAGCAGAACAACATCCTGCCTCCGGGCAGCCTCTCTCCCACGTTCAGGGACGACCACGAGCGGGACCCCTCCAGGCGCTACAAGCACCTCGCCTGGACCAAGGACACGACGGCCCCGATGGTGGGCGACCTCTACTACTCCCCGGACGGGTTCGACTGGACGCCGTACGAGGGCAACCCGATCATCGACACGACGCCGGCCATCGGCCGCTGGGGCCCGACATGGTTCATGGGATGGGACCCGATAGGGGAGACCTACGCCGCCTACGTCGAGAACACCCACCACATGCGCGGGCCCCTCGGCAAGCGCATCATCGGCCGCGCCGAGAGCCCGGACGCCATCCACTGGAGCGACCCCGAGACCGTCCTGCTGCCGGACGCACTCGACTACCCGGACACCGAGTTCTACGAGCTGAACGTGACGCCGTACGAGGGCCTCTACCTCGGCCTGCTATGGATATTCCGCACCACCAGCCTGACGCACCACCCCGAGCTCGTCGTCAGCCGCGACGGCGTCCACTTCGAGCGCAACTACCGCGAGCCGTTCATCTACCGCGGCGGGCGCCGGGTCGACTTCGATCACGACAGCGTCTACGTCAACGACACGATCGTCCACGGCGACAAGGTCCTTTCCTACTACAGCGGCACCAACTGCCGATCGCCGGAGCACATGATCGAGCTCGGCGACGACGCGACCATGGCCATAGGCCTGGCCACGTCGCGCCTCGACGGCTTCGTATCCGTCGACAGCGGCAAGGGATGGATACAGCGCGACGAGACCGACGAGTACCTGCGGAGTGTCACCGGTACGCCGCACCTGGAGGAGGTCTCCCGGGGCCCGCAGTCGTTCGGCCAGCTCGTCACGCGCTCGTTCAGCTTCAGCGGCTCACGGCTGCACCTGAACTGGACGCGCGCGCCCATCGCGGCCGGGCCCGGCCACGGCGAGCTCCGCGTCGAGCTGCTGACCTTCAACCACAGGAAGATCGAGGGCTTCACCTTCGACGACGCCGACCCGATCACCGAGTCTGGCCTCGACCAGGTAGTCTCCTGGAACGGCGAGTCCGACCTCAGTCGCCTGGCGGGCCAGACGATCAAGCTCCGCTTCTACCTCAAGAACTGTAAACTCTACTCGTTCAGATTCGAATAGGGTGCGCCTATGGCTGTATTCGGCCATAGCTACCACGTTAGTTACACCGTAAAGGGAGGGCGAGATGAAGGGGCTCAGGGAAGATTCACGGCGCGATCAGGGACACGCTGTGGCGGACACTGAAATGGGTGGTCGCGGTGGGGGCCACGCCCTCATATTCCCAAGTCCGCAAACGTCGGCTGGCTCATGGCTTCCTATCCTCCCTGGTCAGCTATGACGCTTGTTACTATGCCACAAAACCATCAGGACTTATTCAGAGAGTCCCTAGACTCTGCTCGCCTCCCGACCGTCGCCCACTGCGGCGCTGTTGTGCTGCTAAACAACGGGCGCGAGGCGCAGGACCTCCTCTGTCCTCTGGCCTGGCGGTGGCGGAGGCCGAGCGGCTCTGGCTCACCTCGAATCGGTGTCAAATCTCCGCGTCTCTGACGGGCGTCCGAGCCGATGGGAGCCCACGACCTGGCGGAGTACGTCAGGTCCCTGGGGTTCTTTTGGTCTGGCCGTGGCGCGCTTGAAGAGCCGGGCGCGTCGGATGAGGGACGCTGACCACGCTACCGTAAGATGTCGACCCTGCGCGAGTTCGGGTCTGTGCGCCGCCAGAAACTCCTCCTGCGAGCGCGTCCCCTTCATGCTGTTGCACGCCCCGCATAGCAGTTGAAGGTTGTCGATATGGTCGGTCCCGGCCTTGGAGCGGGGGACGATGTGGTCTATCGTGAAGTTGCGTATCTCGAAAAGCGTCCGGCAGCCCGCGCAATGCCCTGCCTGCCTCCCGTACAAGGTATTCTTGTGTGTCTTGGCGGGCGGTAGTTTCCCCTGATCGGTACGCTTGGGAATGTCGTCAAGGTAGACAGTGCGGAGGCTGAACAGCCCCAACTCTTCCCTCATGCGCCTCTTGACTAGAACCTTTGCCATCGGTGACAGGTCGATACCCACCCACTTGCGCTCCAGCTTCTCAGCCGCAACAAGGGCCGTTGCGCAGCCGCAGAATGGGTCGAATACCACGTCGCCCTCGTTGCTGCTGGCTTTGATGATGCGCTCCAACAGGGCTAACGGCTTCTGAGTCGGGTAGTTGACTCGCTCCTTCGCCCGCGCGTTGACCACGTTGATGTCTGTCCAGATGTCGCCGGGCAGTTGGCCCGCATTTGGCGGCAGGTAGCGCTTGAGCGCAGGCATTCCGCCTTTTGACGAGTGGTGGATCATCCCCGCCTTGTCCAGCGCATCAAGCCTGTCGTGGGCGTTGGCAATGCTGATATAGCCAGGTAGCAACGTCTCAAGGTATTGAGCGTATGCGCCCTTCTTTGGGACCGCCCAATGGCGGCCCTTGGGAGTAGGGTCGAAATCCCGCCATGCCTCGCCCGATTCCCCATCCCGTGTGCCAGCGCCTGTTAGGTCTCCTGTGCGGTAGCGGCCTCTGTCATCGTGGTACCGATACTTGGACGACACGTTCTTTTCGTCCAGGGCCACGCGCACCGCGTCGGGATTCTGCTTTGCCCCGCCATACATCAGGATCGTGTCGGACTCCGAGCCTGTCGTTGTGCGCCGAGGTTCGCTTCCACGTTATGTCCGCCCAGAACGACGACGCGCCGAAAACCGTGTCCATGACCATTTTCAGATAGTGGCTGGCCGTTGGGTCACAGTGCAGATAGACGCTTCCGGTAGGCTTCAACAGCCGCTCCATCTCGATCAGTCGCACGGCTATCATGATCAGGTAAGACTGCATCCCCTTGCCGTGCGCCTGTCTCGCGGCATCTATCACGGCGTAGAGCGCGGGGTTGGCTTCTGCTATCTCCCCATGCCACGCGAGGTCGACGTCCGAGAGCCTCCATGTGTCTTTGAACGCCGCTACCGCGCCTTCTGAACCGATGGGTGCCGAGTAGTTGCGGTTCGAGTTGAACGGCGGGTCCAGATAGATGAGGTCTACCGTCTCGGAGTTCAGACCGCGCATAACGTCCAAGTTGTCGCCCGTCCACAGCGTCCGGTTGTGGAAGTTCTGCCTAGCCATCGCGCAAGACTCTCTCTTGTGATACAGTGCCGACGCTCCCTACCACGAGTACACGACTCATGCGACCTGAGTGGGCGATTGTGCCCCCTTGTGGCGCGCATCGGGTGACTCGTAGTAGGGAAGCCCGTACGCGTCCACGGCCCCCACGTCTCAGGGTCGGGGTCAGCCACCCATCGGGTCTGACGGTTGTTCCAGGAGCTCGTCCGCTCCTGTTCCTTCTCCCGCGTCAGACCGCTGAACCGGGTGTTGCCGGTGTCGCTTCAAGAGCCCCAAACTTCCGGCTCGGGGTCTGGCACCCATCGCGTCTCGCGCTCGCTGCACCAATTTCCCTACTCTCCTTCTTCTAGAGGTCGGCAGAAGTCGTCCCAGACTGCATCAGATACATTGACATCGAGGGGTCGCGTCTTACAAAGACTGCTCCATTCCTGAGAAAGCGGAGGCCCGATTGGCAAGATGGTGGTCAAGGGGTCACCTGGCCCATACCAGACGAAACCCGCAGCCATCAAAGAACCTGCGACCAGTACGAAGAGCCACCGTATGGTTCGACGCGCGATGTACTTGGCAGCGTGCTTCATGGAATGCGCTTAGAAGCTCCTTTCCATCCACTCGCGGAACTCGTCGCAGTCCATTTCCACCGGGTAGTAGTGTCCCTTGGGATTGCCTCGCCATTGCTCGCAGGTATAGGTCTTTCTCTGCTGGTCGACGAAAGCGAGGGTGGCCAGGCTAATGCCGGTTATGGCGAAGGCGGCTAGCAGAAGGTATCCAATGCGCCGAATTCTGACGTTGGGTATGAGCCATGCAAATGCGATGGCGAGTAGCGCGAGCGCGAGGATGCCGGCTACGTACGTTCCGAAAAAGAGGGGGTCGAGATAATCCCAGGTTGTCAGCCATTCGTAGAGCTCGTAGTTTTCGTATCCGGTGATGCCGAAGTCTGCTTGGAACAGTTGGGGAGGCTGGTAGAAATCGACAGTGTAGACTCCGAGGCAGACCACGGCCAGTACGAATAGCCAGAACAGGGTTCGACGTACGGCGTACCTAGCTGCGTACTTCATCACACACCTCCGCACTCACCGTATCACAAACTGAAGTCCGTTTGCGGAAGGCTGGAGCTTGGAGCTGCAGCTCGACTACTGGCGCCCGCTGGGGGTACCAGCGCCAAAAGAGTTAGGTGCTACAGTTTGCCTCATTCTGTCGCCTCTTTAGTCGGCGCGGGGTTCATCTACGTCGAGAGCCCTCTCGAGAGCGATCACGAAGATGTGGGGGTTGTCAGGACGTCATAAGACAGTGGCGCAGCCGAATAGCTCTATCTCAGTTGGGTTGGTGGAACCGCGTCAGTCTATCTGCCTTGCCCCCAGTTGTCGACCTCCCACGGGCTGACGCCTAAGGTTCGGATGGGATGCCGGCTACGGTTGTCCAGCGCCTGATTTCCTGATATCTTCCCGCCCGTCACAACGAGCGGGTTCCCGACAAAGCGAACCCCCACTGCCGATTTGGAGCGCGCATACGTCTTCGTTGCTCGCGTATGCGCGTCTCCCGGTAGGCCATGCGTACCCGGCAGCTCGTTGTGACAGGTGAGCGACGGAAACGTCCTGCCGGGAGGCACCCCCCGTGAGCCCGTACGAAGTTCTTGGGGTCGGCCCCAACGCATCCGACAGAGAGATTCGGCGAGCCTATCGCCGACTCGCTCTTCAGCATCACCCGGACCGGAGCGACGACTCCAGCGCGGCATCCCACTACGAGGAACTCCACGCCGCCTACGAAACCCTGCTCGGCGAACCGCCCCCTGAGTCCGTGTCGTGCAGTATGTGCGACGGCCACGGGCAGATCATCTCGCGCTGGTCTGAGACCATCGGCGGCCAGTGGCTCCGCTGCCCCAACTGCATGGGAACGGGCAAGACCTTTGCCGCCATGTCGGAGCAGCCGCCCACGGCCAGAGAGGCGGAAGAGGCCGAGAGGGCCCGTGTCCGGCGGGAGGTCTACGAGGGGCTCGCGCCGCAGGCACACGAGGATGATGTAGAGCAGGCGGAACCGGCGCGGCATCCGAGTGCGCGTCAGGTCGGCGAGCGCGTCTTGACCGACCGGGCCGCTGCCGAACAGGCCCGTCAGGTACAAGCCGACGATGAATCGAAAGACAGAGAGCCGCCACGCCGCCCGCCACGCGCCCGCAGTCAGCAGGAACCACTTCCATCCCCGCGCCGCAAGCGCCGCCGCCTGACGGCGGTGGCGGCGCTCGTGGCCTTGGCCGTCCCCGTGCTGGCGGTCGGAGTCCTCGTTGTCTTCGTCCTGCCGTCACTGCTCTCCGAGAGCGCGTCACGCGCCCGGGAGCGCGACGCGGCCATTGCCGGCCGCAACGTCGCCATTCAGGAACGGAACGAGGCCATCGACGCCCACAACGCCGCCATCCGGGGTCTCGACAGCGCCCGCGCCGAGAAGACGGCGCTGGACGCCGAGTACACCGAGTTGGAGGCACGATACGCGGGCACGCTGGACGACCTCGCAGCGCTCCGCGTCGAGCACGAGACCCAGCAGGTGGACATGGCCACACTGCGAGCCGACCACGACGCGCTTACCGACGACCTGCGAGCCGTCACGCTGGAGCGCGACGAAGCCCGAGGACGACAGGCCGAGCTCGAAACCGAGATGGCCGAGATGCAGTCCAGCATGAGCACGATGCAATCCGACACGGATACCATGCGGGACGACATGGACGTGCTGAAGCGCATCAACGAGCGGCTGGAAGGCCGCATGGAAAGCCTCAGCCTCGAACTCGAAACGGCGCAGAAGCAGCGGTCAGAGGCCCTGACGCGGGCCAGATCACTTGAGGGCAGGGTTGGCTCAATGGACAGCCTGCGACTCACCATTGACCGCCTGAGCGAACAGAAGCAGGACCTAGAGGCCGAGATAGAAGAGCTGAAGGTGCGGCGCGAGCCGTTGCTGCTGGAGCCGGGCGGTACTATGACCGTCTGGTTCAAATGCACCGGCAGCATGGAACCCAAGATCACCTGTCTGGACAAGGCCACGGTCATAACTGACATACGCCCCGCCGACATAGTGGTCGGCACCGTCCTCATGTTCAAGTGCCGACGCGGCACGGTCCCCGGCGACGACCCCGGCGAATTCGACTGGGGCGCCGCCCACAGGGTGATCGAAGTCAGAGTGGTGAACGGCGTCCATTATTATCTGCCCAAAGGCGACGCGAGTGATAGTGAAGACCCCGATCCCTGCTGGGTTCACGAAGACGGCGTCGATGGCTACCTGACGGCCCTCCACAAGAACGTTCGGATGGAGAACGCCGCGCTGCGAGACGCCGTGCTCGACGCGAGGGACGCGTTCAGGGCCTCCACGCAAGCCTACCGCGACGTGCGGCAAAGGGTCTGCGGGGCTCCCGATGCAACGGTCTGTCCGGCGGGCCCACAGTACGCGGCGGTGACGGCGGCCTACGATCGGCATATCGAGGCGTACCACACGTACAACTGCTGGCTGAATCACGCCCGCGAAGCTGAGTATGGCGCGTCCCTGCCCCACGACTGCTCGTAGCCCGGGATCTGCGCGTCGAGGTGTTCGAAGGGGGTGTGAATGGGGAAACCGCCGCTGCCGTGCCGATTCCGTATCCGAGTAGCACCGACAGCTCAGCGGTGCGGGGACGGCGCTGAGGCCCCTAGCCGCCCTCTCAAGAGGGCTGTGAACACGCTGCAGGTCTCTGCTGGCCCTACGATCCTGCTTGAGCTATAGTGCCGGACGTTAGAGCAGTTACTGGGGCAGAGAAACACCCTTTGCAAGACGCCGTGCTGACGCTAGAATACCGCAAAGAGGCATTGTCCAAGGCCTACATCCATGCGGTAGCAGCGATGGCTGGATACACCACCGCAGACCCCTACCCTGACCTAGATGGCGTAGACATACAGGTTCAGGCTGGTGGTGTCCTTCGACCGGGCATCCACGTTCAGGCGAAGGCAACAACCCAATTGGGCTCCCCGGATTCCGAAGGCTTTTTCCATTTCCCGCTGAAGGTTCGCAACTATGATCTGTTGAGGATGGCGACGCAGACTCCGAGGCTGCTCGTCGTCTTGGACATGCCGCCGGAAGAGGAGGAATGGTTCAGCCAGACTGCCGACGCTCTAACTCTGCGGCGATGCGCGTACTGGCTTGCCTTGAAGGGATGTGGACCTGTGGCGAACCAGCATACGGTCACGGTGCGCATACCACAGTGCAATGTGTTCGCCCCGTCCGGTCTTCAATCCCTCATGGAGCAATCAAGGAAGGGGAGCATCTAGTGGAAGCAGGGATAGGACGACCAGATGCTCTTCGGGATGTCACGCCTACAGCCCTCGTCAGATTTGCCGAGGATATGGGATGGCGCAAGTCTGAGCCGTATCGTGACTACTCCACAGTGTATATTGCTGACGGTCTGCCCGAACTCATACTGCCAGACATCGAAGAATTGGGCGACTACGCACAAGTTGTGTGGAGTCTCCTAGAGATGTTCGCCAGCGTCGGCGACTCTGAGCCGCTGGATGTGTACCGTGACCTTCTGACGATTGACCGTGATGTTGTTCGCGTCCGGGTGGATGATGGAGACAGTATTCCACTTGGGAGTGCCGACGACCTGATAAGTGGAGTTCGGGACATGCTCACCGCCACAGCTTGTTCCCTGAGCACCCCCCAGGCAGTGTATCGCAGCAATAGGTCGGTGACCGCCCTCGTGAATCAGGTCCGTTTGGGGCATACCGAACCTGGCAGCTATGTCGTGGTCCTGTACACCCCAGTCGTGACGGCACGGGTTGGAGCGATAGAGGATGACCCAGATGATCTTCTCGCTCCGCAACACCGCCGCATGACGAGGCGGTTGGATGAAGCACTGACGACCACGCGGGAGGTCTTGGAGAGTGGCGACCTCACCAGTGATCGGGAGAGCATGGATGCTGTTGTCAAAAGGGGCGTCAGCGCGAACCTGTGCGAGTCTCTGGCTGGTCTGATCAGCACTTCGGTTTCGTCGTTGAGAATAGGGGTTACTTGGGCCAAGACACGCCCAGTGAAGTCGCCCCGCAAGGTCTTTCAATTCGTCAGACCAGAGATGCATCGCCTTGAGACCGCTGCACGACTGTTTCGGGAAACAGCCCCGCAGCCCAACACGCAACTTGTGGGGGTTGTAACTCAGCTCCGCCGTGCTGAGTCGGAGTCTGACGGCAACATCACGCTCCGGACGATTGTGGAGGAGGGAGGGAACCTCCGCTCCGTCACGGCGAATCTGAGTCCGTCAGACTATAACCTTGCGATTCAAGCGCACCGTGACAAGGCGAACATAGTAGTTACAGGGGCATTGGAGAAAGTGGGTTCACGGTGGCACCTTCGAGACCCCTTGATTACTGATACGGTTCCTCGGAATCCCGATGAGTCAGCGGTTCAGTCTACTTTTCCCTAGTAGACGGCATCGCGGCTTGTCGCAACGACGGAGGTGCGAACTTGCAACAGTGGGACGAAGGCCAACTAAAGTCAAAGATCGCGGCTCGAATTCTCAGCTTCCTTCATATTCCTGGCCGTATTCAGACCTTTACCATCACGCACGAACACGCCTATGTCCTCGAGAAGGTACAGGAAGACATCGAAGCCAACGGCCCGTTGGATATGGATGAAGAGCGCCTTGGCAGAATCGTGGATGGAGCGATGGCCGAGTTGAAGAAGGGAGCGCGAAACGGATGAAACGCGACCACAGCGTGATCAGGGCCCTCAGTATGTGGGGCCGTCTGACCTGGCAGGGACACCTCACTCGCTGCTGAACGGCGAGTGAGGTGTCTCGCCATGGCCGTTGCCTGCGGCTCTGGAAGTGGTCGGCCGCGACTCTGTCGGCGGCCGGCACGGTGGGGCTTGGTGTCGCTGGTCTAGCCGACTCAAAGGACCCCGCGAGTCCTCGGCCCGCTTGCAGCACCGGTAGCTGGCTGATTCTGTTCTGCGGCTGTTCTAGAGTCATGACCCTCCCTCCGTCTCCCGTCCGACTCGCCCACGCCTTCCATGCGAGCGCTCCCACGACGACGTTGACCATGACGATGCTACCGAAGGCGGGGCCAAAGCCAACCCGACCGTTGCCGCGCCAGTCATTTGCCGCCTGTTTCGAGACGTGGCCCCGGTCGAGAGCGTGGACGGCGGCGGGCGTCAGCACGCCGACCACCGCAACCTAGTGCGAAAAACACGCCGCCCCCCCCCGCGTGATCCACCCCGCTCGACCGCTCGCGAGCCCGCCCGCCCTATCTGCCCCTACCTGAGCAGAACGCTTGGGCATCTCCGGGTGGGTGGGAGAGCGGAACGTACATCTCTCGCGTCCGGCGGCGACGCTCGCGCACGTAGTCCTTGACTATCGTGTACTTTCCGTCGAAGCCGTGCTCGGCTCTCAGACGCTCGTAGATCCGCTTCGCGGTGTGACGCTGCTTCTTCGGGAGGCTACGGTCCTCGTCCAGAATACGGTCGATCACCCCGCCGTACGGGTCCAGCTTCGGCCGACGGGGCGGTGACTGCCGGCGGTACCCGGGTGGCACCGAGTACTGAAGCATCTTGCGCACCGTGTCCCGGTGCAGCCCGAACACCCGGGCAGCCTCCCGCGTGCTCATCCCCTCCACCATGCAGGCCCGGCGCACCCGCGCGTACAACTCCACCTTGTACATCCTCTGCACCTTCCATAGAGTTGCCCAAAACTCTATGGAAGGCGGCGGGTGGTACGGTTTTGCGGCGCCACATCTCTACGCCTTCACCCGCCATGCCGGTACATTATTACTCCGCCCTTTACAGCTGATGGCGATGACTCGGACGGTGATGACGTCGGCGATGTTTCGGAAGAGCTGGCGGCGCTGGAAGAACGGGTGACGGCGCTGGAGGAAGAGAGTCGTGCTCTGAGGGAGACCGTCGAAGCACTGGGGGAGCAATTGGCGCAGTTGGAACGACAGGCCGGCGCACCGGAGGACGAGGACAGGCAACCGGGCAGGGCTCCTTCGGTCGGTGATGACGATGACGGACTGCAACGGTGGCGGCCTCCACGACGGGATCACGGGATGCCAGATGCCGGGGTAGTCACGTTGGAGGCACAGCCTGACGAGGAGCACGCCTTTGGCCCTGCTGCTCCGTTGGTCGCCGAGTGGCGAGGGCTTCGGACCCGGGACAACACGAAGGGCGGCCGAGTTGACCGGGCCAGGACTGCTGCACGCCGTTGGGAGCTGGAGGTCGCCATGATCGGAGACTTCGGCCTGACGCTTCCGCCGGAGACGGAACCGCTCGACGCATCGCGCAGGGAGGACCATCTGAGATGGCGGAAGGAGGCGCTGGCATCAGCATTGGCCAAGGCAAGGCGGCTGCGCTGGCTGAGGCGAGTGCTCACGCTGGGTTTGCGGTGGAGATAGCTCGCCAGGGCTCTGTGCGACGACTGCGATCTGGAGGGCGAGCACCCCAAAAGCTGCGGCTGTCGTGCAGGGTGATGGTGGCGTCGAAGCGTGTCCTGCGGGGGAACTCCACCGGGGTCCAGAGCCCGTCGATGCCGGGGGACATCGAGGCGGGCCCTGCCATCGCCGTCCATCCGGCGAATGAGCGGCATCAACCACTCCCTGGAAGGTACACAGGGGGACCCTCCGCTCATACCTCGACGGGGCTCAGCATGAGCACCCCTACTGCATTCCCAGTCACGGAATTGTGTCCCTTGACTGGGGCGATTTGCCGGCGCATCGCCGACGCGCATGGAATAGCGTTGCTAGCATCCACATGAGACATACACCCAATATCGCCACCGTAGTTCGGTACGTCCAATCCCAAACGGTTGACGTCACTGGAGAACCTTCAGCTAGGGAGAACATGGAAAGAATCACTAATACTCCCACCGAGACCACCATGAAGACCCCGATGGCCACGAAAAAGACACCCTTGTGCCAACTACATAGGTCCTCAAGCTCAATCGGCTCGTAGCTTGAAGACCCGGCCGGTGCGACATTCGCCAAAGACCTCAATAGTCCATTTAGGAGTGAATCTAGGGGGTATGTTACAATCTGTACAACCTTGTCGATTCTCCTAATCAGCCACGCGAATAGCACCAATATGCCCACCACCTCAAGTACGTCAAGCCTATCTTCCGACGATTGCCCAAACATCCCAAGAGCCATCACCAAGAACATAACTATGGCGATTGCTTCTAAGGAGTGCGCCATGAACATCAAGGGACTAAATCTGTCTGTTACGTCTCGTTCTTTGCTTACCATGTGCTCGTCCTCCCTGTCTTGTGAATGCTAGTTCCAAACAATACCCGCCATCTCCAGTTTCGTCCCACGGCGTCCATCCTGCGGATGATCAGCATGAGCCATTCCCTGGACGCGAGGTAGGCTTGTACGAAGTCCGAGGGTTGGCGAAGCTGATCACCCAAGCAGCTTCGCCGACGCCCTTAGTCGTCAGGTGGCGTCTCTGGCTCGACGGCAGGTGGGCGGTGCCGTGGCTCACTCCCCCAACGATGCCTTCTGCCAGCAGATCGGCTAAGGTGCGGCGGACCGTCGTGTGAGGCTCACCGAGGATGTCGCCAGCTCCGTTGGATCGACGACGGGCGCCCGGTTGATGGCGCCGAGCTTCTGTCGGTGGCAGTTCAGGGCGAGGCAGTCAGTTCGTTCCTGACGGATTCGGGCACCTCTATGTCGACGCCGAGGCGTCCATCGGTCGCCACTTCCTTGTATGTGAGGCATGGGCCGGAGTGCACTTCGGGGTTCTTGTGCAACTCCCATGTGTAGCCCTCCAACGCGAAAGTCATGCCGTCCACGACGAGGGTGAGGTCCAAAGACTTGTCGATAGGTTCCCACTCCCAGAGATTGACATAGGACTCGTCCAGCGTGACCTGTATACGCAGGTTCCCGTCGACGGTCTCGTCTACACTTATATCCTCTGGAAGTCCGTCATTGAGGACGGAAAGCATGGCCCGGTGAAGCTTACCGTTCCACAGCCAATAGGAACTGGCATCTACGACTGTTTCCCTTTCGACCTTCTCCCAAGTCGCTCCAGATATGCGCCGCCAATGGGTCCACTCCCCATCTTCTTGGGAGTAGACTATGTAGAATTGATCGGTGTGAAAGTCCAGGAATATCAGGGCGGGATCGTCATTGAACACGGTGAAGTCCCCAATCGCCATATCTATAGGGCCTCTCCTGACACCGAAGGTCTGGTTGCACCCTCTATCGGTCCACCCGCCGCTCAGGCGGAAGCTCGCAGATTCCGCCCGTTCCAGTGCGAAGTAGGCCCGCCATACGAGACCGAGCGGATCGTCAAGCTCTCCGTCCGATTCGACCTTCGGGTCGTCCAGGAGTTCAGCTATATCGACGCCGAGGCGTCCGTCGGTTCCCACTTCCTTGTAGGCGAGACATGCGTCGGGGTCCGCGCCTGGAGTTTCGTGCAGCTCCCAGCTGTATCCCACCATTGCGTATGTCTCGGGATCCAGGACGAGTGCCAAGTCCAACGAATCTCTCCCTGTCCAGTCCCACATATACCCGTATGATTCGTCCAAAGTGACCTGGAGACGAAGGTTCCCGTCAGGGGTCTCTTCCACACCTATGTCCTCGTTGGAGCCGTCCCAGAGAACACTGCGAAGTGCTGAGAGGAGTTTGCCGTTCCATAGCCAGTATGGGTTGGCGCCCGAGACGGTAACTTTGTCTACCTTCTCCCAGTTTCCCTGCGGCGACAGTCTCCAGTGGGTCCATTCTTCGTCTTCTCTGGAATAGGCTAGGTAGAACTGGCGAGGGTGGATGTTCAGGTGCACCAAGCCTGGATCAAGCCCTGGCCAGTTGCCTAGCAGCCTGTCCGAGAAACACGACTGGCGAGTGTTTGGGGGTATGATGTTGCCAGTCCCAGTAGCAGGGAGTCGTCGATGAGCAAGACCTACCTTCCCTACGAACCGGACCAGCAGTTGCTGATGCCAGCGGCGTTGCAGGAGTGGCTGCCTGACGACCATCTGGCCTACTTCATATCCGACGTGGTGGACCAGTTGGACATGTCGGAGGTCACAGCTCGGTACAAGCGGGAACGTCGTGGCGGGCCGCCGTATCATCCACGCATGATGGTCAAGGTGTTGCTCTACGGCTACTGCGTCGGGGTGTCGTCCTCACGCCGCATCGCCCAGCGCCTCCACGAGGATATCGCCTTCAGGGTGTTGGCGGCGAACAACACACCGGACTTTCGGACCATCTCCGACTTTCGCAAGGATAATCTGGATGCGCTGTCGGGCCTGTTCATACAGGTACTGGCGTTGTGCCAGCAGGCGGGGCTGGTGAAGCTGGGGCATGTGGCGCTGGACGGCACAAAGGTCAAGGCCAACGCATCGAAGCATAAGGCGATGAGTTACCAACGGATGAAGGAGGAGGCAGCGCAGTTGGCGGCGGAGGTAGCGGAGTTGTTGCGACAGGCCCAGGCAGCGGATGATGAGGAAGACCGGCTGTATGGCAAAGACAAGCGTGGAGATGAGTTGCCCCAGGAGTTGGCCTTTCGAGAGGGTCGGTTGGAGAAGATACGGGAAGCGATGGCGGCGCTGGAAGCCGAGGCGCAGGCGGCTGCTGAACAGGCCGAGACCGAAGGTGGTAAGCACCCGGGGGTGCCCGACGACAAGGCCCAGCGTAACTTCACCGATAGCGAGTCGCGCATCATGCCCGCACCTGGAGGAAAGGACTTCCTGCAAGCGTACAACTGTCAGGCGGTGGTGGACAGCGCTCACCAGGTGATCGTGGCGGCGCGGGCCACCAACCAGACTTCGGATAAGCAACAGGCTGCGGCGATGATAGAGGAGACCATCGACAACGTCGGTGCAGTTCCCAGAGAAGTGTCCGCCGATGCTGGCTATTACTCGGCAAAGGCAGTCGACGCTCTCTATGGTATGGGCGTGGACCCGTTCGTCGCTCCGGAGCAGACCCGCCACGGCCGGGTTGTACCACCCGCGCCCCGAGGTCGCATACCCAGCCATCTGTCTCCCAGGGATCGGATGCGACGGAAGTTACAGACCAGCCGGGGTCGGGAGCGCTGCGCTTTGCGGATGCAAACTGTGGAGCCGGTGTTCGGACAGATCAAGCAGGGCCGGGGATTCCGGCAGTTCCTGCTAAGGGGACTGGACAAGGTGAACGGCGAATGGTCGCTGATCTGCACCGGCCACAACCTGCTCAAACTGTTCCGCTTTGGGGGGCAATCTGCACAAGAAAGCACGGGGCGATGGGCCAGCCCAACGCATCAGGAACTTTGCCGGGTAGTGAGCACGGCGCTAATCGCAAGCTATCTGTGGCCCGGCCGGGCCAACCGGCAAAATCAGTTGTCGCGATCCATTGTCGCTGACCCGCAAGCACCGTCAGATGATCCTCGGACGGACTGCTAGCAGGCTGAAATCCCCGATCGACATCTCTATCGGATCTCTCCTGACACCGAAAGTGCGATTACACGCGCCCCCGCTCAGGCGAAAGCTCGCAGACCCCGCCCTTTCCAGCTCGACGTAGGCCCTCCAGATAAGATCGAGGGGATCGGCAGGTGTAGCCTCCGATTCGATCAGCGAGTAGTCCAAGAGCTCTTCAGTGAGCACGATCAGCTTCCGGACGTCATCCATGGACATCCCGGGACGCACCAGCGGGTGGGAGTTGAGCTCGAGTAGCTGCCTTTCTCGTGGAATCAAGGCGCCCAGCTTCGCAACCTCCATGACGCTCAGAGGCCGAGAGCTATGGCCCAAGGGGACTCTATGAGCAATGGGACCGAGGGCGTGCAGCGCCTCGTGTATGGTCACCGCCCTGATCTCATCGATCGACACGTCTTCTTCAAGCCATATGACCATATCCCCTGATGTGGCTTCACCAGAGTTCACGTTCGCACCTGCGAACCCCCAAGCGTCCTCCGTATAGAAGGGGTCGCGAACGCCGAGGGAGTCAGCCTCGGAACGCGACACCCCCACGTACGCCTTGAAGTCCGCCTCCTCCTCCGCATCCACCCACTCGAACTCCAAATTCAAGATGGGGGATAGCTCCGACAGAATGGCTTCGAGTACTGCAATATGGTCCGAGTCACCGGTTGCCCACACCTTGACGGGGACGTCGTTGAGCCACTTCTCAACTGTCGGCTTTCCCCAACCGCCGCACCCAGCCACCCAGTCGTTGTGGGGTCCGAGAGCGAAGCCTTCAGGCGGACGGTCGGCATAGCACTCCCAGACCTCACGGTCGACTCCCAGGATGCGTTCGGGCACGTCCACATACAAGGTCAACGGCTCGTCGCCGCCGTAGTCGAACTCCAAGGTCGTCACGCCCATGGGGAGCCGCAAGGTGAAGCTCTCGGAGCTTGGCGCGTATCCGTCGGGCAGAGACAGGGTCAGTTCCTCGCGACAGTTTCTCCTCGGGTCGCCATCCGCTATGCAGGCCGCTGTTACCTTTTGGGCGCCATCTAGCCGGAGCGTGCCGTCGTTGCGCAGCGTCGCTGTTATCTTGGCATCGGCCGTACCGTCAGACCAAAACCCGAGGACCATTGCTTCAGCATGAAAAGCAAGTCTGACAGCGGGTGGAGGCATGTTTGTGGGCGAGGGTGTGCTGGTCGGTATAGGCGTCGGCGTGTTGGCGGGCGTGGGTGCATCGGTCGGCGGCGGTGTCGGCGCAACTGTTGGCGCGGGTGTAACGGTCGGCGGAGGAGTAGCCGTGTCGGATGGCGCGGGTATGCTGGTGGGCGGCGACGTCGGCGTAGCTATGTTGGCTTGAACAGCTCCCGCCGTTGTGGGCGAGCTTGGAGTGGCCCGATTCGCAACTGTGCTACTGGGAGTTGGAGACTGAAGAGCAGCCGGTGCGAGAGATTCGTCCAATCCGGGCCGTTGATCAATCCCTCCGCTATCGCGCCCAAATTCAGCCATGAATACCAGGTACCCAACAGCCCCCAGTAGAAGGGCCAGGACAGCGGCGGTAGCAGCTCTTCGGGAGAATGAACTACGAAAGAGTCGGATACCTCTTGTCTTATGCCGCCTGCCACGTCTTTCCATCTCTGGGATTGATTCGGCATGGACAAGGCCTCTCCCATCGTGTCCCGGTGGAATGATGCACTCAGCTACCCTGGGGGTCCCGAACACTCGGTTGCATCTGCGACATCTCCACAGCAGACGATGGTGTCTCCGCCGCCTGATGCGAATGCTGGTACTTCCACATAGCGGACAGACACCCAGGCGTTCGTAATGCTCACCTCCGTTGGGCACTGCGATTCCCTATCGATCCTATGGACTGGTCCACGGCTGGCAGATTAGCTGGAATCCAGCCCTGACTAACCTGTAGCCAAGGAACAGGAAGAACGTGAATCCGCCGAAGAACAGAACCATGGACCACCACTGGTCGAAAGGAAGTTCAGCGGTCGCACCCAGCCAACTTGCGATGAACGCGACCCATATCAACAGCCCCATGAGCACTTTGAAGGGCCAGCTGGCACGAATGGCGCGACATCGAAGTGGCCGCACTTGGGATGCCAAGGCGAGGGCGAACGAAGATATGAACAGGAACGCGCCAATGGCGACGTATACGGCATCGTGGAAGGCGGGGATCGTCACATTGAAGGGCAACTCATAGACGCCATCCGATATGCTCCAGGATTGGGCTGTCAGAAGCACCCCCACGAAGGCGACCACAGCGTTGCCTGCTAGCAGGGCCGAGTCGTCGGTGTTCATCACCTTCCTCCGTGCCTGAGATGCGAGAGTCGGCATCTGCTATTTGAGGCCTTCCACGCAGTTTGACCTCATGGATGGATTCATCACCCAGAAAGTGTCAGTCACCTCATTGCAGTCGAGTTTCCCCTTGCTGGCAAACGGCGTGGTATTGGCAGGACGAACAGCACAACCGCGCCCGTGATGCGCTTGCCGCCGTCTACCGTCCCGCCTCGTCGCACTCACCGGGAGTCGGCGTCCGTTCCCATCCAGAGTCTTGCTGCTGGGCCGCTTCAGCGCTCTGCGGTCGCCACGTCGGGCCGCCGGTTAGGGACCGTGCACCCAGTGGCACCCCTTCTGCCGGTGCTATTCGGTCTCGACGCTGGTCTTCTTGCGCCGACCCCTCCGGCGCGGGGCAGGGCTGCTGGCCTCTTCCCAGAAGAAGACCACGTCGCCCAGTCGGTTCACGACGAGACTCTTACCCAACAGCTGCGCCGCAGCGCCGAGACGGCGACGGATGGCAGCCGTGGTTTCGCCATCGTCCGGGATGAGCTTGCCGGCCTGACCAGTTTCGAGTTGTCCGATGTAGTCCATGTACTGGCGCATTATCACGCCGCGTTTCCCGGTCAGAGATAGCTCAAGCTGTGCGTCTTGGAGAGAAACAACCTCAAGTGTAGGCACGTCTGTCAGAGACCTCCTGTCAGTCTGGGACTCACGACATAATAGACCGGGTCTGGGCGCTGCAACAAGCTCAGCCGGGGTGAAGCGAGCATGTCACTGTCCTGGGCCATTGGGAACCGTGCGGTGCTTTCCAGGTTGGAGACCACTTCGGGCGACCGTTGCCGCAGATGCGAAAGAGCGGAGATGCCTCTCAGATCGGCACTCCGCGAAGCTTCCTCAGAGGCTTGGCTGAGACCACGTTTCGGTTGCGGGAGGTAGTCGATAAGTGTACGCTCGTCAAGAGCATGACGTCATGAATCGTCGTGGGAGCCACAGGAGAGAAAAATGAGCAGAGGCAATCCCAATCGAAGGCGTGGGCGGTCGCAGCAAAGGCGCAAGACACTTTATATGAGAGCTACCGCCGTGGTGGTCAACCAAGACCACGAGATATTGCTTGTTAAGCACAACGGCCAGAATGAGTGGTCCCTGCCCGGCGGTCGCATGGTGGCTGGGGAGGACCCAGCGAGGCGGGTCGTACTTGAGGTTGCAGAGGAAACTGGTCTACATATTGCTCAGCCCAGGCACGTGGGCCGTTACGCAGGCACCGTAGCCGCCCACGAGATTTACCTGGCGCAAAGCGCAGGAGAGCCTCGTCCAAACCACAGGGAAGTTCAAGATGCGATTTGGTGGGACAGAATTCGCCCATTGCAGGTGCAGCAGCATGTAAGCGCTATTCTGGCAACGGTTGGAGACAGCATCGACGAACTTGAGGCCAAGGACGCTGGTGCTGATGATCGCAGTCAGGTCACTGATACTAATGAGGCATAGGATGTCAAGACCCAAGGCTAGGCCCTCACCTTGAGGGTCAAGCGCCGTACGGAGCGTACCAGTCTTGCATTGCCGATACGAGCCACGAGTCGCCTCAACAAGCCTCAGGACCTTGAGCACCTAGCGCAGTGGGGCGATTCGGGACGTTATTCGTATGTGGCACGAATTACAGAGTCTCATGCTCGACCTCCCCGGTCTTCTTTGGACCATGGAGTGTACCGGACCCAGACATCCGCCCACAGCATCACCTTATCAGGAAGCGTAGGGAATAGTCTTGGACCGTTGCGGCTTGGGGTCGCTACAGCTGGTTTCGTGGTCAGTACGTAGGCATCTGGTGGACACCTGTGAAGACACCCCATTTCATGCGCATTGCGGAGATCGAAGCCGATGTCGCAAGCGCAATGCAGAAGAGATACGCACGTGAGTTGGCGGCTGTAGATGCTCCGCTAGAACGGATTGTCCGTGGCCTCAACGACTTCGAGGATTCACCTCATCAAGAACAAGGGATCGAAGATCCGCTCACCGGCACCAGGCTTTTTCTGGCAATCAGAAGCTTCAACTCGCTACGAATCGCGGCGCGGGTTGTGGACAGTGGCAACTATCAGCAGGCTTTGACGTTGGTGCGCATGGCCATGGAGAGCAGGTTGGTGGCCACTGACGGCGAATGTCATCCTCCGACACTGCGGGCTCTATGGGATCCAGAACGCAGACTACCGCCCTTTGCAGATATGGCTAAGCGATTGTCGCCCAAGGCCAAGGAGGTGTGGAGCGCCGATTACGGGTGGATCAGCGAATCCGCCGCCCATCCACGTTTCGAGAGTATGCGAGGACTCGTCACTGTCGGCCCTGATGGGCGGAAACTGCTGGAAATGAGCGGACGCTTTGATGAGGTGGAGCCTGCCAACGTACTCTACTACCTAATGCGCGAGCTTGTGCAGTTGATGGGACAAGTCGCCAGACTCAATCTTGGCGCAGGGACAGATTGGTCGACGGGCACGATACCACTGGCCGAGGAGCTCGGCTCCCTGAGCAGGAAGTTGGAGAAATGGGCGAGTGATCAGGTTGATGGAGCCACGGAGCGTCCCAGGTAACTTGGTTGGCCTGCGTGACCAGGACCGAGTTGACTACCCTGGCAGGAACTTGTCCAGATCGTAGTTGCCACTGGTGGAGCGGTTCTCGGCGAACGCGGGGTCACGGAAACCGGCGGGCATCATCCCCCCTTCGGTTGCACTTGCTTGGCGAGTGAGTGCAGCCCTTCGCGCTCACTCCGGCGTCCTCGCCGATGGAACCGCGACGTTCGGCGCAACGCCTCGTCTCAGCGCCGACGAACTCGGCGCAGGAAAACGGAGTAGCACCTAAGGCCAGACAGTCGCACCGGTGTCTCCCTCGGACTGGCCTCGCCGGGCACCAATTCGCTGATCCTCCCCGTGTGATCGAGAAGGGACGACGAGCCCGGGCACCACATCACCAGAAGGCTGATCTAGAAGGAAGTGGCCGCTGACACCCGACCCCGCACCCGCCAAGCTGGGCGGCTACAGGGCTAACCTGAACGTTAGAGTAAGGGTTCTTGATTTTAGTGCGGTTTTGTGACACTGGCGCGATAGCCGGTTGCATTCGTGGTTAGTGGTTGGTTACACTAACCACAGGCAAGCTCATTTGCCTAGAGAGCGGCAGGCACGATCGGATAACCCTGCCCAAGAGTCATACAGAGGATCCATCCATGACTTCGGAGAGGGAGAACGTTCCGATGAAGAACCCGCCTCATCCGGGATTGGCCGTCCGTCGGGAATGTCTGGAGCCCCTGGGTTTAACTGTGACGGAGGCGGCGCGCAGGCTGGGAGTCAGCCGCAATCAGTTGTCGGAGTTGGTGAACCGTCGTTCTGGCATTTCGCCGGAGATGGCGATTCGCCTAGATAAGGCATTCGGCGGGGGAGCGAAGTCCTGGTACCAGATGCAGGCTGACTACGAGCTCGCTAAGGCGCTGACAAAGGCCGACCGGATCAGTGTCGAGCGCATCGCTCAAGTGAAGCGTGAACAGGAGGCTGCGCGTTGACCACAACTCGCCGGTCGATGACTAAGTCCGAAAGCAACGGGCCCGCACTGGATTATCGCTCGGAGCTTTGGCGCATGGCCGACGCGCTGCGGGGCAGCATGGACGCCGCCGAGTACAAGCACGTGGTTCTCGGCCTGATCTTCCTGAAGTATATCTCAGACGCCTTCGAGGAGCGGCACGCCGAGGTGCTTGCCGAATTAGGTGAAGAGGCCGCCGAGGACCGGGACGAGTACATCGCTGAGAATATCTTCTGGGTTCCGCCTGAAGCCCGCTGGCAGTACCTGAAGAGTCAAACTCGCCAGTCCACCATCGGGCGGTTGATCGACGACGCCATGGTCGCCATCGAGCGGGACAATCCGGCGCTCAAGGACGTGCTGCCCAAGGACTATGCCCGCCCTGCTTTAGACAAGACCCGGCTGGGGCAGGTGGTCGACATGGTGAGCAACATCAAGGTCGGCGGCGACGAGGCCCGCGCCACCGATGTGCTAGGCAACGTCTACGAATACTTCTTGGAGCAGTTCGCCCTGGCCGAGGGCAGGAAGGGCGGCGAGTTCTACACCCCGCGCTCGGTTGTGCGGCTCCTCGTGGAGATGCTGGAGCCGTACCAAGGCCGCGTGTACGACCCATGCTGCGGTTCATCCGGCATGTTCGTCCAGTCGGTGGAGTTCATCCGAGCTCACGCCAGCGGCAACGCGAACGGGGGCAAGGCCAAGGGCGATATCTCCATCTACGGCCAGGAGTCCAACTACACGACATGGCGCATGGCCAGAATGAACCTTGCGATTCGGGGCATCGAGGGCCAGATCGAACATGGAGATAGCTTCCACAACGACCGACACCCGGACTTGCGAGCCGACTACATCCTCGCCAACCCACCCTTCAATGTCTCCGACTGGGGCGGCGACCGACTGCGTGACGACAAGCGGTGGGAGCACGGCGTCCCGCCTGTTGGCAACGCCAACTTCGGCTGGGTGCAGCACTTCTTGTACCACCTTGCGCCACGAGGCATCGCTGGCTTCGTCCTTGCCAACGGCTCCATGTCGTCGAACCAGTCCGGCGAGGGTGAGATTCGCAAGAACATCATCGAAGCGGGTCTGGTGGACTGCATCATCGCCCTACCGGGCCAGCTCTTTCGGTCCACGCAGATACCCGCCTGCCTCTGGTTCCTGCGCCGGGGGCGGCAGGAGGGAGACCGCTTAGGCGAGACGCTGTTCATCGACGCTCGCAAGCTGGGGCACATGCTTGACCGCACGCGCCGCGACTTATCCGAGGAGGACATCGCCCGCATCGCAGAGACCTACCACGCTTGGCGCGGTAGCATGGACGCTGGCGAGTACGCCGATGTTCCCGGCTTCTGCAAGAGCGCGACGCTGAAGGAGATTCGGAAGCACAGCCATGTGCTCACCCCCGGCCGGTATGTCGGCGCCGCGCCCCAGGAGGACGATGGCGAACCCTTCGAGGAGAAGATGGCCCGGCTTACAGCTAAGTGGCGTGAGCAACAGACCGAAGCCCGGAGGCTGGACGCTGAGATCGAGGCAAACATGGCGCGGCTGGGATTTGGTGCAAATCCCGGAGATTCATGGACTCAGAGATGAACATGTGCTGGATTGAGTGGTTGAATTCCCACCATGGGCTCATCTCGGCGGTCGCAACGGTCGTCATCGCACTATTTGCCATCGTCACAGCATGGCTAACGAAGACTCTCGCAGACGAAAACCGTCTGATGCGAAAGTCAGGCAGCGAGCCCAAGGTCGTTGCGTATCTAGCAACCGACTCTCAACAGCCGCACACCATCAATTTTGTACTGGCGAATGTGGGGCGTGGGCCGGCAAAGAATGTTGAATTCACGATTGAAGGGGATATGAATGACTTCTCGGCTCATGATGTGTCGTCAACATTCACGAATCATTCGGGAGGTAGAGGAACAGACTTGCTTCCTCAAGGTGAGCGTATTCAATCGTTCTTTGGGAAGGGTCCGTCACTGTTGGCGTCTCCGCCGCTCCGTTGCTTCACTGTGCATATCACCTATGAGGACCTGAGTGGCAAGACAAATGAGAGTAGCCATGAATTGGATATAGCACAACTTGATTGGATTAACTGGCTGGAACGCGTTCGCTAGTAACGGAGGAGATCATGCCGCTCGAACTGGACAGCCTGCGAAACTCCATAAGGGCGCTCACAGGTTTGCTGGCGGTCAGCGAGAACGACGCTCGTATGGGGCAGTTGAGCGATGTCGAGCGGAATGGGATCCGCTCAGGAGTCATTCAGAACTTCGAGGTCACTTACGAACTTTGCTGGAAGCTTATGGCTCGCTGGCTAAGCACCTACGTCAACCCTGAAATTGCAGACGGCGTTACCAGGCGTCAACTATTTCGCCTTGCCGCCGAAAACCGCCTCATCCCCGATGTGGACCTGTGGATGCAGCACCATGAGGCCAGGAACGCCACCACCCACATTTATGACGAGGAAAAGGCCGAGGAGGTCTACAGGGCGACCAGGGAATTCGCGCACGACGCTCGAAGGCTGCTGGAAGTATTGGAAGCGCGCAATGATTGACCTGAACCCGAATCATCTCGCGACCGTTGAGCGCATCCTCACCGAGCATGTGCCGGAATGCGAGGTGCGAGCCTTTGGCTCCCGTGCGACATGGACAGCTAAGGACTACTCCGACCTCGACCTTGCCGTGGTCGGCAAAGGGCCGCTCGACTGGAAGACACTCGGGCGTTTACGGGAAGCCTTCGAGGAGTCCGACCTGCCCATACGAGTGGATGTGCTCGACTGGCACGCCATCTCTGAAAGCTTTAGAGACGTGATTGAGCGGGAATATGTGAGCTTGTCGGAAGGGACGGGAGAACCTGCTGCGGCTAGCAAGTGGCGCGAAGTCACGCTTGGCGACCTCATAGACATAAAGCATGGATTCGCCTTCAAGGGCACTTCCATCCACGATGAGCCTCAGGGGGATGTTCTTTTGACCCCCGGCAACTTCGCGATTGGTGGTGGGTTCAAGGGCGATAGATTCAAATACTACGACGGAATGGTCCCAGAAGAGTTCGTGCTCGACGAAGGTGACCTACTCGTCACCATGACCGACCTGAGCAAGCAGTCAGACACACTGGGATACCCCGCACTTGTGCCCTCAAGTACCGATGGCCGCCGCTACCTGCACAATCAACGCCTTGGCAAGATCCTTCCTCGGGACAACGAAGAGTTCTGTCCTAGGTACCTTTACTACCTAATGTGTACGGACGATTACCGTCATGAGGTGCTCGCAAGTGCAACCGGGACAACTGTCAAGCACACCTCACCCGATAGGATTAGGCAGTACTCGTTTGCTCTTCCGACTCTTGATGACCAGCGTACCATTGCCCATGTGTTGGGGACGCTGGACGACAAGATCGAGCTAAACCGGCGGGTGAACGAGACGCTGGAGGATATGGCGCGGGCGCTCTTCAAGTCATGGTTCGTGGACTTCGACCCGGTGCGCGCCAAGATGGAAGGCCGCTGGCGCCGGGGCGAGTCCCTCCCCGGCCTCCCCGTCGACCTCTATGACCTCTTCCCCGACCGCTTGGTCCTCTCGGAGCTCGGACAGATCCCGGAGGGCTGGAGGGTCGGTGTCCTTGATGACGCGATAAAGCTACTGAGTGGTGGCACTCCTCGCACATCGGTTGCCGAGTATTGGGATGGAGACGTCCCTTGGTATACACCAAAGGACGCACCCAGCTTGACCGATGTTTTCGTACTTGAGACTGAGAGATCCATAACTCAAGCAGGGATCGAGAACAGTGCTGCCAGAGTGCTGCCTGTGGGAACGACCATAATAACGGCCAGAGGTACTGTTGGGAGGCTAGCCTGCCTTGGCGTACCGATGGCCATGAACCAGACCTGCTACGGGATTCGCGGTGCCTCCGGATATCCAGACTTCTTCACCTACTGGATTGTCAGAACGACCGTAGCCGACTTGCAGCAGCGGACGCACGGCACGATATTTGACACCATCACCCGCCAGACCTTCAAACTGGTCGAAACAGTATTGCCGCCTGTGGAACAGGCCGAGAGGTTCGAAGCGATAGTCAAGACCTCTATGGGCCGCATACTTAGCAACCTAAGAGAGTCCAATTCTCTTGCTACTCAGAGAGATGCGTTGCTACCGAAGCTGATCTCAGGAGAAAGCAGGTCGAATGACCACCTCGAGAATTGGAGTGTTTGAACATGGGATCCTCTAAGGGCAATCAAGAGGGACTGAACCTTCTACGGTTCATCCTGGTCCTTAGTAGCTTCTCTCCGTTATTCGTCCTCTGGGCAGTAAAGGGGATAGCTTTACTGCCCGACCTATACTTTGCGTCCGGCTGCTTAGCGCTAGCAATCGTGCCTACAATCGTCCTACTCCTTCGCGTGAGAACTGCAAGGAAACAACGAGACACCCACCCTCTGCCAGTCGACAGAGTGGAAGATCATAGAGGGCATGTCCTCGTCTATCTGTTTGCTATGCTGCTTCCGTTTTACGCTCAAGACGTCACTAGCTGTAGAGAGTTCATGGCCCTCATTCTCGCACTTGCATTCATAATTGTCCTGTTTTGGCGGCTCAATTTGCACTATGTGAACATCCTGTTTGCGATCGGAGGTTTTCACATTTTCTCAGTCTATCCTCCAACACAGGACAACCTGTACGCCAATCCCGATAGCTACATCCTAATAACGCGCAGCCGAACTCTACATACCGGCCAAAACATCGTTGGCCTCCGGCTTTCCAATACTGTCTATATGCAAGTGGAGGATTCTGCATGAACATCGACTTTGATATGTCTCAAGTGCTCGCTGCTGAGTTTGGGGTGGGAAGAAGGATTGGCGAGGATGTTGAGTACTCCCTGCTTCCTGCTGATGATACTGTGCAAGAGGCCCTCCTTGGGGAAGCGAAGACCACCTTAACTGACATAGCTCAACAAACAGCCGCTCCACTTCAATTTGACCCTGGCGAAAAATACTCAGGCAACGAGTACTTGGTGTTACCTGTGCAACATGAGCTGGCTGCTTCACTCATGGAACTGCACGAAGTAGATAGACCACAGTTGGATTCTCCCAATCTGCAGCGCCTCCGTTTATCGTTCTGTTATTTCTTGCGTGGCATGGACAACGATGGTAGGCGTCTGACTGCGATTAACCGGGCATCGCAGTTCAAGGCCACATTGGGGAGACAAGGCAGACTCGTAATACTGTCGGACTCCCTTCGCGTGATTCCAGACCCGGTGATGCAGTTGAATGCCGGCTTTGATATTGTCATAGAAGGGGAGTTCGTTCACATTCTTCACCCTGCAAGCTTTAGGGCTTTGGCCAATGTAGATGAAGCAATAGCGCAAGCTGTCCCACGAAATGTAGAAGCCATTTCGCGGGCAGCTCCTTATGTGGAATGGGCCAACATAGAGGAATACGCAGTTGGTCATCCACGAGCCGCGAGCCTCCTGTCATCAATCCGTACGCAAGGGTACGCGGAGAGTGTAGACAAGGCCGAGCTTGAGTCGTTATGTGGGCGAACAGGTGTCTCAATCGATAATTCCGGAGGACAGATTGTTGTACCAGACAACCAAGTCCTTGCCTTCCTTGAGATTGTCGACCGACGGAGATATGAGATTGGCCTGGTGCCTGGCACCTCGGAGCGGTACAGAGCGTCTAGCCGGGCAAGACTTGGAAGAAGTTGAAGCAGGGTAGCCAAGGGTCTATCAGAGTCAATGTCGAGCAAATCTTCACAGTATGGCTGGCAAGTCGCGCATGGCGTCGACATGGTCCCCGAAGAGCCAAGTGCGGAGACTGACGACGATGGACGCCCTCGGCGAATCCAACCGGTAGTCCGCACGTTCATTGGAGGAAGTCATACAAGCCATATGGTGAGTTCTGTAAGGAGTGACAGGTAGTGATGGCCACCAAGAGTGCATTCATCAGCTTCGACTACGACCATGACAATGACTTGCGTGGCAATCTGGTCACCCAGGCCAAGAGGTCTGACTCACCGTTCAGCATCACAGACTGGTCTGTGAAGGAGCCATTTGATGAAAAGTGGCGCGAAAGGGTGCGAGAGCTCATCGAGAGATCGGACCTCACCATCGTCATCTGTGGGGAGCAGACCCACCAAGCAAAGGGTGTGGAAGCGGAGGTCACGATGGTGCAGCAGGCTGGGAAACCCTACTTCCTGCTCAAGGGCCGCAGAGACAAGACGTGCACTCGTCCGAAGTCAGCGCCCAAGAGGAAGAAGATCCATCCCTGGACGTGGCCGACCCTAAAGGAGCTTATCGCCAATCCGAGGTAGGCATGGATGCCCAGAAGTGTGAATCATTGATTCCTAGTACCGAAGAGTCCTACGGCAAGTCATTCAAGGCAGACCTGCTGGAGCAGTACAAGCTCTACGTCCAGTCGGCTGACAACGCGAGCGAGCGTCGTATTGCGTCCAACCGTTATCTGCTCACGCTCAACGCTGCTCTGGTGGCTGCGTATGGTTTCCAGTCCGCATTCACCGAGCGCGTGATTTTTGTTGTTCCTATAGCTGTGGCAGGCATTGCCCTCTCTCTGCTGTGGTACAGCATTATCAAGTCCTTTCGCGACTTGAACACCCTAAAGTTCGAGATCATCCATAAGTTGGAAACGCATTTGCCCGCTGCGTTGTATGGATACGAATGGCAGTTGGCCCAAGAGGGACGGGGCAAGTCCTACTGGCCGACGACGCATATCGAAAAGTGGATGCCCGTGCTCTTTCTTGCGCTCCATGTCATGGCGCTGGCAGCGAGCATTGCTTTCGCAATTTACGGCCTGCCGGATTGGGCGAAATAGGTGTGCCCTCATGACTACTATCACTGAGGCTGAGGTCGAGCAGGTCGCCCTTGACTGGCTCTCCGGCCTTGGGTGGCAAGTGGCGCACGGCCCGAACATCGCTCCCGAAACGCCCAATTCAGAGCGAGACGACTACGGGCAAGTGGTCCTTGAGCGTCGGCTGAGAGATGCCGTAGCAACACTCACCCCCGGCCTGCCCCCACCGGCGCTGGACGACGCCTACCGCAAGCTGACTCGGCCTGAGGGGTCAACCCTGGAGGCCCGAAACCGCGCCTTTCACCGGATGCTGGTCAACGGCGTGGAGGTCGAGTACCGGGATGCGGATGGAAGGGTACGCGGCGAGCAGGTTCGAGCCATCAACTTCGACAACCCCGTCAACAACGACTGGCTGGCCGTCAACCAGTTCACCGTAACCGAGGATCGGAACACCCGAAGGCCGGACGTGGTGCTGTTCGTCAACGGTCTGCCACTGGGCATAATCGAGCTGAAAAACCCCGCCGACGAGGACGCCACCATCTGGACGGCGTGGCATCAACTCCAGACCTACAAGGCCGAGTTGCCCGCCCTATTCTCCATGAACGAGGCGCTTGTGGTCTCGGACGGGACCGAGGCACGTATCGGCACGTTGACTGCGGGCAGGGAGTGGTTCAAGCCCTGGCGCACCGTTTCTGGGGAGACGCTGGCCTCTCCCACTATGACCGAGCTACAGGTGATGCTGGAGGGCACCTGCGAGCCAGGTCGCTTCCTGACGCTTCTACGCGACTTCATCGTGTTCGAGGACGACGGCAGTGGCGCCCTCGTCAAGAAGATGGCGGGCTATCACCAGTTCCACGCCGTCCGCGTGGCTGTGGACGAGACCCTTCGAGCTACGATGCTGCAACGCTCAGAGCCGCAGGTAGCCGAGGAACAGGGACACTACGAAGCGGGGCGCAAGCCGGGTGGAGATCCCGGCGACCGCCGCATCGGAGTAGTCTGGCACACCCAGGGGTCGGGCAAGAGTTTGACGATGGCTTTCTACTCCGGGGCCGTTATACGTGAACCAGCGATGGAGAACCCGACCGTAGTGGTTCTCACGGACCGAAACGATCTGGACGACCAGCTTTTCGGCACCTTCTCCCGCTGCCAGGACCTGCTGCGCCAGCCGCCAACCCAGGCCGAGAGCCGAGCCGACCTGCGCAGCAAGCTGTCGGTGAATGCCGGGGGCGTGGTCTTCACCACCATCCAGAAGTTCTTCCCGGAGGAGGGTGACACGCATCCCACTCTATCGGACAGGCGCAACATCGTCGTCATCGCCGACGAAGCCCACCGCAGTCAGTACGACTTCATTGACGGTTTCGCCGGGCACATGCGGGACGCCCTGCCAAATGCTTCCTTTGTCGGCTTCACGGGGACACCCATCGAGCTACAGGATGCGAACACCCGCGCCGTGTTCGGCGACTACATCAGCATCTACGACATTCAACGCTCCGTCGAGGACGGGGCTACCGTTCCCATCTACTATGAGAGCCGTCTCGCCAAGCTCACCCTGGACGAGGGCGAGAAGCCAAAGATTGACCCAACCTTCGAGGAGGCCACCGAGGGCGAGGAAGTGGAGCGCAGGGAGAGGCTGAAGACGAAATGGGCACAGCTAGAGGCGGTGGTCGGCGCGGAGAAGCGAGTGAAGCAGATCGCCGAGGACATCGTTTCCCACTTCGAGCAACGGCTGGAGGCGCTCGAAGGCAAGGCGATGGTCGTCTGCATGAGCCGGCGCATCTGCATCGACCTCTACCGGGAGCTGGAGGGCCTGCGCCCCGGCTGGCACGACGACGATGACAGCAAGGGCGCGATCAAGGTGGTGATGACCGGTTCGGCCTCCGATCCCGTGGAGTGGCAGCCGCACATCAGGAACAAGGCGCGGCGAGAGGAACTGGCCCAGCGGTTCCGGGACCCCGACGACCCACTGAAAGTCGTGCTGGTGCGGGACATGTGGCTGACCGGATTCGACGCCCCTAGCCTGCACACCATGTACGTGGACAAGCCTATGAGGGGTCACGGGCTGATGCAGGCCATCGCCCGAGTGAACCGCGTGTTCAAAGACAAGCCGGGCGGCCTTGTCGCGGACTATCTGGGGCTAGCGCAGGACCTGAAGAAGGCACTGGCGACCTACACAGAGAGTGGCGGCAAGGGACGAACGGCGCTGGATCAGGACGAAGCGGTGGCCGTCATGCTGGAGAAGCACGAGGTTTGCTGCGCCCTGTTCCACGGCTTCGACTGGTCGAAGTGGACGGCAGGTACCCCACAGGAGCGCCTGAACCTGCTGCCAGCCGCTCAAGAGCACGCGCTGGCCCAAGAGGATGGCAAGGATCGCTGCATGAACGCCGTGAGGGAACTATCGCAGGCGTTCGCGCTGGCCGTGCCCCACCCGGAGACCACGCGCATCCGTAACGACGTAGGATTCTTCCAGGCGGTGCGGGCAGCGCTGTCGAAGCGGACGGCTACGGAAGCACGCCCCGAGGAAGAGTTGGACATGGCCGTGCGTCAGATCATATCCCGCGCGGTGGCATCCGAAGGCGTGATGGACATCTTCGCCGCCGCAGGTCTGGATAAACCGGATATCTCGGTGCTCTCTGATGAATTCTTGGCCGAGGTCCGTGAGATGCCTCATCGCAACCTCGCCGTAGAGCTGCTTCAGAAGCTGCTCAGTGGCGAGGTGTCCACTCGGCGACGTAAGAACGTGGTACAGGCCCGTTCATTCGCTGAGTTGCTGGAACAGACGCTGAGGCGCTACCAGAACCGGGCGATTGAGGCGGCGCAGGTCATCGAGGAACTGATCGAGCTTGCGAGGGAGATGCGAGAGGCGAACGCACGCGGCGAGCGGCTGGGGCTGTCCGAGGACGAGTTGGCCTTCTACGACGCGCTGGAGACGAACGATAGCGCTGTGCAGGTGCTCGGTGACGAGACCCTCCGAGACATCGCCCGCCAGCTCGTCGAAACGGTCCGCAACAACGTCACCATTGACTGGACGCTGCGGGAGAACGTCCGCGCCAACCTCCGCCGTCTGGTTCGCCGCATCCTCCGCAAACACGGCTACCCACCCGACAAGCAGGAGAAGGCAACTCAGACCGTGCTGGAACAGGCTGAAGTGTTGTCGGAAAGCTGGACGACTGTCTGAGCCCGCATGTCTAAATCACTACCGCATAATATCTGAAGCACTTGGTTTCAGCCTACTCTGGCCTAAGTCGACCACACCAGGCTCCCAACGCGCCGCTGATCTTGTCGGTGAGCGACCATGAATCGGAGGAAAAATCGGCGGCATAGATGAATGCGTTGGCTGCCCCACGGTCGAAGATGCCTCTGCCCACCGTGACGTCGTGAATCACTAACACCGGTAGTCGAAGGGAATAGGCCAAAGCAGCTTCGATGTGATTCCATTCGGTGCCAAGGCTAAATGGAGATGTGATTGCATCACCCTTCAGTTTGCCTGACTGGACTTCGATCTGCGGGATACCCAGGATAATCGCCCCATAGCAACGCTCCATTAGTTGGATCACTTCTTCCAGCGGTAGCTGGCTGGGAAGGTCCGTCACGCCGATCGAGCGAGGATCTAGCCCACGTACTCGCAGTAGGTTCTTGAATTTATCGAGACCCGAACGGTGCTCTGGAGGAACCCAAGTAGGCTGGCTAACAAATACTGGCCTCACAGCGCTCACACTCCTACCCGAATTCACTCAAGTTTACTGAGGATGCGACAATCGGGCAATTCGATCAAGGTACCCAGGGCCAAGTGTGGCCGGACGCCCCTGAGCCCGGTCAGAGGAAAGCTTAAGGACGGCGGCTACAAATAAGGCTCGTCCAACCACATCATCTGTGTGGTTGGTTTCGTTCTGTGCCGCGAACCCGCGAGGCGTGTCTGAGCGGGCGGCGCATACGGGAACTCAAGACCGCGTCGGGACCGGCGAAGCTTCTCGTCAAGCTCATGAGGCTCTATGCTGGTGATGCCTGCGGCGCTACGGCTTGAAGCCGAGCAGGTTGTTTCGGCGGTCGAGTTGGAGAAGCCGCTTCGCCCACTCACCGATCCGTCGTAATACGGCATCATCGTTACCGCTGGCCTTCATATCGCCAGCACCATCCCTCAGGTCTGGGCCTTCAGAAGGGCTTGAGTCATGCATCTCGTTTGCCATCGTCACCACGAACTCACCTTACTCCTCCCGCCAGATCTCCAGTCAACATAGGCGTCCCAGATGCTTGCGCTGCGCAGCCTACCGACTTCGGCCCTGATTGCACGGCATTCTGTGCTGCGAAAGCAGGTCGGCCACCTCGAAGAGCCTAGCTTTGGGATCATTGTTGTAGCGGATATGGATGTGGTCGGCTTGATAGCTCGAAATGCAAAGGCGCGCGACGAGGCTGTTCAACTCAGCACGCAGGTCGGCCGACTCTCCAATGTAGATATCGTCGAACGTGCCGCCCATTGCTCGTGAATAGATGAAGGTGGCCCCGCGTGGGGCAGCAGATTGTGTTGGCCCTCCGATGAGCGGCGTTGCCAACTCGTGGTCTTCGTACTCATAGGCTTTGGATGCTCCGTACCAAGTGCTCATTGGATACCTCTCTTTCAGCTCGGTCCCGGATATCAAATGCCTCTAGGTGATGCCCCTCAGCACCTCAGCGGCGATCACCCGCAGGAGGACGCGAGGAAGGAAAGACGGTCCGCCGCCTGAGCGGCAGGCCCTCGTGAACCTGAACGGATTTGCCCACACACGACCATGAAGATCGAGTAGCCGATTGGCAGCAAATAGAGTGTACAGAAGAGCATCGGCAGCGTCTTCTCTACCCTAGTCAGTCTCTTAAGGCCGCGCTGTGCTCCCACTCTGTCTTGAAGAACTGATACGGCAGCATTTCCTCAAGCGGACCCATCGCATCGAACTTCATGCGGTTCAGCCGTCGGTAAGCCTGCAAGACGACGATCCATGAGATCGAGACCAACACACCGAACAGCCCGACGACTCCGATGATGGCATTCATCAGACCCGACGGTACATCACCGACCCCAAACCGGACCAGCGCCGCGAGCAGCACGACCAGCCCGACATGCAGGCTGACGTACAGGCGATTCACACCCTCGCGTCGCTGGCTGACACGATCTATGAGCCCAGCATGGAGTTTGTATATCTCAAGCAGGTGCTCAGGGTCCGAGCCAGCCATCAGCCGAGTTTCCTGATTGCCTCAACGACGCTCTCGGTATTCCACCCGACGATCTCATCGGCGGCATCTCTGACCGTCTGGGATATTCGCTCAGCGCCCCACGGGCGGATCGCGAGAATGGGCTTGCTGGTAGAGAATCCGCCTTCCGCTAGGTCAATCTCGATGTTTGATCCACTTGTTGTAGCTGGCATAGACGCCAGCCAAGATGATCACAACATGGCATCGCGTCATCTGATTCAGAATAGCTCGGCGTAGAGCGGCGTCGCTGCGAGCGTTGTGAATCGGATCGTCCGGTGGAACCGAGTAGTCTCGGAACCTGAAGTAGGGACGCGCTCTCAGCAGTTTGACGAGACGCTCGTACTGGTCGGAATAGTTCCACGAATGGCTGATGAATAGATTGTACGTCTTCACTGTCCTGCTCTCTTCGTATGCTCGGTGGGCATCTGGTGGGGCGAGAGCGCGGACCGCTGGCGGCACCTCTCTCACACCTACACCTCTAACTTGAACCTCAATTTGAAGGTTCTTGATTTTATCAAGTCTGGTACGCTGGCCCGGACCGCACGCCCCACAGCCGCGACGTGTCGGACGCCGGCGAACGCGGCCGCCAGGGTTAGAATCGGGGCACGGCGCAACGGACACCCACGAGGGGCGCTTGCCTCGACTGCCGCGAACCGAGCGGCGCGTACAGCCGATGCCCACGGCACCGACGGGCGTCGGCGGCAGCGGCGAAACGTTACCGTGGACGGCTGTCACGCGCCCGGTGACTGCCCCTCAGGATAGGAGTTGCGCGGGATGGTGAAGCGAAGTGGCGGCGCTGTGCTAGCCCGAAAATGTCGGAGGCAGTACCGGTACGAACACCCGAACTCGCGCACATGCTCAGCAACGTGCAGACAGGCGCGGTCCCGGCACAACAGAGCGGTGGCGGAACGGGCGGCGCGAGAGCGGGAAGAGCGAGAGCGGAATGCGCGAGTCGCCTGGAAGTGGCAGCGAGACGGGCGGCACGGGCTGCGCAGGAGCGGATAGAGCAAGAGCGGAATCGGAAGGGCCTGTGTGTCCACTGCGGGAAGAAGAAGAGCAGGCTCAGGCGACACCGCTGCTGGTAGGGTCACACCCTGAGCGATACGGACTCAGGATGGAGAGTGTCACACCACCGACAGGACGACTGCGGCACGCTGCGAACGCCATTCGTGATCTCGGACGAATCCCCCGAGCACCCTCATTCCTATTGGGGAGTAGGGGCGAGCACCTGAGAGAGAGACAGAGGAAAACGCCGCATAGATATATATCTTAGGATAGCCAATCGACAACCGCTTCCCCCGTACCCGGGTGGGCATGTGTGGCAGGGTGTCTACAGGGGTTCGCCCCGCTCCGTCTCTCTCAGGTCGGACTTGTCCATGCCCCTGGAGCGGCCGCCCGATCTCCCCTGCAGCTCGAAGGCCCATGGCCCTTGGGGGGAAAGTGGCCGCGGCGTAACCGGGCGTCCAGCGCCGCCGCCGACAGCTCCCCTGACGGACAGCGCCGCCTACCTACTGGACGGCGGCGCATCGGGGTTTGGGTTGACCGTGCGCAGATCCTACCGTTTGCGCCGTGGATCGGCGCGGTCGGCCCGCTCCTGCAGGTCGTCGGCCAGCCGCTCGATGGCCCGCGCCGCCGTCAGCAGCATGCACGTCGAGCAACGACAGTCCGGGCCGTGGGCGACGGCGGCCGCGCCCGCCTGAGCCATCCACTCGCGCCAGCGGGCAACCCCCAAGGGCGCTCCGGGTGTTGCCAGAGACCCCGGTCCCATCGGCCCACAGGGCGACCCGGGGCAACGGGGCGAGACCGGCCCGCGCGGCGCTCAGAGCTCGGCAGGGCCACCGCGGCGGCAGGGGACGAGCGGGAGAACGTGGTTTCGGTCGATGGTCCAGCGGGTGGCCTAGGCGCGGCCCGGCGCCGCCTTCAGTGTCATGTGCGCTCAGTTCAGGACTCTTGCACCGTGTTGCGTCAAAAGTAACTGTTACCGAGCGGCATACGTTGCCTCATAAGTCGGTGTTACCGAAGGCTCGTGTTCCTGGCGCCGATCCGCAGTGTCCCACAGGGCCTCAAGGGCAGCGTCGAGACGCGCCTTGAGGCGAACAGGATTGATGGACCGGTAGGTCCGATCGATGGCCTGCCGCTGCTCGGCAGTCAGCACGTCGCGCTCCCTGAGCCGCTGGTAGGGCGTCCTGGCCGTGTCGTGGACCTTGTGCACCTTCGCTCCGTTCCGGCTCTTGTGCTGGAGCTTCATGACCGGCTGAAGGAAGTTCGTGTACTGGTTCGACAGCCTGTGCACCTTCTCGAGCTGGGCCAGAGAGGCCCTTGTCGAGTATCTGTCGTAGCCCACCAGCTGCCGCACCACAGCCCAGTTCTTCTGCTCGACGTGCGCGTTATCGTTCTTCTTGTACGGACGCGAACGGGTGAAGGTTATCTCGTTGCGCTGACAGTAGGCGTGCAGGTGGCGGTTGATAAACTCGGCGCCGTTGTCCGAGTCGAGTCCCAACAGCTCGAACGGCAACGCCTTGGACATCTTGTGGACGGCCCCGCCTACTCTCTGCTGGCCCTTACCCCACACCGCCTGGCACTCGACCCAGCCCGTGGCTATGTCCACTCCGGTGAGCGTGGTGAGGTAGAACCCTGCGGTGCTCTCACCGCAGTGGGCCACCGGGTCGACCTCGATGAATCCGGGCCGGTCTTCGTTCCACTCGGCGAAGGTCCTGATCGGTATCGACCCCTTCAGCAGGCTGCCGGGCTTGGTCGTGCTCAACGGCCCCCTGAGCCCTCTGTCCCTGTAGGGCTTCATCAGCCGGTCTATGGACGATGCGCTCATCGCGCTCAGCTGCTCGGCCACTTCCGGCGTCACCTGCAACTCCTCCCATGCCTGCAGTCGGCCCACCAACTCTCCCATGAAGGGCGCAAGCCACTTGCCGCAGATCCGGTCCGCAACCGTCCACACCTTGTGCAGCGCCGCAACCGCCACATCGTCATAGCGCCGCGGGCGACCGAGCTTCTTGTAAGCACCCTCCGGCCGACTCTCGCCTCCCAACAGCCTGATCGCCGACTTCCTGTGGTATCCGGTCACCTCAGTGAACTCGTCTAACAGCCGGCCCTTCTCCGTTCGACTCGCTCCCCTGTAATGCTTTCGCATCAATTCCGCATACTCTTCCACGCTGCTTCTCCTCATGCCACCCCCGGTAACAAGATATCGGTCATCCAATCGAGACAAAATACTCAGGTACACATGGGGAGCAAAACTGAACGCCAGCTAGCTAGAACCACGATGCACGGGGTCCCGTGATTGGCGCTTTGTCAATCCCACTCGGGACCCCTGTCTCCCCTCTGTGTATCCGGTCGCCGACGCGGGGCTCGGCGAGAATATACTCTGGGCTGGCGTCGCCCGGCTTTCAGCGCATCCTCATCAGGTGAGTGGGCAGAACCCTGCAAGACTCCCCGGCTCTCCCGGCCGCATCCTGCACCTCTTGGAGCAGTTGCGGCTCGACCCCGGGGCCGTGCCGTGCAGCGAGGTCGTATTCCGCCGGTCGACCGATCCTGCCAGACTGGACATGGACTCTCTGGCCCGGCTGTGCTGGCCGCTCCACGAGGCCGTCATCGAGACGCTGGGCGTCCGTGTGGTCATATGCCTTGGCGGGCGGGCCGGAGGATACCTCCGGCGTCGGCTCGACGCTCACCGCAAGGTCGACGGGTTTGTGCAGGACAACCGGCCTCGATGGAGGAGCCGGACCCATGAGAACGCCGACGGCAAAGCCGTGGTAACGCTCACACATCCCTCTCAAGTCGATTGGACGGCGCGGGCCTCCGACCCGACAGGACTCGTCAAGCGGAGTCTGCAGCGGAGATTCCCATCGCTTAGAGGCGATTCCATGAAACGGCAGGAGCTCCCTGGGAGACTACTCCCCAGCTCGCTCGAAGACCAGGACCCGCCCGCCCTAGATGTGAAGCGTGAGCCGTTCCCCTGAGACCTCGAACCGCTCTATCCCCCGCGCCAAGACCTTCAAACTATCCTACATTCCTTCTGTATTACGGCAGCATTTCATCAGGGAGGCTGGCAATGAAAGGCGAGGCCTGTTCGTCATGATGGCGGTGCTGATTGTGGGCGCCATGGCAGCAGGGGGCGACGAAGTCGTCCAGGTCAAGACCACTCGGGAGTTGGCGTGGCTGGACGCCGAGCGGCGAAGAGGGGACCGAGACCTACACGTACGCCCCGCGCGACGGCGACCCGGCCGACCATGCCTCGAGCGCACCGTCCGGCGCCGCCGCGGACGACGTGATCGACCCGACCAATGGGGCCTGAGTGCTCTGCTGCTGAGGGTCTGCCGTCACGACTTAGTAGCTATACCCCTCATCACACGCGATGCCGTTCCCGTCTGAGTCCAGCCACCACGTATGTCCCTCTTCTCGCTCCCGGCTAACGTCGGTGGCTACCATCTTGTCATAATAGTGTTGGGCTTCCGCTCGGCTGCTGAAGAACTCGCAGCCCTGTACAGCGGAGCTGCTGGTCACTGTGCCGGGCGAGGTTAGGAAGACCAACACCATCAGGGCTAAACCTCCAAAGCCGAAGAGAACGGCCACCACATAGCCAGCAAGCCTGAGTGCGATATGGTCAGCCTTCACAAGGGTCAGGACGCCGACCAGGACGCCAGAACCGAAGAGCACCAGTATGATGAATTCTGTTACCAGAAAAGCGAGCATTTTTCTGATCCTAGGGGCCTCGGGCAGAGGCTAGAGGATTCCCGCCAGCGACCCCGTAGGGTCCGGCAGCAGCTCGAGATAGATCAGCGTCGTGTCGAGGCTGCGGTGGCCCAGCCAGCGCGACAGCACGTTGATGGGGATGCCGTGTGGGTGAGCAGGTGGGCGGGCGTAGCTGTGGCGCGTGGCCCGTCACACGACGTCCAGGGGCCAGCACGCCGGCGGCGGTGGCCCTGGCCACTGTCTGCGCGGCAACCGCAACAGAAGCCCACTTCACCGACATTTCTTCCATCCGTCCTTGCGTCGCTCGGGCCACTTCCAGTTGTCTAGAAACCACGCCTCGGGAAAGGCGAAGAAGTACATCAGACCAGCAAGCGAGAAGAACGGTGGCCTATTTGACCTAACCGGTTTCATGCCTGTATGTCCCGTCGCCGTACTGCCACTTGTTGATGATAGGCGAGAAGTTGGAGTCGAAGCAAACCCAGACAGTCGGTAGGCGCGGGGTAACAATCGGGAAGCACTCTTTGAAATGTCCCCTCGCCCTGTCAGCGTGCCACCACTTGTCCGGGTAGTCCATGTCCTCTTCCTTGTACCAGTTGCCAGCGTACTTCCATGCTTCACGCGCCCACCAAGCGATACGGCCAGTCGTGCGGAACACAGGAACGCCGAGTATCTCATCCCCGTCCCAACACCATCTAGTGCTGCTCTCGTAGGTGGCGAAGATCCACCCGAACGAATTTCGCTTGTGTACTTGGACCACCTGAGTATCGCAGCCGGTGTGATGCGCCAGCGAGTAGTTGACCGCCTCGCTGGTTCCCTTCATGGCCGACATCACGGCTTCCTGAGCCTCGGTCGATAGGTCGTCAAAGGCTTCCGTGTAGTCCGATGCCGCGTTCAGATCGACCAACAACTGCCATACCACGTCCGGGTCGGTGTAGTCCCGCTCTTTGACAGGTGGGGCCGCATACACCATCCCTCCAAAGAGAGCCGCCACCATGAATACCGCAGCCAAAAGAACAATGGCTTTCGTCTTCATTACGCCCGCCTCCCTATTGGGATACACCCACCGTATCTCCCCGGTCGTATCTCCGGTGTGGGAACCGACCGCTCCTGCACCTCAACCTCGACGACGGCGCAAGTAGGAGAATGACGGAGGGCCGGTCCGCTGAACACAGCAGGGCCGCAGACATCGCCTGCGGCCCTGCTGCCTGGTCCGGGCTTTATCCAGTCGGTGCTGGATGTACCGCGTCCAGGACCCGCCTCCGTATCCCGGGGGAGAGGGCGAGGCCGACCGCCGCTGCCACCGTCATCACGACTCCGATAGCCAACGTTCGCTTTTTCATCACAATCCTCCCTTTCGCTGATTTGCGGGTAGCCTCCATTCACCTGGGGTTGCTTTGGGGTTCTAGGGTAAGGCTCGCCGGTGCTCTGGCGAGAGTGGAGGCTACCCTAGGCCCGATGACCACTCTACAGCCCCACTGTAAATCTGGCGTAAAGGTCGGGCGCGAAACTATAATGGTTCTATAAACGAATCCCTGAACCTTTCTTCGCTCAGGGCTTCGCCATGCGGTAGCCGACACGCGGTACGGTGAAGATGTATCGAGGGTCTCTGGCGTCGTCCCCGAGCTTGCGGCGCAGATTCCCGATGAAGACTCGCACGAGTTGGCCTTCCCCCGAATACTCGGCTCCCCAAATCCGCTGGAGGAGCTGGTCGTGGGTCAACACCAACCCGGCATTCGTGGTCAGCTCGAACAGCAGCCTGTACTCCGTCGCACTCAACTGCGCCGTCTGGCCCGACACCGCCACAGTGCGGGTGTCGTAATCGACTGTCACGTCCCCGAAGCGGTAGGGCTTGCGCTCCGATCGCTCAACTTTCCCTGGCCGCGTGCGCAACGCCGTCTCGATTCTCGCAACCAGCTCGGTTGGCGAGAACGGCTTGACTATGTAGTCTGCGGCACCCATCTCCAGGGCGCGGACAACGTTCTCGTCCCCGCCGCTCCCGGACGTTGGGACTGGCCCACTTTGAACGCGGGCCAACTGCTGACAGGCGACACAATAGCGACCACAACCACGAGCTGGTCGATCGCAGGGGAGTCCGGTGAGCAAGAACCAAGAGGCGCTGGCGATCTTCGCGACATGGGGCTGTTTGACGTTTATCCTGGAATTCCTGCTCACGGGACGGCGCTCTATCTTACGAGCATCCTGATCGGCATACACATTTGGGTAGGGAGCGTTTGACATCCCCTTTATACTTGTGTGAGTAGCTGAAATCTCCGCGGCGCGACCGGGGGCACCTGATGGCAGACGAACAGCAGTGGAAACTGGCCAACGGATCGACCATCGCCCCTCATCCCGTCAAACGACACGTTGCCCGCGAACGGAACGAGGACCGTTACCCACGGCATGAACGGCGCCAGCATCACGATTCCCGCTCCAACCGCTCCGATTCCACGCTCGCGGCTGGCGCGTTGGCGCTCGCCCTGATTGCGCTCACGTACTTTCGACCGAATGCTGTAATACCGCTGGCATCGACGTGCCTGGGCGTCCTGGTCGCGCTCTTCATGGCGTGGAGAATCTACGCCCTACAGTCTCTTCTCGCAGAAGACCCATTTGCGTCTATTGGGATAGGTGTGTACGCGGGGCTCGCTGGCGGTGGCGTTATCGGGGCGGCCAGCATATGGGTCTCGGTGCTTGCGGTCGACCGGGCGATGCCCAGTAACCAAGGGCGCGTTCTACCTTACAGTGTGAATACCGGGGGCAAATGGGAGCGCGGCTCTTGATAGGATGACCGTGACCGCCGCGCCTTTAGACGGATGCAGGCGCCTCACTGAGCGGGGCTTGCAGGGGGGCGGGCACCGGACCCCACCCCCTCAATCCTACCGGAAGGGCCGTGGCCATGAAGAAACAGCAATCGGTGGGCGTGGTCGTTACCGCGACGGTCGTGGTGGTCGCCCTGTTGCTGTGGCGGTGGCTGGTTCGTGCGAAGCGGCGCCGCGGGGCAGGATAGTTGACCCGGTCCGCCGCGCGCCTGTTGACGCTGGCCTTGGTGCTTGCGGCCGCCGGTGCCGTCTGCACCGGACGCGCGCCCGATCTTGAGGCGACGGTCCGGGCCCGGTGGCTGCGATGAAAGCTATCGTAGTCCTGTACCATAGCTTGTCGGTAGCGGGTTGGCCATCATGCGGGATTCCAGCGGATGTCAGCGCCGGTTTTCCACACCCGCCAAAGAGTCCTCAGATTGAAAGCCGTGACAAGCATGTTCCATTCAGCCCTCACATTGGCCATGCCCCGCAGCGTGAATCGTTGCGCTCCAAGTTGGTTCTTGATGATCGCGAAGAGAGGCTAGACTAGAGGCAGTCGACGCAGATAGGCTTCCTGGGCCTCGTCAGTCGCCATCCAGTCCCTGTGACGGCGTAGGGCTACGTCGTATGGGCCGATCTGCAGGGTACGTCCGGCTGTTGCGTTCTTCGTGCAGACTCCGAAGGCCGGACACTCCCGACAGATTGAGCCGGAAACCATTCTATACAAGCGGCTCCAGCGGAACCGCATGACTTGGGCTGCCAGTATCCACTACTACCTGACCGCCTTCTGAGACAGACACAAGAGTGTACCACCCGTGCGCAACTGGCCAGCGAAAATGTCACCCTCTATGGGCTAGGTCGAGGAGAGCTGATGCCCGGTGAGCGTGGGGGTCTAGGCGCCAGCAGGATTGTTGGCAGAGCGCAGCGTGGCGGCCGTCCTGCTCTGCTTTAGGCGGTAGTTTTCGCCATTCATCTCCAGGATGTGAACGCGGTGGGTGAGCCGGTCTAGCAGGGCGCCTGTCAGCCTCTCGGAGCCGAAGACCTCGGTCCACTCGTCGAAGGGCAGGTTGGTGGTGACCAGTATCGACCCTCTCTCGTAGCGCTGGCTGAAGACCTCGAAGAGGAGCTCCGCCCCGTGTCCTAAGATCACTCCGCCCTTGACAGGTGACTAACTCAGCATGGACCAACCGGTTCATGGGGTTTCCGACCGGAAGGTGCCGTCGCCGTACTGCCAGTTGTTGATGATCGGCGAGAAGTCGGACATGACATCGACGGTGATGGGAAGAGGTACGCGGGGAACGGGTACGGGGAAGCACTCTTTGAAAGCGCCCCTGGCCCTGTCCGTACGCCACCACCTGTCGGGGTAGTCCATGTCCTCTTCCTTGTAGTGGTTCTCATCGGGCTTGAAGAGCTGGTCTAGCGGTGGACCACGACGCTGCTTCCGCCGTCGCCGTAGCGGAAGCGCCACTTCTCACGACGACGCCACCATATCCAGCCCACTGCCGCAGGGGCGAACACCGCGCCCGACACGAGTTGCGGCAGCAGCATCGCCTCGTGGCTCCGCAGCACGGGCCAGAACACGAGCCAGCTGCCAAGGCCTACGAGCGTGGCCGCGACGCCGAGGGCCAACCCGACCAGCAGACCGTAGACCGTGCCTCTGGCCAGCAGGCCAGCCACGAGCCCCGCGCCGACCGTCATGGCCGGCGACAGCGCGAAGAAGACTACGAGGTAGAGGGCGAAGTAGGTGTCGGAGTCGGCGATCGTGTCTGACGGCAGCATAGTGCGCCCTCAGCGCTTCATCAGTCCCAGCGCGACCGCGGCGTCCTTGTTCCACTGATTGCCTTGCAGCAACCTTCGGAGCCTATGGTGCGTCGACGGGTCGGACCACACGGATCTCGAACGGCTCACGTGGCTTACCAGCGAGTGTCGGCAGTCTTCCCGTTGCACCTTGATGGCCTTGGTGGTGTGGTCGAAGACTACGCGGTACGGCACGGGCGGGCCTCATGCCGGCAGTCTATCTCATGGAGTGGTCGGCTGTCGAATCCCCGGCCTGAACCCGAGAGAAGTGCAAAATAGTGGCCCACAGGCCACTCTAGAACGGAATTGACTAAGAGCTGAGACACCTCCAGTCATCTACCGTCAGCGTCTTCCGCTCCTGCCCACCTGACAAAATCAGCAGTAGCCAAACGACCAGCCACAACCCGAAAGTCAAGACGGACATGAGAAGGTGAAGCACATGATTCACCCGCTCACCCTTGACCAAAGTCACATGGGCGTCACTGCGAGACTCCACCCGCCATCCTCGCCTCGCATGTACGACGAATCGACCCATCAAGAATGACGACCGCCAGGCGTTGAGGTACGTCCGGGACGTCCTCACCAAGGCAGGCTACGCCCCCATCGTGACCGGCGACCCCACCGAGGTGCCCCGCCTCATGGCAGAGGAGAAGCCCCACCTGGTCTTGCTGGACTTGGTGCTGCCGGAGAGCGACGGCATCGAGTTGATGAACGACATCCGTAAGGCTGCAGACGTGCCGGTCATCTTCCTGTCGGCATACGGCCAGGATGAGACCGTTGCCAGGGCATTCGACATGGGGGCGACCGACTACGTGGTCAAGCCCTTCTCGCCAACGGAGCTGGCCGCACGGATCAGGGCGGCCCTGCGCAAGCGACTGGAGCCCTTCCAGGCCGAGCCGTCGGCACCCTACTCCACCGGAGAGCTGGGCATCGACTACGCCCAACGCCGGGTGACAGCTGCTGGGGAGCTGGTGGATCTGACGGCTACGGAGTACGCGGTGCTCTATGAGCTTGCGGTCCACGCTCCACGGGTGCTGACCCACAGCGTGCTGCTCCAGCGGGTCTGGGGTCCGGAGAGGGTTGGCGAAGCTTGGCTGGTGCGGGACGTGGTCAAACGGCTCCGACGCAAGCTAGGGGTGTGGCCCGGCCACACCCCCCTCAGCGAGCAAACTCGACGAGCCCCTCGACGCCGACTCTTTCGACCAGCCCCCCGGCCCGCAGGTGTACGACGCCCCTGTCGGCGTCGTACGTTACGTCGGAGTTCATGATCTCCCCGTTGAAGTGAGAGTACCTAAAGCGTCCGCCCCAGGGCCTGGCCGTCCCATCAGCCACAGGGAGCTGCATGGTCACGTGCATCTCCGGTATGTCGATGGGCCGTATCGGCCATCCGTATATCTCCAGCGTCGAGTATGTGTAGTCCCCGATACGCTCCCCCGGAAACCGCAGCGACCCGGCCCAGGTGGTTTCTGACGTCCCCAGGTCGGTTATCCAGACCCCTATCCACTGGCTGCCCGCGGCACCGTCGGGGCCTATCCTCATCCTGTAGTCCCCCACGCCCCAATCGTAGGCGAGACGGACGCCGATGAAGTCGCCCTCGTGGCCAGACGATTGAGTCCAGCCCCCTGAAGCCGGCCGGGCAAATGCGAGGTCCCTCTCACCCCACCTGGAGAATATGACTCGCTTGCCCTTCCCCCTTCCGGTCTGCAGCCCGAAGTAGAAGACAGTATCCGGGAGCACGATGCCTTGGCCGACCATAAAGTACAACCCATTGCGGTCCGAGAAGTCGCCGGGCTCATTGTGGACGGTGAACTCGTACACGATCTCCTGAAACTCCTGGCCGCCGTCAAACGCCCACACGACCGACGCCATATGTTCCGGCGCAGCTGCGAGCTCGTAGAGGTCCGCGCGGCCAGGTATCCGAGTCGCCGTCGCGGTCGGCGTCGCGGTCGGCGTGGCCATCGCAGTCAGTGTCGCGGTCGCGGTCGGCGTCGCGGTCGGCGTGGCCATCGCAGTCAGTGTCGCGGTCGCGGTCGGCGTCGCGGTCGGCGTGGCCATCGCAGTCAGTGTCGCGGTCGCGGTCGGCGTCGCGGTCGGCGTGGCCATCGCAGTCAGTGTCGCGGTCGCGGTCGGCGTCGCGGTCGGCGTGGCCATCGCGAATCGGCATGGCCGTCGACGTGGGCGTGGCGGCCGCAGGGTCGATCCGGACCTCGTCTTGGGGACCGCAAACGACTGCAAGGACGGCCACGACCAGGGCGAGCAGGAACAAGGTCATTCTCACAGCGTCCCTCTCCTTCAGGATTGCCCAGCTCGGACGCAACACCGTCTCACCAGCCGGTCAACGGGCGCCGCCCGCGCGGCGCCCGTCGCCGCGTGGCCTACGATCCCTCCGCCCTTGACACGGGGTAGGGCCCTCGATCTCCTGCGACGGCAGGTACCCCGGCAGGCTACGTTTCTCCCGGAACTCCTGTCGCGTCGACCGGCCTGTCGAGTGCAGTCCGCGGCGTGGCGCCCTACGTGCGGGCCTGGTCGACCTCGCCACCGGCGCTACACGTTTCGCTCATTCTGTCGCCTCATTCGGGCCCGGAAATGACCAATGCCAGAATTGCGTCGACGTGCTGCTGCACCCGCAACGGACGCGACCGATCCCACCAAACTGCGTCTTGGACCTCCCGGTGATTTGGCCGTGGCTCTCCAGAGGCGCGGCCAAAGTACACCTCGTGGGACGCGACGGTGCCGGCGTAGCGCCCAACAAAGCGCAGATTTGTGAGTTGGATGCCGGTCTCCTCAGCGACCTCGAGAATGGCTCGACGTGCCGGGTCCTCAGCGGCCCTCAACTGGCCCCCGGGCAACGCCCACTCACTTTCGCCGTTGTGCTTGACGAGCAATACATCGCCGTCATCGTTGGCCACGACGGCAGTGGCTCTCATGTAGAGGGTTTTGCGCCTTGGTCGCCGTCTACTGTTTCTACTCATTCTGTAATCTCCTCAGCCGAGCTGGGCGCCGGACCTTGTGCATACCGTGGCGATGCCGAGAACAAGCCAGAGCGCAATTAGAACTCCACACAACAAGGCGCACCCGGCACACGCGGGCTTGCCTACGTCGACGAAGTCATGGGCAGGCACTTCATGTCCAGTGTTCACAGGATCAGGCGAAACAGGACGATTATCGGGAATGCTATGCCGAAGCCCACGGCGCCCCATAGCAAAACTACCCCGAAGAGAGTTCTGTAGTGCCCACCGTACACGGACCCATCGGGATTCCGTATGACAAAGGGGTTCCGGAACGACCTCATTCGACGATGTTGATTCACGGCGACAGTGAGCCCTAAGACGAGCCCGATGATGAGCGCAATGAGCCACGAACTCACGACTGGCAGCCTACGCCGTCTCTGTTGCCGTCGAATCGATGAGGGTCGGGTGGTTTGACTTCGAAATGGCGGAAGGTGATGTCGCCGCAATCGACGTCGGGCGGCGGTGAAGGTATGCAGACCGTTGGATACGAGGGGTCGCACTGCTCGTCGCCACCCGATCTACCGGTGACCACCAGGGTGACAAGAACGGCCACGACAACGGCTGCGAGTACCACCACGCCGAATACTATCGCTTGCTTCATGCCCATTCTGTAGCCCTAACGCGCTCCGCAGCGCCGTGCCCAACGACCAGCAGCACTCTCGTAATGAGAAGCCAAACGAGCCACGTCAATCGGAGAGAAGCGAAACGCGGAGACCCCATGCATATGGCCCAGATCACTTGTCCGAAGCTGGAAAACCAACCCCTCAAGCCTCTTTTCGACCTCACAAGCATCGGCGCGGTCCGCACTCCACACCTCGAACGCCTCGTCCAGAAGACGCCTGACGTCAGCTACCGAATAGAACTGCGGAAACTCTATGCCCTGCTCAACGTGACAAAGGCGCTCTTGGACCACACGCTCATACTCAAGATACCCGACCACTCCTCTCACATCCGACAGATTCAGCCTCGTCGTGGTAGCCGTTGCCGTTCACTGTCACGGCTGCGTGGCCGTTTCCACTGGTCTTGTGCCGGTTGACCGGGACCAGCTCGACGGTCGGCCCGATGCCGGACAGGTCGTCATGGCTGTTGCCGTCGGCGTGGTGACCGTTGCCGTTGACCATGATCTCCTCCGACTCGCGCTCCATCGACGCGGCCTCGGCGCGCATCAGCGGCCCGCGTAGCGCCAGTAACCCGAACGTGTCGAACAACTGCCTCTGGTCGTCGGTGAGCATCGTCCAGCCTCCATCGTCCGGCGGCCCGTCCTGCCGCCGAGACTATCTCCGCTCGCCGTCGATATTCTTGCCGCTTCCGAGTGCGATGACCGAGCCGTCACCCAGATGTCTCAAGCCCGACTTGGCTGCTTGACCGCAGTTCGAATACAGGATGCGCTCACCAAATGCAAATGGGACCTACCTTTGCCTCTCGGCTCTTCTTCGGCCTTTTCGGAATGGCCACATGGCAGCCTTCCTTCAACCAACCGCGAAGTCGCGCGGACCTCGCCTGCTCCGCCCCCGAGCCTTCCTTCTGCGTCTCCGCGCCGGTTCCCAGTCTCCGGTGTCTGTACGGTTGTATCGCGGATTCGCCCCTTGCTCATGTCTGTGCCGAGCAATCTGGCGGCCCTCTTCGACCTTTGCACTCTCGCGGTCTTTGTGTGGGCCCGACAGCACTTTCATCCCGCCGTGCCTGCCTTCTCTTCGATGCCTCTGCCATCGCTTCCCCAACCATTGAGACTGCCCTATGTACACCGTCTCGCCCGTCTCTTCATCCACCAAACTGTACACATACACCCCTTTGGGCTCCAACGCTCCTTGGTCTACCAGGTCCAAGAACCAGGCTGGTAGGTTAGGCATAGACAGGTACTCCTTCGCTGTGCGTTCAAGGCCCCATCGTGTGTGCGAGCGCCTCGGCATCAGCGGGCTGGTCTCTCAGTCTGGCGATAGTCCAGCCTTTCTCTTCATCGCACACGCGGTACCCGGCGCTCTGCCGACCGTCCTCTAAGGGGCTTGCCCTTCGCCGCTTCCACTCCCCTTCTGAGCCACACTCGTCTCCTAGCGAATGGCCTCCGCATTCCCCCAATCGTTGGGGTGCTGAGCTTCACGCTGGGTGCTGGTGGCTCCAGTCTGGGAATGGTACCTTACAATGTCTATGATACACGTATGTTGGTATACTTCTTTTGTATGGGTTACTGTATGTTACTGGACGATTCGCGATTTCCAGTCCGCCAGACGAGGTCCTAGGGGAAAGAGACAGGGAGAAGAAGCATCAGATGACGATCTTGGCTCGTGTTGGGCTTCGTGACCGTCGGTCTGAGGGCGTTGGTCCGGTGGCTTATCGGCATGGCAGAGCTGGTAGCACGTCATTGAGCACGAGCGCGTCGGGACGGACGGATAGGGTGTGCCATTTTCTTGCGCAGCCGCCCGACGACTATGCAGAAGCGACCTATTGGGCGAGGCCGGGGAATGAACGGCTTCTCAACAGGCCAGCCTCCACAGGCGCAAGTGTGGAAGGGCGGCCCCCGCCTGCTGGTGAGCGTAAAGGGCCGCTCTTCTCTATCTGGAACGTGTGATATATCCCTTAACTGGGTACCACAATAGTCTGGAGTTCCAAATCTTGGTGGGAGGATGGGTCCAGTCCCGATGACGGACACAGAGAATGCCGTCAAAGGCTTTGTCGTTGTGGTGATAGTGGCTCTGGTGGTAGCCGTTCTTGTCTTGCTTGCTGTGGTTCTGGCAGAGACAGAGCCCGAATCAGCGAGTTCGATATCGCGTCGACCTGCGGTGTCCCCACCCTCCTCGTCGATTGATCCAACGGTGTCTGCGATTCTAGCCAAGGCCAGGGCTGGTACATTGCCGACAGCCACTCCGCTTGTGACCGAGCCATCTTCTGTGGCGACACCGCGTCCAGCTCCACGGCATCGAGTTGCTCCAACTCTTGTGCCGACGCTGTCGGCATCTGCTGAAATGAAGTCTCTCATGCGGACTGGGCAGAGGATGCTGCGGTCGGACTGTCCGCACATCACGTTTCGGTGTCGAGTTAGGAACGAGACGAACATTCAGATTGAATGGGCTTGCCTGGGCAGCGGCAATCGCACTATCCCGGGCGCTGGGGGAGTGAGTACTAGAGAGACAGTGTTGGTAACGGCCTCTCATGGGACTCGTATGCAGGGTGGGCATCTGTGTGAGATCAAGATGATTGCTTCTGGGCACGAACGGCGATCTCCTGTGATCATGAGAGTCGAGTGCGATGACGGCCACTTTGACTGGTGGAACAGCACCTACGCAGAAGGTAACGAGTATGTTCGTAAGGCTGCTGCGCAATGGGGATTCTGATGCGAAGATGCGAATCTGCTTCATTGTTCTACTCGTGGTCCTGCTGGTGGGATGCATGTCGAAGGTGCTGAAGCGTGAGGACTACGATCCAAGGGTCTGGCCTTTTAGAGTCGATGCGGTCAAGCTGGCCTGCCAAGACGATGCGTACAAGGCGGTGTGGACATCGCGGCTGGCGTTATCCGATGAACGGGAGTAGCCGAGTCTACTTGGAGAGGAAGGGGTCGCAGGTGGCCACCTCCGCTAGGTCGAAGCCGAAGACGAACAGCGAGCGCCAGGCCGCCTACCGGGCACGGCGCCGGTTCAAGGGATTGTGCGCGCGGCCCGGCTGCTCCAGCAAGACGCCGGCCGGCTTGTGCCCCGCCTGCAGACAGGCCGACGCCGACCGCAAGCAGGAGCGGAAGCCGGAAGTGGTCCGCCAACTCAGGGCCGAACACGCCGACCAGGTGCGCTACCTCGAGAACAGGATCGCGGAGCTCGAGTGCGCATTGCAGCGGGCGGAGTGGGACCTGCAGGAGGCCCGCGCCGAGCGCCTGGTGACCGCACCCAGGCTGCCGGATACCGCCGGGCCGGATGGGTTGGGCTTCCCGACGTGCACCTGCAGGTGCAACCTGTGATGTTGGACGCCTATTGGCCGCGTCAACTGGAGCGTCGTTATAGTGATTCTGTTCGGGCGTGGTGTTGGGAATTCTATGGTCGAAGGTGTGTGTTCTGTGGGGGTGATGGGGAGGTGGTAGACCATAGGGTGCCACGGGCTCGGCGTTACAAGGTGCGGCTCCGGTTCGAGGCACTTGACGTCGACCGCAGATATCTGCAGACGCTCGTGCATCATTACGAGTATCTCTTTCCCGATGATGGCGTCGATAACCTGCAGGTCGCTTGCCGGTCGTGCAACGGAGTGAAGTCGGGTCGTTACGAGGATGACCGCAGGCTGACGGAGCTGGCTGGCTATGCGGAGCAGGTTCGGTGGGGGCTTGGAGCGTCTGCGATCTCGGAATACCGGGCGTTCTGCGAGTTCTGGAAGGCGGCTGGCGTGAGCGACGATTACGAGTTGCAGGTCTGGCGGGCAGACCGTGACCAGGTAGCTGTTGCGGGGCGGTTTTTCGAGTGGAGGAATCTCGTCCGGCTCTGCGGTGGCAACCTGGCGGTGGTGGATGCGCTGAGGTGAGCAGCTCCGGAGCTAGCCACTCTCGTGGCTGCACTTGTGCGACGTGCAGCGAGAAGCGAACCGCTAGTAGGATTCTTGGCGTCGGGCCGTCGGCTACGGATAAAGAGGTCAAGCGAGCGTTCCGCCAACTCGCGCTCAGGTATCACCCCGACCGCAACCAAGACCCCGGAGCCGCCGAGCGATTCAGGGAGATATACGGGGCCTACGAGGTCCTGTTGGGCCAGCCTGAGTCCAAGGTCGAGCCCGCGCGTGATGGTGGAGAAATCTCATGCGACATGTGCGACGGCAGAGGGAGAATCCTGTCTCTGTGGAGCGAGACCCTGGGTGGCAAGGACTTTCGGTGCCCAAAGTGTCTGGGTGAAGGCCGGATTCGGACGGACGATCGCTCGAGATCGGCGCACATCAGGCATACGCCGCTCAACTGTAGGTGCTCCGATTGCCGTCGCCAATGGGAGGCTTGGCGACGCCAGACCCAGTCGCCACGCCAGCCAGATCGTGCGCAGGAACGGCAGCGGCGGCCATCCAACCAATCGGCTGTCGGCTTCGCTGAGGGATACCTGCGATGCAGCGCTGAGCGTGCCCGTCATGAGCAGGATCGCCAACGCGCAGCCCGCCAGGTCGAGGAGCAACAGCGGGAGCGGGCTCGGCAGATCGAAGAGCGGCGTCAGACCTGGGAGCAAGAGCGTCAGGAGCTTCTACAGCAGGGCCCAACGCACCACCGCAAAGAGGACCGTCGCAGGGGTCGGCCCACGCGCCGTCGACGCACCACAAAAAAGAGGACCGTGCGCGGGATTGCATTCGTCGGCGTCCTGGTGGTCGCCGGCGGCGTAGCGGCACTCGCCCTGTCGCCTCTGCCCGGGATCCTGGAGGACAGATCTTCACCGACTCCGAGCCCCACCGCTACCCCGTCGCCTCAGTCCACCCGCGCCGTCGCCATTCCCGCAGTCGTGCCGGTGGAGACCCCTACGCCGACGATGACGGCCCAACCCCCGACGGCAACTCCGTCACCGCCAACCACCCTGGCGACGGTCAGGGCCAGGCTCGCGCCCACCATCGAGGCGATGGCTACCCCGACGGCCTCCCGACCCGCCCGACTGTCGACGCCCGCGCCACCACCGCTTCAGGCGACGGCCAAGGCCAAACTTGCGGCCGCCTTAGCGGCAGGTCAGCCAACGCCCACGCCGACACCTACAGCGACCCGCACACCCACCCCTACACCCACTCCAACGGTAACACCGTCTCCGACGCCGAGCCCTACCAACACACCGAGTCCCACACCGAGCCCCACGCCCGTGCCCCGCGTCAATCTCGTACTGTCAGCCGACACGGACCTGATGGGCTACTGGTCCGATGGCAGCGCCGACGTGAAGCTGGCCATGACGCTGCGCAACACCGGGGAGGTGGAGGTTCAGCCCGAGCAGTTCGTGCGGATCGAGTGCAGCCCCGACCGCTGCGACGAGACTGTCAGCCTGACCCTCGACGGCCAGCAGCGCGCATCGACCGAGGTCATCATGAGGCTTCCGATGGGCACCACGAGGGTATCGCTCGACTACGGCAGCGATTCGGCCGTGGGGCTCAACGTCACAGTACCTGAGCGTATCCTCGGCGTCGGCCGGAATCTCTGGGAGTGCTACGCCGACCGCCGCCCGGGCGAGGACACCTGCGGCGGCTGGCGGAGTCCGGTCGTTGAGAAGTGGCTGAACGACGTGCCGGTCAAGGTGTGGGCCACTGGCCAGCAGGAGTACATTTCGGTTTTCAAGACGGTGCTCAGCGAGCTCGAGCCTGTGCTGGGGCTCCGGTTTGTGTGGGTGCCGGAAGCTACCGCGGCGGACCTCACGGCCTACTTGGGGATAGACACCGAAGACGCTCCAACTTTCGACTTCGACCCCAAGGCCACAGACGTGTGGGGGTTCGCGTCATGGGCAAACGCACACAACGGCGAGACCGTTGGCGGCTACATGGTGGTCTGGCGCGACGAAAGCTGGTGGGGGTGGCGACCCCGCATCGACTGGATCAGGACCGTGACGATACACGAGGCGTTGCACGCGCTCGTTCCCATCCACCATAGCACGCGCCCCCTCAGCATCATGGGCCGCTCAAACCTCAACACCTGGAGCCCGCGCGACGAGGCCCTGATGCGGCTCAACGCCCACCCATTGCTGGCGCCTGGCATGTCGATGGAGCAGGCCCGTTCCATGGTGGTGTTCACCGACGAGTTGCTCGACTCGCCAAAGGAAGAGCAACCCGACGCCATCGACACCATGTGGCGCGCCCTAATGGCGCTCACGGACGCGGGCTCAATCAGGTTCAAGTTGACCGGCGGCTACTTCGACGGCGGCTGCCAGCACCTGAATTTCGGGGTGCGGCGTGGCCCCATCGAGCTTGCCCTGGGGAGATTCGACATCTTTAACGACGACCCTGCGCTCGCCTATCTCAATCTGCACAATGTCGAGCACCTGTGGGGCTACAGCCGCACGGACGGGGAATGGCTCCACTGGCAACGCAGCCCGTCCGGCCAGTGGGAGCCGTCGACGCCCGAAGACCTTTGGGACGCCACTGAGTGGTGGGTGTGGAACGGCAAGCTGCACAGGGTGCTGCGCACCATCATTCAAGATGGCAGGCCGGAGGACATAAGCGTTAGCACGACGCCCGACGGCCACCTGCGGCTCGAGGTGCTGATAGATAGCGCCTACCCCAACATGTGGGACTGGACGAGAGACGGCGGGACCCTGAAGTTCGCGCTCATCGTTGACGCCGAGACCTATGCCATCGTGGGCTATCACTACGAAAGGATCGAGGACCCCTCCCCGTACTGCGACAAGTATCGAGAAGTGGCGACCGACGGGCAGCTCGGAACGGAGATTCAGGTACCCAAGGCCATCAGGGAGGCCCTGGGCATGGAGTAGAGGACCTGCCACGACCATGAGCTTCGGCAGAAGAGTCAGGTGGCGCTTGGGCGGGTGGGCCCTTGCCGGCTTGGAGTCCGTCTCGAGGGCTCTGAAGCGCGTCGAGGAGGCCCGCGGGCGCGACGTCACGTTCTTCGCCATAGAAGCGGCCATAGCGGTGAAGATGATCGCTCTGAGATGCAGAGACACAAGAGGGTAGAGGGCACTGTCTCCGTTTGAAACTATTCCTCGTACTCATCGGGATTCTCGCCCTCGTCGAATTCCCGATTCCAAAACTACCCAACAATACCCAGGGTTATCGTCTTCCATTTGAGTGTGTACAACCCTGAACCAACAATAGGGCTCACTATTGGGTATGTCTTGCAACAGGCCGATTAGCTCATTGTCCAGTACAAGACGCTCATAACGCTTAACGACTTCAAGCTCCTATCCAAAGTGTGCCAATCAAGATTCCCGCGAGAAGAATCCCCGCCCAAACATAGTCTTCACGTGTCCACGTCCCGTTCCGCTTTGTTCTTTTCAATTGTTCCTCCGCTTTCTACATTTGCCCCTCTTTTTGGGGCTTAGTCATCTCATTGACCATATCCACAATCCATTCATTCGGATATGGCTTATCAGCTATTCCTGCTGCCGCGGACAGCCCCGCATACATCTTCACCTAACCCCCTGTCGGCTATCGGATGCCCAAAGGGGGCGACGAAGGGGGACGGGTAGCTGAGTAGGCCCTTACACAACGCGCACAACCCAGGTCACGTTCCCGGGCACCATCGACGGCGAAGGTGAGACGGCTTGATCGACCGCGTCAACGTCTCTCCATGACTGCCAGCCGACCACGACAATCTTGGCCGACGTTGGCGAGCCGGTGGTACGTTTCCAGACTCGCCTTCCTGATCGGGAAGAGATCCGCCTTGCTCTGGAGCCGCTTGCCTTGATGCGACTGGCTGTAGTAGGCGCGGGCACGAGCGAATACGCTGTCAGACATCTCGGTGTGCGCGTCCTTAAACTCAAGCAGCACCACCGGATGGCCCTTACCCCGGGAGACGAGCACGGCGTCCGGCAGAAAACGGATGAGAAGAGCCGTTGCGTCGTTTCCCGCATCCATGAGGCGAAGATGGGCCTTCTTCACCAGGGCGGTGCTTTCGACGCCGAACTTGTGAATCTCGTGGGTGTCGCAAGCGTCGTTGAAAGCTCCCGTAAACGACCGTTCGAATGTGGGGGACGCTCCTTTCAGCCGGCTGTTCTCCGACTCCAGACGTTTGAGACGTCGCCACCTTGGTCGATCCTGAGGCCGCCGTACTAGGTGCGCCATCAGTAAGGGTCTGATCGGTTACGCCTAACCGGCGGGGCGGCTCGCACAACTCGACCCCTTGTGCAGTTCAAGTCTAACATCCAACTTGGACCAAACTGGGGGCACTCAGGTTCACGAACCTCACTTCTAGCCCCGTCTTTCCCCCAGGTTCTCGGCCTTCGCCCGCCGGATAGCCCTGAGCGTTCTGCAAGACTCGCAGCCGCAGTTGGACGCGTGGGCCTGCTGGGGACGTTCCCGCACTTCATCGCGGGCCCTGGCCATGCCGTCGGCGAAGCCGTCTCGGTAGCCTTGGCATAGCTGGCAAGCTGGGTTCTCACATCCCGCATAGTCGTGCTGCATGTTCACTGCTCCTGTCTATTGGCGACCGCTTTGGAGCGCTGCGACCGCTGACGGCACACCAAGCATGCCAGATACCCTCTGCTTGTCTGCGCTTCAGGCGAGCTCAGCGGCTTGAGCCGTTTAGCCATCGGATGTGGAGAGCAGCGGGTGGATGCCTGACCGATAGGCCTGCTCGTGCCGACGCTCTGTATGGTCTCCTTTCCCTAGGGCCTCGCCTAGCGGACCGGAATTACCGAGGATAATACAGTAACCCATACGAAAGAAGCATCTTGACATACGTGTGTGATAGGGCTTGTAGGCTACCATGCCCGAAACGGAGCCGCCAGCAAACCCAGCGTGGCTCTGGTGCAAGTCTGCTTGGGCATTCGGTGCGTCCGTGTCTCCTCGCGGTTTGCATCAGGGTAGGTGACCTGTCGCGTGTTCAGTGTGTTCGTCAAGGCTCTGAGCTTTGTGATTCTGAATCTGTTTGGCGGGCGAGCCATTAGGGCATGGCAAGTAATCGGCCGGATGCGAAGATCATTGGCATGATAGTTGCCATCCTTGCGGGAAGTATCTTCCTCGTGAGCTGTGGGGAACCTAGGGCTTGTCCCATGTCGGGGTACCACGAATGGGGGACACCACCACCGCACATTGCAAACACCCTGGACTTCGACCTCGACGTAGAAGTCGATGAGAACGGCCCGGACGGGGCAGTGGTGCGAATGACCGTGACAATGACGAGGCTCACCGAAGCGCCTGTGACATTGGCCCGCGGTTCTAACCTGTACGATTTCCACATCACGAGGCGCAACTGTAGAACCATCCGTATCTTGCCCGGAAGCCGGCCCCTAGTCCTCTTCAATGAGGCCCTCGGATCGCGGATAGTCGAAACCGAGGAATGGTACGGCTTCGACGAGAATGAAGAATTGGTCAACCCGGGACGCTACAGGGTCAGCGTTTTTGCCGACGTGAATGTTGGAGGAGAAGTAGCGGCGGAATCTTGGCTCAGCACAATCCCGCTGTACGTAGGCAGCGAATGGGTGACGATCACAAGCAGCTTCTTGGACAAAGCGCCAGCGAGTAGGCCGTTCAAGTTTCTGGTACCGGACGGGTATGACTAGGTTCACTGGCGCGGACCGAGAGGCCGAAGGATATGCAGCTTCCACAACAAAGAGCAGCGGTGGGTGTCTGACCCTGAGACATGGAGTCCTTGGACGCGGACGGGCAATCAGCGGTGGAACCGGGACTCCGACTCGGTGGGCACCGGATCAGTCCTATGCTTGGGGATGCGTTGGGCTTCCTACCCCTTCCGTAGACTTCACCCATCCCCACCACACGTTATGCTCAAAGCCATAGTTCTGCCATTACTCATGCTTGCTCTCGCCTGTACCGGTGGCGAGAACCCCTTGGCTGGGAGCGCATGGCAGTTAGGTGAGATCACGATCAGCTTCACACGGGACGGCATCAGCGGATGGACAGGCTGCAATAGCTACAGCGGAAAGTACGGGGCGGGTGATGGTTCTATATCCACCAGGCAGCTTTCGTGGACGGAGAGCGGCTGTCCCACCCAGACAGCGCAACTAGCGGAGTCTCGCTTCCTACACCTACTAGTGAGCCTCAAGTCGTTCGCCATCGTGGAAGACGAAAGCCACCTCGACCAACTAGCTCTCTACGGTGACCAGATCTCATTCATCCTTCGGCGAGCGCGTCAAGTACCACGCCGAGACCGCACGGTTCTGGATCAACTGCCTTGTCAACGAGGCTCTATAGATGAGGTATGGGTGGTTCGAGACCCGCGCCGGCGAGATCTCTGGCATTTGGGCCAAGGCCCCGAACGTTCGCAACAGGAGGGTTGCCCTTTGCACGAACAGGAAGTCGCCAAGCTACGGGCCGAACTCACTGCACTGCGGACGCGCTTCCTCACACTGGGCGAGGTTAGCCGCCGTGTTGACAGCCTTGACCTAGCGACGGTGCTACAGGAAGTCGTTGATGGCGCTCGCTCCCTGGCATCCGCCCGATATGGCGCCCTGGCCGTGTTTGGCGACTCGGGGGAAGTACAGGACTTCATTACCTCCGGCATGACCTCGGAAGAGCGCCAGTTGCTCACGACACTGCCCAAAGGCTTGGGCATCCTGGGTTACCTCAACGAGACCCGTAGACCGGTAAGGATTGAGGACCTGACCAATCATCCCCAAGCGGTCGGCTTCCCTGAGAATCATCCGGATATGAGGACCTTCTTGGGTACCCCGATCCTGCACCTGGGCCAGTCGGTCGGCAACATATACCTGACCGAGAAGGAAGGTGGCCAGCAGTTCACGGATGAAGACGAAGAGACCCTTGTCCTGTTTGCCGCCCACGCCGGGATGGCGATAGCCAACGCACTCAAGTTCAGCGAGGAGCACGAAGCCAGGGCAGCCGTCGAAGGCGACCGAGAACGACTGGAAGCACTGGTCCGCACTTCGCCCGTTGGCGTCCTGGTGGTCGACGCCCGCACCCGCACGGTAGTCTCGGCCAACCAGGAGGCGAAGCGCATCATGGGCATAGCGCCGGAGCCTGGGAGCTCGTTGGCGCGCTATCAACAGGTGACGATCTACCGCCGGACTGACGGCCGCAAGTACGAGATCGACGAGCGTCCCCTGTCGCGGGCCCTGGAACACGGCGAGATCGTCAGGGCCGAGGAGATCATGTTCGAGCGGCCGGACGGCCGGACGGTCTCCACCCTGATCAATGCCACGCCCATCTACTCCGAGGGCGGGGAAATCATCGCCGCAGCCGCAGTCATCCAGGACATGACCCCGCTCGAAGAGCTGCAGCGGATGCGAAACGAGTTCCTTGCGATGGTGAGCCATGAACTGCGCGCCCCCCTCACGACCATCAAGGGGACGGCCGCCACAGTGTTGAGCACCTCGATGTCCTTCAGCCCCCTGGAGACCCGCCGGTTCTTCCGAATCATCGATGAGCAGGTCGACCGGCTGAGCGAACTCGTCAGCAAACTGCTCGACGTGACCAAGATTGAGGCGGGCGTGCTGGTGGTGACGCCCAAGGCTACGGCTGTAGCGGATGTTGTGGACGAGGCGATCCAAACTTTCTTGCGCGCGGGATCGCGGAACCACGTCGACGTGGACTTGGCGCCGGAGTTGCCTGCGGTTGCGGCTGACCCGCTCAGGATCACCCAGGTGTTGGGCAACCTTCTTTCGAACGCATCGAAGTACTCCCCGGCAGGGTCTGCGATCGGCGTGTCCGCCATGCTGAAGGAGCCCTATCTGGCCATCTCCGTTGTGGACCAGGGCCGGGGGATTGCTGCGGACCAACTCCCGCACCTGTTCAGGAAGTTCTCCCGAGTAGGTAGTACTGACGGGCAGACTGAAGGGCACGGCCTGGGCCTTGCGATCTGCAAGGGCATCGTTGAATCGCACGGTGGCCGCATCTGGGCCGAGAGCCGCGGCAGTGGCCATGGCACGCGCTTCACCTTCACGCTGCCCATCGCGCCGGCTGAGGCGGACGGCGACGCTGAACGGAGTCCCGGGATGGCAACTACGGGGCTGACGCGCATCCTGTCGGTGGATGACGACCCGCAGGCACTCCGGTACATACGCAACGTGCTGACCGATGCCGGCTATCACCCCATAGTTACCGGCAACCCGAATGAGGTGATGCACCTGTTCGAGATCGAAAAGCCCCATCTCGTCCTGCTGGACGTCAGGATGCCGGGGATGGACGGGTTTCAGCTGATGGAGCAACTTGCTGAGGTCTCCAACGTGCCGGCCATCTTCCTGTCCGGTAGCGGCGGGGACGAGAACGTTGTCCGCGCTCTGGAGATGGGTGCCGCAGACTACATAGTCAAGCCGTTCTCGCCAACCGAGTTGGTGGCGAGGATCGAGACGGCGTTGCGTACGCGGCCTGGGAACGTCGAGCGATCGGAGCGCAAGCCCTACCGTCTTGGAGACGTGACCGTCGACTACGAGTCCCGCACCGTGGCGGTGTCGGGCCAGGCGGTGCAGTTGAGCGCGACGGAGTACAGGCTGCTGTTCGAGCTGACCACGAATGCCGGGTTGGTGCTGACCCACGACCAGCTGCTCCAGCGGATATGGGGGGCCGAGTATTCGGGGGAGGGCCAGCTCGTGCGCGTCTTCATCGGGAACCTGCGACGCAAGCTCGGGGACGACGCCAGGGCCCCGCGGTACATCTTCACCGTGCCGCGTGTCGGCTACCGCATGGCGAAGCCCTGAGCGAAGAGGGTTCGGGGATTCGTTTATAGAACCATTACAGTTTCGCGCCCGACCTTTATGCCAGATTTACAGTGGGGCTGTAGAGTGGTCATCGGGCCCAGGGTAGCCTCCACTCTCGCCCGAGCACCCGGCGAGCCTTACCAGAGAAGTTCCATATGACTTCGCAATGGCGCTTGGGAAACAGAGCGAGACGCGCGGCTGTTCCTATTGCGTTGGGGTCCACTGGGGGAGAAGGGAGGAGCGGCCTGATCGAGATTCACCAGTCCGGAAGCCATTTCGACGGCAACAAGCGGTTCATAGTGGCCTCGGAGATCGATGAGGTTCTCGGCGACCTTAGGGCCGGGATGAAGCGCTGAGTTACCAGATACTCCCGGCGTTGAGGCGACAGAATTGGGCAATCCCGCCGCTGTCTTGGAGCCCGGACCCAAAACTGTGACCACGGGAGCAATCGAATGGAGAAACTAACAGCTCACTACCCCATCCAAAAATTCCTTGACCTACGCGAACATCAGATGCTCATTGTCAACCCGGAATACCAACGGGGAGAGGTCTGGTCCCCAACGCAGAAGAAGAAACTCATCGACTCGGTGTTGCGCGGCTACCCCTTGCCGGTAATCTATCTTCACCGCCTGCGTCAACAGGTGGGCGACCTGGTCAGCCATCGGCTGGAAGTGATCGATGGGCAGCAGCGACTCAACGCGATACACGAGTTTTTCATCGGAGCCTTCCCGTTGTTCGACCCCGCCGACGACGAAGTGGCGCGCTCTCCGCGGTTCTTACAAGAGCAGGAGTGCCGGTGGGCCAACCAGACTCTCGAAACATTGCCCAAACGTCTCAAGGAACAGTTCGTAGGAACGAAACTGCCTGTAGCCGAAATCACCAGCGAGAACCAGGATGAAATCAGAGACCTATTCGTTCGCCTGCAGGCAGGCTTGCCACTGTCGCCACAAGAAAAACGCGACGCGCTGCCGGGCGGGTTCAACGAATTCGTGCTCAGGCTTGGAGGGAACACTCGTACGGACTATCCGGGGCAACCGTTCTTCGAGTTGGTGGCAGTTTCCTCCCCATCCAGGGGCGGCGTCAGGACGCTGACTGCTGGACGTGGCGTTGTCTGATATGAAGCACGCAGCCAAGTACACCGCCCGCCGAACCCTGCTCTGGCTCCCGCTCCTACCCCTCATCTGTTTCGGAGCCTTCTACATAATCGACCGGGTCATGTCACCTATCGTCCTTGGCCCTGAATGGCTACCCCCAGGTCATGTCCAGTCCGACAACTTCTACAACTACGCCTGGTTGGACTATGGCCCGTTCATAGGTCGGCTATGGCTTGCTGTAACAGCCATAAGCCTACTTGCCCTCACCCTGATAGCCGCAGGAGCCACCTGGCTTATTTCCAACCCCAAGCTCCGACGCACCGGCTACGCCCTCATAGCCACCCTCGGCATAGCAGGACTAGGACTGACCGCATGGCTATTCATGGACAGCCACATCATGGGTCAGAAGACCTGCGAACGCTGGTACGGCAACTCCAACGGAGACCACTACGCCCTCGAGGTAGACTGCGACGACTTCCGCGACTGGATGGAAAGGAGCTTCTGACCATGGGCAACAACAACACTCCCCACCGTGAGCTAATGAGCGGCCTGCGGATCGTGAGCATGAACCGGGTCAACGGCAGACACTCTGAAATCTCAGCTGGCACACTGACCGGCGTGGCCACCAGAGGCAACCAGCAGTTCCTCGTCACCAACCAGCACGTCATCGCCGGAACCGAGACGACTCACCCTCAACGAACAGGAGAGCGCCGCCGCATCCGCTACCGCCAAGCTCACGGCCGCGAAGAGATGTTCCAAGGCTTCCGGAAGGTAGGCGACACACCCACGACCGTCCTCTCATCCGCGGTCGACGTCGGAATGGTCGAGCTCAAGAACACGGCCGCACACCCACGCCTCCACGATGCCTCCCACTCTGCCAGATACATAGCCCGAGGCGCCATCGAACCCACACTTGACATGGACGACCTCGTATTCATAGGGCAGGCAACAGGAGAGAAGCGCGTCAAAGTCACCGCCATAGGAGCGCCATTCAGCGTCGGCGGCGTCCAAGACTTCACCGGACTAATCGAACTGCAGACGCTGGACGGAACCAACATCGCCGACGAAGGAGACTCCGGCGCACCAATCTTCTACAAGCTGCGCGAGGGCGTCTACCAGCTCGTCGCAATCTTCTTCGCGGCCTACGGCGAAGGCAACGACAGAAATTGGCGAGTCGCAGAACAGAACAAGCACATCGGGTACGCGTTCCGAGCAACCCTAGCGGAGTCAGCCCTGACAGTCACCTTCGGCAAGCGGCCACCCAAGGTGTCCAGCAGCCCAATCACCGTAACCAAGTCCTCGGTCCTCCCCGGGGCCATCACACCCGGGCAGACCGTCACACTGGACGCAACCGGCATCACCGATCCCGACGACGACCCGCTCTCCTACCGGTGGACCACCGACGAGGACAACGCCGCCGGCGTCACCCTCCTGAACGACAGGTCCAAAGCAGCACAGTTCCTCGCACCGGCCGCACCCGCCAACATGACCTTTTTCGTCGTCGCCACCAACGTCATAGGCGACGTCGTAACCGCCGCGGTCAGAGTCGAGGTCGAGAAAGCCACTCGCACCCGCGTACAGCCTCCGGCCCCCAAGGAGCCCCCAGACACCGTCACCGACACCGCTCCGATCCAGATTCCTCCAGGAACAACCGTCTGGAGCAAGTGGATCCGCAGAGAAGGCGAGTATTGCGGCGAGGGCGAGAACCGCAAGTGCCTTGAGATGCGCACGTCCGACGACCTCAGCCTCGAACCCGAGTACCAATGGGTAGATTGCCCTGAACCCGTTGACAACGGCGACGACGACGATGACGACCAGAGCGATGACGACCAGAACGGCCCGGACAATCAGAACGGAGACGACAACGACGACGATGACGACGACGACGACAAAGACACCATTCCACCCGACGATGATGACGGGAACGGAGACCACCAACCCGTCGTCACGCAGTGGGAGCCCACCGGCCAGTACCGCTACACCGGAGCTGACCGACAGCGCGAAGAGAGCCGGACCGTCGACGGCGTCGCCGAGTACCGCTGGATCGACGACCCCGACGAGACCAACCCCAGGAACCCCGTGCCACCTCAGCCACCAGCACCTCCCTGGAGCTCATGGTCGAGGACCGGCAACACCCGCGGCTCAGGCAGGAACCGCGAGGCCGAAGAGGAGCGCACCCGCGGCAGCGAACGGGAGACGCAGTGGGTCGCAGACCCCGAACCGGAGACTTGGGGTGATTGGTCTGACTCGGGCAAGTACCGGCATAGCGGTCTGAACCGAGAGAAGGAACAGACGCGGACGAGTTCCTGGGGCAACAACCAGTCCCGGTGGGTACGCGACCCTGAAGAAGTGTGGGGCAACTGGTCGAGGACGGGCAGGACCAGGTACAGCGGCGCGGACCGGGAGGCCGAGGAGCGCAGGAGAAGCAATCTCCGCAACACGCAGACCCGGTGGGTGTCCGACCCTGACACGGAGACGTGGTCTTCGTGGACGCGCACGGGCAAGCAGCGGTTCAACGGCGTCGAGATGGAGTACGAGGAGACCAGGACGAGCAGCCTCGGACGAACTCAGACCAGGTGGGTGCCGGATTAGGGCCGGTGACAGAATAGTGCAAACCGTACACCGGGGAGGGAGAAGAAGGTTATGTTGCGTTCATTTGGGATAGTCGCGGTGCTGCTGCTTCTTTGCGGTAGTCTTGGTGCCTGCCAGTCCGGACTGAGTGAGAATGATATTGAAGCGCTGGTTGCCGCCCAGATGAGCCATCCCGACTTTCAGGAAGCTGTGCATTGGAGCGACGAAGAGATCGCAGCGCTTGTCGCGGCTCAGGCGACCCACCCCGCCTTTCTAGAGGCCTCGAAGTGGAGCGACGAAGAGATCAGGGCGCTGGTCGACGCTCAAATGGCTCACCCCGACTTCCAAACCACAGCGCGCGAGGACTGCACGACCACCATTCTGATGGCTGCGGTTATGAGCGGAACCTATGAACTCCCGCCAGACTCCGAAGTCGACAGGCTGTGTGCCTGGTATCTCGACCAGTCGACAGAATAGCGGAGGGGACACCCACTTATGAAGCCGAGCGAACGCAACGCAGTAACGGACCCTGGGCGACCGGGGTTTCTGGAAACGAACGCCGGCATCCTGGTGTCCTTCGGGCTTCTCGGACCCGTGCCCCTGAGAGTCCTGGGCGTGGAAGGCGTGGCGGTGGTCGGTGACCTGTTGGGACTAGGGCGTGTTCACACTACGTAACGCATCGAATATGAGCGCCACGAGAATGAAGCCGAGAAAGAGCGCATCGAGCTTGTCAAAGCGAGAGAAGATGCGGCGAAAGCCCTTCAATCGTCGGAACAGACGCTCTACCTCGTTGCGCCTCTTGTAGAGCTCCTTGTCGTACTCCCACGGGCTGATGCGAGTCGAGAGTGGAGGAACGACGGGCTCAATGCCCAACTCCAGGGCAAGCTGGCGAGTCTCGTTGCCCTCGTATGCGCGATCCATCACCACAGACAGGTTATCTCGCAGGGGTCCAAGGCGCTTGAGCAACCTGCGCCCCTCCGGTGCGTCGTGAGCCTGTCCAGGGGAGAGTGAGAAGGTCATGGCTGTTCGAGCATTCGCGGCAACCATATGAATCTTGGTGGTCCATCCACCTCTGGACTTGCCGATGGACTGCGGTCCGTTTTTTTTTTAGCGCCCCCGTGCCATCAGGATGCACCTTGACGATGGTGCTGTCCATCGAGACGACCTCGAGCTTGACGCGCACGATCTGTTCTCGCTGCAGGTGTTCGAATATCCTGTCGAGCACGCCGCTCTTGGCCCAGCGGTTCATACGGGTGTAGATGGTATGCCACCTGCCGAACCTGGGAGGCAACCCACGCCACTTGCAGCCATGCTCAGTAACATACAAAATGGCATTGAGCACCTGTAGATTCGGAATCCTCACATTGCCCCGCTGCACTGGCAATAGATGTTCGATGCATTCGTACTGGTCCTGTGTTAGTTCCATGAGCCAAGCATATCACATCAGACCTGATAGTGTGAACAGGCCCTAGTCCTACTAGTGCTTGGATTGACGGGATTCCTGAAGCGCCGTAACCGGCGCGAATGGGAGAAGCAGAACGAAACGGACTGAAGGGGCGACAGAATGAGGCAGTCTGTGCTAGGGGAAATCACTGTGAGTCGTCGCTTTTCGTATCGTATGAGAGCTGGGCGATTAGGTAGACGGGGGCTGTTGGCCCGGTACGTGAGTCGGCGGAGTTTCTTCTGGGCCTTCGCGCTGTCGGTTGCTTCCCTTGTCGCCTTTGCCGGCTATTGGTATCAGCCGCCTGGCGGTGTACTTTCTGCGCGTCCGCTTTTGGAAGAGTGGGAGTCCCTCTGTTACAGACGGCCTGACTGGGTGGGGATTTCTGAGGCCAAGTGGGACGAGTTCTGCCGTCCGCTGGAATAGAAGGAGGTATCTGCAATGGGTACAACCGCCAGTCCTCATCGTGAACTATGGAGTGGGATTCGCGTGGTCGGTCTGCGAATCGAAGATGGAGAACGAACAACAACCGCAGGAACGCTGACAGGGGTGGCTACGGACGAGGATGGTAAGCAGTACCTAGTCACCAATCAGCATGTCATTGTCGGCTGGAACGAAGGCCAACCCAGGTCAGGACGAGCGACGCGACTATCACGTTCTTACCGTGAGCAGACGGGTCGAGAGGAACTGTATCAGGGCTATAGAGCGGTTGGCCGTACGCCGACTACCCATGTCGTGTCCGACCTGGACATCGGCATGGTCGAGGTGCCGTCCGTTCAGGCTCTCCCCCGTCTGCATGACGCTGCCCATTCGGCACGGTACATCGCCAGGGGAGCGGTAGAACCGAACCTTGAGATGAACAACCTCATCTTCCTAGGACAACGCACAGATGAGAAGCGGGTCAAGATCAGGGCGATTGGTTCAACACTGTCCATAGCGGGGAGACGTTTCACCGGCCTGGTACAGATAGAGTCTCTGGACGGAAGTACCGTCGCCCAAAGCGGAGATTCAGGTGCGCCGGTTTTCCGCAAGGTGAAGGACGGAGTGTATCAACTGGTCTGCGTTCTGTTCGCTGGTCCTACGGAAACCGGTTCGTCCGACCATCATATAGCCCACGCGGTGAGGGCAACAAGGGTCGAGGAAAAGTTGAAGGTCAGGTTTGGCAAGCGTCCACCGATTGCCAGGGCCAAGGCCACCCCATCGACCGTTGTCGTTGGACAGCAGGTCACTCTCGACGCGAGCGAGAGCATCGACCACGACAGAGACCCACTGACCTACCAGTGGGCCGAAGAGACGCCGGAGAATACAGCCGGCGTCACACTCATCAACGCCGAATCAGCCAAGGCGACGTTCACCGCTCCCACAACACCGACCAACCTCACGTTCTATCTCACCGTCCGGAACGCCGTGGGCGAGTACTCCGCTGCCTCAGTCTCCGTCGAGGTCAAGGCCGGGACCCGGGCCAGGCCACCGACGCCAACCGCACCGCCAGACACGGTCGTCACCCCGGAAGAGAACGGCGCCGACGAGACTGGCGACAACGCTCCCGAAGAGTGGAGCGACTGGATCGTCATGGGCGGCGTCTACAAGGGAGAGGGCAAGGACCGAAAGTGCAAGAAGATCAAAACCTCGACTAAGGCCGGACTGAAAGTCTGCTGGTTCCCGTGCCCCGACGACACAGCCACCGAAGAAGAAGAAGACGACGACAACGGCGACGACGACGATAACGGGACCGACGACAACGACAACGGGACTGCTACCACCACGACGACCACGGTCATACCACCCGGGAACGGCAACGGAGACGACGACAACGGCGACGGGAACGGCGACGACAACGACAACGGCAACGGGACGCCGCCGCGTGAGCCAGTCAGAACGCGCTGGAAACCCACCGGCACCTACCGCGGCACCGGCACCGACCGCGAGCGCCAGGAGAGCCGCACGGTCGACGGCGTCCCCGAATACCGATGGATCAGCGACCCGGACGAGCTCCTGGGGCAACAGGCAGTCCCGGTGGGTACGCGACCCCGAGGAAGTATGGGGCAACTGGTCGAGGACGGGCAGGACCAGGTACAGCGGCGCGAACCGCGAGGCCGAGGAGCGCAGGAGAAGCAATCTCCGCAACACGCAGACCCGGTGGGTGTCCGACCCTGACACGGAGACGTGGTCTTCGTGGACGCGCACGGGCAAGCAGCGGTTCAACGGTGTCGAGATGGAGTACGAGGAGACCAGGACGAGTAGCCTGGGACGGACTCAGACCAGGTGGGTCCCGGATTAGGCGACAGAATGGGGCAATCCGTAGCGCCGCAAAACAATGATACGGTGGGTTGGGGAGGTGTGTGATGAAGCACGCTGCCAAGTACACCGCGCGTCGAACGATACGGTGGCTCCTCGTACTGGTCGCGGGTTCTTTGATGGCTGCGGGGTTCGTCTGGTATGGGCCGGGGGACCCCTCGAGTAGCATCTTGCCTATCGCTCCTCCGCTTTCTCAGGAATGGAGCAGCCTTTGCAAGACGCGCCCCCGCGACGTCAGTGTCTCTGACTCAACTTGGGACGAGTTCTGCCAACCTCTGGAAGAAGGAGAGTAGGGGATATGGGTTCACCCGCAAGTCCACACCGAGAGCTGCTGAGCACAGCGCGGTCGGCTCGACGAGCTGCGTGTCGGTCTGCGACGTGACGGTGATGCTGTAGACGTACCGCGGCGCCAGGACCTGCGTTGTCCGGGTCCACGTCACGCTGTCGCCGTCGTAGCGCAGGCTGATCGTGCCGACGCCCTCGGCGCACGGGTAGACGTTGACCGTCAGAGGCGGCGGCTTGAATGACGCGCTGGCCTGGTCGCAGTCTGGCGAGAGGTTGAGCTTGTCGTCGCCGGTGACAGTCACGGTGTCGGAGGCAGGGGGGGCGAAACGTAGGTGAGCGCCATTTGCACGGGCGTCCGCAGGAGCGCGACCAGGGGCAGGTCGAGCGTCGCCACCCTGCCCGTAGCCCGCGGCGATCCGACCGCGCTGAACGACCAGCCGCCCTCCCCTTGGGGGTTGAGCGCCCGGACCTGTATCTCGTAGTCCTGGCCCGCGGTCAGGCCGGATGTCAAGGGCGGAGGGATATTAGGCCACGGGGCGGAGCAAAAGCGTACCAGCCGGGCGCAACTGTCCAGCAAGAATGTCACCCGAGGACGGGGCCAGCGAAGAGGGACTAGTGAGAGTGAATGCGGTGGGGTCTAGGCGTCAGATGGATCGCCAGCGGATCGGAGGGCTTCGCCCGTCCTGCTCTGTCTGAGACGGTAGCTCTCGCCGTTCATCTCCAGGATGTGAACACGGTGAGTGAGGCGGTCCAGCAGGGCGCCGGTCAGCCTCTCGGAGCCGAAGACCTCGGTCCACTCGTCGAAGGGCAGGTTGGTGGTGACCAGGACAGATCCTCTCTCGTATCTGTGACTGAAGACCTCGAAGAGGAGCTCAGCGCCGGTCTTGGAGAGTGGGACGAAGCCAAGCTCGTCGACGATGAGCAGCTTGAGTCGGCCCAGCTTCTTCTGAAGGTTGAGCAGTCGACGCTCATCCCTGGCCTCGATCAGCTCGTGGACCAGGGAGGCCGCGGTGGTGAAGCCGACCGACAGCCCCCTCTGACAGGCGGCGAGCCCCAGACCGAGGGCGACGTGGGTCTTGCCGGTCCCGCTGTTGCCTACGGCGATGACGTTCTCTCGGCGGTCGACGAACTCGCATCGCGCCAGCTGCATGACGAGGTGCTTGTTCACCGACGGCATAGCCAGGAAGTCGAAGGTGTCGAGGCTCTTGGTTGCAGGGAAGCGAGCAGCCTTGATCCTGCGCTCCACCATCCGGTGGTGGCGGTCTATCAGCTCGAGCTCCGAGAGCCTCAGCAGGTAGCCCGGATGGTCGACGTCCTCTGCGGCACACTGAGAGGCCACCTTGCCGTACTCCCTCAGGAAGGTCGGCAGCTTCAGTTCCTTGAGGTGGTGCTCCAACAGCACCGTCGACCTGTCGCTCACCGCCCGCCTCCCGCCATCAGCGCCATGTAGTCGCTGGCCGATGTCGTTGTCACGGTGACCCTGGGCAGGTAGGGGTACAGCTCCAGGTCGAGTCTCTGGGGTCGTCCCTCGATCCTGCACAGCACCAGGTGCTTGACAGCGTCGGAGCTTACGGCGCCGAGCTTGAGGGCATCGCGCACGCCTTCGACCACGTCCTGCGTGCGGAAGTTCTCCATCAGCCGCAGCACCTGCACGAACTCCCTCTTGCCGCGCCTGCCCATACGCGACTCCAGCAGACGGCGCAACACCCCGAACTCCTCCGGCAACTCCCACCCGGCCAGCGGAGCAGCCTGGTCCAGGGCCCCGACCTTGCGCTCCAGCAGCGGCAGGTAGTGGATGGGGTCGAAGACGAAGTCGTCACGGTCGTAGGATCGCCTGTGCCTGGCTATCACCTCTGTCCCACAGCTGATGACCACCTCGCCCACATAGCCCCGCACCACAACCTCCCTGTGACCGTAGGCCACGGGTACCGAGTAGTCGTTGATCCGGTACCTCACCAGCGACAGGGAGCTGACTCGGCTCACGTGCTTGTCGCTGGCGTCGTAGGGTGTGGCCGGGAGCGGCTGCAGCGCCTCAAGGTCACGCTCCATCCGACGGCCTATCGTCTCATCGTGCCCTCGCGGCCGTCTCCCCAACCGCTCCAGGCACCTCTTCTCCAGGTGGGCGTTGAGCGCGTCGAAGGTCTCGAACGACGGCATGGGGACCAGGAAGTTCCGGCGTGCGTATCCCACCAGACCCTCGACCTCGCCCTTGTCGTTACCCCTGCCGGGACGACCGTACCGATCCTCGAACAGGTAGTGGGACACGAGCTCCGAGAAGACGCGGGTACGCTTCCTCCGGCCGTCTCCCAGGATCTTCGCCACGGCCAGCCTCGTATTGTCGTAGACGATGCTTCGCGGCACACCGCGCAGGAACGAGAAGGCCGAGACGTGGCCGTCGCAGAACTCCTCCGTCATCTCCGCGGGGTAGGCCTTGACGAAGCATGCGTCGCTGTGGGAAAGGTACATGACGAGGTAGTGGACGGTCTGCTCCACTCCGCCGATCACCGCCTTCGCCTGCCCGAAGTCACACTGGGCGTCTCCGGGAGGATGGGACAGCGGAACGTACATCTCCCGCGTCCGGCGCCGACGCTCGCGCACGTAGTCCTTGACTATCGTGTACCTGCCGTCGAACCGGTGCTCGGCTCTCAGACGCTCGTATATCCGCTTCGCGGTGTCACGCTGCTTCTTCGGGAGGCTGCGGTCCTCGTCCAGGATCCGGTCGATCACCCCGCCGTACGGGTCCAGCTTCGGCCGACGGGGCGGTGACTGCCGGCGGTACCCGGGTGGCACCGAGTACTGAAGCATCTTGCGCACCGTGTCCCGGTGCAGCCCGAACACCCGGGCAGCCTCCCGCGTGCTCATCCCCTCCACCATGCAGGCCCGGCGCACCCGCGCGTACAACTCCACCTTGTACATCCTCTGCACCTTCCATCGAGTTGCACCCAACTCTATGGAAGGCGGCGGGTGGTACGGTTTTGCGGCGCCACATCTCTACGCCTTCACCCGCCATGCCGGTACATTATTACTCCGCCCTTTACAGCAGTGATGATTCCGATCAAGGACCCCACCGGACAGACGAAGCATGTGGACGGATACCTGGGTCGCGCCGGATCCAAACCCCGCCAGGCAGCTTCAACTCAGTTCGGGCAGATGCGGAGCAAGGTCAATGCATGCAACACCAACGCAGAGTTCGATGACCTGTTCTGCATCGGAGACTGAGACCGGTGAACGCCATGTACTGCGACTAGATGCTAACCCTGCAAGCGCAGCGCTCTTGGAACGTACACCCTCCACCTACGGTACTTCAAGAGGTGAGTGACTATGAACGATCCGCATGTCAAAGCCCTGATCTACGCCGTAGCCGTCCACTAAGTCCGACTCCCTGAGTTGGACGATAGCAGAGCAAAGGGCAATTGACGCGGCGCTAGAATCCGTCTGGAGGCCGGAGGTAGACGGTGCGCCCGACCCGGCCCCAGGAGCGATAGTCCACATAACCCAAGGTATTCGCTCCGAAGGGATCGAGAATTGCCGTCGGGAAGGGACCCCCTTCACCGTCGTGGCCCCCATCCGTCTCTACCTCGCCCGGCCACGAGGCCGCTACGCAGAACCGTTGCTTTGGTCTTCAACTCCAGACCCCCATAGGCCAATGAACGCGCCGGTGAGCCGAGGGTGTCCCTCGGGCATCCTCCTAGCCGTTGGGCCTGGTTCCAGTCCGGTTGGATGCCAACGGCTGAATGCCCACGAGTGTGGCGGTCACCAACAGCCGATAATCGTAGTAGAAGCGTGGGACGCACGTCACCAGCGTGATCTCGTGCCTGCCCGTGTCCGACAGCGCGAGCTCGTCCCGGTGGACGACCTCGGTTTGGTACACTTGATACGCGTACCATCGGTCGACCGCCTCTAGGAAGATCAACACGGGATGCTGCGCAGCTAGCTCCGGGATCTCCGGCAGGCGAGCGAAGACCCTGCCTTCGCCGCGCAGTGGGCTCTCCAGGTGGCCGAAGTACCAGCCCTGCCCAGGAGCGCCCGCCCTGGCAGTCGTGGGGATATGACCGACGACGTGCTTCGGCGTCTCCCACGCGAGCCTGCCGGCCAGCTTGCGGAGCCCAAGCTCGGTCACCGCAGCATCGACTTCAATGACCGGTATCCTCATGCGAAGGGCAATCGCCCCCGAGGAGGTCCGGTCGCTCGGCGTTGGCGGGGCGTAGTTCGTGAGCTCGTCGAGCGTCGATGCAATCGCGGCCAATCGCGGATCGGGTGTCGGCGATGGCGCGACGCCGGTAGACGGCGGGCCGGCATCCACGATCGCGTGCGCCGGCAGGCTTGTCGGTACGGGCATCGGCGGGGATTTGGCACGTGCGGCTGTCGCCGTCGGGCTGGGTGGGGCCGTCGTCGGAGTAACCGCAACAGGCTGCGACGTCGGAGTCACCGTCGGAGTGCGGGTCGGGGTATGAGTCGGAGTGCCCGTGGCAGTCGCGGCCGCCGTGGGTGTTGGCGATGAAGTCGCGGTCGCCATGGTTGTCAGCGTCGCGGTCGGACTGGCGGTCGCCGCGCCAGTCGCAGTCGGTTTGGGCGTGCGCGTGGCGGTTGGGAACGCGACCGTGCGCGCCTGAACGGTGACGTCCGGGACAGGCGTTGGGCCCGTTCGAGCGCAGGCGAGCGTCAGCAGGACAATACAGATCGCCACGACCAGCTTCCACCGCATGCACGGTAGGCTAGCGCATGTATGCCACTGTGACAACGCCTTTGCCTAGGCAAGGCAGCAGTGACGCTAGCCAGCTTGGGCCCGACGCGGATCGGCAGGTGCTGCGGGAACCCGTACGTGGCCGCGAATTCTCCGCCCTTGGGCTTGCCCGAGTGAACCCAGGCATAGCCGCGAGCGTCAATCTGTTCGTCTGGCACCGCTCTGTCGTGGAGATAGAGGCGCCAATTCGCGGCGGTGAGAATTTGATACACTGATCGAGCCATGATGTTTCCCCTTCATGGTGTCCGGGCGAGCACCTTTAAGAGGGAGTTCGCCGGGTCTTCTTGTGCCGCCGAAACCCTCGACATGTTGCTTGAGGCGCTTACCCCTGATTTTGACCTTCAGTTGAGTCCCTGTCGCGCGAGTGAACCAGCAAGGGGTAGCCGCATTAGCATTAGGCGACATATCCGGGGCTTGGGAGTGCCCGCTAACTGACCCGGGCGGCCGCCTGCTGCTCGATCCACCCCTCGACCTCCGACCGCAGCCACAGGCTGCTCCGTTGGCCAACCTTGAGGGGCGACGGGAAGCCGTCCCGCCGGATGAGGACATAGACCTGCGCCTTCGAACACCGCAGGATTTTCGCAACTTCGGGGGCCGTCAGTAGTTCGGCTGCCACGAGATTCACCTCCCAAACAGAAAAGCCCGCCGGGTGCGGGCACAGCCGCTCCGCCGGCGGGGCTAATTCGGAAGGTAAATTGCGACCGTGCGCCTGGCGTATCGACCGCACGGTCGTGTTGATTCAGGGTCCGCCCTCGACGAGCAAGGCGGAGATCTTAAACGCCGCTGCGAGCATACCACTGTCCATTCGTGGATTGTCAAGGCTCTTCGCGGCGCTCTTTGGCGCTCGTGGGCATTCGTGCGCCGCGAGACCTTGCCCGCAGGTGCTTATCTCGCAGGCGACGCAGCCCCTTTCGGGCCTTCTCGCGGGCGCCGGGGTCTTCAATCTTGCCGGCGTCATCAATGGCGTCATCGAAAGCGTCCTCGATGCGGTGCAGAAGGAACACGGCCCCCATGAATGCAATCGGATGCCGCTCGTGGAACAGGGCGCTGTAGAAGCCGAGGCGCTCTAGCCGCTCGATCCCCTTCCTCACCAGCGTGGGGGCGGACGGCGAGTTGACGCGCACCGTCAAGACGATCCCATTCACGATCTGAAGGACCTCTGGCAGTCGCTCCGCCCCTCGCTTCAACTTTTCCGCGAAATCGGCGTCGCCGGCGGCAAACCTCGCAGCTACGTGCTTGTCGAAGGCCGCATTCCGCTCAACGGCTCGCACGAGGGTAGACCATAGGTGCTCACGCTCACGCTCGGGGTCGAATCCGCGCTTGAACATCGCAATCTCTTGGTCGAGGCTGATATCGAACGCGCGCCTGAACCTCTCGGTCTCGCCGTCCAGCTGCCCGTCAGGACTCCCCATCACCACACCTTCCCGTTCCTCATTCCCACCCCGGCGGATAGAGCCTGAGGAGAATCAGGACGAACACGATCGAGCCCCATACTGCCAGCACGAGAATCAGTGACCGCCACAGACCGTCCATGATGGCGTCGTGCCATTTCCTGAACATCACCGCGCCTCCGTCACGAAGTCCGCCCACTTTTGCATGAGCTCGCACCGCCGCCCAAGCAAGTCTGAGCGGGCGTAAGCCTGCTCGGTAGCGTTGCCCAACGTATGGGCCAGCGCCGCCTCTCCCACGGCCCAGGGCGTGTCCGTCGTCTCCATCGCCCATGTTCGGAACGAAGACCGGAACCCGTGAACCGTCGAGTCGAGCCCGCAGCGCCGCTTCACCACGTCGCCGAGCGCTTGGCTCGTCAGCATCCCGTTCCGCTTGCGGGCCGACGGGAAGATGAGCCCCGTCTTATTCGCCAGGGGCCGCGCCCGCTCGAGGACCTCTAGGGCTGCGTCACTCAGCGGTACGCGGTGGATGCGGTTCGATTTCGTGCGGCCGGCGGGGATCGTCCACTCCCGCGCGTCAAGGTCGATCTCGGCCCATCGTGCGCCCCGGGCCTCTCCCGACCGTACGGCGGTCAGCACGAGGAAGCGGACGCACAGGCGCACGGGCAACGATGCCTCGGACGCCTCGATGAGTTGGAGCGCCGCGGGTACGTCGCCGTAGGGCAGCGCCTTGTGGTGGTCCTTCTGCTGCGGGAGTTTCGGGAGGGCGCGTTTGATCACTTCGCCGGCGGGATTCGACGTGATCCACTCGTGCCCCGCCGCCAGCTCGAAGACCGCCCGTATCTGCTGCCGTAGCTTGTGGCTCGTCGCGGGGTGCTCCCCCCACTCGGGCAGCAGCACGTCCAGCACGTCGCGCTGGGTGATGCGGTCGATGCGCCTGTTACCGAACGCGGGGTAGGCGTACTGCTCGAGACGGCCCCGCGCCGTCGCCAGCGTCTTGGCCGACCGCCAGCCGGGGGCGTGGGCTTTCAGGTACTTCTCGGCGACTTCGCGAAACGTCGGCACCTCGTCGCGCTCGCGCTGCCTCGGGTCGCGGCCCGCAGCTACGGCGGTGCGAACCTCCTGGCTCTTCTCGCGGGCTTGGGCAAGGCTCACGTCTGGATATCCACCTAGTCCGATATCGGTGCGGGTTCCGTCGATTACGATTCGCTGAATCCAAGATTTTGCGCCGCTCGGCTGGACTACCAGGTAGAGCCCGCGCCCGTCGCCCTTGCGCTTCGTGGTCGCCGCTGGTTTCATATTCTTGACCTGCAGGGCCGATAGCTGAGTCACCATGTACCTCTCTTATTCCCACGACTTACCTCCTACGTTACCACACGCTGTTAGGCCGTGCAAGACGCTACAAGACGGGCTGTAGATAGGTTCAAGGGGGATTGTGCCCTGCATGATATACGATTTTAGTTCTTACCTCAAGAACTCCAAGCTCTACTCGTTCCAGTTCAAGTAGGCGCTTGGCCGATGTGAGGACTGTCCAATGCTGTCACGCCAACCGGGCAGCCAATCGGACTTGGCGGAGTCGGCAACGACGTCCGCGTGCTGCCTAGCGAGTATTCAGCGTCGCTCTCAGAGCCGCGCAGCCCCGAAAGACATGGACGTGTTCCGAAAACAGCCCCCAAATGGACGCTGGTCAGTGCAGATGCGCGCGGGGGAGAAGGGACTATTCCTCTGTGTTCCCGGAGGTTGGTAGAAGAGCGGCGATCTCGCCTCGTATCTCATCGGCGTAGTCGTACAGGCCATCGATGTCGTCGAGCTTGTACAACTCCTCAAGTTCGAGCCGCAAGTATCCGTCCCGCCGAACGCGGAGGCGGCAGACGAGCTTCCCGTAATCGGTTCGTTCTCGACTGTCGTGAAGAACAACACTGGTATAGGTCTTCGTTGCCCTGAGAGCGATGCAGCGAACGTCGACAATGTCTCGGACGATGGCTTTGATCACATTCAGGGATTCGAGTTCGCGTTCGACGAATTCAGGCTCATCGGCGTCTGAGGCATCCTCAGTCGGTGCCTCTTCAGTCTGTTCCCGGGCATCGTCCCGTTGAAGCGCGGATTTCAATCGGTCGTCGATACGCTCGTTGATGAACTGCTTGAACGCCCGATCCGTCAACGATCCGAACATCTCTCGAACAGCCGATGTAACGCGCCCGTCGTACACCCTTCCGGTGATGAACCGCACAAAAGCGTCGGACGGGCTGGCGAGTTCCTCGCCTAGCACCCGCTTGATCTCCGTGGTGTACTTCAGTTCGCGAGCGGCATCGACGATCTCGCTCATGTCGAACGCCGATTTGGTGAACCGCTTCAACTCCTTAGCTTGTGGCTCGGTGAAGTCGATCATGTTGAATTCAAAGAATGGACGTTCGTCCATCATATTAGGCGCTTCCAAGTCGGAGAAGAATCTGTAGGTGATTCCGTCGGTCAAGATGCCGAAATGGGCATCGGTAACACTGAAGTAGCGGAAAAGTTGCCCGACATCCGCCTCGTTGAGATTGCTCCCGTACTTCTTGCACTCAATCAGGATGGCGGGCTTGCCGTCCTGCATGAGCGCGTAGTCGACCTTCTCCCCCTTCTTGGTAGCCACGTCAGCCGTGAACTCAGGCACTACCTCGGTAGGGTCGAATATCTCGTACCCCAACATCTGAATGAAGGGGAGCACGAGAGAACTCTTGGTGGCCTCCTCGGTTTCCAAGTGATCGATCCGGTCGGAAAATCGTCCGGATCGCGTTCGTACTTCGTCGATAAAGTCCATGCTGAAATCCCCCGCCGAATTGGTGTTCGCCACTTCTCTGCGTTAGCGGTTACGCGTAGCAAACGGGACGGCGACATCATAGTGCGGCGCTTCGATACCGGTCAATCGCCCGGGGGCCTTGTTCGCTGATTCCAGACGTGCGGCTCCGCACGCTCTCGTCCCATTGCCATGTAGATGCACAGGCTCGATTTGGGATACGATACTGTCAGAGGCGCGAAGGTACATAGCGCGTTGCCGATGCTCGTATCTCGCAGCACTCATACCTAACTGGCGCTTCTACACGAAAAACCCCAGGCTCAACTCGTTCCAGTTCAAGTAGGCAGGAACGACAAGGGGAGGATCGCCCTGATGAAAATCACCGACTTGAAGTGCGCTGTCATCGGCGGCAACCCCGTCGTCCGCATCACGACGGACGAGGGCATCTACGGCCTCGGCCAGGCCGAGTGGGCCAAGCCGTACCTGAAACCCTTCGTCCTCTTCTACCGCGACTACCTCCTCGGCCAGGACCCGACCGACGTCGAGCGCGTCATGCGCCGCATCCGCCGCCTGGGCAGCTTCAAGCCGTGGGGCGCCGCCGTCAGCGCCATCGAGGTCGCCCTGTGGGACATCGCGGGCAAGGCCGCCGGCGTGCCCGTCTACAAGCTGCTCGGCGGCAAGGTCCGGGACAGCGTCCTGGTCTACAACGGCGGTGTCAGGTTCCCGATCGCCGGGCAGTCGCCCGACGACTACGCCGACAACATGCGCAGGATGAAGGCCTCGCCGGAGCGCTTCTCGATCATCAAGATGGGCATCGCCTTCCACTCAGGGATGGTCGAGCAGGTCCCGCACTTCGCCTACAGCGGCGCGGAGGTCTCGGGCCGCATCGAGGGCGGGGGCCCGCACCTGGTGCACGGCGGCCTGATGACCGAGCGCGGCCTGCGCCACGTCGTCGAGTGCGTCGAGGCGATGAAGGACGTGCTGGGAGACGAGATCGGCCTGGCGCTCGACTGCGGGCCGGGCGTCACCGTCCCGGACGCGATACGGCTCGCCAAGGCGGTCGAGCCCCTGAACGTCATGTGGCTCGAGGACATGATAACCGGCGACTACACTCCCTACGTCCTGGCCGACCTGTACCGCGAGGTGACCCGGAGCACTTCGACTCCCATACACACCGGCGAGCAGATCTACCTCAGGCACCACTTCAAGGAGCTGTTCGAGCAGAAGGCGGTCAACGTCGTCGGGCCCGACCCGCTGGACGTCGGCGGCATCGCCGAGATGAAGCGGATCGCCGAGTACGCCGAGCTGCACGGCATCCTGATCGCCCCGCACGGCGTCGCCGACGGCCTCATCGGCCTGGCCGCGCACGTGCATCTCGCCGCGACGCTGCCGTCGAACTACATCGCCCTCGAGTACCCGACGGCCAACCCCGCCTGGTGGCGGGATATCGTGCGCGGCCTGCCGGACCCGATCGTCGAGAATAGCGCCATACGCGTCTGGGACACCCCCGGCCTCGGCATCGACCTCGACCCCGACGCGACGACCCCCCACCTGTCGGAGGAAGACAAGGACTTCTTCGACTAGCGCGGGGCGCCACATCGGTCATACCAGCGTAGGGAACCCTACAACCGTCGTTCCCGCGCAGGCGGGAATCCAAGGCGGGAAGGGGATGGGTCCCCGTCTCCACGGGGACGACGTGCGGCGGTGATTCCCCCTCTCCCTCGACGGGAGAGGGCTGGGGTGAGGGTGTCGCCTCCAAACTCTCAGTCACGCGGAGCCGCGCGCAGCTCCCCCTCCCTCTAACTCCCTCCCGCCAGGGGAGGGAGGACAGGACGCGGGGGCGCGGCGGCGGTGATTTCCCCCTCTCCCTCGACGGGAGAGGGCTGGGGTGAGGGTGTCGCCTCCAAACTCTCAGTCACGCGGAGCCGCGCGCAGCTCCCCCTCCCTCTAACTCCCTCCCGCCAGGGGAGGGAGGACAGGACGCGGGGGCGCGGCGGCGGTGACGCCCCCTACAGTTTCAGCAGCCGCGCCGCGTTGCCGCCCAGCACCATCGCGCGCTCCTCGTCCGACAGGAAGTCGCAGTGCACTCCGATGTGGTCTACCGCCTGCCTGTAGGTGCACCAGAACCCGGACGCGAACGGCATGTCCGAACCCCACGTGAACGTCTCCGCGCCGGCCTCGCCGCACATCCGCCGGACGAACTCCTGCCCCTCCGGGTACGGGTACTCCGGCCACTTCGCCGGGTTCTGGAACTCCGCGTAGACGTTCGGCCGCCTCAGCAGCGAGACAAGCTCCTCGGGCACCCCAAGGTCGTGGAAGATGACCGCCGGCACCAGGCCGTGCGTCACCAGGCTCGGTATGTCCGGGTTAGCGTCGGACCAACGCGCCAACTCGTCGAGCCTCTCCATGAACGCGGTCTTCCTGTCGCGCTTGCGCGCGTCCAGGTACCACCAGACCGGGACGTCCAGCCTCCGCACCAGGTCCCACAGGCCGTTGAACTTGGCGTCCTGCAGCCGGTCCGCGTAGCCAGCCATCGACAGGGGCTCCACGCCGAAGTACACCCCCTTGCAGCCGTACTCCCTCACGGCCTTCTCGACGCGCTCCAGCTCCTCGTCGCGGTCGGCCTCCCACTCGCGCACCTGGGCCAGTGGCGCGAACCTGCCCGGAAACTCGCTGGTGAGCCTACCATAGTACTCGTTCAGGTCGCCGTAGACGTGGTCGGACTGCAGCACCGCGACGTCGACGCCCGCGATGTCCATCTCGATGGCCATCCGCTGGCCCGGCGCGTCCCAGTTTGTCAGGTCGGGCGGGTAGGCCTGCATGTAGTAGTCGACCCCGTCGCGGGTGAACTCGACCCGGCCGAAGTCGGTCAGCCGGAACCCCAGGTCGGGCATCTCGCGGATGTCGTCCGACGGGTAGTCGAGCAGCGTGGCGTCCAGCCGGGCGTTGTCGGACTTGCGGTAGACGTCGCGGAAGTCCCGCATGTGGTACTGCACCAGCTTCGTGTGCACCTGCGGGTCCCAGCCCGCGGACCGGCCCAACGGCGGGAAGCTGTGGCAGTGAGTGTCCACGACCAGGGTCGAGACCGAGCCGGCGCGCCTCCACCCGGTACCGAAGTACTCCGAGGTCGATCCGCTGCTCATGTGCGCCTCCTGGAAGCGAAGCCTCGCGGGTGCGGGACGCAATTACATCACGGGAAGGGGCCGGCTGCAAAGCCGCGACACCTCAAACATCTCCGACCGGCGTGATAGACTGTCCTTCCCGCAGAGACGGATGGAGGACTCCGCAGAATGATAAAGCTGGCGTGCAACTCGCTGATTGGCCTCGAAGACGGCGAGCCCATCGACGCCGAGGAGTTCGTCGATTTGGCCTACGAGCTGAGGCTCGACGCCGTCGACTTCCAGCTCGACCGGGGGCTGCGCTCGCGCGACCGGGACTACCTGCTGCGGCTGAAGCGGCTGTGCCTTGGTCGCGGGTTGCCCATAGGCTTCCTCGGCATCGGCGGCGGCTTCATCGGCTCGACCGCGCCGGCCCACTTGGGCGGCGTCGGAGCGCCGCTGCCGCGTGACGAGCTGCGACGCCGCATCGACGAGGCGAAGGCGGCCGTCGACGACGCGGCCTTCATGGGAGCGCCGCTCATTCGCATCTTCGGTGGCAGCGTCCCGGACGGCACGGAAAACCGGGACGCGCTGTGGGCGGAGATGATCACCAGCTACCAGGAGCTCTGCGACTACGCGGCCGGCCGCGGCGTCTTCATCGGGCTCCACAACCACCCTCCAGTCGACTCGCCGACCGGCCAGGAGATCATCGACATCCTGCGAGACACCGACCGCCCCAACTTCACCTTTATCCTCGACACCGGCCGGTGGTACGGCTCTCCAGGCACCGGAGAGATGGGCGTGTCGTACCCGGACGTCGACATCTACGAGTACATGGAGCAGACGGCGCCGTACGCGTCGTACGTCCGCGCGAAGATATACAAGATCGACAGCGGCCGCGAGGAGTGGATCGACTACGGGCGGGTCATGGAGGTGCTCCGGGGCGTCGGCTTCAACGGCACGATGTCGATCGTCTACGAGGACCAGGGCAACGCCTGCGGCCCCCGGGAGGCCATCGCGCTGGCGGTCGCTCACCTCAGGGACGTCATCGCGAGCGGGTGAGCGGGGAATCGGGAACGCCTGATGAGCGAGAAGCGCTTCACCCTCGACGAGGCCCGGAACCTCGTGCCCTGGCTGCAGGAGACGTTCGACGACCTCGCCCCGCTGTGCGAGCGGGTAAAGCGGCTCCAGGGCGAGATCGACGACATGGTGCAACACGGCCGCTCCAACGGCGGCAGCCACGCGGAAGGCCGGCTCGAGCTGACCCGGCGCGCCCTATCGGAGCTCACCGAGACGCTCACCGATGAGCTGCGTCTCGTCCTGGAGCGGGGCATCCTCGTCAGGAGCATCGACAGGCCGCTGGTCGACTTCCCCTCCACCCGCGAGGGCCGCGAGATTTATCTGTGCTGGCTCGACGGCGAGACCGACATCGCGTTCTGGCACGAGACGGACACCGGTTTCGCCGGCCGCCAGGCGCTGTGACGGCGCCCGCGATGGACGCCCCAGCGTGTACAATCTCCGGTGCTCCAGTGATGGAGCCAAGGAGCAGCCCATGATAGTCGTACGCCGCACATACACGCCGCAGCCGGGCGGCGGTGGACTCGTCGACCGCCTTAGGGAAGTGAGCAAGGCGACCGTCGAGGCCGGATTCCCCCCGATCAGCATCTACCGGCGGGTGCTCGGCCCGCACGGGACGCTGGTCACCGAGCAGCGATGGCCGTCCGTCGCGGCGTACGAGGACTCCCGCGACAAGGTCCGCGCCACCCCCGCGATCACGGAGATCTTCGGCCGCATCTACCCGCTGCTCGCGTCCACCCACGTCACCGAGGTCTACGAAGAGGCCGACTGAGCAACTGTTCGGAGTTGATGGGCACACAACCCGTTGACCCTGAGTAGGCCGGCCGCTTTGGGCGGACCGTATCGAAGGGCGCACGCGCGGTCCCCTCGAACGTGAACAGTCACCCGATTGAGCCCGCGGCCTCCCTCCGGCAGGGGCGGGCGCTCCGGCTACCGGAACTTGAACGCGTACAGGTCGGCGTCCTTCATGACGAAACGCAGGCGCACCGGCCTACCGGCCATCGCGCTCGCGTCCGTCACGCCGTTCCAGGACACGACGCGCTCTATGCTGTCGCCGTACATCGGCGGGCAGTCTTCCAGCGTGTGACCCGGCACGGGATAGCCGTCCGGGTCCTGCATCTCGACCCGCACGGAGCCGACGGCCGACGTCGAGAAGTTGATCGACAGGTTGCTGCGCTCGAACCGGAATGGCCGGGTGCTGAACTCACCGCCCGCGTAGCTCGCCTGCACCGACACGAAGCCGTCGGTCCGCAGCGCGTACCGGCGGATGCGCATCGAGTCCAGGTGCGAGTGCTCCATGCCATAGAGCGACAGCTCCTCGGGCGACGTCTGCAGGATGCCGCGTTCGAGGTAGATGCCGCGGTCGTGCCAGTTGTCCTTGTCGAGCCCCGGCCGGATGAACGCCTCCATGAAACTACGGTCGAAGTGCAGGCCGTCCCGGCTCGACATGAACACGATGTCGCTGACGCCGGTGCTGTACGTCCAGTCAGGGTCGGGCACGCGGTCGACGACGAACCGCGACGGGAACATGAGATACGTCCCCGGCGCGCGCTCGTACGGGACGCAGGCATTGGTGTACAGGTGCTCGAACGGCGTGTCGCCCGTGTCGATCAGCTCCAGCGGCGTCCAGTTGCGGAAGTCCTTCGATGTCGTCCGCCTGATCCAGCGCACGCCGCCCTTGAAGTTGCCTTTGCCCGCGACCCCCCGGGTGTACGCGACGTACTCGTTGCGCCAGGCGTCCCAGAACGCCAGGTTGACCGAGTCGAACGGACCCTCCGTCAGGATCGGCTCGTCCTGCATCAGGCGCCACCGGATGCCGTCGGGGGACACGAGCGCGCTGATGACCGCGTTGCCGCGCACGAGGGTCTTGTAACGCTCGTCCTCGGGAACGTCGGGATTCGGGTCCCGGAACGGGACCATGTTGGCGCCCGGGCCCATCCATACGAGGTTGTTGGCCGTGGAGCCGTTCACCTCGAACAGCCCCAGGTCCGGCTTCTCCCAGTGGATGCCGTCCTCGCTCTCGGCGTAGGCCGTGTCGTGGCCGCTGCGCTTGAGATGCATCGACGGATCGTGGTCGCACCGGTACCAGGCCCGGTACTTGCCGCCATCCTCCATGAAGCCCGCGCAGCAGGCCCCGGTGTCCCAGGGCCGGTCGCTGGCTATCGCGACCTCCCGCCGCTCGGGGCTATGCAGCCGCCGCTCAACGCCTTGTTGCTCCTCGATCCAGTAGTCGTCGACGAAGAGCTGCCGGTCCCTGCCGATGTCGGTAACGCCGTCGGATGTAATCATGCCGGTATCGCTTCCTTTCGGTCTGTGTGTCGTCTCCTGGCATAGACGCCTTCCCATTGCGCCCATGAGCCATGTCCGGGTGGCTCTCGCGGGATCGTGTCCTCCGTGGGGTGTGTGAGCGCTTCGAACCACGGCTCCACCATCCTCTCCAGCTCCGGGCGAGAGAGAAAGTGCACCAGGAGGCCCGCCTTTGGGCCCTCATCATACCTTACCGTGAAGCCGCCATCACCGTTTCGCTCGATCACGCGGTGGGCGTGGCGGACCTCGGTAGACGCCGAGTTGACGCGGACGAACAGCAGCCCGCCATCCCTCAGCAACTCCGCAGCGTGGGCGAACATCGCGCGCACCGTGTCGCCGTTGCCGTGCTGAAAGACCTGTATCGCGACCACGTAGTCGAAAAGCCGCTCGGAATGAAAGCTCAGGAAGTCGCTGCGTACCAGCCCGGACGCGACATGCGGGTGGTCCGCCGCGAGTTGCCGGAGCCCTTCTATCGACGAGTCGAGCCCGATGAGGTCCAGGCCGGCGTCGACGAGAGGGACGTAGTTCCGCCCGTTGCCGCAACCGACGTACAGGCCCTTGCCGCGCGCCGTTTCGGGCCGATCGCGGAGGAGCTCGACGATCCGGCCGGCAAACGGAATCGGCGGCTCGTCCCGGTATCGCCCGCGCCTGTACTCGTCGTCCCAGCTACGCGAGATGGCCACGCGCTCTCCTGATACCACAGCCGCCCGCTCCAGATTGTCCATGTAGCGGCGCGGTAGTTGTCCTCAAAACGTGCGTAGGGAGTAGTCACCCCGCCTTGGACTATAATGAGTGTACACGTCGGCCGATACAGCGACACCGCCTGACGCAGCAACTTTTGTGCTTTGGCGTTGTTGAAGAGTGGGAGAGCGGAGCGTGGTCGTTTCAGACACGATGATATCTGTCGTCGTCGATCGCATCGTCGAACGCTTCGAGCCCTCGAGGGTCTTGATCTTCGGCTCTCAGGCCCGTGGAACAGCCAACGTCGGAGCGACGTCGACCTGCTCGTGGTTATGCCGGAGGTGGAGGACAAGCGCCGCACCGCCATCGACATTCGCAGGTCGCTCGGAGATCTTCCGATAAGCAAGGATGTCGTGGTGACAACGCCCGAGGAGATCGAACGGAGAGGGCATGTCGTAGGCAGCGTCCTCCATTCGGCGCTCCGGGAGGGCAGGGTCGTCTATGACGCTCAAGATGAGGGGAAACTGACGCTCCGGATGGGCGTCAGTAGAATTGGCGTCCAGGTGGCAGCGGGTTGAACATGGCACTCAGGTACAGGTCGCCGGCAGTATTCAGGCCGGACTGCACCTGGCTCGCTTCCGAAGACCAGGCCGATCTCCTGCCCGCTCTGGTAGTCGTTGCCGAGGCACAGCCGGAGGGTGGTTTCACGCTGACCTCTCCCATGCTGCCCGAGCTGATCACCGAGCTCGATTCGCCGGATGAGGAACTGACACCGACCCTCGTCGATGCCCTTCAGGCCGTCCTGGAATTCTATGAAGAGGATATGAGGCCCTTGCCGGTCGACCTCAGCCAGATTTTCGTCTGGTTCGCCAACAAGTGAGATTGCTTCCGCCCCGATGGTCTATCGAGAAGTGGCGCGCCGCCTGAGGGGCCTCGGGTGCATGAGATTCCCTACGCGCCGCCGGCAACTTCGTCGATGAGAGCTTTGATGTAGCCCATGGCGTAGGCCTCGGAGGCGTACCTGGACCAGCCGGGCGAACCGATGCCGATTGACGGCACGTGGTCCGGGATGAACGGCCCGTCGAAGCCGACCTCGTGGTAGGCGCGCATCGCCTCGAGCATGTCCACGTGGCCCTCGTCGATGAACGTCTCCCGGAACTTCGGGATGGGGCCCGAGACGTTGCGGAAGTGGACGTAGAAGATCTTGCCCTGACCGCCGAACCGCCGGATGGCTCCGATCACGTCTTCCGGCATCTCCGCCACGGTGCCCTGGCAGAACTCGAGGCCGTTGTAGTCGCTGGGTACGGTGTCGCATAGACGCTGGAGCGCGTCGTGGCTCCGTAGGATGCGTGGCAGTCCAGCCAGCGGGGAGATGGGCGGATCGTCGGGGTGGACGCCGATCCTGACGCCGGCCTGCTCGGCCACCGGCACGACCGCCTTCAGGAAGTACTCGTAGTTCGACCACATTTCAGCGTCCGAGACCTCGCCGTGCTCGGTCAGCGGCGCGTCGCGAACGAGCTCGTAGTCGAAGCTGGAGACTCGGGAGCCGCCGCGACCGCGTGCGTCTGTAGAGGAACGCCACGCGTAGCCGGTCCTGCTGCGCATCGGCATGAAGTTGTAGCCGAGAACCGGGACACCGGCCGCCCCCATGTTGCGCAGCGTCTTGCAGACGCTGTCGATCTGCTGGTCCCGACCCGGCAGGCCAAGCTTGATCTTGTCCATCCACTGCTGCGGCAGGTTCTCGATGGCAGTTAGCGTCATCCCCGCGGACTCGACCCTCGTCCGCAGCCGCAGCAGGTCGAGGTACTCCCAGTGGCCAGCATCCTCCGGGAGTCCGCCGCCGATGACGTCGGTCGCTCCGAGCTGGGCGCCAAACGCCAGCAACTCGTCATCCACGCCGCCGCGCGCGTCGAGACCAAGCTTCATAGAGGTCCTATCCCGCGGGGACTTTGCGGTAGATCTGGAACCTGTGGCGACGGTGCTCGAGAACGTAGAGGCGCTCCTCGTCGTCCAGGATGAGCGACGTGAGGCCCCAGAAGTAGGGCTCGATCTGCGACGACTCGTTGTACGGGTCCTGCAGGTGCTCGGGCAGGGGAGAGTAGAGGTCCGCGATGGCCCTGGTGTCCCGCTCGTCGCGGTTCGACTCGAAGAAGTCCTCCGTCCACTTGGTCAGCGTCGCCTGGCCACGCATCTTCTGCATGAACCCGCCGTCCGGGTCTAGCACCTGCACACGCTGGTTGCCCCAGTCTGCCACGTACATGTAGCCCCTGGAGTCGATCACCAGAACGGACGGCCGGTGGAACTGGCCGTCGCCCTGGCCCGACTCGCCATAGCTCGCCAGGAAAGTCTCGTCCGTCGTGAACTTCTGGATGCGGTCGTTGCGCCAGTCCGCCACGTAGACGTTGTCGTCTGAATCGACCGCGACTCCCCAGGGCATGTTGAACTGCCCCTCGCCGTCGCCGAACCCGCCCCACTGCCCCAGGTACTCGCCCTCCGTGGTGAAGACCTGGACGCGGTGGTTGTGCTGGTCGACGACGTAGGCCTTGTCGGCCGAGTCGAAGGCGATTCCGCAGGCGCCGGTGAACTCTCCGTCGCCGCTGCCGTGCTCGCCCCACTCGCCGACGAAGTCGCCGTCCGTCGTGTAGACGAAGACCCTGTCCTTGGCTTCGTCCGCCACGTACAGGCGCTCCTGGCTGTCGAAGGCCACATCCGACGGCGCCCCGAACTTCTTGTCGCCCTCGCCCTCGCCGTACCAGGTAGCGAACTCGCCGAGGTAGTCCTCTTCGAAGTTGCAGATGGTGATGCGGTGGAGATTGCGGTCTACGACGAAGAACCTGCCGTCGGAGCTGCGGGCCATGGCGTACGGAACGAGAAAGCCGCGGCCGCGGGCCACGTTGCTGATCATCCCGATCGTCTTGACGTACTCCAGGGTGAACGGCGGCGCCGTTGCGGTAGTGCTCACTGCGGTCACCTCAGTATCGGTTCGGCGGGCGAGTATCGACGGCTTGCTTCCCGGACGGTCGCCGCGTCTAGGCGAACTGGTACTCCGGGGACGAAGCTATCAGGCTGAGCAGCTCGCCGACGCGGTTCTCCGATTCCTCATCGCGGTCCTCTCCGAGACGCACGTCGCCGCGGCGGGAGACATGCTCGACCAGTGAGGCACGCGTCTCGTCGGAGGCGGGCACGGGCCCGACGAGATCGAGACAGCCGTCGACCGTCTCCTCGGGCGTCAGAGTTCCGCCGTTGCTGGAGCCCAGCCTGTCGATGATGGCGCGGATACCCGGCTGCGAAACGTCGCCCAGCTCCTTGGCCGCGAGGTTGACCCTCTCGACGACCGAGCCGCTGTAGATCCACTCCGGGCCCTCGTGCCACCCCTCCACCGAGGGGGGCCTGAGGAGGCCCTGGCCCATGAAGTTCGGAGTGTCGAAGCGGCCTCCGTCGCTCGCCTTGGGCTCCTGGCAGCTTCCGGCCATGTGGATTGCCCCGACCACGAGCTCGACCGGGTTCTTGACGCGGGCGAATCGCGCGTCCGACTTGAAGTAGTCGGAGTTGAACATCGTCCGCAGCACAGCGCGGATCTCGAAGTTCGAGTCGAAGTACGACCGCACCATGTCGTCGACGAGCTCCTCGCCCTTCTCATCGACATCGTCGGCGACGAAGTACTGGAACAGCCGCGTGCTGATGAACCGGGCCGTCGCCTCCTGCTTGCAGATGATCGCGACCACGTCCTCTCCGTTGAAGTTGCCCGTCTCGCCGAGGAAGGTCTTCTCGCCGTCGTCGTGGTCCTCGGGGCGGTACTCGAAGTGCCAGGCGATGCGTCCGTAGGGCGAGAAGGAGTCCTTGTTGGCCTTGACCGCCATGTACTCGGCGTTGGCGATGGTCCAGCCGGTGAAGGCCCGCGCGCACTCCTTGACGTCCTGCTCGGTATAGGTGCCGATGCCCATCGCGAACAGCTCGAGCAGCTCGCGGCCGTAGTTCTCGTTGACAGAGCCCTTCTTGTTGTCGTTGTTGTCCAGCCAGAAGATCATCGCCGGGTCGCGGGACAGCTCGATCAGCAGATCGCGGAAGCTGCCCAGCGAGTTCTCCCGGAACTTCTGGATCTGGTTGAGCTGCGACCGGGCCTGGTTGCCCTTCGCGTAGCCCACGGCGAACAGACCGTGCCAGAAGAGCGTGATCTTCTCCTCCAGCGGATTGCTCGTCGTCAGCATCCGGTACGTCCAGTCGATGGCGCCGCCGCCGGCTCCCTCGTCGTTCTGGAGGAAGACGCGGAGGATGATGTCCTCGGGCATGGTGTTGGCTTCGCCGGGGTAGAGCAGGTCCTCCACGGTCGCCTCGTAGCCCGCGGCGACCCTTGCCTCCAGCTCGTCCCGCGTCGCGCCGAAGCCGGCGCGGCGCATCAGGTGTGCCATCAACGCGATGCGGTCGTCTGCCATCGTGGTCCTCCTGCCTCCGGGCGTTCTAGGCGGCGAACAGGTCGTGGGTCTCGTAGCGGCCGTTGACTATTGGCGCCGCGTCGAGCTTGAGCCACTGCTCCAGGATCGACGTGTAGGTGATGCGGAAGTCGTTATTGTAGTGCAGGTCGCCCTCGAGCTGGTCGTCCTCGGCCAGCGACGGGTACTCCCCGTACATGCCGCCCTTGACCGAGTCGCCTATCAGCATCGCCATGCCGCCCGAGCCGTGGTCGGTACCGGAGCCGTTGTCCCTGATGCGGCGGCCGAACTCGGAGTAGAGGAACATCACCGTGTCCTCGTTGTGGCCGTGCTCGACCAGGTCGTCGTAGAAGTCGCTGACGGCGGGCGCCACCTCGTTCCACAGCATCTCGTGCTTGAACAGCTCGCCGGAGTGGGTGTCGAAGCTGCCGTGCTGCGTGAAGTAGATCCGGGTGCCGAGGTCGGCGAACATCACCTGCGCGGCGCTCTTGAGGGCCTCCGCGATCGGGTTGGACGCGTACTCTACGGTAGACTGGTACTTGCCGGGGGCCGTCCTCAGGATGTCCGCTCCCTTGAGCGCGTCGAGGCCGGTCTGGCCGAGGAAGCCCATGACGGCGTCCTTGCCCTCAGCGCCGCCGTACATCTTGCCGAACGTCTCAAGCGCGTACTCCCGCAGCGCCTGGTCCTGCATGTCCGGGAACAGGCCGTACGTCTCGAGGTTGCCTACGGATGCCACCGGCACTCCCGGGCAGCCCATCGCGCGGGGCATACCGCGGCCGAAGTTGACCCCCGTCAGCACATTCTCGCCCTTCGGATCGAGATCGCGCATCGCCCTGCCGAGCCAGCCCTCGGTGCCGACTTCCTCGGCCAGCGCCGTGTGCCAGATATCCATCGAGCGGAAGTGCGACCGGTTCGGGTTCGGGTACCCGATGCCGTGGATGATGGCTACCTTGCCCTCGTCCCAAAGCCGCTTGATCGGCTCGAGGCCCGGCCGGAAGCCGACCTTGTCGTCGAGCTTGAGCACCGATTCGGGATCGATAGCGATCTCGGGGCGGAAGTCGTAGTAGAGCCCGTTGTCGTAGGGCACCACTGTGTTCATGTAGTCGTTTCCGCCGGACAACTGGACGATGACTAGATTGCGGACTCCGTTCGCGGTGGTCATGTCAGGCCTCCTGCCAAGGCTGTGACTGGCGACTCCATGCCCGACGCGGCCCATCGGGCTGGCCGGATTGTATCAGAACAGTCGTCCGTCGTCATGCCCTTTTTCGCCCTGTTTTTCCCCGGCGTCCTGGGCCCAATCGGCAGGGACGGCCACCTGCTACTCGCGTCCGCAATACGGTGCCGACGAGATGCCGCCCACCGTCGCGGCGCCTGCGCGGGCCTACACCGTATCCTGCGTCGGCACCCGGGGCGGCGGGGCCAGCTGCGTCTCTTCCAGCGGGATCGCGTCTTTCTGGTAGACCTGCACGCGGGAGTGTCCGTTGTCGATCACTACCATACGGCCACTCCCGTCGACGGTCAGCGAGATGGGGGCGATGAAGGACTTTTCCGGCTCCAGGTCGGCCATCGACCGCAGCCGCAGCACTTTGGCATTCGCCAGGATGTACTGCCGGGCCGACCTCGACAGTGTCCCGTCTCCCGTGAATGTCTGGAGGTAGCGGCCGCCGCGGTCGAACATCTGCACCCGGTGGTTGCCCAGGTCGGCAACGTATACGTCGCCGTCGCCGTCAACGGCGATGCCGGCGGGCCGGTTGAACTGGCCGGCGTCTCCGCCCGTGCCGCCGAGCTCGCTGATGAAACGCCCCTCCGTATCGAACTTCTGCACGCGGTCGTTTCGCCAGTCGACGACGTACACGTCGCCGACCGGGTCGACGGCCACCCCCCAGGGCATGTCGAACTGCCCGGGCCCGGTGCCGAAGCCACCCCAAGCCGACAGAAAGCCTCCGTCCCTGGTGAAGCGCTGGACGCGATGGTTGAGCGTGTCGACAACGTAGAGGTTGCCGTCCAGATCGAGCGCCATGCCGGAAGGCCCGTTCAGCTCCCCCTGTGCTTCTCCGCGCTCGCCCCATGACCCCAGGAAATCGCCGTCGCTCGTGATGACGGTTATGCGGTGGGTCGCCTCGTCGGACACGTAGATGTTGTCCTCGGCGTCCATCGCGATGGCCACTGGCCACTCGAACGCGGCCTCGGGCGCGCCCACGGGGCCCAGGAAATCGTCCTCCCAGGTGAGCTTCCGGATCGGCGAGGACCCCGCCAGTCTGCCCAGGACGTAGACGTTGTCGTCGGCGCCGACGGCGACGTCCACCGGCGCGTCCGTGACGCGCCTCATTCCCAGGGTCTTGACGTACGGGAAGCCCGCCCTCAGGAGAGCGTACGGCATCGCCATGTCGGTCACCTCGTCCCGCGGCCCGGGTGCTCTACCTGAAGGGCCTGATCTGCTCGAATGTCCCGGAGACTATGGGCGCCGGGTCCAGGCCCATCCACTGCTCTATCAGCGTTCCGTAGACTCCCCGGAAGTCGATGGTGTGCTTCAGGTCCTCGCCGCGCTCCCAGTGGGCCGGGTCCAGCGGCGGGTACTCCGCATACAGCCCGCCTTCGACGCCGTCGCCCACCAGGAACGCGCCGCCGCCGGACCCGTGGTCGGTACCGGTGCCGTTGTCCTTGATCCGGCGGCCGAACTCGGTGAAGACCAGCATGATGACCTCTTCGGACGCGTCGTGGTCTCGGAGGTCCTGGAAGAAGTCCATGATCGCCGCGGACAGGTCGGTCCACAGGGTCGCGAGAGTCGGAACCTCGTTCGCGTGCGTGTCGTATCCCCTCGTGCCGCCGTGTATGACGTAGAAGATGCGCGTTCCCAGGCCCGCCAGGTGCACCCGGGCCACGTCGCGCAGGCTTTGCGCGATGGGGTTCGCGGCGTACTCCACCTCGGACGTGTATCGGCCCGGCACGTCCTTGAGGATGTCGGCGCCTCCCATGACGTTTGCGACTGTCTGCCTGATGTAGTCCATGACGGGGCCGGTCCCTATCGCCGGGGCGTACATCTTGCCGAATACCCGCATCGCCTCGTTGCGCTGGCCCTCTTCGGCTATCGGCGTCATGAGGCCGTAGCTGTCGAGGTCTCCCACCGAGGTGACGGGAACGTCCTGGGCGGCCATGGCGCGCGGCAGGCCCCTTCCGAAGCTCACGCCGGTGAGCACGTTCTCTCCCTTCGGGTCGAGCTCCCTGATCGCCTTGCCCAGCCACCCCTCGTAGACGAGCCGCTCCGGCTCGCACGTGTGCATGATGTCCATGCCCCGGAAGTGGGAGCGGTCGGCGTTCGGATACCCGATGCCCTGAACGACCGCCACGTCTCCGCTGTCGTACATCTCCTTGAAGAGCGCGGCGTTAGGGTGAAAGCCGAGCGTGTCGGTGATGGGGAGCACCTCGTCCTCGGGGATGCGGACCGTTGGGCGCGTGTCGTGGTACACGCCGCTGGTGTACGGGACCAGCGTGTTCATGAAGTCGTTGCCGCCGCTCTGCTGAACGACGACGAGGACGGGTGGCTTGCCGCTTCCGTTGCCTTCCATACTCACACACCTCCCGATTGCGCCGCCTGCCACACCCGCCTTCCGCGACTGTCCGGGCCCGGCGCTAGGCGAACTGGAATTCCGCCGTGGAGACGATCAGCTGGAGCATGCGAACCGCCCTGGCGGTGCTCTCCTCCCGATCGGAGTCGGTCCCGAAGCTCAGCGGCCCGCCCGAGCGGGCGTGCTCCAGCAGCGCCGTCCTCGTGACGTCGGCGACGGTCATCGGCCCCAGCAAATCGAGGCACCTGCCGACGAACTCCTCCGGTCCGAGGGGAGACCCCTGGTCGAGCCGCTCGACTATCGCTGCGACGCCCGGCTTGGAGGCGTCCCCGACCTCCTTGACGGCGAAGTTGATGCGCTCCGTCATCGCGCCGCCGTCTATCCACTCCCGGCCGGTGTGCCAGCCCTCAACGGTCGGAGGGTTCATCAGCTCCTGCCCCATCGTCATGGCGGCGTCGGAATACGCTCCTATGCTCGGGTGTGGGAACCGGTGCGTCCCCACCAGCCTGACGATGCCGGCCACCAGCTCGGCCGGGCTCTTGACCCGCCTGAAGCGCGCCTCCTTGAAGAAGTCGGAGTTGAACAGCACCCTCAGCATGGCCCGGACCTCGCCGCCGGTGTCCACGTAGGTCTCGACCAGCGTGTCGATCGCGTCAGGGTCCCGGGGAGGTTCGAGCTGCCACGCGGGCACCTGCGGCTCGTCGGCCACAAAGAAGTTGTACAGGTGACGCGAAATGAACTGCGCGGTCGCCTCCTGCGCGACGATGATCTCTATGATCTGCTCGCCGTTGAAGTTGCCGCTGTGGCCCAGGAAGCTCTTGGAGCCGTTGTCGTGCAGCTCCTCGCGGTAGACGAAGTCGGACCTGGTCTGGTTCGTCGGGTACTCGGGGATGGGCTGCGTGATCGTCCAGCCCGTGAACGCCCTCGCCGCGTTCTTGATGTCGTCCTCGGTATAGTTCCCGACGCCCATCGAGAAGAGCTCCAGCAGCTCCCGCCCGTAGTTCTCGTTCGGCTCCCCCTTCACGTTCTCGTTGTTGTCGAGCCAGAAGATCATGGACGGGTCCCGCGATAGGTCGGTGAGGATGGTCTTCATGTCGGACAGGCCGTTCCCGCGGAACATATCGATCTGCTCGACCATTTGAACGGCCTTGGTGATGGCCGTCGCGAAGACGTGGTGCCAGAAGAGCGCCATCTTCTCTTCCAGTGGACGCCGGGAGTTCACCATCCGGTATATCCACTGGTTCTTGCTGCCGAACCTCATGCCGAAGTAGCGCTGGGCGATGTCCTCGTCGATGTCGGGGAAGCGCTCGGGGTGAAGGAGGTCTTCGACGACGGCCTCGTAGCTCCTGGTGCACAGGACCTCCAGCTCGTCGCGGGTAGCGCCGAACCCGGCCCGGCGCATCAGGTGAGCAATGAGGGCGAGGTCGGACTCTTGCACAGCGCAGCTCCCTACGACGGGGGTCGGCCAATTCTCGACATTCTAGGCCGAGCCGCCCGCAATCGCAATACTTCCCAGCGGCGCGTCGCGGGGCAATACGCCGATTCGACTCATCCGACCTTGCCGGCAGCGATAACCGTCACTCGCAACAGATCGAAGGACGCGGATGATCGAGACGACTGCCGCCTTGCCAAGCCCCTGCCGGCGGACGACAATGGGCCTCGCCGCCGGCAGTATACTTGCTGGCTGCAGGCCGTCACCTCTTGGAGAGCCGCACACCATGGCCAATAGCTCAGCCGGCGTAGTCATCATCGGCGGCGGGATAGTCGGCGCCGCGACAGCGTATTTCCTCGCCCGCCGCGGCATCGCGAGCACCGTCGTGGAGCGCGACAGGGTGGCGGCGCACGCGTCCGGCTTCTCGTACGCGGCCCTCGGGACCTTCGACGAGGAGGGGATGGACGGCGCCCACTTCGACGTCGCCTCCGAGGGGATGCGCCTGCACCGCGAGCTCGCCGAAGCGCTCCCGGATGAGACCGGCACGCCGACCGACTTCCGCGACCGCCCGCAGCTCTGGCTCGCCTTCACCGACGAGGAGCTGGCCGAGGCGCGCAACCCCACCGGCTGGGCGGCCCGAAAGCGGAAATGGGAGGTGGAGGACCAGCACCAGGTCGTCCGCATCGTCGACGCGGACGAGGCACGGAGGATCGAGCCCCGCATCACGCCATCGGCCATCGGCGCCGTCTACACGGAGGGCACCGCGGACGTGAACGCTCACCGGATGACCGTCGCGCTGGCGACCGCGGCTACGAGACGCGGCGCCCAGGTGCGCACGGGGACCGTGGTCGACGTGGAACGCAGCGGTGGGCGGGTCACCGGCGTCTTGCTGGAGAACGGCCGGATCGACTGCGGCGCGGTCGTAGTGGCGATGGGGCCCTGGAGCGCGTCCGCCTCGGACTGGCTTGGCGTACCGGTCCGGATGAGCCCGTGGAAGGGGCAGATCCTGAGGCTGCGGCTCCCCGGCCCGCCGATCGAGTGCTCGGTCGCCGGCTACGACCACTTCGCGTCGACCAAGCCCGACGGCCTCACCTGGGTCGGCCCGACCTTCGAGGACGCGGGCATCGACGAGACGACGACGCCCGAGGGCTTCGAGGAGATCATGTCCGAGGTCGTCAGGATCGTCCCTTCGCTCGCGGAGGGCGAGCTGGCCCTGCACACCGCCTGCGTGCGCCCGCTGTCCGCCGACCGCAGGCTCATCCTCGGCAGAGTCCCCGGCCTCGAAGGCGCCTACGTCGCGACGGGCGGCGGCCGCCTCGGCTTCATGATGGGCCCCGCGATGGGCTCGCTCACGGCCGAGCTGATCGCGACCGGCTCGACTTCGACGCCCCTCGACGAGTTCGACCCCGGCCGCTTCGGCGAGTAGCAGGCAGGCGCTCCCCATTCGGCCGTCGCGGCCGCCGTTCAGGTTGCGTGAATATGCGGCTTGTGGCACGATGGGCCCATGAGGATTGGAGCGTTCGAGGTCGCGGAGCCGGTTCCCGAGCTCGTAGACCCGTGCGCGATTTCGATGCTGCGGCCCTGGATCGACGTTGGCCGCGTCGGCACTCTCGCCCTCACCGTGCTCGAGCGGCACCTGGGCGCGGAGGAGCTTGGACGGCTCGCACGCCCCGGCACCTATCTCGACTTCACCCGAGAGCGTCCGCGAATGCGGCTGGTCGACGGCAAACGCAAGCTCTCGGTGCCCAACACCATCGTACGCTTCGCCAAGACCGGCGTCGGCCGTGACTTTCTCTTCCTCCACCTGCGCGAGCCGCACGCGATGGCGGAGGACTACACCGACTCGATCGTCGAGCTCCTGAGCTACTTCGGAGTCACGGAGTACTGCCGGATCGGCAGCATGTTCGACACGCAGCCGCACACGCGCCCCCTGGTCGTGACGGGCACGTTGAACGAGGCGCACCTGGACCGCGTGAAGGGCCTCGTGTCCCCCAGGGCCAGCAAGTACCAGGGCCCGACCAGCATAGTCAACCTGGTGACCGAGTCGCTGCAGGACGAGGAGGTCGTCAACTCGAGCCTGATGGTCCACATCCCGCAGTACGTGCAGCTCGACGAGGACCACATGGGCGCGGCCCGCCTGGTCGAGGTGCTGTCCGCGATGTACGGCTTCCCCGAGACGCTGGCGGACACGACCCGCGGACGTCTGCAGTACCAGGAGATAGACAAGGCCGTCGAGAACAACCCGGAGGTCGCCCGGTTCGTCAAGCAGCTCGAGTCCGCCTACGACAAGATCCGCGAGGCGACCTCAGGGGATCCGGCCGACAATGCGGAGTTGTCGCCCGAAGTCGAGGACTTCCTGAGACAGATCGGGGAGCGGCTCGATGGCGGCGCCGGCGACCAGAGGGGCGCCGCGTCGAGCTAGCCGCCTCCACACCCACGAGTGCCCCAACCGCTCCCGACTTCTCTCCGCTCAAAGGAACTGCCATGCGCGCGATAGACATGCACGTCCATGTACCCAGGCAACCGGGCCTCCCGGAGATCGGCATCGAAGAGGGACTGAGAAGCTTCTTCCGTATGAAATCGGGGCCGGAGAGCGCCGCTGAAATGGCCGCCACCTACGCCGATCTCGACCTCCTCGGCGTCATCTTCAGCGTCGACACTGAGACGACCACGGGAGACGCGCCCGACTCCAACGACTACGTCGCCGAGATCGTCGGAGCCTACCCTGACAGGTTCATCGGCTTCGCCTCGGTCGATCCCTGGAAGGATGGCGCCGTGGACGAGCTGGAGCGCGCGGTGGAAGAGCTCGCCCTGAGGGGCCTGAAGCTGCACCCGATACACCAGGCCTTCTTCCCCAACGACCCGCGCTTCTACCCGCTGTACGCGAAATGCGGCGCTCTCGGCGTCCCGGTGCTGTTCCACAGCGGCTTCGGGGCCGCCGGCGCGGGGCTGCCGGGCGGGGGAGGGCTGAAGCTCAAGCACGCGGCGCCCATTCCCGGCATCGACGACGTTGCCGCCGACTTCCCCGAGCTGACGGTCATCATGGCCCACCCGGCGTGGCCCTGGGTCGAGGAGCAGATTGCCGTCGCGCTGCACAAGCCCAACGTCTTCATCGACCTGTCGGGCTGGGCGCCGAAGTACATCCCGGAGGCGATCGTCCGCGAGACCAACACGCGGCTGCGGGACAAGGTCATGTTCGGCTCCGACTACCCCTACATGCCCCCGGACCGGTGGCTGTCCGAGTTCGAGGAGCTCCCGATCCGCGACGAGGTGCGCCCCAAGGTCCTGCTGGAGAACGCCCGCCGCGCCCTCGGCCTCGACTAGCGTGCGAGCAGGGGGCCGACCTCGGCCTCCGCGGGACGGCTAGGTGTCCAGCTCCGCGAGGAGCTCCTGGATCTTCATCTCGGTCTGCTCGTAGTCGCCCGAGCCGAAGTGCGAGTAGCGGATGATGCCGTCCTTGTCGACCAGGTAGAGCGTGGGCCAGGCGACGGTGCCGAAGGCGCGCCACGTAGCGAAGTCGTTGTCCTGGGCTACCGGGTACTTCAGCCCGTGCTCTTCGACGGCAGCCAGGACCTTCTCGCGCTTCTTCTCCGCCCTCATCTCAGGCGAGTGTATACCGACTATCACGAGCCCCTTGTCCGTGTACTTCTCGTACCAGTCCTTGAGGTGGGGCAGCGCCCAGATGCAGTTGATGCAGCTATACGTCCAGAAGTCTACCAGCACGACACTGCCGCGCAGGCCCTCCAAGGTCAACGGCTCGGAGTTGATCCACGACGCGATGCCGACGAACTCGGGGAACGGGTGGGTCTTGCCGGTCTGGGGAGAAAACGGCGACTGGCGGCTGTCGCCCCAGAACGTGCCAGGGAGCGCGTCCTCGGAGAAGACGCGGTCGCTCGCGCGGACGATGTAGTCCTCGACGTTCGGCTCGTCGTACTCCAGGTAGGGCGTCGGCTCGGGTGTCGCCGTCGGGTACAGCTTGCGCGGCGCCGTGGGGTCGGCTGCCGCGGCGGCCGCGCCGGTTGCCGCGGGCTCCGTATCGTCGGAGTTGGAGCAGGCGGCCAGCAGAATGATGGAGAGCAGGGCGGCGACCGAGCCGCACGTGAGAATTGCCTTTGTCACGGCGTTTAGTTCTCTCCTCGGAATCGGGCTCTACGCCAGTTTGATGCCGTTTCAGCCGCCGCGATTCCGGGACTACTGGACGCGGACGACCTCGACGGCGCTCGACCACGCCTCCTCGATCCTGTAGAAGTCGCGCTCTTCCGGCCGGAGGATGTGGACGATGACGTCGCTGAAGTCGAGGAGGACCCATCCGCTGTTGGCGCTGCCCTCCTTGTGGTGGAGCGCCGCGCCCTCGGCCTTCAGCGCCGCTTCGAGGTCCTCGGTCAGTGCCGCGACCTGTCGGCCCGAGTCGGCGGACATCACCACGAAGTAGTCGGCGAAGCTGCAGAGGGCTCCGATGTCGAGCATGACGATGTCGGCCGCCAGTCTGTCGGATGCGACGTCGACCGCCAGCCGTGCATAGTCCGCGGATGTCAGCGAGGTTCTCGTTGCCACTGTCTCATATTATAATGACCGCCCGAAAACATGGTCAAACCACCACAGGGGGATATCAGATGTCCGACCCGACCCACACACCCGGGCCCTGGAGCTACAACGAGCAGAGCGCCAACCGGGTGCTCGGCCCTGACAACCAGGTAGTAGCGGCGACCTACGGAGGCTCCGTCGGAGACGCGGAGCAGGCGGCCAACACCCGCCTGATAGCCGCCGCGCCGTCGATGTACGAATACCTCGCCGGCAGGGCGGCCGGGGGCGACGCGGCGGCAGCCGAGATTCTCCAGACCCTCTAGCGGGCGCCCCGACATGCGCCCATCGGCAAAACCGACGTTTGGGACCCGCATGAGGAGAAGGCCCTCATGAAGCTGAAACCGCTCGGCAATACCGGCGAGATGATCCCGGAGATCGGGATCGGCACCGCCTCGTACACCGGCGGCGTCGAGCCGCTGCGCAGGGCAATAGCGCTCGGCGCGACCCACGTCGATACCGCCGAGAGATACGGCACGGAGGACGTCGTCGGCGACGCCATCCGGGACATCAGGCACCGGGTCTTCCTGACGACCAAGGTGTGGCCCAATCACTTCCGCTACGACCAGGTGATCGAGGCCGCCGAGAACAGCCTACGGCGACTGGGCACCGACAGGGTCGACCTCTACCTGCTGCACTGGCACAACCCGGACGTCCCGCTCGCCGAGACGATGAGCGCGATGGACCGGCTGGTGGCGGACGGGAAGACGCGCTACATCGGCGTCAGCAATTTTTCCGTGGCCCAGATCGAGGAGGCGCGAAGCGTCTCGGAGAACCCGATCGTCACCAACCAGGTCAAGTACAGCCTGAACGCGCGCGACATCGAGGCCGACCTGCTGCCCCACTGCCAGCGGGACGGCATCACGATCACGGCATACAGTCCGCTGAACCGGCTGCTGAGCGAGGCGGAGCCCGGCCTTGAGCGGACGCTGAAGCGCATCGCGAACGAGACCGGAAAGACGGTTGCCCAAGTGGCGCTGAACTGGTGCACGTCCAGGGAGGGCGTCATCGCGCTCTTCCGGTCCAGCTCCCTGGAGCGCACCATAGAGAACTGCGGCGCCTCCGGCTGGCGCCTGTCCCCCGAGCACCTGGCCGAGCTGGAGGCGGCGTAGGACCTCCAGAGAGGCCTGCCCCTTTATCGGGTGGTACCCTGTGCGCCTTGCGTTGGTTCGTTGTCTTCCGGTTTCTTGACCGACAGAGTTGCAATCGCCGTTGCGCCCTCAAGGGCTATCGAGGCACGCAGTTCGATCGCCCGCCTCGTCCGGTCGAGCTCCGCGGCCAGGAGATCCTCGTCGGGTAGAGAGATGCGATACTCAGCAGCCATTACCTTGTTCGGCAGCCCGTCGAGGGAGTACTGCGCGAGCGCTTCGTCTTTCTCCGAGCAGAGGATTAGGCCGACAGGTGGGTTCTCGCCCTCACGGACCCAGTGCTCCCTTGCATAGTTCAGGTACAGGTGCATCTGTCCGGCGTCGGCGTGGGTGAACTCCCCGATTTTCAGGTCGATGACGACGAGACATCGCAGGCCCCGGTGAAAGAACAGCAGGTCCACCCTGTACCACTTGTTGCCGATGCGCAGGCGCCTCTGCCGACCCATGAAGCAGAAGTCTCCGCCCAACTCGATCAGAAACGTTTCCAGGTGGTGGATCAGCGCCTCTTCCAGGTCACTTTCTGAGTATTCGTCCTTGAGGTCGAGGAACTCGAGGACGAATGGGTCCTTGATCTCCTCCTCCGGCAGTACAAGGTCTTGGGTACGAGCCTCCCGCCCTTGTGTCAACATCGCAGCCTTGTTCTTGGAGAGCGCGGTGCGCTCGTAGAACTGGGAGCTGATCTGTCGATCGAGCTGGCGGACCGACCACCCTTCTCGCAGCGCTTCGTCCTCGTAGAACGTGCGGGCTTGTTCGCTCCTGACCGACATCAACCTGACGTAGGCTGACCAGGGCAGCGGGAAGGCCGTTAGCAGGTCACCCACGCTCACAGCGGCTGGCATGTCGAATCCGCCAGATGGCGTCTGGCAAATCGGCAGTTGCGGGGGGCGAGTCGACTTGCCAGACAGCGTCTGGCGAATCCGGTCAGGCGGATACGCCAGATAGAACACACGCATGTGCTGAAGGTTCTGCCGCGAGAAGCCGCGCCCGAACCGCCGCGTCAGGTCGGAAGCCAACCGTTCAAGAAGCGCGGTTCCGTACTCGGCCCTCTCTTCACCTGACTGCTCGAACTCGACGATGCGATGTCCGATCAGCCAGTATGCGGACGTCATCGCGGCATTCACCGAACGGGTAGCCGACTCCCTTGCCGCGTCGATGATCCTAGAAACGTCTCCGTAGACAGCCTCGTACTGCCCATCGCGCTCTTCGCCTTCATCCAAGCTACACATCAGTGCAACCTCCGGCCATAGCGGTCCTCACCGTGCCACGCGGGTACGAGGTGCGGCGCCGACGTATCGGGGCAATCACTCGTACAGCCAGCGGTCTGCTGTGCGGTCGTAGGAGAGAATCTCCTCCGGCGTGAAGAACAGGTCGATCTCGCGGGCGGCCGATTCGAGCGAGTCGGAGCCGTGGACCAGGTTCATGCCTATCGACATCGCCAGGTCGCCGCGTATCGTCCCCGGGGCCGCTTCCAGCGGGTTGGTCGCGCCCATGAGCCGCCTGACGGCCTCGACGGCGTTTTCGCCCTCGGCGACGATGGCGACGACGGGCGAGGACGTGATGAAGTCGACGAGGCCGTCGAAGAACGGCTTGCCGACGTGCTCGCCGTAGTGGCGGTCCGCCAGCTCACGGTCGACAGAGATCAGCTTCATGGCCGCGAGTCTCAGGCCCTTGGCCTCGAGCCGAGATGTCAGCTCGCCGACCAGGCCCCGCTGAACGGCGTCGGGCTTCAACAGCACCAGTGTTTTTTCCATGTCAACTCCTTCGCGTCGACGCCGCGCGGGCCTTGTAGGCGCGCTGCACCTGCGAGCCGCGCATGTACAGCGGCTCGAGGCCCTCGGGCGAGTCGACGTCTCCTCGTTTCAGTCTAGTGTATGCCAGCTCCGCGATGGCGGCGGGGTTCCTGGTAGGGGGCGGAGCTCCTACGGCGGCCGACCGCACGTGGCCCTGGGCCGCCAGGGACGCGGCAACGGCGGCCGCGCTCTCGCCGCAGACCAGGGCGCCGTCGTCGATCACGGCCGAAAGCTCGTCCCAGGCGACGACGCGATAGCCAGGGTCGCCGATTGACGACCCCTCGCCATACAGCCCAACGTACAGGGCGCGGCGGCCCGCCTCGATCGCCGCGCAGACGGGACGCCCCGTCCGCAGGTAGGGGAGCGCCTCGGCATCCAACGTGCCGACGCCGACCAGCGGAGCGCCGGTGGACTTGGCCAGCGCCTTGGCGAAGCTGAGCCCGACCCGCAGCGCGCTGAATCCACCCGGACCGCGGGCCACGAACACGGCGTCGAGATCGTCCATCATAACCCCGGCGCGGTCCATCACCAGCCTGAGCGCCTCGACCAGCTCAACCGAGTGGTTGCGGGCCGACCGCCACGCCAGTTGCGCGGCTACGGCGCCGTCCATCGAGACGGCCACGGAGGCGTACCTGGTCGACGTGTCGATGCAGAACTCCACCGCTAGCTCCCGCGCGCCGCCGCGATCGCGTCCAGGACGGCGTCGTACCGGCCGTCGTTCGCGGAGAGGGTCAGCCGGCGTTCCTCCTCGCCCAGGCGCTCGAACCGGACCTCGACCCGCGGGACGTCGTCTAGGTACTCCCGGGCCCTGTCCGCCCACTCGACCGCGCATGCCCCGTCGCCGAACAGGTACTCGTCCAGGCCCAGGTCCGCGACCTCCGTCTCCGAGTCGAGGCGGTAGAGGTCGACGTGGTAGAGCGGGATGCGTCCTCGGTACTCGGCGACGAGCACGAATGTCGGGCTCCGGGCGTATTCGTCGCCTCCAAGCCCCCACAGTATCCCCTGGGTCAGGCATGTCTTGCCTGCGCCAAGGTCGCCGAAGAGCAGGTACACGTGGCCTGGCTCGGCGTGCGCTCCGAGAGCGCGGCCGACGGCCTGGGTTTCCCCGGGACTGTGGGTGACGACCTCGACTCGGCTGTCGTGCAAGTTGGTTGGGGGCGGCTCGAGGCGCGCCTGGAGGTCCTTGAATTCGTGGCGCCGGATGGCGCATGTATTATAGTCAGCCACGATACGCAGCCTCAAGACAACGCGGAAGGGCCGGATTGCGCGCACTGATCATCTCCGACATCCACTCGAACCTCGAGGCGCTGCGCGCGGTCCTGACCGACGCTGAGCGGAGAGGCGGGTTCGACCAGGTCTGGTCTCTCGGGGACCTGGTCGGCTACGGGCCCGATCCCGTGGCGTGCGTCGATCTCCTTCGCGAACACGACGGCGTTGCCGTGGCAGGCAACCACGACCTCGCCGCGGTCGGCAAGCTGGGCACCGAGGCGTTCAACGACTACGCGGCCGCCGCCGTGCATTGGACGTCGGAGCGGCTCGGCGACGAGCAACGGGTCTACCTGCGGGAGCTTCCGCTCAGGGCCGAGGTGGACAGCTTCACCCTCGTCCACGGCAGCCCGCGCGACCCGGTCTGGGAGTACGTGGTCACGCCGTGGTCGGCCGCGGAGAACTTCCGGCACTTCGACACCGCCCGGTGTCTCGTCGGCCACTCACACCTCCCGTTCGTGTGCCGGCAACGGGACGGCGGCGCCGTCTTCGAGCCGTTTCCGCTGGACGAGCCGGTCGACCTCGGCGCCGGGCGCGTGATCGTCAACCCGGGCGGGCTTGGACAGCCGCGCGACGGGGACCCGCGAACGACCTACGCGATATACGACTCGGCGGCAGGGGCGGCGTACCACCACAGGGTCGAGTACGACATACCCACGACCCAACGCAAGATCGTCGAGGCTGATCTCCCCCTGTTCCTGGCGGCCCGGCTGGCGAGCGGACGGTAGGGCCAGGCCGGTCGAACCGCCAGCCGGCTCAATCGTGGTCGTGGTCGTCGTCTTCGATCGACGCTCCGGGCACCAGTGCGTTGGAGCGCTGACGCCGGGGGGACCGCCTGCGCAGCGAGCGGATCGCATCCCGCGTCTCGGCGGCGCGTTCCAGGGGCGGCACGGCCACGATCAGCCCGTCCACGCCCAGGTTGCGGAGGGCCTCCAGATCGGCCTTGTCGAGTCCCTCGGCACACTCGACAAGGAACGGCTGTCCCGCAAGCCGCCTGACCTTCTGGACGTGTACCAGGTCTCCCAGGGTCAGCGGCCGGCCCGCTACGGCCGAGCCCAGCAGCACCGCGTCGAAGGCCAGCTCCGCGACCGCGCGAGATGTCTCCTCGTCGGCGTCGGCGTCGAGGACCAGGACCTTCCCCAGGTCTTCGTCGTTGAGTATCTCGGCCGCCGAGTCCATCGACTCCAGGACGACGAAGTCGCAGCCCTGCTCTACCAGCGTCTCCACCTGCTCGACGGTGCACGGCGCCGGCGACGGAACGAGCCTGACGCCCCAGAGCCTGTCCTCCAGCGCCTCGGCGGCTGCCTCGGGCATCGGGTACTTGGTCTCGACCAGGAGCCCCGCGGCGTCGGCGCCCGCGATTTGCGGGTCCTGGGCCAGATCGTCGCCCGTCACCCGTGCTATCAGCGCTATCTGCGGCGCCGCGTCATCGCGGTCCGTGGCTGCGGCGAATCCCAGCGGTGCGGGCGCCGTCTCTCCGACCCTTTCCAGGAGCTCAATGAATTTGCTCATCTTGACCTCGCGCGTGGACTGACGCCGTCCGGCGCCGTGGCGATTCTAATGAATCGCGGCCCGCGCCATCAATGGGACGCATCTGCTACCATTCGCGGACTTTCCTAGGAGGCATCGCGCGCGGGATGATTCTGAGAGAACACGATGGCGGGCCGCTGCGGTACGTGACCGTCGAGCCGGACGACTACACGGAGGGCGCGTCGTACCCGCTCGTGGTGTTGCTCCACGGCTACGGGGCGCACATGGGGGACCTGGCCACGGTGGCGCCGGCCATCGACCCCAACGGGTACGTCTACGCATTTCCCAACGCGCCTCACCCCCTCGACACCGGGTTGGGGCCGGTCGGCTTCGCGTGGGCCTTCTTTCCGCCCGAAGACGACGACGACGCGGCGGCGGAGTCCGAGGGTTTGCTACACGACTTCATCGACGACGCCGAGGAACGCCTCGGCGCCCCTGAAGGACAAATCGTGCTCGGAGGTTTCTCCCAGGGCGGGATGATGACGCTCAGCGTCGGGCTCGGGGCGCCGGACCGCTTCCGCGGCCTGGCCGTGTTGAGCGGCCGGCTGATGGACGACACGCTGGACGATCTGCCGACGCAGCGCACGCAGCCCATATTCATCGCCCACGGCGCCGACGACGAGATCATCCCCGTCGGGGAGGGGCGTCGGGCGCGCGATGCCCTGCGGCGTGAGGGCTACGCTCCCGAGTACCACGAGTACGCGATGGCGCACGAGATCGGGCAGGACGAGATCGCCGACCTGACCCGGTGGCTGCACGCCGCGCTGCCGCCCGGCGGGGCCGCTTAGCTCCCTTCGCCGTCGCCCACGGGTCCGGCCGGGGCCTCGCCGTCTCCACCGGCGCCCGGCGCGGCTGGGGTGCGCATCCAGTCTTCGGCCCACCGCTTGAGCCTGTCCAGCGCCGGCGGCGCCACGTAGAAGACCTGGACATCCGGCGGGAACTGGACGCCGTGGTCTTCGCTTATGAATATCACGCCAGCCTCATCGTCCCCGATGGCCTCGTCGACCCGTGTCTCAATATGCTCGTAGCGGCGTTCCGTAGCGTCCCGGAACCCCTCAACGGCCGTCGTCTGCACCACGCTGCTTATCAGGCCGATCGAAAGACACCGTTGCCAGTCCGTGATCTGCTCCAGCGCGTCCAGGTCTTCGGTCGGCTCCAGGACGGCGCCGGAGCGGCACATCGCCTGGACGAACGAGCTGCCCTGCGGATTGACCTGTTCCAGCAGGCCGATTCCCTCGTCGCCGCCCACGTGCAGCGCCTCGTGGAAGACGTGCTTGATCTTCCCGAGGGAACGCTCGAGGCCGTCCACCTGGTCGCGCACCTCGGACCAGAATCGCTCGAGAAGCGCCTGCCCGTCCTCCGGCAACTGCCGGGGCAAGGGAACGGTGGGCACCAGGAACAGCTTCCGGCCTTCCCTGAACTGCCCGGCCTCGGGCTTCGGGATCTGGGTGATTGGGGTCGTCATCCTCTCGCCAGTCTCCTTTGCGGTCATCGTACTGGAGCGCCGATCTTCTCCAGCCGGACGGCGCAGACCTTGTACTCCGGTATCTTGGAGTTGGGGTCGAACGCCGAGTTGGTGAGGAAGTTCGCCGCGTGCTCCTGGAGCTTGACGAAGGGCACGAACACCTCCCCGTCGCGCATCGCCTCGGTGTAGGTCGCGCGGCCCTCCAGCTCGCCGCGGCGGGACACGAGTCGCACCCACTCGCCGTCGGCCACCCCGTAGCGCTTCCCGTCGGCGGCGCTGATGGCGACCTGCAGCTCCGGGAACTTGGCCATGAGGTTGTCGGCTCGCTGCGTCATCGTGCCGCCGTGCCAGTGGTACAGGACGCGTCCGGTGTTGAGGATCAGCGGGAAGCGCTTGCTGGGAAGCTCCTCGGCCTGCGGCCCCTGGTCGAACGGCACGAACCTCGCCCGCGGACCGCGGGGAAAGTCGTTCTCGTATAGCAGACGCGTGCCGGGATGGTCCGGCGTCGGGCAGGGCCACTGGATGCCGCCCTCGTCGTCGAGCCTCCGGTAGGAAATCCCGGACATGTTGGGCGTCAGCCGTGCCATCTCGTCCCATATCTCCGACGGATGGCTGTAGGCGAACTCGCTCTCCACGTCGAGCCCGAGCTTCATGCTGATGCGCCGGGCCAGGTCGCACAAGATGTCCCAGTCGGGCCGGCTCGAGCCCACCGGCTCGATGGCCTTCCGGACGCGCTGCACCCTGCGCTCGCTGTTCGTGAACGTCCCGTCCTTCTCGGCGAACGTCGTCGCGGGCAGCACCACGTCGGCGATCTGCGCCGTCTCGTGCATGAAAATGTCCTGCACGACCAGGAACTCCAGGCTCTTGAACGCCTTCTCAGCGTGGTGGAGGTCCGGCTCGCTCAGCAGCGGGTTCTCTCCGGTGATGTACATCGCCTTCAGCCGGCCGTCGAGCGCCGCCTCGACCATGTCGGTCACGACCATGCCTCTCTCCGGGGGCAGGCGGTTGTTCCCCCACGCGGCCTCGAACTTGCGGACCGTGTCGGGGCCGATGCGCTGGTAGCCCGTGAACGAGCTGGGGATGCACCCCGCGTCGCCGCAACCCTGCACGTTGTTCTGACCCCTGAGCGGCGATACCCCGCTGCCGGGTTTGCCGATCTGACCCGCCGCCAGAGCGAGGTTGAGAAGCCCGTGGACGTTCGCGGTGCCGTTGGTGTGCTGCGTTATCCCCATGCCCCAGATCAGGCACGAGCCGCTGAACGGCGGCTTCGCGTACATGCGGGCGGCCTCGGCGATCTGCGCTGCCGGGACGCCCGTGATCTTCTCGGCGTACGCCAGGTCGTACTTCTCGACGACCGCCAGCCACTCGTCGAAGCCCTCGGTCCGTTCCGCGATGAACGACTCGTCGGCCAGACGCTCGTCCAGGATCACCTTGGCCATCGCGTTGAGAAGCGCGACGTCGGTGCCCGGCCGCTCCCTGATCCACAGGTCGGCGTAGTCGCACATGCCGATGCGCCTCGGGTTGATCACGATCAGCTTCGCGCCCCGCTCCACGACGGCGCGCCGCATCCGGGCCGCGGCCACCGGGTGGTTGGAGTCTGCGTCCGACCCGATGATGACGAGGCAGCCCGCCTCCTCGTAGTCGACGTACGAGTTGCTCGTCGCGCCGCTGCCCAGCGCCGCGATCATCGCCTCGACCGACGGCGAGTGGCACAGCCGCGTGCAGTGGTCGATATGGTTCGACTGCATGACCAGGCGCGCCATCTTCTGCTGCGCGTACCCGTCTTCGTTGGTCGCCTTCGCGGAGCACAGCGTCGCGAAGGCGTCGCCGCGGTACTCGACCAGTCGGTCGGCTACGTGGTCCAGCGCCTCGTCCCACGTCGCCGTCCTGAACTCGCCGTTCTCCTTGATCAGCGGCTCGGTCAGCCGGTCCTCGTGATGGACGAAGGTGTAGCCGAAGCGGCCCTTGACGCATAGCATCCCCAGGCTGGATCGGTTGTCCGGGTCGTCGAGCATCTGGATGATGCGGTCGCGCTCGTCCACCTCGGCCCTGATGCCGCACCCCACGCCGCAGTATGGGCACGTGGTCGTGACTGTCTTCGTCACGTTCCCGGCCGGGACCTTCAGCTCTATCGCCCCGGTCGGGCAGACCGACAGGCACTGGCCGCAGCTGGTGCAGATAGAGTCTGCCAGTGGCGCGTCCATGAAGGTGCCGATGCGGCTGGTCAGCCCGGCGCCGAGGAAGTCGATCGCGCCGATGAGCTGTGCGCCGTCCTGGCACCCCTGCGTGCACCGGCCGCACAGGATGCAGTCCCGCATCCTAATATCGAAGACCGGGCTGCTGCTGTCGACCGGCTCTCGGTCCCGGCCGCCCCAGCGTCCGCCGGCGATGCCGTGATGCCTGGCCGCCACCGTGAGCTCACGGTGGTCCTTCGCGCCGTTGCCGTCGACCATCGCCATCGTCAGCTCGATGACGCCAGTCCGCACGCGCTCGACGTCCGGCGTGTCGGTGCGCACGTTCATGCCGGTCGCGGCGGGCATCGTGCACGAGGCGGGGAAGCCGCGGGCGCCCTCGACCTCCACCAGGCAGGTCCGGCACGCGGCGTTCGGGCCCATGTCCGGGTCCTTGCAGAGCTGCGGGACGTAAGCGCCAGAGGCGTTCACCGCGTCAAGCACCGACGCCCCGTCCGGGACGCGGACCTCACTGCCGTCGACGTTCAGAGTTATCGCCACGGCTCCCTCCTGCGTTGGCCGAGAGGTTGGGCCCGGACTACAACCGATTCACGCCTGCCTGCCCCTGATCTCGTCAGGCAGGTCCTCCCACGGGACGCCCACGGGCCCCTCTTGCTCCAGCTCGTCTATCCGGCGGTCCAACTCCTCGCGTTGACTGTCCGTCAGTGGGATGTGGGTCGATGTTTCGGAGAGACTGTCCCAAACACGTTCAATGAGAGAAAGACGCTCTTCGACCGACAGCGTCTCGATCTCGCGTTCGCTCAGGGTCATAGCTTCACTCCCTGTTCCGTTTGAAGAGCCAGTATCTCTTCCAAGCTTAGCTCGAGTGTCTCGCGCAGCTCCTCATAGGTAGCTTCCTGGCAGTTGACGCCCGGGACCTCCTTTATCCAACCAATCCACCAGTCCCCGTCACGCTTTATCACGGCGGTGTACTCGTTCATGGCCGTCTCCTCTACCAGCTAACGCTGCTGGCTATTCTACCAGCGCCGTCATCTCGTCGGCGAAGAAGTGCAGGGCGCTGGTCACCGGGCCGCCAGCGGCCTGGCCCAGGCCGCACAGGGACGCCAGGGTGACCACCTCGGCGAGGTACCGGAGATCGTCGACGGCGGCCGCATCGCCGTCCCGCAGCCGGTCGAGCGCCTCGACGATGCGGGGCGTGCCCTCGCGACAGGGCGTGCACTTGCCGCACGACTCGTCAGCGTTGTAAGCCGCCAGCCCCCGGACGACCTCGGGGATGGGCGTGCGGTCGTCCAGCGCGACCACGCCGCCCGCGCCGAGCATGACGCCCGACTCGTGCAGCATGCCGGGGGCGATCCGCGTGTCCAGCATCGACGGGGGCAGAACGCCGCTGGATGGCCCGCCGACGGCGACGCCGGCTAGAGCGCGGCCGTCCTCCATTCCGCCGCCCACCGAGTCGACGATATCGCGGAGCGGCGTGCCCATCGGCACCTCGGCGACCCCGGACCGCCGCACCGCGCCGCTGACGCTGACCAGCTTGGTGCCGGAGGCGCGCTCGTTGCCGACCGCGGCGAAGGCGTCGGCGCCGTGGAGCATGATGAACGGCACGTTCGCCAGCGTCTCGGCGTTGTTGACGACGGTCGGCCGGGCCCACAGGCCCGCGTCCGTGGGGTAGGGGGGCCTGAAGCGCGGCTCCCGCCGGAGGCCCTCCATCGTGTTAAGCAGCGTCGTCTCCTCGCCGCAGACGTAGCCGCCCGCGCCTCGCAGGACTTCCACGTCCAGGCTGAAGTCGCTGCCCAGCACGCCGTCTCCGAGCAGGCCCGCTTCGACGGCCTGGCCGATGGCGCGCTCGACACGCTCGGCCGAAAGGTCGGCCTCGGCGTTGATATAGACGTACGCCCTGTCCGCCGCGGAGGCATAAGCTGCTATCGCCATCCCCTCGAGCAGCCGGTGGGGGACGCCTTCCATGATGTGCCGGTCCTTGAAGATGCTTGGCTCGCCCTCCTCCGCGTTGACGACCAGGTAGCCGTCCCCGCCGCGACGCACGCTGTCCCACTTCGCCCCCGCGGGGAAGTAGGCCCCGCCGCGGCCGAGGAGCCCCGCGTCTCGCACCTGCTCGGCTACACCCTCCGGGGACATGCCCAGCGCGGCCGCGAGCCCCGCGTAGCCGTCCCGAAGCAGGTAGTCGTCGAGGCCATCCGCGGCCATCTCCCCGCAGCCGTCCAGCACGATGCGGCGCTGCGCCGAGAAGAAGCCATCGGCGCCGGACGCAGCGCCCGGCTGCCCGGCGGCGATGCGCGTCGCGCCTTCGGGGTCCGTCTGCCCGAACACACGAGAAGCGCCGTCCGCTCCCGTCACCGCGATTCGAGGAGCGTCGGAGCACGCGCCATCGCATCCGGCTATCGCGACGCCGTAGTCTTCCGGCGCCGCCGTGCGGACGGCTTCAGCTACCTCCGCGGCGCCGACCGCCTGGGAGCAGTGCCCAACCTGCACGACCACCCACGTCTTCCCGGAGCGGTCCGAGTCCCGCCGCTTCTCGGCGGCCGACCGTAGAGACGCTATGGCATCCTGTGGACTGCCCACGTTCACTCACCCTCGGCCGCTGCGACCAGGCATCGGACCGTTTCCACGGTAGCGCGGCCGACCCATCGGCCGTCCCACTGCACGGCCGGCGCGACGCCGCACAGGAATCCGCAGGCCGTCTCCACAACGGCTATGTCGTCCGAATCCCTGGCGCTGTCGAGGAGTTCCCTGGCGCCCCGGATCGAGCAGCTCAGCCCCGTGCAGACCCTCAGCGTGTGGCGCCCCGGCGCTTGCAGGGTGAGCTCGGTGTAGCTCGTCGCCGCGCCGTATACCTCGCTCTTCGGCACGCGCAGGTGCCGGCTGACCGTCTCCATCGCCCAGCCGGGCAGATAGCCGTGCTCGTGCTGCACGTGGTGGAGCGCCGGCAGCAGGCTGCCTCGCTCTCTCGGAAATAGCTCGGAGAGCGCGCGCCGGAGGTTCCTGGACTGGTCATCGCCAGTAGCGTTCACGCGTCTCCTCGTCTCTACCGGACCGCCAGCGGCTCGCCCTGTCGTCCGTGCGGCGACAGGGGGGACCCGGAGACGACGTCCGCCAGGCCGAGCGCATCGATCTTCGACTGAGGCGCCAGCCCTTCGGTCGTCCAGCCCCTCGCCCGGTAGTAACCGTCGACCATCATGTCGAGGTCGCCCCGGGACAGGCCGACGCCGCGCGCCACGCCGTCCGCCAGGCTCTCGTCGAGGATCCGTGGCGGCAGCGTGTCGTCTTCGCGGGCCCAGCCCTCGCGGACGTTGAACATCTTCTTAAGGTTGTTTATGCGCTCTCCCGCGAGCCTGAGATCGTCCCCGGTCATCGGCATGCCGGTCACGCGCTCGTATATCTCTCCGGACTCCTCGTAGAAGTCGTCGAAGGCCTTGCGCAGGAACTTGCACCAGATCAGCGAGTCCATGACGGCGGAGGCGTCCTCGCCCTCCATCGCGATACGCCCGCGCTCATCGTCGGCCTCCAGCCGGTCGACCGCCGACGAGAAGTCGGCGTCGTAGGCGGACGACCTGTTGTGGCAGGCGCCGCGCGGGCTGACGGCCAGTCCCAGCGCCATCGTCTTCAGGCTCCGCGGCTCGTAGCCGGGCATCTCCAGCCCCTTGACGTGCATGGCCCAGTCGCCGGAGCCCTGTCCCACCGTGTCGGATGCCCTTCGGCTGCCCTCGGCCAGCAGGTCGCCAAGGCCTTCCCTGCCGGCAATTGCTCGCAACGTCTTCATAGCGGCGTCGCCGTTGCCGAAACGCAGGTCGATGCCGCCCGTGTCGGCGCCCGTCAGGAGGCCGCGTTCGCCGCACTCCATCGCCCAGGCGATTGTCCCGCCCGCGCTTATCGTGTCCATGCCCATCTCGTCGCACAGGCGAGTCGCCTGGATCACGGTGTTCGGATCGTCGACGCCGATCAGCGAGCCCAGCGCGAAGGCGCTCTCGTACTCCACTCTGCCGGCGACCTGGCCTTCGCCATCGTTCGCCGCCATGATGTGGGTGCAGCCGATCGTGCAGTTGGCGCAGTGTGCCGTGCTGACCTTGTGCGACTTGACGAACTCCTCGCCGCTGATGCTGTCCGACCCTTCGAAGGTCGACTCGCGGAAGTTGCGCGTTGGCAGCGTCCCCAGCCGGTCGAATACCGACACGTTTGCGATCGTGCCCAGTGTGCGGTACTTCTCGGTCGCGGGACCCAGGCTGCGGCGGGTCATCTCCCGGCCGATCTCGCGCAGGACGTCCGGCTCGGCGACCGGGACTGGACTGCTGCCCCGCACGGCGATGGCCTTGAGGTTCTTCGCCCCCATCACCATGCCCGGCCCGGTGCGGCCAGCGTGCCGGCCGCCGTCGTTGCTGATGCTGGCGAACCGGACCAGCCTCTCACCGGCCGGCCCTATGCAGGCCACCCGCGCGCCGGGTATCTTCGCCTTCACCGCGGCTTCGGTCTCGGACGTCGACTTTCCCATCAGGTCGGTCGCGTCTACAAGCTCCACGGCGCCATCCGTGATCGACAGCAGGGCAGGGCCATCGGCCCGTCCCCTGATCACCAGCGCGTCGCACCCGGAGGACTTCAGCTCCGTAGCGAGGAAGCTCGACGAAAGCGAGTCTCCCACGAATCCGGTCAGCGGAGACTTCGTCACCACCGCGAACTTGCTCGACGTCGTGAGCCGGCTGCCTACGAGGGGGCTTGTTACGAATACCAGGGGATTGCGCGGCGATACCGGGTCGGCGCCGGCCGGACAATGCCGGTAGAGGAGGTAGACGCCCAGCCCGTCTCCACCGACGAATCGCCAGAGCACGTCTTCCGCGAGCGTCTCCCACCACGACTCTCGCGTGGAAAGATCTACCACCAGCGCCCGGCCGTTGTACCCGAACACTCGGGGGTTACCCTCCCGCCTGGCTCGAGAATAGAAGGAGCCTGTCTCCCGGACTGAGGCTGATCGTGTCGCCGTCTACGAACGCCGTACCGTTCACGTTCAGCACGTGGCTATCTAGCAGGGCCGTCCCGCTCTCGTCGATCACGTTGCCGACCAGCGCGGGACATGCCTCGGCGATAGCAGCTACTATATCGCCAGCCTTCGGCTCACCGATGAGCTCGATGGCGAGCTCCCGACGACCGGCCGCGAGGCGTGCCGTGCCGAACAACTCCACGCGATAGGTGAGGGCTGCGCCCGCGCCGCCATCTGTCCGAATCGCCTTGACCACGGCGACATTCTACCACCACCCGAATTCCGGACTTCCCTGAACGCCGTCCGCCGGGCAACCTGTCGGCCGATTCAGTGCCCCGCCTCGACGAGCGCCAGGGCGCGCTCCAGGTCGTCCGGCGTGTTGACGTTCAGGAAGCTGAGTCGGCCGGGGTCAATCTCCTCGACCTCCGCCTCGGGCACCTGCCTGACGCTTACATCGTCGAAGAAGCCCGCGATCTTCAGCTCGCCCGCCCTCAGCCGCCGTTCGATGGGCGGCAGGCACGCCTTCGAGTAGGCCGCGTGGGTCGGCTCCGGACGGCCGTCCAGCACCGGCACCACGGCGTCGTGTCCGCCGCGTTGGTCCAGGATGTGCCTCAGCAGCTCCGGGTCCAGGAACGGCATGTCGCAGGCCACGACCAGCCCCCAGTCGCCCATAGCTGCCGACAGACCCGTGAAAATGCCGCCGAGCGAACCACAGTCGGGGTACCCGTCGACGACGACGCGGGCGGAGTCGGGCAGGGGAATGCGCTCCCCCTGTTCCGCGTCCGCGACGACCAACACCGTTTCGTCGACCACGTCCGCCAGCCGGTCGACGACCCTCCGCAGCAGGGGCTTGCCATCAAAGGGCTCGACGGCCTTGTCGCGCCCCAGCCGCCGGCTCCTGCCGCCTGCAAGGACTATTCCCGAGACATCCACGCTGCCTGTCATGGTCCAGTCGTCCCCGTGTTCCACCGCCGGTCAGCCGACTTCGGCGACTATCTCGCCCATGCTCGAAGTGTCGTAACCGCCCATCTCCTCCACCTGCGCTCTGAAGCCGTCATCCTGCAGCAGCTGCAGCATCGGCCGGAGCAGGTCGCTTTCGTAGACATCGCGCGGCATCACCAGGTCGTAGCGTTCGCTTCTCAGCGGCACGAAGTCGAGCCCGACGGCCTTCGCCGCCGACAGCACTCCCATGCCCGTGTCAGCGCGTCCGGCCGAGACGGCGGCCGCGACCGCGAGGTGGCTGTACTCCTCCCGGTCGTAGCCCCGGACCATGCCCGCATCCAGCCCCGCCTCCCTCAGCATGTAGTCGAACAGCACACGCGTGCCGGAGCCGCGCTGTCGGTTGACGTAAGCGACGTCGTCGCGAACGGTGTCGCCGAGGCCCGCGAGCGACCTGGGATTGCCCACCGCCACGATGAGGCCCTGGACGCGATGCACCAGGTTGACCAGTACGACATGGCCTTCGACGTACCGCCGAACGAAGCTGACGTTGTACTCCCCGGTGTGTTCGTCGAGCAGGTGGCAGCCGGCCAGGTGCGCCTCCCCGCGTCGCAAGGCCATCAGTCCGCCCAGGCTGCCGACGTTTGTCGACGCCAGCGTCGTGGCGGAGTCGACGCGGCGCAGCTCGCTGGCCAGCAAGTCGAGCACGATGTCGTGGCTGCCGGACGCGACTATCGTACGCTCGAGCTCGTGGGCAGGACGCAGCAGGGCGGCCCGCACCTCGCTGCCGGCGTCGAGCCCCTCGGAGAACCGCGGGATGCGCACGAGGCCGTCTGCCCGCACCATCGACGTGATCACTCCCGCGCCGCGCTGCAGTGGCGTCGCGATCATCCTGCCGCGCACCCGCCCCAGCGTCACCCGCAGGTACTCGTCCTCTCCTATAGGCGAGCTCACCTTGCGGCTCATCGTGGCGGCGACGGACTGGCGCACCGAGGGGGGCAGTCCCAGCATGCGCTCGATCAGGGGTCGCACGATGATCTCGCACGTGATCGCGGCCGACACCGAATAGCCGGGAACGCCGATCACCGCCGTATCGTCTACGACGCCCAGCACGACGGGGTGACCGGGCCGCACCGCGATCCCGTGCACCAGCAGCTCCCCCATCTCCTCTACGACCGCCGCAGTGTAGTCCTCGGAACCGGCCGACGAGCCGGCATTCACCAGAACGACGTCGGCCGTACCCACGGCGTCGGCGACAGCCGACTTCAGTCGTTCGCGGCCGTCCGGGATGGGCTCCTGGAGACCGGCGGAGGCGCCCCAATCCTCGACCATCGCGGCGAGCATCAGGCCGTTCGACTCGATGATCTGGGAGGGACGGGGAGCGGTGCCGACCGGGACAAGCTCGTTGCCGGTCGGCAGTATGACTACACTGGGGCGACGCCGCACGTCGACCGCGCCCAGGCCGGCCGAGGCGCAGGCGGCCAGGTCCTGCGGCCTGAGACGGTGCCCGTCGGGCAGCAGCAGCTCCGTCGCCGCGATGTCCTCGCCCAGCGCCCTGACGTGCTGGTAGGGCGGTACCGACTCCTGTATCTCGATCGCCCGATCGTCGACCTGGTGGATGACTTCGATCATGATGACGGCGTCGAACCCTTCCGGAATGGCGTCTCCGGTGTCCACCCACCTCGCCTGCGTTCCGATCTCGAGCCGCACCGGGTCGGTCTCCGTCGCGCCAACGGTATCGGCGGAAAACACCGCCGCGCCGTCCATCGCCGCCGAGTCGTAGTGGGGCGAGGAGAGCAGGGCGGTGACCGGGCCGGCCGTCACCCTGCCCGCGGCCGCGTCCAGCGGTACGGTCTCGACGGCGGTGCGGTCGCGGCCGCCGACCGCGTCCAGGGCCGCGTGGAACCTGGAGACCGCCTCGTCGAGGGGGATGTCCTGCAGGTAGTAGCGGCGGCCGACGCGTGCCATCTAGTGATGATTTGACGTACGAGGATAGACTTCCGGCGGCGTTGGGCCCAAAGATACCGACATGCCTGTCTACGGACTCAGTCGCCGGCCGGTCATCGTGACTCGGCCTCGAGCTCCTCAATCACTAAGTCCGTAAAGCGATTGGTCGGCACCTCGTTCGATCCTGCAGTGACTATGTCCCTGGTTCTCCACCCAGATGCTAGTGTCCGCTCTATCGCTCCGTCCAGCGAGTCTGCCAGTTCTGGAGCTCTCAAGCTATACCTGGCCATCAAGCTCACACAATTGAGCATCCCGATCGGATTCGCAATACCTCTCCCAGCAATATCAGGTGCGCTGCCATGCACCGGTTCATAGAGGTGGACCCCTTTGTCACTTAGTGCTGCGGATGCAACCAACCCCAGAGATCCGGCGAAAACGCCCAGTTCATCGCCGAGGATATCCCCGAACTGGTTTGTTGTTAAGATTACGTCAAAATCCCTCGGCGCAAGAATGAGCTTCAAGACAGCAGCATCGACTATCTCCTGTTTGAACTCGACCGCCCCATACGCCTCTATCCGCCGGCGGGCGACATCGAGGAACATTCTTGAAGTCTCCAGAACATTCGGCTTGGTAACAACCGTCACGAAGCCTCTTCGATCCTGGGCCAAGCGGCAAGCGACATCGGTTACACGTTCAACGGTGGGGGATGTGTAAAAGGCGGTGTCTATTGCTGTTATCACGCTGCCTTGCGTCGTTCGCTGTTTCGGAGTCCCGTAGTAGATGTCTTCGGCGAGCTCCCTTACGATCACGATATCCACCCCACCCTCAAGATACTGTTCCTTGATCGGAATCACGTCCATGAGTTCGGGGTACGTGCGAACGAACCGCAAATTCACATAGCATTCGAGTTCCTTCCTGAGCTCTATGAGCGAATATTCGGGTCTGTTCGGTATCTGCAAGTGATCCCACTTTGGACCCCCAACAGCTCCGAAGAGGATCGCGTCAGCTTGCTCGCATGTGGACAACGATTCCGCAGGCAACGGCTCGCCCAATTCGTCTATGGCGATTCCTCCGATCAGAGCTTCAGTGAGGTCAAAACGGATTCCGTGCCGGTCACCAAGCACTGTGAGCACCCTTATGGCGGCACCCATGACCTCCGGCCCGATCCCATCGCCCGGAAGGATCGCGATTCTAGCTGTTGTGTTCAACTCTATTGCCCTCTCTTCTCCCCTCGCATAGGACAAGCGCAATGGACCGAACAACTACACGTAGCCTGAATTACCCATATCAAGCTGTCTGGACCCAAGTAACGCGCCATCCTCAACGAGAGTCAGCATGGTTTTACCCACTGACTCCGTCAACCATCCTATCGAGCTCACAAGACTGCCACTCGGCGCGGTGAGTTAGCGGCCCCAGACGGCGGAGGTGGCCTCCACCACGCCTCCACCTTTGCCGGACTACGACGTGCCCCCGGGGCTGATCTGGGTAATGTGGGCTCAGTACACCCGGACGGCAACGTCGTCGCCGGCGTAGAGTCCACCGGCGTCCAGGGGCACCCGGACTACGCCCGAGGCCCGCACCATCGTGTAGATCAGGTTCGACTTGCCGAAGACCGGGTCGGCCGACAGGGCGCCGTCCTCGCCGTCAAGCCTGACCTGCACATAGTCCTCGCGGCCGGCGACCGACGCGATGTCGCGCGACAGGCGGGCTCGCACTGTTGGCGGCCGCGGGGCGGGAACGCAGTCCGCGAGGGCGTAGATCGTCGGACGCACGACCAGGTCGAACACGACCACGGCCGACACAGGGTTGCCCGGCAGCCCGAAGGCGGGCTTGCCGTCTACCATCGCCACGATGGTCGGCTTGCCCGGCTTGACCGAAATGCCGTGGACCAGCACGCCGGGCTGCCCAAGATCGTCTAGCACCCGCGCGGTCATGTCGCGGCTGCTGACCGAGCTGCCGGCGGAGAATACCAGCACGTCGCCCTCGGCAAGGCCGGTCGCAGCCGCCGCCCGCTGCGCCTCGTAGTCGTCCCCGACCAGCGCGACTACGTTGGGCACCCCGCCGCAGCCCTCCACGAGCGCGGATATCGTGTACGTGTTGATGTCGCGCGTCTGGCCCGGCGCCGGGTGGGTGCCAGGCGACACCAGCTCGTCCCCGGTTGACACGATGGATACGACGGGCCGTCGGGATACCGTGACTTCCTCGATACCCAACGCGAGGAGGCCGCCGATGTCCTGGGGCCGCAGCACGTGCCCTGCCGGCAGGATTGGCGCTTCGGTGCGCACGTCCTCGCCGGGCTGAATCACGTTCTCTCCCGGCGCCACCGGGCGGAGGACCTCGATGGCGGCGCCGTCCAGCCCCTGGGTGTGCTCGACCATGACCACCGCGTCGGCGCCGTACGCGAGCATGCCTCCCGTGAAGGCGACGGCAGCCTGCCCCTCGCGAATGCTCACCCCGGGAGGCCGGCCCATCGGCACCTCGCCGACAACGTCGAAATATGCCGGCAGGCCCTCGGAGGCGCCGAACGTGTCCGACGCGCGGACAGAGTAGCCATCCATGGAAGAACGGGGGAATGCCGGCAGGTCCTCCGGCGACGCGATGGCGGCCGCGGTCACCCGCCCAACGGCGTCGCTCGTCGGCACGCGCTCCGTCCCCACCCTGCAAACACCGTGATCGAATAGCGTCGTGAGCGCGTCGCCGGGAGGGAGGACGTTGAAGAACTCAGGCATGGCGAGCCTTCCACCGTTCGATGGCCCATTATAGCGGGCACGGGAGCAAGGCCCGGCAGTGCGGACCGTGACGCTGATGCTGCCTACACCGGCATCGTACGGCCGGTCAGCTTCCGGCCGGCGTCCGGCACCCTGCGGTCGGGCGTGCCGATCATCTTCGCGCCGATCTCCTCGATGACGAACCGCGCCCGCTCCTCGGGCGTCATCGACGGGTCGCCCCAACCGAACGACATGGTGATCCCCGCCTGTTTGCAGGCGTCGCGCACGGTGTCCATCACCCCGCGAAGCTCCTGGAGTTTCGGGTCGGACTCGCCGTCGCGTCCGAAGTAGCCCTTGTAGTCGAAGATGCCGTGGGACATCGCCATGTCGCCCGGGCCCCACTCGCAGAAGAATATGCCCGGCGTTGCCGCGATGGAGCGGGCATTCTGCACGCCGTGGCGGTCCTCGATCTTCATCCCGAGCAGGAGCTCGCCCTCGGGGTTGAGCGGCCACGCGTCGGCCTTCTGCCAGTACTCGCGCGGGCCGACTCCCCAGATCGACTGCGCGTGCGACAGGTCGCCCTGCCCCCGCAGGCCCTCCGGCAGGCCGAGGTCGAGGCCGATCTCCTGGAATGGGAACCGACACGAGGCGACGAAGGCCCGAACGGCGTCGGCGTCCCGAGCATGGTCGATCCACACGCCATGGACGCCCGCGGCCAGCACCTGCCGTACCTGCCAGGCGTTGGCGACGACCTCCTCCCGCGATACCCCGTTGGCAGCCGGCGACGCCAGAATCGTGGGGGTCGCGTGGCCGCTGGCGGTCGGCCCGCCGTCCTTCAGGCCCCGCATGAACTGCGTCAGGCCCACGGGGTCGAACGGCTCGTGCTCGAAGCCGATGAGCAGCACGTCGGCCCAGGTCCCTGCCCACTCGAGACCGGTCTCGTAAGACAGGTCGCGAGACGGGCCTGACGTGACGTAGGCGTGCTGCCCCTGTTCGATCAGGTCGATGGCCTTGTTGACTCGCATGATGACCCTCCGTGGGGCTACCGCCCCGCTCCCACCGAGCGAGGGCAGGGACCGATGCTACAGGCCGAGGATGTTCCCGTCGTCGTCGACGTCGAGGGCGCGCGGAGAGCCGGGCAGGCCCGGCATCGTCACGATCGTCCCCGCTATCGGGTAGATGAACCCGGCCCCGACCGACGCCCTCACGTCGTTGACCTGGAAGGTATAGCCGGAGGGGCGTGCTTTGAGCCTGGGCTTGTCGGACAGCGACAGGTGGGTCTTGGCCATGCACACGGGAAGGCCGCCCCAACCGAGCGCCTCGAACTGCCTCAGCTTCCGCCGCGCTCCGGCGTCCCACGCGACCGACTCGGCGCCGTAGACCTTCCTGGCCAGCGCCAGGACCTTGTCCTGGATGCCGGCGTCCTCGGGGTACAGGTAGGTGACCTCCGGCGCGTCTCCGCTGGCCGCGTCCGCAACCGCCTTCGCCAGATCGACGCCGCCGGCCCCGCCGGACTCGAAGACGTTGCTCTCGACCGCCGCAACCGCGCCGGCAGCCTCGGCCCTCGATTTCAGGACCGCCACCTCGCCGGGCGTATCGGTGGGGAAGCGGTTGATCGCCACGACCACCGGCAACCCGAAGGAGCGCACCAATTCCACGTCGTGCTCGACGTTCGCAACGCCCGTTTCGACCGCGGCCTCGTCGGGAGCGTCGAGGTCCGCGAACTTCACGCCGCCGTGCGACTTGACCGCCCTGACGGTCGAGACGAGCACGACCGCGCTGGGCTCGAGGTCGTTGAAGCGCGCCTTGATATGCATGAACTTCTCGAAGCCCAGGTCGGCGCCGAACCCGGCCTCCGTCACGACGAAGTCGGAATAACCCAACGCAAGCCGGTCGGCGATCACCGAGTTACAGCCGTGGGCGATGTTCCCGAACGGCCCCGTGTGGACCAGCACCGGCTGTCCCTCCAGGGTCTGCACCAGGTTGGGCTGGATGGCGTACCTGAGCAGCGACATCATCGACCCGACGGCCCCCACGTCGTCGGCGGTAACCGGAGTACGGTCGGCGAAGCCAACGAGCATGCGGCTCAGCCGCGCCCGCAGGTCGGCCAGGTCGGACGACAGCGCGAGTACCGCCATCACCTCCGACGCGGTCACGATGTCGAATCCGCTCTCTCGCACCGGCGCGTTGTTCGGGCCGCCGATCCCGGTGACGATGGTTCGCAGCGCCCGCTCCTCGACGTCTACGACGCGGCGCCAGGTGATGTCCTCGGGCGCGAAGCCGGGAATCTGGCCGCGGTAGGCGACGTTGTCGGTCAGCGCGGCGAGCAGGTTGTGCGCAGAGCCGACAGCGTGGGCGTCTCCCGTGAAGTGGATGTTGATCTCGTCCTCGGGGAGCACGATGGCCCTGCCCCCGCCGGTGCCTCCGCCCTTGATCCCGAATATCGGGCCGAGCGACGGCTCGCGCAGCGTGGCCGTCGTGCGGTAGCCGAGGCTGCCAAGGGCCTGGGTCAGCCCGACCGTCGTCGTCGTCTTGCCCTCGCCGGCGCGCGTCGGCGTCATGCCGGTGACCAGGACCAGCTTGCCGCGCGGGCCGTCCGGCCGGATTGCGTCGAGTTCTATCTTGGCCTTGTGGCGTCCGTAGGGGATGACGTGCTCGGGCGCGAGACCCATCACGTCCGCTATCTCGTTAATCGGGCGCATGTTCGCCTCCTGGACAAGGCTCGAGAAAGGGGTAGGATTGTATCACAGGCCTAAGCCGGAACTTGTACGTGGCCCCCGGATTTATGACCTCCGCCACAACGGCGGATGCCGGCTGGCACGCCGGCTAACTGGGCCTATTTGTCAACGCGGTTCATATGGCCAATCGAGCCACGGCGGGCAGCCAGCCTCCGTCCCACAAACAATGAGGCCAGAGGAGCGGGCTCCTCCAGCCTCAGAATTCCCTCCTGACGTGCCCTACATTCTGATGGAGCATCCCAAACCGTGTGGGGCTTCGCCCGATGGTGAATTGGTGGCTCGGCAGATGGAGAGGTCGCCAGGGACCTTTGACGATACTTATACCGACCACCTTTCAGGCTGTCCATCCCTGCCGGGCGCCTCAAGCCTGCAATCTCCGCCGTTCGTTCCCCACAGAACGACACCACGCGGGGTTCTTGCCCTACACCGCCGACGCTATGGCGCCCAGGACGTCGTCGTACGTGCCCGGGAGCTCGACAGGCCGGTTGACCAGCTTCGACTCGACGTCAGGCAGCGACTGCGCCTGGTAGCCGATCTTGAACTCGCCGAATTTCAGCCCGTTCGCGGTCGATATGACGATGACCCGTTCGGAGGGTTGGATAACCTTGCGCTCGGCCAGTTTGATCAGGGCCGCCAGCGCCACGCCGGTCTGCGGGCAGCAGTAGAGCCCCGTCCGGTCGGCCAGCGCGGCGGCGTGGGAAAGCTCGTCCTCGGTCGCCTGCTCCACGATGCCGTCGTGCGTCCTGAGCACGTCGATGGCCCGCCCGGCGCTGACCGGGTTGCCGATCTGGATGGCCGTGGCCAGCGTCGTCTTCGCGGCTACGGGCTCGAACTGCTCGAAACCGGCTTCATAGCTCCGGTAGAGAGGGTTGGCATTCGCAGCCTGGGCGCAGACGAGCCGCGGAAGCTGCTGGACGATACCGAGCTCCTTCATCATCTGGAACCCGAGGCCGATGGCGGTCACGTTGCCGAGGTTGCCTCCGGGCACGATCACCCAGTCCGGCACCTGCCAGTCGTCCTGCTGAACAATTTCGATGCTGACCGTCTTCTGTCCTTCGATGCGCAGCGGATTGACCGAGTTGGCCAGGTAGAACCTGTTGTCCTGGCTGAGCTTCTGGACGATGGCCATGCAACCGTCGAAGTCGGTGTCCAGCGCCAGGGTCAGCGCACCGTTGGATATGGGCTGGTTGAGCTGCGCCGGCGAGACTTTGTCCCTCGGCAGCACGACGACGGACGGAATACCCGCCGAGGCACAGTACGCCGCTACCGACGCGGATGTATCGCCCGTGGAGGCGCATACGACGGCTCGCACGTCGGCGCCCTGGCTCATCATCTGCTTGACGGTCGACACCAGCACCGTCATGCCCAGGTCCTTGAATGAGCCCGTGTGGCTGTTCCCACACTGCTTGACCCACAGGTCATCCAGCCCCAGGGAGGCTCCAAAGCGCTCGACCTTGGACAGGTTCGTGCCGCCTTCGTAAAGCGACACGATGTTCTCGTTGTCGATGTTGGGGTAGACGAGCTCTTTCTTGCCCCAGACGCCGCTGCCGTAGGGGAACTCGGTCCGCATGTAACGCTGGTCGAACAGGCCCATCCACGCGGCCGCGCTGCGCCGCTTGAGCCGGTCGACGTCGTGGGCCACCTCGAGCAGCCCGTCGCAGCGCGGACACCTGTAGACGATCTCGGTCAGCTCATGGCGGCCGTCACAGCCGCTGGTGCACCGGAACCACGAGTCATACGTCGGCATCGCACATCTCCGGCAAGGGTAAATTGGAGGTTCGCCTCGGCTTCATTGTACCGTCCCTCGAGGCCGGCAGTCCCTCCGAGAGGACCGCTCCAATCGCCATAAGAGTCAGACTGTTACCGCAGCTCGCGCAGGCGCCGGTGCGTGAACAGCATCGCCATCGAGCACAGCACGAGCAGCAGACCCATCGACCCGATCGTAAGCTGGCTGCCCAATTCATCGATCACAGCCCCGGATACGAGCAGGCTCGCGGGCAGCAGACCGGCGGCCATGTAGTAGACGCTCATCACGCGGCCCAGGTAGGCGTCCTCCACCTGCTCCATGAAGATGGCGTTGGAGTGCGTCCGGCGCGCGGCGTCCGTAAGTCCCACGATCATCAGCATCGCGAGGCCCGCATAGTAGCTCGGCATGGCGGCCATCCCCACGAGCGCGACGCCGCCGCACAGGGCCGCGCATATGAGCACGAGCCCGGGCCTCCAACGGCCGGTGGCCGCTATCGCGACCGAACCGAGCAGCGACCCCAGTCCCAGCGCGCTCAGGAGCAGGCCGAACGCCTCCGATTCGCGCCCGTACACCTCGACCACCATGACGGGCAGCAGGAACGGCAGCGACTGCACCAGGAGCAGCGTGACGACCACCATCGTCATCACGCCGACGAGAACGTCGCTGCGGAGCACGTAGGCGATTCCTGCCCTTATGTCGGACATCATGGCCCTCCCGGAGGGCTCGACCTTCCCGACACCCCGGGTGATAATCAACGTGAAGGCGAGAGCCGCGAACCCCATCCCGGCCCCGACGAAGTATGCGCCGTCGGGCCCGATGGCCGCGTACAGCGCGCCGCCTATCGCGGGCGCCACCAGGGCCTGGGCGCTTATGCCGGAGGCGTGCAGGGCCACGGCGTTGGCCACCCGTCGACGTCCCACCAGCGCCTTGACCAGCGCGTTGCGGGCCGGCATCGCGAACGAGAACGTCGTCCCGTACACGACGGCCGCGACCATCAGGTAGCCCCAGTTCACCGCGCCCGTCGCGATCGAGATGGCGACGAGCAGCCCCGTCAACGCGGTGATGAGCTGGAACACTATGACGAGCCGGCGCCGGTCGAACCGGTCCGCGATGGCCCCGCCAAGCGGCGACAGCGCCAGCACCGGCGCGACCTGCGCCGAGCTCACGATCGCCAGGATCGTGCCCGACTCGGTCAGCTCGTACACCAGGAAGCTGCGAGCCGTCATCTGGATGTTCATCCCGGTCATCATGAACTGGGTGCCAATCCAGAGATGGCGGTAGTCCGGGACCTCGAGCGCCATGAGCGCTCTTGGCCACCGGCTCCGGCCCGGTGTGGAGTCGGCGCGGTCCACGTCCGCGGACGCATCGGAGTCGCCGGGTGGGCCGGCGCCCGCGGTCGGCTCGGGGTTGCTTCCCAATCGTGGCTCCGTGCGCCGTCGTTGACTGGAGACGGACCGGGGGCCTGACCGCCTTCGGTCCAGTTGGGCAGTGAGGATACCACGCGATTTCGCGGGACGGCACTGAATGGACCACGTCTGCGACGGCGGCCGCAACCCGACCTGGTCGCCTGCTACAATCTGGCGCGACTCGGCCCGACCGCCGGACCCGTGACCGTCGCGGCGGGCCTTATCGGAGATCGCAGATGGTCCTCGTTCCCAAGGTGATGAGCACCCAGCACCCGGACAACGCTACTCCGGCGCCATTTGCCGACGAGAACGGCGTCCTGAAGGGGGATGGCGAGGTCGACGAGGCCGTCGACGTGTTCGGCCTGGGCTGCGACGAGCAGATGTGGGACTCCGAGGGCAAGGAGGCCGACAGCCAGGTCGTCCGCAAGCTGCTCACGGGGTACCCGGACTTCTTCCAGGACGGCCGCCAGCTCGGCCGAGACATCGCCCTCACGCTGCGCGTGCCGAACCCACGCATCGAGCGCGACATGCGCAAGTCGATGGTCGAGGCGTTGCAGAGCATTCCCTCCGCCTGGGACATGGCGCACGGCTTCTACGGCGGCGATCACGCCGCTCCCATACAGGAGGTGATCCTGCCGCTCACGACCTCGGCCGAAGAGGTCGCCCTGGTCGAGGCCTACTACCGGAAGGTGATAGTCGGCCAGGAAGACGGCAACCTGGTCGACGGCCAGTCCGTCAGGGACTGGGTAGGGGAGTTCTTCCCGAAGAGCATAAGGGTGATCCCCCTCATCGAGGATACGGAGCACCTGCTCCACTGCGACCGGATCGTCGAGGAGTACGTCAGGGACAGAGACCTGCCGAGCCAGCGGGTGTTCCTCGCCCGCAGCGACCCGGCCCTGAACTACGGCGTGGTCGCCACCGAGCTGGTCCTGAAGGCGGGACTGCGCCGCCTCCACGATCTCGAGGAGCGGCTGGGGTTGCCGCTGTATCCGATAATCGGCGCAGGCTCAGTGCCGTTCAGGGGACACCTCTCTCCCGTCAACGTCGAACGCGTGCTGACCGAGTACCCCAGCGCCCACACCTTCACGGTCCAGTCCGCCTTCAAGTACGACTACGACAAGGAGACCGTGCGCGACGGCATCGCGCAGATCCGCGCACACGAGCGCGGCGAGCCGATGCCGGTCGATCTCGACCGCGCACTGGAGATAGCGGACAGGACCACGGCCGAGCACCAGGCGCACGTGCAGCGGCTGGCAGACGTCATCAGGGCCGTTTCCGCCCACGTCCCGAAGCGCCGGGAGCGCAAGATGCACGTCGGCCTCTTCGGCTACGGCCGCTCGCTCGGCGGCGTCGGCGGCGTGACCCTTCCCCGGGCCATCGGATTCGCCGCCTCGTTCTACTCCATCGGCGTCCCGCCGGAGCTGCTCGGCCTGGCTTCACTGACCGAGGACGATCTCGCCTTCGTGCGGGAGTCCTACCCGAGCCTGGACGGCGACCTCCGGGCGGCGCTGCGCTTCGCCAACGAGGGTCACGTCAGGGACCTCCTGGGCGAGCCCTACGCCAACCTGCTCAACCGGTTCGCCGACGGGATAGACCGGGTGCACGAGGGGCTGACGAGCGCGATCTGGGCCAGCGTCACCAACGGCGGCACGTCCGTAAACGTCGGCCAGTACGTCCAGGAGGCCGCGCATCTCCGCCGCTTCCTCGGCTAGGTCGCACGAGCGCCGGTCCGGATTGCGGGGGCCTACGGAAGTGAGCTGCGGCTTGGGGGGCGCGAAAGGGGCCCGGGCTACGAGCGGCCCTCATCCGCCGAAGCGGAAGGCACTCGCAGGTGTTACAACCCGGACCCGAATTCCCTCGCGGGGCTTTCGCCTGTCACCGCACGCCTTCTGTTCGAAGGCGCGGATGAGCCATGCGGCGTGACTAGATGGTAGCATAGACACGGTAGGATAGCCGTTCGGAGGACGGGCTCCCCGCGCCCGGACGGGGAACTCCAGGACAATGGCCAACAGCTTCGGACACACATTCCGCGTATCGACCTGGGGCGAGTCCCACGGGGACGCCATCGGCGTCGTCGTCGATGGATGCCCGCCGAGGGTCGAGCTCGACGCCGACGACCTGCAGCGAGACCTCGACCGGCGCCGGCCGGGACAGAGCGCCATCTCGACCCAGCGCAGGGAATCGGACCGCGCCGAGATCCTGTCCGGCGTCTTCGAGGGCCTGACGCTCGGCACTCCCATCATGATTGGCGTCTGGAACGAGGACGCCCGCGGCAAGGACTACGAGCACATGCGGACCAAGTTCCGCCCGTCGCACGCCGACTACACCTACCAGGCCAAGTACGGCGTCCGCAACTGGAAGGGCGGGGGACGCGCCAGCGCCCGCGAGACGATCGGCCGCGTGGCCGCCGGCGCCATCGCCAAGAAGGTGCTCGCCCAGGAGCACGGCGTCGAGATCGTCGGCTACGTCAAGCAGGTCTGGACGCTCGTGGCCGACGTCGACCCCGACTCGGTGTCGGCCGCGGAGGTCGAGTCCAACATGGTGCGCTGCCCCGATCAGGACGCGGCGGTGCGCATGATCGAGCGCATCAAGGAGGCGCGCAAGGACGGCGACTCGGTCGGAGGCGTCGTCGAGGCGGTCGCGCGCAACGTGCCTCCGGGCCTCGGCGAGCCGGTGTTCGACAAGCTGGACGCCGATCTCGCGAAGGCTATGCTGTCACTGCCGGCCTGCAAGGGCTTCGAGGTCGGCTCCGGCTTCGGCGGCCTCTCTCTCACCGGCTCCCAGCACAACGACCCGTTCTACAGCGATGGCGGCCGCATCAGGACGCACACGAACCGCTCCGGCGGAGTCCAGGGCGGCATATCCAACGGCGAGAACGTCGTAATCCGGGCCGCCTTCAAGCCGCCAGCCACCATCATGAAGCCGCAGGACACCGTGGACGAGGACGGCAACCCGACCGTGCTGACGGGCAGGGGCCGCCACGACCCATGCGTCGTCCCGCGCGCCGTCCCCATCGTAGAGGCGATGATGGCGCTGGTGCTCGTCGACCACCTGCTCCGCCAGCGCGCCCAGGCCGGCCCCAGGGGATAGACGGCGCAGGCGCAGTGCGGCCCGGCCGCGGGGACTCGGGCCCCGAGTCGCTCAGCTAGGCCGGAGGCCGTCGTCACAGGTCTCTGACGCTTGGGTGGAGCAGGTCAGAAGAGACCCTGTTTCGTTTGATGTAGTCGTTTATCTCTGCCTGGTGATCGCAGTGGTAGCTGAGCGCGTCAAACACCGCGGCGAGGCTCAGGTGGGGCAGAGCGCTGGGAATCTCCTCCGGGGTGTGGCCCATCCGCCACAGCTCGACGATCGCCCGCACCGGAGTTCGCGTGTCCTTCACGATGGGCTCGCCGCCCAGGACACCGGCTCTCCTGACGACGTAGCAGTGCTCCGTCAGGACCGTTGTCGTATCTTTGGCCATGATCGCCCCATGCCTCTTGTCGGTCGTTCGACCATCTCTTGACCACAGTACCACGGCAGCCTGGCCGGCCGAATCACCCGCTCTGGGAGAGCCAGAGGCGGACGAGCCTGATCTCCTCGAACGAAAACTCGCCGCCGAGATAGTCGCGCACCGGCGTCAGGCGCTCGCCTCCGACGGCGCGAAAGGCGCCTTGTATGCGCCGGAAGCGGCGCTCCGGCGGCATCAGGTGGGCAAGCTCCAGCCGCTCTCCCGCCTCCGTCAGCCGCTCCAGGTGGTTCAGCACCGTCTGCTGCGAAATTCCGCGGCGCTGGGCGATCTCCCCGACGTTGAGCCCCTCGAGCACGAGGGCCTTCGTCTCCTCGAACGTAGCGCCGGTCTGCCGGCCCGTCCCTGGGCCGCGGCGCGCCCGCCTCGCCGGCGCCGCACGCTCCTCCAGTCCCTTCTCGGCGGCGTACGCCCGTATCTCGGCCACGAACACGTCGCCGTACGTGTCCAGCTTGCGGTCGCCCACGCCGGTGATGGCCGCGAAGCTCTCCAGGCCCCGCGGCGCGTAGTGCGCCATCTCCCGCAGCGACGCGTCGCCGAAGACGACGAAGGGCGGCACGCCCTGTTCGTCCGCGAGCCTTCTTCGCAGAGCCCGCAGGCGCTCGAACAACCCCGCGTCGTACTCGATGTCCCCCTGGCGCGAACGCGGCGGCGCGGCCGGCTCCGGCTTCTTCAGGCTCAGCGTGTCCCGCCGGCGCAGGAAGTCCCGGCCGTCGTCCGTGACGTAGATGGTCGCGTACTCCCCGGTGGACCGCGCCAGCAGCCCCCGGTCCACGAGCGCCGCGAAGAGCTCCTTCAGCTCGTCGGCCGAATGCTCGACGGCGATGCCGTACACCGAGAGCTGGTCGTGGCCCTGCTTCAGCAACCGCTTTCCCCTGGACCCGCGAAGCACGTCGACGACGTGGTTGACGCCGAATCGCTCGCCCGTGCGAATGACCGCGGACAGTATCTTCTGGGCGATCTCCGTCGCGTCGAACTCCTCACCTGAGTCCAGGCAGACGTCGCAGCCGCCACAGTTGTCCTCCTCCCACTGCTCGCCGAAGTACGACAGGATGCGTCTCCGCCTGCAGACGGTGCTCTCGGCGTACTCGACCATGCTGTCGAGCTTCTGCTCGGCGTTCTGCCGCTCCGCGTCGTCCTCGATCTTGTCGACGAAGTAGGACTGCCTGACCCGGTCGCCGTAGGAGTAGAAGAGGACGCACTCGCTGGGCAGACCGTCTCTTCCGGCGCGGCCCGTCTCCTGGAAGTAGCCCTCCAGGCTCTTCGGCAGGTCGTAGTGCACGACAAGCCTCACATCCGGCTTGTCGATTCCCATGCCGAACGCGATGGTCGCGACGATCACCGGGACGTCGTCGTTGACGAAGCGGTCCTGGGTCTCGCGCCGCACCGTGTCTTCGAGCCCGGCGTGGTAGGGCAGGGCATCCAGGCCGAGCCTACGCAGGTCGTCGGCGAGGCTCTCCGTGTCCTGGCGCGAGAACCGGTACACGATGGTCGGCTCGCCGGGCCGTTTTCGCAGCAGCGCGACCAGCTCGTCGAAGGGCTGCCGCTTCGGCCTCACCCGGTACGTCAGGTTGGGGCGGTTGAAGCTGGAGACGAACTGCGGCGCGTCCGCGATGTCGAGCTGCCGAACGACGTCGGCCCTCACCTGCTCAGTGGCGGTCGCGGTGAGCGCCATGACCGGTACCAGCGGGAACTCCCGGCGCAGTGCTGCCAGGTTCCGGTAGTCCGGGCGGAAGTCGTGCCCCCACTCCGAGATGCAGTGCGCCTCGTCCACGGCGACCAGGCTGAGCCTGGTCCTGTTCAGGAAGTCGCGGAACGACGGCGCCGCGAGACGCTCGGGCGCCACGTACAGGATCTTGACCGCGCCCCGGCCCGCGTCGTTCAGGGCCCGCCTGTTCTGCTCGTACGACATCGTACTGTTCACCAGCGCGGCCTCGACGCCGTTTGCGACCAGCCCGTCGACCTGGTCCTTCATCAGCGAGATGAGCGGCGAAACGACGAGCGTCAGTCCGTCCATCAGCAGGGCGGGGAGCTGGAAGCACAGCGATTTGCCACCGCCGGTGGGCATGAGCACCAGCGAGTGCCCGCCGGACATCGCGTTGGCGATGATCTCTTCCTGGAGCGGCAGGAAGCGGTCGTACCCGAACCGGGCCTCGAGCAGCTCTATCGGCTGAGGGCTGGAATCCAACGGCGTGGTCCCTGTCACGGCAGGCCGCCGATGAAGTCGGCCACGACGCGGTTGAACTTGTCGGCCTCCTCGTAGAACAGCGCGTGGCCGCTGTTCTCGAACACCTCCAGCCTTGCGCCGGGGATGTGCTCGGCGGCGTAGACGCAGCCGGGGTAAGCGCCCGCGTAGCGGCCGGTGGTGACCAGCACGGGCAGGTCGATGGTGGGGCACAGCGGCCGCCAGTCCTGTGCGAGATAGTCGGCGCCCAGAGTCTCGGAGCCCGGGGTGTCGGCCCGCGACTCGATCATCCACGCCAACTCGTCCTCGGTGAGCCGTTGGAAACTCTCCGGGCCGAACATGTCCGCCACCCAACGCCGGCCGAAGTCATCGTCGCTCTCGCCGGGCTGCTGCGGCTTGCCCGGCTCCGGGGGATCGTGGAGCGTGATGTGCACCGTCTCGTCTACGAGCACGGCGCCCCGGAGGCGGTCTGAGCCGAACAGCTCCAGGTACGAGTAGGTCGTTCGCGTCCCGATGGACCAGCCGACCAGCGTCACGTCGTGGAGGTCCAGCGCCTCGATGATGTCCCGAACGTCCTTGGCGTAGCGCGCCGTGCGGTGCCCCCACGCGGGCTTGTCCGACCGGCCGCAGCCACGTGTGTCGGGCGCGATCACGTGGAACCGTTCGGCGAGAACGGGGAGGTTGCGCTGCCACCAGGCGTTGCTGAGCCCACCGCCATGTATCAGGATGACGTGCCTGCCGGCGCCCGCCTCGTCGTAGTGGAGCCGCACGCCGTCGTTAGCCCTGACGTAGCCTGACCGCTTGTCCATGGACATCACTGCTACACGACCGCGCCCGCGCCGCCGTCGATGTTGATCGACGCGCCCGTGATGTAGCTCGCCCGCTCGGAGGCCAGGAAGGTGATAACGTCGGCGGCCTCCCGCGTCTCGCCGACGCGTCCCAACGGCGTCCCCTCGGAGCGCCGCGCGTACCACTCCTCCAGCGTCAGACCGGGATCGTCCTCGCGGGCCTTCTCCCATGCCCGTGCGCCCTGTCCGCTTTTGATCACCCCGATGCACACGGTGTTCACGAGAATGTTCTCGCGGCCGTAGTCCTTCGACATCGCCTTGGTCAGCGCGATTCCCGCCGCGCGGCTGACAGTTGTCGGGACCGAACCGCCCCTCGGGGCCTTGCCGCCGACGGTCGTCACGTTGATGATCCGGCCTCCGCCCTGGGCCCTCATGTGCGGAATGGCCTCCCTGGAGCACCTGATCGCCGCGTGCAGCTTCAGGTCGAGATCGGCGTGCCAGGTCTCGTCGGTCGCCGCGTCGAAATGGCCGGCCGACGAAGTCCCGGCGTTGTTCACCAGTATGTCGATCCGCCCGTGCTCGGCGATGGCGGTCCGGAACAGCGCGGCAATCTGGTCGGGTTGCGTCACGTCGCATGTCACCGCCGTGACCTTCGCCCCGGTCGCCTGCCGGACCTCCTCCGCGGCGCGTTTCAGCACGTCGGCCCGCCTGGCGCAGATGACCACCTCCGCGCCCTCGGCGGCCAAGCTCAGCGCCGCGCCCTTTCCGATGCCCTCGCTGCCGCCGGTGATGACCGCCACTTTGCCCTTCAGCCCCATGTCCATCGCAAGCCCCCGTCTGTTTATTCCGCGGAGTAGGACTCGTCCAGCAGGTCGGTCACGTACCTGGTCTCGGTGCGGAGACCGGCCCGCCGTACGCCATTCTGGAGCTGCATGTGGCAGCCAGGATTGGCCGTGGCGACCACGTCCGCGCCCGTATCCTCTACCGCGCTCATCTTGTTGTCCAGCAGCCTGAGCGAGAAGTCCCGCTGCGTGATCGTGTAGGTCCCGCCCGCGCCGCAGCACCTCGACGAGTCGGCCATCTCGACCAGCTCGACGCCTGGGATCGAGCGCAGGATGGCGCGCGGCGCCTCGGTGATCCGCTGCGCGTGGGACAGGTGGCACGAGTCCTGCAGCGTGACGCGGTAGTCGAGCGTGCCCGCTGGCGCGACGAATGGCAGGTCCACCAGGAACTCGTGAATGTCCTTTACCCGCGCGCTCAGGCGCTCGGCTTCCTCTGCGTACTCCGGATCGCCCGCGAGAAGCTCGCCGTACTCCTTCATCCGTATGCCGCATCCCGCCGACGCGACCACGATGGCGTCCACGTCCGCGTCCAGGAACACCTCCACGTTGCGGCGGGCGAGCTCGCGTGCGGTGTCCAGGTCGCCGGAGTGGGAGTTGATCGCGCCGCAGCAGACCTGCGCCTTCGGCACCACGACCTCGCACCCATTCCTGGCCAGTACCCGGGTCACGGCGTCCATCTCGGGCCCGTGGACCAGCGGCATGACGCAGCCCGACAGCAGCGCGATCCTGGCCCGGCGCTCGCCGTCCGGGGCGACGACCTGCCCGGCCGCCCTGAATCTCGACCCCGCAATCTCCGGCGCGGACTCCTCCAGGGACGCAAGTCTGCCAGACAGCAGCCGCAGTACCCGCGACCAGCGCACCAGTCGCCGCACGCCGGACCGCTGGTACAGCCTGAGACCGGCGACCAGTGCGGAGAGCCACCGCTGCGAAGGCAGCACGCGCTTCAGCAGCACGGCCGCGGCCAGCCGAGCCGGCAGGCGCGGCTTCCGGTAGCGTTCCACGTTGGCCTTAGTCGCCTCGATCAGCTTGCCGTAGGGCACCCCGGACGGGCACGCGACCTCGCAGGCCCTGCACTGGATGCACAGGTCCCAGTGCCGGAACACGGTCGGCGTGATTCCAATGCGTCCCTCGTTGACCGCCTTCATCAGGGCGATACGGCCGCGGGGCGACTCGGTCTCCAGGCCGGTCTCGACGTAGGTCGGGCATGCCTGCAGGCAGAAGCCGCAGTGGACGCACTTGTACAGGTCTTCTTCCGCGGGCGCGTCGGGCCCCGAAAACAGGTCCAGTCCCGCGGGCGTCGGGGCAGCCATCATATGCCTCCGACGAAGCGGCCGGGATTCAGGGTCCTCGTGGGGTCGTACTGCTCCTTCAGGCGACGCATGACCTCGATGGTGTCTCCGACGTCGTCCCAGACGTCGAAGCGCGCCTTCACGTCCGGGGGGCAGCGTTCTATGACGGCCAGCCCGCCCAGCGAGTGGGCGGCGGTCCGGGCGCCGGCCAGGATGTCGGGGAGTCCGCCACGCGCTCGCTCAGCGTCGTCCGAGTACCACCGGGCATGGACGGCGCCGTAGGCCGGGTTCGCCAGCACGGACGGCGGCACGATAAAGTCGTCCGACAGCCGGGCGAGTTCATCCACGAGCGGGGGAAGCCGTGAGGGCGCGACGTTGAAGCGGACGCCCGCGAGGGGCGTGGTCGGTTCGTCGTATCCGAAGTCCGTGAGCCCCCGCCACAGGTCCGTGGCAGCGGGCTCCTCCAGCACTTCCACGCTCCCAGGGGCATGACGACCGCATTCCGCCTGGCATTCGCGGACGAGCCGGTCGAGCGTCAGCGGCCTGCCCCCCAGCATGATCGCGAGATAGCAGGCCGACGCGGGGAGACCTCCGTCCAGCCTCTCGGCCGTCGACCGGTCGAAGACGGTGAGCACCAGCGGCAGGACGCTGCTCGAGAAGACCCCGAGCGCGGCGCCAAGTGCCTCCTGGAACGAGTCGAAGCTCGCCAGCACCGTCGCCCGCCTTGCCGGCAGCGGCGTCAGCTTGAACGACGCCTCGACGATCACGCCAAGGGTCCCCAGGCCGCCCACGTGGAGCCGGGCCATGTCGTAGCCGCTCACGTTCTTGACGACACGGCCTCCGGTGCGCGTGATCCGGCCATCAGGCTGTGCGATTGCCATGCCGATCACGGTATCCCTCGGGCTGCCGTACTGCCACCGGGTCGGCACTCCCATGCTTGTCGCCAGGGTCCCGCCGACCGTGGCCCGGTCCGGCAAGGGAGCGTCGATCGCCAGGAACTGGCCCCGCTCGGCAAGCCGGGCCTGCAGATCGCTGATCGTAACGCCGGCCTGGACGGTCGCGGTGAGGTCGCCCGGATAGTGGGTGATCCGGTCCAGGCGCGAAGTGTCGACGACCAGGTCGAGTCGCTCCGGCCGGTTGCCGAGGGCCGTCTGCGTACCACCGCCGCGCGGTGAGACGGCCTTCTCTGCCGACGCGGCGAGACCGAGGAGCCGCGCGAGCGCGTCGACGTCGCCGGGAGCCGCGGCCACGTCCGGCGTGAGCCCGTCGATATCGTAGTCCGCAGGGCTCTCGGCGACGGGCGCAACCGCCGCAACGTCGTCCAGGAATCGGCCGCCTGGAGACGGGCGCGTCTCCGTGACCACCGGGCGGCCTATATGAACGCGCCGGCGCCGGTCCGGGCGACGGGCTGCGAGTGCGAGAGTGCGGTCCTGGGCTTGCCTGTAGGGAAGATCTTGCCCGGGTTCAAGCGGCCGCCGGCGCCGAACGCCGGGCCCAGGCGCGCCATGGCCTCCATGTCGTCTTCGGTGAACATCAGCGGCATGTACTCCTGCTTCTCCAGGCCGATGCCGTGCTCCCCTGACAGCACGCCCCCGTACTCGATGCACAGCTTCAGTATCTCCCCGCCGATCTCGAGCGTCCGGCGGGTCTGGTCAGGATCGCGCTCGTCGAAGAGTACGGACGGGTGAAGGTTGCCGTCGCCCGCGTGCAGCAGGTTGGCTATCGGCAGATCGTACTTCTGGGAGAGATCGCCTATCGCGGACAGTACCTCCAGGAGCCGGGTCCTGGGGACCGTGCCGTCCACCAGGTAGTAGTTGGGGGCCAGCCGGCCGAGCGCGCCGAGGACGCCCTTCCTTCCCTTCCACAGGCGCTCGCGCTCCGCCGCGTCGGCGGCCATCCTGATCTCGATGGGATCGAACTCGGCGCAGAGGCGCTCTATCTCCTCGGCCTCCTCGCTGACAGACTCGGCGAGGCCATCGACTTCGACCAGGAGCACCGCCTCGGCGTCTTCCGGGTAGATGGGGTCGGCAACGGCGTCCATGCACAGCCGGTCCATCATCTCGATGGCCGCCGGGACGATGCCCGCCGCGATGATCGCGGAAACGGTCGCGCTGGCGTGGTCGATGGCGCGGAAAGCCGCGAGCAGCGTGCGGACCGCCTCAGGCTCCCTCAGCAGACGCACCACGACCTTGGTGACGACGGCCAGCGTGCCCTCGGAGCCGATGACGATGCCCCGGAGGTCGTAGCCCGGATACTCCCTGTTTCGGCCGCCGAGCCAGTGGACGGAGCCGTCGGCGAGAACGACCTCCATCCCGAGCACGTGGTTGGTCGTTACGCCGTAGGCCAGGCAGTGAGGCCCTCCGGAGTTCTCGGCGACGTTGCCGCCAATCGTGCAGGCCCTCTGGCTCGACGGGTCGGGCGCGAAGTACAGGCCATGCTTCGAGACCGCGGCCGTCAGGTCCAGGTTGACGACGCCGGGCTCGACGACCGCGATCCGGTCGACCGGGTCGACCTCCAGTATCTTCGTCATGCGGGTGAGGGCCAGCACGATACCGCCGCGCTCGGCGACGGCCCCGCCGCTCAGCCCCGTTCCGGCGCCGCGGGCGACGATGGGCACCCCGCGCCGGTGGCAGACCTCCATCACCGCGGACACCTCGGAGGTGGAGGCGGGAAGGACCACGGCGTCGGGAAGTGCCCGGTCGACCGAGCCGTCGTACTCGAAGACGATCAGGTCTTCCGGCTCGTGAACGACGTACTCGCCGCCCACGATAGCCTCGAGCTCGCCTATCAGACCGCCGCGATCGGACATTGGCCCCTCACTGGCACGGATGCCGCCATGATAGAGAATCGCTCAACGGGCGTCCAACTGGACCGTGCGAGCGATTTCTGCCCGTGCCAAATCCACACCTTTGGTTCTCAGGTAACATATGGGGCGCACTTCTGGGGAAGGACTCATGTCCAAACGCGTTCTTGTAACCGGCGGCGCCGGCTTCGTCGGCTCCCACATCGTAGACCGGCTCGTGGAGCGGGGCGACGATGTGCTCGTGGTCGACGATATGTCGACCGGCAGCGCCGAGCACGTCAACACGGCTGCCCGGCTCGAGCAGATCGACATACGCGACGGCGGCCTCGGGTCGCTCGTCCGATCGTTCAGGCCGCACAGCATCGTCCACTGCGCCGCGCAGGCGTCCGTTCCCGCCTCGATGGCGGACCCGACGCACGACGCGGACGTCAACATCGGTGGCGGACTCAATCTCGCACGCGCGGCGATGGACGCCGGGTGCGCCACGTTCGTCTACATAACGACTGGAGGCGCCCTCTACGGCGACCCGGACTACCTGCCGTGCGACGAGGAGCATCCCGTGCGGCCGATCAGCGCTTACGGCCTGAGCAAGTGGGCGTTCGAGCTGTACGCGCGAATGCTGCTGGCCCCGGCGATGCGATTACACGTGCTGAGGCCGGCGAACGTGTACGGCCCGCGGCAGGACCCCCACGGCGAGTCGGGCGTCGTGGCGATCTTCAGCAATCGGATGCTGAGGGGCGACACGGTCACCGTCAACGGCGACGGCGAGCACACCAGGGACTGGGTATACGTCGAGGACGTGGCGCGGGCATGCGAGATGGCATGCGGCGCAGAAGAGCCGGTGACCGTCAACGTCGGGTCGGGCCGCGCCACCAGCGTCAACGAGCTATTCGGTGCTCTGGCGAAGGCGACCGGATACACCCTCCCACCGGTCCACGGACCGGAGCGGCCGGGGGACGTCCGCCACATCTCGCTGGACAGCGCCCGCGCGGAGCGCCTCCTGGGATGGAGTGCCCGCGTACCGTTCGACGAGGGGCTGCGCCGGACTGTCGACTGGTTCAGGCTGCAAGACACCTAGAGCGCCGACTACCTGTGGGGTCGGGTAGGGCGGCAGGACTCCGAGGGGGCCGCTGGCCCGCCATACGACCGAAAGGGAGGCCCGCAGACAACGTGGACGCTCAGCGGGAGGATGCTGCCTCCGGGATCGAGGGAACGGCGGCCCAGTGGAGGGCGCTGGGATTCCTGGCGCTGTCGACACTCCTGGGCATGACGCTCTGGTTCAGCGCGTCTGCCGTCGTGCCCGCCCTGAACGAGGAGTGGGACGTTTCGTCGGTCGCAGCGGCGTGGCTGACCATGTCGGTGCAGATAGGCTTCGTGGTGGGGACGTTGCTGAGCGCGACCCTGAACCTCCCCGACCTGGTCAACTCCCGGAGGCTCATCGCGGCCTCCGCCGTACTGGGCGCGGCCTCGAACGCCGCGTTCGCGCTCCTCGCGTCGGGGCTGGCCGTAGGCATACCGCTTCGGATGCTGACAGGCGTCTTCCTGGGAGGAGTGTATCCGCCAGGCATGAAGGTGGCGGCGACCTGGTCCCGACGCTACCGCGGGCTCGCGATCGGCCTGCTCGTCGGCGCGCTCACCGTGGGCTCGGCGACCCCGCACCTCGTTCGCGCCGCGGGCGACATGCCCTGGGAGCGGGTCGTCATGGCCTCGTCGCTGCTGGCGGTGCTGGGAGCCGGCATAGTCCTGGGCCTCGTCCGCGACGGCCCGTTCGGCGAGGGCGCGCCGAGATTCGACCCCAGGGTCGCGTCGCGCTGCCTGCTCGAACCCGGGGTACGCCTGGCCAACTTCGGATATCTCGGCCACCAGTGGGAGCTGTACGCCATGTGGACGTGGGTCCCGGTGTTCCTCGCGGAGGCGCTCGGGATGAGGTCGGGCTCCGAGGCGACCGCAAGCCTGATCGCCTTCTCCGTCATCGCGGTCGGCGGCCTGGGCTGCGTCGCGGCCGGCCTGCTCGCCGACCGGGTGGGCAGGACCGCCGTCACGTCCGTCGCCATGATCGCCAGCGGATGCATGGCCCTGCTCGCCGCCGTGCTGGTCGACGCCCCGATGTGGCTGCTGGTCCCAGTCCTGGTGATATGGGGCTTCACGGTGATCGCCGATTCGGCCCAGTTCTCCGCCGCAATCACCGAGATGAGCCCCGGAGAATACCTGGGGACCGTGCTGACGATGCAGACGGCGGTCGGGTTCCTGTTCACGCTGCTCACCATCCAGCTCGTGCCGCTGCTCGTCGATTATCACGGCTGGACGTCCGCGTTCGCCGTGCTCGCGCTCGGACCCGTGTTCGGGGTGTGGGCGATGCTGCGCCTTCGCGGACAGCCGCAGGCGAAGCTACTGGCGGGCGGGCGACGCTGAGGGATCGCCTCGTGAGCTGGTTTGACCCTCCCATACCCATAGCCTAGAATCGGCCCGCCGGGATATTCGGGCGGCGCCCACTTCCCTCGGTCCAACCATCAACGCACCTGCGCGCCCCGTCTCGAAACGAATGGAACGCTCGCTCGCCAACACGACAAGAGTCCTGATCGGCCTGGTCCTGCTCACGCCGCTGGTCGTGATGTCGGACCCTCTGCCGCGTACGTTCTTCCCGTTCGTGGTGGGGAAAGCCCTGTACGCCCGGACGGTGATCGAGCTGGCATTCCTGGCCTGGGTGCTGCTGGCCATCCGGTACCCGGCCTACCGACTGCCGCGGTCGCGCTTGGCGGCGCTCGTAGGCCTGTACCTGATCGCCATGGTGTTGGCCACGGTGCTTGGAGTCAGCCCTCAGCGCAGCATCTGGTCCAACTACGAGCGAATGATGGGGCTGTTCGACACCGCCCACTGGTTCCTGTTGATCGTGGTGATGGCGGCGATGTTCCGCTCCTGGGCGCAGTGGAAGGTCCTGCTCAACGTGAACCTCGCCGTCGGGATGTTCATGGCGCTGCTGGGCCTGTCGGAACGGTTCGGCTTCGGGCCGGTGACCGACACATTCTCCTTCCTGGCCGGGGGATCCGACCGGCTCGGCATCACGCTCGGGAATCCGACGTACGTAGGCGCCTACTTCCTCGTCAACGCGATCATCGCGGCCGGCATGCTGGGCCGCTCCTTCCTGCGTCCGAGCGACGCGCCGGCACCGAGAGCCGCCGCGGGAACGAGGGCCGGCAGGCGACGCGGACGGGGCAGCAGGGAAGAGGCGGACAGCCTCGTGTCGACGGTGGCCCTGCTGCGCGTCTTCTGGGCCCTTGCCGCCATACTCGGGCTGACCATGATTCTCCTCAGCGGCACCCGCGGAGCGCTGGCCGGACTCACCGCCGCCGTCGCCTGCTTCGCCGTCGCCTACCTGATCTGGGGCCGGCTCCCGATCATCAAGTACGCGTGCGCCGCCGTGGCGGTGCTGGGTCTGGCCGTGGTCGGCACGCTCACGCTGGGAGGCGATACGCCGGTCGTGCGGCCGCTCGCGGACCGCAGCGTCATGGTAAAGCGGATCACCCAGGTCGGCCTGGAGGACGCCAGTATCAGGGGCCGCCTCGATTCGACCAGGATCGGCCTGCGAGGCGCCGCCGACAGGCCGCTGACCGGATGGGGTCCGGAGAATTTCACCGTCGCTTACGACCGCTACCTCACGCCGGAGATCGTGGGCAACGCGGCGGCGTCGTTCGACCAGGCTCACAACAAGCTGGTGGAGGAGCTGACGACGAAGGGCGCGATCGGCTTCCTCGCCTACATGGCGATCTGGGTCTACGGGGCCTTCGTGCTCGTGCGCCGGGCGCGGGAGCAGCCGCCGCACGAGCAGCTATTCACCCTGGCCGTTGGGGCCGCGCTCGCGGGCTACTTCGCGCAGAACCTCTTCCTGTTCGACACGCCGGGGACGATCGGCCAGTTCATACTGCTCGCGGGGTTCGTGACCTACCTGGACTCACCTCATGGGAGTCCCGTCCCAACGGTGGACGGGGAGGACCGCCCCTCAGGCCGTCTCGCGTCGCTGCCGGGTTACTCATACTGGGGCCGCCTGCTGGCCAACGGCGGCGACGTGGGGGAGACGAGCGCCGGCCAGGAGCGGCCTACGCGGCAGGAACGACAGCGACGGCAACTGCGGCCGGCGGACGAGGTGGTCTCGAACGCCTATCTCGCGACGGCCGGCGTCCTGGCCGTGGTTACGGTAGCGTTCCTGTTCCTCACTACAGTGCGCCCATACGTGGCCGCGCAGGCGGCATCTGCCGCACTGCAGCCAGACGTCGAATGGCGCGAGCAATTGGCGCTGCTCGACGATGCCTTCGACGCCTTCCCACCTCTCGCCAACCATCCGATTCTGTACCAGCGCCGGTTCGGCATCCTCACGTCCAATCTGGGCGCCCTGCGTCAGGACGAGATTCTCACGCAGGTCACGTCGGCCCGGGAGGTAGGCGAGGCCGCGCTGGAGCGCAACTCGCGCGAGTGGCGCATCATGCTGGTATTCGCCCAGCTGCACCAGCGGGCGGCCGTGGCGCTCCAAACGCCCGATCCAACGTTGGTAGCGCGGGCCGGCGAGCTGATTGACGACGCCGTGCGGCTCGCGCCGGCGAGGATCGAAGTGCAGCTCGCCAACGCCGCCCATCGCCTGTTCGAGGGCAACCCCAAGGCGGCAAAGGAAGCCATCGACAAGTACCTGGAAAGCAACCCGAAGGCGACCAACGCTTTCGCGCCTCTCAAGATGCAGGTCGACGCCGCGCTGGCGCAGTAGCCAACGCCATCGGTCCTCGATCTTGGCACAGGCTTGGCTCCGGTCTTGTACGACACCTAAACAAAACGACAAGAGTAGTAGCTAGTGGATAGTGGATAGTGAATCGTGGATAGCGGGGCCTGAGGAGTCGTCTTGACACCCCGTCTGGGCGATGACTATATTGCCGCCGTGCGTTCCTCGAATGACCAGGTAGCCTGCCCGGACGGCGTCCGGGCCTACAGCCGCCCGGGCGCGGGCCGTAGCTCGTGACCACCACTGGCCGGAGCACGGCGCAGGCCAGCACTGAGGAAGCCGATCCCGTAGTCGCCGTCATCGGTCTGGGCCGCGTCGGCCTGATCACCGCCGTCGGGATGGCCGAGCTGGGCTGGCAGGTGTTCGGCGCCGAGGCCGACTGCGCCAAAGCCCAGGCGATCCGCCAGGGCATCGTCCCCTTCTACGAGGAGGGGGTCGAGGAGCTGCTTCGGACCCACCTCGCATCCGCCACGCTCAACGTCGAGAACAGCGTGTCGGCAGCCATCGACCGGGCCGACGTCGTGTTCGTCTGCGTCGGGACGCCCGAGGGCCAGGACGGCGCCGCCGACGTTTCCGAGCTGGCCAACGCGGCCGCAGCCATAGGCTCGAGGCTGAACGGCCACAAGCTCATCGTCCAGAAGAGCACCTGCCCGGTCGGGACCTCCGCGATGCTCGAAAGCGTAATCGCCGAGCACTCCTCCGCCAACGGCGGGCCCGGCGACGGCGGCTTCGAGGTCGCCGTCAATCCCGAGTTCCTGCGGGAAGGCAGGGCGATGCACGACTTCCTGCATCCCGACCGCATCGTGCTGGGCGTGGAGAGCGACCGGGCAGCGTCCCTGCTGACTCGCGTCTACGAGCCGCTGCTGGAGAGGATGGGCCGCGACGCCGACTCGGCCGTTGTAGTCACGGACAGGGCTACTGCCGAGATCATCAAGCACGCGGCCAACGCCTTCCTGGCGACCAAGATCTCGTTCGCGAACATGGTCGCCGACCTGTGCGAGGCCGCGGGCGCGGACATACAGGACGTATCGCGGGCGCTCGGGATGGACCCGCGCATCGGGCCGTCCCACCTGGGGGCGGGCATCGGGTACGGCGGCTCGTGTCTGCCCAAGGACGTGCGGGCCTTCACGTCGGTCGCCGAGCGGTGCGGCGTCGACTTCTCGCTGCTCGCGGAGGTCCACGGCGTCAACGAGGGCCGCGTCGACCGGTTTCTCGCCAAGGTGCGCGACGCGGCCGGCAACATCGACGGCAGCACCGTGGCGGTCTGGGGCCTGGCATTCACGCCGGGCACGGACGACATCCGGGACGCTCCGAGCCTGAGCATCGTGGAGGCGCTGCTGGGGGAGGGCGCCGCCGTGAGGCTCTATGACCCCAGGGCTATGGACGAGTTCGCCGCGCACTTCCCGGCAGCCGCCGGCATCGCCTACGCGGCGTCGCCCGAGGACGCGGCGACCGGCGCCGACGCCCTGTTGCTGCTCACCGAGTGGCCCGAATTCCTCGCCGCAGACCTGGCGGCCGTCCGGGACCGCATGAGCGCCCCCGTGATCGTCGACGGGCGCAACGCGCTGGCCCCGGAACAGGTCAGAGCGCTGGGCATCACCTACGAGAGCATCGGCCGCCCCTGAGCGCGCCCCGGATGGTAGCCTTAGGAGACCCTCGTACAACCGTCGTCCCCCGCACGGAGACCCTTGCGTAACCGTCGTCCCCGCGCAGGCGGGGACCCAGGGGGTGGGGCCACCCGGCTACCCAACAGAAGCACTCCCACCACGCCCCTTGCTCCACCAGGGGGTTACTCAAAGCTCTCCGCAGGCGGGAACCCAGGGCCGGGTTCCCAGCCTCTAGACGAATTGACGGCCGTCCGGCCCGCCGCGTTCCCACAGGTCTGGCATCGCGGACGGCCCGCCATCGATCACCTCGGCGTAGATCGCGTTCGTTCGCGCGGCGACCACGCGCCAGTCGAAGACGTCCTCCGCCAGACGCCGCGACTGCGAGCGCATCCGCTCCAGCCTGTCGCGGTCCCGCAGGATCGAGTCGAGGGTCTGTGCCAGCGAATCTACGTCGCCCCTCGTGAACGCCTCCCCGTTGCCGTACTCGGACATCCCGGCGACATACCACGGGTTCGTGTGCACGATGGCGAGACCGCACGCCATCGCCTCGATCGTCGCGATGCCCGGATCGCCGGGCCACACGCCCACGTCGACGGCGGACAAGTACGCCGGGAGGTCCTCGTTCGGCACGTGGCCGGTCACGGTAACCATCCCCCGGCGCCGGTCCTCGACGCCGGACAGCGGGTTGCCTTCCAAGCCGTCCGTGACCGGGCCGATGACCAGCAGCCGCGCGCCGTGCTTGTCGGCGATCCGGCCCCAGGCGGCTGCCAGCACCTCGATGTCCTTGCCGGGGCGGATCCGGCCGCAGAAGGCGACCACCGGCGCGTCCTCCGGGATGCCGAGGCGCTCACGAGTCTCGGCCCGCACGTCCGCGTCGTACCTGAACGTTCGAGTGTCGGCGCCCAGCGTCGAGTGGCTGATGCGGTCGTACGGGACGCCGAGCTCGTTGTGCAGCACCGCCTCGCTGTCGGGCATCAGCGGGATGTATCGGCCGATGGCCGACGCGAACAGCGGCCCCACGACGCGCCGGAACAGCGAGCGGTAGTAAGTCCGCTTCGCGAGGTGATACGGCCTCAGGTTGAAGTAGCACAGGTGGTTGTCGACCACGGCCGGAAGGTCCAGAGCGCGCGCCGTGATCATCGCCTGCACGAACAGCGCGCCGATGGGCCCGTGCACGTGGACGATGTCCGGGCGAATCTCCCGCAGCGTGTCCTTCAGGCCGCGCAACACCACCTGCGAGCCCTTCCTGGCGCGGAAGCCGGCCTCCAGCCGGTGGATGGCGACGCCCCTGTAGTCGTACGAGCCGGGGGACCCGCTACCGTTGTAGGCGCCCGCCGCCGCGGTCAGCGCCGACTCGCCCGGCGGCAGCACAGAGGTCACCAGCGACACGTCCGCGCCCTCCAGCACCTGGAAGTGCGGGAGGTGGTTCTCCTCGTACCCGTACCCGTCCCTGAACGCCCCGATGACGTGCGCTACGCGCATGGCAGGTAGTGAATTCTGGATAGTGGATAGTGGATGGTCGGGGAGTAGGAGCCAGGCGCGGCTCGACGAGGATGGTCGATAGTGGATTGCGGATGGGCGTCGAGGAGAACGTTCTCCTTTGCGATGAAGACCGTGTGAATGCCAACCGCAAGGGCGGCCGAGTCCTTACTGCTCAACCGGAAGGCGAGCAGCCTGATGACCCATACCGGATAGCGGACGAGCACGTGCACGATCCGAAAAGCCAAGCGCAGCGGCAGGGCCACGAGGGCCGTGGAGTGAACCGCCGAATTTCCCAGGCGCCGGAGAATCAACGCGTGCGCCTACGGATCCCGGCCGGCCTGCTCGGTGCAATCCGGATCATCGTGCGGAACGAACCCGAAGAAAACGCGAGAGCATCAACGCGGTAAGTCCGCCGTTCCTGATGAGTGCCAAGACCACGCCAAGTGGGTCAAGCCTGAGGGCCGACGCGATCGCGGCCAGGGCCGCACGCCGGTTGCCGCGCATCATCTCGACGCCCGCGAGGCGGCGAAGCACCGCGGCGCGAGCACGAGGTCGTCCTTCCAGCTCATCCGCGAACTTTGCCATGTGGTTTCGCAGGAAGGCAGCCCCTGCAGATAGATTCTTCGGGCTATCGTCCCCCTTCCGCTCGTGGCCGTGATCGAAATGGGCTGTGGCGACAACTTCAGGCAGCACAGCCGCATGATACCGCTGGGTGATGCGGCAGATCAGGTCGACGTCGTCGTGTCTGCGCAGACTCTCATCCATCCCCCCGACCTCTCTTGCCACCGACGTCCTGACGAGCAAGACAATTGTCGGGCCGGGAATGCTCAACGCCAACGAGCTTTCGAATATGTCCCCTTCGAGGTTGTTGCGGTAAGCGGGGGTCAGTCGCCCGCTGGAATTGTCAACCCGGTCCATCCAGCCGTAGACCAGTCCCACTGTCGCGGGAGAAGCGTCCAGCAGCGCGACCTGCCCTTCCAACTTCCTCGGAAGCCACTCGTCATCATCATCCAGAAAGCCGATGTATTCGCCCTGCGCGTGCGCAATCCCAGTATTGATCGCGGCGGATTTGCCTCTGTTGTGGTCGTGCCTGAACGACCGTATGCGCGGGTCGGAGAACCCGGATATCACGGCCGCAGTGTTGTCCGACGAACCGTCGTCGACGATGAGTATCTCGTAGTCGCCATAGGTTTGAGCCAGGATACTGTCGACCGCCCGCGGCAACAGGTCAGCCCGATTGTGCGTGGCTACTATGACGCTGACCCTGGGTGTTTTGTGTTCAGCCGTCATTGCTCGCCAAGTACGCTTTGTATGACGGAGTGGAACTTCGTTGCCGACGCTTTCCACGTGAGCTCAGTTTCCACTCTGCGCCGGCCATTTTCGCCGAGGCGGCGGGCTTCGTCTGGGTCGTTGAGCAGCCGGATGATGGCCTCCGCGACCTCTGAGTCGCTTCGAGGCTCGACGAGCAGACCGGTCTCTGCATGGACTACTGCATCGGGAACGCCCCCGATCCGGGCGCCTATGACCGGCTTGCCGAACGCGTTTGCCTCCAGGAAAACTATACCGAACCCCTCCCGCTCAGATGGCAGGGCGAAGACATCGCATCTGCTGTAGCAGTCGAATTTCTCGTCGTCGGTCAGGGCGCCGAGAAACGTGATGGAGTCGGCGACTGGGGACGCGGCCGCGAGTCGCGCCAGGCGCTCCCGGTCCTCACCATCGCCCACGATGACGCACTGAGTTCCCGGCGCTGCGGAAACGATCCTGGGCATCGACCGGATCACTCGTTGTATCCCTTTGGACAGGACAAGCCGGGCAACCGTGAGCACAACGGGTCCTCGTCCCGTGAAAGCAGCGTCGACGTGCTGTGAACTTCCATTACGAGCTCGCCACGACTCGATTTCTCTCAGGTCTACCCCGTTGGGAATGACGCATATCTTGCTGGGATCGACACCGCGGGACGCGACCCAGCCTGCCGTATAGTTGCTCACGCACACATTCCGGGACGCCTTTCGCAGGACGAGGTCGTATGCCTTTTTCCACCGTACCGTCGACTGGTGGGGTTCATGCGTGATTGTGATGAGGGGCCGACGCGTCATCCCGGATGCGAGCAGAGCAAAGAGGTCGAGTGTGACGCCACTGGTGTCGCAGACCAGGTAGTCCGCATCGGAGCGACGAACGGCGCCGACTATCTCGACAAGGCCCCTTCTATAGAAGTGGGGCGTTAGCCATTCCCCGGAACCGGCCTTGGTGTCGAATCTCTCCACCGGGTAGCCGCAGGACTCGTCGAAGGCTCCGGCCGCCTCGGTGTTGGCAGGTCGCGCTGGGGTGAGAACGCTGATGCTCTCACCAAGCTCATTCAAGTGCTTCGCCATCTGGTGGACGTGTTCCTGGGAGCCGCCCACGGTTGGCTTGAAGTTCCAGGCTACACAGAGTCCGGTCGACACCGCTACGACCTCCCCGGCAGGTGCCGTCACCTGTGCCGTGAGATCGCTTCCGGCCGGTGCGGTACCTGTTCCAGTCTACCCGCAATGATGCCGCCGGTATCGGGTGCGGTCAAGCCTGACTCTGTTCCCCGCGCCCCGCCGCACGACGGCACCGACATTTGGTAAGCTACCGCCACCTCCGATGGCAATCCTGGGTACCAAGGGCTACGATGGCAACTCCGAGACCGCCTCTTTCGCGCGCCAGGATTCCTGCGTTGCCTCCGCGCCCCCTTGTCAGTATTGTCACCCCATCGTTCAACAGCGAGGCGTTCATCGAGGAGACGATCCTCAGCGTCGCCGGGCAGACGTACCCTTACGTCGAGCATATAGTGATCGACGGCGGCTCGACTGACACAACGGTCGAGATCATCGGGAGGCACGAGACGTCCATCTCGCGTTGGGTGAGCGAGGCCGACGACGGACAGGGCGACGCGCTGCGCAAAGGGTTCGACCTCGCGACTGGCGACATCCTGGCGTGGATCAACTCGGACGACGTCTACCAGTCCAACGCGATCGAGTCCGCGGTCGACGCCCTGCAGCGGAGCGGCTCCGACGTGGTCTATGGCAACCTACCGCTGATAGATGCCGAGGGACGCGCCATCGGGGAGTGGCGGTGCTGGCCGTATCTCCCATTCTTCTCCCGGCGCGGATTTCTCTACGGCGGATTCCGCATACTGCAGCCTGCGGCGTTCTGGACTCGCGACATCTACGATAGAGTAGGCGGGATCGACCCGTCGTACCTGCACTGCATGGACGCCGACCTGATAACGAGATTCGCAATGAGTGGCGCAAGGTTCCGGTTCGTTAGAGACCACTTCGTCGCGTTCAGAATGCACCCGGCCTCCAAGACATCGACGCTGAAGGACGAAATGAGGGCCGAGGTGGAGCGCATCCGTGCTGGACTTCCCGAGCGCAACCTCCTGTACACTACAACCATCCGGTCCGTTCTGAGGGTCTGGCACATCCTGTACGACATTCGCGACGGCCGGGGGCGATACCTGCTGGGGCGCCTTCTCACTCGATGCCGCCGGTATCTACGATGATAGTCCTCGGCATCAATGCCTACCACGGCGACGCGTCGGCCGCGCTCTTCAGGGACGGGCAGTTGCTGTCGGCCGTGGAGGAGGAGCGGTTTACCCGGATCAAGCACGCCGGCGGCTTCCCGAGCCACGCCGTCAGGTGGTGCCTCGAGTCGAACGGCGTCGACGCCCGGGAGGTCGACCATGTGGCGATAGCCCGCAAACGCTCCGCGCACATCGTCCGCAAGGCGCTGTGGGCGATCCGGCTACCGCACATGGCGTTGGGCCGGTCGCGGGCCTGGAAGCGGTTCGGCGACATCCGCGACATGGTGGCGCACAGTGTCGGCGTGCCGACGGCCGATCTCGACGCCGATCTGCATTACGTCGAGCACCACGTGGCGCACGCGGCCAGCTCCTTCTACTCGTCGCCGTTCGAGGACGCCGCGGTGCTCTCGCTCGACGGCCTCGGCGACTTCTCCTCCATGCTCTGGGGCTCCGGCCGGGGCACGGACCTGGACGTCGACGGCTACGTCTTCTTCCCGCACTCGCTCGGCTTCTACTACTCGGCCATCACCCAGTACCTGGGCATGTGGAAGTACGGCGACGAGTACAAGGCGATGGGACTCGCCTCCTACGGCAAGCCGACCTATGCGGATGAGTTCAGCCGCATCGTGCGGCTCGGCGGCGGCATGGACTTCAAGCTCGGGCTCGAGTACTTCACGCACCATCGCGACGGGGTCGAGATGACGTTTGGCGAGGGCGAGCCGTCCGTCGGCAGGCTGTTCTCGGACCGGCTGGAGCGCGACCTGGGGCCGGCCCGAGAGCCGGACGCGCCGGTGGGGAGCCGACACCAGGACATAGCGGCGTCGATGCAGTCCCGGCTCGAGGAGGTCGTGCTGACGCTGGTCGACCGGCTGCACGACGAGACGGGGCTGAAACGCCTATGCTACGCGGGCGGCGTCGCCTTCAACTGCGTCGCCAACGGGCAGATTCTCGACCGCACGCCGTTCGAGGACATCTACATCCACCCGGCCGCGGGCGACGCGGGCCTGGCAGTCGGGGCGGCGCAATACGTCTACCACCAGGCGCTGGGCCATCCCCGCGCGCCCGCGATCGACCACGCCTACTGGGGCCCGGAGGACACGCCGGACGCGCTCAGGGACGCGCTCGACCGCGGCGGCTACTCCTACCGTGAGCCCGGCGACGGGGCGCTGGCGGACGAGACGGCGGAGCGCATCGCCGACGGCAGGATCGTCGGCTGGTACCAGGGCAGGAGCGAGTGGGGCCCGAGGGCGCTCGGGAACCGCAGCATCGTCGTAGACCCACGCCGCGCCGACATGCGGGACACGCTCAACAGGCGGATCAAGCACCGTGAGACGTTCCGGCCGTTCGCGCCGTCCATACTGGAGGAGCGGACAGGCGACTGGTTCGAGAAGGACGCGCCGTCGCCGTTCATGCTGATGGCGTACCCGGTGCGCGAGGAGAAGCGGGACCTGATCCCCGCGCCGACCCACGTAGACGGCACCGGCCGCCTGCAGACCGTGAGCCGCGACGCAAACCCCATGTACCACGAGCTCATCAGCGCGTTCGACCGGCTGACCGGCGTGCCCGTCGTGCTGAACACGTCGTTCAACGAGAGCGAGCCCATCGTCAACACCCCGGAGCAGGCGCTCGACTGCTTCAGCCGCACCGGCATGGACACGCTCGTCCTGGGGCCGTACCTGGTCGAATGATCCCTCCTCGCCGTCCTCCCGCGCGAACCTGCGCGCGTGGAGGCCGGGAGCGGGAATCCACGGACACACATCCTCCTCAATTCCCGCCTGCGGAGACCTTTGCGTAGCTCCCCTTGCAGGCGGCAACCGTGGTGGCGATGAGCGAGGTCTCGTACTTGGGAGGCCCCACCCCCGGATTCCCGCCTTCGGAGACCTTTGGGTAACCCCACGTGCGGGAGACACGCGTGGCGGATATGCGGCGGTTTCGTTTCTGGGAACCCCACCCCTGGGTTCCCGCCTTCGCGGGAATGACGGTTATGCAAGGGTCTCCCTACGGTGATGATATAATGGCCGCCACCGTCGCCAACGTGACTCCGGAGCGGCGGGAGCCGGTCAGTCCGAGGCGGTAGACATCCGCAAGCCCACGGAGAACGGCCATGACCACCAAGCTCGACACTTCGACTGCGGTCATCGAGACGCTGCCCGATCCGCCGGAGAAGACCGACATGCAGCAGGACAGGCACTATGTGCCGGTACGCTCCGCCCTGGAAGCGCATTTCGGCAAGTTCGATGATGTCCTGGTGGCGGGCAACGGATACCTCGTCGAGAACGCAGCCACCGTCGTCGACTGGAAGCAACATTTCTATCCGGACTGCGTCGTGGCGCTCGGAGTCGATCCGGAAGCCATCGTCGGCAGGAACGGCTACGTGATCTCCGAAGTGGGCAAGCCGCCGGACTTCGTCCTGGAGATAGCGTCCAAGACGACCGCGCCGCGTGACGAGACCGTCAAACGCGAGGGCTACGCTGAGATGGGAGTGTCTGAGTACTGGCGGTTCGACGGTTCGGGGAAGGGCCGCTACTCTCAGCCGCTTGCAGGCGACCTTCTCGTGGGGGGCTCCTACCGGGCGATCGCGTTGAACGAAGAGCCCGACGGCGAGATGCGCGGATACAGCCGCGCGCTGTCGCTGTACCTGTGCAGTGACGGGCGCCGTCTCCGCCTGTGGGACCCCACTACCCAGGAGTACTTGCCTACCCACGTCGAAGCGATCGAAGGGCGGGCCCAAGCCATCTCGGAGCGAGACAAAGCCACGGCGGAGCGAGACAAGGAGACGAGCGCCCGGATCGACGCGGAAAGTCGCGCCGCCAAAGCGGAGGCAGAGCTGGCGCGGTTGAGGAACAGGCTGCGCGACTCCTGACGCGGACGGCGAACCGTGCCCAGCCAGCGTTGTCTCCCCCATAGGCTAGACGCATCAGCGCCCCAGCCGGAACCGCGACCGGCGGAATGAACGTACTCCACGTCATACCGAGCTTCGCGGCGCGCTACGGCGGCCCCATAGTCGCCGCCCAGGGACTGACGCGCGAGCTGGCCCGGCGCGGCCACGACGTCACCCTCGCCACCACCAACGTCGACGGCCCCGGCGAGCTGGACGTCCCGCTCGGCAGTCCCGTGCGGATGGACGGCGTCGGCGTCTGGTACTTCCCTGTACAGCGGCCGCGCTGGTACCACTTCTCGGCGCCGATGGGACGCGCCCTGCGCGACCTGGTGCGCCGGTCGGACGTCGTGCACATACACTCCGTGTTCCTGTGGCCGACGACCGTTGCGGCATTCTGGTGCCGGAAGTTCGGCGTACCGTACGTGGTGCATGTCGCAGGCTCTCTCGACCCCGTCTCGCTGGCCAAGCGGTACGAGGGTCGACGCGCGTCGGCCGCCAGCAGGGCGAAGAAGTGGCTCTACCTGAAGACGATTGCCAGGCACGACCTCGGCGGCGCCGCCGCTCTCCACCTCACGTCCGAGGTCGAGGTTGAATCGGCGCGGACGCTTCGCTTCCAGGGAGGCCGCCTGATTCCGCTCGGCGCCGATGCTCCGCCGCCCTCCGGTGTCGACGACCGCGCCGTCGTGGAGGACAAGTACCCAAGCCTCCGCGGTCGGAAGATAGTGCTCTTCCTGGGAAGGCTCCACCGCATCAAGGGCCTCGACGTGCTCGCTGATGCCGCCGGCACGCTGATCGAGGGCAGGGACGACTTCTCGTTGGTCATCGCCGGCGGTGGCGCGCCCGAATACGAGGCGGAGGTGAGGGCCATCCATGACCGGCGCGGTCTCTCCGAGAGGACCGTGTTCACGGGCATGGTCCTGGGGGACGATAAGTGGCGGTTGCTCAGGGCCGCGGACGTGTTCGTGCTGCCGTCGCACCACGAGAGTTCTCCGGTCGCGGTCATGGAGGCGACGGCGGCGGGCACACCAGTCGTCATCTCAGACCAGGTGGGCATACACCGGGAGATCTCCGAGGCCGGCGCCGGGCTGGTCACGACGCTGGACCCCGCCGACGTGGCGGCCGCGATAGGCCGGCTGCTCGACGACCCCGACGCCGCGGAGCGGATGGGCAGGGCGGGGGAGGCCCTGGCAGCGAAGCGGTTCTCCTGGGAGCGGGTGGCGTCCGACGTGGAGGCGCTGTACGAAGAGGTCGTCGGCCAACAGTCGGGCCATGAGAAGTCCCGGGCCCGGCCCGCGGCGGAGTAAGCGGCGATGGCGCTCGACCTTACGGCCATCGTCCTGACCTACAACGAGGAGACCGACCTGCCCGCGTGCCTCGACAGCCTTGCCAGTCTCGGATGCCGTATCGTCGTCGTCGACTCCGGCAGCGACGACCGCACGGTCGAGATCGCCGAGCAGGCCGGGGCCGACGTCTTCCACCACCGGTTCGAGAGCCAGGCCCAGCAGCTCAACTGGGCGCTCGATAACATCCCGATGGACTCCGACTGGCTGCTCAGGCTCGACGCCGACGAGCGGCTGACGCCGGAGCTCGCCGAGGAGCTGCAGACGAGGCTCGCCCGGCCGGCCAACGGCATAACCGGGTTCTACTTCAAGCGGCGCGTCCACTTCATGGGGCGCTGGATTCGCCACGGCGGCTACTACCCGACGTGGCTGCTCCGCGTCTGGAAGCGGGGAGCCGCCCGGTGCGAGGACAGGCTGATGGACGAGCACATGGTGCTGTCCAAGGGCGAGCCGGCCTTCCTCGACCACGACATCGTCGAGGACAGCTGCAAAGGCCTGTCCAGGTGGACGGAGAAGCACACCAGATACGCGGTCAGGGAGGCGCAGGCCGTCCTGGCCGGCGAGAGCGACGAGGGCATCCGCGCGTCGTTCCGAGGCGCGCCGGAGTCGAGGCGGCGCTGGCTGCGCGAACGTGTCTACGGGCGTGCGCCGCTGTTCCTGCGGGCCTTCCTGTACTTCGGCTACCGGTACTTCATCAGGCTCGGCTTCCTCGACGGCCGGCCGGGCCTCGTCTTCCACTTCCTGCAGGGCTGCTGGTACAGGTTCCAGGTCGACGCGTTTCTGCTAGAGTCTAGAGCCAGGGAACGCCCCAGGAAGTGAAAGAGGAGCGGCTGAGAGCATGGCAAAGCGGGCGCTGATCACCGGCATCACCGGGCAGGACGGGTCGTACCTGGCCGAGTTGCTGCTGGAGAAGGGCTACGAGGTGCACGGCCTGATCCGCAAGTCCAGCACCTTCAACACGGGCCGGATCGACCACCTGTATCAGGACCCTCACGAGAGCGGCGTCAACCTGTTCCTCCACTACGGCGACCTGGTCAACCTGGAGCAGGTGTCCAACCTCGTCTACAACGTGCGGCCGGACGAGATATACCACCTCGGCGCGCAGTCGCACGTCCAGGTCAGCTTCGACGCGCCGGAGTACACCGGCGACGTGACCGGCCTCGGCAGCACCCGGCTGCTGGAGGCGGTGCGCCGGAGCGGCATCGGCGCGCGCGTCTACCAGGCGTCGTCGAGCGAGATGTTCGGCGCCACCCCGCCGCCGCAGAACGAGCGCACGCCCTTCGCCCCGAGGAGCCCGTACGCCGCCGCCAAGGTCTACGCCTACTGGATGGCCGTAAACTACCGAGAGGGCTCCGGCATCTTCGCCGCCAACGGCATCCTGTTCAACCACGAGAGCCCCAGGCGCGGCGAGACCTTCGTGACCCGCAAGGTCACCCGGGCCGTCGCAGCCATCCGCGCCGGACGGCAGCGCAAGGTGTATCTCGGCAATCTCGACGCGCGCCGCGACTGGGGGTACGCACCGGAGTACGTCGAGGCTATGTGGCGCATCCTGCAGCAGGACGAGCCGGACGACTTCGTCATCGGCACCGGCGAGTCGCACTCGGTGCGGGAGTTCGTGGAGGAGGCGTTCGCCTACGCGGGGCTCGACTGGCGAGAACACGTCGAGATCGACCCCAGGTACTTCCGGCCGACCGACGTGAACGACATGTGGGCCGACGCCAGCAAGGCGAGGCGGGTGCTGCAGTGGACGCCGCGGGTCGGCTTCCGCGAGCTCGTCAGGCTGATGGTCGACGCCGACGTGGAGGCCATCGGGCAGCCGGCGATAGGCGAGGGGCGCGGCGGTGGATAGCAGGGAGCAGTCACCCCCGCCTCAGTCCTCTCCTGTCGAGGGAGAGGCAAGAGGCTTCTGGGCGGGCAAGTCTGTCGTCGTGACCGGGGGCGCGGGGTTCCTCGGCAGGGCGGTCGTCCGGCGACTACGGGAGCGCGGCGCCGGCAACGTCTTCGTGCCCAGGAGCGCCGACTACGACCTGCGGCTCCGCGAACACGTCCTGCGAATGCTCGACGACGCGCGGCCCGACTGCCTGGTGCACCTCGCGGCCGTGGTCGGCGGCATCGGCGCCAACCGCGCCAACCCGGGGACCTTCTTCTACGACAACGCCGTCATGGGCATCCACCTCCTCGAGGAGGCCCGCAGGGCCGGCGTCGGGAAGACGCTCGTCGTCGGAACGATATGCGCGTACCCGAACGACACCCCGGTGCCGTTCAGCGAGGACGACCTCTGGGACGGCTACCCGGAGGAGACCAACGCGCCCTACGGGCTCGCGAAAAAGATGCTGCTCGTGCAGGCGCAGGCGTACCGCGAGCAGTACGACACGAACATCGTCTACGTGCTGCCGGTCAACCTGTACGGCCCCGGCGAAAACTTCGACCCCGAGTCGAGCCACGTGATCCCGGCGCTGATACGCAAGCTCGTGGAGGCAAGGGAGCGGGGCGACGCGTCCGTCACTGCATGGGGCACGGGCTCACCGACCCGCGAGTTCCTCTACGTCGACGACGCCGCCGAGGGCATAGCGCTCGCGATGGAGCGATACGACAAGCCGGACCCGGTCAACCTCGGCTCGGGCGAGGAAACCAGCATTCGCGACCTGGCGTCGAAGATACGCGAGATGGTCGGTTTCGAGGGCCGCGTCGAGTGGGACGCGAGCAAGCCGGACGGCCAGCCGCGCCGCAGGCTCGACACCTCCCGCGCCCGCGAGGAGTTCGGCTTCGTCGCGTCGACGCCGTTCGACGTCGGGCTGCGCAACACGATCGACTGGTTCGAGGCGAACCGGGGCCGGCTGGACGGATGACCGCCCCAAAGCAGCGCTACAAGCGGGCCTACGACCTCGCCGTCATCTTCTGCACGCACCTGGCGCTGGCCCCTCTGTGGCTCCTGCTGTGGCTCGGCATCCCGCTCGCGGTCTGGCTCGAGGACCGCGGCCCCGTCTTCTTCCGCCAGCGGCGCATCGGCAAGGACGGCAGGGAGTTCGTCTTCCTGAAGTTCAGGACGATGGTGCCCGACGCGGAGAGCGCCGGGCTCGTCACAGCCGACGCCGACCCGCGGGTGACCAGGGTAGGCCGCGTGCTGCGCCGCACCGCGCTCGACGAGCTGCCGCAGGTGATCAACGTGCTGCGCGGCGACATGAGCTTCGTCGGCCCCAGGGCGCTGCCAGTCCAGATGCACCGGGACGCGGCCGCGGAGGAGCCCAGGTTCGACCGGCGCACCGCGGTGCTGCCGGGGATGACCGGGCCCGCGCAGCTCTACCTGCCCAGGCACTGCTCGCCGCGCAGGCGTCTCGCCTACGATATGCTATACGTGAGGCGGGCGAGCCTGCGGCTCGACGTCATGCTCATGCTGCTGGCCGCCTGGAACACGCTGACCGGGAGCTGGGGCACGGGCCACCGCAGGCCGGAGACCCAGGAGCGACGAGACGCGGAGGTATGACCGTTTGCGGATACTGATAACCGGGGGCGCCGGCTTCCAGGGAAGCCATCTGTCCGAGCGGTGGAGCGGCTCGGGCCACGGCGTCACCATCCTGAATACGTACTCCGAGGAGGCCGCCAGCAACGTCCGCGCCGTCTCCGCGGACGCCGAGGTGGTCTGGGGAAGCGTCACCGACAACGAGATCGTCGAGAAGACGGTGCGCGGCCACGACGTTGTCGTACACCTGGCCGCGCGCGTCAACGTGGACGAGTCGCTCGCCGGGCCGCGCGCGTTCGCGGACGTCAACCTGGACGGCACGATCAACGTCCTCGAGGCGGCCCGCCGGTCGGGCGCCAGGGTCGTCTTCGCGAGCAGCTGCGAGGTGTACGGCGCGTCAGACGGCCTGCCCGTACCCGAGAGCGCGCCGCTGCGCCCCTACAGCCCGTACTCGGCCTCCAAGGCGGCCGCGGACCGGATGTGCCACGCCTACCACATGAGCTACGGGCTCGACGTGACGATCGTTCGGCCGTCGAACGTCTACGGCGAGCGGCAGAAATCGGGCAGGGGAGGCGCGGTGATCCCGATCTTCGCCAGCCTGGCCGCGGCCGGCAAGCCGCTCACCCTGTTCGGCTCCGGCGCACAGACGCGCGAGTACATCCACGTCAGCGACCTCGTCGCCGCCTACGACGCCATCATCGGCCGCGACGACCTCGCGGGCGCGACGGTGAACGTCGGCACCGGGGACATCATATCGATCCGCGCCATCGCCGAGTTCATCGCCGAACGCGCGGGCGTCGAGATATCCGAGCAGCCGGCCCGCCCCGGCGAGGTACCGCAGTTCTCGCTCGACAGCAGCCTGGCCCGCAGCCTCGGATTCACGCCCCAGGTCAAGTTCTGGGACGGCCTCGGCCGCTACCTCGACTCCTGGCTGGGCCAGTCTTCGTAGGAGACAAGCGCGCTTGGGCACGGTAGACGACGGTCCGGCGGCAGAAGACGCGGCGCTGGCGCGGGCCCATCGCCGAGGGCCTCAGGACGGAGACTGTCAGCAAGCAAAGCGTTCTGGAGGCGCTGCGGAGCGACCGGGAGGAGGCTTCAGACCGGGAAGATCTCGGTTCGCCAGACTCTAGCGCGCGACATCCTGGACCAGCACCCGCAGGTACTCCTTGACCGCGCGCTCCCGCGTGTAGTGCTCCTCGTAGGCGCGTCGGCCGTTCGCGCCGCGGCGCCTGAGCTCCCCGCGGTCTTCCAGTACGCCGCGGACCACGTCCGCCAGCCCGTCAGCCGACTCGACGTTCCAGCCGCAGTCGTGCTCGACGGCCAGGCGGGCGACGTCGGCCTCGGGGTCCATGACCGCGGCGAACGGCTTGCCCGCGCCCATCGCGGTGTAGGCCTTCGACGGCACGGCGAGCCCTTCGAGCCCGGGTCCCAGCACGACGAGCGACATGTCGGTCGCGGCCATTACCTCCGCGAAGCGGGCTTCGGACTGGTAGGGGAGGAACGACACCTGGGCGATGCCTTCGTCTTCGACTCTCGCCGCCAAGCCGGCCCGGCGCGCGCCGTCGCCGACCAGCAGGAAGTGCACCGGCAGGCCGAGACACCGCTTCGCCGCGTCGAGCACCGCGTCGAGCGGGTGCATTATGCCCATGTTGCCCGCGTACGATACGAGCAGCCTCTCCTCGTCGACGCCCAGCTCCTCGCGCAGTGCGGCGCCGTCCGGCAATGACCTGTCGAGCTCCGGGCGCGCCCACAGCGGGATGACGTGGACGCGCGCCGCGTCGACCCCCTTCTCCTTCGCCAGCGTGCGCTTCATCCCATGTCCGAGGACTATGACCGCGTCGGCCCGTCGCAGCACCCGGCGGTGCACCAGGTCGAACGCCCACAGCACCGGCCCCGGCAGCATCCTGGACCGCGACGCCCTCAGGATGTCCGGGTGGATGTCGTGCAGCACGTAGACGAACCGGGCCCTGCTTCGGCGGGCGACCAAAGCGGCCGCGATGCCGACGATGGGCGGGTTGCCAAAGGTGACGACGGTGTCCGGGCGCTCGGCCTTTGCCAACGACCGCGCCAGCCGCCAGCCCCCGAAGAAGAACCTGAGGAACCCCCTCAGCCGCACGCTCAGCCGCTCCCGGCCTCTCGCGCCGCGCATTGCGATCCGGTGCACCTCCACGCCGTCCATCTCCTCGTACGGCGGCGCGGCCGGCGCGGCCTCGGTGTAGCTCGGCTCGCCGGCCACGACCCTGATGCGCAGACCCTCCGCGGCGAGGGCGGCGCACAGCTCGGCCGCCACCTGCCCCGTGGCGGCGTAGTCGGGAGCGTAGAACTGGTTCAGGACAAGCAGCTTTCGCGACGACATCATTCCGGGCAAGGGCGGTCTTGGGACTGGAGGAAGTGCCCGTACACTATACACCCACGCTGCCAAACGCCCGATAGCATCAACGAACAGGGTAGCGGCGGGCGACGAGACAACTCAACGCGCCGTGCGGCAGGGCCTCAGACCTCCGAATGCACCGCCGACAGGCGCTCCGACTCCCATTCCAGGCGCGGCCGCACGGCGGTCGCGGGCCAGTCGGCCGGGTAGCTGCCCCGGGCGCCATCAGGGTCCATCGAGTCGAGCACATTGAACGTCACGACGTCCGGACGCTCGGCGTGCGTGCGGACGCCATCGGCCAGCTTCGCCAGCACGAACATCTGGCCGTTGTTCAGCAGGTCGGGCGGAATCCGGCACGTCGAGCGGTACAGCCCGGCCTCGAGCAACCGCCCGGGCTGCGTCCCGTCCGAGTCGTCGGTCGACACGAAGACCAGCTCGCCGCGCTCGTTGCGGAACTCGAACGTGACGTTCAGCGACTCAACGTCCCGGAGCACCGAGTACTCCACCTGCACGTAGACCGGGTCTCGGACGTCGAAGTCGGACGACAGCTCGCCGCGGTCGTCGAGCATCCTGACGGCGCGGAGGCGGGCTGTGTCGTCGCCCGGCGCGGAGGACACGTCGTCCCACACGCGCTCGCCGAGGCGCTCGGCGCCCAGGCCCAGGTAGCCGGAAACGACCTCCCGCGTAGGGCCGTTCATCAGCAGCTCGCCGTCGTGCAGCAGCACGGCGCGGTCGCACAGCCGCTGCACCGAGCCCATGTTATGGCTGACGAACAGCACCGTCCGCCCCATCGTCGTAGTCACGTCCTGCATCTTGCCGACGCACTTCTCCTGGAACTTCACGTCGCCGACGGCCAGGACCTCGTCGACGAGCAGGATCTCCGCCTCCAGGTGGGCCGCGACCGAGAAGGCGAGCCGAAGCGCCATGCCTGTCGAGTAGCGCTTCACCGGCATGTCTATGAACTTCTCCACTTCCGAGAATCCGACGATCTCGTCGAACCGCGCCTCGATCTCCTTCTTTCTCATGCCGAGCACCGAGCCGTTCAGGTAGACGTTCTCGCGGCCCGTCAGGTCGGGATGGAAGGCGGTGCCGACCTCGAGCAGGGTGCCGACGCGCCCCGACAGCTCGACGCGTCCGCGCGTCGGGCTGGTGATCCGGGACAGCAGCTTGATGAGCGTGCTCTTGCCGGAGCCGTTGCGGCCGATGACTCCGACGATCTCGCCGCGCTCGACCTCGAACGACACGTCGTCGAGAGCCCAGATCACGTCGTCTCGGTCTTCGGAGTCGTCGAAGGTCGACAGCTCTCGCAGTCGGCGCAGGTTCCGCACCGGCCGCCTTGCGAGATCGGTCAGCGCGCCGCCCAGCGTGTCGTGGGACCGCTCCCTGACTCCGATGCGGTACCGCTTCGACAGCCCCTCTATGCGTATCGCTATGTCACTCATGCGCTTCTACGCGACATCGGCGAACACGTGCTCCATGCGCCGGAAGTAGAGGGTCCCGCTCAGCGTCACCAGGAGGGTGACGACGGCCCCCACGGCCAGCAGGTCCCAGGGCATCGGGGTCGTGCCCAGCAGGGCGGACCGGAAGCCCTCGACGACGCCCGCCATCGGGTTCAGTCCGTATATCAGCCGGTACCTGTCCGGGATCAACGTCGCGGGGTACACGACGGGCGAGCAGTACATCATGAGCTGCGCGGCGAACGCGAGGCCGTACTTCACGTCCCTGTACTGGACGGCCATGCTCGTCAACCAGGTGCCGATACCCCAGGCCAGAGTGGCGGCGAGCAGCAGGAGCAGCGGCAGCACGAGCACCCAGACCGTCGGCGCGCTCTGGTACCAGGCCATCAGCACCATGAGTACGAGGAACGCGACCACGAAGTCGACCAGCCTCGCTATCACCGGAGCGAGGGGCAGCGCCAGCCGCGGGAAGTAGACCTTCTGGATCATGGGCTGGTTGAGGACGAGGCTGTTCGTCGACTCGGTGAACGCGGTCGAGAAGTACGTCCAGGGGACGAGCGCCGCGAAGCTGAAGATCGGGTAGGGGACGCCGTCCGACTTCACCCCGGCCAGCCTGCCGAAGACGATCGAGAAGACGATCATGAAGAACACGGGCTGGATGATCGCCCAGCCGACGCCGAACACCGACTGCGTGTAGCGCACCCGGATGTCGCGGCGCACCAGGAAGTAGAGTACGTCGCGGTACTCCCACAGCTCCCGGTAGTCGATCGAGCGCCAGCCCGATGCGGGCTCGATCACCCTGAACGGCTTCGTCGCCGGCGCGGGGCGGCTATCGGCCATGTGTGGATGCTCTGCGCATGTCCAGAATTGTACTCGGAAACGTGTCCGCGCGCGGCGTCACGCCGGGACGCGAGGTGGGCGCCTGGCGCCGAGCCGGTCTCGTGAGAACACCCGGCTCTCCGGGGAGAGGGCGCTTAGGCCGTTCGTCCCGTGAACGCATGGCAGAATATCCGCGGCCTCGACACGATGTCAAGATACGAAACGGCGCCGCACCGGTGCACCGAGGCCGACGGCGGAACGGGCCGGGACAGTCCTGGCCGCGTTACCGGCCGTAGTCGTCCCGGAGACGGACGATGTCGTCCTCGCCCAGGTAGTCGCCGGTCTGGACCTCGACGATCTCCAGTGGTGACTGGCCCGCGTTCTCCAGCCTGTGCGCCGCGCCGGGCGGCACGTACGTGGACTCGTTCTCGCCCAATTCGTACTGCCTTCCGTCCACCGTGACGCGCGCGGTCCCCCGGACGACCACCCAGTGCTCCGCCCGGTGGCTGTGCTTCTGCAGCGACAGCGCGCCGTTCGGCTCCACCACCAGGCGCTTGACCTGGAACCCCGGCCCCTCGTCCACCACCTCGTAGCTGCCCCACGGCCGGTGGACCTTGCGGTGGCTGTCGTGCTCGACCCGCCCGTCGGCCCGCAGACGGTCCACCACTGCCTTGACGTCCTGGACGCGGTCCTTGCGCGCGACGAGCACCGCGTCGGCCATTTCGACCACGACCATGTCCTCCAGGCCCACGGCCGCCAGCAGCCTGTGACGCCCGACCAGCAGCGAGTCCCGCGTCGACTCCGTGTACACGTCGCCCTGGACGACGTTGCCGTCCGCGTCGGCATCGCCTGCGTTCCACACTGCCGACCACGCCCCCACGTCGGACCATCCACATTCCAGCGGGACGACCGAGTAGCCGGTGCAGTCTCCGCCCACGGGCTCGGCGCGCGGCCCATTCTCCATCACCGCGTAGTCGATCGACTCCGCGGGGCACTCCGAGAACTCGGGGCCGGGGCGAAAGAACGCGCCGTCCACGGCGCCGCTGGCCGCCGCGGCGCGGCAGGCCTCCAGGATGTCCGGGCGGAAGCGGCCCAGCTCTGAAAGCCACATGTCCGGCCGCATCACGAATATCCCGCTGTTCCAGAGATAGTCCCCACTCTCCTGGTAGCGCCGCGCCGTCTCCGCGTCCGGCTTTTCCACGAACTCGACGATTCGTCGCGGGCTCTGGGTCCCGGCGTCGGCGCGGATGTAGCCGTAGCCGGTCTCGGGACTCGTGGGCACCACCCCGAGCGCGACGATCCGCCCATCCGCGGCCGGGCCCCGCGCAGCCGAGACCGCCAGCCGGAAGGCCGCCGGATCGGAGATCACCTGGTCCGCGTACGATACGAGCATCGGCGCACGGCCCGCGTCGCCCGCTCCGGACTCGGACAGCCTCAGCGCCGCCAGCGTCAGCGCCGGGGCCGTGCTGCGCACCGCGGACTCGAGCACTATGTCTCCGAGGTCTATCCCGATCTCCCGCGCCTGGCTGACCACCAGGAAGCGGTGGTCCTCGTTGCACACCACCGTCGGGGGCGCCGCGCCGTCCATACCGGCGACGCGCAGCAGCGACTCCTGGAACAGGCTGCGCTCGCCCGTGAGCGGAATGAACTGCTTGGGGTACCTGCGGCGCGACAAGGGCCACAGCCGCGTGCCCGCGCCACCGGCCAGTAGCACCGGCAGTATGGTCTGATTCGAGGTGTCCAGCGGCCGCCGTTCCAAAATCCTACACCTGCTGCGGTTGTCCACTTGCCCCGGTGGACGTCTGGGCTCCGGTCTCCAGGTTCGCCATGAAGGTCAACGACGCATACATGAGCACGTTCACCGCCAGCCCGACCACGGCGACCAGTTGGGAGTCGAAGAAGACGAAGACCTGCGTGATGAAGATCGAGACCAGCGCGGCGCGGATGTACCACCTGAACGACCGGTCGCGGTTCGAGCGCCAGACCCAGATGCCGACCGCGACACATCCGATCGTGACGGACGACGATGCTGCCTGGGCGTAGTGAATCCAGCTCAGCTGCTCGATCGTTGTCGCCGATATTCCGTAGACCAGGGCTCCCAGTCCCACGACCTGGGCGAAGGCCCAGAGCAAGAACAGCGACGGGAACAGGGCGGAGAATCCGCGGTGCAGCGCCACTCGCCGAAAGAACCCGACCGTCCACTCTTTGAAGCGAAAGTAGAAGTGCGCCTGGGCATCGGGACTCGGCTCGGCCGACTCGACATAGGCGCGCAGATGGGCCGACAGCGGATGGCTGGGATCGGCCTGGTCGAGCAGGGCCAGTATCCGTTCCCTCTCCCTTGTGTCGGGAGACTCCACGATCGACGCCTGTATCTGTTTCAGGGCGTTTGCCAGCGCGTCGTCCGGTCCGACGGTCCGGGTGCGCCGCGCCGTTCGCAGCACCATGTAGATGACGACGAATATGATGTAGATGAGACCGATGGTGGGCTCGTAGAAGTAGTCGTTGTCCGACGTTATGAACTTCCCCAACTCGTCGATGAAGGTGCCAAATCCGACGCCGGCCAGGATCGCCGCCAGGTGGTCCATCGCCCGGCCCAGGAAGGTGAACAGCAGCACGAACGCCACCAGCATGAAGGCCCCGCCCCACAGCATATGGGCGATGTGGAGCCCGTCCCCGCCAATCTGCGGGTATCCGCTGGCGGCGAGGAAGGCGCGGATGCCCAGCACCGAACAGACCGCGGCTACGAGGAACAGCTCGAGCAGCTCGCCGGCCTCGGCGTTGCGGGCAAGCCCCCGACGCCAACCGTCGAAGGCCTCGCGGGGGCTCCTGATCCAAAGCGGCGTGGAGGCCGTAGCCCTGGACATCGGCAATTGCCTCCCGTCCACCGTATGCCACGCGGCGGACACTCCTGCTCCGGGATCCGGGAACGAGCCGACCGGTGCGGCTGCGGGCCTTCGCCGTCCCGGTCGACGCGCGATAGAGAATACCATAGCCCAGGTCGCCGGCCGCCGGAATTCGATCGCGTGGCATCCCCCAGGACGGACGCACGACCCGCTCGCCCCGAGTGCCCCGACGCTTCGTGGGGTGTATCGAGGTGCCAATCATCCCGATCACCAATCCACACGAACCACATTTCAGACGTTCCCTCGACAGCGCCCTCGACCACAGTGCACAATTGCCGCCAGGAGGGGGGCCAATGGAAAGCCGGTGGTCCGACGACGACGCCCGCCGCATGGCGGAGCACTACGCCGGCCAGGGATACGGCGAGGACGTCGCGCTCAGGGTCTACACGACGCGGCTGCTGGGCGCCGACCCGAAGCTGGTGCTCCACGGCGGCGGCAACACGTCGGTCACGACGGTCGCCACGGACCTGCTCGGCGCCGAGGTCGACGTGCTGTGCGTCAAGGGCAGCGGCTGGGACATGGCGGACATCGAGCCGCCGGGCCTTCCGGCCGTCCGGCTAGACCCGCTGAGGCAGCTCCGGCAGCTCGACGCGCTGTCCGACGAGCACATGGTCGACTTCGAGCGCCAGAACCTGCTCGACAGCAACGCGCCCACTCCCTCCGTCGAGGCGCTGCTGCACGCCTTCCTGCCGCACAAGTTCGTCGACCACACTCACTCGACCGCGGTGCTGAGCCTGACCAACCAGCCGGACGGCGAGGCGCTGTGCCGCGACCTCCTCGGAGACAGCGTCGGCATCGTGCCGTACGTCATGCCCGGGTTCGGCCTCGCGAAGGCCGCGGCCCAGGTCTACGAGTCCAACCCGGGCGTCCGCGGGCTGGTGCTGCTGAAACACGGTGTCTTCACGTTCGGCGAGACGGCCAGGGAGGCGTACGAGGAGATGATCGGCATCGTATCCAGCGTAGAGCAACGGCTGGCGCGGGGCCGAAAGCCGGTGTTCGCGTCGGCTGACTTGCCGGCCGAGCCGATGCCGGCGTACGACGTCGCCCCGATTGTCCGCGGCGCCTGCGCCATCGCGGACGCGAAGGCGTACGACGGCCGAAGCCGGTTCGTTCTCGACTTCCGCTCAGGCCCGGCCGTCCTGGACTACGTCAACGGGCGGGAGCTGCAGCGCTACAGCCAGTCGGGCGTCGCGACGCCCGACCACACGATCAGGACGAAGAGCTGGCCGATGCTGGTCCCGCCTCCGGCCGCGGGCGAGACAGAGAGCTTCGAGGCCGCCGTCGAACACGCCGTAGCCGCGTTCGTCGACCGCTACCGCGACTACTTCAGGCGCAACGCGAAACGCCACGCCGACCCGAAGACGGAGCTCGACCCGATGCCCAGGGTCGTGCTGGTCCCCGGCGTCGGGCTGTTCGGGCTGGGCAGGACTACTGCCGACGCCCGGATCGCCGCCGATATCGCGGAGAGCACAGTCGAGACCGTCACCGACGCGGAGGCGATCGGGCGCTTCGAGTCGGCCAGCGAGGCCGACCTGTTCGACGTCGAGTACTGGTCGCTGGAGCAGGCCAAGCTGGGCAAGGCCGAGAGGCGGCTCGCGGGCTGCGTCGTCTTGGTGACCGGAGGCGGAGGCGCGATCGGCGCGGCGACGTGCCGCGCTTTCGCGGCCGAGGGCGCAGCCATAGCCGCGCTCGACCTGGACGGCGACTCGGCGGACGCCGTCGCAGGCGAAATAGGCGCGGGCGCCATCGGTATCCGCTGCGACGTCACCGACCCGGACTCGGTGCGCGCCGCCTTCGACCGGGTCTGCGTGGCCTTCGGGGGCGTCGACATAGTCGTCTCCAACGCGGGCGCGGCCTGGCAGGGGAGGATAGGGGACGTCGACGACGGCTTGCTGCGGAAGAGCTTCGAGCTGAACTTCTTCGCCCACCAGGCAGTCGCGCAGAACGCGGTGCGGATCATGCGGGCGCAGGGCACCGGCGGCGTGCTGCTCTTCAACGCCTCCAAGCAGGCCGTGAACCCGGGTCCCGACTTCGGCCCCTACGGCCTGCCCAAGGCCGCGACCTTCGCGCTGGCGCGCCAGTACGCGCTCGACCACGGCTCGGAGGGCATCAGGGCGAACGCCGTCAACGCCGACCGCATCAGGAGCGGCTTGCTGACCGACGACATGATCGCCTCCAGGGCACGCGCCCGCGGCCTCAGCGAGGCCGGCTACATGTCCGGCAACCTTCTCGGCGTCGAGGTCACCGCGGACGACGTGGCGCAGGCGTTCCTCCACCAGGCGCTGGCGACCAGGACCACGGCCGGCGTGACGACCGTAGACGGCGGCAACATCGCGGCCGCCCCCCGGTAGCCCCGTATCGGCCCTGCGTAGCGGGGGAAAACTCTTTTTGGGGGAGGCCGGGTTGCGTCGGCAGCACATGCGTGCTACTATGCCCATGTGACGACCACACCCGACTCCTCAGCAATCCGCTACCCACGACGGAACACCCCTGTTCCATTCTGTCCCGCCCTGTTCCACCTCAGATACGAACCGTGGAACACCACCTGTCCCACTTTTCGGCAGACTGTTCCACCGCCCGGATAGGAATGGAACACTTTAGTGCAGAATGGAACAGCTCACTGCAAGATCGACCAACTATCCACTACTCACTATCCACTATTCCCACTATCCGCCGCATCTCCTCGGGCGCGAACCACGGCGGGGCCTCGGCAAGAATCTGCTCGGGCGTCATCCACCGGACGGCCTCGACCTCGGCAGGGTCGGCCGCCGGAGTTCCTGACTTGTAGCGACAGAAGAAGGTCACGCCGACAACCTGCTTGCCGTCGTCTGTGTCGAAGCGGCGGCTGCCCACATAGCGCACCTCGTCCTCGATCTCGACGCCGACCTCCTCGCGTATCTCTCGTCGCAGCGTCGACTCCAGGGCGTCATCCGGCCCATCGGCCGGCTCTACCTTCCCTCTGGGGAAGCTGAGCGCTCCGGGCGCGTGGGCCACGTCCGCCCCGCGCACGATCATCAGGTAGCGCCCGTCCTTCTCTATCGCCCCCTCGACGTGCACAATGAACCCGTCGGACATGCCCGAGCCCCTACGTTTCCTGCATCAGACCCGTCAGACCCTCTTCGATCCCGATGGTCGGCTTCCAGCCGAGCGAGGACGCCGCCCGCGACCAGTCGGCCGCCTTGCGCCGTTCCTCCATGTCACCCCGTGGGTTCGGGACGACGTGGACGACCTCCCCGCCGATCATCGCGGCTATCTCGTTCACCGACGTCTCCACGTCGGACCCCACGTTCAGCACCGTGTTCCGGCCCGGTGACACGTCCGCCTCGGCGGCGAGAAGTGTAGCGGCAACGACGTCGTCGACGTGGGTGTAGGCCCGCGTCTGCTCCCCGTCTCCGTACACGGTCAGCGGGCTTCCCGAACGCCGGGCCTCCAGGAACCTGCCGATCACGAGGGCGTACTCGCCCTCCCCAGGTTGCCTGGGCCCGTAGACGTTGAAGTACCGCAGCGACACTGCCGTGATGCCATACACCGGGGCGAACATCGACAGGTACTGCTCGCCGAGCAGCTTCTGCAGCGCGTACGGCGACAGCGGGGCGGGCGTCATCTCCTCGGACATCACGTGCGTCGCCTGCTGACCGTAGACGCTCGAAGACGACGCGTAGACGATCCGGTCCACTCCCGCGCACCGCGCCGCCTCCAGCACGTTCAGCGTGCCGTCGACGTTGACCCGGTGAGTGCCCACGGGGTCTTCGACCGACCTCTCCACGCGGGGCAGAGCGGCTAAGTGGAATACGCGCTCCGCTCCCTCGAACACCTTGCGCAACTGGGCTGCGTCCAGCACCGAGCCGCGCACCAGGTCGGCGTCGGGGTCGAGCCAGGCCGCGCCGCCCGTCTCCAGGTCGTCGACGACGACCACGTCGTCGCCGCACTCCACCAGCCGGTCGACGACGTGTGAGCCGATGAACCCGCACCCGCCAGTGACGACGCTCTTCAACGTCGAGCTACCCCGACGCGAGCTGGCGCGCGAGCGCGTCGGGGTCGTTCACCGGCAGCCCGCAGACGTACTGGCGGCACACGTACGCCGTCGCCCGGCCGTCCAGCCGCGCCCGGCCCTCCATCAGCGGCGAAGTCTGCGACGCGCCGTCTTCGTCGCCCATGCCGACCAGCACCCTGTTCGGCAGGAACGACCGGTACACCTCGGAGAGCAGGCCCTTCGTATCCGTCGCGGCCCTGTCGCCGACCACCGCGACCTCCTTCGGGGTCGACAGGTAGAAGTCGAGCGCGCAGAGCCAGTGTCCCGCCCCGGTCGGGAAGCGCTCCATCACGGCCTTCGCCGACCGCATCGCCTCGACGGCCCGGCGCTCCAGGTCGCCGTCGCCCGTGACCACTGCGAGCTTCAGCAGCACGCCGGCCGCCATCGAGCTGCCCGCGGGCACGGCGTTGTCGGTCAGGTCCCGCGGCCGCACGACCAGCTCTTCGTGGTCCGCGCCCGTGTCGTAGAACTGGCCCGCCGCGGCGTCCCAGAACAGGTCGACCATCGCGTACCCGAGCTCGACGGCCTCCTCCAGCCACCTGACGTCGAAGGTCGCCTCGTGCAGCACGAGGAGTCCGTCGACCAGGAAGGCGTAGTCCTCCAGGTAGCCAAGCAGCCGCGACACGCCGTCCTTGTGCGTGCGCAGCAGCCTGCCGGACGGCCGCAGGCTCTCAGCCACGAACGAGGCCGCCTTTGCGGCCACGCCCGTGTAGTCGTCGCGGTCCAGCACCGCGCCCGCCTCCGCGAAGGCGGCGATCATCAGGCCGTTCCACGACGTCAGCACCTTGTCGTCCCGCTCGGGCGCGACGCGCCGGCTGCGCGTCTCCAGCAGCGCCGCCCTGGCGCGCCCGAGCAGCGCGTCCAGCCGCTCTCCCGATATGCCGTCGCGCTCCATCTCGTCGGCCGCCCCGGGGGCCACGTTCAGGATGCTGCGGCCCTCGAAGTTGCCGACCGTCGTGACGCCGTAGTACCGGCACACGAGCCCGCTGTCCTCCTCGCCCAGCACCTCGGCGATCTCTTCAGGCCGCCAGACGAAGAATTTTCCTTCCTCGCCCTCGCTGTCGGCGTCCTGCGCCGAGTAGAAGCCGCCGGCCGGGTCGGTCATCTCGCGCAGCACGTAGTCGAGCGTCTCCTCTATCACGCGTCGGTACAGGGGCTTCCTGGTGATTTGGTACGCGTGGAGGTACAGCCGCACGAGCAGCGCGTTGTCGTACAGCATCTTCTCGAAGTGCGGCACGAGCCAGTACGTGTCGGTCGAGTAGCGGTGGAAGCCGCCGCCGATCTGGTCGTAGATGCCGCCCATCGCCATGCGGTCCAGCGTCGTGCCGACCATCTGCAGCGCCTGGACGTCCCCCGAGCGCAGGTAGTAGCGCAGAAGGAACTCGTAGGTCATCGGCTGCGGGAACTTGGGCTGCAGCCCCACGCCGCCGTGCGTAGGGTCGAAGTCCTTGACGACGCCGGCGAACGCGGAGGACAGCACGTCGCCGGTCAGCGGCTCTATGCCCCGGCTCGCGGTCGCCATCGCGCGCATCTGCTGCAGTAGCCGCTCCGTCGCCAGGATGACCTCGCCCCGCTCCTGCCTGTAGGCGTTCGCGATCGACGCCAGCACCCGCGGGAACCCGGGGATGCCGTGCCGGTCCTCGGGGGGATAGTACGTGCCGCCGTAGAACGGCTTGCCGTCCGGGGTCAGGAAGACGGTCATCGGCCAGCCGCCGCGCCCGGTCATCGCCTGCACCGCTCCCATGTAGATCGAGTCGACGTCCGGCCGCTCCTCGCGGTCGACCTTGATGCACACGAACTCGGCGTTCATCACCTCGGCGATCCGCGGGTCCTCGAACGACTCGCGCTCCATGACGTGGCACCAGTGACACGCCGAGTAGCCCACGCTCAGCAGGATCGGCTTGTCCTCCGCCTTCGCCCGCCCCAGCGCCTCCTCGCCCCACGGGTACCAGTCCACCGGATTGTGGGCATGCTGCAGCAGATACGGACTCGTCTCGTCAATCAGTCTATTGGGCATATTTCCCAGGCCTCTTGAGGGCACAGCCGCATTCGGGCGGAACCGAATCGTGACAAGGATAGGTCGTTGGGATGTTCGGGTCAAAGCGGAGTCGACTGTTCGGCCCGTCTCCTCTCCGATCGACCCTTGGAACGAGCCGGGTGCCCTGGAACTCTTCCCTGGTGGCTGGGCGGTCATGCGGCCAAGCCACATGCCGCTCCGCGTGCCTGTCACGACGCGTTTGACACGAGCTTGCCGAGCCTCGGACAATCGCGTGAGAAGACCTGTCGAAGCCAGGAGAGTTGCGTGTGGCCAGCAAGATCGAAGGCCGACCGTTCATCCATCCACCATTGAAGCCGGCGCTGTCCTGCCTATCGATTCTCATCACCATTGCCGCGTGCGTCGGCGGGTCGGTCGACCCGTCAATGGACGCAGTCGTTCCGATCGGAACTCCAACAGCCTCTGCATCGGCAATGCCACTTGCCCAGTCAACGGCGTCGGAGCATCGGGTTGCGCGGACGTCCCCCCCGGCTACTACCACCCCTTCGCTCGCGTCCAAGCCCTCACCGACAGCCACATCCCCACCGGCGCCTATACCCTCGCCCACGGCGACATCCACACCCATACCCACGCCGACACCCACGCCAACACTCACGCCAACACCAACGCCAACACTCACGCCAACACCAACGCCGACACCCACGCCGACGCTCACGCCGACACCCACGCCGACACTCACGCCGACACCCACGCCAACACTCACGCCGACACCCACGCCGACGCTCACGCCGACACCCACGCCAACACCCACGCCGACACCCACGCCAACACCCACGCCGACGCCGATCCCTGAAACGGTTCATCGGGGTGTCGTCGGAGAGCTCGAATACACCATCCGCCTCGCCGACGATTGGCGGCGTACGTCGGAGCGCACCTATGAGCGAAACTCCCCGTGGAGCGTCCTTCGGTTCAGGCCGAGCGGTTTCGCGGGCCGAACACTGGCGCAACAGGCTGAATCGGTCAGAGAGAGTCTGCAGGAAGAGGTGACCAGACAATGGCCTACGCACTCGGTGTTCGAGTTGACTTCGTATGGCGAGGTTGAGGTCGGAGCGCAGGTCTTCTTCGAACTGACCTACCGCATTCAGGAAACGCCCCAATACTGCGTCGTCTCCGTCACGGAGCGACTAGGCGCCGCCGATACTTGGTACGGCGCCACCCGAGGGATTCGTGCCATCCACTCGATGTGCGAGGCGGACGCGCGGCGTGAGAGCAACACGACACAGGCGCTGCTGGACACACTTCGGGTGGCCAGCAAACGCTCCGACTACTACACGAAGGCCTTGGTTGCCAATGGAGTGGTCATTAAGGCAACTGACAAAGTGGCCGACGAGGCCATGTCAGTGGCGGCGGATTTGGTTCGCTGGATGCTGAGGACCGCGAGGCAGGACATCGTTGATTGCATGGCCAACGTCGGGGCAGGCGTGGCGATAATCCCGAGAGACGACTTTGTGACCACTCTCCCCGAGTTCGCCAACCTGAGAGGGAAGTCCGACTTCACCGGCCGGACCTATGATTCATTCCAGATCCGGGGACTCGGCGCTGTGAGAGGCCAGCCCGTAACCGCAGCTGCCGAAGAGCACCTGATTGGAGTTGGAACGCCAAAGGACTTGCACATCACCGTCCACGAATTCGCTCACGCGATTCAGAACCTATGCTTCACTGCTTCAGACGACACACGGTGGTCACGGTTTTACGCTCAAGCACTGCAGGCCAATCTCTACCCCGGATCCCATGCCATGCATGACGTCTACGAGTTCTTCGCGGTGTTCAGCAGCTCCTATTTCGGGGTCACCGATGAGTTGGGAAGGAGAGAGACCAGCAGGACGATGATTCGCCGCGACTTCCCAGACATCTTCGCGTTTCTACAAGAGGTCTATGGGACACCTGGCGCGCCCCCCAATGATTCGGAGTGCCCCTACGGCGTTACCACTACGACGCCGGACATGAAGGAGTGCAGGGTGCAGGTGTAGGCGAACTGGCCCGGCTCGTCGAAGGTGACCTGGAAGGAGGCGCCGGGGCCCATGAGGCCGGAGTCGAAGCCGCCGTCGGAGCGCCCGCCGGTGCCCGCCGTGACGGTATGGGAGACGCCGTCGGCGTTCGACCACGCCAGTGTCTCGCCCGCGCTGACGGTGGCGTTCCCGAACCCGAAGTTCTCGATGTTCACCGTCGTGTCGCCGCCGACGCTGACGGCCTCCCGGATGGTGGCCGGCTCGGCGATTGGCGGGATGCTCGGATTCCACATCGTGAACACGCCCAGCGGATTGTCGACCCAGACCCACGCGTGGATCATCCAGCCGTAGGCCGGCACCCAAACGCCGCCGTCTCTCCTGCATTCGGCCTGCGTCGCCGACCTGGACGTGAAGGTGGGCCCGGTGCACAGGTCGTAGTGGACGTGCCAGTTGTCGAGCGGGCCGACGAACGTCTCGGGATGGTCGAACCCGGCCAGCAGCAGCGACTGCACGAAGGACGTCCCCACCAGCTCCCACTCGTCCGCGTCGTCCTTCACGTAGAGCAGGATCTCCGGGCGGGCCGGATCGAAGCGGCCGTCGAGGCTCCAGATCGGGTGCACGAAGTGGGCGCCCATGTTCGGCACCTCCTCCGTCGCCTGCCTGTAGCCCGCCTTCAGCGCGACGTCGACGTCCCGGTACTGTTCCGTGGCCGCCCTCACGGTGTCGAGCTGCTCGACGAGCTTCGACAGCTCGTCTGGCGACATGCCCAGGTCATCGGGCGCCGACCCGGCTTCGGCCCACTGCTTGAGCTGCGTGTACGACGCGGGAACGCGCACCTGCCGGCTGCGCGGGCCCTCCACCAGCGTCGTGACGACGTTGCCGCCGACCTGCTCGAAGACGTAGTGCGAGAAGCCGATGGCGCCACCGGGCAGGGCAGGGGCCTCGGCCGGAGGCGCAGCGTCGGTGCCGGCCGGCACGCCCTCCCACCGGAACACGGCGCTCCCGGAGTCGGCCGGCGGGGTAGGGGTGGTCGTCGGGGCAGGGGTGGCCGTCGGCCGCGGGGCCGGCGTGGCGGTAGGCTCGGGCGCGGGCTCGGCGGAACCGCCGCAGGCGAGGCCGAGCACCAACACCGCCAGGGCGACGACTCCACTGTGGATTCGACCAGTCATCGCGCGCCCACGACCGGCGCCCACTCCCGGAGGTGCGGCGCGACCCTGGTGGCGAACATCTCTATCGACCGCATGCGCTTCGCGTGGGACAGTCCGGGGAAGCCGAAGTAGCCGAAGACGTTGCCGATGCCCGACTCCCGGAGCTGCAACAGCCGCTCGACGACTACCTCCGGGCTGCCGCGCAGGTTGATCGAGCCGGCCCGGCCCGGAGCGCCCGCCGCCTCGCGGTCACGCTGCCGGTTGATCCACTCCTCGTAGCCCTTCGGGTACTTTCCGTCCCGACCCGCGGGCGTGCCGATCTTCGCGAGAATCCTTGTCGAGAAATCCTCGCGGCCCTCGGCGTCGCGCTCGGCCTCCTCGACCGTCGGCGCGACGTGGATGTTCATGTTCACGGGCGGGTCGATATGAGCGTGTAAGTGGCCGTACTGCTCCATCTTCTCCCGCCAGAGGGCGATGACGTCCGGCGCGATGCCCAGGACGGCCGTCGGCCCCCCGACGATCACCGGAATCGCCCGGCTCGCCGCGAAGTCGACGGTCTCCGGACTCGTGCTGACCGCGATGTACAGCGGCGGATGCGGCTGCTGCTTTGGCTTGGGCAGCACCGCCACGTCCTCGACGCTGGTGAACCGGCCCTCGTACGTCAGCTTCTCCTCCGTCCACGCCCTGACGATGACGTCGAGCGCCTCGCGGAACCGGTCCCGGCTCTCCTCGATGTCGACGCCGAGGCCGTCGAACTCCTGGCGCTGGTAGCCGCTGCCGACGCCCGCGTCGAGCCGACCGCCGCTCAGTATGTCTATCGTGGCCAGCTCCTCGGCGACCTGTATCGGGTTGCGGAAGGGCAGCACGACGACGGCCAGGCCCAGCCGCGCGTTCCTCGTGCGCGCCGCGACGTGCCCCGTGAACGAGAACAGCCCGGACAGTATGCCGTGGCGCGAGAAGTGGTGCTCGCCAAGCCAGATATCGTCGAACCCGGCCTGGTCCGCGAGCTCGGCCCGCTCCAGCACCTCCAGGAGCGACTGCTCCTGCGTCCACTCCTCGTGCCACCGCACCGTGAAGAAAACGCCGAATCTCATTGGTCTCCTCCGGCCAGCACGTTCGCCTACGAGTACGCCGCCAACTGCCGCTCGAGCTCGTCCAGCGACTGCTCGGGCGTCGAGCCGGTCGTGTCTATCTCTACCTTGCGCCGGACCAGCGACGCCTCGAACTGCTCGGCGTATCGGGCGAGAACGCGCTCAGCGTCGCCGGGCCGCAGCACGGGGTCGGCTTGAGGCGCCGCGGCCATGCGTCGTTCGATCTCGCCGTCGGCTGCGACGACGTGCACGAGCACCGTCTCCGGGCCTATCTCCATCAGCTTCTCGTCCCACTCGCGGGCCCTGCGTGTCCGGTCGTCGAAAGTGCAGGGACCGCCGTAGCCGTAGTAGAGCGGCGCGTAAACGGCCTCCGCATAGTAGAAGTCTACCTGAATGCTGTGAGGAACGTGGCCGAGCTCGCCCGCCTCGTCGTATATGTTGGGGTGCAGGTGGCGCCACACCATGGCGCGCTGGTGCTGCTCCAGCAGCCACGGGCTCAGCGCCCTGACGTCGTCGGCGCGGCCCGACGCCAGCCTGTCCCGCTCCGCGCCGGCAAGGCTCCCGTAGCGCGACGGCTCGGGCAGTACGCCGTCGGGGCCGACGACGTAGCACGTCGCCGGGTCCTGGTCCCAGATCGCCGGCGGTACCCAGTGGTCGTGGACACGTACCGGCGAGCCGGAGCCGGCGGCGACCCGCTCCGCGATGCCGCGGGCGAGCCTCGTCTTCCCCGCATACTCGCAGCCGATCACTACCAGTCTCATAGTTGCGTCGCGTCACCCATGTCCATGGGTAGGGGGACCATTTTGTACTCCCTCCCCTGGCGGGAGGGAGCTAGAGGGAGGGGGAGCGCCTGCGCAGGCCACGAGCGACACGTCGATTGCGCGAAACGTCACCCTCACCCCAGCCCTCTCCCGTCGAGGGAGAGGGGGCTTTCAGCTTATCCCAAGCTCGCTCTCGGCGTCGGTGAGGGCGCCGTCGACGGCGTCGGCGATCATGTCGATCTCGTCGGCGGTGACGATCAGCGGCGGGGCGAGCGGGATGATGTACGGCTGGGCCCGGAGCCACAGCCCCCGCTCCTTCATGCCCCTCGTGAGCAGCGAGTTGATCATCATGGAATCGGGGAAGTGCTCCTTCGTCTCCCGGTCCTTGACGATCTCGAGTCCCCTCAGCAGGCCTGCGCCGCGTACGTCGCCGACGATGGGGTGGACCTCCATCATGTCCAGCAGCCGGCTCTCGAGCTGCTCGCCGCGCACGCGGGAGTTCTCGACCAGGTTCTCGCGCTCCAGAATGTCGATGTTGGCCAGCGCGGCTGCGGAGCCCCCGGGATGCATCGCGTAGGTGAACATGTTGCTGAACGGCTCGTCGTCGAACACCTCCGCCACCCTGGACGACGCGATCGAGCCTCCGACCGGGAAGTAGCCGCTCGTGACCCCCTTGGCGAAGCTCATGATGTCCGGCGTCACGCCGACGTAGTCGGCCCCGAACCATGCGCCGAGCCGTCCGAAGCCGGTGATGATCTCGTCGAACACGAGCAGCACGCCGTACCTGTCGCATATCTCGCGCACGCGCTGCCAGTAGCCGTCGGGCGGCACGACGCCGCCGAGCGGCTGCGAGACCGGCTCGCCGATGAACGCCGACACCGACTCGGGGCCGTGGAACAGGATGGCCTCCTCGATCGCGTCGGCCGACTTTTCGGCGCACTCGGCAGGCGACGCGCTCCCGAACTCGCACCGGTAGAAGTGTGGCTGCGGGACGTGGATCACGTTCGGCGGCACCGGCTGGTAGTCGGTCCTGGGGAAACCGGGATGCCCGCCGAGCCACAGCGTGCCGTAGGTGGTGCCGTGGTAGGAGCCGCGCCGGCTGATGACCTTATGGCGCCCCCTGTCGCCACGCCGGGCGTGGTACGCCTGCGCCATCTTCAGTGACGTCTCGTTGGCTTCCGAGCCGCCCTGGCACAGGAATGTCCGGCCCAGGTCGCCGGGGGTGATCTGCGCCAGCTTGGCTGCAAGCCGGATGGTCGCCGGCGTGGCGGCGGCGTAGACGTTCATGCTCACCGTCGTGAGCTGGTCGTAGACGGCTCTGGCCACCTCCTCGCGGCCGTGGCCGATGGCGCGAAAGTACATGCCGGAGACGCCGTCGACGTACTCGCGACCGTCGATGTCGGAGACGTAGATGCCCCTGCTCGCGGTGGGCACGAGCGGGCCGCCCTCGGCCTCCAGGCGCGAGCGGCTGTTCATGCCGACGAACAGGTGCTCGTTGGCCGCGGCCCGCAGCGCCTCGGCGTCGCGCTCATCCGGCAGATTCACTTCAGATTCACCCATTCCTTCCTCCAAACGCCGTTATTTCGGCCTCGGTCACCAAGACGTCCAACCGCTGTAGCTGCGCATCGAGGCGCTCAGACAGGCTCTCGAACACGTCGAGCGCGCCCTGCGTAGGGGCGTAGTCGGCGTTCGAGGGCACCCGCTGCAGCTCGGCCAGCTTCGTGACGATGCGGGAGCGGCGGCCCCGCGCGTCGCCTCCGGCGCCGAGGTCCGCGTCCACGAGCTCGTCCTCGATGCCGAACAGCTCCTCCAGGACCGGGCCGGCAGCCTCCGCGACGCGCTCCCGGTCGTCGCCCGCCCGCTCGACTCGCGCCTCTACCTGCGCGCGCAGGTCTCGTATGCGCTCGACGGCCGCGTTGCCCTCCGAGATGCGGTCGCGGATCGCGAGCAGCAGGTCCAACTGCGCTCTGAAGTCCTCCGGCGTGGCGGTGACGCGCGGATCGGGTATCAGCTCGAAGCTCCGGGTCTCCGAGTAGTCGCCGGCGGTGAGCCTGACCTGGTACGTGCCCGGCGCGGCGAGCGGCCCGATCATCCCGAAGTCTATCGCCCCGGCACCCTTCAGAAGCCGCGCGTGGCAATGGCGCATGTTCCAGACGAAGCGGTTCATGCCCGGCTCCGCGGGTACCCTGTGCTGCTGTATCCACTCGAGGATGGGAGGGAGCGCCTCGGACTCGTCTCGACGGCTGGAGAAGGAGTTGACCTCGTCGCCGTCTTCGTCCAGGAAGGTCAGCGTGACCTCGGCGTCCGGGCGCTCGGCCAGCCAATATGCGACCACCACGCCGTCCGGAGGATTGGACCCGGCGTCGAGAAACGTCCTGTTTGGCTCGCCGTTGTCGTCCTTGCCGTCCACGAACGTTGCCAGCTTGAGCGAGCCGGTCTCGTAGTTCTTGCCCTCGAACGGGGGCAGGATCAGGCCCATGGGCGGCGACACGCGGTGCGCATTGCCGGGGGCGAGCAGGCGCGCAGGGCCGTCCGCGGCGCAGTCCATCTGCCGCAGCAGCGGCAGGTTGTCCAGCACCCAGAACGACCGGCCGTTCGTCGAAACCGCGATCTCGTCGTCCTTGACGCTCATGTCCGTTATCGGCACGACCGGCAGGTTGCTCTGCAGCGGGTGCCACGAGTCCCCGTCGTCGAACGACACGTATACCGTCGACTCGGTGCCGGCGTACAGCATTCCCGGCCGCACCCTGTCCTCGCGTATCACCCGCGTGAAGTCGCCGTCGGGGATGCCGTCGGTGATCTGCGCCCAGGTCCGGCCGCCGTCCCTCGTGCGGAACAGGTAGGGCCGCCTGTCGTTCAGCTTGTATCGCGTGCCGGACAGGTAGACCGTGTCGGGGTCGTGGCGCGACAGCTCTATCGTGTCTATGCGGATGGGGTCGGGGAGTACGTCCGGCGTGACGTTCTCCCACGTCGCGCCGCCGTCGGGCGAGCGGTGCAGCAGCCCGTCGTCCGATCCGGCCCAGAGCACTCCGGGCTCGTGCGGCGACTCCGCGAACGAGAAGAGCGTCCCGTAGTGCTCGTTGTAGGTCGTCTCGTTGGATATCGGGCCGCCCGACAGCTCCATCTTCGACACGTCGTTCCGCGTCAGGTCGGGGCTGATGGCCCGCCACGACTGGCCCTCGTCGTCGCTGCGAAGCACCACGTGAGCGGCGATGTACAGCACGTTCGGGTCGTGCGGCGAGAAGACGATCGGGTAGCTCCACTGGAACCTGTACCTGTGGTCCTTGAGCCCCCAGCCCGACATCAGCTCCGGCCAGACCGATACGATGCGCACCTGCCCCGTGCGGTGGTCGTATCGGAGAAGCGAGTCGCCACGGCCCCAGGAGCTGCCGATCGCCCCGGAGTAGACGATGTTCGGGTCGTCCGGCTTCACGGCGACGTGTCCGCTCTCCGAGATGCCGACGTCGTACCAGTCGACCTGCGTGATGGCGCCCATGTACGACCGGCTGGCGACGCCAAGGGCCGTGCCGTCCTGCTGCGTGCCGTAGACGCGGTATGGGAACTGGTCGTCGGTGGTCATGTAGTAGTACTGGCCGGTCGGCTGGTTGAAGACGGTCGACCAGGTCTCGCCGCCGTTGAAGCTCACGCAGCCGCCGCCGTCGTTGCCGGCGACCATCCGGGACGTGTCCCGAGGGTCGATCCAGAGGTCGTGGGTGTCCGTGTGGGGCATCGTGATCTGGGAGAAGGTCTTGCCGCCGTCGGTCGACTTCCACGCCTTGACGTTGAAGACGTACACCGTGTCGGCGTCCTGGGGATCGGCGAAGACGTGCATGTAGTACCAGGGCCGCATCGCGATGTCGTGGTTGTCGCTGATCCCCTGCCACGTCGCGCCCGCATCGTCGCTGCGGAAGAGGCCGCCCTGCCTGCTCTCGACGATCGCCCAGACGCGGTCGGGTCGGGCAGGGGAGACAGCGACGCCGATCTTGCCCAAGGGACCCTCCGGCATGCCCTCGTTGTCGCCAAGATTCTCCCAGGTGTCGCCGCCGTCGGTAGACTTGTACAGTCCGCTGTCCGGGCCGCCGCTCGACAGCATCCACGGCACCCGGCGCACCTGCCAGATCGAGGCGTACAGCACGCGGGGGTCGCCCGGGTCCATGCTGATGTCGACTGCGCCCGCGTCCTCGCTGACGAAGAGCACGCGTTCCCAAGTGTCGCCGCCGTCGGTCGACCGGAAGACGCCGCGCTGCTCGTTCGGCCCGAAGGCGTTGCCGAGCGCCGCGACGTAGACGATATCGGGGTCGTTGGGGTGCACCCGCACGGCGCCGATCTGGCAGCTTTCGCGCAGGCCGACGTTCGACCACGTCCGCCCGCCGTCGGTCGTCCTGTAGACGCCGTCGCCCTGGCCCAGGTTGGCCCGGATGCAGCTCTCCCCCGTGCCCACGTAGACGACGTCTGGGTCCGAGTCTGACACGCCGATGGCGCCTATGGACGCCGACGTGAAGAAACCGTCGGAGACGTTGCGCCAGAAGGTGCCGCCGTCATCCGTCTTCCACACTCCGCCGACGCAGGCGCCGAAGTAGAAGACCTGCCTGTCGGTCGGATGCCCGGCGACGGCCACCGACCGGCCGCCCCTGAACGGGCCGATGCACCGCCACCGGAGCACGTCGAAATGCGCCGTGTCGACTGCCATATCGGGCTTCCTCTCTCGTCAGGCCGGGCATGCGGCTCCTGGTTCCCGAAGCCGAGCCGAGGCCAATTGTCCCATGTTGGTCGCGGGGCATCAATGCGGTTGAATCGCGGGGCCGTCGTGCTGAGGCTTGTGGGGCGTCGTCCGGGCGTTTGACCGGTGGCCGGCGCACCGCTTACCATGCCTTGACCCACAGCGAAAACCGACGAAGAGGCCCGTGTGCGCGCGGCGGGCCCCGTGTCCTCAAGGAGCAAACCTGACTTGAAGATCACCCACATAGGTTCGGTTCTCCTGTCTCAGGTCGGCTGGGTGCTGGTCAAGGTCGAGACGGACGAGGGCATCACCGGCATCGGCGAGGCCTACCACGGCGCGGGCGTGCACCAGATCGCGGTCGACCCGCGGCTCACGCGGGCGCTGATCGGCAAGGACCCGCGCAACGTCGACCGTCTCTTCCGGGACATGATGGGCTCGATGTCGGCTTCCGGCTACTACCAGGGCGCCGTCATGAGCGCCATCAGCGGCATCGAGTCGGCGCTCTGGGACATCACCGGGCAGGCGCTCGGCGTCCCGATCTGGCAGCTACTGGGAGGCCGGTTCCGAGACCGCATCCGCATCTACAACGACTGCCACGCGGGCGAGGAGGAGACGCCGGAGTCGTACGCGAAGACGGCCGTGGAGGTCGAGGCGCGCGGCTTCACCGCGATCAAGTTCGACATTGACCCATTGCCGTCCCGCCGCGACGACTACAACCGCGCCATCAGCAACGACGACGTCGCCCACTACGTCGATGTCGTGACGGCCGTGCGGGAGGCGCTCGACCCCAACACCGACCTGGCCATCGACGCGCACTGGTTCTACGCGCCCGTCGACATCCTGAAGGTTGCCCACGCATTCGAGGACCTGGACCTGCTCTGGCTGGAGGACCCGATCCCGCCGGAGAACGTCGAGGCGATGGCGAAGGTGACCGCCTCCACCACGACGCCGATATGCACGGGCGAGAACTTCTACTCGCGCTACGGCTTCCGCGAGCTGGTCGAGAAGCAGGCCGCGGACATCGTCTCGCCCGACCTGGCGAAGGCGGGCGGGCTGCTGGAGGGCCGGCGCATAGCCGATCTGGCGGAGATGTACTACATCCCGGTGGCGCCGCACAACATAGGCAGCCCCATCGAGACGGTCGCGACGTGCCACGTCATGGCGGCGGTGCCCAACTTCCTGGTGCTGGAGTTCCACCACCTCGACCTGCCCATCTGGAACGACCTGGTCGACGGCCCGCCGCTGATCCAGGACGGCTACATCGACCTCCCGGACGGCCCGGGCCTGGGAATCAAGCTCGACGAGGACGTGGTGCGCCGCGACATCGGGGAGAACCTCGGCTTCTTCCGCGACTGACGGCTCCCGCGGGCAGGAGAGCTTGCACAATCGTCGTTCCCGCGCAGGCGGAACCTCAAAGGGGGCGCCCCGGATACGAAATCGACGCACTCCCTCCACATCCGCCGCGTGCGAGGGGGTCAGGCAAGGGGCTCCAGGCGGCGGGAGGAGGCACGAATAATGAGACTTGAGAACAGGGCGGCCATCGTTACCGGAGGCTCGGCCGGCATCGGGCGGGCGATCTGCGAGCGGTTCGCAGAGGAGGGCGCAAGGGTCGCCATCGCCGACGTCGATGTCGACGGAGGCCGCGAGACCGTCCGACTCATCCGCCAGGCGGGCGGCGAGGCGGAGTTCATCGAGACCGACGTCTCGGTCGAGTCCGACGTGGAGGCGATGGTCGCCGGCGCGGTGGACTCGTTCGGCGCGGTCGACGTGCTGGTCAACGACGCGGCCGTGTTCGTCTTCGGCGCCATCGAGGACGTCACTGGCGACGACTGGCAGCGTGTCATCGGCGTCAACCTGATCGGCGCCGCGAACACGGTCAAGCACACGATCCCGCACATGAAGGCCGCGGGCGGCGGCGCCATCGTCAACGTCGCGTCCGTCAGCAGCTTCATAGCCCAGCCCTCGTTCGTGCCTTACAACTCGTCCAAGGGCGCGCTGCTGCAGCTCACGCGGTGCCTCGCGCTCGACCTCGCCCCGCACAACATCCGCGTCAACTGCGTCTGCCCCGGCAGCATCACGACGGCCGCATCGGAGCGCCACCGGAAGTTCATCGGCGCCACGGTCGAGGAGTACGACAGGCTCGCGACGGAGGGCGCATTCCTCAAGCGCGTCGGCCAGCCCCGAGAGGTCGCCAACGGCGTGCTCTTCCTGGCGTCGGACGAGGCGTCCTTCATCACCGGAACCCCGCTCGTCATAGACGGCGGCGGAGTGGGGTAGGCGCGAAACGCCCGGCTACGCCGACACTGGCCCGCACGCACCACAGCCCCGGGAGCCATGAGCCTGGAGGAGGTCAGCCGGAATCGCGGATTCAAAGTCGGAATACGGAATAGTCGTCGCGCGCGACGTCCCCATGACGACCCGCGATGGCATCACCCTGCTGGCCGACGTCTACCGGCCGGGCCAGGAGGGGGAGGCGGCCCCGGGCAGGTTCCCCACTGTCCTGTGGCGTACCGCGTATGACAAGTCCCGCGTCACCTTCGCGGAACCGGCGCGCTACTTCTGCGAGAGAGGATACGTGGCCGTCGTACAGGACATCAGGGGCCGCGGCAGGTCCGGCGGTACCGGCCAGTACCGCCACATCTTCAACGTCAACGAGGGCAGGGACGGCTACGACGCCGTCGAGTGGATCGCGCGGCAGTCCTGGTCGAACGGCAAGGTCGGTACCATAGGCGCATCGCACGGCGGCATCGTCCAAAGCGCGATGGCCCTCGAGCGGCCTCCCCATCTCAGCGCCATGTTCGTCAGTGAGTCCTCTTCGAACCCGTACCACAGCGGCGTGAGGCAGAACGGGGCCCTCGAGCTGCGCTACGCCGGCCACATCATGCTCCACTCTGTCATAAGCCAGGAGACCGACACAGACCCCCTCGCAAAGCGGACAATCGTGGAGAACATGACGCGGTTTCGGGACTGGTTGGGTGTTCTTCCCTGGAAGGAGGGGGCATCACCCTACTCGGCGATTCCCAGCATGGAGAAGGTGTTCCTCGATGTCTACACGCGCGGAGACTACGACGACTTCTGGAAACATCGCCAGATCAACTGGGAAGAGCACTACGACGAGTACGCCGACGTGCCCACCTACTACCAGACCGGCTGGTACGACTCCTGGTCGCGGGCCGTTGCGGACAACTACGTCGCGCTGTCGAACATGAAGAGAGGGCCTTTGAAGCTGCTCGTCGGCAGCTGGGTCCACGGCCGCTGGAGCGACACCTGCTCCGGCGACGCCGACTTCGGCCCCGATGCCCCCGTGGACTACTATGAGCTGGCGCTGAGATGGTTCGACCGGTGGCTGAAGGACCGCGACAACGGCATCGAGCGCGAGCCGCCGGTGAAGATCTTCGTGATGGGAGGTGGGGACGGCCGCAAGAACGAGGCCGGGCGGCTCAACCACGGTGGCCGGTGGCGCACGGAGAAGGAATGGCCCCTGGCCAGGGCTCGGGATACCCCCTTCTATCTCCATCATGACGGGAGCCTGAGCCCAGACCGGCCCGCCCCGGACGATCCCGCCTGTAGCTACGACTTCGACCCCCGGGACCCCGTTCCGAGCATCAGCGCCAACGTTTCCGGCTTCTACGAGCTGTCGCCTTCTGAATCGACGCCTCCTGAAGAGGGCTCCCTGTGGGACCGCTTCCGCACAGTGCTCGCAAGCGGAGCGAGTCACCAGAAGGAGGAGCCTCACATCTACGCCTGCAAGCCTCCCTACCTGCCCCTGTCGGCTCGTCCGGACGTGCTCGTCTTCCAGACACCTCCATTGGAGCGCAGCGTGGAGGTGACAGGCCCGATCGTTGTCAAGCTCTGGGCCTCCTCCTCGGCCGTGGATACCGACTTCACCGCCAAGCTCATCGACGTACACCCTCCCAACGAGGACTATCCCCAGGGCTACGACATGAACCTGACCGACAGCATCATCCGGGCGCGCTACCGGAACGGCTGGGACAGAGGAGAGTTGATGACCCCGGGAGAGGTCTACGAGTTCGAGTTCCCCCTGTATCCGATAGCCAACCTGTTTGCCGAAGGCCACCGCATCAGGGTCGATATCTCCAGCAGCGCCTTCCCACACTTCGACGTGAACCCGAACACCGGCGAGCCCATGGGGAGGCACACCCATACCGTCGTGGCGCGTAACACGGTGTACATGGACCACGCCCGTCCCTCTCACGTCGTGCTGCCCATCATCCCGGCGTAGGCCCGTATCCAGCCAGGCTGCGGCTACACCCCATAGTGGGGGAGTCACCGCGCCGCGTACAGCCGTACGGCGGAGTCACGTCTGCCCACACCAATTGTGTGTAAGCCTTCTGGGGGCCGCTCTGGGGCGCTGCGTTCGGCGGCGCTGCGGGGCGCGCCCGATCCCTTCGAACGTGAACAGTTACGCAGACAGCTGCATGTTCGAGCGGTCCGCAGGCCGTGCGCGCACGTTGCGCGCCCTGTGTGCGAGTGCTATAATGTAGTCACTCTACGCCGACATAATGACCACAAGACGGGGTGCACCGTGACCACGACAGCCTACAGCGTCAGGGAGTTCAAGGCCAGGGTCAGCGAGATTCTCAGGGGTCTCGACGATGGCGACAGTGTGATTATCACGCGGCGCGGCAAGCCGTGCGGCAAGCTGACGCCCATCCAAGGCATAGCCGAGGCGAGGTCTTCGTTCGGCACGCCGCTGGCCTCGCTGCGGGGCGCCCTGTCCGACCTCCCCGACGCGAGCTACGAAGACTTCCTGGAGATCAAGTCGGCTTGGAACGTCTCGGCACCGGAGTCCGCCGCGGCCAGTGACTAGCATTCAGACGCGGTTCGTGGCGGACACCCACGCGCTGTGGTGGTATCTCAGGTCGCCCGAGAAGCTCACCGCGGCCGCGTCAGCCGTGTTCCGGCTCGCCGAGACCGGCAACGCGACCATCGTCATCCCGGCCATAGTCGTCGCGGAGTTCTACTACCTGTCGCTCAAGCTCGGCCAGCCCTCTCCCCCCTGGCGCCTCATGGACATGCTGAGCTCCGCCGAGGGATTGGAGCTGTCCGAACTCGGACGTGCTCAACTCGAAAAGCTGCATCTGCTTCCAGACGTCCCCGAGATGCACGACCGCCTCATCGCCGCGGAGTCGATGGCCCTTGACGCTCCCGTGCTGACGCGGGACGAGACGCTCGCCGCTTCCAGCCAGGTCGAGACGATCTGGTAGGCTCCGCGCTTGACGCTCCTACCGCGCTTCAGTAGCATCGTCCCATTCTCAACGGCCTCCGCGGGCGCGTCCCAGGAGCCGGACGGGAGCACGACATGGCACGGGAAGACATCGCGCTGATCGCGCACCTGATGCGCAGGGCCGGATTCGGGGCCACGCGCGCCGAGCTGGAGCGCTACGCCGGGCAGGGCTACGAGGCCACCGTCGAGTCGCTGCTGCGCGGGACCGCGGGCGGCGGCATCGACCACGACATCGTCAGCCGGTACCACCCGGACCACACGGGCGGGCTCGGCATGGCCGGCTTCGAGGCAAACTGGGTGCTTCGCATGGTGACCAGCACCGACCCGCTGGAGGAGAAGGTCGCGCTCCTCTGGCACAACGTGTTCGCCACCGGCTACGCCAAGCTGGCGCAGGGCAGGGCGCTGATGGACCAGATCGATATGTTCCGCCGTCTCGGCAAGGGCAACCTCCCGGACCTGCTCGTCGCGCTGTCCCGCGATCCGGCGATGATCCTGTGGCTGGACAACTGTGAAAACCACAAGGACGCGATCAACGAGAACTACGGCCGCGAGCTCCTGGAGCTCTTCTCGATGGGCGTAGGCAACTACTCGGAGGACGACATCAAGGAGTGCGCCCGCGCATTCACCGGCTGGACGGTCGCCAACACCGAGTACATGCTGATGCGCGCCCACAACGACTCGCTGTGGCCCTACGGCAGGCTCGACCTCTTCTTCGAGTACCGGGCCGACGACCACGACGACGGCGAGAAGACCTTCCTCGGCGAGACGGGCCGGTTCGACGGCCAGGACATCGTCGAGATCATCTGCCGCCAGGAGGCCACGGCGCGCTTCATATCGAGGAACATGTACAGCTTCTTCGTGGCCGACGAGCCGCCCGTGACGCAGTGGCCCTACGTCGAACCCCGCGACCCGGCCGCCATCGAGACGCTCAGCCAAGCCTACTTCGACTCTGGATACCACATCGGGGAAATGCTCCGGACGCTCTTCCTGTCCGATTTCTTCAGGTCCGAGGACGCGATGTACCAGAAGGTGAAGTCTCCCACCGAGCTCGTCGTCGGCGTGCTCCGGCTCACCGGGGAGCCACTGATGCGCAACCCGAAGCTGCAGCAGAACGCCGCGCAGCTCGACATCATGGGACAAGCGCTCAACAACCCGCCCAGCGTCGAGGGCTGGCACGAGGGCATAGAGTGGATCGACTCCGGCAGCCTCGTCGAGCGCGTCAACTACGCCTCAGAGCAGTTCGCCGACGCCGAAAAGCCCGGCATCAGCACGATGGTCGACGGCCTCGTCTCCAGCCACGGGACCGCAGATCCGCACGACATGGTGCAAGAAGCCCTCGACCAGATGGGCGCGTTCGACGTGTCTGCCGACACACGCACGGCCCTGGTCGAGTTCGCCGGACAGACGAACGGCGAGTCGGAGCCGCGCGAGAAGGCCGCGGAGCTGCTGCGGCTCGTGGCGGCGGCCCCGGACTTCCAGAAAGAGTAAAACCGCGGGAGCGCGACTATGGCTGCTACTACCACCGCCGGCGCGCAGACCTTCATGCGCTACGATCGCACGCTCGGCGCGGCCGCGATGGAGGGCAGGGGCTTCTACTACCCGGTCGACCTCGCCGTACGGGCCGACGGCCGCCTCTACGGCCTCAGCCGCTCGCACGAGGGCGACCCGCGCGGCGTACGCGTCTGCATCCTCGACTACGAGGGCGGCTTCCACGGCGTGTTCGGCTCCATCGGCGACGCCGACGGCCAGTTCACACTCGCCACCGCGGTCGCAGTCGACAGCCGCGATCGCGTATACGTCAGCGACGAGCACACGCAGCGCGTCAGCATATTCGACGAGGCGGGGACGTTCCTCGGCAAGTGGGGGACACCCGGCTCCGGGCCCGGCGAGATCGACGGCCCCAGCGGACTGGCGTTCGGGCCCGACGACGTGCTCTACGTCTCCGACCACCAGAACCACCGCGTCCAGACCTTCACCGCCGACGGCGACCACCTCGGCGGCTTCGGCGAGCACGGCGACGGCCCGGGACAGCTCGACCTGCCGTGGGGCATCACGATCGCCCCGGACGGCAACGTGTACGTCGCCGACTGGCGCAACGACCGCGTCCAGCGCTTCACGGCCGAAGGCGAGTTCGTCGCGTCCTACGGCGAGCCCGGGAGCGGCGACGGGCAGCTCCACAGGCCCGCCTCAGCCGCGGTAGACTCCGACGGCTACGTGTACGTCGCCAACTGGGGCAACGACAGGGTGGAGGTATTCGACCCCGATGGTGGCTTCGTGCAGAAGCTGATGGGCGAGGCGACCATATCCACCTGGGGCGCCGAGTTCCTGAGCGCGAACGCCGACGAGGCCGGCGCCAGGGCGCGGTCCGACCTCGATCCCGACCCTGACGCCATGGGGTGGACGCCAGCCGAGGCGCCGCGCTACGTCGAGAAGCTCTTCTGGCAACCCACCGCCGTCAAGCTCGACGCCGAGGGCAGGCTCTACGTGGTCGACCGCAACCGGCACCGCATTCAGGTCTACGCCCGCGCGGCGTAGCGGGCCCAACGCCAGCCCGTGAGCGACTCCGACGCCGTTCGCCCGCCCCTCGAAGGCGTCCGCATCCTCGCGTTCGAGCAGTTCGGCGCGGGCCCTTGGGCGACGATGCATCTCGCCGACATGGGCGCCGAGATCGTCAAGATAGAGGACCCGCGGTCGGGCGGGGACGTGGCGCGATACGTCCCGCCGTACACGTCCGACCAGGACAGCCTCTACTTCCAGAGCTTCAACCGCAACAAGAAGAGCGTCACGCTCGACCTCCGGCGTCCCGGCGCGAATGACGTCCTGCACCGTCTCGTCAGGGCCAGCGACGCCGTCTTCAACAATCTCAGGGGAGACCTGCCCGCAAAACTGGGGTTGGACTACTCCGCCCTCGGGCCCGTCAAGCCCTCCATCGTCTGCTGCTCGCTGTCCGCGTTTAACCGGCGCGGCTCGCGGGCTCACGAGCCGGGATACGACTACATCATGCAGGCGTACGCGGGCTGGATGAGCATCACCGGGGAACCGGACGCGCCGCCGCAGAAGTCCGGCCTGTCCATGGTCGACTACAGCGCCGGCGTCCTGGCCGCACTCGGGATGGTCAGCGCCATCCTGGGCGCCCGCGAGACGGGCAGGGGATGCGACGTCGACGTCAACCTGTTCGACAGCGCCCTCGCCCACCTCGCCTACCTGGCGACGTGGCACCTGACCAGCGCCTACGAGCCCCGCAGGCTACCCGACTCGTCCCACCCGTCGCAGGTGCCGTCCCAGGTGCTGCCGACGAGCGACGGCTGGATGGTCGTCATGTGCGCCAAGGAGAAGTTCTACCGGAGCCTGGTCCGCATCGTGGGCGCGCCTCAGCTGGCGGACGACCCCAGGTTCGCCACGTTCGAGGCCCGCATGGAGAACCGTGACGCCCTCAGCGCCGCGCTCAAGGAGTTGTCGCGCATGCGGACGACCGCCGAGTGGCTCGAGGCGCTGCGCGGCGAGGTCCCGTGCGCCCAGGTCAACACCGTCGCCCAAGCCGTGCTCGAAGACCAGGTCGCCGAGGGCGAGATGGTCCTCGAGATGGAGCATCCCGGCCTCGGCGCGGTGCGCCAGATCGCGAGTCCAATCAGGGTCGCTGGCGCGGCCCCGCCGGCACGCATCGGCCCGGCCCTCGGAGAGCACACCGACCAGGTCCTGCGCGACTACGCCGGGGCCACCGACGAAGAGATCGCCGCCTGGCGCGAAGGCGGAGCGATCTAGGATGGCCGTGAAGCCGCGCACGGAGCTAACATAAACGTAAATCCAGCGGGATATCGTATCTGGAGCACCCTGGGAGACGCTACTGGCCTCAGCGGCTCTTCACCATCCGCCACTGCACCAGGCCAGTCTCGAAGGCCTCGCACCCGACCGTCTCGAAGCCGGCGCGCGACGCGCCCGGCACGAACAGTGGGATAGGGGAACTCCGGGACGCTGAGCGTCACCTCGTAGGTGGACCTGCCCATCAGCGTCGTGTCGATCGATTCGTAGAACTCGCCGTATCCGTAGTCGAGCTCTGCGGCGAACTCCAGCCAGTCGATCTCCCCGTTCGGCCCGGCGATGCAGCCGTCCAGGCTGGCGGCGATGTACAGCTTCAGCTTCCTCAAGGCGAACGCACCTCCCGCGAGCGGCAATCTGTGCAAGAATACACTCCACCCGCCCGGTGCGCTGCCGGGCAGGAGCGCGGAGAGGAGCAACGAGCGTGGCAAACAAGTACCGCGTTGGCATCGTAGGCCTGACCGGCATCGCCGCCAGGCGGCCGCCGGAGGCTCCCGCGCCGTTCCGCGATGTGATGTCCATCTCCCACGCCGGCGCGCTGGCATACATGCCACAGTTCGAGGTCGCCGGCTACTGCGACCTCGTGCCCGACTTGGTCGCAGACTTCGGACGCACTTGGTCCGATACCTGGCCCGACGCCACCGGGTACGCCGACTACCGGCGGATGCTCGCCGAGCAGCGGCTCGACATCCTTACGGTGGCGACCTCCGACCATCGCCACGCCGACATCGCGGTCGACGGCGCCGAGGCCGGCGTGCGCGGCCTGTTCGTCGAAAAACCGCTGGCGACGAGCCTCGAGGACGCGGACCGCATCATCGCCGCCGCTGAGACGAACGGCGCCGCCCTCATGACCGACCATACGTGGCGCTGGGACTCGCTGTACCATCGCGTGCGCGAGTCCATCCACGCCGGCGACATAGGCACGCTGAGCACGATAGTCGCGACGCTCGCCGGGCCGCGCGCCATGCTCTTCCGCAACGGCACGCACACCATCGACGGCATCTGCTTCTTCGCCGAGTCCGACCCGGCGCGCGTCTCAGCCCGCCTGGAGGACGGTTTCGACGACTGGGACCGTTACCGCGGCGACGGCGGCCACCTGCCGGAGAACGACCCTTCCGCCAACGGCTACGTCGAGTTCGACAACGGCGTCCGCGCCCACTACGTCTCCGACAAGCGCGCGCTGTCCGACAGCGGCTACGTGCTGTACGGCGACAAGGGCCGCATCGTCCTGACGCCGTGGGGAGGACACCAGGACCGCCTCGCCGAGCTGCTCACGATCGACCGGGCCGGCGAGACCGTACGCCGGACGCTCGTCCCCGGCCAGTACCTCGTCCGCAACCTGATGGCCGCCTACGAAGAGCTGGTCGGCCTCATCGAGAACGGCGGCGACGGAACATCGTCGGGCAGGGAGGCGCGAAAGACGGTGCAGATCATGGTCGGCTTCCTCGGGTCACACCGGCAGGGCTCGCGCATGATCGAGGCGCCGGGCTAGCGCCGGCCGGCTATACGTCCAGCACGTCGTAGCCGCGCTCCAGCAGCGGAGCGACCAGCTTCCTGACGCGAGGGTCGGGGCTCTCGACGTTCGTCCTCGTCGGGTGGTAGCCGAATCTCATCGAGTCGTACGACCGCTGGACGAGCGCCCACTGCTCGTCGGTGCGCGGCACCTGCTGGAACGACATCGCGTGCTGGTGCCTGCCCGGGCGGCCGCCCCACGCGCCGTGGTAGGTGTCCTCGGTGAAGACCAGCACGTCCCCCGGCTCCGTCTCGACGACGCAGGCAGGCACCTCCGGCTGCGACACGCCGAACACCTTCACGTCCGGGTCGTCGATGCGGTGACTGATCGCGGACAGCCTCTCGCCGAAGTCGCCCCTGTGCGATCCGGGAATCAGCCGCAGCGCGCCCGTGTTCGCCGTCAGCGGCTCCAGGTAGAAGGCGATCTTGATATGCGGCAGGATGTGGGCCGTGCCTCCGCCGCCGTGCCACGGCGTATCCCCGACGTGCAGATTACCTTCAGTGCCAATGAGAAAATAGTCGGGGCCGAGCAGTCCTTCGGCGATGCCGTGTATGCGGTCGTCGCCGATCAGGCTGCACAGGAAGGGCCGGCGCTCGAAGAACGGCTGCACCGGCTGCCACTTGCGGCCATCGAACGCTCCCCCGCCGCGCGCCTCGGCCATGATCTCCTCAGACTCGCGCTCCATCGTCGAGGCCTCGTCCAGAGTCAGCAGCCCCCGCATCGCCACGAACCCGAACGTCTCGAAGAACTCTTTCTGATCGTCGGTCAGCATCGTAGGCCCCTCCATACCACGCCAGCGCGTCTCGCCGCCGAGACTACCACAGCTTCGCCGGCAGGTCATGCCGACGACACCCCCCTTTGTCGTCCCGAGCGGAGAGAGGGACCTGGGGAGGGGTCCCCTCGACGTGCCATCAACGCGGCCTGTCCCCACCCCAGGCCCTTCGACTGCGCTCAGGGCGACATTGGCTGGCGAATCTCGCAGCCTGTGACAACCTACCTCCAGCGAATGGGAGGCGGGCCCCCACCCCCTCTTGTCGTCCCGAGCGCAGAGAGGGACCTGGGGAGGGGTCCCCTCGACGTGCCATCAACGCGGCCTGTCCCCACCCCAGGCCCTTCGACTGCGCTCAGAGCGACATTGGCCTGGCGAATCTCGCCACTGTGATAACCTGACGCGACCTGGAGGGGAGGCAGCCAAATGGCGCTCATCAATATCGGAAACCGCAAGCAGCTCTTCGTCGACGACCACCTGGTCGAGTCGGCGACCAACACGATGCGGGTCATGAACCCGGCCCGCAAGGTCGACGACAACCCGGTGCTGCGTCCCGAGATGCCGTGGGAGGGCAACGACGTCCGCCCGCGGCACATCTACTTCGACGACACCGAGGGCGTCTTCAAGATGATCTACCAGGGCAAGTCCCTCTCCGGCCGGCGGGCCGGGGACGGCTCGGTCGTCGTAGTGGGCCAACACGATCCGCCGGTCAACTGCCTGGCCATCTCCGAAGACGGCGTCCACTGGGAGCGGCCGGTGCTCAACCGGATCGAGTTCCAGGGCAGCAAGCGCAACAACATCATCCCGATGTCGGCCATCTATCCCGACGACGGCATACAGGCGAACGCCTTCGTGGACAAGCACGAGACCGACCCGTCGAAGCGCTTCAAGGCCCTGGGCTGGAGGAAGGACACCTCCGTCCCGATGCTGGGCTACCTGTACCACTCGCACGACGGCATCGACTGGACGCCGCACCCGGGCAACCCGATCATCGACGCCACTCCGAAGATCGGCCGCTGGGGGCCGGGCGATATGATAGGCTGGGACCCGATCCGCGAGACGTACGCGATACACGTCGAGAACAGCCTCCACAGGCGCGCCCCGCTCGGCAAGCGCGTCATCGGCAGGGCGGAGAGCCCCGACATGGTCGAGTGGACCGAGCCGGAGACGATCCTGGTGCCGGACGAGCTCGACCCGCCGGACACCGAGTTCTACGCGATGCCCACCATCGTCTACGAGGGCATCTACGTCGCGATGCCGTGGATATTCCGCACGACCAACACGACGCACCACCCGGAGCTCGCATTCAGCCGCGACGGCATCCGCTACAGCCGCGAGTTCCGCTCGCCATTCATCGAGCGCGGCCACCCGGTCGAGTTCGACGGCACGTCCATCTACTCCCGGGTGCCCATCGTCCACGGCGACCGGATTCTCGTCTACTACAGCGCGACCAACTGGCGCTCCCCGGAGCAGCTGCCGACGCTCGGCGACAGGGCGACGGCGGCCGTCGGGCTGGCGACCTCGCGGCTCGACGGCTTCGTCTCATTCGACGGCGCCAAGGGCACGCCGGTCGACGTCGCGCCGATGCGCGGCGGACCGCCGGAGTACAGCGAGGTCGTCACCCGGTCGTTCGGCTTCTCCGGCTCGCGGCTGCACGTCAACGTCGAGACGGCGCTGCAGCAGTGGGGCGCCGGGCCGCCTGAGCTGCGGGTCGAGCTGCTCGAGCCCAACCACGATTTCATCGACGGCTACCGCTTCGAGGACTCCGACCCGATGACGACGTCCGGGCTGGACAACGTCGTCTCCTGGCGCGGCAACGCCGACCTGGGCGCCTTCGCGGGCAGGGCGGTCAAGCTCCGCTTCTACTTCAAAAACTGCAAGCTCTACTCGTTCAGGTTTGAATAGGCTGGCAGGTATAGAACAGCTCGGTCCCTGGATCGTCCTCCTGAACGGCACCTCCTGTTCGGGCAAGACGACGCTGTCGAGAGCATTGCAGCGGAGACTCTCTTTGCCCAATAGGCCCTTCCTGCATATCGAGGCGGACCGCTTCCTCCCTCACCTGCCTGACGGGCCCTCAGACAGCAGCCTTACCGTTCCCATGCACCGGACCCTTTATCGGGCCATCGTCAGCTTCTCCGAGCAGGACTTCGACCTTATCGTCGACGGAGTGTTGCCGTACGGCCATCCAGACAGCATAGCCGACGCCCTGTCGACCTTCCGGCGGCGTCGCCTGTGCTACATTGGTGTCCATTGCGAACTCGACGTCCTGGAGCGGCGGGAACTCACGAGAGCCGACCGCACGGACGGATGGGCCCGTCGGCAGTATCAGGACCTTCACGATGGCGCGGTCTACGATATAGAGGTCGACACGACCGCGACTGGCGCAGACGAGAACGCTGACCGCATTGCCCAGTACTTGAGCCATCGGGACACGGAGTTGAAGAGATGAGCCAGCCAGGCATGAGCCAATTGGATCACAGCTATGCGTAGACGCCTTCAAGTCCTCCTGGACGAGGAAGAATACCTGGCGATTCAGGACGCGGCCCGCATGCAGAGAGTGACCATCTCAGCATGGGTTCGCCAGGCCTTGTGCAAGGCAATGGATGACCAGCGCGGGACCGTCGACGCCAAGTTGCGCGCCATCGCCAACACGTCGCGTCACCAGTTCCCCACGGCTGATATAGAGGTCATGCTTCGGGAGATCAGCGACGGAGCGTCCGCCGTTCGGTAAACTGACCGGGGCCGCAGGGAGTTGGCCGTCGCTGCACCGCAACCGGGAGGGAAGTCATGCCTCGAGAGGCCATCGACGTCAGGCTGCGCAGGGGCGACCGGCTGCTCATGGACGGCGGCACCGGGTCCGAGATCCAGCGCCGCGGCATAGCCATCGCGCGGGGCTGGGACACGGCGGGCGACATCAACTCCTGGTCCGCCAGGGCTCTGGGCGAGGCCCCGGACATCGTCCGCGAGGTACACGAAGACTACCTGCGCGCGGGCGCCGACATCATCATCACGAACAGCTTCTGGGCAAACCGCACCCGGATGGGCATGGACGGCATGGCCGACCGGTCGGAGGAGTACACGCGACTCGCCGGCGAGATAGCCGTGGCCGCACGCGACGCCGTCAACCCCGACGCCTACGTCGCCGGCGGTATCGCCCCGCCGCTGAACGAAGCGCCCCAGAACGGCCCCGAGCTGGCCGAGCAAGCCCGGGCGCTCGCCGACGCCGGCGTCGACGTCATGCTCGCCGAGTACGTCGGCTCTGTCGGGGACTGCGTCGTGGCCGTGGAGGCCGTGGGCGGCGTCGGGCTGCCGGTCTTCCTCGGCGTCAAGCACGTCGACCGGTACCTGGCCGACCCCGACAGCCTCGTCGAAGCGCTGGGGGGCCGACGGGTCGACTGCATCCTCGCCATGTGCAGCGCGCCGGAGTACGTCACCGACAGGCTGCCCGCCCTGCGAGCGGCCTTCGACGGCCCCATCGGCGCCTACGCCAACATCGGCTACAGGTACCACACCACGGCCGAGGACGACCTCTTCGGCGAGCATACCCCGGAGCGCTACGCCGGGTACGGCCGTGGCTGGCTCGACGCCGGCGCGCAGATCGTCGGCGGCTGCTGCGCCACCGGGCCGGAGCACATCGAGGCGCTCAGACCCGTCGTGAAGGGCGAGTAGTCTCCGGCACAAGTTCACTTTCCGGCCCTCGCATCGTCCCGCCGCGCGGACCGCGCGTCCTGGGCACTACGCCTGCCGTGACCATCTGGCGTACAGTGAGTTGGGCGTCCCGGACGTTGCGCTGCCGGGCCCCGGCCAATACTACGACCTCGAGGAGGGGACCATGAAACTCAGGATCGGCAAAACACAGCGTCTCGGCGTAGTCGAAGAGCTGCCGTACGCGAAGGCCATCAGGAACACCGAGCTGCGAGACCTCGTCTACGACGCCTGGGCGATGTCCCTGTCGTCGAGCGGCTTCGACCGGATCAACGACATGCCTTGCTCCGGCGGTCCCGGCGGGCCGGAGCTGAAGGGGAGCGGGCAGGCGGCCCATCTCAACGGCGTGGCGCGCATCGGCGTGTCGATCGCCCAGGGCCTCAACGACGAGGTCGGCCACTTCCGGGTCGACCTGGACGAGGTGATCGCCGGAGGCCTGTGCCACGACCTCGGCAAGGCGTGGGAGTACGACCCGGACAACATCGCGAGGTGGAGCGACCACCGCATCACCGGCTCACCGTCCCTGCGCCACCCTCTCTTCGGCGTCTTCGTAGCCCTGACCGCAGGACTGCCCGAGCAGATCGCCCATATCGCCGGCACCCACTCGGCCGAGGGCGAGCACATCACCCGCAGCCTCGCCGGCGAGATCGTATCCATAGCCGACGAGACGTTCTGGAGAGTCCTCGGGAGCGGCGGACTCCTCGAAGGTTAGCCCCGGCCTGTGGCCTCCGATGCACTCGATACGAAACGCCGCACGCTCGCGCCCGCCCTCCGCCCTCTTGCCAGGACACGCGAGAGGAGTGGGTCGGCGTCGTGCAGCCGGTAAGCGTCGCGCCCATCATCTCCGTCACCAAATCACACGAATCACAGTTCAGACGTTCGGGCTCCGGCTGGCGGCGCGCCGCCTTCTCGGCGTATACTGCCGCCGAGCACCCACCCGGAGAGGTAATGGAATGGTAGAGCTGCCCACCGTCGTACCACGCATAGACGACCGCGACTGGTCCAAGCTGACCCTGGGAGAGCGCATCCGCCAGATCGAGGTTGAGGGCTACCTGCTCATTCCCGACATGCTGTCGGCCGAGCAGATCGAGCGGATCCAGGCGCAGGTCAGGACGCTCGAGACGATGGGCATGGACTACTCCGAACGCCAGCGGACGGCCAGCCAGGTCATGTTCATGGGAGGCGAGGTGGCCGAGCTGGCCGCGAACCCGAAGACCATCGCGTTCCTGAGGGCTCTGCTGGGCGAAGACATCATCTGCTGGCGCGGCGACTACGCTCGGTCTGAGCCGGGCCACCCCGGCATGGCGATCCACACCGACGCAGTCGGCGGCACCGCTCCGCACGTCACCGTCCGCGTGCTCTACTACCTGAACGACCTCACGCCGGAGCGGTCGCCGTTCCGCGTGATCCCGTACTCCCACCTGAGCCTCCACTCGGAGGGCAACTACTTCACCCGGTACCAGGAACACCCCGACGAGACGATGGTCACGGCCAGGGCGGGCTCGGCGGTGTTCATCAACCACCGGGTATTCCACGGCAACTACCCGAACAGGAGCGACAAGGACCGGGAGATGGTCGCGTACGCCTACCGCCCCGGCTGGTGCGGCCCGCCGTCCCCACACCCCGGTTGGGACGCCGACAAGGTGGCCGCGCTGCCAGAGCACGTGCGCGAGCTGTTCAAGGACCCGAACACCCACTACGACGACTTCACCCGCGGAAACCGCCCGCCCGGCATGGCCCACGACGCCCGGGGCATCAGCCCGGACCGCTGGGAGCTCGTCTAGGGCGGCCCACCGCCGCGGCGCAATGGCCAAACCGGCAACACACGTAGTCACCGGCGCGTCGGGATACACCGGCAGGTACATCGCGCGCCGGCTGCTGGACCGCGGCGACACGGTGCGGACGCTGACCGGCCGGCCGGAGCGCGCCGGGCTCTTCGACGGCAGGGTAGAGGCCCACCCGTACAACTTCGACGCCCCCGGCGCGCTGACCCGCAGCCTCGAGGGCGTCGACACGCTCTTCAACACGTACTGGATTCGGTTCGCCTGGGGAGGCCTCACCCACGACGCGGCGGCCCGCAACTCGCACACGCTCTTTCGCGTCGCGAAGGCGGCCGGCGTGCGCCGCGTCGTGCACGTCAGCATCACGAACGCCGAGCTCGACTCGCCGCTGCCGTACTTCCGGGGCAAGGCGCTGGTCGAAAGGGCGCTCGAGGCGTCGGGAGTCTCTCACGCCATCCTCAGGCCCGCCATCATCTTCGGCCCGGAAGACATCCTCCTCAACAACGTCGCCTGGCTCCTGAGAAGGTTCCCCATTCATCCCATACCCGGTTCGGGAAAATACCGGGTCCAGCCCATCTTTGTGGAGGACCTCGCCGACCTGGCCCTCCGCGCCGCCGAAGGCAACGACAACGCCGAGCTCGACGCCGTGGGGCCCGACGTGCTCAGCTACGAGGAGATGGTCCGCCTCATCGCCGACAAGGCCGGCGCGTCGTCCCGCATCGTCCACGTACCCCCCTGGGCGGCGATGCTCGGCGCGCGGATGATCGGCCTGCTCGTCAGGGACGTCGTCCTGACCCGCGACGAGATCGACGGCCTGACCGCCGACCTCCTCGTGTCCAGGTCCGGCCAGGAACCAACAGGAACGACCCGCCTCTCGGACTGGCTCGACGACAACGCCGACCAACTGGGCGCCCAATACGTCTCGGAGCTCCAGCGCCACTACAGGTAGGCCCGGCGCTCTGAACGACCGCAAGGCGACCCGCGAGCTGCCGAGTCCAGGAAGAATTCAGGCTGGCTGGTACCTTTGGACGCTGATTTCGTCTGCGCGGGCACGCATCTGGGAGGCGTCGTACCAGGCCTGCATCCGCAACAGCATGTCCATGCCGACGCCGAATGCCATCTCGACACGCAGAGCCATCTCGGGCGACAGCGCGGCCTTGCCGTTCAGCAGATCGGAGAGCGTGGCCCGCCGCACACCCAGGATATCGGCCGCCGCCGTCACGCTCAGGCCGAGTTCCTCGACGATCTCCGTGCGAATGAAGTCGCCGGGATGCGAAGGGGTCATGTTCACTTCCACGCCGCTCTTGGCCATCAGTGGTAGTCCTCCAGGTTCAGGCGATGCATGTCATTCCAGCCGTAGGCCAGCTCCGGAAGTTCCGCGCCCCCATCGTAACGGTCGTGCGGTCGACAATCGTCCCGCCGAGGGCCTCGTAGAACTGGCAGGCCGGGCGGTTGTCCTCCAGCACCCACACCAGCATGGTGCGCAGGCCGTCGCTCAGCAGCCGCCCGGCGACGGCTGAGACGAGCCGGCGGCCCAACCCCGCGCGCTGGTGCTCTGCGAGCACGTAGATGGCGTACAGCTCGGCCGCATACGGCCGGTTGCCCTCGCCCTCCGGCCCACCTCCGGCGAAGCCTACGATCTCGCCCGATGCGGCTTCCGCGACGAAGTTGCACTCCGCCGGCCGTCCCGCGGCAAGGATGTCCATCCAGACCGCCTCCCTCTTCCGGTACGAGAGGCTGGCCAGGTACTCGGCCGGCACGATGCCGGGGTACGTCTCGCGCCACGAGTCGACGTGGACGCGGGCTTTGGAAGCGGCGTCAGCCGGGACGGCCGCTCTGATCCGCATGGCCGTGTCCTTCCTCGGCGCACCGGGCCAGGCCAATACGCCATCATAGGCTATGCCAGGGACTCGAACTGTGACGATCTACCCGAGGTGGACGATCGCCACGCCCCCCCAGCGCTGGTCGAGATACTCCGCGACGAGGCGGCGGTGGCAGCGCTCCGGGGTGTCCTCGCTGCACAGCAGGGCGGAGTCGGCGATCGTGTCCTCGGCAACCCTGTCCGCGATCCGCCGTTGGTCCATGAGGGCCAGGAACTGGCGCTCGTACGCGTCCCAGTCCATCTGCCCCTTCCGGTAGGCGGCCAGCATCTCCTTGGTCGGCGCCAGCTCGGGCAGATGAGCGTACTCGATCCCGCAGATCTCGCGCAGGAAGTACGCGAGGTCGTCTCTCTTGGCGAAGCCGGCGAGCTGCGAGACGTTGTTGAGCCGCACGTCCACCAGGCGCCTGACACCCGCGTCGCGCAGCAGGCTGAAGAACTCCGACGCGGGCTTCTTCGTAAACCCGATCGTATGGACCCTCAATGCGCGTCCTCCCAGAAGCCCTCCGCGGGCGGCTTGTCGCCGACGAAGGCGACCTTCCTCGCATCAGGTGCTACCAGGCTCCGGGTGTTGCGGCCAATACTGAGACCAGCGGGATGAGGGCGAGATTGCTGGCCGTCTATCGTAAGGGGAGATCGTGGCGTGTCAGGGCGGGCGATTCTCCCTCCTCGCTGCTTTCTACTTCCTATTGGACCATGCTCATCTCGGCCTCGAAGCCGCTACATCCAAGGCCACTCAGGGCAGGTCTTCCGGCCTGTAGATGACGGCTGCGCCGTGGACGCCTATGACCTCGCGGGGCGGGTGGCGGCGGGCGACGTGCATGTCCGAGTAGTAGACCGTCACGATAGCACCGTCGTCGCGCTGGATGTTGCTGGGATAGCCCTGGTCCTCGCCCGCGTCGGCGACCAGCAACAGCCGGTTCCCGGTGTCCCACGTCCTGCCGTCGTCCCGGCTCACCAGGCCCAGTATCCCGTAGGGCGTGGTCCGTCTGCCGTACGTGAGCAGCAGCCGACCGTCCGCCAGCTTGATGATGTCGGCCGGGTGCTCCGTCGCTTCCGTGAGCTGCTCGGGCTCCGACCAGGTCGCCCCGTCGTCGTCCGAGCGCACCTGCGACACAGACCCTTCCCCAGTGCCGCGCATTATGGCCAGGATGCTCCCGCCACCCAGGTCGCAGAGGCTCGTCTCGTCGAACCCCGCGTCCGAAATCAGGGTGGGGGCGCTCCACGTGAGCCCGTCGTCGTGGGACGTGATGTGGTAGACGGTGCCGCCTGTGTAGTACGTCATCATGACGCCGCCGTCCGCGCGGGTGATCATCTTCCCGAAGGGCGAGGTCATCATCAGCTCGCCGCCATCGACAATCGCCAGGTCCGTCGTCCAAGTGAGCCCGTGGTCGTCCGAGCGCGCCACGTACAGCGGCGTCAGCCCTGCCTCCCGGGTGTCGTACCGCCCGTCGGTGTAGTTGACCTGCTTGATGAACGCCGCCAGCAGGGTGCCCTTCGCGGTCACGCCGAAAGCGGGGTTGCGGTTGTCGGGGCCGTCCTGCGAAATGACGATGGAGTGGCTCCAGGACTCGCCGCCGTCCGGCGAGTGGACGAAGATGAGCCGGCCCCTCTCGCCCATGTGGAAGTCGCCGTCGCGCGTCGCCACGCCCAGATGCCCGTTGTGGAGCTTTTGGATCACGGGCCAGTAGCCGCCCATGGTCATCATCACGTAGCGCTCGGTCGGCAGGGGGCTGAGGATGCCGCTCAGGTTGTGCAGCGGTCTTCGGTAGTACATCGTGCCCTCCCGTGGGTGGCGATCTGCGCAGTGGCGCGGCCAGATGATACGGCGTGACCGGCCCTGTCACAACAGCCGGCCCTGAGCCCTGGGGTCGGGCCGGGGGGAGCCGGGGAGCAATGGCGCCCGTCTCGCCTTCGGAGCTCTACACCGAGGCTCAGGGCGCCTGTCTCGCAGGCAGACCTGGCGTCCCAGGCGGGATTAGCACTTAGATACGCGACAGGGCGTTCACGGGAAGTGTTCCCACAATCCGCACACACGCCGAGTGCCTGAACAACCGGTCGGCCAAGCACTCTACTATTCCACCGGCGTACCGCTCGACCTTCTACTGAGACAGGCGATGCACATACAATCCGGTTTGCCTGGCTCCTTGTGCGCTAGACCGTGAACGACCCCATCCACCGAATAGAACTTGCTGGCGATGCGGTCAAGGTATTGAGTATCGCCGGCCTGATATCGTCGGAACACAGCATAAGCGACGTGGTCAGCCAACTGAATAACGCGGGACGCCCGAGAGTCCACGAAGAGCGGCGTGTCTGCCAGATTCCTAATGACACCCCAACTTGTGCCCAACGTCCGGAACCCGACCGACATCTGCTGAAGGGTCGTCTCGTGGGCACTCCTGTCGAGTATCACGAGTCCACGCTGCGCGTCGCCGCTGTTGCGCAGGCGCAGCAAGTACTGGTCGAACCTGCTGCAGAGGTCTTCGAAGGCGATTTCCAACGGGTCTTGATTCGGATAGGATGCCTTGTGAACGACGCATGCAAAAGCCCGGGCCGACTCATAAGCGTCTGCGAGTACGGAAAGGACAGACTTGATCGTGCCCCGTGCTTCCTCTTGCGTTAGTCCTTTCCACGGCTGACTTCGGCGCGAGAAAATCTCCGAAGCGTGGAACTCGACACTGTGGGGTTCGCCAGGGTTGATGTCCTCTGCCAACGTGTCCAGTTGCTGTGTGATCCAGTGCGCCTGCGCCTCAAACACCGAGACGCCACCAAGAACGAGGTATTGCTCACTCGGGTTACCGGCGGATCCAGCGTCGTCAAGGTATAGGAGATGCATGGCAAGGCAGGAGTCGCACGGTGGCCAAGGGGGAGGGGAATGCAGCCAGGTTAGCCAGTGGCTAAGCGGATCGCCGTGGCAACCCTCCCAACCGCATCGTGATTCTATCCAACTGTCTGCGCGGCTGTCAATCAAGCACGCGTCTTCAAAGCCGACAAGAACTGCCGGAGCTCCCTCTGTTCAGCGCGTCCCACGAATTTGGTCAAAGCGGCCACATCGCGGGGGACTGGTAGGCCGTCAACAGGCCGGGCTAGCCGTCCTGTTAGGACACTAGGGCGTGTCTGCCCTAGTGGCAATCAGACACACGATCCGGGAGACTGGGGCCCGTGGCCCGAGTTCCAGCGCCCCTGGAGCCATTTGAACCTGGCTCTCCGGCCGATAGGCATGAACAGGCCCTGGTCTTGAACTACGGTTGGGGGTACCTGATCGACATCATCGCCTCGATATCGAGGGGGTCGACGCCGTACTCTCGCTCCTGTTCCGCGCGCAGCAGCGCCTCGCTTTCGAGATCGCCTTCGAGTGGCAGCTCGAGGCGTACCCCGCTGTCGATGGCCGACTCGCGCGTCGCGACTTCCATCATCATCGCCATGAGCGCGTCCTGGTCCGTGTATTCGGAGCTGCGAAGCCCACGGACAGTCTCGGCGAAGTCGACGATATGCCCCATGACCGCCGCTCCGTAGTACTCCCGGCTGTTGTAGGCCGTCCGGCCCGGCCGGTGGTCGTTGACGTATTCGATCCGCCCGGTCGGCAGATCGACATGCGAGGAGAGCCAGTCGCTATCGTCGTTGACGTGCTCGATCGGAAAGACCTGGTCGGCGATGCCAGCCCCCGCCCTGAGGGCCTCGTCGGAGCAATAGCGGACCTCGGCCTTGCCCAGTCCCCTGTGCAGGGCCTGCTGGACGATCGACCCGCGGGCGCCGGCCAACTCCGTGTATCCGGGCCGCGGATAGCGCCCCAGCATGCTCTTCATGTTCCCGGAGTGGTCGATCACCAGCGCGTCGTCCGGGAACCAGAAGAAGTGGGCGCGATAGCCCTCGGTCTCGTAGTAGCGGTGGGGCAGCTGGTAGTGGGGAGCGGCGGGCATGGTGTGGGATATGGCCTGCACCGCGACCGGATGTGCGCCGAAGAACGATATCCAGCGAGAGTTGTTGTGGTACCCGGTGTGGTCGTGCCAGCAGGTGAGCCGCTTGATGGGGCCGACGAACCCGTCGTCGGCTACCAGGCGCATCATCCTGTCGAAGGGGAACCGGAAGAAGTTCTCGCCGACGCGCAGAATGGCGTTGTTGTCGCGGGCGGCGGCCACCATCTCCTGGGCCTGGACCAGAAGGGAAGACATGCTGGTCTCGACGTTCACCGGGATGCCGTGGGACAGGAGATAGACGGCAATCGAGTGGTGTGAAGGGACCGGCGTGACGACCAGCGCCGCCTCCATCGGACGGGCTCTGACCAGCTCCCGCAGGTCGTAGAAGGCGGGAACGCCGGCTGCTTCGGCAAAGGCATCGGCCGAGTCGCGCACCGGGTCGCACACGGCCACGAGCTTCATCCACGGCTTCAACGCCTCGAAGAGCGGACGATAGACCTGCCGCGACCGGTTCCCGGTTCCAACCAACGCTACGGAAAGGGGCTCGTGAAGAGTCATTGTGGGTTCCTCGTGTCGGTGTCTGGGTGCCGATTCTACACGTTACGACGCCCCGGACAGAATCGGACACCCGGCGGAAGAAGCCTCGCAGGCGCCTGTTCGCTCCGGAATACGATGGGCCGAAATCGAGCCACTCCTCCTGGTCTTCGGTACCGAGATCGAGGGGCGGGTCCCAGGGGAGAAGTCTGGATGAACGGTGTACGTGCCGATGGCTCTGCTGCGGGTACGAGAGGGACGCCGGACCCACTATGAGAGGGTTCCCTGAATGGTAGCGTCCGCCTAGGTGGGGCCAAAGGCAGACGACGAAAAACAGCGTCCCTGGCAGGATTCGAACCCGCGACCCGCTGCTTAGAAGGCAGCCGCTCTATCCACTGAGCTACAGGGACGACACATCAAAGTCTAGCAACGTCGTTCGAATCCGGTCAACGTCTTTCGACGACTCGATGACTCGATGATCGGCAGGACCGAGACCATTGGTGGTGCACCCCGCGGCCAACTGGACCGCGGTCCGCCGCAATGACGGATACGGCAGGCCAAATCAACGTCCGCCTGACGTGCGCACGAAGGAGACGTAGTAGCGGCCAAGCCGCACGGACCGCACCGACACGATCCTGAGCCCCGTAACGTCCGCCAGGGTCGTCAGCCGGCGCTGCACCTCTTTGCCCACGGGACCGCGAAGCAGGGCGGCAACCAGCATTCCGGCCGCGGCCGCGCGGACGTGGCGCAGCCGGCCGGTCGAGCGCCGCGTCAGCAGGGCGGCGACCGCTCCGGCGATGACGGCGCCGACGACGAGGTTCGTCCCGCAGTAGGGCGACACGGCGAGATCGGCCTCGCCGCCGCCAAGCCGCGCCAGCGCCTCCGCAGCCGCGTCACCCACCAGGTCCCGCGGCGCCTGGCCCACGACGAAGAAGCCCCACAGCGTCGCCAGGCCTCCGAGTGGGGTAGGGGACTGGCCGGACAGCAACACCTCGACCGTGCCGTGCTCCACGGCGTGGTTTCGGCGAATGGCCCTGATAGTCGACAGTCCCATAGTCACCGACTCTTCACCCGGGTCCCAACACCCGGCGTCCTTGCTCCGCGAGGCAGAAGCATCCGCAGCTGCCCCGCGCGCCCTCCTATGCCGATCCTACGCGGCCCGCCTCCGGGCCGGACGACCACCGCTTCGGCGTCAAGATTATAGCCCGCAGCCTCGCGTTTCCCCTGTCTGGGCGACGAACAGCTACTTAAGCTATACGGCAATCTCCTGTATGGGTTGCTGTTGTCAGATAGGGCAGCGCCTGCCGCCCAGGTCCTCCCGCAACTCCCATGGACACGGGCGCCGACGCATGCGGCAACGCTTAGAAATATCTTAGAAAAGGACTGAAAAGCCGTTGACGGACTTGAAAAGGGGCGATAGATTATATAGCACTAAGCTCAGGAGGCTACCCACGATGATGCGCAGAAAAACAAAGAAGATGGCGGCCGTAGAGGAGAGGTTTCAGCAGCCCCTGGAGGTGATGCTTCCGCCCCTGGTGACGGAGCGCGGCCTCTCGGCGACCGCCGACGAGATCGGCGTGAGCAAGGCCACCCTAGGCTACTGGCTGCTCAAGCTGGGTATCGACGTCCAGCGGGTAGCGTTGGCGCCGGGCGAATACCTCGAGGTCAAGAAGGTATCGCAGTAGGTCCCCGGTCCGCAGCCCCCGAATAGCTCCCGGGGGCTGCGGCAAGCCCCGAAACCGTACGGGCCCGGATTGCGAAGGCGGATTCCGCACGAAGCGGAGACGCCGAGAGCCCGGGCCCGTTTCTTTTGTCCCCGATCGGGAGGTCTCCATCAATCGCAGGGGAGAGGACTTTCCCCCGGTTCCGCCCAGGGCATTCGCCGCGCCAGACGCACGGAGAACCTCCCCCAGGCGGCCGGTGGGAAAGAGGGCGGGGAGCCCCCGCGGCCCGTGTCCTGGACTACGCGTCCCGCCTGATCGCGTCCCGCGCTTCCCGCTCGCGCTCCTTCTCGATGAGCGCTCTGCGCTTGTCATGGCTCTTGCGGCCCCTGGCGAGGCCGAGCTCCACCTTGGCGCGATGGCGTTTCAGGTACAGCCTCAGCGGCACGAGCGTCAGCCGCTTTTCGAGCACCTGGCTCGACAGGCTGGCTATCTCGTCCTTGTGCAGAAGGAGCTTGCGCGGCCGCTTCGGATCGTGGCTGTTTGCGCCGCCTGCCGAGTACTGCGAGATGTGCGCGTTGACGAGCCAGAGCTCGCCGCCCTCCGGCCGCGCGTAGGCGTCGCTCAGGTTGGCCCGGCCCTCCCTGATCGCCTTGATTTCGGTTCCGAGCAGCACGAGTCCCGCTTCGACCCGGTCCAGGATGTCGTACTGGAACCGCGCCCGCCGGTTGACGGCGACGTTCCGGCCATTGGCTGTCATCCGGCGGCGGTGCTCTGGCCGAGCAGGATCTCCAACTCCTCTACGGCCCTCTCGAGCTGCATGATGTCGGCTTTCTGCGGGTCCCGGTGGGTGACCTCGACGTCCGGGATGATCCCCTCGCCGTCGATGAGTCGTCCATCGGGCGTGTACCACTTGCGGATGGTGATCGATATGCCGCCGCCGTTGCTCAGCTCGCGGGGGATGTTGACGCTGCCCTTGCCGAACGACGTAGCCCCGATGATCTTGGCCCTGCCGTGGTCCTGCAGGGCGCCGGCGATGATCTCTGGGGCGCTGGCCGTGAACTCGTTGATCAGGACGACCATCGGGATGTCCCTGGCGATCCCGCCACGGCGCACCACGTAGTCCCTCCTGTTGCCATCTCCGTCGACGCTGTACATCACGAGGCCATCGTCCAGGAACTCGCTCGCGACCTGGATGGTGGCGTCCAGGATGCCGCCAGGATTGGTCCTGATGTCCAGGATCAGTCCTTCGGCGCCGCCGTCCAGTGCCTCCTGCAGCTTCTCCTTGAGCTGCTCGGGCGTGTTGGCGTACAGGTCGGTTATGCGTATGTGCGCGAAGCGGTCGCCTTCCTCGCTGCGCAGGCGGACGCTCGTCAGCGGGATGACGCCGCGGCGTACGGGAATCTCGATGGGGTCGAGGGCCCCGAGATGGAGCACGAGCAGCCGCACGATGGTACCCCGCGGACCCCTGATTTTCGCGACAGCCTCCATCAGGGACAGTCCTTCGATGCTCTCTCCGTCGACCTCCAGGATGGTGTCGCCCGCGAGTATGCCCGCCTCCTCGGCGGGGCTTCCTTCGATTGGCGCGACGATCAGCAGCTTGCCGGCGGCGTTCATGTTGACGTGCGCGCCGATCCCCTCGAACCTGCCCTGTATGTCCTGTCGCATCGACGAGGCCACCCTGGGCGGCAGGTAGTAGGTCCCGCTGTCCTCGAGCACACTGGTCATTCCCCTGATCGCGGCCTCGGTGAAGTCGTCCGGGTCGGCGAGCTTCTCCTTGTCTACGTACTCGCGGTTCAGCAGCACCCAGGCCTCCCAGATCGCCTTGAGGTCCTCCGGCAGCTCCCTGGGCGTCTCGCCCAAATCGCCCACGGGGGTGGCGACCTCTGTCAGAGATGGGGCGTCTGCGGTTCTCGCGTCGGCGTCGGGCGCGTCCACGCCGGCGGATACGGCTGCGGACGGCGCGTCCACGGCGGGCTCCCCGGAATCGTCTCCGCAAGCGGCCGCGGCGAAGACCAGCACCGCGAGCAGTAGCGGAGCAGCCCAGGCGGCTCTGAGTAGTTTGTGCAAAGCGCTATCTCCTGAGGGGGTTATCAAGCCAATTCTAGCACTTGGGCGTATATTGCTGGACTGCCGCCGTAAGGGTCGGCTACACGCCGTCCGCGCCCATGCGATAACGCAAGCGCATCGGCTTATGTAGAGATACGAGGCAAACACCCGTTTTGGATTTCGCAGCACCCCCCTCGCAGTCCCCGGCCCCGTCCGATACGAGAGCGCATTTCCCCCGGCCTGACCTTTCGTTTGACACTGGTCTGGGACTAATCTAATATCCGGCATAGACTGGGACGGAGCAATCGGCGATGGCCCAGGAGCCGGAGAGCAGCTCCAACATCAAGAAGAGGACGCGGAAGACCAGGCCCTATCCGGTGCACACGCTGGAAGAGGCCCTGACGATCTCCGACGCAATCTACAACGAGAATGCCGCCAGGCCCTACGAGCGCATACGGCTGGCCCAGTCGCTTGGCACTACGCCGTCCAGCAGCGGGTTCACGCAGAAGCTGAACTCCGCCTCGATGTACGGACTGACCGAGGGCGGCTACCGGGACGACACCATAGCGCTGACGCCGCTGGGGGAGTCGGTCCACGGCTCCGATGACGCGGATGCCCATCGGACCGCCGTCCGGGAGGCCGCGCTCAAACCGGACCTGTTCCGCCGCTTCTTCGAGCTGCTGGACGGCAAGCGGCTTCCGGAGGACGTCAACGCCGTCGACATCCTGCAACGCGACCTTGGCGTCGACCCCGAGCTGGCGTCCGAGTGCCTGGAGATCGCCAAGCAGAACGGCATGACGGCCAGCCTCTTCGTCGAGAGCCGGGGCTCCCACTACGTCAGCCTCGGAGGCGCCCGCGCCGAGCCCGCTTCGAGCGACGGGGGACCAACGCCCGTGAACGGCCACGTGCAGGCCGAGGCCGTTCCGGTGGAAGAGCCCGAGCCCTGGGACGCGCCACCGGAGGAGACGCCGTCCGAAGAGCCCAGGCCGATCTTCATCGGCCACGCCGGCAACTCGGACCTCGCGGGTTACGTGGCGGGCATCCTGGCGTCGTTCGACGTGCCACACCGCGTCGTCGAGAGCGACTACGACACCGTGCACCCGATCGCGGAGACGGTCGCCCGGCAGCTCCGGGAAAGCTCCGGCGCAGTCTTGGTCTTCGCGACGCCCACGGACGATCACTGGGCCGGCCGCCGCGAGGACAAGCGCCGGGACAAGCTCATGTACCAGCTCGGCGCGGCGTCGGTCCTCCACGGCACGAGAGTCCTCACGCTCGAGGAAGGGGCCCCCGAGCAGGTCGCGGCCAATCCCGGCTTCGCGCCGTTGACGTTTCGCCGCGACCGACTCGACGAGCTCGGCCTCTCGATCCTGTCGGAGCTCCACAAGCGGGACCTGATAACCGTCGCAGCCGGGCCGGCAACCCCCGGGCCGCGGCAGAGCGCCGGCACCCCCTGAAAACACGCCTGGCCCCTTTCAGGGCTGAATTCCATATGGCGTACTCGACATAATATGTATAGTGCGAACCATTCACGCCACGGTTCCCCGCAGGTAAGTAGCAGGCTCCCTCGACGACGACGGCAGAGGCCCTCGAAACAGGCACAGCGGCCCCAGAGTACCTCCGACCATCTCTCGCGGGCTGTACGAGGCCGCAGGACTCAGAGCCGCCCGACGCGGTGGCCCGTCCCTCCCCTACCGCCGCCTGACTGTCGCGTGTGCTTTCCGGCGACGACGGCTAGAATGCGCAGGTGATCGTCCGGAGCGCCATCATCGAATCGCCGCACGCCGTTTCGCTCGTCGAGACGGTGCAAAGCCACGGCTGGTGTCTCCTGGCGCCCTGGGAGTGGGACGCCGCGGCCGGCACGCTGTCGCGGCCGGAGCGACTGCCGTCTGGTCCGTACGTCGAAGTCGAGGCGACGCAGCACGGGCCTGGAGCCGTGCGGGTGAGAGTCAGTGGCCGCGAGGTCGGCGACGAAGACGTCGAGGCGGCGCGACGACGCGTGGCGCGGTGGCTGTCGACGGACTGGGACCCGCGGCCGGCTATCGAGACGGCGGCGCGGCTCGATCCGGACGCCGCGGAGGCCGTCCGCAGCGGAGGCGGGCGCTTCCTGCGCGGCAGCACGTTCTACGAGGACTTCGCGAAGACCGTGTGCACGATCCAGATATCCTGGGCGGGCACGCTGCGCATGACCAGGGCGCTCGTAGCCTCCCTGGGCAGCGGAACGTTTCCAACGCCGCGAGACGTCCTTGAAGCCGGCGAGAGCGGGCTGAGGGAGGTCGGGCGGCTGGGCTTCCGCGCCCCGCACCTGCTGGCCTCGACCGAGAGGCTGCTGGCGAGTGGCCTGATGGACGAGGATGGAAACGGCGCCGAAGACCGGATCACCTACGACGAGCTCATCGCGCTGCCCGGAATAGGCCCGTACGCGGCCAGCCACGTCGCTATGCTACTGCACGACTACAGCCGGGTGCCCGTGGACTCAGCCGTGACCCGCTTCTTCCGGGAGCACTACGGGCTGGAACCCGCGCAGATAGAGCCGTATTTCGACGACTGGGGCGAGTTCAGGTTCCTCGGCTACCGGCTATCCGCCAGATAGGCTCGTCAGCCTCAGCGTACCGTCCCGGACGCAAGTCCGGCGGGCTCGTCCGCGGACTGCAGCAGCGCGTCCATCTCGGCGAGCAGCCTGTCCAGCCCCTCGCCGGTCTTCGCCGAAACGAACACGGCCTGGTGCGCCCGCGCCTCGGCCTCCGCGAGCTCGCTCCTTAGCAGCGGGGCTACGTCGTCTTCCAGCAGGTCGACCTTGTTCAGCGCCAGGATCCTGGGTTGCTCGGCGATCCCGAGGTCCGCAAGCACGCCCTCGACCACGTCGGCCTGCGTGCCCGCGTTCGGGTGCGTGACGTCGACCACGTGGACGATGATGGTGGAGTCCTGCGCCTCTTCGACGGTCGCCCTGAAGGCGGCGACGATCGAGGGCGGCAGCTTCTGGATGAACCCCACCGTGTCGGTGACCAGCAGGTCGCGGCCCGACGGCAGCCGGACGTTCCGGGTGACCGGGTCGAGGGTCGAGAACAGCCTGTCCTCGGCGTCCACGGAAGCCCCGGTAAGGCTGTTCAGCAGCGTGCTCTTGCCCGCGTTCGTGTATCCGACCAGGCCTGCGACGGGGAGCCCCTGCCTGCGCCGTCGGGCCCGGTGCTGGCCCCTGTGCCTCCGCACGTCGTCCAGGGACTTCTTGAGCCGCTGTATCCTGTCGCGCACGAGCCTGCGGTCCGTCTCGATCTGGGTCTCCCCGGGGCCTCGCGTCCCGATCCCGCCGCCGAGGCGCTCCAGGTGCGACCACTGGCCCGCCAGCCTGGGAAGCAGGTACTCGTGCTGCGCCAGATCGACCTGCAAGCGTCCCTCGCGCGTCTGGGCGCGTCCGGCGAATACGTCGAGAATCAGCGCCGTGCGGTCGATGACCTTGACGTCCTTCAGCGCGTTCTCCAGGTTGCGCTGTTGCGTGGAAGTAAGCTCGTCGTCGCAGACGACCGTGTCGATACGGCCGCTCTTGACGTGTTCGAGCACCTCCTCGACCTTGCCCTTGCCGAGATAGGTCTGGGTGGGCCTGTTCAGCCGCTGGGTGACGGTGCGTACGACGCGGGCGCCCACGCTGCGGGCGAGCTCGCCCAGCTCCTCGACGGAGTCCTGGAGGGACAGGGGCTGACGCCGTTTCTTGATCTCGACCCCGACGAGCAGCGCCCGCTCCTGGCGGTGGGCCGTAGCTATCCGTTTGCGCGCGATGTCATTCTCCTGAAGGCTCTGGGATAGTCCACGAGGCGAGCCGGTCGACGGCGCGGTCGAGGTCGGCGTCCGATAGCGTCAACGACAGCCTGATGTAGCCCTCGCCGTGGTCGCCGTAGCTGGAGCCGGGCGAGACGACTATGTCGCAGCCCTCGAGCACGGCCTCCGCGAACCCGGCCGAGTCGTAGCCGTCGGGCACGGGCGCCCAGATGTACAGGCTGGCCATCGGCGGCTCTACGTGCAGGCCGATGCCGTTCAGCGCGGCGCACACCACGTCGCGGCGCCGCTTGTACACCTCGTTGCGCTCGTCGACCGACTCGGGCGGCCTCGCCATCGCCGCCATGCCCATCTGCTGGATCGCCTGGGGCACGCCGGAGTCGAGGTTCGACTTGACGACCATGAGGCTGTCGATCATCTCTGCGTTGCCGACGGCCATCCCGAGGCGCCAGCCGGTCATGTTGTACGACTTGGAGAGCGAGTGGAACTCGAGCCCGACTTCCTTCGCGCCCTCGACCTCTAGGAAGCTGATCGGCCGGTAGCCGTCGTAAGCGACCTCGCTGTAGCAGGCGTCGTGCAGGAGCGCGATTTCGTACCTGCGCGCGAAGTCGATCGCCTTGCTGAAGTAGTCGGCCTCCGCGACGGCGCCGGTAGGGTTGTTCGGGTAGTTCAGCCACATGAGGGTGGCCCGGCGCGCGACGTCCTCCGGGATAGCGTCCAAGTCAGGGAGGAAGCCGTTCTCGCGCTCCAGCGGCATGAAGTGGCTATCGCCGCCGGCGAACATGGCGCCGACCGCGTAGACGGGATAGCCCGGGTCCGGCACCAGGGCTACGGCGCCCGGCTCGATGAAGCAGAACGACGCGTGGCCGATGCCCTCCTTCGCACCGATGAGCGACAGGACCTCGGTGTCTCCGTCGAGCGTCACGCCGAAGCGCCTGTGGTACCAGTCCGCGACGGCGGCCTTGAACTCGGGCAGCCCGTCGCTCTCGGGGTAGCGGTGGTTCGGCGGGTCGAGGGAGGCTTCCCGCAGGGCATCCACGACGAAGTCGGGCGTCGGTATGTCGGGATCGCCGATGCCAAAGCTGATGACGTCGATTCCGTCCGCCTTCTTGGCCGCGATCTTCCGACTGATCTCTACGAACGGGTAAGGTGGGACTCGGCCGATCCTGCTCGCGAACTTCATGGCGTCCTCGGATAGCTCTTTACGTTTAAGTTAGCTGGCGCTCGGAATCGCCGACGGGCGCTCAGTCCGGCCAGTCACCCTCGAACACGGTGGCGACCGGGCCCTCCATGAGCACCTCGCCGCTGCCCGGCCAGGTGATCGTCAGGTCGCCTCCCGGCAGCGATACGGCGACGCGGTCGCCGGTGCGCGACTGGATGCGGCTGACGACCGCGACGGCGCAGGCGCCGGTGCCGCAGGCCATCGTGATGCCCGAGCCGCGCTCCCAGACGCGGGCCTCGATCCTGCCGCCGTCGACGACATTGGCGATCTCGAAGTTGACCTGCTCGGGGAACATCGGGTGGTGCTCGACGACCGGGCCGATCTCGTGCAGCTTCAGGTCGGCAACCGGGCTGTCGAGGAACGCCACCGCGTGCGGGTTGCCCATCGAGACGCAGCTTAAGCTGAAGTCGTGGCCGTCCACCCGCAGCGGGTAATCGAACACGGTCTCGTGGCCGGGAGCTACGACCGGGACGTCCGCGGCGTTCAGGATGGGCTCACCCATGCCGACGACGGCGGCGGCGAACCGGCCGTTCTCCCACACCGGCTCGACCCAACGCGGGCCCGACAGCGTGTCGACGTCGACGCGCTTGCGGTCGTTCGGCACCATGCCGCGGTCCATGGCGAAGGCGACCAGGCAGCGGATGCCGTTGCCGCACATCTTGCCCTCGGAGCCGTCGGCGTTGAACATCGCCATGCGCAGATCGGCGTCGTCGGACGGCATCAGGACGATCAGGCCGTCTGACCCGACGCCGGTGTGGCGGTCGCTCATCGCGGCGGACAGCATCGGCCAGTCGAGCTCCCGTCCACGCCCGTCGACGTACACGTAGTCGTTGCCAGCCCCGTGCATCTTGGTGAATCTCAACGCTGCTCTCCTGGCGACCCGTTCCGGCGTGCTGTCTGACGCCCTCGAAGCGGCCCAGCCGAGACGATGCGCCATTGTAGCACGGAGCCCCTCTCCACCTGCCGGCGCGGCGCGAAGCCTTGCAGCTACGCCCCGAGGGCCTCGGAAGCATGAGCTACCGCGGCGTCCGCGCCCTCGGGCGAGGCGTCGAACCACCGGATGCGCTCGTCGTCGAGGCGGAACCAGGCGTACTGCTGCCGCGCGAACCTGCGGGTGCGCCTCTTGACCTCGTTCGCCGTCTCGCCCAGAGGCGCGCCGCCTGAGAGGTGGCCGGCGATCTCCCGGTATCCGATACTCGACATCGACGGCAGATCGACGCCGTAGCCGCGGGCGAGCAGCCTCTCCACCTCCCCTACCCAACCGGCGCGCAGCATGTCGTCGACGCGGTCGTCGACGCGGCGGTAGAGCGCGTCGCGCTCCAGCGTCAGGCCGACGACGACCGCGTCGAGCGGCTGCTGACTGTCCCGCGCGGCAGTGTCGTCCGCGGCTTGGGGCGACCGGATTACCTCCAGCCGCCGGATGACCCTGCGTGGGTTCCGGGGGTCCAGCCGCGCTGCAGCCTCCGGGTCCAGGGCTGCAAGCTCCCTGTGGAGCGCCCCGGCGCCCTCGCGCTCGACGCGCTCCTCCAGCTCCCGGCGCAGCTCCGCGTCGGGCGGGACCTCGGGGACGCTCCATCCGTCGAGCAGCGCGCGGACGTACTGCCCGGTGCCGCCGACGACGATCGGGACGCGGCCTCGCGCCTGTATCTCGCCGATGATCGTCCGCGCCTGCCGCAGGTACAGCGCGAGGCTGTACTCCTCGTCCGGGTCGACCAGGTCCAGCATGTGGTGGACGACTCGGCCTCGGTCGTCCGCCGATGGCTTGGCGGTGCCGACGTCCATGTAGCGGTAGACCTGTCGGGAGTCGGCGCTGACGATCTCGCCATTCACGAGCGGGGCGATCCGCAGCGCGAGGGCGCTCTTGCCCACCGCGGTCGGGCCGACGACAGCGAGCACTGCCGCGGGGCCTATGCCGCGGCGGCCGCGTTGCGGACTAGCTGCACGAAGCCGTCGGCGGACAGGCTGGCGCCGCCCACCAGCGCGCCGTTCACGTCGTCCTGGCCCACGAAGCCGGCTACGTTGTCCGCCGTGACGCTGCCCCCATAGAGCAGCGGAACGCCGGCCGAGGAGTGGTCGTCGAACACCGACGCCAGCACGCGCCGCACGTGCGCCATCATCGCCTGCGCGTCGTCCGGCGTGGCCGCCCTGCCCGTCCCGATGGCCCACACCGGCTCGTAGGCCACAACCAGGCCGTCGGCCGAGTCCGCATCCGCCAGCGCCCGCCGTAGCTGCCGCTCGACGACCGCCTCGGCAGATCCGTCCTCGCGCTCCTCCAGCCGCTCGCCTACACAGAGTATCGGCCGCAGCCCGGCCCTTCGCGCCGCCGCGACCTTCCTGGCCACCACGTCGTCGGTCTCACCGAACATCGCCCGTCGCTCCGAGTGGCCGACGATGACGTACTCGCAGAGGCCGCTCAGCATGGGCCCTGAGACCTCGCCGGTGAAGGCGCCGGCGTCCTCGTGGTGCAGGTCCTGGGCTCCGAGGGCGACACGAGTGCCTCTCAGCAGCCCGTAAACGGCCTCCAGAGCGACGAAAGGCGGGCAGACGACCGTTTCCACGTCACCGACCCGTTCGAGCCCCGGGATCATCGCCGCAACCAGCCCGCGCGCCTCCGCGGGCGTCATGTTCATCTTCCAGTTGCCTGCGACGATGGTGGAAGTCATCCAACGGGCCTCACGCGGGTCGTCGTGTGGGAGGTGCGGCTACGGCCCGCATTCTACACAATCGCGAAGTCCGCAACGAAGCGCTGTGGAGTCGATCGGGCGCGGCCGCCGGGGTAGGGCAATTTGCGGACTGGTCATAACCCGGACTACACTGTCAATGACCTACCCGAGTGAGACCGTGGACTTGAAGAACATCACCGTGTCCGTCGACGAGGAGACTCATCGCCACGCCCGCAACAGGGCGGCGGAGCTGGGCACATCGGTATCGGCGCTCGTACGAGGCTACCTGCGAACACTCGCCGCGAAGCAAGGGGACACCGACCAAGAATCGGAGAGGGACCTCGAGCGGCGTCGAAGGCTGTTGAACGAGGTGTTCGCTGACTTCGACGGGCGAGGCGTAGGCTTGCGCATGGCTGACAACCTACCCAGGTCTGCCCTGTACGACCGCGATGCGCTTCGTTGATACCAACGTATTGCTCTATGCTGTCAGTCTCTCGCCAGCCGAGGCCGACAAGCGCCTGCGGGCGCGGGAACTGCTGACCGAGCCAAATCTTGCGGTATCGGTGCAGGTCCTCCAAGAGTTCTACGCCCAGGCCACGCGTCCGACACGCCTGGCGCCACTGACACACGACGAGGCTTTGCGTTTCCTGGAACCGATCTTGGAGTTCGAGGTGCAGCCGGTCACGCTGGACGTATTCCGTTACGCGGTATCGATCGGACAGCGATTCGGGCTCGCATATTGGGACAGCGCGATTCTGGCTGCTGCCCGCGCCCTGGGCTGCGACGCAGTCTACTCGGAAGACATGAGCGCGGAACAGGACTACGACAACCTGCGGGTCGTAAACCCATTCGGCGAACAGTAGTACCGCGCTATTTCACGCCCCGCCATCGCCCTAGGAGTTCCTTTCGTAGTCTACCGGCGTTGGCTGACCTCCGACGTGGAGCATACATCACGGCCGTCCTGCATCGCGCAACTCGTGGATTGTTTCGTCGTCGATGTCGATGTCGCCGATTTCCTCCCAGCGCAGCCGCATACGCTCCAACAGCTCAGCAGGGTTTACGGGCTCGCTGCGGGCAGACTCCGCCAGCAGGTCCTGGAGCTTGCGGCGAGGGTCGTCCGGGGAATCGGGGGTGGCGCGGTCCGGCACTACTGACTCCTTCGGGCTGCGGGATCAGCGTCGTCAGCCGACAACGATACCACGACAGCCGCGCTGAGGACCGAAGCGCCCGTTCGCGACTGGCCGCCCAAGTCCTCGCAGCCGCCTACGGCCCGTACTTGCGCAGCTTGCCGGCGTGGGCGAGGGCGAGCAGCATCGCGTGGGTCGCGGCGATGCGGCCGATGCTGCCGGTGGAGCAGGCGCGCTCGGTGAACGCTTCGACGCCGTCGCCGCGCGTCAGCGCGGAGCTGACTACGAACGGCACCGGGTGCCAGCTATGGGCGCCGAGGATGGCCGGCGTGGAGTGATCGCCGGCCACGACCAGCGCGTCGGGGGCCAGGTCGAGTATGCGGGGGACTCTCGCGTCCAGGTCCTCCAGCGCCGCTACCTTCGCGTCGAAGTCGCCGTCCTCGCCCGCGGCGTCCGCCGGCTTGTAGTGCAGGAAGAAGTAGTCGTGCTCGGCCCAGTTGGCGGCGAGCGTGTCTAGCTCGTCGTCGAAGCTGTCGCCGGTGGGCAGCACGCGCATTCCGGCCAGGCTGGCGAGCCCGCGGTACATCGGGTACGCGGCGATGGCGGCGGGGGTCAGCCCGTACGCCTCGCCAATGTCCGGCAGGTCCGGCAGCTTCGAGAATCCGCGCAGCGTGACCATGTTGGCCCGGTCCTGGCCCGACAGCGCCTCCCCTGCCCTGGCGACGAACTCGTTGACGGCCGACGCGGTCGCTGCCGAGTCCGCCGAGCGCGCCGTCGCCTCCAGGGGCGCGACGCCCTCGGCCTGAGGGTCGGTCTCCGACACGTCGTCGCCCAGTCCGGGGCCGCTCAGCGTCAGCACGAACCGGTGGTCGCGCACGGGGTACGCGGCAATCCCGGCGCCGGTCACCCGCATCGCGCCGAGCTTGCGCACCAGCTCCGCGCTCTCCGCCGTGGATATGCGGCCGGCGCGGCGGTCGACGATCAGGCCGTCCGCGTCGACGGTGCACAGGTTGCCCCTCGCGGCAACGTCGTCGGCGCCAAGCTCGACTCCGATGCCGAGCGCCTCCAGCACGCCCCTGCCCGTCAGGTACTTGACCGGGTCGTAGCCGAACAGCGAGAGGTGGCCCGGGCCGCTGCCTGGGGTGATTCCGGGCGCCACGGGAGTCGTGAGGCCACAGGCGCTCCGCCGCGCCAGGCCGTCCAGGTTCGGCAGCAACGCCGTCTCGAGCTCCGACCTGCCGGTCTCCGGGTGCGGCGCGCCGCCGAGCCCGTCGACGACGAGCATTACGATCTTGCTTGCAGTCGTCAGGCGAATGTCCGCCATGTACGGCAGATCAATCATTGGGAGAGTGAAATGGCCCTGATCATCCCGCAGAGATTCACAATCCTGGCAGTCTCGGCGGGCCCCAGCGGATCCCGAAAGTGCATCAGCCTGTTCCTGAATTCCCGGACATCGTTCAGCCACTCAACGAACGTAGCGCGATCATACGGCATCCTCAGCTTGGGCCAGTAGTCGGGATGTTCGATGATCTTCACCAAATCACCCATAGTCAGACTATCGACCGGGCCGCCCTCTGCAATCGCCAGACTGTCCAGTACCTCGATCCATTCGGCGTCGAGCCGTTCGTGTACCAACAGGCCCAACCGCCTTTCTATCTCCTCGATGTACTTGAACGGCTCCGCGAGCTTGGCGAACTCCTCTGCCAGGTCCCAAGGCGTGACGATCCCAGTAAGGTGTTTGTCCGCACCCAGAATCAGGAAGACATCGTTGTTCTTCAGGTGGTCGATCACGACGCCTATATCGTCGTCGATTGAAACTTGGGGGCAAGACTCCAGGCAGTCCTTGACCTTGGTATTCCGCGAGTCGTGCATCAGCGCCTTGGTGATCGAGCGATATGAGACGATACCTTTGATCGCGGTACCCGGCGGCCTGTCCGAGTTACCCACCACTAGTTGGGAAAACCCATGCAGACCCATAAGGGTGTAGGCCTTCTCGACTTGGTCGTCAGGCCTGACACACACGACTTCCTTATCGGCCGCGTCCAACTCAGCGACCTTGAAGCCCGATACAACAGGCGTATCTTGGGCCCTAGTCGCAACGTCTTCTTCTGCCTCGTCGGTTTGAGCCTGCTGATCCTCAGGCTCAGCATTCGAACCATCCAAGAAAAATCGTATCCGCGGAGTGTCTAAGGGCATGTCCACGTCAAGTGGTGGTTCGCATCTCAAGCCGAGGTGTTTCAGTTCCTTGTTGATCGCATCCACAGCCGTCTTTCGCCGGCGGACGTAGCCGAACGCGGCGAGCACGCTCGCACCGGCTCGCCACTGTTGCCGGCCATCTTCTAGTTCGACCTTAATGTCTTCGAGGTAATACTTGCCTTCCAAGGTAAGCTCCCAACCAAGCTATCCGGTACGCCCCGCGGGCGGCCTGTCGTCCAGTGCGGCCACTCCGGGCAGTTCTCTGCCCTCCAGGAACTCCAGCGCGGCTCCTCCGCCCGTGGACACGTGGGTCATGCGGTCGACGAGCCCGAGCGCCCGCACCGCCTCGGCCGTGGAGCCGCCGCCGATCACCGTGGTCGCGTCCTCCAGTCCCGCGATCGCGCTGGCCACGCTCGCCGTGCCGGCCGCGAACGAGCGCCACTCCGAGACGCCCATGGTGCCATTCCAGGCCACCGTCTTCGCGGACGACAGCGCGGCCTCGAACGTCCCGGCCGTCTCCGGGCCTATGTCCATTATGCCCCACCCGGCCGGAATGGACGCGGCGTCGACTACGCGGTGCGACGCGTCTTCGGAGAAGCTGTCGGCTACGACGACGTCGACCGGGAGCAGGACGTCGAACTGTTCCAGCAGCTTCCCGGCGCCCGGGACCCACTCCTCCTCAACGAGGGACGTGCCGACGTCGAGCCCGCGCGCCGCGAGGAATGTCGCGGCCATGCCGCCGCCGACCGTCAGCGCGTCGACCCGCGGCGCCATCCGGCGCAGGACGGCCAGCTTGTCGGAGACCTTCGCGCCGCCGAACACGGCCGCGAACGGGCGCGCCGGCGACTCCAGCACGGCGCCGAGCATCTCCAGCTCGCGCGCCATCAGCAACCCCGCCACGGCCGGCAGGTACTTCGTTACGCCCACGGTGGAGGCGTGCGCCCTATGGGCGGCCCCAAAGGCGTCGTTGACGTACAGGTCGGCCAGCGAAGCGAGCTTTGCCGCGAAGTCTGCGTCGTTGCTCTCCTCCCCCGCATGGAACCTGAGGTTCTCCAGCAGCAGCACTCCGCCCGGCGGAAGCCCGAAGACCGCGCGCTCCACATCGGGCCCAACGCAGTCGCGGGTGTACTCGACGCGGCTGCCCAGCAGCTCGGCGAGGCGACGCGCGACCGGCTCGAGTCGCAGATCGTCCACGACCTCGCCCCCGGGACGCCCGAGGTGCGAGCAGAGCACTATTCCGCACCCGCGGTCGAGCAGGTAGCGCACGGTCGGCAGCGACGCCGCGATGCGGGAGTCGTCGGATATCTCGGACGTGCCCGGCCGGAACGGGACGTTGAAGTCGGCCCTGACCAGCACCCGCTCGCCGGATATGTCGGCGTCGCGAAGGGTGCGCTTGTCGCTGCTGGACATCCTGCCGGGACTACGCCCGCGCCAGCGCGGCGTCGACGAACTCACCGAGCGCCGCGCCCTCAGGAACGGCACGAGACGCCGCCCCCATAGCGGCGGAGACGTTCTCATCGACCAGCGACTCGCATTGCTCACGGGCCCCGATCTCGTCGAGAATCGCCAGCACGGCCGGAACGTCCTGCTGTTCGAGAACGCGCTTGAAATAGATATCGCCGAGCCTGCGTTTTGTGCTTATGTCCGCTTTCTCGAAGGCGTAGACGATCGGGATGAGCTTCTTCTTGTTGAGCACGTCCGGGGCCGGCGTCTCGCCGCCCGAGCCCCAGACCTGGCGCATCTCATCGCATAGCTGGAAGGCGACGCCGAACCGGCGTCCGCACTCCGCCAGCGCCGCGGCCGCGGGGGCGTCGGCCCCTGCGGCCATCGCGCCCAGGCGCATCGCGCAGCCGAAGAGCGCCCCCGTCTTTTTGCCGGCCATGCCTAGCCAGGCGTCGACGCTCAGGTCGATCCGCTCCTGGGCGTCCAGGTCCTCGAACCGGCCCTCGCAGACCTCCAGGGTCGCGGCGTCCAGCACGCCCAACGCCTCGAAGGTCGCCGCCGCGGACGCGCCGCGTTCGCGCATCTCCAGGACCGCCATTCGCGCGAGGGCGTACAGGCCGTCGCCCGCGTTTATCGCCTGCGCCGGGCCCCACTTCCACCACACGGCATCGCGGCCGTCGCGTTGCGGGCTGCCGGACTGCACGTCGTCGTGTATCTGGAAGGAGCCCTCGATCAGCTCGACGGCGGCCGCGGCGGGCAGACCGGCCTCGGCGTCGCCTCCCGCCGCCTCGCAGGCGGCCAGGCAGGCGGCACCCCGGTAGCGCGTCTTCGACGCGTGTCCCAGCGGGTTCCCCCGCTCGTCCTCCCAGCCGAGGTGGTACGCCATCATGCCGTAGAGCGGCATCGTGCGGGCGTCAAACAGCTCCCGCATCGCGGCGTCGGCACGCCGGGACAGGCGGTCGATCCACGCGTGCTCGCTCACGGCCGCGCCTCCGCCTCGCCGGTAGACGGGTTCCCGCCCCCGTCTTCACTGGGGCCAGGCTCCTCGCGGGAATGACGGATGGGGGTGTTCGGCGCGGTTCCCGACACTGTGCCCCTGACGCCGTTCGGGCTGCTGGCGTCGTCTTCCCGACGTTCCAGGACCGCCTCTATCGCGGCCCAGGAGACCGCGCCCTCGCGGATCAGCTTCGGCGGTTCCCGCGAGACGTCCACGACGGTGGAGCCTACGCCGCCGGCCGACGGGCCATCGTCGACGACGTAGTCGACAGCGTCCCCGAGCTGCTCGCGCACCTCGGCCGCCGTGGTCGCGGGCGGCATTCCGCTCAGGTTGGCGCTCGTGCCGGTGACCGCGTGGCCGAGGCGGCGGGCAAGCTCCCTGGGCACCCGGTGGTCGGGCACGCGTACTCCCACCGTGGAGAGTCCGCCGGTAACGACCGCGGGCAGACTACCTGCTCCGGGCGCGACAAGGGTAAGCGGCCCTGGCAGGAATTTCCCGGCCAGGATTCGGCCTGCTTCCGGCATGCGCTCCGCGTAGCGCTCGATATCGGCGACCTCCGCGACCAGCAGCGGCAGCGGGGCGTCCGGACTGCGGCCCTTGATCAGGAAGACCCGTTTCACGGCCTCGGCGTCGTGCGCCGACGCCATGATCCCGTAAAGCGTGTCGGTGGGCGCGGCGATGACCCCGCCGGCGCGGAGTATCCCGGCCGCCTCGTCAATCGCCCCGTCCAGGGCATTCGCGGAGAGAACAACGTCCGATGACATGTGCGTGATGGGCCTTCGAGAAGTCCGGGAAACGGCGGCCGGTACCGGTCGGCGGCGCGGGTTCGACACGGGCGGGATTATAGCACGTGGTCGGCGCGCTACGGCGCCGTAGCGGCGACCCGGTGGCCTGTCCAAAAACCGGCCGATTCAGGTTGACCACGGAGGTATCCGAATGCTAGCCTTGGCATCCGAAGCGATGACCAGAAGCGCCCCGTCCGACAGAGGCACGTCAGCGGTCGCGGACACCCGCCCGACGGCGGGCGCACACCCCGAATCAGCGGCTCCCCTGCCCGACTCTTCGACCACCCACCGCGAGGCGATCCTCGTCGTCGACTTCGGCTCCCAGTACAGTAGGCTGATCGCCCGCCGCGTGCGGGAGAGCAAGGTCTACTGCGAGATCGTCCCGCACGACGCGAGCTGGGACTCCCTGTCGCACCTGAACCCCAGGGGCGTAATCCTGTCCGGCGGCCCGGCCAGCGTGTATGACCCCGGCGCTCCCCTGGCGCCCGAATGGGTCTACGACAGCGGCCTCCCGGTGCTCGGCATCTGCTACGGGATGCAGGTCATGGTGCACCAGCTGGGCGGTACCGTCGAGCGGAGCTCCAGGCGCGAGTACGGGCAAGCCGTGCTGGAGCGCACCGCGCCCGACGAGCCGCTCTTCGAGGGTCTGCCGGGCTCGATCCCCGTGTGGATGAGCCACGGCGACCGGATCGTCGAGCCACCGGCGGGCTTCGGCGCGCTGGCGCGTTCGGAAAACTCCCCCATCGCGGCCACGAGCAACGGCAGCGGAATGGTGGGGCTCCTGTTCCACCCCGAGGTGGCGCACACGCCCGACGGGGCCGCCATACTGCGCAACTTCATCCACGGCATCTGCGGATGCGGCTCGCTGTGGACGCCGGAGAACTTCATCGCGGACGCGGTCGCCCAGGTGCGCGAGCGCGTCGGCGGCGGGCGCGCAATCTGCGCGCTCTCCGGCGGCGTCGACTCCGCAGTCGCCGCCAGCCTCGTGCACAGGGCCATCGGCAGCCAGCTCACGTGCATATTCGTCGACAACGGGCTGATGCGGCGCGAGGAGCCGGAGCGCATCGTCGAGGCCTTCCGGCAGTCGTCAGACGTCGAGCTGGTCCACGTCGACGCGTCGGACAGGTTCGTGGACGCGCTGAGCGAGGTGTTCGACCCGGAGGAAAAGCGGCGCGTGGTGGGCGAGCAGTTCATCCGCGTCTTCGAGGAGGAGGCCGACAAGCTGGGCCCGGTCGAGTTCCTGGTACAGGGAACGACATACCCGGACGTGATCGAGAGCAAGACGGCCGAGAGCAAGACGGCGGCGAAGATCAAGACCCACCACAACGTGGGCGGCCTGCCCAAGGACATGAGCCTGCAGCTCGTCGAGCCGCTGCGCTACCTGTTCAAGGACGAGGTGCGCAAGGTCGGCCTCGAGCTGGGCGTGCCCCAGGACATCGTGCAGCGTCAGCCGTTCCCGGGACCGGGGCTGGCCATCCGGGTCATGGGCGACGTGACCCGGGAGAAGCTGGACGTGCTACGGGCCGTCGACTGGATCGTCATGAGCGAGGTCAAGTCCAACGGCCTGTACGACGACCTGTGGCAGAGCTTCGCCGTGCTCACCGACACGCGCTCCACCGGAGTGACCGGCGACTACCGCACGTACGGCCACGTCGTGGCCATCCGGGCCGTGACGAGCGACGAGGCGATGACGGCCGACTGGGCCCGGCTGCCGCACGACGTGCTGGCGCGCATCGCCACCCGCATCTCGAACGAGGTGCCGTCTGTCAACCGCGTCGTGTACGACGTCACTTCCAAGCCGCCCGCGACGATCGAGTGGGAGTGACGTGACCGACGCCCGCACGATGACATCCGCGAAGACGAGCGCATGAAGCTCCTGGTAGTAGGCAACGGCGGACGCGAGCACGCGATCGCGTGGAAGCTCTCCCAGAGCCCGCGGGTCGACGAGCTGCTCGCCGCGCCCGGCAACGGCGGCACCGCCGGCATCGCCCGCAACGTGCCCGTCGCCGCCGAGAACATCGACGGCCTGATGGCGCTGGCGGAGCGCGAGAGCGTAGACCTCACGGTCGTCGGCCCGGAGGTGCCGCTGGCCGCGGGGATCGTCGACAGATTCGAAGAGTCAGGCCTGTCCGCCTTCGGCCCGACCGGCGCGGCCGCGCGCATCGAGTCCAGCAAGAGCTTCGCCAAGCGGATCATGCTCGACCGCGGCGTGCCGACCGGCAAGGCCGCGGTCTTCGACGACTACGAAGCCGCCCGCGACTACTACGTTCAGAACGTCGGCGGGCCCGTCGTCATCAAGGCGGACGGCCTCGCCGCCGGCAAGGGCGTCATCGTCTGCCGGGGCGCCGAGGAGGCGGTGACGGCGCTCCACCGGCAGATGGTGGACAGGGCGTTCGGCGCTGCGGGAGACCGCGTCCTCGTCGAGGAGCTGCTGGAGGGCCCCGAGGTGAGCGCCTTCGGCTTCGTCGACGGCGAGAACGTGACGACGCTGGCCGCCGCGTGCGACTACAAGCGCGCGGGCGACGGCGACACCGGAGTCAATACCGGAGGCGTCGGAGCGTTCAGTCCCCCGCCCGACTCGGTCTGGAACGACGACGTGGAGCGGCACGTGCGCACGGCTATCGTCGAGCCGGTCGTCCGGGCGCTGGCGGAGTCGGGCTCCCCATACCGGGGCGCGCTCTACGCGGGCCTGATGATGACCGACGACGGGCCGAAGGTGATCGAGTTCAACTGCAGGCTGGGAGACCCCGAGACCCAGGTGCTCATGCCCCGGCTGAAGACCGACCTGCTCGATGTGATGCTCGACACGGTCAATGGCGAGTTGGCCGGCCGGGAGATCGAGTGGGACTCCCGAAGCTGCGTCGGCGTGGTCATGTCGTCCCGCGGCTATCCGGGCAGCTACGAGACCGGGTACCGGATTCACGGGCTGGATACGCTGGACTCCGACACGGTGGTATTCCACGCGGGGACAGCGGCGGCCGGCCCGGATGACCCTCTCGTGACGGACGGCGGGCGCGTGCTGTGCGTCTCCGCGATGGGCTCGACGCTCGAAGAGGCGCGGGAGGCGGCGTACGACAACGTGGCGAGAGTCGGGTTCGAGAACGCGTTCAACCGGAGCGACATCGCGGCCGTGGCGTGACCTGCCGGGCCGCGTACGAGATCAGTCAAACAAAAACGAACTGGGAGGTTCAGACGAATGCCACTCGTAGGTGTAGTAATGGGCAGCAAGTCGGACGAGGCGGTCGTGGGGGAGACGTCGGAGGTGCTCGACCAGCTCGGCGTCGAGCACGAGGTCGTCGTAGCGTCGGCGCACAGGACGCCAGACAAGGTTCGCGAATACGGCAAGACGGCACGTGAGCGGGGCCTGGAGGTCCTCATAGCCGCCGCAGGGGGCTCCGCGGGGCTGCCGGGCGTGCTGGCGTCGTGGACTACCCTGCCCGTCATCGGCGTGCCGCTGACGAGCAGCGACCTGAACGGCGTGGACTCGCTCTACGCCATCGCGCAGATGCCGCCGGGGATTCCGGTGGCCTGCGTCGCCACGGGCTCCTGGGGAGCGCGCAACGCGGCCTTCCTCGCGGCCCAGATACTGGGCAACAAGCACGACGACGTGCGCCAGGCGTACGACGATTACCGCGAGGGCCTCAAGAGCCGATAGAATGGGGCGGCCATCTTCGAGGAAGCCGGAGCGAAAATGATCGAACGCTACTCCAGGCCGCGGATGAAGCGCGTCTGGTCGGACGAGAGCAAGTACGGCAAGTGGCTGCTCATCGAGCTCGCCGCATGCGAGGCGTGGGCCGAGGAAGGCGTCATCCCCGAGGAGGACGTCGCCAAGCTGCGGAAGGCCACGCTCGACGTGGGCCGCGTCGCCGAGGAGATCGCCCGCACCCGCCACGATATGCCGGCGTTCCTGAGGGCCGTCAGCGAGACGCTGGGCCCGGAAGCGCGCTGGCTGCACCTTGGGCTCACGACCAGCGACGTCTGGGACACGACCACGAGCCTGCAGATCGTCGACGCCGCCGACCTGCTGTCCGAGGAGGTCGACAACCTGATCGCCGCGCTCCGGGCCCGTGCCGTCGAGCACAGGGATACGCTGATGATGGGGCGCACCCACGGCGTGCACGCGGAGCCCATCACCTTCGGGTTGAAGCTGGCGGTCTGGTTCGACGAGATGCGCCGCCACTCGGCCCGACTCGACAGCGCGCGCGAGGGCATCGCCTTCGGCAAGCTGTCCGGCCCGGTAGGCACCCACGCGACGGTGCCGCCGTCCGTCGAAGCCCGCGTCTGCCAGCGGCTCGGACTCAAGCCGGCGCCCGCATCCAACCAGGTGCTGCAGCGCGACCGTCACGCCGACTTCGTGCTCACGCTGGCGCTTGTCGCGGCGTCGCTGGAGAAGTTCGCGACAGAGATCAGGGGGCTCCAGCGGACGGAGATCAGCGAGGTGGCGGAGCCGTTCCCGGAGGGCGAGGCCGGGTCGTCGTCGATGCCGCACAAGCGCAACCCGGAGCTTTCGGAGCGGATATGCGGGCTCGCACGGCTCATCCGCGGACACGGGGTCACCGCGCTGGAGAACGTCGCCCTGTGGGGCGAGCGCGACATCAGCCACTCGTCGGCCGAGCGGATCATCCTGCCGGACAGCACCCTCGCGCTGGACTACATCCTGAGCGTGACGGTCGACGTGGTCAGCGGGATGCGCGTCTACCCGGACCGCATGATGCGCAACGTCGAGTCGACGCGCGGCGTGCTCTTCTCGCAGCGGGTCATGCTGGAGCTTGTCGAGACCGGGCTGCCGCGCGAGGAGGCGTACGGCATCTCGCACCGGCTGGCGATGCGGAGCGTGAACGAGGGCGAGGACTTTCGCGAGCTCGTACGCGCCGAGCCCGCCGTCGACGGCAGGCTGTCGTCCGCCAAGCTGGACGAGATCTTCGACTACGGCTTCTATCTGCGCCACGTGGACGAGATTTTCGAGCGGGTCGGGCTTGCATAGCCCCCTCCGCCATAAGCGATTTGGACACACGACAGCAAGACGCTGAGAACGAGGAGTTGACACGATGACGACGATACGCGAGTCGGACCTTCCCAACCTGGTGTACCGGGGCAAGGTGCGCGATACGCACGATCTCGACGACGATCTGTTCCTGATGGTGGTGACCGACAGGATATCGGCGTTCGACGTGGTGCTGCCCACCGCGATCCCGGACAAGGGCGCGGTGCTGTGCCAGATGTCGAAGTTCTGGTTCGCGCAGACCGCCGACCTGGTGCCGAACCACTTCGTCGCCGTGGCGTCCGACCGGCCCGAGCTCGACGTGCCGGCCAACATCGCGCGGCAGGCCATGGTCGTGCGAAAGGCCCAACGAATCGACGTGGAGTGCGTCGTCCGGGGCTACATCACCGGGTCGGCGTGGTCGGAGTACAAGCGCGAGGGCACGGTGAGCGGCATGGCCATGCCGGCCGGCCTCCGGGAGGGCGACAAGTTCCCCGAGCCGCTGTTCACTCCCACCACCAAGGCCGAGGTGGGCCACGACGAGAACATCACGATGGAGCAGGTCGCCGAGCTGGCCGGAGAGGAGATGGCGAAGCGCCTGGAGCAGACGACGATCGACGTCTACAACGCCGCCCACGACATCGCACTGGAGAAGGGCATCATCATCGCCGACACGAAGATGGAGTTCGGCCACATAGACGGCGAGCTGTCGCTGATCGACGAGCTGCTGACGCCGGACTCGAGCCGCTTCTGGGACGTCGACGGCTACGCGCCGGGCAAGTCGCAGCCCAACTACGACAAGCAGTTCGTCCGCGACTGGCTGGACGCCCAGGACTGGGACCACGAGCCGCCCGCCCCCGCTCTGCCCGACGACATCGTCGAGAAGACGCGTCAACGGTACCTGGAGGCGCACCGCCAGTTGACCGGCGAGCCGCTCGTCTAGCAGAATAGTACTGACATGGCAACAAGCATACCCGGACGAAGAGAGCGTCTCACCCCGACCCAGGCCAGGGCCGCGAGGCGGCAGCGCAGGGCGAGGCGCAGGCGGCTGTACCGCGGCGCCGGCCTGGCGGCCATCGCCAGCATCGCCGTGATCTTCATATTCGCGCTGTTCGCCAGCGGCCTCACGGGCGTGGTCAGCATAGGCAGCAGGGGTCCCGGCACCTACGTGCCCGATCCCGAGGGGTACATCAACCTCGTCACCCCCCACATCGTAAAGGGCGAGCCGCACCCGCCGTACAACTCCGTTCCGGCCACGTCGGGATGGCACCAGTTCGACGCGGAGGCGCCCGCACGGTGGGGCGTGCACGACACGCCGCTGCCGGACGAGATACTCGTGCACAACTTGGAGCACGCCGGTGTGGGCATCCACTACAACTGCCCGGACGGATGCGACGACCTGGTGGCCAAGCTGGTCGCGATAGCCGAGCCGTACGCCAAGACGATAGTCTCGCCCTACCCGGGCATGGACACCCGTATCGCGCTCACAGCCTGGAACTACATCGACAAGTTCGAGGAGTTCGACGCCGAGCGCATCGAGGCGTTCATCCGCGGCCACATGAACTCCCAGGACGCCCCGGAGCCGGCCGGCTTCTAGGCGATGTTCCTGGCCCGCGTCTTCATTGCGCCCAAGTCCACCGTCAACGACCCGCAGGGGCAGACGATACACAACGCCCTCCGGGACATGGGCTACGGCTCGGTCTCGTCCGTTCGCGCGGGCAAGTACATGGAGGTGCGCGTCGACGACGAGGACGAGGAGGGCGCGGCCATGCACGTCGCGGACATGTGCGACCGGCTGCTTGCCAACCCGGTCATCGAGGAATACCGCTACGAGCTGACGCGCGTCGACTAGCGCCTGCTCGACCGTCGCCGCGAGCTACGACCCTGTTTTGGGCTCGTCGCCCCGGCGCCGAGCCCGGGCTTCGATCTGTGAGCGGGACAGCGCGAACTCCGGTTCAAGCTCATCGTAGGCCTTCACGTAGTCCGGAGCGCTCCTCCACCTCTTGTGCAGGTCGCTCACCTGGCTCATCCCAGCACCTCTCTGGCGCATCGCGTCGCCGTCCCGCCTCCGGTCATTACATGTCTCAGGACAGGGTAGCGCACGCAGTACGCGGAGTCAGTGTGCCGTCCCTGACCGTGGGCGGCCCGGCCGCGCTTCCCTACCCGATCGTGCCCTTGGTGCTGGGCACGCCGCCGGAGAGACGGGGCTCGGGAGTCAGCGCGGCGCGCATCGCCCGCGCGAGCGCCTTGAAGATGGCCTCGGCCTTGTGGTGGTTGCTCTCGCCGGCGAGCAGCCGGACGTGCAGGTTGAAGCGCCCGTCGTGCGCCAGCGTCTCCAGGAAGTGGCGCACCAGGTGCGCCGGAAGGTCGCCCATGTCGCTGTCGCCGATGTCCGCGTCGATGACCGCGTAGCCGCGGCCCCCGAAGTCGACGACGACCAGCGCGAGCGCCTCGTCCAGCGGGACGTGAAGGCTCGCCATGCGCACAATGCCGGCCCCGTCGCCAACCGCCTCGTGCAGCGCCCGGCCGAGCACGATCCCAGTGTCCTCGACCAGGTGGTGCCAGCCGACCTCGACGTCGCCGCGGGCTGTCAGCTTCAGGTCGATCAGCCCGTGCCTCGACAACTGGGCGAGCATGTGGTCGAACATGCCGTTGCCCGTATCGATCTCGTAGGATCCCGTGCCGTCGACGTCGAGCTCCACCGAGATGCGGGTCTCGCCGGTCTCTCTCTCCAGCTTCGCCCTTCTGGCTGCCAATTTCGATCTCCTTGGCCTCAGACCAGCTCTTTCAGCGCGGCGACCACGGCGTCCGACTGCTCCGGCGTCCCGACGGACATCCTGAAGGCGTTGCGGAGCCGGTCGGAGCTGAACTTTCGCACGAATATGCCCCGGTCCGCCAGGCCTTCGTAGACCTCGTCTTTGCGGCCCTCCTCGAACTCCAGGAGTATGAAGTTGCCGCCGGAGGGCCACGCCTTCACGCCGGGTATCGCCTGCAGCAGGCCGAACAGCCGCTTTCGCTCGGCGACGTTCTCCTCGACGCGCTCGAGCAGCGCGGGCGCGTCCTCCAGGGAGGCGATCAGGGCCGCCTCGGCCGCGGTGCTGACGTTGTACGGCGACTTGATATCGATGATGTGCGCGATGAGCTTCGGGCCCGCCAGCGCGTAGCCCACGCGCAGCCCGGCGAGGCCGGCCCACTTGCTCATCGTCCTCAGCACGCACAGGTTCTCGTGGTGGGGGACCATCTCCGCGACCGTCTCGCCGCAGAACTCGTAGTACGCCTCGTCGATCACCACCAGCGGGCCCAGGTCCAGCAGCGCCCTGACCTGCTCCTCGGAGACCATGTTGCCCGTGGGGTTGTTGGGGGCGCTCACGAATATGATCTTCGTGGTCGCGTCGACCGCGTCCCTGGCGGCGTCGACGTCGATCTCGAACAGCTCGTCCCGCTGCACCAGGGTGGTGACGGCGCCCGTGACGCGCGCCCCGAACCCGTACATCCCGAACGTCGGCTCGAAATCGACGATCGAGTCGCCGGGCTCGATCATCAGCCGGAACAGCAGGTCTATCAGCTCGTCGCTGCCCGCCCCCACCACGATGTGGTCCACGTCCAGGCCCGTGTACTCGGCCAGCGCCCGTCGGGCCTGGCGCTGCTGCGAGTCCGGGTAGACGTGCAGCGGTATCCTCGCCAGCGCCTCGGACGCCCTGGGCGAGCCGCCGAACGGGTTCTCGTTCCCGTTGAGCTTGATGATCTCGTCCTCGGGGATGCCGGCCCGCTTCGCCAGCAGCTCCGGCGGGTCGACCGGCTCGTACGTCTTGATGTTGGCCAGGTGCGGCCGGATCAGGTCCGATAGGCTCGTCATTTGCTACCTCGCGGCTACTTCGGTTCCAGCTCGTGTCTTATCTCGGCGGCCTCGGCGTGACCGGTCAGGCCCTCGGCGCGGGCGATCACCGCCGCGTGCCGGGAGATCGACATCGCCGTCTCGTCGTCCAGTCCCACGACCGGCATCACCTTCAGGAACGACCTCACGCTGATGCCCGAATTGAACCTGGCCGTGCCGGCCGTCGGCATGACGTGGCTGGGGCCGGCCACGTAGTCGCCCAGGACTTCGTGGGAGAACTCGCCGATGAACAGCGCTCCCGCGTTGCGGACGCGCCCCACGTGGCGCCAGGGCTGGCGCACCATCAGGCAGAGGTGCTCGGGAGCGAGCGCGTTGGCGAGGTCCAGGGCCTCGTCGACGTCCTCCACTATGGCGATCAGGCCGCGGCCCTCGATCGACGCCATGGCCGTCTCGCCCCGCTCCAGCCCGCCGGCCCTCGCGCTGATCTCCCGCTGAACGGCTTCCGCGAGCTCGGGGGACGTGGTTATCAGGACCGGCGTCGCCAATACGTCGTGCTCGGCCTGCGCCAGCAGATCGGCGGCGCACAGCGTGGGGTTCGCGGTGTCGTCGGCGACCACCGTGGTCTCGGTCGGGCCATAGAGGCCCTCGATGCCTACCTCCCCGAAGAGCGCCTTCTTCGCCAGCGTGACGAATATGTTGCCGGGGCCGCAGACCATATCGACCTTCGGGACCGACTCGGTGCCGTACGCCATCGCCGCGACGGCCTGCGCCCCGCCGATGGCGAAAACGCGGTTCACGCCGGCGAGATCGGCCGCGACGAGCATGACGGGATCGGGCAGGCCGTCCGCGCCGGGCGGCGTGCAGACGATCACCTCGTCTACGCCCGCCACGCGCGCCGGTATGGCGATCATCAGCATCGTCGACGCGAGGCCGCGGGGCACGTACGCGCCGACGCTCGCTATGGGCACGAGCATCTCGCCGTAGCCCTCGGGAAAGTCGATCCAGCCCTCCGGCCGGCTCGCCTGGTGGAACCTGGTGCAGCGCCTGGCGGCCACCTCGAGGGCCCGCACCAGCTCATCGGGCACGTCGCCGTACGCGGCGGCTATGGCGGACCTGGGCACCTCGAACGACTCCGGCTCCACGCCGTCCAGGCTCCGGGCCAGCGCCCGCAGGGCCTCGTCGCCGCCCTCGCGAACGCGGCGCAGTATCTCGTCGACGGCCTCGGAGGGGGACGACGGACGGCCGCCGAGGGCGGCCGACGCCGCCTCCATGACTTCGTCCGGGACGCTCTCGAAGTCCAGCCCGCGCCCTTCGGACAGCGCTTCCCTGGCCTCGGTGAAACCGGTGACAGTTCTCATGCCAGGCAAACTCCCTGGAGGACCGTCCGCATCAGCGCCGGCCGGACGCGCGCGCCGCTCATCCGTCTTCCGTGAGGCGGCCGGCCGCCTCGCACTCGGAGTCGAACACGTAGTCGGGCTGCGACACCGTGACGCTGCTGCCGCCGATCTCGCGGAAGCGCTTCACGGCCGCCATGAGCCGCTCCTTGGCCACGACGACGGTGACGGCGAACCATCCACCGCCGTCGGTCGTGTACACCTCCGCCAGCGTCGGCCCGCGAAGGCCCGAGATGTCGTCGTGGGCGAGCACGGCCTCGGCGACGTCCTCGGCGGTTTCGCCGCGCATGTTCGCCGTGATCGTGTAGACGGTCTTGGCCCGCAGGTGCGACTCGATCCGCTCGACAATGTGCTCCGCGGTGCGCAGCTTGGCCTGGTTTGCGGCGAGGGCGGCCCGGTTGGCGATCAGGCAGGCCTCGGACGACATGATCGTTCCGCCCGCGATCGTCTTGAGCCGGTTCTCCCGCATCGTGACTCCGGTCTCCGTGATGTCCGCGATGATGTCCGCGTAGCCCATTGCAGGCGCGGCCTCCAGGGTCCCCCTCGTGGGCACAATGGAGAAGTAGCTCACTCCGCCGCGGAGCAGGAAGGCTTCCACCAGCCGGGGGGACTTGGTGGCGACCCGCAGGTCTCTTCCCTCGGCGCGGAACTCCATCGACAGGTCGGCCAGGTCGGCCAGCGAGACGACGTCGACCCAGGAGTCCGGCACGCCCAGCACTACCTCGCAGTGGCCGAAGCCGAGCCGATCGATGATCACGGCGGCGTTGCCGCCTTCCTGCCTCGACTCCGCGAAGTCGTCCGAGCCGACAATCCCGACGTCGGCGCTCCCCTCCTCGACCTTGGAGGTGATATCGGCATGACGCTGAAAGTGCACGGTCACGTCGGAGAGCGAGGGAATCTCAGCGATGTATCGCCGCGCGTTCGTCCGCGCCACTCCCATGCCGCATGCGCGGAGAAAGAGCAACGACGGCTCGTGCATGGCTCCGTCACTGGCGACCGCAAAGCGTAGCAATTGAGTTCCCTGGTCCGGATTGTGTACTGCCGTCTCGGTCCGCTCAGCCCTGGACCAGGCTCTCGACCGTATAGGCGAAGCCGAGCGCGGGCGTGTCGTCCCCGCCCAGTGCCTTGATCAGGTCGTCGTAGCGGCCGCCGCCGCACAGCGGGGCGCCCGACGGGCCGACGATCTCGAATATGACGCCCGTGTAGTACGACAGCTCTCGCACGAGACCGGGGTCGAACACGACCCGGGACTCGTCGATGCCGCGGCGGGAGAGGTCGTCGAACAGCGACTCGAGCTCGCCAGGTATGGGACCGCCGCCCGCGCGGTCGGACAGTGTGCGGCCTACGGCTCCCAGTGCTTCGCCAGGGCTGCCGTCCTGGACTACCATCTCCGCGACCAGCGACGCCGCGTCCAGGAAGCTCGCCTCGGAGTCGGCCTCCGCGACCTTGCGCATAAGCCTGTCGACGATCTGCTCGGGGCTCCGGCGCCCGAGCGGGCTCGCTGCCGCGCCGGCCAACACGCCGCGCACGTACTCCCTGGCTGACCGGCTGCCGTCCGACGTCAGATCGCCGCTCTCGGGGATGTCTGGCGTCGTGCCCAGCAGTCCGGCATCCCGCGCGCGGCTGGCCAGCCCCGGGGCGTCCACCTCGCCGCGCTTGAGCTCCGGCGCGTTGCGGATGATGAACATCGCGGCGGTGTCGGACAGGCCGCAGCCGCGCACGGCCTCCAGGAGCAGGCCCACGTGCCCTACGCGCAATCGCCGGTCTTCGATTCCGACGGCGTCCAAGCCCTCCCAGGCCAGCGACAGCACCTCGGCGTCCGCCTCCGGCCCGGACGCGCCGATCAGCTCGGCTCCGACCTGCAGCGACTGGCGGTAGCCGCCGTTGACCTCGCGCTCGTACCTGAAGACCGGTCCCTGGTATTGCCATCGCACCGGCCCATCGGCGCCGCCCTCCTGCACGAAGTGGCGGATCACCGACGACGTGAACTCCGGGCGCAGGCTTACCCTGCGCCCTCCCGGGTCGACGAACGTGTACATCCTGCTGGTCAGCTCGCCCCCCGACTTGCGGACGAACAGCTCCGTAGGCTCCAGCAGCGGCGTGTCGACCGGCTCGTAGCCCTTGCGGCCCAGGTGCGCCGAAAGATCGTCGGCGACCCGCCGCGCCCGCGCGTACGTGTTTCCGGTCACGTCGCGCATTCCTGGAAGTATCTCGACTCTCGTCGTCAACAAATGCTCCGTTGGGAAAGTGCGGCCATTCTAGCATCCGCCGAATCTGCGCTTCAATGAGAATGCGGTCCCCGAAGACGCTCCGCGGCCGACGCCGTCCCGGCCAGAATCGGGCGAGATTCGCGCCGGAAAAGAAATCCGATCCGGCCGCCGCTGCGTATAACTTTCAAGCGGCCTACGTCCGTCGGTATCCACCTGGGGGTGACAATGAATACCGTGACGACCGGTCTCGAGCCGTATCGCAGAGAGCTCCTCAAGGGCAACACGGAGATACTGATCCTCTCCATGCTCGCCGAGGACCTGAAGTACGGCTACCAGTTGGTCAGAGAGATGGCCAGCCGTAGCCGCGGCTACTTCCACATCAAGCAGGGGACCCTGTATCCGGCGCTGCACAGGATGGAGCGCGAGGGATACGTGGAGAGCATGTGGATCACGTCGCCGACCCATCAGACCCGCAGGTACTACAGGATCACTGCGCGCGGCCTCGAGCGGATGCGGTCGATGATCCGCGAATGGGATATCTTCGCCGAGGCGTTCGACACCGTGGCGAGGCCCATCAAGTCGCTGAACCGCACCGGAACCGGATAGCTCGACCCGACTCGGTCCCGCCTCATGTCTCTCTACCCCGCCCTCCTCGCGGAGCGGCCGGTCGACGCCTGTCTCAGCGGGCCGGCCGTAGTGTAGACTTCTCATCCGTCATGTGCCCGAAAAGCCGCGTGGCCATCGTGGTAGACGGCAGCGCCTCGCTGCCCGCTCCCGGACACGGGGCGCTGCCGTCCCACGTCGTTCCGATGCGCATCCACGCAGGCGGTTCCGAATACGGCGTCGGACGCGCCGTGCCTTCCGCGGAGTTCTACCGCCTTCAGCTGGAGGCCGACGAGCCGCCGACGACCGCGTCCCCGTCTCCCGCCGCGTTCGCTAGGGCGTTCAGGACGGCCGCCGAAGAGGCCGAAGCGGTGCTCGCGCTCACCGTGTCGCGCCGGTTCAGCTCCACCTACGACTCGGCCAACATGGCGGCCCAGGAGCTCCGCGAGGAGAACCCGGGCGTCCGCGTCGAGGTGTTGGACACGGAGAGCGCCGCGGGCGGCGAGGGCCTCGTCGCGACCGCGGCATGCCGCGCCGTCGAGGCGGGCCACGATGTCGACGGGGTGATCGCGTCGGTCCGCTCAGTGGTCCCCCGCGTCTATCTCGTCGCCCACCTGGATACGCTCTACTACGCCTGGAAGAGCGGCCGCATCCCGGGGATCGCGTACGCGGGCAGCGCTCTCCTCAGGCTGAAGCCTGTCTTCGAGATGCACCGCGGCGAGATCCGGAGCGTAGCCCGGCCGCGAAGCGCCGTCCGCGCCCGACGACGGCTCGTGGACCGCGTCGCCGCTCGCGCTGCCGGAGCCCCGGTTCACGCCGCCGTCATCCACGCCGACGCACCGGACGCGGCGGATGACCTCCGCCGCGCCCTGCGGGCGACGCTCGACTGCTCCGAGCTCTACGTGAGCGAGCTGGCGCCGGTCGTGGGCGCTCACACCGGGCCCGGACTGGTAGGCGTCGCCTGGTGGGTCGACACGCAGCCGCGGGCCACGTCGACGGCGCGGCGCCAGGGCGCCGGCCAGCTATAATCGCCGCCAGACCCGCCCCACCCGCCGAGGCGCTCGCATGGCCGAAACGGCCGCAAATCCGAACACCGTCCTGCGCATCACCGACGACGTGACCGGCCGCCGGGCGACGCTGCGCATCGACCCGGACGACGCCGCGCTGCCGCTGCGCGACCTGCTCGACCTGTACGTCAAGACGCCGGACACCGAGCGACTCGCGGAAGAGGGCAGGATCACGGACGCCTCGGTCGAGATGCTGGCCTCCATCCAGGACCTCATCTACGCCTGCGACGACCAGGGCCGCCTCCGGGACTTGTACCGCGGCGTCGAGTTCGCCCAGGGGCCGCGCCTCGTGTCCGCCGACTACCCGCTGCGCCCGTCGCCAGTCCGCGCGGACGGCAGGGACGTGGTACTGCTCGATCTGAACGTCGACCGCACGAGCGTCGGCTACGACCGCAACTGGCCGGGTTTCTCGAAACGGCGCTGGGACCGGCGTCCCGACTTCTACACTGGATTCGTCGCCGACGCTGTCCAGGGCGCCCACGGAAAGACACGGGGGGACGACGTCCTTGGGTCGGACGACCCCGCCGACCGGATCGATCTCCTCGAGGCGCTGGCGAGAAGAATCTGGGAGAGCGACTTCGAGAGCTATTCCCGTTTCACGGGCCTCAAGCTCGCCTACAAGTGGGGCGACGAGACTGTGGGTAACATCGCCGACGGCGCCGGCGGCATCTGCTCAGAGAAGGTGCAGGCCCTCAAGTTCCTGACCGACCACCTGGGCTTCGACTCCGAGTACGTCATCGCCGGCCCCAACGTCCCCGACCCGGTGCCGGAGGAGCGGCTGCGCGAGCTGTTGACGACGTTCGACTTCAGGTTCGCGAAGCGCCACATGCGTTACTGGCAGCACACAGCCCTGCTCTACCGCGTCGCCGGAGAGACGCTGCTGGTCGACGACACGAACGGCAACATCCCGTTCCTGTTCGTGAAGGGCGCCGAGGCCGACCGGCTGCTCGGATACGACCACAAGCCGGCCATCCCGGTGAGGATGGCCGTACAGCGCGAGAGCTTCTACTACCACCCGGTGTCGCAGGACATCGTGAACGACCTCCTGTTCGCGATGGAGGGCTGGGTCCCCTACATCGACCTGGTGCAGGTGTTCGACAACGAACTGGGCCTGTACATCTCGTCCGACTTCATGGTGACGGCGGTCGTGTTCCGGGACGAACGCGGCTTCGAGAAGGCCGCGGCCGAGTACCGGGCGGCGTGTCGCCGGGGCGGCCGGCCGGTCGACGTTGCGCGGAACTGGGCCCTGGACTCCCGGCTCGGCGGGGCATTCTCCGCCGCGCACCCGGCGGTCGCCGAACGCGTCCTCGACTCCAGGGAGCACCTGCTGGCGCGCTACGACGAGTGCCACGGCGCCCAACACGAGGCCGGCCTTGTCGTCATCGGACTGGGCGGGAGCCGGGCCGACGCCCAGCCGTGATCTTCGACACGCCGGACAACGTCCTGGAGCTGCTCGACGGCGTCGTCCGCGCCGCGATGAGCACCGCGTTCTACCGGGAGCGGTTCCCGTCGGGCCGCGGGCTCGCCTCCATGGACGATTTCCGCCGGATGCCGGTCACGCCCATCTCGACGTATCGGCGGCAGCGCCTCGGCCGCGTCGTCGCCGACCCGTCCCGCGTGCAGTGGATCGTCGGTCCGCACCGCGGCAGAGACGTCTCCCGCACGGCAGTGGCCGAGAGCGTGGAGGACACGGCGTCGAGGTACGGCGTCTTCCGGGACGCGCTCCGGGACGCGCTGCCGGGTCCGGCCCGCGGGTCGGCGGTCGTGCTGTGCGAGCCGCGTCGACGCTACTTCGCGGCCGAGGTCAGCACCATGCTGGGCCATCTCGGCATACCGGCCCACGTCTTTCCGTCCGGTGCAGCCCCGACCGCGCTCGCCCACGTCTCCAGGCTCTCGCCGCGTATCCTGGTGTCGCTCGTCGACCGGCTGGACGAGGGCAGCATTCCACCCTCCGTCGAGCTGTGCATCACCTTTCGCGGCTCGCATACCCTGGAGCGGGTCGCGCAGCTCGACCTGTACCTCGTGGACGAGCTTGGCTTCCTGGCCCACTCGACCGACATGCGCGAATGGGTGGTCTATAATGACCAGTGCTTTTTTGAGGCCGACACGGACGGCGGCCTCGTGGTGACCGTGTTGCGGAACACGACGCTACCCCTGGTCAGGTTGAAGACGAACGACTCGGTCGCGAGCCTCGGGGCTCACCGCCTGGAGTTCGCCGACCTCGATCCCTCGGGTTGAAACGGGGCCTCATGCCGATGATGTACTCGCTGTCGAGACTGCTCTACCAGATACGCCGGCGCAGAGAGCTGGGCGTCGGCCTTCTCGTGAGCGTGCTGATGTTCAGCATCATCGGCAACTCGCTGACGTTCTACGCATTTGACGGCAGAGGCCAGGGCCTCTCCGTCTGGGACAGCCTCTGGTACAGCGTAATATCGATCACGACGATCGGCTACGGCGACATCTCCGCCGAGAGCCTGGGGGCCCGGGTCGGCACCGCGGTATTCATCATCGTTATCGGTCTGGCGGCCTTCACCTCGACTGTGGGCCTGATGGTCGACTGGTTCGTGCAGTTCAAGTACAAGGAACGCAGAGGCATGGGAACATCCAAGGCGAGAAACCACCTGATTATCGTCAACTTCCCGAACGAGTCGCGGATCAAGCAGATCATCGAGGAGTTCACCAGGGACGACGAGCACCGCAAGACGGAGATCATCCTCGTCACCAACCAGATAGAGGAGCTGCCGTTCTCGATCAAGAACGTGTCGTTCATCCGGGGGTCGCCCCTGGAGCAGGAGACCTTCGAGCGCGCCGCGATAGCCGACGCGGACCAGGCGATCATCCTGAGCACCAGCGTGGACGACCCGCGGTCCGACAGCCTCGTCGCGTCGATCGCCTTCGTGATGGAGCACATGAACCCCGGTCTGTTCATCATCGCCGAGTGCCAGGACCCGAAGCACGCGGTGCTCTTCAACGTCTCGGAGCGAGTCTCGCTCGTGTACACGACCCGCGTCGCCAACAACCTGCTCGTGCAGGAGGCGCAGGACCCCGGGGTCACGCTGCTGACCGAGACGATCACGAGCAACACGGCCGAGGAGACGGTGGCCAGCACCAGGCTCAAGGCCTGCCCTTTCACCGACATGCCGTACATCGAGGCGGCCAAGCGGCTGCTCGACAACGGCGTCAATCTCGTCGGCGTGATCAGGCAGGGCGCGCTCATCGTCAGTCTCGACAACCTGTCGCTGACGGAGGACGACTCGCTCGTCTACATCAGCAGGAAGCGCCACACGACAGCCGAGATCAGCGGCTTCATATCCTGAACGATTCGACCGGCCCGGCGAGCGACTTTCCCGTAATCGTTCCCCTCGTCCGCGCGGACGACGCCGCACCGGCGCTGCGCGCCGCCCTGCTGCACGCCCTGACATTCGAGACCTACCGCACGCACTTCGCCGCGGCCGGTGTCGGCGAAGATGACGTGCGCGGCGGCGACCCCGCCTCCGTTCTCGGGCGATTGCCGCTCCTGGAGCCATCGACTCTCTCCGCGCTCGCGGACGAGAGCATCGCGACCCTGGAAGGCATCGTCGACGTCGAGGTGTCCTCCGGGACTACGGGAACCCCCAAGAGGCGGCCCATCACGGCGAAGGACGAATCCGTCGAAACGGGGCTGCTGGCGCGCCTGTTCGGGATATGCGGCATGGGCCCGGGCGACCGGGTGGCCTGCGTCGACACGGGGCCGCTGACGCTGATGGCGTCCTTCACCGGCGCGCTGGACACGCTCGGCGTATCCGAGGCGTACGCCTACACGGTGTCGCCGGACCCCGAGGCCACTGTCGACGGACTGACCGCGCTGGACCCGACCGCGATCGTCACGATTCCCTCGATCATGGAGAAGTGCCTCGGCTCGCTCGAGGCGCGCGCGGCCGCGGGCCGTGTGAAGTCGCTGCGCAGGCTCGTCTACGCCGGCGAGCCGCTCCAGCCGGCCACGCGCGGCAGGCTGGAGCGCGGGCTGGGCCTGGAGGTCTTCGCATACTACGGCGCCTCGGAGACGTCCGTCCTCGGGATCGAGTGCCGCCGCCACACCGGCATCCATCTCCTCGCCGACCACCACTTCATCGAGCTCGCGCACAGGGACCCCGATGCGCCTGACGCCGAGATCGTGGTGACCACGCTGCGCCAGCAGGGGCTGCCGCTCGTCAGGTACCCACTCGGCGACGTGGTGTGCCCCGTCGGCCGCGACTGCCCCTGCGGGCTGCGGCTCCCGCTCGTCGACGTGGTCGGACGCGTCGACGCGACCGTGTCGGTGCTCGGCACGAAGCTGTCGTACGCCTCGCTCCTGGACGCGGTCTACGGGGACCGCGACGGCCCGCGCCGCATGCAGGTCGTACTCACCCGCGGCGACGCCGAGACTATAGTCCTGCGGCTGCCCGCGGGGCTGCGCGGCGCGGAGACGGCGCTGCGGAAGGCGGTGCTGCGCCGCGAGCCCGAGCTGGCCTTCCTGGCTGGCGCCGGATTCGTGGTCCTCGATTTGGAGTTCGTAGACGACGACTGTTTCGAATCCGCCAGGAAGCCGACGACGATCCTGGACCTGAGAGGCGGGGACGCGGCATAGACGCGACCGGCGCGGGGCGACCTTCAAGCCGGGCGCGGCCCGAGCGTTGTACAATCACCCCATGCCGCTACGCTCGATGACAGACCGAATTCGCGAAATCGCGCGTCACGGCCGGCGACTCGGCGTCCTGCGTTCGGCTGCCGCATCCGACGCGGCGCTGCTCGCCGCCATCCGAGGCCGCGACCTCAGGAAATACTCCGACGTGGACCTGGGGGCGTCGCTCGACACGCATGCCGGGAGGGCCTCCTCCCTGCCCGAGGTCTATGCCGTAGCCGCCGAGACGGTGCACCGCCGCCTCGGCCTGTGGCGGACCTTCGGGGACACCGCCGCGCCCGCTGCCATCCAGGAGTGCCGGGACGTCGCCGCCGGGATACTCGACGCCGCGCCCTACCGCGACAGGGTCGAGTACTACGCCAACGAGGATTTCCTTGAAGGCCCGCTGTTCGCTGACAGTCTGGATGCCGCCCTGGACCGCCTACACCTGAACCCTGAGCGACGTGCCGTCGTCGCGGCGATGGTGTACGTCGGGGAGAAGGCCAGGACGACTCCGCGCTCCGAGATCATGCTGGACGCCGCATTCTACCGCGCCGTCGACTCCCTGGACCCCGACGGAGAGCTGGCGTTTCGCGTGACCGACGAGCAGCTCGCGGCCGGCATCATGCTCCACCGCGGCGCGGTGGCCGAGATGAGCGCGGGCGAGGGCAAGACCGTCGCCGCCGCGTTCCCCGCGATTCTGCACGCGCTGGCGGGGCGGCGCGTACACGTCGTCACCGCCAACGACTACCTGGCGGCCCGCGACGCCGAGTGGCTGGCCGACGTCTACGAGGCGCTCGGCGTCTCCGTAGCGGCCGTGCTCGGCCACATGGGCGACGAGGACAGGCGCTCCGCGTACGGCGCCCAGGTCGTCTACGGCACCGTCCGCGAGCTCGGGTTCGACTTCCTGCGCGACAACATGAAGCTATCGGCCGACGAGACCGTTCAGCGCGGTCACGACGTCGCCATAGTCGACGAGGCCGACCAGACCTTGATAGACGAGGCGGGCACACCCCTGATCATCTCCGGCGGTCCCCCGGCCATCGCGCGCGGGCTGCGACGCGCCGACCAGGCCGTCCGTGAGCTGATCGAGAAGCAGGCCGCGGTGGCTTCCGGCATCGAGGCCGAGCTGTCCCGGCCCGGTCTGACGGCCGGTAGCAAGCGCGCGCTGCTCGCGCGCCTCTCGCTGGCCGATCCTGAGAACGAGCGCGCAGTCCGCGAGATGTCGGCCGACCAGCGGCTGCTCCGCCAGGTGAGGACCGACGTCGCGGCCCGCGAGCCGGACAGCGATCTGGAGGCCGGGCTGTACTACGTCGTGGACGCGAGGAGCCGCACAGTCACCCTGACCGACGCGGGCCACGAGGCCATCGAGCGCGGCCTGGGGCCGCTCTTCGACCTGTCCGACCTGGAGGCCCGCCTGCGACGCGTCGAAACTGGCATGGACGATACTCCCCTCTCGCAACGCCGGCGCGACGCCGAGGCGGTGCGGCGGCAGATATCCCGGCGCGGCAATCTCGCGGGCCAGTTGCACCAGCTCCTGCACGCCCACCTGCTCCTCCGGCGCGGCGTCGACTATATCGTCGCCGATGGCGAGGTCGTGCTCGTCGATCCGGTGACTGGCCGGCGCCGCCACGACAGCCGGTACCGCGGCGGCCTGCACGCCGCGATCGAGGCCAAAGAGCACCTCCCTCCCCGACCGGAGCCCGAGGTCCGGGCCCAGGTCTCCGTGCAGGGCTACGTCGGCCTGTACAGGCACGTCTCCGGCATGACCGGCACCGCCGTGACCGCGGCGGACGAGTTCAGGCGCTTCTACGGCCTCTCGGTCGAGACACTGCCGCCGGCGAGTCGCCCCGCGAGGACCGACCACGCGACCCGGATATTCGACGACCGGCAGAACAAGCTGACGGCGCTGGTCGACGAGGTGCGCCACTGGCGCCGCATGGGGCGCCCCGTGCTGGTGGGGACCGAGTCGGTGCGGGAGTCGGAGGCGATCAGCGGCCTGCTCGGGCGACACGACGTCCCCCACGCGCTCCTCAACGCCCTGACCGACTCCTCCGAGGCCGCCATAGTCGCGGGCGCGGGCCGGTTCGGCGCCGTGACGGTCGCGACCAACATGGCCGGACGCGGCACCGACATACTCCTGGAGCCCGGCCTCGACCGCCGGATCGCGGACGAGTGCGCCCACATGGCAGCCGGGGCGCTGGCGGCCGGCGCGCCCATGGTGGCGCTGCGGTGCTCGACTCCGGGAGAGGCCGCGGCCGCCGAGGCCGCGCTGCATGACGCAGGCGTCGCCGCCGAGCGCGGCGTTCGTCCCGGCGACGTAGTCGCGAGGCCTCGGGCGGGGGCGACGCGGCCCGGCGCTCCGGTCACGATGGAGTTCGGCCTGGGGCTGCACGTCATCGGCACCGGGCTGAACGACTCGCGCCGCATCGACGACCAGCTTCGCGGCAGGGTCGGTCGGCAGGGCGCATTCGGCTCTACCCGCTTCCTGCTGTCCGCCGCCGCCGACTCGTTGTTCGACAGGCCCAATGGCGGCCCGTCGCACAGATCGGAGCGCCGTTCCGGGGCAGGCGGCCTCGAGCACCAGGAAGGGCGCCGAACGCAGCGGGCCGTCGAACGGCTGCAGCAGCTCGACGAGCGCGAGGAAGAGCTTGGGCGCATGACCGCCTGGGAGCTGGACAGGGTCGTCGAGCGCCAGGCGCTGGCCTACTACAGGCTGCGCGGCCGAGTCCTGGAGCACGGAATCGCGGACGAGACGCTCCCGGAACTCGCCGAGGCCGCGGGACACAGGCTCGTCGCCCGGCACCTGCCCGAATCGGGCGTCGCCGACTACCCTGCCCGTTTCCGCGACCTCGCCGAAGAGGCCGAGCTCGACTTCGGGATAGACCTGCGGGCGTCGTTCGGACTTGGCATCCCCGCCCTGCGGTCGGTCGCCGGCGACCTGATCGCCGAACGCGTCCGGCGAGTCCGGTCCGAGTGTGTGACGACCGACTTCGACACGCTCGCGCGCCTGCTCATGGCGCAGGCCGCGGACGAGCTCTGGCCGGCTCACCTGGCGCGAATACAGGATATGGCGCTGAGCATCCCGCTCTGGTGCGGCTCGCGCGAGCGGGCCGTGGCCGAGTACGCCTTCGCCGTCACGGACGAGTACAACCGGTTCCTCGTGGACGCCGAGGACGCCTTCCTCGCCTCCCTGATCGCCCACCGCGAGGCGGACGTCGAGCCGGCGCCGGTGCTGTCCAGGGACGTCCAGGAGGTGCTGGCGTGACCGCGGAGAACGCCGGGGACGGCCCGGATTTCGAACGGAGAACAACGAGAGCGTTGCGGGCGCATACGTCACGCTACCAGACCGAGCCACACGACTGAGGAGGCTGACATGGCCACCAGGTACGGCAGATTGGGAATCAGGACGCTGGCGGGGACGATGGTCGCCGCGGTCCCGGTGGCTGCCGCATGCAGCCAGGGTCCGACCTACGACCAGTGGGCGGCTACCGACGGCGCGGCGGGACGCATCAACCTCGACGACGTCCAGCAAGCCTTCAAGGACTCGGAGAGCGCCTCCGAGTTCGAGCGCAAGGTCAACGAGATATACGAGGGCGACGGCCTCGTGCTGATACGAGCCAAGCAGGACGAGCTCGGCCTCACCCTCGAGGGCTGGGAGGACCTGAGCAGCCCCGCCAACTACGAGATCGACGACACCGAGGACGACCTGCTCTTCACGATCGTGGAGAAGGACGACAGCCACCAGATGCGCGGCTACGGCGCCAACAGCTATTACCATCACGGCTTCGGGCCGGGCAACTTCCTGTTCACCTATCTCCTGATATCCTCACTCACCCCCCGCGGCTACTACTACTCCACACCTCCGGGCTACGCGCGCACGACCATGACGCGGCAGCGCGACAGCTACAGGCAGGGCAACCGCTACAGGTCGCAGGTCTCCCGGAACTCCAGGTACTTCTCCAAGCAGAAGGCGTTCGCCGGCTCCCGGTACGACTCGGCGTCCCGCAACCAGAGCACGGCCCGCCGTTCGTACCAGTCCCGCCAGCAGTCTACCGGTGGGTTCAAGACGAGCTCCACCGGCGTACGCAGCAGCTGGGGCGCCAGGAGCACCGGCGGCAGCAGCTTCCGGAGCGCGCGCGGCGGGTTCCGCGGAGGAGGCGGCGGCCAGCGCATCGTCGGCCCGCGAAGCTAACCGCCGGGCCGGTGCGCGCATGAGGAGACCCCTGCAGGACCGTCGTTCCCGCGAAGAGCCTGCCCCCGGTGAAAGCGGGGGCGGCAACCCAGGCGCGGGGCTCCGTCGATGAGCGAGAGCGCGCCTCCGGTCTACGCCAAGGGCCCACGACCGGAGCCGTTCGACGGCGACGCCCCATCGTTGCGCCTGCGCGTCACCCTCGGCGATATGCCGTTGTCAGACGCCTTCGACGTCGTCGTCCCGGACGCCGGCGCCGATGCCAGCGTCGGCGACCTGCTCGACCGCGTCTTCGGCCCCGACGGCGTCCGCGACGAGACGGCGCCAGGGCTCCTGGACACGCGGCGCAACCCCGACCTGCCGGAGATGTACGCCGACCTGCTGGAGACGTTCGCCGACTGGCGCGACGGCCGCTGCTCGCTCGGAATGCACCGCAACCACGGGCCCGAGATCGGGCTGAGCGACGAGCTTGCCCCGCATCTGCGCAGCACCCCGGAGTCCCCCGAGCCGCTGCTGGACATCGTCGCCGAGCAACGATTCACGCCCCTGGAGTACGCCGCCGACCGCTGGTACGGAGGCGATCCGACCGCCCTGGTGCACCGCCTCCAGGAGCACGTCATGCTCCACTACGTCGGGCGGCTCGCCAACGACCTGTTCGATGCCGAATCGCCTCCCGACGCCGACCTGCTCGCGATTGCCGACCGCCTCGTGGAGCAGGGCGCGCTGTCCGACGACGGCGGCTACGCCCTCACCGATGACGGCGAGAACCGCCTGGAGCTGGCCGACGCCGAGGTCGAAAACGTGGCCGACCTCTACGACATATTCGCGGACGTCGCCCTTCGCCGCGGCCGCGTCGAGCTCCGCAGCGGCGCCGGCGCCGACGCGCGCGTCGACGTGTACGAGGCAGAGGGAATCGACGCGGCCGAGGCCGTCCTGCTTCGCCAGCTGCGCGACGGGACCCTGGACGACCTGGAAGTCGACTGGCGCGAGGCCATTCTCGACGACGACTTCTTCGCCGAGCTGCTGATCGACCTCGTCGACCGCGAGCGCGTCGCCCCAGCCGACCTGGAAGAGATCATCGAGGCGGGACTCGCCCATCTCGAGGAGACCCGCGAGCAAGCGGAGCGAGAGGCCCGCCGCCGCCAAATCGACGCCCAGGCCCGCAGAACGTAGCACGGCTTCGATCCGAGGCCGGACACCGCGGAGCTACCTTCTTCTCCTCCCTCCCCTGGCGGGAGGGAGCTAGAGGGAGGGGGAGATGCCCGTGCCGCCCGACCGGCGTTTCAATGCGACAATCGCGCCGGGGCAACTTCACCCTCACCCCATCCCTCTCCCGTACCCTCCCACAACCGTCATTCCCTCGTAGGGAGACCCTTGCACAACCGTCGTTCCCGCGAAGAGAGACCCTCGCGTAACCGTCATTCCCGCGAAGGGAGATCTTTGCACCATCGTCATTCCCGCGAAGGCGGGAACCGAGGGGCGGGGCCTCCCAGGTACGGAATCGACGCACGTCCACCACTGTTCGCCGCAGGCAAGGGAGTTACGCAAGGGTCTCCGAAGGCGGGAATCCATCCGCGCTCTACGTCGGCAGCACAATATCCCCGACCGCGATCTTCTGCAACGTCTCCGGGTAGAGCGCGTGCTCGCGCTCCAGCACGCGCAGGCGCAGCGACTCGACGGTGTCGCCCTCCAGCACCGGCACCTCGACCTGCGCCAGGACCGGCCCCCGGTCGTACTCCTCATCGACCAGGTGCACCGTGACTCCCGTGACCCGCTCGCCGGCCTCCAGCACTGCCGCGTGGACCCGCTCGCCGTACATCCCCTGCCCGCCATACGCGGGGAGCAGCGCGGGATGGACGTTCAGGATGCGTCCCCTGTAGCGGCCCAGTACCCTCGGGCCCAGCTTCCTCATGTACCCGCCGAGAACGACGAGATCGACGCCGTGGTCGACGAGCACGGCCTCTATCGCAGCGTCCAGGTCTCCGGGCCGTGGGTGCGTCCTGGAGCTCAGGTGGATCCCCGGCACGCCCTCCCTGGCGGCCCGCTTCAGCACCTCGCTGCCGGAGTTGTTGCTGATGACGACGCGCGGCTCGGCGAGCAGCTTCCCTGCCGTGCACGCGTCGATGATCGCCTGCACGTTGCTCCCGCCGTGCGACGCGAGAAGTCCCAATCGCAGCTTCGCCATCCTGCCTCGACTTCGGGCCGCGCGGCGCGCCCACGGAGTTGCGATACAATACGCCGCAAGCCTAACCGACGACGGAACGCCCGGCAACAGGAGCGCCCGGTCCGGGCGCCCGCCGACCGCGGAGAGACGCCATGACCTCCACGACGATACCCACCGAAGCCGAGGTGCTCGGCTACCTCGGCTCGCTCAGCAACTGGGGCCGCTGGGGCGCGGACGACGAGCTGGGCGCGCTCAACTTCCTGACGCCGGCGAAGGTGCGCCAGGCCGCGTCGCTGGTGCGCGACGGGCACCAGGTGTCGTGCGCCAGGACCGTCAGCTTCGAGGGCTCGGTCGACGCCCCGAACCCGCCCGAACACTTCATGATCGAGAGCGGCGAGGGATGGGCCACAGGCGACAAGGTGTCTCCCAGGGCGGCGCAGGGCTCGGCCGACTTCTTCGGGATGGCGTACCACGGCGTGACCATCACCCACATAGACAGCCTGTGCCACTTCTTCTGGAAGGGCCGGATGTACAACGACAGGCCCGCCCATCTCGTCTCCACATACCACGGCGCGACCGTAGAGTCGGTGGAGAACGCCGGCCGCGGCATCGTGACGCGCGGCGTCCTGGTCGACGCGCCGCTGGTCCGGGGCGTCGACTGGCTGGAGCGCGGCGAGGGCGTCATGCCCGACGACATCCTGGAGGCGGAGCGCCGCTGCGGCTTCACCGTAGAGGAGGGCGACGTGCTGCTGGTCAGGACCGGTCAGCTGCGGCGCCGCAACGAGGAGGGCCCCGCCGACCCGGCCGAGGGCTCGACGGCGTGCCAGGCCGCCTGCCTGCCCCTGCTGCACGAGCGCGGCGTCGCCATGCTGGGCTCCGACACCGGTAACGACGTGTCGCCGGCGCACTACCCGTCCATGCCCAACCCGATCCACCAGGTCGGCCTCGTAATGATGGGCATGTGGATCCTCGATAACGCCGACCTGGAGGAGCTGGCGCGCCACTGCGCCGAGGTGGGCAGGTGGGAGTTCATGTTCACCATCGCGCCGCTCAAGCTCTCCAACAGCACCGGCTCCCCCGTCAACCCGCTCGCGATCTTCTGAGCGCCCGGGGGCAAACGCCGGTCGGGCCCGCTCGAAATCACGGAGGGGGTTGACGCGCGGGGCCTTCGATTCGCCGCTTCCTGTGAGCGGCCGCGAAGCCAATGCAAAGCAGCAGCAGCAGCGCCGGGAACGCCCTGTACCCCATCCCGGCGCCGAAGAACTTGCCGATCAGGAGCGACAGGGCGACGACCACGACAAGCCCCACCGCGATCTGCAGCAGCGACGACAACAGCGGAAGAAGTATGCTGCCCAACCTGGCCCCCCTAGTAGCGCGACCACCTGCCGGCGACAGGGTCGTATACCTCGGACCTGAAGTGGCCCGCGCCGTCTGCCGTCGCCGATCCGCCAACGACGATCACCCGGCCGCCCGGCAGCGCCACCATGCTGTGCGACTGTCGCGGCGCGGCCAGCCCTTCGACCTCCGACCATGAGCCCGAGCGCGGATCGAAGACCTCCGCGTACGGGATCGCGTCCTCCTCGTCCACGTTTCCGCCCGTAACCAGCACGGTCCCGTCGTCGAGCAGCACGGCCGCGTGAAACGCCCTGCGGTGCAGCATGTCGTCGACCGGCGACCAGGTACCGGAGCCGGGGTCGTACACCTCGGCTGACGCCAGGCTGCGGGTAGCCGCGTCGAGGCCGCCCGCGACCAGGACTCTGCCGTCACGCAGCAACGTGACGGTCGGGGAAGCCCGCCTCTGTGCCATGTCACCGGTCCGAGTCCAGCGGTCCGTAGAGGGGTCGTACAGCTCGGTCGACGCCATCGCGTTCCACCGGTTCAGGCCGTGTCTGCGGTCGGCGCCGCCGATCACCAGCACCCTGCCGTCACGCAATAGCACGGCCTTGTGGCCCACTCGCCGATCGTTCATGGAGTCGGCCGATGCCCACTCGCCGGAGGCGGGATCGAAAATGTCCGCCACGGCCATCGGGAGATCAGGCGCCCGCCACATCAGCCCGCCGGTCAACAGCGCTCGACCGTCGGGCAATCGGACGGCGACCGGGCAGTGTCGTTCGATTTCGGTGGCTCCAGCCGAAGACCATGTATCCGACGACGGGTCGTAGACTTCAGCCGTCCTGAGTGCGGCGCCCGTCCCGCCGCGCTCCAGCAGGGCCGCGTTCGTGACCAGGGCGCCTCCGGCGACGAGCACCCGACCATCGACAAGCGTAGTCGCGGCAGCGCACTGGCGGGGCACGCTCATCGGGGCCGCGGCCGACCAGACGCCCGACGCCGGATCGTAGACCTCGGCGGCAGCGGCCGGATCGTGGCAGTCCGCCCCGAGTTCACAGCTTCCGTAACGTGTCTTGCCGCCCGCCGCGAGCACGCCGCCGTCCGCCAGTGGCGCCGCAACATGAAGGACCCTCGCCTCGGCCATTTCGCCGCGGGCGACATCGCCGGCGCGGTCGATCAGCACTACGGTGACTATCAGTGCGGCCATGAGCACCGCGGCAACGGCTGCCGCGATTACGCCGGCGTAGCTCCGATACGCGACCAGCGCCACCGCTCCCCCACCCCTGCTCGCCGCCGCGGCGCCTCCGCGCGCGGCGCGCCTCTCCGCGCCGGAACGCGACAGCCTCCACGCCACGTCCGCCGGAAGGCCCCGCACCATCCGTCCCAGTACCTGCCAGACGGCGTTCCCATCGCGCGACTCGAAGCTATGGGTATGCTCATGGTGGTTCGACTCTATCTCGTCCCGGCGTTCGCCGCGCTCGCCGGAAGGCAGCCCGGACGTATAGAGCCGCACCCACCACCTCAGCAGTCTCGCGGCAGCGCCACTCATGGGTGCGCCAACCCGCGTTCGGCGTCAGGCAGCTCCCGTGCGGCTTGCGTGTCGGCGTCTGCGAGCGCCTGCTGCCCCGCCACCGTGACCCGGTACAGGCGCCGACGCGGCCGTCCCTCCTCGGCGGCGATCATCGGGTCCTCCCACCGGTCCACGAGGAACTCCATCCCGCGAAGCCGGTCCAGGGCCTTGTACAACGTGCCGTGACCGGTCAACCGCCGGCTGTCCCGTCGGTCGACCATCTCCCTGGCGATCATGAAGCCGTGGAACTCCTGGACGCCATTGGCCCGCAGCCCTACGGCCGCGCGGAGAATCGCGACCTCCACGGACAGCAGCCGTCCCGGTTTTCTTCTCATGTCGAAATTATAGGAAGATATCTGCGGTTTGTCAATCGGTCCCAGGTTGCATAGCGGACGTGTCTGGCAATACACTGTCTGCAATGGTTACGAGGATGGGCGCCTGACGATGAGGTTCCTCCGCAAGGGGCCCCCTACGCGGGCCGACTGGGAAGCACGCCGGCGCAAGGCGGCCAGGAGGCGCGCGGCCGCCGACAAGCCCAGGTTCGCAAAACCGCTGCACTACGAGGTCGACGTATCCGACGCGAACAAGCGGCCCGCCACCGCCGCCCTCGCTCTCGTAGTCAACTTCTTCGTCCCCGGGGTCGGCCTGATCATCTACGGGCAGAGCAAGTGGGGATTCACGTTGCTCGCGGTGACGATCCTCACCTTCTACATCGGCTGGTTCGTGACGATGCCGCTCACGACCGGGCTGACCGCCAACCACGCCTTCCGCAGGTACGACTAGCCGCGCACCTGTTCAGAGTTGAGGGGACACCTGACCCGTTCGCCCCGAGTGCCCCGACGCTTCGTCGGGGTGTATCGAGGGGCCGCCACGACGAGTGGGCGAGGCTCAGCACCAAATCATCCCAATCATCAGAATCCCACGAATCACAGTTCAGACGTTCCGCTTCACCAACTCTGAACCGTAACCTGGCCGCGGGGGCATAGACTGCCAGCCAGGCCGGCGAGCGGCCTACTGCCCCGGCCCCTCGACGCGGCGCCAGGTCCCGCATCCCATCGTCTCGAAGGCGGCTTCGCTCCCCCGTATCCGGACGACGATCGCCTCGTCGGCGCCGGTTTCCGGGCCCTGGTCGGCCTTCGACGCGGCCTCCGACCTGTCCAGGAACGCCTTGACGTTGCTGAACTCGGCCAGCAGCGCCCAGTAGCACCGGGAGCTCGGGCCGTCGGTGCGGTACGTGCCGGGCTCGATCTCTGGCCCGACGAGCCACGCGCCGTCACCGAAAGACGTACGCGCGCCCTCGGCGGGCGCCGCGGCACGCGTGGGAGGCGGGTCATCCACGACCCCGCCTTCCGCGTCGGTCTGCTCCGCGAACCGGTCCAGGGCCCCGGCCCTAGCGAGCGCCACGATCACTACCATCGACAGCAGGACGACGCCGATGGCCACGAGGCAGCCCACGCTCCGGCGGTTGGACGCGCGGCTGCGGCGCGCCGCCTCCTTCTTCTTCTCTTCCTCGTATATCCGCCGCCGCTGTTGCTCTGTGAGTCTGTCCATCTCGTTGCAGCCAGAATTCCGGCGCCTACGTGCGCGTGCGTCCCCTGCGCAGGCCGCGTCCGGGCAGCGCGCCGGTGTTCTCGCCTCTGTCTACGACCACCTGTCCGTTGACTATGACGTACTCGATGCCCACAGGGTACCGCTTCGGGTCCTCCAGCGTGGCGTCCGTCCTGACGGCCTCCGGGTCGAAGACGACGACGTCGGCCCGGTAACCATCCCGCAGCAGACCCCTGTCGGGCAGGCCGAGCCGCTGCGCCGGGAACCACGTCATCTTGCGTATCGCCTCCGGGAGCCGGAGGTGCTTCTCGGCGCGGACGAACTCCGCCAGCACCAGCGGAAAGCAGCCGTACGTCCGCGGGTTGGGGTACTCGCCGAACAGGATAGCGTCGCTGGCGATCATTCCGCACGGGTGCGACACGAACGCCGCAAGCGTGTGCGCGTTCGTCCCCAGGCCGACCATCGAGATGCCCAGGTTCTCTTCGGCCATCAGGTCGCACAGCGCCTCGCCGGGCTCCTGGCCGCGCACGTGGGCGATGTCGGTCAGCAGCCGGCCGTCGTAGCGCCCGTTTTCCGGCCGGGTGAAGTTGTGCAGCCAGCTGTTCTCCAGCTCCGACCTCGGCACCTCCTCGACGAGCCGGGCGCGGTCGTCCGGGTCGGTGAGAGCCACCATGAGCCGCTCCGGGCCGCCGTCCTTCGACCACTTCGGGAAGACGATGGCCGGGGTGGTGCCCGAGTACGGGTAGGAGTAGCAGTCGAACGTGACGTCGAGTCCCTCGGCCCTTGCGTCCTCGACCAGGCCGAGGTAGTCCAGGTGGCTGCCCTGGCCCTGCCTGCCCTGCCGGTAGTGCGTCAGGTGGACGGGTATTCCGCTCCGGCGGCCGATCTCCACCGCCTCCTCCCACGGCGCCAGACGCCCCTTGACGCGGAGGTCCGCCCTCGTATGAGTGTGGTAGAAGCCGCCCAGGCCGGCGACCGTCTCCGACAGCGCCACCAGCTCGTCTGTGTCGGCGAACGCGCCGGGCTCGTAGTCGAGGCCGGTCGACAGACCCCACGCGCCCTCCTCCATCGCCTCCCGCGCGACGGCCCTCATGTCCTCGAGCTCGGCCGCGGTCGCGGGCCGGTCGTCCCAGCCGACCGACCAGATGCGCACCGGCGAGTTGCCGAGGATGTAGGCCACGTTAACCGCGACGCTGCCATCGTACTTGCCCAGCAGCTCGGCTACGGTCAGCCAGTCGGCCGGCATCGGCGGGTAGCCGTTTAGCCCCGAGTCGAGCCAGATGTAGCGGTGCAGCTCGTCCTGCGTCCTGAACGGCGCGTGGGAGATGCCGTCTATGCCGACGAGCTCGGTGGTGACGCCCTGCCGCACCTTCGGGTCGTGGTGCGGCTCGCCGAGAATCGTCAGCCCGGCATGCGAGTGCAGGTCGACGAAGCCGGGGCAGACGACGTGGCCGGTCGCGTCTATGGTGCGCGCCGCGTCGATGCCGGACGTGTCGCCGCGGTGTATGCCGAGGGTGTCGCCCTCGACGACGACCGCCGCCCTGAATCCCGCCGACCCGCTGCCGTCGACGACCAGCCCGTTCTCGATCAGCAGGTCAGCCACGGGGTCGCTCCGGCCGCCGCGGCCGGTCGAGCCTGCCCTACTTCCGGTAGTGGCCCGCTACCTTGCGCAGCGCCTGGATGACGTCCCCGACGTCGTCCTCGGTCATCGTGGGCACCATCGAGAAGCCGATCCCGCGGCTCATGAGCGCCTCGCCGTACGGGCACTCGACCAGCCGGTAGTCGACCGGCCTGTCGCGGCCGATGTTCAGCGGGAAGTGGGTGTTGCCGTAAAGCTGGGCCTCGGCCAGGAACGGGTTGCGGTAGAGCGGGCCTTCGTCCGGCGTCCCGATGTACGGCCCTCCGAACGGCACGCCCTCCGCGCTGACGGCTTCCGCGAACTCGTTCGCGTCGCAGCTCAGCCGGTCGGTGTCCAGCGTGAAGCTCAGCGTCCAGTATGTGTGCCTGTCCCCGGGACGCACCTTCTGCGGGGTGAACTCCTCGAGGTCCGAGACGCCGTCGATGATGTTGTTGGCGTCGCGGATCTTGTTCTCGATGTAGCCGTCGACCTTGCCAAGCTGGTTGAGCAGCAGCGCGCCGATGATGTCGTTGATCTTGTAGTTGGGCGCCAGGAAGTAGTTCGCGTACGGCCGGCCCTCGTACGGGCCATTCGCGCGCGGCAGCGCGGCGTCGCGGAACAGGATCGCCCGCTCCCACAGCGACCGGTTGTTGGTCAGCACGATGCCGCCCATGCCGGCCGACAGGTGCTTGCCCCCGAAGCTGAATCCCGCGATATCGCCGATCGAGCCGACCGTCTGGCCCTGGTACTCGGCGAAGTGCGACTGGCAGCAGTCCTCGATAAGGAACAGGTTGTGACGCCTGGCTATGTCCTGCAGCGGCCCCATGTCGGCCGGGTTGCCGCCCAGGTGCACCGGCATGATCGCGCGCGTCCTCGGCGTGATCTTGCTCTCTACGTCGTTGGGATCGAGGCAGTAGGTGTCGTCGATGTCGGCGAAGATCGGCACGCAGTTGTGCAGCAGCGTCCCGATGAGAGTGCCGCCTGACGTCCAGGGCGTCGTGATGATCTCCGAGCCGGGGTCCGGGTTCACCGCGCCGACGCAGGTGTGCATCGCGGCCGTCCCGGAGCTGACGGTGACCGCGTACTTTACGCCGTGCCTCTCCGCGAACCGCTGCTCGAACTCGTCGACCCTGGGGCCCTTGCTTATGCTGCCTGACTTGAGGACGTCTGCTATGGCCGCCGCGTCGTCGTCGCCGAACTCGTGGCTCGGGCCGAAGGGCGCCGTCCGCACCGGAGTGCCGCCGTGAATCGCGAGCTGATCGGTCATGTCATGCTCCTGTTTCTCGCCGGGTCCGGGACTGGAGATCCAGGCCCAGCAGACGAATCGTGTTCAGTCCCAGCACCTTCTTCTTGGCCTCTTCGGAGATGTCGGCCGTGGTGATCCGGGCGACCTGGAGGCGCGGGTCCATCAGCGGTATGTCTGAGCCGTAGATCACCCGGTCCTCTCCTGCCCCGTTCACCAGCCGCTCGATGGTGCCGTGCTCGCCCCACGACGTGCACGTCTCCAGGACGACCTTGTCGCACCGTTTCGCGGCCTCGACCGCGCCGATCTGGCCCTCGGTAACGTTGCCCGCGTGGGCGATCACCCACGTAACGTTCGGGAACCGCTCGTGGAGCGCCAGGAACCGGGCCGGGATATCGAGGTGCGGGGGGTCGAAGTGGAACGTCGCGTGGCCCATGATCGCGGCGCCCCGGTCGTTCGCCCACTCGTAGATGGGGAAGTAGTCGGGGTGGTCGTTGGCCTTGCCGTAGTAGTCGGGGTATATCTTGATGAACTTCATCCCGAGCTGGTCGAAGCAGCGGTCGAGCTCCGCTATGCAGTCCTCCGGGTAGTGCGGCGACGCGAACGCGGCCCCGACAAAGCGGTCCGGCCGCGCGTCTACGAGTCGGGCGACGATGTCGTTGCCCCTCCTGGGGTCGCCGTGGAAGATGCAGTTGACGCAGCCCACGTCGACGCCGGCGGCGTCGAACATCCTCACGTAGCGTTCGGGCTCGTCGTTGACGCCGTAGTAGCCCTGGCGGCCGGCGTGGCAGTGGAAGTCGACTACGGGTGTGTCCATGGCTATCCCGTCCCCAGCAGCCGGTCCAGGTTGCCGGCGCACACGTCGGCGAGGCCCTGGTCGCTCAGCCCGCACCGGTGCAGGTAGTAGAGGTTCGGGGCCATCGGCGCGTCCGGGAAGCGCGAGCCGTAGAGCACGCGCTGCTCGCCGACGGCGGCGATGAACTTCGGTATGCCGTCGGTGGTGACGAGCCTCGAGACCTCGATCACCGTGTTGGGAAGGGCCTTGAGCATCGGCAGCGCCCACATGACCTGCCTGTAGTGCACCTCGGCCAGCACGGCGGTGACGCCGGGATTGGCCGCCATCGTGTCGTATATCTCGGACGGGTCGACCGCGCCGTCGGTGGCGAGAAAGTCGTACGTGAGCGGTATCCACAGCGGGATGTTGTCCTCAGCCAGCCACTCCATCCACGGCTTGACGATCCAGTCGCGGAACGGGTAGTTGTGGACGCCCGGCACGATGCGGATCGAGCGCGCCCCGGCCGCCCTGAAGGCGGCCTTGAAGTCGTCGAGGTCGTCGACGGACGGGTTGGCGCCGAACTGCGGCACGAACCGCGGCTGGTCCGCGATCGTCTCCATCAGGACCTCGTTACCCTCCGTCGAGTCGTACCCGGTCGAGTGCGGAGCGTAGACGTGGGCGCGGTCGACGCCCGCCTTGTCCATCGCCTCCAGCGTGTCCTCGACGCTGTCCACGGCTACGCGGCGGTCGTGGCGACGCCCAAGCGCCATGTCGGCGTCGAACACGGGCACCGACGGCTTGAAATCGAGGTCTACCTGGCCCATGTGGGTCTGTTCCTCACTCTGGCCCGCCGCTCGGCGCGGGGCCGGATTTTGGCGCGCTGAGTGTAGCAGCGGCCTATACCCCAGTCAAACGACGGCTGGAAGCCGGAAACGGGCGAGGCGGCGCAGTTCTATCCGACCTGCCTCGGCAGCCTGTTTCCGAGGAGCCTGGACAACTCCGCCACGGCCGGCTGCCCCGAATACGCCGCGGCCGGCATGTTCTCGTACAGGTCCAGGAGTTCGGTCTCCGAGAATCGCTGCGGCCAGTCCAGGTTGGCCGCAATCGTCGTCCCGTCGAGCTCGACGGCGCGCAGGGAGAGCAGGCCGCCGAGGTCTCTCGACATCGCGCGTATGGGGAACTTGAGGCCGACGTAGTGATCCCGCACCCTGGCCAGCAGTTCGGACAACTCCATAGGGCCGGCGTCGAGCAGCACGTCCATTGCCTGCAGCTGCCGCTCCGCCAGCACTCGCCGCCTGGGGCTGCGCAGACGCCCGAACAGCGAGTGGGCGAACTCCCTGTAGAGCGTCCGCTTGTTGTGGGCGACGATCTCATCGGCGAGCGCGTTGCATCTCTCCGTTACGGCAGGGAGCGCGAACTTCAGGAACGGGGTTAGGTCGTGCCCCTGGGCGCGCGATTCGTACAACGCCGACAGGTACTCCTCCTGGTGCTCGTAGTAGTAGTTGGACAGGCTGACCATCACCATGTCGTTTACCCGGGCCCTTCGCATCATGAAGGCCTCCAGCGCACGCGCGGTGCGGCCATTGCCGTCGCCAAAGGGATGCATGGCGCCGATGTGGTAGTGGGCGGCCAACGCCTGAACGATGCCGTCATGCATCCCGAACTCCCCTGCGACGGCCCGCATCAGCGCGTCGAAGGCGTCCGAGAGCTCGGAGCCGGCTTCGGCGCCCCGGCAGACCGGGTTCCCAAAGGTAACGTTGAACCCGGGACGGCGCAGTGCGCCAGGCTCACAGTGGTCATCATCGCATCCGGTGACGATGCGCCGATGGATGTCGAACACGAACTCGGCGGTGATCGGCTGGTTGGCCGCACGCGTGCGAAGCCAGCGATACGTGTCGGCAGCGGACCGCAGTTGCCGCTGTGAATGGGTCAACCCGGTGTGCGGCGCGGCGTCCGAGGCGAGGGCCTCGTCCTGTTCAGGCTGGGTAAACTCGGCCCCCTCGATGCGTGAGGTGCCGACCGCTTCCAGCCGTAGCTGCTCCTCGTGGACCTGCTCGATCCATCGATGCAGGTACGGCATCCTGCTGAGCACGCCGGCAGCGGTCCTGGCCTCGACCAGGGGCATGGCTATGGCCGACACGTCGTAGCGCAGCCACTGCCCCGGAACGCGGTAGCGGCTGACGGTCAAGACGGCCGCGGGAGTGATTTCCATCTCGTTTGCAGGCTCATTTCCAGCTTCATTTCGGGATTTCCTATATGCAATTGTGCCAGATGCCCGCTTTCATTTCCACCTGGTTTCACTGCCGTTTCCTACCAGAGTGTGCCGGTATAGCCTGTCGTCGCGCAGCGAGATTGGGAGACTTGGGTACCCGGCTGACGATGCATGATCGCCACCGGGACTGTTCCCGCCCCGTTTGCAAGATCATTTCGGAGTTTCAAATAGGGATTAGGGCGAAAACTCCGATTTCATTTCCACCTGGTTTCGCGTCCGTTTCCCGCAAAAACGAACGTCGCTGAGGGTCCGAACCGCCCGGTGCACGCCGGAACGCTACGCGAGTCCCGGAGAGTCGCGGAGCTCGCGTGGGGCCAGTCGCCCGGGCGGGTGCCTCAGATGGCGAAGTACAGGATCAGCGCGGAGCTGATCACCACGGCGCTGATGATGAACGCGACTCCCAGGTTGCGGTCCGCCGAGAGCTCCTGCTGCAGCTTCGCGCCGGGCAGAAGCACGATGTCCGCTATCTGCCGCACGATGAACAGCAGCACGAAGCCCAGGACGGCGAAGACCAGGAAGCCGGCCAGGCTCTCGGGCCAGCCAACGAACTCCCCGAACACCGCCTTGAGGGTCACCAGGCCCATCGCGATCAGGTTGCCGGCGAGCGCCACGCCCACCGCGGTGTTGTCCCGCTCTATCTCGTCGTGGATGTCGTACGAGGTCGTGAGCTGGTAGAACAGGCTGTACAGTATCAGCACCGCCATCCCCAGCCCGAGGAACACCAGCGACCGAACCGCGGAGTCCAGGACGCTGACCTCCGTCCCGCCCGCCTCGGTGGAGCCGGTGCCCGCAATCGACCCGGCGATCACCAGGCCCGTCGCCAGGTACACGCCGAACTCGACCGCTCCGGTGCCGGTGTTGCGGTCCTCGACTATCTCCTTCTCCGTCGCGAACTTGTGGAGGACGAGGCGGTCCACCACTATTCTCGCCAGGTTCAGCACCACGATGCCGACCAGGGCGTAGACCGCGACCTCCAGCACCTCGCCCCAGTACGTGGCGCTCGTGGGCGCCCAGTCCTCGTCGCGCACCACAGTGAGCGGCTGGTACAGCGCGCCCACGAACACGAGCACGACGCCGAGGTAGTACCCCGCCATGCTCAGCCCCAGCGCGGCGTTGTTCTCGCCCGTCACCTGCTGGTTGATGCTGTAGCGCGCTATCAGGTCCTGCACGACCTTGGCCACGAGCAACGCCACCAGGCCGACGACCACGTAGATCAGCCCCTTCGGGAAAAACTCCAGCGTGTCCACCAGGGCATCCAGAAACGCTTCCATTGGGACCTCCTGCCCGCTACGGGCGACTACTGCCGGTAGACCGTCACGCTCTCCGGCGAGACCGACTCGCTCAGGAACGCTTCGAAAGGCGCGTCCGGCCACTTGACGACGGCCGCGAACAGCCTGTGGTCATGGTCCGTGAACTCCCAGACGTACGACCCGTGGCCCTCGCCGGCGCCGTCCTCGAAGAGGAGCCACTCTCCGCTGTTGGCGTAGTAGTAGCTCGTGCCTTCATACTCGAAGCCGTTATCCAGCGAGTGCTCCTCGTCCATCCGCTTCAGGTCATTCTCCGTGAGCCCGAGCCGCTCGATGCTGATGGGCCGTTCATGCAGCCGGACCGATATCGAGAGGGTCGAGCCCCTGCCCGACCACTCGACCCACAGCCGCGTGTCGCCGTCGACACCGAGAAGCTCCCAGGACTCGCCGGCGTAGCTCTCGTACCGGTTGATCTTCTCGACGATGAAGTAGGCGTCGTCGTGCATCACCGAGGCGGTCGAGATCGTGAACACGTCCCCTACCCGGGCGTCAGCGATCGTCTCCGGCGCCTCCGTGGACGCGGGACGCTTCTTCTTCCTGCCGAACAGGGACCGCAGCAAAACGAGCCTCCCGTCCGGGGGCCAGTCGGCGCTCCCCGGCGGCCTTCGCGACGATACGACGCCTATGCTATTCGAGCAGCTCGCCCGAGTCGAGGTTGTACAGGTACGTCTCGCCCTCGCCTACGCCCTCCAGTATCACGACCTCGTGGACGTAGACGTCGTGCGACTCGACCAGTGTCGTCGAGCCCGTGGTCTCGACCATGATCCCGCTGACCGTCTTGAACTTCAGTCCCGCCTCTACCGAGTCCATCTCCGCGTACTTCAACGTCTGACCTCTCGCCCTGCTTGGTTGTCGTTCGTTTCGCGCCGTCGGCCGCTCCCCGCGGGACCCGTCCGTCCGGCCCGCACAGATTCTATCAGTCCGCGCGCCAATTGCGCACAGTGTCCGCGCGGCGCCCCTCCGTTCCTTGATGGCCCCAGGGCCCTATGTTAGCCTGAACCGCATGGGCAAGGGGCGCGTGATCGTTGCGATGAGCGGGGGCGTAGACTCCTCCGTAGCCGCTCTGCTGCTGTCGCGGCAGGGCTACGACGTCGTTGGCGTGACGATGCGCCTGTGGACCGTGGAGCGCGAGGACGTGCCGCGGCAGAGCAAGCGCTGCTGCTCCGTGGAGGATGTCGACGACGCCCGCCGCGTCTGCCAGGCGATCGGCGTGCCCCACTACGTGATGAATTTCGAGCGCGAGTTCCAGTCCCACGTCGTCGACTACTTCTGCCAGGAGTACGACCGGGGCCGCACGCCGCATCCCTGCCTGGCGTGCAACGACAAGATCAAGTTCGACTTCCTGCTGCGCCGGGCCATGTTCCTGGACGCCGACTACATCGCCACCGGCCACTACGCCCGCATCGAGAACGGCGGCCAGGGCAAGAGGCTCCTGAAGGGCGTCGACGGCCGCAAGGACCAGTCGTACGTGCTGTTCACGCTCGGCCAGCGCGAGCTCGACCGCCTCATGCTGCCCATCGGCGAGTACCCCAAGGACCGCATCCGCGCCATCGCTGCCGAGGCAGGCCTTCCCGTCGCCGACAAGCCCGACAGCCAGGAGATATGCTTCATCCCGGACGGCGACTACCGCAAGTTCATCGCCGACCGGGGCCGGCCGACACCCGGCGAGATCGTCGACACGAAAGGCTCCGTCATCGGAGAGCACCCGGGCGTGCAGTTCTTCACCGTGGGCCAGCGCAGGGGCCTGAGATTGCCCGCGAACCCCGGCGTCCCGATGTACGTCGTCGAGATCGACGCCGCCGGCAACCGTGTCGTCGTGGGAGCCGAGAGCGAGCTCTACCGCACGTCGCTGTGGGCGTCGCGCGTCAACTTCCCGTCCGGGAGCACGCCGACCGCGCCGCTGGAGGTGACCGCCAAGATCAGGTACAAGGCCTCCGAGGCGCCCGCTTCCCTGCTGGCGGGGGACGGCTGGGCCGAGGTCCGCTTCGAGGAGCCGCAGCGCGCCGTCACCCCCGGCCAGCCGGTCGTCTTCTACCAGGGCGACGAGCTCATAGCGGGCGGCATCATCGAGCTCCAGCCGCCATCGCTGAGCTGATCTTGGACTTCAGGGACATAGTCCGGCTGGCCCTGGCCGAGTACCTGGACGAGTTGCGCAAGGCGCTCGACGGGCTGACCCCGCAGGAACGGCGCTTCCAGCCGACGCCGTCGTCGCACCACATAGACTTCGCCGTCTGGCACATGGCCCGCGTAGAGGACATCTGGGTCCAGCGGTTCGCCCGCGGCGCCGACACGGTCTGGCAGGGCGAGGGCTGGGACGTCCGCCTCGGGCTGCCGTCCCACGAGAGCGGCGCCGGATTCACGGCGGAGCAGGTCGCGCGGCGCTTCCCAGGTTCGACGTCGACGAGATGATGGCCTACTACCACGCCGTCCGGCGGGAGACGCTCGCCTATCTGCACCCGCTGTCCGAGGTCGATCTCGGGAAATGCCCGCAGCCCGAGCGTCGTCCCGGATACACGGTCGCGAAGATGCTCGCCCACGTGGTCGTCGAAGAGGCGCAGCACACGGGGCAGGTGGCCTACATTCGCGGGATGCAGCGCGGCCTGGGCCAATAGGACCCCGCGGGAAGATACTCCGCTGAGCGGCAGATGGGCCAGAAGCGCCGAACGACCCGCAGTAAACGGCCGAGCTACCGGGAGGAGTCTGCACTCCACGAGGACGGGTACACGCTGGTCGCCGGCTTGGACGAGGTGGGCCGCGGCCCGCTGGCAGGCCCCGTCGTCGCCGGCGCCGTGATGCTGCCTCCGAATCCCCGCGGCCGATGGACCCGCCTCATCCGCGACAGCAAGCAGCTCACGCCCGCCCAGCGCGAGGAAGCGGCCGACGTCCTCAGCGAAAAGGCGCTGAGCACCTCCACGGGCCTGGCCAGCAACGAGGAGATAGACCGCATCGGCATCGCCCCCGCGACGAGACTGGCCATGGCGCGGGCGGTCAACGCCCTGCCGCTCCAGCCGCAGTTCCTGCTGCTCGACGCGTTCCCGCTGCCGGACGTCGACATCCCACAGAAGACGATCGTGCGCGGCGACGCCCTCTGCCTGTCGATAGCCGCCGCGTCCATCGTTGCCAAGGTCGAGCGCGACCGCCTCATGGTCGAACACGACGGCCGCTATCCGGGCTACGGGTTCGCGAGCCATAAGGGCTACGCCAGCAGCCACCACCTCGAGGCGCTGCGCGAGCGCGGCCCCTCGCCCATACACCGGCGCTCTTTCGCGCCCGTGCGGCTCGCCGCCGGATGACCGACCGCAGGCAGTCGATAGGGCGGCGGGGGGAGGCCATAGCGCGGGCCAGGCTGCGCGAGATGGGCTACCGCGTGCTCGAGTCCAACTACCGCACCCGACGCGGGGAGATCGACCTGGTCGCCCGCCACGAGGGCGAGTATGTCTTCGTCGAGGTGCGCTCCAAGTCGGCGCGCTCCGCCGGCCAGCCGGAGGAGTCGATCACCCCGCGCAAGCGCGACCATCTCATCGCTGCTGCGCAACAGTACCTCCAGTCCCACGACGCGGACGGCGCCGACTGGCGCATCGACCTGGTGGCCATCGAGTTCGGCCCCAACGGCGCCGTCGCCCGGTTCAACGTCCTCCGGAACAGCGTGGAGCTCTAGGGTCTGTCTGCAAGGCTGATTTGCCTCCTCTCCCTTCTGACGGGAGAGGATTGAGGTGAGGGTGAGAATGTTGGCGCTTCCCCTCATCCAGGCCCATGCCGCCAGGGCTTGCGGCGACGATGGTGCTAGAATCCTCCTCACCAGGCACTGAGCAGCATGCCTAAGCTAACCAAAACACAAAGGCATATCTGGGAAGAATACGGAGCGACAGCATGAGCGACGAGCCGAACGACATGCGAACCCACCTCGCCGAGGTGGCCGACTTCGCGCAGCGGCGGTTCTCGGAGACTCACGCGTCCCGCGAGCGGGCGCTGCGGCTGTCCCGCGAGATGGTGCGCGGCTCCGCCAACTCGATCAGGGCGTCGCACCGCGGCGACCTCGACCGGGCGCGCGAGCTTCTCGACCAGGTCGCGGCCACCGCGACTGAGGTCGCCGCGCTGCGCGAGAGTCAGCCCGCCGTCTACTTCGCCGGCTACGTCGAGGACGCCCAGAAGGAGTACGTCGAGGCCAGCGTAGTGCTGGCGATCGTCCGGGGCGCCGCGCCGCCGGGGCCCGACGACCTCGGAGTCGGCCCCGCGCCCTACCTGAACGGCCTCGGCGACGTCGCGGGCGAGCTGCGCCGCTACATACTCGACGCCCTGCGACGCGGAGACTTCAGCCGCAGCGAGGAGCTGCTGGCCGCGATGGACGAGATATACACCGTCCTCGTCTCCATGGACTTCCCTGACGCCGTCACCAGGGGCCTCCGCCGCAGCGCCGACATGGTGCGCGGCACGCTCGAGCGCACCCGCGGCGACCTGACCGTCGCCCTCCGCCAGCACCGCCTCGAACAGCGCATGGACGCCTTCGAGAACGCTGTCGAGGGCCTGCGCGGTTCCCTCGAGAACCCGCCTAGACCCCGTGGATGACGACCTCGCGGCATTCCTCGCCCCGCTGACCGCCTTCGCAACGGAGGACACCGCTTGGGGTCCGCTCCGCCTCCGTGTGACCGACTACCTCACCCGAGAGCAGCCTCCCCTACCCCGCGTCACCTCCTCGAGGGCGGTCCTGATCGACGGCGAGCACGTGCTGGTCGTCCGCGATCCCGGCGGGAGGCACGTCATGCCGGGCGGCAGGCTGGAAGCCGGCGAGTCCCCGGAGGACGCGCTGCGACGCGAGGTGCTGGAGGAGACCGGCAGGACCATAGCCCGGTCGCACCAAATCGGCTTCCGCCACTTCCGTCACCTGACGCCGAAGCCCGACGGCTGGTCGTACCCGTATCCGCACTTCCTGCAGGTCGTCTACGCCTGCGCCCCCGGCGACCACCGCCCGAAGCTCATGGAGCCGGAAGAGTACGTGCTTGGAGCCGAGTTCCTGCCTATCGCCGAAGCCAGGCGACTCGACCTGGACGCGGGCCAACCCGGTTTCCTCGACGCGGCGGTCGCCACGCTCTCTTCCTGACCACCCAGGCCTACCGAGGCAGCCGCCAACCCTCGATGCGCCCCTGCGCCCTACTGCCGCACCTGTCCCATCGGAACGTGCCGACCCCTCCCACGTCCCAACTATTCACTATCCACTACCCACTATCCACTACTCCCCGCTGATCGCGGTCCCGGCCATGTCCTCGATGAAGTTCGCGATGGCGGAGTGGTCCAGGTCGGCCTTGCCGTCGTTGATCAGCGAGCCCAGCATCTGCTGGATCAGGCTCGTGACCGGCAGCGGCACGCCGAGGTCCTTCCCGGTGAGCAGCGCGTTGTGCAGGTCCTTCTGGTGCAGGCGGATGCGGAAGCCCGGCTTGAAGTCGCCCGCGATCATCATCGGCGCCTTGGCGTCGAGCACCGTGCTGCCCGCCAGGCCGCCCTTGATGGCGTCGTAGACGACGTTGGGATCGAGCCCGGCCTTGCGGGCCAGGGTCAGCGCCTCGGCGACGGCCTCGATGTTGGCCGCCACGACGATCTGGTTCGCCAGCTTCGTGGTGTTCCCCGCCCCGTAGTCGCCGCACAGCACGATGCTGGCGCCCATGACGCCGAGCATGTCGTCATGCTGGTCGAACACGTCCTGCTTGCCGCCGACCATGATGGCCAGCGTGCCATCGATCGCCTTCGGCTCTCCCCCGCTGACAGGGGCGTCCAGGAACGCGACGCCCGCCGCCTCGCAGGCCGCGGCGATCTTCTGGGACGTCCCCGGAGCGATGGAGCTCATGTCGATCACCGTGTCGCCGGCGGACGCACCCTCCAGCACCCCGTCCGGGCCGAGGATGGCAGCCTCGGAGTCGGCCGAGTCGGGCACCATCGTGATGACGACGGGATTGTTGGCCGCGACCTCTTTCGCCGAAGACGCCACGGCGGCCCCGTCGGTCGCCAGCTCCTCCATCGAGGTGGCGACGACGTCGTATACGGTAAGCGAGTATCCGGCGCCGATCAGGTTGCGGGCCATGGGCCTGCCCATGATACCCAACCCTACGAACCCAACTTTCTTGTCAGTCATGGCTTGTCCCTTTCTGCTTGTTGACGTGAGGACTTGGGACTGGACAGCGGACGACGGGCGTCCGCTGAGCACGATGAATTATAGCCCCGCCGCGTACAGGGTCAAGGCGATCCCGTCCGCCTGTTGTCGCCCTGAACGAAGCTGAAGGGCCTGGGGTGGGGTGAGGCCGCAACGCCAGCCACGTCGAGGGACCCCGCCCCAGGTCCCTCTCTCCGCTCGGGACGACAGAGGCCCGGCCGCGCCGCGGAGACTGAACGGCCAGCGCCGGGGCGGATCGTGACTCCTGGACAACGAAGCGACTCCCCTTTGTTGACTGGGCGACGCGGCCACGGCTAACATTCCCTTCGCTTGCCCATGAGGTCGTCGACCGCAACGCCACGGCGTTCAGCGTCGGCGCGAGGACCGCCCCAATGTCAGGGAGGGAACCATGACGGAGTTGAGCAGGGAGTTGCTGGAAGAGCTTGGCCAGCTGCAGTCGTGCGCGGTCGCGAACGCGATCGAGAAGTTCGACGTGCGGCCTTGGAACGAGGGGTTCATGTCGCCGCAGGTGAAGTGCATGTTCCCCGAGCTGGGAGGCATGATCGGGTACGCGGTCACAGGCGTCATACGCGCCGACCGGCCCGCGACCGACCGCATGCAGGTGACCCGCCTCGACTGGGTAGACGAGGTGCTGAAGATACCGGAGCCGCGCGTGGTCGTGCTGCAGGACCTCGACGCGCCCAACCCGGTCGGCTCCTTCTGGGGCGAGGTGCAGAGCAACGTGCACAAGGCGCTCGGGTGCGTCGGCACCGTCACGGACGGCGGCGTACGCGACCTCGACGAGATGCGCGAGCTGAACTTCCGCGCCTTCGCCAGCCAGCCCCTCGTCTCCCACGCCTACGTCCACCTGGTCGACGCCAACGTGCCGGTCACCGTCGGCGGGCTGACCGTGAACCCCGGCGATCTCCTGCTCGGAGACCAGCACGGGGTGACGAACGTCCCCAAGGACATCGCGTCCGAAGTCCCGGCCGAGGTGATGCGGCTCGAGGCGTCCGAGCGGGAGTTGATCGACGTCTGCCAGGCGACGGACTTCACCGTCGACAAGCTCAAGGCGATGATACGCCACCGGTACTACGCGGGCGCCGAGCCGCAGAAGGACACCGTCGACATCCTCAGGGAGATACGCGACAGCCTGAACAGGACGCTGCGCGGAGACCGCAGGCGGCGGGCCGCCGCCGGGCCGAATCGACGCGCCCGGAGAATGGTCACCAACGAGGAGGGCCAGCAGGTCGCCCGCGTCGACTACATCCGCGAGTTGGCCGAACAGGGCCTGACGCGCGGCCAGATCGCCCGGCAGCTCGAAGTCTCCTACCAGACGGTCTACGCGGCGACGAGAGGAATGACGGTCAAGTCGGCCGCCGAGGCGACGGCCGAGGCAGCCGAGGAGTAGCAACAGTCGCGCCGGGCGGGTCCGGCGGCACGGAGGCATAGATGGCCGAAGCCAGGGTCGTTTTCCTGCAGCAGCTACCGCAGCCGATCGTCGACGTCGTCGTGTCGCACAATCCCGACGGGTTCACCACTACCCTTCTCGACGGCCGCGCTTCGGTAGAAGAGCACAAGGCGGCGGTCGACGACGCCGACTTCATCCTGCACTTCAGCGCGCCGCTGCGCGACGAGGTGCTTAAGGAGGCCCGCAAAACGAAGCTGGTGCAGCTCATGTCTGCCGGCTACGACGACATGAACCTGCCGCTCATGGCGGAGATGGGCATCCCGTGCGCCAACAACGGCGGCGCCAACTCGTGGGCCGTGTCCGACCACACGCTGATGCTCATGCTCGCGCTAAACAAGAAGCTGGCGCTCGGCGACCGCTCCGTCCGCGACGGCAGTTGGAACGCGGCGGTCGGCGGCCTGAACACCTACGAGATGGCGAACAAGCTGGTAGGCCTGGTCGGCATCGGCAACATCGGCCGCCAGGTCGCGAAGCGGCTCCAGGGCTTCGACGCGCAAGTCCAGTACTACGACCCGTACCCGCTGACGCCGGAGCGCGAGCGGGAGCTGAACGTCACGGGCGTCGAGCTCGACGCCTTGTTCCGCACGTCGGACATCGTCAGCCTGCACACGCCGCTGATGCCCGAGACGCAGGGGCTCGTCAGCCGGGAGCGGCTGGCGATGATGAAGCCGACCGCGCTGCTGATCAACACGGCCCGCGGGCCCGTTGTCGACGAGGCCGCGCTGATCGCGGCGCTGCGGACAGGCCAGATCGCCGGCGCCGGGCTCGACGTGTTCGAGCAGGAGCCCATCAACGCTGACAATCCCCTGCTCTCGATGGACAACGTCGTGCTCACGCCCCACATCGCGGGCATCACCTGGGACACCTGGGCGCGGCGGGCGCGGTTCGCCTACGAGAACATGCAGCGGGTGTGGCGCGGCGAGGCGCCCCAGGCCGTCGCCGGGTAGCCCTGTCCGTCGTCCCCGCGGACTGAAAGCCCTCCCCTCGTGCTGCCCGCACAACCCGTTCACCCCGAGTAGCGCCGGGGCCTTGACCGGCGCGTATCGAGGGGCGCGCTCAACCGCACCCCCGGATTCCCGCCCCCGTCTGCACTGGGGGCGGGCTCTGCGCGGGATGACGTTGGCGCAAGGCCCCCGGACGCACGACCGGCCTACCTGAACCGCACCGAGTACAGGTCGGCGTCCTTCATCGTGGCGTGGAGCCGGACCGGCGTGCCCGCCAGCGCGCTCACGTCCGACCCGTTCTCCCAGGCGACCACGCGCTCTATCTCGTCGCCGTACATCTCCCGGCACTGCGGCAGCAGGAAGCCGTCGATCGCCTTGCCGGTGGCGTCCTGCAGCTCGAACCTGGCGCTCCCGGCCGCCGACGTCGCGTAGTTGACCACCATCTCGCCGCCCTCGAACACCAGCGGCTTCGTCGTCATCTCGCCGCCCGCGTAGGGCGCGTTGACCGACACGAAGCCGTCTGTCCGCAGCGTCGCCCGGCGCAGCCGGTCGCTCGGATGCTGGTAGTTCTCGACGTAGTAGATGGATATCTCGGTGTCACCGGTCGGCACTATGCCCCTGCCGACGATCATGTTGCGGTCCGTCCAGTTGAGGGGGTCGGGACCCGGCCGGATGTACCCCTGCATGAACCGCCGGTCGAAGTGGAAGCCGTCCCGGCTCGACATGAATACCGCCTCCGACAGGCCGTTGTGCTCCCAGTCGTCGTGGAACTTCCTGTCCGGCACGAAGCGCTTCGGGAACATCAGGTAGACGTGCGGCGCCCTGAAGTACTGCGTGCAGGCGTTCGTGTACAGGTGCTCGTACGGCGTGTCTCCAGGGTCGATCAGCTCCAGCTGCGTCCAGTTCAGGAAGTCCTTCGACGTCGCCCTGCGTATCCAGCGGACCCCGCCCTTGAAGCTGCCGGTCCCGGCGACGCCGCGGGTGTAGGCGACGTACTCCCCGCGGTTGGTGTCCCAGAACGCGATGTTGGGCGAGTCGAACGGGTTGTCGGTCATCACGGGCTCGTCGCGCACCAGGCGCCAGTGGATGCCGTCCGCCGACGCGACGGCGTGGATGACCCGGGAGCGCACGATCCCCTTGTATCGCTCGTCGGGCGCGGCGTCGGGATTGCCGTCCAGGAACGGGCACATGTTGCCGCCGGGCCCGTCCCAGATCAGGTTGTTGTCGGTGCTGCCCTCGAAGTCGACGATGCCCAGGCTCGGGCGCTCCCAGTGGATGCCGTCGGCGCTCTCGGCGTAGGCCTGCCGTGCCGTTCCATCCTTCGGCCAGGCGCGGTACCAGAGCCGGTAGAGGTCGCCCTCCTTCGCGATCACGGGCGCCCAGCTCGTGCTGCCCTCCCAGGGCTGGTCGAAGTCGAGCACCGTCTCCTGCGGGACGGGATGGTGGAGCTTCAGCGACGTGCCGCTCATCGAATCGATGAGCCAGTCGTCCACGAACAACTCCAGCCGCGAACCAATCTCACGAGCGTCAGTCACTTTATGTCCTCCATGCGCTTATGCGCTTCCTGTCGCGGCGCCGTGGTGGCGCTGCCCTGCCTGGCCTCCGGTGGTGGAAAACAGCCGCTCTACCTCTCCGTCATTCCCGCGAAGGGAGACCTTGCACAACCGTCATTCCCGCGAAGGCGGGAACCCAGGGGCGGGGTCTCCCAAGTACAAAATCGACGCGCTTCAGCCACATCGGTCTCCCGCAAGCGGAGTTACGCGAGGCTCTCCGACGGCGGGAACCCATCCCCCTCCCGCTCACGGGCCATTGCGCCGAAACTGGATCGAGTACAGGTCGGCCTCCTTCATCGCGAACCGGAGGCGGACCGGGCGTCCCGCCAGCGAGCCGAGATCGGCGCCGCCGTCCCAGGCCACCGTCCGCTCGATCTCGTCGCCGTATATCTCCACGCACTGCTCGAGTCCGTAGCCGTCTACGGGAGAGCCGTCCGGCTCCTGGACCTCGACGCGTACGCCGCCGGCCACGGATGTGGCGTAGTTCAGGACGAGCCTGCCTCCCTCGAACACCAGCGGCCGTGTGACAAGCTCGCCTCCCCCGAACGGTGCGTTGACCGAGACGAAGCCGTCGAGCCGCAGCGTCGCCCTGCGCGTCCGGCAGGTCGGCGAGCGATAGTGCTCGCTGTAGTAGACCGACATCTCGGCCGGGCCCGTCCGGACGATTCCCCTGGACATCATGCTGCTGCGGTCGCCCCAGTTCAGCGGGTCGGGCCCCGGCCGGATGAACGCCTCCATGAACCGCCGGTCGAACCGGATGCCGTCCCGGCTCGTCATGAACACCGTCTCCGAGATGCCGTGGTCGGGCCAGTCCGGGTCGAACCTGCGTCCGGGCACGAAGCGCCACGGGAACATCAGGTAGATGTGCGGCGCGCGGAAGTAGGGCTCGCATGTGTGCTTGTACAGGTGCTCCTGCTCCGAGTCGCCCATGTCTATGAACCGGAGCTCCGACCACTCCCTGAAGTCCGGGGACGTGCTGCGCCTGATCGACCTGACGCCGCCGCGCAGCTCCGAGTACACGCCCGCGCGGGCCGGCTCCCAGCCCCGGAAGTAGCCCACGTACTGCTCCCGCAGGGTGTCCCAGAACACGGCCGCCTCGCCGTCGAAGATCGGCCACGTGTCGCGGAGCGCCACCAGCAGCGGGTCCCGGTCTACGACATTCCAGCGCAGGCCGTCCGCCGACGTGAAGCCCCGTATGTAGTGGCTGCGGTCCTCTCGCCGTCGCACGGTGACGGCCTTGTACGTCTCCTCCGCGGGCACGCCGGGCCTTGCGTCGCGGTCGATGCCGCCGATGTGCGTGTCGTCGGTGTCGTAGACGATCACGTTGTTCGCCCGCGAGCCGTCTATCTCGGCCAGCCCCAGGTTGGGCCGCTCCCAGTGGATGCCGTCATCGCTCTCGGCGTACGCGGTGTGCGAGCCGGGGCCCTGCCCCGACGCTCCGCCGGAGGAGCGGGCCCCGTACCACATCCTGTACCGGCCGCCGTCATGCAGGACGGAGCCGGGAAGGCTCACCGGGCCCTCCCACGGCCTGTCGAACTGCAGCGCGACCTCTCGCGGCCGCGGCGGATGCATCTTCAGCGTCGTACCGCCCATGCGGTCGATAAGCCAGTCGTCGACGAACAGCTCCAGCCTCGAGCCTATCCGCCGCACGTCGTCAGCGTTCAACATCGCCTCCGTCTTCGGGCACGTCCGGCGCCCGACCGTCGTCTTCGCCGGATTCCGGGCCGTCCTCGTCGGCCTCGGCCTCTTCATCGTCCAGCCTCGTCAGCGCGTCGTCAGAGACGAGATGGTCGACGTACAGCACGCCGTCCAGGTGGTCGACCTCGTGCTCCAGCGCCTGCGCCAGCAGGTCGTCGGCGGCCTTGATCCGTATCTCCTTGCCGTCGAGGCCGGTCGCCCTGACGCGGACCTCGCTCGACCGGGTGACGACCCCCTGGTAGCCCTCGAGGCTCAGGCATCCCTCCCCTACCTCGCGCTCCCCCTTGCGGCGTATGATCTTGGGGTTGACGAGCACGGTGGCCTCCTCGTCCTCGGGCATCTTGACGATGGCGACCTGCAGCGATACGCCGATCTGCGGCGCGGCCAGACCGACCCCGTTCGGCGGGAGGCTGTCGACCAAGTCCTGCGCCAGCGCGCGCACGCGGGCGTCGACGGCCCTGACGCGCCGGGCCTTGCGCCTGAGCACCGCCTCGGGCGCCTGTACGATTCTGCGTGCCGTCACCTGGGGACCTGGCTCCTTTCGTCCGGGCCGACGCCAAGGATAGCAGCCGTCCAGCCTCGGTGACTATTCCGCGGTCCTGGACAGGCGGGCCAGCAGCGGCGAAAGCCCGTGGCCGAAACCGCGCAGGAACCCGGCCATCCGGCGGTGACGCACGGCCTGCAGGATCATGCGGCTGTGCCAGTCGAACGCGAACTCGCTGGACGACACCACGTCGCGGTGCACGCCGCGCGACACCAGCGCCTCGATCAGGGCGTCGATCTGCCCGTCGTCCAGGTACTCGAACGCCTTTCTCGCGAGGTAGCCCACGTCCATCTCGGCGCCGAAGACGCCCTTCCACCGACGCTCGTACCCGGAGAGGCGCTCGGCCGACAGATCGTCCGCCGCCAGCGCGTCGCCCATCACCTCGGCCGCTATCTCGCCCGAGAGCAGCGAGTAGTAGATGCCGCCTCCGGTGGTGGGCTTCGCGAGGCCGGCCGCGTCACCCGCGACGACGACGCGGTCGTCGAAAGTCCTCGGCAGCGGCTCGATCGGGATTCCCCAGCGCCGCGGCTGCTCCAGCACCGAATCGATCCGCCCGGCGTCGCGCATCATTTCGAGGAAGCGGTCCATGTGCCCGCCGTTGCGCTCCCGCGACACCATGCCCGCCAACGCCGTGGCCCCCCGCAGCGGCACCAGCCAGGCGAACGAGCCGGGCGCGATGTCGTTGCCCAGGTACACCTCGGTCTCGACCAGGCCGGGGGCCGAAACCTTCGCCTGGCAGCCGATCATGTACTGGAGCGGCGCGCCGTCGCCGAGGCCGGCCATCTTCAGCAGCGGGGACCCAAACCCGCTGGCGACCACGAGCGCCCTCGCCGAATACACCCGGCTGCAGTCGGGGCCGTCCGTCTCGACCTCTACTCCGGGGCCGTTCGCGGATATCCCGACCACCTTCCCGCCCAGGACATACGACGCGCCCGCGTCCTCCGCGCGACGGAACAACGACGCCACGAACGCCACGCGGTCGATCACGTATGCCTCCGGGCGTTCCTTCTCGAACCGGTAGCTCGCGCCGGACGGAGAGAAGACGCGGGCGGAGCGCGCCTCGTGGAATACCGTCGCGGGATCGGGCTGGAACCGCTCGAAGCACTCCCGGCCGATGATGCCGGTGCACAGCTTGTCGCCGACGTTGTGCCGCCAGTCCAGGACACGAACGTCGCGTCCCGCCTCCGCCAGCCGCAGCGCCGCCATATTCCCGGCGGGACCCGCTCCCGCCACGATCACGTCATGCATGCACAGTCCCTTCGGCCGGACGCCGGGAACGCTGCTGCGCCGGCCGGTCATTTCCGCGCGGGATTCTAACACGCGCGGCGCGGCGACCTGTGGCGTCACTCGAACCAGCCCAAACATTTCTCCCGCACCGCCTCCACGCCCTGTCATCCCGAACGCAGTGAGGGACCTGGGGAGGGGGCCACGCAACCTCGCTCGCCGCCCAACCTGGTCACGACGCGGCCGCTCCCGACCCCCGGGCCCTTCGGCTTGGCTCAGGGCGACATTGGCCGGGCAGTCCGGCAGACCCCAAATCCCCCACCCGAATGGGTGAGGGCGCCGCATTGCACGGACAAGGCGGGTTTCCAGAGCCTGTTTCAAATGTGGCATGTATTTGACGGTGGGGTTTCCTGTTTGGTCATGCCGGCTGTGTGCGGAGCCTCATGGTTCGCAGCGAGGCGCCCGAAGCGGCCATGATCACCATCCGGGCCGCCCGATGGGCTGAATGCGCGCTCGAAACGGCAGCTAGACTCCGATTCCACGCCCCCGTGGCTCGCCACGCCCTCCACAGGGTGCGCAGGTTGAAGGCCGTGGCTAGCAGAGTCCACTCAGCCACCACGTTGGGTAAGCCGCGTAGCAGGAACCGCTGGGCCTGCTGTTGCTCTTTGATGATCCCGAAGACCGGCTCGACCAGTTGTTTTCTTTGCCTGTACGCCTCTTTGGCTTCTTCCGTGGACATCCAGGCGCGGTGGCGGCGCAGGTCTGTATCATGGGGACTTATCTCCAGAGAGCGGCCATGGCGCTCGTTCTTCGTACAGACCCCGAAGGCCGGACAGGCCCGGCACACGGCCGCGGAGGAGCGGTAAACGCGCACAATGGTGCGGCGGCCTCGCCTGACGCCGGCAAAGCGCAGCGTGTAACCCTCCGGGCATCGGTAGCTGTCGCTCGCCTCGTCGTAGGTGAAGCGGTCCTTGTGATACGGGCTCTCCAGAGCCCGGTCCTGCGACTCCGGCATGATCACCTGTTGGCCCCTCCGGGCGCACTCCTGCAGATTGCTCCCTGAGTGATACCCCGCATCGGCCAAAGTCGTCTCCGATCTGTGACCTGAGGTCTCCTCCGCCTGCTCCATCATTGGACCCAGTTGCGACTGGTCGGTCGTGTCGGCCACCACCTCGGCAGCCGTGATCAGCATGCCGGACACCTTCCCTTCACCCATTACCGGAGAGACCATCGCCTGGGCGTTGTATGCCATCGCGATACCCTGGCGGGTCTTCATCATTCGGGCGTCGGGATCGGTCAGGTTGATGAGCTTTTGTCCATCCCGGCTGGCAAGCTCGCCCATCGTCTCACGCACCTGATCCCGCAATACCTTGCGGTCGTGCAACGCCGCTGGCAGATGGCCGGTAGCCGGCTCATCGCCCGCCTCGTTCTGCGCCTCCAACTCGGCAACCGCCCGATCCGTCCGGCCCAACAGACGGCGCAACCCCTCGGCGTCGTGGGTCCGGTTCCTTGCCGCGTTCGCCCCGACCTTCGTCCCGTCCACCGCCTGCACCGCCAACTCCACAAGCTCCATCTTGACAGCCGTCTGCACCGTGCGCTTGAGCAACCCCCTCATACCATCCCGGTGGGAACGGTAAAAGCGCCACAATGTGACGTGGTCCGGTCGCTGGCAGCCCGTCAGCCACAAGTACGGTATCTGGTCGCGACACGCCGCCTCCAGCTTGCGGCTCGATCGCACTCCGGTCATGAAGCCGTAAAGCCACACGCCCAACAGCGCACGGGGATGGTAGGACGGAGCTCCCATCGGGTCACCCTCTCTATCAACCCCGATACCAGCCCAGTCATCGCCGTCCAGAGCATCGACGAACTCAGCCACGAATCGGGCAGGATGACCGGCCTCCAGCAACTCGTCGAGACTCGCAGGCAGAATCCACATCTGCTCACGGTTGAGTGGTCGATGCGGCATACTCTACTACCTCCAATTCACGGTCTGACTCTCCACCAAGATACCCTATCGCCAATACCCACGACTTATGAAACAGGCTCTGGAAACCCGCCGCTACGAGATGACGATACGACACTGACCGTGGCGGCGGGAATCCAGGGCAGCCCGAATACGTTGACACCCACGGGACGCGCTCCCTACACTACTGCGGGCCTGGAGGCAGGGGCGAAGAGACTTGCGCAGCAAGATCGTACAGACGATGGACGAGGCCGTCGCCGATATCCCCAACGGGGCCACAATCATGTTCCCGGGCTTCGGGCGCACCGGCTATCCCCGCAACCTGATCGCGGCGCTGCTCCGCCAGGGCGCGAAGGACCTCACCGGCATCTCCAACCGGCCGGGCAACCCCGGTTCCGTAATGGACGTGGGACACCTGATCGAAGCCGGCCGCATGAAGAAGATGGTCTGCGCGTTCACCGCGTCGCCCTACCCGTCCAGGAAGAGCAGCCTCGAGATCATGGAGGAGGCCGGCGAGATCGTGTCGGAGCTCGTCCCGCAGGGCACCTTCGTCGAGCGCATCAGGGCCGCGGGCGCCGGCCTCGGGGGGTTCTACACCGAGACGGGCGTCGGCACCGAGATCGCCGACGGCAAGGAGCACCGCACCATCGACGGCCGGGAGCACATCCTCGAGTTCCCGCTGCCGGCCGACTACGCCTTCGTACGCGCCTACCGCGCCGACGCCGTCGGCAACCTGCAGTTCAGGCTGTCGCAGCGCAACTTCAACCCCATCATGGCGATGGCCGCGAAGACGACCATCGTCGAGGTCGAGCAGCACATAGTCGAGCCCGGCGAGCTCGACCCCGACTCCATACACACGCCCGGCCTCGTCGTCGACCGAATCGTCAAGATACCCCCGGCGCCCGAGGGCATCTGGGACTCCGCCACAGACGGATGAGCCGAACACCATGACAACACGACGCCCAAAGCAGATCGGCCTCTCGAGGCAGGCCCGGTGCGACCGCCTCGCGATGGAGTTCCAGGACGGCTGGGTCGTCAACCTGGGCTTCGGCATGCCCACGCTCTGCGCCAACTACGACCTGGGCGACAGGGACATCGTATTCCAGGCCGAGAACGGCGTCATCGGCTACGGCCCGCTCGCGCCCGAGGGCGAGGAGGACCTGCACCTCAACAACGCCAGCGGCGAGTACACCACCCTGCTCCCCGGCGCCGCCATCACCGACCAGAGCGACTCCTTCGCGATGATCCGCGCCGGCTACATCGACGTGGTCGTGCTAGGGGCGTACGAGGTCGCTGAGAACGGCGACTTCGCCAACTGGAAGACGGCGGGCAGGACGGGCGGCGGCATCGGCGGCGCGATGGACCTGGCCGTCGGCGCGAAGCACACCTTCATCGTCATGGACCACACCACGCGCGACGGACAGCCCCGGCTGCTCAGCCGCTGCACCCTGCCCATCACCACGCCGCGCGTCGTCAGCCTCGTCTCCACCAACCTGGGGCTGTTCGAGGTCACCCCGGACGGCTTCCTGCTGCGTGAGATCGCGCCCGGCCTCACGCCCGACTACGTCCAGTCGCAGACGGCCGCGACGCTCATCGTGCCCGACGACCTCAGGGAGGTCGACGTCTAGCGCCGCGCCCGAGCGCACACCCGATGCCCACCCCCAGCAGAATCGCCATCGTCGGGGTCGCCGAGTCGGACGAGATCGGCGTCGTGCCCGACAAGTCGTCGCTGCAGCACCACGCCGAGGCCGCGCACAACGCCCTCGACGACTGCGGGCTGAGCAAGAACGACGTAGACGGCCTATTCACCGCCGGGCTCTCCACGATGATCACCGGCGAGTACATGGGCATCCGCCCGTCGTTCGCCGACAGCACCTACCTCGGCGGCTCGTCCTTCGTCGTCCACGTCGCCCACGCGGTCGCGGCCATCCAGGCCGGATACTGCGAGGTCGCCATGATCACCCACGGCCAGGCGGGCCGCAGCGGCAGGACGCGCCCGGAGCAGGACCCGACGCGGCCCTACGTCCAGTACGAGGTGCCCTACGGCATCACCCACCCGCCGATGTACTACTCGATGATGTGCAGCCGGTACATGCACGAGTACGGCGAGGACCGCACCCGCGAGGCGATGGCCGAGATCGCGGTCGCGACCCGCAAGTGGGCCAGCCTCAACCCGAAGGCGCTCATGGGCGGCCGCCCGATGGACTTCGCCGACTACCACGACTCGCCCTGGATCTGCTGGCCCTTCCACCTGTTCGACTGCTGCCTCGTGACCGACGCGGGCGCTGCGGTCGTCATCATGACCGAGGAGCGCGCCCGCGACCTGCGCAAGGACCCCGTCTGGGTCCTCGGCGCCGCCGAGGCGCACGAGCACGACATGGTCAGCCAGATGGCCGACCTGACCACGTCCGTAGCCGCCGAGACGGGCCGCAGGGCGATGGGCATGGCCGGCGTGACGCCCGCCGACGTCGACCTCGCCGTCGTCTACGACTCCTTCACCTACACCGCGCTCGTCAGCCTGGAGGCGCTCGGCTTCTGCGGCCGTGGCGAGGGGCCCGACTTCGTCCGCGGCCAGCGCACGGCCCCCGGCGGCGACTTCCCGCTGAACACGAGCGGCGGCGGCCTTTCCTACACCCACCCGGGCATGTACGGCATCTTCACCGTCGTCGAGGCCGTCCGCCAGCTGCGGGGCGAGTGCGGCGCGCGACAGGTCGCCGGCTGCGACACCGCCATCGCCCACGGCACCGGGGGCGCGATGTCGTCCACCGGCACCGTCGTCCTGGGAAGCGCGTAGGGGCCGCCCATGAGTCAGACGTACGAAAAACCGCTGCCGACGCCGCAGCCGGAGTCCGACTTCTACTGGGAAAGGGCCCGCGAGCACGAACTGTGGCTCCGCCACTGCGACGACTGCCGCAAGGCCTACTTCTACCCGCGCGACATCTGCCCGACCTGCTTCTCCCGCAACACGTCGTGGACGAGGTCGAGCGGACGCGGGCGGCTCTACAGCTTCGGCATCGTCCACCGCGCGCCGCATCCCGGCTTCCGAGGCGACGTCCCGTATGTCGTAGCGATAGTCGAGCTCGAGGACGGCGTCCGCTTCCCGACCAACCTCGTCGGCGTCGAGCCGAACCCGGAGGCCATACGCGTCGGAATGGCGGTCGAGGCGACGTACGACGACGTGACCGACGAGGTCACGCTGCCCAAGTTCACGCCCGCCTCGGACTGATGGCCTCCGCGCTCATCACTGGCGGCGCCGGCTTCCTGGGCGCGGAGGTCGCCCGCGTCCTGCTGTCCCGGGGCGAGACGGACGTCACGCTGTTCGACCTCGACCCGTCGACGGAGCGGCTGAGCGATATCGCGGACGCGGTGTCCGTCGTCCGCGGCGATCTTGGGGAGGCCTCCGAGGTCGACGCCGCCGTGGCGGGCAGCCGCCCCGACGCCATCTACCATCTCGGCGGCATGCTGTCCGCGCCGTCCGAGGCAGACCACGCCGCAGCCTTCCGGGCAAACGCGGTCGGCACCTTCAACGTGTTCGAGGCCGCGCGCGCCCATGGCGTCCCCCAGGTGCTCTACTCCAGCACGATCAACACCTACGGCTACGACCTGCCGGAGGAGGGCGTCGACGACTACACGCTGCAGCGCCCGGCGATGTTCTACGGGACGACCAAGCTGTTCGGCGAGCACATGGGCCGCTTCTACAGGCGCCGGTTCGGGCTCGACTTCCGGGGGATCAGGTACCCGTCCATAGTCGGCCCCGGCGTGACGACGCCCGGCATATCGCAGTACACGTCCCACGCCATCGAGGCGAGCGCGCGAGGCGAACCCTACACCATCTTCGTCGAGCCCAGCACCAGGGTGCCCATCATCCACGTCCGCGACGCCGCCGACGCCATCGTCAAGCTCGCCGCCGCCCCCGCCGACCGCATCCAGACCATTGTCTACCTGCTCGCCGGCACAACCCCAACACCAACCGCCCAGCAACTCGCCAACGCCATCCGAGCCCGACTACCCGACGCCAACCTCACCTTCCAACCCGACCCAGCCATCCAGGCCGTCCACAACGCCCGCCGCGCCCTCGCCTCCATAGACGACACCAACGCCCGCCAGGAATGGCACTGGCGCCCGACGTACGACCTGACCCGCATCGTAGACGAGATGGTGAACGAGTTCCGCGGAGGCGGATAGCCCCTACGCCCGGCACCCAAGCGACGGCCGCTCGAACTCCCCATCGTCCACTCCGCTTCTGCCGGGCAGGTAGCGTCCGACTCCGTCAGTTCGCGATCCTAGGCCTCACGGCAACGAAGACAGTCCCGTTGACCGAGATTCACCAAAGAATGTAGCATCGATTGCAAGCGTCTCTGGGAGTTTACCGGTGAAGACCTACAACCTGTTCATCAGCCATTCGTGGAGCTATTCGGACCAATACGACCGACTCGTCGACCTGTTGAAGGGACGGGGATATTTCGCTTTCAGAAACTACTCCGTCCCCCCGGATGACCCGATTCATGACGCAGGGACAGATGCACAGCTGCGGCGAGCTATCCGCAACCAGATGATGCCGTGCCATGTAGTTCTGATTCTGGCCGGCGTCTACGCCACCTACAGCGAGTGGATAAACATAGAGATCGATTTGGCTGAGGAGGGATTCACCTACCCAAAGCCGATCATTGCCATACGTCCCCGGGGAAGCCAGCGAACATCCGAGCGCGTCAGGCTGGCTGCCGATAGAGTTGTCGGGTGGAACACTGAGAGCGTAGTCGGTGCAATACGGGACCTTGCGTAGTGGCCACCTCAGAGCAAGATCGACTTCTAGAGATATACAAGCTACACGCCGAACTGGCAGATCGGGTTAGCCAACGACGCGAAGGCGCCAACCGCCTTTACGTCAGCATACACGTGGGACTGGTGGTATTCATCGCTGCGCTTCTAAGGTTCGGGTTCGGAGACGCTCCCGAACGTTTGGTGCTAGGCACAATTGGCGGTATCGGAGTCCTCCTATCTGTTTCGTGGTTCGTGGTGATCCATTCGTACCGCCAACTCAATACAGAGAAATTTCGAGTGCTCCACGACTTGGAAGGGCAGTTGCCTTACCAGTTCTTCACGTTGGAGTGGGATCCTCGATCAACGGGAAAGAAGAGCAACCGCTATTGGAAGCTAACGCATGTCGAGAAGACCCTACCAGTCATCTTCGCCGGATTTTTCGTGGCACTTATCGCCTATTCGATCCTCAACTAGGTCGGTGAGTGGCTATAGATCATGCCGTGTTTGCGGATTACCTCCGAATCCACACCTCGTCAATCGTCTCATCTATCCTCTCCCACTGCCAAGGAATTCGGTCCTCAATGTGAGGGACGCCACCATAGTTGTGACGGCGCGCTCCCTTGGACAGAACCTGAACAGTCGGCTTGCCCAGACTCCGCGCCATATCGGTTTCGACCCGGACGCCCTCAGCGTTGTGCGTATCCTGTCCAACCAAGACGAAGACAATGTCGCAATCGCTGATTGCTCTCCTCGCCTTGTCCTTCCAGACACTCTCCTGGTAGGGCTCGTTTAGGGAGTAGTTGCGTATGCGGTGCCGGCTCTCGTCCGCAGCCTGCTTGTAGAATGAATTCTTCAGGTCGTTGTCCTTTCCGAACTCGAAGCTAACGAATATCTTGACAATAGGCATAGCTCTCACTCGTCCAACTCCAGCGGCTCCCCTGCCCGCACCGGGTACAGCCCCGCGCCGCGGCGGCGGGTTGAGGGGACGGCGCTGCTCCTGGCGCCCGTGGGCGCCACCGCCATCTGCTCCAGCTTTTCTTCGTCGTACTCGACGCCAGGCCCGGCGCGTCGCCTAGGACGATGTAGCCGTCCTCGAGCCCAGCGCCTGCATCCATCAGTAGCCAATGACACATAGGCTGAAGGGCATTGTGACTCGCGAGTGTGCGTAGAGTGCCTGAGCTACCGCAACCGTCCTCTCATAATCTTTGCTCTGGGCATCACGCCCCCTAGCCTTGAAGCGATACAACTGTGGTACAGCGAGGATCAAATGCTCCAAATCTACCATCACTAGCGCTTGAACCAGATCCCTATAGATCGCGTTGCCCATTCGGGCACGACCCGCCTCGACTTCGAGGCCGGCCAACCACTCTGGGTGCCAAGCGTCGATCTGATATCGAAGCGCGGGCTGCGCGTTCTCACCAAAGAAAACGGGACGCATGATCTTGTCTTCCGCTCGCTTGCCCGACTCGACCTCAAACCCAAGTTCAGTTAGGTCTGGGCGAAGGACGTCAAGTAAGGCATCACTCCTCAGCCCTTTCCATTCACGCGAAGTCCCGATTTCTTGCTCATGTTGTTCAAATGGCTCAATGAGACTTGGAACAAAGCGCGGCGGGGTCTGGGTACGCGGGAATGTAGAGAAGCGGATCATCATATTGCTCCTGTCACTCCAACTATCTGGAGTCTAGATGACCCCTCGGGGCCACCGTCCATCTTGCCCGAAATCACCGCGGACTTACTCCCTGGCCGCCCTCCCCCTACTCCTCGTCCAGCTCGAGCGGCTCCCCTGCCCGCACCGGGTACAGCCCCGCGCCGCGGCGGCGGGCCGAGGGGACGGCGCTGCTCCGGGCGCCGGTGGGGGCTACCTCCATCTGCTCCAGCTTCTCCTCGTCGTACTCGACGCCCAGGCCGGGCGCGTCTCCGAGGACGATGTAGCCGTCCTCGATATGGTTGTCGACGTCCAGGAGCGTCTCGAACCCGGCGTCGAGGACCTCCATCATGATGTGGTTCGGCAGCGCCGCCGCGAGGTGGGCCATGTGGTTGCCCGGACAGTTCATCATCGACACCGGCAGCTCGAACCCGTACGCCATATCCGCCACCTGCATCGCCCCCGTGATCCCGGACGTGCCGCTACCGACCTGCACGACGTCCACCGCCTCGTTCGCCATCAGCGCCATGTAGTCGCCGATGTGGTTGAGGTTTTCGCCGGTCGCGACCGCCGCCCTGATGCCCTGCGACACCTTGCGCAGACCGCGGTAGTCCCAGCGACGGGCCGGCTCCTCGCACCACACCAAGTCGAACCGCTCCTCGAACGCCGAGATGTTCCGGATGGCCTGCTTCGGCGACCAGTACTCGTTCGAGTCGATCAGCAGCTCCGCCGGCTTGCCCGAGGTCTCCAGCGCCTCCTTCATGACGCCCGTCCTGCGCATGTCGGCCTCCAGGTCGATGCCGACCTTCAGCTTGCCGCCGCACACGCCCTTCGCCGCCTGCCGCCGGTAGAACGCGGCCATGTCGTCGTCGCTCAGGCACATGTCGATGCCGCTGGCGTAGGCGCGCACCCTCCTCGACGACGCGCCCAGCGTCTTCCACACGGGCTCGCCGTTCAGCTTCGCCTTCAGGTCCCAGAGCGCGACGTCGAGGCCGCATATCGCCGAGTTCGCCGCGCCCTCGTTGCCGCCCTTGAACGAGGCGTCCACCATCCGCTGCCACAGTCCGCGAACGCCCCTCGGGTCCCGGCCGACGATAAGCTCCGACATCGCCCCGATGGCCGGCCCGGCCCCGGGCGCGCCGACCGCGACTCCGGTGACTCCCTCGTCCGAGTCGACGAACACGGCCAGGCCGGCCGTCGTATCGAACCCGTGGGGCGTGTTGGCGTCGCCCAGCGGCCTGGAAAGCTGCACAACGTACGGTCGCGTCCTGACGCCGGTGATCTTCATAGCGCTGCTCCGTGAGAGGGTGTCGGCAAGGTGGGCGGGATTGTATCAAACGACGCGGCTGCCGAAGGCGCTGCCACCCGTCATTCGTGTGGCTACAGGAACCCAGCCCAGTCCCCACCCTGGAGTCACGCCTGCGGAGACCTCTGCACACCGTCTTGTCCACGTAGGCCTGCCCTCGTGGAGATGGGGGTGGGCATCCACGGCGGGGAGGGGATGGGTTCCCGTTTCCACGGGAACGACGGGCGCCGGCGCCCCCTCTAGACACTAGAGGCGGTTGCGCAAGGATCTCCCTGCGCGAGTGAGACGGTCGATGGGCCTAGATTCCGGCTTTCGCCGGAATGACGGTGGCGAAGGTCTCTCGCTGGGGCGGCCAGAACGGTTGGCGCGCGCCGGAACGACGAGTAGCGGAAAACCCGCCTACAGCCAGCGGCGGAGGTGGAACAGCACCAGCAGCGCGACCGAGACGCCGCCGCTGAGGACCATGACCGCGGCGAACGACCAGACGCTATCGTCGAAGGGCAGGTCGATGTTCATCCCGTAGACGCTGGACACTACGACGAACGGCAGGATCACCGTGGCCGCCACGGTCATGATGCGCACGATGTCGTTGGTGCGGATCATCGCCAGCGAGCCGTGGGCGTCGTACAGCCCCTCCACGACCTCCTTCAGGTCCTCCAGCTCGCTCCAGATCCGCCGCATGTGGTCCGCCAGGTCGCCGAAGTAGATGTCGCCGTCGACCTTCAGCACGTCGAAGTCGCGCTCCTCCAACTCCTCCAGCGCCGCGATCTGCGGCCGCACGAGCCGCCGGTACGACAGGATGTCGCGCCGGATGAGCGCAAGCTCGCGCACGACGTCCTGCCCGAACGTCTCGAAGACCCGCTGTTCCAGGTCGTCGACGCTCGCCATGATGCGCCGCAGGATCGGGAAGCAGTAGTCGACCATCGAGTCGAGGACGCGGTACAGCAGGTAGCCGGAGCCCCGGCCCATGATGTCCTCGCGCACCTCGTCGCTCGTCCGGCAGTCGCTGAACAGCTTGACCAGCGGACGCAGGTCCCCCGAGTGCACCGTCACGATGTAGTCCGCCCCGGCGAAGACGTCCACCTCGCTCGGCTGCGTGATCCTCGACTGCCTGTCGAAGCTGGGAAAGTGCAGCACCATGAAGAGATGGTCGTCGAACTCGTCCAGCTTGGGCATCTGGACGACGCTCAGGCAGTCGTCGAGGCTGAGTTGGTGAAAGTCGTACCGCGACCGCAGGTACGCCATCTCCGCCGTGCCCGGGCGCTCGACGTTCACCCACAACAGCGGGCCGTGCCTCACGACCTCCACGTTCAGATGCTGCGCAGACACGCTAACGGACTCCATTCCATACTCCACGCCGTGCGACCAACTCCCAACTATCCACTATCCACTATTCACTACCCACTATCCTCCCTCACCCGATAGATCGTCACGAAGTCGTTGATTTCGATCCGTTCCAGGTCGCCGCTCAGCTCGCTATCGAACTTCTTGAGCCCGCCGCCGGGGTACGAGATGCGCTCCAGCTCGCCGACGTAGACGTAGCCCACGTCGTACTTGCGCAGCAGCGACAGCGCCTCCTCCGGATCGGTCGTCTCGTAGATCAGGTCGATGTCCTGGATGCGCTCGCGGATGGCCCACTGGTAGCCCCAGCGCTGCTGCTCCTGGTGCCACTGCCAGCCCGCGATCGTCGGCAGCCCGGTGTACACCGATATGCGGCCGTTCCAGCGGTACCGGTACCGCGACGGGGTCGACGCCTCCAGCACGACCGGCGAGCCGACGGCGTTCTCGCGCAGCCACCGGATTCCCTCCAGGTCATCTCCAAGATGTAGGTTGCCCCTCTCCTCGCGGTAGATGGTGTCGGCCATGTAGGCCATGCCGTCCAGCGTGAGCGGGCCGTCCTGGAACCTGACGTCGTTGCGGTCCCTCGTCCCCAGCACGGTGTACACCGAGCCCGAGACCACGAGGACGGCCAGGGCGGCCATCCACAGCTTCCTGCCCGGCGACGCCCCCCGCAGCGAGACTCCGAAGCGGTCGGCCAGCCTCCACAGCAGGTAAGCGGACGCCAGCGCCAGCAGCACCCACACCTGGATGTAGAACTTGAACACGCTGTTCATACGGTCGATGTCGCCCTCGACACGGTAGAAGTCGAGGCCGACTACCAGCGACAGCGCCGCGCCCGACATCAACAGCGCGAACGTGACGTGCGGCGCGTCAGCGTCCGACGAGCCCAAGCGTCGCACGGCGATGACCAGCAGCATCAGCCCGAGAGCCAGCGCGAACGGGACCGTGCTGCCGACCCAGCCGGCGGCGAACACCGCGACGACGAAGCCCACCGTCACGACGCCCAGACTCAGCGCGAGCGCCCGCAGCGCGGCGATGCGCTGCCGGTCCGCCTCTGGCAGGCCGTTGCCGGCCGCGACGGTGTCGGCGGTCCATCGCCGCAACGCCTCGAGCCGCGGACCCCACGTCGGCGCGAGCTCGACGACCGCGTACGAGCCGATGACGAAGACGAACAGGCCCGCGATGGCGAGGAACTGCCACAGCACGGTCTGGTTCGTCGTCGGCTCGACACTCGCGAAGAAGGTCTCGTAGCTCAGGTGGTACGGCAGGAAGACGAGATACCCGACCGCGAACACGGCGCCCGACTTGACCCCGGCCTCGACCAGCACCCTGAGACTCAACCCGCCGTTCCGGAGATACGCCGCCAGGAAGACGGCGCCCGCGCCGACGAGCAGGTACGTCGGGAAGTCCCACGCGTTGATGGTCCTGAGCGCCCCCACGGTCACGGCAAGCGCGGCCAGCAGCGCCGCCTCCCGCAGGCTCACGCCGAGTCTCGGGCCCGTACGAACGCTCCTCGCGCCGAGCACGAGCGCCAGTGCCAGACCGAGCGCCAGCAGCGTGAACGGGATGGCGATCATGTGGGCGTGGAGGTCCGCGAACAGGAATGTGAAGAACGGGAACTCCGTGATCTCGTGCCCCGGCGGGTCCGGGGCCATCATCCGGCTGCTGCGCCAGAAGTCGAACGAGCCGAACGGCGCATTCTCCACCATCACCCGCCAGGCCCCCTGCCCCAACTGGATCGCCCCGTCCAGGTTGCCGATCACGGCCACGAAGAACGCGCCCGCCAGTCCCGCGGCGACCGAGGCGAGGCCGCGCGTCATGCGTCCGCCGGCTGCCCCGAGGCCAATTCGACTGAGCCGGGTACCCTCGGCGAGGTTGTAGACGACGCTGAACGCGCCTCCCACGGTCAGCGCGAAGACCAGGGCGACGGCGAGGTTGAACGCGACGCCCGGCTCGATCCCGGTCGCGTGGACCAGCGTAGCCACCAGGAGCTGGCCCATGTAGTAGTAGTTCATGTAGCCGTCGCTGAACCACGGGTCGTACGGCGGCATGTAGCTCGACTTGAGCACGGCGGTCAGGTACGCTAGGTCCATCGGCTTCTCGCCGCCCAGGTGCGAGTGCCACAGGTCCGGGTTGACCATCCTCATCAGCACGAACGCGAGGAACGCGGCCACGAACACGACCTCGCCGACCAGGAAGATCCCCCACCGGCGTCGGACGGCGTGCAGCAGCTCCCTCCACCGCAGAACCAGCAGCACCGCCGACACGGTCGCGACGAGCAGCACGGCGACGGCTACCGACTCCCGTCCGAACTCCATCCAGCGCAGGCTCGCCAGCAGCCACGCGATCACGCCGACGGCGAGTATCCCCAGCGGCTTGGCGAGCAGGTAACCCCGGTCCGACAGCGGCCCGAGCAGCAGCACCGCCGCCGGGAGCGTCACGAGCGCGATGCCCTGCACGGCAAGCAGCCACGCCAGCACGGGCACGTCGTTCGTCCAGCTACCGGCGTGGACTATGCCGGTCCACGTGCCGCCCTCGCGCTGGCTGCGCGCCTGCTCCTCGGACATGAGCAGCCCCAGCGGACGCCCGCCGAGCGGGCCGCGGTCCAGCGCGTCGTCCGGCGCCGCCTCCAAGGTGACGGTTCGGATGGCCGCGGCATCCAGTCGACCGACGTTCTCGAACACGAGGCCGAGGGGGTGGTCGTACACGGAAAAACTCTCGTCGGCCCATCCGAGGTCCAGGACAACCGGCGCGTCACGGGCGGCCACGATGGCGGGCGGCGTCGCGAGTTCGGTCCGCGCCAGGGAGTCGTCGACGAAGCTCACGCCGGCGAGGCGCGGGTAGGAAGGCATCGCCGCGGCGAGCTCGTAACCGATGCCGCCGCTGAACAGCAGCCGGTAGAACTCGGTCGAGACCGGGTAGCGGTCCGGCAGCCGTGGAATCGTCCCGTACAGCCGGTTGCTGTAGAAGACCAGGTAGTCCGCCTCGGCCAGGTCGAACGACAGGTCCCGCAGCTTGGCCTCGGTGTCGGCCTCGTACAGAGGCAGCCGCTCGATGCGGAAGCCGCCGACGTCCGGCAGGCCCTCCTCCCAGTGCTCCATCAGCACCAGCGAGCCGGGCTCCGCGTTCTCGTTCAGCCACTCGGAGACCCGGACGCCGGGGTGGTCGTCCCGGTAGACCGCCGTGTAGGCGACGGCGTAGAAGGCGGTGCCGGCGACCACGACAGCGGCGACGGCGGCGACGGCGAACCGGGCCGGACGTGCTCCCCCGGCCCGTCCGAGCCGGTCCCAGGCGGCGACCAGCATCCGCGAGCCGAACAGCACCAGGAACGGTGTGACCGGCAGCAGGTACCGCAGGAACTTCACGTCGAACGCGCCCGTGATCAGCAGGTACGGGACGACCCACGCGAGCAGGATTACACCCGACCATGAGCCGTGCGCCCTGAACGGCAGCGTCGCCAGCAGCGCCGCGGAGGCGATGCCGGTGGCCAGCACGATGGCGGGCAGTCCGTTGGACAGCACCAGTATGGCCGCCGGAATGACCACGCCGGCCGCGACGTAGAGGGCGCCCATCCGGGGCCGCAGGCAGCGCAGCGCGGCGTACCCCAGCCCGGCCCAGGCGAGCAGGCCCAGCGGCCAGCCCAGCCCCCAGGTCGAGAGCTGCCGGAAGTGGTACCAGAACGGGACAGTGTCGACGTACTGGCGCGTGTACGGGTAGTCCAGGATGCGCCGCACCATCTGCGACTGCTCCGACACCGCCTCGGAGAACCGCACCCAGTCGAGGAACATGTACGGCTGCGCGACAAACAGCACGGCGAGCGCCGCGGCCCCCGCCGCGGCAATGCCCGCGATGGCCGCGCGCACGGCGTCCTCGACCAGGATGCGGTCCCTGCCCTCCCGCAACGCGCCCAGGACGTAGACGACGTGCGCCGTGCCTAGCGCGAAGAATATCGGCAGCAGGCTGGCCTTCGTCGCCATACCCAGGCCGACGAAGACGCCGGCGAGTATCGAGTCCCGCATCCGGCCGTCGGCGCCGACGCGCACCATGAAGTACAGCGCGGCCACTGCGCACAGGGTCGCTATCGTGTCCACCGCGAAGAAGTGGCTGAGCTGGACGTGGATAACCGCCAGCGCGACCAGCGCGGCCGCCACCACCGCCTCGCGCCGCCCGAACATGCGCCGGCCCAGCAGGTAGACGACGGCCACCGTCCCCACGTCCGCCAGGGCGGATATCGCCCTGCCCAGGGCCCGCAGATCGTGCCCGCCACACGGGGAGTACAGCGGCAGGCCGGGGACGCTCTCGTAGGCGGACGCCGCGATGCTGAGCGCGTAGAGCGGGAAGCTGCCGTAGGGGAACCACCTCGGGTTCCACGGGCTCTGCTCGGCGTCAAGCAGCACGCCGACGTCCGCGATGGACGGCAGCGAGAGCTCCGCGACGCGCGTAAGGATCGCCCGCTCGTCCGGGTGCGGCGTGTAGCAGTACCCAGAGTCCCAGTCGACCCCGTAGAGCCGCAACGCCGCCGCGACGATCACGATCGCGGCAATCGCGACGACATCGAGCCGGTCGAACCTCCGGCCGCTCCCCAGGGGATTCAGCTTGCTGGCTAGCTGCATTGACTTAGTCTAGCCTGAGAGAGCGCGGCGTGGACAGTCCGGCGTTCGAACGGACGCGCCGCCTACCCGCCTCGAGCGGCCTGTGCCGTCGACGGAGACGGGCCGGCCTTCCCTACTCCCCTGAGGTCGGAGGAGCGCGCATAGGCCAGCACGTAGAAAAAGGCCGTCACGGCCGCGCCGAGTATCATCGTCGCCCGCGGGCCGATCAGCTCCGAGCTCACGCCGCCGACGAGCCACGCCAGCGTCAGCATCTGCATGTTGATCGCCATCAGCCCCATGACCCGCCCACGCATCTCGTCGGACGCAGTGACCTGCAGCGCGGTGCGGACCGCGGTCGACCACCATACGATCAGGATGCCAAACCCGAACGACACCGCCGAAGACAGCCACAGGGTCGTGGAGAAGGCGAACACGACCATAAGGGCCAGGAAGAGCACGGCCGAGGTCGTGAGCAGCAGCGCGAGCGAACGGACGTTGCCCGCCGCGATGAGAGTCGCCGATCCGACGAGCCCGCCCAGACCCATCGCCGCCAACAGCGTGCCGTAGCCCTCGGCGCCCGCGCCGAGCACGTCCCGGACGTATCGCGGCACCAGCGGCAAGTACATTCCCGCGAACACGAGCAGGAAGCCCAGGAAGAGCAGCCACCGCAGGGCGGGCGTGGCCATCGCGTAGCGCAGCCCCTCCCGGAGGTCGTCCATAACGGAGGTGTCCCCCGGACGCGGCGCCGGTCCCTTCACGCGGACCAGCGAAGCGAAGGCCGCGGCCGCCGCCCCGACCGCGCCGATCGCGTAGAACGCGGCATCTACCCCGAACCGCGCGATCAGGAAGCCCCCAAGCGCCGGTCCTCCCACTGCCGAAACGGTCGTGGCCATCCCGAAGAACGCGTTCGCGCTGAAAACCCGGTCCCGCCCGACAACGTCGACGACCAGCGTCTGGCTGAGGGTAACCCCAAAGGAGGCCGCGGCCGCCGCTGCGAACGCGAGGACGATGACGTGGTACAGCTCTATCGCATCTACCGCGATCAGCGCGCCGGTAGCGGCCCCGCATACCGCGAAGGTCAGCCTCGTCCAGACGAGCAGCGCGCGACGGTCCGCGCGGTCCGCGAACACGCCGCCGAACAGCGCGAGGACTGCGACGGGTATGGCCGGCAGCCCGTTGGCGAGGCCGACCCACGCGTCGGAGTCGGTCATGGCGAGCACCAGCCAGGCCTGCGCCATCGTGCGCAGGTGGAAGCCCACCATGCCGAAGATGTTGTCGAGCAGCAGGTACGGGAAGCGCGGCACGCGCAGCGTGGCGACGGCCGCCATGCTCGTCAGCGACGGAGCCCCCGGCAGCCTGCCCGCCATCGGTACTCAGCCGTTTCCCGGGACTTGCGTGGCTACCGGGAGACAGACCGCAGGGCCTGGTCGACCACGTCCACGCCCACCGCCTCGCCCCACGCGGCGAGAAGCTGCTGCGTGATCGGCCCGGGCTTGCCATCCCCTACCTGGCGGTGGTCCACCACCGTCAGCGGCAGCACGCACGGGCTCGTGCTCGTGAAGAAGGCCTCGTCCGCCGTGTACAGGTCGTAAGGCTGCAGGTCCTCCTCGACGACCGGAATGTCGAGCTGCCTGGCGAGGTCGAACACCATGCCGCGGGAGACGCCCTGCAGGATGGCGCGGTCGCCGGGCGAGCGGATCACGCCGTCGGTCACCAGCAGCACGTTGTAGCCGATGCCCTCGGTCAGGTTCCCCTCGTTGTCGGTCAGGATGGCCCAGGCGCCAGGATCGGCGTCGTTCGCCTCCAGCTCCGCCAGCGTGAAGTTCATCCTGCTGTAGTGCTTCACCTTCGGGTCCAGCGACTCGGGCGAGTAGCTGCGGGTGCGCGTGATGACGCCGTGCATACCGTTCTCGTACCCGTCCCTGTAACGGCCGAAGTCGATCGGGTAGACCCTGACGCATACGGTCGGCGGCCCGGCCTCGTAGGCCCTGCCCTTGCCCCGCGTCACGAACTGGGTGATGTTGAAGTCGCCGCCCTCGGGGCGCAGGTGCTCGTTGCGCCGTATCGTCTCCTCGCTGACGTCGATCATCTCCTGGGCCGAAAGGCCGGCGTCGATGCGGACGTACTTCAGCGACCGGTACAGACGGTCGACGTGCTCCTTCATGCGGAAGCTCTTGCCGCCGAACGTCCGCGCCACGTCGAAGACGACGTCGGCCACCTGGAACCCGCGGTCCGTCGGATCGATCTTGACCTGGCTGTCGGGCACCCATTCGCCGTTGAAGTAGGCCGTGAACTCGGTCATGACACCCCTCCCTGGACTCCGTAGACTCCGTCACCCGAAAGGCGCGGCGAATTATACCCGAATCGCCGGTTCCTGGGCAGCCGAAACGGCGTGTACCCAGGCAACCGTTCAGAGTCGAGGGGACACCAAACCCGTTCGCCCCGAGTACCCCGACGCTTCGTGGGGACGCCTGACCCGTTCGCCCCGAGTGCCCCGACGCTTCGTCGGGGTGTATCGAGGGGCCGCCCACCAAGTGCGGGCGAGGCTCAGCACCAGCTACGTAGCCAGCGTGGACTTGACATGCTATATCGCACTACGATATATTGACGCGCGATATATTTCGGACACGTACATACCCGAATCACAGCCGACACGTTCGAGAACGAGGTGAGTTCGACATTGACTAATGAGAGCCCCCTGCACCTGCTCCCTCTTCCCGTGGCCCAACTGCACATCCTGCTGGCCCTCGCAACCGGAGACAAGCATGGCTACGCCATCATGCGAGAGGTAGAGGTCCTGACGGCAGGCTCGGTGACCATGGGGCCGGGCACGCTGTACGGGACGATCAAGAAGATGCTGAAGTCCGGGACCGTCGAGGAGAGCGAGGAACGGCCGGACCCCGCGTTGGACGATCAGCGTCGCCGGTACTACCGGATCACCGGAATGGGCAGACGCGTGCTCGATGCCGAGGTCGACCGGATGGAGCAGCTCACTCGTACCGCCAGGTACATGCGGGCTGCTCCCGTGCGAGGGCCCGGCGCCTGACATGCTGTCCGAACGGGTGTACCGCTGGCTGCTGTCCGCCTATCCGAGGGAGCATCGGCGCGAATACGGGGAGCTGATGGCTCAGCTGTTTCGCGACCGGATGCGTCGTGATGGCGCGGGCCTCAGGGGACCGATTGTCTGGCTTCACATGCTTCTCGACCTCGTTGGAGCCGCATTCGAAGAGCACAACCAAGGAGCCAACGTGAGAAAGCTGGTGAGTATCGGAGTCGCGACGGCCGTCGTGCTGGTAGCCGGTGGCATCGGAATAGGAACACTCCTGGCCCAGTCCAGGGGCGAAGTGGTGCTCTATGTGCTGGAAAACACCAGGACCTTCGCCTTACCAGGGACAGGATCGGAGGATATCGCCGAGGCGATGCATCAGGCCGTGGAAGACGGAGCCATCCGCCAGGAAGCAGCGGACGAGATTGTGAAGGCCTTCGAGGAAGGAGATGGCCCGGCCGATGAGTGGCTGCGCGAATTCGGCGCCGCCGGAGCAGCTGAGGCGTTGCGGCAGGCCGCGGAGGAAGGGGAGATCCCGCGGGATACGGCAGACGTTCTTCTCCAAATAGTCGAAGAACGGCTCGCGGGTGGTACGGCATCCCTGGGGGAACAGCGGCAAATCGTTGTGCTGGAGGACGCCACGACCCTGATGTTCTCCGGAACGGGACCGGAAGGTGTCGCTGAGACGCTGCGTCAGGCGGTGCAGAGGGGCGCCATGTCGCAGGACACGGCGGACAAGATAGCGCAGGCATTCGCGGGGGATGGGTCGGCAATTGTGTGGCAATACGAAGGCGAGACAGACGGCGTCGCCGGAGCGGTGCGGCAGGCCGTGGAAGACGGTGTGATTTCGCAGGCGCTGGCCGACTTGATTCTCCTACCGCCACAGTGGTAGCTTTCCGGCGTTGCGGCCAGGCCCGCGCAGGGGGGCGGCAATAGAAATCGAGGGCATCCCCGGCCGGGGACGCCCTCTTGCGGAGTCAGACCTTGGAAATCATCTACATCGCACTGGTAGCGGCCGTCGTCGGCCTCGCGTTCGCCCTCGCGCTGACGCTCTGGATCCTCAGGCAGGACCAGGGCAGCGAGCGCGTGCAGTTCATCGGAAGGGCGATCCAGGAGGGCGCGATGGCGTTCCTGTCCCGCGAGTACCGCCTGCTCGCCCTGTTCGTCGCCGTCATAGCAATCATCCTGGCCGTCTTCATCGACTACGACGTCACCGGACGCGTCGCCGACAGCGTGGCCGACGCCGGAGGAAGCGGCGTGCCGTCGACTGCGATCGCCTACCTGATTGGCGCCGTCGGCTCCGCGCTGGCCGGGTTCATCGGCATGAACATCGCCGTGCGCGCCAACTCCCGCACCGTCGTGAAGGCGCAGACCAGCCTGAACTCCGCGTTGAGGGTGGCCTTCAACAGCGGCGCCGTCATGGGCATCTCCGTGGTGGCGATCGGCCTGCTCGGCGTCACGCTCGTGTACTGGGTGTTCCAGGACATCAGGGTCATCGCCGGATTCGGCTTCGGAGCGTCGTCCATCGCGCTGTTCGCCCGGGTCGGCGGGGGCATCTACACCAAGGCAGCGGACGTAGGCGCCGACCTGGTCGGCAAGGTGGAAGCGGGCATCCCGGAGGACGACCCCCGCAACCCGGCGACCATCGCCGACAACGTGGGCGACAACGTGGGCGACGTCGCCGGAATGGGCGCCGACCTGTTCGAGTCGTACGTCGGCTCGATCATCGCCACCGTCGCCCTCGCCATCGCGGGCGCGGGCTACTTGGTCACGCAGGGCTACGCCGACGCCGAGCTCGCGCAAATCAGCGCCATGACCGGCCAGACCGACATCGGGGACGTGTTCAAGGCCGACCTCTTCCTGCTCCCGATTCTCATTGCGTCCATCGGCATAGTGGCCTCCATACTCGGCTCCTTCCTGGTGCGCACCGGCGAGGGCGCGACGATGGGACGGCTACTCTGGTCGCTCCGTACCGGCATTCTGGGCGCCGGCGTCCTGATACTCATAGGCGCCGGGATAGCCATCGAGCTCCTCGACCTGCCGTTCGAGCTGTTCTGGGTGATCCTGACCGGCCTGGTCGCCGGGCAGATCATCGGGACCGCGTCCGAGGTCTATACCTCCTACGAGTTCAGGTTCACCAAGTCGCTCGCGAAACAGTCGGAGACTGGCCACGCCACGGTCATCATCGGCGGCATCGGCCTGGGCATGGTCAGCACAGTCATACCCGCCCTGGTGATCGTCGCCGCGATGTGGATCACGAACGAGCTGGCCGGGACTTACGGGGTGGCGCTGGCGGCGGTCGGCATGCTCTCCACGCTGGGCATCACGCTGGCGACCGACGCCTACGGCCCCGTCGCCGACAACGCGGGCGGCATAGCCGAGCAGGCGCACATGGACCCCGAAGTGCGCGAGCGCACCGACTCTCTCGACTCCCTGGGCAACACCACGGCCGCCACCGGCAAGGGGTTCGCCATAGGCTCGGCGGTCCTGACCGCGCTGGCCCTGATGGCGGCGTACGCCGAGGTGACCGGGCTCGAGGCCGCGGACTTCAACCTGCTCAAGGTCGAGCTGCTGATGGGGTTGCTCATCGGCACCCTGATGCCCTTCCTGTTCTCGGCGCTGACGATGCAGGCCGTCGGCAGGGCCGCCAACGCGATGGTCACGGAGGTCCGGCGGCAGTTCCGCGAGATCGACGGCCTGATGGAGGGCAAGGCCGAGGCCGAGTACGCCCGCGCCGTCGACATCAGCACCCGCGGCGCCATGCGCGAGATGGTACTCCCCGGCCTGCTGGCCGTCATAGTGCCGGTCGTCGTGGGCATCGGGCTGGGCCCCGAAGCCCTCGGCGGGCTGCTCATCGGCTCCATCGCGACCGGCTTCCTGCTGGCGATCATGATGGCGAACGCGGGCGGCGCCTGGGACAACGCCAAGAAGTACATCGAGGCGGGCCACCTCGGCGGCAAGGGCTCCGACCAGCACGCCGCCGCGGTAACCGGCGACACCGTGGGCGACCCGTTCAAGGACACCTCCGGCCCGTCGCTCAACATCCTGATCAAGCTGATGTCGATAGTAGCCCTGGTATTCGCGCCCCTGTTCCTGTGATGTCGAGGAGGGCTGAGTGGCGCAAGATATGAACGACTTCGTTATCCGCACCGAGGGGTTGACGAAACGCTACGGCGACGTGCTGGCCGTCGACCAGCTCTCGATGGAGGTCCGGCGGGGACACGTCTACGGGCTCCTGGGCCCGAACGGCTCCGGCAAGACCACCACGATGGGGATGCTGCTCGGCCTCGTCAGCCCGACTTCCGGCACGTTCAGCCTCTTCGGCGGAACGGACGACCACCGCAGGGCGCTGCACCGCGTCGGCGCGATAGTGGAGACGCCGTCGTTCTACCCGTACCTGTCGGGACGGCGGAACCTCGCCTACTTCCAGGGCGTCACAGGGCGCGGCTCCCCCGAGGAGATAGACGAGCTGCTCGACACGGTCGGTCTCCTGGCCCGCGGGGACAGCAAGTTCCAGACATACTCGCTCGGCATGAAGCAGCGCCTTGGACTCGCCTACGCCATGCTCGGCGACCCCGAGCTGCTGTTTCTCGACGAGCCGACGAACGGCATGGACCCCGAGGGCATGATCGAGGTGCGTGACCTCATACGCAGCCTGGGCACCGATGGGCGCACCGTGCTGCTGTCCAGCCATCTTCTCCACGAGGTCGAGCAGGTCTGCGACAGCGTCACGATCATCTCGAAGGGCAAGCTGATCGCGCAGGGCGAGGTCGCCGAGCTGCTGCGCTCCCGCGGAAGCGAGCAGGTCCGCCTGAGAACGACGGACAACGCCAGGGCCGTCGAGATTCTCTCGGCGCTCGAGTGGGTAGACGCCGTGACGACGGAGGGTGACTTCCTGCACGCGTCGGCGCCGCAGGAGCGCTCGGCGGACCTGACTGCCGCCCTGAGCCAGTCCGAAGTCTACGTGGCCGAGATGGGGCCGGTCGGAACTTCCCTCGAACAGTACTTCCTCGAAGTAACAGGGAGCGACGACACCCACGATCCACAGGAATATATCACCGCCCATTAGAGTCCCGCTTGCACAGAACGGAGGTGACCACTCGTGAACGAGGCTTCCATCCGACTACACGTCGAGCCGCTCGAAGAAGGCGGGTTCGTTGCGACGAGTCCCGATGTCCCGGGCCTGGTAGCGGAAGGACGCAGCATCACTGAAACAGTCGAGATCGCGCAGGGCCTCGTGCGCAAGATCGCCGAGTCGTGCATCGACCACGGCGACCCGCTGCCTCCGGCCCTGACGACGCTCTCGGGAGAGGACGTCGCGGTCGATCTGCTGGTACCCGCCAGCGTGCCGTAGTAGAGACGTATTGAAGGCGGAACGGAAGGAGTTCGAATGATTGTCGACGTGGCCCGGCTCACGGTCTGGGAGTGGTACAAGCTGCGGCGCCGCTGGATGCCGTACATCCTCGCGGCCATCGCCGTGCTGTTGACCCAGCTCCTCATGTGGCTCGGCTACAGCGCCTACCACAACCAGACGATGCAGCAGGTCTTCTCCGGCGGCTCCTCCTCCTACGGGTTCTCCACGGAGGTCGACGGCGAGCTCGTGGAGATATCGGTGTCGTGCGTCGATCTCGTCAACGGCCGCATGCCCGAGAACATCGACCGCCTCCCGGAGGGTGAACGCGAAGCGTTCCTGGCCGACATGGAAAGATTCCGGGAGGAGAGCTGCGACGCTACGAACCCGCGCGAGGCTTTCCGCGAAGCGTTCGTGATGCCGGACTCCATCACCGGCGCCGTCGAAGCCTCCATCTTCGTCGGCCCGATCCTCATCATGGTCCTCGCCGTGTCGTCGATTGGTGCGGAGTACGGTCTGGGCACGCTCAGGACGACCCTCACGAGGGGCACCGGCCGCTGGCAACTCCTCGCGTCCCGCATGATCCTGCTCGTGCTGGCCGCTGCAGCGGGGCTCTTGGTCGTGGCCGCCGCGGCGGCCATCGGGAGCGTGGTCGCCGCCGTCATCCCGCCAGGCGAGGACGGCGGGATTGCCGACCTGGGCAAGTGGTCGGACGTGGCAATCATGTTCGTAAAGGCCGTCTACTCCCTCGCGCCCTACATCGCGCTCGGCATCTTCCTCGCCGTGCTGACGCAGTCGACCGGCACCGGCCTCGCCGCCTCCCTCGGGTACTACGTCGTGGAGCTGATCGTCGTCCCCATCATCGGGAACTACGAGCGCGTGGAGTGGATCAGGGACGCGATACTTGGACACAACGTGACCGCGTGGCTCCAGACCGGCTTCGTCGAGGTGGACGTGGACCTCGACGAGGGCGCGCAGGCCGCGGCGAACCAGCCCGACACCCTGCAGGCGTTCCTGGTCATCCTGGCGTACATCGTGGTACTGGTCGCCGCCACGTTCACGCTCTTCCTCCGCCGCGACATCACCGGCGCCAAAGGCGGCTGACGCATCCTCTTGTCGTCCTGAGCGACGCCGAAGGACCTGGGGTGGGGGCGGCTCGACGTGGCCGGCATGTCGTCCCGACCCTCCCAGGCACCTCACTGCGTTCGGGGTGACATCACCCGGCGTACCTCACGCTGCCAGGCGGATGCGACGAGTCTGTCGTCCTGAGCGAAGCCGAAGGACCTGGGGCGGGGGCCATTCGACCCTGACAGTGCAGGCCACCCCACCCCAGGCACCTCACTCCGTTCGGCGCGCCAGGACCACTGACGGTGCTACAATGCCGCCCTCGGGCGCGTCGATTGGATGCCCACGGGCAGCCCGAGTTTCCTTGAGCACCGTCTCCCCATCGACTTGCGCTCCTACTACGTCTACATCATGTCCAGCTACAGGGGCACGCTCTACATCGGCGTGACGAACGATGTCGTTCGGAGGGTCCAGGAACACAAGGACCATCGGTCCGACGGATTCACGGCGAAGTACAAGGTCACCAAGCTGGTCTACTGCGAGGAAACCACAGACATCCGGGCCGCGATCACACGAGAGAAACAGATCAAGGGTTGGCGGCGCAGCAAGAAGATCGACCTGATCGAGTCGATCAATCCGCACTGGGTCGACCTGCTGGAGAAGTCTGAGAGGGCGTAGACCTCGCCCCTTCGACCGAGGAGCGCAGCACTTTTGTCGTCCTGAGCGAAGCCGAAGGACCTGGGGCGGGGGCCATTCGACCCTGACAGTGCAGGCCACCCCACCCCAGACACCTCACTCCGTTCGGCGCGACATTGCCACAGTGCCGCAGCCCAAGGGCAGCCGATCTCGGCGCACAACCCCTCTGTCGTCCTGAGCTGAGTCGAAGGACCTGGGGCGGGGTCGGCTCGACGTGGCCGGCGTGTCGTCCCGCCCCTCCCCAGGCACCTCACTCCGTTCGGCGCGACAATGGCGTGGCTTTCGGGTAGCATACCGCGTTGAGCGAACCCCCAACGCCCAGAAGGAGCCATACATGACCATAATCGAGCCCGAGATGGTGCAGGTGCCCGCGGGCGTCCTCGCTATGGGCGTGCCCGAGTTCCCCGGCGACGTCTTCGAGGACCTGCGCCCGTGGCACACCGGCAGGCAGGTGGAGATGGACGCCTTCAGCATCAGCAGGTACGCCATCACCAACCGCGAGTACCGCGAATACGTCGAGAAGACCGGCGCAGACGTCCCGATGCGCTTCGACGACCCTGCCTTCAACGCCGACAACCAGCCAGTCGTCGGCATCTCCTGGCTCGACGGCGCCGCCTACTGCGAGTGGCTGAACGCCGAGACCGGCAAGGCCTACCACCTGCCGACCGACGCGCAGTACGAGTACGCGGCCCGCGGCGGCAACGAGGGAGCGAGGTTCCCCTGGGGCGACGACCTCGACCCGTCGCGCGCCAGCTACGGCGGCCATCCCGCCCCCGAGCCGGTCGACGCCTACCCGCCGAACGGCTACGGCGTCCACGACATGGTCGGCGGCGTCTGGGAGTGGTGTGAGGACCTGTACCTCGACGTGAGCGAGGGCGTGCAGCCGACCAACGGCCCCAACGCGGCCGACAACCCGGTGCTGCGAGGCAGCTCCTACGTCAACAACGACCCGGTGAGCCTCTACGTCGCGTACCGTCACGAAGACCCGCGCGACCTGCGCCACCCCATAGTCGGCTTCCGCGTCGCCATCTAGGCGACGGCGCGGCACGAAGCAGCCAGGAGGACAGGATGAGCAGCGAACCCGACCCCGGGAGCGTGACCGGCGAAACGCTGCTGGAGGCCCAGTTCGACCGCGGGATCATCCCGTACACGCGTTGGGTGGTGTCCGGTTTTCTCGTCATCACCGTCGTCGGCATAGCCCTGATCCCGTTCTGGCTGCTGTTCAGCGCGTGGTACGGCAACGAGTACATGCGCCGCCTCTCGGCCCGGCTGACGACGTGCGCTCTGGAGATCCGCAAGGGCGTCTTCTTCCGCAGCGAGGCGACGATCCCCTTGAACCGCGTCACCGACCTGCGCATGCACGACGGCCCGCTGATGCGCCACTACAACCTGCGCGGCGTGAAGGTCGAGACGGCGGGACAGTCGGGCGCGACCGGAAGCGAGGGCAGCCTGGTGGGCGTCATCGACGCCGACGAGTTCCGCGACGCGGTACTTCGCCAGCGCCAGAAGGTGCTCGACGAGGAACAGGGCTCGGACGCACCCGCACCCGCCGGCGCCGATGTCGCAGACATCCTGACCGAGATCCGCGACATCCTGAAGCGCATCGAGTCGAAGAGCTGACATTCAGACGGCAGAGGACAGGCACGCCATGGAAACACCGCGGGGAAGCTGGTCCGGCAAGACGGCCGGCGCCAGGACGGCCGCAGAGCAGGACCTGCGCTACGGACACGGGCTGCTCAGGCGCGAGAGCGCCGGCTGGCCCTCCTGGTTCGCCGTCACGACGCCCTCCGCCTACGCCGTCGCCGAGAAGCATCTTGCGCGCGAGCCCGAGGCGGTCGAGCGAGCGCGGCTGCTCGACTGGGCGCACCTGCAGGGCATCGCCGACGCCCTGCCCGACTCGGCCGAGATGGTCGTCGGAATCGGCGGCGGCGTGGCCCTCGACGCATCCAAGTACGTCGCCCTGACCCACAACCTGCCGCTCGTGCTCGTGCCCACCGTCGTCTCGACCGGCGCGATCATCCACAGCGGCTTCGCGAAGTGGGACGGCCACGCGACCATCGGCCCCAGCGCCGACTGGCCCTGGTTCAACTACGACCACGCCGTCATCGACTACGACGTCGTGCTCGAGGCGCCCCTTCGCATGAACACGGCTGGACTCGGCGACGTGCTCTGCGGCTACTCCGCCATCGCCGAGTGGCGCCGCAACACCAGGCTGGGCGTGGGCCCGCCCTTCGACCACGAGGTCGCCGCAGTCGCCATCGGTCACTTCGACCAGATACGCACCGAGTTCCCGAAGACGCTGGACGCCGGCGGCGGCCTGACGCCCGAGAGCGTCCGGTTCATAGCCACGGCCGTCCAGGAGCGGGACGACAAATCGCTGCAGCATCCCGCCGCGCCGGCCGCGGACCACACGCTCTGGCTCGCCGCCGAGGAGATCAACCGGAAGGGCTACGTCCACGGCGAGCTATGCTCGTTGTGCGCGCTCGTCATCGCCTGGCACTGCGAGGAGGACCCGGACACGCTCGCGAACGCGCTCGACGCCTGCCTCGTACGCCGGCGCCCGACAGCCATCGGCATCTCCCGCGACGAGCTCGCCCGCGCGCTCGAGTACGCCCCGCAGTACATGTCCGACGAAGCCAACCAGCGTGACGTGCGCTCCATCCTCCGCTTCGAGCCCATCGTCGGCCCCCGCTTCGACGACCTCTGGCAGTACCTGGAAGGGGAATAGTGGGATAGTGAATAGCGGGATAGTGGATAGCGCGATGCAACCCGTTCATCACGAGTGCGCGCCACCCAACCCGTTCGTCCCGAGTAGCGACGCCGCTTCGACGGCGCGGATCGAGAAGCCAGCGCGACAGGGGCAAGACGCGGCGCAGGTCTATCCTCCCTCCCCTGGCGGGAGGGAGCTAGAGGGAGGGGGAACGGCGCACCCACAATGAAGATCACCGACGTCAAAGCCTACCTGACGGCGCCAACAATCTCCACATAGCTTCCTCCACGGGACAGGGTTCTGGTCCGTGTCTCATAGCATGCGTGGTTGAACCGAGAGAGGCAAGTAGCGATCGGTTTGACGCGCCGCGGCTTCACGGTAGAAGTGCGCCAAGTTGGAGAACAGTTTGGTGCGAGGTTCTCCGGATGGCCGCCTTACGAGTCGCTCATCGTTGGCAAAGTAATCCAACCCACCTAGCGCGAGGTAAAACGCGCTTGAGTTCGTAAGCACCAGCTCGAGAGACTCGCTTAGGCGCGAAAGTTCGATGACGCGATCAGGCCGGCTGACTCCGTTGATCACGATACGCCTCAGCGATGTCGCCCGTGCAATGAGACTGGGGAGCGCGTGGCCCACCTCATCCCAACTCGAGAGATCACCAGCACTCTGTAGATCGATGAAGATCGATTCCAGACCGTACCTCCCCACCCAATCACCGACGAAGGCTGCATCCGCAGCGTCGACAAAGCCGACAGCAGGAATCGCCTGAATGCCAGCTTCACTTAGGGATTTGTAGAGCATGATGTTGCGGGAGCGATTCCAAAGCCGCTCGAGCGCAGGCCGCCCAACGTAAACCGAAAACGCCGGTCCGAGGACTATATCAACGCCCGACTCACGAAGCGCGTTTATGAAGGCAATCGGCTCCCTCCACACCGCGTCCAGTTGAGGATCCTTTGAGGTACCTACGAGAACCACGACGGAAGCGCCTCGTTCGCGCAACATGCGGACCCTCTCAATGCCGGCCATATAGGACGAGCCACCTGGAGAGACAAACCTGCTCAAGGCAAGGGCCATCGTGTGTGGCACTCTGTCCAGCAGTGGCGTATGGGGCTCGATCTGAGGGACATAAGGAGGCAATGCTTGCGCGGATGCCTGCGGCAAGCGGTCAGGTAGCCGGAAGTCATTGAGTTCGTCAAGGATTGCCGGCAAATGGGGGGAGAGATGTGTCAGGGCCGCTCGGTCGGGCGCTTGCAACTCCACCTGGAGGCATGCGCGGTCGGCATCGTCACGGTCTGGGCAGTCGTGGACCGGGCACAATGCGCAGGCCGGTCCAAAAAGGGAGGACTGACTAGCCGTAGCCTTCAAGCTCAACCACCGCCTGCCCGGCAGCGACATTCGCTACCCTACCCGCGTATCGCCCCCCAGCTTTGTGGCATCGAATGATGCTCACTACCGCAACCTCGTCGTCCACCCAGGCCACGACCTGCCCTCGGCACAACAGCCGCACTCGCTCGCCGCGCACCTGGGTCGACACACGATCGCGATGTCGGACAGATGCTCCCTTGACGAGCTCAACCTCGAATTCCACTGGGGGACAAGCGTCGGGCGGAGGCTGCTGCCCTGACAGCCGAGGTGCGGCGGGCGTAGGCTGGCGATTCGGCGTCTTTACCATATGAACCCCTCCGTATTTCGGACGAATTATAGCACGCGAACAAAGCGCCAAGTATCCCAGAGGCAGTCTACAGACTGTTTCCTGGCCGGCGGCCTGCTTGAAGTCCCGCATGACGCAGACAGGCTTCGCGGCTTGACCGCCCCTAACGTCACTAAGTAGAGTAGCGACGCCGCTTCGACGGCACGGATCGAGAAGCCAGCGCGACAGGGGCAAGACGCGGCGCAGGTCTATCCTCCCTCCCCTGGCGGGAGGGAGTTAGAGGGAGGGGGAACAGCGCACCCAACATGAAGATCACCGACGTCAAGGCCTATCTGACCGCGCCGCACGGCGCGCCGTTCCTGTTCGTCGAGGTGCACACCGACGAGGGCGTCACCGGCGTCGGCGAGGCCTCGCTCTACCAGGCCAACAGCCTGCTCTTCCGCGGCGTCGACGCCATCCGCCCGCTCGTCGTCGGGCTCGACCCGGCGAACATCGAGGAGATATGGCAGCGCATCTTCCGCCGCTTCCTGCGGATCGGCCCGCGCGGCGTGATCACCTGCCTGCTCAGCGCCATCGACATCGCGCTGTGGGACATCAAGGGCAAGGCGCTCGACGTGCCCGTGTACCAGCTACTCGGCGGGCCCGTCCGCGAGTGTGTGCCGCTCTACACCCACGTCCAGGACGCCACCTCCGCCATATCCCTGGACGAGGTGCGGGAGGAGGCCCGCCGCGCGAAGGCCGACGGCTACGACGCCCTGAAGACCGACCCCTTCGCCTGGGCGCGCAACCGCGTGGGCCCGTTCCGGGGCGCGTCGTTCGTCGAGTGGCTGACGCCCGGCATGATCTCCAGCGCCGTCGAGTGGATCGAGGCCATCCGGGACGCCGTCGGGCCCGACTACGAGTTGATGGTCGACGCCCACGCGCGGTTCGACGTCGGCACCGCGATCAGGGCCGCGCGCGCGTTGGAGCCCTACGGCCTGTTCTGGTTCGAGGAGCCCGTCCCGCCGGAGAGCTACGCCGCACTCGCGCAGTTCCGCCGGGAGGCCAACGTCCCCGTCTCGGTCGGCGAGACTCTATTCACCCGGTACGACTTCGCGCCCATCTTCGAGGAGCGGCTCGCCGACTACGTCATGCCCGACGTCGCTTGGACCGGCGGCATCAGCGAGCTGCGACGCATCGCCGCGATGGCCGAGACATACTTCGTCCCCTTCTCGCCACACGACGCCATCGGTCCGGTCGCGCTGATGGCGGCCTTCCACGTCTGCATGGCGACGCCCAACCTCTACCGCCAGGAGTGCATCCACACCCGCTTCGACGACTTCAGCGAGTACGTCACGCCGATGTTCGAGCACCGCGACGGCGCGCTCTGGCCGTCCGACCGGCCCGGACTCGGCATCGAGCTCGTGCACGACGTGATCGAGGAGCACGCGCTCGACCCGGACGACCCCAGGGCAAGCCCGTACATGGACGATCCTGTAGTGGATAGTGGCTAGTGAATAGTGGATAGTTGGGAGTAGGCGCGTGGCGCGGGTACGTTTGGTGCACTGGAGGCCGGAAGAGGCGCGGGCGCGGGTCGAGCAGCTATCGGCGGCGGGCTACGACGTCGTCTTCGAGCCGATGGAGCCGAACACGCTGCGCGGGCTGGCGCAGGACCCGCCCGACGCGTTCGTCATCGACCTGACGCGGCTGCCGTCCCACGGCCGCGACGTCGGGCTCTACGTCCGCGAGCGCAAGGCGACCCGCCGCGTGCCCATCGTCTTCGTCGGCGGCGCGCCGGACAAGGTCGCACGGGCGAAGGAGCGGCTGCCGGACGCCGCGTACGCCGACTGGGACGACGCCGCCTCCGCCATCGAGCACGCCATAGCCAACCCGCCGGACGACCCGGTCGTCCCCGAGTCGACGCTGGCCGGCTACTCGGGCACTCCCCTGCCGAAGAAGCTCGGCATCAAGCCCGGCGCGGCCGTCGCGCTGGTCGACGCCCCGCCCGACTTCGATCAGACCCTCGGCACGCTCCCTGAGGCCGTCGAGCTTCGCCGCGGCGTCGACGGCAGCCCGGACGTCATCATCCTGTTCACCAAGGCGCGCGCCGACCTCGAGGCCGCCGTCCCCACGATGCGCGACTCCATGCCCGACGGCGGGCGCCTCTGGCTCGCGTGGCCCAAGAAGGCGTCCGGCGTCGTCACCGACGTCAGCGAGCCCGTCGTGCGCGAGGTCGGCCTCTCCGCGGGCCTCGTCGACTACAAGATCTGCGCCATCGACTCGACCTGGTCCGGCCTGCTGTTCGCCCGCCGGAAAGTGGGTAGTGGATAGTGAATGGTGGATAGTTGGGGAATCGACCCCAGCCACAACCGTCATTCCGGCGAAGGCCGGAATCCAAGCCGACCAGACACAACCGTCTTTCCGGCGAAGGCCGGAATCCAAGGCGACCACACACAACCGTCTTTCCGGCGAAGGCCGGAACCCAGGGCGGGGATGGGTCCCCGTCTCCACGGGAACGACGGTGGCGGCACGCCCGCGGCAACGTGTTTGACCACCCGAACGCGCGTACCATGACCCCGAACCTGACCTGACACCGCCGTTGACTAACGGGCGCCGGTTGCTACCTTGGAGCCGTCACGCCAGCAGTCATCTCGTCCCTGCAATACCGCGCACCCACCATTCAGGTCGGAAATTCGGCCCACCGCCCTTTTGACTAACGGGCGCGCGGGTTGCTACCTTGGAGCCGTCGCCAGCAGTCACCTCGCAGGGGCGGGTTTCCAACCCGCCTCGTCCCGGCAACACCGCCGCCGCCATACGCGGCGCCAAGAGAGGCTCCAGTGTCAAACGACTCCCCGCGGATAGACCTCCAGACCATCACGTCCCTGTGCAAGCGCAGGGGCTTCCTGTTCCAGAGCAGCGAGATATACGGCGGCCTCGCCAGCACCTGGGACTACGGACCCCTCGGCGTCGAGCTCAAAAACAACGTCAAGCGCTCCTGGTGGCAGACCTTCGTCTGGGGCCGCCGAGACATGGTCGGCCTCGACGCAGCCATACTCATGCACCCGTCCGTCTGGGTCGCCAGCGGACACGTAGGCCACTTCACCGACCCACTCGTAGACTGCACGAGCTGCCGCCGACGCTACCGCGCCGACCAGCTCGAGGGCGACGCCTGCCCCGGCTGCGGCGAGACCGGGACCTTCACCGACGCGCGCGACTTCAACCTCATGTTCGAGACCCACATGGGCCCCGTACGCTCCGACGACAACGTCGTCCACCTGCGCCCCGAGACGGCCCAGGGCATCTTCGTCAACTTCGACAACATCGTCACGTCGACGCGGCGCAGGCCGCCCTTCGGCGTCGCCCAGATCGGCAAGGCCTTCCGCAACGAGATCACCACCGGCAACTTCATCTTCCGCACCCGCGAGTTCGAGATCATGGAGATCGAGTTCTTCGTCAAGCCCGGCGAGGACGACGAGTGGCACCAGAGATGGCTCGACGACTGCATGGCCTGGTACACCGGCCTCGGCGTCGACCCCGACAACCTGCGGCTGCGCCCCCACGAGCCGGACGAGCTCGCCCACTACGCAAAGGCGACCTACGACATCGAGTACTCATACCCCTGGGGCTGGGGCGAGATACAGGGCATCTGCAACCGCACCGACTACGATCTCAAGGCGCACACGGAGGCCAGCGGCGAGTCGCTCACGTACTTCGACGAGCAGTCCAGGGAGCGCTACACGCCCTACGTCATCGAGCCGTCCGCCGGTGTCGACCGGTCGGTGATGACCTTCCTGGTGGACGCCTACACCGAGGAGGAGGCTCTCAGCGCGAAGGGCAAGCCGGAGAAGCGCGTCGTGCTCAGGCTCCACCCCACCCTCGCGCCCGTCAAGGTCGCCGTGCTGCCCCTCAGCCGCAACGAGCGCCTGGCGCCGACGGCCCGCGAGGTGCACGACCTGGTGCGCGAATCGGGCGCCGTCGACGGCCTGGTCCAGTACGACGACGCCCAGAGCATCGGCCGCCGCTACCGCCGCCAGGACGAGGTCGGCACCCCGCTCTGCGTCACCGTCGACTTCGACACCCTCGACGACAACCAGGTCACCATCCGCGACCGCGACACCATGGCCCAGACCCGCGTCCCCATAGCCGACCTGGTAGACGAGATCAGCCGCCGCTACGCTGGATGACCTGGGAGCAGATTCAGGAGGCGATACGAGCTCACGGCCTTATCCTGTCACGCCATGCTCAGCACGAACGAGTCGCCGAAGGGGTCAACGTTGACGAAATCTTACAAGCACGGCTGGCTGGTATAATCGTGGAGGACTATCCGACACACATGCGTGGCTCGTGCTGCCTGGTCTACGGGCAAACAGAGGCGGGACGCGACCTCCACGTCGTTGTAACGTCGACGCTCGTGCCCGTTCTGGTGATCACGGTGTACGAACCGACAGCGCCGCGTTGGACTACGCCCGTAACGCGAGGTACGAGATGATGGAATGCACCCTTTGCCATTCAGACTCTTACCGGGACAAGCTGGTCGTGTTCAGCGCCCGCCGCGACGGCCGCCTGATCGTCGTCGAAGACGTCCCCGCGCTGGTCTGCGGCATGTGCGGCGACCAGGTGTTTACGGAAGAGGTCTCCAGGGGCATCGACCGCGCCCTTGAGGGCGAGCCCGCCTACTCGTCGCCAATCTACCGGTTCCCCGCCGAGGCGACCTCGCCGGGAGGCGATGGATGAAGGAATGCACGGTGTGCCACTCGGGCGCTTACCGGCAGAAGCTGGTCCTGTTCAGCGCCCGCCGCGGCGACCGGCTGATCGTGGTGGATGACGTTCCCGCCCTCGTGTGCGAGACGTGCGGCGACCAGATATTGGCCGCGAACGTCGACAGGGGCATCGAGCTCGCGATCCAGGGTGAGCCCGCCTACTCCGCGCCCATCTATCGCTTCCCCAAGACTTCCCCCCCCCCGCTGACGCCGTAACGCGTTCGCCGCCTGATACGATTCCAAGCCAAGCGCGGCAAGGAGTCCGAACATGGCATTGGCCGTCGGAGTCGTCCCGCCGATCCAATACCTCGACCGGCCGGACGAGGAAGTCATAGACTTCATCTGGTATCTCGACTTCAACCTGGAGCAATCCGACTGGCACGTAGCCTCGGATACCCACACGGTCGTCGAATACACGCGAGAGTCGATGGCCCGACAGCTTGCGGAGTACGTAAAGAGCAAGCGCCCGACCGAACAAGCGGTCGGCGCAATTCGAGAGTGGGTCGACGGCTTGCCTTGGAACGGCAACGAGATTACCCTACACCTAAGTTGGTGAGCCTCAGCGCGACTCAAAGCTAGGCGTCAGGCGACAGCCGAACCGTTACCAGATGTTAGCCAGCGATCCTCTATCAGTCTGTTGTGGCGCCGAGTGAAGGCTTCGTAGTTATCGGCTGACCTGAACAGTTGCCTGAGTTGAAGCGGGCGCCCAGATTCGTTAGCGCTCTCCTGCCTGACTTCAACGACATACGTAACGGTATCGACGGCGATCCTATGATGATCCGGGAACCATTCGTCCAAAGTCTCGCTGAGCCGCTTGACCGTCGCAATGGGCAACTCCTGGTATGTGGACGCCCGTTGCAACCGAACGATACTTCTTCCGATAAGCCACAAGATGTGCAGCCTGCCGTGTTCTCGCTCGTCGCTACGCTTACCAGTACTGTCGCTGTAACTCTTCCACTCGTCCTGGACTCTCTTGTAGACCAGCCATGGGAGTCTCAGACGTTCAGCCTCGATCCCAGGGAAGAACACCTGCCTATAGGCCCCATGCAGGTTTGAGGTCGACCGTGGAACCTCCCGCAGTCTGTCCTTAGCTTCACCCGGCGACCCAACGAAGGCCCACATGGTCTGAGCCATGTCCTTGACCGTTGCTCGCGCGACGCCAGAACTACTGGACATATACTTGTACTGCCCACGTCCGAGCTCATAGAACACCGGAGGTTCCAAGTCTTTGAATTCCTCGTGGAGCCGTTCCTGATCAGTCTGGTCGAAAAGGAAATCCCAGTCCTTCATCTGGGACTGTTTGTTGCTCGCCGCGCTAATCTCATGTCTCAGATTGGACGACGGGTCTTCGACCAACTTCAGCGTTACAGTGGCACCACCGAGCGCACCTCCTCTGCGCCAGTGATCGTAGACGCTGAAAGTTGTCTGGCAGCCGTTGACGATCTGAAAGTCTCTCACGCGAACTCTCGCGGTACCGCCATGCCTATCCACATTGAAGCCGGCGCACACGGCGGAAAGCCCGTTGTTCATGAGTTGGAATCGGGCCCTACGGTCCTGATCCTCAAGCGTAGCCTTGATCTCCTTGTTGACCGCAACGGCCCCGAGCGGCCCTCTCGGGTTGAAGCGGAAGATAGCGTATTTGTGGTCATCGAACGTCTTGGCCAACACTTCAAGATCAAGAGTAGCGATTAGACAGTTGAATCCGCCAGACCGTGATTGATGATAGCCCGACGGATCGATCTCCAGAGTCAACCCGATCTCTCGATCCTCATTCAACGAATCGATGACCCGGATCAGGTGCTCTATGTCGACCACGGTAGCGAAGTGTGGAACGTCGATGCTGTCTCCGCCAATGCGAAGGGTTAGGCGGCTATCAGCCCATGCACTAGCACGAGCCTGCAATTGGCTTGTCGCCCGCAAGGTCGTCAGGTAGACAAGTTGGAGTTCATATCCGTCCAAGAGGACGCGACGGAACGTCGGGGCGAAATCCAATATCTGTTCGTTGGATATCTCAGCAAGCACCTGCGGGGTCGCAAGTCTATTGGGCACCTCAAGAAAATTGGCCAAGTCGCCCATTCTGAGGTTACCTGGCGTGGACCGATACTTTGATTGGAAGAGATAGACAGTCATGGCATCATCGTCCACGTAGTAGGCATCTAGCTCAAGGTCGTCCCTACCATCGGTGATGTTGGCCAGCAGATCGTCTTCCGTAGGCGGATTCTCAGTCTGATCCAAATGAAGGTCAGCGGCCCAATAGAGAAACCCCTTTGCCATGTCACCGTCGAACAGACGATCAGCCGGGGTCGTAACCCTGTTGGCGATCCTCTCAACCTCCCGGAGCCGCTGTTCATTGCGTTGTTGGCGCGTGGGCATGGAGAATTCCTCGTTGGCCTGGTTGACTCGACGCGACCATTATAGGAGTGCGGACTTGTGGGGTCCACAACGGCAACTACGACAGGTTCCTGCCAGGGTAGCCGACTCGGTCCCGGTCACGTAGGCCAACCGAGTTACTCGGGGCGCTCCGTGGATCCATCGACTTGATCACTCGCCCATTTCTCCAACTGCTTGCTCAGGGAGCCGAGTTCCTCAACCAGTGGCATCGTGCCGGTCGACCAACCTGTCCCTGCGCCAAGCCCTTCGCTGTTAGATGTCCGGGTCCGCTACACTCCGTGGCCAAAGAAGGCCAAGGAGGTTCAACATGGGACTAGACGTTGGGGTCGTTCAGGTCGACTACCTGCCCCGCCCGGTCGGGCCGGCCTACCGTTTCCTGTGGCACCTGAACGAGAACGCGGACGAGGCCGACTGGAACGGCTCCACTGCCGAGAACACGTTCGTCCAGTACACCCGCGAGACACTGAGGGCGGAATTGGACGACTACGCCTCCAGGAACGACCTCTCGGAGAGCGAGCAACACGGGCTCAGGCGCTGGCTGGACGGCCTTCCGTGGAAGGACGACCTGATCATGCTGCATCTGACATGGTAGGAAGGGCGCGTCACCACGTCTGGCATGGGATTCCAGCCATAAGATATGATCCCAGGCTGTAGGAGACAGCCGCCGTGCCCACGCCGAAGCGTCATCGAGACCGCAGCGCCCAACTCCTCGAACACGCCTGGGAGGAGTTCGACAAGGGGGACCTGGTACAGGCCTCCGAGAAGGCTTGGGGCGCGGTCGCCCACTAGGTCAAGTCAGTTGCCTCGGAACGCGGCTGGACTAACGGGTCGCATCGAGACATAGGCGACAACGCCAGGCGGCTGATACGGCTGACGCCCTCTCCAGCGGAGAGCCGCAGGATATTCATGGCGATGAACGCGCTTCATGTCAACTTCTACGAGGAGAACCTGCACTCGGAGGACATCAGCCAGGCCATAGATGACGCCCGGGTGCTGATAGACTCCATGAAGATTGCCGAATCGCGGCTCCCGCAAGGACGCGAGTCCGGCGCGGCCCCCGACACCGGCCCGCCGGCGTAAGCGCTCGTCCGCTTGGGCCGAACCGGCTGTTGGGCCGGTCCGAAGCGGCCAAGACTATCAGCAAAGCTGGACCTCCCACACCGGCGCGAGCCGGTGCGCCCAGTTATCATCCAACGCCGCGCAAATCGCAACTACCACTTTCATATTTCATGCAATGTTAAGGTGTCGCTTTAGTATTGCATGGTATAATGACCTCCCATGCTCGCGACACGGCTCCTCGAACTGCCCCCGCCCGGGACCGAGACGTTCTTCCTGTGGGGGCCCCGACAGGCCGGGAAGACGACGCTGCTCAGGCAGTCCTACCCCGACGCCCGGTGGGTAGACCTGCTCAGGAGCGACGACTTCAGGCGCTACTCGGCCAACCCCGAGTTCCTGCGCCAGGAGATAGAGGCCGACGGGCCGGACCCGGCCCGCCAGATCGTCATCGACGAGGTGCAGAAGGTCCCCGCCCTGCTCGACGAGGTCCACTGGCTGATGGAGAACCGGGGACTCAGCTTCGCGCTGTGCGGCTCCAGCGCCCGCAAGGTGCGTCGCGGCGCCGCCAACCTGCTCGGAGGCCGGGCCGTCCGGCTGGAGCTGAGAGGCCTCACCGCCGGCGAGCTCGGTGACGACTTCGACCTCCGCAGGATGCTCAACCACGGCTACCTGCCCCGGATATACGCGTCGGGCCGCCCCACCCGGCTGCTCGACGCCTACGTGGCCGACTACCTCAGGGAGGAGATCGCCGCCGAGGGCCTCGTCCGCAACCTGCCCGCCTTCTCCGGCTTCCTCGACGCCGCGGCCCTGAGCGACGGCGAGGCCGTCAACGTCACCAATGTCGCCCGCGAGTGCGGCGTGTCGAGCCCGACCGCGAAAGGCTACTTCGACATCCTGGAGGACACCCTGCTCGGAAGCTGGCTGCCCGCATACCGCAGACGGCGCAAGCGGAGGCTGGCCGTCGCGCCGAAGTTCTACTTCTCGGACGTCGGCGTCGTGAACCGGCTCGCCCGCCGGGGAGAGCTCGAACCGGGCTCCGAGCTGTTCGGCAAGGCCTTCGAGAACTGGGTCCACCACGAGCTGCGGGCGTTCGTCGGCTACCGCGAGGTCGACGATGCGCTGTCGCACTGGCGCCTCCCCAGCGGGATCGAGGTCGACTTCGTGCTCGGCGACGTCCGGCTCGCCATCGAGGCAAGGGCCACCGCCAGGATCACCCGCGACCACCTCAAGGGCCTGCGCGCCATCGCCCAGGAGTACCCGGAGATCGGCCGCCGCGTCGTCGTCTGCCTCGAGCCCCGCGCCCGCCGCACCGACGACGGCATCGACATCATCCCGGCCCAGGCCTTCGTAGACCGCCTCTGGCGCGGCGACCTCATCGACCAGTCGGACTCGCGCTGACGTCTCCACGGCGAACAAGCTGCCATTTATCGGCCGTAACTGTTCAGAGTTGATGGGACACCTGACCCGTTCGCCCCGAGTGCCAGCACCCAATCATCCCCATCATCAGAATCCCACGAATCACAGTTCAGACGTTCCGCCTTACCAACTCTGAACAGTTACCCGAAGCAGACTCGGTTGCATCGTACAGCACATCCGTGCTATCCTCCCTACGTGACAACGACAAACCCCGTGTCCCAACTATCCACTATGCACCATCCACTATGAAACACCCCTGTTCGATTTTGTCCCGCCCTGTTCCACACCAGATACGAAACCCGGAACACCACCTGTCCCATTTTTCGGCAACCTGTTCCACCGCCCAGATAGGAACGGAACACTTTGGGGCACAATGGAACAGCTCACACGGAAGGCCCGACCCTGGACCGCGAGCGCGAGTTGACCGCATCGCCACGTCCGCCATACGATTTGCCCCGTGAAGACCACCCTGGACATCGACGACTCCCTGTTGCAGGCCCTGCGAGAGGAGGCCGCGCGCCGCGGTACAACGATGTCCGCGCTGGTCGAGGCGGGCCTCCGGCGTATCCTCTTCGTCGACCCCGCCGCTGCAACCTCCCCCGACCCTCTGCCGCCGCTCCCGACGTGGCCCGGCGGGCTGCTCGTCGACGTCTCCAACCGCGAAGAGCTCTACCGCGTGATGCACGAGGAGTGACGCGGGCCAGCGCTGCCGTCCGACGCCCTCTCCTGTTCCCACCCCGCAGCGCATGCGGCCTCCGCCGCGGTGGTACACTGGCGCCAGACTGAACCGCGGCCCTACGCCCTGACGAGCACTCATGCGCATCGTCCACTTCGCCGACGTGCACATCGGCGTGGAGAACTACGGCCGGCCCGACCCGGAGACCGGCCTGTCCACCCGGCTGGTCGACTTCCTCGCCGCGCTCGACGAGGTGGTCGACTACGCGATCGACGAACGCGCCGACCTGGCGCTCTTCTGCGGCGACGCCTACAAGAGCCGCGACCCGACCCAGACCCACCAGCGTGAGTTCGCGAAGCGCGTAGCGCGCCTCTCGTCGGCCGGCGTGCCCGTCTTCCTGCTCCTCGGCAACCACGACATGCCCCACGTCGCCACCAGGGCCACCGCGCTGGAGATCTTCCGCACCCTCGACGTGCCCAACGTCTACAACGGCGACCGCGGCCGCACCTACGTCGTGCAGACCAGGGACGGCCCACTGCAGATCGTCGCCCTCCCCTGGATTCGCCGCAGCAGCCTTCTCGCGGGAGAGGAGATGCGCGGCCTGACACCGGACCAAGTGAACAAGGTGGTAGAGGACAAGATCGCCGGCAACATCCGGCAACAGGCCTCCGAGCTCGACGAGAGCATCCCCGCAGTGTTCGCAGGCCACGTGTCGGTGAGCGAGGCTGAGACGGGCTCAGAGAAATCGATGATGCTCGGCACCGACCATGTGCTGCTCAAGTCCGACCTGTCGCTGCCGCAGCTCGACTACGTGGCGCTCGGGCACGTCCACCGGCACCAGGTCCTGGGCCGCGACCCGCTCATCGTCTACTCGGGCAGCCTCCAGCGTGTCGACTTCGGCGAGGAGAAGGACGACAAGGGCTTCTGCGTGATCGACCTCGACCCGTCGCGGCCGGCCGGGCACAGGTTGACCGACTTCCAGTTCCGCCACGTCGACGCCAGGCGCTTCCTCACCGTCGAGGTGAACGTGCGCCGGGGCGATCCCGACCCTACGGCCACGATCGTGCAGACCATCCGCAGCCGCCACGTCGAGGGCGCCATCGTCCGCGTAGCCATCCGGCTGCAGGCCGAGCAGGACGCCTACCTGCGGCAGGAGGAGATCAGGCAGGCGCTGGAGGGCGCCCACTTCGTCGCGTCGATCTCCCGAGAGGTCGCCGATCAGCCCCGAAACCGGCTCGGAAACCGGTCGTCGGACGGCCTCGAGCCGCGCGAGGCCCTGCGGCTCTACCTGGAGTCCAAGCAGGTGCCGGACGACCGAGCCGAGGTCCTGATGCGGCACGCCGCCGAGCTGATGGCCGAGCCGGACGACGACTGAGCGCATCTCCTGCGCCGCGCCTACATCCAATACAATGAAGGCACGGCGAAAGGAGCGAGGAGAAGAGATGAACACGACCGACACCTTGGACCAGGCCCCCGGAGCCGCCGCGACACGTCAACCCCGTTCCCGTACGCGTCTCACCCGAACATGGGCGGTCGCCGTGGCGGCGGGCGTGATCGCGCTGCTGGCGGCGGCCTGCTCCGGCGGCATCCCGGCCGGCGAGCCGGCGCCGGAGCTCGACGTGGTGCTGTTCGGCAACGCCAACAACACCGCCGGCGACGCCGTCAAGCTGACCGACTTCGAGGGCACGCCGACCGTCCTGAATTTCTGGTACCCGTCGTGCGGCCCCTGCCGCGTCGAGATGCCCGACTTCGAGGAGGCGTCCCACAAGTACGACGACGATGACCTGAAGTTCCTGGCCGTGCAGGTGCCGGGCTTCGACTCCGCCGAGGACGGCCAGGCGTTCGTCGACGAGCTCGGCCTGACCTTCTCCGTCGCACACACCGAGAACGCGATGGTCGTCGCCGACTTCAAGTTGGTCGGCTTCCCCAGCACCGTGTTCCTCAACGACAACCACGAGATCGTCCGCACGTGGAGCGGGGCGCTCGACGCCGAGAAGCTGGCGGAGCTGATCGAGGAGCTGCTCCAGTAGGCCCGCCGCGAGTCCCGTGAGCGCATCAGGCAATCCGGCGGGAGCACACCCCGGCGTCGGCCGGCCGCGCCATCCACGATGAGCCCCGGCGACCTCTTCCTGCTCGTCGTCCGTTGGCTCCACCTCGTCTCGGGCGCCGCGTGGGTCGGCGGCAGCCTCTTCTACCTGCTGGTGCTGCGCCCTGCCGCCAAGCGCGGCGACGAGCCCTCCGGACTGCTGGCCGGCGCGTCGGACGAGTTCCGAGTCCTGGTCAACTCCTGCATAGCCATACTGGTCGCGACCGGGATCATCATGAGCTTCAACCGCCTCACAGACAGCGTCATCGGCGCGCCGTACGTCGCCGTGCTCGCCCTCAAGGCGGCGCTGTCGGTGTGGATGATCGTGCTCGTGCACGCCGAGCGTCGACGCCGGCGGGCGCGGGCGGCGGCCGGGGCCGGCCCCTCCGGCGAGAACGTGTCCCTGCCCAGGCGGATGGTGCGGGCGGCGTCCGGCTTCAACGCCCTGGTCGCCCTGGGGCTCGCCGTCTTCCTGCTGTCCGACCTGCTCAAGGAGCTCTACGAGAACGCCCTCGCGGCCAACTGAGGAGGCCCCATGAAGTTTGACCTGATGGACATTCTCGCCTGCCCCATGTGCAAGAGGGCGCTGGAGCTGAGCGTGGACAGCGAGGAAGACGGCGAGATCGTGGAGGGCAGCCTCCGCTGCGCCGCCTGCGAGGAGGCCTACCCCATCGCCGGCGGCATCCCCAACCTGCTCCCGCCAGACCTGCGCGCCGCTGTGTCGTCCGACACCGACGCTGCCGAGCCGTCCTGACGTCCCCGTAGCACGTCCAGCAGCTCGGCCACGGTCGCGCCGAGCGCGGGAAGAACCACGTCGGGCGCGATCTCGGCCAGCGGGGCCAGCACGAAGTCGCGCCGCGCCATCCTCGGATGCGGGACCTGTATTCCGGGCAGGTCGATAACCAGCCGGCCGAACATCAGCACGTCGACGTCGATCGCACGCGGGCCGTTCGGGATGGCGGGCCGCGGGCCGAACCGCGCCTGCACCTCCGTGACGGCCGACATCAGCTCGAACACGTCGAGCGCCGTCCGCAGCCGGCACGCCGCGTTCAGGAACGCGGGCTGCGCCGTGAACCCCGCCGGCTCGGTCTCCAACAGGCCGGAGACGGTCACGCCGGAGCCGTCCGAAACCAGCTCTTCCAGCAGCGACACCGCCCTGTCGACGTTCCCGGCACGGTCGCCCAGGTTCGACCCCAGGCCAAAGAAGACCTCCGTCGCCATCAGGCCTGGCTCCAGCCGCGGACGATCGCGTCGCTCATCCGGGCCACCCGGACCATCTCCCTGACGTCGTGGACCCTGACCACGTCGGCGCCGGCCGCTACCGAGAACGCCACCGTGGCCGCGGTGCCCTCGACACGGTCGTCGACCGGCAGGTCGAGCACGTAGCCGATGGTCGACTTGCGGGACATGCCGACCAGCACCGGCCTGCCGAGAACGTCGAGCTCGTCGAGGCGGCGCAGCAGCTCCAGGTTGTGCTCGGCCGTCTTCCCGAAGCCCATGCCGGGGTCGACGATGATGTTCTTGAAGGCGATGCCAGCCGCCTGCGCGCGGTCGATGGCCCGCTGCAGCCCGGCGATCACGTCCGGCACGAGGTCGCGGTAGCCGGTCCCCTCCTGGTTGTGCATCAGCACGACGGGCACGCCCGCCTCTGCCGCGACGTGTCCGATCTCGGGGTCGCGGGCCAGCGCCCACTGGTCGTTGATCATGGCGGCCCCGGCCGCGACGGCGCGCCGGGCGACCTCGGCCTTGTGCGTGTCGATGCTGACGGGTATGTCGAGCACGTAGGCGAGCGCCTCGATCACCGGCAGCACGCGGGCGGTCTCCTCGGCCGCGGTGACCGGCGCCGCCCCCGGGTAAATCGACGCAGGGCGCGTAGACTCGCCGCCCACGTCGATCAGGTCCGCGCCGGCCTCCTGGAACGCGAGCGCCCGCCTCACCGCGGCGTTCACGTTCCCGCCGACGCCGTCGCCCGAAAAGGAGTCCGGCGTGACGTTCAGCACCCCCATCACGTACGTGCGGGCGCCCCAATCGAACGTCCTGTTCCCCACGGCCGTCTCGCCGCGCCTGGGAGTGTTGTATCTCATGAAATAGGAGCCCCGGGAGGACGCGGCAAGCGTCCGAGATGGCGGCGGAGGGCGATGGCGCACCCCCGCGTTCCTTGCTGCCTATCTGAATATCTGGTAACTTTTCTGCGATTATTTCACGGTTTCGGAAGTGAATTCAATCATGGTAGTCCGCCGGAAGGTAGACGAGAAGCAGGACGAGCTGCACTCGCTGCGCGAGCGTTCGCGGCTGGGCGGCGGCGCCCGGCGCATCGAGCAGCAGCACGCCAAGGGCAAGCTGACCGCCCGCGAGCGCATCGACCTGCTGCTCGACGAGGGCAGCTTCGAGGAGCTAGACCCGTTCGTGTTGCACCAGTCCAACGAGTTCGGGCTGGACAGCCAGCGTTTCCTGGGCGACTCCGTCGTCACGGGGTACGGGCGCATCGACGGCCGGCTCGTCTTCCTCTACTCGCAGGACTTCACGGTCATCGGCGGCTCGCTCTCCGAGGCAGCCGCCAACAAGATCTGCAAGGCGATGGACCTGGCGACGAACAGCGGCGCGCCGATGGTCGGCCTGATCGACTCTGGCGGCGCCCGCATCCAGGAAGGAATCAGCAGCTTGGCGGGCTACAGCTCGATCTTCCTGCGCAACGTGCGCAGCTCGGGCGTAATCCCCCAGGTCTCGGCCGTCTTCGGGCCCGCCGCCGGAGGCGCGACCTACTCCCCCGCCCTGACCGACTTCATCTTCATGGTCAAGGGCACCGGGCAGCTCTACATCACCGGACCTGAGGTCATCAAGTCCGTCACCGGCGAGGAGGTCACCCACGAGGAGCTTGGCGGCGCGGACAGCCACGCGTCGAAGAGCGGCGTGGCCCACTTCGCCGCCGAGTCGGAGCAGCACTGCATCGAGGAGATACGCCGCCTGGTCGGCTTCCTGCCCGCGAACAACGCCGAAGACCCGCCCGTCCACGAGGGCGCCGACGACCCCGAGCGGCGCGACGAGGGGCTGATCGACCTGATCCCCGACTCCCCCGACCAGCCGTACGACATGGCGGAGATACTCACCCGCATCGTGGACGACGGCGAGCTGATGCAGGTGCACGAGCGCTTCGCGCCCAATATCATCGTCGGGTTCGCCAGGATGGGCGGCCGGACGGTCGGAATCGTCGCGCAGCAGCCCAACGCGCTGGCCGGCGTCCTCGACATACTGGCCTCGACGAAGGCGGCGCGCTTCGTGCGCTTCTGCGACGCCTTCAACATACCGCTGGTGACGTTCGTAGACGTGCCCGGTTTCCTGCCCGGAACGTCGCAGGAGCACGGCGGGATCATCCGGCATGGCGCCAAGCTGATCTACGCCTACGCCGAGGCGACGGTGCCCAAGGTCAGCGTGCTGACCCGCAAGGCCTACGGCGGCGCCTATATCGTCATGAGCAGCAAGAACCTGAGGGGCGACGTCAACTACGCCTGGCCCACGGGCGAGATCGCCGTGATGGGCGCGGCCGGCGCCGTCAACATCGTCCACCGCAAGGCGCTGCAGGAGGCGGAGGACCGGAGCGCCCTTCGCGCCGAGCTGGTGGAGGAGTACCGCGACCGGCTCATGAACCCGTACGTCGCCGCCTCCACGGGCATGATCGACGACGTGATCGAGCCCGCCGAGACGAGGCCCAAGATCATCCGGGCCCTGGAGATGCTCCGAAACAAGCGCGAGGTGCTGCCGCCGAAGAAGCACGGAAGCATACCGCTGTGAACGACCACAAGCCGACGGCCGGACTGGACGACGCGAGGACAATGGCGGCCGTGATCGCCGCCGTCGAGGCGTATCTCGAGGCCGAGTCACGCGAGCTCGCTGCCCAGGCGCCATCGGGCCGAAGCCGCTGGAAGGCCGCGCCGTGGGAGGTCCTGAGGGGCTCCGCGGCACGCGACCTGACGCCGTGGCGCCGGCTCTGATCCTGTCTCCGACCCGCGCATTCACTATCCTTCATCTTCGATGAACCCCCTTAGAATCACCGATACGACATTCCGGGATGGGCACCAGAGCCTCATCGCGACACGCCTCCGCATGGAGGACATGGAGCCGATCGCGGCCGACATGGGCGCCATCGGCTTTCACTCGATGGAGGTGTGGGGCGGCGCGACCTTCGACACGGCCACGCGCTACCTCGCCGAGGACCCGTGGGAGCGGCTGCGCACCTTCAAGCGCCTCATCCCCGACACTCCCCTGTCGATGCTGCTCCGCGGCCAGTCGCTGGTTGGTTACCGCAACTACGCCGACGACGTGGTCGAGGCGTTCGTGCAGCGGGCCGCCGACACCGGCATCGACGTCTTCAGGGTATTCGACGCCCTGAACGACGAGCGCAACGTGGCCACGGCCGCGCGGGCGGTCAAGAAGGCCGGCAAGCACCTGCAGGCGACGATATGCTATTCGGTCACCGAGGCAGGCAAGCTCGGAGGGCCGATCTACAATCTCGACTACTACGTCGAGCGGGCCCAGACCCTGGTCGGTCTCGGCGCCCACAGCCTGGCCGTCAAAGACATGGCCGGCCTGCTCGCGCCCTACGACGCCTACGAGCTGTTCGGCGCCCTGAAGGACGCGGTCGACGTGCCGCTGCAGCTCCACACGCACTACACCAGCGGAATGGCGTCGATGTCGTGCGTCAAGGCCGTCGAGGCTGGCGCGGACGTGATCGACGCCGCGCTGGCGCCGCTGGCGCTGCGCACCTCCCAGCCGGCCGTCGAGCCGCTCGTCACCACGTTCCGGGGCACAGACAGGGACACCGGCCTCGACCTGGACAAGCTGCTGGAGATGGGCGACCACCTCGAGTCGGTGCTGCCCAAGTACCGCGAGCACATGGAGAACTCCAAGGCGGCCGTCATAGACGCGAAGGTGCTGAGCCACCAGATACCGGGCGGCATGGCGAGCAACCTGACCGCGCAGCTCCGCCAGGCCGGCGCCATCGACAGGCTCGACGAAGTCCTGGAGGAGATACCGCGCACGAGAAGGGAGCTCGGGTACCCTCCCCTCGTCACGCCGCTGAGCCAGATGGTAGGCACGCAGGCGGTCATGAACGTGCTCTTCGGCCGGTACAAGATGATCGGCGACGAGATCAGGGACTACGTCTACGGCCTCTACGGCACGCCCCCAGCCCCGCTGGACGAGGACGTCGTGTCGAACGCGCTCTCCGGATACAAGAACGGCCAGACGCCGATCACCGTCCGCCCCGGCGACCTGCTGGAGCCGGAGCTGGACGCCGCCGCCGACGCGGTCAAGGACATATCCGACGACCTGGACGACGTGCTGGTCTACGCGCTGTACCCGACCACCGGCATGAAGTTCCTGCGCATCAAGCACGGCCTGGACCCGGTGCCGGACGAGATGAAGCCGGAGCCCGCGGCCCGGACGGCAAAGTGGGAGATCGGGACGCCCCGGAAGCTGGACGGCGCACCGACGCCGAAGAGCGGCAGGTCGCGGTCGTTCAACATTCACCTCGACGGCGAGGTCTACCAGGTCGAGGTCGACCCGGTCAGCCCGAGTGCCGCTCCGCCGACGAAAGACGATGCTGGCGCCGCCAGCGGGAGAGGGGTCGACGGGCGCGGCCTGAACGGGGCCGTGATCGAGGCGCCGATGCCGGGCATCGTCACGCGCTACGAGGTCGAGGAAGGGCAGCACGTCGAAGCCGGAGACACGATCGTCGTGCTCGAGGCGATGAACATGGAGAACACGCTGGCGGCCCCGTCGTCCGGCAGCGTGAAGTCGCTCGAAGTGTCGCCGGGCGCGAGCGTGGCCAAGGGCGACGTGCTGGCGGTCGTCGACCCGTAGCGGTCCGCACTTCCCCACGCTGGAAGACAGACCGCGGCCGGGAACATCGGCCCGCGCCGCGGGTAGTCCCAATACGATCCGGAAAGGATGGCCATTGTCAAACACACAGGCGATAGAGAGCGCTAAGGAACACTTCGGCACCGTGCTCGCGGAGCAGCTCGAACGCGTCGAGCGGTTGCTGCAGGAGGGCGACTGGGTAGACTACTCGACGGTCGAGCCGATCGTGATCGGGATGATCGGGGGCGACGGCATCGGCCCGTCGATCAGCGAGGCCACGCAGCGCGTGCTCGAGTACCTGCTGCAGGACGCCGTATCGAGCGGCAAGGTGCGGTTCAGGGCGATCGATGGACTGACTATCGAGAATCGCGCCGCCAAGCTGCGGTCTATCCCGGACGACGTGCTCGCTGAGATTCAAGCCTGCCACGTCACGCTGAAGGGCCCGACGCACACCCCCGAGAAGGGCGACGGCTGGCCCAACATAGAGTCCGCCAACGTGAGCATGCGCAAGGCGCTCGACCTGTTCGCCAACGTCAGGCCCGTGCGGATCCCCGCCGAGGGCATCGACTGGACCTTCTTCCGCGAGAACACGGAGGACCTCTACGCCGTAGGCAGCCAGGGCGTGAACGTTACCGACCACCTCGCCATCGACTTCCGGGTGACGACCACACCGGGCTCCGAGCGCGTCATCGACGCCGCGTTCGCCCACGCACGCCGCACCGGCAAGTCCCGCGTCACCGTCGTCACCAAGGCCAACGTCGTCAAGACGACCGACGGCAAGTTCCTCGACGTGGCGCGCCGCGTCGGCGAGCGTTACCCGGAGATCGAGTGGGACGGCTGGTACATCGACATCATGACCGCGAAGCTGCTCGACCTCCAGCGGCGCTCTGACTTCCAGGTCATCGTGCTTCCGAACCTGTACGGCGATATCCTGACGGACGAGGCCGCCGAGATACAGGGCGGCGTCGGCACAGCGGGCAGCGCCAACATCGGCAAGTCCGCCGCCATGTTCGAGGCGATCCACGGCAGCGCCCCCAGGATGGTCGACGAGGGCCGCACCATGTACGCGGACCCGAGCTCCCTGCTGCGGGCCGGCGCCATGCTGCTGGAGCACGTCGGCTTCGCCGACAAGGCGGCCAAGCTGCACAAGGCCATCGACGTCTGCGGCATGTACGAGCGCAAGGTGAAGATCACCGGCCGCGACACGGGCGTCACCAACCGCGAGTTCGGGGACTACGTCATGGCGACGGTGGAGGACTCCTCGCTCGACTCACGCTGGGAGGAGTACGCACGAGCGTAGGTGCTATGGATATCGTCAAGAGCCACGGGATGACCGCGCAACAGGCTCGGGAGACCATCGACGGACTCCTCCCTGTCTTGATGCGCCAGTACGGCGGCAACATCGCCGATCCCGAGATCGAGTGGGACGGCGACGCGCTGCGGTTCTCGGGTAGCGCGATGGGACTCGGCATACGGGGCGCCGTCTGGGTCACCGATACCCAGCTCATCCTCAGGGTGGACGGAGTGCCGTTCTTCGTCGCGGGGACCGTGCGACGGGGGCTGGACCGGTGGTTCGACGAGAACTGGCCGGGAACCAATCAGGAGAGTTAACAGAATGCGAAACAAGGTGACGGTAGTCGGCGCCGGCAACGTCGGAGCGACGACGGCACAGCGCATCTTCGACAAGGGCTACGCCGACGTCGTGCTGGTCGACATCGTCGAAGGGCTGCCCCAGGGCAAGGCGCTGGACATGCTCCAGGCCGGCCCCGCCGTTGGGTCGGACGCCAGCGTCGTCGGCACGAACGGCTACGACGAGACGGCGGACTCCGACATCGTCGTCGTCACGTCGGGAATAGCCAGGAAGCCAGGCATGTCCCGTGACGACCTGCTGCTGACGAACATGAAGATCGTGACGAGCGTCGTCCGGGATGTCGTGAAGCACTCCCCGGACTGCATTCTCATGCCGGTGACGAACCCGTTGGACGCGATGGCGCAGCGCGCCTTCCAGGTCAGCGGATTCCCCAAGCACCGCATAGTCGGCATGGCCGGTATCCTGGACACTTCACGCTTCCGCACGTTCCTGGCGATGGAGCTCGGTGTGTCGGTCGAGTCGATCACGGCCTACGTCCTCGGCGGCCACGGAGACACGATGGTCCCGGTCGTGGGCAGCACCACCGTCGGCGGACAGCCCGTCGCGGACCTGCTGTCGCCGGAGCGCCTGGGCGAGATCGTGAAGCGCACCCAGGACGGCGGCGCCGAGATCGTCGGCCTGCTCAAGACCGGCAGCGCCTACTACGCCCCCTCGGCGGCCATCGCCCAGATGGTCGAGTCGGTGCTGCTCGACAAGAAGCAGGTGCTCCCCTGCACCGCCTACCTCGAGGGCGAGTACGGCATCGACGGCCTGTTCGTCGGGGTGCCGGTCAAGCTCGGCGCGACCGGCGTCGAGGAGATCGTCGAGTTCGACCTTACCGACGACGAGTCCGCGGCGCTCAGGCACTCCGCCGACGCGGTCCGTGAGCTCGTCGACGTGATGGCCAACGCCGGCGAGTGATCTCTCGCCGCTCATGGGCGCCGATCCACAACGCAGGGTCCACAGGCTGAGTTGGTCGGCCACGACCACACCGTCTGATACACTCTGATCACCATCCCATCCAAGAGGAGGACCCTTTGCCGAACCCGGTAGTCCATTTCGAAATCCAGTCCAGCGGCGCGGGGGAGCTCCAGAAGTTCTACGCGGACCTGTTCGAGTGGCACGTCGACGCGTCGAACCCGATGGGCTATGGCGTCGTCGATACCCACACCGAAAAGGGGATCAACGGCGGCATCGCCGGGACGGACGGCGGGCCGAACCTCGTCACCTTCTACGTCGAGGTTGAGGACATCGACGCGAAGTTGAAGGAGGCGGAGGAGCGCGGCGCGAGTGTCGTGGCTCCGGTAACCACGATCCCGGGAATGGTGACTTTCGCCTTGTTCTCCGACCCGGAGGGCAACTGCGTCGGCCTCGTGAGCAGCGAGGTACCGAGCTAGCGCCGGCCATCGGAAGCCAACACTTGTGACCGAATCGGCCCTCGGCGCATCATATAGTCATGAAGACGCCGTGGGCCAATACGATCCTGCTCGCCCTCATCGCCGTCGAGCTCTTCAGCGGCTTCTTCGGGCTCGTCTCCGGCTCCTCCGACGAGGCCATCTTCATCCTGGTCCATCGGATCGGCGGATTCGCCATCCTGGCCGTGCTGGTGTGGAAGACGGCGATCATCGTCGCGTCGGTCCGCAGGCGGCGCCGGCGTCCCAGGCAGTACGCGTCGCTGGCGCTCGCGGCGCTGCTCGTCGTCACGCTGGCGCTGGGGTTCGCGTGGTCGTACGCGGGGCCGTTCTCGTTCGCGCTGTTCAGCGGCGTGAGCTGGCACATCTACGTCGGCGCCGCCCTCGCCCCGGTAGTCGCCTGGCACGCGTTCACCTACACCAGGAGGCTGCCGCTGTCGTTCTGGGTCGAGCGCAGATGGGCCCTGAGGCTCGCCGGCATCGCTATCGCGGGGCTCGCCTTCAACCAGTTGGCCGAGGCGACGTCGGGGCTCGCGCGGCCCGCCGACGCGGCACGGCGCTTCACCGGCTCGTACGACGCGGCGCGCCGCTACGGCTCCCGGTTCCCGGTAGTATCGTGGCTCAACGACCGGCCGCCGCGGGTCGAGCCCGACGAGTGGCGGCTCTCGATCACCGGCGCAGTCGAGCGCCCGCTGGCCCTGGGATACCCGGACCTGCCGACATCACGCGACGTGACGGCAGTCATCGACTGCACCGGCGGCTGGTATTCTGAGCAGCACTGGAGCGGTGTCGGGCTCGACGAGCTGCTCGACATGGCCGGGCCGACCTCCGACGCCGCAAGCGTCACAGTCCGCTCGCGGACCGGCTACTACCGCAGGTTCTCGATGTCGGAGGCCCGGTCCTACATCCTGGCGACCCACGTTGGCGGCGAACCGCTGTCGCGCGGCCACGGCTTCCCGGCCAGGCTGGTGGCCCCCGACAAGCGCGGCTTCGAGTGGGTCAAGTGGGTGGACGAGATCGAGGTCAACGACACCTCGAAGTGGTGGCAACCCCCGCTGCCGATCCAGTAGCGCGAACGCCGCCAGATTGCGCGGACCTCTGCGATTGCGCTAAGCGTCGCTGGTCGTGCGCACGGTCTTGATGAACGAAGAGCTAAGGGAGCCGTGGCACACGGCAGAGACGGGACCGGTCAACGTCACGTTGAACTCATCGTCCACCTCGATCGAGACGCTCCCACCGGGTGCGGTTACCACGACCGGGCTCCTGACCAACCCCAACCGAACTGCCGCGCTCGCAGCCCCACACGAAGACGATCCAGACGCCAGAGTCTCTCCCGAGCCACGTTCCCAGATCATGATCTCGATGGCTGTCGGCCCTTCCACCGAGGCCAGCTGAACATTCACGCGATTTGGGAACAGCGGATGTCTCTCGAGTTCGGGACCCAGCCTGAGCAGGTCTTCTCGAGTCCAGGTGTCTCCCTCGTCACTGAAGACCACGCAATGCGGGTTTCCCACGCTTACGCCGGTGAAGTTCAACCACCGATCCTGGACTCGAACCGCCGCGTTGACCAGCTCGTAGGCCGCAAGCGTGCAGGGAAGATCCGCGGGGCTGAAGCTGGCCCTGCCCATGCTCGCCGATGCCCAAACGACTTCACCGTCCGGGTCGACCTCCAGCCGCACCCTGGAGATTCCCGCCTTGGTCTCCACCTCGAATTCGTTTTGAGTCGCGTTGGCGGTAAGGAGCGCGTACAGTGCGAAGATGCGCAGTCCGTTGCCCGAGGTCTCGGCTTCGCTCCCGTCGGCGTCATAGATCGATATGCCGAAGTCGGCCCTCTGCGAACTACCGACCCCAATGATCCCGTCGCCCCCCACTCCCCTGTTGTGGTCGCAGATGAAGCGGATCGCGCCGGGGTCGAGTCGGAAGTCCAGGGTCGCCGGGTCCACGACGATGTAGTCGTTCCCCAGGGCGTGCCCCTTGAAGAAGCTGTTTCTCTGACCGTGAGGCATGGCAATCACGGCGCCCGGCAAAGGAACACGCCAAACGCGCGGCTTGTCGCCGGGTTGCCCTCCAGGTCTCTCAGGCAGTCGACGGTCGCAAAGCCGGCACTGCGGAGCTTGGCCACTACCTCATCCAATGTGAATGCCCGCTGTCGCTCGTGGAGCTCCGTGACTTCAATGCTCTCCGGATCGATCACAACGCCGATCTCCGTGCGGTAGCCATCGACGATCTCCTTCTGCCCCAGGAAGAACCTCCCGTCCCGTTCCACCCAGCTTTGAGTCCTCGGAACGTTCTGCCCAGGCTCAACCCTGGGGCCGGCCTGCACGAGGAGAAACGAGCCAGAACACGCGATGGCCATACGAATGCGGGACAGATGCTCGCGCAGCTCGGCGTCAGCCATGAAGCCGAGGGTGTGATCGAACGCGAGTGCGAAGTCGTACATACCCTCATCGCGGAGCTCAGCCCCCCGCTGAAGTCGGAAGTCGATACTCAGCATCTCCTTGCTGGCGGCTGCGCGCGCGTCCCCCAGGTAGGCGGCCGCAACGTCGATCCCCGTTACCTCGTACCCGCGTCGCGCAAACTCCAGGGCGTGTCGTCCATTCCCACATCCAACATCGAGAATTCGCGCCGGAGGCGAAAGGTCCGCCAATCGCTCTATCCCATCGACCTCCGAGGACGACGCCTCACGGGATGGCCAACCACCGCCGGCCCAGTCGAGAAACGCTTGTTGGGCGTCCGGGTCCTCCCACTTCCATTCGATCTTTCGACGGCGCATGTTCAGCACAGCGAAACCGTTTCGGATGGTTCCCATTATATGCGGTCGTTGGCATGGGACACATTCTGGCTACATCCACGCCAGGGGCGTGGTCAGATGCCGACTGGACGAGCAGGCAGAGGGCGCGGCGGCACCGCCGGACCCTGTGGTAGGCAAGCTCGCGCCACGTGAAGAAGACCGCTTACGCGGCTACGGGGTCAGCGCGAGCTCCGAGAGCATCGTCTTCGTCGAGACGATGTGGCGGTTGAGGCGCATGGCCTCCGGCTCGATGCCGAGCGCGAGGCCGAGCATCTGCGGCAGGTGCAGGATCGGCAGGTCGATCGGCTTTCTCGCGGCCGCGGCGGCCTGCGGCTGGTAGCCGTCGAGGTTGAGGTGGCACAGCGGGCACGGCGTCACCATCGCCGCCGCTCCCAGCTCCTTGGCGTCGCCCGTATGGTTGGCGACCATCTTGACCGAGTTCGTCTGGTTGATCGTCAGGATGGGAAACCCGCAGCACAGCGTCTTGCCCGGAAAGTCGACGACCTCGGCGCCCACCGTCTCGATCACACGCTCCAGCGAGTCCTTGCGTCCGGGACTGTCGTCGAAGCCCAGCGCCGCGCTCGGACGGACGATGTAGCAGCCGTAGAAGGGGGCTACCCTGAAGCCGGTGAGCGGCCGCTTGACCATGCTCTTGAGCCTGCCCAGCCCGTAGTCCTCCACCAGCACCCACAGCAGGTGCTTCGGGTCGGCTCGTCCGGTGTACCGCAGGCCCTCCTCGGCGAGGTCCTCGTTGATCGCGTCCAGGTACTCGGGGTCGCCCTTCAGGCGCGCGTTGGCCTGCGCCATCACGCCCTGGCAGGTGCTGCAGATGGTCAGCAGCGGGAGCCCCGAGCGCTCCGCCATCGCGAACGTGCGGGCGTTGAGGGTGTCGCCGAGCCGCTGGTTCTTCTCCTGCAGAACGCCCGAGCCCGTGCACGACGCGCCCTCCAGCGGCTTGTAGTCCAGCTCGATGCCGAGCCTCGCGCACACCTCGACGGTCGCGGCGTACAGCTCCGGGCACGCCCCGCGGGACACGCAGCCCGGATAGAATGCGAACCTCATCGCTTGTCCCCCACCCTGTCGAAGATCCGTCGCACGTTCTGCACTCCCGGTATCGAGCGGTGGAAGACCGGCGGCCTCTTGCCCCGGAGCTGCGCGCGTACGCCCACCGGCAGCAGCTTGAGCATCTCCCTGATGTTGAACAGGCCGAAGGTCTTCAGCGGCAGCCGCAGCTCGTCGAGCCGTCCGCTGTGCCTGATCGACTCGGTGAAGACGGTGGCGTGCCTGGCGCCGTACGTCCCGGTGTAGCCCGCCTCCATCGCGCGGTCCCTGAGGGCCATGATGCGGCCCATCGGGTCGACGTCCTTGGGGCACACCTCCACGCACTGCATGCAGCGCGTGCAGTCCCAGATGCCGCCGTACTCGTTCAGCTCTCCAAGCCTGGCCGCGTCCACCTCGTCGCGCGGGTCGGCCACGAACCGGTACGCCTTGGCCAGCGCGGCCGGGCCCAGGAAATTCGAGTCGACCTCCAGCACCGTGCAGTCTGAGACGCAGGCGCCGCACATGATGCAGGCCATCACGTCCGCGATCTCCAGCATCGATTCGTTGGAGGCGAGGTACTCCTTGTCGGGCTCCGGGTCGGGGCCCTGGGGCTGCAGCCACGGCTTGACGTCCCGGACCTTGTCCCAGAACGTGTCGAGATCGACGACCAGGTCCTTGACGACGCTCATGTTGCCGGCCGGCTCGACGGCGACGTTGCCGCCCGCGTCCGCTACGTCCGCGACCATCGTGTTGCAGGCCAGGCCCGCGCGGCCGTTGATCCTCATCGCGCATGAGCCGCAGATCGCGCTGCGGCACGAGCACCGGAGCGCGAGCGTGCCGTCGACCTCCTCGCGGACCTTGATCAGCCCGTCGAGCACGGTGGCCGAGTCGCCCAGCTCGATCTGGTACTCCTGCGTGTACGGCGCGGGAGCCTCCGAATCGGGGTCGAAGCGTCTGACGTTGAGAGTGACTTCCATGCGCTGCCGCCTAGTACTTGCGTGCCTCTGGCTGCCACTGCGTGATGACCACCGGCAGGTACTCGATTGACGGCGCCTCCTCGCCCCTGGTGACGAGAACGTGCTTGAGCCACCTCTCGTCGTCGCGGTCTCCCATGTCCGTCCGGAAGTGGGCTCCCCTGCTCTCCTGGCGCTCCAGGGCGCTGAAGACTATCGCCTCGGCGCAGTCGAGCATGAATCCGAGCTCCAGGGTGAACACGAGGTTGGTGTTGAACGTCTTGCCCTTGTCCGCGACGTAGACGTTCGCGTAGCGCTCCCTCAGCTCTCCCAGCTTGACGCGGGCCTGCTCCATGCCGTCCGCGTCCCGGAAGACGGCCAGGCGCTCGTTCATCGTCTCGCCCAGCTCCATCCTCAGGCGCCCGAAGAGCTCCCCTCCGTCGGAGTTGCTCATCAGGTCCTGGATGTGGCGGCGGTCATCGTCGGCCGCGGAATCGTCGATGCCCGCGAGCGGCTGGCCCTTGACGGCGTCCGAGGCATGCTCGCCGCTCCTGCGGCCGAAGACGAGCGTGTCGAGCAGCGAGTTGGCGCCGAGACGGTTGCCCCCGTGGACGCTGACGCATGCCGTCTCGCCGGCCGCGTACAGCCCCTGCACCGGCGTCTGTCCGTCCACGTCGGTCTTGATTCCGCCCATCTGGTAGTGCATCCCGGGACGGATGGGAACAGGCTCCCGCGCCATGTCGACGCCCGCGAAGTCGCGCGCCAGGTCCCGTATCTGCGACAGCTTCTCGTCGATCAGCTTCTGGCCGAGATGCCGGCAGTCGAGGAACACGCAGCCGTTCTCTCCCCTTCCCTCGTTGATCTCGGTCTGCTCCGACCGGGAGACGACGTCGCGGGAGGCCAGCTCCATCATGTTCGGGGCGTAGCGCTCCATGAAGCGCTCGCCCTCGGAGTTAATCAGGTAGGCGCCCTCGCCCCTGGCGCCCTCCGACATGAGCGCGCCGTTGCTCTTGAGCGTCGTCGGATGGTACTGGACCATCTCCATGTCCATCAGCGGCGCGCCGACGCGGTAGGCCGCGGCCATGCCGTCGCCGGTGCAGATCAGGGCGTTGGTGCTCGGCTCGAAGACCCTGCCCAGGCCGCCCGACGCGACGATCACGGCGTTCGCGCGGATGACGTGTATCTCGCCGGAGCTGATCTCCATCGCGACGGCGCCGACGCACCGCCCTTCGTCCATGAGCAGCGAGAGTACGAACCACTCCTCGTAGACCCGGACGCCCGCCTTGAGCACCTGCTCGTAGAGGACGTGGAGGAGGGCCTGCCCGGTGAAGTCGGCTACGAAGAAGGTGCGCTCGCGCCGCTGGCCTCCGAAGGCCCGCGTGCCGAGCCTGCCCTCGTCGTCGCGGCTGAAGGCGACGCCCATGTGCTCCATGGCGATGACCTCGCGGCCCGCCTCAGCGCACATAACCTCGATCGCGTCCTGGTCGCCCAGGTAGTCGCTGCCCTTCACCGTATCGAAGGCGTGGTCTTCCCAGGCGTCGCCGCGGTCTGTCAGCGCGGCGTTGATCCCACCCTGCGCCGCGTTCGAGTGGCTGCGGACCGGGTGTACCTTGCTGACGACGGCGACGTCCACGCCGTTCTCGCGGGCGGACAGCGCCGCCCTCATTCCGGCGAGACCGGCGCCGATCACCAGCACGTCATGATCGAGCATTTTTCGAATGCGCCTCGTTACCTGCCTGAACCTGAGAGACTATAGCAAACGGCCCAATTGCGCGACAAGGCGGTAGGGGACAGGCGACCTACGAGGTACTCGGACCAGCCAGATGTGCGCAGAGCTCATTCGTTGTGGAGGTAGGCCTCCACAGATAGCCCGCCGCAACCAGCTCGTCAACCCTATGGAGGTTGAGTCGGGCCCTAGTCCCATAACCGGGTTGCAGGATTCTACGGTAAGCCCCGCATCGACTCTTGGCGATACTGGAACAGTACGTCGTCGATTTCTTCCGTGAGGTAATAACGGAGCCACTCAGAGACGAACCACAAGGCATCATCAGTCAACGCCTGAAGCGTCGGGTGAAGATGGGTCTCCTCAATCGTCTGTACTCTATCGAGGCGAGCGAACCCCTCTCGTAGTCGGAGCTGTGGCTGTACCGGGAAATATATCCACCACGGGTATTCTTGCGCCCTTATCCGACGGCGGAACTCCTCGGAATCGTCCGCGTGGAAGGTGTACAGTGGCAGACACACCAGTCCACGTTCGGTCAGCCTGCCTTCGCCCAATGACCAATAGTCGTTCTTCTGAGACACTACGACGGCCGGCCGTCGCTTGACCCTGTTGACTAACAGAGCCTCGTCGTTCTGAAGCCTCAGTTCGTGTACCGGCGGATGATCGAATGGCGACGAATCTTCCGGCTCGTGCGTCGACATCGCATACACGTTCAAGCTTTCGTCGCGCGGATGGTATGACCTCAGAGAGACGCTCTGCAGGTGCGACGACAGATAACCGACCGGGGCCCAACATATCTGCCCGCGGCTAAGTTGTCTCGCTTCAATCTGGTTGACTTGCCTGTAGAATTCGCCTACGAGTTCAACCACTGACTTCGTTGTCCCTATCTCCCCGCAGCCGCTCTTTCACTTGGTCCGAAACGCCTACCACACCTGTAGGGGCACCGTGGGCCTCGCGTGCCGTCATGCGAGCGAGTCCTGCTCGATAGACGCCGTCGAATCTAGGAGCAGGATCCAGCAGTCGGCGCTTGCGTCCGGTTCTGGCCTCTTGGAATCGGAGCTTGTACTCATCAACGCGGTCGTCAGCCATCGGTGGGCTGTGAACTGCGGCCATTCTAGGACGTTGACGTGGAATCGCCGAGAAGTCTAGTATCTCCCCTCGTTCAGCATGCCTCATCGGCTCGGTAAAGAAATACACATGGTTCAGCAGCGGATTGAGATCCTCCTCTCCCCACTCTCTGATAACTCTGTCCACAAGGCGTAATTCGGCCGCTGAGGAGACGTACGCCCCCAGTCGGGGACGCAAGCGTTGATTCGGGCGGAACACAGTGGCCGTGTGCCCGGTGCCAATGGTGACTGAGTCCTGAGGGATGTCCAACTCGAGAGCTCTCAGCGCATCTTCGATTTCCGGCGCGTAAGGGCCGTAGTGGTAAAAGCGCCACTTCAATCCCGTAATCGTCGCACCTCGCCTACGGTAGTTCTCGACGTCGACGAGATAGAGGAGCTTTATGAGCTTGGTCTTGCCAAAACCTACATTCATGTCGGTAAGTTCGGTGATGATGTGAGAGATCAGGTGGCGCAAGAGGTGAACGGTCATACAGGCTTGTCCTCCATAGCTGCATCATAACCCATACGGAGTCGTACACGTAGCGAGTAGATCCCCTCGGTTGCGGTGATGTGGCGCTACCGGTTGCCTATGAGCATTCCCGGCTGGCAGGTCCGGCAGTAGCTGGTGATGCGCCGGTTGGCGGTGAGCTCGCTGATCCTTGTCCCGCAGCGTGGGCAGGGCTCGCCGCCGCGGTTGTGCACCTTCAGGAAGTCGCGCGGCTTGAGGTGTATGTCGTCGCCGATGCGCTCCCGCACCTGGCCGACGGCGGCCTCCACGACGGCGCGGGCCTGCTCGCGGACGCGGCGCAGCTCCTCATCCGACATCGCGGTGCGCTTGCGGAACGGGTATATCCCCGCCTCGAACAGGATCTCGTCCGCGTAGGCGTTGCCGATGCCGGACAGGACGCGGCCCCGCGTCAGCACTCCCTTGATCTCCCCTCTGAACGGAGCGATGCGCTCCCGAAACTCCTCGAACGTCACGGGGCTGAGAACGTCGGGGCCCATGTCGCCTAGCTGCGGCACCTCGGAGAGCTGTTGCGGGCTGACGTAGTAGACGCGGCCCATCTGCTTCTGGTCGACGTAGCGCAGCTCCTTGCCGTCCTCGAGCAGCAGCACGAAGAACGTGCGCTTGAATCTGCGGCGGGACGGCGGGCAGTGCTGCAGCCCGCCGGCGAGCATCGGGTTGATGACGAGCAGGCGCTCTCCCGAGAATTCCAGCATCAGGAACTTGCCGCGGCGCTCGACGCCCTCCAGCCTGCGCCCGCCCAGGTTGGACAGGTCGGCCGCCAGCGCGCGCACCACTCCCGGACGCGTCTCAGCGGCGGACAGCACCCGCTGGCCCACAACGCGCTCGCGCAGGATGTCCTTGATCACCTCTAGCTCTGGAGCTTCCGGCATTTTCCTGAACCGGTTGTGACGGCCTCGCCCGCCGCGATTGTATAGGAGCGCCACCGCTCGTGGACGCCTGGGATATAATCGCCGCGTTCCGGGCACAGTCGCCCGCCCGCACGGAGGAGTGTCATGACCACCACCGTCAGAACAGGCAGCGGCAGCTACACCTACGAGTTCGTGGAGGGCTGGGAGAAGCTGCCACCGGGCTACTCCTGGACGGACGCCGCGGCGGTCGCCGTCGACTCCAACGACGACGTCTACGTCTTCAACCGCGGCGACCATCCGATGATCGTCTTCGACCGCGACGGCAACTTCCTCCGCTCCTGGGGCGAGGGGGTGTTCAGCCGGGCCCACGGACTCACTATGGCGCCCGACGGCACCCTGTTCTGCACCGACGACGGAGACCACACCGTGCGCCAGTGCACCACGGACGGCCGCGTGTTGATGACGATCGGGACTGCGGGGAAGCCGGCGGCGTACCAGTGCGGCGACCCGTTCAACCGCTGCACGGACGTCGCGCTGGACCCGGCTACGGGAGACCTGTACGTCTCCGACGGCTACGGCAACTCACGCGTCCACAAGTACTCTCCCGACGGCCGGCTGCTGTTCTCCTGGGGACAGCCGGGGACCGATCCGGGCGAGTTCAACATCGTCCACAACATCGCGACCGACAAGAACGGCTACGTCTACGTTGCCGACAGGGAGAACCACCGGGTGCAGATATTCGACTCGAACGGGCGCTTCGAGACCCAGTGGGTCAACATGCACCGCCCGTGCACGGTCTACATCTCTGACGACCAGGACGTGTACGTGGGAGAGCTGGGCGCGGGGATGAACGTGAACAGGGACATGCCGAACATCGGGCCGCGGATTTCGGTGTTCGAAACGACGGGCCGGAGGAAGGCCCGCATCGGCGACCTGGGCTACGGCACGGGGCCGGGGCAGTTCTGCGCCCCGCACGGCATCTGCGTCGACTCGCGCGGGGACATCTACGTCGGCGAGGTTGCGTACACCAACGCCACCAACTGGGGCGACGAGTCGGCGGACGGCATCCGCAGCTTCCAGAAGCTGGTCAAGGTGAGCTGAGCAACCGGTATCGATACGCGCCCGCCCAAAGCGGCGGGCCTGCTCAGGGTGAGCGGGTTGTGTGTCCCGTCAACCCCGAACAGTCACGAGCACCGGGCTTCTCATCTCTGGTCTTCGCGGCAGCGCGCGCAGACGAACCGATCGCCCTGTTCGACGGCGACGCCCCGCGCTACGTTGCGCTTCCGGCCGCAAGCGCGGCACGTGGCCGGCTCGAGCGGCGCGTTTCCGGGCCTTGACGGCTCGCTGCCGTGGCCGCGGAACCCCCGGTAGTCCGGATCGAGCCGCTTCATCGCCTCGTAGCGCTCGCGGTCTCTGCGGCGACTCATGGACGCACCGCCGGAACGTGAGGAAGGATGGCTGGAGGCCGGAGCCTACTCGACCCCGACTACTGCTCCCGCCTCTTCGAGCGCCGTCTTGGCCTCGTCGGCGTCGTCCCTGCCGATGCCTTCCTTGACGGTCGCGGGGGCGCTCTCGACCAGCTCCTTGGCCTCCTTGAGGCCAAGTGTCGTCATGGACCGGACGGCCTTGATCACGTTGATCTTGTTGGGGCCGATCTCCTTGAGGACGACGTTGAACTCGGTCTGCTCCTCCTCCTCGGGCGCGTCGGCTACGGCCGCCGCGGGGCCTGCGGCCACCGCGACCGGCGCCGCGGCGCTCACGCCAAACGTCTCCTCGAGGGCCTTGACCAGCTCGGCCAGGTCGATGGCCGACATTCCCTTGACTGCCTCTACGATCTCTTCGTTGTTCATGTTCGCTCCTTCGGCTTTCTGCGTTCTGTCGGGGTGTCGCTATGCTTCGGACGGCGCTTCGGACGCCTCGGACGCCTGGTGCAGCACGTTGACCAGTCCCGCGAGCGGCGCGTTGAGCGCGCTGGCCAGGCGCGTGATCGGGGACTGCAGCTGCGCCATGAGGCGCGCGATCAGCTCCTCGCGGGAGGGCAGCACGGCCAGCGCTGACACCTCCTCGGGAGTCAGCTGCCGGTCGCCCAGGACGGCGCCCCTGATCTTCAGCGGAGAGCGGCTCGCCCGAATGTACTCGACCATCGCCTTGGCCGGCGCCACCGGATCGTCGAAGCCGAACGCGATCCCCGTGGGCCCCTGGACGATATCCTTCACCAACGGCTTGCCGGCCTGGTCCGCGGCAATATAGGTCAGGCGATTCTTGACCACGTGGAACTCGACGGCCTGCTCGCGAAGCGCCCGTCTCAGCGCCGTCATGTCCGTCACGCCCAGGCCCGTGTAGTCGGCCGAAATCGCGACCGTGGACCCCTCCAGGAGTCGCCGGATCTCCGCAACCGTTTCTCGTTTCTTCTCAGTCGGCAACAGATCACCTCGCTACAAAAAAAGACCCTGAGCCGCGCAGGCCCAGGGCTTCGGGCGCCGAACTACGCGGCGCCTGTATCCACGAGCCTCGGCGGGCCGGAAGTTTAACCCCCGCGAGGGGGACCCACTGTCTGCGGCTGTCTCTTGCTATTCTACAGTCAGGGCCGACATGCTGGCAATGTCCATGCGCACGCTCGGCCCCATTGTGCTCGTCAAGAACGCTGTCCTGATGAACTGACCCTTCACACCGCCCGGCCTGGCCCGGAGGATATCCTCGACGAGCGCGGCCAGGTTGGTGACAAGCTGGTCTTCCGTGAAGCTGGCCTTGCCGATCGGCACGTGCACCAGCCCTTCGCGGTCGAGCCGGTACTCGACCCGGCCCATCTTCGCCTCTCTGACCGCCGCGGCCACTCCGTCGGGCGGGACGACCGTGCCGGTCCGCGGGCTCGGCATCAGGCCCCGGCGGCCCAGGATCCGACCCAGGCGCCCTACCCGGCTCATCATGTCGGGCGTCGCTATCGACACGTCGAACTCGGTCCAGCCGCCCTCGATCTGCTTGACCAGATCGTCGGAGCCCACGAAGTCCGCCCCGGCCTCCTCGGCCGCGAGCTGCGCCTCGCCCTCGGTGAACACGAGCACGCGCACGACCTTGCCGGCGCCGTGCGGGAGGATCGTCACCCCCCTCACCTGCTGGTCTGCGTGTCGCGGGTCCGCGCCCGTCCGGAGGTGTAGCTCCACCGTCTCGTCGAAGCTGGCCGTGGCGGCCTGCTTGACTATGGAGACTGCCTCATCCGGGCGGTACTCGCGCTCGGGCTCGATCAGCGCCTCACCCTCGCGATATCGTTTTCCTCTGCTCATTCGCTGTCTCCGCTACTCGACCGTGATGCCCATGCTCCGGGCCGTGCCCGCCACGATCTTCATCGCGCCTTCGACGTCGGCCGCGTTCAGATCGCGCATCTTCTGCTCCGCGATCTCCCTGATCGCCGCCTCCGGGACGCTGGCGACCTTTTCGGCCTTGGGGCTGCCGCTGGCCTTCTCTATTCCCGCGGCCTGCTTGAGCAGCGCCGACGTAGGAGGCGTCTTGACCTCGAACGAGAACGAGCGGTCCTCGTACACCGTCAGCAGTACCGGCACGATCGTCCCCATCTGGGACGACGTGCGCTCGTTGTACTCCTTGACGAACGCCATGATGTTGACGCCGTACTGGCCCAACGCGGGCCCGACGGGCGGCGCGGGAGTCGCCTTGCCCGCCTCGATCTGTAACTTGATTATGGTGCTGACCTTCTTGGCCACGCTGCCCTCCGACTAGGTCTTTTCGATCTGCAGGAAGTCGAGCTCGACCGGCGTCTCTCGTCCGAAGAACGACACGAGCACCTTGACCTTGGCCCGGTCGGGATACACTTCGTCGACGGCCCCCATGAAGTCCACGAAAGGCCCGTCCTTGATGCGGACGGTCTGCCCGATCTCGAAGCCCACCCTGACGCGGGGCTTGGAGGACTGCATCTGGTTCATGATCGCCTCGACCTCGGACTCCTCCAGCGGGACCGGCTTGGGGCGGCCCTCGTGTTCGTCCTCCGCCGAAACGAAGCCCGTAACCCCCGGCGTATTGCGGACGACGTACCAGCTCTCGTCGTCCATCTTCATCTGCACGATCAGGTAGCCGGGAAACACGCGGCGCGGTACGCTCTTGCGCCGTCCGTCCTTGATCTCGACCTCGTCCTCCGTGGGCACGATAACCTGGAAGATGCGGTCCTTGACGTCCATCGTTTCGACGCGAAGCTCTAGGTTCTTCTTGACGCGCTCTTCCTGGCTGGAGTAGGTGTGGACGATGTACCAGCGCGCCTCGGTGTCGCCATTCTGCGTCATGAGAGGTTCACGCCCAGGATCAGGTCCATCAGCCTGGAGAAGCCGAGGTCGATCACGCCCAGTATGACGCCGACCGCCGCGGCGACGGCGATGACCATGATCGAAAGGCGCACCGTCTCCTGGCGCGAAGGCCAGGTGACGCGGCGCAGCTCGGCAAACGCCTCACCAAAGTAACGGAACGAGAAGGCCCGCCGAGCCGCCTCGGGACTGACGCGACTTGGCGAGCTGGAGCTTCTGGCCATCGGAGCTAGCGGACCTCTCGGTGCGTCTTATGGGACCGGCACCTGGGGCAGAACTTGTTCAGCTCCAGGCGGTCGGGGTCGTTCCGCCGGTTCTTGCTGGACGAATACGTCCGCTCCCGGCAGTCGACGCAGCCGAGCGTGATGAGCTGGCGGGCATCGCCCTTGCGTGCCATCGGTTACTTGATCACCTGCGTGATCACGCCGGAGCCGACGGTGCGGCCGCCCTCGCGTACGGCGAAGCGCAGCTGGTCGTCCATCGCTACCGGGGTCATCAGCTTGACCGTCATCTCGATGTTGTCGCCGGGCATGACCATCTCGACGCCATCGGGCAGCTCGATCTCGCCCGTCACGTCGGTCGTGCGGATGTAGAACTGCGGCTTGTAGCCGCTGAAGAACGGCGTGTGACGGCCGCCCTCCTCCTTCGTCAGCACGTAGACCTGGGCCTGCGCCTCGCTGTGCGGCAATATGCTGCCCGGGTCCGCGATGACCTGACCCCGCTCAACGTCGCCGCGCTCCACACCTCTCAGCAGGACGCCAACGGCGTCTCCCGGCTCGCCCTCGTCGAGGGTCTTGCGGAACATCTCGACGCCGGTGACCACGGTCGAAGTGGTTTCCTTGATGCCGACGATCTCGACCGTCTGCCCGGTCTGCACCATGCCCTGCTCGACGCGGCCCGTCACGACCGTGCCGCGGCCCTTGATGCTGAACACGTCCTCGACAGGCATGATCAGCGGCAGCTCTCGCGGGCGCTCGGGGACGTCGATATAGGAGTCGACCGCGTCCATGAGCTCCCAGATGCCCTTGCCCCACTCGGACTCCCTCGACGTGTCCTCGGCCTCGAGGGCGTTGAGCGCGCTGACCCGGATGATCGGAATGTCGTCGCCGGGGAAGTCGTACTCGCTCAGCAGCTCGCGGAGCTCCAGCTCGACGAGCTCCAGCAGCTCCTCGTCGTCCATCGCGTCGACCTTGTTCAGCGCGACGACGATGTTGGGGACCTGCACCTGGCGGGCCAGCAGGATGTGCTCGCGCGTCTGCGGCATCGGCCCGTCCGGCGCGCTGACGACCAGGATCGCGCCGTCCATCTGCGCGGCCCCGGTGATCATGTTCTTGATGTAGTCGGCGTGCCCGGGGCAGTCGACGTGGGCGTAGTGTCTGCCCTCGGTCTGGTACTCGACGTGCTGGATCGCGATCGTGACGCCGCGCTCTTTCTCCTCGGGCGCGTTGTCGATCGAGTCGAACGGACGGAAATCGGCCAGACCCGCGTTCGCGAGCGTCTTGGTGATCGCCGCCGTCAGCGTCGTCTTGCCGTGGTCGACGTGACCGATCGTGCCTACGTTTACGTGCGGTTTGTCTCTAACGAACTTCTCTCTCGCCATTGGTCCCCTCGTTATTGGTCTAAGCCCACAAGCAGAGTCGAACTGCTGACCTCGTTCTTACCAAGAACGCGCTCTACCGCCTGAGCTATGTGGGCCCGAGTGTTTTTGTTGCCTTCCGTTTGCCTGGTGGAGGGGGTAGGATTCGAACCTACGTAGCCCTTCCGGGCGCCAGATTTACAGTCTGGTGGTATTAACCACTCACCCACCCCTCCAATTTGGGCGCAAGCCAGTTTAGCATAGCGGTTTTGCCGAATCCAAGGCCGAATCGCGTTGCCCGCGCGGCCGGGAGAGGACGAGCAGCCCCAGAGGGGACTCGAACCCACTAACCTGCCGATTACAAATCGGCTGCGCTGCCATTGCGCCACTGGGGCCCGGCAACCCGCGCGTGGACCGCGATCGCTCCCGCGGAACACAAAGGCGGCTAGCCGCCGGTCGCCCGGCACTAGCCTCGTAACTACGATTCTAACGAACGCCAGGCGGCGCGGTCAATACGAGAGAGGGTGTCGCCGCGCCCAAGTCAGTGCCCGGACGGCCGTTGCCGCACACACGCGTTCCCGTATGATAGGTCCGACGGCTGTTCGGGCCGGGGATGGCAGGGCCCGCACGAGGTGACAAGATGGATAAGCTGAGGGTTGCGATAGCGGGGTGCCACAGGATGCTGGACACGGCCAACAGGGGACACAACTGGGCCAACGGCTTCGCAAGGACGCCCGATACGACCGTCGTCGCCGTGTTCGACAAGGACCACGCGACCCGCGAGCGGTTCCGCGCCGTCTGGCGCGACACGTGGGGCGACATGCCGGCCTACGACGACTACGACCGCATGCTCGCCGAGACCGCACCCGACATCGTGTGCATCGCGACCCGCCAGACCATGCACGCGGACCAGGTCGAGGCCGCCGCGAGCACAGGCGTGAGGGGAATAGCCTGCGAGAAACCTCTCGCGACCAGGCTGGAAGAGACCGACCGGATAGCCTCGACGTGCACAAATGGACGAATCGCCCTGGCGTTTCTATTGGACCGGCGGTGGTGCGCCTCCTATCGGGCCATCCGCCACTACCTGCGCGACGGCATCGTCGGCGACGTCACCGGCGTCACCGCCTGCGGCGCCCCGAATCTCATCAACCACGGTTGCCACTGGTACGATACCGCCCTCGCGCTGGCGGGCGACGCCGAGCCCCTGTGGACCAGCGGCCACGTCGAGGACGTGAGCGGCGACGGCTCGGAGTCGAGGCGGCCCCTGGACCCGCCCGGAAGGTCGTGGACTCGGCTGGACAACGGGGTCCACGTCGCCACTATGCCGGAAGGCCTGCGGGGCATGTCATGCATCGTGTCCGGCACCGAAGGAAGCCTCACCATCTTCGAGGTAGGCAACGACGCCTACGAGAACGTCGAGGCGTACTACACGCTGAACGATTCGCTAAGCCGGAGGACCAGGCTCCCGCTGCCGGAGGAGAAAGAGGAGTGGCTCGCCGGCCGCGCCGCCGCGCAGGACCTCGCGGACGCCGTCAGGAACGGCGGACCGACGGCGTGCGACGTCGACGAGGCGCGCAGGTCGACCGAAATAGGATTCGCGGTCCACGCCTCCCACCGCGCCGGCGGCGCCCGGGTCGTTTATCCCGTTGCCGACCGCACGCACCGCATCGAGTCGTTCCCGTGGGGCAACGAGTAGCCGGCACGTCGAGACGCGGCACCGGCGAATTCAGGCCATCATCTACTCCGCGCAGGTCACGAGGAGGACGACATGAGCTCCGTCGACGAAGCCATAGCGCAGGTGCCCGGTGTCGTGGGACTCGCCGCGCGGCACTTCGACAGCGGCGCGCAGATACGGCACGACGCGGACATGCCGTTCTTCACCGCGAGCACCTTCAAGGTGCCCCTGCTGGTGGAGCTGCTCCGGCAGGTCGACCGCGGCGAAATAGACCTCTCCCAGCGCGTAGAGATGACGGACGCGATGAGGGTGCCGGGCTCCGGCGTGCTCAAGGAGCTGGAGGCGGGCCTGCGGCCGACACTTCGCGACCTCGCGATGCTGATGATCATCATCAGCGACAACGCCGCGACCGACTTTCTGTACGAGATGGTCGGCCGCGACAGCCTGAGCGCGACGATCCGCGAGCTCGGCCTGACCAGGACGCGCATCCCGATGTCCTGCCGCGAGCTGCTCTACAGTCTCGCGGCGCTGGACCCGAGCGACCCGGACGTTACATACGCGAACGCCGCCGAGAAGCTGCGTGGGGAGCAGATCGACTTGGACGCCGACGCCCTCGACGAAGAGAACTCCGACGTATCGTCCCCGGACGACATGTGCGAGCTCTTCGAGGCGGTGCACCGCGGCGACGTGCTGTCGCCGTCGTCGAGGGAGACGTTCTGGGACATCCTGAAACGCCAGCAGCTCAACACAGTCATACCGCTGCTACTGCCGCAGGGCACGGTCGTGGCGAACAAGACCGGCAGCTACCACTCGGTGCGGTGCGACGTGGGAGTCGTCCACTCCCCGTCCGGGCCCTACGCCATCGCCATCATGGCCAAGCATGTCGACGGAGAGCGGCTCCACGTCGACCTGACCCTGGCCGGCGTATCCAAGGCCGTCTACGACGCATTCAACCCGTAGCGCGCCCTCGGCGGTACGTGAGTATCGCGGATTCGGCGAACGACCTATCTGGTTGGCGACGGACTTCAGCCGCCCGACGGTCGGGCCGGCATGTCGCTCGGGATCTTCGCCGGCACCATGTCGACCGTGCTCACGCGGCGGTTGACCTCGTCGACGATGTCCCGCGGCAGCGGACCGCGCTCCGCGGTGCGGACGTTCTCACGTAGCTCGTCGAGGTTGATCGTCCCGTTGATTACGGTGTCGATGCCCGGATGGCCCAGGCAGTAGCGCAGTATGAACGCGACCCGGCTCTCTCCCGGATCGCGCAGGGAGTCGATGTCGAGGGACTCGAAGTAGCGCCAGCGCGTCTCGGGACTGAGGAGGACGCCCTGCAAGTAGGCTATCGAGTCCTCGTGGTCGGGCTCTCCCCTGGCCGCGCCGCTCCTGATGATCGTGCCGATCCCGCTGTCCGAGAGCTTCGCGATCCAGTCCTCGTGCTGACGCTGGAAGAGTGAGTACGGGAGCATGAAGGAGTCGAAGACGTCCCAGTTGTAGAAGTGCGCCACGTGGGGCAGGTTGGTCGATATCCCGAGCCAGCGGAACTTGCCCTGCTCTCTCATCTCATCAAGCGTCGCGAGCACCTCCTCGCGCTGCGCGGGCCCAAGCTCGACGTGGATCCCGCGCTTGATGGAGGGTGTGTGAAGCTGCAACAGGTCGACGCAGTCGGTCCTCAGCCGCCGAAGGCTGCGCTCCACGCTGTAGATGAGCCCTTCGCGCGTCAGGTCCTTCGGACCGCCGCTGGGACCGTTGTCCCTGTGACAGCCGGTCTTCGTCGCGAGCACGTACTCGGAGCGCCGGCGCGCGAGATGCTTCCCGACCGCCTCCTCCGAGAGGCCGTAGCAGTCCGCGGTGTCGATCAGGTTGATACCGCTGTCGAGAACGGCGTTGAGGACGCCGGCCGCCTCCGCGTCGGTCAGGTCTCGCCCCGCGAAGACCGGGCCCTTCAGCTCGAGCGCGCCGTACCCGAGGCGCGTCACCTCTAGTCCGGTACGTCCAAGTATCTTCGTCGGTAGCCTGTGGGACATATGCTGGCTCGGTCGCTCCGGCGCCGGCTGACGGTCGGCCATCGCAAGTCCCGCGCACCCGGAACGCTGGCGCCGCCAACCCGGCATCGCCGATCGTCGCGCGCCCATGGTAACGAGAAACGCGGCAGGCGTCGATGGCCCGGAGTGGAGCCCCGCGCGCTGACGTGTCGCGACTCGCCAGAACCTGTACAATCGGCCCACGTAAGGACAGACTTGGCGGCCCCTCTGTACCGGGCCGCGGGGGAGCGACGCCATGGCAGACTACAGGGCGGGCATCATCGGGCTCGGTTTCATCGGCGCCGGCGACCAGGTCTCCGGCGACGCGCTCGGCCAGCGTGTCGAGGACCTCGACGGCACCCACGCGTCCGCGCTCGCGGGCCATCCGCAGATCGAGCTGGTCGCCGGGTCAAGCCGGGACCAGGGCCGGCGCGACCGTTTCGCCCAGCGCACCGGCGCGAGGACGTACGCCGACTGGCGCGAGCTCCTGGAGCGCGAAGACCTCGACATCGTCAGCGTCGCCACCTACGCCAACGTCCACGCCGAGCCGGCGGTCGCCTGCGCGGAGGCCGGCGCCCGCGCCGTCCTCTGCGAGAAGCCGATCGCGCAGACGGTGCCGGACGCCGAGCGCATGGTCGCCGCATGCGCCGACGCCGGGGCACTGCTGGTCATCAACCACCAGCGACGCTTCAACGCCTGCTTCCGCAAGGCCCGCGCCCACCTCGCGAGCGGCGGCATCGGCGAGCTGACCTCCATCAACGCGCAGTGGCCGACCGGCCGGCTCGGCGGCGTCGGCTCGCACGTTTTCGACACGATCTACCACGTCACCGGACGCCGCATCGAAGCCGTCTCCGCCACCCTGGACCTCGCAGGCAAACCGGACGCGCGAGGCCCCGCCTTCACCGACCCCGGCGGCTGGGGTACGTTGCGGTACGAGGGCGGGCTGATGGGGACGGTCGACGCGACCGACTACAGCGTCGCCCCGTGGGACGTGCGTGTCAACGGCACCGAGGGCCGGGCGCTCGTCGGCAGCGACGATGTCACGATCGAGTACTGGGACGGCCGGACCGAGCAATTCACCAACGACGACCAAGACGGCAACGGAATGGACATCGCGGTGCGGGAGATGGTCGCCTGGCTCGACGACGGGGGAGACTTCTCCTACGACCCGGCCGAGACGGTGCAGGTCCTGGAGGCCATCGTGGCGTTCCACGCGTCGCACGCCAGGAACGCTGCCTGGGTCGAGCTGCCGCTGACGGGCGTCGACCGGGAGATCCTCGTCAACAGCGGCTGAAGCCAGCGGGTCCAGGGCCATCCATCGTTCCCTCGCCCCTTTGCGGGAGAGGGTTAGGGTGAGGGGGCGTTGAACCCGGTGCAAGTCTGCCACCCTCAATCTGTGGCGACTTTGGCAAGGCCCTGCCGGCGGGTCGGGCTGAGCTTGACTGCCCCGGCCGGTAGGGTCAGACTGGGGCAATTCCGGCCGCAGTGGGGAGACGACGTGTCCAGGGACAACGACCTCCGGTCGATCGCCCACCTGATGCGCCGCGCCGGCTTCGGCGCGACACGCGACGAGCTAGAACGGCTCGCCGAACAGGGCTACGACACCACCGTCGAGCAACTCCTTGACCCCGAGTCCCAGCCCGAGCTCGACATGGACGAGCTGTACCGCTACCTGCCCCAGGCGGAGAGCTCCTTCGTCGGCCTGCACGTCCAGACCGACTGGATGTACCGCATGGTGAACACCCCGCGGCCGCTCCAGGAGAAGATGGCCCTGTTCTGGCACCACGTCTTCGCCACGGCCGTGTCCAAGGTCGAGCAGAGCAGCCAGATGGCCAACCAGGTCGCGCTCTTCCGCGAACACGGCATGGGCAACTACCGCGAGCTGCTCGTCAGGCTGGCCAGGGACCCGGCCATGATCTTCTGGCTCGACAACCAAGACAACCACAAGAAGGCACCCAACGAGAACTGGGGACGAGAGCTCCTGGAGCTCTTCTCCATGGGCGTCAACAACTACACAGAGAGCGACGTCTACGAGTGCTCGCGGGCCTTCACCGGATGGACGTTCGAGCCCAGTCTGCCGTCGCAGCCCTATGGACAGTTCCCGTGGGTCTTCAGGTACCGAGCCGAGGACCACGACGGCGGCGTCAAGACATTCCTCGGCCAGACCGGCCGGTTCAACGGCGAGGACATCATCGACATCATCGTCCGGCAGCCCGCGTGCCCGACGTTCGTCTGCCGCCACCTGTACAACTTCTTCGTAGCCGAGGAGCCGCAGGTGCCCGCGTGGAACATCGAGCCGCCGGGAGACCCGGACGCCGTTGAGACGCTCGCGCGGACCATGGTCGACTCGGATTACGAGATCAGGCCGGTGCTGCGCGCGCTGTTCAACTCCGACTTCTTCAAGGAGGCCGCGTTCCGAAAGGTGAGGAGCCCCATTGAGATCGTCGTCGGCGCACTGAAGCTGACTGGCGGCCTGGACGTTCCCGACCCCGAGTGGGGCACGATCGGGCTTGAGCCGCAGAGGATGGGCCAGGACCTGATCAACCCTCCCAGCGTCGAGGGCTGGCACACCGGCAAGGAGTGGATCAACAGCGGCTCGCTCATGAACCGCGTCAACTTCGTCGCCGACTACGTATGTCGGCCGGACCTGCCGGGCAACCGCCGCAACGTCGACTGGATCGCAAGCACGTCGGCCAGCGGCGGCTCGATGTCGCCGGCGGACCTCGTCGACCGATGCCTCGACCTGATGGGCCCGCTCGAGGGCTCCCATGCCGTCCGGGACAACCTGGTCGCCGAGGCCGCGGCCGACGGAAAGATCGCCTGCCGCACCGCAGAGGACAGACAGGACCTGTCGCGCCGCGTCGGGAACCTCATGGCACTGATAGCGGGCACGCGGGAGTACCAGCTCGGATAGGCATAGTCCATGAAGACCATCACGCTCGCGGACCGCACCTGGCACTTCTCGCACGCCGTCGGTCGCGACAACATCAACACCGGGTACCGCTACCCGTGCTCGATGGCCCTCTCCGGCGACGGGGCCATGTGGGTGCTGAGCCGCGGGATGCCAATCTGGCCGCTCGACCACGACTTCACCGTCACCTACCAGCCCAAGATCGGCAAGTGGTCCATCGACGACGGCGTGCAGATCGGCGACTTCGCCCGCAACGAGTTCGTCTGGCCCACCGCCCTCGCCTCCGACAGCGAAGGCTACCTCTACTGCTGCGACGAGCAGGGCAACTTCGTAGCGGTGTTCGGCCCCGACGGCCCCTACTATGAGCTTCCGCAGTACGATCCGGCCGGCGAGGCGCTGAGCAGATGGGGTGAGATGGGCTCGGAGCCCGGACAGCTCGACCGCCCGGCCGGCATGGAGTTCGACTCGGACGACAACCTCCACGTCGTCGACAGCGGCAACGACCGCGTACAGAAGTTCACGAAGAACGGACGCCATCTCAGCGCCTGGGGCGAACATGGCGACGGCGAGGGCCAGCTCGACCGGCCGTGGGGCGTCACGCTGGACGCCGAAGGCTGCGTCTACGTCGCCGACTGGGGGAACAGCCGCGTGCAGAAGTTCACGCCGGACGGCGAGTTCGTCACGAGCTTCGGCGCGTCGCCGGACGATGGCGAGCCGCTGCGCCGCCCGTCCGACGTGGCGGTCGACAGCGACGGCGACGTCTACGTGGCGGACTGGGGAAACAAGCGGGTGCGCGTCTTCGAGCCCGACGGCGAGGTCATCGGCTCCCTGTACGGCGACGCGACCGAGTTCTTCGGCCCGGTCAAGAGGGACATCGAGTCGTCGCCCGTCATGGCCGGGGCGTACGGTCGCGTCGACGACCTCACGCAACTCGGCAGGTTCGACCGGCCCGTCGCCGTCGAGGTGGATGACCGCGACCGCCTCTTCGTCGTCGACTCCCGCCGGGGCCGCGTCCAGATCTACGCCAAGGACCCGGCCTACGAGGACGTCCGCCTGAACGTATAGGGCCGGCGATCACCAAGAAGCCTTCCCGGTGCCTACACGACCCATTCAATACGAACTTTCAAGTGGTTGAGACGATTCCAGTCAAGCTTCCCTTCGTGCTGGAGTCTCCCGACAACGATACCGGGCGCTATCCCCTGATCTTCAGCGAAACGAACGACCGAGCGCTCGGTCAGGCGCGTTGTCGACGTAAAGTCCTTCCAAGCTTTGGGCGACACGAGAAAGTTCGACGCCCAAGTGTCGGCCTGCTCGTCTTCATCCGTTATCTTTCGCTTGGCTTCATGGACATAAACGACTTTCTTACTATGCAGCAGTAAATGCGCGGCCTCGTGGAAGAAACTGAACCACAGGTGATCATCCCTCATTCCCCGAAGACTGAGTTGTATGAGCGCCTTACGCGGTGTCAGCCACCTGGCCGCTCCGCTGAGGGAAGTCTTGGGAAGCGGCTTGACGATTGTCAGGACGACACCCGAATCCAAGCATCGCTTGAATGCATCTGTGACCGCAGCCGGGCTACCGGAAGCCGTCGATTCTCTGATCTGAGCCAGCGCTCTTTTGAAATTGGCTGCGCTGTAATCGGCGGCATCCGCCTTGTCTGCCTCAATCTCTCCAAGCCGCAGCCATGTGGTCAAAGCCGGCTCTTCGCTGCTGAAGCTGGGCGAGTGGCGGTAGACGACCTGAGCGCGAGTGTACTTGTCCCGCCAAGCCTCAATTGAGGCTACGCCGAAGAAGGACAGCAACTTCTCCACCCTGTCCGCGTTCGACGATGGCTTTGCCAGGACACCCCGTTTCACTAACTCGGCTACAGGGAAGCCCTTCGCCCACTCCACAGATTCCTCGGCCTTTCGGACCTCGGCCTCACGCTGCTGGTGTAGCCGGTAGTCAGACTCGATTCCGAGCCATATCCCCGCATCCACTCCGAGAACTCTCTCAAACTGCACCGCCGTCTTAGGTTCAATGGGTGCCTTCCCGGAAATTATCTCGCTGATCAGCTTTGGAGACCTCCCACATCGCCGGGCAAACTCGGCGTGGGAGATGTTGTGGACCTCTAAACGCTCCTCCAAGACCGACCCCGGCGGAACGGCGTAGTCCGGCTCGTAACGATAACTGGCGCGAACCATGCGCTAAGACTCCAATCAGTGATAGTCCAGTACGTCGACGATCTCAATCGCAGTGATCTCACATAAGTTGACACCTCCGTCATCCCTACGCGGCAGCGGATCATGCGCTAGCTCAAAGACCAACCGATACGGCTGTATGAGGTCTACTGCGTACTGTCCGAGACGATCACCTGTGAGCGGGTGACACCGGTCTGGTGGCGTCCCAGGTACCTGCGACAGATTTTGGGCATTGCTCAGTACGGCAATACGCATCTTGATCCGTTGAGCCATCCGGCTACCATACTGTTTGGTGAGATTCTTCTCGCTGTTGAATGTCCTCTGCAGTTTGCGGGTCCTGAAGTGAATTTCCATGCAGGCACAACCCTGTTCATCGTATCTCTCCCGTTACCTATTGGGTAACGAGTCTACCGTACGAGGGTATGTGTGTCAACAGAGGCACACTTGCCCCAGACCGGAACACTCTTCCCGACCACCATGTCATCCGCGCCATCAACTTGACTACATGGCCTGACCGTAGCACACTTGTGCAAGCACGGTGTCAGGGGGAGGCGAAGATGCCCGCCGACAGCGATCTCAGGTTGACAGCCCACCTGATGCGGCGCGCCGGCTTTGGCGCGACGCGCGACGAGTTGGAGCGGCTCGCCAAACAGGGCTACGAAGCGACCGTCGAGCAGCTACTCGACCCCGAGTCGCAGCCCGACGTGGACATGTACCCCCTCTACCGGCGCCTGCCGCAGGCCGAGAGTCCGTGGCAGGTCATGCACGCGCAGACAGACTGGATGTACCGGATGCTCAACACCCGGCGTCCGCTGCAGGAGAAGATGGCCCTCTTCTGGCACTACGTCTTCGCCACCGCCGCCTCGAAGGTCGAGCACGCCGGGCAGATGGCGGACCAGGTCGCGTTGTTCCGCAAGCACGGCATGGGCAACTACCGCCACCTGCTCGTCGAGCTGGCCAGAGACCCGGCCATGATCTTCTGGCTCGACAACCAGGACAATCACAAGCGCGCTCCAAACGAAAACTGGGGACGAGAGTTGCTGGAGCTCTTCTCCATGGGCGTCAACAACTACACCGAAGACGATGTCTACGAGTGCTCCAGGGCCTTCACCGGATGGAGCTTCGAGCCCACGATACCCGGCTCGCCCTGGGGCAACTTCCCCTGGGTCTTCAAGTACCGCGCCGAGGACCACGACGGCGGGGTCAAGACCTTCCTCGGGCAGACCGGCCGTCTCAACGGCGAGGACATCATCGACATCGTCGTCCGGCAGCCCGCCTGTCCGACGTTCATCTGTCGCCACCTGTACAACTTCTTCGTCGCCGAAGAGCCGCAGGTGCCCGCGTGGAACATCGAGCCGCCGGGAGACCCGGAAGCCGTCGAGATACTCGCGCAGACCTTCGTCGACTCCGACTACGAGATCAAGCCCGTGCTCCGGCTGCTGTTCAACTCGGACTTCTTCAATCAGGCCACCTTCCGCAAGGTGAAGAGTCCCACGGAGGTCGTGGTCGGCACACTCAAGCTGACCGGAGCGCTCGGCAAGCCCAGCCCCGAGTGGGGAACGATCGGGCAGGAGCCAGAGAAGATGGGGCAGGCGCTGCTCAACCCGCCGAGCGTCGAGGGATGGCACACGGGCAAGGAGTGGATCAACAGCGGCGCGCTCATGAACCGCGTCAACTTCGTCGTCGACCACGTCCGGCGGGCCGACCTGCCGGGCAACCGCCGCAACGTCGACTGGATCGTCCAACAGTCGGCCAATGGAGGCTCGATGGCGCCCGAGATTCTCGTCGACCGGTGCCTCGATCTCATGGGCCCTCTCGACGTTCCAGCGACCATCCGGGACAACCTTGTCGCCGAGGCCGGCGCGGACGGCGAGATATCCTACAGGACCGCCGAAGACAGGGACGACCTCTCGGGTCGCGTCGGCAACGTTATGGCGCTGATCGCGGGCACGCGCGAGTACCAGTTCGGATAGTGGCACAGGAGGCGTCGCCTTGACCACCCAGACCAAAGACCCCGTCGTCGTCGTCGTCGAGCTCAACGGGGGGAACGACTACCTCAACACCGTCGTGCCCTACACCGACCCGAACTACCACGACAACCGTGTCAAGCTGCGCCTCACCGAAGACGAAGTGCACAAGATCGACGACCGCCTCGGCTTCCATCCGGCCATGGGGCCGCTGAAGGACGTCTACGACCGGGGCGACATGGCGATAGTCCACGGCGTCGGCTACGAGAACCCGTCGCGCTCGCACTTCCGCTCGATGGACATCTGGCACACGTGCGAGCCGGTCAAGGTCGGCGACGAGGGCTGGATCGGGAGGGCGTCGCGACAGATCGACCCGAATGGCGAGAACCCCATAGGCACCGTGAACATCGGCCACGGCCTCCCCAGGGCGCTCGTCGCGCCCGGCGTGCCGGTGGCGTCGGTCGCCGACCTCTCCAGCTACGGGCTGTTCACCGGCGTCGAGCGCGAGTCGGAGCGCGAGCGGATGCTGGCGCGCTTCGCGGCGATGTACGCGCCCGGCATGGGAACGGGCCCCGTGGCCGACATCATGGACTACCTGAGCCTGACCGGGAAAGACGCCATGAAGGGCGCCGACATCCTCAAGGAGGTCCCCGCCCAATACGAGTCGACCGTCGAGTACGGCACCGACTCGATCTCCCAGAGCCTGCGATCGGTGGCGATGATCCACACGGCCGACGTCGGCTCCCGGTTCTTCTACACGAGCGTGGGGAGCTTCGACACGCACGGCTCCCAGGAGTACATGCACGGCAAGCTCTGGACGGAGGTCTCGCGGGCCATCGTCGACTTCTGGGACGACCTCCGGCAGCACGACGCGGACGACAACGTGGTCATGCTGCTCTTCTCTGAATTCGGCCGCCGGGTGAAGGAGAACGGCGAGGGCACCGACCACGGGTCGGGCGGCGTCGCGTTCGCCATCGGCCCGAACGTCGCGGGCGGCATGTACTCGGAGTACCCGGACACCCGGGTCGAGGCGCTCGTGGACGGCGACCTGGAGCCCAACCTGGACTTCCGCGGGCTGTACTCGACCGTCCTGGAAGACTGGCTGGGGCTGGACGCCGAGCCCGTCGTCAACGGGCGCTTCGAGAAGCCCGGCTTCATACACGGCCGATAGATGCGGACGATCTCCTTCGGCGAGCGCGTCTGGCACTTCTCGCACGCGATAGGCCAGGACAGCGTGATCCGGGGCGTGCGCTACCCCTGCTCCGTCGCCGTCGGCGGCGACGACACTATCTGGGTGCTGAGCCGCGGGATGCCCGTCACGTCCACCGCGGAAGACGTTGTCGTCGCCCACCAGCCGAAGATCGGGAAGTGGTCGGTCAGCGACGGCGTCCTGCTCGGGGACTTCGCCCGCAACGAGTTCGTATGGCCCACGGCGCTGGCCGCCGACAGCGAGGGCAACCTCTACTGCTGCGACGAGCAGGGCAATTTCGTCGCCGTGTTCGGCCCGGATGGCCCGTACTACACCTTCCCGGAATACGACCCGTCGGGGGAAGCACTGACCCGATGGGGCGAGCACGGCTCTGAGCCCGGCCAGCTCGACGCACCATCGGGCATGGCGTTCGACCGCGACGACAACCTGTACATCGTCGACGGCGGCAACGACCGCGTGCAGAAGTTCACCGGGGACGGCCGGTTCCTGGACTCGTGGGGAAGCAACGGCAGCGGCGACGGCGAGCTGGACAGCCCTTGGGGCATCACCATCGATGCCCAGGGCGACGTCTATGTCGCCGACTGGGGCAACAGCCGCGTGCAGAAGTTCTCGCCGGACGGCGGGTTCATCATGTCGTACGGGACGTCGCCGGACGACGAGGAGACGCTCGACCATCCTTCGGACGTCGCCGTGGACGGCGACGGGGACGTCTACGTTGCCGACTGGGGCAACAGCCGGGTGCGGATTTTCGAGCCGGACGGCGAGGTCATCGGCTCGCTGTACGGGGACGCGACGGAGCTCTTCGGGCCCGTGAAGGAGAGCGTCGAGGAGGTCGAGGACCTGGCCAAGGCCTACCGGCGGACGGGAGACCGGACGCCGATGGGCAGGTTCAACCGTCCGGTCGCGGTGGAGGTAGACTCCCAGGGCCGCCTGTTCGTCGTCGACTCGCGCAGGGGCAGGGTCCAGATCTACGTCAAGGACCCGGCCTACGAGGACGTTCGCCTGAACCTCTAGGGCGCCCGTCGAATGGCGGCCGCGCTACTTGAAGATGCGCTTGTTGACGTACTCGCCCTTCAGTTCGCCCGCGGACAGGACGTGGCCCTCCATCGCCTCCAGCAGTTCGTTCTTGGTGGCGCCGGCCGCCAGGTCAAGCTCCGTGTCGAGAGCGTAAATCGTGAACATGTAGCCGTGGGGAGTCTGCTTTCTGAGCCCCCCGCCCTCGCCGTAGTAGTTCCCGGACTGTGAGCCATAAATGGCAGTCAGGTTCGGCGGCGGGCACGGCCCGCCGTACCCCACGCCGCCGAAGTCGTTCGTGCCCTGCCGGACGCTCGGCCCAATGAGGGCTACCTCGGTCGTAGTGGGCACGCTCTCGTCCAGCTCCGCAACCGACGCGGGTATGTTCCAGATCACCCAGTGAACGAACGGGACGACCTCCTCGGTGGGATCGACTTCCTCGTCGATCCTTACGTCGGGGTCGTCCACGACGATGGCGAAGCTGACGGTTCCCGATGGCGCCCCGGTCCAGGCCAGCGGAGGCGACTTGTCCTGGCCATACCTGATCTCCGTCCCGGTCGTGGGATAGTACTCGTTGTCGGTGCACGTGTACTCGATGGGTATGCGCCGTATCCGGTTGAACACCGTGCTCGTGAGCTCGATTTCCTGTGCAAACGCCTGCTGCAGCTTGTACTCTCCGGGCTCAGTCGCCGGCGCAGCCCCGCCGGACGCGGCGGCCGGAGCGGCGGCGTCAGCCTCCTCTGCCCCATCGCTGGAGCAGCCAAGGGCACCGAGCGCGCAGGCCAGCACGCCCAACAGGACAAGAGCGGTCTTGGGATATGTCACCAACACACCTCGCTGCGCGGACTCGCGCGTCCGGGCAGAGTCCGGGCCAATTGGGCCGAAGCGGATTATATCAACCAGGAACCTGGTCGGTAAGGGTACCGTGTCTCCCAGATTCCCCACCTCCACATTCAATGTCATATCTACCAGCCATCACCTCGTAGGGGCGGGTTTCCAGAGCCTGTTTCAAATGTGGCATGTATTTGACGGTGGGGTTTCCTGTTTGGTCATGCCGGCTGTGTGCGGAGCCTCATGGTTCGCAGCGAGGCGCCCGAAGCGGCCATGATCACCATCCGGGCCGCCCAATAGGCTGAATGCGCGCTCGAAACGGCAGCTAGACTCCGATTCCACGCCCCCGTGGCTCGCCACGCCCTCCACAGGGTGCGCAGGTTGAAGGCCGTGGCTAGCAGAGTCCACTCAGCCACCACGTTGGGTAAGCCGCGTAGCAGGAACCGCTGGGCCTGCTGTTGCTCTTTGATGATCCCGAAGACCGGCTCGACCAGTTGTTTTCTTTGCCTGTACGCCTCTTTGGCTTCTTCCGTGGACATCCAGGCGCGGTGGCGGCGCAGGTCTGTATCATGGGGACTTATCTCCAGAGAGCGGCCATGGCGCTCGTTCTTCGTACAGACCCCGAAGGCCGGACAGGCCCGGCACACGGCCGCGGAGGAGCGGTAAACGCGCACAATGGTGCGGCGGCCTCGCCTGACGCCGGCAAAGCGCAGCGTGTAACCCTCCGGGCATCGGTAGCTGTCGCTCGCCTCGTCGTAGGTGAAGCGGTCCTTGTGATACGGGCTCTCCAGAGCCCGGTCCTGCGACTCCGGCATGATCACCTGTTGGCCCCTCCGGGCGCACTCCTGCAGATTGCTCCCTGAGTGATACCCCGCATCGGCCAAAGTCGTCTCCGATCTGTGACCTGAGGTCTCCTCCGCCTGCTCCATCATTGGACCCAGTTGCGACTGGTCGGTCGTGTCGGCCACCACCTCGGCAGCCGTGATCAGCATGCCGGACACCTTCCCTTCACCCATTACCGGAGAGACCATCGCCTGGGCGTTGTATGCCATCGCGATACCCTGGCGAGTGTTCATCATTCGGGCGTCATGATCGGTCAGGTTGATGAGCTTTTGACCGTCCCGCCCATCAAGCCTCGATACCGTCTCGCGCACCCTATCACGCAAGACTTTGCGGTCGTGCAACGCCTCTGGCAGATACCCTCTAGACGGCTCATCGCCCGCCTCGTTCTGTGCTTCCAAGTCGGCTATCGCTTGGTTCAACCGCTCCCGCAGGCGGCGCAACCCGTCGGCGTCGTAGGTCCGGGCCTTTGACACGTTCGCACCGACCTTCGTGCCGTCCACCGCCTGCACTGCCAACTCCACCAAATCCATCGTGACAGCCGTCTGCACCGTCCGCTTGAGAAGCTTCCTCATGCCATCCCTATGGGAACGGTAAAAGCGCCACAATGTGACGTGGTCCGGCCGCTGGTTGCCTGTCAGCCACAAGTACGGTATCTGGTCGCGGCAGGCCGCCTCCAGCTTGCGGCTCGATCGCACTCCGATGAAGCCGTAAAGCCACACGCCCAACAGCGCACGGGGATGGTAGGACGGAGCTCCCATCGGGTCACCCTCTCTATCAACCCCGATACCAGCCCAGTCATCGCCGTCCAGAGCATCGACTAACTCAGCCACGAATCGGGCAGGATGACCGGCCTCCAGCAACTCGTCGAGACTCGGAGGCAGAATCCACATCTGTTCACGGTTGAGTGGTCGATGCGGCATACTCTACTACCTCCAATTCACGGTCTGACTCTCCACCAAGATACCCTATCGCCAATACCCACGACTTATGAAACAGGCTCTTCCAACCCGCCCTGTCCCTGCAATACGACGCCCTTACCATTCAGGTGGGAGACTTTAGGCCCTTCTGGACTGGGTGGCGGGGCGCTAGCAGTCCGTCCGAGGATTATCTGACGGTGCTTGCGGGTCAGCGACAATGGATCGCGACAACTGATTTTGCCGGTTGGCCCGGCCGGGCCACAGATAGCTTGCGAATAGCGCCGTGCTCACTACCCGGCAAAGTTCCTGATGCGTTGGGCTGGCCCATCGCCCCGTGCTTTCTTGTGCAGATTGCCCCCCAAAGCGGAACAGTTTGAGCAGGTTGTGGCCGGTGCAGATCAGCGACCATTCGCCGTTCACCTTGTCCAGTCCCCTTAGGGAACCTCTGAACAACTCGCCGTAGCGTAGGGTGAGGTTGATTCGAGCGGTTTAGGGAGAACAATGAAGCCCCCTGCGCCACCCTTGGCGGGGATTATGTCGTCCTGTTCTTGCTCCTGGCGGGGCGTTTGCGCCCTTGCCAGCCCTTTTGGGCACACCTATACAAGGGCATGCGCCAAGCACTGCTCAGACCTCATCAGGTTGGCGAACCCCAGCAACGTCATGAGCCGCTGCGTATTCTTGGCCAGCCCTCGATAGCGGACCTTGCCGTAGCCGAAGTGCCGTTTGATATACAGGAATGGGTGCTCCACCTTGGCCCTGACCGACGCTTTGCGCTTCTCCGCCACAGCGTCATCGCTCCCAGGCTCCAGCTTACGCCTCTGGCTGGGCCTCAACGCTATCTGCCATTCCACATCCAGGTGCCGATTCTCCGGCCTCTTGTGGACTCCCTGGTACCCCGCATCGCCCCATACATGGGTCTCCTCACCGTGCAGCAACTGGGGTGTCTGAGTCACGTCATTGACATTCGCCGGTGTCGTCGACACGCTATGCACCACTCCCGTCTGAGAGTCCACTCCGATATGCACCTTCATCCCGAAGTGCCACTCGTTACCCTTCTTCGTCTGGTGCATCTCAGGGTCACGCTCCTTGCTCCGATTCTTCGTCGATGACGGCGCCGCTATGATGCTCGCGTCAACTATCGTCCCAGCCTGTAGTCGAAGCCCCTGAGACTCCAGATGACGGCCGATCTCCTCGAACAGGCCTGCGCCCAACTCATGCTGCTCCAACAGATGGCGGAAGTTCAGGATCGTAGTCTCGTCAGGCAACGGGCCAGACAGCTTCAGCCCTACGAATCGCCGCACCGAATCCACCTCGTAGAGCATGTCCTCCATCCCAGGGTCACTCAGGTTGTAGAACAACTGCACGCAGTGTATCCGAAGCATCGCCGACAACTCATACGGACGACGTCCACGCCCGGCCTTGGGGTAGAACGGCCGGATGCGCTCTTCCAACTGTTCCCACGGAATCAGACCGTCCATGCGTTCCAAAAACTGCTCCCGGCGGGTCTTGCGCTTCTTGCCCTCATATTCCAAGTCCGCAAACGTCGGCTGGCTCATGGCTTCCTATCCTCCCTCGTCAGCTATGACGCTGTTACTATGCCACAATACCATCAGGACTTATTCAGAGAGTCCCTAGCAGGAACTGCCGGAATCCCCGGCCCTGCTTGATCTGTCCGAACACCGGCTCGACAGTTTGCATCCGCAAGCGTAGCGCTCCCGACCCCGGCTGGTCTGTAACTTCCGTCGCATCCGATCCTAGGAGACAGATGGCTGGGTATGCGACCTCGGGGCGCGGGTGGTACAACCCGGCCGTGGCGGGTCTGCTCCGAAGCGACGAACGGGTCCACGCCCATACCATAGAGATCGTCGACTGCCTTTGCCGAGTAATAGCCAGCATCGGCGGACACTTCTCTGGGAACTGCACCGACGTTGTCGATGGTCTCCTCTATCATCGCCGCAGCCTGTTGCTTATCCGAAGTCTGGTTGGTGGCCCGCGCCGCCACGATCACCTGGTGAGCGCTGTCCACCACCGCCTGACAGTTGTACGCTTGCAGGAAGTCCTTTCCTCCAAGTGCGGGCATGATGCGCGACTCGCTATCGGTGAAGTTACGCTGGGCCTTGTCGTCGGGCACCCCCGGGTGCTTACCACCTTCGGTCTCGGCCTGTTCAGCAGCCGCCTGCGCCTCGGCTTCCAGCGCCGCCATCGCTTCCCGTATCTTCTCCAACCGACCCTCTCGAAAGGCCAGCTCCTGGGGCAACTCATCTCCACGCTTGTCTTTGCCATACAGCCGGTCTTCCTCATCATCCGCTGCCTGGGCCTGTCGCAACAACTCCGCTACCTCCGCCGCCAACTGCGCTGCCTCCTCCTTCATCCGTTGGTAACTCATCGCCTTATGCTTCGATGCGTTGGCCTTGACCTTTGTGCCGTCCAGCGCCACATGCCCCAGCTTCACCAGCCCCGCCTGCTGGCACAACGCCAGTACCTGTATGAACAGGCCCGACAGCGCATCCAGATTATCCTTGCGAAAGTCGGAGATGGTCCGAAAGTCCGGTGTGTTGTTCGCCGCCAACACCCTGAAGGCGATATCCTCGTGGAGGCGCTGGGCGATGCGGCGTGAGGACGACACCCCGACGCAGTAGCCGTAGAGCAACACCTTGACCATCATGCGTGGATGATACGGCGGCCCGCCACGACGTTCCCGCTCGTACCGAGCTGTGACCTCCGACATGTCCAACTGGTCCACCACGTCGGATATGAAGTAGGCCAGATGGTCGTCAGGCAGCCACTCCTGCAACGCCGCTGGCATCAGCAACTGCTGGTCCGGTTCGTAGGGAAGGTAGGTCTTGCTCATCGACGACTCCCTGCTACTGGGACTGGCAACATCATACCCCCAAACACTCGCCAGCCGTGTTTCTCGGACAGGCTGCTAGGTACTCCCGCCTCTCGGCGCCCGTGTCGGCCATAGTCCGCCCACATTACGGCCAGCCCGGACCGCGAGTCAAGCATCGGGCCCGGGGGTAACTGTTCAGACTTGCGGGGAAACGAGCAGGTCTCGGCACTGCAAGAGAGGGTTGAGGCCGTTAACCCTCCAAGTGCCGAAGAGAGACGCGAGAACCATTTTGGTGTTGGTGCCACGCTCGGAGCGAGTGCCGCCGCTGATCTTACGGCTGACCACCAGGTGGCGTAGGCTCCGTTCAGCCGCGTTGTTCTCGGATGGCACACCCGGATGGGACACAAAGACGAACAGCTCCTTGATGAACCGCTCCATGCGCCTGCAGAGCTTGGCTTGAGGTGCCTTCTCGTTGTTGGAGAAGGGCTGGCACAGCGACAGCAGCAGCTTCTCCAGCATCAACTGGTTGGCAAAGGCTGATCGCTGGTAGCCAGCGGCTGGTCGGCTGGGGCCGTCAGCGCATGCCTTTGCCCTGGCATAGAGTTGGCGCACCGCTGTGGCCCATCTATCCAGGGCGATGTCTTGGAGGAACACCGCCTTGAGCTCATCAATGTCCCTCAACAGGTGGACCCAGCAGCGCTGCTTGAGGCCGGTGTACTGACTATATGCAGCGTAGAAGTCACTCACGAGCACTCCGCTGAAGGGCGTGCTACCGGGAGACTCTCCCAACACCTCGTCCACCACAACCTTGCCACGTCCACGGCGCAGGAAGTACCGCTCCGTGGGAGTGCTGAAGGTCCACACATAGCCGTTGACGCCATCCTGCCGCCAGCCGGTCTCATCGGCGTGCACTACCGGAGAGCCGCGGATGCGTTCCAGCATCTCAGCCACGACCGGTTCGGCCCGTTGGGCTGCGGCATGTATCACATCAGTGATAGCACCCACGCTCAGCTTCAGTTGATGGACTGTTTGCAGGTACCACTGGATGCTCCTGATCGGCAGCCGTCCCTCTTCCCGAAGCGTCACGATCAGGCCTATCAGGTTGGGGCCCAAGCGCCGGCGCCCCATTGCCAACCCCGCCAACGGCTCTTGAGGCAACCGCCGCTTGTCGCACATCGGACATGTCCGGGCCACAAAGACGTGCTCGGTCACCTCTGCTGGCGCCACCGGAAGCTCGATCACTTCCCGTGTCCGCTGGACCCAGCCGCCTGACAGGCCAGTACCACACTCAGGGCACGACTCAGGCGCATGTACCACCCGATGCGTCGGTTCCATCCTCTGCCGGGCAAAGCCGTGCAGACGCCGTTTCCTCGATCCCTTCCTCTCCGGATGACGCCGCTTGTTGGACGGCTTATTGCCAGGTATCCCTGTCGTTCCCCCGCGACTGCTCAACTGATCTTCCAGCCTCTCTACACGCCGTCGTAGATCGGCAATCACCGCCCGCTGAACGGCAATCGCCGACAGCAGGGTCTCGCGGCTCGCATTCTGCAGGTCTACGTCGCTTCCACCCCTCCCTTATGACACCAATGCCAAACCCTACGCTGGGGGTTCTTGGGTTCGTCCCTTCAACTCTGAACAGTTACGCCCGGGGCGTGCCATGCGTGACGCCCCGTGACACCCGCGAACTTGGCCCAGCAACCAGTCTACACAGGCCTGAACAGCCACCTGGCTTCGACCCCTGGCCGTCCATGTGGCGCGGGGCTGGTGGTAGAATGACCCCACTTCAGAAGACCCTAGGAGACCGGCACGTGAGCTTCTTGTTCATGCAGTTGGCCGACCCGCAGTTCGGCCTGTTCGCCCACGTGAGCGGGTTTAGCGAGGCCGAGATCGAGGCAAAGCGCCGGAGGGGCATCCTCTGCCGGCCGGCGCCGAGGATCACCGGCTTCGCGGACGAGACCCGGCTCTACGGCAGGGCCATCGCGGAGGCCAACCGCCTGCGCCCGGACTTCGTCGTCACCTGCGGCGACATGGTCACCGACGCCGACGACCAGACGCAGCTCGACGAGCTTTTCCGGATCACCGGCCTGCTCCACCCGGCCATCCCGATGCACTGGGTCGCCGGCAACCACGACATCGTCGGCGAGCTCACGCCCGAGTCGCTGGCGACGTACCGGCAGCGCTTCGGCGACGACGATTACCTCTTCGACCACGGCGGCAGCAGGTTCGTCGTGCTGGACAGCAACATCGCCTACGACCCGACCCACGTCCCCGACGAGTGGGAGCGGCAGGTCGACTTCCTGCGCGACGCCCTCGCGGAGGCCCGGCGGCGAGACAGCGACCACGTGGTCGTCTTCACCCACCACCCGCTGTTCCTCAGCCAGCACGACGAGCCCGACGGTATCTTCGCCATCCCGCAGGTCCGCAGGCGCGTCCTGCTCGACCTGCTGACCTCCTACGGCGCCACGGCCATGTTCTCAGGCCACTACCACCGCAACAGCTACGCGTCGTACCAGGGATTCGAGATGGTGACCTCGGGCGCCGTCGGCTACCCGATGGGGGAAAGCCAGTCCGGCTACCGTACGGTGCAGGTCCACGCCGACCGCCTGGAGCACGAGTATCACGCGCTGGAGTGAACGCCGGTACCGTCAAACTACAATAGCGCCCCTTTTTGGGCGGACGGTATCGAAGAACGGCCCCGGCGTTCGTGTGCGCCCCTCGTTACGCGCCGCTCAAGGCAGCGGCGCTACTCGGGGTGAACGGGCTCGTTTGGGCGACGAGTCCCGAGAGCGGTGATGCCTGGGGTGAACGGGTCACCTCGGGGGGCGAGGTGGGGAAGGCAGGCGTATTGCGACCCTGAGCAGTGGTCAGAACTGTGGACACGTCCTGTGCACCTGGAGCTCCTGCAGGTCCTTGAGCTCGCCCCTGGCCCTGGCCTCCAACGCCTCGGCTGCCAGGGCATCGAGCTTGCCAGCCTTCACGTCCTCGTCGAACTCCATGTCCCATCGCTCCCAGTCCTCGTCCAGCAACCAGCCGCGCAACTCGGCGTACTCTGCCTCGGACAGGCCCATAATGACCTTTTGCAGATCAGACACGGTCGTCATAGTGTCCTCCCCCAGACCCTCCCGAGACGGCACGGGCGCGGTATTGCAGGGACAGGGCGGGATGGAAACCCGCCCCTACGAGGTGATGGCGGTAGACATGACATTGAGTATGGAGGTGGGGAATCTGGGTTCCCTCGTGTCATTGCCCTATGTCACGTCCGGCGTTGGGACTCCTAGCTCCGCTGCTACGTCGACGAGGGTCTGCCAGACCTCGTCGGGGATGGGGATGCCGTCGCGGGAGCGCTTTTGGCGGGCGCGGGCTTCGAGGTCGCCTGGGACGAGCACCTCGTCGACGCCCGCGGCGGGCGGGACGGCGTTGACCTGGCGCTTGAGCTCGTCGGCGCGGCGTGCGAAGTCGGCCATCGGCTGGAACAGGTCGGCCCTGAAGACGATCATGGTGACGCCCTGGCGGCGCATCAGCGGCCCGCCGCGCTCGCCTTCGACGTAGTCGTCGGCGCCGGACAGCACCCTGCCGATGAACTCGTTCGCCAGCATGAAGGCGTAGCCCTTGTGGCCGCCGAACGCGACCATGCCGCCGCGCTTCGGGTAGCCGATCGGGTTGGTCGTCGGCCGGCCCTCATCGTCGACGAGGGCGCCGGGCGGCACCTGCTCGCCCTTCAGCGCCGCGACCCGCGCCTTGGAGCCCGCGATGGTCGTCGTCGCGAAGTCCATGACCATGGGCGTCTCGTCGCCGGCCGGCACGCCTATGGAGATGGGGTTGGTGTGGAGCAGCGGCTTGCGTCCGCCGTACGGCACGGCGACCGGCTCCTCGGAGCCGTAGCCGGACGCCCACACCATGGCGACCATGCCCTCCGCTACAGCCATCTCGGAGTACTCGCCCAGCCGGCCGATGTGCGTCGCCCGCACCATGCTTACCGTCGCCACGTTCTGCTCGCGCGCCTTGGCGATCGCCACGTCCATCGCGAACTTCGCGACGACGTGCCCGAACGCCCAGTTGCCGGAGACGAGCGCGGAGGTGGGCGTCTCTGAGACGATCTCCGGCCACGCGGTCGCGTCGCAGACGCCATCCCTGATCTCGGTCACGTAGCGCGGCAGGTGGAAGACGCCGTGGGTGTCGACGCCGCTGAGGTTGGACAGCACCAGCGCGTCGGCGACGCGGGCGGCGTTGCGCTCGTCGGCGCCGGCCGCGAGCAGCACGCGTCGCGTCAGGTCGTGAAGGTCGTCGGCGGCAATGGTCGGCATGTCTCGTCTCCCGCGTGCGGCCGGTCTCAACGAGCCGGCCGTTGTGTTTCCGGCAAGGATACAGGGTTTCCGGAGACGCCGCGCCGACGGCCGGCGTTACGACAGGCCGAGCAGCTCCAGGGAGTCCCGCTGGATGATCGCCTCGAGCGCGTCCGGGGGCACCTCCGGCAGGTGGTGCTGCGACGCGAACCTGTTGAAGTCCCGCAGGCTGACTATCGCCTCTTCGGGGTCGGTGACGGGCCAGTCGGACGCGTACAGCAGCTTGGGGAAGACCGACCACTCCCAGGCGAGGCGCAGACCGCTGTACATCGACCAGGGCCTGTAGAGCAGGCCCGACAGGTCGGCGTAGACGTTCGAGTGCTTGCGAATGACCGCGATGCAGTCGGCGAACCAGGGGTGCGCGAGGTGCGCCATCACGACGACCAAGTCCGGGAACGCCATGGCGATCTCGTCCATCGCCAGCGGATGGGCGAATCGCAGCGGGGCGGTTGGCGTCGGCGCGGTCCCCTGGTGGAAGACGATGGGCAGGCCGTTGCGCTGCGCGTAGTCGTACACGCGCTTCGCCGGCTCGCCCATCGGCTCGAAGGTCTGGTAGCTCGGCGCCAGCTTGATGCCACGCAGTCCCAGGTCGTGGACGCAGCGCTCCATCTCGTCCATGACGTCTTCGGCCTCCGGGTGCACGGACATGAAGCCGATGACCTTCTCCGGGTACCGCGCGGCGAGCGCGGCCGCCACGTCGTTCATGCCCTTCCCGTAGGCGGGGCCGAGCCTGGCGAGTCTCTCCGTCTCCGGGCCCGGACGGGGCATGAGCCCGAACGCGATGGCCTTGTCGACCGGCTTCATCGCGCGGATGTAGTCCTCGAACCCGTGCTGCATGCGCACCGGCCGGTCTGGCCGTATCACGTCGTTGTACTCCGCCTCGTCGTCGGGAATTGCCTCGACGTGCGACGGCAGGTGCGTGTGCACGTCGACGATCATGGCTGACTCCTCTCAGTCCCCGGCGGCTACGGGTCCGCCTGGAACTCCGCTATCGTCTCTCCCAAAGCGGCTGACCACCTCGCGGCCAGCGCGGTCTCCCTGGCGCGATGCTCGTAGTCGGCCGAGTCGCTGCCGGCGTACGACTGCCTGTACCAGTCGACCGTCTTCTTCATCCACGCGTCGACGGGCGTCGTCGTGAACCCGAAGTCGCGCTCCGCCTTGGACAGGTCGTGGACGTACGGGTAGGACTTGCACAGCGGCGGCAGGTAGCCCCTGAGCGCATCGTCCTTGTCGATGACCGCGCGCGGCACCGAGGCTATCGACCCGGACGTCCCTGCCGCCTTCCACACGGCGTCCGCCCAGCGCTGCGGCGTCATGATCTCCTGCATGGCGATGTGGTACGTCTGGTTGGCGGCCGCCGGGCTTGCGATTGCGCGGAGCCAGTTGTCGGCCGCGTCCTCCGAGTAGAGCGTGCGGAAGGCCGAGTGCTCCTCGGCCGGCACGACGATGGGCCCGCCGTCGAGCGCGCGCTGGACCCACCACCACATGCGCAGCGTCTCGTCGTCCCAGCCCATCGTCGCGGGGATGCGCACTATCGTGTACGGCACCCTGCTGTTCTCGGTCAGCCACTTTTCGCAGTGGCGCTTGCCGACGCCGTACGGGTCCTCGCCCTCCGGGTAGTCGTAGCTTGTCGTCGACCAGTCGACGACATCCTCCCGGAACGGCACGTGGTCCCAGAAGTCCACGATGCCGCCCAGGTAAACCGAGCCGGTGCTGACGAACAGGTAGCGGCCGGCGCTGCCCTCCAGGGCGCGCACGGCCGTCTCCACGTCCTCGCGCCTGTAGGCCTGCGTGTCGATCACGGCGTCGAAGCTCCTGCCGCGCAGCTTCGCCCGCAGGTCCGCAGCGTCGGTCCTGTCGCCGATGATGTGGTCGACGCGGTCCCACCAGCCGGGCCGGTTGTTGCCCCTGCTGTAGACGGTCACTTCGTCGCCGCGCCCGAGCAGGCGCTCGACGACGATGCGGCCTATGTAGCGGGTCCCGCCGATGACGAGGTATCTCACTGCCGTGGCTCCTTGGTCTCAAGCAGTACGGCGAACGAGCGGCTGGCCGCTCCGGTAGGTGGCGACTCGCCACAGCCACTCCGCGGGACCGAACAGGAAGCGGCCCAGCCACGCCTGCGACCACCATAGCTGCAGCGCCCACACGGCGACCACGAACAGCAGCACCAGGCTCCGGTTTACGAAATCGACGTCGCCCAGCAGGGTCGTCAGGACGAGCACGCCCAGCACCGTCTGCGCCAGGTAGTTTGTCAACGCCATCCGCCCGACCGCGCGCAGCCGCCGCTTCAGCCGGTCGTCCGGGCGGTTATTCCACAGGATGATGAGGCTCATGTACCCCAGCGCGGCGGGAATCGTGCCGACCGTGTTGGGAATCTGGCCGACGAACGCGACTTCGCGCGAGTAGTCGTTCACCGCGGTGATGATGACGCCGGCGGCGGCGAGCGGCAGGCCTACGGCGAGACCGACGGCCGCGGTAAGGCGGTACGTCCTCGCCGAGAAGCCGCCGTTCATGAACCCGACGCGGTACAGGCCGGCGCCGACGAGGATCAGCCCCAGCCCGCGCAGGAAGTAGCCTGCCAGGAAGGGCAGCCAGATGGGGTCCTCCACGTCGGCCTCGCCCGGCGTCCACAGGCCGGAGAGCGACCTCTCGGGCGCGTTGGCCATGTCCTGCATGACCAGTGTGAAGCCGATGGACAGCGCGAACACGGCGGCCCCTACCGCGACAAGCATCCAGCTCGGCAGGCCTCGCAGCGCGATCAGGAAGAGCGACGACAGCGCGTAGACGGTGAGTACGTCGCCGTCCCAGAGCAGGAAGTGGAAGACTCCGATCACGAACAACAGCGCGTTGCGCCACAGGTTCAGCAGGACGGCGCGCGCCCCTTTTTCCCTGGCGCGGTCGATGAAGAGGACCATGCCCGCGCCGAACAGCAGCGAGAACAGCCCCATGAACTTCTGGTCGACGAACACCTCGCCGAAGATGCCGACGGCCCAGTCGAGCCACGTCTCCGAGCCGCCCGCGCTGAGGTTGAGGTACGGCGCGGTCTCGAACCTGATGGAGACGGCGTTCATCAGCAGGATGCCGAGCACCGCCACCCCGCGCACCAGGTCGAGGCTCGTTATCCGCGCCGACTCGCGAACCGGCCCGGAATCGGGTCCCTGGGGACTTGCTGACAACTGGTCCGGCTCCTCGTGTAAAGGGCTCAGGACTGGAGAGGACCGGGCCCGATCAGTGCAGGTCCATCTTGAAGCCGCGGTCCGCCTCGGGGATCGGGAGGGCCACGGGGCTGCCGCCCGCCTGCGACGACAGGTGGAAGCCGGTGACAATCTCCAGCGCTTTCATCCCGTCCTCGCCGGACGACGTGGGCTCCGCGCCGCTATCGATGCACTCCATCAGCTCGCGGTAGCCGATCATCTCGGCCTCGCCTATGACGAGCGGCGGCGTCTCGAGGGTGCGCGTGGTCACCGGACCGCTGCTGCGCATGTCGTTCGAGTCCTGGTCGCGCGCCCGGTACAGCACGTCGTCCTCGTCGATCTCGAACAGGTCGATCCGGCCGCGGGAGCCGCAGAACATGTGCGTGTGTGCGAGCAGCACGTCGGGCATGCAGTAGACCATGTGCCGGTAGCCGTTGGCGTATTTCACGTGCCCCAGGGCGCCGGGGTCCCTGCTCATCCGCAGCTCCAGCGACTCGTTGAAGGCGGTGTTCTCGCGGTCTGTGCCGTAGTGGACGGAGCCTGTCACCTCCACCGGCGCGCTGTCGATCACGAAGCCGATCATGTCGAAGAAGTGAGTGCCGTTGGAGCCGATGCGTCCGGCGGTCCAGTACGACAGGCCATGTGTCGGCCGGCCGATGGCGCCGTCCGCGATGGCGTCCCTGATGGCGATGAACCGTGGAGTCCAGCGGCGCTGGTGTCCGATGGCGAGCTTGGTGTTTCCCGCCCTGCACTGCTCGAGCATGGCGTCGGCCTCGACGAGCGAGTTGGCGATGGGCTTCTCCATGTAGATGCCGCGCACGCCGCTCGCCGCCACGTCGCGCACGATTGGCGGCCTGAACGAGGCGCCCGTGCCGATGACGACGATGTCCAGCTCCTCGGCGTCGAGCATCTCCTCGTGCCTGCCGTAGACGGAGATGCCCGGGAACTCCGTGCGGGCGTCCTCCAGGTGCTCGGGCACCATGTCGGCCATGGCGACCAACTCCGCCCCCTCCACGTCCGGCCAGTACGAGGCGAGCTGTCGCCCGCGGCCCCTGTAGCCTACCTGCCCGACTCGAATCTCAGACATGCGGCACCCCCTCCGATGCGTGATTCAGTGCTGCCGGCCCCGGCGGCGGTTCGTGCCGCCTCGGACGAGAGGATATCCTGCCGGCCCGCCGCTGCCAAGCGCCTGTAGGCCCCACGGCATTGCGGACCCGTGCCCCTGCTGGGACAATCTGCCCACGCCCTCACTTCGAGTCCATGCCAGGACGCCTGCCTGGCGCATGGCATGGCCGACTACAAAAGACAGGGCTGGAGGGACCGTTGCCAATCACCCGGAACAACCACGAGGAAATATATCCGGCACGTCCGCACTACGTCCGCGCGATTCGCGCGGGGAATACGCTATACCTCTCCGGATGCACCGCGCACAACTCCGACGCCGAGGGCGGTCCCATACTCGAGCAGCTCCGCGTCACCCTGGACCGCATCGTGCGCATCGTGGAGGCGGAAGGCGGCTCCGCCTCCAGCATCGTGGCCATGACGACCTACGTCACCGACATGGCCAGCATGTGGCCGGTCGAGGGCGAACAGCTGCGCATCTGGGAGCACTTCTTCAAGGGCGACTGGCCGACGAACTCCTACATCGGGGTCACCGCGTTCGCCGAGCCGGGACTGGACGTCGAGATCACCGCCACCGCGGTCCTCGGAGACGAGTAGCGGCAGTCTCGCGGCCGGAGTCGCCATAGTGGGGAAGCGCATCAACCCCGCACGGCGCAACTGTTCAGAGTTGGGACGCACGCGACCCTGCCGCCAGGGAACGTCTGAACCGTGATCCGTGTGATTCGGTGATTGGGATGAGAGGGAGACGACAGGCGGAATGGCCCGCGTTCCTCTCAGCAACTCCAAACGGCGACTCCACACCGAATCGGAGATGCTGCGTGCACGCGCCCGACCGAGTCGTCCTCGAACCGAGGGCGACCTCGGGTTGGCGACGCTTCCTGGGTGACACGGCTCCCCCTCCATTGTGTGATACAGTGCGGTCGCAGCGGCCGTCCCGGCAACCTGTGCCATATCGGACAGAGGATATCCCGCTGGCCCACTGCCAGGCGACGCAGGCGTCGCACCCATCGAGGAGGCACCAACATGGCAGAGACGGGCAGGATGCTGTCGGTGGTCGATGGCGAGCGGGTCGTCGTCGAGACGTACGATGTCCCGGAGCCGGGGCCCGGCGAGGTGCTGGTCAGGGTCAACCGCACCCAGGTCAGCGCCGGCAGCGAGAAGGGACGGTTCCGCGGCGCCTCCGCGCCCGACCCGCGGACGCCCCTCGGCTACTACCCGGAGCCGCCCGGATACACCGCCGCGGGACGCGTGCAGGCGGTCGGGCCCGGCGTGGAGGGATTCGAGACCGGCGACAGGGTGTTCGCCTTCGGCAGGCACCAGTCTCACCTGCTTGCACAGGTCGACCGCTACGGGGACGCCGGGTTGCGAAAGAACGTGCAGCGCATCGAATACGACGTCACCGACGAGCAGGCGTGCCTGTCGCGGCTCGGAGACGTAGCGCTGCACAGCGTCAGGCGCGCGGAGCTGCAGCCCGACGAGGCGGTCGCTGTATTCGGACAGGGCGTCGTCGGACAGCTCATCGCGGCGTTCGCCCGCGTCTCCGGCGCGTACCCCATCATCGCGGTGGACCTGGACGACGGCAGGCTCGAGCTGTCGAAGACCAGCGGCGCGACGCACACCGTGAACGCCGCGAAGGAGAACGCCGTGGAGGCCGTGGAGGCGATCACGGGAGGCGGGGCCGAGTGCGTCTTCCACGCCAACAGGGAGGCGCAGGTGCTCGCAGAGTGCGTCGACGCGGCCGGCTACGGCGGCAAGGTCATTCTCGTCGGCGCGACGCGCGGGCCCGCCAGCATCTACCTGAACAAGCTGCTGGTGCGCGAGATAGACCTCCGCGGGTCGCACTTCGTCAGCGACGTCCAGCAGCGCTACTGGAAGTGGACGACATCCCGCGACCGCAACGCCATCCTGCGCATGATCGCCCACGGCGACATCAGCGTGGACCACCTGATCAGCCACGTCCTCAGGCCCGAGCAGGGTGACGAGGCCTACCAGCGCATCGTCGCGGGCCCAGAGGGCTGGATGGGCGTATTCTTCGCCTGGGACTGACGCCATACGGGCAGCCGGACGGCGACAGGACTGGATGCGTGGATCCCAGAGGACTGGAGGCGGCGGAGGCGACCCGGAAAGGTCAAATCGGCAGCTTGGGTGCGGGAATCAGCGTGTGATTGGTAGTGTCCGCGATCAGGCCGAGGACCTGGAGGGTCGTGGCGCCGATCAGGTACTGGTCCGATTCACCGAAGACCACTCGGTTCGTCGCTTCTCTGCCCTCGACGGTCAGGCGCGCCTCGCCGACCGGCAGCACCACAGGTCTGCCATCGGCAAGAGTGAACTCGATCTGTTCGTTGGGCTCGACGCCCACCTGTTCCCGCAGAACGGAGTCGGGAAGTACCGTGTACGTGGCGCCTGTATCAACCAGCGCCTCGACCCAGCGAGTTGGCCCGCCGTTCCCGTCGCTCACGCCTACAGGGGCCGCGAATATACCCATCCACAGAGTCTCCTTGCTCTCTATCGCATACTAGTCTAGCCTGAGGTGGCGTCGGCGTCCAACCCACTTTGGGCCTCAGGCGTCACCCCGATCCGAGGAGTCGAAACATGGCTGAGACGGGCAGGATGCTGTCGGTGGTCGACGGCGAGCGGGTCGTGGTCGAGACGTTCGAGGTCCCGGAGCCGGGGCCCGGCGAGCTGCTGATCAGGGTCAACCGCACCCAGGTCAGCGCGGGCAGCGAGAAGGGGCGGTTCCGCGGCGCGTCTCCGCCGGACCCGAGGACGCCCCTCGGCTACTCGCCGAGGCCGCCGGGCTACACCGCCGCCGGGCGCGTGCAGGCCGTCGGGCCTGGCGTCGAGGGATTCGAGATCGGTGACAGGGTGTTCGCCTACGGCAGACACCAGTCCCACCTGCTTTCGAGGCTCGAGGATCCTGACGCCGACTCCGGGACGCGAAAGAACGTGCAGCGCATCGAGTACGACGTCACCGACGAGCAGGCCTGCCTGTCGCGGCTCGGAGACGTAGCGCTGCACAGCATCAGGCGCGCGGAGCTCCAGCCCGACGAGGCGGTCGCAATCTTCGGCCAGGGCGTCGTCGGACAGCTCATCGCGGCGTTCGCCCGCGTCTCCGGCGCGTACCCCATCATCGCGGTGGACCTCGACGACGGCCGGCTCGAGCTGTCGAAGACCAGCGGCGCGACGCACACCGTGAACGCATCGAAGGAGAACGCCGTCGAGGCCGTCGAGGCGATCACCGGAGGCGGGGCCGAGTGCGTGTTCCACGCGAACAGGGAGGCCCAGGTGCTCGCCGACTGCGTCGACGCGGCCGGCTACGGCGGCAAGGTTGTGCTCGTAGGCGCGACGCGGGGGCCCGCCAGCATGTACCTGAACAAGCTGCTGGTGCGCGAGATAGACCTGCGCGGATCGCACTTCGTCAGCGACGTCCAGCAGCGCTACTGGAAGTGGACGACCTCCCGCGACCGCAACGCAATCCTGCGCATGATCGCCCACGGCGACATCAGCGTGGACCACCTGATCAGCCACGTCGTGGAGCCCGAGGAGGCCGACGACGCCTACCAGCGCATCGTCGCGGGCCCAGAGGGCTGGATGGGCGTATTCTTCGCCTGGGACTGACGCGGGCCACTCCCGATTCGGACACACGAGTCGCACGAGACCAGGGAGCCTCGAACATGGCAGAGACGGGCAGGATGCTGTCGGTGGTCGACGGCGAACGGGTCGTCATAGAGACGTTCGAGGTCCCGGATCCGGGGCCCGGCGAGGTGCTCGTCAGGGTCAACCGGACGCAGGTCAGCGCGGGCAGCGAGAAGGGCCGGTTCCGCGGCGCGTCGCCGCCGGACCCACAGATCCCCCTCGGGTACTGGCAGATCCCGCCCGGCTACACCGCAGCGGGCCGCGTGCAGGCGGTCGGGCCGGGCGTGGAGGGCTTCGAATCCGGCGAGAGGGTGTTCTGCTCGGGGAGGCACGCGTCGCATCTGGTCTCCCGTCTCGAGGACAGGGACGACGGCGGGATGCGAAAGCGGGTGCAGCGCATCGTGTTCGACGTCACGGACGAGCAGGCCTGCTTCTCGCGCCTCGGAGACGTCGCGCTGCACAGCGTCAGGCGGGCCGAGCTGCAGCCCGACGAGTCGGTCGCCATCTTCGGACAGGGCGTCGTCGGACAGCTCATCGCGGCGTTCGCCCGCATCTCGGGCGCGTACCCGATCATCGCCATCGACCTAGACGACGGCAGGCTCGAGCTCTCGAAGGCCAGCGGCGCGACGCACACCGTGAACGCCGCGAAGGAGAACGCCGTCGAGGCCGTGGAGGCGATCACCGGAGGCGGAGCGGAGTCGGTCTTCCACGCCAACAGGGAGGCCCAGTCGCTCGCCGACTGCGTAGACGCGGCCGGCTACGGCGGCAAGGTGGTGCTCGTTGGCGCGACGTACGGGCCGGTCAGCATGTACCTCACCAATCTGCTGAGACGGGAGATAAGCGTCCGGGGCTCCCACATGGTCAGCGACGTCGAGCAGAGGTACTGGAAGTGGACCACCTCCCGCGACCGCGACGCCGTCATGCGGATGATCGCCCACGGCGACATCAGCGTCGACCACCTCATCAGCCACGTCCTGCGCCCGGAGCAGGCCGACGAGGCCTTCCAGCGCATCGTCGCGGGCCCCCAGGACTGGATGGGCGTCTTCTTCGCCTGGGACTGACAAGGCGGCCTTTTGTAGACGCAACCTCCACTCCCGACTCCCGACTCCCAACTATCCACTACTCACTATCCACTATTCCCCCCGTGATTGTGTAGGATAGCCGCAGTCCCGGAGCGGGAGGCGACTTGAACGAGTTCACGTTCATCATCCTGGCGGCGCTGGCGTTTGAGCTTGCTCTCGGCGTCGTGTCGGACTGGCTCAACCTGCGGGCGCTCGACCCCGAGATGCCGGCGGAGCTGTCCGACATCTACGAGTCCGACGAGTACCGCCGGTCCCAGGAGTACACCCGGACGAAGACCCGGTTCGGGTTCGTGACGGCGGCGTTCGACCTCGCCCTGCTGTTGGCATTCTGGTTCGCGGGCGGGTTCGACGCGCTGGACAGCGCCGCCGCGAGCGCCTGGGACCACCCGGTCGGCACCGGGCTGCTCTACATCGGCGTCCTGGCTCTCGGGTACACGCTCGTGACGCTCCCGTTCGGCGTCTACGCCACATTCGGCATCGAGGAGCGGTTCGGGTTCAACAAGACGACGGCGCGGACCTTCGTCTTCGACAGGCTCAAGGGGCTGGGCCTCCTCCTCGCGCTGGGCGGCCCGCTTCTGGCCGTCGTGCTGGCCTTCTTCGAGTACGCCGGCGCCCTTGCCTGGGTCTACGGATGGTTGGCCGTCACCGTCTTCAGCCTCGTAATGGCGTTCGTCGCGCCGACCTGGATCATGCCCCTCTTCAACAAGTTCACGCCCCTGGAGGCGGGCGAGCTGCGGGACTCGATCCTCGACTACGCCCGCTCGGTCGACTTCACCGTCTCGAACATCTTGGTGATGGACGGCTCGAAGCGCTCCAGCAAGGCCAACGCCTTCTTCACCGGCTTCGGACGCAACAAGCGCATCGCGCTCTTCGATACCCTGATCGAGAAGCACACCACGGCGGAGCTGACGGCGGTCGTTGCCCACGAGATCGGCCACTACAAGCGGCGCCACGTGCCCCAGGGCATCGTTCTCGGAATCGCGACCACCGGGCTGGTGTTCTTCCTGCTGTCGCTGGTGCTGAAAGCGGACGGCCTGTACGACGCCTTCTTCATGGAGCGCCAGTCGACGTACGCCGGGCTCGTCTTCTTCGGCCTGCTCTACTCGCCGGTGCAGCTCGTGCTGTCGACCGCCAGGAAGATGCTGTCGCGGCGCCACGAGTACGAGGCCGACCGCTGGTCGGTCGACACGACGCACGACCCGCGGGCCCTCGCCGACGGGCTCAAACGCCTGGCGGCAGACAGCCTCGCCAACCTCCAGCCGCACCCGCTGCACTCGTTCCTCAACGACACCCACCCGCCCCTGCTCCAGCGCGTCCACGCGATAGAGCGCCACGGGGCAGGGCGGTAGCCGCGAGGAAATCGGCGGGCGCTCCACGGGTGACGACGGTCGCCTGATGTCGTCCCGAACGGAGTGAGGGACCTGGGGCGGGGGCCGGTCGACGCACGGTGCAGGTCGCGAAGACCCCGCCCCAGGTCCTTCGGCTTCGCTCAGGGCGACAGGGCTGCCGCAGCCGCTCCGGGGGGACCGTTCTTGACGAGGCGTCTAGCGGCCACCTGCAGTTGCGACGTGACCGCCAACAATGTCGTCCCGAACGGAGTGAAGGACCTGGGGCGGGGTCGACACGCGGCCTGGGTCGAGCGGCCCCCGCCCCAGGTCCTTCGGCTTCGCTCAGGACGACAGGGCTGCCGCGACCGCTCCGGGGGGTGGGCCGTTCTTGACGAGGCGTCTAGCGGCCACCTGTGATGGCTACATGCCCCGCACACAGTGTCGTCCCGAACGGAGTGAGGGACCTGGGGCGGGGGCCAGTCGACGCACGGTGCAGGTCGCGAAGACCCCGCCCCAGGTCCTTCGGCTTCGCTCAGGACGACAGGGCTGCCGCGACCGCTCCGGGGTTGCGCGCGATTCCTGATCAGGCATTTGGTGGCCCTGTGATGGCTGCGAGTCCGCCAACAATGTCGTCCCGAACGGAGTGAGGGACCTGGGGCGGGGGCCGGTCGACGCACGGTGCAGGTCGCGAAGACCCCGCCCCAGGTCCTTCGGCTCCGCTCAGGACGACAGCGCTGCCGCAGCCGCTCTTGGGGGACCGTTCTTGACGAGGCGTCTAGCGGCCACCTGCAGTTGCGACGTGACCGCCAACAATGTCGTCCCGAACGGAGTGAAGGACCTGGGGCGGGGTCGACACGCGGCCTGGGTCGAGCGGCCCCCGCCCCAGGTCCTTCGGCTTCGCTCAGGACGACAGGGCTGCCGCGACCGCTCCGGGGTTGCGCGCGATTCCTGATCAGGCATTTGGTGGCCCTGTGATGGCTGCGAGTCCACACACAATGTCGTCCCGAACGGAGTGAGGGACCTGGGGCGGGGTCGACACGCGGCTTGGGTCGAGCGGCCCCCGCCCCAGGTCCTTCGGCTTCGCTCAGGACGACAGGAAGCTGCCCGCGGCCTGCTAGAGGCTCTTGACCTCGTTGACGAGATCGGTGAGGGACTGGCGGGCGTCGGCGAAGAGCATGAGCGTGTTCTCCTTGTAGAACAACTCGTTGTCGAGGCCCGCGAAGCCGGGGTTGAGGCTGCGTTTCAGCACGAGCACGTGGCCCGCGCGGTCGACGTTCAGGATGGGCATGCCGTAGATGGGGCTGCCCGCGTTGTCCCTCGCCGCCGGGTTGACGACGTCGTTGGCGCCCACGACGAGCACCATCTCGGTCGAGTCGAACTCGTCGTTGACCTGGTCGAGGTCGTACAGCTTGTCGTACGGCACCTCGGCCTCCGCGAGCAGCACGTTCATGTGCCCCGGCATCCGGCCCGCCACCGGGTGGATCGCGTACTTGACCTCCACGCCCTTCTCCGCCATCAGGTCGCCAAGCTCCTTGAGCTGGTGCTGCGCCCGCGAGACGGCGAGGCCGTAGCCCGGCACGAAGATCGCCTTGCGGGCGTAGGCGAGCGATATCGCCGCGTCCGAGGCCGTCACCTCGCGGACCGTCTGGGGGCCGCCGGAGTCGCCGGCCGACGACGACGGGGCCGCGCCGAAGGCGCCGAACATGACGTTGACTATCGACCGGTTCATGGCCTTGGTCATGATGAGCGTGAGGATCATTCCCGCCGCGCCCACGAGCGCCCCGGCGACGATCAGGATCGGGTTGCCCAGCACGAACCCGGCGCTGGCAGCGGCGAGCCCTGAGTAGGAGTTCAGCAGCGAGATCACGACCGGCATGTCGCCGCCGCCTATCGGGATGACCAGCAGCACGCCCAGCAGCAGGCAGGCGGCCGCGAGACCGGCGAACACCTCCAGCCGCGGGTCCGCGATCGAGTAGCCCATCATCGCGAGCACGCCGAGGAACAGGAGGCCGCTGACGACGTTCTGCAGGGGGAAGGTGATGGGCCGGGTCGTCATCACCTCCTGCAGCTTGCCGAAGGCGATCAGGCTGCCCGAGAAGGTCACCAGCCCGATCAGGGTGCCGAGCATGATGGTGACGGCCACGTCGTTGGGTATGCCGTCGGCCGTGTCGCGCAGCCTGACGAACTCGGCCGCCGCGATGAGCGCCGACGCCCCGCCGCCAAGGCCGTTGAAGACGGCGACCATCTGCGGCATCGCCGTCATCCTGATCGTACGCGCCAGGACCCCGCCGACGACCGCGCCGGCCACTATGCCCACGGCGATCAGCTCGTAGCTGACGATCGACTTGTCCAACAGCGTGACGACGACGGCCACGAGCATCCCCGCGGAGGCGAGGACGTTGCCCGAGCGCGCGGTGGCCGGCGAGCTGAGACGCTTGAGGCCAAGGAAGAAGAGCGCGGCTGAGACGAGATAGGCCCCGCCGATCAGCGTCTGGACGTCGAAGTCGATCATCGGTCGCGGTCTCCGGCGTCTCGCCTGAACATGCGCAGCATGCGGTCGGTGACCAGGAATCCGCCGACGACGTTGACCGTCGCCAGCGCCACGGCGAACACCCCGAGCGCGACGCTGAGGGCGCCGCCGTCCTGGCCGGCCACGAGCAGCGCGCCGATGACCGCGATTCCCGAAATGGCGTTCGCGCCGGACATCAGCGGCGTGTGCAGCGTCGGCGGCACCTTGGTTATCACCTCGAAGCCGGCGAAGGCCGCGAGCACGAAGATGTAGAGCTGGATCAGGAGCGCGCTGTCGATCACGATGAGGCGTCCTTTCCGGCGTCGGCCTCGACTGGGGCCCCCCGCGGCTCCCTCGCCTGCCCGTCCGCGGGCACGCCGACGATATCGCCGGCGTGCGTTATGCAGCTAGCCATGGTGATGTCGTCGTCGAAGTCGAGCCCGGACCCGTCGCCGACCACGTGGACCAGGAAGTTGCCGATGTTGCGGGCGTACATCTGGCTGGCGTGGACCGGAATCGTGCTCGGCAAGCCCAGCGGTCCATGAATCGCCACGCCGTGCGCGTGCACCGTCTCGCCGGGCCTGGTCAGCTCGCAGTTGCCGCCGGTCTCGGCCGCTATGTCGACGATCACGGCGCCCTGCCGCATGCCCGCGACCATCGCCTCCGAGACGATCTTCGGGGCTGGGCGGCCTGGGACTGCCGCGGTCGTGATGACGAAGTCTACCGCGGCGACGTGCTCGGCCAGGATGTCGCTCTCCCGGTGCTGCGTCTCGGCCGATAGCTGCTTGGCGTATCCGCTGGCGTGCTCCGCCTCGGCGACGACGACCTGGGGCTCGACGAAGCTCGCGCCCAGGCTGCGCACCTGCTCGCCCACCGCGGGCCGGACGTCGTAGCCAAACATGACGGCGCCCGTGCGGCGCGCCGTGGCGATGGCCTGGAGTCCCGCGACGCCCGCGCCGATCACCAGCCCCTTCGCGGGGGCGAGCGTGCCGGCGGCGGTGATCATCATCGGCATGAAGCGGTTGAGGGCGTTCGCGGCAATCAGCGCGGCCTTGTACCCGGCGAGCGACGCCATTGACGTAAGCGCGTCCATGCTCTGGGCGCGCGCGGTCCTGGGGACGGCGTCCATGCTGAAGGCGGTGATGCGGTTGTCGGCGAGCTTCCTGACCATCCCGGCGTCGCCCGACGGCCGGAGGAAACCGACGAGCAGCGCCCCCGGCTTCATCATATCGGCCTCGTGCCTGCCGACCGCCTCGTTCATCATCGGGCGCTCGACCTTGAGCACCGCGTCGGCCGACTCGTAGAGCGTTACGGGGTCCCGCTCGATGGAGGCGCCAGCGTCGAGATAGTCGGAGTCGGAGACCAGGGCGCCTTCGCCCGCGCCCGACTCCACGGTGATCTCCATCCCGGCTTCGCGGAGCGTCGCCACGGCGTCGGGGACGAGCGCCACACGGAGCTCGCCCGCGGCGATCTCTCTCGGGACGGCGACCTTCAAACAAGCCCTCCAACAAGGGAGCGGCCGCTTGGGACACGCCGCTCCACCGCTCACATTCTAGCAAGTCCGGGCACGGCGATTGAAAGAGCCGGCCAGCCGATTTCGCCCGAAAGGCCGATCCCACGCCGTACGACGACCGGTCACTTCCCGTGACGATCGGGCGCGCGCCCCTCGATACAGCCCGCCCGGAGCGGCGGCCCTGCCGAGCGTGAACGGGTCGTGTGCCCCAACTCCCCGAGCAGTCGCGACGTCCGGGGCGGATGGCCGGACGCCCGCGTGGGTGGTACATTGGCCGAGACGCCAACATTCCCTCGGGAGGACGAACATGGCTTCTCAAACCGGAGTCGGCCACAAGACGACCGGGCCGCTATTGGACTGGTTTTACGTCAGCGCCGGATACGTCACGTTCCGCAGCGGAATCGCCGAGCAGTGGGACTCGCCCAGCGGCATCGAGATCGAGGTGCAGCAGGCGGGGAAGTCGGACCCGATACTCGAACCCGACAGGGCCTGGGAGAAAGGCGGCATCGCCTCGGTCAAGGGGATTACCCGTCGCAACGGCCGGTACGAGATGTACTACTCGACAATTTCGGGCTGCCAGTGTCTGGCGGTGAGCGAGGACGGCGCGGCCTGGACCAAACCGGAGCTTGGCGCCGTGGAGTTCGACGGCTCGACGCGCAACAACATCGTCGCCCGCGGCCCCGGGCTGACCGGCTACGTGTTCGAAGACCCGTCCGCGCCTCCTGGGGAGCGGTTCAAGATGACCTGCATGAGGGGCGGGGTATACGAGCCGGAGCTGACCGCAGACGGCTTGCCCGTGGAGCTGGGGCCGACGGCCTATGATAACTTCGAGCTCCAGGAGGAGCTGCGTGAGGGTTACACCGGGAAGTGGGGCCAGTTGAAGGGATTTCTCGTCGGCGCAGTGTCCCCGGACGGCCTTCGCTGGACCGCGATAGACAGGCCGCTACTCGCCGAGTTCGTCGACGGCGACACGATAGCGCACTACGACGACTCCACCGGCGGTTACGTCGGCTACCTGCGGTTCCATACCGGCGACCGCAGGACGGTCGGCCGCTCCGAGACGGCCGACTTCAGGCGGTTCGCCCCGGAGAAGGTGGTGCTGCAGCCCGATCCGCAGGACCCGCCGGACACGTCGTTCTACGGCCACGCCTACACGCCGTATCCGGGCCGGGACGACCTCCACCTCATGTTCGTGTCCGTGTACCACCACAACACGGACAACATCGACCTGCAGCTCGGCGTCAGCCACGACGGCGAGTACTGGTTCCGGCCCGACCGCCAGCGGCCCATCGTCCCCAACGGTCCCGCGGGGACGGACGACTCCGGGCAGATCCACGCAGGCCCCGGCCTCGCCGAGATCGGAGACGACCGGTGGAGCCTGGCGTACGTCGGGTCTGACAGGCTGCACAACAACGACATCGACTGGTACCCGCCCGAGCCGGGAGAGCCCATGGGCCGGACGGTCCGCTACGCCGTCTGGCAGCGGGACCGCCTGGCCGGAATACGCGCGAGGGACCTGGGACAGCTCACCCTCAGGCAGGAGCGCGAACGGCCACCGGAGAACTGCCCGGACGCGATCGAGGCGCCGCCCCGCGGCGTATTCCCGCCCCTGCAGGACCCGGACGAGGCGCCACGCCAGCTTCGGCTGAACTACCGCACCGAGCCGGGTGGTTGGGTCGCGGTCGAGCTGATTCCCGTCGTCGGCACGATGACCTATCCGCAGGTGCCGGCGATCAGCGGCTACGGCTTCGGCGACTGTGATACTCTCACGGGAGACCACCTGGACCGCGTGGTGACGTGGGGTGAGCGCTCCAACGTCGCCGGCCTCTCCGACACGCTGGCCGTGAGGATCAGGATGTACAGGGCCACGCTGTTCTCGTGGTCGCTGTAACCCCGCCCATGAGAACTCTCATTCGCGGCGGATGCACGCCGTTGCAATCGACGGTCCGAGCCACGCTGCTGGCCGTGCTCATCCTGGCCGGAGCGGGTGCGTCGGCCACGCCGTTCCTGGCCTGCGTTACGGCAGAGGATGAACGAATCGTCTTCCGGGCCAGCCGCGGCGGCAGCTCGGACATCTACGTCATGCAACCCGACGGCTCCGAGCAGATGCCGCTGCTCGAGGGCAACGCCACCCTGGAGTGGACGCCCGCGCTGTCGCCCGACGGCAAGAAGATCGCGTTCGCGAGAACGACGCGCCGCCGCGACCCGCACGCCGACATCTACGTGATGGGCTCCGACGGCTCGAACGTGACCCGCCTGACCGATAGCCCGAGCGAGGAGGGCTTTCCGGCCTGGTCGCCCGATGGGCTCAGGATCGCCTTCCAGGCGGGCCGCAGGGGCCTTCCCGACCCGCCCTGGCCCAAGGACAGCGCCGCAAGGATACACGCGATGGATGCCGATGGCTCGAATCGGACCAGGCTGACCGGGAACGACGCGGGGGAGACGACCCCTCAATGGTCTCCGGACGGCGAGAGTATCCTGTTCGCCTCCGACCTTGCGGGCAACTGGGACATCTACGTCATCGGCGTCGATGGGACAGGCCAGACGCGCCTGACCGATCATCCAGGCGACGACATCATGCCGATCTGGTCGCCAGGCGGGACGCGCATCGCCTTCGTGTCGGACAGGGGCGGAGCCCTGGACATCTTCGTGATGGTGTTGAACGGCGGTGAGCCTGAACGTCTCACGCAAGACTCGGGGATCTCGGAGCTTTCCGGCATGTCATGGTCGCCGGACGGGCGGTCGATCGCGTTTGGCGCGACGCGCGACCGCGCCGCGGAGCTCTACGTCGTCACTGTGGCGGATGGCGCCGAGACCCGGTTGACGACCGAGCCGGGGGTCGACACCAGCCCTTCCTGGGGGCCTCCGTCGTGGCGTTAGGCGCGCAGTCCGCCATTCCGCGATCTGCAAAGGCAAGCGGCCAATCCCCCACCCAAATGGTAGGGGCGCAGCATTGCGGGGACGGGGCGGGTTGGAAACCGCCCCTACGAGGTGATGGCTGGTAGATATGACATTGAATGTGGAGGTGGGGAATCCGGGAGGCGGCAGACGGTTGCGTTCGCGGGATGCATGGCCGAACATGGAAGTGAGGCGGGCTGGACGACGCATCCGGGGAATCAGGCCTTGGACAATCTGACCGACGAAGAGCGCAGGCAGATATACGAAGAGGAAGAGCAGAAGGAAGCCCAGCGCCAGCGCCGGCGGGGCCGCAGGCCGGACAAGCAGTGGCTGGCGGTTATCGCCTTCATCGTGGGCATGTTTCTCCTCATGGCGTACTTCGGAGACCCCGGAGCGTTCAGCCGCGCCCTCCAGCGCAACGAGGCCCAGATGCGGGAGGCCGGGATGATACCGACCGCGCCGCCGTCGCTGCTGCCAACGCCGGTACCGACGCCCGCAACCGGAGTCCGAACGGCCTTCGGCGACGGGGTGTGGCTGATCGGGGAGCAGATCGCTCCGGGCACATACCGCGCCTCGACACCGTCTTCGGCCTGCTTCTGGGCGCGGCTGGCCGACTTCAGCGATCTATCCAGGCTCAATGCCCGCTCCACCGCGGCGACCGATGCCGGGGCCTGGTCGGCGGGCCTGACGCCGCGCGTCGAGGTCGCCTGGGTCCGGGACACCGACGCGGCCTTCGAGACGGTCGGCTGTGGAATCTGGCGGCGGCTCGCCGAGTGACGCCGTTGGAAGCCACGCGCCGACACGCGTTGCCGGCAGGTCGCCGGTGTGGCCTCGTGACGGCGTCGCCAACCGTCGATCGCCGATGAGCGGCCGTCCCTTCGTTCCCGGCCGCTCCGGGCCGCGTCTCGAGACCGGGCCGATACATGGCTGACGCCTCGCCCGACCACGCCGCGCCGGCGTCCAGAGGCAAGTGGGCGACCCTGGCGGTCGTGTCGATCGGCACGCTGATGTCGACGCTGGACGGCGGCATGGTGGGCGTTTCGTTCCCGGCGCTGTCGGAGGCGTTCGACACCGGCAGCTCGACGATCCTTTGGGTCAGCGTGGCCTTCTGGGGCACCAGCTTCGGCCTGCTTCCGACGCTCGGATGGCTCGGCGACGTCCACGGGCGGAAGCGGGTGTACACGCTGGGCTCGCTGGTGTTCGCGTTCGGCATCGTCGCGGCGGCGGCGGCCCCGAACGTTTGGGTGCTGATCGCCGTGAGGATCGTGCAGGCCGTCGGTTCGGCGATGGTGCTGTCGAACCTCAACGCGGTCATCGCCGCCGCCTTCCCGGCCGGCGAGCGCGGAAGGGCCATGGGCGTCTCCGGCGCCGTCGTTGGCGTCGGGCTGTCCGCCGGGCCGCTGATCGGGGGATTTCTGGTCGACGTCCTGGGATGGCAGTCGCTGTTCTACACCAGGGCGCCGCTGGGCTTCCTGGGAGCGTTCCTCGCGTGGCGGGTGCTGCCCGGCGACCGCGCGACGGGCGGGCGCGTCCACGTCGACCTGCTCGGCTCGGCGACGCTGTTCGTCACGCTGGCGGCGTTCCTGCTCATCATCAACCAGGGCGGGCGGCTCGGATTCGGCTCTCCGGTCGTGCTGGGCCTTGGGGTCGCGGCGGCCGCCCTGCTGCCGGTCCTTGTCTGGACGGAGTGGCGCTCGGCCCGCCCCATCCTGCAGGCATCGCTGTTCAGGAGCCGCGACTACACTTTCGCGCTGCTGGTCCAGATCAGCCACTACCTGGGCCACGGGGGGATCATACTGGTGGCGCCGTACTTCTTCGTCGACTCGCTCGGCTTCTCGGCCACGAAGATGGGCGTGTTCATAGCGGCGTTCTACGCGGCCCGCGCCGTCGTGGCCTTCCCCGCCGGATGGCTGTCCGACACGTTCGGCCCGCGCGGGTTCCTGGTCTTCGGGAACGGGCTGTTCGCGCTGGCGCTGCTGTGGGTGGCCCTCGAGTGGACCGGCTCGAACGAGGTTGCGATCCTGGCCGCCATGCTGCTGGCCGGGGTGGGCTCCGCGTTCTTCGAGCCCGTGGTGACCTCGGTCATCATGGGCGCGGTGCCGACCGACAGGCTGGGCACGGCGTCGGCCCTCGTCGCGATGGGACGCCACGTCGCGTTCTCCTCGGGCGTGGCGCTCGCCGGAGCCGTATTCGCGGTGCGCGAGCGCGCCCACCTGCGGGAGTTCGGCGAGGCCGAGGCCATCGGCCGCGGCTTCAGCGACACGATGCTCACCTGCGTCGTGCTGGCCGTGGCCGCGACCCTGTTCTCGACGATGATCAGGAGCCGCGGCCGGCGGTAGTGGCGGACGTCAGAGCCTGCGGAGCTTCGTCAGGCTGCGCAGCTCGGTCGGCGGGTCCATGTGCATGCCGCGTATGGCGAACGACACCTCTCCGACGTAGATGTCGCCGCGGGAGTCGACGGCGACGCCGTGGGGCGCGATGAACTGCCCCGGGCCCTCACCCTCCTCGGGATCGCCGAACCGCGCGAGCATCTCGCCGTCCGGGCCGTAGACGCCGATCCGGTGGCCGAGACCCGGCGCGTCGTCGACGCCCGACATGCCGTTGAGCTCGCCGACGTACAGGTTGCCGTCCGGGCCGATGCAGATGCCGTCCGGCCGGTGGATGTTGTTCCACATCGTGATGAAGCCGCCGTCCGCGTCGAATACCTGTACACGGTGGCACTCCCGGTCGGCGACGTACACCCGGTCCTGGGAGTCGACCGCGATGTTGTGCGGGCGGATGAACTGCCCCGCGTCTATTCCCGGCTCGCCCCAGGACAGGACGTAGCGGCCCTCGCCGTCGTACTTGTGGACGCGTGAGTTGCCGTAGCCGTCGGAGATGTAGATGTCGCCCGTGTTCGGGGAAGCGGCCGCGTGCGTCGGCGCGTTGAACGGCTCTCCGCTCCACTTCTCGGCCGGCCGGTCGGGAGCACCGATCGTCATCAGGAGCTCGCCATCCGGGGTGAACTTGCGTATCGCGTGCCGGCCGTCGTCCGTGCAGAACACGGAGTCGTCCGGCCCGATGAAGATGCCGTGCGTGCGCCTGCTGAACAGGCCGCCGCCGAACGAGCGCAGGAAGTTCCCGTCCCGGTCGAACACCATGACCGGGTGATCGGTATTCCGGGTCAGCGCAAAGACCTCGTCGCGCGAGTTGACCGCCACGCCGGGGGTCTCCATGAGGTTGATGCCGTCGGGGAGCCTGACCCAGTCGACGATGGGCTCGTAACGATAGTCGCCCTGCCCCACTACGATTCCCATCTCGTCTCCTCCTCGCTCCGGGCCTGGTCCGATGCCCATCTTCGCGGCGAGGCGAAGTGTACGAGCGGCCCTGGGACGTGTCAACAGCGGCGCCGCCGCCAGCCGGACCGGCGGTCTGGACACCCCGACGAAGCGTACGCTATGCTACCTTCGGGACGGCGCGAACGGAGGAGCCATTGCCGCAGTTCACGGTAGTCACCGCGAGTACGGGTAAGCCGACGACCTATGAGTACGAGATGGAGGCGCTGAGGCCCATCGGCGCCGAGATCGTAGAGGTCGCGGCCGCGAGCGATGAAGAGTTCCTGGAGGCCGCGCGCCACGCCGACGCCATCATCGGCGGCGGCGTACCGATGACCCGCAGCGTCATCGAGGGCCTCGAGAACTGCAAGGTCATCGCCTTCGGCAGCGTCGGCACCGACCAGGTCGACGTGGACGCCGCTACCGAGCGCGGCATTCCGGTGACCAACGTGCCCGACACCTTCATAGACGAGGTGGCGGACCACACCATGTCGCTGATACTCGGCACGTACCGTCGGCTGACGCTGATGGACGACATGGTCCGCGACGGCAGGTGGAGGGAGGGCCGTCCCTACCTCTACCAGTTCCCGCGGCTGAGGGGACAGACCCTGGGGCTCATATCGTTCGGGCACGTCGCGCGGGCCGTCTCGGAGAGGGCGGCGCCGTTCGGTTTCAGGATGATGGCCTTCGACCCGTACATCGAAGAGCTGACGATTTCGAGCTACGGCGTCGAGCCCGTCGAGCTGAACGAGTTGCTGCGGGCGTCGGACATCGTTTCGATGCACGCCCCCGGCATGCCCGATACCGAGAAGATGCTCGGCGAGGAGCAGTTCAGGCTGATGAAGCCGACGGCGCTGTTCATCAACAACGGACGCGGGTCTACGGTAGACGAGGCGGCGCTGATCAGGGCTCTCGAGGAGGGCCGAATCGCCGCGGCCGGGCTGGACGTTCTCGCCAAGGAGCCGCCCGACCCGGAGAACCCGCTTCTGCACATGGACAACGTGGTCCTGACTCCCCACGCGGCGTCGGCGTCGGCCCGGTTCGACGTGCAGCGCCTGACGAGGGTCGGCCGGGAGGTCGCGCTCGTGCTCACGGGAAGGTGGCCGCGCGCCTGCGTCAATCCGACCGTGCTGGAGCGCTCCGAGCTGAAGCGCTGGCAACCCTACTCCATGGAACGAGGGCCCGCCAGATAGCACCACTTTGGGGACGACCTCGATGAAGATCGCCCTGGTGTCGCCCTACGACTACGCGTTCCCCGGCGCCGTCGCCGACCATGTGCGCCACCTCGCGGCGCAGCTCGGCAGCCGCGGCCACGACGTGCGGGTCATCGCCCCGTGCTCCGATCTCTCCCGCGTGTCGGACGAGCGGTTCATACCCATGGGCCGGCCCGTCCCGATACCAAGCGGCGGATCGGTCGCGCGCGTCTCCCTGTCGGTCTGGCTGGCGCCGAAGACGAGGGCCCTGCTGCGCGAGGAGGCGTTCGACGTGGTGCACCTGCACGAGCCCTTCTCCGGCGTGCTGCCGCTCACCGTCCTGGAGCTGTCGGACGCGGCGAACGTCGCGACGTTCCACAGCTTCCACGGCACGCGGTTGTGGACACGGGCGACGGTCTCCCTGGCGCGACGCTACTTCAACAGGCTGCATGGGTGCATAGCGGTCTCGGAGCCGGCGCGCGACTTCATAAGCAGCCACTTCCCGGGCGGCTACGAGATCATCCCGAACGGGGTGCACGTCGGGACTTACTCGAACGGCGCGCTGCCCTACGCCCATCTCCGCGACGGGAAGGTCAACATCCTGTTCGTCGGAAGGCTCGAGCGGCGCAAGGGCCTCAAGTACCTGCTTGGCGCCTTCGCCAGGCTGAAGTGGTCATGGCCCAACGTCAGGCTGCTGGTCGTCGGACCCGGCAGCCTGGACGAGGACTCGGCGAGGATGCTCGGCGAGCGCAGGATCGAGGACGTGCTGTTCACGGGCGCCGTATCCGAGGAAGAGAAGGTCCGCTACTACGAGACCGCCGACATCTTCTGCACGCCGGCGACGGGCCACGAGAGCTTCGGGGTCGTCCTGCTGGAGGCGATGGCCGCGGGCAAACCCATAGTCGCCACCGAGATCGAGGGCTACTCCAGCGTCATCACTCACGGCAGGGAGGCGCTGCTGGTACCGCCGAAGAGCGAGGAGGGTCTCGCCGACGCCATAGCCACCCTGCTGAAGGACCCCGGTCTCGCACGTCGGCTGGGAGAGAGCGGACGCGTCAGGGTGCGCGAGTTCGACTGGGACATGGTTGCCGGCCGCGTGGAGGACTTCTACGTGTCGCTGCTGCGCGAGGCCGGGGCCCGGCCCGCCTTCGGGCGTCTCCAGGTCTCCGATCCGAGCCCTTGAAGACCGACACGGCCCGCAGACTGTTCTCCACGTATCTCGAGGCCCCGGTCGCGTCCGCGCTGATCGCGCTGCGCCTCTCGCCCAACGTATTGACGATGTCGGGCATCGTGTTCGCCTCCGCGAGCGCGGTGCTGCTCGGGATGGGGCACCTGGCGATCGGGGGCGCCGTCATGCTCGGCGCGTCGGCGTTCGACACGCTCGACGGCGCGGTGGCGAGGGCCACGGGACGGGTGTCCGCCTTCGGCGCGCTGCTCGACTCCGCGGTCGACAGGGTCTCGGAGTCGATCATCCTGCTCGGCCTGCTCGTGTTCTACGCGGAGCGTGGAGCGCAGTGGGAGTCGGCGCTGGTGCTGGCGACGGCCGCCGCCTCGTACATGGTCAGCTACGTTCGCGCCCGCGCGGAGGGCCTCGGCGTGGACTGCGAGGTCGGGCTGATGCAGCGCCCGCAGCGCGTCGTGCTGCTGGGCGCGGGCATGATCGCCGGTCAGTGGTGGTTGCCCGCCGTCTGGCTCGTGCTGGCGGTCGTCGCGGCGCTGTCGGCCGTCACCGCGGTACACCGCGTCATCCACGCCCATCGAGCGCTGGGAGCCCAGGAGCCCGACTCCGGGAAGTAGGCTGTGCGACGGCGGGCTCATATCGGCTAGAATGAGAGTAGTCGTCGGCCGGACCCGACTCGATTGCCGACTACATCGCAGAGCCCGCCGATGCCCGTGCTTCAAGAGCGATCCAGGAACGCCATCCGCCAGCGGTTCGAGACCGAGCTGAAGCGCGACGTCTCGATCCGGCTGTACACGCGGCTGAACAACCTGCTCTACATCCCCGGCCGGGAGTGCGCGGGCTGCGAGCCGACCAGGCAGCTGCTCGAGGAGGTATGCGAGCTCTCCGACCGCGTCGACCTCGAGGTGATCGACTTCTACGGAGACACCGAGGGCGCCCTTGCGCTGGGCGTCGACAGAATCCCGGCGGTGCTTATCGGCGAGCCGGGAAGAGACAACGTACGTTATTTCGGGATGCCGTCGGGCTACGAGATGCAGACGCTGCTCGACACGATCACGGCATCGGCGACGAGCAACAGCAGTCTCCGGATCGAGACGCGGCGCCAGCTCAGGCGGCTCCGGGAGGACGTGCACGTCAAGGTGTTCGTCACCCCCTCCTGCCACTACTGCCCGGCCGTCGCGGGGCTGGCCCATCTCCTGGCCCTGGAATCCGATCGGGTCACCGCAGACGTAATAGAAGTAGGGGAGTTTCCCGATCTGGCACGCGCGTACAACGTAATGAGCGTGCCCAGGACGGTCATCAACGACCGCGTGCAGTTCGTTGGGACGGTAACGGAAGAGGTGATGATGGAGCGCATTCTGGAGGCCGTAGGCGAGTCCGTCGCCGCTGACGACGGTGCCGGGGGAGCGTCAGACGAGGTGACCGCGATCGGCCGGGAGGAATGCGCCAGATGAACCGGGGAGCGCAAATGAGCAAGAAGATTCTCAGGGTCGCGGCGCAGGCCGCCGTCCTGGCGTTCGCGGCGGCGTCGCTGTTCGCGACGTCCGACGGTCTGCGCGCCGAGGATGGAATCGAGCTGGTGTCCACGACGTTCGTGACCGAGTTCCCGGACGGGTTCCGCGTGACCGCGCAGTTCGAGGGACCCAGCGAGATAGAGAACATAGCGGCAAGGGTCAGGATCGGGCAGCAGACGGCCGGCTCCTACGACTACCTCGACTTCGACAAGGGCAAGCAGGTGGAGGGAGAGCTGTTCTGGCGCACCAACACGCGCTCCACGTACATACCACCCGGCACGATCATAACGCTGAGCTTCGAGGTGGAGGACGTCGAGGGCAACGAGCTCAAGACCGAGCCGTCCGAGCACGTCTACGAGGACCCGAACTACGAGTGGTCCGAGATCAGCGAGAGCTCGATCACCGTGGCCTATCACGGGCCGGTCGAGTCGAGGGCGCAGCTCGTCCTGGACGCGATGGTCGAAACGGTGGCGATCATGGCGCCGCTGCTTGGCGCCGAGACCGAGTCGCCCATCCGCGTGACGATGTACAACAACCGCCTGGAGATGGTGCGCGCTCAGCCTCCGCGCAGCGCGGAGATAGCGCGCAATACCACGACCCTCGGGCAGGCGTTCTCGGAGGAGGGCGTGCTGCTCGTCCTGGGCAACAGCCAGGCAAGGGGGACCGCCTCCCACGAGGTCACGCACATTCTCGTCCACCGAGCGGCCGACAGCCCAGGCCAGTTGATCCCGTCCTGGCTGAACGAGGGGCTGGCCGAGTACGGCAACCTGGAGGAGGGGCCCGAGTACGAGATCGCGTTGGAGTTCGCGGTCGCGACCGGTGTGCTCCAGTCGACGCTCAACATGGTCGCCCCGCCGGGCAATCCCGACGACCTGATCATCTTCTACGGCCAGTCGCGCAGCATCGTCGAGTTCATGATCGAGCGCTTCGGCGCGGACAAGATGACCGAGCTGATGGCCACGATGAAGAAGGGAATCGGGACACCGGAAGCGATCGAGCGCGTATACGGCGTTACGCAGATCGAGCTCGAGAACCTGTGGCGCGACAAGATAGGAGCGGACCCGTACGTGCCGCCGGACACGGACCAGGCCAAGCCGACGCCCGAGCCGCGGCGCAAGATCGGGCTCTACAGCCTGACCCCTCAACCCGAAACCGAGACGATCTCGGCGGCCAGCGAGACCCCGACGCCTCTACCGGAGCGGAGCGTCTCCGAGCCGAGCGACACGCCGACAGCCGCGGCGGAGGCCACGGAGCCGGAAGAGCCGGCTGCGGGATCCGGATGCGGCGCACCTCTCCCAGGCGGCGCGAGGGACGCATCGGCCGCCGCGCTGCTCCTGGGCCTGGTAGGGCTCCGGTTCAGGCCGGGGCGACGCTAGCCGGCGACGCGCCGGTCCCGGGCGGCACCTAGCCGATCAGGACGTTGTCGCTAGGGTACCGGAACGGGTGGCCCCCGGTCTGCGGCGACATCGCGACGCGCAGGACCATGGGCGGTACGAGCCGGCCAACGAACATGGCGGCCACCAGCAGCAGCTTTCCGGCGACGGACAGGTCGGGCGTTATGCCCGCGCTGAAGCCGACGGTGCCAAACGCCGACACCGTCTCGAACAGCAGCTCGATGAGCGGGAATCCGTCCTCGATGGCAGCGAGCGTGAGCGCGACTGCCGACGCGGCCAGAAAGGCCACGAAGGTCAGCGCGAAGGCCCATCGGACCTGGTGGTCCGGTATACGCCTGCCGAAGGCCGTCGGCCTGTCTCTTCCCCGGATCGACGCGGCTACGGCGATCACGACTATCGCCACCGTGTTGACCTTGATGCCGCCCGCAACGGACGCCGCGGCCCCGCCGACGAACATCAGGATCATGTAGAAGGCGTTCGTTTCATCGCCCGTCGCGCCGAAGTCGACGGTGGAGAACCCGGACGTCCGGTTGACGGACTGGAACACGGACGTGAAGGCCCTGTCGGCCGCGGACAGTCCTCCCATCGTGGCCTCGTTGTCGGACTCGAAGGCGAAGAAGAGCGCGGCCCCCGCCGCGAGGAGCACACCGGTCCAGAACAGCACCAGTTTGGAGTTGAGCGACAGTCTCCGGAAGCGCCTCTGCCTGAGGACGTCGGCGGCCACCCAGAATCCGGTGCTGCCGATGACTATCAGCACGGCGATGGTGCCGACAATCAGGTAGTCGGTCTGAAACGCGAGCAGGCTCGCGCTATCGGCCAGGGAGGTAAACCCCGCGTTGTTGAACCCGGAAACGGCCTGGAAGAGCGCATGCCACAGGGCCTCGACCGTCGGATAGGTGCGGGCGAAGCCGGCCAGCAGCACGAGGAACCCGACGACCTGCACGGCCACGGCCCAGACCAACAGCAAGAGTGTCATCCTGGCGATGTTGGCGAAGTCCGCGGCGCCGGTCGTCTCCCCCATGACCATGCGATGTGTCAGCGACGCCCGGTGTCCGGCGAGTACCAGCAGCGCGCTCGCTATCGTCATGATTCCGAGGCCGCCCACGAACATCAACAGCAGGATCACGATCTGCCCGGGAACGGTCCAGTAGGTGGCGGTCTCCACCACCACGAGTCCTGTGACGGTGGCCGCGGACGTCGCCGTGAAGAGCGCGTCTTCGAGGGGCGCCAAGCCCTCGCCGCTGTGGGCCATGGGGAGCGTCAACAGCAGCGTCCCGACCGCGATCAGGAGGCCGAACGCGTACACCATGATCAGCGGCGGGCTGACCGCGGGCGACTTGACGCGGGGGGCCGGGACCTCCATCCGGACCGGCAGTATCCCCGCCATGCGTGGCCGCCGGACGACCTTGTCCGCGGGCTTGGGCGCCCACGTTTCGTCGTGTCTGTTCAAGACCTGTCTCCCCGGCTGTGGCGGGCGCGACAGTCAGGACCCGCCGGGACCGCTCGACCGCAATGATATAGCGGGAGACGGTCGCGGCGAAAGGCGCAACGGGCATGAGGCGACTGTCCGGCCGCCGGAGACGCGGCCCGTCCCGGTCGACTTGGGACTACCCGGCCCAAGCCCGGCTCACCGAGTACGCGGGTTCAGGACATCGTTCAGGGCATCGCCGAGCAGGTTCCACGCCAGCACCATCAGCCAGGATGCGATGCCCGGTGCGAGCAGTATCCAGGGCCAGTTGCGCAGGATGCTCAGATTCACCCCGCCCTCGAAGAGCATGAGGCCCAGGCTGGGCCGGGGGGGCTGTATGCCGATGCCGAGCCAGCTCAGGATGATCTCCACACCGACCATGGAGCCCATCCCCATGGACACCGACACGACTATGGGGCTTATCGCGTTGGGCAGCAGATGGCGGAACAGGATGCGGGGCGTCGATGCGCCTATCGCCCTTGCCGCCTCCACGTGCTGGGTCGCCCTCAGCGCGAGTATCTGCCCCCTGACGAGGCGCGCCATGCCGATCCATCCGAAGCTGACCAGCGCCAGGGATATGACGACGTAGTCCGCGACCCCTGACTTGACCAGGCCGTCCAGGAACGAGTTGTCCTCGATCCACCTGACCCACTCGACGACCCGCGGCCGGAGAGTAGCGGCCAGGATGATGGCCAGCAGTATGTCCGGGAAGGAGGTGAATATCTCGCCGGTGCGCATGATTATGGCGTCGGTCCGGCCTCCGTAGTACCCGCTGACCAAGCCCAGCGTGACGCCGATGACGAGCCCGCCGGTCAGCATCGCGACGACGGTCAGGATGACGGTGTTCTGGATGCCCCAGAGGACGCGGGTGAACATGTCCCTCCCGAACCGGTCGGTCCCCGCCAGGTGCGACTCCGTCCAGAACCCCAGGGGCCCCTGGTCGAAGACGAAGCTGGGGCCCTTGTTGATCAGGCTGTAGTCCTGGAATTCGTAGTCGTGAGGCGCAATCAAGCCCGCAAAGACGCCGCCGGAGTAGACGACGACCAGGGCGACGATGCAGGCGACGGCGATCTTCTTTCGCATGAGGCGGTAGGCCGCCCGCGCGAAGTGGCCCCTCCGCGGCCGCGTCCGCAGATCGAACGCATCCTGTACTGCTGTCGCCACCGGTCGATCTCCCCTACCGGTACCTGATGCGAGGGTCGAAGTAGGCGTACGTGAGGTCCGCCAGCAGATTGGCCAGGACGAAGAAGATCGCGCCGATCAGCGTGATCGCCATCGTGACCGGGAAGTCCCTCTGGAATATCGAATCGAGGAAGAAGCCTCCGATACCCGGTATGCCCACTATCCGCTCGACGATGAACGAGCCGCCGATCAGCCCGGCCAGCGAGAAGGCCAGGATGGTGACGATGGGGATCATGGCGTTCTTGAAGACGTGGCGCCGGTCGACCTGCACGGGAGAGAGTCCCTTGGCGTGCGCGGTGCGGATGAAGTCCTGGCCGAGGACGTCCAGTGTGCTGGCGCGCATCAGGCGGGCCAGCGCCGCTATGCCGATCACGCCCATCCCCACGGCGGGGATGAGGATCTTGGTGTCGAAGCCGCCGGTCCAGCCGGAACACGGCACCCAGTGCAGCTTGGTGCAGAAGGTCAGCAGCAATACCGGGAGCGTCACCATGATGGGTATGGACATGACGACGAGCGTGATGGTCACGATGGCCGGATCGATCCAGGAGCCCTGCTTGTGGGCGATGAAGAAGCCGAGCGGCAGGCCGATCGTCAGGCTGATCGCCATGGCCGCCGCGGACAGGCGCGCCGAGAGCCACATCTTCGGCAGGATCAGGTCCCGGACGGGCACGCCCCGCTTCGTGAAGCTCGTCCCGAAGTCGCCCCGGACGAAGTTCCACATGTAGTCGGCATACTGGACCAGGAACGGGCGATTGAGTCCCAGCTCTTCCCGAAGCCGCTCGGCGACCTCGGGGCGGTTCTTGGGCCCGAGCATCACGACTACGGGATCGCCCGGGATTATCCGGAACAGTGTGAAGGTGATGAAGGAGACGAAGAACAGGACTACCGGGAGAAAGAGCAGCCGACGCACTATGTAACCTGTCACGGCTTCACTCCTTCACACGACGCGACGCGCGCTCGGCGCGCGAAGCCGCGGGCCGCCGCGCTGGTGACGCGCCGACGGCCCGCGGCCCAAGACGGTCCGCTCCTCGGTTGGCAACTACTGGATGGCGACTTCCTTCAGCTTGGGAACGATCATCGGCGTCAGCCTGTAGCCGGATACGTGCGGCTTGATCAGCACGTACTGCTCGCCCGAGAACCAGCGCGGCAGCCACGCGGCATCGTTCACGATCATCTGCTCGGCCTGATGGTACAACTCAATGCGCCTGGCCGGGTCCGGCTCCGTCCGAGCCTCCTCGAGCACGGCATCGACCGCCGGGTTCGAGTAGTTGCTGTGGTTGATTCCGCTGTCCGTGTGGAACAGTATGTCCAGGAAGTCCTGCGGGTCCGGGTAGTCGGCCTGCCAGCCGGACGTGTATGCCTGGAATTTCTTCCTGTCCAGGTCGTCCAGGAAGGTGGCCCACTCCACCTGCTCGATGTCCACCTCGACCCCGAGCACCTGTCTCCACATCTGCAGGATCACCTCGACGTCCAGGCCGACGGTGCCGCCGGTGCCGGGTACCGATAGCGTGATCCTCGGCAGGTCGTCGGGGCTGCCGGAGACGCCTTCCAGGTAGTCCTGCGCCGACGCGTAGTGCGGGCTGTCCGGGTCCACCCGCGTCAGGAACGCCCCGTACTTCGACTCGGCCATGAGCCGCTGTGCCTTGTCCGGGTCGTATCTGAGGCCGACGAGATCGGGGTTGTAACCGGGGAAGTCGGGCGGCAGGATGCCGTACGCGGGATACACGAGGTTGGACAGCACGTCGCGCGCGATCAGCTCCTTGTTGACGGCGTGGTTGAGCGCCTGGCGGACGCGAACGTCGTCGAACGGCGGCCGCGTGGGGTTGAAGCCGATGTAGGAGATGTCGAAGCCGGGCGGGGCGACGCGCAGGTCCTTGTTCCTGGGGTCGCTCTCGTCCAGGACCGCGTCCAGGTCGAAGAGGCCGACGCCGGTGATGTCTATCTCGTCGTTGTCGTACATGGCCATCGACTGGCCGCCGGCGAGGTTCATGTGTATCACGTCGACCTTGGCCGGCTCCCTGTAGTATTCGGCAAAGCGCTCCAGGATGAGCCGGTCTCCGATCCGGTATTCGCGGACCTTGAAGGGCCCGGTGCCCACGGCATCGTCTACCCACCAGTCGCTCCCGCCGGTCTCGACGGTCTCGCGGTCGACGACGAACGCCGTGGGGTACGACATCTTGGCGAGGAAGTACGCGACGGGCGCGTCGATGGTCAGCTGGAGCGTCAGGTCGTCGATCACTGTGATGCCGACGATTTCAGAGGCGCGTCCCTCGACGTAGTCATCGAAGCCCTTGAGGTCGTTGAGATACGTATCGGCGACGGGCGAAGCCGTTTCGGGATTCGCCGCCCGCTCCATCGACCACTTGAAGTCGTGCGCCGTGACGGGCGTGCCGTTGTGGAACGTGACGCCCTCCCTGAGCTTGAACGTGTAGACGACGCCGTCGTCGATGCTCCAGCTCTCGGCAATGTCGGGGACCAGCTTCAGGTCCGTGTCGAGGGCGACCAGTCCGCTGAAGACCTCGACGACTATCCCCGCTGACGTCGTGTCCGACGTGAGGTGCGGGTCCATCGTCGGCGGGTCGCTCCACAGCCTTCGGAAGACACCGCCCTCGGGCGGCGCGGTGATCCCGCCGCCGTCGTCCGCTCGCGCGGAAGGCGTATCGGCCTGTTCGGCGGCTGGCTCGGCGGCGGCCTCTGACGGCGCGGGTGTCGGATCGGCGCCGTCGCCGCAGGCTGCCGCCGCCACCGCGAACGCGATCAACAGTATCGGCAGAAGCGCGATCATAGCCTTCGTCTTGTACATCCCTGGCCTCCTGGGTGCTTTGATTCTACAGGTTAGACGTCGGTCCGGCCCCGCGCGGTTCTAGCGATCAGCCGGCGTCCCTTCCTTGCTCCCGGTATCTCTGCCCATCGTGTGAGCGAGATAGGCGTTCACGAAGCCGTCCAGCGCGCCGTCCAGCACGCCGTCGGCGTCCGATGTTTCGAATTCTGTCCTGTGGTCCTTCACCAGTTTGTACGGCTGCAGGACATAGCTGCGGATCTGGTTGCCCCACTCCGCCGAGACGTGGGCGCCCTTGAGCCTTGCCACGTCCTCGGCCCTCTGCTTCATTTCGAGCTCCATCAGCCGGGCCAGCAGTATCTTCATCGCGATGGCCTTGTTCTGGTACTGCGACCTCTCGTTCTGGCAGCTCACCTTGATGCCGGTCGGCACGTGGGTTATCCGGACGGCCGTCGAGTTCTTCTGTACGCTCTGGCCTCCCGCGCCCCCGGCTCGGAATACGTCGATCTTGAGGTCTCCGGGGTCGACCGCCACGTCGCCCTCCTCGTCCGCTTCGGGCAGCACCTCTACGAGGGCGAAGGACGTGTGCCTGGCGTGGTCGGCGTCGAACGGCGAGAGCCTGACGAGCCTGTGCACGCCCCTCTCGCCCTTCAGGTACCCGTAGGCGTAGTCCCCCGATACCTGGAGGACGGCGCTCTTGAAGCCGGCTTCCTCGCCCGGCGATATGTCGAGGGTTCGCGCCTCGTATCCCCTGCTCTCTGCCCACCTGACGTACATGCGCGCGAGCATCTCGGCCCAGTCCTGCGACTCTATCCCGCCGGCGCCGGAGTGCAGCGCCATAATCGCGTCGCGCCGGTCGTGCCGCCCGGAGAGCACCAGCTTGAACTCCAGCTCCTCGAGCCGGGCGGTTACCCTGTCGAGGTCGGCCGCGAGGGTGTCCCCAAGCGATTCGTCCTGCTCTTCAGAGGCCAGGTCGATCAGCTCGCCGATGGAGCCGACCTCCCTCTCGAGCGATCTCCATTCGTCGACCTCGGTCTTGAGTCCGGCCAACGTCCGCATCTTGTCCTGGGCCCGATGGGCGTCGTCCCAGAACGCCGGAGCGGCGCTCTCTCGCTCCAGGGTCGCGATATGTCGTTCCTTGGAGTCCACGTCAAAGACGCACCATTATCTTCGAGATGCGGTCGGCGATTTCGGCCACTGTGGCTCTCATCTCATACATAGTTATACGACATATCTCCGTGTTCGGATTTCGAGGTGTGCAACAACGCTGTCGACGGCCGCGAGAAAGCCCCTCCGGCATCTCGCGAAGCGCTGCCCGGATTATATCAGGGCGGGCCGCCCGCCCGTCGGCGCCGGGTAGCCGACGGGCGGAGTCCGGGCGGGCTATGCGCGCTGCAGCGGCAGCACCACGTGTGACGGCCGCTTCGCGTCGTGGAAGACGCTCTGGACGGCAACCTGGTAGGAGCGTTCGAGGCCCAGCGGCCCCCCGGTGTTGGGATTGACGTCGAACCGCGGCCAGTTGCTGCTGCTGATATCGAGGCGAACACGGTGCCCGGCTCTGAACACATACGAGGTCGGATACAGCTCGAAGACGAACTCGTACGGCTCGCCCGGCGCCATCATCTCGGGGCTCTCCCAGCCGTTGCGGTACCGGGCCCGGATGATCGAGTCCGTGATGTTGATCGCCAGCCCCCCGGCGTAGTCTCCGCCCGACGGGTAGACGTCGAGCAGCTTCGCGGTGAAGTCTGTGTCCACGGCGGAGGAGGCCGCCCACAGGTGCATCTCGATCGGCCCCGTCGCCTCGACGTCCTCCTCCAGCACGGGCGTCAGGAAGGACAGTACGTCGGCCCTGGAGTTGAGCGGCAGGGTGTCCTCGAAGCCGTGGAAGTCGAGCCTGCCCTTCTGGTCGTAGGCGCCGGCCCTCATGATGACGTCCGCGGCCGAGAGACCGCCCCCCATCGTTGGCACCGGGTCTTTGGGGTCGAACGTGTAGGTTGTGGGAGCGGACGCGCCGTCCCCGGGCCGGTCGGGGGACAGCGACCCGTCGCCGTGGATGTAGTACGGCGTGAACTCGGTGCCGGGCAGCGGCCAGTCCGGCTCGCCGCGCCACCGGCCTCCGTGCGACAGCCGGCCCGCGTCGTTGCGGTCCTGTCGGTCGCCGGGGTCCATGGTGAAGATCGTAACCGGGGACCACCCCGCGACGGGCGTGTGCAGCCCCTTGAGATAGTGGTCGAACCACTGCAGCCTGAAGTCGTTCAGGTGAACGTGGGACTCGGTGCCAAAGTCGACTTCTCCCGCAAAGGTGACCTCCCACCCGCCGTGCGTCCACGGGCCCATGACGAGCCTCTGGTCGGTCTTCTTCATCTTGCTCAGGGCAACGAAGTTCTCGCAGGTGGCCCTCGCGTACGAGTCGTACCATCCTCCTATGTACATCGTCGGCACGTCGGCGTGCTCCTCGTAGTACTCGGAGATGGCGTAGCCCCGCTGCTTCCAGTAGTCGTCGTAGTCGCCGCGGGTGAGGATGTCGATGGCCCACCGCTCGTACGAGGGCAGTCGACTCAGGATCGTCGCGCCCTCGCGCAACGGGTACCGGTCTACGATCTGGGGCATGTCCTCGTTGAAGGCCTTCTCCAGAGCGGCGCGCAGGTCCGGGTCTGCCTGGGCCTCTTTGCTGGTGCACGCCATCCGGAAGACGTAGACGTGGAACCGCTGCTCGAGAGCGCCGTTCTGCCTCATCGAGCAGTGGTAGTAGTTCGAGGCGCCGACGCCGACGATCATCGTAGCGAGCCCGGGCGGGTCCAGCGTCGCCAGGGCGGACTGGTCGCTGCCGGAGTAGGAGCTTCCCAGGGTCCCGACCTGGCCGTCGCTCCACGGCTGCCCGGCGATCCACTGGACCGTGTCGTAGCCGTCGGGCGCCTCCTTCGCGAAGGCGTACCACTCGCCCTCCGAGTCGAACCTGCCCCTGACGTCCTGTATCGCGCAGACGTAGCCGCGGCGGGCGAAGTACTTGCCGTTCGTGACGGCGCTGGGATTTCTCCTGTTGTAGGGCGTGCGTTCCAGGAGGACGGGAAATCTGCCGGGGACGCGGCGGCCGCCGACCGCGGGATAGTAGATGTCCGTCGCCAGCCTGGCGCCGTCCCGCATCGGCATCATCACGCGCTGGTCGCAGACGACTTCGTACTCCTGGTGAGAACCCTCGTAGCTCATGCGTAAACCTCCACGTTGCTGCCGGGCCGACCGCGGGCGGCGGCGCCGATTCTTGCCCGGATTCTGACCTATGCTACCGATTGCCTGGCCCGTTGCCAAATGGTAGGCTCCAGATGCCGGCCCTTTCCGCGCCGACCGGTTGGGGCGGCTCCCATGGACCGTGCCCGCATCCGTTCGCGCCCATGGGCCGACGCGTGGAGTCGGGGCCGGCGAGGGCCCGCCGGAAGGCGGCACGCGCCCGGCGAATTTCGACGGTTGCAGGGCGCCGCATTTCGTGGTATGCTTCGGCTAGGATTGTGGAAATCGGCGCGCCCCAAATCGCGGACTGCCATGCGGAGGGGGAGTTCCCCAAGCCGCAGGCCGCTCACCTGCGGCCGCCGCGGTCGACCTCGCCGACACCCGTTTCGACGATACCGCAAGGATCGCCAATCCGTCGCATCCGATCCGCGCTCGAGTCCCCAACGTTGTGACAGCCGCCCCTTTGACATAGCAAAGGATTGGAACCCAAGTAATGGAATCACAGGTTACCGACGAGAGGGCAGACATCGACGTCATGGAGGACGAGTCAACACCACGGGAGCAGTTGGAGACTCTGTGGGACGCCCGGCCTCGGAGCAACGACGCGTACGGGAGCGTCGAAGAGGAGTCCGCGGGGTACTTCGTCCAGCGCGCCGACGGCGAGCTGGAGTACCGGTCCGGCATGGACGGGGAGCGCCAGGCTGTCCCGCAGCCCGACCCCTCCGCTGCCGACGGTACCGACGACACGATAAGGATGTACCTCCGCGACATCGGCAAGGTCGCTCTCCTTACCAAGCCGGAGGAGCGGACGCTGGCGCGCCAGATCGAGGCTGCCAAGCACATCACGACCATCGAAGACGAGCTTGCGGACGAAGGCGCGGAGGCCAGCGCCGCGGGCGTCGCCAAGCGCATGATCGAACGTCTCTCCGCGTCGGAGGAGCTCGCCGGAGCGGTATCCGCCCACCTCGGTCTCGGCAAAGAGCCGACGATCATGGAGCTCGTATACGACCCCGACATCAGGGAGACGCTCGACGGCGATCTGCCGGAGGAACTGGTCAACGCGATCGCCGACTCGGTCAATCGCGACCCCAAGGAGGTCCGGGACGAGATGGTCGGCCTGTCGCTCGACTGCCGACTGCTGCCGCCCGAAGCCGTGGGCGCCCTCGGCGGGGGCCTGACCCTGAGCGAGCTGGCGCAGCAGCGGGACTCCGGCGACCTCGCCGAGCGGCTGCAGGACAACGAGCCGCTGCTCACCCGGTACTTCACCCGCACCAAGGACGAGGGCGCGGCGGCGCAGCGCCACCTGGCGGAGGCCAATCTCCGGCTCGTCGTGAGCGTCGCCAAGAAGTATCTCGGCCGCGGTCTCGGCCTGCTCGACCTGATCCAGGAGGGCAACATCGGTCTCATGCGCGGCGTCGAGAAGTTCGACTACCGCAGGGGCTACAAGTTCAGCACGTACGCGCACTGGTGGATACGGCAGGCGGTGACCCGGTCCATCGCGGACCAGTCCCGCACGATCAGGATCCCGGTCCACATGACCGAGATCATGAACAAGCTGCAGCAGGTCACCCGGCGCCTCGTGCAGGAGTACGGCCGCGAGCCGACGACCCAGGAGATCGGCGAGCGCATGGAGGTGACGCCGGAGCGCGTCAGGGAGATCATCCAGTACTTCCAGATACCGGCGTCGCTGGAGACGCCGATAGGCGACGAGACCGAGACCCACCTGGGCGACTTCATCGAGGACAAGAACACCCCGGGCCCCTCGGACGCCGCCACCTACCAGCTGCTGAAGGAGCAGATCGAGGACACGCTCCACACGCTCAGTGAGCGCGAGGCGCAGGTGCTTCAGCTCCGGTTCGGCCTGATCGACGGCCGGATTCGCACCCTCGAGGAGGTCGGATCGGTCTTCGGCGTCACGCGAGAGCGGATCCGCCAGGTCGAGGCGATGGCGCTTCGCAAGCTGCGCCACCCCAGCCGCTCGAAGAAGCTCAGGGACTTCCTCGACGACTAGCGGCGCGTCCGCGGAGTTCCCCACTCAGCCGCATCAGTGTCAGGGAGCAGCGCCGGCCTGGCGCAGCTGCCGAGTTCCCTGCTCCGCCGCGTCGATCCCCGGCCGCGTCCTCCGTCTATCGTCGAATCACGCCAGCCGGAGGACGCACGGTAACCCCTTGACACCCAGGGGCTGCGTCGACCTGGGCGGCCGCGGAAGTCCCCTGCTCTGCCGCCGTCGATCCGCGCTGGCATCCAGCCGGCCGCTTCCTCCGTCCATCGTCGAGTCACGCCGGTCGGCGGGCGCACGGTAACTGTTCAGACTCGAGGTGTCCGCACAACCCGTTCACCCCGAGTAGCGAAGCGTATCGAGGGGCGCACGCAGCCTTGCCGCCAATACTCGTCTCGGCCCCGCCAGGAGACTCGGTTGTGCCGGCCCTTCGATACACCCCGACGAAGCGTCGGGCCACCCAGGGCGAACGGGGTCCGCTGCGGCATCCCGCCGGGCCGCTTCCTCCGCGGGTGGGATCGTCGAATCACGCCAGCCGGAGGCCGCACGAGAGCGCCTTGACTCCCAAGGGAGGAGCAACCGACCTGGCGGGGCCGCCCGGAAGGCGGCTACGAGGAGCGGTACGGGTCCAGCCAGCCGCGGAGGCCGATGCCGAACAGGTTGAAGCCGAGGATGGCTACCAGGAACGCCAGGGCCGGCATCAGCGGCAGCCACGGCTTGTTGAACAGCAGCAACCGTGAGCCCGACAGCATGCCGCCCCACTCCGCCGCCTGCACGACTCTCAGCGACTGGGGGACGCTCGAAGGGGCACGCTCCCCGAACACGATGCCGATGAACCCCAGTTCGGCCAGGATCAGCGTCGCCGCGCTGAGCTCGAGGGCGAACGCGGGCAGCAACTGAGGCGCGAGGTTCGGGAACACGTGCCGTCGAATCAGGTGGCCGGGCGTAGAACCCAGCGTACGGGCGCCCTCCATGTAGGGTTGCGCCTTGATCCACGCGATTGCGCCATTGACGAGGTTTGTCAGCTCGGCCCAGCCGGTCAGCGCGAGGCCGAGCAGGAAGACGCCGAATCCCTGCTGCGGTCCGATCGATACGATGAACAGGTATGCGAACAGCAGGCTGGGCACGGAGGCCGATACCTGCGCCAGCGACAGTATCTGCTGGCTGACGCCGCTCTGCCTCCAGCCCGCGACCCCTCCCAGCCCGACACCGATCGTCAGCCTGAGCACCGTCGCCGCGAGGGCCAGCCCCAGGGTCAGGCGCGTGCCGTAGATGATCTGGGTGAGCACGTCGCGGCCTTCGTGGTCGGTGCCGAGCGGATAGGGCGGGCTCGGCGGAATGGGCGGCGCCATCAGCTCGCCCTGGATCATCTGGAGAAAACGGCCTATGTCCAGGTCCTTCTCATACGGCGCCAACACCTGTGGCGTGAACGCCGCCACGATGAGAACGAGGACTATGACACTGCCCAATACGAGGGAAGTGTTCGAGAGAAACCGCACGCCGCCGGTGACGACCCGCTCCGTCAAGCTCCTTCCGAGCCTGATCTCGGTCCGCTCTCGGAGGGCCCGCCGCCTCATCCAGGCAGACACCTTGACGTGCGGTAGCCACTGCCGGAGCACCTGGCTGAGCACAACCAGGGCGATGACCAGGGCGATCAGCACCCAGGAGAACCTCATCCACCAGACGCTCACCGGCGGGGGCGTAGGAGCCCTTAGCTGCATCACTTTGCCACGTCCCTGTCTCTACCCAGCCTCAAGTCGTCCCCGTTTCCAACGCGGCCATTCGCTTGTCGATCTGGCGGATGGCCAGCCTGATGAGTACGTTCACCACGAACAGCGTCGCGGCGATCGACACGAGCAGGTAGGCAGCCTGGATGCTGTCCCGCCCCAGGACCGCCTGCAGCAGATAGTAGCCGACGCCCGCCCAGTTGAAGAGCCACTCGATCACGAAGACGCTGCTCAGCGCGAAGAAGAAGGAGGAGTTGACCGCCGTCAGCACCGGAAGGGCTATGTTCGGCAGGATGTGCCACCCGAGGATGCCGCGGTAACGCAAACCCTTCGCGTATGCCGTCCGCACGTAGTCGCGATGGATCACCTCCTGGAGCGCTCCGATCGTCACCTGCGCCATGTAGGCCATGGGGCGGACCGAGAGCACGAGTGCGGGCGCGATCAACCGCCGGGGATCCAGGATCTCCACGCTTGGATCGAGGAGCACGAACCGTATCCCGAAGAACGGGCTGATATACCGCACGAAGGCGAGCAGAACGAAGATGCCGAGCAGGAAGCTCGGAGTCAACACTCCGAGGAAGCTGATGTACGACGCGACGCCGGCGATCCTGGAGCCGGGCCTGAGTCCGCTGATCAGGCCGAGGCCGATCCCGATCAGCGAGCCCAGCGCCACCGAGGTCAGCAGCAGCAGCATCGTCCGCAGATAGGCCTCGCCCACGAACGACCACGTGTCCGTGTGCTCGTGGATGCTGGTCAGGAAGTCGTAGTAGCTCTTGAACGTGTCGCGCAGCGCCTCGAACGACGCGTACAAGGTCCGCAGGACCGGATGATCAAGGGTCGCGAAGGCGAAGAACGTTACTAGCAGGACTACCAGCGCCAGCCGGTAGCCGACGATCAGAAAGGTTCGCAGTGCGGGACCTCTCTAGCTAGACTAGCTGGCAAGCGACCCAGTGGCCGTCGGCGACCTCGCGCAGCGGAGGCACCTCGTCCGCGCATGACGGGATCGCGATCGGGCAGCGCGTCCGGAAACGGCAGCCGCTCGGCGGATCGATCGGGCTCGGGACGTCGCCCTCCAGCGCTATGCGGACTTTCTCCTTGGCCTCGGCCGGGTCTCCGGCGGGCACCGCGGAAAGCAGCGCTCGCGTGTACGGGTGCAGGGGATTGTCGTAGAGTTCGTCCGTCTCGGAGAACTCGACGAGCTTCCCAAGGTACATCACGGCCACGCGGTCGCTGATGTGCCGGACCACGCGGAGGTCGTGAGAGATGAACAGGTACGTCAGCCCGAACCGGTCCTGCAGCTCCTCCAGAAGATTGATGATCTGCGCCTGAATCGACACGTCGAGGGCGGAGATCGGCTCGTCGCAGACGATGAAGATCGGCTCCAGCGACAGCGCCCGCGCGATCACGATTCGCTGCAGCTGACCACCGCTGAACTCGTGCGGGTACCTGTTGCGCATGTAGGGGTTGAGGCCCACGGTCGCCAGCAGGTCCACGACGCGGTCGTCGATCTCGTCCTCGGGTACGATCTCGTGCACCCTGATCGGCTCGGCGATCGCGTCGCCGATCGTCATCCGCTGGTCAAGCGCCGACTGCGGGTCCTGGAAGATGATCTGCAGCCGCCGCCGGATCCTCTGGAGCTGGCCGCGCGACACGCCGGCCATGTCCTCACCTTCGAAGAAGATCTTGCCCCCGGTCGGGCGCTCCAGCTGTACGAGGTTGTAGCCGAGGGTAGACTTGCCGCAGCCGCTCTCCCCCACCAGGCCCATCGTCTCGCCCTGCCGGATCTTCAGGCTGACTCCGTCGACCGCGCGCACCGTCTTGCGATCGGCCATGATTCCGAGGACGATGCCTTTCGTGCCGACCTCGAAGTAGGTCTCGAGATCCTGGATATCGACGAGGTCCTCGGTCTGGGCGTCGTTCGTTGCCACCATCAGGTCTGTCCTTTCGACATTTGAATTGGGGGCCGCCGATGTTGCGGCTAAGCCTGTGCCGCCGCCACCTCGGCTTCAGTCGGCGGATTCCAGCACGCGGCGATATGGCCTCCGCCCATGTCCGTGAGCGTCGGGTTTTCTTCCCAGCAGCGGTCCACCGGTCCGGAGCACCGCGGAGCGAAGGGACATCCCGCGTCCAGATTCGCAAGGCTCGGCGGCATGCCGCCGATGGCTGTCAGGACATTGCCCTTCCGCTCGACCTTCGGCAGGGACTCCAGGAGCGCCGCGGTGTACCGGTGCTTCGGGCGGAAGAAAATATCGTCCACCGGGCCCTCTTCCACGATGTACCCCGCGTACATCACGGCCACGCGGTCGGCCAGCTCGGCTACGACGCCGAGGTCGTGGGTGATCCAGATGACCGACATGCCGCGCTCCGCCTTGAGCTCCCTGACCAGGTCCAGCAGCTGCGCCTGGACGGAAACGTCGAGCGCCGTCGTCGGCTCATCGGCGATCAGCAACAGGGGATCGCAGCACAGGGCGATGGCGATCATCACGCGTTGCCGCATTCCACCGCTGAACTGGAAGGGATAGTCGTAGTACCGAGACGCGGCGGACGGCACGCCGACCCTGTCCATCAGTCGAACGGCCCGGCTGCGGGCGGTCTTCTCGTCGACACCCAGGTGCACCTGCATCGTCTCCGCGATCTGCGGTCCGATCTTGACCGTGGGATTCAGGGAGTTTTCGGGGTCCTGGAAGATCATCCCCATCTTCGTGCTGCGCCGCTGCCTGATCTGCGTGTCGGTCAGCGACAGGATGTCCTCTCCGTCAAGGATGATCTTGCCCGTCATCAGCTCCAGAGGCGGGCTGGGCACCAGTCCCATGATCGACAGCGCCGTCATCGTCTTGCCGCTGCCGCTCTCGCCCACGATACAAAGCGTCTCCGCCTTGTCGACCGTGAAGTTGCTGCCGTTCACGGCCTTGATCACACCCTCTCGGGAGCCGAGGTGGGTCTCCAGGCCCTCTACTGCTAGAACGTTTTCGGTGGTCATGCCCCTGTTCACCGTACCTCTATCGTTGTATGGCCCGCGGGTTCAGGGCGTCGTTCAGCCCGTCTCCCAGGAAGTTGAACCCGAACACCGCGACTGCCAGGACCATCCCAGGCATCACGACCAGGTGTGGATCGTAGCGCCAGCGCGTCAGATTCTCCGAGACCATGTTGCCCCAGCTCGCCGCGGGCGGCTGGATTCCAAGGCCCAGGAAGCTCAGCGTAGATTCGGTGAGCATGACGCCGCCGACACCGGCCGATACGGACACCACGATCGGGGATATCGCGTTCGGCACCAGGTGCTTGGTGATGATCATCCGCTGGGGGACGCCGAGGGCTTTTTCCGCCCTGATGAACCCCATCTCCTTGAGCGAGAGCACCTGTCCTCGCACCAGCCTCGCGTAGCCCACCCACTCGGTGGCGGAGATCGCGCCGAACATCATGAAGTAGTCGATGTATATCCGCTGGTTGAGGATGCCCCACTCGGTCTTCGAGTAGATGTCCGCGAGGAAGATCGTCACCGGCTCACGCATGGTGACGCTGAGGAACGCCGCCATCAGGATGTTGGGGAACGCGGACAACAGCTCCCCGATCCTTATGATGACGTCGTCGACCCATCTGCCCACGAACCCTGCCGTCGCCCCCAGGGTGACACCTATGGTCACGCTGATGACCAGCACGACCACGGCCACGAAGACCGCCGTCCTGGCGCCGTTCAGGATCCGGCTCGTGAAGTCGCGCCCAAGCACGTCGGTCCCCATCCAATGGTCCCAGCTCGGCGCTTCCGCGATGCGGCTGAAGTCGTTTCGGAGGTAGTCGTAAGGGGCGATATACGGGCCCACGACCGCCATCAGGATGATGGCGATAGCGATGATCGACCCGACGACGGCGGCCTTGTTGCGCACGAGCCGCTCCAGCGCGTCCATCCACAGGCTGCGCTGCTTGACGGCCTCGAACTCCGTCGCCAGGGACCGCCTCTCGGCGGCTGGTTGGACTCCAGACTCTTCTACGGTGTCAGCCATGGCACAATCCTACCCTTTCAGATTGTCGGCGGCTCTCGTCGCCGCCTATTCGTACCTGACCCGCGGGTCCAGCACCCCGTACAGCAGGTCGACCACCAGGTTAGAGACGATCCACATCGCCGTGCCCAGCATCGTGCCTGCCAGGATCATCGGGAAGTCACGGCCCTGGAAGGCGGAGATGAATGCGTTGGAGAAGCCGGGTATGCCGAACACGAGCTCGACGAGGAATGCCCCCGTCAGGAAGCCCGCGAGCGTCGGCCCGAAGCCTGTCAGCACCGGGGTCAGGGCGTTGCGCAGGATGTGGCGGCTGATGACCATCCGCTCCTTCAGGCCCTTCGCCCGCGCCGTCCGCACGTAGCCCTGTCTCACGACTTCCAGGATACCCGCGCGGGTCATCCGCACGATGCCCAGGGCGCCGCCGAGCGACATCAACGCCACCGGGAGGATCGAGTTCGTAGTGAACAGCCCCTCCCACCCGACGGGCGTATCCATGATCTGCAGCTTGAGGACCACCACGATCATGACCATCGGGCCCAGCACGAACACCGGCACGGAGTTGACCGCGATCGACCCTGCCACAATCCAGTAGTCGATCCACGTGTTCTGTTTGACCGCCGCGAGGATCCCTAAGGGGACGAAGACGGTGTACAGGATGATAAACGAAGCCAGGCCGAGCTGCGCCGAGATCGGGAGCGAGGCCTGGATGATGTCCGCGATGTCCCGCTGCGAGCGCAGCGACTTGCCCCAGTCGCCGCGGATGATGCCCTCGTTCCTCGCATCCGGCACGCACAGGCTGCCGCAGACGTAGTCTCCGAACTGGATCATGAAGGGTCGGTCGAGGCCGTAGATCTTGCGCAGGCGCGCCAGGATCTCAGGGTCGTTCTCGTAGTCGTCCTCGCCGAACATGATCGACAGCGGATCGCCCGGTCCGTAGTGGATGAAGGCGAAGGTGCCTATGAGCACGCCGAACAACACCGGAAAGAACAGCAGTATTCGTCTGACCACAAAAACAAACATGAACTGCCTCCAGATCCGCCCGTGCTATCCCTGCCGTCGCCGCGAAGATAACCTCAGGCCCCGTTGGGGTTTCCTCCAGCCTGGACGCTGCATAGGGCAGATAGCTCTCTTCCGTCGCACCATCGCCCCCACGCGCCCCTTGCGAGCGCCCCGTTCGTGCAGGGTTTCACAATTGGCTGACCGCATTATACATGAACTTGCAAGCGGCGGGAAGTCCCGTCTTCCAGGGTGCCGCAGAGCCGCGGCCACTGACCCTCGTCCGGCCCCCGAAAACGCCGGGGCCCCGGGAGCGAATCGTTCCCGGGGCCCCAGTTCTATCAACTCCGTTGTCCTCACGCCGGCTCAGACCGGCGTCGGAACCGCTCTATTCGAAGTGACTCGCCTAGTGCTTCGCGATGTACGCCGTCGTCAGCGTGTTGAAGTCCAGGTTGCTCGTGCTCTCGAATCCGATGAGCCACGGCTGCACCACCCACTTGACTCCCTGCACCTCGGTGAACGGGATCATGTAGACCTTCTCGAGGTACTCCTGTTCGACGGCCTGGAACGCGGCGCAGCGGTCCGGGTGGTCCAGCGGCAGCGACCGGGCGTACTCGACCATGGCGTCCAGCACCGGGTAGCCGCCCGGTATGTTGCTCAGCGACTCGATCGAGTCCTTGCGAGTCAGGTTGCTCACGATCTGGATCGGGTCGGGAATCCACGAACCCAGGCTGATGCGGTAGAACTGCGAGTTCTCGCGCCTGGGCATGCCCGACTCGCGTCGGAGGATATCCAGCTCCACGTCCAGGTTGTCCTTCCAGTACTCCTTCATCGCGACGCCCATGGCGATGGTCGTCGGGTGCGCCAGGTCGATCAGCAGCAGGGGCAGGTTGTCGCCGCTGCCGTAGGTCGACTCGGACAGGGCCTGTCGGGCCAGGTCTGGATCGTAGTACTGGGGATCGGAGTCCGGGTTGTGACATGGGATCAGGCTGGATATCAGGCCCTTGGCCCTGGTTGCCGTGGAGCCCCATACGGCCTTGACGATCGTCTCCATGTCCTGGCCGTGGGCCAGCGCCTTGCGGACCAGCAGGTCCTCCAGCGGCGCCATGTCGATCTTCAGCTTGGTGAACCCAAGGCCGCCGTACGGCGAAATGTACAGCAGCGGGTTGAACGGATGGCTCGGGTTCAGCGCCGCCTCGTACGTCGTCGAATCGATCGACATCACGTCCAGCTCGCCGTTCTCGAACATGATCACCTGGACCTGGCGGTCCGGAATCACCGGCAGCGAGAGCTTCTCGATTATGGGCGTGGCGTGCGGCCCGTTCCACTGCTTGCCGGCCAGGTCGACCCTGGTGACCTCGGTGAGGCCGCTGTCAGGATCGTAGCTCAGGCTGAAGGGGCCCGCCGAGATCGGGGCGTTGCCCCAGTCGTCGTCGGCCTTCACCTGGTCGAGCTTCGAGATGCCGACATGCCATGCGGCCATGTTCAGCGGCCAGGTGGCCAACGGGATCACCGTCGAAACCTCCAGCGTCTGGTCGTCGATCACGACCAGGCCGTCGGACTCGGTCACCTCCCCAGCGCGCAACTCTTCCCAGCCCGCGATGTCGCCAAGGGTCAGGCTCGCGCCGCCCCACGCGACGATGTTCTCGGGCTTCGCGCCGTGCTCCCAGTAAGCCTTGAAGTCGGCCGCCGTGATCGGGGTCCCGTCCTGGAAGACGGCATCCTCACGTATCTTCAGCGTCCAGACGTCCAGCGAGTCGTTGGAGGTGATACCCGTCGCGATCCACGGCAGCACGTCTCCCTTCTGGTTGATGATGAAGGGCGGGCCGAAGACCTGCGTCGAGAATATCCTGTTTCCGCCGCCATCGCGCCACGGGGCCATCGTGCTCCGGAAGCGGCCCACGGACATCGCGACCTGCGAGTCGTGGAGCTGCGGCCCGCCGCCCTCCGGTCCCGTCCTCGTCTCTACCCTCGCTCGGGGTCCGCTCGGACCCGCGTCCGCCGCCTGGGGCGCGTCGGGGTCCGCAGCCGCCTGGGCGGGGAGCGGCGTGTCCGCCGCCATAGCCGCCCGCGGGGCCGCGGGACCGCCCGTGGCCGCCTGCGGCTGCGCCGGGTCTACCGGCTGCGCGGCAGCCTGCGGCGCGACCGGCTCGGCCGCCTCCTCGGCGGCACAAGCCGCGACGACTGCCATAGCCGCGATCGCTGCCACAACGAGCAGCAATACTCTCGATTTCAGAACGTTACTCATTGGTTCGACCTCTATCACTTAAGGTTCAACGCGTCCTTGCAATAATAGGGAGCGCTCCGATAGCTGTCAAGACCGCCCCGGCGGCGGCGGGAGGCCTCTGAATTCCGCGAAGCCGCGCCCCACAGGTCGTGTTCGGCCGTATCCGCAAACTCGCAAGGGCAACCCCACCGGTTCAGCCTTCCTGCCGGAGCATTCCGCAGAATGTCCCGCCTGATCGCCCCATCCATTCCCCGGCAACACACGTGGGCCCCGGGATCGCTCCCGGGGCCCCACGTTCTGTCGACTCCGTTGTCCTCACGCCGGCTCAGACCGGCGTCGGAACCGCTCTATTCGAAGTGACTCGCCTAGTGCTTCGCGATGTACGCCGTCGTCAGCGTGTTGAAGTCCAGGTTGCTCGTGCTCTCGAATCCGATGAGCCACGGCTGCACCACCCACTTGACTCCCTGCACCTCGGTGAACGGGATCATGTAGACCTTCTCGAGGTACTCCTGTTCGACGGCCTGGAACGCGGCGCAGCGGTCCGGGTGGTCCAGCGGCAGCGACCGGGCGTACTCGACCATGGCGTCCAGCACCGGGTAGCCGCCCGGTATGTTGCTCAGCGACTCGATCGAGTCCTTGCGAGTCAGGTTGCTCACGATCTGGATCGGGTCGGGAATCCACGAACCCAGGCTGATGCGGTAGAACTGCGAGTTCTCGCGCCTGGGCATGCCCGACTCGCGTCGGAGGATATCCAGCTCCACGTCCAGGTTGTCCTTCCAGTACTCCTTCATCGCGACGCCCATGGCGATGGTCGTCGGGTGCGCCAGGTCGATCAGCAGCAGGGGCAGGTTGTCGCCGCTGCCGTAGGTCGACTCGGACAGGGCCTGTCGGGCCAGGTCTGGATCGTAGTACTGGGGATCGGAGTCCGGGTTGTGACATGGGATCAGGCTGGATATCAGGCCCTTGGCCCTGGTTGCCGTGGAGCCCCATACGGCCTTGACGATCGTCTCCATGTCCTGGCCGTGGGCCAGCGCCTTGCGGACCAGCAGGTCCTCCAGCGGCGCCATGTCGATCTTCAGCTTGGTGAACCCAAGGCCGCCGTACGGCGAAATGTACAGCAGCGGGTTGAACGGATGGCTCGGGTTCAGCGCCGCCTCGTACGTCGTCGAATCGATCGACATCACGTCCAGCTCGCCGTTCTCGAACATGATCACCTGGACCTGGCGGTCCGGAATCACCGGCAGCGAGAGCTTCTCGATTATGGGCGTGGCGTGCGGCCCGTTCCACTGCTTGCCGGCCAGGTCGACCCTGGTGACCTCGGTGAGGCCGCTGTCAGGATCGTAGCTCAGGCTGAAGGGGCCCGCCGAGATCGGGGCGTTGCCCCAGTCGTCGTCGGCCTTCACCTGGTCGAGCTTCGAGATGCCGACATGCCATGCGGCCATGTTCAGCGGCCAGGTGGCCAACGGGATCACCGTCGAAACCTCCAGCGTCTGGTCGTCGATCACGACCAGGCCGTCGGACTCGGTCACCTCCCCAGCGCGCAACTCTTCCCAGCCCGCGATGTCGCCAAGGGTCAGGCTCGCGCCGCCCCACGCGACGATGTTCTCGGGCTTCGCGCCGTGCTCCCAGTAAGCCTTGAAGTCGGCCGCCGTGATCGGGGTCCCGTCCTGGAAGACGGCATCCTCACGTATCTTCAGCGTCCAGACGTCCAGCGAGTCGTTGGAGGTGATACCCGTCGCGATCCACGGCAGCACGTCTCCCTTCTGGTTGATGATGAAGGGCGGGCCGAAGACCTGCGTCGAGAATATCCTGTTTCCGCCGCCATCGCGCCACGGGGCCATCGTGCTCCGGAAGCGGCCCACGGACATCGCGACCTGCGAGTCGTGGAGCTGCGGCCCGCCGCCCTCCGGTCCTGTCCTCGTCTCTACCTTCGCGCGGGGTCCGCTCGGACCCGCGTCCGCTGCCTGGGGCGCGTCGGGGTCCGCAGCCGCCTGGGCGGGCAGCGGCGTGTCCGCCGCCATCGCGGCCCGCGGCGCCGCGGGCCCGCCGGTGGCCGCCTGCGGCTGGGCCGGGTCTACAGGCTGCGACGCAGCTTGGGGCGCAACCGGCTCCGCTGCCTCCTCCGCCGCGCAGGACGCGATCGCGACCAGCGAGATGATGGATGCGGCCATCAAGAGCAGAATTCCTGATTTCGCCATTTTACGCACCATTATTGCTCCCAATCACTAAAGGGCGTAGTCCAGTGGGCCCAATTATAGAGGCGCCCGAATCGCTGTCAATACCTCGGAGTCCGAGGCGGCGGACCGTCGATCTCCGGCATCCGTGATCCGGGTCCACTGCTTCAGTCGGACCGCGCCCGTTGCGTTTGGCCGGGGCGGCCGGCGCCTTGGTTCGCAAGAACTCGACGCACGTCCGCCGGCGCCGTGGGCCTACCGTGGGGAACGACAAAGGGCCCCGGGCAGTTGCCCCGGGGCCCTTCGACTTATCGTCGGTTATGCGGTCCGGTCTAGTGCTTCAGGATGTACATCCAGGGCATCGTGTTGATTTCTTTGTTGCTTGTGCTCTCGAAGCCAACCGCCCACGGCTGCACGATCCACTTCGAGCCGCCGACCCACCGGATAGGCATGAAGTACACCTTGTCCATGTACTCTTCCTCGACCGCCTGCCACGCCGCGCAGCGCTCTGGATCGTCCAGCGCCAGCGACCGCGCGTGCTCTACCAGCGCGTCCATCACCGGGTAACCGCCCGGAATGTTGCTCAGACCCTCGATCGAGTCCTTACGGGTCAGGTTGCTTACGATCTGGATCGGGTCCGGTATCCACGAACCCAGGCTGATGCGGTAGAACTGCGACGCCTCTCGCCGAGGCATGCCGCTCTCGCGCTTCAGGATGTCGAGATCGATGCCGAGGTTGTCCTTCCAGTACTCCTTGACCGCGACGCCCATGTTGACCATGAGCGGACGGGCCAGGTCGATCAGCAGCGGCGGTAGGTTGTCCGCACTGCCGTACGAGGACGTGGTCAACTCCTGGCGGGCCAGGTCAGGATCGTAGATGTGACCCTGGGCATCCGGGTTGTGGCAAGGAATCAGCGGCGAGATCAGTCCCGTCGCGAAGTCCTCGGTCACGCCCCAGACCGCCTTGACGATCGAGCGCATGTCCGCGCCGTGCGCCAGCGCCTTGCGGACCAGCAGGTCCTCCAGCGGCGCCATGTCGATCTTGTTCTTGATGAACCACAGGCCGCCGTACGGGGTTACCACCAGCAGCGGGTTGAACGGATGGCTCGGGTCCAGCGCAGCCTCGTAGGTCGCGCTGTCGATCGCCATCAGGTCGAGCTCGCCGTTCTCGAACGCGATCACCTTGACCTGGTTGTCGGTGATGTTCAGGCCGTGCAGCACCTTGATGTTAGGCGAGGGGCCCCAGAACTCGGCAACGTCGGCCGTAGCCGTGTACACTTTCGTGTCAGGATCCGTCTCCCACTTGTACGGGCCAGCGCCGATCGGCTTGGTGAACCACTCTTCGTCAGACTGGACCTGGTCGAGCTTCGAGATGCCCGAGTGCCAGGACGCCATGGCCAGCGGCCAGGTCGGGAACGGGATGGCCGTCGTGATCTCGAGGGTGTGGTCGTCGACAGCGACCAGGCCCTCGGCCTCGGTCACGTCGCCCGCGCGCAGCTCTTCCCAGCCCGCGATGTCGCCCAGGGACAGGCTCGCGCCGCCCCACGCAACGATATTCTCAGGCTTCGCGCCGTGCTCCCAGTAGGCCTTGAAGTCGGCCGCCGTGATCGGAGTGCCGTCCTGGAAGACAGCGTCCTCACGCAGCTTGACCGTCCAGACCGTCTCGTCCTCGTTGACCGTGTGGCTGATGCCAATGTACGGCCGGATCACGCCGAACTTGTCGACCTGGTAGATCATGCCGTATACCCACGGCGAGAAGATCCGCTGTCCGCCGCCGTCACGCCAGGGGGCTACCCCACCATGACCGTTCGGGATCCTGATCTCCTGCGGGTCGTGCAGCTCGGTGCCCGCCGGGACGACCGTCGTCGGGTCGACCGGGAAGACATCCGGCAGCTTCATCATCCCCGTGTCCGCCGGCATCGCCGCGGTTGGCGCAGCCGTCGCCGCGGCAGGCGCCGCGGTCGGCGCCATCGCTGCCGTCGTCGGCGCGGCCGGTGCCGTCGTCGGCGCGGCTGGCGCCGTCGTCGGCGCGGCCATTGCCGCCGTCGGAGCCGGCTCCGCCGCTTCTTCATCTGTGCCGCACGCCAGCGCAGCCACCAGCACAATCGACACCAACATGACCAATAGCAGCTTGAGCTTCATCGAATTCCCCCTTTTCACTTTTTCCGAATCTCGCGAAACGCTACCGGCCACTTTAACGACCGGTTTTCGGATGCGGCCATCAAGAGCAGAATTCCTAGTTTCGACGTCTTACGCGGCATTAAAGGGCGTAATCCAGTGGGCTCCATTATAGAGGCGCCCGAACCGTTGTCAATACCTCGGAATCCGAGTACGTGTTCAGCGTCAAGGGGACGAATGCTCCCAAGCTCTGGACACCGGCGCGCCTTCACGGGTGTGGGCTCTTCGCGGGTGTGACGGCGTTGTGGTCAATGGAATCTGGCAGGCGTGGGGCCAGACGCCAACGCAACCCCGTTCGCCGTGAGTGCCCCGACGCTTCGTCGGGGTGTATCGAAGGGCCGGCGCAACCCGGTCTCCTGGCGGGGCCGAGACGAGTATTGGCGGCAAAGCCGCGTGCGCTACTCGGGGTGAACGGGTTGTGGGGACACCTCGAGTCTGAACAGCTACGAGTCCGACGCAGCAGACCGGCGACCTCGGGCCTCCGAGCCCATGCATCGGATATCGGACGCCCCGTTTCGCCGTCGGACCCGGCCCGTTGCGTTTGGCCGGAGAGGCCGGCGCCTGTTCGCAAAACTCGACGTCCGTCCGCCGCCGTAGGCCTGCTGTGCGGAACGACAAAGGGCCCCGGGTTAAACTGCCGGGCCCTTTAACTCATCGTCCGTTATTCGATCCAGTGCTTCAGTCGGACCCGGCCCGTTGCGTTTGGCCGGAGAGGCCGGCGCCCCGTTCGCAATACTCGACGGCCGTCCGCCGCCGCCGTATGTCTGATGTGCGGAACGACAAAGGGCCCCGGGCAGTTGCCCGGGGCCCTTCGACTTATCGTCGGTTATGCGGTCCGGTCTAGTGCTTCAGGATGTACATCCAGGGCATCGTGTTGATGTCGAGGTTGCTTGTGCTCTCGAAGCCAACCGCCCACGGCTGCACGATCCACTTCACGCCGCCGACCCAGCGGATAGGCATGAAGTACACCTTGTCCATGTACTCTTCCTCGACCGCCTGCCACGCCGCGCAGCGCTCCGGATCGTCCAGCGCCAGCGACCGCGCGTGCTCTACCAGCGCGTCCATCACCGGGTAACCGCCCGGAATGTTGCTCAGACCCTCGATCGAGTCCTTACGGGTCAGGTTGCTTACGATCTGGATCGGGTCCGGTATCCACGAACCCAGGCTGATGCGGTAGAACTGCGACGCCTCTCGCCGAGGCATGCCGCTCTCGCGCTTCAGGATGTCGAGATCGATGCCGAGGTTGTCCTTCCAGTACTCCTTGACCGCGACGCCCATGTTGACCATGAGCGGACGGGCCAGGTCGATCAGCAGCGGCGGCAGGTTGTCCGCACTGCCGTACGAGGACGTGGACAGCTCCTGGCGGGCCAGGTCAGGATCGTAGATGTGACCCTGGGCATCCGGGTTGTGGCAAGGAATCAGCGGCGAGATCAGTCCCGTCGCGAAGTCCTCGGTCACGCCCCAGACCGCCTTGACGATCGAGCGCATGTCCGCGCCGTGCGCCAGCGCCTTGCGGACCAGCAGGTCCTCCAGCGGCGCCATGTCGATCTTGTTCTTGATGAACCACAGGCCGCCGTACGGGGTTACCTTCAGCAGCGGGTTAAACGGATGGCTCGGGTCCAGCGCAGCCTCGTAGGTCGCGCTGTCGATCGACATCAGGTCGAGCTCGCCGTTCTCGAACGCGATCACCTTGACCTGGTTGTCCCTGATGTTCAGGCCGTGCAGCACCTTGATGTTAGGCGAGGGGCCCCAGAACTCGGCAACGTCGGCCGTAGCCGTGTACTCGCTCGTGTCCGGGTCGGTCACCCACTGGTACGGGCCAGCGCCGATCGGCTTGGTGAACCACTCTTCGTCAGACTGGACCTGGTCGAGCTTCGAGATGCCCGAGTGCCAGGACGCCATGGCCAGCGGCCAGGTCGGGAACGGAATGGCCGTCGTGATCTCGAGGGTGTGGTCGTCGATGACCGTCAGGCCCTCGGCCTCGGTCACGTCGCCCGCGCGCAGCTCTTCCCAGCCCGCGATGTCGCCCAGGGACAGGCTCGCGCCGCCCCACGCAACGATGTTCTCAGGCTTCGCGCCGTGCTCCCAGTAGGCCTTGAAGTCGGCCGCCGTGATCGGAGTGCCGTCCTGGAAGACAGCGTCCTCACGCAGCTTGACCGTCCAGACCGTCTCGTCCTCGTTGACCGTGTGGCTGATGCCAATGTATGGCCGGATGACGCCGAACTTGTCGATCTGGTAGACCGTGCCGTATACCCACATCGAGAAGATCCGCTGTCCGCCACCGTCACGCCAGGGGGCTACCCCACCATGACCGTTCGGGACCCTGATCTCCTGCGGGTCGTGCAGATCGGTGCCCGCCGGGACGACCGTCGTCGGGTCGACCGGGAAGACATCCGGCAGCTTCGGCATCGTGTCCACCATCGCCGCGGTTGGCGCAGCCGTAGGAGCGGCCGGTGCCGCCGTAGGCGCCATCGCTGCCGTCGTCGGCGCGGCTGGTGCCGTCGTCGGCGCGGCCGGCGCCGTCGTCGGCGCGGCCATTGCCGCCGTCGGAGCCGGAGCCGTCTCCGTCTCTTCTTCATCTGTGCCGCACGCCAGCGCCGCCACCAGCGCAATCGACACCAACATGACCAATAGCAACTTAAGCTTCATCGATTCCCCCATTTCACTTTTTTCCGAATTTCGCGAAACGCTACCGGCCATTATAATGACCGGTTCCCGGCTGTCAAGACCTCGGACTCCGATGTACTCACCCAACTTGGCCCATCGCATCCTCGGCCCGGCGGGGATTATAGCCGCCGAAACCCGGATGTCAAGGGGCGGAGCACAAGCCGTAGTCCACGTCCACCGCCGGACTGCTCCCTAGGGCGTGGTGGTCGTCGCACTCGCCGGCGTCGGCGTCTCCCGGCGCTGCTGCTCCGGCATTGGAGGCGGCCTCAACTCATCCGGCGGGACTCGTTCCAACCCTTCGCAGGCCACGGCGGCGAGTCCGGCCATCACCGCGACCAGAAAGAACGTCAACACGCTTCTCTTGAGTCCCGACCAGTTCAAGTTTGTGCCCCTTTCTCGTTCAGGAATCTATTCGTTCGGGAAAGTGTACTGGTGCCAGTAGTTGGCGTTGATCGAAGGCTTGCCCTTGTAGAGCTCGATCCGGCCTTCGACGCAGAGTTTCCTGCCGTTGAAGTAGGTCGTCAGGTCGATCGAGCGGTCCGCCTTGTCGGGCCACACGCCGATGCGCAGCGGATCGTCCCAGAAGTAGACGAAGAAATCAGGGTCTTCCGCCTTGTCGAAGTTCAGAACGGTGATCTTGAAGCTGTGCTCCGGATCGTGGTCCGAGAACATCACGGTCCCGCAGACCTGGCCACTCTTGCCGACCGACTCGACCGCCTCCGCGACGGTCAGCGGTTCGGTCTGCGTGGTCCCTCCATAGCCGCCCTGGTACTGGATTATCGATGCCTGCGTCGCCTCTGCCTCGGCGGCCGCCTTCGTCGGTGTCGCCTGCGGAGCCCTGCCGGTGAACTCGGTGCTGGGCGCGGCCCCTCCGGACGACACGGCCTGGCCGTCGCCTCCGTCGTCTCCACCGCCGCACGCGGCTGCGAGGGCGGCGAGCGCGCCCAAGACGGCAACCACGCTCCATCTTCGCAATTGCATGTTCTGAAGACCTCCGGGATTCGCCGGCGGACCCGGCCGGAGCACGGCCGCGTCATCCGCGCAGGTTGCGATTCGGCCCTCGGGCCTCTCCTACTGCTCGCGCACTTCCAGCTGGTGCCAGAAGCCTGCGTTGATTCCCGGCTTCTCGCGGTACTTCTGGATGAGTCCCTCGGCGCAGACGGTCTTGCCGTCGAACCACGTCGTCAGGTCGATCGACGGGTCCGCGATGTCGGGCCAGTCCCCGATCCGCTTGCCCGAGTGCCAGAAGTAGACGAAGAAGTCCGGGTCCTCGGCCTTGTCGATGTTGAGGAAGGTCACCTTGTACTGGTGCTCGGGCTCGTAGTCGGTGGACATCACCGTCCCGCACACCTTGGCCTGCTTGCCGACGTAGTCCACCGCCTCCGCGGCCGTCAGCTCGTCGGTGTCCAGACCGCCGCCGCCGTAGCCACCGCCATACTGCGGGGCGGCCGCCTTTGTAGCCTCGACGGCCGCGGGCGGAATGGTCGGCGTCGGGGGCGGCACTCGGCCGGAGAACTGCGCCCCACCACCGCCACCGCCGCCGGTCGTGCCGGAGTCATCGCCGTTGTCGCCGCCGCAGGCCATCGCCGCGACTATGGTTACCGCCAGGAAGACTGTCCAGGCCACGCTGCGAAGTCGCATCTCAACCAACCTCCCAAAACGTAGTAAGCGGACGCGCCGCAGCGACAGCAGCGACACGCCCACGAGCGCCCCTTTAGAGGTGTTGTAAGGTTAATCACGGCCCGTCTGTTTGTCAACGTGACCCGGCCCACCCCGCCCCCATCGCCCGCGTTCGACGTTCGATTCGCGTTCCGGCTCCCCGGCGGGCCGAGCGGGCGTCGTCCCGCCCGGCGATTCTCTTGACAGGGGAATGGGCTGCCCTTAGCCTGATTCGGACAGAGCCCTAACATCTCGTCCAAATGCCCGGGAGGACCCATGCCCACAGTCAGGCGGTTGCAATTCATAACAGTGTCGTTGTTGACGTGCGTCCTGCTCTTGTCATGCGGCGAGCCGAGCGGCGACGACCGATACGAGGCGGGTCTGGCACTGATGGCGGACGGGGCGTGGGAAGAGGCCATCGTCGAGTTCGAAACGGCGGGCGCCGCGTTCGAGAGCACCGCCGGCTATCGGAGACTCAGCGGGGACTTCGACGAGGCCAGGGAGATCACGGCCAAGCACACCGACGCCCTCATACAGATCAGCGTGGCGCGCACGGAGCTTGGACAGGACCGGCTGGCGCTGCAGGCCCTCAGCAGCGCGATCGTCGTCGACCCGAAGCACGCGCCCTCGTACGCGCGCCGGGCCCTTCTGCATACCCGACTCGGCATGGACGGCGAGGCGGAGAAGGACATCGCCAAGGCCGAGGAGCTCGGATACGACATCGCCCAACTGAAGAGTGACGTCGAGGCCGCCAAGCAGGCCCGGTAGTTCCCCTTCAGGTCTTCGCGGGGCGACTCCGGCGGCGCGCCGCACCGGCGCTGGAGTACGGCAAGGTCCGGGACCGGCCCGTCAGGCCGTTGCGTTCCCGCGGGCCCGACGTCGGATCCACACGGCGGCCAGCACGCCAACCGCCAGCACCTCCGCGGCGCCGACGCCGGCCAGTATCCAGACGGTCAGGTCGCGGTCTCCGGCCACCTCGCCCTCGGTGACGACAAGCTCGGTGCTGCCCTCCGGAAGGACCTGGAGCGTCTTGAGGAACTCCACTACCGCGGCCTGGTCGTCCTGGGGAAGGTCCGCGAAGGCGTCCCGCGACGCCTGCCCCTCCCCGCCGTGCGCCAGAATCGCCTCAGACATCAGCGTCGCCCGGCCGTGGTGCAGGAACGGCGGCTCGCTGGCCACGCTCCACAGCTTGCGCGTCAGCCACATGTTCGTGGGAACGCCAGCCACGACCAGCGTCTCGTTGTCCAGCATCTCGCCCATGTCGTGCCGCTTCAGGTCGGTGAAGACGGGCACCATGACCGTCCCGTCGTCCAGCCGGCGCAGCCGCGACGCGGGCCCGTCGGCGGTCAGGTCGACCGCGAACGGCTCCGAGACCTCGGATAGCTGCAGCTTGCCTGTCGGGTTGAATGGGCTCGGCTCGGTGAATATCGGGCTCGCCAACGGCAGCTCGGGGACGTGGCAGACCGCGCACCCGATCTCGCTGAAGAGTGTCTCGCCTCTCTCCACCGCCGCGACCGCCTCGGGATGAGACGGCATCACGCGGCCGGGCGGCTCCAGCGTCGCCATGAACACGACCAGCGCCGTCACGTCTCCGGAGGTCAGCTCGTTCAGCACTCCGTCCCCGTCGGCGTCGGCTCCGAAGCGCTCGACGGCCTGGATGCCGAAGTGGGAGTTCATCGCCTTTACCACGAACTCCCGCAGCGAGACGATGTGGCCCTTGGACTGTATCGGCTTGATGATGAAGTCGTCGTCGACGCCCTCGACCTCGCTCGTGTCGACGGTGCCGTTTGGCCGTGCCGTCACCCTGCCGAAGCCGATGCCCTTCGCAACGAGGTCCCTGGTTACCGGCGCGCCCGCGGCCCTGGACTCCTCGGTCGCCTCGTCCACGATGCCCTGGAGCTCCACCGTCATCTCCCGGGCGAGCAGCTCCACCAGCCCGATGCCGAATATCCCGGCCGTGTTCCGCTCGTTGCCGACGCTCCGCAGCGTCTGCGCCTGCAGGCCGTCGCCCTCTCCGCCGTCGAAATTCACGAAGGGAAGCCGCTCCGCGTCCGTGAAGACGTTCACGGCGTTGTCGCCGCCACCGCCGAGGCGGGGAAGGTGGTGGCAGACGGAGCAGGTGTTGGCGTCCGGCCCGGAGATGCGGTTGAAGTTGTCCGGGAACATCCGCGGCGGCCTCGTGTTGCTGTCGCCCACGTCCGTCGTCTCGGGCCTGCCGGCGCCGTCCAGCGTGTTGAACGAGACGACGAAGAGCTCCCGGCCCCGGTCGACGATCTCGTCGAGCTCCAACCTGCCGCTCTCGATGTCGCCCTGGTCGGTGTGGAGGCTCAGCGCAGGCGCGTCCCCGATGACGACCTGGTCGGCGGCCTCGGCTCCACCGTCGCAGCCGACCGCCAGCAGCGCCGCCACCACAGCCGCCGCCGTCACAATTGTCCGCGGTCTACGCATAGTCGCGAGAACGTTCATGCTCAGGGCTCGGGACGCGGCGCAGGGTATCGGCTGGCGCGCGTCCGACCAAGGCTGAATTATACCACGCGCCAGTCTGCGCCCCACCGTCAGTCGCCCCCCGCGAGGTCGGCCTTGAGACGGACGAGCCTGCCGGGGTCGTCCGTCATGACGCCGTCGATCCCGACGAACGCGGAGGGAGCGGCCACGTCGACGTCCCAGGCGAGCACGCGCCGACCCAGGCGGTGGAAGCCTTCCAGCAGGCGGCCGTCGAAGGAGTCCTCCGACGGCGCGATCCAGTGGGCGTCCGGCACGGTCCTGAACCGCCGCGTCCGCAGGGGCCAGGGGTGGCTTGCGCCCCAGACGTAACCGCGCGTCACGTCGGGATAGTCCCGGCGAAGATGGCGCACCGCCAGCGGGTTGTGGCTCTTCACCAGCGTCGTCTCGACCCTGCCGCCCGCGCGGACGGCCTCGACAACGACGCCTGTCAGAGCGCCGACCGCCGGGCTTCTCACCTTCAGCTCGACGTCGACCAGGAAGGAGGCTGGGAGCGCGTCGAACACCGCCCGCAGGGTCGGGAGCGTGGCCAGGCCGGCCCGAGACCGCATATCGTTCAACTCGGCCAGCGCCATGCGGCCCACGACCGCCCTGCCGCCACCCCCGACGTCGATCGCCCGGTCGTGGACGACGGCCGCCTGCCCGTCGCCCGTCATCCTCACGTCCAGCTCGACGCCGTCTGCGCCCATCGCGAGAGCGGCCTCGAAAGCCTCGATCGTGTTCTCCGGGCAGTCCGAGTGCGCCCCCCGATGGGCTATGACAAGCGGAAACTCGAGGCTGCCGGGCTCGAACATCCAGCCCGCTGCCGCTCCCGCCATTCCCTCCTCCATACCTGTTCGAGCTTCGAACCGGAGTCTAGAAGCACCCGCTTTCGAGTGTCAACGAGCTTGACATTCCCGGCTGCCGGCAGTACACCTCAACGGAACGGGACCGCAGGACGGCGCCCTCGGAGCGGCCGCGACGCTCCTTACCCTATGAACAGGAGATAGCAAATGGAGCCCCTGGGAACCACGACCGAGCTGGCCGAGTATCGAGGTTACGCGCCGAACACCCTTGTATCGGAGGTCGACGAAGACCGCCTCATAGCGATCGCCGAGGGCATGACCGGAAGCATCTCCACCGACTGCGGACGGACGTGGGGCCCCGCGTTCCAGATGACGCAGGACGGCGCCCCCATGGAGCCGTCGCTCAACAAGGGCCACATACTGCGCCTCGAGGACGGCCGCCTCGCGACCGTTTACAGCAGGCAGGAGGACCATCCCAGCGCGGGCTACACGACCAAGACCTGGTACTTCGCCACCTCGGAAGACGAGGGCAGAAGCTGGAGCAGCGGCAACCAGATCGACATACCGGCGATGTACGACATCGACAAGGGCTTCTTCGTCAACTTCATCTGGGGCAACCTGCTGCAGCTCAGGACCGGCCGCATCATCGTGCCGGCGTACTGGGAGATCGCCGGACGCCACCCGGGCATGCCTCCCGCCGGCGACGACCCGGTTGCGGCGACGATCCAGGGCGTGCGCCGAACCAGGATCGCCGACGGCCACCTGTACGAGGCCGCGATGGGCGGCTGCTACAACTACTACTCGGACGACTCCGGCGCAACCTGGAATATCTGCACCGGCTCAATGATGGTCTGGCCCCTGCCTTCCGAGGGCGGCATGGGCGGGTTCGGCGTCTGCTGGGAGCCGGTCGTCGCGGAGCTGAAGGACCGCCGCGTGCTGATGTTCCACAGGACGAACGTCGGGCGCCTCTACCAGAGCTTCTCCAGCGACGGCGGGGCCTCCTGGACGCTGCCCGAGGCCACCGGGCTCGCCTCGGGAGACGTCCCATGCTGGCTCGGCCGGCTCAGGACCACCGGCGACCTCGTCGTCGTCTGGAACCAGTCCTCCAGGGAGGACATCGAACGGGGCTACTCCAGGGGCCGGCTGTCGATCGCGGTATCGACCGACGAGGCCGCGACCTGGGGCACCCCGATCACCCTGGAGCTGAGCGGCGGCCTGGACGACGTCGACCAGGTCGAGCTGCCGCAGGTCGCCCACGTCCGCGCCGCGGAAGACCTGGGAACGCTGCCGGACAACTTCACCCGGTCACACTATCCGAGGCTGTCGTTCGTCCAGGGCAACGTCGTCGTGACCTTCCAATACGACACCTGGGTGAACGGTACGATGCGACGCGACTCCGGCCTGCTCGTGGTGCCGGAATCGAGACTGCACGCGTAGCCTATGGCCCAGTCAGTTCCCCGGCGAGCTTCACGAAGACGTCGAGGGACGCGGGGTTGCTCATCGCGTCCGGGCTGATCGTCTCGGCGACCGGATCGCCGGCGAGGATTCTCCGGACGGGCACCTCGACCTTCTTGCCGTTCAGGGTCCGCGGCACCTCCGGTATCGCGAGGATCTCGTCCGGAGCGTGTCGCGGCGACAGCTGCTCGCGCAGGCGGCGCGCCACGCTCGCCTTCAGCGGGTCGTCGAGCGTGACCCCGTCCCGCAGGACCAGGAACAGCAGGAGCCGCCCCTCCCTTCCAGCCACGCCGGTGTCGACGACCAGGCTGTCGACCACCTCGTCCATCTCGTCCACGACGCGGTAGAACTCGCTCGTCCCCATGCGCACGCCGCCCCGGTTGAGCGTCGAGTCGGACCGGCCGTAGATGACGCACGAGCCGCGGTCGGTGACCTTGATCCAGTCGCCGTGGCGCCACACGCCCGGGAACATGTCGAAGTAGCTCTCCCGGTACCGGAACCCCTCCGGGTCGTTCCACAGAAACAGCGGCATCGAGGGCATCGGCCGGGTGAGCACGAGCTCGCCGACCTCACCGACCAGCGCCCTGCCCGACTCGTCGTAGGCCTCGACGCGGGCGCCGAGACACGCGCACTGCAGCTCGCCCGCCCGGACCGGCAGCAGCGGGCACGGGCCGATGAAGCCGGTGCACAGGTCGGTCCCGCCGCTGAACGATCCGAGCAGCGCGGTCGCGCTGACCTCGTCGTAGACCCAGCGAAAGCCCTCCGGGGTCAACGGCGCCCCAGTCGAGCCAATCCCCTTCAGCATCTCGAGGCCGTACTGTTCGGCCGGCCGCACGCCCGCGTTCATGCACGCCTGGATGTAGGGAGCGCTGGCGCCAAAGTAGGTGACTCCGGCCTCGCGCGCGTACTTCCATAGGGTACCCATGTCCGGGTACGCCGGGTCGCCGTCGAACAGCGCGACCGTGGAGCCGACCAGCAGGCCGCCGATCAGCAGGTTCCACATCATCCATCCCGTCGTCGTGAACCAGAAGAACCGGTCGTCCGGCTTCAGGTCCATGTGGAGCGACAGCACCTTGACGTGCTCCAGCAGGATGCCTCCGTGACCCTGGACGATGGGCTTCGGCAGGCCCGTGGTGCCCGAGGAGTACAGCACCCACAGCGGATGATCGAAGGCAACCTGCTCGAAGACGAGCCGATGCCCCTCCACCGGGAGCTCATCCCATGGCAACACCTTTGGGCTGCCGTCGATCGCGGGCTCGGCCTCCAGGTACGGGACAATCACGGTCCGCTCGACCGACGGCAGGCCCTCCTCGATCTCGGAGACGGCGCCGACGCGGTCGAAACGTCGGCCGCCGTACACGTAGCCGTCCACCGCGATGAGGACTTTCGGCTCGATCTGCCGGAACCGGTCCACGACCGTGCGCGTTCCGAACTCCGGCGAGCAGACCGACCACACGGCCCCGATGCTGGAGGTCGCGAGGAACGCGATCAGCGTCTCGGGGATGTTGGGCATGTACGCCGCCACCCTGTCGCCCGGGCCGACGCCGAGCCGCCTGAGGCCTTCCGCGACGGCGGCCACCCGCTCGCGCAGCTGCCCGAAGGTCAGGACCTCGAGCGGACGCAGCTCGGAGCGGGACACGACCGCCGGCCGGTCGCCCGGCCGCGCGAGGGCGTTCTCGGCGTAGTTGAGCGTCGCGCCGGGAAACCACCTCGCCCCCGGCATGCGCCCGTCAGCCAGGACGCGGCCGGGGCCGGTCCCGGACCGGATGCCGAAGAAGTCCCAGACGGCGCCCCAGAAGCCCTCCAGGTCGTCCGTGGACCACCGCCACAGCGCCTGGTAGCCGTCGAAGCGCAGGCCCTTCTCGGCGTCGAGCCATCGCATGAACCGCGTCAAGTTCGCCGCGGCCACGGTTTCCGGTGAGGGCTCCCAGAGCAGGTCGCCTTCCTTTACCGGGGAATGCGCAGCGTCTGGATTGTCCGCTTCACGCCCGTCGTCCATGGCGCCGGTCGCTCACTCACCCGTGCTCTCGAGCGCCGTCAGCAGCCGGCTCGCCCAGTCCCTGAGCACGTCCTCCAGGTCCCCGCCGCAGTGGGGACATTCGTAGACGCCGAATCGGACCGTCATCCCGCACTCTCCGCACGCCTCGACGCTCGTGACGTGGTCCAGCACGACCTGTATTTCGTCCTCTGTAGCCATCCGATCTCCCCGGGCGCGCCCGCGCCCTCCGCCGGAGGTCGCCCCGTGGGCGCGCCTCGGCGTCCGAAGCGGGACGCTTTCGATCTGCGATGCCGGTGCCCAGGGAGGGACTCGAACCCCCACTCCCTGACGGGAAGCGGATTTTAAGTCCGCCGCGTCTACCGTTTCGCCACCTGGGCCCACTACGCCACTTATGGTACAACTTTCCGGTGGCTTCTCCCCATCCCCCTCTTGCGGACGGGCCGCTTTTCTTGCGGGCTGGTGTACCGGATGGTACAAAGGAGGTAGTGGAGAGCGGCCGGGCGGACAGGCGCGAGACCCAGGACCGCCACCGGCGCAGTCCTCCACAAGGTCACTCCCCCGCAGGACTCATGGCGAAACGCCGGCGCCCAGCAGCAGTCCCACTGACGACCGCGCGCCTCCGGGCGACCGGGGGCGGACGCCGGCGCGCGGCGATGGGCACGGCGCCTTGGTAGGCCGGATTTGCGTTCTCGCCGCGGCCCTGCTGCTCCTCGCGGCGGCCGTGTCGGCCCCAAAGGCCGCGCATGCGAACGGGAGCGTCGTGCGCCTACAGATGCTGCGGGCCGGGCCGTACGAGGTCTCCGTCGGCACCGTTCCGAGCACCCCGCAGGTCGGCGTCTTCCACATGACGATGACCATCGCGGACGCGTCCACGAAGGACTACCTGCTGGACGCCGAGGTCCGGATCACCGGCGTCGGGCCGGACGCGACCGCCAGCGAGATCGGCCCCATGCCCGCGACCGCGAGCCTGCGGGACCCACTGTTCTACGAGGCCAACCCTTCCGTAGACCGGGTGGGGACGTGGGTCTTCACCATCGACGTGGCCGCCGAATCGGGTACCGGGTCCGTCGATTTCGCGGTGGAAGTCCAGGAGCCGAACCCGCTGATCGGTATCGTCACGTTCTTCGCTCTGGGCGCGTTCCTGGTCATCATCGGGCTGACGGCGCGCGTCTACTTGCGGGAGCGGCGCGCCGGGACTCACGCGCGGCCCTAGTATTCTCGGCGGCGGCGGATTATGATACCAATGGCGCCTTGGGACGGTTCCGTTTCCTGGGCATCAATACGAGCGGCGTCATATTTTAGGAGTTTTGAATGCGGGCAATACTCTCGACCAAGCTGGTCCTGCTGTCGGTACTGGTTGCCATCCCAATGGTCGGGCTGGTGGGCTGCGACAGCGGAGCCAGGGAATTCAACCTGGAGATTCGCCGGGGAGCCCTCACCCTGAGCCCGTCCGTGCTCAGGGTCGAACAGCACAGGGACGTTCTCCTCAATATGGTCACGGACAAGGCCGGTACCATCCGTATACCGGACATCGAAGTCGAAAACCGGTTGGATCCCGCGAGCACCACCCAGGTGGAGTTCAACGCCGTCAGGATCGGCAGGTTCTCCGTAACGTGGCAGGAGGAAGGAGAGGACCAGCCGGTCGAGATCGGCACCCTGGACGTCTTCCCGGCCAGGTAACCCGCGCGGATGCCGTCGCCCAGGCTCATCGCCGCGGCGGCCTTCGCCACTGCCGTACTGCTCGCCCCGAAGACCGTGCTCGCGCACGGCTTCGGGGAGCGCTACGATCTTCCCGTACCCCTAGACTATTTCCTCGTCGGCGCCGCCGCCGCCGTCGCCCTTTCTTTCGTCGTCATCGGCCTGTTCGTGCAGCGGCAACCCACGGTCTCGCGCTACCCCCGGTTCGACATTCTCCGAGCCGCGTGGTCCCGCCGGGTACTGACGGCCGCGCTGCTGCCCGCCCCAGTGCGAGTCGCCCTTGCCGTACTCCACGTCGCGCTCGGCCTGGCGCTCGGGATCGCTCTACTCGTCGCGGACGGCGACCAGGCTGAGGGCATCCTCACGGCGGCGTTCGCGGCGGTCCTGCTGCTCGCTCCGCCCATGGCGGCCGCCGTCGTCACCGGGAAAGCCGTCACGGCCCCGCTCAAGGCGCTGTCGGTCGCGCTGTTCGTCATCGTCGTCGCCACGGCGTTCTTCGGAACGAGCAAGCCCCTGGAGAATTTCGCGCCAACATTCGTGTGGATCATCTGGTGGGTCGGCCTCGGCTACGCGGTCGCCCTCATCGGAAACCTGTGGGCACTGATCAACCCCTGGAAGATCGTCTACGAATGGGTCGAGAACCTGCTGGGACCGGACGACGGCACCGACGCCGGAGCGGACCGCTATCCGGCCGATTGGGAGCTGTGGCCCGCCGTGGTCCTCTTCCTCATGTTCGCGTGGCTCGAGAACGTCTACGCCGACTCCTCGATACCCCTGAACCTCGGACTGCTCGTGCTCGCCTACTCGATTGTCACCTGGGGCGGCATGCTGCTCTTCGGCAAGGACCGCTGGCTCGCCCGCGGCGAGGCCTTCACCGTGCTGTTCGGCCTCTTTTCCCGCTTCTCTCCGTCGGAGGTCAGGGTGGCCCACGACGCGTTCTGCGGCGACTGCCCGCGGGACTGCAGCCCGCAGGACGACGGCTGCGTCGACTGTCACTGCTGCTTCGAGCGGGCGGTCGAGTCAGGCGAGGGCGAGCTCAACCTCAGGCCATACGCGGTCGGACTCGCCAGCCCGGTCCGCATGACCACCGCCGCCGGCGCCTTCGTCATCATCGCGTTGGCCAGCGTGACGTTCGACGGCCTGACGGCGACCGAGATATGGACGACCGTGGTGACCGAGAGCTACGGCGCCGTCACGGGCGCCTTCGGAGCGAGCGCGCTGTCGGTGATCAACACGGCGGGGCTCGTCCTGGTGCCGCTGCTGTTCCTCCTCGTCTACCTGCTCGTCATCTCGGCGGTCAGGAGGCTCTCGCGCGACGGCGAAACCGACCTCGACGTCGCGAAGACCTTCGTGCTGGCGCTGGTGCCCATAGCGCTCGCGTACAACCTGGCGCACTTCATCTCGCTGCTCGCCATCCAGGGACAGAACATCATTCCGCTGGCCTCCGACCCGCTCGGCGCCGGATGGGACCTGTTCGGCACGCTGGGCTACCGCATAGACACCGACATCATGGGGCCGAGGTTCGTCTGGTTCGCATCCGTAGCGGCGATAGTGATAGGCCACATCGTGTCCGTCTACGTCGCCCACGTGATTGCCGTCCGCAGAACGGCGGACCGGGCGCTCGCTCTCAAAGGCCAGTACCCGATGCTGGCGCTGATGGTCTTCTACACAGCGACCAGCCTCTGGATCATCGCCCAGCCCATCGCCTCCGAGGGATAGCGCGCCGGGCGCCCCCTACGCCCCGTACGGCCGGCCGAAGCGCCCGGAGTGGACCATCTCGGCGAGCGGCTTGCGACGACGACGAGTCCCCCGTATGTCGTCCGGCCGGTACCCGAACGGCAGCACGGTGACCAGCTTCATCCGCTCCGGGACGCCGAGCATCTCCTTGACGCGGCGGTTCTGGTCCTCGAACGGCACGCCGACAAAGCACGTGCCGAGCCCCTCCGACCAGGCCATGATCTCCATCTGCTGGAGGGCGCGGCCCGCGTCGAGCTCCGGGGAGTCGGCGCCGTCCATCAGCACCGCTATGGCGAGCGGCGCGTCGGCCAGGAAGCGCCCGCTCGTGGCGATGCCGCCCAGCTCGGCCAGGACGGCGCGGTCCGTGATCACGACGAGGTGCCACGGCTGCTGGTTGCGTGAGCTCGGCGCCCATCGCGCCGCCTCCAGGAGCTTCCTCACCACGTCGTCGGGCACAGGGTCCGGCTTGAACCTCCGCACCGTCAGTCTCGTCTTCAGACACTCGTATACGTCCACCAGACTCCCTCCTGCATGTGTCTACTGTGAAACCGTCTCCGGGTCGATGGCGCGGCCCGTCTCAGACGCCCGGTAGGCGGCCAGCGTCGCCCGCAGCGTCCTCCGGCTGAAGTCGGCGTCCATGTCAGGCTGGCTGCCGCTGAGGATCGAGTCGACGAAGCTGCGCGCCGCGCCCTTGAATCCCTCGATCCAGTCCGCCGGGCAATCGATGTCCCGCGCGCCGTCCTCCGTGACGAGCACCACGGGCGCCATGTCGAGCCACTCGCCCGAGCAGCGCGTCACCCAGATCGCGCCCCGGGAGCCCTGGATCTCGAAGAACTCGTCGACCGGATAGTACCTCGACCTGATCGGCATCTCCGCCATGTAGGCGTAGTCGAACACCGCCAGACAGTCCCTGTCCCGGAGCTTCCAGGTGACCGCCGCTGGCGCGTCGATCAGGTAGTCGTCCGTCCTGGTTACCATCGCCGAGACCAGCTCCGGGGCGCCGAGCCACCAGATCGCGGTGGCGAACTTGTGCCAGCCGTCATCGTACAGCGAGCCTCCGGGGTTCGCCCCGGCGTCGCGCCTCCACTCGAACGCGCCGGGCTCTATGCGAAACGCGTCGGGCCCGGCGGTGCGCGGCCCGCGGACGGTCCGTATCCGCAGCAGCGACGGCTCACCGATAGCCCCGCCGTCGAGCAGCTCCCTGGCCTTGACGATGGGCGGATAGTAGAGGAAGTTCTCGGTGACCCGGTAGACCGTCCCGGCCCGGGCCGCCGCGGCAACGACCCGGTCGGCTTCGACCACCGTGGCCGCCATCGGCTTCTGGCACGAAACGTGCCTGCCCGCCTCCAGCGCCGCGACCGACTGCCCGGCGTGCAGGTGCGTCGGCGTGAGCAGCTCGACGGCGTCGACATCCGGGTCGGCGAGCACGTCCTCGTAGCGTTCGTACATTCTCGGCTCGATTCCCCACTCGCGCGCCCGGCGGCGGCAGCGCTCGAGGTCCGGGTCGCACAGGGCGACCACCTCGCAGCCTTCGTGCTCGAGGTACCCGACCGCGTTCAGCGACGAGATGCTTCCGCAGCCGACTATGGCCAGCCTGACTCTGTCCGAGGGCATGTCACTCCCCGCCGTGGCCCTACCGTCCGCCTGAGAGACGCGACGACCGCTGTCGTCGGCGGAATCGGTTCGGCCATCCCGGCACCTAATGTAGTATGAACGACAACATGACGTCACGCAGCCGCCGTAAGCTCACCGCTCTGCTCTTCCCCGTCGTCGCCGCGCTCGCGCTGGCGGCCGCGGCCTGCGGAGGGGGCGATCCGCCGACTCCGACGCCCGCCGCCGCGAGCGCCGCGGAGGCGACCGCGCCCACGCCGGCGCCCGATCCGACGCCCGCGGTCGGCGCCGTGAGCGAGGAGCAGGAAGAGTTCGACCCGGCCCCGGAGATCGGGGGCATCGACTCCTGGATCAACACCGAGCCGCTCACCATGGCCGGACTCCGCGGGAAGGTCGTCCTGATCGACTTCTGGACCTACTCCTGCGTCAACTGCATCAGGACGCTGCCGTACCTCACTGAGTGGCACGCCAAGTACGCCGAGCGGGGCCTCGTGATCATCGGCGTTCACACCCCGGAGTTCGCCTTCGAGAGGGACCGCGACAACGTGCTCGCGGCCGTCGCGAGGCACGGCATCGAGTACCCTGTAGCCCAGGACAACCGCGACGTCACCTGGGACGCCTTCGGCAACATCTACTGGCCTGCCAAGTACCTGGTCGACGGCGAGGGCCTGATCCGCTACCGGCACTTCGGCGAGGGAGCGTACGCCGAAACCGAGCAGCAGATTCGCGACCTGCTGGCCGAGCTCGGCAGCGAGGTCGCCGGCATAGAGCCGGACATGTCCCCGGACCCGACGTTCGATCCGCGCGCCGTGAGCTGCTACCGCGGCGACAGCATGACCCGGGAGTTGTATGCGGGCCACGACCGCAACAACTCCGCCCTCTTCTCTCCCTCGGGGTCCTACATCCTGCAGCCAGGGGTATTCGGGCCTGTCGACGCGATCGTCGACTTCGAAGACCCGGGCAGGCACCAGAACCAGTACCTCTACGTCCAGGGGAGGTGGAAGGTCGGCTTCGAGAGCCTGGTGCACGCCCGGACGACCGAGAACTACGAGGACTACCTGGCCAACATCTTCCACGCCCGCAGTGTCAACGTCGTCATGTCGAGCCAGAGCGGCGAGCCCTACAGCGTCAGGGTCACGATCGACGACCGGCCGCTGGACCCGGCCGAGGCAGGCGCCGACGTCGAGTGGGACGACGAGGGAAACAGCTTCGTCACCGTGCAGGAGTCGCGCCTCTACCGCGTCGTGCAGCTACCGGAGTTCACCCGCCAGGAACTGAACATCAGCTCCAACTCGGACGACTTCACCGTGTTCGCCTACACCTTTGGCGCGTTCGCCACGGGCGAGGACGCCATCACCGCCGACTTCGAGCTGGAGTGCCCTCCGTCGCTGTTCATGCCCGGCGTCTCCTGAGCGACTTTGGCGCTCACGCCCCGCCGCGGCCGGCCTGGTAGCCGTACTGGACCTCGACCCGCCGGCCGGTGTCGGCCGACTCGTAGGCGGCGTCGATGCTCTGGAGGACGTACAGCGCGTCCTCCACGGTCAGCACGCCCGGAGAGCCCGCCCGGACGTCGTCCACGAACCGCCTGATCCAGTTGTGGAACCAGACGTGGAAGACGATGCTGGGGAGCGGCGGCAGGGTGTAGTTGATCGTCTTGTCGGGGGAGCCGCTCCACGCCTCCGTCGCGGAGACGACCTCCAGCTTAGGCGCGAGCATGGGGGTCCAGTTCGCCTGGCCCTCGGTGCCCCGGAAGACGAGCGCGGTCCCACTCGGGGGCCGGGCGGGCCGACATGTAACCGCAGACCATGCTGCCGTAGCCACCGTTCTCGTACTCCAGCGCCAGCACCGACAGGTCCTCTATGCCCTCCTCCGCGTAGCCCAGCGGGCGGCCGTTTATCGCCTGGACCGACTTGATCTCGCAGCCCATCAGGTAGCGCATGCCGTCCAGCAGGTGGCAGCCGACGTAGTGGAGGTTGCCCCCGCCCTCGGTGTCCATCCGGTACGGCACGCCGCGCGGGTCGGCGCCGTGGGGACCGCCCACCTGTCCGATGACGAACCGGCCCTCGACGAACATCGGCTTGCCCATCGCCCCGTCGTCGATCAGCCGCCGCAGGTCCTGCATCGCCGGGTGGAACCGCACCGGGTAGGCCAGGAAGGTCGTCACCTCGTTGCGCTTGACCGCCCGGACCACCTCCTTCAGCTCGTCCGACTTGCGGGCGAACTGCTTGTCGACGAGGAAGTGCTTGCCCGCGTTGGCGAGCTTCAGCAGCACCTCGGGGATGTCCCGCGGCACCAGGACGACGCACGCCAGGTCGAAGTCCTCCTTCGCGATCAGCTCGTCCACGTCGGAGTATACGTTGGCGTTCGGGTGGTGCTTCTTCGCCTCGTCCAGGTAGGACGAGTCGTACAGCTCGCAGTAGGCGACGACGTCCACGCCCTCCAGCCGGCGGAAGTCGTGGATCAGCCGAGGCTTCGAGTCGTCGAAGCTGCCGGCGTGGCCGACGCTCAGCCCGATGTGCACGGCCTTCAGTGGCTTCCCGTTCGCGCTCATGGCTTTTCCTCTTGTTCGGACTCGTTGGCGCCGGTCAGTCCCGCCAGTCGAAGAATACCGCCATCCAGCCCCGCGGCGACCGGACGATCATCTCGAATATCTCGTCGGCCGCCTCGGGCCTCTCGACGTGCGTCACCAGGTGGTCCACGTCGAGCTCGCCGGACGCGATCATGCGCATGATCAGGTCGCGGTCGCCGCCCGTGGTCCACGGGTAGTACTTGTGGGAGTAGTCGTCGATGAGGTGCGAGCCCCTTACGTCTATCTCTCGCACCAGCAGGTTCCGCAGCCGCGTCTCCAGGACGCCGCGGGTGGCGCCCACGAGGACGACCTTGCCCGCGTAGGCGGCCGAGTCTATGCAGTCGGCGAGCGACTGCGCGCTCCAGTTGGCGTGGAAGACCGATTGCGCGCCGCGGCCGGTGATGTCCATGATCGCGTCGACGGCGACGTCGGCGGAGAGGTCGACGGTGTGGGTAGCGCCGCTGGCCTCCGCGTACTCGAGGCGCTCGGGCTCCGGGTCGAGGGCTATGACAGGGTGGGCGCCCACGCGACGCGCCAGGGCGACGATGAGCTGGCCGACCACTCCGAGGCCGAAGACCGCCGACGACTCGCCCGGCCGGAGCTCCGCGCGGCGGATGGCGTGCAGCGCCACGTCGCCCAGCCGGCTGAAGCAGACCTGCTCGTCGGTCAACTCCGGGTCGGCGTGCTGCACCGGCCGCACGAGATCGTCCTGGTCCTCGCTCACCGCGTCGACGACGAGGTGGGAGGCGTGCCTGCCCAGCGCGAAGACGCGGTCGCCCTCCGCAAAGTCGGTCACGCCCTGCCCGACCGACTGCACGCGGCCGACCGCCGTATATCCGGGGGGCTTCTCCAGGTATCCGAGAGGCATGCTCGGGTCGGGGTCGACGGCGCCCCGGAAACGCCTGCGCTCGCTTCCCGCGCTGACCTGGCTGCGGCTGACCCGGACCAGCACCTGCCCGGGCCCGGGGTCCGGGACGTCGAACTCCTCGACGACGACCATCTGGCCGCCGATCACGGTCAGCCTTCTGCCGACCTCAGTCACGGGGCTTCTCGATGAGCGGAGCGGCGCCTGAGCCGGGGCCGGCGGTGGCGTCCATCATGCGCCTGGCTCAGAGGGCTCGGCCCATGAGCCACGCCGCGGCGATCAGGCCGAGCAGCAGCAGAGCGAACAGCATCGCGTAGCCGAGAATGGCCCGCGGCCAGGTGTCGTGCCAGGACCTCGGCTCTTGCCACCATGGACGCTTCATCCGCTCCTCGCAGATCGTGGGGCCGTCACCGAGAGGGAGGTGTGGAGGCGACGGGCGGATTCGAACCGCCGAATAGAGGTTTTGCAGACCTCCGCCTTAGTCCACTTGGCTACGTCGCCCCGTCCCTACATACTAGCGCCAGCACGCTGCGCCGGCAAGTACGACGGGCCCCCCAGATTCCCCACCTCCACATTCAATTTCATATCTACCAGCCATCACCCTCGTAGGGGCGGGTTTCCGGAGCCTGTTTCATAAGTCGTGGGTATTGGAGATAGGGTATCTTGGTCGAGAGTCACACCGTCAATTGGAGGTAGGCGAGTATGGCGCATCGACCACTCAACCGTGAACAGATGTGGATTCTGCCTCCGAGTCTCGACGAGTTGCTGGAGGCCGGTCATCCTGCCCGATTCGTGGCTGAGTTCGTCGATGCTCTGGACGGCGATGACTGGGCTGGTATCGGGGTTGATAGAGAGGGTGACCCGATGGGAGCTCCGTCCTACCATCCCCGTGCGCTGTTGGGCGTGTGGCTTTACGGCTTCATGACCGGAGTGCGATCGAGCCGCAAGCTGGAGGCGGCGTGCCGCGACCAGATACCGTACTTGTGGATGACGGGCTGCCAGCGGCCGGACCACGTCACATTGTGGCGCTTTTACCGTTCCCATAGGGATGGCATGAGGAAGCTTCTCAAGCGGACGGTGCAGACGGCTGTCACGATGGATTTGGTGGAGTTGGCAGTGCAGGCGGTGGACGGCACGAAGGTCGGTGCGAACGTGTCAAAGGCCCGGACCTACGACGCCGACGGGTTGCGCCGACTGCGGGAGCGGTTGAACCAAGCGATAGCCGACTTGGAAGCACAGAACGAGGCGGGCGATGAGCCGTCTAGAGGGCATCTGCCGGAGGCGTTGCACGACCGCAAATTCTTGCGTGATAGGGTGCGCGAGACGGTATCGAGGCTTGATGGGCGGGACGGTCAAAAGCTCATCAACCTGACCGATCATGACGCCCGAATGATGAACACTCGCCAGGGTATCGCGATGGCATACAACGCCCAGGCGATGGTCTCTCCGGTAATGGGTGAAGGGAAGGTGTCCGGCATGCTGATCACGGCTGCCGAGGTGGTGGCCGACACGACCGACCAGTCGCAACTGGGTCCAATGATGGAGCAGGCGGAGGAGACGTCAGGTCACAGATCGGAGACGACTTTGGCCGATGCGGGGTATCACTCAGGGAGCAATCTGCAGGAGTGCGCCCGGAGGGGCCAACAGGTGATCATGCCGGAGTCGCAGGACCGGGCTCTGGAGAGCCCGTATCACAAGGACCGCTTCACCTACGACGAGGCGAGCGACAGCTACCGATGCCCGGAGGGTTACACGCTGCGCTTTGCCGGCGTCAGGCGAGGCCGCCGCACCATTGTGCGCGTTTACCGCTCCTCCGCGGCCGTGTGCCGGGCCTGTCCGGCCTTCGGGGTCTGTACGAAGAACGAGCGCCATGGCCGCTCTCTGGAGATAAGCCCCCATGATGCAGACCTGCGCCGCCACCGCGCCTGGATGTCCACGGAAGAAGCCAAAGAGGCGTACAGGCAAAGAAAACAACTGGTCGAGCCGGTCTTCGGGATCATCAAAGAGCAACAGCAGGCCCAGCGGTTCCTGCTACGCGGCTTACCCAACGTGGTGGCTGAGTGGACTCTGCTAGCCACGGCCTTCAACCTGCGCACCCTGTGGAGGGCGTGGCGAGCCACGGGGGCGTGGAATCGGAGTCTAGCTGCCGTTTCGAGCGCGCATTCAGCCTATCGGGCGGCCCGGATGGTGATCATGGCCGCTTCGGGCGCCTCGCTGCGAACCATGAGGCTCCGCACACAGCCGGCATGACCAAACTGGAAACCCCACCGTCAAATACATGCCACATTTGAAACAGGCTCTGGAAACCCGCCCTGGCCCTGCAATACGGCGCCCTTACCATTTAGGTGGGGGGATTTGGGGCCCTTCGGGCGAGCGGCTCACGCGGCGGCGGACCGCGCTCGTGCGGAGGCCACCGGCGCGTCGGTGCGGGGGGATGGTGCCGAGGAGGAGACTCGAACTCCTACAGCCTTAACGGCCACAGCGCCCTCAACGCTGCGTGTCTACCAATTCCACCACCTCGGCACGGGGCAGATCGGCACCTACGATCATAGCCAAGCGGCGGGCGGGATGTCCATAGCTCATGCGGCGCGGCAACTGTTCAGAGAAAGTGAGGCGGAACGTCTGAACTGTGATTCGTGGGATTCTGATGATGGGGATGATTCGGTGCTGAGCCTCGCCCGCTCTTCATGGCGGCCCCTCGATACACCCCGACGAAGCGTCGGGGCATTCGGGGCGAACGGGCCAGGTGCCCGTCAACTCTGAACAGTTGCGCGGGGCACCGGCCGTCAGAACAGGCTGCGGACGGCGGCCGCGATCTCGGCGTGCTTGGCGGCGGAGAGCTGGCCGATGGTGTGTCGGAATACGCGCTCGTTCACCGTGTAGAGCCGATCTGGCCTCACCCAGCTACGACGCCTGAGTCTACCCCTGCTCATGTCGCTCGTCGCAATGGGGATGTGCCTGACCCCGCAGGCGACCTGCTCGTGATCTGGCAGAGCACCCAGTCCTGCGTTCCCACGTCCGCGACGACCACGGCGGGCCGGACCTTGATCTCGGACAGGTCCGTGAAGGGCAATGGCGCGAGGACTACATCTCCAACCATTGCTTCAGCCACTCCTCGTCCTCGGGCTCCCGGAACATCGCCTCCACGCCCATCATCGACCACTCGTGCTTGTCGCGGTCTCCGAACACGACGAGGTAGCCGTCCTCCCAGTAGGCCATGCCGTCGACGATCTCCATCGTGCTGACGCTGACGGCGCAGACGCGCGTCAGGAGGTCGATCACGCGCTCCTTGTGGTCGGCGAAGCGGTAGGTGTCGAAGCGCGCGCGGATGGTGGGGTCGCGCGGCTTCTTCTCCTTGTACTGGTCGAGCACCCACTCGAGGGCGGAGCGGTTGCCGAGGCGGTAGCGCCAGGCATCGGGCGGGACACCGGTCAGGCTCGTCTGGTCGTCGAGGACGATGATGCCGCGCTCCTTGTCGGCGCGTAGCCGGGCGCGGGGCGGATCGTCCTCGGGCTCACCCTCACCCCGACCCTCTCCCGTCGAGGGAGAGGGGGAAGAACGCCGGCCCTTCCCTGTGGCGGGGGAAGACGGGGCGCGGCCGGTGGCGGCGTAGCCGGTGGCGGACGTCTCCCGGATGGACGATGAGCGGGCGGGCGGCGACTTCTCGACGCGCTCCAGCGGGTACGGGTCGACCGACTCGAAGCCGATGTGGAGGTCGAGGAGCTGCTGGCCCATGCGCGCCCAGATGTCGAACTCGTGGTAGAGGGGCAGGCGCGGGAACTCGCGCAGCAGGTCGCTGGCGTAGTCGTAGCGGTACACCGGGTCGTGGAGCACGGCGTAGGTGTAGGCGAAGATGTCCTCGGCGCCGATGCCGTCCGGGTATTTCTCCGTAAAGTCGTCGCCCCACTCCTCCCGGTAGTGGTCGTTGATGCGGCGGATGCCCCACTCCGTGATGTTGCTGACGCGCTCACCCTCGGGCATGTAGCGGTACAGGGGGAGACATTGGGTCTTTTCGAGGGAGTCCAACGAACATAGAAAAGAAGTCGCCAGAGCAGTAAACGGTTTCTGAGAGGCGATGCCGGAGAAGCAGATTGCTCGATTGGGCTGCGCCAAGTCGTCGCCATACACACTGTAGTGCTTGTTCGTGAGGACATCGTTCATTGTGAAGTCGGCGAAGTGACGCTTTGTTACGAAAGGGCGGTAGAGCGTTTGGATGAGGTTTGCCTCGTTGTAGACTATCCGCCTGCCGCGTCGGAACTCATTGCGCAGATCCCGACTCCACTTGATGACGGGATCGTACGACGTGTTCTCGTCGTCCAAGTACTCGTTGTATGTGTCGGCGAAAAACAATGCCTTGTCTCGGAGACTGTGTACGTCAAAGTCATAGACCCCTTCGTCACGATTGGTACTTACGCCAAGGGAGAACAGCCCGAATACCGCCCCTCCAGCTCCGCTATCCTCGACTAATTCGGTCTCCCCATTTGCAAGGGGCATGAGTTTCTCGAAGTCTGGGTTAGATTGGTCGAGCCAGTTTCCTTTCTGGTCCGGCGTGACTTCGTCGAAAGCGATCTGATCCAGTCTCGCACCGCGCAGAAAAGCCAGAGTGTCGAAAGCGAGTTCGGCGTCCTTGCGTCGGGTGTAGTTGATGTCGCACTTCCCGAGGTTGGCTTTGTCGCGGACGAAGAACCCGATGGCGACCCCGGTCTGGATGCCGAAGACGTTGTGTGTAGTGCCCGAGATCTTGGGGTTGCGGCGAACGTCCGAGCCGAGGTCGAGGACGTAGATGTGGGTGAATTCCTTCGACGCCATCTTCCTGAAGCCGTCGTCCTGCCGCGCGTCCACGTACGCCCGGTTGGTGACGAACGCGATGATCCCGTCATCGGCCAGCCGGTCGGACGCCCAGCGGATGAAGCGCTTGTACATGTCGTACTGCTTGGTCTTCGTCGCATCGCTCTCGGCGACGTAGGTCTCGCTGATGCGGCGGTCTACCTCCGGATAGACGACGTTGGGATTGAATTCGTTGAAGTTGCGCTGGTTGGCGTTGTATGGCGGGTTGCCGATGATGACGCTGATGGTCTTCTCGTTCTGCTCCTGGACGCGAATCCAGTTCTCGGTGGACAGACCGCCGAGGTTGAAGGTGGACTGCCGCGCGGTGACGGTGACTTCGCCCTCCCGAGCCGCTTCCGCCCTCTGCTGCTGCCAGCCGAGGTTGTCCAGCGTGTCGACGAAGCACAGGTTCGGGAACTGCAGAAAGCGCCCCGTCCGCTCTTTGTACGTGTACTCGATGTTCAGGTTGGCGATGTAGTACGGCAGGATCGCCACCTCGTTGGCGTGTATCTCGTTGAGGTACTTGTACTCCAGCCGGTCGAGGGGCAGGTAGTCGATCAGGCTGGTGACGAATGTGCCGGTGCCGGTCGCCGGGTCGAGAATCTGGACGTTGTCGTCGGCGAGGCCGCGTCCGAAGTGCTTTTGGAGCAGGTGGTCGGCGCCGCGGACCATGAAGTCGACCACCTCGTTGGGGGTGTAGACGACGCCGAGCCTGTCGGCGGCCGCCGGGTTGTAGGCCTTGTAGAAGTCCTCGTAGATGGCCTTGAGAAAGCCCTGCTTCTCCCCGTAGTCGGCTATGTCGTCCGCCGCTCTGCCGATGGCGCCGTAGTAGGTGCGGAGCCGGTCTATGGCCTGGCGGCGCACGTCGCCGGTGAAGAAGGTCTGCTCCAGCACGTCGAGCCGCTGGGCGATGTCGTTCTCGCGGTGGAACTGGTCCTCGGCGAAGACGCGCAGGAAGATGTCCTTGGTCAGGATGTGCTGCAGCAGCATCTCGCGCACGTCGTCGGCCGACACGTCGGGGCTGATCGACTGCCTGCACAGCTCCAGGAAACCGGCGGCGGCGGCCACGTAGTCCCGGTTCTCCGCCCCGGCCTCCTCGACGGCCTCCCGCAGGTTCTCCAGCACGGCGGGCAGGTCGGCCTTGAACTGCTCCTGCGCGTCCCGGAACTCCTCGATCTGCGGAAGCTCGTAGTCGAGGAAGCGGCGGATGAGGCGGTGGAGGTCGCCGGCGCTGGTCATGTCGGCCCGCATCGCCTCTTCGCGGTTCTGTACCAGCACGGCGGTCCGGGAGTCCTCGAAGATGATGTTGTCGCGCGGGTAGCCGCGGTCGAACTTGCGCGTGATCTCCTCGTCCAGGTCGTCGTGGGAGTCCTTCGCCTCCCAGTAGCCGCGCGCCATGCGCAGCGTGTCCTTGACGGTGCCGTCGGGCACGACGCCGGAGGGGACGGGCACCTCGGGGACGAGCGCCAGCCTCTCTTTGTGGTCGCCGCAGTAGGCGGCCAGGCAGTTCTGGAACGCGGGCCTGATGTTCAGCTCGCTGTCGGAGCCGCCGTAGTCGATCAGCTCCCGGAGCGCCGCGTAGTAGGACTCGATATGGGGATAGGCGGGCATGGGAATAGCATACAGGGAGGTAGTGGATAGTGAATAGTGGTTAGTGGATAGTCAAGAGGCCGGAGGGCCAGTGGTGGGTTCCGTCTCCAGAGACGTTTGCGCAATTCCATGTGGGGCAAAGGCTATGGTGGAAGTGCTCCGGTTGCGTAGCCAGGAGACCCCACCCCTGGGTCCCCGCCTGCGCGGGGACGACGGTTATGCAAGGGTCTCTCTCCACGGGAACGACGAGTGGGACCCCTGCCGCCCGATGCGCTGGCTCCTCGACTGCGAGCTACGCAGTGGACTCCGAAGGCGGGAATCCAAGGTCTCCGACGATTCCGCCACGTCCCCTCTTAACTATCCACTATCCCACTAATTCATGTGGGAGCCGCCGCTGACGTTTATGGCCTGGCCGGTGATGTTCTTCGCCAGGTCGGAGGCTAGGAAGGCGGCGAGGTTGCCGATGTCCTCGGGGGTCTGCTCGCGGCCGAGCGGGATGCGGTCCTTGACGACCTCGTCGAATATCTGCCGCGGCGTCAGGCCCTCGTACTTCGGGTTTCGCGTCCACCGCTGCGAGATGCGCTCCCACATCGGCGTCCACAGCAGGCTCGGGCAGATCGAGTTGACGGTGATGTCCCACGGCGCGAGCGCGAGCGCCTGGTCCTGCGTCAGGATGATGACGCCGGACTTGGAGACGCTGTACGGCGCGCTTGTGCCGGTCGCGCCCCGTCCCGCCACGGACGCCATGTTGACGACGCGGCCGTAGCGACGCGGCTTCATGTGCTCGGCGACGGCGTTCGTGACGCGCACGATGCCCTTGACGTTGACCTCGAAGATCTGGTCCCAGTCGTCCCAGGTGAACTCGTCGCGCTCCTCCCAGCCGCGGGCGCCGATGATCCCCGCGTTGTTGACCAGGATGTCGATGCGCCCGAACTCGTCGATGACCGAGGCGACGGCGGCGTCGACCGACTCCTGGTCGGTCACGTCGATGCGCACGCCCAGCGACCTGCGGCCCGGAGCCGCGATCTCGGCGGCCGTCTCGTCGACGTCATCCTGGTTGAGGTCTCCCGCGACGACGTGGGCGCCGTACCGGGCTAGCGCCGCAGCGATGCCCCGTCCGATGCCCCGTCCGCCGCCGGTGACCAGCGCGACCCTGTCGTTGAGGTCCATTTCGGTGCTCCCTTCCTGACGCCCCGTCACCCCAGCCCTCTCCCGCGAGGGGAGAGGGGGCTCATATGCGGGCGCGGATTATATCACTTGCCCCCACTCGTCCCGACGGCTCGCCGCTCCCCGTGTCTGTTCAGAGTTGAGGGGACATCTAGCCCGTTCGCCCCGAGTGCCCCGACGCTTCGTCGGGGTGTATCGAGGGGCCGCCAAGAAGAGCGGGCGAGGCTCAACCCTAATCATCCCAATCATCAGAATCCCACGAGTCACAGTTCAGACGTTCCGCTTCACCAACCCTGAACAGTTTCATCTCCCCGCCACGGCACAGATGAGGGTGCGGACGCGCACGGGGCTCGACGCCCCCTCACCCTGACTATCTCCCGCGAGGCGCGAGGGAACCAATGGAACGGCCTCCACTACCCACTCCCAACTATCCACTATCCACTACTCACTATCCACTATCCCTGCTACACTTCGGGAGGAAGCAAGGACGCGGCTGCGAGGTGCCCATGGAGCTCGGAATGATCGGCCTGGGCCGAATGGGCGGCAACATGGCCCGCCGCCTCCTGCGGGGAGGCCACCGCGTCGTCGTTTTCGACCCGGACCCGGACGCCGCCGCCGCCCTCGCGGGTGAAGGGGCCGTGCCCGCGGACTCGATCGACGACCTTGTCGGCAGACTGTCCGCGCCGCGCGCGGTCTGGATGATGGTCCCGGCCGGCGACGCGACGGAGTCGACCCTGGAGGCGGTAGCCGCCCTGCTCTCCCCCGGCGACGCCGTCATCGACGGCGGAAACTCGAACTACAGGGACAGCGCCCGCCGCGCGGAAACCCTCCGCGACCACGGGCTGCACCTCCTGGACGTCGGTACGAGCGGCGGAGTCTGGGGGCTTGCCGAGGGCTACTGCCTGATGATCGGCGGGGACCGGGCACAGTTCGAGCGGCTGCTGCCCGTATTCCGCACGCTGGCGCCTGCCGAGGACCGCGGCTACGTCCATACCGGGGCATCGGGCTCCGGGCACTTCGTGAAGATGGTCCACAACGGGATCGAGTACGGGCTGATGCAGGCGTACGCCGAGGGCTTCGAGCTGATGCGGGCCAGGTCCGAGCTCGAGCTCGACCTGGCGGAGATCGCCGAGACGTGGCGGCACGGCAGCGTCGTCCGGTCGTGGCTGCTCGACCTGACGGCCGACGCGCTCCGGGACGATCCCGCGCTGGAGGGCCTGGAGGCGTACGTGGAGGACTCCGGGGAAGGACGATGGACGGTCGAGGAATCGATCGATCTCGCCGTGCCAATCCCGGTGATCGCGATGGCGCTGCAGGCGCGCTTCAGATCGCGGCAGGACCGGCCGTTCGGCGCCCGGCTGCTCGCGGCTATGCGGAACCGCTTCGGCGGCCACGCCGTCAGGACGACGGGATAGAGGCAGGGGGGCACGTGGCCCGGGACGGACGCCGGAACGGCGTGCTGGGCGCGGTCCGCGAGCGATGGAGTGAGGTAGACGATGGGCACCGCGGGGCGCGTCGTACTGGTCTCGAACAGGCTGCCGCCGGCGGATGACCTGATCGACGACGACGACGTTGCCAGCAGGCAGGTCAGCGGGCTGGTGAGCGCGCTGCGTCCCGCGCTCGGCCCGACCGAGTCGCTGTGGTTCGGCTGGAGCGGCAGGACGTCTTCTGGAGGCGGCGCGACCGTTTCGGACTTCGGCTCCCGTCGCCTCGTGGCGCTCGACCTTCCGGGACGCGACGCCAGCCTCTTCTACAACGCCTTTTCCAACCGCACGCTGTGGCCGCTGCTGCACAACTTCCCGGACCGCATCGTCGTCAGGACCGAGTCGTACTCGGCCTACAGGAGGGTCAACCGACGCTTCGCCGAGGCCCTGTTACCCCACCTGCGGCCCGGCGACACGCTTTGGGTCCACGACTTTCACCTGTTCCCGCTGGGCGCCGTGCTCAGGGAGGCCGGCTGGGAGGGGAAGATCGGCTTTTTCCTGCACGTCCCGTTCCCGTCCGCGGACACGTTCTCGATCCTGCCCTGGGCGCGAGAGCTCCTGGAGGACCTGCTCGTCTACGACCTGGTGGGCCTGCAGACCCGCAGCCACGCCCGCAACCTGATGTCGACGCTGGACGAGGAGCTTCGCGGGGCCCAGATCGGCGACTCGTACGTGCATGGGTCGAACCGGGCCCGCGTGGGCGTCTACCCGGTCGGCACCGACCCGGAGGCGTTCGAACGGCTGGGCGCGGCCCGTCCCCGCACGAGAGGAGTCGTCGGGCTGAGGCGGCTGTTTCCCGACCAGAAGCTGGTCCTGGGCGTCGACCGGCTCGACTACACGAAGGGCGTGCCGGAGCGGCTGGCCACGTTCGAGCGGCTGCTCGAGCGTCGTCCGTCTCTGCGGGGCAGGATCGGCATGGTGCAGATATCGGTGCCCTCCCGGGAGCGCGTCCCGGAGTACGCGAGCGAGAAGCGCCGCACGGACGAGATCGTGGGCCGGATCAACGGACGCTTCTCGCGCGGCCAGTGGATCCCGGTCAACTTCCTGTACCGGTCATTCACGCAGCGGGAGCTGGCCGGCTACTACAACGAGGCCGACGTGTGCCTGGTGACGCCCGTCAGGGACGGAATGAACCTGATCGCCAAGGAGTACGTCGCCAGCCGGGGCGACAGGCCCGGAGTGCTGGTGCTGTCCAAGTTCTGCGGCGCGGCGGAGACGATGTCCGACGCGCTGATCGTCAACCCCTACGACATCAGGGGCACCGCGGAGGCCCTCCACAACGGGATCACGATGGGAAGCCGTGAGCGCACCCGGCGGTGGGCGGGGCTGCTGGACGACGTGCGGACGAACACCGCGACCGCCTGGGCCGAATCGTTCCTGCGCGACCTGCGGGACCCGTAGCCGCAGGACCGCCGGTTAACCGGCGCTCACCCTCACCCCAGCCCCAGCATCGCGGCGCGGCGCTCGCTATCTCCCGGCGAGGGGGACCTTCACGCTAGCGGGCCACGAACGACCCTACCTTCCCCGAGTTCACGCTGACCGTGTACTCGACCCCCGGCTCCAGGCCGCCGCCCAGGGGCACGAGCGTCTCAACGACGGGAAGGTCCGCCGTGCATGGGATCGGGCCCTCCACGACCTCGCGGTGAGTTACGACCACGTCTATCGTGTTCCCGGCGCCGCGCGTGATCTCGTAGCCGTCGAAGGGCGAGCATCTGCTGCCCTTCGGCAACCGGGAGACCACGTGGAGCGAGTACCCGGCCGGGCCATCCGACGTCACCAGATCGGCGCTTTCAATGGGCGACTCGGCGATGATCGTGTGCCCGAGGTCCGGCGCCGGGAGGGTGAACGCCGCGGTGACCTGGTCGTTCACGATCACCGTGTAGGTCTGCCCGGGCTCCAGGTCCGCCCGGACCTGCTCGACGACGTCGAGCTCGATCCGCTCCTCGTCGCACGAGATGGCCCAGGGCGTCGGCGGCGGCTGCATCAGCGTCACGCGCACGCGGATGTCGTTGCCGTCCATCTCCAGGCCCTGGCTGCCGGGACGGGCGCAGCCCTCGATCGTCGACTGGTAGTAGACGACCCTGATGAAGTGCTCGCGCTCGTTGGGGACCAGGTTGGCCGAGATGACCTCGACCGGAGTCTCGACCCACGTCCGCCAGTCCGTGCCGGCCTCCACCGTGCCGGGAGGCGGCTGCACGAGCACTAGCACCATGTCGACTTTCGTCGGGTTGCCGCGGGTTATCACGTCGTGGGCCGTGTCGTTCGTGAAGGCGAGCCGGCCGTCGGATTCGATTATCCTGGCGCTTACCGAGTAGGTATTCCGCGAGTCTATGTCGTCGCGGTCGAATGGGACCTCGAACTCGATGGGGACCTGTCCGGGGTCCTGGATCGTCTGGCTCGCGATGAGCGGCGCGGCGGCGTCGGCGTAGGACACGTCGCGGATCTCGACCACGAGCTTCGCGCCCGGGGTGAGGGCGATGCGCTCACGGTAGGTGACGGTGCCGCTCACGGTGTTGCCCGCGCAGGCGAGGGCCGCGAGCATCACGACGGCGACGGCCATTGCCGCGAACGGGGCTCTCCTGGCTTCAGTCTTCATCTGTCACAACCTCGGTGAGCGGTTTCGGAGGCGCTGCTCTTCGATCTTCACGAATACAGACGTCCCGCGACGCCCGTTTGTTCCACGACAGTCCGGCCGCCGGCAGGCCGCCCTGTCGCCCCGGGGCGCGGCGTGTTCCGCGAGTCTCGTGGCGCACAAAAAGACGAGGGCGCGGCATCCGCCGCGCCCTCGTTCCAAGCTCACGCAGGGAAACTGGCTAGTTCGCCGTGACCCTCTCCCGTGCCGCGGCGGATGCCGAAGCCGCGCCGGAGGCGGGCGCCAGCTCCTTGACCGCGCCGACCACCATCTCCGCGGCCCTGTCGGCGGAGACCCTGTCCACGTTGACGTGGAGGTCGTACGCCTCCAGGTCGAGCACGTCGGCGTCGAACAGGTTCTGGAACGTGTTGCGCTGGTCTCTCTCCTCTTTCCGCAGCCAACTGGAGGCTTCCGCAACGTCGGACCGGCGCGACGCCGCCATCCGCTCCGCCCGCCGCTCCGTCGATGCTGAAACGAACACGTTCAGCGAAGCTTCTTCGGTCGACGTGAACAGGTGGTTGGCGTGCCCGTGGAGAACGACTCCGCCCTCGGCCGCAAGTGTCTTCACGACGCCGGCGACGGCGTCCACGTACTGCTTCTTCGTGATGTGCTCGCCGTAGAGATCGTAGTCGGCGTCCTGGCTCATGGCCAGGTGGTAGTAGCCCGCGTCGTACGCCGACGACCAGTCCATGGGCACCATGAGCGAGCTGATCAGGCGGTGCCAGAAGGAGCGATGGCGTGTCTGGAGCCACTCGATCTCGCCGTTGCTGCAGCCGAGACGCTCGCGGACCAGCCCGGTCAGGTCCTCTTCGTCCACGAGCCTGCTCCCGAGGCGGTCGGCAACCCTGGCCGCCACCGCGCCCGAGCCGCTGCCCGGCATGCCGGTCACCGTGACGACCGGGTACGCCCTGACCTCGCTCTCGTGCTCCGCGGAGGCGTCGTGTCGGCTGGCGTTCGTGCCCATCACGCTCACGGTGAACGCGCTGCCGTCGGGCCTGACGCCCGCCTGCCGGGTGCGTTCGTGACGGAAGCCAAGCTTCTCGAACAGGCCGATCGCCGGCTCGTTGTCGGCTGGCACGTTCACCCAGACTCGGCGGAGCCGCAGGTCCTTGAAGGCCTTCTCCAGGAGCAGCACCACGGCGGACGTGCCGTATCCGAGGTGCCAGCGGTCCTTTCGGCCGATCAGCAGGGAGAGCTCTCCGCTGCCCTGGCCGTCGAAAAGTATCTGGCTCTCGCCAATATGGTCGCCGTTTTCGTCGTAGATCGAGTAGATCAGCCGCGTCGAGTCGTTGAATACGTTCTGCCACTCCTGCGGGGACGCCTCGAGCATGTGCACCGGGTCGTAGCCGCGGTGCACCGGGTCTCCCAGGGCGTAATGGCCGAACCACCGGCCCGAGACCTCGTCGTCCTCAAGCCACCAGCCGATGCGGTCTACGTCGTCCCTGGATACGTTTCTGAGTGTTACAACGGGTAGCATCTTCGACCTCCTCTGTCGCCTGCTCAAGGCTGCCGCGATCCCATGCGGTCGCGCCCTGTCTCGAACCGGTGCGTCGGCGGTATCTCCAAAGAATAGTGAGTCGCCACGGATTTGTCAACCTGCGGACGATCAACGCGTTGGTTTTCGTCGTTCCTGAAAGATGTTGCGCGTTTTTCTATTCATGCCTCTAGATACATGAAAGTTCTTTCCGTATTATTGATTCATCAATTGCCCGACACACCGGTCCACCGGTCGGCCGATCCCGCCGGATTGCCGGCCGTCCCGTGTTTCTGTACCATCCGTCTGCGCCGCAGCCCGGCGCCCAGGGCCGCCAGGAGGTGGAGCGATGGTCATGGCGGTTCCGCCGCGCATAACTTCAAGCTGGACCTGTAGGAGGCCCCCGCAATGATTTCCCTGCACGTTTACCTGACACCGGCCGACGGCAAGGAGGCCGAGCTCGACTCCGCCGTCAGCGACGCCTGGATGACCGCCATGGCCGATCAGCCGGGCTTCATCAGCGCCGCCGTGCTCAAGCCGTTCTCCGACGACGCGCTCGCGGCGCTGGAGGCCTCCGTCCCCGCGTACGCCATCGAGGTCGTATCGTTCTGGGCGTCGGAGGAGGAGCGGCTGGCCTGGGTGGCGCGCCCCATCCACGACGAGGTGTTCGAGAAGGTGCTCGCCGCGGCCGGCGACGTCTCCTACACGCTGCAGACCGCCCACGATAGCTGGAACCTGCAGTAGCGCGCGGCGGTGCGCCGTTGAACGCGTGGGGAGTCTCGGTCTTCGGGGACCCCTGCAGGGAATGCGGCTTCGACTGGTCGACGTCGGCAGACGCCGGCGCGGCCCTGATAGCCGATGTCCCAGGCCGATATTCCAGGCTCCTGGAGGGTCGGGACGGCTCGACGCGGCATCCGGACCTCACATGGTCTGTCGGGGCCTACGTGTGTCACGTCGGCGACAATCTCCGGATCTGCGCGGAACGCCTGTGGAGCGCCGTCGAGTCGAGCCCGTTGCACATAGAGAAGTACGACCAGGACGACCTGGCTTCAGTCCGCCAGTACGAGCAGATACCACTCAGCACCGCGCTTTGGACACTCTCGCATTCGGCCGACGCCTGTGGCGAGGCGTTCGACGCCGCCGCCGGCCGGGACGTCACCTTCATCCACTCGGAGCGAGGTCCGCAGACGTTTTCGGACATGGTGCAGGCGGCAGCTCACGAAGCCTTGCACCATGAGTGGGACATCCGCCGCTCCCTGGGCGTCCAGGAACAGCCAGGACCCACCTGAACCGCCGATACGTAAATTGCCCGGCGCTCGTTGACACCCGGAGAGCGCCGCTGGTAGTCTGCCGCCCGTCCAGCACACGTACACGGCAGACGGAGCGCATCGCATGGCAGGCTTCACCACCAGACCGGTAATCATGGGCACCCGGGGCGTAGTCACCTCGGGCCACTACCTGGCCACCGCGGCCGGCTTCCGCATGATGGAGCAGGGCGGCAACGCGATCGACGCCGCGGCGGCGATGTGCATCTGCCTCAACCTGCTCGAGCCGCAGAGCAACGGCATCGGCGGAGAGGTGCCCACGCTCGTCTACTCCGCCACGGAGAAGAAGGCGTACGCCATCAGCGGCATGGGCTGGTCTCCCGGCGCGTTCACCGTCGACTGGTGCCGCGACAACGGCATCGACCTCATCCCGGGCGACGGCTACCTGCCCGCCTGCGTGCCGGCCGTCGTCGACACCTGGGCCGCGGCGCTGGCCCGGTTCGGCACGATGAGCTACTCGCAGGTGCTGCAGCCGGCCATCGAGCTGGCGGAGAACGGCTTCCCGATGTACGCCGGGCTGCACCACGCCCTGCTGAACGGCTACGCCAGGTACACCGAGTTGTACCCCACCACCGGCGAGGTCTACTACGACAACGGTCGCGTGCCCGAGGTGGGCGACGTTTTCCGCAACCCCGAGTTCGCAGAGGCGCTGCGAACGATGTGCCGGGCTGAGGACGGCGCGAGGTCGCGGGGCCGCGCCGCGGGCATCGAGGCCGCCCGCGACGCCTTCTACAAGGGCCCCATCGCGGAGCGCATCGCCCGATTCATCGCCGACAACCCGGTCATGGACGCCAGCGGCCGTGAGCACGCCGGGCTGCTCACCTACGACGACATCGCCGAGTGGCGCGCCACGGTCGAGGAGACGTCCAGCTACGACTACAAGGGCCTGGTCGTGCACAAGTGCCCGCCCTGGACCCAGGGCCCTACCTTCCTGCAGCAGCTCGCGATCCTGGACCGCCTCGATCTGAGGGCCATGGGCCACAACTCCGCCGAGTACCTGCACACCTGGATCGAGTCGGCCAAGCTGGCCTTCGCCGACCGCGAGGCCTACTACGGCGACCCGCTCTTCGACGACACGCCGCTCGACACGCTGCTGTCCCGCGAATACAACGACGGACGGCGCGGCCTGATCGGCGCGACGGCGTCGATGGAGCAGCGTCCGGGGGACGCGGGCAACGGCGTCCCGGCGTACGCCATCCGCGACGTGGGCGAGGACAACCGCGCCGCGCTCGGAATCGACGCGTCGGTCACCGGCGATCAGGACCTGAGCGACGTCCACGACGGCGACACGACGCATCTCGACGCCGTCGACCACGAGGGCAACATGGTCTCCGCGACGCCGAGCGGCGGCTGGCTGCCGTCCTCGCCGGTCGTGAGGGGGCTCGGCTTCCCGATCGGGACGCGGGGGCAGATGTTCTACCTCAACCCGGCGCGGCCGAACGCGCTGCAGCCGCGCAAGCGCCCCAGGGCGACGCTCACGCCGTCACTGGTCACCCGCGACGGCGAGCCGTACATGGTGTTCGGAACGCCGGGCGGCGACAGCCAGGAGCAGATGACGCTGCAGTTCTTCCTGAACTACGTCGAGTTCGACATGAACGTCCAGGAGGCTCTCGACGCGCCGACGGTGCGGTCGAGCCACTTCCCGTCGTCCTTCTATCCCAAGCAGGCCAACCCCGGCCGCATGGTGGCCGAGAGCCGGATACCGGAGTCGGTCACGTCCGACCTGGAGTCCCGCGGCCACGTCGTGGGCCGTGTCGGCGACTGGGAGGGCGGCAAGGTGCTCGCCATCAGGTACGACACCGAGCGCGGCGTAATCTTCGGCGGCGCCTCCCCCAAGGGCGACATAGGCTACGCCTTCGGCTGGTAGCGCGCGCAGGAGACCCTCGCATTGCCGTCATTGCCGCGAAGGGAGACCTTTGCACAACCGTCATTCCCGCGAAGGGAGACCCTTGCATTATCGTCGTTCCCGCGAAGGCGGGAATCCAGGGGAGGGGCCTCCCAAGTACGGAATCGACGCACGTCCACCACTGTTCGCCGCCAGCAAGGGGGTTACGCAAAGGTCTCCGAAGGCGGGAATCCACGGGAATCCATAGGGTGGGAATCCCCAGCTACGAAAACTCGCTCATCGTCACCACTCCCTCATCGTTGACGGCGCGGGCGCAGCGCGACTAGCACCATCCCGGCCACGGCGCAGAGCCCCGCCACAAGGCCCAACGCCCATGCCGGCGGGGCGTAGCCACCGGTGCTGGGAGGCTCCACGGAGCTCAGCGTGTACGAGATGCGAGTGTAGTAGAACTTGCTCAGGCCCTCGAAGCCTGAGTCTGTGCCGACGATCAGCCAGACCCGGCCCTCGCTGTCCGCGGTTACGCCCAGGGGCATTTCGACGTTGTCGAGGGTCTTGACCCGGTACTCCCCGTCGGCCACCTCGGGGTTTGCCACGTTGCCCAGGACCACCATGGACTCGCCGCCCCTCGACTGATTGCCCTTGTCGATGTTCATCCTGAGATACCCGTTGCCGTCCTCCTCGGCCAGCGGCTCGACGGTGGACGCCCCGGCCTTCACGAAAACGCTCTCGCCGGGTGAGCCGCCTATGCCGATCAACCCGGCCGGCACGTTGGCCGCCAGGTCGATGGACGCGAATACCACATATGCGGTGTCCGGCCTCAGCCCGCCGACGCGCCTCTTCAGGAACATGAACAGGTCGTCGCTGCGGTTGTGTCCCTGGACGTAGACGCCACTGCCTTCGAGTCCGTCCGGAAGTGGGCGGTGACCGTGGTCCAGCTCGTAGATCGACTGGTCGTAGTCGACGGGCAGGTCCGCGAACCCGGCCATCCATCCCTCGGCGTCGCTATCGAAATCGAAGCTGAACTCGCTCGCGCCACCATCCTGTGCGAGCGTCGATGGGCTCAACAGGGTGACCGTGGCTGCGAATACGGCGGCGAGCAATACCACTCGGCGTGGCCATAGGCATGAGCTTCTCAATGCATACTCCCCTCTCGTCTACGCTCGCGCCTGGGCGAGGAGCAGACAGGGCAATTGTGTCGCATTCGGAGACCGTTGCACAACCGCCATTCCCGCGCAGGGAGACCCTTGCATAACCGTCATCCCCGGGAAGCCGAGATTCCAGCGGTGGGGCTCCCCAGCATGGCAACCTACGCCTCAGCCGATCGCCGGCGCCGGCTACTCCAGCCAGAAGGCGAACAGCTTGCAGTCGCGCAGCGTGAACCGCAGGCGCACGCGTTGCGACCCGGGGCCGCCGCCCTTCCAGGCGACGGGCGCCGCGACGTGGTCGCCGGTGATGGGAGCGCTCTCCGAGGCCGTGTGGCCCGCGATGGGCTCCATCGTGGCGGCGTCGACCAGCTCGGCCCTGAGCTCGCCCCGGGCGTCGACGTTGACGTTGACCGTCTCGCCAGCCCAGTCGAACGGCCCGGTGACCAGGGTGCCCTCGACCGCCGCGTCCATCGAGACGAACCCGTCGAGCCGCAGCTTCCCGAGGTGCATCGCGCTGTGGTCCTCGAACAGGTCCCGGTCGACGTAGCCGTACCTGTCGCGCTCCCAGTAGAGCTCCTTGTTGTCGCGGATTCTCAGCGCGTTGTAGTAGACCCATATCTCGTCCCCGCGGACGATGGGTCTGCCGCACAGCAGGGCCTGGGCGGTGCCGTAGTTCACGCCGTCCCACGGCTCGATGCCGATGAAGACCTCCCGGTCGGCGACGCGCTCCCAGTTGTGGCGGTCACGCGAGACGGTCATCTCGACCTGGTTGAGCCCCGTGTCGTTGCCGAGGCCGTCCGGCCCGGCGGGGTTGTAGATCACCGGGAAGCCTACGTACAGGCCCTCGTAGGGGATGACGGCCATCTGGTAGCACTGGGCGACGTTGTACTCCCGCGGCGCGATGACCGGGGGCGTCAGGTAGTCGGTTCCGTCGACGGCGCACTGGATGCGCTCCATCCTGTTGTCGTTGTCGGTCTCGTCGGTGTTGAAGACGAGCGTGGGGAACGAGAATCGCTCGAAGTCGGTGCTGGTCGCCAGGTAGACGGAGCGGCCCCACGCGGTCGGCTGCTTGACGAAGGCGAGGAACTGCTCGGTGGTCTCGTCGTAGATGAAGTGCGACTCGTCCTGGCTCGGTATCGGCGACACGTCGAGCATCGTCCAGTCGAAGCCGTCGGGCGACGTGCCGAGCCAGCGGTCATGGCTGTCGAACAGGCCCTTGTAGCGCCTCGCCGGGTCGTCGTCGCGGTCGTCCCTGAGGATGTGGTACAGGCGACGCCTGTCCGGGTCGCCGGCCACGTTGTTGTCGAGCGAGCCGTTCATTTCGAACAGGCCGAGCGGCGACGCGTCCCACTCGACGCCGTCGCGGGAGGTGGCGTAGCAGGACGGCCGGCCGCGGCCCTCGTATACGGCCATGTGCCACCACTCCCAGAGGTCCTTCTCCGGGTTCCATATGGGCGCGCTGCGGCTCTGCAGGCCGGTCTGGCCCCGCGACCTGTCGGGCCGGAGCACCGGGCCGAGTTTTTCGAGACAGCCCAGCCGGCGCGTGACGCCGGACCTCGAGTGGACCGCCTGGTCGTCCAGGAAGAGCTGCTTGCGCTCCGCCGGGTGGAGAATCGTCTCGCCCATGTCCCTGCCCTCCTCTACTAGCCGCGGCCGAGGTCCCGCAGCGTCTGCTCCGCGCCCCCTGTCACCCAGCCGCCGTCCTCGCCGACCGTTACGAAGAGGCACCCCGCGTCGATCCACTTTCGCGCGATCTCCGAGTTGGGAGTCGAGATCCCGGGTATCTTGCCCGCCCGACGGCAGGCCGCAATGATCTCGACGATGGCCGCGTCGTGCTCGGTGCTTCTCATCACCAGGCCCATCGACCGCGACAGGTCGTTCGGGCCTATCCAGCAGCCGTCGACGCCCTCCACCGACATGATCTCCTCGGCGTTCCGGTGACCCTCGGCGGTCTCGATCTGCACGCCCACGAAGAGCTCGTCGCCGATCCAGGAGTCGTAGTCGGGCCCGAGATGCCCGACGCCGAATGGGCCGAAGGAGCGGCCTCCCAGCGGCGGGAAGTGCGCGGCCTCGACGACCCTGCGGGCGTCCTCGGCGTCGTTGACCATCGGCGCGACGACGCCCATTGCGCCCGAGTCGAGCAGCCGCCCGATCAGGCCGAAGTCGTTACGCCGCACGCGCGCCATCGGCACGGCCGGCCCGAGGCTGATGCTCTTGAAGGCGTACCTCGCGGACGCGTCGTCCCAGGCCCCGTGCTGGGTGTCGACCATGATGAAGTCGAACCCCAGGCCGGACATCATCTCCGCCGACAGCGGCGAGCCCAGTCCGGCCTCCCCGCCGAGCGCGAGCTTGCCTTCCAGCATCCTCCGCTTCGCGTGATTCCTGGTCATCCGGTCTCCCTTCGTGTGCGGGCCGCGCGGTCCTTGCCCGTCATCGCTCGGGCCTGGGGGAGGTGGCGCGGCCGATGGCTACTCGGTCTCGCGAGTCCAGAGGCGTATGCCGGCCCAGGCGTTCAGGACGGGCACCGCCCCGTTCAGCACGATCCAGACCCAGCCGTAGCCTTCGCCCTCGTCCAGCTCCTTGGACCAGTTCAGGAAGAACAGGTAGGCGACGAAGAGCGCGGCGAAGAACACGAGACGGGTCTCGGTGAGGCTGCCCGTGTCCGATCCGCCTCCCGAACGCCAGCCCCCGCTCCAAATGCAGAACGCGACCACGAGCACGACGCTGACGGCCATGAGCGGGTTCAGGTAGTCGTACAGCTCGTGCCTGTCGCCGGGGATGACGGCCTGCGCCACCACGGCTATCGCAACCAGCACGAGAAACACGGCGACTATCCGCTTGCCGATTTCCATGTTAGGCATCCATCCTTTCGTCACATTCGGCCCGCGTGGACGACGTGCAGCCGATTCGACATCGCGGCGAGTTCGCGGTGCGGCCCCGCCTCAGTCCACCGGTATCCGGTACGACGAGATGGCCATGTTCTCGTGGTCGGACCGGGCGGCGCGCCTGACCGTGTGCTCGGAGAGCGGCAGGTAGTCGTAGGTCTGGGCCGACTGGGAGATGAATCCCTCGGCGTAGGCGACGCCGCCCGCGTTGCCGAAGGCGCCGTCGACCGTCTCGATCCGCTTCCTGGCGTACGCCCCGCCGTAACCCTGGCTCACCAGCGCGTCCAGGGCCGCCAGCTTCTTGTCGACCACGTCCGTGATGTCGATGAACACGTCGTTGTAGTAGCCCCCTTCCGAGCTCCACACCGTGTTGGGCACGTTAGCCGCGCCGGTGCCGAAGAAGTACGTCTTCGCCGCCCTGTGGGGCGGGTTCGTGTCCCCCGGATCGACGCCGCCGGCGAGGCCGGTGGCGGAGACGGCGATCTGGCCGGCCACGGCGTGGGCGCCCGTGATGCCGTCGCCCTCCTTCGGGAAGTGAGTGAGGACGACGTCCGGCCTGATCTTGCGGATCAGCCGGGCGACCTTGCGGACCACGGCGTCCGTGAGCAGCAGCACCGCGTCGTCCTCGCCGAGGAAGTAGATGTCCTCGAAGCCGAGTATCCGCCCGGCCGACCTGACCTCCTCGGTTTTGACGTCCGAGCGCTCGGCCATCAGCTTCACCAGGTCCTCGGCGTCCGGGATAGTATCGCGGTGGCTCATCTCCTCGCTTATCACCTTGTCGTGGATCCTGGCGCCGTGGGTCACGACGATGCATGCGACGTAGTCGCCGCGCCGGGAGTGGTGGGCCATCGTTCCGCCGGACTGGTCGAAGACATCCGCCGGGTGCGCCCCGATCGAAAGCAGTCTGAGAGGTCTGTCCATGGATACCGTGCTCCTTTCGTGCTCCGGCCGGGTAACGCGCCCTTGTCTCCCAGGCGGGCGCGGTTGACGCGCCTTCCGCCGCGAACGTACCATCGTCCGCGGCCGGGCCAGCCTTGACGCTGGCCCCTGGACGAAGCGGCGCTCAGGCTACCACGATTCAACCGGCCGCGATAGTGGGCCAGCTCCCGGTGGCCGCCGACCGAAAAAGGAGACGACATTGAGCAAATTCGAGGGAATCCTGCCCGCGACCGTGTCGCCGAACAAAGAGGACGGCTCGTTCGACGCGGCCGCGATGCGCAGAATCGTCCGCCACCAGCTCGACGCGGGCTCGGACGGCGTCTACGTCTGCGGCGGCACCGGCGAGGGGCTGCTGATGAGCCGCGAGGACCGCGAGCTGGCGCTCGAGACGGTCCTCGGCGAGGTCAACGGTGCGGCAACGGTCATTGCCCACGTCGGCGCCTTCCGGACGGACGAGACGGTCGCGCTGGCGCGCCACGCCGGCGACACCGGGGCCGACGCCATCGCCGCCCTGCCGCCCGCGTACTTCTACGTCCCGGACGACGACGGCATGGTCGAGTACTACAGGACCGTCGCCGGCGCGTCCGACCTCCCGTTGCTGATCTACAACATCCCGCAGCGCACGCACATCACGATGACGGAGCCGCTGTTCACCAGGCTGCTGGAGATACCCAACGTCGTGGGCATGAAGGACTCCAGCGGCGACGTTTTTTCGTTGGGCAACCTGGTCGCCAACACCGATGACCCCGTAATCTTCGAGGGCGAGGACCCGACTGTGCTCTGGGCGCTCATGGCCGGCGCGAAGGGCGGCATCGGGTCGACCTACAACGTGATGCCGCACCTCTACGTCAACATGTGGCGCGCCTACCAGGACGGCAGCATCGACGCCGCGGTGGCGATGCAACTGCGCATCAACGAGATCATCGCCGTGCTGATCAGGGCCAGCGTCATCTCGACCGTCATGAAGACGATGGAGTTCATCGGCCTCCCCTGCGGCAATCCGCGCAGCCCGAACAGGGCGCTCTCCGACGCCGAGTCGGCCGACCTGCGGGCCGGCCTCGAGGCCGTAGGCTTCTTCGGCGAGCACTAGCCGACCCTTGCACTATCGTCATTCCCGCGCAGAGCCTGCCCCGTACTCGATGCGGGGCGGGAACCCACTCCCGCGCATACGGAGGCCGACATGCCACCGGGACTCGATCTGCAGGACAGGATAGCCATCGTCACCGGCGCGGGCCGGGGGATCGGCCGCGCCATGTCGCTCAGCCTGGCCGAGGCCGGCGCCGACGTCGTGGCGACGGCCCGCACGCAGGCCGAGCTGGACGAGACGGCCGCGCTCGTCGAGAAGACCGGCCGGCGTGCGCTCGCAATCGCCGCCGACATTTCGCGCTCCGACGAGGTCGACGCGATGGTCGAGCAGGCCCTCGACCGCTTCGGCAAGGTCGACATCCTGGTCAACAACGCGGGCAAGCTGTTCAAGGCGCCCCTCGCGCCGTTGCCGGACGTGACGCTCGAGCCGCCGCGGGTCACCCGCAGGACCGACGTCCGCCACAGCGACGAGGAGTGGCAGTCGGTCATCGACATCAATCTCAACGGCGTCTTCTACTGCTGCCGGGCCGTGGCCCCTCACATGATGGAGCGAGGCTACGGCAAGGTCATCAATATAAGCTCCAACAACGGGACGATGGCGTTCCCCTACGTGGCCGCGTACAACGCCTCGAAGGCGGCGGTAAACATGCTCACCCGCGTTCTGGCGCTCGAGTGGGCGCCCTACGGCATATGCGTCAACGCCATCGGGCCCGGCGACTACCACACCGAGATGACCGACGCGTCGTGGTCCGACCCGGAGGGACGCCAGCGCCACCTCGACGGTATCCCGATGCACCGCGAGGGCGACCTGGAGGAGCTGGGCACCCTGGCCGTCTACCTCGCCAGCGCGGCCTCCGACTACATGACCGGCCAGATCGTCTACATGGACGGCGGCCTCACCGCCAAGTAGCGCCGATGCATCGCGGTAGGGCTCTCATGCCGCGCTGCCGGCCGACCGGGTTTCGGGACGCATGCCCGGAATCCGAGTGGGAGGGGCTGTCGTGACGATCTCTGGAGCTCCTGCATCGATACGAGGCTCTCTATTGGACCCTTCGGGAACGGGGTATGCGCCAGACAGGCGCCGTACACCACGCGGTGGATACCTCTCCCTGGTGGCCATTCCCATCGCCGCGCTGCTTCACCTGGGCCTGGTCCTGTCGATTGCCTGCGGTCCGGAAACTGACGAGAGGATCGTCTTCCAATCGCAGAGACCCCAGGGCTGGAACATCTTCACCATGAGGCCTGATGGGACCGAGGTGGTCCGTATCACGGACGGCCGGGCCCTGTACTGGTCTCCCACGCTCTCGCCCGATGGGACCAGGATTGCTTTCGCGATGAATCGACGAGGAGACTTCGACATCTACTCGATGAACGTCGACGGCTCGGACCTGAGGCGGCTGACAGACGGTCCGGGCGACGAGGCCTTTCCGGATTGGTCGCCAGGCGGCCGCCAGATCGTCTATCAATCCGAAGACCGCGGAAACGAGAGCTCCCGGAGAATCTGGGTCATGAATTCCGACGGCTCCGACGGACACCGGCTGACGGCCAACGATTCCCATGAACGCCAGCCTGCATGGTCTCCGGACGGCAAGAAAATCGCGTTCGTTCTTTCCAACGGCTCGAACGTCGACGTCTATGTCATTGCCGCTGACGGGACTGCGCAGATACGTCTGACCGACGCCCTGGGAGTCGATTCACAGCCTGCCTGGTCTCCCAACGGCGCGATGATCGCGTTCAAGTCCTACCGCGAGGGGGACGGCGAAATCTATACCATGCGGTCGGACGGGACGGAGCAGAAGCGTCTCACGAGCAGTCCCGACCTCGGCGCGGGGCCTATCGATTGGTCGCCGGATGGTCGAATGATCGCCTTCGTTTCCAACCGCGATGGCGACTCCAACATCTACACCGTCGCCTACCCTGGGGGAGAGGAACAGCAGCTTACGAGTGACCCAGCTCCGGACTGGTGGCCTTCCTGGGGACCGAAAGGAAGATCGGACTCAGTCGAGGCGGTCAGCCGTTAGTCCAGGGGTCCACGTAGGAAGCAGGCCGTCGAGGTGGAGGCCCGCGATTGCCGACGCCTCGTGGTCGGACTTCGAGGGACGCCCGAAACCCTTGCCGGGGACTTAAGCCTCCTCCAGCTGGATCCCGATCTTCTTGTACATCTCTTCCGAGGCGATCCCATGTTCCGCAAGCCACTCCAGCGCCTCGTCCTGGGAAACAAGGCGTATCGTGGACTTGGGATCACCGAATCCGGCTGACTCAATCCTATTCAGACTCGAGGTGTCCACACAACCCGTTCACCCCGAGTAGCGCCGCTGCTCTGAGCGGCGCGTATCGAGGGGCGCACGCAGCTTTGCCGCCAATACTCGTCTCGGCCCCACCAGAAGACCGGGTTGCGCCGGCCCTTCTATACACCCCGACGAAGCGTCGGGCCACTCAGGGCGAACGGGGTTGTGTTGGCGACTGCCGCACCCCAGTCAGATTCCGTTGACCACGACACCCTCACACCCGCGAAGAGCTCGCACCCGTGAAGGCGCGCGGGGATCCAAAGCTTCGGGAGCATTCGTCCCCTTGACTCTGAATCGAAGGGCGCGCACCCGGTCCCTTCGAGCGTAACTGTTACCCGAAGCACCGAAGCAGACTCGGTTGCATCGGCCAGCACATCCGTGCTATCCTCCCTGCGTGACAAGGACAAGCCCCGTGTCCCAACTATCCACCATTCACTATGCACTATCCACTATTAAACACCCCTGTTCCATTTTGTCCCGCCCTGTTCCACCTCAGATACGGACCGTGGAACACCACCTGTTCCATTTCCCGGCAAACTGTTCCATCGCCCAGATAGGAACGGAACACTTTGGAACACAACGGAACAGCTCACACGGAAATCGACCACACAAGGCGTTGCACTACACGAGTCGGGACCAGGGAATCCCCAACTATCCACTATCCACTAGTCACTATCCACCAGGATTGCCATGAGCGAAACTGACGTCGACGCGCTGGTCGAGATGCTGAAGGGGCGCTACGGCGACCGCCTGGATGACGAGCAGCTCGCGGAGCTGAGGAAGGCCGTCGAGGCGTCGTTGGAGCACGCGCGGCAGATCAAGGCCGTGCCCCTTGGCAACGGGGACGAGCCCGCCTTCGTGTTCCAGCCGTTCAGGGCGGAGGACTGACGCCGGGGGGTCAGACGGTCTGGCGCTCGCCGGTCGCGGACGCCCGCTGGATCGCGTCGAGGAGGCGATGCCGCTCGACGGCGTGGTCGAAGTCCGGCTCTGGCCGCCGGTCATCCCGGATAGCCGCCGCGAAGTGCCGCCACACCTGCCCGATGAAGTAGGCGTCGTCCCGCGTCTCCCACTCCGGCAGCAGCGACAGCCGCTCCGGTATCGGTTCCTCTTCCAGCTCGCCGCCCGGCCCGCCGATCATCAGCCGCTGCTCGCCAAGCACGTCGTTCTCGGACGTCGAGATGATCGCGGTCGCCTTCCGGCCGTAGATCTCGAGCCGGAACCCGCTGCCGTGCCACGGCACCGCTAGCGACACGCCCGTCACCGCGGCGCCGCCGGCGGTCGTCCCGCAGATCATGACCGTGTCCGGGGCGGTCACCTCGACCTCCTCCCCGGTGTCGGACTCGACCCACCGCGGCACCTGCGGGCCCGATATGGCCGAGACCTCCGTGATATCGCCCACGGCGAGGCAGACCGGGTCGACGGTGTGGCCGAAGCCTATCGTCAGCGTGTTCGCGCCCGACGCGTCGTCGGCCCGCCACCTCTGGTCCGACGACCGTTCCAGGATTCCGGAGCCGGACCAGACGACCATGCAGGACAGCACCTCGCCGAAGCGACCCTCGTCGACCAGCTCCTTCAACCTCAGGTTTAGCGGGGCCAGCCGCTCCTGGAGCCCGACCATCGTCTTGACGCCCTTCGCGCGCGCCGCGGCCGCCATCTCCTCGGCCTCCGCCAGGTTGGCGCCCAGCGGCCACTCGGTGTAGACGTGCTTGCCCGCCTCGATCGCCGCCATCGTCGGCTCGTAGTGGCGCGGCACCCGGACCGACACCGCGACGGCGTCGATGTCGTCGCGCTCCAGCATGTCCCGGTAGTCGTGGAAGGCCAGCCGCGCCCCGAAGCGCTCCGCCGACTCCCGCGCCGACTCCTCCCGGGTCGTGCAGACCGCCGCCAGCTCGAAGTCGGGCAGCTTCTGCAGCGCGGGCAGGTGCGAGTTAGCGGCCCAGCTCCTGTCCGCGTTGGCCCCAATCACCCCGACTCTCAGTCGATCGTCAGACATCGTTCTCTCTCCCTGGCCGCGGCATCAGTCCGCGCCCGCTGACAAGAAGGCCCGTCGGTCGTCGTCCGTCATGTACGAAAAGAAGCCCGCCAGGAACTGCTCCCGGACCTGCTCGGGCGTAACGTCCGTCGTGTCGATCCTGAACTTGCGCTCGATGGTGGAGGCCTCGTACTCCTCGTCGAACCGCTCCAGTACCGCCTCCACGTCGCCCGCCTTGACTACACCGTAGGGGTGGGGGTCCGCGGCCATGCGGCGCCTGATCGCGTCCGGGCTGGCGGTGAGCATGGCCATGACTGTCTCGGGGCCGAACTCCATCACCTCGCTGTCGATGCGCCGTGCGAACTGTCGGCGGTCCAGCAGCTCGCCCTCGAGGCCATAGCCGTAGTACATCTGGGCATAGATCGCCTCGGCCAGGTGGAAGCCTACCAGCACCATGATGCCAGGCTGCGGATGGGTGGCGGACTGCAGCGTCGGCGTGTGGTGGAGCACGTTGTAGCGCTGGAACGCCTCCATCAGCTTGGGCGCGAGGGCGACCATCGTGTCGCGATCGGCGTCGTCCAGCTCCGCGTGGACCAGGTCGGGGACCTCGAAGTGGTCGTGGAGACCGAACGGCGGCGGGAACTTGTCCCGGCCGCCGTACTCGTCGTACAGCCAGTCGACGAAGCTCCGCGCCAGCGTCGACGCCCCGGTGTACTCGCAGCCGGTGATGATTACCTTCATGGGGCGCACCTCGTATCGCGTCCCGGGGCCATCACTGCTTCCCCCGCGACGCCGTCATCCTGAGCAGGTCGGCCTCGGACAGGTGCGGCCCGATCTCGTCGATGAACCGCGCCAGCGTCTCCCCGGCCGTGGCGTCGGACGTGTCGAGGCTGATCCGGCGCATGAACAGCGAGCTGTCGTACTCCTCCTCGAACCTCTCCAGGACGTGCTCGACGTCGGACTCCTTGAGCAGCATCCTGGGCCGCGGCGCGGCCCTCATGCGCTCCCTGATGACGTCGGCCGACGCCTTCACCAGCACGATCACGGTGTCGGGCGCCATTCGCAGCATCTCGGCGTCCCAGTGGCGGGCCCGCCGCGTCCTGTCCGCGAACGAGCCCGGCTCGCCGAAGCCGTAGTAGAGCGGCGCGTACACGGCGTCCGCGTAGTAGAAGTTGATCGACAGGTAGTCGCGGTTGTCGCGCACCATGCTGTGGTGGAGGTGCCTCCAGATCATGTGCCGCTGGAACTGCTCGAGCAGCGGCGGGCTCAACCCCAGCACCTCCCGCTGCAGCTCGGCGTCGCGCTCGTCCTCCTCGTCCGCCTCCCGGATGACGTGCGCGCCGTACGGCGTGTCGGGCACGTCGAGGCCGGCCCGCACGATGTTGAGGTGGCCGCCCTCTGCCGTGGACGACGACGCCGACCGGGGGACGACGTAGTGGTCGTGCCAGACGACCATGTTCGCGCCCATCGACTCGATGATCCACTTCGAGATGCCGACCGCGAGCGTCGTCTTCCCGGCGTACTCGCAGCCGACCACGATCAGGTTCAAGGACGCCTCCGCTCAATCGACGATACGCCACGGGGCGCGACGGCCCCGGCGCCTGCCAAGCGGAGCGGATAATACCACAAGGTCCGGCGTCTCTCTGGCCGTCGATTGTCTATTGACATCGGGTGGCTCGTGCACTATGGTTGCTGTTGCAACAAGTTGCAGTAACGATATGAGCTGCCCAGACCACTCCATACAAACGCTGCGCGAGTCCGGCCACCGGATGACGCCCCAGCGGGTGCTGATCCTCACGACGCTGCGAGGCGCCGACGGGCACCTGACCGCGTCCGAGGTACTGGACAGCGTGCGGGAATCGTACCCGTACATCGACGCGTCCACGGTGTACCGGACGCTGGGGGTGCTGAAGAACCTGCGATTGATCGCCGAGACGAACATCAGCGGGGGCGAGTCGGTCTACGAGTGGCTGCACCAGAACAGGCATCACCACCTCATCTGCCGGGGCTGCTCCAACCTGACGCAGCTCGACCACAGTTATCTCGCCAGCCTGGGGACGGACATCCTGGAGGACTACGGGTTCATGGCCGACATCGACCACTTCGCCATATTCGGGCTCTGCGGCGACTGCCAGCAGGCCGGTGAGAAGCGCGAGAGCAATGGCGCCGCTTAGCGCTGTCATCCAGGTCCTGGGGCCTCCCGACTCCGCGCCGCCGCTCCATGCGCCGGACGGCTTCTTCTCAGCGCCGATCGCCATCGCCGGGTACGTGGTCGCGGCGGTGTTCGTAGGATTCGCGGTGCACAGGGTCAACCGCGAGCTGAACGAGCGCATGGTGCCGATGATGGGCGTCATGGCCGCGTTCATCTTCGCGGCGCAGATGCTCAACTTCCCGGTGGTCGGCGGCACCTCCGGGCACCTCGTCGGCGGCGCCCTCGCGGCGATCATCCTGGGGCCGTGGGCCGCGGTGCTGGTGATGACGTCGGTCATCGGGCTGCAGGCGCTGCTGTTCCAGGACGGCGGTCTGCTCGTGCTCGGACTCGGAATCGTCAACATGGGCGTCCTGAGCTGCCTGAGCGGCTACGCCGTCTACTGGCTGGGACGACGGTTCAGCGACCGGTTCGCGGTCACGGCCGCGGTCGCGTTCGCGGCCGCGTGGATATCCGTGGAGGTCAGCGCCGTCGCGCTCGTGCTCCAGCTCGCCGCGTCGGGCACGACAGAGCTCTCCGTCGCCCTCGCGGCGATGGTAGGAGTCCACGCGCTGATCGGCGTGGGCGAAGGCCTGATCACGGTCGGGGCCCTGTCGTTCATCCGCACGGCGCGCAAGGACCTGCTCCAGCTCAGGGCCGAAGCCGCGTAGGTGACACGCCGATGAAGTTACGCTGGTGGATCGTAGGCTATCTCGTAGCCCTTGCCGCGGTTGCGCTCGCGCCCCTCGCGTCCGGCGCGCCCGACGGCCTCGGACGCGTCGCGCAGGACAAGGGATTCGAGGACGCCGCCCGCGGGCCCTCCTACGAGATCATCCCGGACTACGTGCTGCCCGGCATCGAGAACGAGGGGATGGCCACGGTGCTGGCGGGATGGATCGGCGTCACCGCGCTGTTCCTGGTCGTCGGCGGTCTGGCATGGCTGGTCTACCGGCGGGGACAGCACGGCCCGCAGGCCGGCGAACACTAGGCGATGAGCGCCGCCAGGCTGCTGGACCGCTACCTGCCCGGCGACAGCATCGTCCACCGGGCCGATCCCAGGCTCAAGCTCGTGCTGGCGCTCGCCTTCATCCTCGCCGCGGCTACTCTGCCGCCCGGCGCGTGGCTGGCCTTCGCGCCGATGTTCGTCATCGTATGGACCGCCGCGCTGCTGTCGGGGCTCGGCGTCCCGCGCATCGCGTTCCGCTCGACGATCGTCCTGCCGTTCGCGATGGTCGCCCTGCCGACGGTCTTCAACCGGCCGGGCGACGTCCTCTTCGAGCTGGACCTGGCCCTGGTGACGCTCGAAGCGACCACGGAGGGCCTGACGTTCTTCGCCACCGTGCTCCTCAAGTCGTGGGCGTCCGTGACGGCGGCGGTGCTTCTGACGGCGACGACGCCGCAGATCGAGCTGCTGCGGGCGCTGCGCGCCGTCCGGGTGCCGGCGATACTCGTCACGATCGTGTCGATGACGTACCGCTACCTGTTCGTGCTGGCGGACGAGGCCCACAGGATGATGCGGGCGCGGCAGTCCCGCAGCGCGTCCGCGGGAGGCCAGTCCGGCGGGTCCATAGCCTGGCGAGGCCGCGTGACGGGCAACATGGCCGGTTCGCTCTTCGTGCGCAGCCTGGACCGCAGCGACCGCATCTACCAGGCGATGCTGGCGCGCGGCTACGACGGCACGGTGCGGCGCGTCGGCGAAGCCCCCGCCGCGGGCCGGTTCTCGGTTGCCTTCGCGGCGTTGGCCTTCGCCGTGCTCGCGGCCATCGCCGTCGCCGCCAGGATGCCGATGTGACGACGATGGTCACGATGCAGGCGACACCCGTTATCGAGGCCCGCGGCCTCACGTACGCCTACCCGGACGGGCGGGAGGCGCTGAGCGGCGTCGACCTGACCGTGTACGGTGGCGAGAAGGTCGCCATCATCGGCCCCAACGGCGCCGGCAAGTCGACCCTCCTGCTGCACCTGAACGGGATACTGCGGGGCCAAGGGCACCTGTCGGTGATGAGCCACACGCTGAACGGGAGCAACGGCAGCTCGGTCAAGGAGCTGCGCGCGATGGTCGGCCTCGTCTTCCAGGACCCGGACGACCAGCTCTTCTCGCCCACGATCTACGAGGACGTGGCGTTCGGCCCGCTGTACATGGGCCTGCCGGCCGAGGACATCGACCGGCGCGTCCGGCTGTCGCTGGAGAGCGTGGGGCTGAGCGGCTACGAGGAGCGGCTGCCCTTCAACCTGAGCGGTGGCGAGAAGAAGCGCGCCGCCATCGCCACCGTGCTCTCGATGAGCCCGGAGATTCTCGTGCTCGACGAACCGTCGGCGGGTCTCGACCCGCGCTCGCGGCGCGGCCTCATCCGGCTGCTCGACAGCCTGGACAAAACGGTGCTGATCACCACACACGACATGCACATGGTCAAGGAGGTCTTCCCGCGGCTGTTCATCATGGACGGCGGGAAGGTGGTCGCGAGCGGGCCCACGGACGACATCCTCGCGGACCGCGATCTGCTGGAGCGCCACGGCCTGGAGCTGCCGTAGGGCGTTCGGGTAGCCCGCGGTCCGTTGACGCCCCCTCACCCTAACCCTCTCCCGCGACGGGGAGAGGGGACATACAGCCCCCGGACCGCTCGCGCGGCGGGGGAGAGCGGGCGGGTGGCCCCGGATCCGCGCGGCTGGACTAGGGCGTGTTCACACTACGTAACGCATCGAATATGAGCGCCACGAGAATGAAGCCGAGAAAGAGCGCATCGAGCTTGTCAAAGCGAGAGAAGATGCGGCGAAAGCCCTTCAATCGTCGGAACAGACGCTCTACCTCGTTGCGCCTCTTGTAGAGCTCCTTGTCGTACTCCCACGGGCTGATGCGAGTCGAGAGTGGAGGAACGACGGGCTCAATGCCCAACTCCAGGGCAAGCTGGCGAGTCTCGTTGCCCTCGTATGCGCGATCCATCACCACAGACAGGTTATCTCGCAGGGGTCCAAGGCGCTTGAGCAACCTGCGCCCCTCCGGTGCGTCGTGAGCCTGTCCAGGGGAGAGTGAGAAGGTCATGGCTGTTCGAGCATTCGCGGCAACCATATGAATCTTGGTGGTCCATCCACCTCTGGACTTGCCGATGGACTGCGGTCCGTTTTTTTTTTAGCGCCCCCGTGCCATCAGGATGCACCTTGACGATGGTGCTGTCCATCGAGACGACCTCGAGCTTGACGCGCACGATCTGTTCTCGCTGCAGGTGTTCGAATATCCTGTCGAGCACGCCGCTCTTGGCCCAGCGGTTCATACGGGTGTAGATGGTATGCCACCTGCCGAACCTGGGAGGCAACCCACGCCACTTGCAGCCATGCTCAGTAACATACAAAATGGCATTGAGCACCTGTAGATTCGGAATCCTCACATTGCCCCGCTGCACTGGCAATAGATGTTCGATGCATTCGTACTGGTCCTGTGTTAGTTCCATGAGCCAAGCATATCACATCAGACCTGATAGTGTGAACAGGCCCTAGCGGAAAAAGACCTCGTCGGCCGTGCGGCCCATGACCCACTCGCGGTCCTCGTCCGTGCGGAAGGCGGGGTGCTCCGCGACCAGGCGAAGTGCGTTGCGGTAGCCCTCGCGCCCGCTGACCGGCGGGTAGTCGCTCCCCCACATCATGCGCCTGGGCCCGAAGGCGTCCCTGGCCATCTCGATCAACGGCGGGACGTCGTCGAAGCCGGGCTCGTTCGGCAATGGGGCAGGCCGCTCCGCGATCTCGCCGATGCCGCCGACCTTGATGTAGGTGTTCGGCGCGTTGGCCAGCTCCATCGCCCTCGCGAACCTCGTGTAGGGCGGCTCGTCCTGGGGAGTCGCGCCCGCAAGGTGCTCGACCACTACCGGCAGGTCCGGCAGCTCCGACACCAGCGCCGCGAACTCCGGCGAGGCGAACTCGTCCAGGGTGCCGACGATGCTCGCGGCCAGCTCGAGGTCGCTCGCCTTGCGCCATATCGCCAGTGGGTCGGCACCGGGCGACCGCGTGGTGGGCTCGAAGCGGACGCCGATGGCGCCCAGTCTCGCCCACTCCTCCAGCGCCGCGCATGCGTCCGGGCTGGCCGTGTCGACGATCGCGACGACCGAGAAGCGCCCGGGAAAGCGCTCGGCGGACTCGAGGAGATAGGCATTGTCGTACATGCTCCGGTGCTGGATGAGCACTCCCCTGTCGACGCCGTTCGCCTCCATCTGGTAGTGGAGCAGCTCGATCGGCTCGAACCAGCTCGTCCCGGCGTGGCAGTGGCTGTCTACGATTATCACGTGGATGCGCCTCCCAATGAATGCGATGGCAGTAGCCGTTGGCGCGAGCCGGCGCCTACTGCAGCGGCAGGACCCTGAGCAGCTCGAGCCTGTCCGGCGGCCAGACGGAGATCCATGCCCTGCCGACGATGTGCTCGATGGGCACGACGCCGAAGCTGCGCGAGTCGTTGCTGGCCTGGCGGTTGTCGCCCAGGACAAAGTAGGCGCCGTCCGGCACCGTCACCGGATGCATGTCCCAACGGTCGCGGCCGATGGCGTAGGGCTCGTCCAGCTCGACGCCGTCGACGAAGACGGCCCCGTCCTCGATCTCAACGGTCTCGCCGGGCACGGCGATGACGCGCTTGACCAGGTCCCTGTCCTCCTCGTAGAGGGAGCGGAAGACGACGACGTCGCCCCTTGCGGGCGGCTCGAAGGCGTACACGCGTTGCTCGTCTCCGGCGTCGACGAACGGGAGGCTGCCGACCAGGCCGTCCGAGCTGAAGTTCAGGTAGCTGAGCTTGTTGACGATAACGCGCTGCCCCTGCACGAGGGTCGGGTTCATGCTGGGGCCGTCGACCTGCCGATTCCCGATGCTCACGTGGAGCATCAGGAATATGAACAACGCCATCAGCGTCGTCTCGAACAACTCTCGCAGGACAACTCTCATCGGACTCGGCAAATGCCTCAACTCTACTGGCAGCGCACGGTCAATTATAGACCGGTTGCCAGCCAGCCGCGCCGGCGCCCGATTGGCGGCGGTGTTGTAGACTACCCCCAGGTACGGAGATTCCGCGATCGCCATAGAAGTAGACGACGCCACGCTGGTAGAGCGCAGCAGGGATGGGGACCTGGAAGCGTTCAACCAGATCGTCCGGCGCTATCAGCTACGGGTATACAACCTCGCGGCGCGCATCCTCGGAGACAGGACGGCGGCGGAGGACGCCGCCCAGGACACTTTCGTTGCGGCCCACAGGGCGCTCGCCCGATTCAGGGGCGGCAGCCTGCGGGCCTGGCTTCTCCGCATCGCCTCCAACCAGTGCTACGACCGTCTCCGCTCCGCGAAGCGACGGCCGGAGCGTTCGCTGGACGAGGCGATGGAGAGCCCGGGTTTCGACGTTCCATCCAGGGAACCGTCGCCCGAGCAGCAGGCGCTGAGCGGCGAGCTCCGCGACCACATCCAGCGGGCCATCGCCCGCCTGCCGGCCGACCAGCGGAACACGATGGTGCTGATCGACGTCCAGGGTCTCGGCTACCAGGAGGCCGCGGATGCGATGGACGTGTCGATCGGGACCGTGAAGTCGCGCCTGAGCCGCGCCAGGGCCGCTGTCCGGGACATCCTGATGGAGCGCCGGGAACTATTGCCCGACAGATTCCGTCAAGAGAGAGAACAGGGGTGACGGGGCCGATGGAGCTCCTCTCGCGCATACGGCATAGAAGGACCAGGGCGCTGCTCTCGTCCTACATCGACGGCGAGGTGAGCGCCGCCGAGAGGCGGCGTGTCGAGGCGCACGCTGCCGGCTGCGCCGAGTGCAGCGACGAGATCGAGTCGCTCAGGGCGACGGTCGAGCTCGTCCGCGCGCTGCCGGAGCTGGAGCTGCCGCGTTCGTTCGAGCTTACCCGATTGCCGGAGGAGGAGCCGCGTGTCAGCTTGGGCGTCTGGGCGCCGCGGCTCGCGACCTCCGTAGCGGGTCTGCTGCTCGTCGGGCTGCTCGCCGCCGACTTCGCGGGCACGCTGGTGCAGTCCGGCGGATTCGATGAGGAGGCCGCCGAGATGCAGGCGGCAGCGGCCCCTCCGGCACCGCCGGCGGCGATGGCCCAAGCCGCCGAAGCTCCGGCGCCGCAGCAGCCACAGGCGGCAGCGGCCCCGCCGATGGTCGCGCCCACCCAGCCGGTCCAACTCATGCCGTCGGAACCTCAGGCCGCGCCGGCGCCACCGGCAGCTCCCGCGGCAAAGGCTCGGCGGTCGGACCCGGCGGCCAGGACCCCGGAGGCAGCAGCCCAGACACCCGCGCCCGCGGCGCAAGCGCTCCTCCGCACGGACGCGGAGCCGTCGCCGGAGTTTCAGGCCGCTGCCGGCGAAGCGGAGGCCAAGGAGCGGTCCGACGCGCCTGCGGAACCGGCGGCGGACGTGACCGGCCTCCCCGGCCAACCAGGCGCCGCAGCGCCCGAGGTCTGGGAGCCGTCGGACGAGGGCGACGGTCTCCGCGTTTCGCTGCGCCAGCTCCAGGTCGCGGCCGCCGTCTGCTTCCTGGCGCTGGCCGCGGTCACTGTCTGGCTCGCCAGGCGCAGACGAGTCTAGCCGCATGAAGCGCTCCTCAGGCTGGTCACTCGCGAGAGTCTGTAGTCTTGTCAATCCTGCGAGAGCGCTTCTGCTCATAGCAACTCCGCTTTTCCTAATGTTGGCATGTGGAGATGGCAGTAACGACCTGCACCGCACTGACCTGACCGATCCTGCTGTTGCCCAGACCGGCCCTACGACCAACCGGGCCGATCCAACTACCGTCCAGACCGTTGAAGAATGCCTCAACCGCACCGACATCCGCTTGGTCACGGTTCATGTTTCTGGCGGCGGAGGTCACCTGGGATCGGGCGTCCTGGAGCAGCTTGTGTTGGAGAAGGAGTTGGTCGTTCGAGCGGCGCTGGTGGACGTTGAATTCCAGGCGGTCGAGAACGAGGCTATCAGCTTCGAGTTGAGGGGCTACTCATCAGGTGACGAGACCTACAAGTATACCCTGTTGATCGAGGTGGTGATGCGGGCGCACGAGTACCTGAGAGGGGAGGGCCCCAGTGTCTTGAACGCCGTCATCGAGAGCCAGGTGGTATTCGATTCCCTAGAAGATCTGGCCTGCGCGAAACGCGTATTCGAGGCGGACGTCGGCCAATTGTTTAGCTCGGATGAAGGGATAGCTCTTCTGGAGTCCACGAGCGATCCGAACCTGTACCACATGGGGGTGGCACTCGAACACTTCAAAGGGGAACGCGGCCGACACAGCACTTGGCTGCCAGGCAAGGCTGGGAGCTTCTATAACAGGAGTTTCGACGGGTGGATCGATCTTGTCGAAGTGAGGCGGCGGGTTTCCAGCGTTCTTGAAGAATACAACCGTCGCGACGATGATCGATGGCGGAACTGCGTACTCGGCAAGTTTTGGAGCAAAGACAGAGACCCTTGGGCATATAGAGGAATCTTGCTGCCCTATCACCTTTACCGCGACCATCAGATTATCTTCAGCGGTGAGCACGTGCCCGTGTCTGCGGGCACGATGATCTGGATTTCGCCGAGTCCCAACTTGCAAGACAGTAGCGGCCGCAGGCTCAGCATTCGCAGGAGCATGAGCCTGGAGGGCACCAATGCCGAGCTGTTCGATGTCTCCTACCACTCGGAGTACACGTACATTCCGAACGAATGGGTAGCAACAAGCGGCGGTCCTGGGCACTATCTGGCGGTCTGGCACAAACCTCCAGGGGGTAATTCGGAACCGTTGCAGACAACGGCCGCGGGCCACGTCATAACGGCCGTCAAACACTTGCGCGAAGGCGAATACCGCTTCAGTCTACGCATCGAATACCATGGCGACGATTTCGTCGACTGCGGACAGGACGCCGACGTGCCAAGACGATTCACGGTGTTCGTCGACAAAGATCGGAGCGTTGGGGAGTAGCTTGCCAGTCTCTCTTGACTGTCGGGGCAAGACCATGGGGCTTGTGGGACAGAAACGACCCGAGTACGAATTGGAGAAGATCAAATGAACAGTGCAGGCAGGACTTTGATGATGGTACTCGTGCTGGCCGCGGCGGCGACCCTGGCTTGCCGCGACACGGACGCTGAGGCGCCGGTGCCAGCGGCCGGTACGGCGAGTGTCGCACCGGCCATTCAGGCCGCACCGCCGGCCTCAGCGCCGCAGGCATCCGCCTCGCAGACGGGCATCTGGGTCAGCGGCGAGGGCACACTCGACCTGAATCCCGACCTCGCCCTGCTGAACGTCGGCGTGGAGGTCGAGGCGACAACGGTGTCCGAGGCGCGCAGCGGCGCGGCGACGGCGATGGCCGCGGTCATCGCCGCGGTGAAGAACCACGGCCTGACGGACGCGGACATCCAGACCTCGTCGTTCAACATCTGGCCCCGCTACGACTATATCGACGGGAAGCAGACGCTGGCCGGCTACCGCGTCGCCAACTCGGTGACGGTCAAGATACGCGACCTCGACGCCGCGGGCGACATCATCGACGCCGTGGCCGACGCGGGCGGCGACGCGACGCGGATAGACGGGATCAGCTTCACGGTGGAGGACCCGATGCCCTACCTGGCGGACCTCCGGGAGGCTGCCGTCAAGAACGCGCAGGAGAAGGCCCAGCACTACGCCGACCTGATCGGAGCGAGCCTCGGCGACCTCGTGTACCTGACGGAGGCCGGCGGCGGCGCCCCGCCCGTCCCCGGGGCCCGCGCGGAGCTCGCGTTCTCCGACACGGCGGCGAGCGCCAAGACCTCTGTCAGCGGCGGCGAGCTGACGCTGCGCCTGTCGGTGCAGGCGGCATTCGCCATCGAGTAGCCTCTTTCCCCAGCCGGGAGCCCGCCCCGCGACGGCTCCCGGCCGGACGAAACGCAGCCATTTCACTCAGTCCGATGAGTCTCCCGCGTCCAGCATGACCAGGTTCCACGAGCTCGACGCGCTCCGCGCCACGGCGATGCTGCTGGGCATCGTGCTCCACGCGTTCCTGTTCCTGATTCCCATAGGCTGGGTCGGGCAGGACCCGTGGGCGAAGTCGGTGCCGATAGAGCAGAACCCCTACGTCTACCTGCTGGCGCTGATCCACGGCTTCCGCATGCCGGTCTTCTTCCTGCTGAGCGGCTTCTTCACGGCGATGCTCTGGCGGCGGCGCGGGCTGAGCGAGCTTGCATCGCACCGGCTGAAGCGCATCGGGCTGCCGCTGCTGATCGGGGCGTACACGATAGTCCCGCTGAACGCGCTGATCTGGACCTCGGACAAGGTGGTCTATACCGGGGAGGAGTTCCAGCCGGTCTGGTGGCTGTTCGCGTGGCTGGGAGGGTTCAGCCACCTGTGGTTCCTGTGGATGCTGCTGTGGCTGGCGGCTGCGTTCATCGGCGCGGCGAAGCTGGGCCTGAAGTTCAGCCACCCTGTGCTCTGGTGGCTCGCCGTGCCGCTCACGCTGCTGCCGCAATTCCTCATGCACGAGCCGACGTTCGGGCCGGACACGTCCGACGAGCTGGTTTTCAGTCCGGTCGTGCTGTTCTACTACGCGCTCTTCTTCGTCGTCGGGGCGATGCTGTACCAGCGGGGAGTATCGATGCGGCGCGAGTGGGCGTTCGCGCTGTTGCCGGCGTTGCTCATGGCGTTCCCCGCGGGGGTGGTGACCGTGGGCGAGGACCTCCCGGAGGCCGCGCGTGCCGTGTCAGACGTAATGCAGGCGGCGTACGCGTGGCTGATGTGCTTCGGGCTGATCGGCCTGTTCCGGCTGGTCGCCTCGAAGGAGCGCTACTGGGTGCGGCACATGTCGGACGCGTCGTACTGGCTGTACCTGTGGCACCTGCCGCTGGTCGCGGCGTCACAGCTCCTGGTACGCGGCTGGCCGATCAACGTCCACCTGAAGTTCGTGCTCATCGTCACCGCGGCCGTCGCCATCCTGCTGGTCGTCTACCAGCTCGGGGTGCGGTACACGTGGGTCGGCGCGATGCTCAACGGCCCGCGCGCCCGGCCGGGGACAGCGACCGCGTAGGGCCGCCGGCCCGCGCCTTACGTGCTCACGTCTGTGGGACAACGAGCGCGGCACTGGTCGGACTCCTGTCTGGTTGAGTAGTCGTGAACAGCAGCGCTACTCCGGCTCGCCGAACTCTCCCAACCAGCGTACGTTGTTCATGCTTGGGCTCGCCGCCCGATAGAACCTCTCGTCGGCGGTCCAGAGCTCGCACCCCAGACTCTCCGCCAGCGCCAGGTAGTGAGCGTCGTAGGCCGCATTCTGCTTGAGTTGGCTTGCGAGATGCAGCGCCCTGGCGTGCAGGCCCGGCGGCTGATGGAGTTCCAGGCGCGAGTCAAGCAGGCGCGCGATCATGCGGGCGCTGTCACCGACGTTCAATTCGCCGCGCAGCACGCGCCGGTGCAGGGCGTTGGCGACCTCGAAGGGCAGGAGGTGCGGGGCGATGCGGGTTACGTCCCGGGTAACCCAGGACCGGAGAACAGCGTGGGCCTTGCCAGAGTCATCCTCTTCAACCAACCACTTGAGCGCGAGGCTTGCATCGACAACGACGGGACCGTTCATGCCCACCCCTCGGTCTCGGCTTCTCTGATCTTACGGGCCTCCCGAATCAGATCGACGGAGCTCCCAGGAAGGGGCTGACCTCCGAACACCTCGCGCCGGAGCTCGGCGAACAGCTCGTGGTCGGGCCTGTCAGACAGTAACCCCTCCAGACCGCTGGCCTCGTCCTTCGTCAACTCCCGATCGATGGCCGCCTGGCAGTACGCCCGCATGCTGACGCCCTTCAGTGCGGCGATCCCCTTCAGCCGGCGTTGAAAGATTGGGTCCAGGTCCAGGGTGAGTCTCTTTCTCTTGGCTTCCATCGCCTACGCCTCTCTTCATGGGTTTACGGTAAGAATATGTTAAACACGGAAAGATATGCAAGACACCCAGGCACCCGGTCGGTATCCCGCTGAGCAAGGAGTTCCCGGAAGCGCGATATATGGAACCGCTGGCTTGCCGCACGACGCCCCCGGGGACGATCGGTTTAGTGAACGCCGATCCGGAACAAGCCGCTGAGCCGCTCCGTTTTCATTGCGTCGGAAAACGGGCCGCTGCTACAATCCGGCCATGTTCGAGGGGTGGTCAGCACCGCATCCAGGGCGTCGCGCATGGTCCTGAGCGACCGCAGCATCAGGGAAGCGCTGGACTCGGGTCACATCGTCGTCGACCCCCTGGGCGAGGGATGCATACAGCCGGCCAGCGTCGACATACGGATCGACCGGCAGATCAGGGTGTTCCTCAATCCAGAGGAGTACTCGGTCGTCGACGTGCGGACGAACCTGGAGGGCATAACGAAGCCCGACGAGATCCCGGACCCGGCGCCGTACGTCCTGGAGCCGGGAGAGTTCATCCTCGCCAACACGATCGAGAACGTGGAGCTCCCCGACGACGTGGTGGCGCGGCTCGAGGGCAAGAGCTCCCTGGGACGATTGGGGCTGATGGTCCACGCGACGGCGGGGTACATCGACCCGGGTTTCAAGGGCCAGCTCACGCTGGAGATCAGCAACGTGGCGCGGGCCCGCATATCGATCTTCTACGGCATGAAGATCGGGCAGATCTCCTTCCTGCGTCTGAGCACGCCCGCGGAGAACCCGTACGGCAGCGGCGCCCTCGGAAGCAAGTACCAGGGACAGCTCGGGCCCACGCCCAGCAGGCTCCACCTCGACTACGATGCCGGCCCCCGGCAGGCGCGAGCCTATGCCGCGGAAGCCACGGAGCTCCGCGCCTGGCTCGACGACAGCGAGTACGCGGGCAGCGTCGCCAAGCTGGCGCGAGTGGCCGGCGTGGAGCAGAAGACGGCGGAGGACTGGGTCTACGGCCGGAACGAGCCGAACGCGGCCAACGCCGCAAAGCTGTACGCGATAACCGGGCTGCGCAGGTACGCGCCGACGCCGGGGGCCGTTCAGCCGAGCCTGTTCGAGGACGGGCAGCACCTGTCCGGCCCCGCCCTGCTGCCCCCGGAGGACTAGAGAGACCATGTCCGCGATGCGCCGCGCGCTGTCTCTCGCCAGGCGCTCGCTGGGCGGCGTCAGCCCGAATCCCGCGGTCGGCGCCGTCGTGCTGAAAGACGGCGAGGTCGTGGGCGAGGGCCGCACCGAGCCTCCCGGCGGCCGGCACGCCGAGGCCGCCGCGCTGGAGCAGGCGGGAGACGCTGCCAGGGGCGGCGTCATGTACGTCTCGCTGGAGCCCTGCAACCATCACGGCCGCACGCCGCCGTGCGTCGACGCCATCCTGGACGCCGGCGTAGCGGAGGTGCACGCCGCGATCCCCGACCCGAACCCGCACGTCGCCGGGGGCGGCGCCGACGCGCTGCGGGACGCGGGCGTGAAGGTAGTCGTCGGGGAGCGCGCCGCCGAGGCGTCGACGCTGCTGGAGGCGTACCTGAAGTGGGTGACGACGGGGCGGCCCTTCGTTACGGCGAAGTTCGCCATGAGCCTGGACGGCAAGATCGCCACCCGGTCGGGAGACTCGCAGTGGATCACCGGCGAGCGCGCCAGGCAGCACGTCCACGAGCTGCGCGCCGCGTCCGACGCCGTCATGGTCGGCGTCGGCACCGTGCTCGCGGACGACCCGCTGCTGACCGCCCGCGACAGGCGGGGCCGCCCGCTGCGGCGCCAGCCCCTGCGCGTCGTTGTCGACAGCAGGGCGCGCACACCCTCCGGCGCCAGGCTGCTCAGCCAGCCGGGGCCTGTCGTCGTCGCCACGGCCGCAGAAGACCGCCATGTAGCCGGCGCCCATAGGGTGTCTCGGGCGTTGGCCACCGGCGCCGTAGATGTCGACTGGGTCCTCGAGTACCTCGGCTCGGACTGGGACGTATCCAGCGTGTTGGTCGAGGGCGGCGCGACGCTGCTCGGATCGATGTTCGACTTCGACTTGGTCGACAAGGTCGTGGCTTTCGTGGCTCCGACGATCATCGGCGGAGACGAGGCCCCTTCGGCGGTCGGCGGGCTCGGCGTGGGCGCAATGGCCGCCGCAATAAAGTTGGAGCGGACAAAGGTGCGTCGCTTCGGCCGCGACACGGCGATCATCGGCTACTGCTAGACTGGGAGCGCAATGTTCACAGGCATAGTGGAAGAGGTCGGCAGGGTGAAGGCCGCGGGCGACGGCCGGCTGACCGTCGCCGCCTCGACCGTCATGGACGACCTCAGGGTCGCCGGCAGCATCAACGTGAACGGCGCCTGCCTGACGGTGACGGACCGGGACGAGACGAGTTTCTCGGTCGACGTCGTCCCGGAGACGCTCCGGCGCACGAACCTCGGGAGCCTGGGACCGGGAGACGGCGTCAACCTGGAGCGGCCCGTGCCCGCGGGCGGCCGCCTCGACGGGCACGTCGTGCAGGGGCACGTCGACGGCACCGGCGTCGTCGATTCCGTGGAGAGTGAGGGGCCCGCCCTCATGATGCGGTTCGCGGCGCCGCCGGAGGTCATGCGTTACGTCGTGCCCAAGGGGTTCGTCGCCGTGGACGGTACGAGTCTGACGGTTGTAGACTGTGACGACTCCGCGTTCACGGTCACCGTCATACCGTACACGAAGGACAACACCGTGCTCGGCGTCCGCGCGGCCGGGGACGTCGTGAACCTGGAGACCGACGTGCTGGCGAAGTACGTCGAGCGGCTGACCGCGACACGTATCTAGGGGACCGAGGCAGGGGACACCGGAAATGCCAATCGTATCGGTCGAGCAGGCCATAGACGACTTCAAGGCCGGGAAGATGGTCATCATCGTCGACGATGAGGACCGCGAGAACGAGGGCGATCTCGCGATGGCCGCGGAGAAGGTCACGCCGGCCGCGATCAACTTCATGGCCACCCACGGCCGCGGCCTGATCTGCATGCCCATGATGGCCAGTCGCCTGATGGAGCTGCGGCTGTCCATAATGGTGCAGGACAACACGGAGCGGCACGGCACGGCCTTCACGGTGTCCGTCGACGCCCTGAAGGACACGACGACCGGGATATCGGCGCAGGACAGGGCGGCGACGGTGAGGGCGCTGATCGATCCGGCGACGCAGCCCGAGGACCTGGCCCGCCCCGGCCACCTGTTCCCGCTGAAGTACACCGAGGGCGGCGTGCTGGTCAGGGCCGGGCAGACCGAGGCCGCCGTCGACCTCGCCCGCATGGCGAGCCTCTATCCCGCCGGCGTCATCTGCGAGGTGATGGACGAAGACGGCACAATGGCCCGGCTGCCGGAGCTGCAGCGCTTCTCCGAGCGGCACAAGGTCAACATCGTCACCGTTGCCGACATGATCTCATACCGCCGCGGCCACGAGAAGATGATCGAGCGCGTCGCGGAGGCCCGGATGCCGACGGCACACGGCGAGTTCACCGCCGTCTCGTACCGCAGCATCGTCGACAAGGACGAGCACGTCGCGCTGGTAATGGGAGAGGTGAGCCCGGACGTCCCCACGCTCGTGCGGGTCCACAGCGAGTGCCTGACCGGCGACGTGTTCGACAGCCTGAGGTGCGACTGCGGGGAGCAGACGGAACTGGGGCTGAGAGCGATAGGCAGGGAGGGCAAGGGCGTTTTCCTGTACATGCGGCAGGAGGGGCGCGGCATCGGCATCCACAACAAGATCAAGACCTACTACCTGCAGGACCACGGGTTCGACACGGTGGACGCGAACGTCCATCTCGGCTTCGCGCCGGACATCCGGTACTTCGGCATCGGGGCGCAGATCCTGGAGGACCTCGGCGTCGGCAAGATGCGCGTGCTGACGAACAACCCGCGCAAGCTGGCCGGGCTGAGCGGCTTCGGCACCCTCGAGATCGTCGAGAGAGTGCCCATCATCGGGCACCCGAACAAGGAGAACAGCCGCTACCTGGAGGCGAAGCGCACCAGGATGGGCCATCTGCTGAGCGCCGCCGACACGGGGGCCGACCAGTGACCGGCCGGACCGGAGACCGGGACGACGGACGAGGCCTTCGGGTCGGAATAGTCGTCGCGCGGTTCAACTCCTTCATCACCGAGCGGCTGCTGGCCGGCGCCAGGGAGGCGTTGGCCGAGCGCGCAGTTCAAGACCCGGACGTGACGGTGGCGCCGGTCCCCGGGTCGTTCGAGTTACCTCTCGCGGCGAGGAAGATGGCGGAGTCCGGCCGGTTCGACGCGGTGGTCTGCCTGGGCGCGGTGATCCGGGGGGAGACGGACCACTACCAGCACGTCTCCGAGGCGGCCGCAAGGGGCATCTCGCGGGCGGCGATGGACACGGGGGTCCCGGTCATCTTCGGCGTTCTCACCACCGACACGGCGGAGCAGGCAATAGCGCGGTCCGGCGGCGAGACGGGCGAGGGCGTCGCGGCCAGCAGACCCGAGGCCAAGGGCCTGCCCGGCTCCCACGACGCGGCCGGCGAGTCGGGCAACGCGGGCTACGACGCCGGCAACGCCGCCGTGGACATGGCCAACCTGCTGCGCAGCCTCGGCCCCTGACGCCGTAGCCGTCGAGAGCGTTACGGGGCAGGCGGCGGGCCCAGGATACGGTACCCGAGGTTCTCCTCGGTCCGCTCTGCCAGGGGGAGACCTCTGCATAACCGTCATTCCCGCGCAGGCGGGAACCCAAGGGCGGGGGCTTCTAGATACGAAAACGACGCATCGACGCCACATGACCCACACGTGGGGTTACGCAAAGGTCTCGAGGGGCGGGCAAGGCGGTCTGCCCTCAGGGGCCGAGGGGCCTCCGGGCGTCAGCCGGGCCGGCCGTCGACAGCGCGAGAACCCGGTTCGTAAAGTCGTGAACGATGGCGCGGTCCTCGTAGATCTCGAACTCCTCCATGAAGTCGTGGTAGAAGTTCCGGTGAAACTTCTCGGCCGCGCTGAAGCCTCCCCGCAGCGACGGATCTCCGTGGGCGTCCGCGAGGTGTCCGACCGCCATCTTCAGCGCGCGGTGGCTGCCTTCGGCCCAGCCGTTGTCCTGGGCAGCCGCCATCACGGCGTGCGACGCGGCTCCCCAGAGTTTCTCGCACCCCTGCAGGCGGTCTCCCACCCTGAACTCCTTTTCGGAGTCCTTCAGAAACGACCTCGCGGTGGCTACATGTTCTTGCACGTTCATCACGTCCCCTGGCGCCAGCGGGTGTCCTCGATCCTAACACGCCGGGCGCCCGTCCTCCCGTCGCGCGGGGGAGTCCCAGTCTCGACCGCCGAGGCTTCGGATGCTACCCTTCCGCCGACTCATCCGCACGGAGGCCGCAAGTGAGCAGATCGGATCGCGTGGGAGTCGCCATCGTGGGATGCGGGTTCGCGGCCGACTTCCACGCCGACGCGTACGAGAAGGTCCACGGGATCGACGTCGAGATCGTCGGCGTCTACGGGCGCCGTCCCGAGGCCGCGGCGGACTTCGCTCAGCGTCACGACATCGGCGAGACGTACACCGACCTCGACGCGGTCCTGGCCGACCCGAGGGTCGATCTCGTCGATGCCTGCGTCCCCAACCGGTTCCACGAGGAGTTCGCCGTCTCGGTGCTCGACGCGGGCAAGCACGTCGTCATCGAGAAGCCGTTCACCGGCTCGTTCCGTCCGGGAAAGAGCGCCGGGGAGTGGAGCGATACGCTCGACGACGCTATGGCGAGCGCGGACCGGATGATCGCCGCCGAGGCGCGTTCCGGCCGCCGCATCATGTACGCCGAGAACTTGGTCTACGCGCCGGGCGTACAGAAGGCGAAGGCGCTGCTCGACGCGGCCGACACGCCGATACTGCGGATCGTCGGCGAGGAGTCGCACAGCGGCACCCACTCGCCGTACGCGATGAGATGGGAGACGAGCGGGGGCGGCAGCCTGATCAACAAGGGGTGCCACTCGCTCGGCGCGGCGCTCTACCTGAAGTACGAGGAGGGGCTGCGCCGCAGGGGCGGCCGCATACGGCCGTCGTGGGTCACGGCGACCGTCGCCAACCTCACGCACGGCGAGGCGTTCGCCAGCGAGCGCGAGCACGTCATCCGCACCGGCTGGACCGACTGCGAGGACTGGGGAACGATGGTCGTCGGCTTCGACGACGGGAGCGTCGCGCAGATCAGCGCCGCGGACACGGTCGTGGGCGGCATCCAGAACCTGCTGACGGTCTACGCAGGCAAGGCGACGCTGCACATCAACGTCAACCCCAACGACGCGGTGCTCGCCTACGGAGCGGACGCGTCGGTCTTCGGCGACGAGTACATACGCGAGAAGGTCGAGACGAAGGCAGGCTGGCAGTTCACGAACCCGGACGAGGACTGGATGAACGGCTTCCCCAACGAGGCGCAGGACTTCTGCGAGGCGGTCGCCCGGGAACGCGCGCCCGTCTCGGACAGCTTCCTGGGCCGCGACGTGGTCGCCGTAAGCTACGCCGCCTACCTGTCAGCCGCCACCGGCGCACGCGTCGACGTGCCGATATAGACCAGCTGGAGGAGTCGATGAAGACGACCGCAGGCGTTGGCAATTCGATGAAACCGTCCGTCTTGGCCGTGATCACTCTGCTCGTCCTGATGGGCACCGCGTGCTCGAGTGACGACGAAGGCGGGACCGCCGCGTCCGATGTAGGCGGCTCCACGCCGACGCCGTGGCCGACGCGGGTCGAGCGCGAGCGCGTCGTCTCGCACAGGGGCGGAGACAAGGGCTGCGAGTCCTTCCGCGAGCTCGAAGAGGGCATCGCGGCCGGCGCCTTCGCGGACGCCGGGGCCTACTCCCGCATCAGGCTGGTGACCATCCAGATATCGCTCTTCGTGAACAACGCCGAGCCGCCCATCACGGAGACGGTGGACGCGCTGCTGAAGGCCACCGAGAAGCCGGCGACGCTGGAGGAGCTCGCCCAGCCGCTCGCCGACGTAGCCAAGGCCTGCACCGACGCCGGGTACTAGGGCGACGGCGCCGGTCGCGCCGAATCTGCCGCCTACAACAGCCGCGACTCGGACAGCGAGGCCATCCTGCGATCGAGCGTCAGCGTCTCCAGGCCGGCGCGGGAGTAGTCGTCAGCGATCAGCCTGTCGAACAGGCCGGGCCCGCCGCGGGCCTCGAGCGCCTCGATGACGGCGCGTCCGTTCAGGGGGGCGACCAGACCGCTGCTCAGCGTGTCGATCAGCGCCGACCGCGCATCCGCACCGGAGACGCCGTAGTGGTGACGCACGGCAACGTAGGCCTCCCCTACGACCTGGTTCGACGCGAAGACCTCGCCGTCTTGTTCGACCAGTGCGCGGAGCTCGCCAACGCAGCGATCGAACTCGCTTTCGGGATCCCTCGTTATCAGCCTCACCAGGACGGAGGTGTCAATCCCGTAGCGCCGGATCGTATCCCTCGGCCCTGAAGTCCCGAATCTCGAAGGGCGGGTGCCCCGTTGGAATCTTGTCGCGCAACGTTCCGAGCCGCGATTCGTCGCCCTTGCCGCGCTCCTTGTCTTGGATCGCCTTCAGGACGGAGGCGGGGGTCATGGGCAGGCGGCGCATGCGGACGCCGACGGCGTCGTGGACGGCGTTGGCGATCGCCGCGAGCGGCGGGATGATGCTGGCCTCGCCGACGCCCCGGACACCGAACGGGTGGCCCTCGTTCGGGACCTCGATCACGACCGCGTCTATCGGCGGCAGGTCGAGCGCGGTCGGCATCCTGTAGTCGAGCAGGCTGGCGTTGAGCATCACGCCTGACTCGCCCATGAAGTACTCTTCGTTGAGCGCCCAGCCGACACCCTGCACGGCTCCGCCTTGTATCTGCCCCTCGACGTAGCCCGGGTGGACGGCAACGCCGGCGTCTTGGAATGCCGTGAAGCGGGTTATGCTCACCTTGCCTGTCTCGGGATCGACTTCTACGTCGACGATGTTGGCCGAAATCCCCGGCGCCTGCCCGCGCGCGGTGACGTTCGCCCGCCCCACGAGCGGGCCGCCCGTGTCCGCGAGCCTCGCCGCAGCCTCCCTGAAGGTCAGCCGCTGGTCGGGCCGGCCGGGGCGCGTCATGACGCCGTCCTGGTATTCGACCTCCTCCGCCGGCACGTCCCAGATGCGCGCCGCGCGCTCGACGAGCTGCCGCCTCACGTCGAGACCGGCCTCGTAGGCCGCCATCCCGGACTTGAAGGCGGTGCTGCTGCCGCTCGTCGAGGACGTGTAGCCGATGGCGTCCGTGTCGCCGATGTGAGGATTGACGTCCTCGACCGGGATGCCGAGGGTGTCGGCGAGCTGTTGCGCCACGACCGTCCTGAGCCCGCCGATATCGACGGAGCCGGTCAACAGGTGGACCGTCCCATCGTCCACGACGCTGGCGACGGCGGAGGCCGGCCCGGCGCCGTTGCCCCAGAATCCGATGGCCACGCCCCTGCCCGCGTTCTCGTCGGCGAGCGGCGCCGAGTAGTGCGGGTGCGCCCGGACGGCCTCCAGAGTCTCCTGGAGGCCCATGTGCCCGTACGGCGTACCGTTCGTCTTGCGGCTGCCCGCCGACGCGGCGTTGATCAGTCGCATCTCCACCGGGTCGATTCCCAGCTCGCGGGCGATCTCATCGATAACCGTCTCGGCGGCGAGCGAGACCATGGGCGCTCCCGGCGCCCGGTACGCTTCGGTCGTCGGCTTGTTGTCGACGACGTCGAAGCCCTCGCCGCGCTGGTTCGGGATGTCGTAGGGGGTGAAGACGACGCCGGACTGCGCGGCGCCCTCGCGGGTCGGGTACGCGCCCGACTCGTACACGAGAAACGCCTCCGCAGCGGTCAGCCGGCCGTCCTTGGTCGCGCCCATCTTGACCCGGACATACGAGCCGCACGTCGGGCCCGTTGCCTGGAATACCTCCGCGCGCGTCATCGTCAGCTTCACCGGCCTGCCCGCCTTGCGCGCCAGCAACGCGGCTATCGGCTCGACGTAGGCCCGCAGCTTCCCGCCGAATCCGCCGCCGATCTCCATCGGCACGACCGTGACGCGGGAGACCGGCATGTCCAGCACGCGGGCGACCTCGTCGCGTATGCGGAAGTGTCCCTGGCTGCTGCACCACACCGTGAGCCTACCGTCGGCGCCCCACGCCGCCGTCGCCGTCTGCGGCTCGACGTAGCCCTGGTGCACGGTCGACGTCCGGAACTCGCGCTCGACGACCAGGTCGGCCTCGGCGAACCCGGTGTCCACGTCGCCGAGGCTGTGGACGTCGTGGGCGCACAGGTTCGGGCCGGGAGCGCCGTCGACGACGAGGTCGTCGTGGAGCGCCGGGGCGTCGGGACTCATGGCGTCCTCGACGTTTGTGACCGCGGGCAGCACGTCGTACTCGACGTCTATGAGTCGCAGCGCCTCCTCGGCCGCGTGGGGACTCGCCGCCGCCACCGCCGCGATGCCATGACCAGCGAACAGCACCTTGTTTCGCGCCAGCGCCGTGTCGCGCATGTGGCGGAGCTGCACGTCGGCATCAGCGCCGCCGCTTCCCGCCGGCAGGTCGGACGCGGTGACGACCGCCCTGACGTCGGGATGGGCCTCCGCCCTGCTCGTGTCGACGGACAGCAGCCGCGCGTGCGCGTGGGGGCTGCGCAGCACCTTGGCGTGCAGCATCCCCGGCAGCCGGACGTCCGCCCCGTAGCGCGCGTGGCCGGTAACCTTCTCCACCCCGTCGTGTCGCACCGGCCTCCGGCCAACCTGCCTGGTTCGTATTGGAGACGGAGTCGTCGAGTTCATATCAGTTCCTGGGCGGTTCGGTCGTAAGACGCGGCTGGATGCATGGTCGCGCGGCCGATCCGGCAGATTACGCGGGCAGGGTCACATGCCTGCAGCGTCTAAACGATCCTCGGCCCAACCGACCACGGTTTCGGCGGTCTCCACCGCGGCCAAATATTCTGCCGTGGTAACCGGTCTGGCGAGGCCCGGATAGCGTGTAATCAAGGCGGATGTCGTGAGCTCCCCGCCCCTGCGCACCGCGCAGGGAACGGACTCTCCGGCGTCGTCGAGCATTGACAGAAGTCGCGCCAGATCATGAACGTACGGATATTCGATATCGCGCTTTATCAGCACAGCCTTGACGGCTTTCTCAGCCGCCTGCTGGGCCTCGAAACACAGGTCCTCCAAGTATGCGTCTGGAACGCGATTCTTGCCAGATTGCTCCTCGCGCGGTTCATCCATTCTCTCGGATCGTCCGGAGCATAGCGTTCAGGAGGACTCATACACCACCCTGCCTTCCTGCAAGGCGGGCTTGATTACCAGGGCATGGCTATCCTTGAAGCGCTCCACGTCTTCGGGTGAGACGACGATTGCATCGACCGCCACGCCGACGCCATGTAACCTTCTGTAGAGCGCCGCCATCAGGTCGAGCGGATCGGCCCCGTCCTTGATAATCAGCAGATCGATGTCGCTGTGGCGGTCCATGAGGCCACGTGAGGCAGACCCGAAAAGGATGATCTTCTCCGGCTTTGCGACATCCACGATGCGCGCGACGACGCTATCGATGACGCCCTGATCGAGCATGCGCCATGCCTCCATACGTCAAGTGCGCCGACAACCCCAGCAGTGTCCGGCCACGCCACCGTGTCGAGTAGCTGATGCCCACCAAGGAAGTCCCACCGAGTATACTTGAGGACGGTCCGAATTGGCACCGTCGACGACAGCAAGCAGGAACAGGAGCTTACCCATGCCCAGCCGCAACATCCGTCTTCTCATCGTCGCCACCCATCCCGCCGACAGCTTCGACCAGGCCGGAGGCACTTTGGCCCACCACGTCGCCCGCGGCGACTCGGTGACGGCGGTCATCGCCACCACGGGAGTGCGGTCGCACCACTGGGCGCTGGCCGACCAGAAGCGGCAGGCCGGCGCAGACATAGACGTGGAGGAGCTGGTGCAGCAGGCGGTCGAGGAGAAGCTGGAGGAGGTGCGCAGGGCGTGCCGCATCCTGGGCTTCGAAGACCTGCGAGACCTGGGCTTCGAGGACGACGACGTGCTCGTGACGCAGGACAAGATCGAAGCCATCGCCGACGTGATCCGCGACGTCAAGCCCGACATCCTGATCTCGCACCATCCCTACGAGACGGGCGGCCTCAAGATGCACGCGACCATCGGCCAGTGCACCGTCTTCGCGTCGCAGATCGCGGGCGGATCGGGCCGCGGGCGCCAGGAGGGGCACAAGGTGCCGGTGATCTACTTCATGAACCCCCAGTCGTACGTGAGCGCCAACAGCCTCGAGTACGCGGGTACGGACCGGACCGACCTGCTGGTCGACATCACGGACGTGATCGAGAAGAAGGTCGAGGCGCTGGACCAGATCGGGACGCAGTTCTACGGCGGGCCGTACGCCCGCAAGCGCGCCGAGACTTCGGACGGCAACTGGGGACAGAAGGCGCTGGCCGCGTACGCCGAGCCGTTCCAGCGGTTCCAGCCCATGGTGCTCTACACGCTCCCGATCACCGACGCCGAGCTCGACCAGTCCACGACGACCGCGGCGGACATGATGACACGCCGAGGCGAGGTGGTCGGCGGCCTCATGCCGCTGCCCGACGGCATGGAGTACTCGTCGTCCCAGCGGGTCCCGCCCGAGAAGTACCAGCTCTAGCGCGTCAGAGCAGGGAGAAGAACATGGCCGAACACGACGCTATACACCCGGAGCGGCACAAGCAGCTCTTTCTCGACGACCACGCGGTCGCGGACATGGACGGCGTCACGCGAACGCTTCACCAACCGGTGAAGCAGGGACCCGTGCTGCGCGGCGACGTGTCCGTCGGTCAGACCGGCGTGCAGAGCCGCAGCTCCCCACAGTGGAACTCCGACAGGCAGGTGTGGGAGTGGTGGTACTGGGCCTTCTACGATGCGCCCAACGCCACGGCCGACAGGCTGGACCACTACGCCGTGTCCAGCGATGGGGTCGAGTGGGAAAAACCGCGGCTGGGGCTGTACGAGGGTCGTGCGCCGGGAGACCATAACGTCGCCTGGGACCCCGCGGCGCGAAGTGTCTACCACATCATCCGGGACGAGCGCGACCCCGACCCCGGTCGCCGCTACAAGGGCCTCTTCGACGTGCACGACCGCTGGATCGGCTTTTCGGCCGATGGCTTCGACTGGACGCTGCCGGACATCTCCCCGGTGCCCAGCCAGGACGAGTCGCACTGCGTCTACGACGAGTCGACCGGGCGGTACCTGGCGACCGTCAAGCAGGCGACCGAGTGGGGGCGTTCGGTCTACCTGTCCACTAGCGAGGACTTCGTCGACTGGAGCTTCCCCAGGCTGGTCTTCAACACGGACGCTCGGGACAACGAGAACCGCAAGCGACGCATCAGGGAGGCCACCAAAGACCCGGACTACCTGACCCCGCCGGTCATCGGCGAGCCGCCCGAGGACTACATCGCGCAGTGCTACCAGATGGCGGTGATGCCGTACGAGGGTCTCTACGTCGGCTTTCCGGCGTTGTACAACCCCGCGGGCCCCGACGGCGAGGGGAACAACACGGGCCTCAACCAGGTCGAGCTGACCGTCTCCCGGGACATGCTGACGTGGGACCGCGTGGCGGGCCGCGAGCTGTTCATCGGCATCGACCCTTGGGACGGCGTCAACTACGGGACCTCGCAGAGCCTGATGAGCGGCTGCCCTCACGTTCGCGGCGACGAGATCTGGGTCTACTACAACGCGCTGCGGTTCAGGGCGTACAGCCACCAGCACCCGGAACTCGACCCGGTGTATTTCAAGGACGGCAGCGCACTCTGCCTGGCCAAGCTACGGCTGGACGGCTTCGTCTCCCTGGATGCGGCCGAGGAAGGCTCGGTTCTCACGAAGCCGTTTGTCTTCTCAGGCGCCGGGCTGCGGGCGAACGTCGAGTCCCGCGGCGAGCTGCGCGCCGAGCTGATCGACGCACAAACGGGCCAGCCCCTTCCCGGCTTCACCGCCGCCGAGTGCTCGCCACTGACCGGCGACCGCATCGACGGCCAAATCCGTTGGGGAGAGCGGTCAAGGCCCGAGACCGACGTCCCGGTGCAGGTCAGGTTCCGCCTTCGGGACGCCAGCCTCTACGCGTTCTGGACAGCCTGACCTCTAGGGCGACCGCGGTCAGCTACCCGTGCCGCTCCCGTAGGATCCGCGCCCCGGCGCACAGCGCCTTCAGCTTCAGGTAGGCCTCGTCGATGTCGGTCGGGTTGAGGCTGGACGGCGAGAAGCCGCAATCCGGGTTCAGGGTCAGCCGCTCGGCCGGCACGTGCTCCATCGCCCGCGACGCCCGCTCGACGATCTCCTCCGGCGTCTCGACGTGACGGTCGGTGTGGTCGACGACGCCCAGGCCCAGCGTCTTGTCCGCCGGGAACCGCCGCAGCGAGCCGGTCCCGCCCGCGTCGGGCGTCGCGTACTCCATCGCGAACCGGTCGACGTTCATGTCGCCCAAGGCCTCCATGATCAGGTCGTAGGGGCCGGTGGTCGTGTGGCGCCGGTCGAAGTGCGAGTGGCAGAAGTGAACGCTGACCAGCGTGTCGCCAGCGTCGGCGACCGCCCCGTTGACGCACCGCACCGACAGCTCGATCTCGCGGTCCACGTCGGTGATGCCCATGCGCTCCCGGCAGGACGCGTCGACCAGCATCGCCATGTCGGGGTCGTCGATCTGGATTGCGTCGACGCCAATCTTCGACAGCTCCCGCACCTCGTCGCGGATGACCTCCGTGCAGGCCGCCATGAACTCCTCGCGCGTCGGATAGGCCGAAGTCGAGTGCTCGGCGCTCCACATGCGCCATCCGACGATGTAGGGCGACGGCAGCGCGACGATGATCTTCGAGTCGCTCAGCCCGCGCAGGAACGACACCTCGCCCGTCGCGAGCGACCGCCTGCGCCGCAGCTTTGAGACGACCGCCGGGTAGGCCATGTCCGGCGGCGCCGGGTCACCGACCGGGATCAGGTCGTTCTCAAAGCCGTCGACGGCCTCGGACATAACCCTCGTGTAGCTCTCGCGACGCCACTCGCCGTCCGACAGGTAGTCGAGGCCGGCGCGCTCCTGCAGGAGCACTGCCATCGGAATCGCGGCGTCGAGCAGCCGGCCGGCAGACGCCTCGTCGATGCGGCCCGCCTTGCGTTCCAGGATAAGCTCCCGCACCCAGGCCGGCCTGGGCAGGCTGCCCACGACGAACGTGGCAAACGGCTCAACTCGCTTCGGCTCAGTCATGTCTCACCGGGGACCCTGGGTCGCGGGCTGGAGAGGCTCTTCCAGGGCTTCGAGGATGGCCCGCGCGCAATATACCCGGTTGCGGCGGACTTCTCGAACGATGGTCACCATGCCAGCGTCCTCCAGCCGGTCTATAGCGCGCTGCGCCGTAGTGAACGCCACGTCGAGCCGGCCAGCGAGACCGCGCACAGTGCAGAAGGGGTTCTCGGCAAGCACGTCCAGCGCACGTTCGGCCGTCCTCGACTGGACGGTGGACAGTCGCTGTCGCCAGCCGGCCAGCAGATCGTCCAGCCGCTGTATCCGGTCCACGGCGTCCTGGGCCTGCAACGCGACGCCTCGCAGGAAGTAGGCGAGCCACTCCTCCCACTCCCCCCGCTCGGTCACGCCGAGCAGGCGCGCGTAGTACTCCTCGCGTGTCTCCTCGAAGTATGAGCTGAGGTAGAGCAGAGGGGACGGCAGGACGTCCCGCTGGACCAGCAACAGCGTGATGAGGAGACGCCCGACCCGGCCGTTGCCGTCGAGGAACGGGTGAATCGCCTCGAACTGGGAGTGGGTGACCGCGGCGTGCACCAGCGGCGGCAGCGTCTCGTCGTACAGGAACAGCTCCCAGGCGCCGAGGCAGTCCATGAGCTCCTCTGGCGGCGGCGGGACGTAGGTGGCCTGGTTCAGCGTCGACCCGGGAAACCCGATCCAGTTCTGGCTGCGTCGGAACTCCCCGGGCGTCGCGGCGTCGCCCCGGACGCCCCGCATGAGTCGCTCGTGCACCTCGCGCACGAGCCGCAGCGACAGCGGCAGCGAATCCACTCGCCCGAGGCCGTACTCGAGGGCGACTACGTAGTTGCCGACTTCCCTGACTTCCGCGGGGTCCCGCTCGACGGCGGCCCCGGCTTCGTCGGCGAGCAGCTCTCCAAGGGTCGCCTGCGTCCCCTCGATCCGGCTCGACTGCACGGCCTCCTTGCGCACGAAGGGCTGGATCAACAGGTGGGGATTGGGCAGCCGCCGGCCTTCGCCCGCAAGCCTGCCGATCGCCCGGTCGGCCGTCGAGAGGGCGACCGTGAGGCTCGTGTCCCACGCCATGGGCGGCGGGAGCGGCGCCGGGAGATATGCCCGGTAGCCGCCCACGCAGTCCACCATGCGACCGTGAGGCCGACGTATTCGGTCCGGCGCGGTTGCCATTTCACTGCTCGTTAGCGGAGATGAGAATAGCCTAGGCCGTTATTATCGCATCAATGGCTTAACGCAAACAAGCTCGGCTCACAGCGGCATTTGTTTGCGGAGACGAAAATAGTGGACGGCGTTATTATCGTTATGGCCCTATAACGTGAATACTGGCGGTCCGCACTGGCCCTTGTTTGCGGCGTCGAGAATAGTCCGGCCAGTTATTATCGGTATTGCCATATATCGCAAATCACGTGGGTCCGAGCCGACTCTTGTTTGCGCAGACGAAAACAGGCCGGGCCATTATTAGCGTTATCTCCATACACCGCAAATAAGACCCGCGGCCCCCCCCCGACGCGGAGCCCAAGAAAGGCCGACCCAGTCACGACCTGTGGGAATCAGTCCAGATCGCCTGAGACCCACTCCAGCAGGTCTGTCGTGGCCCTCATGCGGGGGAACGGCGGCTCTCGCCAAGGCATCCGCCGCGTGCCGGGCGGCCACCGGTCCAGGAACCACGTAGCCCAGAGCGGCCGCAGTCCCACGCGCATGGCGCCGTCCAGCTCGTCGAGCGCCTCGTTGGCGGCGTCTCCGACGAAGACCGCCTCCACGGCGGCGGTCCCCAGCGCCTCCAGGCAGCGCTCGTAGATCCCAGGGTCGGGCTTGAGCACGCCGACATCGCACGAGGCGATGAACGCCTCGAATCGCGGCGCCAGCACGCACCGGGGCCACGGCTCCACGTCGCCGCTCGCAGCGTTCGTCACGACGCCGAGCTTCAACCCGCGTGATCGCAGCGCGTCGACCATCGCGACTATCGCCGGCTCGACGTTCTCGAATGGCGGTAGCCTGCTCTCGTGGCGCTCCCGCCCAAGCTCGGCGATGACCCGCCGGTCAGGCGTGCGGCCGACGGCCTCGCATACCGCCTCCAGCACCTCTTCGTATCGATCCGGGCGGCCCTTGCTCCAGTTGACCCTCAGCGGCTCCCAGTGGCGCCGGAATACTCCCTCCTCGATGCCCAGCCGTTCCGCGATGGACATCCTCGGCTGCGTCCAGTCGGGATCGAATTGGGTTATCAGGGTCTCGTAGAGATCGAAGATGACGGCCTTGAGCACAGCGTCCGCAGTCTACCAACTTCGCGGTCGATCCGCGCTTCACCTGCCTTGGTCGCGCCGGCACTGGCCTGTTGACGCTCTATGGGGCCGCAAATATACTGGCCCAACTTCGACGCGGAGGGGAGACCGATGGGCACCTTCGACGGCAAGACCGTCATCATCACCGGCGGAGCGCTCGGCATCGGCTCGGCCACGGCGGCAGAGTTCGCCCTCGAGGGCGCCCGCGTGGCCATAGCCGACATCAACGCGGACGCCGGCCAGGCGACCGTATCGGAAATCGAGGCGGCCGGCGGCGAGTGCGTCCTGATCGAGGCCGACGTCGGCCTCGCCGCGGAGTGCAAGCGTGTCGTGGCCGAGACGGTCGCCGCGTATGGCGGCGTTGACATCCTGTTCAACAACGTCGGCATCCAGGGCCCGAACTCGTACCACAACGTCGAGAACACGTCCGAGGAGCTGTGGGACCGCATCCTCGACGTCAATCTCAAGAGCGCGTTCCTGATGTCCAAGTACGCGATCCCGGAGATCAGGAAGCGGGGCGGCGGCGTGATCGTCAACACCGCCAGCGTGCAGGGCTTGCAGTCGATGAAGCTGGTGCCCGCCTACGCCGCGAGCAAGGGCGGCATCCTGTCGCTGACCCGGCAGATGGCGCTCGACTACGCGGAGGAGAACATCCGCGTGCTCGCCGTATGTCCCGGCGCCATCGACACCAACATGGTGCGCACCGTAGCCGCCAGCGAGGGAGGCGACATCGAGGCTACCGTCCAGGAGTGGGGCCGGACGCATCCGATCGGACGGATAGGCACGGGCCAGGAAATCGCGAACGTCGTGCTGTTCCTGGCCTCTGACAAAGCATCGTTCATGACGGGCGAGTACGTCTGCGTCGACGGCGGCTACATGGCCCTGGGCGCCTGGGCAAGCGCCGCCGGCGCCGAGCACTGACGCGGAGGTCGACTCGATGCACTACCAGGACGAACGCAACCACGGATGCCGCGTCTCGGACGCGTGGACGTACCGCGGGCTGAAGACCGTGGTGATGGAGAACGAGCTGCTGCGCGTAGTCGTGCTCGCCGACAAGGGCGCCGACATCCTGGAGCTGCTCCACAAGCCGACCGACGTCGACTTCCTGTGGCGCTCCCCCTGGGGAGTGCGCGACCCATCGAAGTTCGTCGCGACGACCGGGTCGCCCGTGGGCATGTGGCTGGACTTCTACGAGGGCGGGTGGCAGACGGTCTTCCCCGCCGGCGGGTTTCCGTCCACCCTTGGGGGCGCCGAGCTCGGACTGCACGCCGAGGCCAACATCGCGCCGTGGGACTGCCTGATCGTCGACGACATGCCGGACAAGGTCAGCATCCGGTGCTCCATCCGCACCGCCCGCCTGCCCTTCTACTTCGAGAAGACGCTGACGCTGCGGACCGGCTCGCCGGTGCTCGAGGTGGACGAATTCATCGTGAACGAGGGACGCGAGGCGGTCCCATGCGTCTGGGGCGAGCACATCGCCCTCGGCGCCCCTACCCTGAGCGGCGACAGCGTCATCGACCTGCCCGGGGGCACGCTGATCAACCACCCGGACATCGGGGACGCGAACGCGCGCCTGAAACCGGACTTCCGGGGCCCCTGGCCGTGGACGGAGGACAGGGACGGCAACCGGGTCGACCTGAGCAAGGTGCCGCCGCCAAGCATCAAGGCCTACGACATGTCCTACATCACGGACATGCCGGAGGGCTGGTACGGGTTGACCAACCTGAGCACCGGAGTCGGCGTCGGGGTCACCTTCCCGAAGGACGTGTTCGAGTACCTGTGGTACTGGCAGTCGCTCGGCGGCGGGTACGGCTACCCGTGGTACGGGCGGACGTACAACGTGGGCCTGGAGCCGTTCACCAGCTTCGCGAACGACGGGCTGAGCAGCGCCATCGAGAACGGCACCGCGCTGAACATGGAGCCGGGACAGCGCGTCGACGCGTCGGTCAAGGTGGTCGCCTACACGGACGCCCACCGGGGCGTCGAGAGCATCTCTCCCGACGGCGCCGTCGAGAAGCGGAGCTAGGCAGCCTCCAGGGTCTGCAGCCTGCGCTTCGCCTCAGCGTAGGTGTCCGGCGGCAGCGGGCCGCGCTCGGCGACCTCGACGTTCTCCCGCAGGTGGTCGATGTTCTGCGTCCCGACGATCGTCGTGTGCAGGTCTGGGTGCGCCAGCGTGTAGCGCAGCATGAACGCGGTCCGGCTCTCGCCCGTGCTCCGGAGATCGTCCAGCCCGGCCGCCTCGAACGGCGTCCAACGCTCGGGACGCCCCCTGTTGCTGACGCCGGGCTCGCCCTGCTGCACGCCGCCGCGGATCACCGTCCCCGCGCCGGACCGCGCGGCGTCCGTGATGACCTCCTCGTGGGCGGGATCCAGGCCCGAATATGGTATCTGGTACTCGTCGAACGCCTCTCGCTCGACGAACGTGGCGATCGAGGGCAGCACAGCCGACGCGCCTATCCACCGCACCTTGCCCTGCTCGCGCATCTCCTCCAGCGCGTCCACGAGGCCGCCCCGGTCGACGTCTTCTACCTTCGCGTTGTGGAGCTGCATTATGTCGACGTAGTCGGTGTTCAGGCGCCGGAGGCTCTCGTGCAGGCCGCGGAACAGGTTCTCCCGCGTCCAGACGTGCTCGCCGCCGCCCGGAGGGCAGCCGGACTTGGTGGCGAGGTAGTACTCGGAGCGTCGGCCCGAGATGAACTTGCCGATCATCTCCTCGCTGTGGCCGTAGTCGTTCGACGTGTCGATGAAGGTGATGCCGGCGTCCAGCACGGCGTTGAGCACCCGCTCGGAGACGTCGTCCGGCGCCTCCCGCAGCTCCATGGCGCCGTAGCCCAGCCTTGTCACCTCGAGTCCGGTGCGTCCGAGCACGCTCGTCGTAAGCCCGTTGGTCATGTGATTGCTCCTCGTCGGGGACTGAAAAACAGGCCCGCAGCGTGGCGGGCTGGAATATACTATCACGGCTCCGTTACGACCCTGCCTCGCAATCGGAACTCATACAGAGGTGCACGAGACATGACCCAGACAGTCGCCGAGGAGACCGCCGAGCTGCGGGTCGCGCGCGAAGTGGCCGCGGCCTTCAGGGACGCGGGCATACCGTACGTGTTCGGGATTCCCGGGGGCGGCAGCTCGATCGACCTGATCGAGGCCTGCCGGGACGAGGGCATCGGGTTCGTGTTGACCCAGCACGAGACCAGCGCGGCGCTCATGGCCGTCGTGTGCGGCGAGCTCACGGACTCGTGCGGCGCGTCGATATCGATCATGGCGCCCGGCGCGGCGAATCTCACGGGCGGCGCCGCGTACGCATTCCTGGAGCGCCACCCGCTGCTGTGCATCACCGAGTGCTACGGGGCCGATACGGCTGCCCGCATCGGCATGCAGAAGATCGACCACCCGTCGACCTTCGCGTCGACCTGCAAGGCGTCCGTCACCGTCGGCTCGAATGCCCCGCGCTCGCAAGTCGCCGCCGCGATACGCATCGCCTCCGGCGAGCGGCCGGGGCCTGTGCACGTCGACTTCCCCTTGGCGGTCTCGCCGACCCCGGCCGTCGAGGGGCCGTCCCACGCCTCCGGCACCGTCTCGGGGGATTTGGAGGCCGTGGCCGACGCCGTCGACCGAGCCGCCAGGCCGATCCTGATCGCCGGACCGGTAGTCCTGCGCCAGGGCGCTGGTGAGAGGCTGGTCGAGCTCGCGGAGAAGCTGCAGGTCGCCGTCATGGTCACGTCGAAGGCGCGGGGCGTAATCCCGGAGGAGCACCCGCTGTACGCCGGGGTGATGTCCGGCGTGTACCGAGAGGACACGCTGGAGGGCGACATGATGTCGCGGGCCGACCTCGTGTTGGCCGTCGGGCTCGACCGCGTCGAGCTCCTGTCGCCCTGGCGCTACGAGCACGAGATCGTCTCCGTCGACGCGATGCCGGTGCCCGAGAACGAGCGCGTGGGCAGTCCCACGGCGGCAGCCTCCGGTCCGCTGCCCGAGCTGCTGGGCAGCCTGACCGAGCTGGTGTCGCCTCGCACCACCTGGGACTCGGAGGAGCTGCGCGACTACTGGCGCGGCGCCCTCGGCGCGCTCGGGGCCTACGACTCCGACCTGAACGCGGCCTCGGCGCTCGTTCGCGCCCGCAGGCTGGCGCCGAGCGACACGATCGTCGCCAGCGAGGCCGGGGTGTACGGCAGGGTCAACCTCTACGCGTGGCAGGTCAACGATCCGGCGACCTGCTTCGACTCCAGCGGGGCGAACACGATGGGTTTCTCCGTTCCGGCGGCGATGGCGGCGTCGCTGGTCAGGCCCAGGCAGAAGGCGGTGTCGCTGGTCGGCGACGGCGGCTTCCTGATGCGTGCCGGCGAGCTGGAGACAGCCGCTCGGCTGGGACTGTCGCCCATCATCGTCATCTTCGACGACGGCACTCTCGGCATGATCCGCGTCAAGCAGCGGGCCAGGGGCTACGCCCGGGAGGGAGTCGACATGACCCAGACCGACTTCGTCCGGCTGGCCGAGAGCTTCGGCGCCGTCGGCTACGAGGTACAGGGCCTGGACCAGTTCGATTCCGCCTTCAGGACCGCGCTCGAGTCGGATCGTATGAGCGTCATCGACGTGCGGGTAGACCCCGACAGGTACCTCGGCCACGTGAAGCCGATCCGCGGGCTCTAGCCCGACCCGGACGGCTCAGCGGCCCTCCAGGAAGGCGAGAATCTCGCGCGTGGTTTCCTCCGGCACCTCCTCCGGCAGGAAGTGGCCGCAGTCGACGGAGCGGCCGCGGACGTCGACCGCGCGCTCCCGCCACGTGTCCAGCATGTTCATCTTGGCGCCGGTCTGCCATCCGGGGCGCTTCCGCATGTTCCCGGCCCACAGCACCAGCATCGGGCACTCGATCTTGCGGCCGCGGTCGGCCTCGTCGTGCACGAGATCTACCGCTATGGCGCGGTAGTCCATGCACGAGCCGCGTATCGTCTCCGGGTCGCTGTAGCAGCGCAGGTACTCGGCGTACGCCTCCTCGGTGATCGCGCCGTCGACCGCGGTCCACTGGTCGAGCAGGAAGTCGAGGAAGAACTTCACGCTGTTGCCGATGACCGTCTCCGGGAACGGCGACGGCTGCCTCATCAGGTGCCAGTGGAACCAGGCGAACGACAGGTCGCTGTCCATGTTGTCGAACGCCGCCTGTGAGGCGACCACGTCCAGGGAAGTGAAGGTCCGCACGCGGTCGGGATGGTCGAGCGCCATCCGGTGACCCACACGGGCGCCGCGGTCGTGGCCGACGACGTGGTACGAGTCGAACCCAAGCTCGGCCATGACCTCGACCTGGTCGCGGGCGGTCGTGCGCTTGCAGTAGTCCTCCAGGTTGGTGCTGGCCGGCTTGCCGCTGTCCCCGTAGCCGCGGAGGTCGGGCGCGACGACCGTGTAGCGCTCCGCCAGACGCGGCGCGACCTTGTGCCACATCACGTGCGTCTGCGGATAGCCGTGGAGCAGCAGCACCGGAGGCCCGTCGCCGCCGTGGACGAGGTTGATCGTCGTGCCGGAGGTGGTGATCTCGGCTCTGGTGAACCCGTCGAACATGGGAATCCTCCGAATCTTGGCCGCGGAGTGTGAGCCTAGTGGAGCTCTATGACGTCGCCGTCGGCGAGCTCGTGTCCCCTGCCGACGCGCTGCCCCTCGAACTTCCCGGAACTGCCCCACAGCACGGCAAACTTGAGGGTGCGGGCCAGGTCGCGGTGGACCTGCTCCGCCGCCTCCGCCACGGTGCATCCGACGGGCAGCACGAGCGGGTCGTCCCGCACGAACTCCTCGAGCTTTTCGCGGCGGGACTTCGTGTACACGCGGATGACGTTGAGCGCCGTGAATATCTCCTCGCCCAGGTCGTCGAGGCCGACGACCTCGTCCGCGCTGGTCATGACGACCGGGTATTCTGCGCCGTATGCGTCCTCCAACTCCTGGAACGCGTCGAGCGCGCCGGGAACGTCGGCCTTGTTGCCGACTATGATCGTCGGCTTGTCGAGGTACTGGTCGCGCTCCCCCGGCGCGAAACCGCGCGGGAGGAGCCGGAAGCGCCACTCGCCGAGCGCCGCGAACACCTCCTCCGCCTGGGCGACGGGGTCCATCGTCAGGTCGACGACGACCACGAACACCTCGCTGTTGCGCAGCAGCCCGTACAGTCGGCTCTGCGTTCCGGGGTTGGAGATCGGGGGCGTGTCGACGAGCTGGATGTGGATGTCCTTGTGCGGGAGCATCCCCCGCACCGGCTCCTGCGTGCTGAGCGCGTACGCGCCCACGCGTGTCTGGGCCCCGGTGGCCTTCGCCAGCATCAGCGACTTCCCGACGTTCGTCGGGCCGACGAGCGTCGCCCTGCCGCCGCCCTCCTTGGGCAGCGAAAACGGCTCGGTGCGACCGCCCGACGTGCCTTTGGATGGTCCCTCGAGCTCGGCGGTGAGCTGCGAGAGCTTCGAGCGGAGCCGCGCCTTGAGATGGTCGGTGCCCTTGTGCTTGGGCATGATCGACAGCATCTCTTGAAGGGCTGCGATCCGCGCTTGTGGGGTCTCCGCGGCGCGGAAGCGCTCCTCGGCCTCTCGGTACTGGGGAGTGACGTTCGTGGGCATGACGGGTACCTGCGTGGATGATACCGCCGCCGTCCCCGCCGGTTCAACCGCCCCCGGCCCGCGGTCGACCGGGCGACGCCGCCGATGGCCCGGCGTTCACCACACCAAAACGCGCCCGCTTCGCCAGGCCCGCGCCGTCGAGCGGGACCCGCGCACTTACGTCAGGTCGCCCCTACTCCACCGACCGGGACCTGAGGCGAAGAGTCGCGGCCGTGACCACAGTCGACGTAATCAGGCTCAGGAGTCCCCCGATGAGGATGTCGACCGGCACCAGGATGGAGGGCCACGTCTCTATCATCAGGAAGATCGGCACGATGTAGGTGGCGTAGGCCGCGCAGCCCAGGACGAAGCTGTTCCGCATGGCCCTGCGAAGGTCGTTTTCCCTCAACGCCGGTTCGATCGCCAGGTAGCTGTTGGCGAGCGCTATCAGCAACAGGAACGCGAGCAACGCGAGGATTTCGGCTCCGCCCCACGCGTCCGGCTGCTTGCCGAAGCTGTCGAACATCGCGTCGTTGCCGCTCGCCTCGTAGAGGCGCTCGTACATGCCCCGCGCGATGGGCGAGAGGTTCCATCCGACGTCGATCACCGTGTACACCAGGAATGCCGCTCCGAATCTGGCCAGTCGCATCATTCGCATAGTCCTCGGCAACGGACCGGCCGTCCCGCGCCCGGTCCCTGTATGCTCGCCATATATACCACCGCCGCGACAGCCTCACAAGCCCGGAGACCGCGGACCCGCGCGGCAACCAATTGCCGCAACGGGAGCTGCGCAAGGGTCTCCCATCGCCTCAGGGAGGCTTGACTTGCGCGCCCCCGGAGACCTAGTCTTGAAATGAGCGGGAGTAACTCAGCGGTAGAGTTCCTGCCTTCCAAGCAGGATGTCGCCGGTTCGAATCCGGTCTCCCGCTCCAAATTCCCTCTGCGCGTGGATACGAAGCCGACGAGGCCCATACCAGTATCGTCATACCCGCGGAGGGAGACCTTTTGCGTAACCTCGTTGGTTGCGGCGAACAGTGGTGGACGTGCGTCGATCCGTACCTGGGAGGCCCCGCTCCTAGATTCCCGCCTTCGCGGGAACGACGATTATGCGAAGGTCTCCGAAGGCGGGTATCCAGGACCACCGGCGAGTCATGCGCCCGACACCGTTTCCGCGAGGTCGGCCGGCCTCAGCGCTTCGATGTCTTCCGCGATCCGGTACCGCTCGCCACCGGGGTAGACGACGAACTTCGCTTCCGGCTCCACGTCCGCACTGGCGCTGTGGAACCCCCTGCTCGGCCGTGGGTTGAGACTGCGCTTGACCTCGACCGCCCAGGGCCTCCTGCCCGGCAGCGTCAGGACCAGGTCGATCTCGGCCCCGCCGGACGCCCGGTAGAAGCTTGCCTCGGTCCCGGCGGGGGCGACGGACAGCAGACTCTCGATCACGAACCCCTCCCAGCTCGGGCCGACGACGGGATGGCCCAGGATCTCTTCTTTGGCGCCGAGGCCGAGCAGGGCGTGCACGAGCCCGCTGTCGCGAACGTAGACCTTCGGTGACCTCACCAGCCGCTTGCCGACGTTGCCGTGCCACGGACTGAGGCGGCGTACGAGCAGCAGGTCCACCATGAGGTCGAGATACCTCGAGATGGTCTTGCCGTCGACCCCGAGACCCCGCGCCAACGCGGCGGCGTTGAACAGCCCTCCCTGGCTGTGGGCCAGCATCGTCCAGAACCGGCGAAGAGTCTCGGCGGGAATCCGGGGGCCGAACTGTGGGACGTCACGCTCGAGATACGTCCGGATGAAGTTCTCCCGCCAGGTCAGGCTCCGGCCATCGTCCCCGGCGAGGAAGCTGTCAGGGAACCCTCCCCTTACCCATAGCGCATCGTGGTCACTCCGATCGATTTCGAGAAGGTCGAACGGGTTGAGCTCCAGGTAGGCGATGCGGCCGGCCAACGTCTCGCCGGACTGCCTCAGCAGGTCCATGGAAGCGGAGCCCAGCAGAAGGAAGCGTCCCGCCCGTCTGCCCGCCCGTCTGCCGCGGTCGATGAGGCCGCGCAGGATCTGAAACAGCTCCGGCGTTCGGTGCACCTCGTCGAGGATGACCAGGCGGTCCAGGTGCTCGGCCAGGTAGAGCTCGGGGTCTGCAAGCCTCGCGCGGTCCGCGGGCGATTCCAGATCCAGGTAGACGGAGTCCACCGTCTGACCGATCTCGAGCGCCAGCGTCGTCTTGCCGACCTGGCGCGGGCCGATGAGGGCAACGGCGGGATACTCCGCAAGCAGGCTATGGAGACCTTCCGAGGAGCGCCGGGTAATCATTATCCTTGCAATTATGGCATATACTTCCTGATTTGCAAGGATAATACGTCAGGCAAGCCTCTTCATCAGCCACGGGTCGCCAGCTTCGAGCGGCGCCCGATCCGCGTCGAAACGCCGCTCGATCTCTCCCACTATCGACTCCGGGACCACCACCTGGGCGCGGCTCGCGCCCATCGACGACGCCTGCCGGCACCCGGCCGCGACCAGGTCCGCAACGTACCCGGCATCCGTTGCCAGGCCGGGCTCTACCCACAGATCTATCCAGGCAGACCGGGACTCCCACCACTCAAGGGACCGGAGACGCGAAAGGCTATCCCGCCAGCTCCAGATGTTCACCAGGAGGTTGGCGGAAGGGCGGCCGCGCGGCGTGACGCGCCGGCCCGAGAACGCGACGTCCGTCGGGAAGTCCGAGGCGGCAGGCGCCAGGACCGGCCGCCAAAGGTAGCGCCAGCGGTACGACGCCGACTCGCGGTGGTTGAGCGCCAGCAGGTGCGACGCCTCGCGGTCGTAGTCGCCGAGGAGTGGACCGTCATCGTGCGGCGGCGCCTCGACGCGTTCGAGGGCGCTGACCGTGAGCCAGCCGTTCCGCCACCGCTCGGCGTACCCGCGCCGGGCCAGCACCTCCGGGCTGCCGCCGGAGCCCTCCGGCCGGCACCAGAACCGGTCGTATCCCCGGTCGCGAGCCTGCGCCTCGCTGCGGTCCAGCACCCACTCCTCCACCTCGTCGCACAGCAGGTGCTCGTCCAGCTCCAGCAACTCCAGGTGGGCGTACCGCCCGAACGGCGGCGGCTCGACGGCATAGCAGATCTCGACGCTGCCGGCGATCGTGCCGTCGCCGCGCTCCACGACCCAGCAGTCCCAACCCAGGTCCTGGTAGACGCGGACGTGCCGCGAGCAGAAGTACTCGTGCATCCACGGCCCGCCCGTGGAGAACCAGTCTATCGAGGAGGCGTCCTCGCCCGGATCGGGCACGCCGACGCGGTGAAAGGCGACGATGGCAGGTACGTCGTCCAGACTTGCGGGACGGAGCGTGAGGCGCTCACCGCGCAATTCGAAGCTGCCGACGACCGGTCTCACGCCTCGGGCGGGATGACCCGTACAGTGATGACCTCGGCGTCGTGGTACTGCTGATGACTCACGGACGAAGCGTAGTGTTGCAGGAGCTGGAGCGATATCTCGCGCTCCACCAGCGTCTCCGAGTCGTGCTGCTGGAGCTGGCGGATCCTGTCCTCCACGTTCTCCTCGTTGCCGCCGCTGATAAACTCCAGCTCCGCCTCGGCGCCGTCCCTGGAGGCAACGACCACCAGTCCCCGTTCGCCCTCGCCGTCGTCCTCCGCGTCCAGGTCGAGATCGAGGTCCAGGTCCAGCGGCGCCAGCGTCAGCAGCGTCTCCTCCGCGACCGCGTTCAGCCGGTCCACCATGGCGGTGTCCCATCCGTTACGGCCCGCGAACCTGGCCATGAACGCGTTGAGGTCCGGCAGCGCGTCGATGTCGAGCCGTGACCGGAAGCGCATCCGCCGCTGGCCCGTGAGCTCCAGGAACAGGACCATCACCACTATGGCGAGCCCTCCCGTCGACACGCCGCTCGACAGCAGCGCGTCCAGTATCGGGTGAGCGTCCGGCAACGTGAACAGGTCGAACTGGAAGGCGGCGCCGAGCCAGAAGGCGACTCCGGCCGCTGTCAGCTTCTGCCTGTCCTGCTCGTTCTGAATGACCGTCCTCGCGCCCTCGACGAACAGGGTCCCGGTCACCATGATGAGGTACCCGGTCATGACAGGCCCGGGTATGGTGCTGAGCAGCCCGGACACCTTGGGCAGGAAGGCCACGACGATGAACGTCAAGCCAATCGTGTAGCCGACCGTTTTCGCGGCGACGCCGGTGATCTGCGTGAACGAGATGATTCCCGCGTTGATGATGTTCGGCACGGCACCCGTCATGCCGGCGAGCAGGTTCGCCACGCCGCCGCCGGACAGCGCCCCCTGGACCTCCCGGAAGTCGACCGCGCGGTCGTCGCGCCACGAGACGCGCTGCTTTGTGATCGACTCGCCATTCACCTGGATGGAGATGATCACGCCCAGGACCAGGAATGCCGGGATCAGCGTCCAGAACGCGACGCCGAAGTCGAGCCCGAGGTCGGGCAGCTCGGTCGGCGGGCCGATCCACGCGGCATCCCGCACCGCGTCCGGCTCGTAGATGCCCAGCGCCGCCGCCGCGACGCAGCCGATTGCTATCCCGATCACGGGCGCCCAGAGCCTCAGTACGGCGTTGCCGCGCAGCAGCAGCACCGCGACCACGACCAGGGTCACGAGCGCGGTCAGCGGCGCCGCGACCGGCTCGACTTCGGCCGCGTCGTCCAGGAGCCCGAAAACGACGGACGACAGCGTGATCGACAGGATCATCATGACGGTGCCGCCCACGGTCGGGGTGACAACCCGACGCAGGATGAACAGCCACCTCGAGATGGCGATCTGCACGACCGCGGTTACGAGAGTCAGCGCCATCAGCGTTCCCGGCCCGCCGTCCGTGACCGCCGTTATGCAGAACGGTATCGCGAACGGGGCGGTGGCCATCGGCAGCACCGACCCGGCGCCGACGGGCCCTACCCGCCTGACCTGCAGCAGGGTCGACGCGCCGACGACGAGCAGCGAGGCGAAGACCATCCACACCAGGTACGCGTCACCCTCGTCGGACGCCTGCGCGACGATCACCGGCGTGATCAGCAGCGTGGCCGAGGCGATGAAGCTGAACTGGAGGCCCAGTCCGAGGGTGACGAGAAGAGGCGGTCTCTCGTGCGCCTCGTATCGTGGATTCGGAGTAGCTGGTGCCGACGCCAAGAAGGCCCTCCCAGGGGGCGAATGCTCGGTTGGCCCGCGGGGACGCTACACTCTAACACGTTTCGCCGACACCGTGAGCGTCTAGGGGCGATGCGCGGGACGGCGCCATCCCGCCCCGCCATTCGGGATACCCTTGCGCACCGTCATTGGTATGAAAAGAATCGGGAAGCCACCCCGCCACCGTCATTCCCGCGCAGGCGGACCTTTCCACAACCGTCATCGTCATTCCCGCGCAGACGGACCTTATCCACAACCGTCATTCCGGCGAAGGCGGGAATCCAGGGGCGGGGTTCCCAGATACGAAATCGACGCATCGACGCCACATCTCCCTCCCACACGTGGGGTTACGCAAAGGCCTCCGACGGCGGCAATCCACGGGCGGATGGGTCCCTGTCTGATATAATCCGCCGACCTGAGGAGGAACCGCGCCGTATGCCGCTCAAGAGCCTGTTCGCGCTGGTGGAACAACTCCGAGAACGGATAGACGCCCATGGCGACGCGCTCACTCAGTACGAGGTGCTGACACGCTACGCCCTCATCGATCCTTTGCTGCGAGAGTTGGGCTGGGACACCGCCGACCCCGGCCAGGTTGTTCCAGAATACCAGTCCGGGGAAGGCAAGCCCGACTACGCCCTTCTCGCCGGCGCCAGCCCGGCGATCATGGTGGAGGCCAAGAAACTGGGCACTCCGCTGCGCGACAAGGTTCTCTCTCAGGGATTTCGTTACTGCTTGGAGAAGGGGACAAAGCACTTCTCGGTGACCGACGGGCAACGCTGGGAAGTCTATGAGACACACAAGCCAGTGCCCATTGACGAGAAGCGAATCGTCTCGTTCGACCTGAAGGAGCAGTCGACCGCCGACGTGTGTCTACAAGCCTTGGCGCTTTGGAGACCCGCGGTCGAGGCCGGACGCGTCGCCGCAGGGAATCCGCCGATCATCGAGGCCCAAGAGCCCTCGACCGCCAAGGAAACGTCAACCGCATACTCGATACCACCTCAGCCGGGAGCGGGCGACTCCGACGAGAGAGCCACACCCCAGCCACCGATCGCTCCAAGGCCGCCTTCCGACGGGCAGTCCTTGGCGACCCTTGAGCCGACGCCGGGAGATTTGCCGCCCGACCAGTTGACCTTTCCAGACGGTTCGACGGTCTCCATCCAGAATTGGAAACAGGTTCTGATCGAATCCACTCGGTGGCTTGTCGGGAAGGGCATCCTAAACGTCGGAGATTGCCCCATCCGATACTCGAGCCGGGCACGACGATATGTGGTCCATACGATGCCAGTTCATCTGGATGGGAAACCATTCCGAGAGTCCGCGCGAGAGCAGATCGGACCCTTCCACATCGACACGCATCACAGTGCATCCAGCACGATGCAGGTGACCAAGGCTGTGATCGAACGCCTGGGCCAAGACCCCGCCCAGTTCAAGATTTCGTCCGACTGATGCACCGGCGTCGGGACGTGGTAGGATATGGGCATGTCGCCTGAGCTCATCAGCATATTGGCCGTCGGCGTTGCGATCGTCGCTGTGGTCTTCACAGCCATGCAACGTACCGACCGCCGCATCGAGGCACTCGAAGCACGCATGGACAAGCGCATCGACGCCCTCGAAGACCGCCTGGAGGGGCTGGAAACTCGCATCGCGTCACTGGAGACGGGTCAGGCCCGGCTCGAAGGGCTGCTCGACGGGCTCCGAGAGGCCCTGTTCGAGCGAGCTTCCCGCTGATCTCCGCATCGGGCTGAAGACTCCCCAGGCTTACGCGCGACCGTAGACGATTCCCTGAGCCGCAGAAGCGGCTCTTTGGTGAGGCGACCGCGAACCCAAGGTCGTCTCACGTGCATGTGGGCTGGGGCGATAGCGTGAGGTCATGGGCGAGCTGCTACGTTTCAGATCGATCTTCGGGACGTTCGCGGTTACCGCGCTGCTCGCCGTCGCGTGCTCGAGCGACGACGGGGGCGGGGCGGCGGCGCAGACCGATGCCGCCACGGACCCGACGGCCGAAGAATACGCGCTCACGCAGCAGTTCGACCTCAGCATCACCATGTCGAGCACCCAGTTCAACGAGACGCGGCGCATCCCGCGCAAGTACAGTTGCACGAACGAGAACGTGTCGGTGCCGATAAGCTGGGGAGACGTGCCGGAGGGCACGGTCAGCCTGGCCCTGCTGGTCGAGAGCAACCAGGCGCCGGGCTCGTTGTGGGTACACTGGCTGCTATGGGGAATTCCCCCCGACCTGAGGGCCCTGCCCGAGGCCGTACCGAACAGGGCTGACGCGCCCGACGTCGGCCCGAACGCCGTCCAGGGCACGAACACCGACAACCTGCTCGGATGGATGGGGCCCTGCCCGCCCGCCGTCGTCGTTGACGCCGCGGTCCACAGGGGCGGGTCAGCCTACGCGCCGTCGGGCCACTCGGTGAGCCAGTACTACTTCAGGCTGTACGCGCTGGACATCGACCCGCAGCTGGACTCGAGCGCGACCAAGGAGGCCTTTCTCAAGGCCATCGACGGCCACGTGCTGGCGGGTGGAGAGCTGGTCGGCGAGCAGATCGCCTCGCCCAACAAGTCGTGGTAGGAGCCACCTAGGCCGACACGCCCGGCGGACGCTGCAGGTGCCAGCCGGTGCGCCCCTGGTAGGTTCGCGCTACCGCCAGGACGGCGTTCTCATCGTCCTCCGTGAACGATGGAGTTCGGGAATGCGGCGTGACCGGCGGCCCATTGCATCAATAGGGACGCGTGATAGGATATGGGTGGGCGCGTTACCTCGTCGGTTGAGCGGCGGCGTGAGGTCATACCAGAGATGACGCGGGTCAGACCGATCTTCGCGGTGTGCATGGTTATTGCCTTGCTCGCCGTCGCGTGCTCGAGCGACGACGGGGGCGCGGCGGCGTCGGCGACGGATGCCGCCGCGGACCCGACGGCCGAGGAATACGCGCTCACGCAGCAATTCGACCTCAGCATCGCCATGTCGAGCACCCAGTTCAACGAGACGCGGCGCATTCCGCGCAAGTACAGTTGCACGAACGAGAACGTGTCGGTGCCGATGAGCTGGGGAGACGTGCCGGAGGGCACCGTCAGCCTGGCGCTGCTGGTCGAGAGCAACCAGGCGCCGGGCACGATGTGGGTGCACTGGCTGCTATGGGGCATGCCCCCCGACCTGAGGGCCCTGCCCGAAGCTGTGCCGAACGGCCCTGACGCGCCGGACGTCGGGCCGAACGCCGTCCAAGGCACGAACACCGACAACGTGCTCGGATGGACGGGGCCCTGCCCGCCCGCCGTCATCGTCGACGCCGGGGTCATGAGGGGCAGGTCAGCCTACCTGCCGTCGGCCGTCCACGACCACTCGGTGAGCCAGTACTACTTCAGGCTGTACGCGCTGGACATCGACCTGAAACTGGACTCGAGCGCGACCAAGGAGGCCTTCCTCAAGGCCATCGACGGCCACGTGCTGGCGGGCGGAGAGCTGGTCGGCGAGCAGATCGCCTCGCCCACCAAGTCGTGGTAGGAGCGGCCTATTCCGCCAGGCCCGCCGGGTGGCTCAGATGCCAGCCGGTGAGTTCCTGGTAGGCGCGCCCCAGCGCGAGGACGGCGTTCTCGTCGTACGCGCGGCCGACGAACTCGATGCCGGTCGGCAGCCCCTCCCCCGAGAAGCCGCTGGGCACGACGACGGCCGGCAGTCCGCAGACGTTGCCGATCGCGCCGACGACATCGGGCGGCCTGCTTTCGTCCTCCTCGGAGTCGCCGCCCGATGCGATGGGCGGGGCGACCGACGGGGTGGCGGGCGCCACGATGGCGTCGCAGCCCGCCAGCGTGGCGTCGACACGGCGGCCGATCTCGGGGCGCAGCCGCAGCGCGCGCAGGTAGTCGACCGCCAGTATCGCGTCGCGGGCGTACGGGTTGAACCGGCCCTCCGGCGAGGTCAGACCTGAGAGACCGCCGCTCGCCGCGAGATCGTCGAACGCGCTGCCGATCTCGGTTGCTGAGATGGTCCGCGCGACCGCCTCGTACGGCAGGTCGGGCAGCCTGACCTCCTCGACGTCGGCGACCGCGCCCAGGTCGGCCAACGCCCGCTCGAAGTTGGCCTGCACGTCGTCGTCCGCGGGGGGCGAGTCGGCGATCACGCCGAGCCTGAAGCGCCGGCCGGCCGGGCCGGGGTCGTACCCGTACTCGCGGTCGGAGGTCGTCGGGTCGTCCGGGTCCCGACCCGCTATGGCGTCCAGCACCAGCCCGCAGTCGTCGGCCGTCAGGCACAGCGGGCCCAGCTTGTCGAGCGTCCACGAGAGCGCCATCGCGCCGTAGCGGCTGACGCGGCCGTAGGTAGGACGCAGTCCCGCGACGCCGCAGTAGGACGACGGGCCGACTATGGAACCCCACGTCTCCGACCCGATGGCGAACGGCACGAGCCCCGCGGACACCGCCGAGCCGGAGCCGGAAGAGGAGCCGCCCGCCCACCGGTCGATGTCCCACGGGTTGCGCCCCGGGCCGTTGAAGGCCGACTCGGCCGGCTCGTAGCCCATGCCGCCCGCGAGCTCGACCAGGGACAGCTTGGCCGCGAGCACGGCGCCCGCATCCTCCAGCCTGCGAACGACGGTCGCGTCGTAGTCGAAGACCTGATCGCGGAAGGGCTCCGCGCCCCAGGTCGTCGGGATGCCGCCGGAAGTGGCCAGCAGGTCCTTGGCGCCGTAGGGGATGCCGTGCAGCGGACCCCTGTGTTGTCCGGCTGCGATCTCCGCGTCGGCGCGGCGCGCCTGCTCCAGGGCGCGGTCACGGGTCACCGTGACGACCGCGTTGTACCGGGGGCCGATCGCCTCCAGCCGGTCCAGGAACGTCTCGGCGAGCTCCACAGCCGAGAGCTCGCGGCCGCGCAGCATCTCGCCAAGCTCCCTGACGGGGGCGAAGACGACGCTCCTGCCCGACACGGAGCCCACTACACGCCCCCAGCGACGTCGTCGCCCGATATCCTGAGGTAGTCGGGCTTGGGCTCCGCTCCCGTGTAGGTATAGCCGGCCGACATGTACGACATCGTGATGGCCCGCCGGGCCGACTCCGACCGGTTCTCGGTGGTCTCGTGCAGCAGCAGGCTGTGGAACAGCAGGCCGTCGCCGGGCTCCATCGGCACCGATACGACCGCCTCCGGGTTGTAGTGCTCCTCCGGGACGACATAGTCGTCGGTGACGGAGACGTGGGGCAGCGGCCCGCGCCGGTGGCTGCCCGGGATGGCCATCATGCACCCGTTCTCCTCGGTGGCGGGCTCGAACGGCATCCAGCACGACCACAGCGCCATCGGCTCGATCGGCCAGTACGGCGAGTCCTGGTGCATGCCCTTGGCCGATCCGACGAGCGGCGGCTTCATCAGCACGTCGCCCCTGAAGAGCTTCAGATCGGGCCCCATGAGCTGCTGCATCGCGCCGACAATCTTCGGATCCGTGACGAGCCCGCGGAACAGCGCGTCGTGGTGGCAGATGCGGCTGATCTTCCGCAGGTCGGCGCCGCTGGTGGTCAGCTCGCCCCTGGCGACCCTCGGCTCTCTCTGTATCTGCATGTCGGGCGGCGCCGCGATCGCGCCGGTAGCGTACATCTGGATGCGCTCGATGTACGCCTCACACTGCTCCGGCGTCTGTATCCCGCCCACCAGCACGTAGCCATCGCGCCGCGCCGCCTCGATCTGCTCCGCGCTCAGCACCGGCATCGCCGTCCTCCTGCCTCCACTATGCGGGCGCCGCCGGCAGCGCCCGGCCGCCGGTGCGGACCCGGACGCGCGTCCACATCGCGGCCGGCGCCAGCAGCACGAAGCCCGCCATGACCAGCAGCGCGCCCTCGAACCCGACGTAGTGCACCAGCACACCGGCGGCGACGGGTCCCGTCACCTTCGCGGCGTTCTTGAACGTGCCGATCATCCCCATACCGGCGCCGAGATGACGCTCGTCCGTCTCGGCGGACGCGAGGGCCATCGTCGACGGGAAGACGAGCGCCTGCGCCACACCCATGAGCACGGCCGGGACAAGCATCGCCGCACCGCTGCCGGCCAGCGCCATCAGCACCAGGGCCGCGGCCATCCCGATCATGCCCGCCGGCACCGATCTCAGGTACCCGATGCGGTCGCCGACGCGGCCCCCGACAGGGCTGAGGACCAGGCTCGCGGCCTCCTGCGCCGCCAGGATCACGCCGACCATGGCCGGGCTGACGCCGAGCGACAGCGCCTGCAGCGGCAGGAACGTCTTCACCGCGTACTTGGCTACCAGGAACTGCGCCTCCAGGCTGCCGGCGAGCCAGACCGAGGGCGTGTTCAGCGCCGACGATGCGGCTCGGCGGACCTGGGCGACCACCGGCGGCCGTCGCGCGCCGCGCTCCCGCTCTCTCTCGGGCAACATCAGCACCGGCAGGAACGCGATCGCGCTGACGAAGCCGATCGCGGTGAAGATCGTCACCGGGTCCATGAACTCCAGCATCGCCCCTCCCACCAGGGGCCCAACGATGTAGCCGGAGTTGCGCGCGACCGAGAACCAGCCGATGCGCTCGGCTCGCCTCCGGGCCGCCATCTCCGCCACGTAGGCGATCGTCACCGGGCCGTAGATGGCCGTCGCCGTGCCGTGCAGCAGGCGCACGACCAGCAGGTGCTCCGGCGACTCGACGAGGTGGTATGCGAACGGCATCCCGGCGAACAGCCCGGTGCCCGCCAGCAGCCACAGGCGGCGGCCCCACCTGTCCGACAGGACGCCGAAGAGCGGTTTGAGCAGCATCCCCGTCAGGGTCGACACCGAGACGATCAGGCCCAGGAAGACCTCGCCGGCGCCGAGCGCGGCCGCGAACAGGGGCAGCACGGGCGCCTTGCCGACCTGGTACGCGGAGCGCACGACGAAGTCGGCGCCGGTGATCAGCCCGAGCGGACGGCTGCGCGGCATCACGCAGTCTCGACGTGGATGGCCGGTATCTCCAGCTCCTGCACGAGCCCGGCGAACTCGGCCACGTCGCTCTCTTCGATCGCGGCCAGGGCGTCAACCTGCTCGTCCACCAGCGCGGCCACCTTGTCGAAGACCTCGTAGGTCTGTGAGGTCGGGCCGTAGTCTGCGAACGCGGCGATGTCTCCGACGGCCGCCGTCCTGATGCCGAGCCGGGCCGGCTTGCTCAGGCGGTCGAGCCCTTCGGCGGTCTCCGGGTCGAAGAGCGCGTCCTCGACGGACGCCAGCCGCTCGCGGAGCTTCTCCGCCAGGGGTTCGAGCACGTCGGCGGCCCCGGGCTTCGCCGCGGCGCGCGAGACCCAACCGTCGACCTGCCCACGGATGCGGCGGCACCGGTTGACCGCCTCGTGCGCCGCCGACACCTTGTCGCGGACGCGGACGAGCAGGTCGAACTGCGCCCGCAGGTCCTCCTGCGTGGCCGGCGTCCGGGGATCGGCCAGCAGGTCGAACGACGCGGTCTGGGCATCGCCGGCCACCGACAGCGTGACCCGGTACCGGCCCGGCGGAGCGACCGGCCCCGCGACCGGTTCCTTGGGAGCGCCGTCGCCCTCCACCGGCACGGACCCCGGATACCGGGCGTCCCACACGAAGCGGTTCATCCCGGCCGCCGCGGGCACGACCGGCTCCTTGCTGTCGTCCTTCGCCCTGCTGGAGAAGCTCCGAATGGTCTCGCCGTCCGAGTCCGCGAAGGTCAGCGTGACCTCGTCTTCCGTATCGCCGTCAATCGCGTAGTGTACGACCACGCCGTCCGGCGGGTTGGCGCCCGCGTCGAGCATCCGGCGCTCGCGCTCCCCGCTCGGGAGCTTCGTCTCGTAGTAGGTGATCCCCTGGAAGAAGTGCTTGCCTGCCTTGGGCTCGCCCGTCGGAGTATTGGTGCGAACGGTCGGCGACGGCCCGAACAGGCGGGCGCCGGCGGCGTCGGGGTCGTCGGCGAGCTGCCGCAGCAACGCCAGGTCGCCGGTGATCCAGAAGGACCGGCCGTTCGTAGCCGCGACCAGCTCCTCCTCCTTGACGGCCAGGTCGGTGACCGGCGCCACGGGCATGTTGGCCTGCAGCGACGTCCACGAAGCGCCGTCGTCCAGCGAGACGTAGATGCCGAGCTCGGTGCCGGCGTAGAGCAGGCCCGGCCGGACGACGTCCTCGCGGATGACGCGGGTGAAGTCGTCGTCGGGAAGGCCTTCAATGATCGGGGTCCAGCTCGCGCCGTAGTCGTTCGTCCTGTACAGGAACGGCCTGTTGTCGTCGAGCTTGTATCGCGTCGCCGCGAGGTAGGCGGTAGCGGCGTCGTGCGGGGAGACCTCGATCACGTCTATCCGCGTCCACTCCGGCAGGTCGGGCGGCGTGACGTCATCCCAGGTGGCCCCGCCGTCCCGCGAAATGTGCACCAGGCCATCGTCCGAACCCACCCAGAACAGGCCCTGCTCGTGGGGCGACTCGGTGAAGGCGAAGATCGTCGCGTAGTGCTCCACGTAGGTCGTGTCCAGCGTTATCGGCCCGCCGGACGGCCCGAGCTTGCTCTCGTCGTTGCGGGTCAGGTCGGGGCTGATCTCCTCCCAGCTCTCGCCGCCGTTGGTCGACTTCAGCAGCACGTGGGCCGCGACGTAGAGCACCTCCGGGTCGTGCGGCGATATGACTATGGGGTACGTCCACTGGAACCGGTACCTGTGGTCCTTCGGACCCAGGCCGCTGACCAGCTCGGGCCAGACCGAGACGATCCGCGACTGGCGCAGCCGGTGGTCGTATCGCATCAGCGAGTCGCCCCCGCCGGGCGAGCTGCCGATCGCGCCGGAGTAGACGACGTTCGGGTCGTCCTGCCGGACGGCGATGTGGCCGCTCTCGGAGAAGCCGACGGGGTAGCAGTCCACCCACGGGATGCCCTGCTTGTCGGGCTGGCGGCTCGGTACGCTGATCGCGCTGTTGTCCTGCTGCGTGCCGTACACGCGGTAGGGCCACTCGCTGTCCGTGGTGACGTGGTAGAACTGGGAAGTCGGCTGGTTGTAGATCGTCGTCCACGACCTCCCCGCGTTGAAAGAAACGCAGGCCCCGCCGTCGTTGCCCTCGATCATGCGCGACGTGTCGTTGGGGTCGATCCAAAGGTCGTGGTGGTCGCCGTGCGGGAACTCCACCGAGTCGAAGTTCCGGCCGCCGTCGACCGACTTCCAGGCGCTCAGGTTGAGCACCCAGACCGTCTCGGCGTCCCGTGGGTCGGCGAAGGCGTGGCTGTAGTACCAGGGACGCTGGACGAGGTTACGATCGTCGCTGATGCGCTCCCACGTGTCGCCGCCGTCGTCCGACCGGTACAGGCCCGCGTCGTCGGCCTCCACGACGGCCCAGACGCGGCCGTCCTGCGCGGGCGAGACCGCGACGCCGATGCGCCCCTTAAGGCCGCCCGGCAATCCCGGGTTCTCGGTGATGTCGGTCCAGGTGTCGCCGCCGTCGGTGGACCGGTGCAGACCGCTGTCCGGGCCGCCGCTGGTGAAGGTCCACGGCTCGCGCCATGCCTGCCACATGGTGGCGAAGAGCACACGCGGGTTGTTCGGGTCCATCGAGAGGTCGACGGCGCCGGCGTTCTCGCTCTTGAACAGCACGCGGTCCCACGACCCACCGCCGTCCTGCGACCTATACAGCCCCCGCTCGTCGTTGGGGCCGAATGCGTGGCCCAGCGCGGCCACGTAGACCAGGTCCGGATCGTTCGGGTGCACGCGGACGCGGCCTATGTGGCGCGTGTCGGTGAGCCCGCGGTGAGTCCACGTCTTGCCGCCATCTGTGGAGCGGTAGACGCCGTCGCCGTGCGACAGGTTGCCCCGGATACTGGTCTCGCCGGTACCGGCGTAGACCACGTTCGGGTCCGACTCGGAGACCGCAAGCGCGCCGACCGAGGCGGTGTTGAAGAAGCCGTCCGACACGTTCTCCCAGTAGGTGCCGCCATCGTCCGTCTTCCACACGCCGCCGACGCACGCGCCGAAGTAGAAGACGTTCGCCTCGGTCGGATGTCCGGCGACCGCGATCGACCTTCCGCCACGGTACGGCCCGATACATCTCCACCTGACTGACGACAACCGGTCGGCCGTTCCCGCGGCGTTGTTCATGTGCGGACACTCCCCTGCGAGCGTTTCGAAGCGCCGCTATTCTCGCACGGGCAAATCCCATCTTCAACAGCGTCCGGCGCAACGCGCGTCGGCCGTCAGTCCCGGCAGGTACTTGCCCATGATTCTGGCATTTGTTTAGCAATTGTATGAAAAACACCTAAGAACCCCTTCCGAACCAACTGGGCGCGCCGCTAAGGTATTCATCCGTCCCAGTCGACCTGGCGCGTCCGGGACGCCGATGGAGGGAGATCGATGGCGACAACTGCGAGTAGAGCGAGGGTGCGGAAAGCCCGAGGTATCCGCCTGGCGCGCCTGACCGCGCCGCTTCGGCCCGTTGGGGTGGAACAGGACATGGCCTCTCCGGCCCGGACCTCCGCCGCCGGCCGAATCGCTCTGCTCCTGGAGTGGGTAGCGCGGGAGCTCCGCGTCTACTGGCTCATCTCGCAGGACTCACGTACGCCCACGCGCTCGAAGGTATGCCTGTGGTTCGCCGTCGGCTACGCCGTGTGGCCATTGGGCCTGGTCCCGGACTTCATCCCGGTCATCGGTTACATCGACGACCTGATCATAGTACCCACGCTGATCTTCATCGCCGTGCGCGCCGTCCCGGACGAGGTATCCAGGGACGCCAGGGACGGGGCCGGGTAACCGCCCCGTGCCCCAGGGCCGGCCCGCCGCCCCCGGCCGGCCGGGGCGTTCCTGTTCAGACACGGACATCCCGGCGCGATGGCCGCCGGAGCCCCTGTGATATGATATGCCCCGCTCTTGCGGGGATACCCTTGGCTATCGCGCAGCACCCTCACATCGTGGTCGAAGGCCTCGGCCACGTCTATTCCGCGGACTCCCGGCGGCTGACGGCGCTGGACGACCTCGACCTTCGAGTCGACCGCGGCTCATTCCTGTCGATCATCGGCCCGAGCGGCGCGGGCAAGACCACCCTGCTCAAGATCCTGGGCGGACTCATCGAGCCGACCGAGGGCGCCGTTCGGGTCGACGGGTTGGCCCCGGGGGACGCGCAGCGGACGAGGACATTCGGCTACGTCTTCCAGGACCCTTCCCTGTTGCAGTGGCGGACAGTCGCCCAGAACGTCGCGCTGCCGCTGCAGCTGAACCGGCGCGCGGGGCAGCCGGTGTCCGAGATGGTCGACCGTGCCGTCGAGGCGGTTGGGCTGACCGATTTCGCGGGCTACCACCCTCACCGGCTCTCGGGCGGCATGCGGCAACGGGTCGCCCTCGCCCGCGCGCTCGTCATGGACCCGCACGTGCTGCTCATGGACGAGCCGCTGGGCTCCCTGGACGAGATCACGCGCACAGAGATGCGCTACGAGATTCTCCGCCTGTGGGAGGGCTCCGACAGGACGGCCGTACTCGTGACGCACTCCATACCGGAGGCGGTGATGACATCGGACGTGGTGGCGGTCATGTCGCCCGCGCCGGGCCGCATAGTCGAGCGCATCGAGATCGACCTGCCCCGCCCTCGCGACGCCATGCTCGAGCGCTCCGCCCGGTTCCTCGGATACGTCAGCGATCTCAGAGACGCCCTCTCAGCCGGTGCCGCACGTGGCCCTGCATCTCTTCGGGCGACGGCCTGAACGGCCGGGCCCGCTCGACGCCGACCGGGGGCGCAGATCCCCGGCAGCCTCCCGACTGGGGGAGTGGGCGGTCTACTTCTGGCCTCCGGCGGTCGCCCTGGCGGCGCTGGCCGTCGTGTGGGAGGCCTGGGTGCGCCTGGCGGACGTGCCCACGTACATCGTCCCGGCCCCTACGCGAGTGCTCGACCGGCTGTTTGGCGATCCTGGGTTCTTCCTGTCACACGCGGCGACCACTCTGCAGACGGCCGCCGTCGGCTTCGCGCTCGGCGCGACGGTCGCCATCGGGATCGCGACCGTGATGGCCCATTCCCGCCTGGCGGAGCGCGCACTACTGCCCGTCGCGATCTTCGTCCGGGTCATCCCGCTGATCGTATGGGCGCTGATGTTCGTGGTGTGGTTCGGGTTCGGCTTCACACCAAAGGTGCTGATCGTGGTGCTGATAACCTTCTTCCCAATCATGATCAACGCGCTGACGGGACTCCGGTCCGTGAACCCCGGCGCGCTCGACTTCTTCCGCTCCGTGAGGGCTTCCCGGGCGGACATCCTGTTCAAGCTGAGGCTGCCGGGCGCGCTGCCGTACCTGTTCGCCGCGTTCCGCACCGCGGTGCCGCTGTCCGTCATCGGCGCCTTCGTGGGGGAGCTGTTCCTGGGCAACCGGGGGCTGGGCAGCGTGATCGCCGTCGGCCACAGCAACCTCGACATGCCTACGACCTTTTCGGCGATACTGTTGCTCGCCCTGATCGGGATAGCCCTGATAGTCCTCACAAATCTACTGGAAAGACGTGTGCTCTTTTGGCACGAGTCGTACATAACTACGTGATCTCCATGCGACGCTTCGCCCTCGCGGCGTTGGCCGTGAGCGCGCTCTTCGGAGCCGCGCTGCTGGCGGCAGCCGCGTGCGCGGACGACCCGCCCGCGGCGCCGGAGAAGGTCGTCTTCATGGCAGGGTTCAAGCCGCAGGCGAACCTGCCTTTCGTCGCCGCCTACGTCGCGCAGGAGAAGGGCTACTTCGCCGAGCAGGGCCTCGACGTGGAGATCAGGCACGCGCCGCGGGGCGGACACCTGCAGCTCCTGCTCAGCGGCGACGTCGACTTCACGACGGCCGCCGCCACGTCGGTGCTGAAGCGGCGGGCCGAGCCGGACGTCCCCATCGTCGCCATCGTGCTGTTCGGCCAGAAGGGCCAGCAGGCCTATATCGCCCTGGAGAACTCAGGGATCGCAACGATCGCGGACTGGGAGGGCAGGAACTTCGGATACAAGATCGCCGTGCCCCCCGATTACCTGGCGATGCTGAAGGCCGAAGGGGTCGACAGGTCGAAGATCACCGAGGTCAACGCCGGATTCGACCCGCGGGTGCTCACCGAGGGCAAGGTCGACATTCTCGCCGTGTTCAAGGCCAACGAGCCGAACATCATCCGCAACCTGCCGGGCGGCGGCTTCGAGGTCACGATGTGGCACCCCGAGGACTACGGCGTGCCCAACCTCGGCCTGACCTACATCACCCAGCAGGCGACCGCCGACGAGCGGCCCGAGGTCGTGGAGAAGTTCCTGAAGGCCACCCTGAAGGGCGTCGAGTTCGCGCTGAACGAGGCGAACCTGGAGGAGACGCTGGACATCGTCCTGAAGTTCGCGCCCGAGGAAGACCGCGACCACCAGCGCTTCATGCTCGGGGTGGAGCTGCAGGACGCCGTCGGCCCCGTCACGGACAGCAACGGCGTCGGCTGGATGACGGACGCGCAGTGGCAGGCGCTGTACGACCACCTGCTCGAGTTCGAGGCGCTGCCCGGCCCCTACAACTTCAGGACAGGCTACACCGACCGGTTCCTCCAAGCCGTCTACGAAGACGCAGAGCTGGTCTGGCCGTAGGCCAGGCGCGGCCCGCCGCTACGCGACGTACGGGATCGTCTGCGGCCCCTCGGGGAGCACGCACACCTCGGCGTCCGGGCCGTAGCCTGCCAGGCACTCGGCCGTCGCGCGCTCGACGTCGTCGACCGGCTCCAGGTGCGCCGAGCGGACCTGATCGTCGGTGAGGTACTCGGACTTCAGCAGAACGCGCGCCTTGACCTGTATCTGCGCCTGGAGCTGCACCTGCCACTGGTCGTGGCGGCTGAACCCCGGCTCGTTCACCATGTCCAGCAGCTCCTGCGGTGTCTCCCGCATCGCGAGGATCTGCCTGAACTCGCCGTGATCGGGCAGGCCGTCGCTGCACTCGGCCGCGCAGATTATCGAGCCGCCCGCGCTGACCACCTGCGCAGCCGCCGACATCCCCTTCACCGACTGGTAGAGGTTCAGGTCGAGGGGATATCCGCTGTTCGTCGTCACCACCACGTCGAACCGCCGGTCGACCGGCCGCATCGCCACCCGCTTCGCCGCCTGGCACGCGGCGCGATGGACCGCGAATACCTCGCCCGCGTATACCGTCGTGATGCCGCGGTCGCGGTTGATCGTCACGTCGACGCTGAAGTCGGGCGGGGCCATGCCGGCCGCCTCGCGGATCGCGTCATGCACCGGATTGCCATCCGTCACGCCCCAGATGGCCTTCGGGTGGCCGAGCATCTCCGCGTTGTGGAGCACCATCACGGTGTCGATGCCCGCGAGCCCCGGCGTGACCATCTTCGGCCCGCCGCTGAACCCCGCGAACAGGTGCGGCTCGACGAAGCCGGTCCCGATCCGCACGTCGCTCTCGGTCCAGACCCGGTCCAGCACCACCGGCACCCCGGCGGACGTGACGCCAACGTCGACCAGGCTGTCGCGGTCGAACGCGTCGTGGTTCACGATCCGGTAGTCGCGGACGACGTCGCCGCCCAGCATCTCCTCCAGCTCCTCATCGGAGTTGCCGCGGTGCGTCCCGGTCGCGACGAGGATGGTCACCTGGTCCCTGGGCACGTGGGCGAGCTCGCCCAGCACGACCGGCAGCACCGTCGACGACGGCATCGGGCGTGTGATGTCGCAGACCGCGATGACGACCGTCTGGTCCTTCTTGACGAGCCGGCGCAGCGGCGGGCGGTCGATCGGGTTGCGAAGGGCGGCGATCAGCGCGCCCCGCGGATCGGCCAGCGTCGGCAGAAACGTCGGCTCGATGACCGTCGTCCGGTCGTCCGGAAGATCGACGGTGAGGCCGGTCCTGCCGTAGGCGAGTTCTACGCGCATGCGTTCAGCCCCGTGTCCTCACGAGCTTTTCGCACAGGTGCGCCGCGTCCACCAGCTCCGGGATGCTGACGAACTCTCGCACGGTGTGGAAGTTGTAGTCGGCCATCCCCACGGCCGCCGCGCTGATGCCCTTCGTGCGGAAGACGTTGGCGTCGGTGCCGCCGCCCGACGGCTTCGCTGTCGGCTCCATCCCCAGGTCGCCCAGCGCCGCCCTGATTCGCCTGATAACGGGGTCGTTGTCGTCCAGGGTGTACGTCTCGAACTTGGTGTCGACGTGGGCATGCAAGTCGGCCTCGGGAAAACCCTTCCTCACCTCGTCGAGCGCCTCCGAGACCCGGACCCGCAGCTCGTCCAGGGCCTCCAGGTTGGTGCTGCGGAACTCGCCCATCAGCGAGGCGTTCTCGGGGACCGTGTTCCGGACGTCGCCGCCCCGGAACGTCCCGATGTTGAAGGTCGTCTCCGCGTCGAGCCTGCCCTGGGGCAGCCGTGAGATCAGGTCGGCGGCCGCCCGGATGGCCGACACGCCCCGCTCCGGCTCGATGCCCGCGTGGGCGGCGCGGCCCGTGATCTCCACGTCGAATCCGACGTAGGTCGGGCTCGACCAGGTTATCTGGCTCGCCGGGCCCTCCGAGTCGAAGACTATCGCCTCCTTCGAGCGGATCGCCGAGAAGTCGAGGTTCATGGCGCCGACCAGCCCGATCTCCTCCTCCCGCGTGCACACGACCTCGATGGGAATGTGCCCCGCGCCGTCCTCGCGTATCGAGTCCAGCGCCTCCAGGATGGCGGTCAGGCCGGCCTTGCAGTCCCCGCCGATGATCGTCGTGCCGTCCGAAGAGATGCGGTCGTTGTCGACGATCGGCTTGATTCCGCGGCCGGGCTCGACCGTGTCCATGTGCGCGGAGAGCATGAAGGGGTTGTCGCGCCCGTCGCCGGCGATCACGTTGCCGTAGTCGTCCCGCATGACGTCCAGCCCCAGCGCGCCGAGCCGGGCTACGAGGTACTCCGCGACGGCCTCCTCCTCCCCGGAGGGACTGTCGATCGTGACCAGATCGCAGAACGTCTGCACCATTCGGTCGCGGTTGATCATGCACTTCTCCGTCGATCAGGCGGTGGGGTAGCTGAACTATTCTATTTCACCGCATCCGGGTGTCAAGGCGCCATCGCCGCGTTGACGGTCTCCGATCCGGGATATAGACTCGCCCCGTTCCGAAACTGGATAACACCCGAAGGAGAGGCTATGTCCCCCACCATCGAGAAAATCTTCCGGGCGCCGTACGCGGCGCCGAACGGCCTGCAGGTGACCGACGAGGGCCTGTGGATCGTCGACCAGTTCACCGACAGGGTCGCCCTGGTGGAGACGGGCGAGCCGCACGACTACGGCGCGACCAGGATCATCCGCCACCTGCCCACGGAGTCGTCGACCACGAGCGGGATCACCTACGGCGGCGGCGCGCTGTGGCTGGCCGCCAACGGCCCCGGCGAGCGGTGGAGAACGCCGCGGCCGACCGACGCCGTCTCCGGCGAGATAGTCAAGGCGGACCCCCACACGGGCGCGACGCTGGCCCGGTTCCCGCTGCCGGGAGGCGGCGGCACCCACGGCATCGAGTACGACCGCTTCGAGGACGGCAGGATCTGGCTGACGACGATCCACAGCGGCACGATCAGCCAGGTATCCGCCGACGACTGGTCGGTCGTCCGGTCGTTCCCGATCACACTGGGCGGCGGCACGCACGGCATCGTCCGGGTCGACGACGGCATGTGGGTCGCGCACCGCTCGACCCGGCGCGTCCTCAAGCTGGACGTCGACACCGGCGCGGAGCTCGACGTGATCCAGATACCGGACGCCATGCCCGAGCCCCACGGCCTGTCGATCTTCGGCGACGACCTCCTCTACTGCGACGCGACGACGGGCTGGGTAGTCAAGATCACGCTGGGATGACGCGTCACACGTTGGAGTGGTCGTAGGGGCCGAGGTCCGGGTCTACGAAGCCCCTGGGGAAGCTTCGCCCCGCCAGGTACTTGACCTCCAGCTCGACGTCCCTCAGTACGCACGAGTCGCCGAGAACGTCCGGGTCGCGCTCCAGCAGTGTGACGCGGAGGACGTTCTCGCCGGTGACCGGCCAGTGTTCGGGATCGAGCCTGAACACGTACCAGTAGCCTCCCATCACCCGGTACCTGGGCCCGCTCATCTTGTAGACCTCGCTGATCCTCCGCAGCAGGTTGTCCGGCAGTATGCGGCCGTTCAGCCGGAACTCCAGCCGGTCCATCTCGGTGCTCTCCACTACCCTGAACCGCAGCAGCACCTCGTGCACCCGGCCCGCCGCGTGCCACCGGGGGAGGTCGTCCGCGACGCGCAGGGCGACGTCGACCGGCTCGCCGGCGTTCAGGCGCTTGGGGAGCGGCGCGCTCGACGGCCGGGGAGTCCCGGCTTCCGTCGGCACCAGGTAGAACTTGTCCTTCGCGGCCATGATCTCCGGATACGGGAGCTCGCGAAGCTTCTCGTAGACGCTCGCGTCGTAAGGCCACAGGTTGAACCACTGGGACAGGTAGAGCCCGCGGATCCCCTGCGCCCACTGGTTGCACGCGATCGCCCGCGTCATCGACACCGGCGCGTCCGCCAACCGGTCCGACGACACCTCGCTGTTGATCGTCCCGTGGACTCGGCACTCCCTCCCCCTGACGAGCCGCAGGAATTCGCTGTAATCGGCCATCGGCTTGACGTGGTAGCTGTCGCCGAGAGCCTCCGGCACCAGGACGTCGACAAGTCCCAGCCTGACCCACTCTTCCACGTCGAGGCCGTGGGCGAGGCAGTCGTCGAGCCTGTCCGGCACGTGCACCACCAGCTCCTTGTCGACGCCGGCGCGTTTGACCGCGTCGTGGACGCGTCCCACCCAGTCGGTCATTGTCCCGCGGCCCGCCTCGACGTCGTCGGGATGGAAGTAGTGCGGCGTCGCGTTGAACTGCAACTCGAGGCCATCGACCGGGTAGTCGCTCATGACCTCCTCGACGATTCCAAACCGCTCGGCGCGGCTCTCCTCGTGTCTGAAGTCGAGCAGATCGAACGCCGGATGGTCGAGGCCGAGACGGCCGCCGGCGCCGATCTCCAGGTGCGGGTTATCGCGTCGGAAGTCGGAGCAGCGCGTACCGGCGCTGTTCGGCCCGCCCCCCTGCGGGATCAGCGTGGCGTACAGGGCCATGCCGAGCTCGTGGGCGCGGTCGCACACGATGCGCAGCGGGTCGTGCCCGCGGTCGATCAGCCCCCGCGCGTTGCGATGGGCGCGCTGGAACACGAGGTTGCCGATGTCCTTCGGGTCCCACCTGTCGACGTTGTGGCCCCACAGCTCGCCCGCGCGGGTGTCGTGCAGCATCGTCCTGCCCTCGCCCAGGCACAGCATGACGGCGTCGACCGGCGTGCCCGCCAGCTCGTCCACCATCGCCGTGTACTCCTCTGGGGCCATCGGCGGCTCGTAGCGGTAGATGTGGCTGTGTCGTCCGTCGTGGTAGAACATCATCCTCGGCTTGCCCATGGGTAGACGCGCTCCTCTGATATGATCCGGGGCGATTCGACCGCAGGCTCAGGCTACATGGAGACCAGGACGATGACCAGACCGCCCCGCTACGGCATCATCTACAACTGGGACGGCTCGCCCTACGGCTACTCCGAGGCGCCGCAGTCCGTCGACCAATTGCTGGAGAAGGTATACGCACCGCTGGCCGACACGCAGGTGGGCGCCCTGTTCTGGTGCACGGGCACTCACGCCGCAACATGGCCCAGCGACGTCCTGGAGATGGTCGGCGACTTCCGCGGCCGCCGGTATCGCACGGCCGGGGAGTACGTCGCCGCGGAGAACCTGCGGATGATGCTGGAGCGCGGCGAGGACCCGAATCGGGCCATCGTAGACCGCGGCCACGAGCTGGGCCTGCACGTCTACGCGTCCGTGCGGATGAACGACAACCACTTCGACGGCATGCGGCCCGACGAGATGGCGTCGTCCGATCACGGAGAGCTGACCCGCATGCGCGTAGAGCACCCCGAGTGGCTCCTCGGCGACCGGACATCGGAGTGGTTCGCCCTGTCGTGGAACTTCGCCGTTCCGGAGGTCCGGGAGCACAGGCTGGCCCACGTCGAGGAGCTGTGCGAGCGCTACGACTGGGACGGCGTGGAGCTCGACTGGCAGCGCCACGCGTTCCACCTTCCTCGGGACGAGGCTTACCGGCTCAGGTACGTTCTGACAGACGTCCAACGCGCCGTGAGCGCAATGGCGCGCCGGATCGGCGAGCGGCGGGGCAGGCCGTTCCACGTCGCGGCCCGCGTCGCCCCTACCTTGGAAGTCTCGCGCGGCATCGGCTACGACGTGCCGGCGTGGGTAGACGAGGGCCTGGTCGACCTGCTCGTCCCGGCCGGCGGCTACGGCATGGACCCCTCCATAGACGCCGCGGCCTACTGGGCTCTCTGCGAGAACAAGAGCACGGCGGTCTATCCGGGCCTGGACGTCGGCATCGACGTTTTCGACTCAGGAGAGCACGGCCGGGAGGCCTTCGTAGGGCCGGAGGACCGCAGGACCAAGGACTTCGGGCGCGTAAGGGCCGACGCCGCGCGGTACCACGAGACGGGGGCCGACGGCGTCTACGTCTTCAACTGGCACGCCGACGGCGACTCCCGGCGCGAGCTGCTTACCCGCATCGGGTCGCCCGAGACGCTGCGGCGCTCCGACAAGATCTACGCAGCCACCCACCGGTATCTCCGCGACGACGGCCCATGGCGCGGCGCGCTCCGAAACGACCGCGTCTGGGGCGAGGTGCCGGTACCGCTGAAGGCGACTCTGACCGGCGAAGGCCCTACCGTCGTGCTGGAGGTCGCCGACGACTTTTCCCGCGACGAGCCGGCGCGTGTGGAGCTCCGAGTGCGCCTGGAAGGGTGGGTGAAGGGAGACGCGGTGCGGGTGCTGTGGGACGGCGCGTCCCGCGACGACGCCGAGGTCGCCTACCAGACCGACTTCGAACACGGCTCCGCGTCAAATCCCTTCGGGGCCAAGCTCTACGACATATCGTCCGCCGTCTGGCTCAACTGTGCGCTGGACCCGCCCGAAGTGCCCAGGGGACGCCACGAAGTCAAGGTCGTCCTGGAAGAGCGAAACCGGTGGATGGCGTCAGACCTGGTGCTGACCGACGTCGAGCTGGCGGTCACCTACGGAGACGCTGGCTAGAGGACGACCCCACCGTCGCTAGTCGGCGACGAGGGGCATCACCTCGGTGGCGAAGCTCTCCATCATCTCCATCTGTCCAGCGACGCTGTCGGCGGACGAGCCTGCGCTCATGTTGGTGACGCCGAGCTTCTCCTGGGCGCGGACGTCCTCGGCGACCTGCTCGGCGGTGCCGGTGAACGGCTCGCGGTCCGGGCCGGTGCCCGCGTTCGGGTCGCCTCCGTTCCATGACAGGCCGCCCCAGCGCAGGCCGAAGCCCGACATGTCGCGGCCGGCGGCCTCGCCGCGGCGCTTGATCGAGTCGAGCAACGCCACGAGCTTCTCGTCGGTCTCTATCGGGTCGTCCTGGTTGTTGGCCGCCGGCGCCCAGCCGTCGCCGAGCAGCGCCGCCCGCCTCATGGCGGCGGGGCTCTCCCCGCCGATCCAGTACGGGATGTGCGGCTGCTGGATGGGCTTCGGCGCGAAGTCGACGTCCTCGATGGTGAGGTACTTGCCGTGGAACGACGGGTTCTCCTTCGACCACAGCTCCGTGAAGGCGCGCAGGTACTCGTTGGTCACGCCGCCGCGCTTCTCGAAGGGCGTCGGCACCATCATCGCGGCGGCCTCCTCGCGGTTCCAGCCCGGCCCGACCAGGATGCTCATCCTGCCGTTCGACAGCACGTCGATGGTCGCGAGCATCTTGGCGGCGAGTATGGGGTTGCGGTACGGCACGACGAAGAACGGCATGAGCCTGATCCGCTTCGTCTGCGCGGCGACGAAGCTCATCGTCGCCTGCGCCTCCAGCATGTTCTGGCCGGTCCCCACGCCGGGTATCTCACCCGTGCCGCGCGGATACAGGGAGTGGATCACCCTGGGCATGATGAGGCGCTCGGCCACGCCGAGATAGTGGTAGCCGACCTCGTCGGCCTTGCGGGCCAGCGCGCTGATGGCCTCGGGGTCGTAGTTCGGGGCGCCCATCGGGACGCCTGTGTGGAATTTCATTTCGACTTGCCTCCTGGACGCGATAGCTTACGCGCTGCCAGTGGAAAAGTCGATACCGCCATCACCCAGGATGACAGCCGCAACCCCCGCTCTGGCTATCCACTACCAACTATCCACTACTCAACCCTAGCTGAAGCGGCCGGTGATGTAGGCCTCGGTGCGCTCGTCCTGGGGATCGGTGAAAATGCGGCGGGTAGCGTCGTGCTCCACGATGTACCCCGTGCCGTCGTCGGCGACCATCAGGAAGGCCGTCTCGTCCGACACTCGCGCCGCCTGCTGCATGTTGTGGGTGACGATGACGATGGTGACGTCGCTGGACAGCTCGCGGATGAGCTGCTCGATGGCCAGGGTGGCGATCGGGTCCAGGGCCGACGCCGGCTCGTCCATCAGTATCACCTCGGGCTCGACGGCCAGCGCCCGCGCGATGCACAGCCGCTGCTGCTGCCCGCCGGACAGTGTGAGCGCGCTCTTCTTGAGGCGGTCCTTGACCTCGTCCCACAGGGCGGCGCGTTGGAGTGAACGCTCGACGGCCTCGGCGATGCTGCCACTGTAGCCATTGATCCTCAGCCCGAACGCGACATTGTCGTAGATCGACTTGGGAAAGGGGTTGGGCTTCTGGAAGACCATCCCGATGCGCGACCGCAGCTCCGTGGGGTCTACGTCGTCTCCGTAGATTTCGGTCCGGTTGTACAGGATGCTGCCCTTGACGACCGCGCCGGGGATCAGGTCGTTCATCCGGTTCATGCAGCGCAGCAGCGTGCTCTTGCCGCACCCGGACGGCCCGATGAGCGCCGTCACGCTGCCGCGCCGGACCTCCAGGCCGATATCCTTCAGCGCGTGGAACGAGCCGTACCAGGCGTTGAGTTGCTGGACCGCGAGTACCGTGTCTTCCGAAGCCAAGCCAGTCCTCCGATTTGCTCCCTGCTTGCGTTGCCGGCCCGCGGCTAGGACGCCCTCGGCAGCGTGAAGCTGAACGTAGTGCCGACGCCCTCCTCGCTCTCTACGTCGACCTCTCCGCCGTGGGCCTGCACGATGTGCTTGACGATCGCCAGGCCGAGCCCGGTGCCGCTGTCGCTGCGCGACCTGTCTATCTTATAGAACCGCTCGAAGACGTGGGGCAGGTGCTCCCTGCCGATCCCGGCGCCCGTGTCGCTGACGCTGACCACGACCGATCTCTCCTCGGCGGCCGCCGTGACGGTCACCGAGCCCCCGTCGGCCGCCGCCTTGACGGCGTTCTCAAGCAGGTTCGTCAACACGCGCCATACCATGTGCCCCTCCCCGAGCACAGCCGGAAGATCGCCGTTGGCGCGGGCGCGGACGTCGACCGACGTTCTGCGCCGGACCGTCTGCACGGCGTCGTCGATGATCGGCCCCAGGTCGACGGGCGCGAGGTTGACCTGGGTGTGGCCGCTCTCCAGCCGCGACAGCTCCAGCAGATCGTTGACCAGCAGGGTCATTCTATCGACGTCGCGGCCGATGCGCGACAGGAACTCCACGGCCCTCTCCCGCTCGTCGAGTGCGCCGGACTCCAGCGTCTCCACTATCGCCTTGATGGACGCGAGTGGGCTGCGGAGTTCGTGGGAGACGTTCGTCACGAACTCCCTGCGCGTCGTGTGGACCCGCCGGATCTGCGTCAGGTCGTGCAGCGTGACGAGTACTCCCCCACCGCTCGTCCTGCCTATCGGTATCGCCACGGCCCTCACGAGCCTGCGCTGCCGCAGCAGGTCCGTCTCCGCCTGCTGCGGCGCCCGCGACTCGACACACGCGGACACGATGCTCAGCAACTCGGCGTCGCGCACGATGTCGGCGAACGGGCGTCCGAGCGACTGCCCCGGGCCGAGGCCCAGGAGATCCTCGGCGGCGCTGTTGACCAGCACGGCCCGCCGCTCGCCGTCCAGCACTACCACGCCGTCGACCATCGTGTTCAGCACCGCGGAAAGGAGGTCCCTCTCTTCCGACAGGTCGCCTATCGTCTCCCTGAGCGTCGACGCCATCGCGTTGAACGCCTCGGCCAGCTCCTCGGTCTCGTCACGGGACAGCGCCTGGACCCGGTGGTCCAGGTCGCCCCTGGTCAAACGCCTGGCGCCCTCCGTGACCGACCGCACGGAGCGGGAAGTACGGCCGGCGAGGACGTACGCGAGCCCGGCCGAAAGCAGCGCGAGCACCGTAACGCCGAGAGCGCCCGTCAACGCTATCGGGCGCACGTTCGAGGCGATCTCGGCAGTCGGAACGGCCACGCGGGCCACGCCGACCGTCTCGCCTCCGCGCGTGATGGGCGCCGCCGTGTACAGCATCTCGCGTCCGGCCGCGCCGGGGCGTGTGCTTCGTCCCAGTCCCGTCGCCAGCGCGTCGCGGACCTCCGGCCGGGTGGACTGGTCCTGCAGGGTCGCCGGGTCTTCCGACGAGTCGGCGAGGACCGCGCCCTCCGCCGAGATCAGGGTGACCCTCGCCTCAACCCGGCTCCCAAGCCGGTCGGCTGCCGCACCGAGTGCCGCGTGGTCGAGGTCCCCTTCGAACATCCGGGCCGTCGACTCGGCGATCAGCCCGACCTCGTGCTCCAGGCGCTCCTCGAGGTCGTCGATGTAAGTATCCCGGACGACCCCGACGAGGAGAAATCCGAGGACGCCCAGCGAGCCGAACACGAGCGCGGTGTGGGCGATGACGAAGCGCCAGCGCAGGCTGTCGAGCAGCCTCATGCCTCGAACCGGTAGCCCAGTCCGCGAACGGTGACGATGCGCTTCGGAGTCCCCGGAGCGGGCTCGATCTTCTTGCGCAGCCAGCGGACGTGCACGTCCACCGTCCGGGTATCGCCCACGTAGTCGCGGCCCCACAGGCTGTCCAGTATTTCGTCCCGCGAGAGCGCCCGGCCGCGGTTCATCATGAACAGGGCCAGCAGATCGAACTCGCGCGGCGTCAGCTCCATCGGCTCGCCGGCCAGCGTGGCGATGTGGCGGGATACGTCGATCTCGAGGTCGCCCGACGTCAGCCGCCCGGAGGACATCGACCTTCCCGCGCCGCCCGAGGCTCCGGCCCGCCTCAGCAGCGCCCCGACCCGGGCCATCAGCTCCCTCATGCTGAACGGCTTGCTGACGTAGTCGTCGGCGCCGAGCTCCAGCCCGACGACCTTGTCGGTCTCCTCCGTCCTCGCGGTCAGCATGAGGATCGGGACGTCGCTCTGCCCGCGGATGATCCTGCAGGCGTCCATGCCGTCGAGACCTGGCAGCATCAGGTCGAGGATGACCAGGTCGGGGCTGTCCTGCCGGGCGATCTCGACGCCCGTCTCGCCGTCCGAGGCGGTCAGCACCGTATATCCGCCGCGCTGCAGGTTGTAGCTCAGCGCCTCACGCAGGTTTTCCTCGTCCTCGACCACCAGGACCGACCTCGAAACTGCCGCGGCGCCCTGAGTAGCTGCCATGTCGGTAATATAGCCTCTTTCGCACGCGCGGGTCGAGGCTGGAGCGCGCCGGGGGCACGAGGAGGCGAGTCGGGTGGCGCTGGACGGCGCCGGCCACTCCCGCTGCCCGCCTGGATGGCGGTGCGCCGCGCCGGCGTCACGTGGATGCCGTGCCGGTGCGCGTGGTCAGCTACGCGAGAGGCTCACGCGCGGCGCTGCCGGCGGCGAGCGGACAATGCGTCGACCGCGGCGAGGGCTTCGCTCCCCGGCCGCGTCCTGCGCGACTGCGCCGGCGACCGGGGCGCGCCATCGCGAGGAGTCTGCTTCGACGGGCGTCTCTTTCTGCGGAAAAGCAGCGAGACGATCCCCAGCAGCAGCCGCAGGGCTAACTCGACGAGTATGAGAAACAGCAGATAGTAGAGGATCGTCTCGCGAACGTCGTTGGCGTCCCGCAGGACTTCCAGCGACTCGCGCACGTTGAAGAAAGAGGCATCGATCAGGAAGAGCGCGAGCACCGCGAAGGGCAGTATCTTGGCAACGTCCCGCGACAGGTCCTCACTGTAGTAGGCGGTGGCCCGGATCGTCGTGACGGTCGCCAGTGCTATCAGCAGGATGTCGGTAATCGCCCGGTCTCTCGACAGGAAGGTGAGGATCAGCGTGAGGACAGCGAACCAGAAGGCGGCGAACGCCGGGAATATCACGAGGTACTTTGCGACGTACATGACGAAGTGCAGGAACCGCCGCAGCCACCGGAAGCGCGCCTCCTGGTACCTGGACAGGTCCAGCGCGAACATGTCGCGCGCGGCAACAAACCGGTAGAACTTGAAGACGAAGACCGCGTAGGCGGCCATGCCGAGGACGTAGCTGCCTACGGGCCACAGCAGATCGACAGCGTCGTTCAGGTAGAGTCCGTTGGGGAATACTGTCCCGATGTCCACGGTGCGCAGTTCCTTCAGGAGGTCCCGTCATGTCTGCCACGGCGGCAGACATGAACATCAACCGTCCTCATTCCCACGTGTGCTTGTGCACCACTTATTGCACAACGGGTTCCCCGGCCGCTAGACGTTTTCGGGCCACGTCATCGCGACGAGCCGCAACCCCGACCCGGTCCGGCGGACAGTAACGAAAGAAACGGCGGCCGGGAAAGCCTCGATAATGAGGCTCGCCCGGCCGCCGTGATTGCGGGTTGGCCCGCCGTCGCGAGGGGCTAGCCGCGGCTGGCAGTCCCCGCGGGCTCCGCCGTTTCGTTGACGCCTTCCTTGTTCTTGCCGATGAGGGGGACCCACTCGCCAGCCTTGTCCGCGGCCGGCGCGATCACGTCTCCCGCCCTCGACGCCGCCTTCTTCGCAGCCGTCTGGACCGGCTCGGTCCGGTCGACGATCGCCTTCCTTGTCTCCGACCCCTTGCGGGGCGCGAAGAGGATGCCTATCGCCACTCCGACAACGCCTGCGACTCCAATCCATACCTTGCCCATCAGTTCACCTCCACCTTGGTTCGTTCCACTGTCCCATCGGACCCGATCGTCGAACGCCCTATGCCTGTCGCGGCACATAGTTGCGTTGGACTGCCGCATCGTTGCCTCTCCTGGACATGACTCAAGACTACCTGGGGAAAAGCCGGGGCACATCACCCAGGGGAGCTATCTCGCGTATGCGGGCCGTGCTGTCTTCTCGATACGCCGACCGGATGGTTTCGTCGTACCACAGACACTGGGACGCAACCCGGTTGTGGTAGAAGCCGCAAACATGAAACGGACGACGGACGAGCTCAGGTGGGAACGAGGAGGTTCGCGTGACCGGCGCGAACCGGGAGTGGCTGACCTACCTGGAGCTCGCGGCCAGCTCGCTCGCGGCCTGGAGCGCGTAGGCCGTCAGCTCCTGCCGGTTGCGGAGGTTGAGCTTCCCGTAGATGTTCCGAAGGTGGACCTTGACGGTATTCTCGGCGATGACGAGCGTGTCGGCGATCTCCTTGTTGGTATCGCCGCGCGCGACCAGGTTCACGACCTCGATCTCGCGCTCCGACAGCCCATCGCTGGAACCCTCCGAGGTCGTGCCCGCGAGGTCAGAGAGAGCGTTGGCCGCGGACCCCGAGGCGACCACGTGCCCGCCGGCGATCAGCTTGAGCTTTTGAATGAGCTCGTCGGCATCGCCCTCCATCGAAAGGTACGCCTGGGCTCCGGAGTCGACAGCGCCCTTCAGGTATCTCGCGTCGCCCGAGTCCGTGAGTACCGCTACCGCCGTCTCCGGCGACACCCTGGACACCTCATCGATGAGGACGTCCAGGTCCAGCCCGGGCAGGGCCGGGTCGACCAGCAAGAGCTGAGGCCCGGCATCCGACACCGACGCGACGATCTGGTCCGCATCGGTCAGCCTGGCAACCACGTCGAACTCTTCCGTCTGTCCCAGGAGAAGGGCGAGCGCCTGCGCAACCGCGGCGTTCCTGTTTGCGATCGTGATCTTCGTGGTCATTGGCTCTCCAGATTCCGACTTACCCCAGAGTACCTCGTCTGGCCTAGAGTGTTCTAACGATAGCTTGGTAGTACTTTAGTGGACAACGGATGCCATCCAGGAGTACATAAAAGGATACTACTATCGTGGTAGTTCCCGTGTCAAGGGGCGTATGGCTCCCGACGCCGGATTTGCCGACGCGCGATCCGGACTGCCGATACTCCGCGGCGGTTTGCGGTAGGATTGCGGGGAGACCGTCGCCGCTACCGATGCGCTGGGTGGCATAGCGGGGGCGTGACCGTGACGTGTAACGGGAAAACTGGCGCGCCCGGAGGGATTCGAACCCACGACCCTCGGTTCCGAAGACCGATGCTCTGTCCGCTGAGCTACGGGCGCGGCATGGAGGAGCCAGAATTGGCCTGCAAAGAGATTGTAGCACGGGGCAGGATAGCGCTCGCCCTGCTCTGCCTGGCCGCGCTGGCAGCCTTCGGATGCTCCGACGACGCCGACACGGCGACCCCGACGGCGACCGCTCCCGCGGCCGGCAACCTTCTCACGCCCGTGCCCGTTTTGCCCGACGTCACGCCTTCGGCCGCCGCTACCGACGAGGACGAGGCGACGCGGCGGCGGCGTCAGCAGATGGTCGACGAGGACATCGCGGCCCGCGGCGTGGTCGACGCCGCGGTGCTGCTCGCGATGGCGACAGTGCCGCGCCATCTGCTCGTCCTGCCGCAGCACCTGGCCAAGGCCTACGACGACCACCCCCTCCCCATCGGCCACGGGCAGACGATCTCGCAGCCGTACACGGTGGCCTTGATGACCGACCTGCTGGACGTCGAGCCCGGCGACAGGGTACTCGAGGTCGGCACAGGGTCGGGCTACCAGGCGGCGGTGCTCGCCGAGATCGGTGTCGAGGTGCACACCATAGAGATCATCCCGCAGCTCGCGCAGACGGCCGCGAACGACCTGCTCGCCCTGGGCTACGGCGATGTGAGGGTGTACGTCGGCGACGGCTACTTCGGGCTGCCCGGGCGGGGTCCGTTCGACGCCATCGTAGTCACCGCAGCGCCCGACCACGTGCCCTCCCCGCTGGTCGACCAGCTCACGCCCGACGGACGAATGGTCATCCCGGTCGGGCCGCCGGGCAGCATCCAGACGCTGTGGCTGATCGTCACGCGCGACGGGGAGCGGCGCGCGCTCAACCAGGGGCTTGTTAGGTTCGTTCCGCTGCTCCGCGAGTGACGGCACGCAGCGCGGGCGCATAGGCGGCCGCGGCGACGAAGTAGACGACTCCCCCGGCGGCTATCGCCCACGAAAAGCCCCAGCTCAGCGCCAGCAGCGTCGCCATGATAGACCCGACGACCGACGCGTAGCCGTTCGCGCCCCACGCCCACGGGACCAGGTCCGGGCGCGTCCGGCGCAACGCCTCGATGCCGACGGGGAACGGCATCCCCATGAGCACGCCCAGCGGCGCGACCATCAGCACCGCCAGCAGAACGCGGGCCGCGAACGGCAGCTCCAGTATCGCCTCCACCGCCGCGCCTACGCCGAACGCGTACGCCAGCGCCGCAGATCCCAGCGCCGGCACGGTCCAGGGCCGGAGCACGCCCAGCCGCGGCGACAGAAGACTCCCCACGCCCGAGAAGACGAGCAGCGTGAACAGCACGAGCCCGAAGGAGTACGTGGGGTGGTCGAGCACGAGGATGAACCGCTGCATCAGCGGCAGCTCGACCCACAGGAACGACAGCCCCAGGCAGACGAAGTAGACCAGCGGCCGCCACGACGGGGCGGCCCGCGGAGCGCCGTCCGGAGCGGGAGGGCGCCGCAACAGCAGCGGGACGAGAATCAGCGCGGCCGAGGAGGCGACCGCGACAGCGAGGAAGGCCACGACGACCAGGTATCCGCCGCCGCCGAACGGCTGCCACTCAGCGCCCAGACGCGACAGCACGTCCGGCGTCTGCCGCCACCGGAACAGGTGGAAGAAGAACGGCCTGTCGTCGGACGTCGGGCGGACGTCGAACTGCCGGGAGTCGTAGTACTCGCCGCGCCGCGCCCCGTCCAGCAGCCGCGTAAGCCCGTCCAGGTAGGACGCCTCCTGCAGCACGAAGTACCTGTTCGCCTCGTCGTCCCGGAGGCCCGGAAGGTACGCCAGGTCCATGCGGCGCGATTCGGAAAACTCCCTGATCGCCCGCAGGTCGTTCGATGAGTAGGCGCCGTTCTTTGCCACGAGCGTCAAGGTCTGCAGCGTCCTGATCGCCGCGAGACTGTCGCTGGCGTTCCGGCCCGCGTCCTCCATCGCCCCGATCAGCGCCGCCGCGGCGCGCATCTCCTCGCTGGGCGGAAGCTGGGCCCAGCGGGTCGCGACCAGCACGCCGCCCGGCGCCAGGTGCGCCATGTAGTCTCCGAACGCCTCGGTCGTGTAGCGGTAGTTCTCGCTCAGGCTGTAGGCGCCGGCTGTGATCGGCCGGAACGCGTCGCGCAGCGACACGACGACCACGTCGAACCGGTCGTCGTGCCGTGCGAGATACGTCCGCGGGTTGGTCTGCGCGACGGTGACCCCCGGCGCGTCGAAGACCCGGCCCGCGGGGTCTGACGCGCGGCCGCGCAGCAGCTCTGCCTCCAGGGGATTGGCCACGACGGCGACGACCTCCCGCGCGCCGTGGCGCAGCGCCGTCAGCACGTCCAGCCCGCCGCCGGGCTCGATGACCAGGACCCTCGGCGAGTCGACCAGGGCGTAGGCGACCGCGCCCGGCAGGAACTCCGTGAAGTCCGCGTCGGCCGGCGCGGACGCCGACAGGCTGGTGAGATCGTCCCCGTCGGTGGTCATGGCGGACTGGCGGGGGAGAGTGCCGTTGAACGCGAGGCTGAGACCGGGCGCCTGGTGCAGCGCGTCGGCGCGAACGAAGTCGACGCGAGAGTAGGCGTTCCACCCTGTCCACTCGAGCGTCGAGCCGATCTGGTCGAGCACCCTGGGGAGCGTCTTGTACTGCGACATCTCCGGCTCGAAGACCTGCGGCACCGCCAGTCCCACGGCGGCGATTCCCACCGAGATCGCGCCGGCCGAGACCAGCCGCGCGACGGGCGCGCCGACGCTGAAGGCGACCAGCGCGGCCGCCCCCAGCGCCGACACCGCGGCCAGGGCGTATCCAGGCCCATGCGCCGCCGGGCCGCCCAGCGCGAGCAGCGCCCCCACCCCGGAGCCCGCGAGGCTGGCGCCGTACAGCCCGGAGGTCTTTCCTGGAGTCATGCTCAGCGCGCCACCGAGGGCGAGTCCGGCGAAAAGGAACGGCACGGCGGGCACGAGGTAGTAGAGCGACAGGTATCCGAACATCGACGGCTCGAGTACGAGCAGGTAGGCGTCGAACGGGACCGCGTCGAGCGCCCAGTAGCTGCCGACCGCCGTCAGCGAGAAGAGCCCGGCCGACGATGCCAACAGCGCGCTCCCGCCGCGTCGCCACAGCCTCGGGGCGAGGAACAGCAGCGTGCCGCTGGTGCCGAACCCCAGCAGGCCGAGGCTGACGGCGAGAAAGGCGAAGTGGTAGCCCTGGGTGACGGAGTAGACCCGGGTCAGCGTCAGCTCGAGGAGCAGGACCCCCGCCGACAGCGCGGCAACGCCAACGTATCTCATCGAAACGGAACCCGCCCGCCCGGTCGTCTATCCGCGAGTGTATTGACGGGCCATCAGCGTGTCAACGCGGCCTCGGGAGCCGAGCGGCCGTGCTCAGCGTCTCCGGCGGCGGCCCAGGAGCCACAGGCCGCCCAGCATGAGCCCGCCCATGGTCAGCTCGCCCGCGGCGGCCATAGGGTCCGCCCGGCTCGCGCCGACACAGCAGAACACGCCCGTGCACTCCGGCTCCGCGGCACTCAGGATCAGAAGCTCTTGCCTTCTCGCCAGCTTCGTCGTGTCGTCCCCGTAGTACCATTCCAGGCGGGCCTCGACCTCCGCGGGACCGACCCGATCGGGCGTCAATTCCAGGTCGATGCCCTGTTGTTCGCCGCTGCCGATCAGGTAAATGGCAACACACCGGCCGACACACGGCCCCGCGTATCCCGGGCCGCTCACCGACCATCCAGCGGGAGTTCTGAGGGTCAACGTCACGGTCATCGGCGCGCTGGCTATCGAGTTCGCGGCCGACAGGACAAGCCTCGCAGGTTCCCCGATCTGTACCTCGGTCCGGTCCGCGCGAATCGTCACATACGTCTCCCGCTGTACCTCAGAAGCCGCGGCAAGCGTCAGCGACGCGCTCTTGACGCTGGGCCTGCCGTCTCCAACCCGCCAGGCCACATCGGCCTCGAGTGTGAAGTCCCCTTCCTGGTTGGGAGTCGCCGTCAACTCCAACACCTCGCCCTGCCCTGGGCCCAGCTCATACGTCGCCTCGCACAGGCCGGGAGAAGTACACCTGCCGCCGCGCAGCGACAGCCCGGAAGGCGCTCGAAGGACGACTTGGACGTCGAGAACGGGGTTTGTCCGTGGATTGGTCACGGCGAGGGTTATGCTCACCGGGAGCCCGATCATGGCGTTCGTGGCTGACGCGTGCAGAATCACTCCAGGTTCTTCAGGCTCTGGAGTGGGCGTGGGTGTAGGCGTTGGCGTGTTGGTGGGCGTGGGCGTGGGTGTAGGCGTTGGCGTGTTGGTAGGTGCGGGTGTTGGCGTGTTGGTGGGCGTGGGTGTTGGCGTACGCGTCTGACCGAACGTAGACGTTGGCACAGGTGGAGACCAGCTTGGGCACGAACGATGCAAGCCAATGGTCAGACGGGTCAGGCGGGTCACACCGGAACCGTCCGCGTTCATCACGTATATGTCCCCATCCCCATCTCGCTCGGACCGGAACGCAATGCGCCGACCGTCCGGAGACCAGATTGGGCACGAATCGAGCGCGTAGTTGTTGGTCAGACGGGTCGCACCAGAACCGTCCGCGTTCATCACGTAAATCTCGCCGTTTCCGTCTCGCTCGGACGAGAACGCGATGCGCCTTCCGTCCGGAGACCAGATTGGCGCCCAGTTCTTCGACGCAGTATTGGTCAGGCGGGTCTCGCCCGAACCGTCCGCGTTCATCACGTATATCTCATAGATGTCGCCCTCGCCCCCGGCCCGATTCGAGACGAAGGCGATGCGCTCGCCGTCCGGGGACCAGCTTGGGCTCCAGTCATACCAGTAGTTGTCGGTCAGACGTACCTCGCCCGAACCGTCCGCGTTGATCACGTAGATGTCGTAGTTCCAGTTGCGTATCGAGTCGAACGCAATGCGCTGGCCGTCCGGAGACCAGTCCGGGGGCCCGTGATACGTCGAATTGCTGGTCAGCCGGGTCACACCGGAGCCGTCCGCGTTCATCACGTATATCTCATCGTCGCCGTCTCGGTCCGAAGTGAACGCAATGCGCCGTCCGTCGGGAGACCAGTCCGGGCGCCTGTCGCCGGTTGTATTGTCGGTCAAGCGTGTCAAGCCCGACCCGTCCGCGTTCATCACGTATATCTCATCATCGCCATCTCGGTCCCAAGTGAACGCGATGCGCCCCAACGGCTGCGGGGACCAGTAGCTTGGCCGGTGGTCCTCGGCTGAGCTGCTGGTCAGTCGGGTGACGCCCGACCCGTCCGCGTTCATTATGTAGACGTCATCGCTCCCGCTTCGGTCCGACACGAACGCGATGCGCCGGCCGTCCGAGGACCAGCTTGGGTCCAGGTCCAGCGCGGGGTTGTCTGTCAGGCGGACCAGGCCCGAACCGTCCACGTTGACCACATAGATCTCCCCGTTGCCGTCTCGCTTCGACCAGAAAGCGATTCGGCGGCCATCCGGCGACCAGCTTGGCCTTCGGTCGTCATGTGCAATGCTCGTCAGGCGGGTTTCCCCCGTTCCGTCCGCGTTCATTACGTAGATGTCATGGCTGTCGTTTCCGTCCCGATCCGAGTCGAACGTGATTCTGCGGCTGTCCGGCGACCATCGTGGAAACCTGTCTTTCGCATCGTTGTAAGTGAGGCGGGTCTGGCCTGAGCCGTCCGCGTTCATCACGTAGATCTCGTGGTTGCCGTCGCGGTTCGAAGTGAACGCGATACGCCGGCCGTCCGGCGACCACGACGGGCCCCAGTCGTACCAATAGTTGTCGGTGAGGCGGGTCTCGCCAGTGCCGTCCGCATTGATCACGTAGATGTCGAAGTTCCAGTTTCGCAGCGAGTCGAACGCAATACGCTGGCCGTCCGGAGACCAGGTCGCGATCCTGTCGTACGCCGGGTTGCGCGTCACGCGAGTGACTCCCGTACCGTCGGCGTTCATCACGTAGATTTCATGGTTCCCGTCCCGGTCCGAGTTAAACGCGATGCGCCCTACCGGAGACGGGGCCCAGTAACCTGGCCGGCGGTCCTCGGCTGAATTGGTGGTCAGCCGGGTGACGCCCGAACCGTCCACGTTCATGACGTATATGTCATAGTTCCCGCCTCGGTTCGAATCGAACGTCATGCGTCGGCTGTCCGGAGACCATCTTGGGAACCTGTCGTTCGCGTAATGGTCGGTAAGCTGGGTCACGCCGGAACCGTCGGCGTCCATCACGAAGATATCCCAGTTCCCGTATCGGTCCGAGTCGAAGGCAATGCGCCGACCGTCCGGAGACCAGCTTGGCTCCCAGTGGTCCATCCCGCTATTGGTCAGGCGTGTGACGCCCGAACCGCCCGCGTCCATCACGTAGATGTCATAGTTCCCGCCTCGGTTCGAAGTGAACGCGATGCGCTGGCCGTCAGGAGACCAGGTTGGGCTCCAGTCGTTCGCATAATGTTCGGTAAGCCGTTCCACTCCCGAACCGTCCGCGTTCATAACGTAGATGTCGTAGTTATCGCCTCGCTTCGCGTCGAACGCAATGCGCAGGCCGTCCGGAGACCAGTTTGGGGGGCCGTCGTACTCCGAATTGCTGGTCAGCCGGGTCACGCCCGACCCGTCGGCGTTCATCACGTATATCTCATCGTCGCCGTCCCGGTCCGAGGTGAACGCGATGCGCCGGCCGTCCGGAGACCATTTTGGGTACCTGTCAGTGGTTGAATTATTGGTCAGCTGGGTCACGTCCGACCCATCCGCGTTCATCACGTATATCTCAAAGTCCCCGTCTCGGTCCGAAGCGAACGCGATGCGCCCGTCCGGGTCGGGCGATTGCGCCAGCGCCACGGGCGGCGACACCGCGATGTGGGGGACCGCACCGTCCTCCAGAGTCGCGGACGGACGGATCGCCCACAGGGCGACCAGCGACGCGGTCGCTGCCACGGCAAGGAAGGCGCGCCCCATCATGCCGGTCTCCTTTGGCTGGGCTCTTGTCCGTCGTTTCGACGGCTCGTCGCCAACTCGTGGCGGCAGAAACCCGCCTTGACTGCAAGCCGCCACTCTAATGGTACGTAGCCGGCACACCAGCGGATTTCTGGACGGTGGGAGATTCAGTGACCCACTGACGGGAAATCCCACCCTGGGTCTGCGAGTTTTGCGCCAATCGCCACGTCCGTCTTCCCCCACGGTGTGCGCAGGGGTACGCCCCGGAGTTGCCAGGCAGGAGTTTGCCAAAGACGGGGCTTAGCGTCGGTCTCGTTACCGATGGGCTCGCGGGGGCGACCCTGGGGGCCACTCTGCTGCACTTAGATCGCCCACGCGTGGCTGCGAATTGCCGCGGCGGGTCTGGCGGAGTGGGGTGAGCGAAGGGATTCGAACCCTCGATCTCCAGGGCCACAACCTGGCGCCTTAACCTCTTGGCCACGCTCACCGCGCCACTCAGCGAGTCTAGCATCGGCGAGAAGCGAGGGTCAAACATCGGTAACTGTTCAGAGTTGATGTGATGGACACCCCCCAACGCCTGGATGCCCGCGTTCGCGGACATGACGGAGCTCCGGCTACCGGGCCGTCCTCGGAGCCTGGACTGTTACCAAGCATCGCGGCGGCCCCGGATCCGGTCATTGTCGAGCCGGTCATCCTCGGGCCGGGTGAATGGCAAGCCGTGCCGGGAGCGCCGGCGCTGTGCCGGGCTAAAGAGGGCCCCTCCCCCGGTCCCTCGCTTCGTTCGGGACGGCAAGTCAAAGGCTTCTCGAGCTACGCGGAGAACGCCTGTGTGCGCGCCGGGGATGAAATCGTATCGGCGATGGCGCATAATTGGGCTATCCAGCCGCCGGAGCCGCGAGCCCGACATGCCTGCCACCCGCCCCAAGACCAAGATCGTCTGCACCCTGGGGCCGTCGACCGCCTCCGCGGAGACCGTGGAGGCGATGGTCCGCGCCGGGATGAGCGTCGCGCGGCTGAACATGTCCCACGGGACGGAGGACGAGCACGCGCGGTCCATACAGCACGTGCGAGGCGCCTCAGAGCGCCTCGGGGTGCCGGTGGGCATCATGGTCGACGCGCCCGGCGCCAAGTACCGCACCGGGCCGCTCCGCGAAGGCGCTGTCACGCTCCAGGCCGGCGACTCGCTGACGCTGACCACACGGGACATCGTAGGCTCCCGCGAGGCGGTTACGGTAACCCCGCCGGGGATCCACCGCGACGCGGCCGTCGGCCGCCCCGTACTCCTCGACGACGGCCGCATCGAGTTGAGCGTCGACGGCGTGAACCGCCTCGACGTCGCCTGCACGGTGGTCAGGGGCGGCAGGCTCACCGAGCGGCGCGGAGTGGCGACCCCCGGCAAGGCGCCCACGCAGGTCTTCCCGGACGCCGCCGCCATGAGGGCCATCGAGTTCGCCGCCGAGCATCAGGTCGATCTGCTGGCGCTGTCGACCATCGTCTCCCCGGCCGACGTCGAGGTCGCCCGCGCGATCGTCGACCGAGACGGCCACGAGCTTCATATCGTCTCCAAGATCGAGCGCAAGGAGGCCATCGACCGGTTCGACGAGATACTCGCCGTCAGCGACGCGGTCATGGTCGCCAGGGGCGACATGGGCGTCGAGGTGGAGCTGGCCAAGGTGCCCCTGATCCAGAAGGACCTGATCGCACGGAGCAACGACAGCGGCAAGCCCGTCATCACGGCCACGCAGATGCTGGAGTCAATGGTCGAGTCGCCGGTGCCGACCAGGGCCGAGGTCACCGACGTCGCCAACGCTGTCTTCGACGGCACCGACGCGATCATGCTGTCCGGCGAGACGTCGGTGGGCCGCTACCCTGTCGACGCGGTCAGGGTGATGGCCGAGGTGGCGGACGAGGCGGAGGCGGAACTGCCCTACGAGCAGATGATCGTCGAGAAGCGCCGCCACCTCGTCCCCCAAACGGACGACGCGATCAGCTACAACGCCTGCCAGACGGCGCAGCAGATCGGGGCCAGCCTGATCGTCGCCTTCACCGAATCGGGCAGCACCGCCGGCCGGGTTTCCAGGTACCGCCCGAAGTCCCCGATACTCGCCCTGACGCCAGGCGACGCCGTGCTCCGCCGCCTGACGCTGCGGTGGGGCGTCACGCCGATGACGATTCCCCACATCGAGACGGTGGACGACTTCTTCGCCATCGGCGAGCGGGTCGCCAAAGAGAAGGCCGGGCTCGAACGCGGCAGCCTCGTCGTCCTGGTCGCCGGTCTTCCGATCGGGGTCAAGGGCGGGACGAATCTGCTGCGCGTGCTGACCGTCACATAGCGGACATGAAGCTCTACGACACGCTGACCAGGCAGATCAAGCCCGTCGAGCCGGCCGAGTCCGGCGTCGTCAAGATGTACACCTGCGGCCCCACCGTGTACCGCGACGCCCATATTGGCAACCTGCGCTCCTACCTGATGGCCGACTGGATCCGGCGCACGCTGGAGATGCAGGGCCCGCGCGTGCTGCACGTCAAGAACATCACCGACGTCGGCCACATGCGCCAGGAGGTGCTCGAGCGGGGCGAGGACAAGGTCATCGCGGCGGCGCTGGCCGCGGGCAAGACGCCGGGGGAGATCGCCGAGACGTACACCGAGCGGTTCCTGCGCGACGAAGAAAAGCTCAACATCATCCCGGCGGACCACTTCCCGAGGGCCACGGCGCATATCGACGAGATGCTGGAGATCGTCGAGGACCTCGTCGCCAAGGGCCTCGCCTACGAGGTCGACGGCAACGTCTACTACAGCGTCGCGGCCTCTCCAGGCTACGGCGCGCTGTCCGGCAACATCCAGGAAGAGGCGCTGCTGGAGGCCGTCCGCACAGAGGCCGACCCGCGCAAGAGGGACGTGCGCGACTTCACGCTGTGGAAGGCGGCCGAGCCGGGACGCGATCTGAAGTGGCCCAGCCGGTGGGGAGAAGGCTTCCCCGGATGGCACATCGAGTGCTCGGCCATGTCGATCAAGTACCTCGGACCGCGGTTCGACATCCACACGGGAGGCGTCGACAACATCTTCCCGCACCACGAGGGCGAGATCGCCCAGAGCGAGGGTTTCACCGGCGGCCCGGTGGTCGGCACCTGGGTGCACGGACAACACCTGCTCGCCGACGGCGTGAAGATGGCCAAGTCGACCGGCAACTCGTTCATCCTGACCGACATCCAGAGCCGCGGCATCGACCCGCTCGCGTTCCGATACCTCTGCCTCACGACGAGGTACAGGTCCAGGCTGAATTTCACCTTCACGTCGCTGCGGGCGGCACAGCGGGCGTTGCACCGACTGCGCAACCGCGTCTGGGAGTGGCAGTCGACCGCCAACGGCGGCGCCCCCGACGATGACGCGGCTGCCCAATGGCGAAAGCGGCTGCTGGAGCGGGCCAACGACAATCTCGACATGCCGGGCGCCCTGGCGCTGACGTGGGAGGCCGCTCACTCGGACATGCGGCCCGCCGACAAGCTGGCCGTCGTCAGGGACTTCGACCGGCTCCTGGGCCTCGATCTCGGCGACGCGAGAGAGCGCTACAGCGTCCCCGACGAGACCCTCGCCGCGATCGCCCGCAGGGCCGGCCTGCGCGATCAGCGGCGCTACACCGAGGCCGACGAGGCGCGAGACGGTCTGAACGAAGCGGGCTTCGTCGTCGAAGACGGCCGGACCGCGACTCGCATCCGTCCCAAGACCGACTGGGAGAAGCGGCAGGAGGCGTGGCACACGGTCTCAGCCGCCGTGGAGGTGCCGTCGCTGCACGAGGAGGCCGACGCGGCCGACTTCAGCTTCGCCCTCGTCGCCCACAACTACGTCGACGACGTCCGGCGCTGCGTCGAGTCGGCGATGCGCTGGGCGGAAGGCCGCGCCGTCGAGATCGTCGCCGTCGACAACGGCTCCACGGACGGCGCCGAGGAGTGGCTGGAGCACTCGGCCGCCAATGACCCCAGGATCAGGGTTATCCACACAGACCACGCCCTCGGGGAGGGCGCCGCGCGCAACGTTGCCCTCAAGCAGTGCCGCGGACGCACCATCGTCCTGCTCGACACCAGCGTGGAGGTCACCGGCGACCTGCTCGGCCCGATCGACCGCATGCTGGAGGACGACAGCGTGGGCGTGGCCGGGCCCTTCGGGCTGCGGACCAGCAACCTGCACCACTTCCACGAGGGCGAGGGCGAGGCGGGCGACATGGACGCCATGCAGGCCTACTGCTTCGCGTTCCGACGCCGACGGCTCCGCGACGTCGGCCTGATGCGCGAGAGCTACAGGTTCTACCGGAACCTCGACCTGGACTACAGCTTCCACTTCAAGGAGCGCGGCTATCGCATAGTCGCCGATCCCACCCTGCCCGTACGGCGCCACGAGCACAGGGCCTGGAACGAGCTGTCCGAGGGCGAGCGGGACGAGCTGAGCCGCAAGAACTACCGGCGCTTCCTGGACAGGTGGGGCGACCGCGAGGACCTGCTCGTCAGCAACCAGCGCGACAACCGGCGACGCGTGTGAAATCGGAAGTCGCGGGCGTGTATAATCTCGCGCGTCGAACCGACGGCGTCGTCCTGACAGCCGTCGGGCACATCGAACCTGATTCGGAGCCGCCGTGTCGCTGACAGAAGCCCTGCGCCATCGGTCGCTGGTGTGGCTGTGGATATTCGCGCTGTTCGCGGTACCGGGATTCCTGGTGCGGGTTACCGACTCGCATCTCGATCCCGCGCTGCTGGCCGTGATATTCGGGCTCGGCATCGTGGGCGGCGCGTTCCTGCTCTCCTGGGCCGCGGAGGTGGCCCAGATCGACGTCTCCGCGTCGCTGGCCCTCGCCGTGCTGGCGCTGATCGCGATCCTGCCCGAGTACTCCATCGAGGCGGTGCTGGCCTGGAAGGCCGGCGCGTCCTTCGACCTGGTGACCCGCGAGGTCACGGAGCGCATGGAGCTGGTCGCCGCGAACGTCACCGGCGCGAACCGCCTGCTCGTCGGCCTCGGGTGGCCGACTGTCATCCTGATCTTCTGGCTGGTGCGCCGCAAGCCGCTGGACCTGCGCGGCGAGATATCCCTGGAGCTGGTCTTCCTGCTGGTGGCCACCCTCGTGACCTTCGCGATCTTCTTCATGGGGCAGGTGCACCTTGTGCTGGCCGGAGTGCTGATCCTCCTGTATTTCGTCTATCTCTGGATCAGCTCGACGCACGAACCGGAGGAGCCGGAGCTCGCGGGACCGGCCGCGACGATCGGCGCGCTGCCAACCCGCGCCCGGCGCGTCACGGTGCTCGTGCTGTTCGTCTACTCGGCCGGGGTGATACTGATGGCCGCCGAGCCGTTCGTCGAGGCGCTCGTGGAGACGGGCGAGGCGCTGAACATCGACGAATTCATCCTGATCCAGTGGATCGCCCCGCTGGCCTCCGAGTCCCCCGAGATCATCGTCGCCGCGCTCTTCAGCCTGAGAGCCAATCCCCAGGCCGGGCTGACCACCGTGATTTCGGCCGAGGTCAACCAGATGACCCTGCTCATCGGCAGCATGGTCGTGATCTTCAGCCTGTCCGCCGGCCAGCCCCTGAACTTCCCGCTGGAGGACCGGCAGACGATCGAGTTCCTGCTCACGTCCGCCGTGTCGGGGTTCGCGCTGGCGCTCATCCTGCCCCGGATGATCGGCTGGAAGACCGGGACAATTCTGCTGGCCCTGTTCATCCTGCACCTACCGTTCGTCGACCCGTACTTGAGATGGATCACGATTTCACTACCATTTGCCGAGATTGAAGTACCCATTCCGGGACGGCGCGAGTTCGCAATACTGTACCTAACCCTCACCGCCATGGTGACGGCCTGGAACTGGCGCATCCTGCGCGACATGGCCGTCGGGCTCAGGACGCGCTCGGGGTAACGGCGTCAGGACTGACTGCGTCGGGGACCCCGATCCCTCACCCACGCTCACAATCAGACAAGTTCCATCCACCCCTAGTTGGGCTTGGTATACTGGGACAATCGACTTGACCAGGTGATGCAGTGCTGACTCGAGAACACGCCCAGACAGCGCGAGAGTTCCTGGATAACGCCGCCATCGAGTTGGCTTCGGGCGACGAGCTCCAGGGCTCCGAGAAGTTGTGGGGAGCCGCATCCCACGCGATCATGGCTGTCGCGCAGCAGAGAGAATGGCCATACGGGAATCACCGCGCGATGGTGTATGCCGCCAGGCGCATAGCGGACGAGACCAACGATGACGGACTGAGGGCCGGACTTGCGGCGGCGCAGAGCTTCCACGCCAACTTCTATCACGGCTTCATGGAACACGAGGACATAGAGCCCAACGCAGAACTGGTCCGCCGGTTCGTCGATCGAATGCTGGCGGTGGGCGGGGTGAACGCGGCATGAGGGGGAATAGTGACCCCGGGGCTCGCCGATAAGGGAACATTCAGTCTGAGGATCGAGATCGGCGTCGTGGGCGCTGATGAGATGGAGGAGATCGAGGCGCTCGTGGACACGGGTGCGACCACTACAGTGGTGCCCGGCTCACTGCTCAGGCGGCTTGGCATCTCTCCCACCCGCAGCGAGACCTTCGAGTACGCCGGCGGCGAGCGGGTCGAGCTGGACATGGCCGAGGCCAGGGCCCGAGTCGACGGCCGCGAGACCACGACGTGGGTGATCTTCGGTGAGGAGGGAGCGTCCGCGCTGCTCGGCGCGTACACGCTGGAAGGCGTGTTCCTGGGCGTGGACCCCCACGGCCAGAAACTGATCCCCGTGCAGGGGCTGTTGAAGGCGGCCGCGCACCCTTCCCACTAGCCTCCGGCGAGCCGCTGCCCCGGGAGTCCTCTAGCTGCGGCGCTCGAGGACGTAGCCGACCAGCATCTCCAACGACTCGCGGTGCGCGTTGCGTTCGAGGCCGGCCAGGCATTCGACCGACCGGACGCCGTAGTCGCGGGCCTGGGCATAGGACTCCTCGATGACCGAGCTGTCGCTGGCGGCCGCGACGGCCGCGGCCAGTGTGCTCTCGTCGTTGGGGTCGTCCAGGTAGTCCAGTATCGGGCTGGCGCCGTTGCCGCGCTCGATCGCGATCAACGCCGGCAGCGTCAGGATGCCGTGCGCGAGGTCCTGGCCCACGGGCTTGCCGAACTCCTCGGGGTCGCCCTCGAAGTCGAGTATGTCATCGACGATCTGGTAGGCCATGCCGACGTTGTAGCCGTAGTCCCGCAGGCTGGACACGATCTCTTCGCCGGCGCCGCTGAGTACCGCTCCCGACTCCGCCGCGGTCGTGAACAGCGACGCCGTCTTGTTGTAGATGCGGTCCAGGTAGGAGCGCATGTCGTTCGCGGCGTAGACTCCGGCGCTCTCCTCCAGCTCGCCGCGGGACAGCTCCATGATCGTCTCGGCGAACCGCTTGATGACGCGGATGTCTTCCGTGTCGCAGACCAGCGTCGCGGAGGCCGCGAAGATGTAGTCGCCGACCAGCACGGCCGCGGTCGTGCCCCACTGGCTGCTCACCGTCGGCCGGCCCCTGCGCGTGTCCGCCTTGTCCACGGTGTCGTCGTGCACGAGCGTCGCCACGTGGAGAAGCTCCACGGCGGTCGCCATGATCTCCGACGTGCGCCCGTCGGTCGGATGGAACCCGGCCGCCAGCAGCGTTATCGTAGGCCGCAGGCGCTTGCCGGTGCGCTGGAGCACGTGTTCGAGCAGGTCGACGAGCAGCGGCTCCTTCTTCGCGGCGAGGCCGCGAAGACGTTCCGCGGACCGGTCGAGCCCCTCCCGCACCGGCTCGTAGACGCGGTCGAGCGTGGCGGGCGTCGCGATGCTAGCGGCCAATCCGGTGGCTCTCTTCCTCGACGATCGACTCGTCCAGCTTCGCGAACAGCGGCTCCGGTTTCTGAAGCCGGGAGGCGCCGACGAGCGCCCCCGGTTCCCACGCCCAGCCCTGGTCTTCGACGCTCCCGTCGAGGCCCAGCAAGGCGTGCAGCTTCGCCGAGCTGAACGGGAGCACCGGATAGAGCGCGGTCTTCAGGCAGTTGATGACGGCGAGCGATACCCACAGCGTGGTCGCCGCGGAGCTTCTGTCTTCCCTCACCGCCTTCCACGGCTCCTTGCGGTCGAGGTACCGGTTGGCCGCCTGGGCCAGGGACATCGCCGCGCCCAGCCCCGCTCGAAACCGGCAGGCGCCGAGATTGGCCCCGGTCTCCTCGAAGCGCTGCCGCGCGGTGTCCAGCAGCTCGTTCGCGTCGGCGTCCAGATCTCCCGGGTTGGGCACGGCGCCGCCGAAGTTCCGGTACGACATCGTCAGCACCCGGTGCACCAGGTTGCCGTACGTGGCGACGAGCTCGTCGTTGTTGGCCCGCACGTACTCCCGCCACGTGAAGTCGGAGTCGCTCGTCTCCGGCATGTTGGACGCCAGCACGTACCTGAGCGGGTCGGGCTCGTGCCGGTCGAGATAGTCGGGCAGCCAGATCGCCCAGTTGCGGCTCGTCGAGATCTTCTGGTCTTCCAGGTTGAGGTACTCGTTCGCCGGGACGTCGTAGGGAAGGTTCAGGTTGCCGTAGCCGAGCAGCATCGCGGGCCAGATGACGGTGTGGAAGGGGATGTTGTCCTTCCCCATGAAGTAGTAGGCCCGGCAGTCCTTCTGCCAGAAGTCCTTCCACCGGTCCGGCGCTCCCGAGCGGTCGGCCCACTCGATCGACGCCGAGAGGTAGCCGATGACGGCCTCGAACCAGACGTATATCCGCTTGTCCTCGTAGCCGTCCAGCGGGACGGGCACGCCCCAGTCGATGTCGCGGGTGATGGCCCTGTCCTGGAGTCCGCCGCCCAGGTAGCCGACGGAGAAGTTGCGCACGTTCGGCCGCCAGTGCTCCCGGTCGCTGACCCACTCGAGCAGCCGGTCTTCGAATGCCGTCAGCTTGAGAAAGAAGTGCTCGGTGTCCCTGATCTCCGGCGTGTCCCCGCAGAGCAGGCACACCATGTTGATCAGCTCTTCGGGGTCGAGGGTGCGGCCGCAGCTATCGCACTGGTCGCCGCGCGCGCCCTCGAAGTCGCAGTGGGGGCAGACGCCGCCCACGTAGCGGTCGGCGAGAAAGCGGCCGTCGGTGACGCAGTAGGGCTGCGTCATCGTGTCCTTGTAGATGTAGCCGTTCTCGTGCAGCCGCAGGAACATGTCCTGCGACACCTGCTGATGGTTGTCGGTGTGGGTCGAGGTGAACAGGTCGAAGCCGATGCCCAGGCGCCGCCAGTTGTCCAGGAACTCGGCGTGGTACTGGCTGAACACCTCCTCCGGCGTGACGCCGCGCTTCTCCGCCTCGAGGGTGACGGGCGTCCCGTGGGAGTCGCTCCCCGACACCATCAGCACCTCGTTGCCCTTCAGCCTGTGGTAGCGGGCGAAGATGTCGGCCGGCAGATAGCAGCCAGCGGTCTGGCCGAGGTGGATCGAACCGTTGGCGTAAGGCCACGCGACCGCTACGAGAATCCGCTCTGACATATCCCCTGACCGGGCCCGCGAACGTTGGTTGTTCATGCTATCACAATCGGGCTGACGCCAAAGGCTCCGGAGGCGCCCGTCAGCTATGGGCGTCCAGCCAGAGCCGGTAGACCTCGCCGCGCGGCAGGCCCGTCTGCTCGGCTGCCAGGTCGACGGCCGCGCGGGCGCGCATTCCGCCGTCCCGCAGGCGGGCCAGCAGCGTGACGGCTTCGTCGCGGCTGTTCGGCTCGGACGCCGTATCGGAGGCGCCCTCGATAACGAGCGTTACCTCGCCTTTCGGCGCTTCGAAGTGCTCGATGGCCCCGGACACCGTGCCGCGGAAGACCTCCTCGTGCAGCTTCGTCAGCTCGCGGGCGACGACGACGCGGCGGTCGCCGAGCGCGGCCAGCAGGTCGGCCAGGGCGGCCCTCAGCCTGTGCGGCGTCTCGAAGGCCAGCAGCGGCCGGGGCGCAGCCGCCTCCGACTCGAGCAGCGCCAGCCGGTCCCGGCGGCGCCGCGGCAGGAAGCCCAGGAAGACGAAACCTTCCATCGCAATTCCCGCGACGGAGACGGCCGCCGCCGGCGCGGAGGCGCCCGGCACCGCGGCGACCTCGAAGCCCGCAGCGGCGGCCGAGGCGACGAGCTCGGCGCCGGGGTCGTTGACGGCCGGCGTGCCGGCGTCGGACACGAGGGCGATATCGGAACCCGAGGCGAGCAGGTCCAGCAGCTCGGGCGTCTTCCTCGCGGCGTTGTGCTCGCGGTAGCTGGTCAGCGGCGTCTCGATCTCGTAGCGGGCCAACAGCCTGCGGGTGACCCTCGTGTCCTCGGCCGCGATCAGGTCTGCCTCGCGCAGGACGCGAAGCGCCCTCACGGTGATGTCCTCGAGGTTGCCGATCGGCGTGGCCACGACGTAGAGTGTGGGCATGGTGCACCCGGAGGGGAAGATGGCGTATTCTATCAGAGTGACCGGACCGTACTTCCCGCCGAGGTGCCGAACATGACCAGCGAGAACCCGCAGCCCGATCCGGAACGCCAGCCCCGGCTCACGTCGGCGGTCGCGGGCCTCGCGGCCGGGCTCGCGATGGTCGCGTACACCCTCGCCGTGCGCGTGGCGTTCGGCGCGTTGACGATCACCGAGCTGGCGGCCGACTGGTTCACGACCGTGATCCCGCCGGAGCTGATCGACTACCTGCTCGAGACGCTGTCGTACTCGGCGAAGCCGCTCATGTTCGCCGGCATGCTGGTGGCGCAGGTCCTGGTGGGCGGCCTGCTGGCGCTCGCCTTCGTCGCGATCCCCAGGACGTGGCCGACGGTGAGCCTGCCGGGCACTACCAGGGCACCCCTCTTCGCCATCGCGCTGTGGATCGTCAGCATGGTGACGCTGGTGCCGTTGTTCGACGGCGGCCTGTTCGGGACGTCCGCGCCCGGGGGCGCCTTCGGGTTCGTCCTCGCCACCCTGGGCGCGTACATCGTCTACGGCGTCACGCTCGCCCTGCTGCTGGCCTGGATCGCGCGGCAAGCCCGGGAGCGGCCGACCCACACCACGAGGCGGCTGGTCATCCGGCGCATCGCCACGTGGGCGATCATCGGAGTCGTGCTCGGAGCGGGCGCGAAGGTCTTCATAGACCGCCTGGGCTCCCGGATCAGCACCAGCGGGGCGTTCAGGTCGCACGGCGCGCTGTCGACCATCGTCACGCCGAACGAGGAGTTCTACATCGTCTCCAAGAACATCTTCGACCCCCAGGTCGGTGTAGAGGGCTGGACGCTGGAGGTGGACGGCCTCGTGGAACGGCCGATGTCGCTGAGCTACGACGACCTCCGGGCCCTGCCCGCCATCGAGGAGTACGTGACGCTGGAGTGCATCAGCAACGAGGTGGGCGGCGACCTGATCGGCAACGCCGAGTGGAAGGGCGTGGCCCTGGAGGAAATCCTGGAACAGGCCGGGCTGCGTCCCGGCGTCGTCGACATATCGTTCCAGGCATCCGACGGCTACTCGGAGAGCATCGCGCTCGAAAGGGCGCTCAACCGGGACGTGATGGTCGCCTACGAGATGAACGGCGAGCCGCTCTCGGACAGGCACGGGTTCCCCGCCCGGCTCATCGTGCCGGGCTTCTTCGGCCTCAAGAGCGTCAAGTGGCTGACGCACATCTCGCCGGTCGACCACGACTTCCAGGGCTACTGGCAGAAACGCGGCTGGACCGACAACCCGATCGTGAAGACGATGTCCCGCTTCGACATTCCGGCGGCCGGCGCCAGCGAGGTCGTGGGAACGGTCGACCTGGGGGGAGTCGCGTTCGCGGGCGACCGGGGCATATCCGCGGTGGAGTTCAGCCTGGACAATGGCGTGACGTGGTCCGAGGCCGAGCTCGTCGAGGGGCCGCTCTCGCCGTACACGTGGGTCATATGGACGGCGACCGCCTCCGTCGACCAGCCCGGCGACGTGCGGGCGATTGTCCGGGCGACCGACGGCGACGGCAGGGTCCAGATACACTTCAGGCAGGGCACCCTGCCCGACGGCGCCACCGGCCACCACACGATCCGGGTGAGTTTCCGCGAGGCCTAAGGGCGACGGCGTGTCCTCTGCTCCACGGCCGTACCTCGACCACGTCCTCATCGGCGTTCGGGACCTGGAGTCCGCGGCCGGCGCCTTCGCGGACCGACTCGGGTTCACGCTGACGCCCGAGGGAGTCCACCCCGGCCGGGGCACGCACAACCGGCTGGCGGTGTTCGCGGGCGAGTACCTGGAGCTGATCGCCGTCCGGGACCTCGCGGAGGGCGTGTTCCGGCCGTCGCTGAACGCCTTCCTGGAGTCTCGCGAGGGCCTGTACATGTTCGCGATCGGGACTGCCGATATCGAGGACGCGGTGGCGGCGCTACGGGCGCGACGCGTGGGCGTCTCAGACCCGACGCCGGGGGCGCGAGGGGCCGCCGGCGGCGCGCCCGGCTACACCTGGCGCTCGGCCGCCGTGGACGCGGACGCCACGCCGGGCAGCGAGACCTTCCTGATCCAGCACGACGTCGCCATTGGCGACCGGTACACGGCGTCGCCGAACCCCACGAGCCACGCCAACGGCGTCGTGGGGGTCCACAGGCTGGTGCTCGCCGTCGACGACGCCGACCGCGCGGCCGCCGCGTGGGCCAGGCTGGGGCTGCGGAAGATCGCTCACGCCGCGGGACGAGCGCGGATGGCCATGGCCAACACCTGGCTGGACCTCGCGGCGCCGACTGGCCCGGGCCCGCTGGCGGACTTCCTCGGGGAACACGGAGAAGCCCCGTACGAGCTCGTCCTGGATGTGGCGGACGCCGCCGCTACTCGCGATTCTCTCAGGAGCTCGGGGGCACCGGTCACGGAGTATCGGGGTGACGACGGGACGACCGAGTACCGGGTCGATCCGACGTGCGCCGGCGGGGTGAGGCTGGCGTTCCGGCAGCGGGTCAGCGGCGGATGATCTTGCCGCCGTCGCGCTTCCAGCGCGCGCTGAGGAAGTCGCTCGCGCGGAGCAGGCGCTCCAGGGTCTTGTAGGTCGAGTCCTTGAGCTTGCCGACTCCGAGCGCCGTCGCCGCGGCCGACGCCGCCGTGTTGCCGTAGACCGACTGGCCGGTCTTCGGCGCCCTCTTCGCCCAGGCCGCGTCGACCTCGGGACCCCACTCTTCGGGGTCCCCGCCGGAGCCGTTAGACTCGCGCAGCCTGACGGAAACATCGCCCTTGCCGCGGGGCCGGGTGACGCTGACGTATGGCGACGCCTCGAGGTAGCGGGTGAAGGTCGAGTGGCCCAACGCCCTGAAGTCGAAGCTCGGGTCGAGGCGCTGCATCGCCTGGTGAAGTCGGCTGCCGGTCGCGACGCCGTCGTCGTCCATGGACGCGCGAACCGCGCGCACCAGGAGCCCGACGTCCTGCACCGCGTCCTGCTCCTGTTCCGTCGCCGACGCCTTCTTCGGATCGAGGTAGAAATAACGGTCGCACGATCCGACCAGCGACCGCGAAGCCACGGCGCTCGGCCCGGCGCCGATGACCGTCTTGCCGGCGGCGCGGAGCTTGCCCACGAGCGGCACGAAGTCGCTGTCCGACGACACGACCACGAAGGTGTCCACCGGCGACTGGAACGACAGCTCGATGGCGTCTATAGCCAAGCGGATGTCGGCGGAGTTCTTGCCCGTGCCGGAGTGGAATACGGTGATCGGCTCGATGCCGAGCGCCTGCAAGCGGTCCCGGTCCCTTGCCCTGGTGCCGGACCAGTCGCCGTATGCGCGCCTGACGATGATCCTGCCAACGTTGGCGAGTTGGTCGAAGAGCTCTTGTACGGAGCTCAGCCCGACGTTCTCGACATCTATCAATACTGCTACTTGCCCCTCGGCCATTTGGTAACTCTCCCGGTCGGTCCGTGAACTCGGCCGTGGACCGCTCAGGCTACCGCTTGCCGCGAGGCCCGAGCAGCGCTTGGCCGGGGCCGACCGCTACAATGTTACCCGATTTCCCGGCGCCGGGTAGTTTCCCTCTAACCCATGCCTCCGAGTCGCTGCCCGCCGAGCACGTGCAGGTGGAGATGGGCCACCTGCTGCCCCGCGTCATCGCCCTGGTTGATGATGAGGCGATAGCCGGTGCCGTCGATGCCCGTGGTCCTGGCCGCCTCCACGGCGCCCTCGAACATGCTGCCGAGCATCGTGTGGTCGAAGATGGTCAGGTCGGACAGGTACGTGAAGTGCTTCCTCGGAATGACCAGCAGGTGCACCGGCGCCGCGGGAGCGATGTCCCGGATGGCGAAGCAAACGTCGTCGCGGTACACGACGTCCGCGTCCAGGGCCCCGGACTCGATCCGGCAAAAGATGCAGTTCTCGTCGGAGAGGCGCTGGGTCATGGATACTGGAGGAGCTCGACGCGGACTCCGCCCGGCGCCTCGATGAAGGCGATTCGCATGCCGCCGGCCACGGCGATCGGACCTTCCAGGAGCTTCGCGCCCATCCTGGTCAGGCGCTCTATCTCGGCATCCATGTCTTCGACCTTGATGCCCATGTGCTCGATACCCCAGTGAGCGCTCGCGTCGGAGGGGCCCATCTTCTCGTTGGTCCGGGAGCCGGAGATGTTGACGATAGAGCCGTTGGTCGTCTCGCACCTGACGAACCTGTCGCCCCAGGGCCGTACGGCGTCGGACACGATGGTGAAGTCGAACGCTCGGACGTACCAGTCCGCGGTCGCGGCCGGGTCCTGCGCCTTGATGTGCACGTGGTCGAATTCGTAGGTCATGTCGTGCCCCCCTGTTGGTTTGCCGTCTTGTTTTCGTTGAGAGGCTAGGACATGGGGCGAAGCACTGTCAAGGCGAATTGTAGTGGTAGTGGGTAGTGAATAGTTGATAGTGGATAGTTGGGACGTCGGGCAGGCGACCCTTCGGCGCCCTACCCGCCTGTCGCGAGGTCTTCGGAGAGGCGGACGAGGGTCCGCACGGGGACGCCGGTGGCGCCCTTGGGGTTGTGGCCCTTGAGCTTGTCCGTCTTCGACGTGCCGGCTATGTCCAGGTGCACCCAGGCTGCGCCCGCTGCGAACTCGCCGATGAGCTGCGCTCCGGTGATGGAGCCCGCCGCCCTGCCGCCCGTGTTTTTGAAGTCGGCTACGTCGCTCTTGTACTGCTCGCGATAGTCGTCGTAGGTCGGGAGCTGCCAGATGCGCTCCCCGACGGCGTTGCCCGCCGCCAGGACGGCGTCGACGAGCGGCTGATCGCTGCCGAAGGCGCCGGTCGTGACGTCGCCCAGGGCCGTGATCATCGCGCCGGTCAGGGTCGCCACGTCGACGATGCGCCCGATGCCCATCGTCCTGGCGTAGGACACGGCGTCCGCGAGGACGAGCCTGCCCTCGGCATCCGTGTTGTCGATCTCGATCGTCTTGCCGTTCATGACGGTGACGACGTCGCCGGGCCGCTGCGCGCGTCCGCCCGGCATGTTCTCGGTGGCGGCCACCATGGCGGTCACGTTGATGTTCGGCCCGAGCGCGCTGATCGCCCTCATGGCCGCGATGACGGAGGCGCCGCCCGCCATGTCACCCTTCATGGCCCCCATGTTGGCCGCGGGCTTGATCGAGATGCCGCCGCTGTCGAAGGTGATGCCCTTGCCGATCAGCCCCAGGTTGTTGGACTCGTTGTCCGGGTCGCCGCGGTACTGGAGCACGATGAGCTTCGCCGGCTCCACGCTTCCCTGCGCGACGCCGAGCAGCGCGCCCATGCCCAACTCCCGCATGCGGTCCTCGTCGATCACGTCGATCTCCAGGCCGCACTCGGCCGCGACGTCCCGCGCGATCTCGGACATGCGGGTCGGCGTCATCTTGTTACCGGGCTCGTTGACCATGTCGCGGCAGAGGTTCGCGGCCTGAGCCAGCAGCACGCCCCTCTCGACACCCGCCCGGATCTCGTCCAGCTTGCCCGCGTCGAACTCTACGATGACGACCTCGTCGACCGTGGGGGCATCGTCGCTGCCCGACTTGTACCTGTCGAACCTGTAGAGGCCCAGGAGCGCCCCTTCGGCTATGGCCTGGCCGGAGTCGCGGGCGTCCATGCCGCCGATGCCGGCGCCGTGGGCTATTGTGGCGACGGTCGGCACGCCGATGCCGCGCAGGCGCCGGCACGCCTCCGCGGTCACGTCGCGTACCGTATCCTGGGAGAAGTCGGACCGATTGCCGAGCCCGGCGACGAGCACGCGGGCCGGGTCGATCTTGCCCAGGGTGTGTATCAGCGTCATCTCGCCGCGCTTGCCGCGTATCTCGCCGTCGGCGATGAGCCCTGAGATGGCGCCGTCCAACGCCGCGTCCACGGCGCCCGTAGCGCCGCCCGGCGACGTGACGCCCTCGAACAGGTTGACCACGACCGCCGGGACCTGCTGCCGGGCCAGGTCCCCGTCCGTTACTCGAATGTCCATGCCCTACCTCACCGGGCCGCGTACCGCGGCCGCGAGCACATTATAGGACAGGCGGCGCCTGCCGCCGGCAAATTGGCGGCCGGCAACCGCCGAGGAGCGCTAACGCGGATAGCCGCGAGAGCGCGTCAAGGCCAGTTTTCGTGGCGCCTGTTCCAAAGCGTTCCATTCTGTTCCGTTTGTACCTGGCGGGTGGAACACCTGGGGCGGAAAATGGAACACCGTGTGTGCCGCTCGCCCTATCTGAGGTGGAACAGAGCAGTACACAATGGAACAGGGGTGTTTCATGTTCGACAGTGGCCCGTTGAAGAGTCGGTCCACGCGCTGGCGGGCGAGCATCACAACGACAGACTAGCACGGATGTGCTGCCGGCGCAAGTCGGTCTGCCGGGCGGGCACGGCTGCTATAATCGGCGCCGTTCGGACGGGCTGAGCAGCGGCGCGAGCCGCAACGGAGGTAGTCGTGGGCCAGAGAACAGTCGGCGACAGGGAGCGCGAAATCCAGGCGAGGGCGGCGAGAGTGCTGCCGGGCGGGAGCCTGGGCAACATCTCGTTCGACACGATCATCCGGAGCGGCCTCGGGTCGCGCGTGTGGGACGTGAGCGGCAACGAGTACGTCGACTACATGCTGGGCTCCGGCCCGATGCTGATCGGCCACTCGCACCCGGAGGTCGTAGCCGCGGTGGTCGAGCAGGCGCAGCTCGGCACGACCTTCTTCGCCCTGAACGAGCACGCCGTCGCCCTCGCGGAGGCGGTCGTCGACGCGGTCCCGTGCGCCGAGGAGGTGCGCTTCTTCAGCACGGGCTCTGAGGCCACGCTGTACGCGATGCGGGTGGCGCGGGCGTTCAGGGGCCGGGACAAGGTGCTCAAGTTCGAGGGCGGCTTCCACGGGATGAACGACTACGCGCTCGTCGCCGTCATGCCCGGCGAGCCGACCGACTTTCCGCACGGCAAGCCCAGCTCCGCCGGCGTTCCGGCGTCCGTGGCATCGGAGATGCTGATCGCGCCATTCAACGACCTGGAGACTACGACGGCGATCATCGAGAGGCACCACGACGAGATCGCCGGGGTCATCGTCGAGCCGTTCCAGCGAGTGATCCCGCCGGCGCCCGGATTCCTCGAGGGGCTGCGAGAGGCGACCCTGCAGTACCGCATCCCGCTCATCTTCGACGAGATCGTCACCGGCTTCCGGTTCTCCTACGGCGGCGCCCAGGAGTACTACGGCGTCACGCCGGACCTGTGCACGCTCGGCAAGGCGGTCGCGGGCGGGTTCCCGCTGTCGGCGGTCACGGGCAAGTCGGAGATCATGGAGCACTTCGACGCCGGGCGCGTCTCGAAGGAGGAGCACCTGATGCAGGTCGGGACGCTGAGCGGCAACCCGGTCGCCGCCACCGCCGGGCTGGCGACGCTCGAGGTGCTCAGGCAGGAGGGCACGTACGAGCGGCTGTTCGCCACGGGGCGCCGGACCAGGGAGGCCATCCAGGCGGAGATCGACAGGGCCGAGATACCCGCCCAGGTCGTCGGCGAGGACCCGCTGTTCGACGTCTACTTCACCGACCGGGAGATCGTCGACTACCAGTCGACCATGGGAGCCGACAAGGACAAGTCGATGAGGCTGACGAAACTGCTGCTCGAGCACGGCGTGTTCAAGGGCGAGACCAAGTACTATATGTCGACCGCCCACGACGACGCGGACGTCGCGCTGACGGCCCAGGCGTTCGCGGCGGCGCTGGACGAGCTGTAGGCCGGCGGGCCAGAAACCTGCCTTGACAAAAGGCCGCGTTACCAATACCGTTCAGGGGTTACAGGAGCTCGAAGATAAGGCTGGCCGGCCCCGTCCTTCACGGACGGCCCGGTGACCTGACCGCCAGCACACGGAGCCGCTGGGGCTACGGCCCCCGGCAGGGTGTCGGGTTCTCAAGCGCCATCAGCCCGCCGTTGGCCTGCCGCCGAAGACCGGTGCGAGCGTTCGACCTTTGTCGGGCGCATGGCCCACAGGCCGAGCCTCTGCCGTGTCCAGGCAGGCTCATTCTTCCGAGACCAGTGCTCCGAAACATGCGGTACCGCTGGACGGTGCCCGGTCGTCCGCGATGGGAGGGGAGAAGGCTACAGTGAAACTCGGCGCTATATCTGTCGACCTCGTCAGCGACGGCACGTTCCTGCTCGACGGCGGGGCGCTGTTCGGCCAGGTCCCGAAGACCTACTGGGAGCTCCAGATGAAGCCCGACCGGAAGAACCGCGTCCGGCTGGGGCTGAACTGCCTTCTCATCCAGACCCCTGCCGCCAATATCCTGGTGGATGCCGGAGCGGGCGCCAAGAGGTCGGAGCGCCTGAAGGACACATACGGACTGAACGGCAACAAGCTGGTCAGCGGCCTCAGGAGGCACGGCCTGACCGCTCGCGACATAGACAAGGTGGTGCTGACGCACCTCCACTTCGAGCACGTCGGCGGGTGCACGAAGCTGGACCGCTCGGGCTCGGCTATACCGGCGTTTCCCAAGGCCGAGTACATCGTCCAGCAGGCCGCTTGGGACGAGGCGAACGCGCCCAACGAGCGCGGGGAGCACTGGTTTCACCCGGGAGACTTCGAGCCCCTGGAGGAGAACGGCGTGCTCACGCTCGTCGACGGCGACGCCGAGCTGGCTCCGGGCGTCAGCGTCAAGTTGACCGGGGGGCCCTCCGACGGCCACCAGATAGTGCTGATCGAGGCGGGCAGCGAGCGGATCGCCTACATGGGCGACCTGGTGCCCACGCCGTTCCACCTGCCGCTCGTGAACATCGCCGCGATCGACCAGTCGCCCAACGACACGCTGACGCAGAAGCGCGAGCTGCTGGACATGGCGCAGGGCGGCGGCTGGCTGCTGGTCTTCGGGCGCGCCATCGAGCACCAGTCCGGCTACGTCGACCAGCGCAACGGCCAGACGCAGTTCACGCCGCGGGAGCTATAGCTCCCCGACCTCAGAGCCCGTCGCCACCCGGTGCCTGGACGACTCCCCGGATCGTTACGTCGTCGAGCCGCACCAGCGCGGCGTCCGTGATCGTGTTCGCAAGGCCGTCGCCGCCCTCGGCGGTGACCCTCAGGTAGTTGTCGGTCAGGCCGGTCCACGCGCGGTCCTCGTCCTCCCCTGCTCTGCTCTCCCACAGCACCGGGCGCGTCGTGCCCAGGAAGCGCCGGCGGAACGCCGCGGCGGACTCCGCGCCTATCGCGGCGATCTCCCCGAGCCGCTCTGCCTTCGCGGCCGGGTCGACCGCGTCCTCGAAGTGCGCGGCGCTGGTGCCCGGCCGCGCCGAGTACGGGAAGACGTGGATCGCTGAGAACCCGACCTCCTCGCAGAGCGACGCGGTCGCCCGGAAGTCGTCCTCCGTCTCCCCCGGGAAGCCGACGATGACGTCTGTGGTGACGGCGACGTCCGGGACAGCCGCCCTCACCCTGTGCACCGCGTCGCGGTACTGCTCCGGCGTGTAGCGCCGGCGCATCCTGCGCAGCACGGGCCCGCTGCCGCTCTGCAGCGGCACGTGGAAGTGCGGGCACAGCCGGTCGTCGTCCCACAGCGCGAGCAGCTCGGGGCCGATCTCCTGTGGCTGCAGCGACGAGACTCGGAGGCGGGCGACGTCCGTCTCCCGGAGCACGCGCCGCACCAGGTCGACGAGCCCGAACCCCTGGAGCTCGTGGCCGTACGTCCCGAGCTGCGTGCCGGTCAGCACGACCTCACGGCGGCCCTCGGCGACGCGGTCGGCGACCGTGCGCACGAGCTCGCCGGGCGGGACGCTGCGCTCGCGCCCCCTGACCCTGGGGACGATGCAGTAGGCGCAGACCTGGTCGCAGCCCTCCTGGATCTTGACCATCGCGCGGGTCCTGCCGTCCCGTAGGGCGACCGCCGGCGGCTCTTCGCCCTCGGCGCACGGCGTCAGCGAGTCGGCGCGGGCGTCGACCACCCGGCGCACCAGGTCGGCCTTCGCCCTGTTGCCCAGGACGAGGTCTATCTCGTCGATCGCTGCGAGTGCGGCCGGGTCGCGCTCCGCGTAGCAGCCTGTGGCGACGATGGTGGCGCGCGGGTGCTTTCGCCGCGCGGCCCGCAGCGCCTGCCGGGCCTTCCGGTCCGCCACGTGGGTGACGGTGCAGGTGTTGACGACGTACACGTCGACCTCGCCGCCGCCGGGCGCGAGGGAGAACCCGGCGCGGAGAAAGTCCGACGCCAGCACCGACGTATCGGCCTGGTTGAGCTTGCAGCCGTGGGTCTCGATGGCGACCGTAGGGCCGCGCGCGGTGGTCTCAGTAGTCATGATGATGGCAACTGGCGTCCGTCGCGGGGGAATTATAGCGCTTGCGCAACTGTTCAGGCTTGAGGGAGAACGCAATCCGACGGCCCTCGGAGACGGGCCTCTTCCCGAGCGACGGCGACGCGACTTGCCCGGGGATGGTTCCCGCCTTCGGAGCCCTTTGCGTAACTCCTCAAGCAGCCGGCAGATGGAGGTAGACGTGCGGCGATATCCTATCTAGGAGACCCCGCCCCTGGATTCCCGCCTGCGCGGGAACGACGATTACGCAAGGGTCTCCCTGCGCGGGAATGACGGTTATGCAAGGGTCTCCCCCCGTCTGCACGAGGGCAGGCTCTGCGCGGGAATGACGGTGGCGCGGCGTTCGTCTCAGCAACTCTGAACAGTTACGCGCTTGCGGCTCCGGTGCAAGCCGGTGGCGCCGGTGTTACACTTTGTGCATGATGCGATGGCTTAGCCGGCTCCTGATTGTGGCGGGACTCGGCGGCGCCATGATATCGCAGGGGGCGGTCGCCTTCGCCCAACCGAGCGTCCCCCACGCGGCGCTGATCGAGATCGACGGGTCCATACACGGCGTCGCGGCGCGTTTTCTGGAACGGGCGCTGGAGACCGCCGCGGAAGACGGCGCCCGGGTCGTGATCGTCAGGCTGGACACCCCCGGCGGCCTGCTCGACTCCACCCGCGACATGGTGGGCGCGATCCAGGAGTCGCCCGTACCCGTGGTCGTCTATGTCTCACCCTCGGGCGCCAGGGCGGCGTCGGCGGGCACCTTCATCACCGCGTCCGCGCACGTGGCGGCGATGGCGCCGGTGACGAACATCGGGGCGGCGTCTCCCGTGTCCGGCGCGGGCGGCGACCTTCCCGAACAGATCGAGGAAAAGGCCACGCAGGACGCGGCCGCCTTCATGCGGGAGATTGCCGCGACGCGGGGCCGGAACGCCGACGCGCTGATCGACACGATACGCAGGTCGCGGGCATTCTCGGCCACGGAGGCCGTCGAGGAGAACGTGGTCGACCTGATCGCCCAGGGGCTGGACGACCTGCTCCGCCAGATCGACGGCAGAACGGTGCAGATCCGCGGGCGGGACGTCGTACTCGAGACCGCCGGGCTGGAGATACGGTCCATCGAAAGGACTCAGGTGGAGCGGTTCATCGGGTTCATCGCCAACCCGAACGTCGCCTTCCTGCTGTTCGTCATCGGCAGCATAGGGCTCGTCATCGAGCTATTCTCGCCGGGACTGATCGGGCCCGGTGTCATCGGCGTCCTGTTCCTGGCGCTCGCCTTCCTGTCGTTCGGCTATCTGCCCGTGAACTGGGTCGGCGTCGCGCTGCTGGTGTTCGCCGCGGTGCTGCTCTTCCTGGAGCTGCAGGCGCCCGGGGTGGGCATCTTCGGCGCGGCCGGGGTGATCAGCTTCCTGATCGGCGCCTTCTTCCTGTTCGGCGGGTTCTCGCCGCCGGCGATCCCGACGCCCAGCTTCCGGGTGAGCCTCTGGCTGGTGGGCGGCGTCGGCGTAGCGCTCGCCGGGATGATGGTCGTCTCGATCCGGTTCATAGCCGCCGACCGGAAGACGGTGTACGTTTCGCCCACGGCCGACCTCGTGGGACAGACCGGGACCGTGATGACGGCCCTGGAACCCAGGGGCGCCGTGCGGGTGGGCGGCGAGACGTGGACCGCGGAGACGGAGTCGGGCGGGAGCATCGACGCGGGCAAGCGGGTCGTGGTCGAGCAGAGGGACGGCCTCACGCTGAAGGTGTCCGAGGCCGACGACGGCGGCGGCGGATAGACAGGACGTCATGGACACCCTGGGACTCGGCCTCATAGCGCTCGGAGTCGCGCTCTACTTCGTCGACCTGGACGTCGACCTGGATATCCCCTACGGTGACGTGCCAGGGGTCGTGGGAGGAATCTGCATCGTCGCGGGCGCGTTCCTGCTGTTCGACGACTGGAGGGTTGGGGCGGGGACGCTGGTCGCGGCGTCCGCGCTGGTGGCGGCGCGGGTCTATGTCAAGTCCAGGGTCGTCCACTACCCTACCCAGACGCAGCAGCTGTTGAACGAGACAGGCTACACTACTACCGTGCTGGAGCCGCGGGGAAGCGTGCTGTTGCCCAGCGGGTCGTGGAGCGCGGTCTCGGCCTCGGGCGAGCACATAGAGGAGGGCGCCGAGGTGATCGTGATGGAGGTGGACGGGCTCACGCTGAAGGTAATCAAGGCCGACGAGGTCGGCGAGTAAGGAGAGACACGAATGATACCGTACATAAGAATCATAACGCAGTACGAGCGGCTGGCCGTATTCAACCTCGGAAAGTACGCGGGCCTGAAGCCCCCCGGGCTGAGGGTGCTGTTCTGGCCGTTCCAGAAGGGCCAGAAGATAGACCTGCGGGAGGACGTGTTCGACATACCGAGCCAGACGGTGATCACGCTCGACAACGCGCCCATCGCCATCGACTTCCTCGTCTACCTGAGGGTGATGGAGCACGAGGCCGAGAAGTCGGTCCTCGAGGTGGTCAGCTACCGGAGCGCGGTCGTCGGCATAGCGACGACGACCCTGCGCGCCGTCATCGGCAAGATATCGCTGGACGACGTGCTGTCCCAGCGCGACCGGATCAACGAGGAGCTCCGCTCCGAGCTCGACAAGGTCACCGAGCGGTGGGGAATCAAGGTGACGCAGGTCGAGATCCGTGAGGTGGAGCCGACGCGCGACATCCAGGAGGCGATGAACCGGCAGATGTCGGCTGAGCGCGTCCGGCGCGCGGCGGTCACCGAGGCGGAGGGCACGCGCCAGGCCGCGATCACGGTGGCCGAGGGCCAGAAGCAGTCCGCGGTGCTGAAGGCCGAGGGCGCGAGGCAGGCGGAGATACTCCAGGCGGAGGGCGACCAGCAGGCGGCGATCCTGCGGGCGCAGGGCTTCGCTGACGCCCTCGACCGCATCTACGGCGTCGCCCAGAACATCGACTCCAACACGCTGAGCCTGCAGTACTTCGACACGCTCAAGCAGCTCGGGAGCAGCGAGTCGACGAAGTTCATCTTCCCGTTGGAGTTCACGAACCTGCTCGGCCCGTTCATGAAGTCGGTCGACCGGGCGGGGAACGGCGACGACTAGGAGCGGCGCGCGGCGCTCCGCGGGGAACGATGCGGCGGGCGGTAGAGGCACGGGGCCGTTCGCCGTTCCCGCGGGAAACGACCGAGGTGTGTGGTCATGGCCGACAAGGAGTGCCCCAACTGCGGTCGAAAGACGCGCGAAGAGGCGTCGTTCTGCCTCGGGTGCGGCCAGTCGTTCGGCTCCGCCGTAGAACGCAGGCCTCCTCCCGAACGCCGCCCCGCACCTGAGCGCCGGCCTCCTCCCGAGAGCCGGCCGGCGCCTGAACCCGAGCCGCCACGTCGCTTCGAGCCGGACCGGCCGGAAGAGCGGGCCGCGGCGTACGTTCCCAGGGCGCCGGCCAGCGGCGAGCGGCTGACGATCGAGCAGCGCCGCGAGATCGTCCGGCAGCGCCTGGTCCAGGAGGAGTCCCGGGCGCACCGGGCGTCGGGATGGCGGTGGTTCCGTCCGCAGGGCATCGAGCTCGTAATGGCGACGGCCATACTGGTAACGGCGCTATTTCTCGCCATCCTGGCGTGGCTCTTCATCGTCAACGTCGTCGACTGGCTGACGCCGGACGAGGACACGGGCAGCCCGGAGTTCGTCGCCGCCGTGCAGTTCGACGCGGGCCGCCTGCTCGCGGCGGGCATGACGCAGGAAGAGATCGACACGACGGCGTTCACCGGGGTGGCCGGCTGGAGAGCCGTGTACCTGAACGAGGCGTCCGCCGGAAACGCGGCCGTGTCGGCCGGGGGCGTCCACCTGACGACGCGGGACGCCGACCCCGTGTCCAGTGCCTACTACATGCTGATCGCGTTCCCCGAATCGGGTACCGGCGCCGTGCCGGTGGCGGCGTTCCTGCGACGAGACGACGAGACGGTCTTCCACGTCATGTCGATCGGCTGCGATGAGGCGATCGCGATGCTGGAGAGAGCGGCGAGGGGCGGACCGCCGCCGGGCTCGGCCTGCTGACCTGGCCTAGAGGTACTCCTTGAGGCGGCGGGCGACCGTGACGGTCATGCCGGGTACGGCCGCCAGGTCCTCCACCGAGGCCTCGCGGACGCCCTTGACGGAGCCGAACCGGCGCAGCAGCATCCGGCGCCGCTTCGGCCCGATTCCCTCGACCTCGTCCATCACCGAGGCGACGCTCTTCTTCGACCTGCGCTGGCGGTGGTAGGTGACGGCGAACCGGTGTGCCTCGTCGCGTGCGCGCTGCACCAGGAACAGCGCCTGGGACGATCGGGGCAGCACGATCGGCTCCTGCACCTGGGGCACGAACAGCTCCTCGTTCTCCTTCGCCAGGCTGGCCAGCGGTATGTGCTCGATCCCCAGCTCGAGGAAGACCTGCAGCGCCGCCGACAGGTGGCCCTTGCCGCCGTCGATCAGCACCAGGTCGGGGACCGTCTGCCAGGCCTCTGCCTTCGCCCCGCCGCCGTTGCCGGATGACGCGTTCGCGGCCAGACGCCGGAAGCGCCGGGTGAGCACCTCGCGCATCATCGAGTAGTCGTCCGGGCCGTCGCCCGCCTTGATCCTGAATCGGCGGTAGTGTGCGTTCTTCGGGTGCCCGTCCTCGAATACCACCATGCTCCCCACGGCATTGGTACCCTGGATATTGGAAATGTCGTAGCACTCGAGGCGCCGCGGGGGATTGGGAAGGCTCAGGGCCTCCTGGAGCTCTTCCATCGCCGTGTCCACGTCGCCGCGCTCCGCCTCCCTGAGCTTGAGCTGCTCGATGCCCTCGGCGGCGTTCTCGACGACCATCTCCATGAGCCGCCGCTTCTCGCCCCGCCGCGGCACCCGCAGGCTCACCCGCGCGCCGCGCTTCTGCGCCAGCCAGGCGGACACCGACTCGGACTCCTCGACGGGGTGCTGTACGAGTATAGTGGGCGGCACGTAGGGGTTGGCGTTGTAGAACTGCTCCACGAAGGCGGCGAGCACGCGGGACGGGTCGTCGTCCTGCGTGCCGGCCATGATGAAGTGGTCGCGGCCTATGAGCTTGCCCCGGCGCACGAAGAAGACCTCGACCCAGGTCTCGCCCATGAACGGCGCCAGCGCGATCACGTCCAGGTTCTCGGACGTGAAGTGGAGCACCTTCTGTCCCTCGCCGACGCGCTCGATGGCGCGAAGCTGGTCCCGCAGCACCGCGGCCCGCTCGAACTCCAGCGCCTCGGCCGCCTCGTTCATGCGCCGCGCGATCGTCTTCGATACGCGGTCGGTCCTGCCCTCGAGGAAGAGAACGACCTGGTCGATCACCTCGGCGTACCGGTCCTTGTCGACGGCGCCTATGCACGGGCCGACGCAGCGGTTGATGTGGTAGTCGAGACAGGGCCGGTCGTCGGTCCCGGTGATCGGCTTGGTGCACGACCTGTATGGGAACAGCTTCTTGAGCAGCGCCAGCGTCTTGCGGACGCTGTAGGCGCTGGCGAATGGGCCGAAGTAACGGGCTCCGTCCTTCCTCGGGTTCCGGGTGATGTAGACGAGCGGGAAGTCCTCGGTCGTGTCGATCTTGATGAACGGGTAGCTCTTGTCGTCCTTCAGCCGCGCGTTGTAGACGGGCTTGTGGTGCTTGATCAGGTTGCACTCGAGGATGACGGCTTCCTGGTCCGACTCGGTCAGGATGAAGTCGAAATCGTCGACTCTGCGTACGAGGTTCCTGATCTTGGGGGCGAGCCCCGCTTCGCTCGCGAAGTAGGACCTGAGGCGATGCCTGAGGCTGGCTGCCTTGCCGACGTACAGGACGTCGCCGCCGGCGTCGCGCATGGTGTAGACGCCGGGCTTGGTCGGCACCCTGCTCAGGCGCTCCGAAAAGCGCTTGCGGCGCTCTGTTTCGACCTTGGTCGTCATGCGGCCCCCGCCGCGGGCCGAACGCGGGCTAGCCGAGCACCACCGACGCGGCGGCCAGGATGACCAGGATGACGCCGGTGACGATACCTATGCGCAGCAGCTCCTTCGACAGGTACGGCTGCGCGGCAGCGGCCTCCGCCGCCGCGGCCTGCGCGGCGCGCGCAGAGCGAGTCGCGGCGCGGGGCGCCCCGGCAGGCTGGCCTATGGGAGCGGCCGCGGCGGACGCGGCCGGCGATTCCTCCTCGCGCTCGGCGCGGGTCGATATGGTCGGGGCCGCCTCGAAGACCTGTCCTCCGCCGGCCTGTCCCCCGCCCTTGCGGCGCTTGCGTCGGCTCTTCAGGCTCTGCTGTCTCGATGCGGCCTTGCGTCCCTTGCTCGGCATCGGTCCCTCCCGTGTCCTTACGGCTGTGGCTAGCCGGCCCTTGGATGTGCTTTCGCGTACTCTGTCCTGACGTGCTCGCTGGTCAGGTGCGTGTAGACCTGCGTCGTCGTTATGCTGGCGTGCCCGAGCAGCTCCTGCACGTGCCTCAGCGGCGCTCCGCCCCGCAGCAGGTGCGTCGCGAAGCTGTGCCGGAGCGTATGGGGCGTGACGCGCTTTCGGATGCCCGACTGCTCGGCGAGTCGCTTCAGGACGAGCCAGAAGCCCTGCCTGCTCAGCCTCTTGCCGCGCCTGTTCAGGAACAGCGCCGCGCCCGACTGCGCCTTCGCCAGCGCCGGCCTGCCCCGGCCGATGTAGGCGCGAAGCACGTCCGCCGCGTGGTCGTGTATCGGAACGACCCGCTCCTTCGAGCCCTTGCCGAAGCACCGGATGGCGCCCTGCTCCAGGCTCACGTCCTCCAGGTCCAGCGAAACGAGCTCTCCGACGCGTATGCCGCTGGCGTAGAGCAGCTCGAGCATGGCCCGGTCGCGGTCGGCCTCGGGGCTGTCGCCGGTCGGCGCGCTGAGCAGCGCGTCGACCTCCTCGACGGTCAGGGTGTCCGGCAGCGACCGGCCGAGCCTGGGCGTGCTGACGTTGTCGGTCGGGTCGGTGTCGACGACGCCCTCTTCGACCAGGAACGCGAACAGCGACTTGGCCGACGCCACCTTGCGCGCCCGGGTCGTGTCGGAGTACCCGCGGTCGTGCAGCTCGAGCAGGTACGAGGCTATGAGCCGGGCGTCGACGGCGCTCCAGCCCTTCGTCTCGGAGTCGGGCGCGCGGTCGGCCGCGAACTCCGCGAGCTGGCGCAGGTCGTTGCGGTAGGCGGAGACTGTGTTCGGGGACACGCCACGCTCCACCGTCATGTAGCCCAGGAAGCGGTCGATGCTCTCGCGCATGTCAGTCGTGGGGCTCCTGCACGTACGCCATTCTAGCACGGGGTCTGCCGGACCGGCCCTGCGTCCACGGGCCACGTCCGCGGGGAAGGAAGCGGCCGGCAACGGCGCTATATGATGTCCCTGGTGCGGCGCAGCCGGGGGAATATCTGGCCCCGCACGACGATCCGGTAGATCAGGTAGGTGGCGACGATCATTATGCCGCTGACGACGGCGTCCATGATGTAGTGGTTGCCGGTCACGATGATCGACGCGAGCGTTGCCGTCGGGTAGACGACGCCGAGTATCTTGAGCACGCCGCCGCCGTGGCGGAACAGCAGCACTCCCAGCAGGGTCGACCAGGCGAAGTGGAGGCTCGGCATCGCGGCGAATATGTTGTAGTACGACAGGTCGTCGCGGACGTCGAACCAGGCGGGGCCGTAGTCCTTGATCGAGTCGACGAAGCCGTCCATCATCCTTGGCGGCGCGAGCGGGAACAGGCTGAACACGACGAGCGCTACCGCGAGGCTGAGCAGGATGATGCTCCGGTAGTAGAAGTACCGGTCGCGGTCGTAGATGTAGTAGCCGAGGGCTATCCCCAGGATCGCGGGCACGAAGGTGATGATGTAGAGCCAGTTGAACAGCTCCATCATCCACTGGCCGCCCTGTATCGCCCACTCCTGGATCTGCGGCTCCCAGAAGAAGCCGCGGGACGTCTCGAAGGCGATCAGCTTGCCGGCGTTCTCGATGGCCACCTCTTCGATGTCGGTCACGAGCACCTTTCGGACGCTCATGAAGAGCAGGTAGCCGCCGAGGACGATGAAGAGTTCTCTGACGTGGGCGAGAGCGCCGCCCCGATCCGAGAGTTTCCTGAACAGATCGGCCAGCTTATTCGACTGTGTGATACGCGCCCGCATTGCGGTCGAACCGGCCGGCCTCCATACGAGGCCGGCGGCGAATCCCTCCAAACTGCCGTATCTGAAAATTATAGGATGGCCCGGTTTCGCCGGTCAACATCGGACAAGGTCTTCGATCCGTGGCCGCATCGCCGGCGCCCCAGGGAAATTGACACTTCCCATGGACGGCTCTACGCTGGGCGCCCCGCCATCGGCCGACATCGGAAGGAGCGCGATTGACGCGGACCGCAGGCTGCGCATTCATCACCCTGGGCTCGCTGGCTATTGCCGCGTCGCTGGCGCTCGCCGGATGCGATTCGGACGAAGAGGGAGTCCGGGATAGCGACCGGCCCGCCACCCAGACCGTGGTGGAGACGACGAAGGTCGACGGGATGCGGGTCCGGGACGGCGACTGCATCGACTCGACCATGCCCGGCGACATAGACGTCGATTCGGCCGCGATCGTGTCGTGCGCGGGGACGTGGCAGTACCGCGCGCTCAACTCGTTCGACGTCCCCGACGCGGACGCCTACCCAGGAGAGACCTTCTTCAGGCTGCGCGCCGAGGAGAGCTGCGACCGTCGTTACAGCCACGTCCTGTTCCCCGACCACGCCTCCTGGTACCTCGGGCATCGGACGGTCCACTGCCTGCAGGACAACTTCGGCATGGCCGACGTCGACCCCGGCAAGCTGGACCGCCTGGTCGACTTCACCTCGCTCACGGCCGGGGAGTGCTTCAACGAGGCGCCCGAAGCGGGCGGTTCGATGGTCGAGCTGGTCGACTGCGCGCGCGACTGGGAGCTCCGGGTGCTCAACTCGTTCGAGGTCGCCGAGCCCAGCCGCTACCCCGGCGAGTGGGTCTTCGAGGAGCTCGCGTTCGACAATTGCGACAGGAAGTACGGCCGCTTCCGGTATCCCAGCCGCGAGTCGTGGGAGTCGGGGGACAGGACGGTCACCTGCCTCGAGATGAACTGACGGCAGCAGCAGCCGGCGTGTTCGCGGCGCCGCCGGAGAAGCGCTCGGCCCGTCGTTACCGTGGAGACGGGGACCCCGCTCCCACCCCTGGATTCCCGCCTTCGGAGACCTTTGCGTAACCATCTTGGTTGCGGCAAGCAGTGGTGGACGTGCGTCGATTCGGCACCCTGGGAGCCCCGCCCCTGGATTCCCGCCTGCGCGGGAACGACGATTTTGCAGGGATCTCCCTGCGCGGGAATGACGGTTGTTCAAGGGGCTCCGCCTGCGGGAACGACGGTTGCGCGGGGGCGCCCTCTGGGCGGGGAACACGGTCGCGCAAGGTCCCGCACGCGCGGAAACGACGGTGGTGAAAGGGTCGCCCCTGCGTGGGAATGGCGGCTGTGGAAGGCGTCGCCGGGTGGCGAATATGAGGACGGCCCGCTTGACACCTGTGCGGCCGGTTCCATTAGAATCGGCCCATGGTCGAGATCACCCTTCACCCCAACGTCTTCAACACCGGCTTTCTTAACCTGGCGGTAAGCTGGCACGGCTTCTTCAGCTTCGTCGCGGTCGCGATGGCCGTGCTGCTTGTGGGCCGGCTGGCTCCGCTCCGCGGCGTCGACCCCGACGCCGTCTACACGATCGCGATCTGGGCGATCATCGGCGGCTTCATCGGGGCCCGGGCCGCCTTCATCGTCGACAACTGGGACATCTACCAGCACAGGCCGGAGGAGTTCCTGTACGTGTGGCAGGGCGGCCTCGCGGTGTGGGGCGGCCTGGTCGGCGGGTTCATCGGCGGCGTGTCCGCCGCGCTGGTGACGAAGCAGCCCATCGGCGTCATCGCCGACATCGCGGCGCCGGCACTGCTCTTCGCGCTGGTGATCGGCCGCATTGGCGACATCGTGAACGGCGAGCACTGCGCGAAGGCCACCGAGTTCCTCGTCCGGTTCGCGTGGACGAACGACGCGTCACCGGCGCGTTACATCCCGTGCCAGTCGGGCTGGGGCGTCGACAACCCGGTGCACGGCGTGATCGTCTACGAGATGCTGTGGAACATCGCCGCGATGGCCGTCGTCTGGCGGCTCTGGGGCCGCATCAGGCCCGACGGGATGGTGTTCGCGGCCGCCGCCGGGCTCTACGCCATAGGCCGGTTCTGGACGATGTTCTTCCGGGACCAGAACGAGTACGTGCTCGACCTCGTGCAGGCGCAGCTCATATCGCTGCTGGTGCTGGTCGTCGTGGTGCCGCTGCTGCTGGCCCGCGCAAGGCTCGCCGAAGCCGGTGCACCATCGGCGGGAAGCACATCCCGGACGTCCCGCGCGCAACGACGCCGCAGGCGCTAGCCGACCACGTCGGCCGTAGCCGTTCGGAGTCGAAGGGCCTCCCCTGCCGTTTCGTTCGCCCTGGGTGGCCCGCCGCTCCGGGCGGGCCGTATCGGGAGTGAGGTGAAGGAGACAGGCGTCCCGCGACTCTGAACGGTTGCCGTCAGCCCCGCACTACGGGGCGCCGGCCGGCCTCGGCGAAGTCGACCACCTCCAGCTCGAGCGAGGGCGTCGAGCCCCAGTCGTTCATCGTTGCCTTGTACACGAGGTCGACGTGGTCGCCCGCGGCCGCGGGCCGGTCTCCCTGCTTGAAGGCGATCGCGCCCCACTCGCGGCCGTCGTGGGCCACCCGCATCTTCAGGTGGTGCGAGTCCGCGCCCACCCGCCTGGCCTGCACGATCCTGGCCCGCCTGGTCAGGAAGACCGGCTGCGGGTTGCCCGCGCCGAACGGCCGCATCCGCTGCAGGAAGCCCAGGTTGCGCTGGTTCAACAGCGTAGGCGGTATCTGGCAGTCGACGTCGAGCGACGGCTCAGGCTTGTCGAATACCGCGTCTCCGGCGGCGGCCTCGAGGCCAGCCTTGAGCCGGGGCAGGCCGGCCGAGTCCATCGAGAACCCGGCGGCCTGGGCATGGCCGCCGAACCGGCGCAGCAGACCGCTGTTCTTCTCCAGCGCGGCGACGATATCGAAGCCGGGGACACTCCGCGCGCTCGCCCTGCAGGTCCCGTCTTCCACGGCGACGGCGACGGCCGGCCGGTCGTAGCGCTCCGCGAGGTTGTTGGCGACGAGGCCGAGTATGCCGGGCCGCCAGTCGTCGCTCTGTACGACGAGCACCGGCGGGGTCGCGTCCGAGAACGGCCCGACCTGCTCCAGCGCCTCGGCGACGGCCTCGCGGGACAGCGCCCTTCTCTCGTCGTTCATGCGCTCCAGCTTGGCCGCCAGGGGCGCCGCCTCCTGCGGGCTGGCGGCCGTGAGCAGCCGCAGGCTCAACGTCGCGTCTCCCAGGCGTCCCGCGGCGTTCAGCCTGGGGATCAGCTTGAACGACAGCGACTCCTCGTCCAGGCCGCCGGGCGTCAGGCCCGACCGCGCGATGAGCGCCTTCAGGCCGGGGTGGTCGGTGCGGTTGATGAGATCCAGCCCGGTCTTGACGACGTACCGGTTCTCGCCGGTGAGCCGCCCGACGTCCGCGACGGTGCCCAACGCGGCCAGCTCGAACAGACGGCCTGGCACCGGCAGGCCGAGCGCCCCGTACAGCGCCTGTGCCAGCTTCAACGCGACGCCGGCGCCGGTCAGCGAGCCGTCGTCCGGGTAGAAGGAGTCGTCGCGTCCGGGGTTCACGACCGCGGCGGCCGGGGGCAGTTGCCCGCCGATCGCGTGGTGGTCGGTGATCACGGTGTCTATCCCGTGCGTCGACGCCAGGGCCACCTCGTCGTCGGAGCCGACGCCGCAGTCGACGGTCACCATGACCGACGCGCCGGCGTCCCGCAGCCGCTCCACAGCCCCGCCGTTCAGTCCGTGTCCCTCGGAAACGCGGTCGGGGATGTACGGAATCGACCTCACGCCGAGCCCGTTGAAGGTCTCCACGAGCAGTGCCGTGCCGGCGAGCCCGTCGACGTCGAAGTCCCCGAACACGGCCACCGGCTCCCCGTCCCGCTTCGCGCTCATGAGTCGCTCGACCGCGGGCGCCATGTCCGGCAGTCGCATCGGGTCGTGGAACTGCGCGGCGTCCGGCGCCAGGTACCGCGCGAGGGCGCCGCGGTCGCGAATCCCCCGGCTGTGAACGAGATGGGCCAGGAACGGAGGCAGGCCCATCGACTGGGAATACCCCGCGGGCGGCGCTGGCAGCAGCCGCCACACCTTGTCGCGCTGCTCGGTCACGCCGCCATCCAACGGAACGGACGGCGCGGATCGACGGGTGGCCCTGCCAGGGGCGACGGCGGCGGCGCAGCAACGACCTCGGGGCGGGTCAGCTCGACTTCGTCCAGAACTCGCGCAGGTCCCGGGTGGGCTGCCAGCCGAGGATGCGCTTCGCCTTCTCGTTGCTGAACTTGTGGTGCGGAAGGTCGGTGAAGACGAAGAACGACTCCCAGCGCGAGGGCAGCGTGTCCAGGTCCACCGCCAGCGCGGACGCGAAGGACCGTCCGGTGTCTTCCCACGTGAGCGAGTAGGGCGTCAGGTCCTGGCCGACCTGCGATTCCTCGGGGCGGAAGTTGTAGAAGAACAGCCCCATCACGTACACGTCGTGGTTGCGGGTGAAGACGCGGCAGATCTCGTGTCCGAGCGACTTGGTCAGCGCGTAGAGGTTCGTTCCCGGCTGCGCCGGGATGTCCGGCCCTATGTCGTGGTCGAACCGCTCGTAGGTCGCGCCGGCCAGCGTGAAGTGGGGGCCGGTGTTGATGACCCGGCGCACGCCGTGCGTCACCGCCGCGGTCATCACGTTGTAGCAGCCCCTCATGCTGACGTCGAAGGCGATCTTGCGGTGGTCCCGGAGCACCGACAGGTTGATGATCGCGTCCATCCCCTCGGCCGCGTCCACGACGGCGTCGAGGTCGGCGACGTCGATCTTCCGGTACTCGTGCGGGCTGCCCTCCAGGTCGTTGACATCGCTCAGGCGCAGCTCGTGCTCGCCCTCGAGCGCCTTGATGACGTGGGGGCCCATCGCGCCGTTCGCGCCGTAAATGGCGACCTTCATGACTCCGCCTCCAGGACGGACTCGAACCCCATCGCGGAGCGCGCCGCGCCGGTGGCGAATCGGGCGCCGGGAACGGCGGACTGCACGTGGTAGAGCTGCCAGTCGAACGGGTCGGGCAGCAGCGTCCAGCGGTGGTCGTCGCTGAGCGACGACGTCAGGGCGAGCTCGACCGCCCGTACCGCGTCCTCGACCAGCAGCGACGAGGACGACCCAGGCTCGCCGTCCCAGACGAGGTCGCCCAGCCTGAGGCAGACGACGGACAGCCGCTGCTCGCGGGCGAACTCCCTGCACACGTACTCGCCAAGGTGGTACGACAGGTCGTCCACGCTCGTCGTCGGCTCGGGCCTCCACCGCTCGGTGACGGTGTACTCCTCCGGGTAGCCCTTCATCACGTCGAGCGAGCTGAGGTAGACGACCCGCGGCACGCCGGCGTCGGACGCCGACCGCAGGAGGTTGTACGTGCGGTAGGCCGCGTCGTCGAGCCTGTCGGAGGCGCTGTACGCGGCGTTCGTCCCGCCCCAGTGGACTATCACGTCGACGCCCCGTACGAGGTCGTCCGTCGCGGAGTCGTGTCCGAGGTCGCAGACGACCAGCCCCGGCGCGGCCGTGCGGCCGGTGCTGACGACGTCGTGGGACGCTGAGAGGTCCCGCGCCAGGCGCGCAGGCAGACCGTCGGCCGCCGATGTCACCAGCAGCTTCACGAGAGCCCGACCGCCGCGCGGGTTGGAGTCATCGCGCTACTCCTGGAACTCGCGGAATACGAGGCTGGTGTTGTGGCCGCCGAAGCCGAAGGAGTTGCTCATCGCGGCCCTGACACGGCCCCGCTTGGGCATGTGGGGAGTGTAGTCGAGGTCGCAGTCCGGGTCCGGGAACTCGAGATTGATCGTCGGCGGTATGGCGCCCTTGTGGATCGCCATGACGGTGACGGCGCCCTCCAGCGATCCGCCCGCGCCGAGCAGGTGGCCGGTCATCGACTTCGTGGAGCTGATCGGAATGCGGTAGACCTCCTCGTCGAAGACGGCCTTCATCGCCTGCGTCTCGGCCTTGTCGTTCAGCGGGGTAGAGGTGCCGTGGGCGTTGATGTAGTCGACCTCCTCCGGGCCGACGCCGCCGTCCTGGAGGGCCAGCGTCATCGCCCTGGCGCCGCCCTCGCCCGCGGGGGCTGGCTGCGTGATGTGGTGGGCGTCCGCGGTGGCGCCGTAGCCGACGATCTCGGCGATGGGCGCGCCGCCGCGCTCCATGACGCTGTCCAGCGACTCCAGCACGAGTATGCCCGCGCCCTCGCCGAGGACGAAGCCGTCGCGCTCGGCGTCGAACGGCCGGGACGCCTTCTGGGGCTCGTCGTTGCGCTTCGACAGCGCCTTGCAGGCGTTGAAGCCGGCCACGCCTATGGGCGAGATGGCGGCCTCCGCGCCGCCGGCGACCGCGGCGTCCGCGGTGCCCTGGCGCACCAGGTCGAAGGCGACTCCGAGAGCGTCAGCGCCGCTGGAGCAGGCGGAGACGGTCGCGAAGTTCGGACCCTTCGCCCCGAGCAGCATCGACACCTGCCCGGACGCCATGTCCGGCAGCATCATCGGCACCAGGAACGGGCTGACCCGGGAGGCGCCCCGCTGGCTCATCACGCCGATCTGCTGCTCCAGCGTGATGATGCCGCCGATGCCGCTGGCGACGATCACCGAGACGCGCTCCTGGTTGCCGGCGTCGACCTCCAGGCCGGACTGCTCGACCGCCTCCAACGCGGCCGCGGCGGCGAACTGGACGAAGCGGTCCATGCGGCGCGCCTGCTTGCGGTCGACGTACGTCGTGGGATCGAAGTCCGTGACCTCGCCCGCGATCGTCGTCTCGAGGCCGTCGGGGTCGAAGGCCGAGATCGTGTCGATGCCGGACTTGCCGGCGAGCAGGTTCTTCCACGTCTCGTCGCGGGTCAGGCCCACTGGGCTGACCATCCCCACGCCGGTGACGACTACCCGCCCCGGAAACTGCCGCTGTCCGCTGTTATGGTCGTTGTTGGTCATGCTGAGAGTCCAGGATGCCGCGAGACCGGACGCACATTATAAGCCATGTCGGGACGTCAACGCAGCGGGCGTGCTACAGCCACGTCAGGCCGACGGTATCGACGACCGACTCGACCTGCTCGCGGGACGGCTGGCTGGCGACGGCGCCCCTGGCCCCGACCTTGAGGCCCGCGCTCGCGGCGCCCCACCGCGCGCCCTCGAACGGCCCCCAGCCCCGGACGATGCCGTGCAGCACCCCGGCGGCGAATGCGTCGCCCGCGCCGGTCGTGTCCGAGACGCCCGCGGGCGCGATCGCGTCGACCCTGGCGACGCGGTCGGGCGTCGCGACCCAGGAGCCGTCCGCGCCGCACTTGACGGCGCAGAATCCGACTCCGCGTTCCAGCAGAAACTCGATCGCGGCCATCTCAGAGTCGACCCCGAGCAGCGTCTGCGTCTCCGAGGGATGGCTCACAAAGGCGATGTCGGCGTACCGGAGGGTGTCCTGCACCGTCGCCCGCGCATCCTCCGCCGACCAGAGGTTGAGCCTCAGGTTCGTGTCGTAGGAGACGGTGACGCCGAGCCTGCGAGCCATCTTCGCCGCCTCGACCACCGTCTGCCGGGCCGACGGCGACGTCGCCTGCAGGATGGCGCTGACGTGCAGCACGCGGGCCGAGCCGATGTAGTCCTCGTCCAGGTCGTCGGGCGTCATCGTACTGGCCGCGCTGCCGTTGCGGTAGTAGACGAACTCGCGGTCGGCGTCGGGCAGCAGCGAGATGAAGTGGACGCCGTTGAATCCGTCGACGCGCTTCACGCGGCTCGTGTCCAGACCCACCTTGTGGAACTCGGTCAGCAGGTAGTCGGCGAACGGGTCGTCGCCCATGCGTGTTATGTACCCGCACGAGGAGCCGAGGCGGGCGGCCATCAGGGCGGCGTTGCAGGTGTCGCCCGCGTAGGCCCTGTGGAACAGCGACGCCTCGCCGATCGGCTCGTCGCTGAACAGCTCGACCAGGCACTCGCCTACCGCCACGATCTCAGGCACGCCTACGGTCCTCCGCTTGCGGCTCCCACGTCTTCCCGGACCGATGGGTCACACTCCCAACCTTCGTTAAGGGGAAGACTGCCCCCTTGCCCCGGACTCTTGTCAGGAGTGGGGGTGGCCCCCATCCATGCACCGAAGCCACAGGGTACAGGTGTTCGGCCGAGCGGTCTACCGGACAAGCCTTCGCAGGTACATGCTGACCAGGTCGACCGCGACGACGAGCAGTATGTACCACACCAGCAGCAGGGCGACGTCGGTGTAGCGGAACAGGCTCATGTCGAGCCGGAACTCCCTGCCGAGGCCGCCCGCGCCCACGAACCCGACGACGATGGTTGTCCTGATGACGACCTCCCACCGGTAGAGCAGGTACGTCAGGAGCTGCGGCAGCGCCTGCGGGACGATGCCGTAGAACAGCACCTGGGACGAGGACGCCCCGGCGGCCTGCAGGGCGCGGGCGGGCCGCGGGTCGAGATTCTCTACGACCTCGGCCGCGAGCTTGCCGACGATGCCGTAGTTGTGCAGCCCCAGCGCGATCGCGCCGGGGATGATTCCCGGCGAGAAGAAGAAGATGACGATCATCGCCATCAGCAGCTCGGGGATACCGCGGGTGACGATGAACAGCCCGCGCACGACGTAGAAGAGGACGCGACGGATCGGATGCCTGGCCGTCGACGCGTCGTCCGAGCCGAGCCGCCGGGCCGCGGGCAGGAAGGTGAGCATCACCCCGACGCCGGCGAAGACGATGGCCAGCACGCTCATCGCCAGCGTGCGGTACGCGAGCTCGGCGGCTTCGGCCCACTTGCTCCACTCCAGGAACGCGGGCGTGCGCTCGGAGCCTCGACCCGCCAGGTCGCCGACGAATCGCGCGGCCGCGGCCCAGCCATCCGCGGAGAGGAGATCGCCGATGCCGCTGTCGTCGTCCGAGAGGATGTACGCCCACGACGCCGCGGCCAGCACGAGGAAGACGACCACGGACAGCGCCGCCGGGCTGGTCCGGCGTCTCGCGGCGCGGGCTCCGGTATGAGTTGGACCGCTCACGTGGTCAGCGACCTCCGCACCCACGAGCTCCAGGCGTCCACCAGCGCGACGAGGGCGATGATGGCGTAGAGCAGCGTCCAGACCTCGCGGTAGAGCAGGTCGTCGAGCGATAGCTGCACCTGAAGGCCGAGGCCGCCAACGCCGACGAACCCCATGATCGCCACGGCCCGGATGGCGCACTCGAGGCGGTAGAAGCCGTAGCCGAGCATGTCGGGCAGCGCCATCGGCAGACGGCCGTAGAGGAGCACCTTCAGCTCCGACGCGCCGGACGCCCGCAGCGCCCTCAGCGGCTCCTCCGGCACGTCGTTCAGGATGTCGGCGAATATCCGGCCCAGGATGCCGCCGTACGGTATCGCCAGCGCCAGGATCGCGGCCATCGGCGACAGCCCCAGCGCGGCGACGAACAGCCACGCCCACACGAGCTCGTGGATAGCCCGCATGACGCCGAGCAGGGCCCTCAGGCCCCCTACGGCCGGGACCGCGACGCCGCGCGACCGGAACAGCACCCCCGACGCCGCCGCGCCGAGGAGCAGGCCAAGCGGCGCGGCCAGGCAGATTCCCGCAACCGCGTAGGCCACCGTCGTCCACGCCGACTCGAGCGTCAACTTCAGGAAGGGCGGCGACAGCTCCGGGGTGACGGCGGCGCGCAGGATCTCGGCGAGCGAGTCGAGGCCGCCCGGGTGCAGGATGGGCTCGCTCCAGGCGACGGCCGTAAGGCTCCACAGGAACGCGGCCGCCATCAGGACGGTCAGCAGGCCCTTGCCGCCGAGCAGGCCCGGGTTCAGCCCCAGCGGCCGGCTATTCGAGATCGTAGAGTCGGCGGAGCGCGTCATCTTCGAGCTCATCCATGGGGACGTCGAACCGCAGCCGGCCGTCGCGCAGGCCGAGCGCCCTCGTGAAGTAGCGTCTCGCCAGGTCGACGGAGTGTACGCTCGCGATCAGCGTGTTCCCGGACTCGGCGACGATCCCGGTCAGCAGGCGGACGATGTCGTCGGCGCGCGTCGGGTCCAGCGACGCGACCGGCTCGTCCGCGACTACGATGCCGGGCCGCTGCACGAGCAGCCGGGCCAGCGCGACCCGCTGCTGCTCGCCGCCGGAGAGGCGTGACGTCCGCTCGTACAGCTTGTCCGCGATGCCGACGCGCTCGACCGCCGCGACGGCCATGCCGCGGTCTCGGGCCGCCACGAGGGACAGCAGCGAGCGCCACAGGCCCCACTCGCCGAGGCGGCCCGCCAGCACGTTGTGGACGACGGGGAGGTGGGGCACGAGGTCCAGCTGCTGGTGTATGACGCCGACCAGCGCGGCCAGCTCCCTTCCCGGCCGCAGTCCGGCCAGGTCGCGGCCCGACAGCGCCACGGCGCCCACGTCGGGCCGGACGACGCCGGCGACCAGGTGCAGCAGCGTCGTCTTGCCGCTGCCGCTCGGGCCGAGCACCGCCACACGCTCTCCCCGGCCCACCCGCAGCGACAGCGGGGCGAGCGCCACCGTGTCAGCGTACGACTTGCCGACCGCCTCCAGGGAGATCTCGGCGTCGGACGCGCTCACTCGATCATCCCCAGCCGGCGGGCGACATCCTCGATGGCGGCGTAGTTCTCGTTGGACGTGGCGATGAAGGAGTCGGCCTGGAACGCCTCCAGCAGCGCGCGGCCGTCGGCGTCGTCCGACATCGCCAGCAGGGCGTCCCGCAGCCTGCCGGTGAACCCGGCGCCGAAGGCGTCGTCGAGGTCGGGCCGCACCGTCCAGTTGTAGTCGTAGTAGGGCTCCGTGGTCTGCAGGACGCGCACCTTCTCGAGGTCCGCCCTGCCCTCCTCGACGGCCCTCGACCACACCGCCTCGTTCAGGGCGCCGGCCTGGTACGCGCCGCTCTCGACCAGCTTCCACGTCTTGTCGTGGGACCCGGAGAAGTTGGGCAGCCCGCGGAAGTCGGAGTCGGGGTCGACGCCGGCGCGCAGCAGGAAGTGGCGCGGCATGAGGTGGCCGGACGTGGAGCTCTCGCTGCCGAACGTGAACGTCAGGCCGCGGAGGTCGGCCAGGCTCCCGGCCTCCACGTCGGCGCCGACGACGAAGACGGACAGGAAGCGCTCGTCCCTCGGACGCTGCGCGATGGCCTGTGCGCCCGGCACCGCGTTGCGGGCCTGCACGCCGGTGAGCCCGCCGTACCACGCCAGGTGGATGTCGCCGTTCCTGAAGCCGGTGACGACGGCGGCGTAGTCGACGCTGGGGACGTACTCGACCTCGACCCCGAGGCGTTCGCCCAGGTAGTCGGCCAGGCTTCCGAACCGCCGCACGAGCAGCGCGGTGTCCTGGTCCGGGATGCCGCCGACGTACAGTGTCTCGCCATTCGGGTCGTCCGAGCCGCAGGCGGCCGTCGGCGCGGCCACGAGGAGCGGCAGTACCAGGACGCCAACGATCGCTGCTATTCGAACCACGAGAACCTCCGTGAACATCGTCAATTGCAGGCAGGCGACGGAGAGCGGTGGTGGCTCGAGGCGGGCCCACGCCGACCGGGACAAGACAGAGAATCGCGACAGCCGTTACCGGCTACGGTCGGTCAGGGGGAGGAAAGGCTACAGAACGCACCACGCCCGCGTGGAGTTCACGCTCAGGTGAAACCGGTGGGCGTTGGGACTGCCTTCTGCGCCATGTCGCGCGAATGCTAGTGGACGGCGGCGTCCCAGTCAACACGCGCGGCCGGACATAACTGTTCAGAGTTGCTGAGAGGAACGCCACCACTACCGTCGTTGCCGCGAAGGCGGGAATCCATCCCCGGCAGGGTGCGTCGCCGTCAAACAGCCGGTTTGTCGGGTTGTATGTGGTCTAGCCCCTCGACTCTGAACAGCTACGGCCGGACGTGGCCCGCCGCTCCGGGCGGGCTGTATCGAAGGGCGGCGCCGATGGTCGTGTGCGCCCTCGATACGCTTCGCTACTCGGGGTGAACGGGTTGCCTTGGGGGTGAGGTGAGGAGGACAGGCGCTTCTGCAACTCTGAACAGTTACGGCCGGACAGGTGAGACTCACGGCGCGTTTCCGGTAGAATTCGCGGGAACAGAATCTCAGTCGAGGTATGACGGCATGGAGTGGAAGTGCGACAAGTGCGGTCACATCAACCCGCCGACACGGAGCGTCTTCTGCGGCAAGTGCGGCAAGCGGCGCGACGAGGACTAGCACGCCCGCTCGGGGACGCGGCGCCGGGATCGAGCGGCGTTACTCGTTCTCGATCTTGTAGTAGAGCTTGGGCTCGGTGCCGTCGATCACACCCTTCAGCCTGGGGGCGTGCCGTATGAATACTATGGCGGCCAGGACCACGACGGCGGCGGCCGCGACGACGGCGTCGTCCGCGTCGTCCCGGAAGAAGCGCAGCAACACGTCCGCGTCGTCCCGGAAGAAGCCGAAGAACACGACCGCGGCGATGCCGGTGACGACCGTGCCAATGATCTGTCCGAGCACGAGCAGCCGCGTGGCGCCTACGGTCACGAAGAAGCCGGCGACCCAGACCGGCACCAGCCAGGGCTCGAGGTAGCACAGCACGGGAAGGCCGGTGGCGATTCCCTTGCCGCCCTGGAACCTCAGGAACGGGGTGTAGTTGTGCCCCACGACGGACGCGAGCCCTCCCACGGCGCCGCCGATGAACCCGCTGCCGCCCGTGGCGTCCGCGAGCAGGTAACCGACCCCGATCGCGAGAACGCCCTTGGCGACGTCTCCGAGCAGGTTAGCGCCGGTCAGCACCTTCGAGCCGGTCGCGCGGAGCACGTTGAGCGTGCCCACGTTCGCGGAGCCAAGCTCCAGGATGTTCTTGCCGGTGGAGCGCTTGACGATCAGGTACGCCGTCGGGACCGAGCCGAACAGGTAGCCCAGCAGCGCGGCCAGCACCATGACAGCGATGTCTTGCAGAATTCCGCGTCACCTTCCCTTCGCGGGCCCGGAGCCGGCTGTGCGAATTCAGCGACCAAGTATATTGGCGTACCCATCCCAATGCAAACGCAGTCGGTGGCTTCACCCTGTCGCCCCGAGTGCAGAGAGGGACCCGGGGGAGGGGGCCGCCCGACATTGCCCACGACGCCGTCCCGCCTCGCCCCAGGCCCTTCGACTGCGCTCAGGGCGACAGGTGCCAGGGAGTCTGAGCGGCTTCGCCCTGTCGTCCCGAGCGCAGAGAGGGACCTGGGGAGGGGCCGCCCGACATTGCCCACGACGCGATCCCGCCCCTCCCCAGGCCCTTCGACTGCGCTCAGGGCGACAGGTGCCGGGGAGCCGGAGCGACTTCGCCCTGTCGTCCCGAGCGTAGAGAGGGACCTGGGGAGGGGGCCGCCCGACATTGCCCACGACGCCGTCCCGCCCCACCCCAGGCCCTTCGACTGCGCTCAGGGCGACAGTTGCCGGGGAGTCTGAGCGGCTTCGCCCTGTCGCCCCCGAGCGCAGAGAGGGACCTGGGGAGGGGGCCGCCCGACATTGCCCACGACGCCGTCCCGCCCTCCCCAGGCCCTTCGACTGCGCTCAGGGCGACAGGTGCCGGGGAGTCTGAGCGGCCGCGATCTGTCGTCCCGTGCGTAGAGAGGGACCTGGGGAGGGGCCCGATCGACATTGCCCACGACGCCGTCCCGCCCCTCCCCAGGCCCTTCGGCTCCGCTCAGGGCGACAGGTGCCGGGGAGCCGGAGCGGCTTCGCCCTGTCGTCCCGAGCGCAGAGAGGGACCTGGGGAGGGGGCCGCTCGACATTGCCCACGACGCGATCCCGCCCCTCCCCAGGCCCTTCGACTGCGCTCAGGGCGACAGTTGCCGGGGAGTCTGAGCGGCCGCGATCTGTCGTCCCGAGTGCAGAGAGGGACCTGGAGAGGGGGCCGCCCGACATTGCCCACGACGCGATCCCGCCCCGCCCCAGGCCCTTCGGCTCCGCTCAGGGCGACAGGTGCCGGGGAGTCTGAGCGGCCGCGATCTGTCGTCCCGAGCGCAGAGAGGGACCTAGTAGGGAGGGGCCGCCCGACATTGCCCACGACGCCGTCCCGCCCCGCCCCAGGCCCTTCGGGCTCCGCTCGGGGCGACAGGTGCCGGGGAGCCGAAGCGGCCCGGGAACGTGACCGCCCTCAGTCGCCCCAGGACTCGACGGGCCAGCCGCGGTCTTCGGCGATCCTGCCGAGGCGGCGGTCGGGGTTGACGGCGACAGGGTTGCCGACGCTCTCCAGGAACTGCTGGTCGGCGTAGGAGTCGCCGTAGGCGTAGCAGTGCGCGAGGTCGATGTCCGTGGAGTCGCTGAGGCGACGCAGGGCCTCCGCCTTGTGCTCGCCGTTGAGCGGCCCGCCAACGAGGCGGCCGGTCAGCCGGCTGCCGTCCATCTCGGGCTCGGTGGCCAAGAGGATGTCCGCCCCGAGGGCGGCCGCGAGGGGCTTGAGCACGGGCTCGAGGCTGCCGCTGACGATGCCTATCCGGTGCCCCCGCTCGCGGTGCTCTTCGAGCCTGGCGACCGCCCGCGGGTACAGGCTGTCGCGCCAGTAGCGCTCGACGTCCCGCTCCGCCCAGGCCTCCAGCTCCTCGCGCTCGACGCCGGCGTACTTCCTGTAGAAGACGGTGCAGAAGAGATTGCGGCTGAGCCGGTCGAGCAGCTTGTAGTAGGGGATCTTCGGCACGACCGATGCGATGCGCAGCCAGCGCTCCAGCCGCGGCGCGCGTTCGTTGCGGAACTCGATGTACGTGAGGACGATGTTGGTCGAGCCGAGCGTGCCGTCCACGTCGAAGAAGGCGACGGGCGGGCTCGCCGACTCCGGCGCGGTCTCGTCGGGCGTCGTGGCGTCGCTCAGCGGAGCGCCTCCACGGCCTTCTGCGCGTCCTCCGCGATCCTGCGGGCGACGTCCTGGGTCGCCCCGCCGTCGGCGTCGCGGAGATACGGCTCCACCGTTATCGGCTCGCCGAACCGCACCGTGATGCGGTGACGCCTCGGCAGCGTCATGCCCTTCGCCAGCGCCTGGAAGCTGCCCGAGATGTTGGCCGGCACGATGGGCGAGCCGGACTCGAGCGCCAGCACGCCGAGACCGGCCTTGAAGGTCTGCATCTCGCCGGTGACCGACCGGCCGCCTTCGGGGAAGTAGAGAAGGGCGTGCCTGTTCTTCAGCATGGCCGTAGCCAGCCGCAGGCTCTCGGTGAAGTTCGCATGCCTGTCGAATGGTATCGCACTTATGAACGTGCGCGAAATCCAGCTCCACAGCCTGTCGCGGAACCAGTAGTCCTTCGCCGCGACCGGGTGAAGGCACTCCGTCCTGCCGCCCAGCAGCACGAGCAGCGCCCCGGTGTCCAGGTGGCTGGTGTGGTTGGCGACGACGATGAACGGCCCCCTCTTCGGGACGAGCTCGACGCCCTCGTAGTGGAAGCCGAGGTAGTAGCGGTAGCCGAGGCCCCAGAGCCAGTGGGTCAATTTTCGCACGAGCCTTCCGGGCCAGCGGATGACCGTCCACCTCCTGAGCTCCGACACCGGCACGTCGGATATGGGAAGCTGCCTGCGGGCCCGTGTTTGCCCCGCAGGCGCGGTATCGGCCGACGCGTCTCTGGGGGACATGCCGAGCAGGAAGCGCTTGATGCCCGGGATGTGTATGTCGGCCACGTAGTGCCGCCAGTCGATGCGCCTGACGTCGAAATCGAACGTGGCGCGCTCCTCTTCGTCGAGGCCGTCCAGCACCGCCCGCATCCTGTTCGACTCATAGCGGCACAGCACGTTGCTGTACGGCGAGTAGATCCTGGCGTAGTAGGCGAGCTTCTGGACCCCGGCGCGCTTACCCTGCAGCGACCGGCGCAGCCGCCGTCCCTGCGGCGTCACCGACGCCAGCCATGCGAGCATCCCCAGGACCGTGAGCGGCAGCATGTAGCGAAAGCGCAGCCGTCTCATGAATCTCCCCAGGGACGGCAGGGAGATTCGCGGCAGCTCCCGGTCGGGACCGCCCCGCTGCCTGAGCGGCGTCTCCGTGAAATGGTCGCGCACCAGGTCGCAGAACGCGCGCAGCGCCAGCGGGTTGTCGCTGCTCGTCGCGAGCTGGTAGACGTTCACGCCACCGGCCGCGTGGGCCGTCGGGATCGATGCCAGTATCGAGTTGACCACCATGTCGACCGGGACCATGTCCACGAGCGCGTCCGGGCTGCCGGGGAAGTCGGGGAGCTGCCCCATGCCGTAGGCCACTATGAGCGGGTCGATCATCCGGTAGCCGTCGAGCCAGCCCGGCGCGGGGGCCGCGAATGCGCTCTCGATGATCGAAGGCCGGTAGATGAGCGTCGGAACGCCGCCGTGGTGCCGGGCGATGGTCTGCTCGCCCATCGCCTTGGTGAAGGTGTAGGTGTCGTTCCAGCCGCGCCGCTGGGCCCACCGCATCCCCTCGACTTCCATGCGGCGGTCCACCCAGGCCCGGCGCAGGCTCTCCGCGGTAGTGGGGCCGTTCTGCCCGCCGTCTTCGGCCATTCGGCTGGCCCTCTCGAAGTCCCGCTGGCGCGCGTGGCTGAACGATTCGGCTTCGACCTCCTCGATCAGCCGCTCGATCGCCCCGGCCTCCTCGTCTACGTCGTACCGGCCGTCCTCGGTCATGTCGCTGTTCGGGTCGAGCGGCTCCTCGGGCACGACGCCCTGCCGCGTGCCGTTCACGTAGCAGGTCGACACGTGGGCGAACACGGCGTCCTCGCAGCCGCGGGCGAACTCCAACAGCCGCATGGACCCTTTCGTGTTCGTCTGGAACGCCGTCTGAAGCGGCGCGTCGAACGAGACGACCCCGGCCGAGTTCACGATGACCGTGACCGTGGACTGCAGCCGCCGCAGGACGTCCGGGGCGAGCCCCAGGTCCTTCGCGGAGAGGTCGCCCTCGACGGCGACGAGCTTCTCCCGTACCAGGTCGTCGAACCGCTCGCCGTGGTCCTCGCGCAGCCTGTCGAAGACGTTCGAGCCCAGCACCTCGCGGCGCAGGCGCTCGTCGGCGGTCTCGGTCCTGCCGGACCGGCCCGCGCCGGGCCGGATCAGCACGTGGATGCGTCCGATCTCGGGAAGGTCCCGGAGCACCTTCTCGATCAGCACGCGGGCAACGAAGCCTGTCGCGCCGGTCACGAGCATCTCCCTGCCCGCGAAGTATTCGCGCACGCCGCCGGTCCGCGCCGGGCCGTTTGTCGCCTGGGCTGCCGTCATCTCGGCACCATCACCCGGAGCGCGTCCGGCACGACCTCGATCGTGGCGGGCGTGGGGCCCAGCCTCTCGCCGTCGGCCCAGACCCAGAGCGGCGCCTCCGACTCTATCTCGAGCCGGCGGGTGCGCTCGACGCTGACCGCGGGGTGCCGCACGTGGCCGCCCCTGAAGGTGCTGGGAATCATGCGCAGTATCTCCAGCCTGGACGCGATGCGGACCATGCACACGTCCAGGGCGCCGTCGTCGGGCCTCGCCTCGGGCGTGATCCGGATGCGGCCGCCGTAGCGGTCGGTGTTTCCCGTGGCCGCCAGGAAGAGCGGGCCGCCGTACTCCCCGAAGTCGCCCCGCAGGGTGACTTCCGAGTGGCGGTACCGGAACAGCTTCACGACCGCGGCGTACAGGTAGGCGGCGGAGCCGCGCAGGAACGACGGATGCCTGCCTTCGTCGACGTACTCGCTGACCTCGCTGTCGAACCCAAGCGTCGCGATGGTGGAGAAGTACCGGTCGCCGACGCGCCCCAGGTCGATCGACCGCACCCTGCTCTCCAGGAGCCCGCGCACGGCGGCTGCCGGCCTGTTGGGCAGACCCAGCGCGTAGCACAAGTCGTTGCAGCGTCCCGCCGACAGCACGCCCATCGTCACGCCGGACGCCCTGTCGCCGGACGCCATGATCCCGTTGACCGTCTCGTGCACGGTGCCGTCGCCGCCGCATGCGACGATCCTGTCCGCCCCGGCGTCCACGGCTTCCCTGGCGATGCTCTCGGCGTCGCCCCTCTTGCCGGTCACGGAGAGGGACGTCTCCGCGCCGCGCTCCTCGAGGGCCGACTTCAGCATCGCCGCCCCTCTGGCCGCCTTCCCGCGTCCGGCCACGGGGTTGGCTATCACCGCCCAGGAGTCCTTCGACATCGGCTACGTCACGTCACACATGAAGATCGGCGGCAGGTGGAACGCGGTCACCTCGGGGCTCGGCCCCACGGTGTCCTTCGCCATTTCGAGCGCGGCCTCGAGGCTGGGCGCCGTCTCGTATCCGAGCCTGTCCGTGACGTTCTTGTCCCTGGCGCCGACCACGATGATGCGGCCCAGGTAGCTCTGGCCGTAGCACGCCCAGTACCACATGTAGAAGGGGTGGACGCCGTGGTAGGCGTTGCCATTGCGGTACTGTTCGATATAGCGCGGATCGGTCGCGAACTCCTCCTCGTACTTCGACTCGATCTCCGCCGCGTCCAGCGTCTCGGGCAGCACCTGGTTGTAGAAGTCGATGTACGACGGGTGCTGCGTCCGGCTGAAGCGGTTCTCCACCGGGTGCATGAAGATCAGCGCGCCCCCGCGCCGTACCAGCGGCCTGCCCCGGTACAGGTTGAACAGGTAGCCGACCGCGTTGCAGTGGACCAGTATCGGGTTCAGCGGGGCCCCGACGTTGTACGGGCTCAGGTACGGCAGGCCATAGACGAGTACGTCGGCCTGGCCCTCGACGGGCACGGTCTGCTGCTCGTGCAGGTTGGCGAGGGTGCGGTCGTGCACCGGGTCGGTCGCGCCCGCTGCGATTCCGGTCACGCCGTAGGGCGCCCGCAGCCCCTGGAAAATCTGGTGCCGCACCGCGAACGGCATCACCTTCAGTCCGCGGTAGTTCGCGTGGAAGACCGCCCGCTCCCACGGGCGCCACTGGTGCTCCGGCTTCTGGAGGTGGCCGAGTATCGGAGGGAACGTCGCCGTGTTCAACGTCGTCTCGATCTTGAAGACCTTGACCTGCTCCTCGACGACCTCGCCCATCCGGGCGCAGGAGTCGTGCAGCGCGGAGCTCGGCGGGTCCATGTACGACGTCGAGTGCATCAGCGTGTGGACGTTGTGGTGGTGCTTCAGGGTACGGTAGGTGATCAGGCCCGTGTTGATCGACTTGTGGCCGCCGTCCATGGCTACCAGGTTGACGTTGACGTAGACGAGCAGGTCTGAGTCGACGATCCGCTTCGGCAGCTCGACCACCTCGCCCTGGGACGTCTCCCCGACCATGACGATGTTGTCCGCGTCCTCGGCGTCGTGGTTGTAGAGCCGGTCCGGGTGGAACTGCCCGAAGACCCTGCGGCCGACCGCCCTCTTCAGCTCGCCGGGGGTCATGCGCCTGTGAAGGCCCAGCGCGGCGACCAGGTGCACGTCGTCTATGCCGTTTTCGGCCAGCTTCGCGACCACCTTCTCGATGACGAGCTGACGCACGTCCGGACGCGCCATGGGCGGCAGCGGCAGCGAGATGTCGTCGAAGGCGATGGTGACCTTCATGCCCGGCCGCAGCCGCGCCGACAGCGGGTCGGACCCGAGCGGGTCCTCCAGCGCCTGCTCGATCGCGGAGTCCATGTCCTCGATGGCCGGCATCGGCGGCGGCGGGTATATGACCCGCGTGCCTCTCGGCAGCCGCTCGAACCTGAAGCTCTCGCCCTGGTGAAAGACGTAGCGGGAGTTGTCGTCGACGTATCGGACGAGATCGGACTTGTCGAAGCCGTTTGCGTTCACGTGGTCCTTCCTTGCACTGCTGGCCCGGTTCAGGCCGCGTCGGCCAGGTCGAAGACCGTCTTGACCGCGCCGTGCCTGCCCGGCCGCATCGCGGTCACTATGGCCTGCCCGCGGCGTCTCAGGGGAAACCGGTGGGTGACCAGCGCCGCTATCCTGTCGGCCCACCCGTCGTCGGCAAGCATCTCCAGGGCGATGTCGAACGTCTTCGGGCGGGCGCCGTTCCGGGACTCGGCCGCGTAGGCGTACACCCCGATCACCCGGAGCTCCTGGTACCAGACCGGGGTCATGTCGAGCTTGTTCGGGTCCGGCATGCCAGACAGCACGAGCTTGCCCCGCGCGCGTGTCCACCTTACGGAGTCCTCGATTCCGCCGCGCGACCCGGTGCACTCGAACGTGACGTCGAACCCGCCGACGACCGCCGGCTTGCCGATCTCCAGGGGCAGCAGCGCGGCGCCGGTCAGCTTCGCCAGCGCGGCCTCGAGGCCGCGGCCGGCCGTGACGACCCTGTCCGCGCCGAGCTTCTCGCCCAGGCGGCGCTGGTGCTCGTGCCGGGCCGCCAGCGTCACCCTGGCTCCGGGCGCCAGCCTGCTCAGCGCGGCCACCGTGAGCAGCCCGATCGTGCCGCCGCCGACGACCAGCACGTCTGCCCCGTCGGCGACGCCCGCCTCCAGCACGCCGTGGACGGCGCAGCTCAGCGGCTCGGCGAGCACCGCCGCCTCGTCCGAGACGGCCTCCGGCACCGCGTAGAGCTGGCTCCGGTGGGCGACGAAGCTCCCGCTCCAGCCGCCGCCGGTGTCGCGGCAGTACCCGGTCTGGATGCCCGACGAGATGTCCCCCTCCATCACCCGCTCGCAGTTGGCGTAGTGCCCCGATGCGCACTGCGCGCACGGCTCGGCCAGGCCGCGCACCGCGCACCCCAGCGCCGGCTCCAGGACGACCCGGTCCCCGGCCGCAAACTCCTTCACGCCGGCGCCGGTCTCGACGACCCGCCCCACCACCTCGTGCCCCGGCACGAACGGGAAGGACGTGAACGCGGACAGGTAGATGCTCCCCTTCGCCGACAGCGCGGCCACGTCGGACCCACAGACGCCGCTCAGAATCGGGCGCACCCTGACCCACTCTTCGGTCGGCAGGCCGGGCTCGGGCAGGTGTGTCATCCTGAGAAACGCTCCGGGGGCGGTCAGCATCCTGGGGAACCGCCCTCCGAGAAGTTTAACCCAGACGTACCGCGCGACGCTTTTTCTATACTGCAACGCCAGCATATGACAACCCGACGGCCTCACCGCGCGACGGCGGCGGGCCAGCGGCAATACCTCCGGGTCTCGATTGGGCGGATGCCGGGAGCCCTGTCGGCCGAAGGCGTTCGGCGGGGGGACCGGAGAGGCCGACATACCCCGGAACATGCCCGTCCAGTATATTGCCGCCCTTCGCGCCGCCGCAACCGGCGCGCTCAGCGTCTTGTACGCTCTTGACATAGAACGACGCTGGCGTCCACAGTATTGCGTCCCGCCTGCGGAACACCGACCGGGAGGCTTACCGCCGGCCCGATCTGCCGCGGGACGAGGGAGCGGACGTGAACGGACGAAGCGACCCGGCGGTGATCCGCGCGTCGGGTCTGACCAAGCGGTTCGGAGACATCGTCGCGGTCGACGATGTCTCGTTCGAGGTGCGCCGCGGCGAGACCTTCGGCCTGCTCGGCCCCAACGGCGCCGGCAAGACCACCACCATGCAGCTCGTCAGCGGGCTGTCTCCGCTGACCGCGGGCGGCCTGACGGTGGCCGGCATCGACGTCACCCGCGACGCCAGGAAGGTGCGCAACGTGCTGGGCGTCGTGACCCAGCAGGACGGCCTGGACGGCGACCTCCACGCCAGGGACAACCTCGTCGTGTACGGGTTCGTCAGCGGCCTCTCCCGCGGCCAGGCGGAGAAGCGCGCAGACGCCGTGTTGATGTTCTTCGATCTCACCGACAGGGCGACCGAGGAGATCGACAACCTCTCCGGCGGCATGAAGAGACGGCTCGCGATAGCGCGCGCCCTCATGACCAGCCCCCAGGTGATCGTCCTGGACGAGCCCACCACCGGCCTCGACCCGCAGGGCCGCAACCGCGTCTGGCAGGAGCTGGACACCATGAAGCAGGCGGGAGTCACCGTGCTCATGTCCACTCACTACATGGAGGAAGCCGCGGCGCTCTGCGACCGGCTCGCCATCATGCACCACGGGAAGTTCCTCGCGGAGGGAACGCCGGACGACCTGGTGAGCCGGCACGCCGGAGCGGAGGTGGCGCAGGTGCGGGTGTCGAACGGGTCGCGCCGGGAGGTCGTGTCCTGGATCGCGAACGCCGGTCTCGACTACCGGGACGCCGGGGCCGTGATCACCGTGACGTCGCCCAGCGGGGCCCGGCCGGACCTGTCCGGCCTCGAAGGCGTCCGGGTCTCCTACCGGCCCGCCAACCTCGAGGACGTATTCCTGTCCATGGCGGGCAGGACGCTGACGGACGACTGATGGTCGCGGCGCGCGGGGTGTACTTCGCGGGCGTGAGGCTGCGCAGCATCACGGGAATCTGGTTCCGGCACGCCCTCGTGCTGCGGCGGACATGGCTTCCCTCCGCGACCTGGTACTTCGTCGAGCCGTTCGTGATCCTGCTCGGCATTGGCCTGGGCATCGGGGCGCTGGTGGACGACGTCGACGGCGTGCGCTACGTCCGGTTCGTCACCCCGGGGATCATCATAGGCTCCGGCATGTTCCACGCCATATTCGAGTGCTCGTGGGGCTCCTTCTTCCGCATCCAGAAGGGCGTCTATGAGACCACCCTGACCGCCCCCGTCAGCACGGTGGAGATCGCCCTGGGAGACATATCCTGGGCCGTCAGCCGGGCCCTCATCACGGCCCTGTGCATCGGCACGGTGGCGGCCGTGCTGGGTTGGATCGACCCGGTATCGGGCCCGGGCATCCTGCTCGCGGCCGCGTTGACGGGCATGCTGTTCGGCGCGATGGGCCTGGTATTCGCGGCGCTGTCCCCGAACGTGCACGTCCTCTCGCTGACGTTCACGGTGGTGGCCTCGCCGCTCTACTTCTTCAGCGGAGCGTTCTTCCCGATCTCCGTGCTGCCGGACTGGGTCGAGCCGATAGCGTGGGCGGCGCCGCTGACGCCGTGCGTGCACCTCGCGCGGGGATTCGAGAGCGGGGACCTGGGCATGTCCCACCTGCTGTCGGCGCTATACGTGGTCGTCCTGGCCGCCGCGCTGACGCCCTTGGCCGCGGCCCTGCTGCGCCGGCGCCTCATCGAGTGACGGCGCCGCCGGGAACGGCGGGACGGCGCCAGGGGCTGGGGCGGACCGCTACGGGGCCGTCGTCGTCGCCGCGGCGCGAGGCCTGAGCGAGGTCAGGAACCAGTCTCTCGGCTGCAGGATCGACGCCGTGGAGGTCGTCGTGACCAGGTAGCTCCAATCGGTCGCGGCGTCCTTGACGTGGTAGTACTCGTCGTCGCGGCGGACGAACAGGATCGTGATGTCCCGCCGGACGCCGGTGTCCTGCTCCTCGATGACGAGCGACACCGCGGCGTCGGCCTGGCTGAAGTCGACCCCGGCCGCTTCCGTCTCGTCCGGGTAGGCATCGGCCGCGAACAGCCGGAACCGCTCTATCACGTCGACCGTCTTGGTCAGGTTCGCTTCCTGCTCGCCGTCGTCCAGGCGCCACTCGATTCCGGACACCTTGTTGAGCTGGTAGCTGGAGTCGGGGTACCGCACCGTGACGGACTGTATGTCCTGCGGGAGGAGCTGCACGATGATCGGGTCGGCCCACCAGGTCGGCACCGGCAGGAAGCGGTTCGGCTCCTCGCAGAAGACGGAGTAGACCTCGTCCTCGTTGGGACGCCGGATGAAGCACGAGCTCGCGTTCTGAGTCCAGGGGGACGTTATCTCGGCCCCGGGCGCCGCGCGGGCGAACTCACGGTCGCCCACGAAGAACTCCTCCAGCAGCTCGCCGCCGCTCCAGAACTGGACGACCGAGCCCGTCGCGGGCGTCACGCCCATCAGGTAGTGGTTGTCCGGGTTCGTGGCGACCAGGTCGGCACCGTCGAGCTGGTCGGTCACGGCCCACAGCGCCTCGAGCAGCCACGCCACCACCGGGTAGGAGCCCACCATCCAGGCGCCGTCCTCCTTGAGCAGGGTGGCCTGTGTCGTCTCGTCCCTGACCACCACCTGGTCCAGCGAGTCGGTGGTCAGCTCGCTGACGTCCGTGAGCTCCCGCTCGCTGACGCCGGAGCTCAACACCGCCGCGAGAACGGCGACCACCACGAGCAATACGAGGGCCGCGCCGACGAGTCCTAGCTGTCTTCTACTCACTTCGAGTAAACCTTCCGGGTGGTCCGGCGCCTCAGCAGGTAGCGCGCCAGACCGGCAATCATGATGAGGAGCGGCACACCGGCAATGTTGCTGTACTGCACCAGGTTACGGTGCCTGGTCGAGTCGAAGATCAAGGGCCTGATGGTCGCCCGCTTCGCCCGGATCGTCGCCAGGGCGTCGTCCTGCGTCAGCCAGTCGACCCAGTTGACCGCCAGCGGCAGGTGCTCCTGGTACTGGCCCGCCATCCCGTCATCGGCCCAGGTGGCGTCGGACACGACGATGATCCTGAAGACCTTGCTCGGGTCCTTCTCGCAGCCGGGATTCGCGGGCGGGCAGCGGGTGCCGGTGATCGCCGCGGCCATCACCCTCGTGTCGAGCTCGCTCTCCTGGACGTCGTCCAGCCGCGGGGACTCCAGGGACAGGTTCTGGTACTCGGTGTCCAGGCCCGCGAACCTGCTCGTTTCGAGAAGCTGCGTGATCTCCACCTCGATGGAGGGGTCTCCCGTCCCGACCTGCTCGAGCGAACTGCCCCAGGGCATCACGATCGACGGAACGCCGCCCGAGATCTTGTTCTCCGAGGTGTTCACCCTGGGGAAGTACGGGTATCGCCTGGGCACCGTTCCGAAGTTGCTCGGCACGTTGAGCACCTGGCTCTGCCGCACGTCGAAGACGACGTCGCGGTTGACCTTGACCCCATACTTCTCGACGAAGTCGGCCACGCTGAACACGTTGGGGTAGCCGATCATCTGGTTGGGGTCGGGGATGATGATCGGGTCGAGCAGGAATATGGCGTCGCCGCCCTCCGCGAGGAACACGTCGATCTGGTCCAGCGCGGTCCGGGGTATGAACTTCGTCGGGTCCGGCAGCACGAGCACGTCGACGTCGGCCAGGTCGATCATCCCGTTTTCGTCCAGCTCCACCGCCCTGGTCCTGTGGTCCTGCAGAAGCTGGATCCGGAGCGTGTTGAGCTGCGGGCCCGGCGCCTCCTCGTCGTGGTTCAGGAAGAACCCGATAGTCTTCGGCTCCTTCAGCGCCATCCGGTAAATGCGGCTCATGACCGTGTACTCGAGCCCGCTGAGGCTGGCCACGACCGGCACGGAGAACTGCCGGTTCGCGTACCGCATCGCGAAGCCGAGATACTCGGTCTTCACGTTCAGCTCGCCCTCACTCTGGTCGGTCACCTCGACCGCCTGGACGTACGACTGCTGCGCCTCGACCTCGGCGTCTTCGTCCACGTCCGGGTGCCTTTGCAGAACGCGCACCTTGCCGTCCGACGCTCCTGCCACGTCCGCCATGAAGTCGTTCAGGTCTCGCGTTATCGGCGCCGCGCGGACTCCGGGCTCCTTGGAGGAGAACAGCTTGATGGTCACGATGTCGTCCAGGTCGTCCAGCACCGCCCTGGAGGCGTCGCTCAGCGTGAACAGCCCCTGCTCCGTCAGGTCCCAGCGGACGCTGAGGCGGCCGCCGAACCAGCCCACCAGTATGCTGATCACGACGAGCCCGGCCACGCCCGCCTGCAGGTTCCGGTACAGCGGCGACCTGTGGCTGACGCTCTTGCCCCGCACGACGAGGAACGTCGCGCTGATGAACAGCGACATCAGTGTCAGGAAGTAGAGGATGTCCCGCAGGTTCAGCACGCCCCTCGTCAGGTCCGAGAAGTGGGTCGTGGGACTGAGGTTCTGGAACAGGATGGCGATCTCCCGCGGCAGCGCCAGCGTGACGAACTCCAGCCCGATCAGCAGCAGCACCACGAACACGGTGAACGACAGGATGAACGCCACGATCTGGTTGCGGGTGAGGCTCGACGTGAACATCCCTATCGAGACGAGCGCGCCCACGAGCAGGAATGTGCCGATGTACTGCGCCACCGCGGCGCCGCTGTCGATGTCCCCGGCCGTGGAGATGGCCAGCGGGATTCCCACGGTCAGCAGCACGCCTACGCCCACGAAGGCCACGCCGGACAGGAACTTCGCCACCACGACGTTCAGCACCCGGATCGGGTGCGTGAACAGCAGCTCGAGCGTGCCGTCCCGCTGCTCCTCGGCGAACAGTCTCATCGTCGCCGCCGCGACGAAGACCCCCAGCAGGAGCAGGTGCAGGAAGTCGCCCAGCGGCCGGAGCGAGGCCTCCTCGGCGGTTACCGCGGACCGGAAGTAGAGGTACGAGTTGACGCCGACGAAGATGACGAGGAGTATGTATCCCGTGGGCTGGTCGAGGTACGCCTTGATCTCCTTGCGGAGCAGGGCGAAGAACTGCTTCATCACTCCTCCGTCTCCTCGGCCGTCTCCAGCGGGCCCTCGGCGTACCAGGGCCGCGCCTCCTCGGCGCTCACCGTCAGCTCGTGGAACAGGTCCTCCAGTCGCCCGCTCTCCTGGTGCATGTCCCAGATCACCCAGTTGCGCCTCTTGGCGAGGTCGAAGATGCCGGGCCGCACGTCTGTGTCCGCGGACACCGATATCGAGTAGCGTTCCCTGCCTTCGACTCTCGGAAGCCCGTGAACGGTCGCGACGCCCTTCACGTTGCGCAGGTGCTTTTCGATGTCCTCGCCCTCGATCTCCACCTGCACGATGAGACCGCTACGCGCCCGGTTGCGCAGCTCCTCAACCGTCCCCTGCTCCACGATCCGGCCGCGGCTGATTATCAGCAGCCGGTCGCAGGTGAACTGCACCTCCTGCAGCACGTGCGTGCTCAGCAGGACCGTCCGGTCGGCGCCGACCGACCGGATCAGCTCGCGGATCGGCAGCCGCTGGTTCGGGTCCAGACCCTCGGTGGGCTCGTCCATGATCAGGATTTCGGGCCGGTGAAGGATCGCGCCGGCCAGACCAACGCGCTGGTGGTAGCCCTTGGATAGCTGGTTGATCGGGCGGTAGAAGACCTCGTGCAGCCCGGTCTCCTCGACCGCCTGCTCGATGTTCGACCGCCTCCGGTCGCTCGTCAGGCCCCTCAGGTCGGAGACGAAATCGAGGTACTCGGTGACGAGCATGTCCTCGTACAGGGGGTTGTTCTCGGGCAGGTATCCGATCGCGGCCCGGGTCGTCCGGTCGTGGTCCTGGTTGTCCACGCCCTCAATCCGGATCGTCCCGCTGTCCGGCGTGTAGTACGACGTGATGAGCCGCATCGTGGTCGTCTTTCCCGAGCCGTTCGGCCCCAGGAACCCGACCACCTCGCCCTTGTTCACCTGGAAGCTGACGTCGTTGACGGCGACGTTGCTCCCGAAGGCCTTGGTTACGCCTCGGACGTCGATCGTCGCCTGCGCCGCTGCCTGTTCGTCTGTCTGCTCTTGGGTCTCGACCATCTGCCTGGCACTCCCGTCTACATACATAGTACGAAAGAACTTCGAATTTGGATTGCATCAGCCGTCGTAAGACGAACGGCTTTCAGGAAACAACAGACGGGGTGTCACGATTATAGTTACGCCGCGCCAACCGGGTCAACTGTTGGGCCGGCTCAGAGTGTCGCCCCGAACGAAGTGACGGGCCTGGGGCGGGGCGACGCCGACGTGGTGGGCCCGTGCGAGGAGACCCCGCCCCAGGTCCTTCGGCTCCGCTCAGGACGACAGTGCGCAGAAAACCCGTCAGTGGTTCGTGTAGGAGCCGTCCCTGCGATGGAGGTGCGGGGCCTCCCAGAACTCGAACGGGCCGCCTGCCTCGGTCTCGTCGAACTCGACGCCCAGCCCCGGCCCGGACGGCGCCGGGTACCGCACGCCCTCCAGCTTCGGCTGCCCCGGGAACATCTCGTCGCTGAACCGCAGGTCCCGCGTGCGCTCCTCCAGCCACGCGTAGTTGGGCACGGCCGCCGCGAGGTGCAGGTTGGCCGCCGTGCTGATCGGTCCCAGCGGGTTGTGCGGCATCAGGTCGATGTAATGCGCCTCGCACCAGCCGGCGACCTTCATCGCCTCGGTGAACCCGCCGACGTTGCACACGTCGATACGCGCGTAGTTCGTCAGCCCCCGCTCGATATACGGCAGGAACGCCCACTTGCTCGAGAACTCCTCGCCGATGGCGAACGGCACGTCCGTCATGGCGCGCAGCGCCGCGTAGGCGGCCGGCGTCTCCGCCCGGATCGGCTCCTCCAGGAAGTCGATCGTGCCGGGCGGCAGCATCTGGCAGAACGACGCAGCCTCGGCAACGCTCAGCCGGTGGTGGTACTCGATCCCCAGCACCGGGGCCCTGCCGACCTCCTCTCTTATCCGGGAAATCCACTCCGCCGTGACCGGCAGTGACTCCCGTGGCTCGAACAGCAGCTCGTCGCCGCCCGTGTCGTGCGCGCCCCAGCCGAACCGTATCGCCGGCCAGCCCTCGTCGACCAGCCGCCGGGCGTCCCGCACGGCCTCGGGGCCCATCGGCGCGCCCGACGTCGTGAAGCACGGCACCCAGTCGCGGTGCGCGCCGCCGAGAAGCTGGTAGACCGGCACGCCCAGGCTCCGGGCGACTAGGTCGTGCAGCGCGATGTCTATGGCCGAGATCGCCCCGGTCAGGATGCGGCCGCCCTCGAAGTACTGGCCGCGGTACATCTCCTGCCACAGCGCGCCGATGCGGCGTGGGTCCTTGCCGACCAGGAACTCGCGGAAGTGTCGCACCGCGCCCTCGACGGCCAGCTCGCGTCCGACGACGCCCGACTCGCCCCAGCCGTGATGCCCGTCGTCCGACTCGACCTTGACGATGAGCAGGTTCCTGATCCCGGCCCGGACCGGGAACGTCTTGACGTCGGCAATCTTCATGTCGGCAGTCCTCCCATGGCAAGGCGCCGGCCGCCCCGCCTACTCGAGCACCGTGACCGCCTCTACGACGGGCAGGAACACCTCGTCCCGGTAGAACCCGCGCAGGGTCCGCAGGCTGCGGAGCACGACCGCGACGACCCTGTCGCCGCCCTCCGCCACGGCGATGTCGAATGACTGCCCCTGCGCCTCCACCTCGAACAGCGACCAGGACGCGCCGTCCGTCTCCATCGCCCCGGACGGCCGCGGCGAGCCGTCCAGGCCCAGCTCCGCGGACAGCGCGCCGAGCACGCTCTCCGCGGTAGCCTCGCCTGCGGCGGCCTGCTGGTACAGCGCGACGTCGTCCGACGCCGCCCGCTTGTACCCTCCGGGGACGAACTCGACCCATCCCGCCGGCACGACGCCGCGAATCCCGAAGCCCTCGTTCGTGAACGGCACCAGGATGATCTCCGACGGCGCGGCGGCCCGCGCTACGGTCTCCGGCGCGGCGCCCTTGCGCACGGCCGTCCGGTCCACGTTCGGCTGGTGCAGGATCAGTCCCGATATGCCCCCCCGGTCGTCCTCGACGAAGGTGATCCGGGCGTCGGCCACGCGGTAGTAGAAGGCGTGTCGCCCCCGCGGATACAGCGTGGCCTCGGACTCGCCCTCGAACGCCGCCGCCAGGTGCCCGCGCGTCACCCGCACCTCCATCGTGCCTGCCGGGCTGAACTCGTAGCTGCCCGCGTAGCGCTCCAGCGCAGTCGGGTCGATCTGCGCGGGCGCCGGCAGCGTCTCCATCGGAACGTCCGGCGCGAGCAGGTGCAGGCCGATGTCGTTGACGCTCTCGAAAGTGTTGGACAGCACGACGACGCCCATGCCGCCGTCCCGCAGGAAGCCGGCGTAGCTGCTGTACCCGCCGGTCCCGCCGTCGTGCCAGACGATCTGCCTTTCTCCCACCGTCCTGACGTGCCATCCCAGCGCGATCTGTACGCCCGTCTCGCCGGTCGACAGCCGCGGCTCGTGGGTCCGCAGCATCGAATCGCGCAGCGCGGTGTCCCTGAGGCCCAGGTTCGCCGACAGGAACGTCACCACGTCCCGCGCCGTCGACAGCAGCCGGCCGGCGCCCGCCAGCGTCGTGTTCTCCCATCGCGGCGTCTCTACCACCCCGCTGTGCCCCTGGGCGATCCGGGCCCGCATCTCCTCCGTGGGCTCGATGACGGTGTCGCCCATGCCGAGCTCGCCCGTGACCAGGTCCGTCGTCAGCTCCCCGTAGCTCTTCCCGGACTGCCGCTCGAGGACGTGGCCGAGCAGGCCGTAGCCGACGTTGGAGTAGGAGTAGCGGGTGGCGGACGCGGGCGGCGTGAAACGCGCCATGTACCGGTACAGGTCGGCGACGGTGTACCCGGCGTACGGCCGGTCGGGGTCTGTGAGGTGGAGGTTGTCCGGCAGCCTCGGCAGTCCCGCCGTGTGGGTCGCCAGCGCCGTCAGGCTGGTCTCCGCGCCGCCCGAAGACAGCGCCGTGGCCGGCAGGTGGTCCGCGATCGTGTCGTCGAGGGAGAGCTCGCCGCGATCCGCCATCTCGACCAGCATCAGCGCCGTGAACGCCTTCGTGATCGAGCCGATCTCGAACACGGTGTCCTCCGTAGGCACGACGCCGCTGCCCGCCGAGGTCGTCCCGTAGGAGTAATACGTCGCGCCGCCCGCGTTGACCAGCCCAACGACGATGCTCATGTTGTACCCGCTGTCGACGCGGAACCGTATCTCCGTCTTCACCTCCTCGGGCACCACCGGCGGCGCTACCCGAGGCGCGCTTTCGACGCCGGGCTCCGGAGCCTGGGTGATGCCGCCCTCACCGCACGCCGACGCGCCGAACACGGCCAACACCGACGCGAACACGGCGACGGCCCACGGTCTCAGCATCCATCGGAGCCGCGGCATCGGAGTCCTTTCGCGGAGCATGGGAAGAGCCAACACGAACAGGGTCCTGTCCTCCAGGCTGCCTCATGTTATCACCGACCGCCAGGACGACCGGCCAGATTGACCGCCGCCGGGGCGCTGGCCTAGAATCCCGCCGATGACCGACCACCCCGACGACGCCGGACCCGGCTACGAGAAGACCACGCTCGACAACGGCCTCCGCGTCGTCACCAGCGCCATGCCGCACACGCGGTCGGTCACCGCCTGCGCCTTCGTCGGCGTCGGCTCCCGGTACGAGGACGACGACCGCGCCGGGCTCTCACACTTCATCGAGCACCTCGTCTTCAAGGGCACCCGCCGCAGGCCCGACCCGAAGGACATCAGCGGCACCGTGGAGGCCGTCGGCGGGGAGATCAACGCCGCCACCGAGCACGAGATCACGACCTACTGGAGCAAGGTGCCCGAGCCCCACGCGGAGGAGACCCTCGACCTGCTCGTCGACATGCTGCGCAACTCCCTCCACCGGCAGGAGGACGTCGACAAGGAGCGCATGGTCATCTACGAGGAGCAGCGCATGGTCGAGGACGACCCCGGCACCCGCGCCGACGTCCTCACCGACGCGCTGCTGTGGCCCGAGCATCCCCTCGGACGCGAGATCGCCGGCACCCGCGAGTCGGTCGGCCGCGCGACCAGGGACGACGTGCTGGCGCACGTGGAGCGCTACTACACGCCGTCGAACATCGTCGTCAGCGCCGCAGGCAGCCTGACCCACGACGCCGTCGTCGAGCAGATCGCCGGGCTGTGCGCCGACTGGAAGCCGGGCGAGCCGACCGAGTGGGCGCCGTGGGAGGGCGAGCAGGCGGAGCCGCGGCTCGAGGTCGAGTACAGCTCGACGGAGCAGGCGCACATCTCCATCGCCGTGCCGGGCCCGTCGATGACCGACCCGGACCGCCACGCGTTCGACCTGCTCAGCGTCATCCTCGGCGAGGGCATGAGCAGCCGGCTGTTCCTGGAGGTCCGCGAGCGGCTGGGCCTCGCCTACGACGTCCACAGCTCCGTCATCTACTTCCGCGACTGCGGCGCGCTGGCCGTCAGCTCGGGCGCCGACCCGTCGAAGGCCCACACCGCAGCCGCCGCCATCCTGGCCGAGATGGGCCGCACCAGGGAGGGCATCCCGGCCGACGAGGTCGAGCGCGCCAAGCGCCTCATCGCGGGCAGGCTGATGCTGCGCATGGAGGACAGCAGGGCCGTCGCCGCTTGGATGGGCGGGCAGGAGTCGCTCGTCGGCCGCATGGCCGACGTCCCCCACGTCATCGAGCAGATCGAGGCCGTCACCGCCGACCAGGTCACCGACACGGCAACCCGGCTGCTCATTCCCGAAAGACTCAACATGGCCATCGTCGGCCCGCTCCGAGGCCGCAAGCGCCTCGAAAAGGTCATGGCGAAAGCGATGGGGTAGTGGGTAGTGGATAGTGAATAGTGGATAGTTGGGACCAGGGACAGGGACCCATTGCCCCTGGACGTGCCAGCATCCGTGCTGCCAGGTTCACCGGCAGATTCCAGGCGACGCGCCGGAGTCTTGCCTCCTCTCCCTTGACGGGAGAGGACTGAGGTGAGGGTGATCCTCCGGGGCCAATCATCTCCATCACCAAATCACGCGGATCACGGTTCAGACGTTTCCCATGGGATCCCGCCCCCGTCTGCACGAGGGGTCAGGCTCTGCGCGGGACCGACGGTTATGCAGGCTCACTCCGCCGGAATGACCGTCATGCGAAACCCTCGCGGCCGCGGCAGCCCAAACCCCTGAACACCCGCCACCAGAGATGATACAGTGTGCCCCGGCGCACAGCCACCCAACGCGCCCTCTTAACTATCCACTATTCACTATCCACTACCCACTATCCCCCCAGGAGACCCCCCATGGCGCTGATGGTCCGCGAGAAGCTGGACGCGAAGAAGCACGTATTCGCCGACTGGAGCCTGGTCGAGCCCGGCTACGCCGTCTCGTGGGCTGACGCGCTCGGCACCGAGTGGGAGACGCCCAGGGGCATCCGGCTCAGGGTCGGGACGCCCCGCGTCGAGCCCGAGCCGATGGTCGAGATGGAGCACCCCTGGGAGACCTCCTTCACCCTGCACACCACGATCATCGACGACGACGGACTCTTCCGCCTCTACTACACCTGCTACAACCAGATGGCGGGCGACGCCCTGTCCGAGGGCCAGCAGAACCCCTTCAGCTACTACCTCTGCTACGCCGAGTCCGAAGACGGCGTCTCGTGGACGAAGCCGACCGTCGGCACCGTCGACTGGCGGGGCACGACCGAGAACAACATCGTCTACGGCACGAACCGCGCCCTGGGCCGGCCGGTGCCGACGGCGACCGTCTTCAAGGACCCGGGCGCGCCGCCCGCGGAGCGCTACAAGATCATCCACCGCGGCAGGCGGTCCGACGGCGCCCGCTGCGTCTACGGCGCCACCTCGCCGGACGGCATAGACTGGCACGGGATCGAGGAGCCGGTGATCCCCGAGTACTTCAGCGACACCCAGATCGTCGCCCGCTACGACGAGGACCGCGGCGTCTACTGCGGCTACTTCCGCGGCTGGACGACGCACTCCTCCGGCATGGCCCACGGCCGCCGCACCATCGCCTACGCGGAAACCGAAGACTTCCGCCGCTGGCCGATCCCCGAGACCATCGTGACGACGGCCGTCCACGACCACCCGGGCGCCGACATCTACACGAACGGCTACGCGGTGTGGCCCGACGCCGACGCGCACCTGATGTTCCCGGCCTTCTTCGAGCGCGAGATCGACATCACCCAGATCCAGCTCCTGACGAGCCGCGACGGCGTCCAGTGGGAGCGCCACACGCGGGAGCCGGTGCTGGGCGGCGGCGATCCCGGCACGAGCGGCGCCCCGAGGCGCGACTGGACGGCCGGCTTCTTCGCCGGCGCCGGCGTCGTCAGCACCAGGTCGGACGAGTCGTCCATCGCGGTGATCCCCTGCGTCCGCACGCACAACAACGAGTACTCGCGGCCCGAGAACCTGCAGCAGCCGCTCTACCCCAGCCCGACCAGCCCGTTCCCCGGCTACGCGGGCCAGATCGCGCTGGCGACCTGGCGCAAGGACGGCTTCGTATACCTCGAGGCCGCCGAGGACGGCTACTTCGCGACGACCCCGTTCGTCTTCGAGGGAGCGCGCCTCAGGATCAACGGCTGGACCCGGTACCGCGGCGGCATCAGCGTCGAGATCGCCGACTCGACCAACGAGTCGCACTCCTTCGCCGAGCCCATCCCCGGCCGGACCTTCGCCGACTGCGACGAGGTCACCATCGGCGGCGTCGACGAGACCGTGACCTGGAACGGCGAGTCCGACCTGTCAGCGTGGCAGGGCAAGCTGGTGCGCCTGCGCTTCAAGCTGCGCCGCGCGCGCCTCTACGCCCTCTGGTTCGAGTAGCCGCACCGAAGCCGGCCCGGTGCCCCGCGCCGGCGACGGCTAGCCCTATACCATTTCGTTTTGGGCACGCCGTGGATTGCCAACCGTAGCGGCGGGTTTGAAACCCGCCTTCCCTATGGGCCGCAAGAAGCATACGCAATTGCTCGTACAAAGCCGCATCGCGGCAAATCTGTACTGGACCGCGGCGGCCACCCCAGGTCCGGGGCGCTAGTGCCGCACGACGTAGGCCGTCGTCAGCGTGTTGAAGTCGACGTTGAAGCTGCTCTCGAACCCGCGGAGCCACGGCTGGACGACCCACCTGACCGGGTCGACTTCCCTGATTGGAATGCTGTAGACCTTTTCCAGGTACTCTTCCTCGACCGCCTGGAAGGCGGCACACCGTTCCGGATCGTCCAGTGGCAGCGAAGACGCGTACTCGGCGAGCGCATGGAGGCGGGGAGGCCAGTGCCCGGTATGAGGGGGCATGTACTCTGGGAAGAAGTGGTCTGGCAACAGATTGATGACGATCCGAGACGGGTCGGGGATCCACGATGCCAGGATCATCCCGTATAGCTGCGCATCGTAGCGCCTCGGCACCCCGTTTTCCCGCTTGAGAATGTCGAGCTCGACGCCCAGATTGTCCTTCCAGTACTCGCTCATCGCGACACCCACCTGGACCATGTCAGGTCGGCTGAGGTCGATCTTGATCGGCGGCAAACTATTGGGTCCACCGTACGATGAAGTGGGCATCAGCTCCCGCGCCAGGTCAGGATCGTACGGTTGATAGTTGGCGCCCGGATTGTGGCAAGGAATCCGGCTCGATATCACGCCCTTAGCGTGGGTCGCCGCCGGGCCCCATACGGCACCGACGATCTTTTCCATGTCGACGGCGTGGGTCAACGCCTTACTGACCAGGAGGTCATAGACCGGTTCCTCCATTCTCATATGGATGTGCCATAGGCCGCCATACGGTGATTCGTACAACAGCCGGTTGTACGGGTGCCTAGGATCGAGCGCCGCCTGATAGGTCTCAAGGTCTATCGCCATCACGTCCAGCTCACCGTTTTCGAACATGAGCAGCCGCGCCCGCTCGTCGGGAATGTCCGGCATTGTCAGTTTCTCGATGATCGGCGTATCGCTCGGCCCGTTCCAGTGCCTGTCGGTCAGGTCTACCCGGGTGACCTCGGTCAGCCCGCTGACAGGATCGTAGGTTAGGCTGAAGGGGCCCGCGCCTATGGGCGCATTCCCCCAGCCCTCATCGGACAGCACCTGCTCCACCTTCGATATTCCGACGTTCCACGCCGCCATGTGAAATGGCCACGCGGGCATAGGCCCGCTGAGCGCCATCTCCAAGGTATGGTCGTCGACGACCCTGAGACCCGCTGCCTCGGTGACATCCCCGGCCCTCAGTTCCTCCCAGCCCCCGATGTGCAAGGGCCATGCGGGCATGGGACCGCTGACCTCGATATTCAGCCTCTCCTCCCTATAGTCTTCTACGACCCTGAAACTCGCCCCGTCGGTAATGCCCCCGTTCCGGAGCTTGTCCATGCCCATGATGTCATCGAGCGTTAGGCTGGTGCCGCCCCAGGCAACGACGTTCTCGGGCTTGGCGCCGTGCTCCCAGTACGCCTTGAAGTCCGCCGCGGTGATCGGTGTCCCGTCCTGGAACACCGCGTCCTCGCGCAGCTTCATCGTCCAGACGGTCATCTCCTCGTTCGACGTGATGGCCGTGGCGATCCAGGGCACCACCTCGCCCTTCTCGTTCAGCATGAACGGCGTGCCGAAGACATGCGTCGAGAAGAACCTGTTGCCGCCGCCGTCGCGCCACGGCGCCATCGTGCTGCGCATCCGGCCGGGCGCCGTCACCACCTGCGAGTCGTGCAACTCCACGCCCGGCACGACCGGCCTCGGCAACGGCTGGACGCCGCCCGCAACGGCTGTGGCTGTGGCGCCTACGGCGACGGCGGCATCGGACTCGGCGGTCTGCGTCGGCAGCGGAGTGTTCGCGGCCGTGGGTATCACGGCAGCCGTCGGCGCGGCGGTAGGAAGCGTCGACGGCGCGGTCTCCGCCGGCTGCACTGCCGCAGCCGGAGTCGGCGCCGGCTCCGATGGCGCGTCTCGGGCGCAGCCGGTGGCGGCAAGAACAGCGACAGCCGCCGCCGCCGCAAGAAACACAGCCATCGCCGGTCTCCACGTCATGCTGATCGTCCCTTCTCTTCCAGGCAATGTCCGCCGGACCTACATTCCCATCGTCGCAGGTTGCGGATTCTTGTCAATGCCTAGGAGTCCGAGGCATGAGGGCGGTGCCGTCGGCGCACGGGAAGCGGGTTGCGGAGGGGGATGTTCACCCTCACCCCAGCCCTCTCCCGTCGAGGGAGAGGGAGTTTCTTCTTGCGCAACTACCGGGATCGCGGACTCTCCCGTCGAGGGAGAGGGAGTTTCTTCTTGCGCAACTACCGGGATCGCGGACGGTCTCGTCGAGGGAGAGGGAGAAAGACGCGAGGCGCGGGGTCGATTGTCCAGACCGGCTACCTGAGCCAGGGCCGGTAGACGCGGCCGCGGAGGACGGTGCTGACGTGGGACAGGCGGCGCGTCGCCTCGAAGCGGACGCCGGGCTCCCAACGCGTCGACCCCAGCGCGGTCATCGTGGTGAGGCGGTCGACCAGATCGAATCGTCCCTCCTCCAGCCGGAGGACGGCGGCGTCGCCCTCGGCGCCGACGTGCAGCGTGCCGAGGCTGTCGTCGAGGCCGAGCGCGCGGGCCGGCGTCCCGGTAGACCGGCGTATGACGTCCTCCAGCGGCAGGCCGAGGTGCAGCATCTTGGTCATCGTGGTGAGCAGGTCGTAGACGGGGCCATCGATGCTGGCGGTGTGCACGTCGGAGGAGATCGTGTCGGGCAGCAGCCCGTGCGCGACGGCCTTCTCGGCGGCCTTCAGCGAGAAGCCGCCCCCGCCGTGGCCGAGGTCGACGACCACGCCCCTGCCCTGCGCCTCCGCCAGGCCTTCCAGCACGGCGCCGGACTCCTCCAGCACGCCGTCCTCGAAGCCGTGGAAGCAGTGGGTGACGACGTCGCCCGCCCTGAGCATCCGCAGCAGCGTGGGCAGCGGCGACGGGGTGTTGCCGACGTGCACCATGACGAGGCCGCCGATGCGCTCAGCCGCCTCCAGCGCCCTGTCGAGCATCTCCACGTCGTCCGAGTCGCCGACGAGATGGCGCCCAAGCCTGGCCTTGACGCCCTTGACGTAGTCCCGGTTCGCCAGCCCCGCCTCGACCGCAAGCTCGACGTCGGCCCAGCGGTCGTCCTCGAGCTCGCCTATCGTCGGCGAGATGATCCCCATGGCGGAGATGTTCAGCAGCGCGTAGAGCCGCGTGTCGGCCCGCGCCAGCGTGTGCCTGCGGAAAGCGCCGAACGTCAGCGCGCCCGCGGAGCCCGCGTCGAGCGCGGTCGTGACGCCCCTCGCGGCGTTGCTGACGTCCGGGTCGACGCCGTAGGTCGACACGCCCCAGTAGGCGTGGACGTGAAGGTCGATCAGGCCGGGCGTCACGAACAGCCCGTCTGCGTCGAGCACCTCGGCGGCGTCGGAGGCGTCGAGCGACGGCTCGACCGCGGCGACCTTCCCTCGCGCCATCGCCACATCCAGCCTGTCGGCGAGTCCCTGTGACGGGTCTATGACGGTGCCGCCCCGTATCAGCAGATCGTATTTCACGTCTTCTCCTGTAGCGGTTGGCCGATGCGGTGCGGGGTCGATGACCGGGTGGGCCGTTCTCGCCGACCAGCGCCCTTCGATACACCCCGCCGAAGCGTCGGGGCACTCAGCGCGAGCGGTTCTTGGGGACGAAGCGTCGGGGGACCCGGGGCGAGCGGAGCCCCAGGCGCACGTAGAAGGGTCCCACGGCACGTCATGCCGGCGCCGCCAGGAACCGCCGGATGTGACGGGCGATCTCGTGTTCTTCTTCCAGGCTGACCTGTACGTCGCGCTCAGGCTTGGTCGGAGTCTTGCCCTCCAGGACGGCGAGATGGGGAGGACCGGTCCCCCAGTCGCTGCCGACCCGACGGCGCGGCACCACGTGCATGTGGAAGTGCGGGACCTGCTGGCCGGCGACGACGCCGTTGTTCTGGATCAGGTTGAGCCCGTCCGGGTCGTACGCGCGAACGAGCGCGTCGGCGACGCGCCGGACGGTGTGGAAGACGGCGGCGGCTTCATCGTCGGTAAGGTCCAGCAGCGTCGGGGCGTGCCGCCTGGCGATGACGTAGACCTGCCCGCGCTCGTATTGCATCCAGTTCACGAGCGTGAGCGTCCGTTCAGTCTCCTCGACGACCGCCTTCTCAGTCCGGCCCGCGACCGCCTCGCAGAAGTAGCACGGACCGCCGGGAGCGGCGATCTTGCCCCTGTCCGCGCCTCCGGGTCCTGTCGGGACTTCGATAGGCATTGACGCGACCTCCGGGGGCTGCCGGGCGCTTGCGGCGCGGCCGGGAGGCTCAGCTTATCGCGGCGTGCAGGTTGCGGGCCGCCAGCTCCTCGATGACGGTCTCGCGGGCCGTGTCCTCAGACCACGGCGTCGGCAGCTCGTTGGTGCCGAACATCTTGATGATGTGCTGGTCCGGCTCGCCGTCCACGAAGTGGGTCGTCATCCAGGTGCCGTCCTTGAGGACAACCTTGATCTCCTTTTCGCCGCCCGAGCTGCGGCCGAAGCTGACGTAGCTCATCGTCTCCTCCCATGCTGGCTGCGGCAGACATTCTAGGAGCGCCCGCCCCGCCGGTCAACATGTCGCGCGGCAGGTCCCTTGGCGATTGTCGCCCTGAACGGCGTGAAGGGCCTTGGGTCGAGGCGGGCCGCGTCGTGGTCAAGTCGTGGAACCCCCGCCCCAGGTCCCTCGCTGCGCTCGGGACGACAATGCCGGGGCCGACGCCAGCCACCAGCGTATAAGGTGACCATGCGCTCGCGCACCCGTTGCCTCCCAATCAACCCAATCCCCTAATCCCACGAATCCCGGTTCAGACGTTCCCTGCCCCGGGGACTTCCCCGAACCGGCCGCGCCCTGTAGCATTGCGCCAAGCCGATGCAACAGTCCTCCGGAGGGCCGCCATGACCCAGCTGCAAGACGTCAACACCAGGGACATCCGCGACGCCATCGAGCTTGGGTGCCGCGCCATGTCGAACGCGTTCAACGCGGACGACGGCGACATCCCGTACGGCGGCGCCAGCGTCCGACCGGTGGCCGCGCTCGGAGGCAGCTCCGAGGCCCACTCGCCCGGACGGCACCTGAACGCCATGCTCAACGGCGAGGACGCGGCCGGCGTACGACTGGACGAGGACGCGGTCGACAAGCAGGCGCGCGCGGCCTTCTTCTCCTACAGCGTCGCCCCGCTGCCGCTCCACCGCGCCGAGCCGGACGGCAGCCCCATCGTGCTGATGGACCACAACGTGCGCGAGGGCTTCCACGCCCTCTACTCCCTGGCGAAGTACCGCGACTCGGCAAAGGCCCGCCGGCTCGCCGAGGCGAGCATAGCGGCGATATTCGAGTACTGGGTGCCGGACGGCGAGTGGGACGGCGACCGTCTGTCCAGCGACTTCGGAATGACCCCGCTGGCGCCGGGCTACCTGACGTTCGTCAGCCGCGTCGGCCGGTCGATCGGGCCGCTCGTGAAGCACTACCGGGCGACCGGGCACGGGCCGGCCCTGGAGCTGGCGCTGCTGCTCAAGGACAGGGCGCTCGACGAGGCGTTTCGGGCCGACGGCGCCTACGACGACACGCGCTTCGGCGGCCACTGCCACTCGACGACCTGCGTCATGTCCTCGCTTGCGCAGCTCGCCGACCTGACGCGCGACTCGTTCCTGATGACACGGGTGAAAGCCTTCTACGACAACGGGCTCTGGGAGATACGGGACGAGATCGGATGGAGCATCGAGGGCAGCCGACCGGAAGAGGACTCCAACCGAGGCGAGGCGAACAACACAGGCGACATCCTCGAGACCGCGCTGATCCTCGGCCGATGGGGCCACACGGAGTATTTCCACGACGCCGAGAGGATACTGCGCTGCCACCTGCTGCCGTCGCAGCTCCGCGACGTCTCGTTCATCGTGGAGCCGCCGAACCCGGACAACGTCGACGGCAGGAAGAACGTGGCCGAGCGGCTGCGCGGCGGCTTCGGGTTCCCCTCGCCGTACGGCCACGAGCCGCTCGGCATCATGCAGTCGTCCAAGCCCAGGGTCGGCTTCAACCTGGACATCGTCGGCGGCGCCGTCGCGTCGCTATGCGAGGCCTACAGGGACGTGACGCGGAGGGACGACGCCGGGCACTGGGTGCACATGCTGTTCGACCACGAGACCGACTCGGTCAGGGTCGAGTCGCCCTACACGCACTCGGCGCTGCGCGTGACCGTGAAGCGCCCCGCGCCGCTGTTCGTCCGCGTGCCGCCGTGGGTCGACCCCGCCGCCGCGACGGTCGACGGCGTGAGAGGCGGAGCGAGGGTCTCCAACGGCTACTTCTTCGTCCCGGAGCCCCCGGTCAACCGGCCTGTCAGCTTCGAGTTCCCGCTGGCGGAGTCCGAGATCGTGCTGAAGAACCCCACGGGCGACGTCCGGACGCGTCTACGCGGCGACGAGGTGACGGCGATGGACAACCTGGGCGCCGACCTCACCTTCTTCGACCCGATCGACTGAGGTTTGCCTAGTCTCGCTTGACGGGAGAGGACTGAGGTGAGGGTGAGCCTTGTACGCCCCCTCACCCTAACCCTCTCCCGCGTGGGGAGAGGGGACTCCAGTCGCCTCCGCCCACAGCCCAAGCGCCGGCGCGCGGCGCTATGGTAAGGTGGCAGGCGACCGGACCTCGAAGGAAGGCTGACGACCCATGCAGGACCTCGCCCCGCTGGCCGAGACCGTCGGCGCGCTGCTGAAGGAGCGCGGACACACCGTCGCCATCGCCGAGTCGTCGGCGGGCGGGCTCGTGTCCGCCGCGCTGCTGGCGGTGCCCGGCGCGTCGGCCTACTTCCGCGGCGGCGCCGTCGTCTACACGAGGACGGCCCAGCGCGGCCTGCTGCGCGTCCCCGACGAGGCGATGGAGGGCATGCGCGCCAGCACCGAGGAGTACGCCCTGCTCAACGCCCACACGGTCCGCGATCTGCTGGGCGCGACGTGGGGGCTGGCCGAGACCGGCGCCAGCGGGCCGACCGGGAACCGCTACGGCGACGATCCCGGACACGCCTGCATCGCCGTCGCCGGCCCGGTCGAGGCGGCCATCACCCTCGAGACCGGCGACACCGACCGCGAAGCCAACATGTGGACGTTCACCAAGGCGGCCCTCGACCTGCTGGAGCAGTGCGTCAGCGACGCCGGCCAGACCTGAACCAAGAACACTCATACGACCAGGAGACGCTACCAATGAGCTCGAACGGACGCGTGGCCATCGTTACCGGAGGCGGAACGGGGATCGGCAGGCACTCGGCGCTCGCGCTGCTGCGCGACGGCTACTCGGTCGTCATAGCGGGCCGGCGCATGGAGCCGCTGGAGGAGACGGTGGAGGCGGCCGGCGCGGGCGCGGCCATCCTCGCCGTCCAGACGGACGTAGGCGACCCCGAGTCGGTCCGCGCGCTGTTCGCGAAGACGAAGGAGGCGTTCGGCCGGCTCGACGTGCTGTTCAACAACGCGGGCCACGGCGCCACGAAGGTGCCGATGGAGGACCTGCCCTACGAGGACTGGCAGCGCGTCGTCGACACCAACCTGACCGGGACGTTCCTGTGCACGCAGCAGGCGATCAAGATCATGAAGGCGCAGGAGCCGATGGGCGGCCGCATCATCAACAACGGCTCCATCTCCGCCCACGTGCCGCGGCCCGACTCGGCCCCCTACACCTCCACCAAGCACGCGATCACCGGCCTCACCAGGTCGACCTCTCTCGACGGCCGCAAGTACAACATCGCCTGCGGCCAGATAGACATCGGCAACGCCGCCACCCCCATGACCGCGAAGTCGGCGCAGGGCAGCCAGCAGCCCAACGGCTCGATGATGGTCGAGCCGACATTCGACGTCGAGCACGTCGCCGACACGATCGTCAACATGTCCAACCTGCCGCTCGACACGAACGTCCAGTTCATCACGATCATGGCTTCCGACATGCCGTACATCGGCCGCGGATAGCCCCCTGCCCGACTCCACTCCCAGGAGACCTCGCATGACACAGAGCAACGAGCCGACGGTACAGGAGCTGTTCGACCTGACCGGCAGGGCCGCGCTGATAACCGGCGGCTCCGGCTGGCTCGGGACGTCGTTCGCCAACGCGCTGGCCGAGGCGGGCGCCTCGGTCGTCGTGTCGAGCCGCGACAGGGAGCGCGCCCAGGAGACGGCCGCAGGGCTGCCCAGCCCCGGCGGCGCCGTCCACCACGGGGTCCGGCTCGACCACATGGACGCGGACTCGATAGACGAGGGCTTCCGCGACGCCGTGGCCGCCGCCGGCAAGATCGACGTGCTGGTCAACAACGGCATCGAGGCGCACTCCAGGGACATCGCCGACGAGACGTTCGAGGGGTTCGCCCGCCACCAGGCCAACAACGCGGGCTACTTCGCGCTGGCGCGGCTGGTGCGCGACCACGCCGTCGAGCGCGGCGCGCCAGCCAGCGTGGTCATGATCGGCTCCATGTACGGCATGGTCGGCTCGTACCCGGACGCCTACGAGGGCCTCGACTTCCGCAGCCCCGTCGCCTACCACGCGCTGAAGGGCGGCACGCTCCACCTGACCCGCCACCTCGCCGTCTACTGGGCGCAGGACAACGTCCGCGTCAACTGCATCAGCCCCGGCCCCTTCCCCAAGGACGTGGTGATGGAAGAGGTGATCGCGCGCCTGTCGGCCAAGTCCCCGATGAAGCGCCTCGGCCAGCGACGCGAGCTCAAGGGCGCGCTGCTGCTGCTTGCCAGCGACGCCGGCTCGTACATGACCGGCGCCAACATCCCGGTGGAGGGCGGCTGGACCGCCTGGTGACGGCCGGCCGGCCGCCGGCGGCGACGTGATATCCTGTGCCGTCCACGGGACAAGCCCGCGAATCGCCCGCCCTCGCCGCGGGCGCGACGACGACGAGGTGAACATGGCCCGCGCCGACGATGCCCTGGCCGCCGAGCTTCGCCAGCTTGCCGAGCAGAACGCCGTGCTGGCCGAGATCGGCCGCATCATCACCTCCTCGCTCGACATCAGCGAGATATACCCCCTGTTCGGCGAGCAGGTCCGCAGGCTCATCCCGTTCGACCGGATCGACATAGTCACCGCGGACCTCGAGAAAGGCACCCTCACCGTCGAGTACATACACGGCATGGACATCGAGACGGAGCGGGCCAGGGCGGGGTTCACGCGGCCGCTGCAGGGCTCGATGGTCGAGGCGATAGTGCAGCGCGACGCTCCCATAACGTTCACGGGCCGGACGCGGGAGGAGATGGGCGCCGACTTCCCGCCCGGCGTCGACTCCTGGGACGCCGGGATCCGCTCCGAGATACTCGTGCCCATGACCGCGGCAGGCAGCCCGATGGGCATGATCAGCCTCATGTCGACCGAGCCCTACGCCTACGAGCAGGCCCACGTCGACCTCGCCCAGCGCGTCAGCAACCAGATCTCGGGCGCGATCGCGATCGCCCGCCTCTACGCGCTCAGGGTGGAGATCGAAGACGAGCTCCGCCGGTCCAACGCCGATCTCGAGCAGTTCGCGTACGTCGCCTCCCACGACCTCCAGGAGCCGTTGCGCATGGTCGCGTCCTACATGCAGCTGCTGCGCCGCCGCTACGCCGACAAGCTCGGAGACGACGCGCAGGACTTCATCGAGTTCGCCGTCGACGGCGCACAGCGGATGCAGCGCCTGATCGACGATCTCCTCGCCTACTCCCGCATCGGGACCAGGGGCAGCCCGCTGGAGCCGACCGACTCCGGGGAAGCACTGCTGCGCGCCATCGACATCCTCGAGCCCCGCATCGACGACAGGGACGCGGACGTCTCCCACGGGCGCCTGCCCAGGGTCAAGGGCGACTCCGGCCAGCTCGTCCAGCTCTTCCAGAACCTCCTCAGCAACGCGATCAAGTACTCACAACGCAGGCCGAGAATACGTGTAGAGGCCGAGGCCGTCGACGACGGCTGGCGGTTCTCGGTGAGCGACAATGGCATCGGGATCGAGTCCCAGTACAACGACCGCATCTTCGAGCTGTTCCGGAGGCTCCACGGGCGCGACGAGTACTCCGGGACCGGGATCGGGCTCTCGATCTGCAAGAAGATCGTCGAGCGGCACGGCGGCGCCATGTGGGTCGAGTCGGAGCCGGGCGACGGGTCGACCTTCTACTTCACCCTGCAGCCAGTCGAAGAGGAAGCGAGCACATGACCTCCACCAGGAACTCCCGTCCCATCGAAATCCTGCTCGTCGAAGACAGCCCCGGCGACGTGCGCCTCACGCAGGAGGCCCTCAAGGAGGCCAAGGTCCGCAACAACCTGACCGTCGCCCGCGACGGCCAGGAGGCGATGGAGCTGCTCGACGGCGGCGAGGCCAAAGACGACGTCCCCCGCCCCGACCTGATCCTGCTCGACCTCAACCTGCCCAGGAAGACCGGCCGCGAGGTGCTCGAGGAGGTCAAGGGCGATCCGGCGCTGAGGAGGATACCCGTCGTGATCCTGACGACCTCCAACGAGGAGCGCGACGTGCTGGGGTCGTACGACCTGCACGCCAACGCCTACATCACCAAGCCCGTCGACCTCGACCAGTTCATCGACGTCGTCGTCTCGATCCAGGACTTCTGGCTGGAGATCGTCACCCTGCCCCCGACGTGACGGGGCAGGTAGTGAATAGTGGATAGTTGGTAGTGGATAGTTCGGACGTCGGATGTGTTGTCGCCCGGACATAGCAGCACATCCGGCGCCGGCAACTGTTCAGACTCGAGGTGTCCACACAACCGGATAAGGCGTCGGGCCGCTCAAGGCGAACGGACAATGCTGTCACATCCGCGCTGCCATGTCCGGAGGTCTGGTCTCGGATGACTGTTCGCGCGCCGGCCGCTAGCCGCCGAAAGGCCACCACCACTTCTTCTTCGTCGTCGTTGCCTGGCCCAGGGTCAGAGCGCCGCCGAACACGGTCGGGTCCAGCGCAATCAGCTGGTCCTGCTCCTCCGGGGAAAACTCCCCCACGAGCTCGCGGACGAGCGACATGTGGGCCTCGGCCCTGTCTCCCGAGAGCCCGGCCGCGATAGACTCGTAGGTCGACGCGACCTTCTTCGCCGCTTCGGGTTCCAGCCGCAGCCAGACCTTCAGCCGGGACAGCGTGAAGTCGCGCCGCTGAGTCCCCGGCAGGTCGAGCACCGAGTCCGCCAGCGCCTGCATCCGGCCGACGCGGTCCTCCTCGGCGAGGCCCGCCAGCTCGGTGTACTCGGCGACCATGCTCTCTTCACGCTCTTCGGCCTCGCTGCGTGCCATGGCCTTCCAGGCTTCGGCGCCCTCTATGCGGGTGACGAGCCGGGGCACGAGTCCCTTCGCTATCGTGTCGAACCGGCTCGTCTCCAGCGGCTTGCGGATGTAGCTCCTCACCGCCAGCCCATAGGAGACGAGCATGTCTTCCTGCGCCTGCGACGACGTGAGGATCATCACCGGGATGTGCCGCAGGTGGGGCTGCTCCCTGATCTCGCGCATCACCTGGAACCCGTCCTTCTTGGGCAGGTTCAGATCGAGGAAGATCAGGTCCGGCAGCGGCGCTTCCGCGAACTCTCCCTGCCTCAGCAGCCGCGCCATCGCGCCCTCGCCGTCCTCGGCCACGTCCAGCTCGTTCGGGTACGCCGACTCCGAGAGCGCCTCCTGGGTCAACCGGGCGTCGCCGGGGTTGTCCTCCACCAGCAGCGACCGAATGGGATTGTCCTGGGACTCAGATGTCATGGTGTGCCTCCTGGCCTCTTTGCGGAGAGTATCGGAACGACGGGTGGCCCGCTGGCCTAGATCGTCCTGAGCTTGCGCGACGTGACCCGGGGCGCGACCTGGTCTTCGCTGAGCGGGATCGCCTGTTTCTCGTATATCTGGACGCGGAACCCGTGGTACTCCGCGACGTACATGCGCTTCCGGTCGTCCACCACCACGGACCGCGGCACCCGGAACCGCTTCTGCGGCTCCAGGCGCGACATCTCGCGGAGCATCAGCGGCGTCGCCTGCGGCAGCATGTACTCGATCATCGTCTTCGACAGCGTGGCGTCCCCGATGAACTTCTCGACGTACCTGCCCTCTTCGCTGAAGAGCTGCACGCGGTTGTTGCCGGCGTCCGCCACGTAGATGTCGCCATCCGAGTCGACCGCGACTCCCGAGGGCCGGTTGAATTCGCCGTCGCCGTCGCCCGATCTGCCCAGGGAGAAGATGAACCGGCCGTCGGCGGTGAACTTCTGGATCCTGTCGTTGCGCCAGTCGACGACGTAGACGTCCCCGATCTCGTCGACGGCGATCCCCCAGGGCATGTCGAATTGGCCGTCGCCGTCGCCGTACTCGCCCCACTTCAGGATGAACCGGCCGTCCTTCGTGAACTTCTGCACCCGGTGGTTCATCGTGTCGACGACGTACAGGTTCTCGTCGGCGTCGAACGCGAGCCCCGCGGGGCGGTCGATCTGCCCGTCGCCGCTGCCGTGCTCGCCCCACTTGGAGACGAACGCGCCGTCGGGCCGCATGAAGGTGATCCGGTGCAGCGCCGAGTCGGAGATCACCAGCGTCTCCTCCCGGTCTACGACTATCGAGATCGGCCAGATGAACTGGCCGTCCCCGTCGCCCACCCCGCCCACGTGGCCCAGGAAGTCGTCCTCGAACGTGATCGTGGCGACGCCGGTGTTGGGCGATATCTCCATGGAGCACAGGCAGTAGATGCGCCCCTCGCTGCCGAGCGCGATGTCCACCGGATGGTTGACGTTGCGGCGCATCCCCACCGTCTTCAGGTAGGGGAACCCGGCCCTCAGCAACGCGTACGGTCTCGGCATCCTGCGCTCCTCGGTGAGACGGCCCTGCTAGGCGAACTGGTACTCGCGCGTCGATACCGCGAGCTGCAGCGCCCGCGCTATCAGCGCCTCGCTCCGCTCGCGGTCCGCCTCCGTCTCGAAGCGCAGGTCGCCGTCCGAGCGGAAGTGGTCCAGCAGGCTGCCACGGGTGACGTCGCTGACCACGACTGGCCCGACCAGGTCGAGGGTGCGGTCGACGAGGTCCGACGGGGAGATCGCCGAGCCGTCGCCGCTGAGCCTGTCGACCAGGTACCTGACGCCCGGCTTGGTGACGTCGCCCAGCTCGTCGGCCGCGAAGTTGACCCGCTCGGTCAGCGCGCCGCCGTCTATCCACTCCTGACCCGTGTGCCAGCCCTCGACGGTCGGCGGGTTGGTCAGGTGCTGGCCCATGTATTCCGGGGCCTCGCCGAGCTGCACCAGGCCGGGGTCGGGGAACCGGTGCGTGCCCGACAGCTTGACCGTGCCGGCCACCAGCTCGGCCGGGCTCTTCACCCGGGCGTAGCGCGCCTCCTTGAAGAAATCGGAGGTGAACAGCAGCCGCAGCACCGGCCGCAGGCTGCCGCCGGTCTCGATGAACTTCCGCGAGAGCGCCTCGATCGCCGCCGGGTCGCGCGGCGGCTCGACCGACCATGCCGGGACCTGCGCCTCGTCGGCCACGAAGAAGCTGTACAGGTGCCTGGAAACGAACTCAGCCGTCGCCGGCTGGCGGACGATTATGTCGATCACGTCCTCGCCGTTGAAGTTGCCGGTGTGGCCCAGGAACGACTTCGGCGCCTCGTCGTGGTCCTCGGGCAGGTACTCGAACTCCGGGAGGTAGTGGCCGCAAGGGTACAGCGGAATCGGCTGCGTGAACGTCCACCCGGTGAACGCGCGGGCGCACTCCTTCACGTCGTCCTCGGTGTAGCTCCCGATACCCATCGAGAACAGCTCCAGCACCTCCCGGCCGTAGTTCTCGTTGAGCTCGTCCTTGTGGTTCTCCGAGTTGTCCAGCCAGGAGATCATCAGCGGGTCCCTGGACACCTCGACCAGGATCGTTCGCCAGTCGGTCAGCGCGATGCGGCGGAACAGGTCGAGCTGGACCAGGTGCGAAAACGGCGCCCCGTCCTTCGAGTACGCCGTCGCCAGGACGTGATGGAGGAAGAGCACCATCTTCTCCTCCAGCGGCCGCTTCGTGTTGATCATGCGGTACAGCCACGTCCCCGGGTTGTTGTGGATCGTGATCTCGGGATAGTACCGGTCGAGCACGTCCTCCTCGATCTCGGGGAACCGCTCCGGGTTCAGCAGGTCGTCGACGAGGGATTCGTAGCTGCGGGTCGACAGCTCCTCCAGCTCCTGGCGCGTGGCGCCGAACCCGGCGCGTCGCATCAGGTGGGCCGTCAGGGCCAGGTCGTTGTCGGACATGGCGTCCTCCGTGTGCGGCTAGCGCCGCGAGCGGTCCGGCTACGCGGCGAAGGCGTCCATCTGCTCGAAGGTCCCGTTCACGATGGGCGCGGGGTCGAGCCCCATCCACTGCTCCAGGACGGTCGAGTACAGCCCGCGGAAGTCGACCGTGTGCTGCATGTCCTCGCCACCCTCCCAGTCCCGGCGGTCCAGCGACGGGTACTCGGCGTAGAGCCCGCCCGCGACGCGGTCGCCGATGATGAACGCGCCGCCGCCCGTGCCGTGGTCCGTGCCGCCGCCGTTGTCCAGCATCCTGCGCCCGAACTCGGTGAAGATCAGCATTGTGACCTCGTCGGAGGCGTCGTGGGCCCTGAGGTCCTGGAAGAAGTCGGATATCGCCGCCGAGAGGTCGGTCAGCAGCACGGGGTGGTCCTTGAGCTGGTTGGCGTGCGTGTCGTACCCGCCGTGGCTCGTGTAGAAGATGCGCGTGCCCAGTCCCGCCAGGTGCACCCTCGCCACGTCCCGCAGGCTGCGCGCGATCGCCGTGTCGGCGTACTCGACGTCCGACGTGTACCTGGCCGGAGCGGCCCTGAGGACGTCGGCGCCCTTGAGCACGTCGTTGCCCGTCTGCGACAGGTAGTCCATCACCGGGCCCGTGCCTATGGCCGGCGCGTACATCCCCTTGAACGTCTCCAGCGCCTGGGCCCGCTGCCCCGCGTCGGTGACCCCCGTGAGGATGCCGTAGTTTTCCAGGTCGCCTACCGAGCTGACCGGCACGCCCGGAGCGACCAGCGCCCGGGGCAGCCCCCGGCCGATGTTGACGGCGGTGAGAACGTTTTCCTTGTTGGGATCGATCTCCCTGGTCGCCCGGCCGAGCCACCCTTCCGTCCCGATTTCGATCGGCTCGCACGTGTGCCACACGTCCATCGCCCGGAAGTGGGACCGGCTCGATCCCTCGTGCCCCACGCCCTGCACGATCGCGACGTCGCCCGCGTCGTACATCTCCTTCAGCGGCGCGGCGCTGGGGTGGAAGCCGAGGCCGCCGTCGATCGGCAGCGCCTCGTCCTCGCGGACCGTGATCCGTCGCCGGGCGTCGTAGTAGTGCGGGTTCGTGTAGGGAACGACCGTGTTCATGAAGTCGTTCCCGCCCGTGAGCTGCACCACGACCAGGACCGGCTGCCGTCCGTTCCGCGTCATGCTGACCCCTCCTGCGCGCTGCACGTTGACTTCGGGCGCCTGAGACGCCCCCGGGCCGCCAGCTACTTCAGGAGCGCCTTCGGGCGGTACTCGGCAACGGCCTCGCCGGCGGCGATGATGCTGCCGTCCATCGCCTCGAGCAGCTCGTACTTCGTCGCGCCGGCGGGCAGGTCGAGCTCCTTGTCGAGGGCGTATACCTTGATCACGTAGCCATGCGCCAGCACCGGAATGCCGGTGTAGGTATGGGACATCGGGTCGTACGTTCCGCCGCCCTGCGCTATCGAGATCGTGGACAGCGTCGGGCACGGCCCGGTGTAGCCGATCACACCGTAGTCGTTCGTTCCCTGCCGGACGTTGGGCCCGAGTGTCGCGAGCTCCGTCGTGGTCGCCAGGTGCACCGGAAGCTCGGTCGTGTCGGCGGGCAGGTTCCACAGGACCCAGTGGATCTTCGCCTCGAAGACCTCCGCCTCCGGGTCGATCACGTCAGGGTCGTCCATGATCAGCGCCAGGCTGACGGTGCCCTCGGGCACGTTGGCGATGTTCAGCGGGGGCGACTTGTCCAGCCCGACCTCCCACTCGCCCTTCTGGTTCAGGTTGCGCTGCTTGTTGCAGGTGTAGTCGATCTTCAGGCGGCGTATCCGGCTGAACACGTCGCTCGTGATCTCTATCGTCGACGCGTCGAACGACTGCGTGAGCTTGTACACGTCGCTGGCGGCGGCCGCCGCCTCGGTCCCCGCGTCGCCGGAGGAGTCGGCCGATGCCGCTGCCTGCTGGCCGTCGCCGTCACCGCCGTCGCCGTCGCCCGACGAACAGGCCACCACCAAGGACAGGGTCAGCAGCACTGCGGCCAGTGTCAGCAGGAGCGGGACGTTACGACGCATACCCATATTTTGGCCTCCATGATACGACTGCGACTCGTCGGGCCGTAGTATACCGCCCTAACCTAGAAATGTCTCTACCCTGGCCGGGTGGGCGGCCTGTTCCAGCTCGCGGAAAAACGCGGGCCAGTCGAACCCCCGGCGGCGGCGGTACTGGTAGTGCAGGCTCACGCGGTCGTCCAGCGTCGACGCCGACACCATCTTCAGGCCCGGGACCCGCTCTTCCAGGAACGCCGTCAGCCTCGACTCGGCCTCCTCGAACGAGTCGCGGTCCACCGAGATCACCAGGGTGCCCCAGGCGGTCAGTGTGAGTCGCTCGCGCGCCAGCCGCTGCACCCCTAGCGCGACGAATACGACGGCGAGAAGCACCGCCGTCAGGACGTAGTTCTCGGTCGCCGCCCCGATGGACGAGGCGATCAGGAGCAGCAGGAAGCCTATCTCGGCCGGGTCCTTCACCGGCGTCCGGAACCGGACGAACGACAGCGCCCCCACCAGCCCGATCGACAGCGCTATCGACGTCTGGATGCCCAGGAACAGCGCCGTTATCGCCGGGCCACCGATGACGAATACGCGGTGCACTCCCGCGCCGACCTGCCGCGACCCGTAGAACAGGTGGTACATCAGGTAGACCGCGATGGACGCGGCGAGCGAGAAGCCGATCGCGGTCACTGCGTCGGCCAGGCCTACCGGCGAGTCGATCAGACCGTCGAGCAATTGTCCATCCCCTGCCTACGTTTCGGGCCACACGCCGGAGGGCCAGCGCCCGCCGACCGCCTCAGTCTCGAACAGGTGCGCCCCCAGGCACTGGCAGTACTTCGAGTATCTGCTCCAGCCCGCTTCGAGCAGACGCAGCCGGCGCAGCGACGCCGGCAGCTCGGCGTCCGGGCCCTTTACCTCCACGACCCCTCCGGGCAGCCGGACGTCGAACGCACCCGCGCCGATGTCCTTCGCCACCAGTATCGACGCGATCTCAGTGTCCAGGGAGACCCGCACGCCCGAGAGCATGTCGACCAGCCGGCGCCGGCGGTACGAGACGGCCACGACCGGCCGCAGCCGCGCGCCTGCATGATGGCCCATTTCCGCCAGCGTATCAACAAGAGCCCGCCTGTCGATCACCCCCTCGAACAGCCTGTCCGGACGCAGCCGCTCGGCCGGCACGCTGAAGGGCCTGCGCCGCTTGCTTGTCGACAGCCCCCGTCTCGTCTTGCGCTCGAGGAACACCGTGGCCACCGCGCCGGCGGCGGAGGCGTCGTACCAGCGCAGCCGTACCTTGTGTCGCTCCCACTCGCCCGACGCCGAGTCCGCGTAGCTGTCGAGCTCGTCCGTGTCGAAGTACAGGCTGGTCACCCGCCCGCCCGGGTACTCAGGATCGTTGCGGCACACCTGCCGCAGCACGGCGTACGCGAGGTCTTCCCTGCCCGGCGGCAGATAGAACTTGCGCTCGATGCGCGTCGCGGCGGCCGTGTCCCGGACGGCGTCCACGCGGCCTACGCCCCCGCGCCGCACGCGACATCCGACGCGCCGTTACCCGCGGCCCGCCCGGACGCGCTCGGCCTGGCTCCGGAGAGCTGCCGGCGCACGGACTCGACCCGCGCGGCGACGAAGCTCTTCAGCTCAGCCACGGCCGCCGGCGAGTCGAGCGTCGAGGCCGGCAGATCGTAGTCGAGCTCGGACAGGCGGCGACGCTCGGCCGCCTGCACGTCCTCGACCAGCGGAGCGAGCAGGCCCGCGAGCCGGTCGATCCTCGCCTCGGCCGCTCCCGGGGCCAGCGGGCCATCGACCAGGTCGCGCACATAGCCGCGGTAGGCGTCGAGGTACGGCGGGTGCCCCAGCAACCGCGCAACCAGCGGCCGGCTGGACGACGCCCCCGCCGTCGGCTCGTCGACGTAGAGCTCGATCAGCCGCCGCCGCTCGATGCCGCAGCCGAACGTCCCGAACGCCTCGTTCATGTCCCATGGGACCATCGTGAACCTGCCGTCCTCTTCGTACAGGTAGTAATTTTGGGCCGAGCCGAGGTAGCTGTCCAGGTGCACCGCGACGGCCGACACGGCGAGAAAGCGCAGCGCGCCATCCACGTCCAGCACGCGCTCGATGGCTTCGGGGAACGTCGAGTCGGGCTCGTTGTTCAGCACGTCGAGGAACCGCAGCAGCGCGGCGTGGTCGGGCCGGTTCTCGTTCGTCTTCAGCCCCGCGGCGGAGATGAAGCCCTCCGGCCCCATATCGCGCAGGCCAGGACTCTGCCGGCCCTCGTCGACGGCGCCCAGCAGGTCGCTGAGGCTGCCGCCGCCGAGTTTCATCTCCGTCGACGCGGCCCGGAGCGATGGCCCGGCGACGTCGGCCTCCGTCCAGCCCAGCGGGCCAGCCATGCCGGCGGGCTTGTACAGGTTGCCGCGGTCCGAGTCGAAGTGGCGGGCGAGGAACGTCCGGTCGACGTGCTCGACCAGCGCGTATGCGCCGAGGCGGGTCCCGTTCACCCAAACGGCGGCGAACGCCGTCCGGGGCGCGGGGACTCCCATCTCGGCGAACAGCTCCGGCGCCAGTCGGGCGCGGAGCAGCAGGTGGTACTTGAAGCCCGTGTTCAGGTCGATCTTCCGCAGGCCGTCGAAGCTGCGGGCGGAGTTGAGCAGGTTGAAGTCGACCGTCAGGCCGAACTGCGGGATGCCCAGATCGGCGACGGCCTTGAGCGACGAGCTTCCCTTCGGCCGGACCGCGACGCTGCGCACCTCCTCGCCGTCGACAGCGACGTTCGCTACCGCGTACCGCTTTGCGAGCGGGTCGTCCCTCATCGCGGCCCAGGCGTCCTCCAACATCGTAATCCGCACCTCGGCAACGCGGTCGGCCGGAAAGAGGCCATCGCCCGCCCCTGCCGTCTCATCCGCGCGGCAGCCGACCAGGCCTCCCGAGGCCGTGGCCAGCAGCACCAGCGCAACCACTGTGACGGCGGAGTGTCTCATCTTGTGCGCTCCATCTCCCCCGCCGGTGTATCCATCCAGGGCCGCCCGTCGACTCTTCCCCGCCATCCTACCGCCGCCCCGAAAGGTGTCAAGTTTCCCAGCCGCCGACAAGGACTTGCGGAGACAGGAACGGGCCAGAATGGGACCCGCGAAGCCGGGAGTCCATCCTCGATCTGGCGCGCCGTCACGGCCAGGAGAGCAGTCCGCCAAACCGGCCTGCTCGATTGGATGGTGAATCCGGGCCGCTCCCGCTTCGTTGTGTGCGTTTCAAGCTGCGTGCTATAATCCCGCAAGATTTTTCCCCAGAGGGGTACCTTGGTCGCAGAACGCACGCGCCAGTACGAGTTGGTCATGATCCTCAGCCCGGAGTCGACGGAGGAAGAGGTCGCCGGGACGGTCGAAAACGTCCACGGCCTCATCGCCGGCGGAGGCGGGACGGTCGGCGAGCACGAGACGTGGGGCCTGCGCAGGCTCGCCTACCCGCTGCGCAAGTTCCGCGAGGGCAACTACGTTCTCACCAACTTCGAGTCCTCCCCCGCCGCCATCGAGAACCTGGAAGACAACCTCAAGGCGTCCCGGGAGATCATGAGATTCCTGGTAACCCGGAAGTAGCCGAGGCCAACCCATGACGATGAACAAGGTCCTGGTTATCGGTAACGTCGGCAACGACCCCGAGATGCGCTATACGCCGAGCGGCAGCGCCGTAACCTCCTTCAACGTGGCCACCAACCGCAGGTACACGACCGGGGACGGCGAGCAGCGCGAAGAGACCGAGTGGTTCCGCGTCAACGCCTGGAACCGGCTCGCCGAGACATGCAACCAGTACGTCACCAGGGGCATGAAGGTCTACGTCGAGGGCAGGCTCAACAGCCGTCCCTGGGTCGACCGCGACGGACAGCCCCGCGCCGGCAACGAGATCTATGCAACCGACGTCCGATTCCTGGACAGCAGGGCCTCGGCTGAGGGCGAAGGCGGCAGGCCCGCCGGCCCGGCCGGAGGTCCCCCACAGGAAGAAGCCGAAGACCTGCCCTGGTAGCGTCCAAACCCGACTGGAGAGAGTTCACCGCATGACGACCACCCGCGCCCCTTCCGGCAGACCACCCGCACGACGAGGCAGGCCCAGGTATTTCGCCCGGCGAAAGGTCTGCGCCTTCTGCGTCGGACACGTCGAGCACATCGACTACAAGGACATCCGCACCCTCGAGCGGTTCATCTCCGACCAGTTCAAGATCGAGTCGCGGAGGAAGAGCGGCGTCTGCTCCAGCCACCAGCGGGGACTTTCGGCCGCGATCAAGCGGGCCCGGCACCTGGCGATGCTGCCGATGAGCAGGTCCCACCGCGGAGTCATGGGCGGCCGCCGCTGACCCATATCCCCGCACCCCGGTAGCGCCCGGGCGTTCTGCGTTCTGCGACACGGTCCCGGCTGCCGACGCTCCCCCCTGCTTCTGCTTCCAAGGAGGAAGCCATCGTCAAGCCAAAGAGACTCGGCCACGTCGTAATCAGGGTGCGAGACCTGGCACGCTCGGAGCACTTCTACACCGACGTGCTCGGCCTGCGCGTCACCTCCAGGCTCGAGGACAGGATGGTCTTCCTGAGCGCCGCCGGAGACTCGTCCCACGAGCTCGCGCTGACAGCCGTCGGCGAGAACGCGCCCGGCCCCGACGCGGACCGCGTCGGCATGTACCACTTCGCGTGGGAGATGGAGTCGTTCGACGATCTGCGCAGGCTCTACCGCGAGCTGGGGGAGAAGGACGTCGCGATCGGCGGCCTCGGCGACCACGGCATCTCGATGGGCGTGTACTTCTTCGACCCCGACGGCAACGAGATCGAGGCGTTCTTCGAGCTGCCGCGCGACCGGTGGCCGGAGACGGACATCTTCCTGGGCAGCTTTCCCATGAGCCTCGAAGAGGAGCCCGCTGCCGGGACCGCCTGAGGCCGACGGACAGCGATCGCAAGGAGGCCGCCGTGGCGCGAGTCGACTACTACTACTACAGGCGCTGAAGCACCTGCGCCCAGGTGAGAGCGTGGCTCTCACAGGCCGACGTCGAGCTGACGTCGAGGGACTTCTTCGAGGACCGCTTCTCCGAGGAGGAGTTGCGGCGGCTGTTCGGAGACAGGCCCGCCTCGGACTTTTTCTCCTGGAACAGCCCTTCGTTCCGCAAGATGGGCGTGAGCCGAGACTCCCTCAGCGCGGACGAGCTGGTCGCCCTGATGCTGGACCAGCCCAGGCTGATCCGGCGTCCGCTCGTGGTCGTCGACGGCGAGGTCGTGGGCCCGCTGTCGGGCACCGGCCGGATCACCGCGGCCGTATCCGAGCGGCTCGCCTGACCCGGCTTCGCGCCCGAGCGCGAACTGACACCCCCGGGGCGATGCCCCAGGGGTGCCCACGACCAAGGGGGGATGTTCTGTCTAGGCGGTCGCGGCCGGCTCGGCGGCGGCGGCCGTAGCGCCGTTGGCGCCGTTGGTGGAGGCCTGCAGGCCGAGCACGTCGATGCCCCTGCGGACCTCGCCGAGCTGGTTGGCCAGGCGCTCCTCGAGGTCGAACAGGATCTCGCGCGCGTAGCGGTCCGCGCCCTCGCGTCCGGCCAGGGCGACCGCCTCCGCCTCCTCCAGGATGCGGTAGGCCTTGCGCTGGGCCTCCTGTATGACCTGCTGGGCCTCGTGCTGGCCCTGCTGGACGATCTTCTCGCCCCGCTCCTCCGCGACCTTGAGGATCTCGTGCTCCGCGATGCGGGCCTGCCGCTCGTCTTCGGCGGCGTCCACCAGCGAGGAGGCCTCGTTGCCTGCCGTCTCCTTCGTGCGCCGGGCCTCCAGGAGAGCCTGGTTCACGATGCTCTCCCGCTGCCTGATGATCTCCTGCGCCTCCTGGATGTCGGCAGGAATGGCCGCGGCAAGTCCGCTGACCAGGCTCTGCAGCTGGTCCGGATCGACCATCACCTTCTTGCTGAAGCCGGGCACCTTCTTTGCCGATTCCGATATCGCTTCCAGCTCTTCGACGATGCTTATGATGTTAATCGTAATCCTCCTATTCCCTTGGTTCCGTTTGCTGACTGCTTTCCAACTTCGCGGCCAGCCGGTCCGACACGTGTCGCGGTACGAGACCTCCAACCGTGGCGCCCAGCCGGGCCACCTCCTTGATGCGGCTCGAATAGACGAACTGGTACTCGAGGGCGCTCATCATGCAGACGATGTCGATGTCGGGGTCGAGATGCCGCCACATCAAGGCCATCTCGAACTCCGACTCGAAGTCGAACCCTGCCCGCAACCCCCGCACCACGTACCTCGCGCCTACCTCTCGCGCCAGATCGGTCACGAGTCCGGCGAACGGCCTCACCTCGACGTTGTCGAGATGAGCAACCGAGTCCCCAAACAGCTTCACCCGCTCTTCCGTCGAGAACAGGATGTCCTTCGGCGGCGTCTCGTAGACGGCGACCAGCAGGCGGTCGAACAGGGCGGCAGCCCGCTTCACGACGTCCACGTGACCGTTGTGCACCGGGTCGAAACTGCCCGGATAGACTGCGTCAACCATTCTCACTCCTGAACTCGTACACCGATACGACCGTGTCGCCGTGTCTTCGGCTGCGCGACCGGACGATCCGGCCGTACGACTCCGCCAACTCCCGACCGCGGTGGTGTTCCGCCACCACCAGCGCCCTCTCGACGAGCAACTCGAAGCCCTCCAGCTTCCCCATCAGATCGGCCCACGGATCGTCCTCGTAGGGCGCGTCCGCGAAGACGACGTGGTACTTCGCTTCCAGATCGCCCAGCGCCGCTTCGACACTCCTCCGGTAGACCCTCCCGCTATCGGCCAGTCCCAGTTCGTCCAGGCTATGCCGTATGCTCCGGCAGAGCCGCGCGTTCCCCTCGACGAAGTCGACCCATCCAGCGCCCCTGCTGAGCGCCTCTATGCCCAGCGCGCCGCTCCCCGCGTACAGGTCCAGCACCCGGCCCCCCGCGACCGTTGCCTGGCCGATCATCGAGAAGATCGCGGCCCGTACCCTCTCCGACGTCGGCCTCATCCGCGGCACCCGCGCCGCCCGGAGCTTTCGGCCCCTGTGTTCGCCGCCCGTGATCCGCGTCGTCATCGGCGAGTGGCCTCCTCCTGGTCCAGTCCGACGAGACCACGACTCCGTTGAGGGAGCAAATCCTAGCACCGTGTTTTCGGGGGCCGAAAGCGGATTTGCGTCCTTTTTTGAACAAGTATTAGACGAATTTCAGGAGAGCCCCACTTTTGCAAAAGGGCCCCAAATCGCGATATAATCCGTTGCAGGCTGAGCCGTGAGCCGCACGCCAGATGCGGCCCCTCAGTCTTTTTGCTTTTTGAGCATTGGGGGTGTGGGCATGGTCCGCAAGGAAGTCTTACTCACCGAAGAGGGCCGCCAGGGCCTCGCCGAGGAGCTGGAGCAGCTCGTGTCGGTCCGGCGCCGCGAGGTCGCCGCGCGGATCCACAAGGCGAGCGAGACCGGCGGCACCGTCGACAACGCCGAGTACGACGAGGCGAAGAACGAGCAGGCCTTCCTGGAAGGACGCATCTCCGACCTCGAGAACATCCTCTCCAACGCGGTCGTCGCCCCCGCGGAGAAGGGCCGCGGCGTCCAGCTCGGCTCCACCGTCACCGTTACGGCGGAGGACGGCTCCAAGCGCGACTACATGGTGGTCGGCTCCGCGGAAGCCGCCCCGCTGGAAGGCAAGATCTCCCTCGAGTCACCCGTCGGCATGGCGCTGATGGACCGCAACGTCGGAGACTCCGTCGAGGCCAAGACGCCCGCCGGCGCCGTCAAGCTGAAGATCACCAGCATCCGCTAGCCGGCGAGAGAGAGCCTTCGTTCCGTGACTCAGCCGGGAGACCATCTCCACAGGGTCCGCCGCGAAAAACTCGACCGCCTGCGCGGCCGCGGCATAGACCCCTACCCTCACAGGTACGACCGGACCCACACATCGGCCGAGGCCGTCGCGTGCCTCGAAGCCTCGGAGACGGACGGCGGGGACGCGCCCGCCGACCCGGTCGCGATCGCGGGACGCGTCGTCGGCGTGCGGACCATGGGACGCGCCGCCTTCCTCGACCTGCAGGACGCCGACGGCCGCATCCAGGTGCTCGTCCGCAAGAACGTCGCCCCCGAGGCCTACGACCTGCTCGACGACCTCGACGTGGGCGACTGGCTCGGCGTACGCGGCCCGCTGATGCGCACCAGGACCGGCGAGGCGACCGTCGAGGCACACGACTGCGCGATGCTGTCCAAGTCGCTGCGGTCACTGCCGGAGAAGTGGCACGGCCTCGCCGACGTCGAGACGCGCTACCGGCAGCGCTACCTGGACCTGATATCCAGCGAGGAGGCGCGGCGCATAGCGACCGTACGAAGCAAGACCGTCAGCGCCCTGAGACGCCAGATGGACGGACGCGGCTTCCTCGAAGTGGAGACGCCGGTCCTCGTCCCCATCGCGGCCGGCGGCGCCGCAACCCCGTTCACGACACACTACAGGTCGCTGGACCGCGACCTCTACCTGCGCATAGCGACCGAGCTACACCTCAAGCAGCTCATAGTAGGCGGGCTGGAGAAGGTCTACGAGATAGGCAAGGTCTTCCGCAACGAGGGCGTCGACGCGACCCACAACCCCGAGTTCACGACGATGGAGAGCTACGAAGCGCTCGCCGACTACAACGACCTCATGTCCATGGTCGAGGAGCTCGTGCACGCGCTTGCCGTCGAGGTGCTGGGCAAGTCGACCGTCCAGTTCGAGGGCACTGAAATCGACCTTACTCCGCCGTGGCCTCGCCTGGACCTGCGCGAGCAGATCCGGACCCACAGCGGCATAGACTTCCTCGAGGCCGACGACATAGGGCTGCTGAGGGAGGAGATGCGGGCCATAGGCCTCGACGTCGGCAAGCAGATGAGCTGGGGCGGGCTGCTCGACAAGCTGCTATCCGACACGGTGGAAACCGAGCTCGTCCAGCCCTGCTTCCTGGTCGACTACCCGATCGAGATGTCGCCGCTGGCGAAGAAGAAGCGCGGCGACCCGCGCGTGGTCGAGCGGTTCGAGGGGTTCGTCGCCGGGATGGAGATATGCAACTCCTTCACCGAGCTCAACGACCCGGTCGACCAGCGAGAGCGGCTGGAGCGGCAGGAGGCGCTGCACGAGCAGTTCCAGGACGAGGACATGGACCGCTTGGACGAGGATTTCCTGCTGGCCATCGAGCACGGTATGCCGCCGACCGGCGGCCTCGGACTGGGCATCGACCGGCTGGTCATGCTGTTCGCCGGCCACCGCTCGATCCGCGAGGTGGTGCTCTTCCCCCAGCTACGTTCGCGCTAGTCTTCATCGGGAAGCCGGTCGCCCGGGTCCCCGCGCCGCTGCCGGCGTCCGCCTGCTAGACGGGCACCCGCCCCGAGTGGATGGCTACCGTGCCAAGCGCAAGCTCGCGCACCTCGACGTCTACAAGGCCGGCGCCCTCCATGAGCGTCGTCATCTCCTCGACGGTGATGAATCCCTGCACCGACTCGGGCAGGTAGGTGTACGCCTCGCGGTTGCGGGCGAGCACGGCGCCGAGCCAGGGCGTCGTATGCCTGAACAGCGTCGGGAACAGCCGCCCGAACGGCCCGCGACCGGTCTTCACTATCTCCAGGGTCACGATCCGGCCGCCGGGCGCCACGACGCGGGCCGCCTCGGACAGCGCCTTCGGAACGTCGATGAAGTTGCGCACCCCGAAGCCTATAGTGGCGCAGACGAAGCTGTCGTCGGCGAACGGCAGGGCATGGGCGTCCGCAAGGGAGAGGTCTATCCGGTCCGCCACCCCGCGCCGCGAGACCTTTTTCCCCGCCGCTCCCAGCATCTCCAGTCCGAAATCGGCCGCGACGACCCTCGTGACGTTCTTCCGTCCCACCAGCTCGAGGGCGAAGTCGCCGGTGCCCGTGGCCAGGTCGAGCGCGGTGCCTGTCGCCTCGCCGAGCGCCATGTCGGCCGCCAGCCTCCGCCACGCGTGGTGCCGCCCAGCGGACATGATCGTGTTCATCCGGTCGTAGCTGGGCGTGACGCGGGAGAACATCCGCGCCACGTAGCGCGCCCGCTCCACACCTCGAAGCTGAGCCAAGAGCGTCCTCCGCTCCGCGCCGGCCTCCAAGAGCCGGCGTCGTCCACGCGGCGCCTCTACCGGCCCTGGCGCCCCATGTCCTTCAGGTCCTTTATCGCCATCGGGAGCGCCGGGAGCAGATCGCTGGCGAGCATGCCCGCGTCCCCCAGTTCATCCGACACGAGCTCCGCGGCGGCGCCGTGCAGGTAGACCCCGAGCGCGGCCGATGTCCGCAGGTCGAGGCCCTGCGCCAGCAGGCCCGAGACCGCGCCCGCCAGCACGTCGCCCGTCCCGGCGCTCGCGAGCGCCGGGTTCGCGAACGGGCTCACCATCGCCGAGCTGTCCGGCGCCGCGACGACGGTGTGCGCCCCCTTCAGCACGACCGTCTTCCCCCAGCGGCTCGCCGCCTCCAGGGCGCTGCCCACGCGGTCCCGCTGCAGCTCCGCGACGACGCTCCCAGACAGCCGTCCCATCTCGCCCGGGTGCGGCGTCAGGACGGCGTCGCGGTCCATCTTCTCCCACCAGCGCGGGGTCCGCGCCAGGATGTTCAGCCCGTCGGCGTCGATCACCGTCGGCGGGAGTTCGGCTCCCGAGAGGACGAGCCTCTCCAGGAGGCGCACCGCCCCGTCGGACTGCCCCAGCCCGCAACCGACGAGCAGCGCGTCGTATCCCCGAAGCGCCCCAAGGACGAGCTCCGCCGCGTCCTCGGCCGGCTCGCCGTAGTCCGACTCCGGCAGGAGAATGCAGGTCGGCTCCGGGGCCCTCGCGACCACGGCGGCCTGCAGGCTGCGCGGCAACGCCACCGTCACCAGTCCCGCGCCGACGCGTCCCGCGCCGGACGCCGCCAGCGCTGCCGCGCCGACGTAGCTGGCCGATCCCGCGACGACCAGCGCCCGGCCGAAGGTGCCCTTGTGCGACGCCGACGGCCGCGGCGGGAGCGCGTCCGCCGCCCACTCCCCGGTCATCAGCTCCAGCCCGACGTCGCCGTCCAGGCCCGGAGGCACCCCGATGTCGACCGCCTCGAGCGTCCCGGCGGCGTCCGCGCCCGGGTACGCGAACAGGCCGCGCTTCGGATAGCCCAGCGTCACCGTGAGGTCGGCCGGGACGAGCGCGGGGTCCGTCGCGCCCGTGTCCGAGTCGAGCCCGGTCGGGAGGTCCATGGCGGCGATCAAGACGTCGTCACGCTCCGCCTTCGCGTCCGCCAGTTCGGCAAGCACGTCGAGCAGGGCGCCGGCGATGGGCCTGGAGCGGCCGGTACCCAGGACCGAGTCGACGACCGCGTCCGCGCTCCGCAGCGCGTCGCGCAGTCGGCCGCATCCCGGATCGTTCGCCGCCTTGATGATCGGCAGCCCCAGTCGTCCGACAGCCGCCAGGTTGGCGTCGCCTTCGGGACGCCGTCCGCACAGGTATACCGTGATCGACGCTCCCCACTCGTGGAGGTGGCGCGCCGAGACAAGCCCGTCGCCGCCGTTGTTCCCGGGCCCGACCAGCACGACGATCACGGAGCCGGCGACGCCGTCCATGTGGCCCCGGAGGCGTTCGGCGAACCGGAGCCCGGCCGTCTCCATCAGCGTCGAGGTGGAGACGCCGGCCGACTCCGCTCTCTCCTCGATGTCGCGCATCTGCCGCGCGGTTACGATCTTCATGTCTCGCGCCCGGCTGTTCGGTCACGCGGGGCCACGCCGGAGCTCACAGATCGGCCTGTTGCCGCAGACTGCCCCATGGCGCCTGGTTGCCCGCGGCGCTCTCCGCGACGACCACCGCGGCCGCGTGTCCCTTCGAGTGGGTGAGAGAGACAGCCATATGGTCGATGCCCAGCATCCGCGCCCTGTCGAGCGCCGAGCCGTGCAGTCGGATCATCGGCGCGCGGCCTGGAGCCCTGACCACCTCGATGTCTCGCCACCGTATCCCGCGCACGCCGGTACCGAGGGCCTTCATGACCGCCTCCTTGGCGGCGAACCGGCTGGCCAGCTGCGGCGCGCGTCCGCGGCAGTAGTCGAGCTCAGCCTGCGTGTAGATGCGTCGGAAGAACCGCTGGCCGTACCGGGCGGCCACGTCTCCAATCCTGGAGATCTCGATGATGTCCAAGCCGGTTACGAGCATCTCGCCGCGGGACCCGGCTAGCCGCGGGAGAGGCCCGCGGCGTCGAGTATCCCCGGCACCTCCGACTCCCATCCGATGGCCATGACGTGGACGCCACGGCACATCGCCGACAGCTCGCGGGCGAGGCCGGCCGATATCTCGGCGCTCCTCTGTCGCCGGTCCTTCGCGTCGTCCATGGCCGAGACTATCGCGTCGGGTACGTGGACTCCGGGGAGGTTCGCGTTGAGGTACCGCGCCATCCTGGCCGACTTCAGCACGATGAGCCCGGCTATGACCGGGACGCCGAAACGGCCCGCGCCCTTCATGAACGCCTCGAACGTCGAGGGCTCGTAGACGGCCTGGGTCTGGAAGAACCTGGCCCCCGCCTCGAGCTTCTCCTCCATCCGGCCCAACTCCTTGTCGAGGTCGTCCGCGCCGGGGTTGGCGACCGCGCCGGGGTTCAGCTCGGGCACGCCGGACAGCTCGGCCCCCGACATGTCCGCGCCCGCGGTCAGCGACGAGATCGCCTTGACGATCGCGATCGCGTCGATGTCGAAGACGGCCTTGGCGTCCGGGTGGTCGCCCGCGCCGGGCGGGTCGCCGCTCATGCACAGCACGTTGCGCACGCCCAGCGCGGCGGCGGCGAGCAACTCCGACTGGACGGCGATCCGATTGCGGTCCCGGCCGGTGATCTGCAATATCGGCTCGATGCCCCGGTCGATCAGGAGGTGCGCGGCGGCGATGGGCGCCATCGTCATGGTCGACCCGGCCGAGTCGGTCACGTTGAAGGCGTCGACCCGCGAGTCGAGCAGGGCCGCCTTCTCGTACAGGCTGCCCAGATCGGTCCCCTTCGGCGGGTTCAGCTCACACGTCACCACCGGGCGGTCTGAGGCGAGCGCGCTCTCGAATCTGCTCATGAAGCTCCTCGAACGTCGTCAGGGCTCTTCTCGCTTGCTCCGACATTATAGATTCGCTGAACTGCGAATGAAAGCGACGAGCGAGCGGACACGTCGCCCGGCTGCGGGCGGCGCGGAGACAGGCCGTATATAATCGCCCGCGGGAGGTAGCGCCAATGACCGCCGAGCTGATTGACGGCAAGCGGATCGCCGCCGAGGTGCGCGCCGAGGTCGCCGACGGAGTCGCGGCGCTGGGCAGGTCGCACGGGACGACGCCCGGCCTCGCCGTCGTTCTCGTCGGCGACGACCCGGCCTCCGCCGTCTACGTGCGCAGCAAGACGACCGCGGCCGCCGAGGTCGGCATGGAGGCCCAGGACTTCTCGATGCCCGCGGACGCGTCGCAGGACGACCTGCTGGCCCGGCTGCGATACCTGAACGAAGACCCCGCCGTCCACGGAATCCTCGTGCAGCTCCCGCTGCCGCCGCACATCGACCGCGACACCGTCATGAACGCCATCAGCCCGGCCAAGGACGTCGACGGGCTCCACCCGTTCAACGCCGGCCTGCTGGCGCAGGGCAAGCCCCAGTTCGTCCCCGCGACACCCGCCGGCATCCAGCAGATGCTGCTGCGCACCGGCCGCGACCCGTCCGGACAGCACGCGGTGGTGCTGGGGCGCAGCGACATCGTGGGCAGGCCCGTGTCGGTGCTGCTGGCACAGCGCGGAAGCGGCGCCGACGCCACGGTCACCGTATGCCATACGCGGACGCGCGACCTGGCGGCGATCACCCGGCAGGCGGACATCCTGATCGCCGCGATGGGCCAGCCGCGAATGATCACCGCCGATATGGTCAGGGACGGCGTTGTCGTCATCGACGTCGGCGTCAACCGCGTCGACGCTCCCGAGCGCAGGCGGGGCTACAGGCTCGTCGGCGACGTCGACTTCGACGCCGTATCGGAGAAGGCGGACGCCATCACGCCTGTCCCGGGAGGAGTCGGGCCGATGACGATCGCCATGCTGCTCGACAACACGCTGAAGGCCGCGCGGCTCGCCGCCGGCGCGGACGACTAGTGTCTCTCCGGGAACGCGTTTCACGACCGGCGGGCCCATCGGCGACGACCACGCCGCCTGGGTCCGGGGCCCATCGCAGTCACCCCCCTGGAGGACGACTCCTACCCGCCCGTCTCTCCCGCGAAAGCGCCAACCCACGACCTCCGCACAACCGTCTTTCCCGCGACGGGAGACCTTTGCACAATCGTCATTCCCGCGAAGGCGGGAACCCAGCGGTGGGGTCTCCCAAGTACGAAAACCCGCTCATCGCGACCACGGCTGCCGCCTGCAAGGGGAGTTACGCAAAGGCCTCCGAAGGCGAGAATCCACGACCCTTGGACAACCGTCTTTCCCGCGAAGGCGGGAACCCAGGACGGGCAGCGGGGATGGGGCCCCGTCTCCACGGGAACCACCCATGCCGGTTGCGTACCGGCACACCAAGAGACGAAAGTGGCGTTGCCTTTGATCTCGGTCTCAATGGTGTCAGTGACCGAAGATGGATTCCCGCCTACGCGGGAACGACGGTGGTGGGGTCGCCGTCGATTTATTTTCGTACCAACAACGGGCGGCGTAGCGCTCACCCTGACCAGAGGGAGTGCGACCCAACGGTCCCCGCTTGCGGCTCCGACCCCACCTCCCGTCCGGTGACGCCTTGAACGTCTTCGGCGCGGTCACGCCGCTGCTGTCGACCACGCGGCGTCGCAACGTTCTGCTGGCGCTGACGGGCGCGTCGATGCTCGTGCAGCTATCGAGCCTGCCCGTCGCGCTGTCCATTCCCACGCTCTCCGAGTACTTCGGAACGGGCGTCGACGAGACGGCGTGGATGGTCATCTCTTACCTGGCGGTGCTCGGCAGCTTCGTGCTGCTGGCGGCCCGGCTCGGCGACCGGTTCGGCCACGGTCGCGTTTTTTTCATAGGCATCGTGACATCCACACTCGGTACGGGCTTGATCTCCCTGTCGCAGGAGCTGTGGCACGTGATCGGGTGGAGGGCCGTTACCGGGCTCGGGTCGGCGCTGATGATGGGCAACTCGAACGCGATCCTGGCCGCCGCCTTCCCGCCCGACGAGCGCGGCCGCGCCTACGCGCTGCCGATCATCGGCGCCCGCGTCGGTACGCTCAGCGGGCTGGCCATCTTCGGCCTCGCGCTCCAGCTCCTGAGCTGGAGGGCCGTCTTCGCCGCATTCTTCCCAATCGGGTTGATCGCACTGGTCGCCGCCCTGCCGCTGCTTCGAGACCGCGACCAGCCGCAAACCGCCGACTCGACCGGGCCTGTCGACTGGGTCGGCGCCGTCTTCCTGGCGGCCGCGGCCATCGCGCTGATCCTGTCCGGCACGCACCTCCACAGCGGAGAGGAGTCGTTCACCTCGCCCGAAGGCCTGCGCTACCACCTGCCGATGCACGGGCTGTTCATCGTCATGCTGCTGGCGTTCATCGCGACGGAGCGCTGGGTCTCCAACCCGATAGTCGACCTCAAGCACTTCCGGGTGCGGCCGTTCTCCCTGTCGTTGGGCTGCAACGTGATGTTCCACTCGTCGATGCTGGCGACCTTCACGCTGGTGCCGATCCTGGTCGAGCAGGGCTACGCCAGGGAGCCGATCTTCGTGACCTACGTGCTCCTCCCGAGCCAGAGCCTTGGGCTGTTCATGCCGCTGGTCGCCGGCTGGGTCTACGACAAGTACCATCCGGCGTACCTGCGCCCCGCCACGCTCGCCGGCATCGCCGCCGGATTCGTGGTGCTGAGCATGTCGGCGCCCCACATCTCCTTCTGGTGGCTGCCGGTGATCATGCTGCCGATCGCCGTCGGGACCAACATGTTCAACCCGATCAACAACGCGTCGGTCATGAACTCCCTGCCGCTGGAGCACCGCGGCGTCGCCTCCGGCATGTTGGAGACGTCGCGCGAGCTCGGCCACGCGCTCGGCGCCACGGCCGCGTCCAGCGCGCTCGCGCTCGCGCTGCCCGCAGGCTTCGAGCTGCTGTCGGGCGAGGCCGCGGAGCACTTCGTCATCGGCGGCTTCCAGGTGTCCACCTCCGTCGTCGTCTTCGTGCTCCTTGTAGGCGCGCTGCTGGCGTACGCCCAGACCAGGTCGCCGGGCTACCTGGAAGGCGCGCAGCGGGCCCGCTCGTGAACGCCAGGGCCGACCGCGAGAGCCGGCGCGCCCTGTGACCAGGCCCGCGCAACGCCTGGCAGCGTCGCATTCCGCCACATGAAGACCGACGACTTCGATTACGAGCTCCCGCCGGAGCTCGTCGCGCAGACGCCGGCGGAACCGCGCGACTCGTCCAGGCTGATGGTAGTCGACCGCGACGCGGGCTCCATCGAGCATCGCACGTTCCGCGACCTGCCCCGCTTCCTCCGCGAGGGCGACGTCGCCGTCTTCAACGACAGCCGCGTCTTCCCGGCACGCCTGTACGGCAGGAGCGCGTCCGGCGGCAGGGTCGAGCTGCTGCTGCTGCGCCGGATCGAGGCGGGCGTATGGACGGCGCTCGTGCGCCCCGGAAGGCGCCTGCGAGCGGGCGCTATGTTCGTGGTCAGATCGGGCGAGCTCGAAGTAGACGGCGAGGTGCTCGACGTACTGGAGGACGGCTCCCGGACCGTCCGGCTGTCCGACGACGGCCGGCTCGACGAGATCGGCGTCGTCCCGCTGCCGCCCTACATCCGCGAGCCCCTGGCCGACTCGGAGCGCTACCAGACCGTCTACTCCAGGGTCGCCGGCAGCGTCGCCGCTCCGACGGCCGGCCTCCACTTCACACCCGCGCTGCTCGACGAGCTCCGCGACAGGGGCGTCGAGCTCGCGTTCGTCACGCTGCACGTCGGCTGGGACTCGTTCAGGCCGGTCGGCGTCGACGACATAACCGACCACCGCATGCACGCCGAGCAGTGGGAGCTGGACCAGGGCGCGGCCGCCGCGATCAACGCGGCCAGGCGGGAAGGCCGGCGCGTCGTGTCCGTCGGCACGACTGCGGTGCGCCTGCTGGAGCAGGCCGCCGCCGTGACCGCGCCGGGCGACGAGACGGTCGCGTCGGGCGGCGGCTGGGCCGACCTGTTCATCTATCCCGGCTACAGGTTCAGGGTGGTCGACGCGCTGGTGACCAACTTCCACCTGCCCCGGTCCACGCTGCTGATGCTCACCAGCGCGTTCGCCGGCCGCGACCTGGTGCTCCGCGCCTACGGGGAAGCGGTGCGGGAGAAGTACCGTTTCTTCAGCTTCGGCGACGCGATGCTGGTGGTGTAGTGGATAGTGGGTAGTGAAGAGTGGATAGTTGGGACCAGGACGCGGAGCCTTCGGTACACGGGCTCTGTCACACCCACCGGGTGCAATACGATCGCCTCCCGCGCCTTGTGCCGGGGCGAGGCCGTTCGTGCCTTTTCGGGGGCGAGTAGGTAGAATTGGCGCACGCTTCTCCCATGACCACTGGCCCCCTACCCCAAATTCCGCTGCTGCCGCAGCAGACCTCGCCCATCGAGGACGCGTGGGTCGCGCTCGACCTGGAGACGACGGGCCTGTCCCCGGACAGCGACGCCATCATCGAGGTCGGCGCCGTCAAGTTCCAGGGCCATGAGGAGCTCGACACCTACACCACCCTGGTCAACCCGTACCGCACGCTCGACAGCTTCATCCGCCGCTACACCGGCATCAGCCAGGACGACGTCGACGGCGCGCCACCCTTCTCCGAGGTCGCGCCGCGGCTGGCGGCCTTCATCGGCTCCGCCCCCGTCGTCGGCCACAACATAGGGTTCGACCTCGACTTCCTGCGGAGCGGCGGGCTGCCGCTGACAAACCCGCGGGCCGACACGTGGGACATGGCGTTCGTGCTGCTGCCCGAGCACCGGGACTACTCCCTGGACAAGCTGGCGTCGGCCCTGGGAATCGAGCATCCACGTCCGCATCGCGCGATGCCGGACGCGTCGGTGACCCGCAGCGTCTTCCTGGAGCTCTTCGAACTGGCGGCCGGGATGGACGTGTTCGCCCTCGCGGAGATGGAACGCTTGGCGTCCCGGTCGTCCTGGGTACTCGAATACCTGCTCAGGCGGCTTCACGTGCACAGGCTCTCGGAGGGGGTCTCGACCGCCTCAGGCGCCGGCGTGACCGGCATCGACACCCGCGCGCTGAGAGGCAGGCTGCACGGGAAGCGGTCTTTGCGCCCGCACCGGGGCGTCGTGAGCGTCGACCCGGACGAAGCGGCGGCAATCATGGGCGCCGACGGTCCCCTGTCGCGAGCGGTAGACGGGTTCGAGGAGAGGCCGCAGCAGATCGCTATGACACGGGCCGTCGCGGAGGCCATCGGCGACGGCAAGCGGCTGATGGTCGAGGCGGGTACCGGCGTCGGCAAGTCGCTCGCCTACCTCGTCCCCGCGGCGCTCTACGCGCTCAAGAACAACGTACGGGTGGTCGTATCGACGAACACGATCAACCTGCAGGAGCAGCTCCTTAGCAAGGACATCCCCGACCTCGTCAACGCTCTCGAGGAGGTCGAGGGCGTGTCGTCGAAGGACCTGGAGACGACGCTGCTCAAGGGCCGTGCGAACTACCTGTGCCTGCAGCGGTGGGGCCACGTGCGCTCCGGCGAGAGCCTGTCCGAGGAGGACGCCCGGATGCTGGCCAAGGCGCTGACGTGGCTGGGGAGCACGTCCACGGGCGACCGCTCCGAGCTGAACCTGGGCGGCCGGGGCGCCTTCGCGTCCTGGGACAGGCTGTCCGCCCAGGGCGCGGCCGACTGCCAGGGCGTCAGCGGCGTCTGCTTCCTGCGCGCCGCGCGGGAGCGCGCCGCCGCTGCGCACATAGTCGTCGTCAACCACGCGCTGCTGATCGCCGACCTCGCCGCCGGTCGGGCGCTCATACCCGACTACGACGTGCTGATCGTCGACGAGGCGCACCACCTGGAGGAGGTCGCGACGAAGCAGCTCGGCTTCGAGCTCAGCCAGGCGTCCATCGACGAGAACCTGCAGCTCCTGGGCGGCGATCGCGGCCTCGTCGGCGCCGCCGTCACCGCGCTGCGGGGCTCGTTGACCGCCCAGACACGCCGCGACACGATCGAGGAGGTCGCCGCCAAGATCGCCGGCAGCCTGCCCGGCGTCCGCGACGGCGTCGCCGCCATGTTCGCCGCCCTCGCCAGGGTCGTAGACGTGCAGACGGCGGACGGGCGCGAGGTCCGCGTGACGGCCGCGACCAGGGCCCAGCCGGGCTGGTCGGAGCTGGAGGTCCGCTGGGAGGACGCCAACGCGCTCATGGGGGAGCTGGAGCGCGACCTGCTCGCCCTCGACGCGGCCCTGGACGGCCTGGAGGACGCCGAGGTCGAGTACTACGAGGGCCTCGTCTCCGAGACGAAGAACGCCATCCAGGAGCAGATGGAGCTGAGGGCGAACCTGCGGGAGTTCATTCCGTCGCCCGAGGCGGACGGCATCTACTGGGTCAGCACCCATCGCCGCACAGGCGACCTGAGCCTCAACTCCGCACCCATACACGTCGGCGAGCAGCTCGACAAGCTGCTGTTCAGCCAGAAGGAGGCGGTCGTCCTCACCGGCGCGACGCTGAGCGCCGGAGGCACCTTCGACCACATGCGCGAGCGCACCGGATTCGCCGACCACGACGAGCTGCTGCTCGGCTCGCCGTTCGACTACCCGAACGCGGCGCTGCTCTACGTGCCCGCCGACATGCCGGAGCCCGGAAGCTGGGCGTACCAGGGCACCGTCGAGCACGCGATCGTCGACGCCGCCGCCGCAGCCGGGGGACGGACCATGGCGCTGTTCACGTCCCATGCCGCCCTGCAGGAGACCGCCCGCGCCATACGCGGCAGCCTGCGCTCCCACGACGTCGAGGTGCTGGCCCAGGGCGTCGACGGGCCGCCGCACAGGCTGGTCGAGGCGTTCCTGGACAACCCGAAGTCGGTGCTGCTCGGCACGGCGAGCTTCTGGGAGGGCGTCGACCTCGCGGGCGAGGCCCTCAGCGTGCTCATCGTCGCGCGGCTGCCGTTCGCCGTGCCCACGGAGCCGGTCTTCGCGGCGCGCTCCGAGCTGTTCGACGACCCGTTCGGCGAGTACGGCGTGCCCCAGGCGATCATCCGCACGCGGCAGGGGTTCGGACGCCTCATCCGCACCAGCGGCGACAGGGGCGTCGCCGTGTTCCTCGACCGCCGCGTCGTGTCCCGCAGGTACGGCAAGACCTTCCTCGACTCCCTGCCGCCGGCCACTCGCCGCCAGGGCAGGCTCCGCGACCTTTCGGACCACGTCAGGGACTGGCTCAGGCCGAGCGCCCAGGCGCCAGGCACGTCAGCCAGCTCCCGCGGCCCTGTGCCGGAATAACCAGTACGTCGGCGCCAGCGTTGCTCTTTCCCATCGAACAGCCATTCGAACTCGACAGCACGCTGCACAGCGGCCAGGCCTTCCGCTGGCGCCGGGACGGCGACACGCACCGAGGCGTCGTATTCGGCAACGTCGTCGAGCTGCGGCAGACCGACGACCGCCTGGAGCTCTTCACAGACCCCGACGACGAGGCCGCGATGTGGCCGCTCCTGCGAGACTACCTCAGCCTCGACTTCGACATCGACCGGGTCTATGCGGCGTTCGCCGGAGACGACCGGCTGCGGGAGTCGGCCGTCCGGTACCGCGGCATGCGCGTGCTCAGGCAGGACCCGTGGGAGTGCCTGGTGTCGTTCATATGCTCGTCGGCGTCCAACATCCCGCGGATCAGTCGGAACGTCGAGTCGCTCTGCGAGGCGTACGGCCGCCCGATCGGGGCCACCGGACGCAACGCCTTCCCCGCACCGCGCGAGCTGGCCCGCGCTGGCGAGGCCCCGCTCAGGGCCCTCGGTCTCGGCTACCGCGCCGCCTACGTCGCCGAGACCGCGGCGGCCGTCGCGGACGGCGCCGTCGACGTCATGTCGCTGCGCGAGGAGCCGTACGACACGGCGCTCGAGGCGCTGACCGCTCTGCCCGGCGTCGGCGACAAGGTCGCCAACTGCGTGCTGCTGTGCTCACTCGACAAGCTGGAGGCGTTCCCGGTCGACGTCTGGATCGACCGCGCGCTCCGGGAGTGGTACCTCGGCGACAGAGCCGACTCGATCTCCCGCCTGAAGATGCGCCCCTGGGCCCAGCAGCGCTTCGCCCCGTACGCCGGCTACGCCAACCACTACCTCTTCCACGACAGGCGCCTGCAGGGCAAGAGCTAGCCCTCGGAGAGCGCGTCACCGCCACGCTCCGCGCTCTTCCCGCGAAGCCCTCTACGTCTCGCCACCGACGTCGTAGTGGGTATGTCGGTGTCCGAGGTGGGTTTACAGCGCGTCGAGAGCAGGGCAACAATGTGCTGGTGATGGAACAGCTTATCGCCGTGACCGCACACGGAGAATCATTCCTGCGTCGCTCAGGCCATCTCGTGCCGCTTGGGCTGGCCGCGATGGCGCTATCTCTGGTGGCGGCGTGCTCCCAGCCACCCGCGCCTGTGCCCACGCCCGTCGTCCAGGTGACCGTCCAGCCCACGGCCCCGCCAACCGCAGGGACTGCGCCAACGCCAGTGCCGACGCCCACGAGAACGGCGACGCCAACGGTCGTCCCAACCGCGGCCGCCGTACCGGCGCCGGCGGGCCCGGCGCCCGTCTTCCCGGTGGACCCGGCGCAGGTCGTGCCGACCGGCGCCAGGCTGCACGAACTGCAGGAGATCAGGGTGCCCAACGGCCACGGTGGCGTCGCCCCTTGGCGTGACGGTGGCGGGCAACGGATCTTCTCGCCTTGGGTCTACGGCACGATCTACCAGATCGACAGGACCGGAGCGGTCCGTCCCTACATCGGCGTCGGACACGACGTGAGCGACGACATGACCGTCTGGACGGTGAAGCTGCGCGAGGACGCCGTCTTCCAGGACGGAACTCCGATCACGGCGGCCGACGTCAAGGCATACTGGGAGCATGGCGGGACGCCCACAAACATCCCCATGTGGGGCTCTGCCAGCCTTTTCATCGGCAACATAAGGGGCTGGGACGCGCTGAGGGCCGGCGACGCTACCGAGGCCGAAGGGCTAATCGTGCTCGACGACCACACTCTGGAGGTCACGACGGCCGTCCCGTACCCGACGTGGCCGCTGTCGATGGCCGTCTGGAACACGGGCATCTCCAAGCTCGACCAGGTGCTGTCCGACGTACAGTGGTTCACGCGCCCGATCGGCGCCGGCCCGTACAGGTGGACGACCGATCCCGATACGAATCAGTTCGTGGCCCAAGCCGACGTGGCCGAGTTCTGGGGACCATCCCCCAACATCAAGACGCTGCGCGGCCTGAACGTCACCGACGACAAGGTCAAACTGATCATGTTCGAGAACGGAGAGCTCGACCTGATGACGATCGACAGCGCGACCTACGGGGCAGCGCTGGACCCGAGCCACCCGTTCAACCCTCTGCTGAAGGTCACACCGTACGGCGGCCTGTGGTACATCAAGAACAGGACCGACATGGCTCCCCTGGAGGACCTGCAGATGCGCAGGGCCCTCGCGCACGGCGCCGACATGCGCTCCATCGTCAGGGCGGTCTGGGGCCCGGCGGAGACCTTCGCCACCGGTCTGATCTCGCCATTCATACCCTGCCATGACCCCGCCGCCGAGGGCCACGTCTACGACCCGGACCTGGCGCGCCAGGAGCTGGCCGCGTCCGCGTATGGCAGCGCGGAGGACCTGCCGACCCTGATGATCGACCTGTCCCGGCCGATGATGGTAGACATGGGCATCGCGCTGAAGGAGTACTGGAAGGACAACCTCGGCGTCGCGCTGGACATCCTGAAGCGCGAGGCCGGCATGCCTCGGCGCGAAGGCTCCCAGTTCTACCGGATCAGCCTGGCTTCCTGGATTCCCGACCCGATCCAGATCGTCGGCTACCTGACGCGCAAGGACGCCATCGAGGGCCTGAGCGGCATCCCCGGCGGCTATCCGGTGCTGGACGCCATGGTGGAGCACGCACGGTCGCTGCCACTGGACGATCCGGACCGCTGCGCCGCCTTCCAAGCGGTCGAAAAAGAGTACATGGACAAAGTGTACATGCTGCCGATCCGCTGGGTCGACGGCGTGAGGTGGCTCGTGCAGCCGTGGGTCGTCGGCTTCGAGAGCTCCGCCAACCTCGACATCAACACGATGCCCTGGATGTACATCCTGCGGCACTAGGTACGCCGACCGCTCTGCTACTCGCTTCGTCCGACTTCCAGGCGCGCCGAATACAGGGCTTTACGTTTTGTCGCGGTTCGTGTATACTCCGACGAAGCCCCTTGTGAAATCCCGCACGAACGCCGTCCCACGGACGGCGCGTCAGCGGGCGGCTCGGACAACGAGGACGCCGCCCCGGGTGTGGGTTCGAGGGCATACGACCGCGGCTATGGGGCTTCTGTGGGCCTGCGGTCGGCTTGGCGGCAACCGTGCGGTGGACGTGTTGTTTCTTTTTTGGGGGGAGGATGCCATGTTTGTTTTCGTAGCTCGACGTATTCTGCTGTTCTTTCCGGTCCTGTTCGGCGTGCTCATAGGCACATTCGCCTTCATCCACTACGGCCCGGGCGACGCGCTGGAAACCCTGTTCGGCGAGGACATCGGGGAGCTGCGCGAGGTCGATCCAGCGATACTCGCCCGCCTTCGCAAGATCTACGGCCTCGACCGCCCATTCCTCGTCCAGTTCGGCGACTACGTCTGCGGCAGCCTGTGCGTGCCGGACGCCAGGAGCGGCGGCATCATCACCGGTGACTTCGGCAAGTCGCTCAGATCGCAGCGGGACATCTCAGACGTCATCCAGGGCTCGCTGCCCATATCGGCGCAGCTCGGCCTCGCGTCGTTCATCATCCTGTACACCGTCGGCGTGCCGTTAGGCATCCTGGCGGCGGTCAAGCAGAACACCTGGGTCGACTACTGGATCGTCGCGGGATCGATCGCGGTGAACTCGGTCCCGATATTCGTGCTGGGGCCGATGGTGATGATCGTCGTGGTGCTCAAGCTGCAGATCATGGACACACCCGTCGGCTGGGAGGGCCTGTTCACGACCAACTCGATCCTGCCGGTCGCGCTCATGTCGCTGGGCGGGATGCTCGGGGTCGTGCGCATGACCCGCGCGGGCATCCTCGAGATCATCCGGCAGGGCTACGTCCGCACCGCGCGGGCCAAGGGCCTGCGCGAGCGGATGGTCATCGGACGCCACATCCTGCGCAACGCCCTGACCCCGGTGCTGACCGGCTTCGGCCCCACGCTGGCGGGCTTCCTCACGGGCGCGTTCCTGGTCGAGCTCGTCTTCGGGATACCCGGCTTCTCGGCCGCGTTCATCGAGGCGTTCCAGGGCCGCGACTTCCCGATGATCCTGGCCGGGACGATGCTGGGCACGGCGATGTGGATCGTGTCCAACCTCGTGGTCGACCTGATGTACGGCGCGCTGGACCCGCGGGTCAGGTACGAGTAGCGACCAACTCAGGGCAGCCGCGACGCGGGCGAGAGTGGCCCTCGGCTACCCCGCTCGGCCGTCGCGGTACGCCCAGGGGTCGATGATCGCCACGCCGGTGGGCGCGAAGTCGGAGACGTTGCGCGTAACGACCGTCATGCCGTGAACGAGCGCCGTCGCCGCGATGAGCGCGTCACGATCAGCACGCCGGTCGGGGACGTGCAGCCGCGCACAGCGCAGCGCGACCTCCGTGTCGACAGGAAGGATGCGGCGCGCGAACGTGGACAGGACGCTCATGTCGAGCCAGGAGCGGAGCGCCGCTCCCTGCAACGGGTCACGGCGTTGGGCCAGCAGCACCCCCGTTTCTATCTCTAGCACCGAGATAGCCGATAGAAACATGCTGGTCGTCTGAACTCCCCTGGCCCAGGCGACGACGTTCGGGTTGGCCCTGTGGATCCTCGCCTTCCTGAGCTCGGAGACTACGTTCGTGTCGAGCAGGTAGCTCACGACAACTCAGACTTACGGTACAACTCGCCCTCCAGACGAGGAGGCTCGAATTCGAAGTCGGACCCGTCTGGCATGGCTAGCATGTCGACGATGCTCCGGTCCTGGCCGACATCATCGACATGGGGACGGACCAGCGACTCGATGAACTTGCTGATCTTCCGTCGGCCCACAACCCTGTAGAGACCGGCGTAGACGTCCTCGTCGATGGTGATCGTAAGTTTCTTCTGCATCGTGACTCCGTTACACGTGTATTCTACACGTATAGTAGCACCCAGCCGACTCTGGGACAAGCCGGCGCAACGCCCCGGAGCGGCTAACGCAGGTGGTCCAGCATCGCCAGCGGGCCCGCCGCCAGCAGGCCCGCGTCGACCGGCAACGCGGCGCCGGTGATCCAGCGCGCCTCGTCGCTGGCCAGGAACACGGCGGCCCACGCCACGTCCCACGCCGTCCCCTCGGTGCCCAGCGGAGCGGCGCGCCGCCTCAGGTCCCGCTGCTCCTCGGTCAGCGCTCCCGCGACCATCGGCGTGTAGAGATAGCCGGGCACGATGGCGTTGACCCGCACGTTGGCGCGGCCGTGCTCCACGGCCATCGTCATGGTCAGCGACAGGATGCCGCCCTTCGACACCGAGTACGGCACGCTCTCGAAGGCGCTGCCTGACCTCAGTCCCAGGAACGACGACATGTTGATGACCGCTCCCCCACCGCCAGCGATCATCCGTGGGACGGCGTGCTTCGACATCAGCACCATGCTCTTGAGGTTGACGTCGATCACCCGCTGCCAGTCCTCCTCGTCGACCGTCACGACGTTGCCTGAGACGGTGATGCCCACGTTGTTGACCAGTGTGCTCAGGCCCCCGTAGCGGTCGACGGCGGCCTCCGTCATGGCGAGACAGTCTGCCGAGCTGGTGACGTCGCCGACGAATACCGACGCGCGGCCGCCCTCCGCCTCGATCTCCGCCAGCGTCTCCTCGGCGCGGGCCCGCTCGTTGTCCACGAGCAGGACTGAGCAACCCTCGCGGGCGAACAGTATGGCGATGGCCTTGCCCGTGCCGACTCCGGGGCCGCTGGAGCCGGCGCCCGTGACTATCGCCACCTTGCCCTCGAGCCTCGGTCGCCTGTCGGCCATCACTCGCTCCCATCGCCGGATGTGCGTTCGTCGAGCCCCTTCTCAGGTTTGGATGAGGGGGAACCCGTGCCGGCGCCTTCATCTTGAGCCTCATGTGAAGCCTTCACCCTCACCTCAGTCCTCTCCCGTCGAGGGAGAGGAGGCTACGAAGCCTCGAAGACACACTCTATGGCACTGTCAGCACGAGCTTGCCGAAGAACGACCGGGCCTCCATCTCCTCGTGCGCCCTGGCCGTCTCGCTCAGCGGGTAGGTCTTGTGTATGACGCCGCGGATCACGCCGCGCTCCGCCATCCGCACGATATGCCTCAGCTCGCCGCGACGGCCCATGAACACCCCGAACACCGTCTGCTGCTTCAGGAACAGCAGCCCCATCTGGAGCTCGGCCCGGTAGCCCGACGTGACGCCGCAGATGCCGTAGCGGCCTCCCGGGGCGAGCGCCGCCATCGCCGCCGGCCACGCGTCCAGGCCGACGTGATCAAGCACCACATCCGCGCCTCGTCCCCCGGTCAGCTCCTTGACGCGGGCGGTTACGTCCTCGGAGGTGTAGTCGATGGCCGCGTCCGCTCCCAGCTCGACCGCCATACGCGCCTTCTCCGGACTGCTCGTTGTGGCGATGACCGTCGCGCCGACAACGTTCTTCGCGACCTGGATGGCGGCCGTGCCCACGCCGCTGGACGCCGACAGGATGAGCGCCGTCTCCCACGGCTTCAGCTCCGCCTTGCGTATGAGCAGCGACCACGACGGCAGGAAGACCGTCGGCAGCGACGCGGCCTGCTCGTAGCCGACCGAGTCCGGCAGCCGCACGACGTTGACCGCCGGAACGCCGACGTACTCGGCGTAGCTGCCCTGCGCCGTCGACCCGATGCGCCCGGCCGCCGCGCACAGGTCGTCCGCGCCCGTGGCGCACTGCGGGCAGACGCCGCAGGTGAGGCGCGGGTTCACGACGACGCGGTCGCCGACCGCGATGCCCGTCACCTCAGTCCCCGCCTCTACGACATCGCCGGCCGAGTCGCCGCCCAGAATGTGCGGGCCGGCCAGCGGGATGCGCGTGCCCCGCACGCCGGCCCGCGTGAACAGGTCGAGCCGGTTGATCGACGTCGCCCGCACCCGGACCCTGACGTCGTTCGGGCCGACCTCCGGCTCGGGCAGGTCGCCGTAGGTCAGCGCCTCGACGCCGCCGTGCTCCTCGATGTAGACAGCCTTCATCTCATCCTCGTTCGCCGGCGCTTTGTCGGTCCGGGCATTCGTCCGCCGCGGCCGTGCAAGGATACTATCTCAGGGGCCGGCCTGCCCGCCTGCCGCGTCCTCGAGGAAGGCTGCGATAGCGTCGTAGTACGTATCTCCCCCGACGACGTCGGCGTCGTCGTGGTCGGCGCCCGGGATGGCGAGGAAGCGCTTCGGCTCCGCCGCGGCCTCGTACAGCTCGCGCCCCATCCGGACCGGTATCGTCGCGTCGCTGTCTCCGTGGACCACCATGAGCGGCGCCCCGATATCCCCGATCTTGGAGAGCGAGTCGTACTTCGTCCGCAGTATCCTGCCGATGCCCGGCACGAACGGGTAGCCGAGCGACGCCATCGCCCCGATGGACGTGAACGGCGCCTCCAGCACCACGGCGTGAACATCCCGCCGGACGGCCGTCTCGACGGCGATCGCGGTCCCCAGGGAGTGGCCGAACACGACGGTCCGCGCGGGGTCGACGTCACCGCGCGAGACGACGTAGTCGAGCGCCGCTTCGGCGTCCAGGTAGGTGCCCTTCTCCGAGGGCCGGCCCTCGCTCAGGCCGTAGCCGCGATAGTCGAAGATGAACACGTTCATGCCAAGCGCCTCGTGCAGCTCGGCGAGGCGGCGGAGTCGGCCGGAGATGTTCCCGGCGTTGCCGTGCATCAGCACCAGGGTGGCGCCGTCGCCGCCCGGCACGAACCACCCGTGCAGCGCAACGCCGTCCGCGGCCGCGAACCGCACTTCGTCGAAGGCCAGCCCCACGTCCGCGGGGTCGCCGGACAGCTCCCGGTCAGGACGGAAGATGAAGTATCGGTCGATCAAGTTCGAATACTCGGACGCGAACAGCGCCAGCAACAGCGCAAAGACCGCGATCCGAACGGTCCGGAGCGAGCCCGACGAATTCCTCCGGGCGGCCGCCGCCGGGCCGTTGCCAGTCGTTTCACGCGTCTCATCCATCTGGCCACGCGTGGGCGCGGGGATTGTCGCGAGCCCAGGACATCGTGGGACAAGGATAGCGCACGACGCCGATTTCCTCCTCTTTCTTGACGGGAGGTGACCGTTCAGACTTGACAGGACGGACAACCCGTCATTCCGAGCAGGCCCGCCGCTCCGGGCGGGCCGTATCGAAGGGCGCACGCGCGGTCCCCTCGGATGTGAACGGTTGCGACGGGAGAGGGCTGAAGTCCGGGCGATGTACGCTGCGACCGGCGCGTCGAGTAGCCTACCGCAGCATCGACCTGTATATCTGCTGGCCCTGCCGGAACAGGTCGACGATCTCCTGGCGCTGCGCGTCCGTGTAGAACTTCCCCTTCTTGGACACCACGTCCAGCGAGTCATCGATCTCCGCGACGAACTGCCGGGCGGCCTCGGCCCTGTGAGGCCCCGCGACGCCTGCGTTCACGTAGACCGGGCTGGTGTGGGCGAAGACCGGCTGGGCGTAGCTATCCCGGCTGCTGCTGTAAACACGAGCCGCGATCCAGCCATCCGTGTCCGCGGCAACGTCCGCCGCCAGGCGTCCTGCCGTCGAGCCCGCGGGAAAGCTCTCCGACCACGCGACCACGCCGTTGGACACGATCTCTACCCTGTGTACCGGGTAGTGGGACTTCCAGTCGACCTCCACGGATAACGGCCGTTCAGCCGCCGTCTCGATCTCCGCGCCCGGGCCCTGCCCGTCTACGGACAGGGTGAGCGCCGGGCCGTTCGTGATGAAGCTCCGGCCCGACGTCAGCGCCTCGACCCACGACTCGTAGTCGAACGGCCCGCCGGTGTCCGTGTAGACCCGGTTGCCCGAGCACAGGAACCAGTCTGAGCCGGTGGATGCCGGCAGCCTGGCGCCCGCGTTCAACATGCGGTAGTAGATGTCGTACTCGACGTCGGCCCAGTACGGGTCGAACAGGTTGAACGCGTCTATCTTGCCCATCGCGGCCGCCACCGGCGCCTCAAGGCCGCGGCCGTTGTGACACCAGATCACGATACCGCCCTGCCGGCGGGTGTCGTCGCAGGCGTAGGAGAGCGGCGGGTAGTCCGGATCGAAGGCATCGACCAGCATCCCGCGGCTGACCGGCTCCACCACGTTGCGGATGCTCAGCAGCATGATGTGGCCGTAGCCCATGTCGCCCTGCTCTTCGTCCCACCGGGCGCCGTGCCGGTTCTCCTCCCCGGACTGGACGTAGTGGTGCGCCGTCGAGAAGTCGGTCAGCATGCCGGGCGCGTACTTGTTGCTCGCGTAGTCGAAATCCCAGCGCTTGAGCACGCTGATCGCCGTCATCCTCAGGTCCTCGACGCGGGGGTCGAGCCAAAGGCGCTCGTCCGGCCGTTCCTCCTTCTCGTCGTAGTGGAGGTGCGTGTTGCCGGGGTGCCATCCCTGGTCGCCCAGGTCCGACCAGCGCTCGAGCTCCACGTCGACCGTGACGACGCCGCGCGCGGGCGCCTCCACGTCGAGCACCGCCGGCACGTACTCGGTGCCGCGCTCCACGACGACCCTGACCATCCCCCGGGTTACCCTCACCTCGAACCGGCCGTCGGAGTAGAAGAACGGGTCGCCGGTACCAACCTTCAGTATGGCGTCGTCCGGGTGGACGAAGTTGCCCCCCGACGTCGTGACGCTGACCTTCGCGGGAATCGGCTCGCCGCTCGCCTTGTCCCTGATGGAGCCGGCGAGAGTCGCGCCGCCGGTCACGAATGCCATCCTGCCGAAGACTCTGCCCATCGTGGTGGTCCTCCGTAGCTGCGACTACCTGCGCGGGCAAGGTATCACCTCTCGCCCACAGTGTGTAGTACAGCGGCTTTCGTTGACAGGCGGTGGCTTCGATTCTAGACTCCGGGCGTCGCGGGCGTACTGGCGTCTCCGCGGCGGAAGGAAGGTGTACCACATGCATCTGCTCGAAGTCATCAACCCCGTCGCCAGGCAGCGGGCGATGGAGAACGTCGCGGCCATTAACCCCCGGCTCGACCGGCTCGACGGCAAGACGGTCGGACTGGTCTGGAGCGGGACCCACGGCGGCGACGTCGCGCTCAACCGCGTCGGCGAGATGCTGAAGGAGCGTTTCGACGGCGTCGAGACCAGGTTCTACACGGGCGGCAACTACCCCAACCCGCCGCACATCCTGAAGCAGGCGGCCGACGAGTGCGACGCCGTCATCGGGGCGACCGGCGACTGAGGGACGTGCGCGTCGTGGATGGTCCACGACATGATCGAGGTCGAGCGGATGGGCAGGCCAGCGGTGCCCATCATCTCCGGCCGCTTCGAGGGCGACGCCATCGCCAGCAGCCGCGCGTTCGGCATGCCCGCGCTGAAGTTCGTCATCGTGCCGCGCATCTACCGCAACCTGTCTCCAGCCGAGTCGATAGCGAACACCGAGCCGGCGTTCGACGACCTTGTCGGGATGCTGACCGTAGACGGCGACGGCGCCTTCGAGGACAGTCCCGTTGACGACGCCCACCGGTTCGAGGGCGAGGACCGGTTCGACGCCGTCCAGCGCATGAACGACGACTTCCTGAGGCGCGACTGGGGCGACGGCTTCCCGCTGCTGCCGCCCACGCGCGGCGCCGTCGACGAGCTGATGGCGGGCGTCGGCCTGCCGCCGGACCACGTCGTGTGCGATATGCCGCCCGGATTCGGAATCGCCACGGTCGAGAAGATCGCCGTCAACGCCGCCGCGGCCGGCGCGAGGCCGGAGCACATGCCCGTGATCGTCGCCGCGGTCAAGGCACTGCCGCACATGGGGCCTGAGGGCGGCAAGTCGCTGCTGATGTCCACCAGCCCGCAGGCGCCCCTGCTCGTCGTCAACGGCCCCATCGCCCAGGAGCTCGGCATCAACGCCAGGTCCGCGCTCGGCCCGGGGTTCGACAACCGGGTGAACATCGTCATAGGCCGCGCCTTCTCGATGTGCATGAGGAACATCGGCCACTGGTACCCGAACAAGATGGACATGGACACCATCGGCACGACGCGCAAGTTCGTGCTGTGCATAGCCGAGAACGAAACGATGAGTCCGTGGCAGCCCTACCACGTCGACAGGGGGTTCGACGCGAGCGAGAGCGCGGTGAGCGTCTTCGTCACCAACGGCGAGCTCGACGTGCAGGACCAGGGCAACGACACGGCGGAGGGGCTGCTCAAGACGGTCGCCTACGGAGCGACCTTCGGCACCCGCGGCCTCTGGGAGCGGCACAGCGAGGAGCGGCTGATCCTGCTGCCGCCGGACGTCGCCCGGCCCGTCGGCGCGCAGGGCTTCACCAAGAACGGGGCGAAGGAGTTCATCCACATGCACGCCAACGCCAGCCTGGGCAAGATGACCCAGTACGTGCCCCTGGAGGGCGAGGCGCGGGTGGCAGCCCATTGGAAATGGATGAAGGACCTGACCGAGCAGGAGCGCCTCGACGTGACGATGCCCGTGCTCGAGAGCGCCGACCGGTACGACATCCTCGTCGTCGGGGCCGACCGCGCCAAGACGCTCGTGATGCCGAGTGGGCCCAGCGCCGTCACGGTGGGCGTCGACCAGTTCAGGCCGTAGGCCGCTACCCGGCGGGTTCGACCACGACCGACGAGACGTGCGGCGCCTGCGCGCCGCACATGCGCTCGACCATCTCCCTGAACGACTCCGGCGGCATGACGCACTCAGGGCAGTCCTCGTTCGCGCCCTCGTAGTACCTGATCCGCAGCACGCCGTCCTCGAAGTCCACGGGCTCGATAACGACGCCGTCGTTGTCGCGCGTAAGCATCCTGACCGTGTCCAACACCATGTCGATCCTGTCGTCCATCGGCGTCCCCTGGCCCGCGGTCACGGGGCGATCACCAGCGAGCGGTCTATCTCGGCGAGGCTGTTGCAGCCGGCGAACGCCATGACCGCGTCCATCTCGGTGCGGAGTATCTCGAACATGTGCCGGACGCCGGCCTCGCCGCCAATGGCGAGGCCCCAGAACAGCGGACGGCCCACGAGCACGGCGCGCGCGCCGAGTGCCAGCGCCTTGAACACGTCGGTGCCGCGGCGCACTCCCGAGTCCAGGTACACCTCGATCTGATCGCCGACCGCCTCGACGATGGGCGGCAGCGCCTCGATGGTCGCCTGCGTCGTGTCCATCGAGCGGGCTCCGTGGTTCGAGACGACGATGGCGTCGGCGCCGTGGTCGACGCAGCGCCTCGCGTCGTCCGGCGTCAGCACCTCCTTGACGACCAACGGCAGGCCGGTGATCCCCTTCAGCCACTCGAGGCGCGACCAGGTCAGGTTGGGGTACCACGCGTAGTCGACGGCCCTCAGCTTTTCCAGGAGCCGTGGGTTGTCTCGCAGGTTCGCCAGCCCTATGAACCGCGGATCGGCGCCGATCTGGGCCGCCGCGCTGTTCATCATGTGCCGGCCCTGGCGCGCCGCCGTCACGCACACCGCGTCGAACCCGGCCTCCGCGGCGGACGTCACGACGTGCTCGGTCACCTCGTCGTCGCGGTGGTAGAGCTGGCACCACAGCGGCCCGGACGAGGCCCCGGCGATCTCGCCGAACGTGTAGTCGCCACCCATCGCCAGCGCCATCCCGGTGCCCGCCGCGCTCGTCGCTCTCGCGACCGCCAGCTCGCCGTCGGGATGTCCCCGGGACTGGCCGCCGGTCGGCGCCGCCATCACCGGAAGGCTGATGGGCTTGCCGAGTACGGTCGTAGACTGGTCGCGGACGCCCACGTCCCTGAAGATGCGGTTGCGCAGCAGGATGGCGTCGAAGGCCTCGCGGTTGCGGCGGATGGTCAGCTCGTCCGCCGCGCCGCCCGCTATCGGCGCCCAGGTGTCCGGGTCCATGCGCTCGTGGGCGAGCGCCTCCATCTCGAACAGGTTGACGGGGTCCATCGGGTGGTCGCTCACCCGTCATCCTGGAGGTGACCGACCGACTGGCTGATCTCGTCGAGCCAGATGACCATCTCGGCCGTCAGGTTGACGCTCGGCTTCCTCTCCAGCGATCCGCCCGACCACGAGCCGTCCTCGTTCTGGTGCGAGAGCAGGCTGTCGCCGATGCGAACGGCGAGGTCCGCGTACTGCTGCTCGCCGGTGAGGGTGTACAGGACGGACGCTCCCCAGCCTGTCTTGCCCTGGCGTAGCGTCGGCAGCGTGACCAGGTGGTCCGGGGCGATCACCCCGAAGTGCATGTACCGCTTCGCGAGCTCCAGCCACTCCGTTTCGCCCGTTGCCTTGTACAGCCGCGCCAGGAACCCGCCCGCGATGCCCGGGTTGAAGAACTGCTGGTCCTCCGTCGAGTCCTGCGACACGACAAAGTGCATCGAGTCGGCGGGGTCGAACTCGGTAACGAGGCCGCCCCCGCGCGTGTACACGGAGTAGAGCTTATTCGGATAGTCGGGCTGCTCGTCCAGGACCCTCCGCAGGAAGCGTCCCACACCGCGGGCGACGTCCAGCCGGTTGGTGTACACGGCCGCGCGGCCGCAGCCGCTCGTGACGTATATCTCCATCTCGGTGTCCTCGCCACGCTCGTCGTAGCTGGAGTAGAAGCCGCCAGACTCCAAGTCCTGGAAGGGTATTATGAAGTCCATCCCGCGCTGCGACAGGTCGAACTGCCCCAGCCTGTGGGCGCCCTCGATCAGCCACGAGTTCTGGTAGGCGTAGGACGGGCCCTCCCTCCGCTCCTCCGACGTGCCGAAGTCGCCGTCAGGCGTGAAGACGTTCCCGCGTATCCAGCCCAGGAAGCGGTTCGCGGCGGCGGAGTGCCCCCCGACCATCAGCGCGATCGGCACACCCCAGTACCGCCAGACCGCGCTGGCCGAGTCCTCGACGGTACCGTCGGGCCGGGCGTGGCCGAGGATGAAGTCGGCGCCCCTGTTCCGTCCCCTCGCAAACCGGTCCAACGCCCTGTCCGCGGCCGTCGCAGTGGCCATCACGAGCCTCCGTCCCCCGGCTGCTTGCGGCGTCCCAGTCGCCGCGGCCCGGCGCAGCACCTCGTCGCGATACCCGGGCGGGGCCGAGCGGACGCCTGTTGGGGGCATCCTACTCCTGTCGTACGCCGTTGTGAAGCCACCATGGACGGCCACGAAGAACAGATATCAGGTTCATCCCCTGTAAGAGCATAGAATCCGACAGGACGAGAATGGGCGAATCAGCTACCTCGGAGTTCAAAGAGGCGAAAAGGGGAGTGGGCACGGGTATCGCCGTGGACAGGTTAGCGAAGATGCCTTACTACGACATCGCCATCCTTGTAAGTGGAGACGCCGACTTCCTGCCGGTGGTTGGGTACTTGAAGGACCACCTCAAGAACGGGCTCCGCCATGATATCGGTTGAGGCAGTGTGGCATAGCCCGCGCACTGGGCTCGAAGGCCCTCAGAAGCTCGGTGCGCTGCTTGATCGTGTCGGCCTTGTTGTGCGCTTGGCTATTCGTCCTGCCTGAACCCCGCGCAGTTGCAGCCGTTGCAGCCGATGCGGGGGAGTTGGCTTGGCGGCGCGGGTATTGTCCAGTCCGAGTATTGCGAGGCACCGGTGAAATCAAGCCGCGTTGCCTCGTCGCGCTCGGTCGTCAGCCCGCCGTCCTTGTAGTAGCCAAGGCGATACCGCGTGCAGGGGTCGCTTCTGGACCACCAGTGCAGGGAGAGGATTCCCGAGCCGGTCGCACCGGCTGGATAGACGACGTAGAATCGACCGCTACCGGTCGAGTGGTAGACGACGTGGGCCTGCGTGACATTCTCCCACGTGCCGAAGTCCTCTTCCACCTTGAACATGGTGGCCCCCGCGTCCCCGGCCTCCGGCTGCCCGGGCCACTGCAATTGTAGCTTGAACCGCACCATCGAGGGTACGGGCGAAGAAGCCGCCATCCACTCATTGAAGGACGCGTAGAATTCGGCGACCGTCAGGCCAAATGCTTCCTCGAAGGCCTGTTGCCAGCTAAGTCGTTCGCCCAGCAGCCGCCAGAAGTCCACGTAGGATGCTTCGCGGGCCGCCGCGATCTCGACCAGATAGCGGGTGGCTATGAAGCTGAGGGAGTAGGAGTTCCATTCTTCGTCGCATTGGTGAAAGGCGTCGTACTGCGATATGCGCTGGAGCTCCTGGGCCGCATCCGCGAGGGCGAGGGTATCGAGCTGCTGCTGCCAGGCCACGTCGAGATAGGGCGTGTACCGGCCAGCGTTGTATCGCACGGCGTTGCTCAGGTATGGGCGTCCATCCATCCGGTAGGGTGAGTACAGGTACTCGGCGTAGCTGGCCATCCCCTCGATCAGCCACGTTGGGGTTGCATCGTCGCCCCGCTTCCATGCGTCCTCGTTGTCGTAATGTTCGGCGAACCCGAACAGTTTGCCCTGCAGGATGTGGAAATACTCGTGCGCAATGATATGCCGGACGCTGCCGAGAGGGTCGCGGTCGGAGCTACCGAGCACGAGCCCCATTGTCTTGTCGGCGCTCCCCTTGGCCCCTATGACCCATCCTCGGGTAAAGGTCGAGTACGGAGAGTAGGCTATGGACAGGTCCCAGCCTGCTATCCGCTGGAACACGGGGGCCATAGCTTGGTAGCTCTCGCCGACGATCACGGTGAAGTCCGAGGCCTCAACCCCGTACCGCTGGCTGAAGAAGGCCCGCGTGTCCTCCATTTCCTGCTGTATGGCTTCCTGTGTTTCGACAGGGATGTTCCCGGCAAATGCCCACGCGGGAGGGGGTGACTCCGCCCGCGGGAATGACCGCGCCTTCGGGATGGGCGTGGGCGTAGCGGTCGGTGTGGCCGTGGGGCTCAGTGTCGGGCTAGGCGTCGGCGTGGGCGTAGGGGTCGGTGTGGCCGTGAGGCTCGGTGTCGGGCTAGGCGTCGGCGTGGCCGTCGACGTCGGGCTCGCCGTCGGACTGGCCGGCGGGGTTGCCGTCGGGCGCGGCGGCACCCGTGTCGCGATCGCGGTTCGAGTTGGCGACGCCGTGGCCGTCGCGGTCGGAGTGGCGTGAGGGACCTCCGTCGGGGCCACGGTCGGAACGGGACTCGGTGTCGGCGTGGCAGTCGGCAGTATCCGCGCCAGAACGGCGACCGCAGTGGGTGTAGCGGTTGCCGTGGCTGTCGGTACGGCAATGGGCGGCGTCGCCTGCGTGCACGCGGCAGCCAGCAGCGCCATCAGGGCGATCACGCCGCCGAACGCCAGCTTCGTGTCTATCCAGGTCGCGCTACGGCCCTGTTGCATATTCATGCCTGTTGGATATTGTAACCCCCTAGAATGGCCTCCGCAACGACAATCGTCTCAAGAACCATAGGCGCCGCATCATATAGTCCTCTCTATCTACCGTCTACTCTGAAAATACAACAAAACCCCACCTTCGCTTCGATACCTCTCGGCATATCTGAAAGGGAAAGTCGATTGCTTTGCCTCCTACGATGAAGCGGAGCTCCGGAGCACGTACCTCGTCAGGACCAGCGGGATACCGCCTGCGATACTTGACATCGACTCCAGAATCATCCAGCTTTCGTACTGAGGTAGTGGAAGTCGCTCCCGGCGACGCAAGCCCGGCAGTGCCCGAGTTGCCGCCCCTCGGCCGAATGGCCACGGGGTGGCCCACGCCCGAGTGTTGACGCGCTCGTTCAAGGTTGATACAAACGGTGCGACGATCTTCCGCGACACACCGGAGGGAACGACATGGCGAGACCGTACCCGGCCATCAACGACAAGCAGGCGGCCCTCATCGAGTCCACCCCGCTGTTCTTCGTGAGCACCGTGGACCCGGCGCTGGCGTCGACGGACGACGGCCTCGGCCCGATCAACCTGTCGCCAAAGGGCGGCTCGCCCCTGCGCGTGCTGGGGCCGAACCGCGTCGCCTACCTGGACTACAAGGGGAGCGGCGACGAGACGGCCAGGCACAGCAACGCCGGCGGGCCGATCACGGTGATGGTCTGCTCGTTCGAGGAGGACGACTGCGCCATCGTGAGGCTGTACGGCAAAGCGACGACGACTCCGCTTGACGAGCATCCCGACGCCGCCCTGCTCCGCGAGCAGCCCGCGGCGGAGCTGAAGCTGCCCGAGCGCCAGGTCGTCGAGATCGCGGTAGAGTCGGCGGCCACGAGCTGCGGCTACGGCATCCCGGTCATGTCGTTCGTCCGAGAGCGCACCGTCAAGGACCGGGGCCGCAAGTTCAAAGAGATACGCTGACCCCGGATTCCGCTCCTCCACGTCCAACCAGCCCGTCACCTCGCGGCGGCGGGTTTCCGACCCGCCTGTCCCCGCAACAGGACGCCCCCGCCACCCGGGTGGGGATCCGGCTGACCGCCCAGGACGCCATCGTCACCGGAAGACGAGCAGCACAGCCGCGGCGGAGGCCAGCCACAGCAGTATCGACGCGATCAGCGGAACGTCGGTGATCAGCATCTCCTCAGGCGTCTCGCCGAGGCCCGTCGTGTGCACGACGTAGACGTACCTGAACAGGCCATAGACCACGAACGGTATCGTCAACATCATCGCGTGGTTCTCCGGCACGTTGGGCGACGTGAAGGTGTAGAGCGTATAGGCGACGAGCGTCGACGGCGCCACCACAGCGATGAGCTGGTCCAGCAGCGGGATCGTGTACCAGCCCAGCGTGGCCCGCTGCCGGTCCGCGCCGTCTCCCGCCTCCGCAAGCTCGCTGCGACGCTTGCCCAACGCTATCAGGAGCGCCCCCAGGCCCGTGCACGCGTATAGCCACGGAGAAATCGGCACGTGCAGCGCGGCCGCTCCCGCTACCGCCCGCAGCACGAACCCGCCGCTGATGGAGAATACGTCGAGCAGCACCACGTGCTTGAGCCCGGCGGAGTAGACTACCATCAGCGCCAGGTAGCCCAGGACCACTCCGCCGAACAGCGGCTCCAGCAGGAACGAAAGCGCCAGCGACACGGCCGTCAGAAACGTGGCGGCCACCCACGCCGCCCAGGCCGGCAGCGCGCCGGAGGCGACCGGCCTGTGCCGCTTCACCGGGTGGGCGCGGTCGCGTTCGACGTCGAGCAGGTCGTTGACCAGGTACACGACGCCCGTGACGGCGCAGAACAGCACGAAGGCGGCCGCCGACTTGCTCACCTGCTCGACGACCGAGTCGAGGTCGTCCAGCCGCCACTCCTCGCCGACGGTGAAGAACAGCGCGAAGAAGACGAGCAGGTTCTTCGTCCACTGCTTCGGCCGCAGGGCGCGGACCAGCCCCACGGCCGCGCCCTGCGCCGAGCGGCCCGCGACCCGCTCCTCGGTAGTCTCCATCGGCCGATGATAGCGCCGGCTTTTCGCGACCGTCAACGCGAGCGGGACAACCCGCCGCCGTGGCCCCGCCCCCGCGAGGCAAATCGACCCCAGATCGCCGGGGCCGCGCCTTGATTCCGCCCGTCTCGACGGCCGATAATGGCCCCGGTTCGGGGTCGCGCCCCGCGCCCCGCTGGGTCCCGCCCGAGGCGATTCGGAGACCGGAGGACGCTTGTTCACACACCTGCACGTGCACACCGAATACAGCCTCCTCGACGGGCTGTGCCGCATAGACCCCCTGGTATCCAGGGCGTCCGAGCTGGGGATGGACGCCCTCGCGATCACCGACCACGGGGTGATGCACGGGGCAATCGACTTCTACAAGGCCAGCACCTCCGCCGGCATCAAGCCCATCATCGGCTGCGAGATGTACGTGGCCCGCGAAGACCACAAGGGCCGGGACGCTTCGGAGAAGAGCCCATACCACCTGACCGTCCTGGCCCGGAACATCCAGGGCTACAGGAACCTGCTCAAGCTCGTCACCACGGCGCACCTCGACGGCTTCTACTACAAGCCCCGCGTCGACCGCGGCCTGCTCGAACGGCACCACGAGGGCCTCATCGTGCTGTCCGGATGTCCGAGCGGTGAGGTGCCGGGCCTGCTGGCGCAGGGCCGGATGGACGATGCGAAGGCCGCCGTCGCCTGGCACCGCGAGGTGTTCGGGGACTACTACCTCGAGCTGATGGAACACGGCGGCATCGACGAGCTGCCCGCGATCAACAGCGGCCTGATGCAGCTGCACTCGGACACCGGCATACCGGTGGTCGCGACGAACGACGCGCACTACGTGCGCAGGGAGGAGGCGCGGCTCCAGGACGTGCTCGTCTGCATCCACACCAACACGAACGTCAACGATCCGAAGCGCCTGAAGATGGACGAGGACTCGTACCACCTGCGCTCCTCCGAGGAGATGTCCGCGCTATACGCCGAGCTCCCGGAGGCTATCGAGAACACCCGCCTCATCGCGGACAGTTGCGACCTGACGCTCGACTTCGACCAGCTCCGCCTGCCCCGGTTCGCCGTGCCGGACGGCTCCAGCGCCCACGAGTACCTCAGCCGCACCTGCACCGAGGGGCTGGAGCGGCGCATCCCCGACGCGGGTGCTGCCGAGAGACAGCGCCTCGCGTACGAGCTCGATGTGATCCGCGAGATCGGCCTGGCGGACTACTTCCTCGTCGTATGGGACATCATGCGCTTCACCAGGGAGAACGGCATCTACTGCGCCGTCCGGGGAAGCGCCGCCGGAAGCCTGGTCCTCTTCTGCCTCGGCGTGACGGACGTGAATCCGCTGGTGTACGACATCGTCTTCGAGCGGTTCCTGAACATCGAGCGCAGGGAGCTCCCGGACATCGACATGGACTTCCAGGATGACCGGCGCGGCGAGGTCATCAACTATATCGTGGACCGCTACGGACGCGACCACGTGGCCCAGATCATCACCTTCGGCACCCTCGGCGCAAAGGCGTCGATACGGGACGTCGGCCGGGCCCTCGCGATGCCATACGCGGAGGCCGACAGGATCGCCCGGCTCGTTCCATCCCGGCTCAACATGACCCTGGACAAGGCGATGGAGGAGAGCGAGGAGCTCCGGGAGGTCTACAACGCCGACGAGAGCGTCAGGACCCTCGTCGACACGGCGAAGGCGCTCGAGGGCACGACCCGCCACTCCAGCACTCACGCCGCTGGCATCGTCATCGCCGACGAGCCGCTGAACGAACACGTGCCGCTGCAGCGGCCGGCCAAGGCAGACGACCAGAGCACCCCGGTCACGCAGTACGCCATGGACCCGGTGGCCGAGCTGGGCCTGCTCAAGTTCGACATACTCGGCCTCTCCAACCTCTCGATCCTCGCGAACGCGCTGGAGCTGATCGCGCGTACGCACGGCGTCACGCTCAAGCCGTCGGAGATCCCGCTCGACGACAAGGCCGCGTTCGAGCTGCTCTCCCGCGGCGACACCGTGGGCGTGTTCCAGCTCGAAGGCTCGGGCATGACCCGCAGCATCAAGGACCTGAAGCCAAGCTCGCTCGGCGACGTCGCCGCCATGATCGCGCTCTACAGGCCCGGCCCCATGGAGCACATCGACAAGTTCATCGATGCGAAGTACGGCCGGATCGAGGTCACGTATCCCCACCCGTCACTGGAGGACATCCTCAGGGAGACCTACGGCGTGATCGTCTACCAGGACCAGGTCTTCCACATCGCCCAGTCCTTCGCCGGATACACGATGGGCGAGGCCGACATCCTGAGAAAGGCGATGGGCAAGAAGGTCCCCGAGATCATGGCCGAGGAGCGCGGCAAGTTCATGTCGGGGGCGCTCGGCAACGGCCACTCGGATTCCGAGGCCGAGCAGGTCTTCTCGCTCGTGGAGCCGTTCGCCGGCTACGGCTTCCCGAAGGCCCACGCCGTCAGCTACGCCCTCATCTCGTACTGGACCGCCTACCTGAAGGCCAACTACCCCGCCGAGTTCATGGTATGCCTCCTCAACGCATACTCCAACAACACGGAGAAGGTCGCCGTCACGGTGGAGGAATGCCGGCGCATGAACATCGGAGTCCTCGGCCCGAGCGTCAACCGCAGCGGCGTCGAGTGCACGATCGAGGCGGGCGAGAATGGGACCCAGACCATACGGTTCGGATTGTCGTCGATCAAGAACGTCGGGGCCGGCGCGGCCGAGCTCCTGGTCAGCTCCAGGGGCGACGGCACGTTCGAGTCGGCCGAGCGGATGTGCCGCGAGGCGGACCTGAGCGGCATGAACACCAAGACGCTGGAAAGCCTCGTCAAGACGGGCGCGCTGGACGACTTCGGCCCGCGAGGCGGCCTGCTCGAATCGGTCGGACGCATCCTCAAGCTCGCGCAGAGCGAGGCGAACCTCAAGGAGTCCAACCAGGGCTCGATGTTCGATCTGTTCGGCGAATCGGTGCCGGTGCCCCTGTCCCACATCGAGGTCCCACACATCGATACGCCGGACTCCGAGAGGCGGGCGTGGGAGATGGAGCTTCTCGGCGTCGATCTGAGCGCCAACGGCTCGCCGCAAGCCGCCCTCTCCGGCGCCAGCTCGGACGGCATCCTCTCCAGCACGCAGATCGGCCCCGACATGGACGGGCGCAAGGTCGTGCTCGTGGGCCAGGTCGCGTTCGTGACGGAACGGATGACCCGAAACGACAGGCCCTACCTGATCGTCCAGCTGCAGCTGCAGCAGGGCGAGATCGACATGTTCGTCTGGGAGAACGTGCTGGCACAGACGCGCGGGCTCTGGACCGAAGGAGCCCTGGTCACGGTCAACGGGACAGTCCGCGTCAGGGGCGACCGGACCAACGTCTCGTGCGATAGCGCGAGCCGGTACGAGATCCGGGAGACCGATGATCCCGAGGAAGACCGTGACCTGCCGGCGGCAACGGCGCCCGCCGCCGAACCTCTCCCTCCGGCTCCTGCCCGGCCGCGGCCGGCGCCGCCCGCCCCGGCGACTCCCGCAACCGCGCCTCCCGCGGCGCACGCTCCCCCCATCCCGTCCGGAAACGGCAGCGCCGCCGGTGCAACGACTCCCCGCCACCTCTCCGTCTCGCTCAAGGAGAGCGACGAGCCCGCGGTCGACGCCCAGCTGCTGGACGACATCGTGAGGCTGTTGCTCGAGTACAGGGGCCGGGACTCTGTGGTCATGGAGGTGGCCACCGATGGGCGAGTCGTCACGCTGGAGTGGCCGCTGATCAAGGTGGACATATGCCCGGACCTCGAAGCGAAGCTGACGAGCCTGATGGGCAGCGCCGGCCGCTTCCACGTCGCAGAGGGAGCTAACGCCCAGACGCCATGAAGTGGGTCTACCTGGCCACCGCGCCGAACCAGCTCGAGGCGGAGATGTGGCGCGAGCTGTTGGCAAACGAGGGCTTCGCCGTGGCCGTTCGCGGCGGCGACACCAGCTCCTATCTCGGAATGTCGAACTATCCGTCGACCATCATGGTCGACGAGGAGCAGCACGACGAGGCCAGAAAGCTGCTGGAAGAGAGCCTCGCCCGTGCCGACGACTCCCGGGAAGACTACGAGGACCCGGCCGGCGGGTAGTGGGAAGCCTGCCGCGAGTCAGCCCGACGCCTCCAGGTCGATCAGCCGCTGCTTGAGGTCCAGCTGGGATGCGCCGCGGCCGAAGCCGTGCAGGCTGCCATCGCTCGCCACGACCCGGTGGCACGGGACCACGATGGGCAACCGGTTCCTGGCCATCGCCTGGCCCGCCGCCCGGGGCGCCCGAGGCCTGCCGGCCTGCTCGGCCAGCCACTTGTACGTGCGGGTCTCTCCGTAGGGAATGCCCAGGCACGCCGACCAGGAGGCCCTGAGAAAGGACGACGCGTCCCCGACGTCGACCGCATCGGCATCGAACTCTATCCGATCGCCCTCGAGGTAGGCCTCGATGCGTTCCCTTATCCCGGCCACCTCCGCGGGGGACTCCATCGAGTCCTCCACCTCACGACCCATGAGCGACACGCAGTCGGCAGGGGCCGTCTGCGGCAGTGTCGTTCGACGCACACCATTGCGGGACGAGAGGACGCCGACCCAGCCGAACCGCGTCCGGAACACGTCGTGGAACCTGTCCGCATCCACGTCGGGCCTCCTCTCCATGACCTCCCGCATCGTGACTGTCTCCTAGGCCGCGCCTACGGGGATCGGCACCAGCCTGCGCAACGCCCTCAGGACCAGCCGCGTCCTCACGCTCTTCCAGGCAGCGTCGATTCGCTCGTCCTCGATCGCCTGCCTCCCGTATCGTCCCAGGGCGAACGCCCAGCCGAGGGTCTGCGCTCCCGCCGCCGTCCTGGGCAGTGCCAGCCCGACGCTCGTGGCGTACTCGAGTGGGGTCTGGTCCGGCCGGCGGCGCACGCCCGCCAGCGTGCCGAGCCGGGTCATCTTCGCATAAGCCCTCTCACCGGGCAGGTCGCCGAGGCCCCGTCTCCACGCGAATACGCCAGCCAGGACCGCGGCGACTGCGGCGCCGAATACGGCCGCTGCCGCGACCAGCACCTCCGCCCAGATCGAATCGCCCGGAAGGAACGACAGCGGGCCCTGGTCCGCGAACAGGAACTCATCGCACGGATCGGCCTCCTGGGCAACTCCAACAGGCGGCGTCGCCGCTTCCACGCCCTGCGGCCTGTAGGAGATCAGCATCGCCACACCCTCGATCAGCTCCTCCGGCCTCACGCAGTCGAACGGGGTGGGTTTGAAGTCGCCCGGGTCCAGCAGGGGGCCTGGGCTGGCCTGTTCGGCGTCCCCTTCCAGCAGCGCCGATTCCGGCCAGTTCGGGGTGGGCTCGAAGTCTATCCAGCCGTAGCCTGGGAAGTAGACCTGAGCCCAACCGTGGCTGTCAGAGTCCCTGACGGCCCTGCGGGCCGCTCCCTCTTCGAACTCGCCTGCAGCGTACCCGGCCGCGAGCCGCGCGGGGACGCCAACCGAGCGCAGCAGCACCGTCATGGCCGAGGCGAAGTAGTCGCTATAGCCCTCCCTGGTCTCGAACAGGAAGTGGTCGACCCCGTCGGACCCGCGTGGCGGCTTGTCGATGTCCTGGGAGTAGGTGAAGTTGCCGTCCGCGCGAAGATAGTCGCGGACCGCCAACGCCTTGTCCGCCGGCGTCGGCGCGTTCGCCGTTACCTCGGCCGCGAGGTCGCGGACACGCTGGGGGAGGCTGTCCGGGAGCTGCAGGTAGTGGTCCTTTATGAAGCCCTCGTAGTCCGTGCCGGCCGACTTGAGGTCGTCCACGCTGGCCTGCGAGACGAAGGAGTTCATCTGGTACACCTGGTCCGCTTCGAGAGGCTCGGTGAATCGCCACGAGACGACGTCCTTGTATTCCGGCTCGGCCCGGGCCAGGTGGACGCTGCGGACGTACCTGTCGTTGTCGTCGTCCCGGGTGTACGCGACCCGCACCAGGATCAGGTCGTCAGGCAGCATGCCCGTTATGGTCGACTCGACGAAGTTGGTGACCGGCAGCCGGAAGGTCTCGCGCAGCTCGCGGGCGAGCTCGCGTATCTCCTCCGGGAGACTGGCGTCCCGGCGGTCGTTCCTCATGTCGATCTGGAACCGGAGCGGGGCCAGCGTCTCGATCACGGCCTCATGGCTGATCCAGTCGACGTTTCCGCCCGCCAGCAGGCGGTTCGTGTCGAACGAGAACTGCACGCTCTGGGCAGTGAGACTGCGAGCCTCCGACTCCTGCTGGGGTGGCTGGCTCGAGTCCGGGCCGATGCGGCGCCGCTGTGTCGCGCCGGCGAACCATCCCTGGGAGGTGTACTCGCTGTACGTCCGCGAGAGCCAGTAGTTGGGTTCTTCGGACTCAGTCCGGAAGACCACCTCGCCCTCGAAACTGATCTTTCCTATGAATGGAAGCGACGTGCCGAAAAAGCGGCCGGCCTGGTCCTCGCGGGACGGGATCGCGGACAGCAGACGGCTGAAGTCTTCCTCGACCAGCGTGATCGGCGTCCGCCCCAGGTCCCAAAGGAATACAGCGACGTCCGTCCTGTACTCCCTGAGCGGGAATACGGCCGCCACGAACAGGACCAGGACCGCGAATGCGACCGTGGCCCGGACCACGAGCCACCGGCCGATGGCGAGTGTGGCGACACGGTCGACTCGCCACTGCTCCCTGCGCTGGATCATCGTGACCTTCGCGACCAGCATCATGGAGGAGAAGGTGAAGACCAGGAAGTGGACCAGGTACCGGCCCGGAAGGAAGCTCAGGGCGGTCAACATGATAAGCCCGGCGAAGAAGAGCCCGACCCAGACGTTCGTCTGGCGGAACAGGAACCACGAACCCGCGTACCCGAGCACCCACGTCACCGCCAGCACTCCGAGCGTGAACGGCAGCAGGTCGGTGCTGATCCCGCCGGTCGTGGCCGCTTCGTAGAAGAGATCGAGCCGCGTCCAGCCCTCGCGGAGGCGGTCCGGCAGGCTGTCTCCCTCGACCAGCGTCGAGCCCTGCCACACCACGAGCACGGCGCCCAGCGCGACGGCCAGGACGTGCAGGAGCGGCGATGGCAGCCTCAGCTTCGCGAAACCCAGGCCAACAAGGCTCGCCGCGACGACCAGAAGCAGGATGCCGGGCGTGTCCACCCAGTTCGCGTCCCGCACCGTCCACGCGACGGCGCCTAGAATCACCAGGAACAGCAGGTAGGTGTCCCAGCCCTGGGCCGGCGTATAGCGCTGCACCCAGTCGGGTACGCGATAGTCCCGGTCGATGGGGCCGTCCGACCTGCCGGGGTTGAAGATCGCCGTCACGTCTCGTGTCGTCATGCCGGCACACCGACCGCGGGAGCGAGCTGACCCGGCGCGGCTCCTACCCCGCCTCTGCGACGGCCGAGAGCGACGGCCAGGTCGTCGCCCTGGCGTATCTCGTACACGGGAATCCCCAATCGCCCGAGGCGCTCCAAATTGTCCGACGTGTCGTAGACTCCCCCGAACGACTGCGCGTTCATGAGCGCCACGCCGACCCGGACCCCCCGGCCCGAAAGCTCCCGGAGTGCGATCGTCCACTCCTGCCGTGGGGACGGCGTGACAACGATCAGGGCGCTGCGGTTGTCCCACAGCGGCTCCTCGGTCGCCAGCACGTCCTCCAGCGACGTGCCGCCCTCCGTCTTGCTCATCGCCAGGTAGTCGAGGACCCGGCTGTACTGGCCCGCCCCGGTCTCCGCGTCCAGGAAGTAGCGCTTGTCGCCGTACGCGATCAGGCCGACCGGGACATTCGCCTCCTCCAGGTACATCTTGGCCAGCGAGGCGCCGATCGTAACGCCGTACTCGTCGGTGCTCTCGTCGAGCTCCCCGGCCTGCACGCCGTGCTCCATGTCGATCAGCACCCACAGCTCGCCAGACCGGCCCAGGTCGAACTCCTTGGACATCAGCTTGCCCATGCGCGCCGTGCTGTTCCAGTGGATCCTGCTCAGGCTGTCGCCGGACGCGTAGTCCCGGACCGTCGACGCGTGCGGCGTCACGTTGTGCGTCCGCTTGCGGAGGCGCCCGTCCCCCGAGAACTCCGACGCGAGCAGGTCGAAACCGGAGAGGTCGACGATCTTCGGATAGACCGTGACGGTGCCCGGCTCGCCGAACGTCTCCGTTCGCCGGAACAGGCCGAAGGGGTCGGTATGGGAGACCTGGACGGGCCCGAGGCGGTACAGGCCCCGCTTGCGGGCCGGAGTCCGCATGGTCCAGGCGTAGTTGGAGCGGGCGTAGCCGGAAATGTTGCCGCTCAGGCCGACCACCGCTCCGCCCGAGTAACCCGGCAGGTCGGTCACGTCCCGGACCTCCAGCGACAGCTTGGGCAGCCGGCTCAGGCTCTCGATGCTGAGCTCCTCCTCGATCGAGTCGCCGACCCGGGCCTGCGTGGTCTTGCGGCCGACCCGCAGCTCTATCGACCCCACCGACAGACGGTTCCACAGGTACGCGAGCGCCAGGGTTATGGCGAGGACGTAGAAGAGCCTGTAGGACAGCGGGTCCCTGGTCGCCAGCCCCGACAGGAGCGCGAAAGCCGCCAGCCCCGCGACCAGGTAGAACCGGCGCTGGAGCTCGACGTTGAGGCGGGGGAGCCTCATCTGGAGAACCAGCCCGCCGTCTCGGCGCCCGGCACCGGTATGCCGTCGACGACCTCCCCGATCACGTCGGCGCCGCCGATTCCGCGCATCCGCGCGGCGGCCGACACGATGATCCTGTGGCTCAGCATCGGGACCGCGAGCTCCTTTACGTCGTCCGGCAGGACGAAGTCGCGGCCGCGGATGAGGGATATCGCCTGCGCTCCCCGGAACAGCACCAGCGAGCCCCGCGGCGAGCTGCCCAGAGAGAGGTCGGCGTGCTCGCGGGTGGCGTCGGTTATGGTGACGATGTACTGCCGTATCAGGTCGTCCACGAACACCGACCTGACCGCGTCCTGGACCTCCACGATGTCCTCGATCGTCGCTACCGACTCCAGCGACTCGATGGGATGGGCCGTCTCCTGGCCCTTCATGATCTCCAGCTCCTGCTCAGGGGTCGGGTAGCCCAGCGTTATCCGCAGGAGGAACCGGTCGAGCTGCGCCTCGGGCAGCGGGAAGGTGCCCTCGTACTCGATCGGGTTCTGCGTCGCCATCACGGTGAACGGCCGGGGCAGCCCGTGGGTGACGCCCTCGATGGTCACCTGCCGCTCTTCCATCGCCTCCAGCAGCGCCGACTGCGTCTTCGGCGTCGCCCGGTTGATCTCGTCGGCCAGCACGAGCTGGGAGATGATCGGCCCGTCCTTGAACTCGAAGTCCTGCGTCTTCTGGTTGTAGATGGAGACGCCGGTGATGTCGCTTGGCAGGAGGTCCGGAGTGAACTGGATGCGCCGGAAGGTGCAACCGGTGGACTTCGCGAGGCTCCGCGCCAGCATCGTCTTTCCGACCCCGGGCACGTCCTCCACCAGCATGTGGCCGTGGCAGATCAGCGCGACGACGGCCAACTCTACGGCGTCGTCCTTGCCGATGATGACAGTCTTGATGTTGTCAACGATCCTGCGGGCAGTGTCTCGAGCCTTGTCCAGGTCGGCCAATGGCGGTCTCCTTCAGTTGCCGGCTCGCGGCCTGTCGAAATCTTCATCTACCGCGGGCGCGGGTTGATTTCCTTAATGGTTCCAGTCGAGATGTCGTCGTCGCGCGGGCCCAGGCGAGGGATACTACCTAATCTTAGCAGGATGGCAAATTCGTGGATAGCCGCGCCCCGAGGTCGATCCCTGCGCAACCGTCATTCCCGCGCAGAGCCTGCCCTCGTGCAGACGGGGGGAGACCCTTGCATAACCGTCATTCCCGCGCAGGTGGGAACCCAAGGGCGGGGCCTCCCAGGTACGAAATCGACGCACGTCCACCGCTGTTCGCCGCAACCAACGGGGTTACGCAAAGGTCTCCGCAGGCGAGAAGTGCGGCTGGCGCGGGGCCCCGAAATGCCCAATCGTCCTCGTCCGGGCGAGGGCGCCGCGCGGGCGCCCCGACGGGCGTCGATCTCGTTGACGGCCTATCGGGCTTGTGCTAGGATTGTGACGCTTTGCACAATCGACGGGGGACAGGTCTCAGGTGCCTCTCGTGAGTCAACGGCGAGCCGGGGAATCGCGCCGTGCCAGCCGGGGATTCCTGATCGTCGCCTCTCTTGCTCTGGTAGCCGCGATCGGCCAGGTCACGCTCGGTGGCGTGGTGAGAATCACGGACTCGGGCCTTGGTTGTCCCGACTGGCCTCTGTGCCACGGCGAGCTGATACCGCCAGCCGAGTTCCACACCCTCATCGAATACTCTCACAGGCTCTCCGCGACGCTACTCGGTATGCTGGTCCTCGCCGCGGCGGTACTGGCCTGGAAGTCCCACCGGAACGACAGGCGGCTGACGGTCTCGACCACGGCCGGCCTGGCGCTCGTGCTCGTGGCCGCGGTGCTCGGCGGCATCACGGTGCTGACCGAGCTCGAGGCTTGGGCAGTGCTCGTACACCTGACCGTGGCCGAGCTCCTGATCGCCTGCATCATTGTGGCGATTGCGGCGGTCTGGGCCGGCGACCGGGTCGTTGACGCCGCGGGCGCGGACCGATTCGACGCGCTCGTGGCCGCCGCGGTCGTGGGGACCTTCCTGATCGTGATATCAGGCTCCTACATGGTGGGCAAGGGATACGGCTCGAGCTGCGGCACCTGGCCGCTCTGCCGCGGGAGCGTGCTTCCCACGGAGGGCCCGTTCCTGATCCACATGGCCCACAGGCTCGTCGCGGCGGCGGCCGGAGCCGTCATCCTGGCCGTGTTCGCCGTCGCCTGGACCCGGCCGGCGATGCGCCCGTACGTCAGGCAGACGTCTCTGGCCGCCGCGGCGCTTCTGGCCCTCCAGACCGGCCTGGGCGCGGTGACGGTCTGGGCCAGCTTCCCACTGTGGCTGAGAGCGGTCCACCTGAGCGGCGCCACGTTGGTCTGGGCCGCCGTCGTGGCGGTCGCCGCCGTGCACTACGTCCCGGTCCTGCGGAGCCAGGCCCGGGCGGGAGCGGACGTAGCTCGCATGCCGCGGACCGCGGGAGTTGCGACGTGATCGGCAGCGCGGTCGCCTCCCGCACCGTCCTGATGGACTACGTGGCACTCACCAAGCCGCGCATCGTTTCGGCGCTGCTGGTAACCGCCCTCGGCGGGCTGGTGGCTGCGGCGCGGGGCCTTCCGGACGCCTCCATCGCGACCGCCGTGCTTGTGGGCGGCGCCCTGGCCGCGGGCGGCGCTCACGCGCTGAACCACTACTTCGAGAGAGACATCGACGCTGCGATGGGGCGAACGTCGCGGCGTCCCGTGGCCGCGGGCCGCGTGGCGCCCCATCACGCGCTCGTCTTCGGCGTGCTGCTCAACGTGGCCGCGTTCGCATTGCTGACGTCCATGGCCAACACTCTGAGCGCCGTGCTGACCCTGGGCGCGACGCTCTTCTACGTGCTGGTCTACACGATGGGCCTGAAGCGTACGACGCCGCACAATATCGTCATCGGCGGCGCCGCGGGCGCCGTCCCGCCGATGGTGGGCTGGGCAGCCGTCACGGGCGAAGTCGGGCTCGAGGCCCTCTACATGTTCTCGATCGTCTTCTTCTGGACTCCGCCCCACTTCTGGGCGCTGGCGCTGCTGATCAAGGATGACTACGCGCGCGCCGGGGTCCCGATGCTGCCGGTCGTGGCGGGCGTTAGGGAGACGAAGCTGCAGATACTCCTGTACACCCTGATGCTCGTGGCGCTCACCGTTCTGTTCTTCGCGACCGGAGCCGTGGGCTGGCTGTACCTTGGCTCCGCCATCGCACTGGGCCTGCCGTTCATCTACTACACGTGGCGGCTGCTGCGAAGGCCCGGGACCGAGGGCGCGAGGGGCCTGTTCCAGTATTCGCTCGTCTATCTCGTGCTGTTGTTCGCGGCCATCGCGGCGGATCGGGTGCTGTCGGCATGAGGACGGACGGCTCGAAAACCTTGACTGGCCATGAGGGCTTTGCTAGATTCTGTGTCGGCCGCGGCTTGGTGTGCGCGGTCAGTCTTTTGCCAGGAGTCGTGATGCCAGGTATGCGCCTGTTGGGACGCCGACCGGGCATCTTTGCCGCCGCAGTCGCCGCCCTCCTCCTCGCGGCGTTCGCGGCGTGTACCCCCGATCACAACCAGTCTACATTCGACACCACGGGCCCGGTAGCCGAGTCCCAGCTGCAGCTCTTCTACTGGATTTTCTGGGCCGCCGTCTTCGTCTTCGTCGTCGTCGAGGGAGTCCTCCTGTACGCGGTGCTCCGGTACCGCAGGAAGCCCGGCGACCCGGACCCCAAGCAGACGCACGGACACACCCCGATCGAGATTGCCTGGACGCTCGCTCCGGCGATCGTGCTCGCCGTGGTGGCGGTCCCCACGGTCGCGACCATCTTCGACAACGAGACCTCCCCCCACCCGCCGGACGAAGGCGGAATGCTGATCGAAGTCGTCGGCCACCAGTGGTGGTGGGAGTTCAACTACGCACACCCCGACGACCCGGAGAAAAAGCTCGTGACGTCGAACGAGCTGCACATCCCCGTCGACACCGTCGTCAATCTCACCCTGGACTCCGACGACGTCCTCCACAGTTTCTGGATACCGAAGATAGCGGGCAAGGTCGACCTGGTGCCCAACTCGTTGAACCGGATGTGGATCGAGGCGGAGGAGACGGGCCACTTCTTCGGCCAGTGCGCCGAGTTCTGCGGCGTCGCCCACGCGCACATGAGGTTCGACGTGATCGTCGAGACACGGGAAGAGTTCGAGGCGTGGCTGCGCCACGAGGCGAGCCCCGGGTTCGTGTCGACCGAGCCGCTGGCCGCCCAGGGCAAGGAGCTCTTCGAGGGCAGCGCCGGCTGTTTCGCATGCCACTCGATCACCGGCTCGTCGCGCTCCCGCGGGGATCGGGGGCCCAACCTGACGCACGTCGCCAGCCGCGGCTGGCTCGGCGCCGGGATCATGGACAACACGCAGGCCAACCTCCGCCTGTGGCTGGAGGACCCGGACAAGGCGAAGCCGGGGAACATCATGGCGACCGAAGCCCCGGTTTACACCGACCCGACAAAGAAGTTGACCGAACCTGAGGTCTCGGCGCTGGTCGCATATCTCAGGAGCCTGAAATGACCGTGCCGGCGCTGGCGAATAGTCCGGCCGCGGCGTGGCCGCGCCGTGGGAAGCCGACCAGTCTCGGAGGGGAACGATGACGACACTCGCGCGGGTGTTCCCAAGCAGGCCGGTCCACCCGACCGGCGTATGGTCGTGGATCACCACGATCGACCACAAGCGAATCGGCATCCTCTACGGCGTCACCGCCTTCATCATGTTCCTGACGGGCGGGCTCGAGGCGCTGTACATCCGCCTGCAGCTCGCAAGGCCGGGGCAGGAGTTCGTCACCCCCGAGACGTTCAACCAGCTCTTCACGATGCACGGGACGACGATGATCTTCCTGGCCATCATGCCGATGGGCGCGGCCTTCTTCAACTTCGTCATCCCGCTCCAGATCGGGGCCCGCGACGTGGCCTTCCCACGGCTCAACGCCTTCAGCTACTGGACGTTCCTGGCCGGCGCCCTGATGCTCAAGCTGAGCTGGTTCCTCGGCGGCGCCCCGAACGCGGGCTGGTTCGGATACGCTCCCATCACGGGATCGGCCTACAACGTCGGCCACGGCATCGACTTCTGGATACTCAGCCTGCAGATACTGGGCGTGGCGTCCCTGGCCGCGGCCTTCAACTTCATCGTCACCATCGTCAACCTGCGCGCTCCGGGCCTGTCGCTGATGCGACTTCCGCTCTTCACGTGGATGACGCTCGTGACGTCGATCCTGCTCGTTCTCGCATTCCCGGTCATCACGGTCGCGCTGATCGAGCTCATGTTCGACCGGTTCTTCGGGACCAACTTCTTCGTTCCCACGGCCGGCGCGAACCCGCTGCTCTGGCAGCACCTGTTCTGGATCTTCGGCCACCCGGAGGTCTACATCCTGATACTGCCGGCTATGGGCATCGTCTCCGAGATCGTGCCCACCTTCTCGAAGAAACCGCTCTTCGGCTACCCCGTCGTAGTGCTGTCGGGCGTCATCATCGGCTTCATGGGCTGGATGGTGTGGAGTCACCACATGTTCACGGTCGGCCTCGGGCCCATCGCCAACTCGGTCTTCGCGCTGACGACCATGGCCATCGCCGTGCCGACAGGCGTGAAGATATTCAACTGGATCGGCACGATCTGGGGCGGCTCGGTGTCGATGAAGACTCCGATGCTCTTCTCAGTCGGATTCGTCGCCCTGTTCATCGTAGGCGGCCTCAGCGGAGTGATGCACTCGTCGGCCGCGTCCGACGCACAGCAGCAGGACACCTACTTCATCATCGCCCACATCCACTACGTGCTCTTCGGCGGCAGCATCGTCGCGCTGCTCGCCGGCGTCTACTACTGGTTCCCCAAGGTCACCGGCCGGATGATGGACGAGACGGTCGGCAAGATTAACTTCTGGCTCATGTTCGCCGGGATGAACATCACGTTCTTCCCCATGCACTTCCTGGGGCTCGACGGCATGCCCCGCCGGATCTACACCTACGACCCGGACATGGGCTGGAACCTGTGGAACATGGTCTCCTCGGCCGGCTCGCTCCTGGTCGCGCTGTCCGTGCTCGTCTTCATGTACAACGTGATCATCAGCTACAGGAAGGGCGAGATAGCGGGCGCCGACCCCTGGGACGCGCGCACGCTCGAGTGGTCGATCCCGTCGCCGCCGCCCGAGTACAACTTCGCGCAGATACCCACCGTCCATGACCGCGACTCCTTCTGGGCGCAGAAGCGCGAGGGCGTCCGGGCCGTACCGGTTGCGGGCGGCTCCGAGGAGCACGACGTGCACCTGCCCCAGCCGTCCTACTGGCCCTTCGTGGTCTCCGTGGGACTGCTGATAGCGGGCTACGGGCTGATCTACCTGGGCAACAACAATCCCGTCGCGATAGCGGTGGCGACCATCGGCACCTTCATCACCCTGTTCGCGATATACGCGTGGTCATTCGAACCGGTCAACGACCCGGACGACGACTCCGGACACTAGGGAGCCAGCGACTTGGCACACGCCGCAACAGCAGCACACGAGGGAGAGCACGAGGAGACGACCACCGGTCTGAACCACCGGAAGCTGCTCATGTGGGCCTTCCTGGGGTCGGACTGCATGTTCTTCGGCTCCCTGATCGCGACATACCTCGTCTACCAGGGCAAGAGCCAGCAGGGCCCCTTCCCCGAGGACGTCTTCAGCATCCCGGTGACGTCGGTAAGCACCTTCGTGCTGCTCATGAGCAGCATGAGCATGGTGCTGGCATACTCCGCCCTGACCAGGGGCCAGACGAAGTCGTTCCGAATATGGCTGCTCTCCACGGCCATCATGGGCATGACGTTCATCGCGTTCCAGGTGTTCGAGTTCTACGAATTCGCCAACCACGAGATGGAGTTCCACTGCAGCGAGGTCGACCTTTCCGGGCCGATCGAAAAGGACAACCACACGCTGACGACATTCCAGCGGAACCAGCTCAAGGAGCAGTGCGAAGCCGGGCAGGCTGAAGCCGTAGTGGACCACGGGCTGACGCCGAGGACCAACCTGTTCGGCACGACCTTCTTCACGCTCACCGGCTTCCACGGGGCGCACGTCACCCTGGGCATCGTGTGGCTGCTGTCGCTCTTCTTCTTCTCGTTCAGGAAGGGCGGCGCCTCGCCGAAGCGCGAGCTCGACATAGACCTCGCCGCCCTCTACTGGCACTTCGTCGACGTGGTCTGGATCGTCATCTTCACCGTCGTCTACCTGTTCGGCGTATTCCCGGGCATCTAGCCCGCCGGGATAGACCGCAAAGAAACGCAAGGAAGGGCCCAAATGGCGGAGCACTCAGGGACACACGCGGAGACGTCGGACCAGGTGGTCCACACCGGCCATCCGACGCCGATGACCTACTTCAAGGTCGCGATGACGCTGAGCGTCATCACGGCCATCGAGGTGGCGATCTTCTACGTCGAAGACCTGGGCAAGGGAATCATCCCGATCCTGGCCGTGCTCTCGATCGCGAAGTTCGCGATGGTCGCCATGTTCTACATGCACCTGAAGTACGACTCCCGGCTCTTCTCCAGCTTCTTCGTGGCGGGCCTCATACTCGCGGCCCTGGTGGTATTCGCGGTCCTCGCGCTCTTCCGGTTCTTCGGGTGACGGCCGGGGCCGGAAGCCAGGGCTGACCCACAGGGGGGGCGACACGTGGACTCGCTGTGGACTCACTGGCACGCACACCCCGACGTCCTGATCGGCCTGGGCGTCCTGCAGGGAGCGTACCTGCTGGGCATCGGCCCGCTCAGGGAGCGATACGACCTGGCCGACCGGGTCGAGCCGCGCCAGATCGCCACGTTCACCGCGGGCATCATGGTCATCTTCCTCTCGCTCCTGTCGCCGCTGCACATCCTGAGCGACGACTACCTGTTCAGCGCCCACATGCTCCAGCACGTGCTGCTGACCCTGGTCGCTCCCCCGCTGCTGATCCTCGGCACGCCCGACTGGCTGCTCAGGCGCCTCATGCGGCCGGACATCGTGTTCATCCTGGTCAGACGGGCAACCCATCCGCTGATCGCGTTCATGTCGTTCACCGTGATGTTCTCGATCTGGCACATGCCGGCGCTGTACAACCTGTCGGTGACCAACCACGGCGTCCACATCGGCGAGCACCTGCTGTTCATAGCCACCGCCGTGCTGATGTGGTGGCCGATATGCAGCACCATGCCCGAGCTGCCCCGGCTCACCTACCCGCTGCAGATAGGCTACCTGTTCCTGCTGTCCATCGCGCAGATCATCGTCTTCGCGCCCATAACGTTCGCGCGCAACCCGATTTACGACTGGTACGTGCAGGCGCCCGAGATATGGTCGGTCGACGCGGTGACGGACCAGCAGATCGGGGCGATTTTGATGAAGGTCGGCGGCGGCATACTGTTCATGGTACTGATCATCACCGCCTTCTTCCGGTGGTTCAACGACGATAGGAAAGAGCAACTCGCGGACCGCGCCTCGGCGGCTGCAACGCCTCCGGCAGACCCGCCGCGGGTTCTGGAAGGCCCATAGGGCACGAAAGGGACGATTCAAATGGACAAGGAACGCTTGGCAATGTCGGCGCTCTACCCTCTGCTGGCCGTGGCGATCATCGCCGCCTACGCCGGCGGGCTCGGCGTGCTCTTCATAGTCGTGTACGGGACGGCCCTTCACGAGTGGGGAGTCATCATCATCGGCGTCGCGCTCGTCGTCCTCGTCCCGCTGATCGCCGCCATGGCCCAGAGGGCGGTAGAGCGGGAGTAGCGGCTCCCCACGGACGGCGGAACCCGGACGCGGCGCGGAGCGGCCACGTGATACGGGCGGCGCTGGCCGTGGCCGCGACGCTGGCTCTCACCGGATGCCTGGACGGCGAGGGCCTGCGCGGCACCGTCCTGGACCCCGCCAGACCCGCGCCCGGGTTCGAGCTCGCCAACCAGCACGGCGAGACGGTCAGCCTGTCCGGCAGCCTCGGCTCCGTGACAGCCGTCACCTTTCTCTACACCGAGTGCCCGGACATCTGCCCCGTCATCGCCTCACACCTGCGAGAGGTGCGCCGGCTGTTGGGAGAGGACTCCGGGGAGGTCGAGATCGTCGCGATCAGCGTCGACCCGGAACGAGACTCGACCCAGGCCGCCCACGACTACTCCCGGCGAATGGGCATGCTCGACGGCTGGGATTTTCTCGTAGGGGACGAGGCCGAGTTACGGCCGGTGTGGCGGGCCTACTACGTGGCCCCGAGCGTCGATCCGGGCCCCGCCGAGGGAACGGAAACGGCGGCCCCCAGGCACACGAGCGGAACGGACGCGCTCGCCCGGGACATTGCCGCCAAGTACACCATATCCCACGCCGGTCCGGTCTATCTCGTAGACCGCGCCGGGAGGATGCGGTCGCTCTTCACCCTGCCCTTCGAGCCGGGCGACGTCGTCCACGACGTGCGCGTGCTGCTGGCGGAGGGAAGATAGGGCCGTCCAGCGGGACGGCCGCGGAGGCCTAGGCGGCTGCCTTCTGCTCGAGTTGCGCCTTGGCCTGGTCGGCGATCCGCGCGAAGCCGTCGGGATCGTCCACCGCCAGCTCGGCGAGCATCTTGCGGTTGACCGCGACACCCGCGAGCTTCAGGCCGTGGATGAGCCGGCTGTACGTGATCCCGTTGGCGCGCGCAGCGGCGTTCACCCGGAGGTTCCACAGCCGCCTCATGTCGCCCTTGCGCTCGCGCCGGTGCGCGTACGAGTACTGCAGCGCGTGGATGAGCGACTCGTGGGCGCGGCGGTACAGGCGATGCCGGACCCCCTTGTGGCCCTTCGTCTGCCTCAGCATCTTCTTGTGTCGGCGCTTCTTGACAACGCCTCGTTTGATCCTGGTCATCTCGTTTAACCTGCCAGCATCCGGCGCAGGCGCTTGGCGTCGCCGCGGCTCACGGGGAGCTTGCGGGAGTACAGCCTTCGCACGTTGGCCGGCTTCGTGTGGCGGTGGGTGTTCCGCCTTCCCTTCATCCTGATCAGCTTGCCGCGTCCGGTCTTCCTGAAACGGGAGGACGCGCTCTTGCGGGTCTTAAGCTTGGGCAACCTTGATCGCCTCTTTCTCAGGGGCCGCCTGCCCCTGCTTCATCGCGCGAGCCTTCGAGGACGCCGACGGGGGAGTCAGGATCATCGACAGGAACCGTCCCTCGAACGACGGCGTCTTCTCCATCATCGCGTCGTCCGCCAGGTCCTCCGCCACCGCCTTCAAGACCGCCATGCCGACCTCGGGATGCGTGATCTCCCTGCCGCGGAACATCACGCTGACCTTCACCTTCGACCCCTGGTCGAGCAGGCGCCTCACCAGCCGGGTCTTCGCGGCCCGGTCGTGCTCGCCGATTCGCGTCTTGAAACGCACCTCGCGGAGCTCGTTGTTCGACTTGGCCTTGTTGTCCCGGCGCGCCTCGCGCTCTTTCTTCTCGGACTCGTAGCGGAACTTGCCGTAGTCCATCAACCGGCAGACCGGGGGCGACGCCGCCGGGGCGACCTCCACCAGGTCCAACCCGCGCTCTTCAGCCAGCTCCAGCGCCTGCCGCGTTGGCATGACGCCGAGCTGCTTGCCTGCTTCGTCGACCAGCCGGACTTCCGGTATTCGTATCCGTCGGTTGGTCCGATAATCTCTAGGTATGCCGATTACTCCCCGTACTGTCTCGCGTCTGAAACGCGTGGCGACGAATATAGCATAGAGCCCCAGTACAGGCAATATGAACAGGGGCGGACAAGCCCGCCGTCGTCACGCCTTCGCCTCGGCCTCCTCGACGATCCTGGCGGCGACGTCCGCGACGGGCATCGCGCCGAGGTTCTCGCCCGAGCGCAACCGGACGGCAGCGGCGCCCGCGTCCGCCTCCCGGTCGCCGACGACCAGCATGTACGGCACCTTCTGCACCTGGGCGTCCCTGATCTTGGCGTTCATCCGCTCGTTGCGCGTGTCGACGTGGACCCGGACTCCGGCCGCTTCCAGCTGTGCGGCCACCTGGGCGCCGTACTCGTTGTGGCGCTCGGCGATGGGGACCACCTCCGCCTGCACCGGCGCCAGCCAAGTCGGGAACGCGCCGCCGTAGTGCTCGATCAGCACGCCCATGAAACGCTCCACCGCGCCCAGCAGCACCCGGTGGACCATGTACGGCCGATGCTCCTTGCCGTCGTCGCCGATGAAGCTCAGGTCGAACCGCTGCGGCAGGTTGAAGTCGAACTGCACGGTCGTGCACTGCCACGGACGCCCGAGCGCGTCGCGTATGTGGATGTCGATCTTGGGCCCATAGAACGCGCCGCCGCCCTCGTCGATCTCGTACGGCATCCCGCGACGCTCCAGCGTCTGCCGCAGCGAGTCGGTCGCGAGCTCCCACTGCTCCGCGTCGCCCACCGCCTTCTCCGGCCGCGTCGACAGCATCACGTCGTACTCCGTCAGCCCGAAGCTGGACAGCATCTCGAACGTGAAGTCGAGCACCCCGTTGACCTCGTCGACGACCTGGTCCGGCCGGCAGAAGATGTGCGCGTCGTCCTGCGTCAGCCCCCGCACCCGGGTCAGGCCGTGCAGCACGCCGCCGCGCTCGTACCGGTACACCGTCCCCAGCTCGCCCACCCGCATCGGCAGGTCGCGGTAGCTGCGGATGGCAGTCTTGTAGTACATGATGTGGAACGGGCAGTTCATCGGCTTGAGATAGTAGTCCCTGTCGTCCATCTCCATCGCCGCGTACATGTTCTCTTTGAAGAAGTCGAGGTGGCCGCTCGTCTGCCACAGGGTCGAGCGCCCGATGTGCGGCGTGTGCACCAGGTCGTAGCCCCAGCGGTAGTGCTCCTTCCGCCAGTGGTCCTCGACGATGTTCCTCACCCGCGAGCCCTTGGGGTGCCAGACGACCAGGCCGGGGCCCGTCTCGTCGTGTATCGAGAACAGGTCGAGCTCGCGTCCGAGCGTGCGGTGGTCGCGCCGCCGCGCCTCCTCCAGCCGGTGCAAATGCTCGTCCAGCGCATCGCCCGACTCGAACGCGGTGCCGTAGATGCGCTGCAGCTGTTCCCTGTTCTCGTCGCCGCGCCAGTACGAGCCGGCGACGCTGAGCAGCTTGAACGCCGGGATGCGGCCCGTCGACTCGACGTGCGGCCCGCCGCACAGGTCTTCGAAGTCGCCATGGCGGTACGTGGTGATCGCCTCGTCTTCGGGGATGTCGTCGATGATCTCCAGCTTGAGGTGGTTGTCGGCGTTCATGGCCCTCGCGTCGTCCCGCGGGTACTCGCGGTACTCGAAACTCAGGTCCTGGGCGATCACCTCCGCCATGCGCCGTTCGATCTCCTCCAGGTCGTCGTCGGTGAACGGGCGTGGCGTCAGGAAATCGTAGTAGAAGCCGTCGTCGGTCGGCGGGCCGAGCGCCAGCTTCACGTCGGGGAACATTCTCGTCGCCACGTCGGCCATCACGTGCGCGGTCGAGTGGCGGATGCGTTGTCGCAGCTCTATCAGGTCTGGTCCGGGGGCCGAAGACATGGTCTGGGTTCCTTTCGCTCGAGTGCGGTCGAAGTCGGGTAGCAGCGCGGCCGTTCGCGCAGCAAAAAAGCCCCCCGCGTTCCTCGGTGGGACACGGGAGGCTACATAGTGAGCCGGGCTATGGAGAAGACGACTACCTTGCCGTTCCCAAGCGTCTGAGTCCTTCGTTCAGGTTGCGGCGATTATAGCCGCGCCCGCCAAACCCGGTCAAGCGAAACGACGAGCCACAACTGTTCAGAGTTGAGGGGACACCTGACCCGTTCGCCCCGAGTGCCCCGACGCTTCGTCGGGGTGTATCGAGGGGCCGCCACGAAGAGTCGGCGAGGCTCAGCACCAAATCATCCCCATCACCGGAACCCCACGAATCACAGTTCAGACGTTCCGCCCAACCTACTCTGAACAGTTACGGAGGGCCCTATCGCACGCACAATCACTCGACGGCGGTGTGAGCGTGGGAGGCTTTTTCGCGGAGTCTAGCCAGGGCGCGCATGCATCTCGACAGGCTTGGCGATACCTCGGCGGCGGAGCAGGGGCTCCAGCGCCCCCGACGAGGCATCTGAACGAACTCGACCATGCGAGACGTGTACGCCGGGCCTATCGACGCGCCGCTTCCCGGACGCGGCACCATGTCCTCCCTGATCACTCTTCGGCGAGAGTTGCGCGCCAAATCGACGAGGGTACGCTTGGGATCGTCGAGGTCGTCGACGGCGCTCGGAACCATGCGTCTGGGAACCCCGAGGAACGCCGCTATCCCGGCGCGGTCGGCAAGTAGCCAGCTCTCTATCTCACGAACCACCACGCGAAGGCACATGTTCTCGGCCTGGGTTGGAAGCCAATCGGTGCAGAGTGACGGCGCGCAATCGAAGTCGTGATCCAGGTCCGCCAGGACTATCCACGGCGAGAATCTGGCCGCCTGATTGTACCCGGCGATCCTGTCCCGCAGGTGTGGCTTGCCGCTCCTGCCGAATACGACGCCCATGTGGATGCCCGCATCGGCGGCGAGCCTGCGCAGGACCGCCTCGTCCAGCGTCCCTTCGACGGCTCCCGACGCAGCCACGCTGAATCCGCCGGAGGTCAAAGGTCTGCGAACATCAACTGCTCGGAGTTCTCGGGGCGCGTGTAGGGTATCGCCGCGTCGGCCATACTCAGTCCAGATTCCAGGAGCTGCCGAATCTCGAACTTGGACCCGGCCGTCTGCACCTCGGTTCCCGTGCTGGACGTAGTGAGAAGCAATACCTCATCCATCCCGATGCCCCGATCCTGCAGGAGGTCAGCCGAGTGGGTGCTCATGATGATCTGGCGATTGTCTCCCCGTTGCACCCGCGCAATTAGCTGCGGCAGATGGCGCACGACCTCCGGGTGAAGCGACAGTTCGGGCTCCTCCAAGAGCAGGGGGCTGCTGCCCTCGACGACCGACCAGAGAAAACCCAAGAGCCTGAGCGTGCCATCGGACAAGTCCTGCTCGCTTTGCCATGCGCCCTGCGAGCGCCAGTGCTTGTACCTGCCTCGCACATGGGGCGTACCCCGTTCGTCTCGCTGGAGCTCCAACTCATGGAGCTGCGGGACTGCGACCTGGAGAGCCTCGGTGATGCGGCGCAGTCGGGAATCTCGCGTCCTAGCCTGGGTGCGAGCGATCTGGTCCAGGAAGTCACCCCCGAACGGGTCGTTCTGCCGTCCAACGGAACGCTCAGGGTCGCGAATGAGCTGGGGGACTACGTGCCTGTACCTGATCGACGCCAGGAAATCGACCAACTCCCTGAAGTCCCTGTTGACGTTGACCTGCTCCAGGTACGTCTGCGATTTCCGCTGCGGATCGCTCTCGTCCTCCGGGTTCGGCCTGTCGACCAGGATTATCCCGTCGCGCGTAACCGTCTCCTTCTTGATAAGCGGGCGTCGGATGTTGTCCTGGACAAACTGCACCCGGTACTCCCACCGGGCTTCGTTGTCGTCGTCTCCGACGGTCACCTGGATACCGACGTCAGGGTAGCGCCTCGCGGCGAAAGAGCGCAGACCGGAGACGCCGCCTCGACGCCCCACGGCTTCCTGGAATCCGCCTCCGACCGCCGCGATGTCGTAGAGGAACCGAAACGCGTCCAGGAGGTTGGACTTGCCGGAGGCGTTGGGACCGACCAGGAAGACGCGCCGTTGCAGCTCCACGTCGACGTTGACGAAGTTGCGCCAGTTCTCCAACACGAGGCGCGTGAACCTGTACGTCCTGCGGTTGTCCTGTTTCTTGCCTTTGGCCATCGGAATCTCTCGGGTCAGTCGCGCTCTTCGAGGAACCTCTTCAGCGCACCAGGCACATGGACTCCCACCTTGAACGGCTTCCTCGGCCCGCGAGATCTAACGAGAACGCCGCGCCGCTCCAACTCCTCGGTCCTTTCCTCTATCGTCGCCGCCCGTCCCCGGATGGGACCGACCTCGGCCACCGGCTCTCCCCGGTACGACACAGTGACCGTCCTGCCGTCACGGACGTGGCGAATGATCTCCGAGAACCGGGCCTTGGCTTCGGACGCCGAATACGTGATGTCCATGTCGTGCATTATATCCAGTGCGGCCGGTCACCTGAACCCGACCGTGCGTCTATCCCGTCCCAATCATCCCCATCACCGGAATCCCACGAATCACAGTTCAGACGTGCCTACGCGCCTGGCGTTGCCCGCCATCTCTCGTTCTCGGCGGCGGCGATCCGGGCGCCGGCCGACACGTCGACGAAGCGCAGCGCGATAGTGCCCGCGACGATGATCGCCGCGATGGACGCCACCGCGACCCGGGTGTCGAACGCCGCCGTGACGAACACGTAGAGCGTCGGGCCGAACACGGCCGACGCGCGGGTCACGAAGCCGAAGAACGAGAAGAACTCCCCGCTGCGCGCCTCGGGCGTGATCTGCGCGAAGAGGCTCCGCGCCAGCGCCTGGCTGCCTCCCAGCACTAGGCCGACCGACGCCCCCAGCGCGAGCCACTGGTACCCGACGCCGAGCCCCAGGGGCTCCCACAGCCTCTCGCGCAGCAGCCGCGGCCACCAGTCGATCGGCCCGTCCCCGATGTTCGACGGATGCTGGACGCCGACCCCGGTCTCACCGTCGAGCGCGCCGCCGTCTATGGAGATCGCGTAGGCGGAGTGCTCCGACCGTCGCACGCCCTCCAGCAGCCTCTCGGCCCGCGCCGGCGCGAGAAGCGCATCCTCTTCGACCGCGTGGCCCTCCTCCCGCCACAGCTCCTCCTGCCGCGAGTCGTCAACCTCCGGCGCGGAGTCGACCAGGTATCCCGCGTCGTCGGGCCGGTATGTCAGACGGTAGTCGAAGTCGGAGCCTGCGGCGGGGACCAGGGGCGCGACGCCGACGCCCACGAACACGAGCAGCATCCAGCCGACGAGCGCGACCGTGAGCGCCCCCTTCGTCGTGATCCGCCCGGCCAGCCACGCGAAGACCATCGCGCCGCCCGCGGCGACGAACTGGATCAGCAGGATCGTCATCATGTTGAAGGCGAGCGGGATGCCCAGGGTGTCGGCGGCGAACGCGCCCGCGATGCTTATGACCGTCTGCACGCCATCGTTGAACAGGAGGAACGCCGCGAGATACACCACGACGACCCGGAACTTCCCGATCTCCCGGAACGTCTCGACGAGCTGGGCCACGGCCAACCGCACCGCGTTGCGGGCGGTCAGCCCGGACGGGCCGCCGGCGCCGGGCGGCTCGGGCACGACCTTCAGCGTCCAGATCGCCCACCCGAACCACCACACGCCGATGGAGGCGAGCGATGCCCGGGTCACCAGGTCGGCGGCGTCGCTGCCGCTGGCCGCGACGTTCAGCGCCAGGTGGACCAGCAGCAGCAGACCGCCGCCGACGTAGCCGTAGGCGTACCCCCTGCTGCTCACGTCGTCCAGCAGGCCGCGCGGCGCGACGTGTGGCAGCAGCGAGTTATAGAAGACCAGGCTTCCCGCGAAGCCGACGTTGGCGACCATGAAGGTGCCCAACAGCCACGCCCACGGCTGGCCGGTGTACGCCGAGAAGAACGCGAGCGCCGTGAACAGCGAGCCCGCGGCGGCGTACACTGCCAGAAGCGTCTTCTTGATGACGGCGCGGTCCGCGACGATGCCGAGCACGGGACTGCTCAGCGCCACCACAGCGGTGGAGACCGCGACGCCCAGGCTCCACGTCGAGCTGCCCGTCAGCTCCAGTCCCAGGAAGGAAGCGGTCTCGCCCAACGCGTCCTTGAACAGGAAGACGAAGTATATGGGGAGGATCGCGGCCACGCCGCTGGTCACGAACGCCGAGTTCGCCCAGTCGTACATGCACCAGCCGCGGATGATCTTCCGCTGGCCTGCGGGCAGGTCCTGGATTCTGGCGCTCAACGCAGGCGTCTCCTCCGGCGCGGCTGGTCCCCGCGACTTTCGGTGCAGCCGTCGCATTCTAGACGATGCGCCGACCCCGCGACAGGCCCATCCAATCCGCAGCGGCGGGTTTGAAACCCACCCTCCCCCGGTCGAACAGCGGCTCTCGCATCCACAGCAACTGTTCAGAGTTGACGGGACACCTAACCCGTTCGCCCCGAGTGCCCCGGCGCTTCGTCGGGGTGTATCGAGGGGCCGCCATGAAGAGCGGGCGAGGCTCAGCACCAAATCATCCCCATCATCAGAATCCCACGAATCACAGTTCAGACGTTCCACCTCACCTACTCTGATACAGCTACGCGCGCGGTGCCGCAACTGTTTCAAAGTTGAGCGGACACCCAACCCGTTCGCCCCGAGTGCCCCGACGCTTCGTCGGGGTGTATCGAGGAGCCGCCACGCAAAGTGGGCGAGTCTCAGCACCAAATCATCCCCGTCATCAGAATCACACTTCAGACGTTCCGCTTCACCAACTCCGAACAGTTACGGCACGATGGTCGGGTTGCGACGTTCAGTACATCTGTGCTATCCTGCACTCGTGACAACCACGGCCGACATCCCAAGTCCCCACCATTCACTATCCGCTATCCACTACCAACCATGGAATACCCCTGTTCCACTTTGTGCCGGCCTGTTCCACCTCAGATAGGAAACGTGGAACACCACCTGTTCCATTTTTCGGCAAACTGTTCCACCGCTCAGATAGGAATGGAACACTCTGGAACGCAATGGAACAGTTCGCCCTGAAATCGCCCGCATAGCCGCGTCTCCCTGTGACGGGAGAGGGCTGGGGTGAGGGTGATCCGCAAACCCCTGCAAACCGTCACCCCTGCGGAGCGGGACACCGAGAAAGACAGGCCGCGCCCATTCCTGATAGCCTTGGGGCAAGTCGGCGTGCTCGCCTCGGGCAGCACGCGCCAAAGGCGGAGGGTGGAGCCGCGGGCTCCGCTGACAGCGGACAAATGCCAGAGCTGGGAAGAAGACTCGCGGTAGTCGACGCTGAGCGCGTCGTAGTCGAGACCTTCGAGGTCCCGGAGCCGGGGCCCGGGCAGGTGCTCGTGCGCGTCAGCCGGACCCAGGTGAGCGCAGGCAGCGAGAAGGGGCGCTTCCGAGGGGCCTTCAACCCGGCCGGCCACACACCCCGGCCACCCGGCTACACCGCCGTCGGCCGCATACAAGGCATCGGGCCGGGCGTCGAGGGCTTCTCCGTGGGCGACCGCGTCTTCGCGGTGGGCAGGCACAGCTCGCACCTCATCATAGACGCCGCGCCCGACATCGACTCGACGCTCAAGTTCGAAGAGGGACAGTTCCCGGGCCGGCTGGCCCAGCACATCGAGTACCAAATCACCGACGAACAGGCCTGCTTCTCGCGCCTCGGCGACGTCGCGCTCCACGGCGTCCGTCGCGCCGGCCTGCAGCCCGACGAGTCGGTCGCGGTCTTCGGACAGGGCGTCGTCGGCCAGCTACTCGTCTCCATGTCGCGCATCGCGGGGGCCCACCCCATCATCGCGGTAGACCTCGACCCGCGGCGGCTGGAGCTGTCCCGGATCAGTGGCGCGACGCACACCGTCGACGCCTCGACCACCGACGCGGTCGAGGAGGTGACGCGCATCACCGGCGGCGCGCAGAGCGTCTTCCACGCGAACCGCGAGGCGCAGGTGCTCGACGACTGCATCCGGTCGGCGGGCTACCTCGGCAAGGTCGTGCTCGTCGGCGCGACCGGCGGCGAGTTGAGAATGCGGCTCGGCCCCATACTGTCGCGTGAGATTGACATCCGCGGCTCCCAGTGGACCGACGACAGCGTCCACAAGTACTACCCGTGGTCGTCCGCCCGCGACCGCGCCGCCGTCATGAGGATGATCGAGTCGGGCGCCCTGGAGATCGACCACCTGATCAGCCACGTCGCCAAGCCCGAGGAGGCCGACGAGCTCTACCGGCTCATAGTCGAGGGCACCCAAGGCTGGATGGGCATCCTCTTCGACTGGGACGACTAGCGGCCGGAGGGCGACGCTCCCTTGCGCCCGTCGATGCGTCCCGCCGCTACTGCGGGTGTAGACGGATCGGACGGTCCGCCCTACGAGGCCTTGATGACGCTGGCGACGAACTCGCCCTTGATCTCCCCCTGGCCGATGACGTGGCCTTCCATCGCCTCCAGGAGCTGCGCCTTCGTCGTGTCCGGGCCCAGGTCGAGCTCGATATCGAGCGCGTAGACGCGGAAGAAGTACTCGGAGACGAGATTCACGCGGCCGCTCCTCGTCTGGTCGTCTATGACCAGGACGGGCGCGGGACACGGTCCCGAGTAGCCGGTGGTCTGGTCGTCGTTGACGCCCTGGCGCGTATTGGGGCCGATGGCCGCCACGTCCGTCGTGGTCGCCACGGCCTCGGGAAGGCCGGTCGCGTCGGCCGGGATATTCCACATCAGCCAGTGGGTCCAGGGCTCCCCGGGCACCTGGTTGCTCTCCACGATCAGGACAAGGCTGACGGTATCCTCCGGCACTCCTGTCCAGTCGAGCTGAGGCGACGTATTCGGGTAGTCCGCGTCGAACGAGAAGTTCTGGTCGTAGGTGCGTCCCGCGGTCTTCGATCCGGGGCCGCACGAGTGCTCCTTGGGAATGCGCCTGATGCGGTTGAACACCGGGCTGGTGACCTCGATGGTCGCGGCCGCCTGTGCCGGGGCTGCCTCGGTCTGAGGCGCGGGCTCCGTGGTCGGCGCGGCCGCCGGCGCAGCGTCCGTGCCGGCGGCCGTGTCAGCCGGCTCATCGCCGTCGCTGGAACAGCCGACAAGGGCCAGCGCCAGCAGGGTCGCGCCGGCAAAGGCCATCCATGACAATCGCAGCTTGAACATCGACGCGCCTCCGGCCATCTGCTTGTCGCCGCCTCTCCAAGCCGCGGCGGCGCAATCTCGGGGACCTCGGATTGCCTCGGACGATATCACTGTGCTCGGCAGCGGGTCAATCGCGGCCACACCTGAACGCCTCGCTGCCGCGGGCCCTATAATCTATGGGCCGCGCGGCACACGCGGGCCAAGGAGAACGACCCGATGAGCGACACGAAAGACACCCCGGCGTCCGGGTTCAGCTTCGCGGACCTGAGGGCGCGGTCCGCGCCGGAGCCGACGCCGCTGCCCGGCGCGGCCGGCGACGATCCGAAGTTCCCGTTCACGATGTCCTATCCCGACCCCAAGAGCCTGCCCATCATGGAGGCCCACGAGGCGATGGGAGAGATCCTGGCCGACGTGGGCGACACGCCGACCGTATACCCCGACACCCAGGGATACCCGCCGCTGCGGCAGTACGTCGCCGACTTCCTCCGGCGGGAGCGCGGCATGGACGTCTCCGCCGACAACATCCTGCTCGCGGAGGGCTCCGGGCAGGCGATCCACTTCGTCGCCGAGGCGCTGCTCGATCCCGGCGACGTGGTCATAGTCGACCACTTCGTCTACGGCGGCACGCTGTGGTCGCTGCGGCGCTTCGGAGCGGACGTGCGGGGCGTCCTCAGCGACGACGACGGGATGCTGCCCGACGCGCTTGAGGATGCGCTGAAGAGCGCGGCAGCCGAGGGCAGGCGCGTCAAGCTCGTATACCTGATCCCGACCTTTCAGAACCCGCAGGCGTGGACGATGCCGGTCGAGCGCAGGCGGGAGGTCGTCGAGGTCGCGGCCCGACACGGCACGCCGGTCCTGGAGGACGACGGTATCGCCGAGTTCCGGTTCGAGGGCGAGTCGATCGACGCCGCGTCGTCGCTCGACGACTCCGGGCTGGCGATACACACCGGCTCCTTCAGCAAGATGGTCGTCCCCGGCATGCGCATCGGGTACCTGGCCGCGTCGACAGAGCTGCTCGAGACGGTCATGCCGATCAAGGGCTCCCGGGGTGTCACCCAGTTCGGAGCGCTGACAGTGTACCGCTTCGCGACTACCCGGCTCCCGGAGCATCTCGCCGGGCTGAACCGCACGCTCCGGTCGAGGCGGGACGCCATGCTCGCGGCGCTCGGCGAGAACATGGGCGCCGACGCGACCTGGGCCCGCCCCGAAGGCGGACTCTACACCTGGCTCACGATGCCCGACCACGTCGACCTGGAGAAGGCGGCGGGGCCCGCCGCAAAGGCCAGTGTGACGTACGACCTCGGGACGAAATTCGCCACCGGCGACGACCACGGCCGCAACCGCGCGCGCCTCTGCTTCAGCTACAACACGGAGGACGAGATAGCCGAGGGCATCGGTCGACTCGCGGACGTGCTCTCCGGGATGGGCTACCTGTAGAGGCAGCCTACTCGCTCGCTTCGCTGCGGGACTCCTACGGGCCCGGACTCCGCAGCTCGTCGGCGGCATGTATGTGCGCCGGAGGCCGCGGCCCGATGTCGCGCAGGTCGACCTCCATCAGCTCTTCGCCGAACACTATCTCGCCGCCGTAGACCTTCGCCACGTCCGCGACGGCGCGCTCCATCTGGCCCTGCAGGGCGATCGGCGTGTTGTGCGCCAGCACGAGCCGCCTGACGCCCGCGGCCTCGGCGAGCCGGCCCGCGCCCGTGGTGCCGCACATGTAGTCGCCGTCGCCGCCCCCGTCGATGTCCGACTGCACGCCGACGCAGCTTATGACCACCACGTCGGCGCCCGCGCAAAGCTCCGCGACGCTGTCGCATGGTGTCGTATCTCCCGTGAAGACTATGCTGCCCTCGTCGGTGTCCAGCCGGTAGGCTAGCGAGTCGAGATAGGGCTGAACGTGCTCGGCGGGGGCGCTGGTCACCTGCCAGTCCTTGCCCTCGCAGACCTTGCCCGGTCCGACGTCGGAGGCCACGACCATCTCGGTCGGCGGCGCCCTGAAGTTGCTGCCGTCGGCGCCCATCGTCGGCAGCGGATCGCCGCCCCGCAGCGTGTAGCTGTAGCGGCTCAGCGGGTGGTTCGTACGCACCTTCCAGTCGTGCGCGAAGGCGCCGACTTCGGGGTCGATGAGGCGGGTGGTGAGCTGCTCGGTCAACGTCGGCCCGTAGACGTTCAGGTTGTTCACTTTCCCGACGCCCAGGTCCCATCGCGTCTCGATAAAGCAGGGGTAGTCCATGTCGTGGTCGGAGTGGTGGTGAGTGAAGAAGAGGTTGTCGATCTGCGTCGGCCAGAGGCCCGCCTTGGCCAGCTTCCAGGTCGTCGCGGGGCCGCAGTCGAACATCAGGTATTCGTCGGCGGTGCGGACGACGTAGGATGAGCCGAACCTGTCCGCCGTTGGGAACGGCGTGCCGCAGCCGAGGATGTACAGCCTGTCCATGCGCATGCCTCCAATAGACGAAGTCGGTCAGGACGTCCGGGCCGCGCATTATATTCGAGCCGGCGGACGACACGCGAACGGGGCCTCGCGGCTGTTGTCCTGGGAGACGGATCGGGATATCTTTGGCGCCAGCCTGTCAGCCCGTACAAGTCGGGTTGACCTGAGGAAATCGCGAATGACGACTGAGAAGCTGGCCATCGACGGCGGAACGCCGCTGCGGACGGAGCCGTTCGGGAACGTGCACACCCTGGGAGAGCCCGAGCTCGACCAGCTCATGAGCGTCATCGACGACGCGCAGGAGCAGTGGTACTCGGGCTACAAGGTGCGGGAGTTCGAGGACGGGTTCGCGAGGCGGCACGGCGTCGGATACGCCGTAGCGACCGACTCGGGCACGGGCGCGATACACGCCGCCATTGCGGCAATCGACCCGGAGCCCGGGGACGAGATCATCACCGCGCCTGTCACCGACATCGGCTCGGTGCTCGGCATCATGCTCCAGAACGCGATTCCCGTCTTCTCCGACTGGGAGCCCGGCGCGGCGTTCAACCAGGACGCCGCCGACATCGAGGGCCGCATCACCGAGCGCACGAGGGCCATCATGGTCGTCCACCTGTTCGGCGTGCCGGTCGACATGAACGGCGTGATGGACGTCGCTCGAAGGCACAACCTCCCCGTCATCGAGGACTGCTCGCAGGCCCACCTGGCGGAGTACAGGGGCCGGCTGGTGGGTACGATCGGCGACATGGGCTGCTACTCGCTCGGCGGCAAGCCGCTGACGGCCGCTGGCGGCGGGATCCTCATCACGAACAACGAGGAGCTGGCGAGGCGTGCCAAGGGGTTCGCCGCGAAGGGCTCAGAGTACGACGAGAAGCTGCGCAACTCGCTCAGGCCGACTACCGCGCGCCGGGGCTCGGAGCGCGGATACTCCTTCCTGGGCGACTTCCATCCGATGGTCGACCTGATGGCCGCCATAGGCCTGGCGCAGCTCGACCGCCTCGACGGATACATCGCCCGCCGCCGGGCCGCCGGCGCCATCATCGAGGACACCCTCCGGGAGGCGCCGGGGCTGACGCCGCAGAAGCTGCGGCCCGGCGACCGGAGCGGCTACTACAACCACGGCTTCCTGTACGACGAGGATGTCATCGGCGTCCCGCCGGAGCGGTTCGTCGACGCCGTCAGTGCCGAGGGAGTCGACTGCAAGGTGTACCTGGGCGGCATGCCGCTCTACCACTACCCGATCTTCGCGGGGTCGCGCACGTACGGCGAGTCGGGCTACCCGTTCGTCGACGAGCGCGGCAACCGGCGGATCGACTACCGCGACGTGCGGCTGCCCGTGGTCGAAGACGAGCTGCCCCGCACGCTCAAGGTCGGCGGCAACAGCTCGCACACCGAGCGGGACGCCCGCGACATCGGCAACGCGATCAGGAAGGTCGCGCTGCACTACGCCTCGAGGCGGTGACGCCGGAGGCCCCTACACCGGCATGGTGCGGCCGGTGGCGGCGCGGCGGGCGTCGGCGAGCTCGCGGCGGGGGACGCCGATGATCTTCGCCCCTATCTCCTCGACGACGTGCTCGAGGCGCTCCTCGTCGGACATCGCAGGGTCCGCCCAACTGCACAGGAAGGCGAGGCCCGCCTTGTCGCAGGCCGACTTGATGATGTTCCGCGCCTCGTCCATCTGCGGTGTGTAGGGCGGATCGTGCAGGTCCGGGTCGCCGAAGGACAGGCCCATGTCGCCGGGCCCCCACTCGGCGAAGGCGAGGCCCGGCGTTGCCGCGATCGCGTCGGCATCCGGCAGGCAGTGGCGGTCCTCGATCTTCAGCCCGAGCATCAGCTCGCCGTCCGGATTCAGCGGCCACGGATCGGCGACGCGCATGTACTCGTGCGGAGTTATATCGCCCCAGATCGCCGCCGGCATACCCTGGCCGCCCTGCCCTCGCCTGCCCTCCGGCAGGCCCTGGTCGCGCCCTATCGTCTGGTGGACGTACCGCACCGTGGCGACGAAGGCCTTGACGGCCTCGGCGCTGCGGGCGTGGGTGTGCAGGATGCCGTGGACACCGGTCGTCAGCACCTGCCGCACCTGCCACGCGTTGTAGTAGACCTCCTCGGGGCTGATGCAGTTGGAAGGCAGCGTCGTCACGACGGTCGGCGTCGGGTGGCCGCTGGGCGTCGGCCCGCCGTCCTTCAGGCCTCGCATGAATTTCACGAGGCCTACCACGTCGAACGGGTGGTGCTCGAAGTCGACCAGGATCATGTCGGCCCACGTCTGGGCCATCTCGCGGCCCGCCTCGTTTGTGAGCTCCGGCGCGCCCGCGGTGAAAATCTCGTGGCCCTGCTCCAGCAGCTCGATGCACTTGTTGATCCTGGCCATCGGTCGTCCTCCTGTCGCCATTGCCGATTCGGGCGCTCCGCCCGCCATGAGCATATCACCGCGCCGCGTGCGTTGGAAGCTGGCGGCGTAGTGTACAATTCCGCCGTCTCCAACGCGGGATGGCGCGGGACGCCGGCCGGAGGACGAGATGCTCGAGCGGTTCAAGGTGCCGCCGGACGACCAGGTCAGGGTGCCGGAGCAGGCGCTCCGGGCCACGGTCGCGTCGATCTTCGAGAAGATGGGCGAGACGGCCGAGGACGCCGCCACAGGCGCCGACGTGCTCGTTACCGCCGACCTCCGGGGCGTGGAGACCCACGGCGTCTCCAACATGCTCCGGGCATACGTCGAGCGGTACTCCAACGGCGCCATGAAGCCCCGCGCCGACTGGCGAATCGTCAGGGAGTCGCCTGCCACCGCGACCGTCGACGCCGACACGGGGCTCGTCACGATCCTGGGCCCCAGGATGATGGGCATCGCGATAGAGAAGGCGCGCGCCGTGGGCGTGGGCGTCGTCGCGGTGCGCAACGCGGGCCACTCGGGCGCGATCGGCCATCACGCCATGCTGGCGGCCGAGCAGGACATGATCGGGGTGACCATGACCTCCGGCGGCGCCGCGATGGTGCCGACCTTCGGCGCCGAGCCCAGGTTCGGCACCAACCCGATCGCCATAGCGGCGCCGGCGCGCACCGAGGCCCCGTTCCTGTTCGACGTCGCGACCACGGCCGTGGCCGGCAACAAGACGGCCCTGGCGAGACGGGTCGGCGCGGCCGTCGAGCCGAACTGGATCACCGACCTGGAGGGCAGGCCGATCAACGACGGCAGGGTGATGCCCGCGATCGGCGACTACTTCATGCTGCCGTTCGGCGGGACGCGGGAGAACGGCTCGCACAAGGGCTACGGCTTCGCGATGATGGCGGAGGTCATGACGGCCCTGATGGCGGGCGGGGTGCCGGGCATGCTCCCCGACACCCTCGGCAACAGCCATCACTTCACCGCCTACGATATCGCTGCCTTCACCGACGTCGACATGTTCAAGGACACGATGGACGACATGCTGCGCATGCTTCGGACGACCAGGCCGGCGCCGGGTCACGACCGGGTGCTGTATCCGGGCCTGTCTGAACGCGAAGAGGAGCGCGAAAGGCGCGCGAAAGGCGTCCCGCTGCACCGCGAGGTCGTGGAGTGGTTCGACGACATCACGGCGGAGCTCTCGCTGCCGAGGCTCCAGGCGACCTGACCGGCCGACAGACCCACAACACGGAGGACATCGCGATGGCAAAGAGATACGGAGTAGGCGGCTACCAGTACGAGTCGGTCGACGAGTGGCCGGTCGACGAAATCCCGGGCGTCGCCTCCGACGTGGCATGCGACTCGGAAGGCAACGTGTACGTCGCGGTCAGGAACAGCCAGGCGTTCGACGACACGCACGGCTCGGTCGTGGTCTACGACCGGGACGGGCGCCGCATCGGGTCCTGGGGCGAGAAGTACCTGAAGGTGCCGCACAGCATCTGGATCAACCCGGCCGACGAGGTGTTCTTCACCGACACCTGGGACCACGTGATGCGCAAGTACACGACCTCGGGAGAGCTGCTGATGACGTTCGGCATGCCGGGGATGGCCGGGCCGCCGGGCAAGCCGTTCAACATGCCGACGGGCGCGGTCCAGGCCGCCAACGGCGACATCTACGTGTCGGACGGCTACCGCCAGAGCCGCATCCACCGCTTTGCGGCCGACGGCGCGCTGGAGCTGTCGTGGGGCTCGGGTGACCTGAACCACTACGACGAGAACATGCACGGCTCGACCGCGACGCCCGGTACCGGACCCGGGGAGTTCAACCTGCCTCACAGCGTCAACGTCGACGCCGACGGCCGCGTCTACGTGATGGACCGCAGCAACAGGCGCATCCAGGTCTTCGACGCGGACGGCAACTACCTCGACCAGTGGAGAGGCGTGCCCAGCCCGAACCAGGCCACGGTGGACGACGACAACGTCATGCACGTGGCCTGCGGGGAGATCATCCTCCTGTACGCCCTGGACGGCGAATTGCTGGGCGGCTGGGGAGAGCGGGGCGATCGGCCCGACCAGTTCAGCGGCGCACCCCACGGCATATTCATCGACTCCAACAGCGACGTGTACATCGCCCAGGTAGGCGCCCCGAAGGCGCTGAACAAGTTCGCCCGGGTATAGCGGTTAGCGGGGGAGTAGTCGGGGCACGCGCAGCACCGTTGCGAATAGCTGCCCCCGCCCAATACCGTGCTGCGCGGACCCCTCGATACACCCCGACGAAGCGTCGGGGCACTCGGGGCGAACGGGTCGTGTGTCCGGGGATGCGGGCGAACGGGTCGCGCGGTGGGGTCTGGGTGCGGCGGTCCGTGCGCCGGCAGGGGCTGGACGGTCTAGCGGCGTCGGCGTCCCAGGTCGCCCTGCACTTGCCGCGCTACTTCGCGTGCGGCCTCCTGCATCTGCCGATGCGCCCGCTGTCCGTCGTCCTGCGGCTGCTTGGCCTCGCCGCTGGCAGTGAAACGCCGGAAGTGCTTCTGGGGAACCTGGTTCACTCCACGTTACGACGGGATAGTGCCCGACCGTCCGGTGATGCTGGGATAGCGCGCTGCGGAGCCCAGTCGTGCCAACCAACTGGCCGCGCGACGCGACAAGCGTCGTAATCTCGTTCATTCAATTCCCTAAGGACTCTCTGAATAAGTCCTGATGGTATTGTGGCATAGTAACAGCGTCATAGCTGACGAGGGAGGATAGGAAGCCATGAGCCAGCCGACGTTTGCGGACTTGGAATATGAGGGCAAGAAGCGCAAGACCCGCCGGGAGCAGTTTTTGGAACGCATGGACGGTCTGATTCCGTGGGAACAGTTGGAAGAGCGCATCCGGCCGTTCTACCCCAAGGCCGGGCGTGGACGTCGTCCGTATGAGTTGTCGGCGATGCTTCGGATACACTGCGTGCAGTTGTTCTACAACCTGAGTGACCCTGGGATGGAGGACATGCTCTACGAGGTGGATTCGGTGCGGCGATTCGTAGGGCTGAAGCTGTCTGGCCCGTTGCCTGACGAGACTACGATCCTGAACTTCCGCCATCTGTTGGAGCAGCATGAGTTGGGCGCAGGCCTGTTCGAGGAGATCGGCCGTCATCTGGAGTCTCAGGGGCTTCGACTACAGGCTGGGACGATAGTTGACGCGAGCATCATAGCGGCGCCGTCATCGACGAAGAATCGGAGCAAGGAGCGTGACCCTGAGATGCACCAGACGAAGAAGGGTAACGAGTGGCACTTCGGGATGAAGGTGCATATCGGAGTGGACTCTCAGACGGGAGTGGTGCATAGCGTGTCGACGACACCGGCGAATGTCAATGACGTGACTCAGACACCCCAGTTGCTGCACGGTGAGGAGACCCATGTATGGGGCGATGCGGGGTACCAGGGAGTCCACAAGAGGCCGGAGAATCGGCACCTGGATGTGGAATGGCAGATAGCGTTGAGGCCCAGCCAGAGGCGTAAGCTGGAGCCTGGGAGCGATGACGCTGTGGCGGAGAAGCGCAAAGCGTCGGTCAGGGCCAAGGTGGAGCACCCATTCCTGTATATCAAACGGCACTTCGGCTACGGCAAGGTCCGCTATCGAGGGCTGGCCAAGAATACGCAGCGGCTCATGACGTTGCTGGGGTTCGCCAACCTGATGAGGTCTGAGCAGTGCTTGGCGCATGCCCTTGTATAGGTGTGCCCAAAAGGGCTGGCAAGGGCGCAAACGCCCCGCCAGGAGCAAGAACAGGACGACATAATCCCCGCCAAGGGTGGCGCAGGGGGCTTCATTGTTCTCCCTAAACCGCTCGAATCAACCTCACCCTACGCTACGGCGAGTTGTTCAGAGGTTCCCTAACCAGCGTCAAAAGTCTGTCGAGCTATTCCAAGGCGACGTATGCAGGCCTGGCGGGCTCGAGGCAGCGTCCGCAACCATGCCGAAATCGCTGGCGCGGCGCGACCGCGCGATTCTTGAATGTCCGAAGTCGGCCAATGTATAATTCCGCCCGAAGTTGCATGGTGAATTGTTTCACCAGCATACGTGCGGACCGCCACAGGGAGGTTGCCCAGCGAGATGACCTACATAATCGCAGAGCCGTGCGTCGACGTTAAGGATGCGGCTTGCGTCGACGTCTGTCCCGTGGACTGCATCTACACCTCGGAAGAAGACAACATGTACTACATCCATCCGGAGGAGTGCATCGACTGCGCTGCGTGCGAGCCGGTCTGCCCGGTCGTAGCCATCTTCGCCGAGGAAGACACTCCCGCCCACTGGGACAGCTACATCGACATCAACTACGAGTACTTTGAGATGTCCCGCTAGCATCGCCGATTGGGGAGCGGCGGTCACGTCCGTCTCCATCGCAACAGGGGACCTGAACTCCAGACTCGGTCCGGGCCACTGTACGGGTCCCGGGCCGACGTGTTCTGGGGGAAATTGACGATGACCGGAGGGCTTAGATGGTCCGGATAGAGTCCACCCCCGAAATGGTCGCCAACACCTACGCGACCTCGCAGCGCAACCTCGAGCCCGTGCGTCGCCGGCTCGGCCGGCCGCTGACGCTGGCGGACAAGGTGCTGCTCGGTCACCTCGACGACCCCGAGCGGGGCGACCTGGAGCCCGGAGCGAGCTACCTGGAGCTGCGGCCCGACCGGGTCGCCCTCCAGGACGTGCTGGGGCAGACGGTGATGCTGTCGTTCATGCAGACGCGCAGGGCCCGGACGGCCGTGCCGACGACAGTGCACTGCGACCACCTGATCCAGGCGCGGGTGGAGGGCGGCAGCGACCTGCTGCAGTCGCTGGAGGAGAATGAGGAGGTCTTCGACTTCCTGCGCTCCGCGTCGGCCAGGTTCGGCGTCGGCTTCTGGGGCCCGGGCGCGGGCATCATCCACCAGGTCGTGCTGGAGCAGTACGCCTACCCCGGCGCGCTGATCATCGGCACCGACTCCCATACGCCCAACGCGGGGGGGCTCGGCGCGTGCGCCGTGGGCGTCGGCGGCGCGGACGCCGTCGAGGTGATGGCCGGGCTTCCATGGGAGGTGCTGTACCCCCGCCACGTCGGCGTACGACTCACCGGCGAGATGAGCGGCTGGACGGCCCCGAAGGACGTCATCCTGTACCTCGCGGGCGAGCTGACGGTGTCGGGCGGCACGAACGCCATCATCGAGTACTTCGGCCCGGGGGCGAAGTCGATAAGCTGCACCGGGAAGGCGACCATAACGAACATGGGCGCCGAGCTCGGCGCGACGACGTCCATCTTCGCCTTCGACGAGCGCATGGATACCTACCTGCGCTCCACCGGTCGTGCCGAGCTTGCCGACCTCGCCGGCCGCAACAGCAACCTGCTGGCGCCGGATGAGGAGGTCCAGCGAGACCCGGCGAGCTACTTCGACCGGGTGGTCGAGATCGATCTCTCGCGACTGGAGCCCCACGTCGTCGGGCCGCACTCTCCTGACCGGGCCCGCCCGATCTCGGAGCTTGCCGCCGAGGTGGCCGACGGCTCGAACGAGTTCATAGACCGCATCGACACGGCGCTCATCGGGAGCTGCACCAACTCCTCATACGAGGACATGAGCCGGGCCGCGGACGTCGCGAGACAGGCCAGCGCCCACGGCCTGAAAGCCGCGGCCGACCTGATGGTGACGCCGGGCTCGGAGCAGATACGCGCCACCATCGAGCGCGACGGCCAGATGGACGCGCTGAAGGAGATCGACGGCGTGGTGCTCGCCAACGCCTGCGGTCCGTGCATCGGCCAGTGGAAGCGCGAGAAGCTGATGGACGGCGTGCCGAACACGATCGTGACTTCGTACAACCGCAACTTCCCGCGGCGCAACGACGGCCGGTCGGAGACGATGAACTTCATCGGCAGCCCGGAGGTCGTGACCGCTCTCGCCCTCGCGGGCCGTCTTTCGTTCAACCCGCTGACGGACGAGCTCGGGGATGGCAACGGCAGCGGGTTCAGGCTGCGGGCGCCGGCGCCGGCGCCGGAGGTGCCGGCCGGCGGCTTCGATCCCGGCGGAGACACGTACGAGGCGCCGCCCGAGGACGGCAGCGGCATCGAGATCAGCGTGGCCCCCGACAGCGAGCGCCTGCAGCTCCTGGAGCCGTTCCCGGCCTGGGACGGCAACGACTACGTTGACGCGCCGGTCCTCGTCAAGGTCGAGGGCAAGTGCACGACGGACCACATCTCGCCCGCGGGGCCGTGGCTGCGATTCCGGGGCCACCTGGACAGGTTCAGCGACAACATGTTCATGGGCGCGGTCAACGCCCATACCGGCGAGACGGGCAAGGGAACGAACGTGCTCTCAGGCGCAACGGGCGTTGCCATCTCCCGCATCGCCAGGCAGTACAAGGCGGACGGCGTGCGGTGGGTGGTCATCGGCGACGACAACTACGGCGAGGGCAGCAGCCGCGAGCACGCGGCCCTGTCGCCGAGGCTGCTCGGCGGCGCCGCGATCATCGCCCGCAGCTTCGCCCGCATCCACGAGTCGAACCTGAAGAAGCAGGGCCTGCTGCCGCTGACCTTCCAGGACAGGGCCGACTACGACCGGATCCGCGAGGACGACCGCATCAGCCTGACCGGGCTGAGCGATCTGGCGCCCGGCAAGCCGGTCCGCTGCACCGTCACGCACTCCGACGGCACGACCGATGAGCTGGAGCTGGACCACTCCTTCGGCGCCAAGCAGGTCGAGTGGTTCCGCGCGGGCTCGGCGCTCAACCTGTTCCACCGCGACGGCGCGTAGGGCCGGGATCCCCGCCCGCGGAGACCTCCACGTAAGCCCTCTTGCGTCAAGGGGTGCGCCGACGCTCGTCGTTCCCGGCGAGTCTGGGAACCCCCCACCCCTGGGTTCCCGCCTTCGCGGGAATGACGGTTGTGCAAGCGTCTCCCGGCGCGGGAATGACGGTTGTGCAAGGGTCTTCCGGCGCTGGCATGACGGTTGTGCAAGGGTCTTCCGGCGCTGGCATGACGGTTGTGTAAGGGTCTCCCGGCGCTGGCATGACGGTTGCGCAAGCCTCCGGTGCGGGGATGACGGCGCCTCGGAGGGCTCCCGGCTTACTTCACCCTGCGGACCCGGTCAGGGCGGTACTGTTCACCCTGGGGGTCGAAGTCCCGCTGCAGCCTGATGTTACTCTCGAGCGGCAGGGCGACAGGGCGGCCGCCCTGCCTGTGCGACTCCATGAAGGCGAAGATCAGCTCGTTGCTGGCCTGCGCCTCCCGGATGTTGCCCCTGGTCGTGGGGTCGCCGGAGTCGAGGGCCGCGACGAGCTCCTCGATGATCGCCAGCGTCGTGCTGCCCGCCTGGAACTCGGGAAACTCCTCCAGGGTCCCAGGGCCCGCCTGGCCGGGGTCCGGGTGCTCTCCGAGGCGGCGCAAACGCCACTCGGAGCCGTTGCCGATGATCGAGATGGCGCCCCGCTCGCAGATGACCTCCTTCTCGGAGCCGCGCGGCGTCGTGAGGCAGTAGGCGGTGACGCCGTCCTCGTACTCGACGATGCCGTGTCCTCCCGGGTCGACCGTTATGATGTCGCCCTCGAACGCGTCGCCGCCGCGGGTCAGGGTGGCCTGCACCGAGACGGCCCGGCGCCCGCCGGCGATCCAGTTGATGAGGTCGAACCAGTGGCTGCCCGAGATGAAGATCGGGTCCATGTTGTAGGTGATGATCGTCTTGAGGTCGCCAAGCTCGCCGCTGTTGGCCAGGTCCCTGACGACCTCGTAGCCGGCGGCCCAGCGGCGGTTGGCGCCCATGTTGAAGGCGACGTCGTTGCGCTCGACGGCCTGCGCCATGGCCTCGGCCTCCGCGAGCGATGAGGTGAGCGGCTTCTCGGCGAATATCGCCTTGACCCCTGCATCGGCGGCGTGGACCGTGATCTCGGCGCGCTGCTCCTGCTGCGTGCCGATGCTGATGATGTCCGGCTTCTCCTTTTCGATCATCTCGCGGAAGTCGGTGTACAGGGCTTCCGCCGGGATGCCGTAGTCGTTGCCTACCCGCTCCAGCGCCTCGGGCTGAAAGTCGGCCGCGGCGACGAACTCGGTCCGCTCGCACGAGACGAACCCCTGGGCGTGAGAGAAGGGGTAGACGGCCAACTTGGTCGGCGACCTGAAGTTGGGGTACAGGCCGGTCGCCCTCCATCCGCATCCGATGATCGCGGCTCGGTACGTCTTCAAGTCATGGCCTCCGTTTTCTGGGGATTCCCGTGCGGTCCAGACGAGACAGCCGAAGCAGCGGGGCGTGCCCGAGGGATACGCCGCCCGCGGGCGCAGACAGAGATGCCGGGGCCGAGCGCGTCAATTCGATCGAGGCTCGTACAGTGGCTGCCGTGGAGCCCGGTCGCGGAGCAGGTACAGTTTCGAGTCCTCCAGCGGCAGATCGACGCGGGCCCCGCCTCGCAGATGCGACTCGATGAAGGCGAAGAGCAGCTCGTTGTTCGAGTAGGCCACGCGGACGCCGCCGCGCTCCGGCTCGCCGGTGTCCAGGGAGTGGACCAGGTCCTCGATCAGGTTGAGGGTGGTGCTGGCTGGCTCGAATTCGGGGAAGTCGCCTGGCGCCATCACTTCCCGGCCCGATTGGGTGTCCTCGGTGCGCTCCCGGACGAGCCACTTTTGTTCGGCGTCGATGGCGGTGATCACGCCCCGGTCGCAAATCGCCTCGAACTCGCCGCGCCGGCCTGTCAGCAGGGCGTAGACCGTCACGCCGTTCTCAGCCTGGTAGATGCCGTGGGCCGAGGGGTCCTCGAGCAGCCGGTCGCCCTCGAGCAGCCTGAAGTCGCCGGTGTTCGGCGGGGCGCCGTTATAGTTTTCGGGCAGATGCCCCTGCACCCAGGCTACGGCGTGGTCGCTGTTGAGCCGCTGGGCGATGTCGAAGTTGTGGCTCGAGCCGTTGAACAGCGAGGTGTTCTGGTAGATGATGATCGACCTCAGCGCGCCGAGGCGCCCGGAGTCGATGACGTCCTTCATGGCCTCGTAGCCGGGACTCCAGCGCCGGTTCGTGCCGAGGTTGAAGAAGGCGCCGTTGCGCTCCACGGCCTCGACCATGTCGGCGGCCTCCCGCATGGAGGCGGCCATCGCCTTCTCGGCGTATATTGCCCTGGCCCCGTTCTCGACGGCGTGAATCACGACCTCCGCGCGGTGCTCGGGCTGGGTCGCGACGCTGACGATATCGGGCCGCTCCCTGGCGATGAGCTCCTTGTAGTCGGTGTACTGGCGCTCCTTCGGGACGTCGTACAGCAGCCCGAAGCGCTCCATGACGTCCTCTCGCAGGTCGGAGCAGGCGACGAGGTCCGTCCGGTCGCAGGCGTAGAACCCCGCCGCGTGAGAGTAGGGCAGCACGGTGGTATCGCGCCCGATGACCTCGTGGTCGATGAACCCGCCCATGCGGCTGCAGCCGACAACCGCGGCCTTGTATGTCTTCACGATGCGAGCCCCCTCGCTGCTGCGTTGGTATGCCTCGGGCCCAAGCCGACCGCACTGTAGCACAGCGCCACGGGTCTCTCAATCGGCGACGGCGACGACCGGCGCCATCTCACGTGCGGCGATTCCGCTGGTGGAGGCCGATGAAGCCCACGACTACCTGCTCTCGATTCTCGTCCCAGGCGAAGGCGATGCGGATGGTGCTCCTCGGGTCTCGGCTGTTGCCCTTGGCGAGGTGATGATGGAGGTCGTAGCGGACGCCGTCGAGCGTTGCCGTGTACCAGTCGCTGAACTGCTCCCTGGTCACCTCGGTCTGTCCGGGCTTGTACGACCAGCCGGAGCAGGCTTCCTTCAGGAGCCTGTCGAACTGGGGCGGCTTGCCCGGCCTCGCGCGACGCTCGTAGTAGACGGTGGCGAGCCATGCCAGGGCGTCGAACACTTCGTTCGGCCTCTGGAACCGGCTGTTCTTGTCCGACTTCGAGTTGAGCGCGAAGACGAGCTGGTCGGGAAATGAGCGCGCGGCGAGGGCGACGGCGTCGTTTACGCTATCGGGCTGGGCGGGCGGCTCGCCGGGCTCGCCCGCGCCGGCTGTCGCCGCCGCGATGTAGGAGTCGCGCCACGTCTTTTCCATTTCCCGGTTGAGGGACAGCTCGGCGCTCAACTCGTCGCGTTCGCTGTCGAGCGCGCGCCTGTCCGCTTGCAGGTCGGCGTTCACCTGGGCCAGCCGGTCATTCTCGGCCCTGAGCGACTCGAGCTCCTCTGCGCGCCGGTCGAGCTCGGCGAGCGCGTTCTCGTGCTCCTCCGTGGAGACGATAGGCGTGGGCTCCGGAGCGCCGTCGTCGGCAGCGGACGACTCGTCGGCCTCCCACGGGTGGCCCGAGATCTCGTCGTCAGAATCGGGAGCGTTCATGAGAGTCTGCCAGTCGAGGACGACCTGGAGAATCTCCTCTTCGTGCCGCGCCCGCTCCAATGCGCGCTCCGCCTCCTCCGTCCTCGAGTCCGCCTGCTGGCGAACGGGACGGTAGAGACCCAGGCAGTCGTAGAGCCTGGTCGCCAGCTCCAGCGTGCCGGCGAGCGGATCGGACTTCTCGACGGCTTGCTCGTTCCACGTGGAGATGTCGACACCGAGATACCGCAGCTCGGCGTCGAACTCGGCATGTATCGCGTCGAGCTTATAGGTCAGCTCCCGGACCCGGAACGCCTCTCGTTCGACGACCTTACGCTTGGCGATCTCCGTCACCGCGTCTATGAAGTCGTCGATTTCGTCCCACTCCGGCGCATCGTGGGGAAGCTCGTCTAAGTGGTCGATCCAATCCTGGAGACCATCGGACTCGAAGTCGAAATGATCGGCTGCGAACTTGGGCATCCTGCCGGCAACACAGCAGAGCATCAGGCCGACGTCTTCTCTCACGAGATCGTCACGGCTCTCGACTATCGCGTCGACGTGGCCAGCCCACTCGTCCCAATCCCACAGCGAGCCGAAGGTGCGCTCGCGGTAGTTCGGGCCGTCGACCGGAATATCCACGCCGGTCAGATGGTCGGTGACGGCGTTGCGCAGCTCATCGCGCGACTCTGTCCACGATCTGAAGACCCCGGCGGCGAGCCTGTGATTGCCGTTCTTGATCGACAGCAAGACCGTGTCCGCGAGCTGTTGCGGCTGCGCTTTGCTCGCGTCGTGGAAGCCGTCCAGCCGAACCGTGTCCGCGATCGCCGAATTGAGCGTGTCGCGCACGCTGTCGGAGGCCTCGCTTCGGTGTTCGAGAGCCCGCAGAATGACGTTGTGGATATAGTCGGGGTCGAAGTGAAAGACGACGTACGACATTGGAGTGCCGTTCGATTGTTCTGTATCCATTGCCTGGTGCTCCTCTGAGAATGATCCCATGTGTCTAGGCGCTCCATAGGAGTAGCAGCCACACGCCGAGAGAGGCAGTCCGAGAGGGACAACGGCCGGAACCGGGCGGGACTTCGCACCGGCGGCGCCGACGGAAGCTGGCCGCGCAGCGGGCGTGATGAAGGGCTGAATCCCGTGGGGCAGGCCGCCGGGTGGCGAGGGCTGTCGAGCCAGGCGTCGTTAACGCTCGGGGGCCGGCTGGCTGCGCCAAACGTAACGCGCCGATTGCTGCATCATGGACCAACCCTCCCGTTTTTTCCGCGTCGACGACCCCATCCCGACTGTCACATCGTGAGGTTCTTGTAGAGCTGCAGCAGGCGGCGGGGCAGCTCGTTGATGTCATCGAGGATCTCGTAGCCCATGTCGGCGCACATCGTCTTGAGGTAGTCGTGGCCGTTCTTGTCGACGGTCAGGCAGAAGGCGTTGACGTCCTTGGCCTTGGCCTCGTCGAGCGCCTTCTTCGTATCGTGCACCGCGTACTCTTTCTCGACGCCCTCGCGGCTGTAGCCGCGGTCCTGGGGGCGCCCGTCGCTGATGAGGAACAGCAGCTTGGTGCGGGCGTCCTGCGCCTCGAGCTTGGTCGTCGCGTGACGGATCGCCGGGCCCATGCGTGTGGCGTGCAGCGGCGCGATGCGGTCGACGCGGCGCTTGACGCGCTCCGACAACCCCTCGTCGATGTCCTTGATCGTGTAGAACTCGACGTTCTCGCGGCCGTAGCCGGAGAAGCCGTATATGCCGTACAGGTCGCCGATCGACTCGAGGGCGTGGATCAGGAGCACGACGGCCTCTTTTTCCAGGTCGATGATGCGCTTGTAGGAGCGCCTTGCGCCCTCACCCCGCCGGTTGCGCAGCCAGACCATGTACTCTACCGGGTCCTCGGGCGCCTCCCAGTCGTCGGCCGCGCTGCGTGCCTCCTCGATGGCCTCGGCGGTAGAGGCGCTCGTGTCGAGCAGGAAGACGACGGCCACGTCGCGCTGTATCTTGTTGCGGCGCCAGAACAGCTTCTCGCTCGGGCCGACGCCCGTGCGGATGTCGATGAAGGCCTCGATGACCTCATCGATGTCGATCTCCTCGCCGTCCTCGAGCTTGCGGACCTTGCGGAACATCTCGGGGACGAGCAGCTCGAACTGGCGCCTGATCTGGCTGGCGAGGGGGCCGTAGCTGGCGAGCGTGGTGCCGTAGTAGTCGGGGTCGCCCTCGGCCATCAACTTCTGGCGCACCATGCACCAGCGCGGCTTGTAGTCGTAGGCGCGGAAGTCCCACTCGTCGTAGGCGAAGGTCTGCGGCTCGGTCGGGTCGAGGGCGCCGCCGTCCTCGTCGACGTGCACGAGCGGGCCCTGGCCCATCTGGGGCGCGTCGGGCAGGCTCTGGCCCGCCTCCTTCAGCATGTTGCTGGAGAGCGCCTCGCTGGAGGCCTGCGCCATCCCCTCGGCGCCTTCCAGGTCGAGCTCGGCGCTGTTCTCCAGCATCTCCTCCAGCATCTCCTGGGTGATCTGCTGGTCAGCGCCCTCCGTGCTGGCGTCGGCGCGCTGCATCCTGAGCTGCGAGAGGAACTGCACGAGCTCCGGCTTGAAGTCGCCGCGATAGTCGACGTCCTCGCTGGGGCTGTAGTCCTCCTCCGTTTCCGGCCCTCCCTCGCCCTCCGATTCCTCCATCATCTGCCGAAGGGCGTCGTCGAGCTCACCTTCGGTCTCCTCGTCCTGGAGATCGTCACCGAGCTCGACGTCCTCCCAGTCCTCGGCGGCGACCTCGGCATTTGGGATGCCGGCCAGGATGCCGTAGATGCGTATCGTCGCCTCGGCGGTGTCCTCCACCGTGGCGGTATCGACCAGCACGCGCCGCGCGATGGCCGCGATCCTGCGCGCCTCCTCGACGTACTTCGTGGGCGCCTCCAGCCGCCCGCTCTGCACGAGGCTGTAGCGGACCAGGAACTCTACGAGCGCCTCACGGGCCGGCAGCGAGCGTATTTCGCGCCTGCCCTCAAGCGCGTCCCTCTGCACCGTCACGTAGGCGGGCCTGATGCCTGGGTACTCCGACTTGACCCGCGCGTCGAGCCTGCCGTCTTCGACAACGGTGAAGACATCGAGCGCCAGTGACCGGTGTTCGAAGACGTCGAAGAAGCGCTGCATGTCGGTGAGCCAGACGCGCTCGACGCCCTCGCCTTCCACCGCCTCAGTCACCGACCCGCGCCCGCCCCTCGTCTGCAGCCTCGGCCGCAGGTCCGTGAACAGCGTCGACGGCGTCTCGTACTCGAAGTCGAAGCTGCCGAACTCCAGGTGGGCGACCTGGTGGGTGGAGACGACCTTGAGCAGCGCGAAGTTCTCGTTCTTCGTGCCGTACTTTCCGACCTGCGCCGGCACGTAGACGGTGGAGCCCTCGGTGGACGGGGCCTCGCCGGAGACCCATCCGATGTTCTTCTCCGCCAGCTCCTCGCTGGCGGCCAGCTTGACCTCGGCGCCGGCGAGGGCGCAGCAATACATCTCCATGACGCCCTTGACCCGGTCGAACTCGACGCTGGAAGACAGCACCTCCAGCATCTCCTGGGCGGACGCCGATTCGACTCGGAAGAAGGCGAGCCCGGCCTCTTCGTTCTGTTCGAAGAGCCCGACTCCCTCCTCGAACCAGCGGTCGAGCTGCGCCGGCGTGATGCGGCCGAGCACGGCGGGGCAGGACCTGGTGAACTCGGTCACGGCCGCGGGTGATATCTCGAGCAGGCGCTCCGCCAGCGTCAGCATGTGCTCGTGATCGTCGTCGCCCAGCTCGGACAGCGAACGGGATATCTCGAGCATGGCGACCGGAGGATTCGCGTAGCCGCCCTTGCGCAACCGGTCGGTGAGTCCCAGGAACCTGACACGCTCGGCAGTCTTGACGGCCGGAAGGGCCCTGGCGGAGGAGTCGAACAGCGCCTTGACCTGGCGCCAGTTCGTCTGCACCTGGGCGCCGGCGAGCGAGATGAACGCCTCCTTGCCGTCAGGCAGCAGGGGAAAGACCTGCAGGCTGAGTCCCAGGCACTCGGCGGCGAGATCGGACGAGCGGCGCGCCACCACGTCGAGCAGGGCCACGAAGCTCTGGAGCTCCTTGACCGTCATCGTGTCGAGCAGGTCGGGGCTCTTCTCGAAGAACTTTGCCGCGAGCGTGCTGGACTTCCAGGTGCCCTTGTAGAGCCCGCTCCCCATCGCGGCCCAGCCCTCGATGTGACGCGACCTCAACCGGTTCATCGCGCCGGGACTGGCCGCGAAGTACGCGCCCGCGATCGCGGACGACTCCTCGCAGAGCGCCCGGCCGCTGTGAGCCCACCTGAGGAAGTAGGAGAACGGCATCAGCGCCGCGATCTGCGGGCTGGCCGACAGGAAGGCGTCCGTGGTCTCGGAGGAGCGGCCCACTTTCGAGAGCACGTCCAGACCCACGACCGCCCAGTCGGCGAGCTGGGCCTCGGTCAAAGACCCGGCCAGCTCGTCCCACGTCGCCTCGAACCGCTGCCGTGTCTCGGGCGCGGCGTCCGCGAGGCGTTCTACCAGCCGTTCCCTGGTCAGGCCGTCTGCGTCTTCCAAATCAGATCCTCGTCGTCCGAGTGAGCCATCAGGTCCACGAACCTGGAGAGGACGCGCGCGGTGGCGCCCCATACCACGTGGCCGTCGTACGCGTAAGACGGCCAGCGGACCGGCATGTCGTCGATGAGCCTCGTCTCGTTCCGGTCGTACTCGCCGTCGATCAGCGGGGCGATGGGCAGCTCGATTATCTCCGCGACCTCGGCATGGCTGGGCGTGAAGCCATAGCCCTCCGGGATCGCCCCGACGTACGCGCTCATCGCGTACCTGGTCACGGTCGCGACCTCGTCCAGCTTGCCGAGGACGTCGACGTCGTCCGGGAGGACGCCGAGCTCCTCGTGGGTCTCCCGCAGCGCCGTATGCAGCAGGCTGGCGTCCGTTTCGTCCCTGCGGCCGCCCGGAAAGGAGACCTCGCTCCGGTGGTGGTCGACCGTGTCGCTCCGCTTGTTCAGAAGTACGACGTAGCCGTCGTCCTTGGGATAGAGCAGGAGCATGACGCCGGCCGGCGACAGGCCTTGATCGTCGAGCGTCGCCTTCGGGCTATCGGCGAGCACGCGGCGCACCGCCGCCATGGTCGGAGGCTGACTGTCGACCCGCATCGGGGAAACGGCCGCCATCACTCGAAGATCGAGGTGATCACTTCCTCGATGCTGGCCTGGATCGAGTGCTCGTCGGTGACGGCCCAGTTGACGGCCACCTGGCAGGCGCGGCGGGGGGAGATGCCCTGCGTGATCAGCCGGCCCGCGTAGATGAGCAGCCGGGTGCTGGCGCCCTCGGCCAGGCCGTGCTCCCTCAGGTTGCGAACCTTCTGGCCCAGCTTGGCGAGCTGGCGGGCCGTCGCCTCGTCGACGCCGGCCTCGTGCTGGACGATCTTCGTCTCGACGTCCAGCGGGGGCGGGTTGAACTCGATGGCGACGAACCGCTGCCTGGTGCTGTGCTTCAGGTCCTTGAGCGCGCTCTGGTAGCCGGGGTTGTACGACATCACCAGCAGGAAGCCGTCGGCGGCCTCGAGCAGCTCGCCGCGCTTCTCCACCGGCAGGATGCGCCGGTGGTCGGTCAGCGGGTGGATCAGCACCGTCGTGTCCTTGCGCGCCTCGACGATCTCGTCGAGATAGCAGATGCCGCCGGCCTTGACGGCCCTGGTTAGCGGCCCGTCGACCCAGACCGTGCTCTCGCCCTCCAGCAGGAAGCGGCCGACGAGGTCGCTGGCCGTCAGGTCCTCGTGGCAGGCGATCGTGACCAGGGGGACGTTCGCGCCGTTGCGGCTGGCGTCGGACGCGCCGTCCTGCTCCGGCCGCTGCGACACCTTCGTGAGCGAGGTGCCCAGCCGGTAGGACATGTACTCGACGAACCGGGTCTTGCCGACGCCGGTCGGCCCCTTGAACAGCACCGGGATCTTCTCCCGGTAGGCCGCCTCGAAGAGCTCGATCTCGTCCCCGACCGGGACGTAGAACGGCTCCTCGGTCAGGAAGTACTCCTCGATGATGTAGCTGCGGTATAGCGTCTGGGTCGTGGTCGTCATGCTACTGGTCCTGGCTCCTGTCTTTCCGCGTTCTCGTGTTCCACAGCTCCGTCACGCGCTCTCTCAGCTCGTCGAGCCCGCCGTCATTGTGTACGACGGCATCGGCGCAGGCAAGGCGCTCATCGTCGGACGCCTGCGCTTCGATTCTCGCCTCGACAGCGCCGGGGTCCAGGCCGTCGCGCCGCCCTACCCTGTCGACGACGCTGTCGCGCTTCGCTACGGTGACCCAGACCTCGTCCACGAGGTCGGTCCAGCCCGCCTCCACGAGCAGCGGCGCAACAAGAACGGCCGCCTCGACCCGGCCTTCACGCATGCTGTTGAGCTTGCCGGCGACGGCGGCCCTTGCCCGCGGATGTACTATGTCCTGCAGCCGCTCCCGCGCGGCCCGGTCGTCGAACACGGTCTCGGCGAGCCTGCGCCGGTCGACCTGCCCCGACGCGGTGAGAACGCCCTCGCCGAACTCGGCTACCACCTCCGAGAACCCCTCGGTCCCCGGGGCGTAGGTCTCGTGGGCGACGAGATCGGCGTCGATCACCTCCGCGCCCAGCGCTTTCAGGAGCGTGGCGACCTCCGTCTTCCCAGTGCCGATACCGCCGGTGATCCCTATTACGCGCATACACGATGGGCCCGTCGGCGGCCCGGAGCACATTCTAGCAACGGCCCCAACGGAGGGTCAACACGAAGCATTGCCTCCCTGCCTCGCGGCGTTTCTCGATGCGACCCGGCGGCGGCGACGCCCTGGGATATAATGTGCGCGCAACGGGACGGGGGACGCGAGGTGACATCACAGCTCAGGGACCTGCCGAGCGTGCAGCGCGTGCTGTCGGAGGACGGCGTGCGTCGGCTCGTCGAGGCCTACTCCCACGACGCGGTCGTCGAGCTGGTGCGCGCGGAGCTGGACGCCGCGAGGCGGGCGGTGCGTAACGGCGCCGCCGCGCCCGAGGCGGCGGATGTCGCGGCCGCGGTGGAAGAGCGCGCGTCGGCGCGGTGGCGGGCGTGGCCCATCCGGGTCGTCAACGCGACGGGCGTGGTGCTGCACACCAATCTCGGGCGCGCGCCGCTGAGCGACGAGGCGCTGTCCGCGATAGAGCGCGCCGCCAGGGGCTACGGCGACCTGGAGCTGGACCTGGAGACCGGCCGCAGGGGCTCGCGCCAGGCCCGGGTTGCGGCGCTGGTCTGCCAGCTCACCGGCGCCGAGGCGGCGTTCGTCGTCAACAACAACGCCTCCGCTCTGCTGCTCGGGCTCGCGGCCGTGGCGGCCGGCAGGGAGGTCATCGTATCCCGGGGCGAGGCGATCGAGATCGGCGGCGGCTTCCGAATCCCGGACGTGCTGCGCCAGAGCGGCGCCGACCTGGTCGAGGTAGGCACGACCAACCGCACCTACGCGCGCGACTTCGAGGCGGCGATCACGGAGCGCACCGGGGCGTTCCTGTCGGCCCACGCCAGCAACTTCAAGATCGCGGGCTTCACCGCGGCGCCGGAGCTGTCGGAGCTCGTGGCGCTGGGAAGGCAGCACGGCATCCCGGTGCTGCACGACCTCGGCAGCGGCTGCCTGCTCGACACGACCCGGTTCGGGCTGGCGCGAGAGCCGATGGCGCAGGAGAGCATCGCGGCCGGCGTGTCGCTGGCGTTCTTCTCGGGCGACAAGCTGCTCGGAGGGCCGCAGGCCGGCATCATCGCGGGCGACGCCGACCTGGTCGCGCGGATATCGAAAAACCCGCTGGCCCGCGCGGTGCGCATGGACAAGCTGAGCATGGCGGCGCTGACCGCCACGCTCGTCCACTACGTCAAGCAAGAGGCGACGGACAAGGTGCCCGTCTGGCGGATGCTGTCGGAGTCGGCCGGCTCACTCGAAGCGAGGGCGAGCCGGTGGGCGCAGACGCTGGGCGACGGATGCTCCGTCGTCCCCGGCCGGTCCGCCATCGGCGGCGGCAGCCTGCCGGACGAGACCCTGCCCACCAGCCTGGTGCGCCTCGACGCCGGAGACGCGACCGGGCTCGCGTCCGCGCTGAGGGCGGGCGAGCCGCCCGTCGTCGCCCGGATCGAGGACGACGCGGTCGTGCTCGATCCGAGGACCGTGCTGCCGGACGAAGAGGAGGCGCTGCTCCGGGCCGTCGCCTCCGCGATCAAGCAAGCCGCGGCTCAGGTGTAGCGTCGTCCAACCGCGCCCGCCGCGCTCCGGGGTGAATTGTTGACGCTGTTCGAACACCGCGCGAAGAGCGAGCTCAGTCGCGAGGCGCCGCTGGCCTCCAGGATGCGCCCGCGGTCGTTCGACGAGTTCGTGGGCCAGGAACACGTCGTCGGCCCCGGACGCGCCCTGCGCAGGACGATCGAGGCGGACCGTATTCCGTCGATGGTGCTGTGGGGCCCTCCCGGCTCGGGCAAGACGACGCTCGCGAGCCTGATCGCCTCGCTGACGAGCAGCCACTTCAGCCCCATCAGCGCCGTCGGCTCCGGCGTGGCCGACCTGCGGCGCGTCGTGAGGGAAGCGCGCGACCGGCTCGGCATGCACGGCCGGCGGACGATCCTGTTCATCGACGAGATACACCGCTTCAACAAGGCGCAGCAGGACGTCATCCTCCCCCACGTCGAGAACGGCACGGTCGTGCTCGTCGGCGCGACGACGGAGAACCCGTCCTTCGAGGTGATCTCTCCCCTGCTCTCCCGCGCCCGGGTTTTCACGCTGAAGGCGCTCACGGACGACGAGATCGAGACGCTCGTTCGCCGCGCCGCCGGGGACCCCGACCGCGGCCTCGGAGCCCTCGAGCCGGACCTCGACGACGACGCCGTGACCGCGCTGGTGACGGTCGCGAACGGCGACGCGCGCATCGCCCTCAACGCCCTGGAGCTGGCCGTCGACGCGACGGCGGCCGACGAGGGCGGCGTCCGGCGCGTCACGCTGGAGACGGTCGAGGACGCGGTGCAGCAGCGGACACAGCTATACGACCGCGCGGGCGACCAGCACTACGACACCATCTCGGCGTACATCAAGTCCATGCGCGGCTCGGACCCGGACGCGGCGATCTACTGGCTGGCGCGCATGATCGAGGCGGGCGAGGACCCGCTCTTCATCGCCCGGCGTCTCGTCGTGCTGGCCGCGGAGGACGTGGGCATGGCGGACCCGCGGGCGCTGTCGGTCGCCGTGGCGGCGCAGCAGGCGGTCCACTTCATCGGCATGCCGGAGGGGCGCATCCCGCTGGCGGAGGCGACCGTCTACCTGGCGACCGCGCCGAAGAGCAACTCGGCCTACAAGGCCATCGACGCCGCGCTGGAGGACGTGCGCCGCGGCCGCAACGACCCGGTGCCGATGCACCTGCGCAACGCGCCGACGCCGCTGATGAAGCAGATGGGCCACGGCGAGGGCTACGCGTACGCGCACGACCACGAGGGCCACTTCGCGCCGATGCTCAACCTGCCCGACCGCCTCCAGGGCCGCCGCTACTACACGCCTACCGACCAGGGCTACGAGCCCGAGGTGGCCGACCGGCTCCGCAAATGGTGGGCCGACCGGAAGGGCGAGGAGTAGCGGCTACTCGCCGAACGCCGACCTGAAGGCGGACAGGGTGTGGTCGATGTCGTCCGGGGTTATGTCGTGGTGGGTGGCGAGCCGCCAGGTGGTGTCCGCGCGCTCTCCGACCTTTATGCCGCGCTCCTCGAGGCGACGGGCCATCTCGGCCGAGCGGCCGTTGGTGACCTCGAAGAAGAGCAGGTTGGTGGGCAGCCGCTCCGGCTCGATCTCGATGCCGGGGATTTCGGCAAGTCCCTCGGCGAGCCTGCGGGCGTTGGCGTTGTCCTCAGCGAGGCGGTCGGCGTTCTCCAGCGCGACGATTCCGGACGCCGCGATGATGCCCGCCTGCCTCATCCCGGAGCCGAGCATCTGCCGCCAGCGCCGCGCCTCATGGATGACTTCCCCGGTCCCGCACAGCAGCGAGCCGACCGGCGCGCCGAGGCCCTTGGACAGGCAGAAGCTGACTGTATCGGTGTCCTTGACCAGCTCGGACACGGGCGTCTCCAGGTAGGCGGTGGAGTTGAACACGCGGGCGCCGTCGAGGTGCACGGCGAGACCGTTGGCGTGCGCGACGTCGGCCACGCTGGCGGTGTCCTCCGGGGTGAGCACTGTGCCGCCGGCCGCGTTGTGCGTGTTCTCCAGCGCGACCATCTTCGTGGGGGCGTAGTGCACGTCGTCGGGGCGAATGGCCTGCTCGACCGCGGCAGGGTCGAGCATCCCCCGGTCGTCGTTCGGGAGCGGGTGCAGCACGACGCCGCCCAGCACGGACGGGCCGCCGCTCTCGGCGTTGTAGATGTGGGACTTGTCGCCGACGATGATCTCGTCGCCGCGCCGGCACTGCGCCAGGATGGCGATGAGGTTGCCCTGGGTGCCGCTGCTGACCAGGACCGCGGCCTCTTTGCCCAGCATCTCGGCCGCCATGGCCTCGAGCCGGTTGACCGTCGGGTCCTCCCCGGCGACGTCGTCGCCGAGCTCGGCCTCCGCCATGGCCCGCCGCATCTCCGGCGTGGGGAGGCTCTTGGTGTCGCTGCGGTAGTCGATGACGCGCATCGGGGTGACTCCTGGGCCGTTGAATGTCCGCCTCGCCGGCGGACGTGCGGCCGCGACGATTCTAGCGCATGCCGGCGCCTTGCGGGCGCCCGGCGCGGGGAAACGCGGCGGCGATTGCCTGGCGGACGGTCTTGACCAGGGCGGCCTCCGGGCCGCCGTTCGCCCCGTCGCCGGCGGGCGCGACGCACTGCCGGAAGCCCAGCCTGCCGACCTCGGCGATCCGCCTGCCGAGCTGCGGGACGCGACGTACCTCTCCGCTCAGGCCGACCTCCCCTACGGCGGCCAGGTCGGCCGCGACGGGGGCGTTGCGGACGCTCGACACGATCGCCAGGGCGACGCCGAGATCGGCGGCGGGCTCGTCGATCCTCAGCCCGCCCGTCACGTTGACGATGACGTCCTCGTTGGCGAGCGATACGCCGGCGCGGCGCGTGAGCACCGCGCAGACGAGCAGCAGCCGGTTGAAGTCGATGCCCGACGCGACCCGGCGCGGCGCCGGGAGCAGGGTCGGGCTCGTCAGGGCCTGCACCTCCACCAGCAGCGGCCGCGTGCCCTCCAGCGTTGGCACGATGACCGAGCCGACCGCCCCCTCGGCGCGTTCGGACAGGAAGGTGCGGGACGGGTCGGCGACGTCGGCCAGGCCCGTCTGCGACATCTCCATGACGCCCACCTCGTTGGTGGAGCCGAACCGGTTCTTGACCGCCCTGAGCAGGCGCCAGGAGCTGATCGGGTCGCCCTCCATGTACAGCACGACGTCGACCATGTGCTCCAGCACCCTGGGGCCGGCGATGTCGCCGCCCTTGGTGACGTGGCCGGTGAGCACCATCGGCACGCCGTTGGACTTGGCCCAGCCCATCAGCGCGCGGGCGCACTCGCGGACCTGGCCGACGCTCCCGGACGCGGACGAGAGCGCCTCGTCGTGGACGGTCTGTATCGAGTCGACGACGCACAGCGAAGGCCGCACCCTGTCCAGCTCGGTCATGACGGCGTCCAGCGACGTGGCGTGCAGCAGCATCAGCCCGTCGCCGGAGACGCCCAGGCGCTCGGCCCTGAGCTTGACCTGTGCGGCCGACTCCTCGCCGGTGACGTAGAGGACGCGGCCCGACGTGGTAGCGTCGGCGGCGACGCGCAGCATCAGGGTGGACTTGCCGATACCCGGATCGCCGGCAATGAGGCAGAGCGAGCCGGGCACTATGCCGCCGCCGAGGACGCGGTTGACCTCGGCAGACGACGTCAGCAGCCGGGGCAGCTCGTCGGACGACAGCTCAGAGAGCTCACGCGCCGGAGTCGTCTCCAGGACGGTGCGGCGCCCGCCGGACGGGCTGGAGGCGTCGATCCGGTGCTCGACCAGGGTGTTCCACTCGCCGCACGACGGGCAACGCCCCTCCCACTTTGGGCTCTCGTTGCCGCAGGACTCGCACAGGAACGTTGTCTTGGGGCGCGGCCTGGCCACGGGAGAGCCTGCTATGGGCCGGGCGGGACAGGACTGGAAGCCCGCCGGCGAAGGGAACGGAGACCGTTGTGGCCGGAGCGCGCCAGGGCTAGGCCGAGCCGACCGGGAGCGGCGACTCCGTCTCTACCGTGATCTCACCGTCTTCGTCGACGTCGATCTTCGCGGTGTCGCCCGGGCCGAACATGCCCTGCAGTATGGCGTCGGACAGCCTGTCCTCCACGTGGTCCTGGATGACGCGCCGGAGCGGCCTGGCGCCGAAGAGCGGGTCGTAGCCGCGCTCGGCGAGCCACTCCTTGGCGGCGTCGGTGACCTCGAGGCTGATGCCCTTCTCGATCAGCCCGAAGGCCACGTCCTTGAGCATCAGGTCGACGATCCGGTCCATGTGCTCCTCGCTCAGCGCGTGGAAGACGACGGTGCCGTCGACACGGTTCAGGAACTCGGGCCGGAAGAAGCGCTTGATCTCCTCCAGCACGTTGTCCTTCATTCGCTCGTAGTTCGTCTTGTCCCGCTCGGCGGCGTCGCCCTGGTGCGAGAAGCCCAGCGTCCTGTCCTGCCTGATCAGGTCGGAGCCGATGTTGCTCGTCATGACTATGAGCGAGTTGCGGAAGTCGACCTTGCGGCCCTTCGCGTCGGTGAGGTGGCCGTCGTCGAAGATCTGGAGCAGCAGGTTGAAGACCTCCGGATGGGCCTTCTCGATCTCGTCCAGCAGGATCAGGCAGTAGGACTTGCGGCGGACCGCCTCGGTGAGCTGTCCGCCCTCATCGTACCCGACGTAGCCGGGCGGCGCGCCAACCAGTCGGGAGACCGAGTGACGCTCCATGAACTCGGACATGTCTATCCGTACGACCGAGTCCTCGCTGCCGAACATGAACTCGGCGAGCTTCCTGGGCAGGTAGGTCTTCCCCACGCCGGTCGGGCCGGAGAAGATGAAGACGCCGACCGGCCGCTTCGGGTCCTTCAGGCCCGACCGCGCGCGGCGCACGGCCTTCGAGACCAGCGTGATCGGCTCCTCCTGGCCCACGACACTCTGGTGGAGCACCTCCTCCATGTTGACGAGGCGCTCGGTCTCATCGGCCGACAGCCGGGTGACCGGGATGCCGGTCCACATGCTGACGACCTCTTCGATATTGTCGCGGGTGACGACCGGCTTTTCCTTCTCGCGTTCCTCCTGCCACTCCTTCTGCAGGTCGGCCAGCTTCTCGGAGAGCTTCGTCTCACGGTCCCTGAGCTCGCCGGCGTACTCGTACTGCCGGGCGGAGATGGCCTCGTCCTTTTCGGCCTTCGTCTTGTCGAGCATCTTGGACACTTCGTTGACGGAGAGGGGCGCGGTGCTGAAGTTGATGCGGACCCGGGACGCGGCCTCGTCGATCAGGTCGATCGCCTTGTCCGGCATGAACCGGTCGGGGATGAAGCGCGCGGCGAGCTGTGAGGCCGCCTCCAGGGACTCGTCGGCGATCTCCAGCTCGTGGTGGTCCTCGTAGCGCTCCTTGATGCCGTGGAGGATCTCGACCGTCTCCTCGACCGACGGCTCGTCGACGGTGACGGGCTGGAACCTCCGCTCCAGGGCGGGATCGCGCTCGATGTACTTGCGGTAGTCGTCGAGGGTCGTCGCGCCGATGGTCTGCATCTCACCGCGGGCAAGCGACGGCTTGAGGATGTTGGCCGCGTCGACGGCGCCCTCGGCCGCGCCCGCGCCGACCATGGTGTGTATCTCGTCGATGAACAGCACGCAGTTCTTGGACTCGCGAATCTCTTCAACGACCTTCTTGAGGCGTTCCTCGAACTCGCCCCGGTACTTCGTTCCGGCGACGAGCGCGCCCATGTCGAGCGTGACCAACCGCTTGCCTTCCAGTGTCGTCGGCACCTCGTTCTCCGCGATGCGCTGCGCGAGCGCCTCGACGATCGCGGTCTTGCCGACACCCGGCTCGCCCACCAGGACGGGGTTGTTCTTGGTGCGCCTGCTGAGAATTTGCGTGACGCGCTGGATCTCTTTTTCGCGTCCCACGGTCGGGTCGAGCTTGCTGGCCCTGGCGGCCTGAGTAAGGTCGATCCCGAGCTGGTCGAGCGTCGGCGTGCGCGTTCCGGTGCGTGCGCCGCCTCCTGCCTGCGACTGCTGCACGGTCTGGGTCATGAGACGGCCGGCCTCGGCCCTGACCTTGTCCAGGTTGACTCCGAGATTCTCCAGGACGCCGGCCGCGACGCCGTCGCCCTCGCGCATGAGGCCGATCAGCAGGTGTTCGGTACCGATGTAGTTATGGTTCGAGCGCCGCGCCTCGTCGACCGCGAGCTCGATGACCTTCTTGGCCCGCGGCGTGAGGCCGATGCCCTCCTTGGAGATGGGGGCATCGTTGCGTCCGATGATGAACTCGACGGCGGAACGGACCTTGTTGAGCTCGACGTCAAGGTTGACCAGCACCTTGGCGGCCACGCCATCCGTTTCGCGGACGATGCCCAGCAGGACGTGTTCGGTGCCGATGTAGTTGTGGTTGAATCGCTGGGCCTCTTCCTGCGCCAGCGAGAGAACCCGCCGGGCCCGCTCGGAGAACTTTTCGAACCTGCTGGTCATCGAGTCACCTCAGCGATGGGGTACAACAACTTCAGGGCGGCCTAGGTCTCCTGGTCTCCGGCCTGCTTGAGGCTCAGTCCCATGCGCCGCCTCTCCGGCTCGATCCGCAGGATGCGAGTCCTGACGCGGTCGCCCTCCCTGACGACGTCCCGCGGATGGTTGATGATCCTGGGCGTCAGCTCGGATATGTGGATCAGCCCCTCGACCGACCCCTCAACCCGCGCGAACGCGCCGAAGTCGGTCACCTTGGTCACGGTGGCGTCTACGAGGTCACCCACCTGGTAACGCTCGTTGACCGTCTCCCAGGGCTCCTGCTGCAGCCGCTTGAGGCTGAGGCCGATCTTCCTGTTCTCATGGTCGACCCTCAGGACGTAGACGTCTACCTCCTGGCCGACCGTCAGCACCTCTTCGGGGGAGCTGATGGTGTTCCACGACAGCTCGGATATGTGGATCAGGCCGTCGGCGCCTCCCAGGTCGACGAAAGCGCCGAAGCTGCTCAGGCCGGTCACCGTCCCGTGCCTGACCTCGCCCACGCTGAGCTCCTGGATGAGGCGCGCCTTCTTCTGCTCGCGGTCTTCCTGGATGGCCTGACGCTCGGACAGAATCGCTCGATTCCGGCCCCGGTTGACCTCGAGCACCTTCAGCTCGAGATCTTTGCCGACGTCCGAATGGGACTCGAGGCTGTCGGTCTGGGGCGACTCGGCGCCTTCGTCCGCGGTCTGGTCCTGGGCCGCGATCGCCTCGCGGACGCTGTCCCTGGAGACGCTGACAAGCTGGGACATCGGCACGAAGCCCTGGACGCCCTGGGTCTCGACTATGGCGCCGCCCCGGTTGAAGCCGAGTATTTTTCCGGCGACGCGCTCGTCGGTCTCCAGCGCCCTCTCGAGGGCCCGCCAGCCCTTCTCTCCGGCGGCCCTGTCGATGGAGAGGATGACCGATCCCTCGGCCGTCTCTCCGCGGACGACGGTCGCGACGATCTCGTCCCCGACGTTCAGCCGCTTGACGCCCTCGGCCCCCAGGCTGCGCATCTCTCCGGGAGGAACGATCCCCTCGGCCTTGTGCCCTATGTTGAGAAGAACCCCGTCCGGGTCGGACCTCATGACGACGCCTTCGACAACGTCGCCCCTGCGAAGGGGCTTCATCGACTCGACAGAGTCGAGCAGCTGCCCCATGTCCTCGGTCCCCGGTTGCTCCTGCGTTGACGTATCCAGAATAGGTACCGCCTTATCCGATCTTGCGCACACCTAGATTATAGGCGCGTGCATCGTAGGGTGTAAAGGCTGTCGAAGGTGCTGGCCCCGCGCCTGCCAGGAACTCTGGGCACGACTGCCGGGCAACGGCACGGAACCTGATGTGAGCACGCGTAAACAACACTGCCGACCTTGGGTTTCATTGTATCACACGCCCGTGCGCCCCCAGATACGCGACACGGGTTACGCCCCGGCCCGGCTGGGCCCCGGAAACGCGCCCGGAACGCAAAAGTCCCCAGGCGGTGACCTATTTTCCCACACCCTTGCAAGTGCAGTATCGTCGGCGCTGAGGCGTTTCACTTCCGTGTTCGGGATGGGAACGGGTGGGTCCACCTCGCCAGGACCACCAAGGGACAGTGCAACGAGTATAGCCACGCCGTTCCGCCCCGGTCAAGGGCTGGACGCGCATTGGGGGCCCGCGATTTGCCGGTGCGTCCCAGCCACCGAACGCGCGACGGACGGCGCGTTCCCGAAGCGCCTCAGCACGCTCCGCCGCCATGCGAACCCGGTGGTCTCCAACCCGCCGCCCCTGGGGATGTGATAGCCTAGTAGTCGCAAGGCACTCACTCCCGGATGGACGACCCCGACTATCAAATAGAAGTAACGGGCCTGTGGAAGGTCTTCGGCAAGGAGCCGGAGCGCTCGCTGAGTCCAGAGCACCAGCCGAAGACCCGCGCACAAATCCAGGAGGAGCTGGGCCTCGTCGTCGCATTGCGCGACGTGTCCTTCACCGTCGAACCGGGGCAGATCTTTGTCGTAATGGGCCTCTCCGGCAGCGGCAAGTCGACCCTTGTCCGCTGCATCACGAGGCTGATCGAGCCGACCAGGGGGCAAGTGCTCTTCGACGGCGAGGACATCATGTCCTACTCGGCGGAGCAGCTCATGGAGTTCCGCCGCAGCAGGGCCGCGATGGTGTTCCAACACTACGCCCTTCTGCCCCATCGCCGGGTACTCGACAACGTGGCGTACGGCCTCGAGATACGCGGCATTGACAAGCCCTCCAGGTACAGGGAAGCGTCGAAGGCCATCGAGACCGTGGGGCTCAAGGGGTGGGAGGACTACTACCCAAGCGAAATGAGTGGGGGAATGCAGCAGCGAGTGGGCCTGGCGAGGGCCCTCGCGGTCGACCCCGAAGTCCTGCTCATGGACGAGCCATTCAGCGGCCTCGACCCGCTCATCCGGAGAGAGATGCAGGACGAGCTCGTCTCGCTCCAGGCCGGTCTCCACAAGACTATCGTGTTCATCACTCACGACCTGAACGAGGCCCTCAAGCTGGGCGACCGCATCGCCATCATGCGAGACGGGGAGATCATCCAGGAGGGCTCGCCCGAGGAGATCGTGACGTTGCCTTCCGATGAGTACGTGACCGAGTTCGTGCGCGACGTCTCCAGGGGGAAGGTTATCCAGGCGAAAGCCATCATGCAGGAACCCGACGCGGTCGTTTACGAGTGGCAAGGCCCTCGCGCGGCGCTGCGGACGATGGACAACCACGGGCGGGACGCGATGTTCCTGATAGCGCGCGACTTCACCTTCCGGGGGGTACTCACGGAAGAGAGGGCGAGGGACCTCGCCACCGAGCGCAAACCGTCCCTCGAGGGTGTCGAAGTCGCCCCGGCCCGGACCACGAGCCCGGAGACCTACATCGAAGACATCATCCCCATCGCCGCACAATCCGCACAGCCGATCGCGGTAGTCGGCGACAACGGGAAGCTGCTGGGGGAGATCCGAAGAGGGGTCCTGCTCTCCGGCATATCCAGCGCCGACCAGGAGGCCTGACATGATTGCCCGAGCACGGGACGCTCGACCCGCCGCGGGAATCTCATCACTGGGCGCCAGGCTTGCCGCCCTGCCGCGCCTGTACCATTGGGCGATCCGCCTGTCGGTTGTCGTCATCGTCCTGCTGGTGTGCGTGTGGGCCTGGGGTCCCGGGATGGAATTCCCGACCACGGTTTCGACGTCGGAAGTTCCGACCGATGGTGGGACGACCATCACGCTCAAGAAGTCGGTGAGGCAGGTCACGGGTACCTGGATCGACGACAGGGTGGACTGGCTCACGCGCGAGGCCGACTGGATGTTCGGAGGAATCAGCTCCGGGGTAGCCTACTCCCTCGTGTCCATCGAGGATGCGCTCAAGTGGGTCCCCTGGCCCGTCATGGTCGTTGGGCTCGCCCTGCTCTCATACGCCGTGGGGCGGTGGCTGCTGGCGGCCTTCACGACGGGGGCGATGCTCTACTTCGGCTTCATGGGGCTGTGGGAAAACACCATCGACACGATCGCTCTCATGGTCGTTTCCGTCGCGATATCGGTGTCTATCGGGCTGCCGCTCGGAGTAATCGCCTCCCGCAGCCGCCTGGCCGACAACATCACGCGCCCGATTCTCGACGCGATGCAGACGATGCCGAGCTTCGTCTACCTGCTTCCGGGCGTCCTGTTCTTCGGACTGGGAGCTCCCGCGGGGGTCTTCGCAACCATCGTCTACGCGGTACCCCCCGTGATCCGGCTCACCAACCTTGGCATCAGGCAGGTGTCCGACGAGGTGGTCGAGGCAGGCCGCTCGTTCGGCTCCTCTCCATTTCAGCTGCTGACCAAGGTCCAGATTCCGATGGCGCTGCCCACGATCATGGCCGGAATCAACCAGACGACGATGATGGCGCTGGCGATGGTCACCATCGCGAGCATGGTGGCCGCCGGAGGACTGGGCGACGACGTCCTCCGCGCCCTGCAGAAGAACCAGCCCGGCAATGGCGCGATCGCCGGTCTCTCGATCGTCTTTCTTGCCATCATCATCGACCGCCTCACGCAGTCGGTCGCACGTGCGCAGGAGAATACCCGCAGTGTCGGATAGCTCCCCTCCATCGAACCCGACAGCGCCCTGCGGACCGCAAGGCCCGGGAGCCTGGAGCGGAAGAACGAGACAACGAAAGGAGAAGGGCGTCATGAATCTCACACCATAGAGGCAGGACCCGCGCCGCGGTCGGCGGCACGGCCGCCGACTCGCCGACCGTACTGTTGTAACGGCGAACAGGGATCACCAATGAAAGGATTCGAATCATGCGACTCAAACTACTGACTCTGATACCGGTGCTGCTCGCGACAATCGTGGTGGCATCGATAGCGTGCACCTCCGAGCCTGAGGTTGTCGAGAGGATCGTCGAGGTCACGGCCGTACCCGCAGAGCCCCAGATCGTCGAGGTGACGCCTACTCCCGGCCCCAAGGGGAAGATAGTCTTCTCCGACCTGAACTGGACGAGCGCGCAGGTGCAGGACCGGATCGCCCAGTACATCGTCGAAAAGGGCTACGGATACCCGACCGACGTCGTGTTCGGCGCCACGCTCCCGTTGTTCAACGGGCTGCGCAACGGCGATTCTCACGTGACGATGGAGATCTGGCTGCCCAACCAGGACGAAGCCTGGATGGAAGCCCAGGCCGCCGGCGAGGTCGTCTCGATTGGCGAGAGCCTCGGCAAGGACTGGCAGTCGGCGTTCGTGATTCCGGCCTACCTGCAGGAGCAGTACCCCGACCTTACCAGCGTCGAGGACCTGAAGGACGACAAGTTCAAGGACCTGTTCGCCACGGCGGAGTCGGGCGGCAAGGCGCGGCTGGTGTCCTGCGTCATCGGCTGGGCCTGCGAAGAGGTCAACGCGAAGCAGATCGAGGGGTACGGCCTGTCGGACCACGTCCACGTGGTCAACCCGGGTGACGGGGCGGCCGGCAACGCCGATCTGTACGGCGCCTACGAGCGAGGCGATCCGTGGCTCGGCTACCAGTGGGGCACGAACGATCCGCCCCTGCTTCTCGACCTGGTCAGGCTCGAAGAGCCGCCGTACAGCGACGAGTGCTGGTTCACCACCAAGGCATGCGCCTACGAGGACGCCACCATCCTGATCGCGGTGCATCCCGACATGCTGACGCGGGCACCGGATGTCGTCGCCATGCTCCGCAACTGGGCATTCGACATCGGAACCTACAAGGTCGTGGCCAAGTGGATGAGCGAGAACGAGGAAGCCACGGCCAACGACGCGGCGCTGTGGTGGCTCAGCGGCAACGCGGACGTTTGGAAGGCCTGGGTTACTCCGGATGCCGCCGAGTCGATTTCGGCCGCGCTCGCGGCCAACGAGACTCCGGACGGCTGGCCAACCCAGTAGCCACGAGAATATCCCGGCACGGCGGGACAGATCGACGACTGGCCCACCCTGGTGGTCTCGTCGGACTGCCCGCCGTAGCCCGGGATACCGTCCCCTAGCCTAGCCGACCCGGCCCGGGTCCCCGGTCGCGCCTTCGCCCGCCAGAAAGCCGCGAATGTCGTCCGCGTACCTGACCTCCGAGTCGTCCTCCGGCTCGTAGCCGAGCACGCGGCGGGCGTTGGCCAGCGGCCAGAACGCGCGCGTGTTGTCGCTGATGCCGTAGACGACGTGCCACGGGACTCCGTGCTCGTCGTCGATGTCTTCGACCTCGATGGCCTTCACGAATAGCTGCGTCAGGTCTCGCGGGCTGACGTAGACGCCCAGGTCGCGCTTGAAGGCGGCCGCGTCGGTGTCCAGACCGCGGTTGAAGCTGTCGGCGTCGGGGCCCGCCCGCCTGGCGTCCAGCTCCCTCGGGCCGCCGATGCGGACGTTGACCACGCCCATCTTGCGGCCGAAGGCGCCGCAGGCGAACAGGAATCCCATGTGCTCCACGGTGGCCTTGGCCCAGCCGTAGAAGTTGTCGGACAGCGGCACCGCGTAGGGATCGAGCATGTCGAGCTTGCGGGCGTGGATCAGCCTGTGCTCGTACCAGTCGGCCGCGTGGTTCGAGCTGGCGAAGACGAAGCGCCGGACGCCTGCGTCGTAGGCGCAGCGGAGCATGTTGTACGCCATGTCGACGTTGTTGCTCTCTTCGAAGAAGTGGTCGAGCGGGTCGGCCGGACGCCGCGTGTACGCGAGGTGCACCACGGCGTCGACGCCGTCGAAGTGGTCGGCGTACCCTCCCCGGTCCCGGTCCGTCAGGTCGACGGGGAGGACGCCCGGCACGGACCTTCCCTCGCGGTCCTCGGCCTGCCGGTCGAGCAGGACGAGATCGTACCTGTCGCGGAACGTGTCGAGCATCTGGCCGGCAACGTAGCCGGCGGCGCCCGTGACCAGCACTCTCCTGTTCGCCATGGGGCCTCCCTCGTCCAGCGGACTGGCGCTCGGCCAGTATACAGGCTATCGGGCCACGAGGCTGCCGTCGGTGAAGACGCCCGCCCGCGAAGCCTCGCGGATGACCGCCCTCGCGTCGACGACCCGCGGCCCCGAGCGGCGCAGGCACACCGTCGCCCCCTGGCCCTCGCGCACCGCGACATTTCGCTCGCCGTCGAGCGCCACCGTGCAGGGCGCCAGGCCTATCTCCACGGGAGCGTCGACCTCGATCGTCGACCAGCCGCTGACGTCCACGGGCCTGACGAGGCCGGGCGCGATGGGCGCGATCACCCTGACGCCGCCCGGACCCAGGCGGACGTGCAGACTGGCGAGTCCGTCTTCAGGCAGTCCGGGGAGGGCTGCGCCGATGGCCGACATGCCTATGCTCGCGGGTTCGACGCGGGACAGGAATATCTCGTGCACCGTGCTCATGTCCCAGATCGCCCGCGCCCCGACGAACCGCTCCCTGCTGACGGCCACGTCCACGAGCGCGACGTCGGCCGGCCCACCATCGACCTGCACTTCAAGGACGTTGGGACGGGCCGTCACCCTGTCGAGGTCGACGACGCGGCGGGCGACGAGCCCCGCGGCGAGGCCGGCGACGGTTCCCTCTGTGGCGGCCGGGAAGACGTTGTTGGTGCCGGTCGATATCGGGACGAGCGGGATGCCGCCGAGGGCCGCGGCCGCGGCGCGGTTCGTGCCGTCGCCCCCCAGCGTCACGACGCAGGCCACACCCTCCTCCGCCATGAGCCCGGCGGCCTTCGCGGTGTCGCCCTGGTCGTTGAAGACGTTCATCTCCAGCAGCCGCAGCTCGACGGCGGCCGACGCGCCGTCGCTCGCGGCGCCGCACAGGTTGGCCACGTCCGGCATGGCAATGACGCGCCCGACGCCCGCGGCCTCTAGCCCGACGAACACCCGCCGCAGGATGTTCACCTTCTCGTGGGCGGGCACATTCCAGCCGTGCGCGACGAGACGCCGGATGTCCTGGCCGGCAGACGGGTTCGCGATGATGCCTACTGTTGCCAACGGCTGGCGGGCTGTCCTGTTGGAGATTTGCGGGGCTCCGGGGGGCGAATGGGGTGTCTCTCCGCGGGCGTCGAGGCTGGGCTGGTCAGGAGCCGAAGCGCGGGGCGAGCGGGTCGTCGTCGAACTCGATGTTGGCGATGGCCTCTTCGGCGGCCTGCCTGAGGGCCTCGTCTCCCAGCTCCAGGCATCGCTCCAGGGCGCGCCTGGCGAGCGGCCCGCCGACCTCTCCTAGCGCCCGTACGGCCGCGAGCTGGACCTGCCGGTCCTCGTCCTGCACCATCGTGATGAGCTGCGGAACGACCTCTTCGTCCCCGAGGTGGCCGCACGCGACGGCGGCCTCGTAGCGAATGGCCGGGCTCTCGTTGCCGGTCTCCTGGAGCACGTCGGGGAGCCACTCCGCGTTGGAGCTTCGGCCCATGGCGTAGACGGCGCTCTGGAGCAGCCCCTGGTCGCCGCTCCCGTGGGCGGCGCGGATGATGCGGTCGCGCTCGGGCGAGTCGAGGCCCGCGATTGCCTCGATGGCCCTGCGGCGCACCTCCATGTCCTCACCGTCCCGGCCGATGGCGGCCAGCAGCGCCTTCCGTATGCGCGTCTCGTCGCGGGTCAGCAGCTTGCCCTCGTGGGCGAGGTCGGCGAACCGTCCCAGGGCGGTCGCGGCAGTGGCCCGGACCTCGACGGCGCCGTCCTTGTCGAGCAGGCCCAGGAGCGGGCGTATCAGGGTCCGGTCTTCGGACTCCCACAGGCCGCGGACGGAGTCGGCCCGCACGCCGGAATCGGCGTCGTCGAGCCCGACCCTGAACACGTTCTCGAAGTCGAGCTCCAGGTTGTCCTCGCTCAGCTCGACCAAGCGGTCGAGCGTCTCTTTCTTGCGCTCGGGAGAGACTTTCAGCCACGCCGCGGCGAATGTCTCCAGCGCCTCCGGCGTCATGCCGGCGAGCTGCAGGAGCTGCGAGTATCGCGGCGCCGAGTCGCCTTCCTTCAACTCTGTGAGGAACTCTTCGAAGTCCACTTGGGCGGGCCCGTTCCGGGAGTATGCGGCCGGGGCCGATTGTAGCAAAGGTGGGCCATCGGGCGGCGTGGCGGCCGAGGGTCTGTGTTACGCTGATGCGCCGCTGGCCGACGCTCACCGGGACCGGCACCGCGCAACCCGAGACCATGCCAGACACGCCAGACCGACAAGACGAACAGGTCACCCCCCGCGACGTGATGTCTCTGCTCGGGGAGGAATATGGCCCGTTCGAGTGGCAACCCCGCTACGACCCGGCGTCCGAGCTCGTGTACACGATACTGTCGCAGCACACCTCGGACATCAACTCCGAGCGGGCGTTCAGGACGCTGATGGCGACTTTCGGGTCGCTGGAGGCGATCGCGGCGGCCGACGTCGGGGACATCGAGGACGCGATCCGGTCGGGCGGCCTGGCGAAGACGAAGGCGCCGAGGATCAAGGCGATCCTCAACGAGGTGATGCGGAAGGTCGGCTCCTACGACCTGTCGTTCCTGGCGGAGATGCCGCTGGAGGAGGCGAAGTCGTGGCTGAAGGAGTTGGACGGCGTCGGCCCGAAGACGGCCGCGATCATCCTGTGCTTCTCGCTTGGCCTGCCCGCGATGCCGGTGGACACGCACATCTACCGGGTGTCGAAGCGGCTGGGGTTCATCGGGCCGAAGGTGTCGGCCGACCAGGCGCACGACATCCTGGAGCCGATGGTGGCGCCGGAGGACGTGTTCCCGTTCCACCTCTACCTGATCAACCACGGCCGGCAGGTGTGCAAGGCGAGGCGTCCGCGCTGCGGAGAGTGCGTGCTCGCCTGGGGGTGTCCGTCGAGAGAGTTGGGAACGTCTGAACTGTGATTCGCGTGATTCCGGTGATGAAGATGATTGCAGCAATGCCTCACCGCTGCACGCCGCTCTCCCGCTCCTCCTGATCATCCCAATCCCCACAATCAGCCAAATCACGGTCCAGACGTTCCTGATGGGATGACCACCGAACCGTCGCCATTGCTGCACGACGCAGTCCCGCCCCTTTCATCATCCCAATCCCTACAATCAGTCAAATCCCGGTCCAGACGTTTGCTATGCACGGTTCTTGATGTCCGCCGGTTGACTTGACAAAATCCGCACAGCCGTTCTAATATGTGGCGGCGTTGGGGGACGGTCCCGCCGGGGCCGTCCCTCCTCTTTTCTGGCGGCCGGCGGGTCGGCCAGAGCGAGGTCGGAGGGTGGATGGGAGGGAGCATGAGCGATGGAGCGGGGTCGGGAAGCGACGATCCGTCGAACAGTCCGGAGGCCGCGGACGTGGACGCGTTGGCGGACCCGGTCAGGTTCGTCCACGAGGTGCTGGGCGAGCGGCCGTACGACAAGCAGGAGGCGATCCTGAGGGCGGTCGCGCGGCGCCGGCGCGTGTCGGTCGTCGGCTGCAACGGGTCGGGGAAGGACTGGGCGGCGGCGCGAGTCGTGCTGTGGTGGATGCACTCGCGGTCTCCGGTGAAGGCGCTGGTGACGGGCCCGACGACGCGGCAGGTGGACGACATCGTATGGCGGGAGATCAAGTACGCCTACTCGGGCGCGTCGGGCGCGCTGCCGGGACGGATGTTCCGGACGTCCCGGTACGAGATGGACGACCAGAGCTTCGCGCTCGGGTTCGCGTCGGACTCGGCGTACAACCTGCAGGGCTTCCACTCCCCCAACCTGCTGGTCGTCGTGACGGAGGCGCACGCGGTGGGCGTCGACGAGATGAACGCGGTCCGGCGCCTGAACCCGAAGCGGCTGCTGATGACCGGCAACCCCTTCACGGCCGCGGGCGACTTCTACGACTCGCACCACTCGAAGCGCGACCTGTACCGCACGATCCAGATCAGCGCGTTCGACACGCCGAACGTCAAGCGCGGGCGGAGCACGGTGCCGGGGATGATCACGCGCCAGGACATCGCGGACCGCAAGGCCGAGTGGGGCGAGGACAGCTCGCTCTACCAGGGCGCGGTGCTGGCGCGGTTCTCGGACAACCCGGACGAAGTCGTCGTCCCGCTGTTCCACGCGACGGAGGCGGCGCGCCGGGACCTCAGGCCGGAGGGACCCGTGGTCCTGGGCTGCGACATCGCCCGGTTCGGGCACGACAAGACGGTCGTCGTCCGCCGCCAGGGCCCGGTCGCGCGCATCGTCTGGCGCGTGCGCGGCCACGACACGATGCGGACCGTCGGCTACCTGAAGGCGTACTGCGACACGCACGACGTCGACGTGCTGGTTGTAGACGAGAGCGGCGTCGGAGGCGGGGTGGTCGACAGGCTGCGTGAGCTGAAGCCCGGCCGCGCGCGGCTCGTCCCGTTCCTCGGTGGCAAGAAGGCGGAGTCCGACCGCTACGCGAACCGCATCACCGAGGTGTGGTGGCGGATGCGGGAGCGCTACCTGGACGGCGAGATGGACACGGAGGAGGACGACGCGCTGATCGGCCAGGTCTCGAGCCGCACCCACATGATAGACGGCGGCTCCCGGATAGTGCTGCAGAGCAAGCGGGAAATGCCCAAGTCGCCCGACGAGGCCGACGCGCTGGCGATGACGTTCGCGGTATCGAGAAAGGAAGGTATCAGGATATGGGTCTGACCGGCACGGTATCGAGATTTCTGGCGTCGAGCCTGCGCGGGGCCGCGGCCCTGCGAAGACGGCGGCGGGCGAACAGGGTGTCCGCGGTGCTGAGCGACTACTGGGAGCGCGAGCTCGGCGTGGGCCAGGAGTGGATGCCGCCGAGCTACGGCGAGTACTACCCCCGGTCGTCCGTCGTCTACTCGGCGCTGAAGGTCCGGCAGGAGGCAGTCGCCCGCGTGCCGCTGACGATCAGCCGAGTAGACCGCGGCGGCGAACGCGGGCCGGTCGGGCCCTCGCACCCGGCGCAGTCGCTGCTCGACTTCCCGAACCCCTTCTGGACGCGCGGCGACCTGTGGCGCGCGACGGAGACGTACCTCGGACTGTGGGGATCGGCGTTCTGGGGGCTGGAGCGCGACGACCTGGGCCGCGTCGTCGAGATATGGCCACTGCGGTCGGACAGGATGCGCGTCGTCCCGGACCCTCATAGCTACGTCAAGGGCTTCGTCTACGTGGGCCAGGGGCGGCAGCTCATCTCGTACCTGCCGGAGGACGTGGTGTGGATGCGCTACTTCAACCCGCTGGACGAGTACGCCGGCCTGTCTCCGATGGCGCCTACGCGGCTCTCGGCCGACGTGGGGATGGAGGCGCTGCGGGCCAGCCACAGCAGCCTCGTCAACGACAGCAGCCCCGGGCTGCTGATCGAGACGGGCGAGACGCCCACGGACGACGAGGTGAGCGACTTCTACACGCGCTGGGAGTCGCGGTTCAAGGGGACGGCGAAGGTGCGGAGGCCGGCGCTGTTGAGCGCCGGGATGAAGGCGACGGGGCTCGGCTTCAGCCCGCGGGAGATGGAGTACATGCAGAGCCTGCGGTGGAGCCTGGAGGACGTCGGCCGGGCGTTCGGGGTGCCGAAGCCGATGCTGGGCGACGTCGAGCGCGTGACGTTCTCGAATTTCGCCGTAGCCCGGCGCATCTTCTGGGAGGACACGGTCGTCCCGCAGCTCAGGTTCTACGCCGAGGCGATCAACCACGGCCTGATGCCGCAGCTAGGCGACGCGTCGCTGCGGGCGGAGTTCGACCTGGGCGAGGTCGAGTCGCTGCGTGAGAGCGAGAACGACAGGGCGAAGCGGTGGCAGGGCTACGTCGGCGCCGGGATCATGACGGTAGACGAGGTGCGCAACGAGATGGGCCTCGGCCCGATGCCGCGGACGCAGGCCGCGGGCGCGCCGGCCGGCGTCGGAAGGGAGCATTGACCGTGGGCGAAATCGAGGCGATCCGCTGCGACCACGACGGCCTGAAGATGGCCGAGGTGCAGGACGGCCACCTGGTCCTGCGCAGAAAGCACCACGGGCGGACTCACGTCAAGATCGTGCCGCTGTCGGCCTTCGTCGTGACGGCGGTCTTCCCCGAGGCCGACCAGGTCAGCGTCGACGAGCAGCCACACACAGGACCGTCGTGATCGAATAGTCGCGCCGCGTCGGTTCCTTGACACTAGTTCGGGCGGCTTCCTATACTCCGGTCGCGGGATGTGACGAGCATCCAGGAGGCGACGGACTTGGCGCTGCGCGAGCGACTGAACGACGACCTGAAGACCGCGATGCGGGCGGGCGACGCCCCGCGGCGGACCGTTCTGCGCTACCTGCTCTCAGATATCCACAACCAGGAGATCGAGAAGAAGGGCGAGATCGACGACGAGGCGATCACGCGGCTGCTCGGCAGGCAGGCGCAGCAGCGGCGCGACAGCATCGAGGCCTTCAGGAAGGGCGGCCGCGACGACCTGGTCTCCAAGGAGGAGGCCGAGCTCGCGCTGATCGTCGAGTACCTGCCGCAGCAGCTCACGGACGACGAGGTGCGGGATCTCGCGGCGAAGGCCGTCGCGGACGCCGGCGCGTCGGGCCCGCAGGACATGGGCCGCGTCATGGGCGCGCTGATGCCGCGGGTGCGGGGACGCGCCGACGGCAAGGCGGTCAGCGCGGTCGTGTCGGAGATGCTCCGGCAGCAGGCGGGCTGATGGGCCGCGGGCGCGCCGGTCAGCCGTCCCCCGAGCGCGGCGTCACCGGCGTCCGCAGATGAAGTTCGCGGTCGTCGTCTTCCCCGGCACGTGGAGCGACGCCGACTGTCACCACGTGCTCACCGACGTGCTGGGCCAGCAGGCCGACTACGTCTGGCACAAGGAGACCGACCTGTCCGGGTTCGACTGCGTCGTGCTGCCGGGCGGGTTCTCCTACGGCGACTACCTGCGCTCCGGGGCGCTGGCGCGGTTCTCTCCCGTGATGGGCTCGGTGGAGAAGTTCGCGTCCGCGGGCGGGCTGGTAATCGGCATCTGCAACGGCTTCCAGGTGCTGTGCGAGGCGGGGATGCTGCCGGGCGCGCTGGTCCGCAACTCGCACTTGGAGTACCGGTGCCAGTGGACGGACCTGCGCGTCGAGCGCGGCGGCACGCCGTTCACGTCGGAGATGCGCGAGGGGCAGGTGATCCGCGTGCCGATCGGCCACGGCGAGGGCAACTACGTCGCGGACCGGCGGACGGTGCGCGAGCTGCGGGACACGGGCCGCGTGCTGTTCAGGTACTGCAACGAGGCAGGCGAGACGACGAAGGACGCGAACCCCAACGGCTCTACGGACAACATCGCGGGCATCGTGAACGCGCAGGGCAACGTGCTCGGGATGATGCCGCACCCGGAGCGGTGCTGCGAGCCGCTGCTGGGCGGCGAGGACGGGCGGTACATCTTCGAGTCGATCATCGCGGCGGGTGCGCGGGCGGTGTTGGCGTAGTGGCGGGGCGTTCGACAGGGACGGACGCGTCTATTGGCGAGGCGATCACCCTCACCCCAGCCCTCTCCCGTCGAGGGAGAGGGGGCAAGTCTTGTTCTCCTTCCCCTCGCGGGAGGGAGCCAGAGGGAGGGGGCGTCGCGGCGGCCTTCACCCTCACCCCAGCCCTCTCCCGTCGAGGGAGAGGGGGCAAATTTTGTTCTCCCTCCCCTCGCGGGAGGGAGCCAGAGGGAGGGGGCGTCGCGGCGGCCTTCACCCTCACCACAGCCCTCTCCCGTCGAGGGAGAGGGGGCAAGTCTTGTTCTCCCTCCCCTCGCGGGAGGGAGCCAGAGGGAGGGGGCGTCGCGGCGGCCTTCACCCTCACCCCAGCCCTCTCCCGTCGAGGGAGAGGGGGAAATCCAGAGGCGCTCTCCCGCCGGCGTACCGTCGTTCCCGCGCACGGAGACCCTTGCGCCGGAATGACGGTGGGGTGGCACGACCGTAGTGCAGTGGGAGCGACGGTCATGCAAGAGGCTCTGGTCGCGAGGATAGACGATGCCCGCTACGCGTGAGCAGCTCGATGACCTGGCCCTGTCGCAGGGTGAGTACGAGGCGATCGTGGAACGGCTGGGCCGGGAGCCTAACACGCTGGAGCTGGGGCTGTTCGGGTCGCTGTGGAGCGAGCACTGCGGCTACAAGCACTCGAAGCCGCTGCTGAGGCAGTTCGCGAGCGACAGCCCGCGGCTGCTCGTGGGGCAGGGGGCTGAGAACGCGGGCGCGGTGCGGATCGGCGGCGGCAAGGCCGTCGTCATGAAGATCGAGTCGCACAACCACCCGTCGGCAATCGAGCCCTACGAGGGCGCGGCGACCGGTGTGGGCGGCATCGTGCGCGACATCCTGTCGATGGGCGCGCGGCCGATCGCGCTGCTCAACTCGCTCCGCTTCGGCCCGCTGAGCGACGCCCGCAACCGGTACCTGTTCTCGCGCGTCGTCGCCGGCATATCGGGCTACGGCAACTGCATCGGCATCCCGGACGTGGGCGGCGAGATCTGTTTTTCAGACACCTACTCCGGCAACCCGCTCGTCAACGCGATGTGCGTCGGCCTGGTCGACGAGAGCGACCTGGTGCGGTCGACCGCCGGCGAGGCGGGGAACGTCTTCATCCTGGTGGGCGCCGACACGGGACGCGACGGCATCCACGGCGCGTCCGGCCTGGCGTCGCGCACGTTCGAGGAGGAGCGCGAGCTGCGTCCGGCGGTGCAGGTGGGCAACCCGTTCCTGGAAAAGGAGCTGATCGAGGCGTGCCTGGAGCTCGCGGCCACCGAGCACGTCGTCGGGATGCAGGACCTTGGGGCCGCCGGCCTGTCGTCGGCCTGCGTCGAGGCCGCCGACAACGCGGGCGCCGGCTTCGAGATCGACGTCTCGGTCGTGCCGCGGCGGGACTCCGGCATGACGCCGTACGAGGTGATGCTGTCCGAGTCGCAGGAGCGGATGCTCGTCATCGCCCGCAGGGGACACGAGGACGCGGTGATCGAGATGCTGCGGAAGCGGGACCTCGAAGGCGTGGCGATCGGCCGCGTGACGTCCGGAGGCAGCGCCCGCGTCTTCGACGGCGGCAGCCTGGAAGGCGACGTCCCGGTCGGGCTGCTGGCCGACGCGCCGCAGTACCGGCCGCCGTCCCGCCGGCCGCCGTGGCTGGACGGTCTGCAGTCCCGCGACCTGGACACGCTGCCGCTGCCGGACGGCGGCCCGAACGCCGTGCTGCTGCGCCTCCTGGCCTCCGCCAACGTCGCGAGCAAAGAGCCGGTGTTCCGCCAGTACGACCACCACGTGCAGACGAACACCGTCGTCGGGCCCGGCGCGGACGCGGCGGTGCTGCGCGTCAAGGGCGCGGCAACGGGGATCGCGCTGGCCGTCGACGGCAACGGCCGCTACTGCTACCTCGACCCGTACGAGGGGGGCAAGATCGCGGTCGCCGAGGTCTGCCGCAACCTGTCGGTGGTCGGCGCGGAGCCGGTCGCGCTGACCGACTGCCTGAACTTCGGGAACCCGGAGCGGCCGGAGACCTACTACCAGCTGCAGGAGTGCGTCCGTGGGATGGCCGAGGCGAGCCGCGCGTTCGACGCGCCGGTGATCAGCGGCAACGTGAGTCTCTACAACGAGACGGAGGGCCAGGGCATCTACCCGACGCCGATCGTCGGCGGGCTGGGCCTGCTGGAGGACGCCGCGGACCACTGCACGACGGCCTTCCGGGACGAGGGCGACGTGGTGCTGCTGCTGGGCGCCGGCACGGTGGAGCTGGACGCGTCAGCCCTTGGCGGCAGCGAGTACCTGGAGCTCGTCCACGGGTTGGTGGCCGGCCGCCCGTATATCCACCTGGGTGTCGAGCTGGCGGTCCAGCGGGCCTGCCGGCGGGCGGTCCGGGCCGGGCTGCTGAAGTCGGCCCACGACTGCTCCGACGGCGGCCTGGCCGTTGCCCTGGCTGAGTGCTGCATAGGGGGCGGCGTGGGCTTCCGCGGGGCCGGGGCGCCGTCCGGGAGACGGGACGCGGCGCTCTTCGGCGAGCGGCAGTCGCGCATCGTCGTGTCGCTCGCGCCGGAAGCGGTCGGCGCGTTCGGGCGCATCTGCCGGGAGGAGGACGCACCGTGGACGCGGCTGGGCACGGTCGGCGGGACGCGGCTGAGCGCCTCCGGGCTCATCGACCTGCCGGTGGAGGAACTCACCTCGGCCTGGCGCGACGGCATCCAGAACGCCATCGCCCAACCCGCCGGCTGACTCTCCAGTACAACGCCCCGACGACCCCGCCGCGGGACAGCTTCCCGACTATTCACTATCCACCATCCACTATCCACTACCCGATTTGACACCCCTACGGGCCGATGCTAAATTGGCAGACGAGTTGGCAGCCGCTTAGGGCGTCTGCCAATTTGCTGTAAGCCCCGGGAGGTCCACTTGCCGAGATACGACTACGTCTGCCCGGACTGCGGTAACGAGTTCGAGGTCCGGCAGAGCTTCGACTCCGAGCCGGTCGCCGACTGCGCCGAGTGTCAGGGCACGGCCCGGCGCGTCATCCACTCGGTCCCCGTGGTGTTCAAGGGGAGCGGGTTCTACGTCAACGACTACGGCAAGGGCAGGAGCCCAACCTCCTCCAGCGCCGACTCGAAATCGTCGAAGGACTCCGACTCCGGCTCGGACGGCGCCGGCGATGGAAGCGCCAAGAGCAAGACGGAGCCGAAGGTCGAGTCCAAGGCCGCCTCCGGCAAGGACGAGAGCTAGGCGGCGTTGCGGGCCCTGGTCCAGCGTGTCGCCAGGGCGGCCGTGACCGTCGACGGCGAGACCGTCGGCAGCATCGGCCCCGGGCTGGTCGTCCTGGTGGGCGTGTCCCGGGAGGACGGTCCCGAAGAGGCCGCCTTCATCGTCGGCAAGACGGTGAACCTGCGCATCTTCAACGACGCTGAGGGGCGTTTCAACCTGTCCGCGCTCGACGTAGGCGCCGAGTTGCTGGTCGTGAGCCAGTTCACGCTGTACGGCGACACGCGCAGGGGACGGCGTCCCAGCTTCGTGGACGCGGCGCCGCCCGAGGATGCGCAAGCTCTGTTCGCGCAGGCCGTGTCGCTGTTCTCGCAGACGGGCCTGAAGGTGGAGACCGGGCGGTTCCAGGCCCACATGACCGTCTCCATCGAGAACGACGGGCCGGTGACGATCATGCTCGACTCAGCCGACCGGGAGCGCCCCCGGAGGTCGTAGGCGGGCGGGGCGAGACGTCAGCGCGTCTGGCCCCGGGACCAGAAGGCGAGAGTGCCCCTGGCGATCACGTTCGTCGACGGGAACGACCGCGCCGCGATCACAACGATGCGGTCGATGTTCTCCTGGGCCGTGGAGGCCAGCACGGCGCCGCCGCCGACCTTGCCGGCGAACACCAGCGAACGCGAGTCCGGCGACCAGATACGGTGCGACCCGGCGAACTGGTCGAAGAACTGGAGCACCGTGAGCTGGTCGGCCGACGGCGTGAAGTCGATCAGGGTGTACGTCTGGCTGGTGGCCACGTCCAACACCTTCCAGCGCAGCACTTGAGGCTTGTCGGGCAGCAGGGTGACGTACGCGATCTTGGCGCCGTCCGGCGACCAGAAGAACGCGACCACGTCGTCTTCGATCGCCGTCTCCAGCTCGGCCCCGCTCTCCGAGTAGAGGGCGATGCGCGTATAGACCAACAGGCGCAGCGGCCGATAGGGGATGACGCGGGCGGGGGTCGTGACCGCGAGCATCTCGCCGGTTGGCGACCACCTGAAGACGGCGTTCTCCGGCACCCGGTCGACCAACACGGTCTGGGACGCGCCCGGCTCGCCGACGTAGAGGGACAGGCCCCGCGCGCGGTCGACGGTCGCGTAGGTCATCAGCGACGAGCCGGGTCTCCAGGTCGGGACCTTGTACCCCATCGCCGCGGAATCCAGGTCGAGGCGGTTGAGCTGGCCATCGTCAGCGTCGAGCAGGAAGTGGTCGGCCTCGAAGTGGATGAGGAGCTGCTCGGAATCGGGAGACCAGTCCATGAAAACCGGGACGCCGTCCATGGCGGTACGGGGGGGCTCGGCGGCGGCTCGGTCGTACAGGTAGAGCCTGAGGTCCGTGGGTGAGCCGCCCGCGAGGAAGGCGAGGCGGCTGCTGTCCGGAGACCAGTAGACGTAGTGGGGCGCGGCGGTCGCCACGAAGGCGTCGCCGGGATTGCCGACGTGAATCCGCGCCAACGCGCCGGTCGACAGGTTGCGGTCGAACAGGGTCGGCCTGCCTCTTCCGTCGGCGCTGTCGGTCAGTCCCGAGAAGACCAGGTTCCGGCTGTCGGGCGACCATGCGGGCCACGAGAAGACCCCGTTGCGCGGGCTGACGATCTGCTCGCCCGAGCCATCCGGATTGACGGTGCGCACCTGGCCGTCAAGGCCGACGTAGGCGATCTGGCCGGGGCCGGAGTCGGCGTCGGGCCTCTGGCCGAACTGGCTGCGCTCCCCGTCGTCGCCGGTCCCGAAGAGCCCGCAGGCGAACGCGGAGGCGCAGAGCAGCGCGAGCGCGGCCGCCGGCAGCAGCGCTCTAGTCAACTGCCACGAGCTCCAGGCTGAAATCGAGCGCGCGGGACGAGTGCGTCAACGCGCCTACCGAGATCATGTCGACCCCCGTCGACGCGATCTCCTTCACATTGTGCAGCCCGACTCCGCCGGAGGCTTCCGTCAGGGCCTGTCCGCGGCACATGTCCACCACCCGGCTCATCTCCTCGGACGACATGTTGTCCAGCAACAGTATATCGGCCCCGGCCTCGAGGGCCTCCCGCGCCTGCTCCGGGGTCTCGACCTCGATCTCGACCCTCAGCGAATGGGGAGCGTTCGCCTTCGCGCGTTCCACGATCTCTCCGAAGCCCAGGCCCTGGCGTCCGAGGGCCTCTATGTGGTTGTCCTTGACCAGCACGCCGTCGCCGAGATTGTGGCGATGGTTGGTACCGCCGCCGACGGCGACCGCGTACTTCTCCAGCGCGCGCAGGCCGGGGGTCGTCTTGCGCGTGTCGAGCACCCGCGCGCGATGGCCCGCGACCTCGCGCACGTAGCGTCCGGTCTCGGTGGCGATGCCGCTGAGCCGCTGCATGAAGTTGACGGCGGTGCGCTCCGCGGTGAGCACCGAGGCGACTGCGCCGGATACCTCCATTACGAACGCCTCCGGCTCCAGGGGCGACCCGTCCCGGCGCAGAAGCTCGACGCTGATACCGGGATCGACGCGCTGGAACACGGCCGCCGCAACGTCGACGCCGGCCAGGATGCCCTGCTCCCTGGACATCACGACCGCCCTGCCCGTCATCTCCGGGGGTATGAGGGCGCGCGTCGTAACGTCGTTGCCCGCGAGGTCCTCCTCGAGGGCGCGGTCGACCAGGGCCTCGATTTCAGGCGTAATGGCCATCATGGCGGGGACCGGTGTACCCTCCTTCGACTCTGCCGCGCGGCGGCCCACCGGACCGGTCCTACGCCGGCCGGAGGCTTCTATACGACGGCCAGCATCCTGTCGAGGGCCACCCGCGCCTCCTGCCTCGTGCGGTCGTCGACCGTGATCCGGTTGACCAGCACCCCCTCGGCAAGTCCCTCGAGCACCCAGGCGAGGTATGCCGGGTGGATGCGGTACATGGTCGAACAGGGACAGATCACGGAGTCGAGGCAGAAGACCGTCTTGTCCGGGTTCTCCCTGGCGAGGCGGTTGACCAGGCTGATCTCGGTGCCGACGGCCCAGACCGTGCCCGGAGGAGCGTTGGTGACGGTATTGATGATGAACTCGGTCGAGCCGTTGGAGTCGGCGGCCTGCACCGTCTCCATGAAGCACTCGGGGTGCACGACGACGTTGACGTCCGGGTACTTCTCGCGCGCCTGCTCGATCTGGGCGACGGTGAAGCGGGTGTGGACCGAGCAGTGGCCCTGCCAGAGGATGACCCTGGCCCTCCTGAGCGCGTCGGCCGTGTGTCCGCCGAGCGGCTTGAACGGATTCCAAACCAGCATCTCGTCGAGGCCTATTCCGAGCTTGAGGGCCGTGTTGCGGCCGAGGTGCTGGTCGGGGAGGAACAGCACTCGCTGGCCGCGCTCGAAGGCCCATCTGAAAGTGGCCGGCGCGTTCGACGAGGTGCAGACGATGCCGCCTTCCCTGCCGCAGAGCGCCTTGATGGCGGCGGTCGAGTTCATGTAGGTGATCGGGACGACCCCGCCGAAGTCGCCCAGCGTTTCCTGGAGATCGTCCCAGCAGTCGAGCACGTCGTCGACGTGGGCCATGTCGGCCATCGAGCAGCCGGCCGACAGGTTGGGCAGCACGACGCTCTGCTCAGGAGAGCTGAGCACGTCGGCCGTCTCGGCCATGAAGTGGACGCCGCAGAAGACGATGAACTCGGCGTCCCGCTGCGACGCGGCGTATTGGGACAGCTTGAAGGAGTCGCCGCGAAGGTCGGCGAACTTGATGATCTCGTCGCGCTGGTAGTGGTGGCCGAGGACCACCAGCCTGTCGGCGAGCTGGGCCCTGGCGACGGCGATCCGCACGTCGAGCTCTTCCGGCTTCGCCTTCAGGTAGGAGATGGGCAGCTTCTGCCAGCGCACGCCCGTGTCGAACTCCTCCGCGAGAGTCTTGGACGCGAGCGACTCGTCCGTGCGACAGAACGCGGACTGCTCCAGCTCCGTGATGGGTACGGTCGGGACCTTAAGCTGGGCGGCCATCTCTCCCTCCTGCCCTACGCCACAGTCACCGCGCGCCCGCCAAGGGACCACGGGCCCGTGCGGTCGATCTCGACGGCCAGGACCTCGCCTGTCCGGTCGTCCGCGCCTTCGACGTACACCAGCTTGTCGTTCCGGTTGCGGCCCCTGGCGCGGTCGTCGCCTGTCTCCTCGACGAGGACGTCGGTCGTCTGCCCCGAGAGCAGCGCGTTGATCTCCGTCTGTATGTCCGCCTGGAGGCTGTCTACGGCGTTGAGGCGCGCCTTCTTCTCCTCGGCGGGCACGTCGTCCTCGAGCCTCCGCGCGGCGATCGTGCCCTCCCGGGTCGAGTACGCCGCGGAGTGCACCTTGTCGAATCGGATGTCGCGCACCATGTCGAGCGTGCGCTGGAACTGCGCGTCCGTCTCGCCGCAGAAGCCGACGATCAGGTCGGTGCTCAGGGAGACGCCCGGAATCCGGGCGCGGACGCGGTCGATCAGGACGCGGTACTCGTCGTTGGTGTATCCGCGCCTCATGTTTCGCAGCACCTCGTCGTCACCGGCCTGGAAGGGCAGGTTGACGTGCTCGCAGACCGTGTCGCACTCGGCGACGGCGTCCAGGATGCTGTCGCTCATGTCGTTCGGGTGCGAAGTGAGGAAACGCACGCGCTCTATGCCGTCGACGCGGTCCACCGCGCGGAGCAGGGCTCCGAGGTCCTGCTCGCCGGGCAGGTCGTGGCCCCAGGAGTCGACGTTCTGGCCCAGCAGTGTGACCTCCCGGACGCCGCGCTCGACGAGCATGGTGACCTCGCGGACGATGTCTTCGACGGTGCGGCTGACCTCGCGGCCGCGACGATACGGGATTATGCAGAAGGAGCAGAACTTGTCGCAGCCGTGGATGACGGGCACGTAGGCGGTGACTGCGGGCCGCGCGGTGAGCTGGCTGAGACAGCCCTCGGGGTCGAAGCCCATGCGCTCGGCCAGCAGGTCGATCAGCGGCTCGTACTGCTGCGGCCGCATGAAGACGTCCACGTGCGGGAAACGGCTCTCCAGGGTCGCGGTGTCGGGCCCTACCATGCATCCCATCAGGGCGACGACCTTGTCCGGGTCCTGCCGGCGGGCGTGCTTGAGGCTGCCGAGCATGCCGACGACGCGGTCCTCGGCGCTCTGGCGGACGACGCAACTGTTGAGTACGACCACGTCGGCGTCCTGGGCGGAGACGCTGCTTCGCAGCCCGACGCTGTCCAGGGCGCTCTCGAGTCGCTCGGAGTCGGCCTTGTTCATCTGGCAGCCGACCGTCCAAACGTGATAGCTGTGTATATCCATATCCAAGGATGGGATCTCGTTGGGAAATGGCGGAGGGAGTGGGATTCGAACCCACGAGAGGGATACTATCCCCCAAAGCGCTTAGCAGGCGCCCGCACTAGGCCTCTATGCGATCCCTCCAACCTGTTTCGAATATATCAAAGATATGCGCATCACGCAAGGTGATGTTTGTGAATTTCGACACTATTCGCGCTGATAAGCCGATATCCTGCTTTCCTTGACGCCTGTGCGTTTCTTTGCGTCATTCGCGGTTTTTGCCAAGGACGATGCCAGCGCAAACTCGATAAATTTTTCACAAGAACCGTAATTCGAGCCGCTTCAAACTTTCTTAACAGTCGGCCGCTAACCTGATGCCCGTGACAAACACAGGTCGGCCAGGGACGGCCGACGGAGAAACGTAGGTTACCAGATGAAGAAGAAGGTTGCGGCCATAGCCATCGCGATCGGCGTTCTCAGCGTCGGCGTGATCGGAGGAGTGGTAGTCGCGCAGGAGGCCGGGGAAGCCGGCAAGGGCAAGGGCCTCGTTGCCCGGGTCGCCGAGATCCTCGGGCTCGACGAGGACGCGGTCCAGGACGCGTTCGACCAGGCGCGCGGAGAGATTCGCGACGAGGCCGTGGAGAGCTGGCTCGACGCGGCGGTCGAAAAGGGCGCCCTGACGCAGGACCAGGCCGACGCGCTGCAGGAGTGGTACGACGACATGCCCGAAGACCTGCCTCGCATGTTCGGACGCGGCTTCGGCATGTGGAGCGAGGAGAAGCTCGACGCGGCCGTGGAGAAGGGCTTCCTGACGCAGGACCAGGCCGACGCGCTGCAGGCGTGGTACGACGACAAGCCCGAAGACCTGCCCGAGGGCTTCGGATTCGGTCACGGCAAGAAGTTCGGGCGCAAGGGCCGCGGGCACTTCCGTGGCCGGGGACACCACGGGTTCCCCGGAGAGAAGAAGTCCGAGGAGTCCGACGCGGCCACGTCGACGTCCAGCTAGCTTTCCCCCCTACGGGCCGGCCGAATCCGCAGGCCGGCCCGTTCTCACCCCCCCTATCGCCGTCCGGCGCCCCACCGGACGGCGATTTGACGTTGGTCTCCTCCGGACTTGTCCCGGTAGCGAAAGCGACCGGGTCAGCGCCTGTCGCTCAGGACGGTATCGGAGATCGGGGCACCCCCAATTCGAACGGGCCGAAACCCGCGCGTCGTCCCTGGAGTCCTGGGCGGCTGGGTTCGACCCTTCTCGCGGTCGCTGGTTGGAGAGGCTGATTCGGGTTGGGAGCACTTCTGATCAGGACCAGGCGTCCCGTTTGTCGCATCACGCAAAGGGCATCTCCCATTCTCGGGTGGCAGGCCCGGCAGTAGCCAGACTGAGACAGGAATCTACTGGTGCCGCGGAGTCTCTGTCAAGGCATGCCGACCCGATGGCATCTTGCGGCAGTCGCAAGAGTGCAACTGTTCAGACTCGAGGGGCCACGCGGCCCGACGGCCTGGTGACGGGCTGCGTCCCGCGCGAAGGCGACGCACCATTCCGGGGATGGGCCCTCGCCTTCGGAGACCCTTGCACAATCGTCATTCCCGCGAAGGCGGACCCTTGCATAACCGTCATTCCCGCGCAGGCGGGAACCCAGGGGTGGGGCGTCCCAAGTACGAAAACCCGCTCATCGCCACCAGAGGTTGCCGCCTGCAGGGGAGTTACGCAAGGGTCTCCCTTCGCGGGAACGACGATGGTGGCGGCGTTCACCTCTCCGAACAGACACGCAAGCGTTCCTCACTTGGCGTCTGCGGCTACGGGGGCTATGATGACCCAGCGCTGCCAACAGGGCAATCGCGCCCAGGAGGACGATATGGCGACCTACATGTACGTTGCGGTGTCGGCGGAGGACAGGATCGCCGTATTCGAGGTCGAGCCCGAGACGGGCCGGCTGGAGCACTGCGGCGATCATGGCGTGCTCGGGGGGCCGTACCCGCTCGCCGTCGCTCCCGACAGGCGGTTCCTCTATGCCGGAACGGTCGACGCCCGGGAGGTCTCCACCTACCGGATAGATCCCGGCACGGGCCGGCTCTCGTGGCTCGGGAGCGTCCCGCTGGCGCAGCAGCCATGCTTCCTGTCCACCGACCGGACCGGCAGATACCTGCTGTCCGCCTACTACCACTCGGGCATGGTGGGAGTCCATCACATCGGTGACGACGGCGTTGCCGTGGTCCCGCCAATCGAGTGGCTCTCGACCGGGCCCGGGGCGCACAGCGCCCTCACCGACCCCTCGAACAGGTTCTTCTATGCCCCCAGCATAGCGGGGGCCTTCGGCCCCAACCTGCTCTTCCAGTTCACGTTCGACGAGAGCACGGGCCGGCTCAGCCCGAACTCACCCCCTACCCTGTCGCCCGAGGGCGGAGCAGGCCCCCGCCACTTCTGCTTCCACCCGGAGCTGGACGTCGTCTACTTCTCGAACGAGCAGGGCTGCAGCGTGACGGCGTACGGCCTGGACACATCCACAGGCGTACTCACTCCCCTGCAGACCGTGCCCACCCTGCCCGAAGGCTACGAGGGCGACAACAGTTGCTCGCAGATCCAGATAGCGCCGTCGGGCAGGTCGCTGTACGCTCCCAACCGGGGGCACGACAGCGTCGCGGTCTTCTCCATCGAAGGCGACACGGGCCTGCTGACGCGCACCCAGATCGTCGAGACGCAGCCGACGCCGAGGGCACTCAGCCTGGATCCCGACGGCGGGCACCTGTACGTCGCCGGCGAGGCCTCGGGGCGCATCGCCTCGTACCGCGTCGACCCGGAGTCCGGGACGCTGGAGCCGCTGGAGCTCTACGACGTCGGCCGGATGCCGATGTGGGTGCTGATCGCGCGAGTCGGCTAGCGGGCCGGAGTCCCGCCCGCCGGTCGGCCCTCTACTCCTTGAGGATGGTCTTGCCCTGCCGCTCGCCGACCAGCTCGCCGCCGGCCAGCACGTGGCCCTCCATGGCGGCGATCAGATCGGCTTTCGTGGACCCGGCCGGCAGGTCGAGCGTCGTGTCCAGGGCATAGAGCCGGAACGTGTACTTCTGGATCGACTGCTGCGCCTGGTGGCGAAGGTTGGCGCCGCCGGCCGTGTCGAAGGTAATCGGCACTATCGGCGGCGGGCACGGGCCGTAGTACCCGATCGTCCCGTCGCCGTTCGTGCCCTGGACGGCGCCGTTGTCGAGCGTCTCCGTGTTGGGCACGTTCTCGGTCAGCTCCGTCGTATCGGGCGGCATGTTCCACATCACCCAGTGGACCTGCTCCTCGTTGTCCGGCAGCTCCTGGCTGTCCATTATCAGCGCGAGGGTCACGGCCTCCGCGGGGACGCCCTCCCACATGATCGGCGGCGATATGTTGGGGACGTTGGCGGAGATCTTGGTGCAGGTGTGCTTCTTCGGGATGCGCTTCTTCTCGTTGAAGACCGAGCTGGTGAACGTGATGGACACGTCCACGTCCTGGGACAGGGTTGGCGCCGGCGCCGCTTGCTCGGCGGGAGCGTCGCCCGACGTGTCGACCGCGGCCGCGGGTGCGACCGCGTCGCCCTCGTCGTCGCTGGAACATCCGAAGGCGGCCACTCCAAACACGGCAAGTGCGATCAGTACGGCCAGTGTGGCGGCGGAAGTACGCATTGTCGTCCTCCCCATGCGCAGTGGCGGCGCCTGCGGCTCAGGCTCGCGACAACGATACCACCTGCGCCCGCGCTCTGCCAGACACCCGCTCCAGCCTCGCCCACTCTTCGTGGCGGCCCCTCGATACACCCCGACGAAGCGTCGGGGCACTCGGGGCGAACGGGTCAGGTGTCCCCTCAACTCTGTACAGTAGCGCCGGATTGCGCTACCCCGGCTGCGGAGAGCGGCCTCCTACGGAGCCGGAGGGAACGGGTCGTTCTCGCTGACCAGCGCCTGGGACGCGACGATCGATATTCCCCGCGCCTGCCTGTTGCCCCACAGGCTCTTGACGTAGGTGATGACGGAGACCACCTCGTCGTGGCTGAGTGTCTCGCCGAAGGCCGGCATGGCGCTCTTGAAGTTCGGTATCTCCGGCCCCTCGAGGTACGATCCGCCGGTGACGATCCACTTGTAGAGCGTGCCGTCGCCGTGGTGCCACGTGTGGCCGCTGCCGTTGAGCGGCGGCGCGGGCGCGGTGCCGTCCGCCCGCCTGACGTGCCACGCCGGCTGACCCTCGGCGTTCTCGCCGTGACAGATGGCGCAGTGTGCCTCGTATACGATCTCGCCCTGCACGACCGGCGATATCACGACGGGGGCCGACGGCGCCGGCGTCGGCGTCGGCTGAGCGTCGCCGGAGCAGGCCGCCAGTGCGGCGGCTGCTACCAACGCTATTGCGATGAGAGATCGGCGGACCAGTTCTCTCGGCATCGTCTTCTCCCTGGTTAAGGCGAGCCCGGGTCCGCCGCCGAGCACACCGTCACGATGCTGTCGCGCAGCGTGCTCACGATGAACGAAATGTGACCGTCGTCGACCACGTAGGGAGGCACGAGCTCGACGTGGTCGCCGCCGACCCCGTCGACGAGCCCGGTCACGCCCGCGAGGACGAGAAGGCCGTTGCGGAGCGCGTCGGCCTCCACGCGGTGGGCGACGTCCCACTCCGGCGGGAAGGGCTGCTTCGTCTCGCGGTCGGCGACCAGCTCGACGCCGGCGAACAGGCCCAGGCCGCGCACGTCTCCGACGTATGGCACGTCGTCGAGCGCCTCCTCGAGCGCGGCGATCAGCCGGTCGCCCATCTGGCCCGCGCGCGCGACGAGGTCGTGCTCCTCGATGTACTCGAGCACGGCGAGTCCGGCAGCGCAGCTCAGCGGGTTGCCCCCATAGGTTGAGCTGTGGCTCACCTGCCCAGAGCCGTATTCTATCGTGCGCCAGACCTTCTCCCCCAGCAGAACCGCCCCGAGCGGCGCGTAGCCGCCGGCCAGCCCCTTGGACGACGTCAGGATGTCCGGCGCGACGCCCCAGTGCTCGATGGCCCACTTCCTGCCCGTGCGGCCAACGCCGCTCATCACCTCGTCGGCGATGAACAGGATGTCATTCTCGTCGCATATCTCGCGGACGATGCCGTAGTACTCGGCGGGCGGCACGACGGCCGACATGGACGTGCCTATCACCGGCTCGGCGATGAAGGCCGCGATGTTCTCAGCGCCCTCCTGGCTGACGACTCTCCGCAGCTCGTTGGCGCACGCCAGGGCGCAGTCCGGGTAGGTCAGGCCCCACGGGCAGCGGTAACAGTACGGCGGCGGGATGTGCGGGAAGTCGAGCAGGATGGGGCTGTAGGTCCTGCGCCAGGTCGTCCTGCCGCTCATGGACAGCGTGGCGACGGTGTTGCCGTGGTACGACTGCCACCTGCCGATCACCTTGCGCTTCGTCGGATTGCCGCGCTCGACGTGGTACTGGTAGGCCAGCTTCAGGGCGCCCTCGTTCGCCTCCGCGCCGCCGGACGAGAAGAGCGTCTTCGTCGCTCCCATGCCGTCCGGCGCCCACTCGCCCAGCTTGGCGGCGAGACGCTGCCGCGGTTCGTTGTCGACGATGCCGCCGTAGGTGTACGCCAGCTTCCCGGCCTGCTCGGCGATGGCGTCCGCGACCTCGCGCACGCCGTGCCCGATGTTGACGACGCAGACCCCGCCGACCGCGTCGAGGTAGCGGCTGCCAGCCTCGTCGAAGACGTAGACGCCATCGCCCCTCGTCATGGTGACATAGTCGTGGTCGAAGCTGCCGTACAGGACGTGGTCGCTCTGTGTCATGGGACGGGACCGTTCCTCCATTGCATATTGGATGCCGACGACGCGACAACGGTGATGTTATGGACGCGCCGGAACGGTGTCAACGGAGTAGTGGATGGTGGATAGTGAATAGTGGATAGTTTAGGGAGTTGGGGAAGTAACCGGCTGGAGTGGGGTGGCGTACAATGGCGCGGCCGGTCGCAGGCCGCGGGGGCCTGAGGCAGATCTCAAACAGGAGGGGCGGCAGATGGCACTGATCGACATTGGCTCGACGAAGCAGCTCTTCATCGACGACTACCTGATCGAGAGCATGACCAACACGGAGCCGCGGCTCAACCCGGCCCTGAAGGTCGACGACAACCCGGTGCTGAGGCCCGAGCGTCCGTGGGAGGGCAACTCGATCACGATCGGCGGCGCCCTGTCTCGCGGCGCCTTCTTCGACGAGGAAGAGGGCATCTTCAAGATGTTCTACGAGGGCGTCCGCATCGAGCCGCGCGTCGTGGACGGAGAGGTCGTCAGCGTCGAGACCCAGCCGCGCGTAGCGTGCTTCGCCACCTCCGAGGACGGCATCCACTGGGACCGACCGAGTCTCGGCCTCGTCGAGTACGACGGCTCCACCGACAACAACATCATCCCGGCCGACCAGTACATGCACTACATCTTCTACGATTCCCACGAGGACGACCCGGCGAGGCGCATCAAGGGCTTCGTGCGCAAGGGCGACACGCAGACGCCCGGCATGACCATCGACCTGTACTTTTCGCCCAACGGCTTCGACTGGACGCCGTACGAGAACAACCCGGTCGTAGACACGCGGCCGCGCTACGGGCGCTGGGGGCCGACGATGTTCATGGGCTGGGACGACATCCGTCAGGTCTACGCGGTTCACATCGAGAACGCGCTCCACCGGCGCAGCGCGATCGGCAAGCGGCTGATCGGCCGCGCGGAGAGCCCCGACCTGTACGAGTGGACCGACCCCGAGACGATCCTCGTCCCCGACGAGCTGGACCCGTCGGACACCGAGTTCTACGCGATGCCGGCCATCACGTACGAGGGCTGGTACGTGGGGATGCTCTGGATCTACAACACGACGAGCACGACGCACTATCCCGAGGCGGTGTTCAGCCGCGACGGCATCCACTACCAGCGCAACTTCAGGCAGCCGTTCATCCAGCGCGGCGGCCGGCGCGTCGAGTTCGACTACAACTCGATCTACGCCGCCGTGCCGATCATTCACGGCGACGCGGTCCACACCTACTACAACGGCATCAACTGGCGCTCCCCGGAGGCGCTGATGGAGCTGGGCGACACGGGGTTGGGCGCCATCGGTCTGGGCGTCACTCCCATCGACGGCTTCGTGTCGCTCGACGGCGCGAAGGGCGTCCCCGCCGACGTCGGCACGGACGCGCCGACGGACAGCATCGAGGCAGTGTACAAGGAGCGCAGCGACAGGACGTCGGAGCACGCCTGGCGCGCGTCGTTCAGCCAGGTGATCACGCGGTCGTTCAGCTTCAAAGGCTCGCGGCTCTTCCTGAACGTCGAGGCGTCGCTGCAGGGCGGGTCGTCCTCAGGGCCCGGCGAGGTGCGTGTCCAGATCCTGAGCCCCAACCACGAGCCGCTCGACGGCTACCGGTTCGAAGACGCCGACCCGATCACGACGTCCAACCCCAGGCACGTCGTGTCGTGGAACGGCGACGCGGACATCGGCAGGCTCGCCGGACAGCCGATCAAGCTGCGGCTCTACTTCAAGAACTGCAAGCTCTACTCGTTCCAGTTCAAGTAGCCGGCGGAGCGGTCACCAGGAGGCGGAGCAATGGACGAGGCAGTCAGGCAGGCGCTCGAGCGCGACACGCTGATCGACATCACGACGACCGGACGGCGGACCGGCCAGCCGCGCCGGACCGAGATATGGTTCCACTACCAGGACGGCCAGATATTCATCACCGGCTCTCCCGGCCCCCGCGGCTGGTACGCCAACATGAGGGCCGACCCCAGCTTCACGTGGCACTTCAAGCAGAGCTTCGCCAGCGACGTCCCCGCGGTCGCGACGCCCATCACCGACGAGGACGAGCGCCGCGCACTGTTCGCCCGGATGATGGAGCTGGAGCAGCGCATGGCCCACGTCGAAGTCGACGACTGGGCGAAGCGCAGCGCGCTCGTGCATGTCGAGCTGGCCCTGTGATTGGTGCAAGACGGCGCCTCTATGAATGAGGCTGTCCGAGAAGCGCTCGAGCGCGACACGCTGATCGACATCACGACGACGGGCCGCCGGACCGGCCTGCCGCGCCGGGTCCAGATGTGGTTCCACCAACAGGACGGCCGCATACTGCTGACCGGGCGGCCGGTCGCCCACGACTGGTACGCGAACCTGACCGCGGACCCGCGCTTCACGTGGCACTTCAAGGAGAGCCTGGCCCGCGACATTCCCGCCGTCGCGATGTCCATCACCGACGAGCGCGAGCGCCGGGCCATCTTCGAGACGATGAAGCGGCGCGAAGAGCGCCTGTCCCAGGGGGACGTCGACGAGTGGACCCGGCGCAGCCCGCTCGTCGAGGTCGAGCTCTTGTCCTGACCGCGCCTTGTTCCCTCTCCCCTTGCGGGAGAGGGTCAGGGTGAGGGGGCGTTGAACCCGGCGCCGACTTTGGAAGGGCCCTGCTGTCCTGAGATAACTGCTCAGAATTGAGGGGGCGCACGCGACCCTGCCGCCAGGGAACGTCTGAACTGTGATTCGTGTGATTTGGTGATTGGGATGATTGGGAGACGACAGGCGGGATGGCCCTTGTTCCTCTCAGCAAATCTGAGAACAGATACGTCCCGAGGCCGGAGGCTGTACAGAGTCTCGCGTCGGGAATATGATAGCGCCCTGGCGCGGCCGTCACCGGCCCGACGACACCACCCAAGGAGGCGCACGATGAAGCTGTTAGTCCTGTCCGGCGGACGGCACCCGTACGAGGAGTCGACTCCGATACTCGACCAGTTCCTGGGGGACGCGGGCCACGACGTCACCGTCACCGAGGACGCGGGCGTTCTGGCCGACGCCGGCGCGATGTCCGGGTACGACGCTCTCGTGTTCAACACGCTCAGGGAGGGCGACTCTACGCTGACGCCGGACGAGCAGGCCGGCTTCAAGAGCTTCGTCGCCGGGGGCAAGGGCTTCGTGTGCATCCACATCTCTGGCTGCGAGCCGGAGACGTGGCGCGAGTACGGCGACATCACCGGCGGCGGGTGGATCATGGCAAAGAGCTTCCATCCCCCGTACGGACGGTTCACCGTGAACGTGACGCAGCCCGGACACCCCGGCGTCGAGGGCGTGGCCGACTTCGAGACCAACGACGAGCTCTACATGGGGCTCGATCTGCGCGACGGCAACGACTACTTCCTGTCGGGCGACTCGGAGGAGGGGACGCACACCTGGCGGGGAGAGGACACGTTCATGCCCGCGGGCACCTTCCCGCTCGGGTGGACCCGGCCCTACGGCGAAGGCCGCGTCTTCGTCACGCTGCTCGGCCACAACGGCCTGAGCTTCCAGACACCCGAGTTCCAGAGGATCGTCCTCAACGGCGTCGCCTGGGCAACGGCATAGGATCAGCACGGTCATACCATTCGCTCTGGGTACGCCATGAGGCGCGAACCGTAGCGGCGGGTTCGAAACCCGCCTCCCTGTGGGCCGCGGGAACCAGGCGCGACTACTCGCATATAACCGCGTCCCGGTAGATTCGTACAACAGGGCCAGGCACCACGGAGGCAGGCATGTCCACAGGCGTCGACTACTACAAGAAGCTCGGTGTGCGGAGCTCGATCAACGCGGTCGGCGCCGGCACCGCGGTCGGTGGGTCCGGCCCGCCGAAGGCGGTCAGGGAGGCGATGGAGGTCGCCAGCCAGGGGTACGTCAAGATGGACGAGCTGTTCGAGCGCTCGGGCGCGTTCCTCGCCGACCTGCTCGGCACGGAGGCCGTCTACGTGACGTCCGGGGGCGCGGCGGCGCTGACGCTCAGCGCGGCCGCGTGCATGACCGGCACGGACACCGACAGAATCCACGCGCTGCCGGACACCACCGGCATGAAGAGCGAGATCCTCGTCCAGAAAAAGCACATCCCGAGCTACGACCGCTGCCTCAGGGCCGCGGGCGCGACCATCGTCGAGGCCGGCGGAGCCGATAGCTGCACCGAGGACGAGCTCGCGTCGGCAATCGGCCCGAACACGGCCGCCATCTACTACTCGCATCCGCCCTACGGCGACTATTCCCGGATCCATGGATGGGCGCATCCGCCGGGCGACCCGAATCTCGTTTCGGTCGACGACGCGGCCCGGATCGCGCGGGAGAATGGCGTGCCCATGATCGTCGACGGCGGGGAGCAGATATGGCCGCTCGACCACTTCCGCAGGGTGGCGCAGGTGGGCGACCTGGTCTGCTTCGGCGGAAAGTACTACGGCGGCCCGAACGCGGGGGGCTTCATCTCCGGGCGCAAGGACCTGGTCGCGGCGGCCCACGCCAACGGCTTCACCGCCCCGCTGGGCGTGCAGGGCGTCGGGCGGCAGATGAAGCTCGACCGGCAGCAGATCGTCGCCATGGTCGCCGCCCTCGACAACTGGTTCAGCATGGACCACGAGGAGCGCATGTCCGAGCAGTTCCGCGGGTTCACCGTCGTCCGGGACGCGCTGCAGGGCACGCCGGGCCTCACGATCAAAGAGCACATCAGGACGGACGCCTACTTCGGGTCCTTCCTGGAGGTGGCCGTCGACTCCGCGGTGCTGGGCAAGGACGCCGGCGACGTGGTAGATGAGATGTACACGGGCGAGCCGTCCGTCCTGATCGCCGGCGGCGGCGACATGTTCCGCGTCTTCTTCCACACGCTCGAAGAGGGCGAGGCGGAGATCGTCGCCGAGCGGCTCAGCGAGGTGCTGCGGGGATAACCAACGCCCGCACGAATACACAAACTCGAACGCGAGGGAGGTACCGCTATGGAATCGTCTTCTCTGACCGGAGCCTGGGAGCTTGTCTCGGACACGCACGAGGGCCTGCTGTTCATCGCCGGCAACAACTGGGGCGAGATCACCGTCGAGAAGGAGCGCAAGCGCTTCGCCTGGGACAAGATGACCGAGCAGGACGAGCTGTCGGCCTTCAGGACGCTCGACGCCGTCGGCGGCCGGTTCGACCTCTCCGGCATGACGGCGACGGCCGACGTCACGGTCGCCAAGTTCCCGTCCATGGTCGGCATGACGGCCATAGCCGACTTCGCCGTCGACCGCGACATGCTGACCCGCCGCGGCACCAGGGAGAACGTCTACCGGCGTATTGGGTGACGTCTGTCTCCCGGGCAAACGCCTCAGCCTGCTGAAGATCGGCCCATGTCAAATCAAACTGGAAGGGTTCACCGGTGGTATGACGACGTCTGTCGACAAAGACCGCAGCCACGAGAGTATCATCAACGACACGCTGGCCCGATTTCTTCGGGAACGGTGCGGCCTATCCGCCGTCGCCGAGACGCTACATGACGGAAGGCGTCCAGACATCATCGTCCGGCTGCCTGCTGGACCGGTGATCCTGGAAATCGAGCTTGAACCTGCGCCAACGGTGGAAGCGGACGCTCTCTCCCGCCTTGGCATGGAGATAGACGGGCAGCGGGTTCAAAACGTCTTCGCTGTCACCGTTCCCGGACGACTTCGGTCCGCGAGCCAGTTGCACCTGTACGAGCGCATGGCAGGCGCGCCATTGGTGTGGCAGGAATGGCGCGTCGACGGCACTTCCGGCCCCAAACTCAATGGGACTGCGATTGAGCTTGGAAATGTAGTTGAGCGGACGACCGCCCCGGCCGGCGATCTCGATGAAGCAGTCGACACCCTCGACGAGGGAACCCGGCGCGCCGGGTCTAAACTCTACTCCTCCCCCGGAACACTTGGCCGGGTCGCGAGGGTCTTCGGCACAGACCCCAGCGACGAGGCAGCCAACATGGCGGCCCTCGTCATCATCAATGCCATGGTCTTCCAGGAGCGGCTGGCCAGTAACGAGCCCGCCTTCCAGCCCGTGAGCGCGGCGATGCGAGACGGGCGATTCTCTCGCCTGACGCTGTTGCAGCTATGGGATCATATCCTGACCGTAGACTACTATCCTATCTTCAGCATGGCTCGTGACGTAGTTCGGGAGCTTTCCGAGGTTGAAGCAACAACGGTGCTTGGTGAGTGCGCAAGAACCGCAGCGGCGTTGATGGGCATGGGAGCAGTCGGACGCCACGATCTGGCCGGCCAGACGTTCAACAGGCTCATCTCGGAGCGGAAGCTACTAGCCGCCTTCTACACCAGCATTCCCGCGTCTACCCTTCTTGCGGGATTGGCCTTGCAACCCATCAATTGGCCTAATCTCGACTGGAACGATCTGGAGAGCATATCCCGGCTCCGCATCGTCGACCCGGCCTGTGGGACGGGAACGCTGTTGATGGCCGCCTACCGGCAGGTTGTCCAGAATCACGCGGGTGCAGCCTCCAGCGACTCCAATGACCCGCTTCTCCATCAAGCGTTGGTCGAGGAGGTTATTGTCGGGGCCGACGTAGTGCAGGCCGCAATCCATCTGACTGCGGCGACCCTGGCGGCGATGTCACCATCGGTCAGATTCCGGCAGATGCAGCTCCATTCCCTCAGACTGGGCACCGAAGCCCAGACGGACCTTCAAGGGAAGGAATCCAGCGATGTCTACCTGGGCTCCCTTGACTGGTTGAAGGCCTCCGAAATCCAGTCTTCCTTTTCTGCGACTGAGGAACAGATAGGGGCCACCACCGGCGCCGGGAGCATCGTCCAGCGTCCCAGGGCCGATCTGGTCATCAGCAATCCTCCCTTCACTCGTCGGGGCAGCGACGGCGGAAAAGAAGAAGCGCTGGCCCGCATCTTCTCTCTACCAGAAGGCGATCTGAAATCGCAGCAAGCCATAGCCAAGCGGACGTCCGCTCTGTTGAAGGGTACGGCGGCGAACCAGATCGCCGGACACGCCTCGTCCTTCACCGTGCTGGCGGACCGAATGGTCAAGCCCGGAGGGCGACTAGCCGTCGTTCTCCCGGTGACGGCACTCTTCGGCGAGTCTTGGAGAGAAATTCGTCGGATGCTGTCCTCTAGATATGACATTGAGTTCGTTGTCTCGTCCCACGATCCAGCGCTCCTGTCAATGTCCTACGACACCTCCATCGCGGAAGCGCTGGTCGTCGCCCGCCGGCTCAGAAACAGGGAGACAGGATCAGGGCGTGGTAGATTCGTCAACCTGTGGCATGCGCCTTACCAGGAGACGGATGCGCTGGCTCTCGTCCGCGCTGTCAACTCGGCGTCCTCGATTCCCCTGCACCGCTCGGATGGGCCACCGGCAGGCGGAAGCCCTCTGATGGTTGGCGGCGAACAGTGGGGGGAGATTGTGGATGGTCCGGTACGGGCAGCACCCTGGTCAGCAGCCCGATGGCGGCAGGCCCTTACCGCACAGTCTGCCGCAGCCCTGGAGAGAGGCGAACTGTGGAATGAAGACGGTAGCCAAGTTGCCGGGCATATCCCGATCGCAGCTATGGGGCAAATGTGCAACGTTGGGCCCCAGGACAGGAGAATCCGAGGTTCCCTTGGCATGTTCGACGCTTACCACGGCTAGAACGAAAACGCTCAATTCCCCGCACTTTGGAGTCTGGATTCGTCTGTTCACATGAGCATGTCCTCAGAACCAAATGCCTGGCTGTCTCCAAGACCAGGCCGAGATCATCAGCCGATCTGGTCTCAGTCAGGAACGCTTCAGATCACGCGAGATGTCCGGTACAACGCACAGCCGGTCATGGTGGTACGCACGAGCATGCGGACACTAGGAGTGAGAGCTTGGCATACGTTATCCGCACCCGGGGATGACCCCCTGATCAACGCTCGACGAGAGACTGCATTGGCTCTCTGGTGCAACTCCACATTCGGATTGCTGCTCCACGCCAACCATTCCAACAGCGCCCAAGAGGGTAGAGGACAAGGCAATAAAGGGATGTTGGAGGCAATGACGACTCTGGACATCATGAAGCTCGAAGCCTGGCAGCTAGACGAGGCCCAGACGATCTGGCACGACTTCAGCAACCGGAAGTTCATGCCCTTTTACCAGTGCGCCGTTGACCCTGCTCGCATTGAGCTAGACAAGCGCCTCGTGCGGGACTTACTAGGTTTCGGGGAGGACGCCGTAGCTGCCACTGCCCGGTTGCGGACGCTGTTGGCAAGCGAGCCGTCCATCCACGGCTCCAAGAAGCTGGAGCTGCCCACTTGAGGAGATAGAGACCTTCCCAACGACCATCGGAAAGGCCTCAGCTCGTTGCTGAGCCCGGATGAGGCAAATACCATATCAAGGTCGCGGCAATGGAGAACAGGCATGGACAAGGAACTACAAGACCGCGCAAATTTCCTGGAGGGGGAAGTCGAAACACTGGAGACCATCGTGGCAGAGATGGTTGCGGCGATGGTCTCCAACCGGCTTGTTGACGCCGATCTACTGAGGAGAACTATTGACGAGCGCATCGCGAGTTTTACCGTGAGGCAACACGATGACCTAATCATGGGCACACCGGGTGAGCATTATTTCAGGGGTGCTGTTCATGTCCTCGAAAAGGTGGGGAAGGGACTTCCCAAGTAGGTCCTGGCGCTCTTCAAGCGAGGTCGCCAACGTTGGAGCCGTGATCTGGAGTGAGAAGGACAGCGATGACTGCCGCCCACCCGAGTTAGACATCCTGATGAAGACCATAAGGCAACGGCCGACATCCTCCGGCCAAGTACCAGGATTGAGACGGCCAGCGCCCGGATATGGGCGTGATGGGTGGAAGCGTACGAATGTAGACTCGACGATCAAATAGGAGACTACCTCATGGGTCCAGTCGCCCTATTCGACAAGTCCTTCCTTCAGTCGCTCAGCGTTGACGAGTCAGTCTGGTTTGACCACTTCTTTCTTGTCAACGTTTGTCCAATATTCTACGGCGAAACCTTGGCGGACTTAGACAAGACAGTGCGAGAGAGCCGTACCCCCGAACAGGAGGTCGGAATAATAGCGGACAAGTTCCCAGAAAAGCGTGCATTTCCATGCGTCTACCATCGAGACCTATGCCGTGATGAGCTATTGTCGGGATGCTCGGTACCAATGACTGGGCAAGTACCAATGCGTGGAGGGCGAAGAGTCGAGAGTGAGTGCGGGAAGGCCGCTGTCTTTGAATCATCACCTGAGGCAGATGCGTTTCAACGATGGCAGAGACGCGAATTCTTGGAAATAGAGCATCGATATGCTCGCGCTTGGAGGCGCAACGCCGCCATCCTAGATCTGGCTGCAGCGGCTACCGCTGTCAAAGACCTAGGTATAACGGAGAGATGCAAGAACCTTGAACAAGCCAAACTGCTTGCAGCTAAAGCCGTTCACAAGGAGAAGCCATTTGTGTGGATATCCCGAACACTCAACTCCCTGGGTATTTCGGAAGGACTACGTCAGCAGACCTTGAAGCGATGGGTAAAGTCTGGCAAATCTCCACTATTCCGTTTTGCACCCTATACTGCGTTTGTGTCAGAAGTGGAAATGTTTTTCCGCGTCGCACTGACTTCTCAGCTAATTTCAAGCGAACGTCCATCCAATCAAATTGACGTTTCATATCTATTCTATTTGCCCTTTTGCATGATGTTTGTGTCGAGCGATCGACTTCACCGACGTTGTGCACCCCTGTTCTTGCGTCCCAATCAAGAATTTGTTTGGGGGCCAGACCTCAAGACGAACCTCGGTGAAATAAATGAACACTACCTTGGACTCCCCAAGAGTACACGAGAAGAGGGGATATATTCGTTCGCCGAAGAACCACCGCCAATCGGGAACCAAGCTGTCCGCAATCTCTGGACTCGGCTCCTTCCCAACTGGCAAGATGCCGATAGAGAGTATCCCGATGCGATGCATCGGCGGACGCCGACTGTTGGCGAAATCAAGAAACTGGCCGAATCGCCGGAGATGGTCATACGTCAATCCGACTCGGTTTCGGGGGAATTGGATCAAGTGGTTATCAAGCGTTCGATTAAGAGAAAGAAAGGCTCCTGGTATCAGATTCCCGACCACAATGAACCCACCTAGCTATTCAAGAGCCTCAGGGCCTGTGCGTGTTTGCCCAACGAACGGCGGCACTTTGGAGCGACATCCGAGCAAGCGATTCTGAGACTCTCTGATACATTGGCACGGAGAGAATACCCCACGGCATGGCAGGGCGCGTGACCACGTACAGGCCGCTGGCGTGGGCGGCGTCGTTGCGGTCGCGGGACTTCCGGTGGCTTTGGGCGTCGATCCTGGTCTACTCGGTCGCCAACGGCATGGAGCAGGTCGCCATCGGCTGGCTGGTGTTCGAGCTGACCGGATCGTCGTTCATGGTCGGCGTGGCCGCGGCGGCGCGCATGGCGCCTCTTTTCTTCCTCGGGATCGTGTCGGGGACGTTGAGCGACAGGCTGGAGCGCAGGGCGTTCCTGTTGCTGGCAACGCTCATGTCCGGGGGCGCCGCAGCCGGGATGGCCCTGCTGATCCTCGCGACGAGCGCCAACGTGTGGGCGGCGATGGCGCTGGTCGCCGCCCACGGCGCCGCGTTCGCCTTCGCGCTGACCATCCGCCAGGCCTATACCGTGGACATCGTGGGGCAGCCGCTGGCGCTGAACGGCCTGGCCCTCAGCTCCATCGCCATGCTGGCCGGCGGGGTCGCGGGCTCCGCGGTATCCGGCGTGCTGATCGAGGACTGGGGCGCGGGATGGCAGTACGTCGCGGTCACCGCCTGCTACCTGGCGTCCGGCCTGTTCCTCTTCGCCGTGCGGACGTCCCCACCCGCGATGCGCGAAGTACGACAGTCCGTCTTCAGGAACCTGGTCGGCACCATTCGCCTGCTGCGGCGGAACCGCAGCCTCCTGCTGCTGATGGGCCTCGCCTCGATCACGGAGGTGTTCGGATTCACCCACATGACCCTGCTGCCCGTCCTCGCGAAGGACGTCCTCGACGTCGGGCCCGCCGGGCTCGGGGTCATCACGGCGGTCCGACAGGGGGGCGGCCTTGTGGGCCTGGTCATCCTGGCGAGCCTGGTCGACTACCGGCGCAAGGGGCTGCTGATGTTCGTGACGGCCGGGCTGTTCGGGTTGGCGCTGGTGGGCCTTTCGCAGTCCGTCAATCTCTACGTCTTCCTCGTGGTGCTGATCGCCGTCAACGCCTGCGCGCATGCCGTCGACACCCTGTACAAGACCCTGATGCAGGCCGTGGTCGACGAGGACCAGCGGGGCCGGGCGATGGGCGCGTGGGTGCTGAGCATCGGCACCGCTCCACCGGGCCACCTGGGATTGGGCGGCCTCGCCAGCGCGCTGGGGGCGCAGGGCGCGCTGCTGGTGAACGGCGCGCTACTGGCGATCGTCAGCCTGCTCACGGCCATCGGCCTGAAGGACACCCGGCGCCTGGAGTGAACGACGCCCCGCGATCAGGCCACCCGCCGCGGCTATGCCGGGAATCCGCAGAGGGAGATCTTTACGTGACTCCCCGTGCGGGAAAGAGAGGTGGCGAAGAGGCGTCGATTGCCTATCCGAAGAGCCCCGCCCCTGGGTTCTCGCCTTCGGAGACCCTTGTATAACCGTCATTCCCGCGCAGGCGGGAACCCAGGGGGTGGGGGCTCAGCTACGAAATCGACGGATGTCCGCCCTGTCGGGCTCCCCCCGCGAGGAGATACGCAAAGGTCTCCCCTCGCGGGAATGACGATCGTGCAAACGTCTCCCGAGGCGGGCGACGACTCGGAGGCGAACGTAGTCGGCGGTCCACTGGCCTTCGCGGTGGAGGCGGGGCCTGAGCCTGGTCTCCACGCGGTCTACGACAGCAGCCCGCTCATCGGCTGACAGCCCGTCGAGGAGACCGCCGGCAAAGGTGTCGAGCCAGAGGCGGAGGCCGTCTTCGGCGCCGTCCAGGGGTGTCGGGCGCTCGAAGAGGTCGGCTCGCTCGACGTCGAAGCCGTGGGACTCGAGCATCGACGTGTACTCGGCCGCGCTCGGGAAGAAGAAGGCGTCCCCTACGCTCTGACCCGGCTTGCCCTGGCGTGCCCAGCGCACCGCCTCGACTATGGCGGCGATGTTCCCCTGGCCACCGAGCTCGGCCACGAAGCGGCCGCCGGGCACGAGTGCGCGCCGGATGGACTCGACGGCCGCCTCGGGCGGCAGCACCCAGTGCAGCACGGCGTTCGAGAACACCGCGTCGAACTCGCCGCGGTACGGCAGGTCGCGCACGTCGGCGACCTCGAAGCGCAGCTCGGGGTAGTTGAGGGCCGCCGCGTCGACCATCTCGGGGCTGTTGTCGATGCCGACCACGTCCGCGCCCGACCCGGCGATCAGCGCGGTGAGCTGCCCGGTGCCGCACCCGGCGTCGAGCACGCGCTCGCCGGGTCGCGGGTCCAGCAGCTCTACGAGCTCGTGGCCGTAGCGCCACACGAAGCCGCCGTCGCGCTCGTACCGCTCCGGGTCCCAGGGGTTGCTCGTCATGGAGATGCCAGCCGGCGATGGACAGCGATCGCGGCGACCCGGTCAGTACGGACGGCGGTCAGCGAGACGCCCCGACTACGAGCCCGCCCCTCTGGGCGAGTTGGACCGCGTTGTCCTCGCCGCGGAGGCGCTTGAGCGTCTCGCCGTAGCGGCGCTCCATCTCGGGGCCCTGCAGCGCCAGGTACTCCGCCTCGTAGGCGCGCGCGGCCTCGGTCGACGGCGCCGCCGGCACGTCGACGTTCGCCGTAGTGATCGCGTCGTTGCCCCAATGGTAAGCCACGATCTCGCCCTTGCTGACGATCAGGTTCATCCCGACGTTCGCGTTCACGATCGGCACGCCGTTCTCCCGCGCCCTCGCGAGCACCGTCTCGTTCTGGCTGCGGGTCTTTGAGCCGTAGGACGGGATGAGTATGAGCCGCGCCCCGTCGAGCGCGAGCGTCCGCGCGATCATCGGGTTCCAGCGGTCGTTGCAGATGACGATGCCGACCCGGCCCACCGGCGTGTCGAAGGCGCGCAGCGTCTTGCCGACGCAGTTGAAGCGGCACGAGTCGACGGTGCCCTCGGCGAACTGCGTCTTGTGGTACTTGCCGCTGATGTCGCCGCGGTGGTCGATGAATACGGCCGTGTTGTAGACGCTGGAGCCGACGAGCTCGGCGAATCCGAAGACCAGGCACTTCCCGAGCTTCTTCGCCAGCGCCTGGAAACGGCGGACGTACGGGCCGTCGATCGGCTCCGCGACCTCGTAGACCCGCTCCTCCAGCTCCGGGTTCTCGAGGACGTCGTTGATCACGTAGCCCTCGAGAGCGCCCTCCGTGGTGACGATCAGGTCGGGGTCCTGTTTGGCGGCCTCGACGAAGAACGCCTCGATCCTGTCGGCGTTGCCGGCCTTGTCCCACTTCGCTGGCTTGAACGATATCGCGGACGCCCTGATCGTCCGGTACATGGCTGACCTCCGCTGGCGCGGTCTACTCTCCGGGCCCCAGGACCGCCTCGCGCACGGCCTTCAGGCGGTCGACGTTCTCCTTGTCCGGGCCGTTCTTGTCGAACCCCGGCACCTCGAGGATGAAGGGCACCTCGCGGAACGCCGGGTGGCCCATGATCGTCTCGAAGCCGTCGAGGCCGATGTAGCCCTCCCCGATGTTCTCATGCCGGTCCACGCCGGAGCCGAACTCGATCTTCGAGTCGTTCGCGTGGACGACGACGAGCCGGTCGAGCCCGATCTCGGCGTCGAACTCGGACATCGCCTCGTCGACTCCCTCCGGGTCGGCGATGGCGTATCCGGCCGCGTGGCTGTGCTGCGTGTCGAGGCAGACCTTCAGGTTGGGGCTGTCCACCCCGGAGATGAGCCTGCCCATCTCGGCGAACGACGACCCGACGTGGGCGCCCATGCCGGCGCTGTTCTCCAGGATGAGCCAGGTGTCGCCCGGGCTCTCCGCCAGCACGTCCCGGACCGCGCCGACGGCCTGGTCGAAGATGGCGTCGAACCCCGCGCCCTTGTGGCTCCCGCCGTGGAAGATCACCCCGGCCGCGCCGATCTGGCTGGCGGCGACCATGTTCTTGACCATCAGGTCGACCGACTTCACGACCAGGTCCTTCGCGCCGCCGATGTTCACGAGGTAGCTGCAGTGGATGAAGACGGGCGAGACGTCGGCCTCCGCCGACTTCGCGCGGAAGTCGGCCACGTGCTTCTCCGACGGCGGCCTGAAGGCCCACGCCCTCGGCGACGAGGCGAATATCTGGATCGCCTCCGCCCCGATGTCCTGGGCCCTGTCGATGGCCTTGCCAAGGCCGCCGGACGCGGACACGTGCGCGCCGACTCGCATGCTGGTCACCTCCGTCCGCGGTCGGGTCAGTCCCTGCGGCGAACGCCGACGATTATACTCTGTCGTACCGCATGCGTTTTCCCTCCTCTCCCTCGACGGGAGAGGACTGAGGTGAGGGTGATGCCTGGCTACCGAGGCACGCCGTGCTCACGAACGCAGCCCCCTCACCCTGCCCCTCTCCCGCGCCGGGGAGAGGGAAGTAATACAAACGCCACGGGCTTTTCCTCCTCTCCCTCGACGGGAGAGGACTGAGGTGAGGGTGATGCCTTGGCAATCGAGGCGCGCCGTGCTCACGAACGCAGCCCCCTCACCCTGGCTCTCTCCCGCGCCGGGGAGAGGGAAGTAATACAAACGCCACGGGCTTTTCCTCCTCTCCCTCGACGGGAGAGGACTGAGGTGGGTACAGACCGGGTACATTGGTAACAGGTAGACCGGGCACCTGGGTAACACATTATTCCAAAATAGGAGCAATTCTTATGAGGAGTCATGTGATGCCCTGGAACGAGTCTAGCGCGGCCTGTGAGCAGAGAGTGTTCATAGAGAGGTGGTCGATGGGGGAAGAGTCCGTTTCGGAGCTGTGCCGCCGATTCGGGATCAGCCGGAAGACGGGCTACAAGCGGATCAACCGATTCAAGGAGGACGGCTACGAGGGTCTGGGCGACCGTATCAGCGCACCGCACTCGCATCCGAACGCGACGAGCCCTGAGGTGGCAAGGCGGTTGATCGAGGCTAAGCGAGCCCGTCCGACGTGGGGTCCCAAGAAGCTGGTGGCCTGGCTGCGAGCTGAGGCTCCCGATACGCCATGGCCGGCTCCGAGCACCGCAGGGGCGATCCTTGACCAGGCCGGCCTGGTCAAGCGGAGGCGCCGCCGCAGGAGCACCGCCCCGTGGAGCGAGCCGTTCGCCGAGGCGATAGATGCCAACGACGTGTGGTGCATAGACTTCAAGGGGTGGTTCCGCACCGGCGACGGTAAGCGGGTCGACCCGCTTACCGTCCAGGACGCGGCGTCGCGCTACCTGCTGGCGTGCGCCGGTCTGGCCCAGCCGAGGACAGCTCAGGTGCGACGGGTGATCGACAGAGTGTTTCGGGAGTACGGACTTCCTCGGACGATCCGCACCGACAACGGCCCGCCGTTCGCCAGCGTCGGTCTGGGAGGGCTGACGACTCTGTCGATCTGGTGGATCAAGCTGGGGATCATCCCGGAGCGCATCGAACCCGGCCACCCGGAGCAGAACGGCAGGCAGGAGAGGTTTCACAGAACGCTCGATGAGGAGACGGCGTCCCCGCCGCAGCCGAACGAGCGGAGCCAGCAGAGGGCGTTCGACACCTTCAGGAACGACTACAACGAGGTGCGGCCGCACGAGGCGCTTGGCCAGCAGCCTCCATCTAGCGTGTACCGACCGTCGCACCGGGAGTATCCCCGACGGGCAGAGTCGCCAGAGTACGCAAGCGGAGTCACGGTCCGAAGGGTGAGAACGAACGGCCAGATCAAGTGGAACGGAGGACTGGTATACCTGAGCGAGGCGCTCAAGGGTGAGCCGGTCGGGCTGGTGCAGCAGGACCCCAGGTACTGGACGGTCATCTATGGCCCGCTCAGCATCGGGCTGTTGGACGACCACGCCGGTCATGTGCTGCATACCCCTACCAAACTGTTACCCAAGTGCCCGGTTTAGGTGTTACCCAGGTCCCCGGTTGCACAATGAGGGTGATGCCTGGCTACCGAGGCGCGCCGTGCTCACGAACGCAGCCCCCTCACCCTGGCCCTCTCCCGCGCCGGGGAGAGGGAAGTAATACAAACTCCACGGGCTTTCCCTCCTCTCCCTCGACGGGAGAGGACTGAGGTGAGGGTGATGCCTGGCTACCGAGGCGCGCCGGGATGACGAACGCAGCCCCCTCACCCTGCCCCTCTCCCGCGCCGGGGAGAGGGAATTCCGGCTGCGCGACGCGCGATTTTCCTCCTCTCCGTCGACGGGAGAGGACTGAGGTGAGGGTGATGCCTGGCTACCGAGGCACGCCGTGCTCACGAACCCAGCCCCCTCACCCTAACCCTCTCCCGCGGCGGGGAGAGGGAAGTAATACAAACGCCACGGGCTTTGCCTCCTCTCCCTCGACGGGAGAGGACTGAGGTGAGGGTGATGCCTTGCCAATCGAGGCGCGTCGTGCTCACGAACGCGGCCCCCTCACCCTGACCCTCTCCCGCGGCGGGGAGAGGGAAGTAATACAAACTCCAAGGGCTTTCCCTCCTCTCCCTCGACGGGAGACGACTGAGGTGAGGGTGATGCCTTGCCAATCGAGGCGCGGCGTGCTCACGAACGCGGCCCCCTCACCCTGGCCCTCTCCCGCGGCGGGGAGAGGGAAGTAATACAAACTCCAAGGGCTTTTCCTCCTCTCCCTCGACGGGAGAGGACTGAGGTGAGGGTGATGCCTTGCCTTCGAGGCAAAGAAGAAGGCCCCGCGTTCGCGGGGCCTTCGCCAACTCGCTTCTTTCGACCGCCGTTCGGCTAGCTTTTCTCGGCCGACGGTGTGTCCTGCTGACCCAGGTCGTCCAGGTTGAGCGTCTCGATGAAGTCCGAGAATGCCGACAGGCTCCTCAGCTCCTCCTCGCCAACCTTCCGCGTGTCGCCGGCTGCCCTGTCCGGGACGATCGGCTTGCCGGTCTCCTCATCCATCTGGACGCCCGCCTTGTCGACCACCGTGCCGTTGGCGTAAATCGGCGCGTCCGTCCGCACCGCCAGGGCGATCGCATCGCTGACCCTGGAGTCGACTTCCATCGTCGAGCCGTTGTACTGCAGGACTATCTTCGCGTAGAAGATGTCGTTGTTCAGGTCGGAGACGACGATCCGTGTCACTGTCGCGCCGAGAGACGCGATGACCGAGCGCAGCAGGTCGTGGGTCAGTGGCCTCTCCACCGACACGTCCTGGAGCTTCAGAGCAATCGAGTCGGCCTCGATCGGGCCAATCCAGATCGGGAGGTAGCGGTTGGACTCCTTGTCCTTGAGGATCACGACGCGCTGGCTGCTCATAAGGCTAACCCTGATGCTGTCGATCACCATCTCTATCTCAAGCATGCAGCCCCTCCTCGCCGCTCTTGCGGCCCAACGATTGTAAGACCGGCTCGTTCGGGGTGTCAACGTGGATCGCTTCTGAGCGGGACCCGGCGGAGCCAGCGAGGGCCGTCTCCGGACCCGGACAGGAGACTAGATGGACGGCCGCTGCGCGATAGACTTCAGGCGCTTCTCGACGGCCGACCGGGGCATCAGCACACGCCGCTGGCACCCGGAGCAACGGAGGCCTATGTCGGCCCCGACACGGTCGACCTCCCACTCGTGGCCGCCGCACGGATGGGCCTTCTTCATCACGACGCGGTCGCCAACCCGGAAGTCGATCACCACGCCCTGCCAATCTCCTCCAGGACGGCGTCTATGCGGCCGCGCAGCTCCAGCGCGGCGTCGCGTGCCGCGTCCGCGAAGCCCGCCGGGTCGCGTGACGCGTAGATCACGCCGCGCGAGCTGCTGACGACCAGACCGCGGCCGTTCTCGTCGACGCCCGCCTTCACCGAGGCCTCGAGGTCGCCGCCCTGGGCTCCCACGCCGGGAAGCAGCACAGGCATTTCGGGACACAGCCCGCGTACCGTCGCCAGGTCGTCCGGGTATGTCGCGCCCACGACGAGGCCGACGTTGCCCCGCGTGTTCCACCCGGCGGCGCGGCAGGCGACCTCCTCGAAGAGGCGTCGTCCCGACTCCAGGCGGAGGTCTTGGAGCTCGCGCGCGCCGGGGTTGGAGGTCCGGCACAGGACGAACGCGCCCTTGTCCTCATAGGCAAGGAACGGCTCAAGGGCCTCGCCGCCCTGGTAGCCGTTCACGGTCGCCGCGTCGAATCCCCACGTCTCGAACAGCGCGAGCGCGTAGCGGGCGCTGGACGACGCCATGTCGCCGCGCTTGGCGTCGGCGAGGACGACGACGTCGGGCGCGCGCTCCCGTATGTGCGCTAACGTGCGCTCCAACGCGACGATGCCGGCGCTCCCCTGTGCCTCGTAGAACGCCATGTTGGGCTTGTAGGCGCAGACCAGATCGGCCGTCGCGTCCACGATCGCCCTGTTGAAGTCGGCCAGGTCCGGCACGGCCATCGACGCCGGGTCCGGGTCGAGCCCGACGCACAGCAGGGTGCGGTTGGCCTCCGAGACACTTCGCAGGCGCTCTCGTAGAGACGGCATGCTCCCTCCCGCGCCGGAATCGTCGTCGGCCGACATGTGTCTCGCGTAGTGTACGGGCGGGCATCCGCGCGCTTCAAGGCCGGTCCGTGATGAACGGCCGCGTGTGCTACAATGCACGCTGCGTGGGGACGCGCGGATTCGACAGGGGACGTCCCAGCGGGATTGCAGGCCGAGGCGCCACCACACCTCGTAAAAAGGTGGCACCCAAGTAACCGGCAACAAACAGCTGGCACTAGCCGCCTAACCAGGCGTCTACGTCCACCGGTGACCTCTCCCCGAAGGTCCCGGATGGGCGACACTTTTCGGGGTGCTGTCCCACCGACGCCGATAGGGAGGACCTAAGACCTTTCGGCTCAGCCCGCCTGGCCGTTGCTGGTTTGGGCCAGGACGGGCGAAGGCACAAGCCAGCTAAGCCTGTAGTACATCCTGGTCTAGGGGCTCTTCTGGACGGGGAGTTCGACCCTCCCCCGTCTCCACCACATCACTTCGCCTGCGAGACTCTTCCGCTCGTATGCCTGTGCCCGCCGGCGGGCCCCTAGAGAGGGCTGCAGGGCGTGATACACTGCCAACGAAGCGTAGGCCTTGGTCGTTTCGGCCGCGCGAACGACCACGGCGGACTCACATGCTCACCAAGCTCACCGTACGTAATTTCAAGCGCTTTGGCGAGGTCGAGATCGAGCTCGGAAACCCCGTTGCGTTCATCGGCCCAAACAACTCCGGCAAGACATCGGCCATGCAGGCCCTGGCGCTCTGGGACATCGGCCTCAAGCGCTGGAAGGAAAAGCGCTCGGGCAAGAGCGCCCCTGAAAAACGGCCAGGAGTCACTGTCAACCGCCGGGACCTAGTGGCGATTCCGGTCCCAAGCGCCAGGCTCCTGTGGCACGACCTGCACATAAGGGACGTTGTCAGATCGGACGGTTCACAGAGGACCCAGAACGTCCGTATCGACATCGTGGTCGAGGGCACCTCTAAGAGCGGCCAATGGACTTGCGGTTTTGAGTTCGACTACGCCAATGAGGAGTCATTCTACTGCCGTCCGTTGGCCCTCCCCACCGGCGATGGGCCTCGGCGGATGCCAGTCCCTCACGAAGCTGGCGAAGTCCAGATCGCCTTCCTCCCACCGATGTCGGGCCTTGCGGCGGCGGAGACTCGCCTCGACCGTGGCGCGGTGAACGTGCGCGTAGGCGAGGGACGAACCGCCGAGGTGCTGCGCAATCTCTGCCACCGCATCCACGAGGAGCAGCCCGGTGACTGGAAGAAACTGGTGGAGCACGTCCGAAGTCTCTTCGGCGCGGAGCTCGACCCACCGCGCTATGTGGAGGAACGCGGTGAGATTGCAATGAGCTACCGTGAGCGTGGCGTTTCGCTCGATCTGTCATCAGGCGGACGGGGCCTGCAGCAGACGATGCTGATCCTGGCGTACATGTATGCCAATCCCGGCGCCGTGCTGCTGTTGGACGAACCCGACGCGCATCTCGAGATACTGCGCCAGCGGCAGACCTATCGCCTGATTTCAGAAGCAGCGTCCGAAAGCCGCGCCCAGATCATCGCCGCCAGCCACTCCGAGGTGATCCTCAACGAGGCAGCAGACAGGGACATGGTGGTCGCTTTCGTAGGGCATCCGCATCGCATCGACGGTAGCGAAAGCCAGGTGCTCAAGTCGCTCAGGGAGATCGGTTTCGAGCACTACTACCAGGCTGAGCAGACCGGCTGGGTACTCTACCTGGAAGGATCGACCGACCTCACCATCTTGCAGGCTTTCGCCCATCGTCTCGGCCACAGAGAGGCCTCCAAGGCGCTTGAGCGACCCTTCGTTCACTACGTGGGAAGCAACGAATCCGCAGCGTGGAATCACTACTATGGCCTGCGAGAGGCTCTTCCCAACCTGAAGTTTGCGGCGCTCTTCGACCGGCGCGAGTCCGAGACCCCGGGAACCGGGCAAGCTGAGCGCTGGAACCGCCGAGAGATAGAAAGCTACCTGTGTACCGAGGCAACACTGGAGGCGTATGCACAGGCATCTGCTCTCGAAGCGGAGCCTGGTCCTCTTCTCGCAATGGCCGAAGCAAACCGACGAATATCAGCTATGCGCGATGCCATCGACGAGGTGGGCGACGCGATGGAAACCCTGGGTCGGGGCTCGCCCTGGGGCCCCGACGCCAAGGTGAGCGACGACTTCCTCACACCTCTCTTTCGCACCTACTTCGCGAAACTCGACCTGCCGAATCTGATGAGCAAAAAGAGTTTCTACGAACTGGCCCAGCACGTGCCCGACTCAGAGATAGACCCCGAGGTCGGAGAAAAGTTGGACGCAATCGCCCGGGTCGCGGAAAGCGCCAGCCCTATGGAAAGCGAGTATTGACGAACCGGCCGCGGTTCGCCGAGGTGCGGCCATGCCCGGTCTGACGCTCGTCGTCGGCGGGCCCGGGAGCGGAAAGACGGACCAGGTCGTTTCGCGGCTGGCCGCCCTGTACGAGGCCGACCCCTTCTCCGAGGCCGTCGTGCTCGTACCGACCGTGCGCCACGGCGACCAGTTCCGCCGCCGACTCGTCGGACGGTGCGGCGTCGCCCTGCGGCTGCGCGTGGAGACGGTCTCCCAGTTCAGCCGGGCTCTGGCTCCAGGGACGTGGCTTCCCTCCCGGACGCTGGCCATCGAGTTGCTCGCCAGGACGGCGCGACGCGAGATAGAACGCGGACCGGCGGCCTACTTCGAGCCGATCGCGGGCACGAACGGGTTCGCCGGCCTACTCAGCGCCGCCGTGGACGACCTGCTGGCGGAGGCGGTCGACCCGCGGGCCTTCTCGTCGGCCGCCGAAGAGACGGACTCGCCGGCCCTGGTCGCCCTCGGCGCCATCTTCGAGGCCTACGCATCGGAGCTCGATCGGCGTGGCTGGCCGCATCCGGCGCAGACCGCGTTGGCAGCGGCCGGCGCCGTGCGCGCCGGCCGTCCGACGCCGCCGATGGTGGCGCTCGACGGCTTCCAGGCGTTCCGGGGCGGCGAGCTCGCGCTGCTCGAGGCCCTTGCCGACAGGTCCGAGATCGTGGTCACGCTCGACCCCGCGGCGGGAGAGCAGGCGCACTACGACCACCAGAGGCTGCGGGGACTGTTCCCCGACGCCACCGTCGTAGAGTTGCCGGACGCCCTGCCCGCGCGGGCGCTGGAGGTGACGGCGGGAGACGCGGCGGACCGCGAGGGCCAGATGCGCGCCATCGCCAGGCAGATCAAGCAGCGCCTGACAGACGAGCCGTCGCTGCGGCCCTCCGACTTCGCGGTCGCGTTCAGGCAGGCGCCGCCGCACCTGGCCCTGGCACGGCAGGTCTTCGAGGAGTACGACTTGCCGCTAGATCCGGCCGCGGGAGAGCGCCTGGGCGCCCGGCCCCTCGGGGTCTGGCTGCGCCGGGTGCTGGCCCTCGCGCGGGACGGCTGGCACCTGCGGGACGCGGTCGCCGTGCTGTCGAGCGGACTCGTCGATCTGCGCCGGTGGGGGCTCTCGCGAGGCCACGTCGCCCGGTTCGCGCGGCGGGGGCGCGAGGCGCATCTCTGGGCCGGCTGGGACACGCTCGGGCGGATAGTCGAGGGCCTGCGGACGGAAGCCGGGGACCCGACCGCATCGGACTCGATGCGCGACCTGCTCCTCCAGGCCGGGGACGGCATGGCCGTGGCGCTCGACGAGCTCCGCGCTCTCCTGGAGCCTCCCACGAGCCTCGTCTCCGAGCACGCCAACCGCCTCGACGAGGCGCTCTTCGGCGAGCGCGCCATCGTCGGGGCCGGCTCGCGAGAGCCCGGCGTCGACGTCGAGATCGAGGCCCTCAAGGGCTACCTCAGGGAGCTCGCCTCGACTCACGAGACCCTCGGGAGCGAGCCCGAGTCGTTCGAGGCGTTCGCCGCGCGCCTGGAGCGACAGCTCGACGCGCCGGCGGTGTTGCTCCGGGAGGCCGGCGGCGTACTTCTCGCGCCGATGCACACACTCCACGGGCTGCGGTTCGACTTCGTTGCCTTGGGGGGGCTGATCGAGGGCGAGTTTCCCGCTCCGCAGCGCCGCACCGCCCTGCTCGACCGGGATGCCCGCGGCGCCCTCAACCGCGCCGGGCTCGACCTGCCGCCCGTGGCGCGGCTCGCGGAAGACGAGCTCTGGGAGTCGGCCCGGACGCGGGCGGACCGTACGCTCGCCCTGTGGAGGACCCGGCTCGACGAGCGCGACCGGCCAGCCGCCGCCTCGTACTACTTCGACTCGTATGTCGAGTCGGCGAGCCCCAGGGAGATAGTCGAGACGCGGTCGATTCCGCCCGAGCGCGCGGCCTCGCGGCGGGAGCTGGCCATCGCGTGCACAACCCGGTGGCCGGACGGGAGCCGGCTGAGGCCGCTGGAAGCCCCCGCGTGGCCGGTCGTCCGCTCGGCGGTCCCCGTCGAGCAGCTCCGGCGTTCGTTCGCCCACGCGGGCGCCTACGAGGGCGTCCTCCCGGGAGGCATGACGACGTGGCTCACCGACGAGGACGCGGTGTGGAGCGCCAGCCGGCTCGAGTCGTACCGCACCTGCGGCTTCCAGTTCTTCTCCCAGTACGCGCTGCGGCTGAGGGAGCTGGACGAGGAGACGGAAGGGGCCGACGCCGCCACGCGCGGGACGGTGATCCACGACGTCCTGCAGGACGCGCTCGCCCCGCTGGCGGAGCGCGGGCTGCCCCTGGCGCCGGACACGCTGGACGAGGCCATCGCCAACCTGCGTGCGAACGGTCCCGCGATCTGGGGCAGGGCCCCGGCGGAGAGGGGGTTCGGACGTGCGGCGATGTGGCGGCTGGACTGGGAGGAGACTCTCCTGCGGCTCGAGCTGCTGCTGGAGCGCGAGGCCGAGTACAGCGTGCGCGACGGTGTCACCCGGATCGTCGGCGCCGAGAAACCGATAACGGCCGCCTTGCCGCTGGACCCGCCGCTGCGCGTGACCGCGACCGTCGACCGGCTCGACGAGGCCGAAGACACGGTCGTAATAGTCGACTACAAGTCCGGGAGCGCAATATACGAGACCGACGTGAAGGCGGGGCGGCGCGTGCAGCTCCAGCTCTACGGCTACCTGGCGCGCGAGGACGCGCGGGCGAGCAGGGTCATCGCCCGCTACGCGTGGACGAACCCGAACATCCGCCAGTGGCGCCTCGACTCCGCCGATCCGGAAGCCGCGGATGTCATAGAAGACGTCGTCGGGGTCGCGGCGCACGTGCGCGGCGCGGTGGAGTCGGGCGACTTCCGGGTCAATCCACAGGTGGCGCCCTGTCCGAGCTATTGCTCCTTCCGCCACGTCTGCCGGGTAAACGCGCTCACACGGTGGAAGCGATGGGACTGACCTCCGAGCAGGCAGCGATCGTCCGCGACCGCGGGCGGGACATGCTCGTCACGGCGGGCGCGGGCAGCGGCAAGACGCGCGTTCTCGTGGAGCGCTACGTGTCCCTTCTCGCGGACCACCAGATCCCCGAGATCGCCGCCGTCACCTTCACCGACGCCGCCGCTACCGAGATGCGCGAACGCGTCCGGCGCGAGGTGCTCGGCCGGCCCGGGCTGGCCGGGCACCGGGCGGACCTGGACGAAGCGGTCATCGGCACGATCCACTCCCTGTGCCGCCGCATCCTGAGGGAGAACCCCGTGGAGGCGGCGATCGACCCCGCCGCGCGGGTGCTGGCCGACGACGAGGCCGAGCTGGAGGCGATCACGGCGTGCGTCGACGCGCTGGAAGAGGCCGCCGACGCCGACAACCGTCGCGCGCTGGCCATCCGGGAGATAGGCGTGTTCGGGCTGACGAACCATCTGCCGCTGATGGTCGCGCGTCGGGACGAAGTGCGGGCCGCCTACGACGCCCTGCCCGGGGACACGCCCGCGACGTGGGCGCCGCACGTCCGGGGGCTGCTGGACGCCGGGGCCCGCGACGCTGTCGAGAAGGTCCGCCCGCAGTTCGTCGACTCGGTCTCCTGGCTGCGGAGCGCCCACTCGGGCGACGAGGACGCGCTATCCCGGACGCTCGAGGGCGTGCTTGCCGCGATAGGCGATCCGGCCGAGGGCGACTGGGACGACCTGCTCGAGCGCGTGCTCGAGGCTGGCGACAGGGTCAACCTGACGGGCGGCAGCGCCAGGAACTGGGCCTGCGACGTGAAGGACGTCAGGGCCGCGATGCGCGGCCTGCGCGAAGCGGCCGCGCAACTGCGCCAGAACCCACGCTGGAACGAGCACGACGAGACGGCGCTGGAGGTCCTGCACTCGCTCAGGGACTTGTTCGAGGACGCCTGCGCGCGGTATGCCGCCCGCAAGCGGACGCTTGCCGCCCTCGACTACCTGGACCTGGAGATCGAGGCGGCGCGGCTGCTGTGGTCGCATCGGGAGGTCGCCGCGTCGTATCGGGCCCGGTTCCGCCACCTGATGGTCGACGAGCTGCAGGACACCAACCCGTCCCAGGTTGCGGTGGTCGATCTGCTGTCGCGGGGCGCCACCGGCCCGCCCGGGCCCGACCGGTTCTTCGTGGGCGACGTCAAGCAGGCGATCTACCGCTTCCGCGGCAGCGACGTGCGCAACTTCACCCGGCTGCACCGCGAGATCGAGTCCTCCGGAGCGGTCCACGCGCTCAGCCAGTCGTTCCGCGCCCACGACTCGCTGGTCGACACGCTGAACACGCTGTTCGACGCCGTGTTCGGCGACCCGCGGGAGGACTTCGAGGCCCCGATGCAGGCGATGACCGGGCGCGGGGCCGACGGTCCCCCGGGTCCACATCTCGTGCTGCTTCCCATTTCTCCCGACGGGCCGGGCGCCGGCAGGCCCCAGGACCACGAACGCCGCCGCGTCGAGGCCGACGCGGTCGCTGCCGAGATATCGACGCTGCTGCGGCGCGGCGACGCCGTTTGGGACGGGGAGGCGCGGCGGACAAGGCCGGCGCGGCCGTCCGACGTGGCGATTCTCCTCCGCCGCCTGGCGAACGTGCACGTATTCGAGGCGGCGCTGGAGAGCCACGGCATCCCCTACCGGACACCCGCGGGCGCGGGATTCTTCACGCGTCAGGAGGTGCTCGACCTGACGAACCTGCTCGGCTGGCTGGCCGAGCAGGACGACGACATCGCCCTCGTCGGCGCGCTGCGGTCGCCGCTGTTCATGATCGACGACAAGTCGCTGCTCGCGCTGCGGTCGGTCCGCGGTCGGCTCTTCGACGCTCTGCGCGAGCCGCCGGACGGAGTGTCCGACGAGGTCCGCCCCTTCTGCGTCCGGGCCGCCGCGGTGCTGGCGGAGCTGCGAAGCATGGCACCGTTCGCCGCGCCGGCCACGTTGCTGGAGCGGGCCCTGGCGCTCACGGGATACGAGGCGGTTTGGGCGCCGTTGCAGGGCGGCGAGCAGGCCCTGGCCAACATACGGAAGTTCGCGGCCATCGCCCGAACGCTGTCCGACCGCTCGCTCGACGAGCTGGTGACGTACGTCCGGCGGCGGCGCGACGAGCTCGCGGCCCGCGAGGGCCTCGCCGTGCTCGACGACTCGGACGCGGTTCGGCTGATGACGGTGCACGGCGCCAAGGGCCTCGAGTTCCCCATTGTGTTCGTGCCGGAGGCCCATCTCGCGTCGCGGGGCTCGTACGACCAGGTGCGGTGGCGCGACGAGGGAATCGCCCCGACGCTGAGCGAGGAGGTGGGCTCCGGCGATGGCCGCCGGCGCCCCGGCTTCTACTCCTACCTGCTGGGGCGGGACCAGGTGGAGGAGGCCGCCGAGCACAAGCGCCTCTTCTACGTCGCCGCGACCAGGGCGGCGGACACGCTCTACGTGAGCGGCAACGAGGCGGGCCGGGGCGACGGCTGGCTCAAGTCGGCCCTGGAGGCGTTCGGAGAACGACCGCCTCGCGGCGTCGAGGTCCGCCCTCCCCTGCCCGTCGACGTGGGGAGCATCGCCCGCAGGCCGGCGCCCTCGTCCGTGGCGGCGCCTCCAGAGGGCGCCGAGGTGGACTACATGGCCGACCTGGTGGCGCGGCCGAGGGTCATCCCGCTGCGGTCGAGCACGCCGGTCACTGCGCTGAAGGCGCCGGCGGACGCCGCCGCCTTCGTCGGGCACGGCGACGGGCTCGGCCTCGTCCGGGGCAACCTCGCGCACGTGGCCATCGAGGAGTGGTTCACGACCGGAGAGCGGCCGTCGCTCCCCCGGCTGGCGCGGACGCTCGGCGCCGACCTCGACGAACGGGCGGCCGCGCGGGTCGTAGCGGAGGTCGACGCGATGCTCGACCTGTTCGACGCCAGCCCCCTCGCCGAGACGCTGCGCGACCCGGACACGCGCGCCCACTTCGAGCTGCCGTTCTCGTGGGACTGGGACGGCGTGCCGGTCCACGGCGCCATCGACCTGGCGTACGAGGCCGACGGCGCATGGCGGGTCGTCGACTTCAAGACGGACGAGGTCCGCGGCGGCGTGGCCGAGACGGCCGCTCCGTACCTCCCGCAGCTCGCTCTCTACGCGTCCGCGCTCGAGGGGGCGACCGGCCGGAGACCCGAAGCCAGCCTGCTGTTCCTGCGCGACTGCCGCACCTACACGCCACCTCCCATGGACCTGTACGGCGCGCTCGTCACGACCCGCGAGCGCATAGACCAGGGCCAGGTGCTCGAACCGGAGCAGCCCTCGGAACTCGACGAAGCGCCGGAAGACGGTCCGGGCTTGTAACGCGTCTGCAACCGGTGCACTACGTACAACGCACCAAAGGGCGCCGCATCTGTTTCAGAGTCGAGGGGACACCTGACCCGTTCGCCCCGAGTGCCCCGACGCTTCGTCGGGGTGTATCGAGGGGCCGCCGTGAAGTGCGGGCGAGGCCCAGCCCCAATCATCCCAATCATCAGAATCCCACAAATCACAGTTCAGACGTTCCGCTTCACCAACTCTGAACAGTTACAGGGCTGTTGGTGAGTTGACCTGCGGGGCACCGTGTGCAATTGTGATATGGCTGCACACTTTGCGGGGCAGCCGAATAGCATGGCCAGCGTCCAGCGATCCACTCCAGACGACAACCGCGATCGTTCCGTCCCCCAATCGGACGAGCGCCAGCGCCTGGAACTCTTCGAATCGGTCGCTGACCTCGAGGACTTCTTCCGCGGTTGCGACGCGGTGCCAGGTCCAGACAGGGAACCGGACTGGGAAGAGCATTTGGCCGTGATTGCGGAAGCGCGCGGGCGCAGCTTGGTCCCATAGAGAAGCACCGGACGGCTAGCGTGACCATGAGCGAGCAAGACATCGCGCTGATGGCGCACCTGATGCGCCGCGCCGGGTTCGGCGCGACCCGGGACGAGCTCGACCGCCGCGCCGAGGCGGGCTACGAGGCGACGGTCGAGGAGCTGCTGCACCCGGAGCGGCAGCCGGAGATCGACCGGCTCGACCTGCTGCGCTACCAGCCCTGGACCTGGAAGCCGGGCACGATGAGCAACCCAGGCTCCGCGACCTGGCTCTACTACATGGTCAACACGCGGCGCCCCCTCGAAGAGAAGATGACCCTCTTCTGGCACCAGGTCTTCGCCACGGGCGTCTCCAAGGTCGACCACTGGGACGAGATCGCCGACATGATCGACATGTTCCGCGAAAAGGGGCTCGGCAGCTACAGGGAGCTTCTCCTGGAGGTCGCCAGGAACCCGGCGATGATCTACTGGCTCGACAACAACGAGAACCACGCCAGGGCGGTGAACGAGAACTGGGGCCGCGAGCTGCTGGAGCTGTTCAGCATGGGCGTCGGCTCGTACACCGAGGACGACGTGTACGAGTGCTCCCGCGCCTTCACGGGCTGGACGATGGACTACAAGCTGCCGCGCTTCCCCTACGGCCGCTTCGACTGGAGCTTCCGCTACCGGCCCGAGGACCACGACGACGGCGAAAAGACCTTCCTGGGCGAGACGGGCCGGTTCAACGGCGAGGACGTGATCGACATCATCTGCCGCCAGCCGGCGACGGCGCGGTTCGTCGCCCGCCACCTGTACAACTTCTTCGTCGCCGACGAGGTGCAGGTCCCCGCTTGGAACGGCACGCCGCCGAAGGATCCCGAGACGGTCGACGCCATGGCCGCCGCGTTCCTGGAGTCCGGCTCGGAGATGCGGCCCGTGCTCAGGACCATGTTCAACTCCGACGCCTTCAGGAACGCCCGCAAGACGCGGGTGAAGTCTCCCGCCGAGGTCGTCGCCGGAACGCTCAGGCTGGTAGGCGGCGCCGATTTCCCCGTGCCGGGCTACGGCGAGTTGTCGCGGCAGCCGGGATACATGGGGCAGGAGCTCCTCAACCCGCCGTCCGTCGAGGGCTGGCAGACGGGCGACGAGTGGATCACGAGCGGCGCCTTGGTCGAGCGGGTCAACTTCATGTCGGCGCTGGTCGCCGATCTGGACCGCCCCGGCGTCGGCGAGATGGTCGACAGGCTGCGGGCCGACGCCCCAACCGCGCCGGCGCGGCTCGTCGACGCCTGCGTCGACTTCCTCGGCGCGCCCGACGTCGACGACGAGACGAGGAGCAGCCTGGAGCGCCGCGCCGCGGAGCACGGCGACCTCACCTGGACGACGCCGGGCAAGGCGCGGACCTCCACCGGGCGCGTCGTCGATATGCTCAAGCTGGTCGTGTCCGCCCGCGAGCTGCAGCTAGCGTAGGCGAGACGACGTCATGCTGACCCAGGTCGTCGCGGGCCGCGTCTACGACTATTCCCACTGCGTGGGCGAGTACATGGGCGGCATGGAGTGGCCCGGCGAGGGCTTCGCGCTCCCCATCGCGACCGCCGTGGGTGACGGCGACGTCGTCTACGTGCTCAGCCGCGGCATGGAGAGCACAGGCTACGGCGACCCGCTCGAGCCGCGGGCGTTCGGCGTCCGCGTGGGCAAGTTCCACATGCCGCCGGAGCCCGGCCGCGAGCAGCACCTGGCCACATTCGGAGACTACGGCTCGGGGGACGGCCAGTTCACGTGGCCGGCCGGAATCGCCCTCGACGGCGCCGGCAACGTCTACGTCACCGACGAGTGGTCGAACCGCGTATCGGTCTTCGACGCGGACGGCGAGCCGCTACGTCAGTGGGGCGCGCCGGGCGACGGCCCCGGACAATTCGACCGGCCGTCCGGCATCGCCATCGACGCCCGCGACAACGTCTACGTCGTCGACAGCCTGAACCACCGCGTCCAGCGGCTGACCCCGGACGGAGCCTACTCGGGCGAGTGGGGCGGCTTCGGCGACGCCCCAGGCATGTTCGACTCGCCCTGGGGCGCGGCCGTAGACCACGCGGGGCACGTCTACGTCGCCGACCACAAGAACGACCGCGTGCAGCGCTTCACGCCGGACGGCGAATTCGTCGCCCGATACGGCTCCTCCGGCACGGGGCCGGGGCAACTCCACCGCCCGTCCGACGTGGCCGTCGACCCGGACGGCGACGTATACGTGGCCGACTGGGCGAACAGCCGCGTGCAGGTGTTCGACGGATCGGGGGCATTCCTGGCGACACTCGCCGGCGACGCCCAGGAGCTATCCGCCTGGGCGAAGCTGACGGTCGACGCGAACCCCGACATCCAGAAGGCGCGCCGCAGGGCGAGCCTGGAGCCGGAGTGGCGGTTCGCGCTGCCGACCGGCGTCAACTTCGACGCGGCGCGCTCCCGGCTCATCGTCGCCGACACCCAGCGCTACCGCCTGCAGCTCTACACCAAGCAGCTCGACTACGTAGAAGCCCAAGCCAATCTGTAGCGCGGCAAGCCGCCGGCTGCGACTACGTCATACGCCACTCGACGCCGTGGTCGGACGTGGCCTTGCGGAACCAGTCGACCACCTCGGGATGGTAGGGGATGCCCTTCTCCGAGCGATCGGCCTCCGTCTGCGCCTCGGGGTAGCCTGAGTAGAGCACTCGGCCGGCGCCCTCGACGGGCGGGCAGTCGAGCAGGTCGGTAAGGTACTGCTCGAGGTCGTCCTTGAACTCGTCGGGGTCGCTGAAGCCGGAGATATCCCACGCGACGAAATGGTGGACCGATCCGCCCCTTCGCCGCGGCCCGGCGCCGGTCGCCGTCAGCACGCTGGTGAGCACCTCCGACATGACGGACAGCGCGTACCCCTTCTGCGAGCCGCCCTCCCTGGTCGAGCCGAGCGGCAGCAGCATGTACTCGTCCGGGATCTCCGACTCCTCCATGATCGGGTTGCCCTTCGCGTCCGTGATCCAGCCGGGCAGGATCGTCTCGCCGAGCCGCTCGGCCAGGTAGATCTTGTTGCCCGCGACGACGCTCGGGGCGCCGTCGTAGACGAACGGCGGGAGGGTCTTCGCCGGCGCCGCGAAAGCCAGCGCGTTGAGCCCCAGGAGCTCCTGCGTGCCGAACGTCGGCACCATGCGCACGCCGCCGGTCGTCGTCGCCATGCCGAGCATGTCGTGCTCGACGGCCATGTGAGCGTAGTAGGCGCACGGGCCCAAGTGGCGGCAGTTGACCACCGACGCCGCGCCGATGCCGTACTTCGACGCGCGCTCTATCGCCTCCGCCATCGCCCTCGGCGAGACGACCATGCCGTGGCCGCCGTCGCCGTCCATCAGGCAGGTCGCCTTGTTGTCGCGGACGAGCTTCCAGTTCGGGGTCGGGTTGATGCCGCCCTCGAGGAGGCTGGCCAGGTATCCCCGCAGCAGGTTGCTCACGCCGTGGGTGTCGATGCCCCTCAGGTCGGCGTACATGAGCACGTCGGCCGTCAGCGCCGCGTCGTCGGGCGGCATCCCGCAGGCCTCCAGCAGGCGCTCGGTCGTCCACCTCGCGTCGTCGGCCCGGACCCTGACCTCCAGCTCCTCGGGAACGTGAAACTTCTCCAGCAATGGTCGCCTCCTCCCGGCCGGTGCATCCTGGCGGCCGGCGTACAGGGCAGTATACGGCTTCGCGGCCGGAACTAGCACTTGACCATCAAACGGGCAGCTATTGGTAAGGAGTACACAAGCAGCACCGCTTAACGTTCCCCGATGTTGTACGGCCCGTTGGGTTACGCCTTCACCGTGTTATCTGACTGTCAATGTGATCTTTGAGGGCCGCCACAAGCTCTTCTTTCTCGCCTAGTCGCCACTCGTCTCGCGATCGGACGGCGCATGGGGCGATTTGCTTTCGACGGAGTTCGATTGCCAACGTGACGACTACCTTGACTGAGTCCACATCAGCCGAACACTGGCTTTCGATGCACGCGTCCGCAACTACCTTCTGGAATTCTCCATTCGTTCCCGTGATTGCCGGGGACGCCATATCTGCTAGGTCGTATTTCGTGATGTTGTCTACCAGATTCCGTATGTCTCGTTCTTGAACCTCTTTCTCCCAACACAGCTCGCACGGCGGCGCCTTGTCCTTCAGCCTGTACGTCGTCCCATGCCGTACACTAGCCGGTGAAAGTGTCTGCGCGTAGGCTTGGAACTCGAACCTGGTCGGTTGGGAGCAACGAACGAGAGGGGATTGGTAAGCGAGGCATTTGCTATTCGCTTCTATTCTCGCGGCCTCCTCACGAGCGCATCTGTCGGCGTCGACGGCTTCAAACCAGAAGGCTTGTGGCCTCGGCGGCCATTGATTCGGCGAGTAGCGTGTCGCCTTGACAACGTCTCTCTCGGCTGACAGGGATTCCAACGCGACTGCCACATAGTAGTCATTGAGCCAATGTGGCTTCGCAGGTGTGATCTCGCCCAACTGATCGCGCTTTGATCTGCTTGGGTTGCCTGCTAGGCAGTTATCGTACGCTTGTATTCCTATCTCTAGGCTTTTTGTTTCCAGCGTCCGTCGCATGGCTTTCTTTGCCACGCGTAGTCTGTATCGGGTTTTCGCTCTTCGATACAACCTTGAGATAATCGTCCAGCCTGTCCACTGCCTTACAGTGGACCACAGCTGCTGTATTTCCTTACCCGTGCTTTTCAGGAGAGCAAGCAGGGCCATGACATTGGCTGTCCACAATGTCCAGTTTTCGGGAAGGAAGTCCATCATTCTCGCTCCATAACTGATCCTGCATCCGGCAGGCCCAGTCGCCAGTCCTCGCTCACGGCCACTGCCACTGGCGAAACCAGTTTAGCTGCCAAGTCTTGAGAACTCCATGCCCCTCTTCGCCGGGACCATCAGAACCGTGGCAGCGTCGGCACAAGGGCCCATCTGAATTGTGGAGAAGACGCCTGCCCTCAAGGGCTAAGCACGGCTTCGCGGCCGGAAGCCCTAGCCCCAGTTCTTCGACGGCGGCAGGGCGTAGTCGAGCGGTATGCCCTCTATGTGCCGCGCCACGACGTTCATCGTCCCGTCGCGGCGGGAGACGAAGCCGCGCACCTTCAGCATCGGCTCCCGGATCGCGAGCCTGTAGCGCTCGAATACCTGCGGCCACACGACCAGCGGCACGTGCCCGAACTCGTCCTCGAGCGTGACGAACACCGCGCTCGCGTTGGGGTGCTGCCTGCGTATGACCAGCCCGGCGACGGTGATCTCGGCGCCGTCCTCCAGGTCGGTCACGCCGCGGCTCGGCGTGACGTCTCGTGGAAGGCGGTCCCGGAGGTAGGCCATGAAGTGGCCGCCGGGATGGACGCCCATGGTGCGGTACTCGTCGAGCATCGCCTCCCAGTCGGTCATCATCGGCAGTTGGGCCATGTCCTGCTCGACTGGTAGCCGGAGCGTCTTCTGGGCGCCGACGGGCTGGTAGAGCAGGCCGACCTCCCACAGGGCCGCCCGGCGGTCCGGCGTCATCGCGTCGAAGGCCCCGGCCGCGACGAGGGACTCGACCGCCTCGCGCCGCAGGCCGCTGCGCTCCATCGCGTCGGCCAGGCCGCGGAAGGGGCCTCCACGCTCGCGGGCGGCCACCACGGCGTCCGCGTTCGCCTCGCCCAGCCCCCTGACGTTCAGCAGCCCGAGCATGAAGGTGCTGTCGTCGACTATCGCGCACCTCGCGCCGCTCTCGTTGACGTCGGGGTTGAGCACCCGTATGCCGTGCCGCTTCGCATCCTCCTTCAGGGTCTCGATGTTGTAGAAGCCCATCGGCTGCTGGTTGAAGATGGCGACGAAGAACTCCAGCGGATGGTGCAGCTTGAGCCAGGACATCTGGTAGGCGGTGACGCCGAAGGCGTAGGCGTGCGACTCGGGGAACATGTACTGGCCGGAGAACTTGCCGAATATCTTGCGGGCGCTCTCCTCGGGCACGCCCTTCGCGGCGGCGCCCTCCCGGAACTTCTGCCAGTACGCCTCGATCAGGCCCCTGTTGTTCCTGCGGCCGAATGCGCGCCGCAGGTTGTCGGCGTCCCTGTAGCTGAAACCGGCGACCTCGACGGCCAGCTCGTTCACTTGGTCCTGGTAGAGGATGATGCCCAGGGTGCGCTCCAGCGCCTTTTTCTCGGCGGGATGGTCGTAGTCCCACTCGGCCCCGCCGCGGTAGCGCCTTATGAACTGCGTGACCCCGTCGTTGACGCCCACGCCGGGCCGGACGGCCGCCACCTCGTACGCCATCTCCTGCAGGTTGCGCGGCCTCAGACGCACCACCGTCTGCATCTGGGCGGCCGACTCGATCTGGAAGATGCCGATCGTGTCGGCCCTGTGTATCGAGTCGTATACATCCTGGTCGTCGAAGTCGATCGACGACAGGTCGATGAACTTCCCGGTGCGCTCTTCGACCATCTCGAGCGCCTCCTGCATCTGCGACAGCGCGCCGAGGCCGAGAAAGTCGATCTTGACGAAGCCAGCGTCGGACACCGTGTCCCTGTCCCACTGGCAGACGTAGCGGTCCTCCATCCCGCCGGGCACGACGGGCACCATGTCGATCAGCGGCCTGTCGCTGATTATCATGCCGCCCGCGTGCTGCATCAGGTACTTGGGGAAGCCCTGCAGCTCCTCGGCGAGATCGACGAGCGTGTCCCAGACCGGGGCGTCGACCTTGTGCCTGAAGTCGGGCAGGCCGGACATCTCGGACTTGAGGCTCTTCGCGTGGCGGGCGTCGACCCGCTTGGCCAGCTTGTCTACGTCCTCGGCGGGAATGCCGAGGGCCTTGCCCAGGTCGCGGATGCACCCCTTCATCTTGTAGGTGGCTATCGCGCCGGTCAGCGCGGCACGCTCCCACCCGTACCTCTCGTGCACGCGCCTGATCGTCTCCTCCCGGATGTCCCGCGGGAAGTCGATGTCTATGTCGGGCGCGTTGCCCATCTCGTCGTTTATGAAGCGGTCGAGGCTCAGGCCGTACAAGAGAGGGTCGATGTGCGACAGCCCGATCAGGTAGCCCACGAGCATGGCGACCGACGAGCCGCGTCCGCGGCCCGGGGGGCGCTCCTCCAGCGGCGTCTCGGGGTCTCCGTGGCCGAGGTCGATCATTGCCTCGCGGGCGATCTGGATCACCTCGTAGTAGATCAGGAAGAAGCCGGCCAGGTCGTGCTTGCGTATCAGGCGGAACTCCTCGTCGAGCCTCTCGCGCACCTCGGGCGTTATCGACCCGTACTTGCGTGCCGCAGCCGCCTCGCAGACCTGCTCCAGGTAGCCCTGGGCGGTGTGACCGTCCGGCAGGTCGCCGTAGTCGGGGAAGCGGTACCCGAGGTTCGTCTCCAGGTTGAACTCGCAGCGCTCGGCTATCCGTAGGGTGTTGCGCAGCGCCTCCGGGAGACCGCGGAAGTACCGCGCCATCTCCTCCGCCGACCTGAGATGGAAGTTCGCGTTGGCCCGCCGCTCCCGGTGCGTCTCCTCCAGGGTCCTGTTGTGCCGGATGGCGACGAGGGCGTCCTGCAGCCGGTGGCGCTCGCGCACGTGGTAGTGGACGTTGTTGGTCGCGACCACGTCCACGCCGGCCGTCCGGGCCAGCCGCACGAGGCGCCTGTTCCTCGTCGTGTCGCCGTGGACCAGGTTCTGCTGGAGCTCGACGAAGACATCGTCGCGCCCGAACCACTCCACGTAGCTCCGCAGCTCCGCCTCGGCGGCGTCGGGCCGGTCGCCGGCCGCGAGGCTGGGCACCCTGCCCTTCGGGCAGCCGGTGAGGAGCACGAGCCCCTCGGCGTGCTCCTTCAGCAGCGCCGGGTTCAGCCTCGGGTCTCTCCTGTCGCCGTCCACGCCGGCCCGCGATGCGGTCAGCAGGTTGCAGAGATTGGAGTAGCCGCGGCGTGTCCGCGCCAGCAGGGTCAGGTGGGAGCCGTCCGCCAGGGTCACCTCCGCGCCGGTGATGGGCTTGACGTCGAGACTGTTCGCGATGCGCGAGAACTCCATCGCGCCGCACAGGTTGTCGTGGTCGGTCAGGGCGAGCGCCGGGTAGCCGAGCTCGACGGCGCGGGCGAGCAGTTCCTCCAAGAACGAGGCGCCCTCCTGGAAGGAGTAGTTGCTGTGGCAGTGGAGCTCGACGTAGTCCATGAGATTCCGCGCGGGTCCGGCCGGCCGGGGCTCAGGCCCGCTGCCTGTACCAGGCCCCGCTGCCCAGGTCACGGAAGACGGTGACGGTCCCGCCGCCCTCCAGGGCGGCCCGGTAGTAGCGCCGGGCCACGGGATCGGGCCGCCACCACTCGTCAACGATCTCCCACACGTCCACTATGGAGGCGATCTTCGCCCGCCGGCCGTCCGCGACGACGAGGGCCGGCCGGCGGTTGTCGTCCTCCTCGACCCGCACCGGCTCCGGCCGGTTCAGGGGACGAATTCGACCAGGGCCTGTCTTCTTTCGGGGAGTCTTGACCACGGCTCCACGTCCATGATTTTGTAGATGGGCGGCCTGACGCGCAGCCGCTCCTCGAGCTGGCGCATCGCCTCGCGCAGCTGGTGCTGCTTGCGAACGTCCGCGAACAGGCTCGCCTGGGTCCCCGACTCGCCCGCGGCCCCGGAGACCGTCATGCGCATGTCCTCCAGCGGGCCGGGGATGTCTGCGGCCTCCAGGGAGCTCCTCAGCGCAAAGAGCGCCGCCTCCTTCCTGTTCACGGGGCTCTTGAAGGCGAGCCGCTTCGTCCACGCCGCCCTGTTGAGCACGTTGGCCTGTATCGCGACCGAGCGCAGGTACTTGCCCCTGAGCGACGGGTGCGCCAGCAGCCGGCCAAGCAGCACGTCCGCCGCCGGCAGTATGGCGAGCATCGACGTCGCCGGGACGGGGAACGCCAATGACTCGGTCACCGTCTCGCGCTGCCTGGCAGGGACGAAGGGCCGGTTGTCGACCCCGTTGGCCAGCTCCCAGAACAGCCGGCCCCGGGCGCCGAACTGCGCCTGCATGGGCCCCGCCCCGAGCGCGGCGACCTGGCCCAGGGTGCGGAGGCTGAACCGGTGCAGGCGCGTCCGCTCCTCCCAGGAGAGCGGCAACAGGTCGACGGGCAGGTCCGCGAGGAATGCCGCCGCGTCCCCCGGGACCTTCGTGGCATGACCTGGCAGGCTCCTGAGCGCCGCGGCATACGCCGCGAACTTCGACTCCGCCATGCCGACGCGAGGCCCGAAGCCGCTGGGCACAGCCCCCAGCACTGCGTCGACCATCCCGTCGTCGCCGCCATACAACTCCTCGGTGCCGCGCATGTCCAGGTAGGCGCACCCAATGTCGCCCCTCTCGACGAGCGGGCTCCTGTCGAGCAGCTCCTCCACGATCCGGTCGAAGACCAGGTCGTAGTACGACTCGTCAGCCTCGATGAGGGTGGCGCCCCCGCACCGGGACACCGCCTCCCGCAGCGGCATTCCGGGCGACACACGCTCGACCTCCCGCGAGAAGTCCAGCACCTCCGGCCCGCGGTCCGACCGGGTCGTGACGATGACCCGCTTGCCGCGGAGGAGAGGCGTCCTTCGCAGCTCTGCCTTCATGGGCAGGTGCGAGATCGATACGCACGCTATCTTCGTCAAAGACGTCCTCGTTTCTCCCTGGGCCGGCCATTGTACGTACGTATGTTCTGTTCTTCAAGGGGATGGCCCACGGATTTTGGGTGAAGTCGGCACCTCAAGCCTGAACAGGCTAGGCGAGCGCAACCCGCTTGCGGGGCGTTGGCCGTGCGCGTAGAATCGCCTGAGCCCGAAACGGGAGTCATCCGCCGGCGCAGCCGGCGGTCAGAAAACAGGAGAGCCACATGGGTTCGTTCGACAACGTGAGTGTCTACGAGAGGCTTGGCGTTCGCCCGTCGATCAACGCGGTCGGCACCGGTACGGTGGTTGGCGGCTCGGGGCCGCCGCCGGTCGTGCGGGAGAAGATGGAAGAGGTCAGCCAGAGCTTCGCGGACATGGGAGAGCTGCTGCGGAAGTCCGGCGATTTCGTGGCCGAGGTGGTGGGGACCGAGGCGGCCTTCGTAACCTCGGGCGGAGCGGCCGCCCTCGCCCTGAGCACCGCGGCCTGCATCGCGGGCGCCGACCCCGACAAGCTGTCCCGGCTTCCCGACACCACCGGGATGAAGAACGAGGTGCTGGTGCAGAAGAAGCACTTCAACTCCTACGACCGCGTCATCGCGTCGGCGGGGGCCACGCTGATCGAGGTCGGGGACGACACCTCCTGCACCAACGAGCAACTCGAGAACGCCATCGGCCCCAACACGGCCGCCATCTACTTCCCGTGGCCACCCTACGGGGCCCATCCCCTGGGCATGTACGACTGGGCGCCGCCTCCGGGCGACCCCAATCTCGTCGACCTCGACAACGCCCAGGCGATCGGGACCAGGAACGGCGTGCCGCTGATCGTGGACGGCGCCAGCGACGTCTACCCCCTGGACCACTTCAGGAGAGTGGCGCAGGCCGGCGACCTCGTCTGCTTCGGCGGCAAGTACTACGGCGGGCCGAACGCCAGCGGCTTCGTCTGCGGGCGCAAGGACCTGATCGACGGCGTCGCGGCGTCGAGCTGGATCCCCACCACCGCGGGCATGGGCATCGGCAGGTCGATGAAGTCCGACCGGCAGCAGATCGTCGCCCTCGTCGTGGCGCTCGACGACTGGTTCACGATGAACCACGAGGACCGCATCTCCGAGTACGACCGCAGGATCACCACGATAACGAAGGCGACCGAGGGCGTGCCGGGAGTCTCGCCGGATGTCTACTGGAGCGGCGACTCCTTCTACGGCTCCTTCCTGACCATCAAGGTGGACGCAGACACGCTGGGCAAGGACGCCCAGCAGATCAAGACCGAGATGTTCGAGGGCTCGCCGTCGGTCATGCTGCAGGCGCCGGACGCCGAGACGTTCAGGATCTTCGTCTACACGCTCGACGACGGCGACGCCGAGACGATCGCGGGCCGGCTCGAGGAAGTGTTCTCGTCCTGACCTCCGGTCGACTGACATATCGCGGCGGCCGTGAGACCCGGCGCCCCAGGGCCGGAGCCAGCGGCTGATGGGCGCCGGCGAGACGATAACGGACGCGGCGCGGCTGCACGCGGTCGTCGACTCCGCGTCGCGACACGACCGAGTCGCCGTCGACCTCGAGTCGAACGGCTTCCACCGCTACCCGGAGCGGGTGTGCCTGGTGCAGATCGCGGTCGGCGACGACGCCTACTTCGTCGACCCGCTCTCGGTCGAGGACGTGTCGCCGCTCGGCCGGCTCCTGGCGGACGCCTCTCTCGAGAAGGTGTTCCACTCGGCGGACTACGATGTCCGCAGCCTGGACCGCGACTGGGGCTTCCGCGTACGGGGCCTGTTCGACACCAGCATCGCCGCCGCGTTCACCGGGTCCGAGAGGCTGGGCCTGGGGTCCATCCTGAAGGAGCACCTGGACGTCGACATCCCCAAGAGCAAGAAGCTGCAGCGGGCCGACTGGACGCTGCGCCCGCTCTCGGACGAGATGCTCCGGTACGCCGCGGCGGACGTGCTCCATCTCGCGCGGCTCAGGGAAGTCCTGCACGGCAAGCTGAGGAAGCTCGGCAGGACCGGTTGGGTCGAGGAGGAGACCGAGCGGCTGGCGGCCGTCCGCCACTCGGAGCCGGACCCCGAATGGGGGTTCCTCTCGATCAAGGGCTCCCGCGACCTGGACGGCCGTGGCCTGGCAGTCCTGCGCTCGCTGCACGACTTCCGCGAGAAAGAGGCACGGCGGCGCGACCGGCCGCCGTTCAAGATTCTCTCCGACGCCGTGCTGGTGGCGATTGCGTCGGAGCCGTCCTCGGACCTCTCCCGCGTCAAGGGCATCGGCCCGTACGGGTACCGTCGCAACTCGTCGGGACTGCGCGGCGCCATTCGCGAGGGGCTCAGGGCGACCCCGGTCACGCGCCCGCGTCCACGTCCGTCGGGCAAGCCGCGGCTTAGCCGTGCGGACCGGGAGGCGGCCGCGAAGCGGCTGCGCCTGCTCAAGCAGTGGCGCCTCGAACACGCCAACCGCCTGAAGCTCGACCCGGGGCTGCTATGGCCGGCCTCCAGCCTGGAGCGGCTGTCGATAGAGCCCGCGGGATTCGACGACGAGGCGGAGTCCGACGACGTCCGGCGATGGCAGCTACGGGAGCTCGGGCAGTCGCTACGGGAGTTCGCCGAGCGCATGTAGCAGGCGGCCGAGTCGCGGCCCGGACGCCGTTCGTGTCCTCAGAGACCCGACTCGTGCAGCCTGCGCCACGGCGTCAGCCGCCCCTCCGTCCTCCGCTGGCCCCTGTCGCCGCCGTAGACCACCACGACGTCGCACTCCCGGGACGCGTCGTCAAGATGGCGGCGGACCCGGCGCGCACCGGCGAAAAGGCTGGACGACGCGGTCTCGGCCGACTTGGCCTCGACCAGCGTGACCTGCTGCGGACGCTCGATCACGAGGTCGACCTCGGCGCCGTCGCGGTCCCGGTAGAACGACAACCCCGCGCTCTCGCCGCGATTCGCCCGGTGCTTGAGGACCTCCGAGACGACCCACGTCTCGAATATGGCGCCGCGCAGCGGGTGCGACCGGAGCTGTTCCGGCGTGCGGATGCCAAGCAGCCAGCACGCCAGGCCCGTGTCGTAGAAATGCAGCTTCGGCATCTTCACGAGCCGCTTGCGCAGGTTGGAGTGGTAAGGCGGCACGCGGAACACGATAAATCCGGTCTCCAAGATGCTCAGCCACTCCCGCACCGTCGGCTGCGATATGCCGCAGTCGTCCGCCAGCGACGAGTAGTTGAGAAGCTGCGCGGTACGGCCCGCGCAAAGCTCTACGAAGCGCTGGAACGCGGCCAGGTCGCCGACGTTGCTGATCGTCCGCACGTCGCGCTCCACATAGGTTGCCACGTACGCCGAGAGCCAGTCCGAAGGGTCGAGGCCGCGGTCGAGTATGGCCGGGTACCCGCCGGTCAGCATGGCCTCCTCCAGCGTCTCCGGGTGCCGGGCGAAACGGACGACCTCGCCGTGGGTCATCGGCAACAGCCGGTGCATCGCCGTCCGACCCGCCAATGACTGGCTGACCGTGCGGAGCAGGGAGAGGTTCTGCGACCCGGTGAGTATCCAGCGACCCGGCCTGGGGTCGTCGTCGACCATCACCTGCAGATACGAGAGAATCTCCGGGACGTGCTGCACCTCGTCGATGATCGCGTCCCCCGGCAGCTCAGCCAGGAACGCCCGCGGGTCGTCCCGGGCAAGGGCGCGCTCATCGGGCGCCTCCAGCGTCACGTACCGGTGCTGTGGGAACACGGCCTGGCACAGCGTCGACTTGCCGCTCTGACGCGGCCCGGTGAGCGTGACGATCGGCCACTGCCGGGCCGCTCCGGCCAATATGGGAGCCAAATCTCGGTCTACTGCCATTGCAGAGATAGTATATCTGAAAACTCGGCTACTTCAAAGTGCTACCTTCAATTAGCCGAGTTTTCCTATCTAAGCATGTCGGACCAGACCCGCCTTCCATGCTCATGGAAGGCCAATGGGGAACGGCCAGCGGCTGCCGTCAGTCTATCCTCACCGCGCGGCCCGTTGCCGACGACTCTACAGCCGCGTCGATGACCTCCAGGACGTGGACCGCGTCGTCGATCGACGTCGGCGCCGTGCCCCCGGTGCGGGACGCGGCCAGGTGGCCGAGGACGAACTCCTCTCCGGCGGCGCCACCGTATGCCGTCGACGGCGGCTCGCTGAAGGTGTGCTCCTGGTAACCGCCGGACGCCCAGCCTTCGGCGTCGCTGAACAGCCCGTAGCTCGCCGCGCCCGCCGAGTCGATCCGGGCGTAGCCCCGGGTGCCGCGCACGGCGACGAAGGAGTCGTTGTTGCCCCCCATCTCCGCAGGCAGCTGCCCGGCCTGGTGGTACCCGGCGTGTATCGTGCCCATCGCGCCGCCGGCGAAGCGGACGACCAGCAGCGCCGTGTCCTCCACGTCGATGGCCTCCGGGCCCTGCGTGCCGAGCATCGCCGCCACCTCGACGATACGGTCGCCCAGCAGGTAGCACGCCATGTCGATGTGGTGGCACGCGAGCCACGCCAGGATGCCGGTCCCGGCCGTCGCCCTATTGAACATCCAGCCGTCCGGCCCGCGGAACCTGACCTGGGAGGTCGCCAGCCTCGTTTCCACGGTCATGGGCCGGCCCAGCGCGCCGTCGGCCCGCGCCTTCCTGACCGCGCGGGCCTGCGGAGTCCACCGGTTCTGGAACATGACGCCCGTGGTCAGGCCCTTCGCGTGCGCGGCGTCAGCGACGGCGCGAAGCTGGGGCGCGTTCATCGCCCCCGGCTTCTCGAACATCACGTGCTTGCCGGCGTCGACGCAGCGGCGAAGCACGTCAGCCCCGATGTCGTTGCGGGCGCAGACGATGACGAACTCGACGTCGTCGCGCGCCAGGAACTCGTCCAGGTCCCGCGTGGCGGACCTGAGCTTCGTCGACAGCGCCGACACGTCCTCCAGCTCGCCGCCCTCGATGGCGCACAGGTGTACGTCCGCGACCTCGTCCAGCTCGTTGAACGTCTGGACGTGGCCTCGTATGTGGCCGTGGTTGGCCGAGAATATCGCGCCGACTGTAAAGGGTCCCTTGCCTGAGCTCACGTTGCACCTCTCCCTGCCCTTGTTGTTGGTCGTTTCGCGTCGCATCGTATCACGGACGCGGCCGCCCGAAGGCCTGTGTTATACTGATGCCGACTCCACGTTCAAGTACAACCTCGTTCCGCTCCCGTGATACCCCCGTATTTCGTGAGTTCCAGGACCGTGTGCGACGTTTGTCATTGAGGGGGGAGAATCACCATCAGGGAGGTCCACGTGAACATATATGTGGGCAATCTATCGTTCGACGAGACGGAGGAAACGCTGGAGGCGGAGTTCGCCACGCACGGAGAGGTCACGTCCGCCAGGATCATAACCGATCGCTTCTCGGGCCGGTCCCGCGGATTCGGCTTCGTCGAGATGCCGAACCAGGGCGAGGCCGAGGCGGCCATAGCCGCGCTCAACGGCAAGGAGCTGAGCGGCCGCGCGCTGACAGTCAACGAGGCACGGCCTCGAGAGGACCGCGGGCGCGGAGGCGGCGGAGGCTTCGGCGGCGGCGGCCGCGACCGCTGGTAGACACAACCGCGCGATAAGACCCTGCAGGGGCGGGGCCGGCGTATCGCCGGCCCCGCCCCTGTGTGTTACAAGGGACTGAGGACTGCCCGCAGGCTTGCCGGCGAACCAGGCGGGCCGCGACGGAGGTAAGCCGGTGGACCAGGAACTGCATCTCGGCGTCATCGGACTCGGAAAGCGCGCGGCCTCCCTCCTCCCGGTATTCCGGGGCGTCTACGGCGGCTTTCGCGTCGCCGCCGTTGCCGATCCGGACGAGGATGGCGCTCGGCGGCGACTCCGGGACGCGGAGCTGCCGGAGCGGGGCACCGCGTTCTTCGCGGACGTCGACGGCATGCTCGACCGCGCCGGCGATCTCGACGCCCTGATGATCGGCACCCGGTGCAACATCCACACGCCGATGGCCGTCAGGGCCGCGGCGACCGGACTGCCGCTGTACCTCGAAAAGCCCGTCGCGATCTCCCACGAGCAGATCGCGGCGCTGCGCGACGCCTACAGGGGGCGCGAGAAGTCCGTGGTCGTGTCCTTCCCCATGCGCATGACGCCGCTCTTTCACGCCGTCATAGAGGTCGTGCGCAGCGGCCGCCTGGGCACTATAAGCCAGGTGCAGGCCTTCAACTACGTGCCCTACGGCGGCACCTACTACGCGCTGCCGACGTACCGCGAGCTCGACGTTACGGGCGGCCTGTGGCTGCAGAAGGCCACCCACGACTTCGACTACGTCAACGCGATACTGGGCGCCCCGACGGCCGTCTCCGCGGTGATGACCCGGATGGCCTACGGGGGCGACATGCCGCACGAGCTTCGCTGCTCGGGCTGCGACCGGGCCCACACCTGCCCCGAGAGCCCGGCGGGCATCGCCAGACGCGGCGACGACGGCGGAATCGGCACGGGCGACCACCTGTGCGTCTTCGGAGACGGCATCAGGCTGCAGGACGCCGGGGCCGCCCTCGTGGCCTACGAGAGCGGCGCCCACGCCAGCTATACCCAGAACTTCCTGTCGCGCCGCACGGCGGGCTCGCGTGGCGCGACGATAACCGGCTACGAGGCAACGCTGCAGTTCGACTGGTACAGGGAAACGGTCACCGTGATCGACCATCACAGCGACCGGGTGGACTCGTCACGGGTCAGGGCTACATCGGGCCACCTGGGCGGCGACGAGGCGCTCGCGCGCAACTTCGTCGACGTCTGCCTGGGGCGCGACGAGGCCCGCACGGACCTGGCCGCCGGCCTGCTCAGCGCGGCCATGTGTCTCGCCGCCCGCGAGTCGGCGCACACACAGAGATGGACCCCCGTCGGCGACGTCTATTCCGGAGAATTCCCGGACAGTGGCGCCCGGATCGAGCCCACGCCCGCGCACGTGGAGCGGGTCGCCTAGGCGGCGGCGCCCTGGCGGGCGAACCGCAGCGAGTACAGGTCGGCGTCCCGCAACCTGAAGCGCAGCCTGACAGGCCGGCCAGCCAGCCCGCTCACGTCGCGGTCGCCCCGCCAGCTCACCGGCCTCGACAGGTCGTCGCCCCAGACCTCGTCGCAGTCCTCCAGGCTCCGGCCCTCGACCGCGCGCCCGTTGGCGTCCTGGACCTCGACCCATATGCCGCCCGCTGCCGACGACGAGAAGTTCAGGACCAGCCTGTCGCCGTCGAACACGACCGGCCTCGTAACGAGCTCGCCGCCGTCCAGCCCCGCGTTGACCGAGACGAAGCCGTCGATCCTTATCGTGTAGCGCCGCGAGCGGGCTATGACGTCGTCCAGGTTCGTCGCCTCGGTCACGAAGAACGACAGCTCGTGCGGCGCACCGTCAACCGCCGACCCGGTCTCGATCAGGCCCAGGCTCTGGTAGTTGTCGCCATAGAGCCAGTTGCCGCTGGTGCGAAGCCCGGGCCGGAGGAACGACTCGGGCCACACGTCGAAGTTGATGCCGTCCCTGCTCGACATCAGCATCCCGTCGGTGACGGCCGTGCCCTCCCGCTCCGAGTTCGTCGCCCTGAACCGCCGGTACTCCGGATGCGGCAGCAGCTTGGTCGACTCGGTCCAGCCGCGGTCCACGTACCGGGTCGGGAACCCTATGTACAGGTGGGGCGCCCGGTAGTACGGGTTCACCTGGTTCGTGTACAGCTCGTTCGTCCTGCCCGGCGAGTAGCTGAGCCACACCGGGTCCGGCCAGTCGAGAAAGTCCCTCGTCGCGGCGGTCTTGATGTCGCGGCCGTTCCTGTTGCCTCTCGAGTCGTGTCCGGGGCGGAAGTCGCGGTGGTACTCGCGGTACTCGCCGCGAACGCCGTCCCAGAACGCCTGGTTCTGGGAGTCGAACCAACCGTCCGTGACGACCGGCCCATCCGCCATCAGCGACCAGCGGATGCCGTCGGCCGACTTCCAGGCGTAGAGCCCGCGCTCCTGTCCCCGCCTTCCCCTCGCGACCGCCTTGTAGGCGGCGTCGGGCGCGGCATCCGGGTTGCCGTCCCGGAAGGGCACGAAGTTGTCGGTGCCCGGGCCCTTCAGGATGACGTTGTTGTCCGTGCTGCCTTCGAACTCGACGAGGCCCAGGCTCGGCCGGGTCCACTCTATGCCGTCCGCGCTCTCGGCCACGCAGACGACCCGCTCGTGCGCCTCCCGCTCGTCGGGCCCGTATATGTGCCCGGCCCCGCGGTAGTACATCCTGAACAGACCCGGCTCCCCGAGCACGGTGAAGTGGCCCGGGACGTTGCCCTCCCAGGGGCGGTCGAAGCGCAGCGCCACGTTCTGCGGCGTCGGATGGTGCAGCACGCGGTCGGCCCCGTGCAGCCGGTCCACCAGCCAGTCGTCCACGAACAGTTCCAGGCGGGAACCGATTTCGGCTGTCTCTTTCATGGTCTCACAGCTCCCTGCTCGCCCTCGATGGGACGTCAGATTGCCTGATGTTACCACCCGAACGGCGACCGCGAACGGCCGTGAAGGAGCCTGTACGCGCGTTGTGCATACGGCACACCGGCTGTAGGATAGCGCCCGCGCTGGCCGCCGCCCCGTGACCCGACCTGTCGGGACCAGGCGGCCGCGGCGGCGCGCGGTCGGACGCATACAATGCCGGAGGCGATTCTATGGAGCCCTTTCGGGAAGAGCATCGGCTCTTCCGCGCCGCGGTCAGGCGTTTCGTCGAGGAGGAGATAGCCCCTCACGTCGACGAGTGGGAAGACCGTGAGGCGGTCCCGCGCGATCTGTTCCGCAGACTCGGAGACCTGGGGTTCCTGGGCCTCGAATACCCTGAGCGGTACGGTGGCGCGGGCGCCGACTTCTGGATGACCGTCGTGCTGGCGGAGGAGCTCGCCCGCTGCCGCTCCGGCGGCGTCGCGTTCAGCGTAATCGTCCACACCGACATGTCGTCGCCCTGGCTGGCCAGCCTCGGCACCGACGAGCAGAAAGCCCGGTACCTGCCCCGGATCGTAAGCGGCGAGACGGTCTGCGCCCTGGCGATCACGGAGCCGGGCGCGGGCTCCGACATGGCCGGCATCGAGACGCGCGCCGTCAAAGACGGCGACGGATGGCTGCTCACCGGCTCCAAGACCTTTACCACCAACGGCGTTTACGGCGACCTGTACTTCGTGTCGGCCAGGACCGGCTCCGCGGGGCCACGGCACAGGCAGGTCTCCCAGTTCCTGGTCGAGCGGGGCATCCCCGGCCTGTCGGTGACGAAGAAGCTGCGAAAGACCGGGATGCTGGCGTCGGACACCGCCGAGATCGTGTTCGACAGGGCGAGGGTGCCGACGGAGAACCTGCTGGGGGAGTTGAACAGGGGCTTCCACCAGTTGGCCGCGGGTCTGCAGAGAGAGCGGCTCCTGGCGGCCGTGCTCAGCGTCTCCGCGGCGGCGCATGCCCTGGACGACACGCGGGCCCACCTCCATCACAGAAAGGCGTTCGGCCGGCCGCTCGCCGAGCTCCAGGCGCTGCGCCACCGGTTCGCGGACCTTGCCACGCGGCTGGAAGCAGCGCGGAGGCTGACGTACCACGCCGCCGCGAGGTTCGCCGCCGGCGAGAGCGCCGAGACCGAGGTCTCCATGGCAAAGCTCTACGCCACCGAAGCGGCCAACAGCATCGCCTACGAGGCGGTCCAGCTTCACGGCGGCTATGGATACGTGAGGGAGACCCCGGTCGAGCGGTTTGCCCGCGACTACCGTCTCTGGACCATCGCCGCGGGATCGTCTGAGATAATGCGCGAGATCATAGCGCGGCGGCTGCTGCCCGCGGCCGGGGTTGCCTCGAACACCACCGATTCCGGTTAGACGGCGAATTCCCGGCGAAGGCACTTGATTTGTCGTCCGCAAGCGAATAACATCGAATGCGGCAAGCAGACTTCTCTTGTCGTGGAGGCGATTTCACATCTGGCCGCATGTCTTGTGCGCGCCGTATCATCACGGGTCGAATCGCACCGGGGGAAGCAGACCGTCGGCCGCCCGGACGGTTGCCGTTGTCCCTGCGGTGTCCACATTTGACCTGAACTGGGGTAGAAGGTCGCCGCGAAAGCCGATCACGCTGGACCAACCGCTAACGGAGACAGGACAGACAAATGATCAAGACGGAGCGACAGGGAACCGTACTGATTGCAAGCACCGAGGACCGCATCGACGGCGTCAACGCCCGTGAGTTTCAGGATGCACTCCAGGCGGCGATCTCCAATGACGACAGCGCCGTGGTCCTCGATCTGGAGCGGCTCACCTACATCAGCAGCGCGGGGCTGCGCGTTATTCTCCTCGTTGCCAAGACTCTACAGCGGCAGGACAAGAACCTCGCCGTCTGCTCGCTCTCGGGCCCAGTCCGCGAGGTATTCGAGATCAGCGGCTTCGACAAGATCATCCAGACCCACGCGTCCCAGTCCGAGGCCGTCGCCGCGGCGGGGAGTTGATCGACCTGTAGCCCGCCGCCACGCTGACTCACCAGCCCGGGTGGGATGAGCGTAGCGGTTCCCATACAGCCTTCGCACTCCGATGCAGAACGCCTTCAAAATACTCGTAGTGGACGACGAGCCGGACCTCGAGCCGCTCATGCTCCAACGCATGCGGCGCCACATCAGGCGGGGCAAGTACGAGTTCGTCTTCGCCCACAACGGCATCGAGGCGTTGGACACCCTCAACGAAGATCGATCGATCGACATCGTCCTCTCGGACATCAACATGCCCCAGATGGACGGCCTGACCCTGCTCGAACAGATACCCGAGGTCGATCCGGACGTGCGCTCCGTGATCATCTCCGCTTACGGCGACATGAAGAACATCCGCACCGCGATGAACCGTGGCGCCTTCGACTTCGTCACCAAACCCATCGACTTTGAGGACCTGACGGTCACCATAGACCGCACGCTGCAGCACCTGACGGAGTGGCGAGAGGCCCTCTCGTCGCGCGACAAGCTGGTCGCCCTCCAGAACGAGCTCGACGTGGCGAGCAAGATACAGCAGTCGATTCTCCCCACCGAATTTCCCAATCACCCGGACTACGAGGTATCCGCCAACATGGAGCCGGCGCGCAACGTCGGTGGCGACTTCTTCGACGTAGTCCGCCTCGACCGGGGCCGGGTCGGCCTCGCGGTCGCCGACGTCTCGGACAAGGGCGTGCCCGCCGCGCTCTTCATGATGTCGAGCCGCACCCTGCTGAAGGGCGCGGCCATAGGAACGAACAACCCCGGCGAGGTGCTCCAGGAAGTCAACGAGCTGCTCGACGCCGAGAACGAGGCCGCGATGTTCGTCACGGTCCTCTATGCCGTGTACGACCCCGAAACCGGGCAGCTCAACTACGCCAACGGCGGACACAACACGCCCCTGCTGATTCACCCCGACGGAAGCTCCGAAGAGTTCCGTCTGACCGGCGGAATCGCCCTCGGCGTCGCGCCGGGGCTCGAATACGAGGACGACTCCGTGACCGTCGCGCCCGGAGACATCGTCTTCCTTTACACGGACGGCGTCACCGAGGCAATGAACAGCGAGGGCGAGGAGTTTGGGATGGAGCGGCTGCGCGACACCTTCGCGACAGCCAGGCCCCGGACCGCCGAGGAGGCGAACGAGGCCGTGTTCGGAGCCGTCGGCGACTTCGCGGGCGACACTCCGCAGTCGGACGACATAACCTGCATGGCCTTCCACCGCAACGTGATGTGAGTTGAGCACGAGCCTGACCCTGAGAATCAAGCCGGAGCACGATGAGCTCGATCGTATGACGGCCGCGGTCGAGGACCTCGGCCGGCGCGACAATTGGCCCGACGAGCTCGTCTTCCGGGTCAACCTGGCGCTCGAGGAGCTGGGGCTCAACATAATGGACTACGGGCTCGAGGACGTCCACCAGGAGATCGAGATCACGCTGACGTCTGACGGCGACTCGCTGGTGATCGAGATAACGGACGAGGGCCGTCCATTCGATCCTCTGACTGACGCTCCCTCTCCCGACCTCGAAGGGCCCGTTGAAGACAGGCGCGTGGGCGGGCTCGGCATTCACCTCGTGCGGACGATGATGGACGATATGCAGTACCGCCGGGAGCAGGGCAAGAATCGCCTGACCCTGGTCACGCGCAAGACTGCGTGAAAAGGGTGCTTCAAGCAAATCACCCCCATTCCAATTCCCTGCCAAGCACGATAGGCCAGGCGTCCCCGCTCCGGATCGCGATAGCCTTCGGCCTTGCCTTGGGCGTCGCGCTTGCCGGCGCCGTTTCGTGCGGCGGAACGGACGTTGAGCCGACCCCCACGCCCGCCCAGGTGGACACACCGACACCCCCGACCGCGGGCGACACGAATCCCGGGGTCTTCGACGACCGTATCGTATTCGGCCAGTCTGCCGCGTTCACCGGCCCCGCCCAGGCCCTCGGCACGAACATGCGCCTCGGGATCCAGGCTGCCTTTCACGAGGCGAACCAGGCCGGCGGCGTCCACGGACGCCAACTGGAGCTCCGATCGCTGGACGACGCATACGAGCCCGAAGCCGCCATCGCCAACACCATCCAGCTCATCGAGGCGGACGAAGTCTTCGCGCTGATCGGCGCGGTCGGCACTCCCACGTCACGCTCGGCGACGCCGGTCGCCAGGGAGGCCGGCGTGCCGTACATCGGGCCGTTCACAGGCGCCGAGTTCCTGCGGAACGCCCAGGAGCTCGGCAACGTCCTCAACATGCGGGCCTCCTACTACCAGGAGACCGAGGAGATGGTCGCCCGCCTGACGACCGACCTGGGCATCACGCGCATCGCCGTGTTGTACCAGGACGACTCCTTCGGACGCGCCGGCTACCAGGGCGCCCTGAACGCGCTCGAACGACGGGGCATGGTACCGGTGGCCATCGGGCTCTACCCCCGGAATACGACCGCCGTCAAGGCCGGACTCCTGGACCTCACCAGGGGCGAGCCGGAAGCGGTCATCATGATCGGGGCGTACGAGCCGGTAGGCGCGTTGATCGCGTGGGCGCGGCACACCGGCATAATCGACCCCGTCTTCATGACCGTCTCGTTCGTAGGCAGCAATGCCCTGGCGAGGTCGCTTGGCTCAACCGGCGCCGGCGTTTACGTGACCCAGGTGGTGCCCTTCCCCACGGACGACTCGATCCCCGTTGTCAGCGCCTACCTGCAGGCGCTGGAGGCCTACGCCCCCGAATCCGTCCCCGGCTTCGTATCGTTCGAGGGATACCTCGCCGGCCGTCTGACCCTGACCGGGCTGGAACGGTGTGGGAGAGATATCGACAGAGAGTGCTTCCTCGGCAGCGTCCGGGACGCCGAGGTCGACCTGGACGGATTCGAGCTGAGGTACGGAGACGACGACAACCAGGGCTCGGACTCGGTGTTCCTGACGGTGATAGGGCCCGACGGCAACTACGTTCCCGTAGATGTGATGAGCAGGGAGTACTAGCGAGGCCTGCCCGCAGCGGCGCGCTCGCTCGAGGGTCGAATGTCCACACTCTTTCGTAGAGTTCTCGAAAGCCGGTTCCGCCTCTCGACCCAGCTCTACCTGGGCATTGGCGGAGCCGTATTCACGACGATGGCCGCGGCCATCGTCGGCTGGTTCTCCTTTGACCGCGTCGGCGACGCACAGACCCAGGTCAACGACAGGAGCGTACCCGAGGTGGTGGCCGCCTTCGGTATCGCCCAGCATAGCGGTACGCTGGTGAACGCAGCCCCGCGCCTGACGGCCGTGGGGACGCCGCACGAGCTCGCCCTCGTCGCCTCCAGCATCGAGGACGGGCGACTTGCCCTGGAGGGACAGCTCGCCGTTCTCGGAGTCCAGACCACCGCCGGGAACACGCCTTCGGATGCCAACGTCCTCTCCTCCACCGATGGAGAGCGCATCCGCAGCCAGGTCGACACCCTGGTCTTGAACATCAATGCCATACGGAACGAGATGTCTGACCTCTTCAAGCTGAAGAGCCGGCTCGACAACCTGCGGGAGGACCTGGAGGACGTTCGCATCCTGCTCGACGATATCCTCGTTTCCTCCGTCGACGACCAGCTCTTCTACACGATGACCGGCTTTCGCGAGCTCGGGAGCGGCCCGGCGCCCCGCGAGCAACATTTCTCTGAGGATGAGTTCGCCCACTACCGCCACATGGCCGAGTTGCAGGCCGACGCGAGGATAGCCACACACCTGCTCGAGAGCGCTTTCGCCATCTCCGAAGCGCCGCTCGTCGAACCCCTCCGTGAGCGCTTCGAGGCCGCCGCCGGGCGCATCCAGCGAAATCTGGCCGGCCTGGAAGGGTCGCCGCTGGGCGGCGAAGTCGAACCGGTGCTGACCAGACTGTTCGCACTCGGGATCGGAGCCGACGACGGATTCGACCTGCTGGAGCAGGAGCTGAGGCTCGTGCAGCGTCAACAGGACCTGCTGGCGCTCAATCGCGACATCGCCGTCGACCTCGTTACCGACGTCGACGTCCTGGTCAGCACGGCCAGGGCCAGCGCCGAGGAGGCAACGGAGGCCTCGACGCAGGCGATCCTGACCGGGCGCACACTGCTGCTGGCGATCAGCGGCATCAGCGTCGGCGGCGCCCTCCTCATCGCATGGCTCTTCGTCGGCCGGATCCTGCTGAGGCGCCTGCAGATGCTCTCGACCTGGATGCGCCAGATGGCCGGCGGAGACCTGGAGGCCAGGGTCGAGATCGGCGGCCGCGATGAGGTCGCCGACATGGCCGCGGCCCTCGAGGTGTTCCGGCGCCACGCGCTGGAAGTCCAGCGCCTCAACCTGGTCGAGAAACTGGCCGAGGAGCTCCAGGGCAAGAACGAGCAGCTCGAGTCAGTGCTGGCCGACCTCCAGCGCGCGCAGGACCAGATAGTCATGAGGGAGAAGCTGGCTGCGCTGGGTGAGCTCACCGCGGGCGTCGCCCACGAGATCAGGAACCCGCTCAACTTCGTCAAGAACTTCTCCGAGGTCTCCGAGGAGCTCCTCGAAGAGCTGCGGGAAACGCTTGATGAAGTCGGAGAAAACCTGGACGACGAGCATAAGGGCCTCATCGACGACATCTCCGGCGACTTGATAAGCAACCTCGAGCGCATCCGGTCTCACGGTGAGCGCGCCAACAGGATCGTCCACGACATGCTGATGATGGGACGCGGCTCCGGCGAGTCGCAGCCCACCGACCTCAACGGGTTGCTCGACGAGTACGCCAAGCTCGCATACCACAGCGCCCGGGCCACCGATCCGAACTTCCAGCTCGACCTGCGGCACGACCTCGACCCCAGCGTCGGCGAGGTAGACGTGATCCCGCAGGACCTGGGACGCGTATTCCTGAACATGGTCGGAAACGCCTGCCACGCGACCGAGGAGAGGCGGGCCGCCTCCGAGGAGACCAGGGCAGGCGGGGAACGCTACATGCCGACGCTATGGCTGGCCAGCCGGCGGCGTGAAGAGGACATCGAAATACGCATCAAGGACAACGGGAGCGGTATACCTGACGACATCGTCGAGAGCATCTTCAACCCGTTCTTCACGACCAAGCCCACCGGCCAGGGCACGGGGCTCGGCCTCGCGATGTCCAGCGACATTGTCCGGGAGCACGGCGGCACCATCAAGGTCGAGACCGAGCCGGGCGAGTTCACCGAGATGATCCTCACTATCCCTCTGGTCCCGCCCGTCAAGGCTGTCGAGCCGGGCGACGACGAGGCTCCGGTAACGAGGCTCTGACGGACCTGACGCACCAAGCCGTGGAGCACCGTCCCGGCGGGCTCCGAACGACGTACACCCCACGGGCAAGCCGCCCTCAGGGAAGATCGATACGGGCGTTTCGTCCCGGGAGCCAACGGCGATTCGCCGCGACGTCGCCGGGCGCACAACAGGCATCCGCACGCAGACCACCGGTCCTCCGGCTGCCGCGGAAGACCACGACGGGGGAAACGCGCTCAGTCGGAGTGCGTCTCGAACCGGCCGATAAGCGGGGGATTGTCCAGGTCGATCCTGGGCACACGGGCCAGCGAGACGGCCTCCGGCAGCACGATTCCGCCCGAGAATACCAGCTTCATCGCGTCCTCGACGGAGATGTCTGTCTCGATCACGTCATCCTCGAGGACGAGCGCCATGTTGCCGGAGGTCGGGTTCGGGACGGTCGGTATATACACCAGCACCAGGGAGTCCGCGCCCTGGGTCGAGTGCACGCGCCCGGTCACGAATCCCATCGCCGCCATGCCCTCCCTGGGCCACTCGACGAAGACCACCCGGCTGAAGTTGTACTGCGACGTGACAGCCGTGGTCGCCTGCTGGGTCACCCCGAAGACGGTCTTCACGACCGGGACCCGGCACAGCACGCCGCTTATCGCGTCCATAGTCCCCTTGCCGAGCCGCGTGGACGTGACCAGCCCGATGACGTAGAACAGGATGATGAGGACTATGAATCCGATTCCCCAGAAGTCCCATGGCTCGCCTTCGACGAACCCGAGGGACCTTATAAGCCCATCCGCGTGCCGGATTATGAAGAGGAGGACGACAATCGTAACCAGCAGCGGTACAAGCTCGACGAAGCCCGAGAGCGTCGTGCTCTGGATGTGCGACTCGATCCGTCGCAGCACACGGGCAGGCAGTCCGGGCTGCTTCTCTTCTTGCTCGTGACTTTCCGGAGCGTTCACGGACGATGCACCCCAAGTGCCACCTTTCCATGTCCTCCTGGAGAATCGCTGTGATCGCGAGGCGGCGGCTATCATATCATGGCAGATACGGAGGCTCAATATGAAATCCACGATATGGCAGGCTCGTTGACGCCGCCCTCGGCGGAGGCCAGGCGGCGCGGGGACCGCCCGTCCGCTCGTTCGGTCACGACTGAGCGCGACTCCGTCTCAGGTCGCGACACCACGATCGAATACGAGCTGCGCCGCAGCAGGCGCCGCAAGAAGACCATGCAGATCACCGTCGACGGCAACGGCGTTCGAGTCTCCGTTCCCTGGCGGGCATCGAACGACCGGGTCCGGGAGTTCGTCCTGAGCCGGGCGGACTGGATACGGGAGCGGCTCGCCGTCGCGTCCTCAGAGGCGCGGGCCGCGGGCAGACGCCTCGACGGCGGAGACATGCTGCCCTACCTCGGCCGGGACATCCGGATAGTCGTCAAGACCGTCCGTGAGCCCGCACCCTCCGCCCGACTCCACGGCGGGACGCTCGTCGTATGTGTCGACGAGGCGCCGTCCGGCGGCGAACGCCCCGATCCGATTCGAGATGCCGTGCTCCACTGGTACAGGGGCCGCGCCGAGGAGATACTGCCGGCCAGGGTCGACCGCTGGCTCCCGAGGGCCGTCTACTACCGACCCGCCAAGCACCCCTACAAGGAGCTGCTCCGCCGGGGCTGGGGCGCATTCCTGCCGCACGCCGTAGACGAGTACCTGCCGCGGCTCGGGCACGCCAGCAAGCCACGTGTGCTCATACGGGACCAGAAGACACTCTGGGGCAGTTGCGCCCACGACGGCACCATCCGCCTCAACTGGCGCGCCGTGATGCTGGAGCCCGCGCTGATAGACTATATTGTCGTCCACGAGCTCGCCCACATCGACGTCAGGAACCACTCGGACGACTTCTGGGAATTGGCGCGCGCGATCCTGCCCGACGTGCATGGCCTGCGCCAGCGACTGCGAGAGGTCGAGCGGACGCTGCCATGGTGGACGGCGGACCGGCCATAGCGCGAACACACGTACACGGGAGACTCCATGTTGAACGAAGCACTGTTGCATCCACGGAGACGCCTCGACCTCGAGGGCGCATACAACGTGCGCGACCTCGGCGGATACGAAACGCTCGACGGCCGCCGAACGCGGTGGGGGAAATTCCTCCGGTCCGACGGCATGCACGCGCTGACGGCGGCGTCCCAGGACACGTTGATCGACTCTGGCGTCGGCACCGTGGTCGACCTGAGGCTGACCAGGGAGGTCGAGTTCCGCCCCAACGCCCTCGCGGCCCGGCCCGAGGTCGACTACCGCCGCGTCAACGTGCTCGGCGACGAGTACCTGGAGGCCGACTTCCCGGAGGTCGGCGAGCCGGCGCGCCGGCTGGTCGCGATCTACACCATGGTGCTGGAGCAGCGGCAGCCGGCCGTTCGCCGCGTCCTCGGTCTGCTTGCGGGCGCGGGACAGTCCGCGGCCATGTACCACTGCACGGCCGGGAAAGACCGCACCGGCATCGTCTCCGCCCTGCTTCTCGGCCTCGCCGGCGTGCCGCACGAGACCATCGTCGAGGACTACGCCCTGTCGGCCCGGTTCCTCATCGACCGCTACCTGGACCTGCTGGCCGCCGGGGAGATGATGACGGATCGGCCCCTGGCAGAGATCTCCTGGCAGACCTACCGCGACGAGTTCTGCCCGCAGGCCGCAATGCTCAGCGTTCTGCGCCACCTCGACGACCGATACGACGGCATCGAGAGCTACGTCCGGGAGATCGGCGTCACCCAGCCCGAGATCGAGGCCATCAAGACCGGTCTCGTCGACTGACGCAGGCCGGCCAGCAACTGTTCAGAGTTGCTGGGCATACAACCCGTTCACCCTGAGCAGGGACGCCGCTTTGGGCGGGCCGTATCGAAGGGCGCGGGCACGGTCAGTTCGTACATGAACAGCTGCGCCGCTCAGCCGGGGTTGCGCAACCAGTACATCCGTGCTATCCTGCGCCCGTGACCCAAGCTGCTCACTCTTCGATCCTCGACCAACCGCTATCCGCTGCCAACCATCCATCATGGAACACCCCTGTCCCATTCTGTCCCGCCCTGTTCCACCGCAGGTACGGGCCGTGGAACACCTCGTGTTCCATTCTTCGGCCGAATGTTCCATCGCCCAGGTAGGAACGGAACACTTTGGAACACAATGGAACACCTCACGGCAAAACCGACCGCTCCACTCCCCAACTACTCACTATCCGCTGTCCCCTACAGCGGCAGCCGCACCGGCTTCCCGGTCTCGTGTGACATGACTATGGCGATCGCCGCCTCGGTGCAGGCGCGGCCGTCGTAGCCGGTCACCGCCGGCGCCCTGCTCTCGCGGATGCTGGCGAGGAACTCCTCGAACTCCGCCTTCCAGCCGAGGTAGCCGGCGCCGTCCAGGTTGCCGCTCACACTCGTGCCGGACAACGTGGGGAACTTCATGCCCATCCCCTCGTACGGCACGTCCGTCCACCCGTCTCTGCCGAGCCGCAGGCCCGTCAGCTCCGAGTACTCGACCAGGCCCCGGTCGCCGCCCATGCGCCACCACGAGTCGGTCACGCCCGGGGCGGCGGACGCGCCCAGCAGCGACGCGAAGACGCCGTTCTTGAATCTGAATCCCGCCATACCGTTGTCCTCGCCGTCGCCGCCACCGACGTGCGTGCCCATGCCGACGGCGTACACCTCCTCGATCTCGCTGCCCGCCATCCATCGCGTGTGGTCGATCATGATGGCGCCGGACCGCATGAAGAACCCGCCGCCGGTGGACCGCCATCGCGCCCACGCAGTATCGCCGGGACGGCCCTGCCTGATGAACTCGCGCGTCATCCACACGACCTTGCCCACCGCGCCCGCCTCGACCAGCTCCCTCGCCTTGACGTTGAACGGATAGAAGCGATGCGTCCCGCAGTACATGATGTTGACGCCCGACCGCTCACCCGCGCCGATTATCTGGTCGCACTCCTGCAGCGTGGCCGCGAACGAGGTCTCCACCAGCACGTGTTTCCCCGCCCGCGCGGCGGTCTCAGCGGGTCCGCCGTGCGACCCTGACGTGGCGATGCTCACCGCGTCGATCGAGTCGTCGAGCACCATCTCGTCGACGCTCGTGTAGGCCTTCACTCCAAGCTGCGACGCAGCCGCCTCCACCCGCTCGCCGTCGACATCGCAGAACGCCTTCAGGCTCACGCCGTCGAGCGAGTCGAACAGGGCCCCGTGGCGCCTCCCGATCAGCCCGCAGCCGACAACCCCGATGCCAAGATCGCTCATCGTTCCCTCCTGTGGAGCCGGCGTGCCGGCAGCCTGCGCCGCTCTCGCGGCAATCTGCCGTGCGACCCGGAATGGCGGGTATCATAGTGCGCCCGACGGGCTCCCGCCAACCACCTCCTCTCCAAGTTCCCCCACCTCCACGTTCAGTGTCATGTCTACCGGCCGTAACCTCGTAGCGGCGGGTTTCCAACCCGCCTGCCCTTGCACTACGGCGCCCTCACCATTTGGGTAGGAGATTTGGGTCTCTTCCGAAACCCTCGAACGAGTCACGGGCCGTGGATGTGATAAGGTTGCCAGCGCAGTCCGACTGCGGCCCCTCCGGCATCACACGTCGAAGGGCGACTTCGAAAAGGAGCGAGCTGAATTGAGCAAGTACTACGACGAGGCGGTGCTGCCGCCCAACATGAGACGCGACTTCGATGTCTACGAGCGCATAGCGAAGCTCGGAATCGACCTCGGCACGTTCGACGAGCACGTAGGGTCGCTCGCGGGCGCCAACATCGCCGGGGCCGTCGTACACGAGAGCGGCCTGGTCTACCTGTCCGGAACGGCGGGCGGCACCCTCCCCATGAACGAGGATCCCGACCGGCTCCAGCACGGCTTCGAGGGCGCGCAGCACACCGCCGACGTGCTCATCACGACGCTGCACTGGACGCTGAGCTGCGGCGGCGAGGGCGACCTGAACGACATGCTCTACACCGTCAAGGCCCTCGGCATGGTCGTGTCGCCGGGAGGCGGCGCGGTCGCCGTCGGCCCGCAGGTCACCAACGGCTTCTCCCTGAGATGGCAGTCGGTCTTCGGCGGCGGCATGAGCGACTTCGCGGTCGACGGCGTCGACCCGGGAGGCTTCTCCGGCGTTCACGCCCGGAGCGCGATGGGCGGCTTCGACGGCAAGTTCTCCATCGAGCCCGAGATCATCGTCGCAATCCCGCCCGCGCTGGCGCGAGACATCATCATGAACCGGGGCTGGGTCTTCCCGCTGCCGCCCGACATGCTCGACAAGGTCAGGGCCGCCCGCTAGCGGAGGGCTACGATGTCGGCGGAGCCGGGTGCGGTGGAGCCGATGCGCGTGCTTGTCACAGGCGGCACGGGCTTCGTCGGCTCTCACACCGTGGCCGCGCTGGTCGAGCGCGGCCATGACGTCCGGCTCTTCGTCCGCGCCCCGGAGCGCATTCCGCCCGCGCTGGAGCCCCTCGGCGTACCGGACCTCCCCTGCTCGGTCGGCGACGTCACCGACCCGGCCGCCATCGAGGCGGCGATGGCCGGCTGCGACGCGGTCGTCCACTGCGCCTCGGTCTTCACGCTGAGCAGCCGCGACGGAGGCGCAGTCCAGCACAACAACGTCGTCGGCGCCGAGGTCGTGATCGGCACCGCGCACCGGCTCGGCCTCGACCCAATAGTCCACGTGTCGAGCTTCTCCGCGCTGCTGCCGCCCGAGGGCCGCGTCCTGACGGCTGACTCGCCGGTCGGCAACCCCAGGGGGCCGTACTTCATGTCCAAGGCCGACTCGGACCGCGTCGGGAGACGCTACCAGGAGTCGGGCGCCCCCGTCGTAATCACCTACCCCGGCACCGTGGTCGGCGCGCCCGACCCACACGTGGGCGAGATCACGTTGTCGCTGGTGGACATCCTGAAGGGCCGGACGCCGGTCGTCCCCACGGGCGGCTTCCCCATCGTCGATGTCGGAAGCGTCGCCAGCGTGCACGCCGAGGTGGTGCGGCCCGGCTTGGGCCCCCGACGCTACCTGGTCACCGGCCGGCGCACCACCGCGGCCGGGCTCATCGGAATGCTGGCCGACATCACGGGCAGACGCATCCGCTTCGTCACCGTGCCCGCGCGGTCCCTCGCGCCCGTCGCGAGACTGGCCGACCTCGCGCAGCGCGTCCTCCCCTGGCGACTGCCGCTGGGCTCGCAGGCGGTCGACGTCCTGAAGTGGGACCCGCGCTGCGACGACTCCAAGACGACGCGGGAGCTCGGCATCGTCTACCCCGACACCCGCGACGTGCTCGCGGAGACCGTGCGCTGGCTCGCCCGCACCGGCCGCCTCTCCCCCAAACAGGCCGGCCGCCTGGCGTAGCGATCTTCCTCCTCTCCCTTGACGGGAGAGGATTGAGGTGAGGGTGTTCCTCCCCGCCAGCCCGCGCCACGGACCGAGACCGCCGCCCGGATATCCTGTACCATTGATCCCCCAATCCTCGCGTCACGGAGACAGCCCTTGGCCCGCGTACCCTACCTCGACAGGTCCGACCTGCCGGAAGACCGGCGTCACGTCTACGACCGCATCGCCGAGTCTCGAGGCAGCGTCGGCAACGTCTTCCGCGCCATGCTCAACAGCCCCGACGCGACCGAGGTCGTCGCCGCCGTCGGAGAGTACGCTCGCTACAGGTCCACCCTGGACCCGGTCGTGCGCGAGATCGCCGTCCTCAGCACCGCGAGGGAGCACGGCAACGAGTACGAGTGGGCCCACCACGAGCCGCTGGCCAAAGAGGCCGGCGTAAGCGACGCCACCATCGAGGCGATACGCAGCGGCCGGGCCCCGATGGGCCTGCCGCCCAAGGAGGGCGTCTTCGCCCAGGCGGCCAGGGAGCTCGTGCGGGACGGCACCCTGGGAGACCGTACCTACCAGGCCATCGAGCACCTGCTCGGCCGCCAGGGCACGGTCGAGCTGATCGTGACCATCGCCTACTACACCATGCTGAGCCGGATCATGACCCCGCTCGGGGTCGAGCTCGAAGGAGCCGAGAGCAAGCCGGAGGAGGGAACGTTGCGATGAGTACCACGAGGCGGAAGGCGGGAGTCGGCTGCGCCGCGGCCCTCGGGTCGATGGTGGGACTCTTCATCGTGTCGCTGATCGTCTTCAGGTTCGTCTGGGGATGGGTCATGCCCGACGTGCTGCCCGGCGCCGTAGACCAGGGGCTGGTTGCCGAGTCCCTGGGGTGGTCCACGTCCGCCAAGCTGGCGCTGCCAATCGCGATACTCGGCGGCATGTTCGGCTTCCACAGGGGCTCGGACACGTAAACAGACGCGGCGGACGCGACGGAGGAGAGGTTGACGAGACGACGCGTCCTCATCACCGGCGCGACGGGGTACGTCGCCGGACAGCTCCTGCCGCTCTTCCGCGAGCACTTCGACCTCACGCTGGTCGACTCGCGCGCCGTCGACGGATCGGGCCGGCCCATGGCGGGCATCGAGGTCGTAGACCTGCTCGACCCGGATAGCAGCTCATACGCGCCGCTGTTCCAGGGCGTCGACTCCGTGGTCCACCTGGCGCTGGTGCGCACCGTCCCCGGCGGCAGCGTTGCCGGGGGCGTGCCGTCCCCGCCCGTGCTTGCCGAGTCTCCCCGGGAGATCGAGGAGTTCGCGAGCGAGCGCCCCAACATCCGGATGGCCTACAACGTCTTCCGGGCCGCGTTCGAGGCGGGCGTCGAGCGCGTGGTGTTCGCCAGCTCCAACCGCGTCGGCGACTGGACCGAGCACACGCTGGTGCACGGCCGCATGCTCGACATGATCACCGAGGACATGCTGCCGCGGGCCGACACCTTCTACGGCTGGTCGAAGGCCATCTGCGAGCGCATGGCGTTCATGTTCGCCTGCGGCGCTTTCGGGCGCGAGATGGGCGTCGTCAACGTGCGCATCGGCTGGCCCCACGAGCTCGACGCCGCGGCCTTCGGCGACGACGTCAACAACTACAAGCGCGCCCTCGCGGCCCACCTCAGCGCCACCGACGCGGCAGGACTGTTCCTCGCCGCGGTGCAGGCGCAGGACATCGAAAACGAGCACGGCGTGCCCTGGCGGGTCGTCTTCGGCACCAGCAACAACACCCGTGGGTTCTGGTCCCTCGCCGAAGCTCGCCGCCTCGGCTACGACCCCATCGACGATTCGGAGGTCAAGTATACCTCCGGCGTCGAGTCGCTCATCCTCGACGACAAGCGGGGCCGCGCCCCGGGCAGAGTCACCCCGGCGCCCACGGACAACCCGGATGCCGGGCCGCGACGGTAGTCTCATGTCAATCGCCAAACGGCGGGTGTATCGAAGGCTGTTGAAGCTCGGCCTTGCCGCGGCAGTCATACTCGTGTCGTCGATCAGCGGCATCGCTGTGGCACCCACCGCCGCGGCAGACGATCCATGCTCCAACGGCATCTCCGTGCCCAACCCCGGGGACAACCCGCTGCTGGTCCAGGACTGCACCGCCCTCCTGGCAGCCCGCGACACCCTGTCCGGCGGCGGTAGACGATTGATTTGGACCGCCGACACCCCGATGTCCAAGTGGGACGGCGTTACGATCGGAGGGTCGCCAGCCCGGGTCACCGGGCTGCAGATTCGTGGTGATGATGTGAACGGGCTCTTGAAGGGCAGTATCCCGCCGACCTTGGGCCAACTCACCGGGCTGGTGATCCTGGACCTCGGTAGCAATGCCCTCGGCGGCAGCATACCGGGCGGATTGGGTGGACTCAAGGCGTTGGTGAAGATGAACCTCCAGGGCAACAGGTTGACCGGAAGTGTCCCGGCCGATCTGGGCCGCCTCACAGACCTGGACTATCTGAATCTAAGCTCCAATGCGTTGACAGGTGAGATCCCGCCGCAACTCGCTGGACTCGTCCAATTGCGCCGATTGGATCTCCACTACAACAACCTGAGTGGCGCGATACCAGCGGCATTGGGAAGGCTCGCCAATTTGCAATACTTGATCATGTACAACAATGAACTGGCAGGAGAGATTCCAAAGGAATTGGGTGGCCTCGCCAATCTGAGGTGGCTGCAGCTGCCCAGCAACAGACTGTCCGGAAGGATTCCAACGGAGCTAGGTAAACTCGCCCGGCTGCAGGTATTGGATCTCAACGACAACAGGCTGAACGGCAACATCCCGAGGGAACTAGCGGGGCTAACCGAGCTGACCACCCTGAGCCTATCGCGCAATGACCTGACTGGGCACATCCCGGCAGAGGTGGGCAAGCTTACTGGCTTGGAGACGCTGGACCTATCCCAAAACAACCTGACCGGCCATATCCCGACCGAGTTGGGCAAGCTCACTGGGCTGCGGAAGCTGATCCTATCCCGCAACAAGCTCTCCGGACGGATCCCCACAATGCTCGGTCAGCTTAGGAACCTGATGGCACTGTGGCTGGACGAAAACGAGCTGACGGGAGAGATCCCGCCAGCCCTCGGCGCCCTGACTAGACTCAATTTTGTGAGCCTCAGCACCAACCAACTGTCTGGAGAGGTTCCAGACGTCTTGGGTCAGCTTACCGGTCTGAGACTATTGCATCTCAACAACAATAGGTTGACCGGAGAGATTCCGAAAGCGCTCGGCTCCTTAACCAACCTCGAATATCTGAGCCTCGACAACAACCGACTAACGGGGGATATCCCTGTCGAACTGGCAAGACTGACCAATCTCAGAACGTTGGGCCTGCACGAAAACCGACTCACCGGCGAAGTCCCTTCGACACTGGGACAGCTTGTCAATCTGTGGGCCTTTTCGGTGGAAGGAAACGATCTGACCGGTTGCCTGCCGCTGAGCTTTACCCGTTTGGACAGGGGTATCTCGGTCAACTCGGGCCTCCGGTTCTGTTTCGCGGTGGATGACGATCCAGCGTCCGTCAGCCCCGCTTCCTCGTTGACGCTCCCGGAGGGAGGCGCACTCACGATCGATGAGTCGGTCCTCCTTGCCAACGACCTGGAGACCGCGAACGCCGCCCTCCGGATCACGAAGGTCGGCGATGCGGTCAACGGTACGGTATCGGTGGCTGGGCCCACCATCACCTACGTGCACGATGGGTCCGAGACGACCACTGGCAGCTTCACCTACACCGCCAGCGACGCCGTCTATCCGTCCACCGCGATAGTGACGCTCGCGGTTACTCCAGTCAACGACCCTCCTGTGGCGGTGCGTGACCATGCCGCAATTGATGAGGGATCAACGCTCTCGATTGCTATGGGAGAGCTGCTGGCCAACGACATCGATGCTGAGAACGACACGCTGACAATCTCCTCGGTCGGCCACGCCGTCAACGGCACTGTGTTCCTGGACGGTTCCACGATCATCTACCAGCACGACGGCTCGGAGACCACTGCCGGCAGCTTCACGTACACCGTCAGCGATGGCAGAGACACCGCCACTGCCATCGTCGCCATCTCCGTGACGCCCGTGAATGACCCACCCGTAGCGGTTGGCGATGCGGCAGCGCTCGAGGAAGGAGGGACACTCTCACTCGCGGCGGCCACGCTTCTGGCCAACGACTCGGACGCTGAGGACGACTCCCTGAGGGTTTCCGCCGTCGGCGACTCGGTCAACGGCACCGTGTTCTTGGACGGCGCCACGATTACCTACACTCACGACGGCTCTGAGACGCACACCGGCAGCTTCACGTACACCGTCAGCGACAGCGCGGACACCGCCTCGGCGACGGTCACGATCACCGTGACACCGGTGAACGATCCGCCCGTGGCAGCCGGGGACGCCGCGAGGGTGGATGAAGGGGGCACGATCTCGCTCACGGCGTCGGTGCTGCTGGCCAACGACTCTGATGCCGAGAACGACACGCTGGCCGTCTCGGCAGTCGGCGACGCCGTCAACGGCACTGTGTTTGTGGACGGCGCTACGATCATCTACCAGCACGACGGCTCGGAGACCACTGCCGGCAGCTTCACGTACACCGTCAGCGACGGCACGGACACCGCCACCGCCATGGTCGCCATCGCCGTGACGCCCGTGAACGATCCGCCCGTGGCAGCCGGTGACACCGCGAAGGTGACTGAGGGAGCGACGCTCGCGCTCTCGACGTCGGCTCTGCTGGCCAACGACACCGACGCGGAGGACGACGGGCTGACAATCTCGCGCGTCGGCGACGCCGTTAACGGCGCCGTATCGCTCGTCGGCGCCACGATCACCTACGAGCACGACGGCTCTGAGACGAACTCTGGCAGCTTCACGTACACGGTCAGCGACGGCGCGGACACCGCCGCGGCGCAGGTCACGATCACGGTGAGTCCGGTCAACGATCCGCCTGCGGCCGTGGACGACTCCGAGACGGTCGATGAGGGGGCCAAGCTCTCGATTGACCCGCGAGTCCTCATGGTCAACGACACCGACGCGGACGGCGACGCTCTGGAGATAGTCGCGGTCGACGACGTGCGTAACGGCACCGTATCTTTCGACGGTATCACGATCACCTACGGCCATGACGGGTCTGAGACGCTCAGGGGCGGATTCTCCTACACCGTCAGTGACGGAATCGATACGGCCTCCGCAGTCGTCGCGATCACGGTCGCTCCCGTGAACGACCCCCCTGTTGCGGTCGGCGACCGTGTGACGGTGGACGAGGGAGGCAGGATTGTCATCCAAGCGTCGACCCTGCTCGGCAACGACTCCGATGCCGAGAACGACGCTCTGGAGATAGTCTCGATAACCGACGTGGTCAACGGCGCCGTCGCGCTCGACAGCAACACGATCATCTACGAGCACAACGGGTCTGAGACGACCGAGGGCGGATTCAGCTACACCGTCAGCGACGGCACCGACACAGCCATCACGGTCGTCGCGATCACGGTGAGTCCCGTGAATGATCCTCCTATGGCGGCCAACGACCGCGCATCGGTGGACGAGGGTGGCACGCTAGCGACAACGGCCTCGGCGCTGCTCGCCAACGACTCCGATGCGGAGAACGACACGCTGAGGGTCTCCACGGTCGGCGACGCGGTCAACGGCACGGTATCGCTGGACGGTACCTCCATAACCTACGAGCATGACGGCTCTAAGACCGTAACCGGCGGCTTCGCATACACCATCACTGACGGCACTGACACTGCCACGGCAATGGTGACGGTCACGGTCAATCCCGTGGCCGACGTGCCGGTCGTTCCGCTGATCGCGCTTGTGATTGGCGCAGGGCTCGCGGCCGCCGTGGTCGTTGTGGTCACACTGAGGGTGCGGGGGGCCAAGCGACCTTCTGCAGAGGAGTAGCCTGCGTTGGGGGCGCGCCTGAGCCCATCGCGATGGAGTGAGAAACCGCGGGGCCGTCCGCGGGCATTGGAACGTCGGCGCAAGGCGGCCTGTAAGCCGAGTTCTGTACCCGGACGGCCACCGGTTTACGTCCCGCGGGACTTCGTCCCCGTGGCTGTCCGGGCGGCGACCATCTATCTGGCCCTGCCGTTGCCGGCAGGGTCGAGCGGCCAACCCGGGGACCGGCCGGGCGCCTTCGTCCCCCTATTTGGCCTTGCTCCGGATGGGGTTTGCCTGGCCCCCGACATCACTGCCGGGGCGGTGAGCTCTTACCTCGCCTTTTCACCCTTACCGCGGTCTCGCGACGGCGGCGGTATGTTTCTGTGGCACTTTCCGTCGGGTCGCCCCGCCCCGCCGTTAGCGGGCATCCTGCCCGGAGGAGCTCGGACTTTCCTCTCTCCTCCCCGGGGGGAGGACAGCGGCCGCCCGGCCGCCTTGCGCCGTCTCAATTGTAGCGCCGTGGCGCTCGCGACCGCCACCTTTGGGTATGACACGACGCTGACCGGTCCCCGACAGCTTGGCCGCGAACGGTCGTAGATTGCCGGTGGTAAAATGCCTGTGGCGTCCCAGGGGAGGGACCGAATGGCCAAGAACTACTGGATGGTCGTGATGACCCCGGAGAACTTCGAGATCACGAAGGAACGGGGCTTCGACCTGTACGGCATGCGCCGGCGGCACCGCCGCCGGGCCCAGAGGATGGAGCCGGACGACGTCATCCTGATCTACGTCAACGGCATCAGGAAGTGGACCGCGATAACGCAGGTCACGTCGCGGTACTTCGAGAGCGACGAGCCGGTCTGGAAAGCCGTGGGAACGCCCGACCGCGGCAGGGGCGACAGCTTCCCCTACCGCGTCAAGACGCAGCCATTCATCGTGCTCGACGACAAGGACTACATCGACGCCAGGGTCATCGGGCCCACCCTGGAATACGTCAAGCGCTGGGTGCCCGAGCAGTGGCCGCTCGCCTTCATCGAGACCCTGCACCTGCTTCCGCAGAGCGACTTCCGGCTGATAGAGGCCGAGATGAAGAAGATAGTCACCGGCCGTCCCGGACGGAGACGCCGGTGGCGAGCCGGCCGGGGCCGCGACCGACCGCGCCAACCACGCGCGGCCAGCCGGAACGGCGGCCGCGGCGAGCGCCGGCAGCAGGACGCCGCGCCGGAACGGTCCGGCTAGCGCCGCTCGCGCGTCCCCGGCACACACGGAGGCAGATATGCCGCCCGACGGCATCGCATCGTACCGGCCCAGCGTCAGCGGCGTCACCCACATGGTGTCGTCCGGGCACTACCTCGCCGCCGCGGCCGGCTACCGCATCCTGGAGCAGGGCGGGAACGCCGTCGACGCGGGCGTAGCCTCCGGCATAGTCATCAACGTCACGCTGCCGCACATGTCGAGCTTCGGCGGCGTGGCGCCCATCATCATCTACCTGGCCCAGACGAACGAGGTCGTGACGATCAGCGGCCTCGGCAGGTGGCCGAAGGCCGTGTCGCTGGAGCTCATGCTCGACACCTACGGGGAGATCCCGCGCGGCATCCCGCGCAGCGTCGTCCCGGCCGCCTGCGACGCCTGGCTGACGGCCCTGGAGCACTACGGGACGATGAGCTTCGAGCAGGTGGTAACCCCCGCCCTGGAGCTCGCCGCGGTGGGGTTCCCCGCCTCGCACCGGCTGGCGGCCTCCATCGCCGGCTCGGCGGACGATCTCCGGGGCTCGCCCGAGGCGATGGGAGCCTTCATGCCCGCCGGCAAACCGCCAGCGGTCGGCGACACGCTGACGCGGCCCGGACTGGCCAGGGTGTTCCGGTGGATGATCGAGGCCGAGCGCCGCGCGGCATCCGACGGCAGACGAGCGGGCGTCCGCGCGGCGCGCGACGCCTTCTACAGGGGCGAGGTCGCGGAGCGGATGGTCCGGTTCTGCCGCGAGCGCGGCGGCTACCTGACGATGGACGACTTCGAGGACTTCCACGTCCGGGTCGAACCGCCGGAGACATCACACTACAAGAGGTACGACGTCTACACCTGCGGCGCCTGGTGCCAGGGCCCCTCGCTGCTGCAGGTGCTGAACATCCTCGAGGGCGTCGACCTGCCCGCACTGGGCCACAACTCGGCTGACTACGTCCACGCGGCGGTGGAGGCCGTCAAGCTCGCCTTCGCGGACCGAGACGCCTACTACGGCGACCCAGACTTCGTCGACGTGCCGATGCAGGCGCTGCTGTCGAAGGAGTTCGCCGCCGACCGTCGGGCGCTGATCGACCCCGACCGCGCGTGGCCGGAGATGCCCCCGCCTGGCGGCGCCGGCGGCCGCGCCGGGGCAACCCCGTCGCCCGCGGCGAACGGCGGACAGTGGGAGGGCGACACGAGCTACACCTGCGTCGTCGACGCCGCGGGGAACGCCTTCTCCGCCACTCCCAGCGACGGCGAGGTAGGCGTGCCGCTGGTGCCCGAGATCGGCATGGCCATATCGACCCGTGGGTCGCAGAGCTGGCTCGACCCGGAGCACCCGTCGTCGCTGGCGCCGTGGAAGCGGCCCCGGCTGACACCCAACCCGGCGCTGGCGCTGCGAGACGGCGGGCTGTTCATGGCCTTCGGCACCCCCGGCGGGGACGCGCAGGTGCAGGCAATGGCGCAGCTCTTCCTGAACGTCGTCGAGTTCGGAATGGACCCGCAGCAGGCCATCGAGGCGCCCCGCTTCGTCAGCATGAGCTTCCCCAACTCGTTCTGGCCCCACGCCTACCGGCCCGGCGTGCTGGCCGTCGAGTCCCGCATCGGCGACGACGTGATCTCAGGGCTGGCCGGCCGGGGCCACGAGATAGAGCGGTGGCCCGACTGGGAAGCACTGACCGGCGGGGCCTGCGCCATCCAGGTCGACCGCGGCGCGCTCTTCGCGGGCGCCGACCCGCGCCGGGAGTCCTACGCCATCGGCCGATGACCGCGTCCCAACTTCAACCAGGAGTCCACGCTACATGACGCAATCGAGCGAACGCATCACCGTCTACGTCGGCACCTACACGAAGGGCGACAGCGAGGGGATCTACAGGTGCCTGTTCGACCCCGCGACCGGGGAGCTGAGGCTCGACGGCGACCCGGCGCCGATAACCGACCCGTCGTTCCTGGCGGTCGACTCCAGGGGCAGCTTCCTCTACTCGGTCAGCGAGGAGGGCGACGCGGCCAGCGGCTCCACGGGGTCGGTCACCGCGTTCGCGATTTCTGACGACGGCCGGCTAGAGTACCTGAACACGCAGCCGTCCGGGGCCGACGGCCCCTGCCACGTGTCGGTCGACGCGACCGACCGGCAGGTGCTCGTCGCCAACTACGGTGGCGGCAGCGTCGCGATCCTGCCGATACGGGGCGACGGCAGCCTCGGCGAGCCGACCGACGTCGTGATGCACCGGGGCAGCGGGCCGGACCCGGACCGCCAGCAGGGGCCGCACCCGCACTCGATCAACGTCGACCCGACGAACCGGTTCGCCTTCGTGCCCGACCTGGGGACAGACGAGGTGGTCGCGTACCGCCTCAACCTGGTGCTCGGCCTGCTGCAGCGGGAGGACGGTCTCACCGCGTCGCTGGCCGCGGGCGCGGGGCCGCGCCACTTCGACTTCCACCCCGGCGGCGGATACGCCTACGCGATCAACGAGCTCGACTCGACCGTGACCGCCTACTCGTACGACGGCCCGACGGGAGCGCTGACGGAGCTGCACACCGTCACGACGCTGCCCGACGGGTTCGACGGCACGAACTACCCGGCCGACATCCACGTGTCGCCCTCGGGAAAATTCCTGTACGGATCGAACCGCGGGCACCACAGCATCGCCATCTTCGCGATTGACGAGGGCTCCGGCATGCTGACGCCGCTGGGCCACGAGTCGACCCGCGGCGAGTGGCCGCGCAACTTCGTCATCGACCCCACCGGCGGGTTCATGCTGGTCGCCAACGAGCACACCGACGACATCGTCACCTTCAGGATCGACGGCGAAACGGGCCTGCTCGAGGCCACAGGCCACGTGGAGAAGGTGCCGTCGCCCGTCTGCCTGCTGCCCGTGCCGCGCTAGCGGGCCGCGGAACGACTCTCGTCCTGGGCAACGCCGAAGGAACTGGCGCGGGGCCGACATCAACGCGGAGCACGGGGCGGCCGCGCCCGGCCCCAGGCCCCTCACTCCGTTCGGGGCGACAATCAGTGTAGCCTGCGTTACGCCTCGGCCCACGCTGCCCGTTCACCCCCAGTAGCGGCCCTGCTTCATCAAAGCGGGACTGGCCCGCAACGCCGTGCTGCAGTCTCTGAGATCAGACCTGCCGATTCGCGTCGGGCCCAGCTGGTTAGCACCGCTATCTGCCTTGCCTAGCCAAAGTCGTTGTCATAGTGGCAAACTTGCTGCTAGTCTACCGTGCATGCGGTGGAAGCTGGTCGTGGGAATCTGTTCTGTCCTGCTGACGCTCGCCTGCGCTCGACCGGGCCCCGCGCCTGTCCCGGACGTCACCGTCCAGGCACGCACGCTTGCGCTTCCAACCGCCACGCGCACGCCCGAACCGGCTCCGACTGCCACACCCACGGCCATCCCGACCGCGCCACTGACAAACACGTCGACTGCGACACCAACGCCGCCGCCCACGGCGGCCGCGACTGCCACGCGCACTCCGACTCGTACCCCGACCCGCACCCCCACCGTTACTCCGATGTCGCAGCCTGTTGCGGTTACGCCGACGACGGCCCCACCCAGCCCGACGGCGACAGCCGCACGTGCCAAACCGCCGCCGATACCCATACCGACAAGCCTACCGGCGCACACGATCGTGGATGCCGGCCCATCGTTCACCGGCGTCGCGCCATCGCCGACACCCGATCTGCGATTGGCCGCGATCGCATCGACTCTCGACGAGCTCACGAACTACGCCCCGCCAACGCCGAGCGATCGGACCTCTGCGGGAGCGATTGCCATTCGCATGAGGATACCGGCCATCCAAGTCGATGCTGCGGTGACCGAGCTTGGGCTCCGCAAGCTGGCCAACGGGCTCGCGTGGGAGACGCCGAAGCACGTCGTCGGTCATATCCCCACGACTGCCAGGGCCGGCGCTCCTGGGCAGGGCTGGTACTTCGGCCACCTGGAGAGCCCACTGCGCGGCGAGGGCAGGGTCTTCGCCCGACTACCGGAGATCCCGGATCTAGCGGCGCAGCATCCCGTGTTGATCTTCCTCGAGACGGCCGATCGCTGGTACGCGTATCAGGTGTACCAAACCGAGGTCGTCCACCGGGACGAACTCGCGCTGTCGGACACGGGCAAGCACGAGATCACGCTCGTGACGTGCGTCCCGCGCTTCTACTACGATTATCGGCTATTGGTGACCGCCGCACTAGTGGGCATCCACCCGTTGGCATCCAACCGGACTGGAGGCAGACCTAATGGCTAGGAGGGTGCCCGAGGGACACCCTCGGGTCAGGTGCTCGTCTTCCCAAGGGGGATTGCCGAGAAATGGCCCTTTGGCCTGGTCGAACGCCCAATAGGTAGCACGTTGTGTGCACGGCAAATGACGGTCGAGTCCATTCTGAACGCAGGCTACTACCTGGCGGCGGCGTCTGTTGACGATTGGCGCATCTACAGTGGGGGATTATGCACTTGACACGGATTTCCCTTGGGTCAGCCGTGATCGGGGGCAGGTCCGGGTCAAGGTCGATCTCAACGGTGTTCCGAGCCCCTCTGCGCAGGAACGCGGCCCGCGCCTCGGCTACCAGGGCCTTCACATCCGTGGGTTTGGGAGCTACCGACAATGCCCCCGCCTCTATCCGAGTCATGTCGAGGAGGTTGTTGACGAGGCCGCGCAGGTGATCAGACTACTCGTCAATGACTCGGAAGTACTGGAGCACCTCGGAGATATCCATCGGGTCCGAAGTGCCCAGCACGATACTTGTGCAGCCCTTGATCGTGGTCAGAGGGGTACGCAACTCATGGCTCACCATCGCCAGGAACTCGTTGCGCAACCGTTCGATCTCCTCCAGGGGAGTCATGTCCTGGATAACGGCGATGGCGGATACGATCTTCCCATCATCCGAGTAGATCGGCGTGGCATTGACCAGGGTGTTTACCTTCCGCCCGTCCGGTAGGTCGAACAGGATCTCCTCAGCCCGCACCACCTCACCGCGGTCCAGCGCCCTCGCCAATGGGCGTTCGTTACTCTCGTACTTCTTCCCGTCCGTACGCCGATAGATCGCCACCTCGTGGTATCGCACGAGCGTGGAGCCGGGCTCCGGAGACATTCCCAAAATGCGCTCGGCCTCTTGATTGACCGACGCGAATGTCCTCGTCGCAGCGTCAACCACCATGACACCCACAGGCGACGATTCCACCAGCGCAGACAATCGACGCCTCTCGGTCTCCGTCTTCATCCCTGGCCCGCTGTTCCTCCAGGTACCTGAGGGCGTTGCCAATGGCTATTGCAGCCTGGTCACCACCAACCTGCCCTTCGACGAGTGAACCGAGGTCTTCGGCTCCGAGAGGCTGACCGGGGCCCTGCTAGACCGCCTCACTCACCGCATTCACATCCTGGAGATGAACGGCGAAAGCTACCGTCTCAGACAGAGAAGCCTAGTCGCCGCCACGCGCTCAGCCGGCGATTCCCCTGACGCCTAGACTCCGCCAACCTCGCTGTCACTGAGGGCTCCCCACGATACCGATCGTAGGCGAACATTTTCGCTGAACACTGTGCACCGACTGGTACACTCTTGCTCCGCCCGTGTCCTAATATCACTCCGCCCTTGACAATCCCGCTATGGCTCTCAGCCGGTGGTGGCGTTACCGGCGCTTCCTCCCGAGGCAATGGCTCCATGCTGCGACCGGAGGTTCAACGCGACCGCTCCCGCGAGGGCGGCCGCGCCCAGCAGCGTCAGCAACAGGGCCCACAGCCGCATACCGACGACGACGTCGTCAATGACCCGGCTCGCGACCTCCAGCAGCTTGGCCTCCAGCATTGTATCCACCCGTTCATCGCCCTGGACCTGCGACGCTTGCAAAGCAGCCTCCGCGTGGGCGTCAGACACCACGCCGGTCGCCACGGCGGCGATGAGGGTGACCAGCAGGGCGCACAGCGTCCCCGCCAGGAGGGCGCCACCCGCCCAGCCGAGCTTCCCGACCCACGAGCGTCCTCCGAGAAGGCCGGAGCCGGCGACCAGCCCCAGCGACACCGCAAGCAGCAGCGGCCCGAGGAGTCGCATTCGGCTCACTCCCCCGCGGGCTAGATCAAACGCGTCGAGGGTTTCCTGGGAGTTGGCCGAGCCGGGATCCGCGATGGCCTCTCGCAGGTCCTGCTCCGTCCACGTCCAGCCCTCGCTGAACCCTTCGCGCACGGTGTCCACGGCATCCAGCAGCCCGGAGCCCTGCTCGTTCAGCGTCGTCCGCAGGTCCTCCTCCGTGACGGTCCAGCCGTCCCGCATGGCTTGACGCACCTCGGCGATGAGGTCATCGTCCTCCGCACCCTGCGTCGCCTCGACGAGGTCCTCGCGCGTGAAGACAAAGCTGTCAGGGGCCATGTCGTGAACGGCCGTGCTCAGCAGTGCTTCAACATCGATGCCCGCGGTCCGAAGGAAGTCATCCGTGGTGAAGCCCTCTCGCCGGCACAGGCCCACGGGGTTCCCCTGCGACAGCGCCTGCACCTCGGCTGGGGTGCATTGCGACGCTTCGGCCAGGCGGGCCGTGTACCTCTCCTTCACGATCGAGGCGAGCGCCCGAACGGCGGCGTCCGTAGGGTCCACCAGGCTCACTGTCAACTGGAACTCGTCGTGCCGGCCGGAGACGTAGGGCGCCACGACGTCCGCCACCTCCCGCGTCTCAGCGCGAAGCCACTCCGCGGTGATCGCCAAGTCGATGGCCTGTCGGATCTCCCCCTGGGGGAGCACGACGTCGAAGGGCAGGGCCACGTCGGCGGTCACGTTCTCCTCCAGGACCGGCTCCAGCGCCTCCCTGCGTACGTAGCCGGAGAGGTCGGCGCGGTCCAGGATGGCGGTCAACTCCTCCTCCAGCACCGAGGCGCGGTCGGAGAAATCGAAGGTGAAGCTGAAGGAGGCGCTGCGGTTCGTCAGGTAAGCGGCCAAGGCCCTGGATGCCCCCGCCTGCTGTGACCGCACGAATGACGGCGTCACGATCCGACCCAGGGACTCCAACGCCTCATCCGAGGTTAGTTGGATGCCCAAGGGCAGCTCCTGGCCGTCCAGCCGTTCCTGGACGGCATCCGGCGCCCTCTCCTCCATGAGCCATCGGTGCAGGTCCACGCGATCCGAGAGCGCGATGATGGCGGCCTCGGCCGGTTCGGCCCGGTCGACGGGGCTGATCGTGAGGGTGAAGGAATCGGACTCGCCCAGCAGGTACGGCCCAAGGCTGTCGATGCCCCCCTCCACCTGCTCCTGGAGCCACTCCGGCTGGATCGCGTCCCGGGCGCTTGTCACGACAGCGTCGGCGTCCAGGTTGAACGCGGATGGCGACCCATCGCCGGCGTCCAACTGCTCCTCCACGGCGGCGGGGAGAAGCTCGTCGTAGAGGAAGTTGTAGACGTCGGCGCTTCGCAACTGCTCCTTGTAGAAGTCAGGAGAGAGGACCGTGCCGCAGAGCTGTGATGAAAGAAGCGCCAGCGTGAGCACGGGCGCAAGCACGAGCGCAAGCGCGACAGCGATGATCCGCCTGATTACCATAGTCCACTTCGTGTGAAAGACAAAGGGAGCACGCGGATCACGGGATTTCGACGGTCAGCGTGTATGTGCCTGTTTCCCACCCCAGGAAGCCTCCCTTTACCTCTACGTAGTAATCTCCCGATTGAGGAGCGTTCAACAAGATGCCCTGTTCGAATGGATCTTCGGCCAACTCCTCACCGTCCGAGCTCAGCAGCCTCAACCAGTATTCGGGCAGAGTGTCCAGAGTTGTCCTGATGTGGTAGGTCTGCCCCGCTTGCGCCGCGAAGCGGAAGTAGTCAAGGTCGTCTCGCCACTCGATAACGCCGTCCACGGGTGTTCCCACCACCACCACCGTGGCGCCGGCAATGGTGTTGGCGTGGTCGTCAACTACATCGGTGATGGTCAGGGTGTAGGAGACGCCGGGTTCAAGGCTCTCCACCAGGATGTAGTAGTCGGGAGGTCCATCTGCGTGCCAGGAGTTTCTGCTTTCAGGACCGCCTTGATACCCGGCGGCATCGTTGGAATTGAAATCAGCAACCCAGCACAGGTCATTCCAACATGCTGAATCACGTCTATACACTTCGGCGTAGAAGAACTGGGCGCCGGAGGCCATGTCCAACCTGTAGAGATGCCCCGCTTCCGCGGTGAACCGGAAGAAGTCAGAGTCTCCCCGAACCTCCAAGATGCCTTGTACCGCCACGCCCAGTGAAATGATGGTGGCGCCGTCAAAATCATCGCCGTGGTCATCATCGTCTTGAGAGATCGACAGTGTATAGTCACCGAGCTCAGAGCCCTCGTCACCTTTCACCTCGACGTAGTATTCGCGGGACTCCGGCGCCTTCCAGATCAGGCGCGGGGCCTTGCGATCGTCGCTGCCGCGCACCCATAGCTCGTCTCCCCCTACGACTTGCCACAGTCTCACGTCCGCGGCGGCCAGTGTGCCGAGAGCAACGTCTATCAGGTAGATTTGCCCCTGGGTCGCATTGAACCGGAAGTAGTCTGAATCGCCGTCATATTCCAGAGAGCCCTGGACAACCTCTCCTACAGCCACAGTGGTGGCGCTGTCGACGTTGTTGCCGTGGTCGTCCGCGATTCCTGATATCGTCAACGTGTACGAGCCCGCGCCAAAGCCGCCCGTCAGGACGTAGTAGCTCCCGGAGCTTGGCGCTTCCCACGAGATGCGGGAGGCGAGGGTATCTCCGTAGTTGTCGTTGCCCGCCAGACTCTCCCCGTGGTTGTCGAGCAGCGCCACCCACGAATCGGGCAGGCTGCCCAGTGCAACGTCGATCTCGTAGGACTGCCCTGCCTCCGCATGGAATACGAACCAGTCTAAGTCGCCATCGTAGTCCACCACGCCTTCCACTGATCTGCCCACGGTCGCAGAGGTGGCGGTGTCGAAGTGGCTGCCGTGGTCATCGGTCATGTCGGACAGCGAGATCGTCAACGTATAGGAGCCCGTGCCGAAGCCGCCCGTTACGACGTAGTAGCTTCCTCCGGAGCTCGGAGCATCCACGATGATGCGCGAAGCAAGCGTGCCATCGTAGTCGTCGTTGCCTGCCAGTACAAGCTGGTTGGAACCGGACAGCCTCACCCACGAATCGGGCAGGCTGCCCAGCGTAACGACGATCTCGTAGGTCCGCCCCGCCTCCGCATCGAACACGAAACCGTCCTCGTCTCCATCGTAGTCAACCACGCCCTCCACGGACTCCCCGACCTTCGCAGCGGTGGCGCTCGCCAAATCGTTGGCGTGGTCATCCTCCCTGATGGTGAGGATATAGTTGCCCCTGCTGCCGCCATCTCCGACCACAACGTAGTAACTTCCCGTAGACTCCGCTTGCCACCACAAGACGCCGATGTCGTCGGAATTGGCAACCTCTTGCCCAGAAGCATCGTAAACCGTAATGAACGGATCAGGCCCAGGATCGGACGTATTATGTGAAATGGAGGGATCAGGTCTCAAGATAACTACGTAATTCAGGCCACCCTGAGCTCTTACAACAAAGGCGTCCTTGTCGTCCCAAACAAAGGGCCTGTCATCGCTGCTGCCAAGAGCTCCGTGAACGGTCTCTCCTACAGCCACTGCTGTAGCGTTTTCCAAATCGTTACCGTGGCCATCCGATGCCGCAGTGGGCGTCGCAGTAGGCGTGGCGGTGGGTGTCGCGCAGGGGTCGTCCACGCATCCGTCCGCCACCAGTTGCTGGCGGACGCCCTCGGGCATCCCCTCTTCGGCCTCCCGTATACTCGCTTCCTCCGTTCTTCTAACTTCCGAGATGGCGAACCGTGTGAGGAAGTCTATCTCACCGTCCTTAGGGAACAGGCCAATGGCAGCCTTGAGCGTCTCAAGGAACCTGAGGGTGGATTGGTGCCAATCGGCGACTTCCGCGGGTGGGTCCAAGGGCAACATTCTCTCAATGGCTGCCTCCCATAGGGCCGTTAAGTCTCCATTCGTCTCTGGTTCCTCTTCCCCTGCCCAGAACGAACTGCAGTCCACTATTGCCAGGTAGCCGCCCAGAGACAGCCTGGCAGTGGGCGTCGCAGTAGGCGTGGCAGTGGGCGTCGCAGTAGGGCGTGGCAGTGGGCGTCGCGGCAGGCGTGGCCGTGGGCGTCGCGGCAGGCGTGGCCGTGGGCGCCGCGGCAGGCGTGGCCGTGGGCGTCGCGGCAGGCGTGGCCGTGGGCGTCGCGGCAGGCGTGGCCGTGGGCGTCGCGGCAGGCGCGGCGGTTGGCGCCGCGCCGGGCGCGGCGGTCGGAGCTGCGTTGGTCGACTCCGTTGGAATGGCCGTGGGCACGGATATTGGCGCATTTCCGACCGTCGGCGTGGGACTTGGCTCGGCGGAGCATCCGGTCAGCCCCATGGCAAAGAGCATCGCGCCGAATGCAACCAGTCTCATGAACATTGACATTGCCGCTTGCCTCTGTGCAAAGATGATCGCCTCTACGCTAGCTTGGATCGCGGCGACGCCGTAAGGTTCGGTTGCATCGAATTCAGGGGATACATTCGCATCTGCGCCTCGAGGTACTAAGGTTCGGTTGTATCGAATTCAGGGGGTACATTCGTATCCGCCCCTCGAGGGTACGTGTGAACCTTGCCAACGCCGCTGAACAGGCTACGCTATAGGAGGGGAGACTTTGAATTCGCCGACCGCATCGCTGGACGCCGCCGCAGGGTCTCGCGGGACTCCAGACCGGGCTGGCCAGAACGATCAACTGTACGGAGTGAGGATTTCGGTATGGGTACGATGGCTCCTGCTGATCGCGTGGTTTGCCCAGATGAACTATCGCCCCGACTTTGCCGATCCCAACTACGTACCGAATTCCCTGTTTGCCGCGACGCTATTGGCGCTCAACGGCTACGTCCACTACCGAATCCTGACGAATCGGTCGGTGACGTGGCGCTGGATGCTCGCGCTCAGCGTGATGGACGCGGCCATGATTACCGCGGGCCTGGCCGTCTCCAGCCGCTTCGACAACTCCTTCTTCGTGCTGTACTACCCCGCGCTCGCCATGTTCGCCGTGGTGTTCACCTCCTTCAGGCTCAGCTTCGCGTGGACCACGATGCTCGCGGTCGCGTACGCGGCGACGAGCCTGCTGCTGGATCCGGGGGTCGATATCGAGCTCAAGGAGGAGAAGATCCTGTTCACCCGGATCGCCGCCATGTACGGGATCGTCGCTGCGGTCAACCTGGTCTCAAGGTTCGAACGCGTCAGAAGGAGAGCGGCTGTGGAGCGGGAAAGGGAGCTTCAGCAGGAGAGGATAGAGCTCTCGCAGGCCATTCATGACACCATCGCCCAGTCGGCCTACATGATTGGCTTGGGCATCGAGACGGCTATCGAGCTTGCAGACACCCAGGAGGGAAAGAACCGCGATAAGCTACTGGCCAATCTGTCCGCGACACACGCGCTGTCGAAGGCAACGATGTGGGAGTTGAGACGTCCCATCGACATCGGCCCCATTTTCGAGGACATGGAATTGAGCGTCGCGTTGAGGTCGCACGCCTCGACGTTCGCCACGATCACGTCGGTCCCCGCGGAACTGGTCCAGTCAGGCAGGGAGGTGCCGCTTCCGACTGTCGCCCGTCGCCTGCTCATCTCGATAGCTCACAACGCGATGACAAACGCGTTCCGGCACGCGGATGCCGGGAAGGTCACCATCTACCTGAGCTTCGAGGATGACGGCCTCCGAATGTCCGTGTCGGACGACGGCGTTGGCCTCCCGGAAGACTACGCGGTCCGCGGTCACGGCTTCAGGAACATGAGAGCGGACGCCGAGCGGATGGGTGGACGCCTCGAAGTGGGCCCCGGCGAGTCCGGACGCGGCACGACTGTCACTTGCTCCGTTCCGTATGACGCTTGCCAGGAGGGCACGTAACTTGACACAGGCCACAAAGACAAGGGTGTTGATCGTAGACGACCACCAGATCATGCGTGAGGGTTTGCGCGAGCTGGTGCAACAGTCCGGCGACTTCGAGGTCGTGGGTGAGGCCGCGGACGGCGAGTCGGCGGTGAGGATAGCCGGGGAGCTCAAACCCGACGTTGTCCTCATGGACGTGATGATGCCGCTCAAGGACGGCATCGACGCCTGCCGAGAGATCACCGAGACGCTGCCGGACACGAGAGTGTTGATCCTCACGGCAGCAACGGCAAAGGACGCCGCGATCGAGGCGGTAGCCGCAGGAGCGACCGGATACCTTCAGAAGTACTCGGGCAAGGAGGCGTTGATGCGTGCCGTCCGCGACGTTACGGATGGCGAGTATCGCATACCCGCCAATGTGATGAGGCACGTGTTTGCCGAGATCCGCTCATCGGCTCAATCGAGGAAGGCTTCAGGGCGCGACAGGCTCACAGAGCGAGAACGCGAGATTCTCACGCTGTTTGCCCAGGGGCTGTCGTACGCCAGGATCGCCGATGCCAGGGGCAACCAGCCGGTCACCATCCGAAACGCCATCTACGGCATCCAGGACAAGCTCGAGATCAAGACGAAGCAGGGGCTGGTGGTCTGGGCCGTACGAAATGGCTTGCTGGACGGCTGGGAGCACGGTCGGTAGACACATCAACCGCGCCGTAATCGCGTGTGTCTGCGGTGGAGCCACGCCTGCGTGACCGGAAGGAAGAACTCAGCGAGGAAGCTCAACTGGAACCATGCCGCGTGTGAAGCCGATGGCCCGCAGCACGCCAATGCCGTGTCGACGTTCCACCATCGCCCGCTGATGACGCCCAGGGCAACAATGCACACCAGCAGGCCCAGCGCCATGAAGCCGATGAGCAGCCGGTAGTAGGCGTGTGAATGACCACCCGCTTCGGGCTGGTACTCGCGGTAATGTCGCACGACGCCTTCGCCACACTCGCATTGTGTGAGCCGACCCTTGGGACGCCGCATACAGTCTCCATAGTAAGGTTGTAGCGCCGCTAACAGGCCGGCAATGGCCTGTCAAAGAACTTAACCCGGCGCAAACGGGCGGCTCGCTACGCGGTGCCCGTAGCCCTAGCGCGCACGCGCGTAAGAATTTGACCCTCAGACGTTCCTAGGACTGGGGACGTTCCCCATAAGGGAGTATATAAGGATGGACGACCAATCCGGCTTCCACCGAAACTGTCCCGCCGGTCGACGAAACCCCCCGATTGAGAACCCCGAATCAATTGCGAGAAGATCGCCTAGCCGCGCCCCGCCCCAACTTCGATGCGATACTTACTCCCTCATGAGGGCAAGATCCGTCCTCGCTGGATGGTGGGAAAGGCAATTGAAGGAGGTTACGGATGATTCGTCATCGGCTTAGGGAGACCGGTTTCTTCGATGTTCCGGAGGGTACGGATCGGAGCGGCAGTCGGTATTCGTGCAGGTTGCTGGATCGGTGGGGTGGCGCGCGAGTGCATGGAGCGACCATTTTCGTTTCTCCGGTGGAGTCGTATTTCTCGTTCGGCGAGAGTCCGCTCCGGTTTGGGCGGTTTCCGAATAGTGATCGCCTCTTGGCGTTTGTGCGTCGTCAGGGTCGTCGGCATAACGAGAACAGTGCGGTGTACTACAGGCTTGAGCCTGAGTGTCTTGAAGAGGTCCTTGAGATCATGGGGGTTGTGTGAGATGCCGAGGTTGCCGGAGGAACGCCACAGGACCAAGATGGTTCGGAGCTTGATGCTTACGAGGCGGAGGCTCTTCGAGTGCGAGTCTGCTCTGCCTCCTGGTTGACCAGCTGTTCAAGTTGTGGGCGGAGATGGATGGTTGGGAACGGGCGGCTCTCGGTCTACGTACATTCTCTGGGGGAGTTCGGGTCTACAGGCGGTCGTTGGACGCGTTGCCTTCTCGCGTTCGTGAGGAGGCTGTGCGGCGCTCACTGGTCCGTTGCCGTCGTTTTCGATGTTGACACGGCCGTGACGGAATTGCTGGAGGCCGGGAGGATAGCGCCCCTTTGCGTGGGTAGTGGCCGTGGCCACGCCTTGCGGTCTTGGGTTCTGGAAGGGAGGTGGTCGTGGGTGGAAAGGGGCTTGTTCGACTGAGGGAGCTGTAAGGGCTCAGGTGCGTATTCTTGTGTCCTTGGCAGAAACGTTGTCTCGGATACGCCTGGAGAGAAGCGGGCTGCTCTCGAAAGCCCTGCCCTGCATGAGAGCAGACGTCAAGCAGGGGGTCTGCACAGGCGCAGATGGCTCGACGGGCTGGATTGGAGGCCAATTCTCCAGCGACTGTGCTACGACTTGCTGGACTCCACCTGCTTCGCTCTCGGAAACTTAGCTGCATCCACCAACTCTCTCAGCTGCGTCTCGCCCATCGTCGTCAGCTGGCGCCCCAGAAGTCCCATTGACGGCGGTCACGAGCCCACGCCCACGCCCGACGGGCGCCCCATCCGGGGCGGGCCGTCGGCGCGAACCGTCGTGGGCCATGGCGACTCATCGAGACGCCCGTCCAGTGACCGCTGCGGAGACGCGAAATCGCAGGATACGCCGATCCTGCCAGAACGCACCCGATCATCGAAGATCGGGACGATTTCAAAACAGCCTTTTCTTGCTTTTCAGTTAGTCCTATAGGATCTATCAAGTAGAAGATTAAGAGGTAAGAGAACACTCCAAACAGCGGTCAATGGCAGAGCTCCGCCGGGACCTACGAGGCCCCATGACCTCGAACCAGATGGCCGAAGACACGATCGCCTCAGGCGGGCGATGTCCTTCCCGCCGCAATCGGCGCCGCCAAGACCTGCATAGTGCCCCCGGTGGTTTGCCATAGGCTCCTGACGCGCGGCGGACTCATCCCGTAAACCACTATATCTGCCCGCCACGTCTTGAAGTATGGTACCGGTAGATTCGGCGCGACGCAGCAAGGCATGTGCACTTACGATGAGCTCATGAGGAAGGCTTTGATGACATGAGCAACCTGTGCTGAGGATCCGGCGGGCTCGAGGTACACCTTTGACCCAGTTCGCGATCCTCGTATCGTCTTCGACTATCAGTACCGCCCCGCTCATCCATCGTCTCCCCATGAGCTTGGCCGAGCTGACGCTGCAGGCCAGCGACCCGACCAGCGCACCGGTTGCGGCCACCATGACCATGCACAGCATCTTCAGTACGATCATGCGCCCATGGCCCGCGCCGTCTTGTGGATGTCCTGCGTCCAAGGACCGTGCGCGCGTGAACGGCACAGAAGCCATACGAGAGTACCCCTACCGGCACCTTTCAGTCGCAATGTCCACTACGCTCTTCTACTACTTTGGGAGTTCAGCCCCACCAGGCTTGGCAAAATCAACAACCTGCTTGGTGTCGTTCAAGCTGACCCTGTAGGCCGAGCCTGCTTCCCATCCCGTCGGACGAAAGCCCACTATGAGGGGTGAGCGAAGGCCTAGACCTCACTCCTCGTTCGGCTTCTCCGTCTCCCCCTTCGGCATACGGTAGCCGACGCGAGGCTCGGTGAAGACGTAGGTGGGGTTGCCGGCCTCGTCGGCCAGCTTGCGGCGGATCCTGCGGACGATGGTGCGCATAGGCCGCAGGTCGCCCGTGCTCTTCCTTCCCCACACGCGGTCCAGGAGATGCTGGTGGGTCACCACCCGTCCCGCGTTGGCCGAGAGCTCTGCGACCATCCGGTACTCCACCGGGACCAGATCCACCGGCCGGCCGGCGAGGGTCACCCTGCGCTCGGCGTAGTTGATGGTCAGGTCTCCCAGCACGTAGGGCTCCGAGGGCTCCGCGGCCGCCCTCCGGCGCAGGGCCGCCCTGATCCTCGCCGAAAGCTCGGTCGCCGAGAAGGACTTGACGACGTAATCGGCGGCCCCCATATCGAAGGCCATGGCGATCTGCTCCTCACGCCCGTAGGCGGACAGGAAGATGACCGGCACGTCCGCCACATCGAGGATGTCCCTAATCGGCTCGATGCCGTCCGTTCCGGGGAGCATCAGGTCCAGCAGCACGAGCTCTGGCCTCTCCTCCTCCACGAGGCGGAGCGCCTCCTCCGGCTCACCGGTCACAACCGGGTCGTAGCCCGACTTGGCCAGGATGTCGCGGACGTAGCGGAGGTCGTTCGGGTCGTCTTCCACCGCGAGGACCCGCCCCCGCCCCTCCATCTCCTTGGCCTCACGCGTCGGAATCGATGGGAGTCGGCCGCCGCCACCCGAGTCCTCGACCGATGGAAGCGTGAAGGTGAAGCACGCCCCCGTTCCCGGCCCGTCGCTCTCGGCCCAGATGCGGCCGCCGTGGGCCTCCACTATGCCCTTGCAGATGGAGAGGCCCAGTCCAGTGTCCCCTCCCTGGAGAACTTGCGGAACATGTCGGGCAGCCTTTCGGCCGGGATGCCGCGCCCATCGTCGGTCACCGAGACCGCGACGTGAACGCCGTCTCGCACGGCGCTCACCCTGATCGTGGACGATTCCGGGGAGTTCCGGGCAGCGGTGGACAGCAGGTTACTCAACACTTGGACGATGCGCCGCCTGTCGTCCATCACCATGGGCAGGTCCGGCTCGACGTCGACGGAGAGGTTGTTTTTGCCCCCAGCGTTATTGAAGCCATCCCTCGCCCTATCCACCAGCAAGGCCATCTCGGCGGGTTCGGGTTTGACCGGCACGGTGCCCGTCTCGATGCGCGCCACGTCCAGCAGGTCGGCGACCAGGGCGTGCATGTGCTCCGCCTGATCCCCGATGATGCGCACGAACTGGCGGACCACGGCGGGGTCGAGGTCCGGCCCCTCATCCATGATCGTGGAGACGGACCCCTTGATGGAGGTCAGGGGAGTCCTCAGCTCGTGGCTCACCATTGCCAGGAATTCGGCCCGCAGCCGCTCCTGCTCCTCCACGGCCGCCATGTCCTGCATGGTGACGACCACCGATTCGACCGCGCCTTCGTCTGAGAGGATTGGAGTTGCGTTCAGCAGCACAGTGACGCTCCGTCCATCGGGGACGTGCATGACGATCTCCTCGACCCGCACCGTCTCCCCAATGCTGAGTAGCTCGGCCATCGGACAATGAACAACCTGGTTTGCGGGAAGGCGTTCGACACAGGTCAGGCGTACTCCTCAAGGAGGTGAGAGCCATCCCGCACGCTAAGCCCGGAGGGGCTCTCATTGGGCTGCCGATCGTAGTGATCGTCGCACTGGCTATCGCCTTCCTGCTGATTGGGGAGGTCCGCAGTACCGATCAGGGCCTCAACGCCCAAACAGGAACGATACGGATCCACTCTGTGACTCCGCAACCTCCGGACTGCATCGTGTTGAACTCTGACGATGCCAGCAGAAGGACACTGGTGATAACGGGCGAGAACCTCAGAGCAGCGGCGAATACGCGGCTACAGTTCCGCCTCGCAGGCACGAACCTGCTCACCATCCTCTTCGGCCCGCAGGTCAACTGGGTAGCCGATACGCGGATCACACTGGACATGCGTGAGATAAGGGAGCACCTGTGGCGCCACGGCGAGGCGTTGCTGAATGCACGGGTCACAAGCGTTGGGCCGGGCTCGAACTCGAACTGGTCGCAGTCGTTCAGACTCGTGCAGGATGCGCCCGCGTGTGCCGCACCGTCTGGACCATCACCCACGCCTACCGCGGTTCCGGAGGAGTTTCCAGCCAGACCGGCGGTGAGGGGAGTCCCTGGCGACCTCTGGGCTGACGTGATCCTCGGGAAGCCGGACTTCACGCAGACAGTGCCGAAGAGCGTTGTCCCGTTCAAGGTGTTCAACCCCGGTGGGGTTGTCGTGGACCGGTCGACCGATCCCGGCCGGGCGTATGTCTGGGACTCGGGCAACAGCCGGATTCTGGGCATCGATCTCGCCAAGTGCTATGAGAGTACTGGGCCCTGCTCGGCCGATATTGTGCTGGGCCAGCCGTCGCTGTACGATCACGCGGCCTGCAACGGAGACAACGGCGTTCAGGACTATCCGTTTCGGGCACTTGCCGGCGCCGAAACGCTATGCGGCAACCCCGACCACTCCCTCAGCCCGTGGGAAGCGCATATGTTTGTGACGATGGCGATCGACAGTCGCGGCGCCCTGTATGTCCCTGACTTTTCCAATCACAGGGTGCTGAAGTACAACAATCCCTTCGTCAGCGACGCCGTCGCCGACGCCGTGTGGGGACAGGCGGACTTCTCGGGCATCGAGTGCAACCGCGGGGACATCGGCCGGCCGACGGCCGAAACGCTCTGTTTCGACTCGGGCACCAACAGGCTCGCGACCAACCTGCAGAGCGTTGGCGTGGAGGTCGATGAGGAGGGAAACGTCTGGGTCGCGGACAGCGGCAATCACCGCATTCTTCGGTTCTCGATGAGCTCTCTGACGGGTGCGGTCTCCAGGAAAGCCAGCCTCGTCCTGGGCCAGGCTGACTTCGAGAGCGCCGAGCCCGGAAGGACCTTGGACAAGCTGTACGCGCCTTCGGCGGTGAGGTTCGCTCCCGATGGCTCGGCGTACGTTGCCGACACCGGCAACAACCGAGTCCTGGTCTTCAAGCCACCGTTCCAGTCCGGAATGGAGGCGGCCTTCGAGTTCGGGTCTCGACTGCACCATCCCACGTCGGTCGAAATCGACCCTGGCGGCCGCGGTGTATGGGTCAACGATGCGGGGAACTACATGGTCGAGCTGTGGGACGTGTCGGGTTCATCGGTCTTGAAGGTCCTCGGCAAGGACTCGTATCGGCCCGAGCGAGAGTGCTACAAGCCGCTTGAGTCGCTGCCCAGCAGTCCCCACATGTGTCCAATCGCCGGAGGCTTCGGGATCGACAGCCAGGGAAACGTCCTGATCCCCGTGTTCCTCCGCACCAATGACGTCATCCGCTTTACGACTGCCGGGCGCGCCCCGATCGGCCGCGCCGACAAGCGCCTGTTCTATCCGCCGGAGGACGCCAACTTCAAGGACCTCAAGGGGATACACTCCGCCCGCGGCGTAGCTGTCTGGAAGGACCAACTCGTCGTGTCCGACTTATTCCGGCTGATGTTTTGGAACGGGCTCGACATGCTATCGAACGGAAGACCGGCGGACGGCGTCGTTGGCGACGAAAATCAGGCCCGCGCCTGGTCGTGGTGCTGCGGCACGATCAAGGTGGACGCAGCAGGCCGCCTCTGGGTGTTGGCTTTCGAGGGACGGCGGTTCGTCGACGTCTATCAGCTTCCGCTGACCGAAACATCAGTCCCGCTGCACACGATGTGGACAGATACAGGCATGACTCTTCCGGTACTGGGAGAGGACTCCCGGATCATGCTCGGCCCCAGGATGTTCGGGATTGCGCCAGTTGGGTCCGGAGAGTTCGTCTGGCTGAGCGATGCTGACAATCATCGCGTGCTGCGCATCCGGGACCCCCTGACGCACCCGGTCGTGGATGTGATCCTGGGACAGGAGGACGCCAGCGGGAACGAGTGCAACCGCGGCCGGTTCGAGGCGGGGGCCAGGAACTCGGTCGGAGACCGGTCGAATGGTGATGTGCTCTGTTACCCTGGAGCGCTGTCCATCGACCGCCTTGGAAACCTCTACGTATCGGACCATTCGCTGGAAGTGAATGGGAACTTCCGCCTGCTCGTCTTCTCGGGGGCGGCACTCCCGACGACGAATTCGGAGGTCATATACGCCCCTCTGGCATCAAAGATATTCGTCCGTTCCGCCGAGGGTCGGAACAACCTATGGGCGGATCCCTTGGAGCGCGGAGCGGTAATCGGGGAGCAGGAGCGGACGCTTCTGATGGCGACCTGGGAGGTCGCGTTCGACAGCGCCAACAGGATGGTAGCGGGGTACAACGCGTACCTGGCCCCCAGGTTCGTAGGTGTCTACGACGACCCTCTTGGCCCGGACACGCTCCCGAATGCCTACCTGAACGACTTCGGCTCGTCGCCGTTCGCGATGACCTTTGACGACGACGACAACCTGTACGTCGGTGACCTCAACCGCGCCCGGGTCCTCGTATACCACAACCCGTTTGGAAGTCCGCCGAGAACATCGCCCGTGCCAACCCCGGATACTCCGCCGCCGGTACCCGAGCACCCCATCACCATAACGTCGTTCCATCCCGGCCCTCCATTTTGCGTGGTGCGCCGGTCTCAGCACCGGTACGAGCAGACCCTTGACCTGGAGATCGAAGGCGACATCGGGGGAGGCGGTCTTGGGTTGGTGTTTCGCATGGTGACCGATGGCCGCCGAGAACGAATCTCGCTCAACGACCGATACCAGGTTCGAATAATGGGGAATCGTATCACCGTTGACATGAGCCAGTTCGGGCCTCGCGCCTGGCGGGAGCGCCCCAAGGTGACGATGACAGTCCGAATCGTCGAGAGGGACGGCACACCGCTGTCGAACTGGTCTCCAGCGTTCGTGTTGGCCGACGACGTGGAGGCCTGCGGCGTCGCGCTACCGACTCTGACGCCAACGCCAACTCTGACTCCAACGCCGACTCCCACGGCGACGCCGACCCCCACTCCCACCCCCACCCTGACGCCCATCCGCACATCGACACCAACTCGCACCCTAACCCATGCACCGACGCCGACTCATACCTCGATCCCTACCCCGAGGCCTATCCACACCCCAACCCTCACGCCGAAGCCGACCCGCACCCCAACCGTCACACCGACACCGACTCGCGTCCCGATACCCACACCGACGTCGACCGCGACGGCAACGCCTTGGGCAGACACCCTATCGCCGGTGCTGCCAACCTCGGGAACTCCGGATGGAGCGGAGGGCGTGGGCTGTATCGCAATCGCCGGCGGCCCGGGAGAAAGCCTTGAGCTGACCATGCTGCTGCTACTGGTGCTCCCCGGCCTTCTGAGTTGGCGCAGGCGGGCGCCGAGGCAGGGCCGCCGCGGGGCAGTTCGAGGCAGGTCTAGTGGGGTCAAGTATGCGGTCTGTCATGGGGAGGTGTGTCGCAGCCCAGTGCCATAGGCCTAGCGAACATAGGACGAACGCCGACCCGGTCGTACGCCCTGGTAGCTACCCCCATTGGCCACCCATCCCTCCGCCTGAGCCCGTTTATGCCTGCAGAGCCCCGCAGTTACTCGGCGGTTTCTTCCCTAGCCTAGGGGAACAATTTAGGGAAAACTCGTGACGGAACACGACCGTTACCCATTTCATTTATATTAGGGAATAATCGCGCAGATGCTTCATCGGCGTGTATCGAGGGGCGCGCACAAGGTCTCACGAGACGTGAACGGCCAATGCGCGTTCGCGGTCGGGGCGATCCTCCCGTGTGGAGTCGGCGGACTCGGGCCCCCGCGGGAGGGCCGGCTAGAAGGCGAGCTGCGACTCTCGCCCGTGCTGCCGCAGCATCTCGGACGCCGCGCCCATGATGGCTCCGAAGACGTTGACCGACTCCGTGTGGTCACCGAGCCAGACCTTCCCGGCGGCACGGATCTTGGCCTCGGCCTCCTCGTAGATCGCCGCGACCTTCGGATGGGTATGCTGGCCGACCATGCCCATCGATATCGCCATGTCCTCGGGGCCGCCGCCGAAGTAGTCGAGGCCGTCGACCGTCAGGATGTCGTCCAGGTTCTCCATCGCCTCGACGCTCTCCAGCTGCGCGCAGACGATCAGGTTGTCGTTGATCGACTGGAACAGCTCGGCCCGTCCGCCCGGACCGGACAGGAACGCCATCCTGAGGCTGGTCGAGCTGCGGACGCCCCTGGGGCCAAAGTACGAGTAGCGGACGATATCCTCCGCCTGCTCTTTAGTCTGCAGGTTGGGCACGGTGATCTGCCTGATGCCCCTGTCGAGGTAGCTGAGGATCGTGCTCTCCTCGCCGTCGGGGATGCGCATTCCCGGCGTCACGCCGAAGCCGTCGGCGACGCGGCACATGTTCTCGATGACCTGCGGGTCCTGCGGCGAGTGCTGGCCATCGAAGTTCACGAAGTCGAGCCCCATGCGCCCTGCCAGCTCGACGAGCTCCTCGGAGGGCTGGGTCATCGAGAGCCCGAGCGCCTTCTCGCCGGCGCGCATCCGCTCGAGAATCTTGTTGGTGATCATGGTGCCTCCCTGTATGCGCCCACCCTGGGCCGGCCATGGGCGCCGGGAGTGTATTCAGCAGGCAATTGGGTGTCAAGCAGACGCAGGCCCGCGGCGCGGCAGAGTCGCACCTGCTGGAGGAGTCACGATTCACGAGGACAGTGATTGCGTTGCTAGCGTGCTATAATCTACCGACCTTCTAGGGCGGAGGCGCAGTTATGGCCAGCATCACGGTCCGCAACCTTGACGAGGGGCTGAAGCGGCGGCTACGCGTAAGGGCCGCGGAGAATGGCCGATCGATGGAACAGGAAGCTCGCGACATCTTGCGGGCAGCGCTGGATGAAGAAGCAGCGCCGACCAAGGGCCTTGGGACCGCACTCCATGAGTTGTTCAAGCCCTTCGGAAACGTGGAGTTGGATATCCCACCGAGAGAACCCATGAGAGAACCCCCGAGGTTTGATTGAGGTCCTTGCGATGTTCGTCCTGGATACCAACGTCGTTTCGGAGCTGATGCGGGATCGACCTCACTCGGGAGTTCTTGAGTGGTTGGATGACCAGCCGACGAGTTCTCTGTTTGTCACCGCGACCACGGAGGCGGAGATCCGGACCGGAATAGCCATACTGCCGAGTGGAGAACGTCGGCGTGGCCTGGCTGCCGCCGCTGAACGCGCCTTTGGACTACTGTTCGACGAGCGCATCCTGCCCTTTGGCAGCGAAGCGGCGCAAGAGTATGCCGTCATAGCAGCCAATCGGCGCGCCTCTGGGCATCCAATCAGCCAGCTCGACTGCCAGATCGCAGCGGTTGCTCGGTCCGTGGGGGCATCCATAGTCACGAGAGACGTCGGCGGCTTCGAGGGTTGCGGCATACGCGTCACGAATCCTTGGTCACCCAGCTGATCACGCCGCTTTGGCGCTGAGGGCCGTTCCCGATCCCTGCAGCCGCGTGAACGACGCAGCGCGCTCAGCGTACTGTTTCGTTCTCCAGGTCCAGGACACGTTCGGCCAGGGTGGTGAGCGTGCGCCACGCCTCTTCATGATGGCGCGTCGAGCCCGCCGTGGGGCTGCTCCTCTTCGTATCCAGCAGTATGTACTCGGCGCCCAGCTCCTCCAGCGCTGCCAGGTCGCCGTGGACCTGGTCGATGGTCCCCTCGCCGGCGATGCGCTCGTCCTCGGGCAGCGGCGACTCCGTGAGCCGACACCAGATGCGCGGACACAGCGCGGGGACGCTCAGCCCCTCGCGCTCCGCGATCATCTCCAACTTCGGGAGCGCGCGGTCTCTCAGCCAGTCGACACGGACTTCGATCGGATGCCAGGCCTGCCCGAAGCGCACGGCGCGCCGCAGTGCGCCGTCGCTGGACCCGCCGACCCAGATGGGCGGGTGAGGCGACTGCACCGGCTTCGGAGCCACGGTCACGTTCTCGAACGAGACGAACGGGCCCTCATACGATGCCGAGTCCTCGGTCCACAGGAGCTTCACGGCGGCAAGGTAGTCGTCGGTGATGGCGCCGCGCTTGCGGAACGGCACGCCCAGCGCCTCGAACTCGCTCTCCGCCCAGCCGACTCCGACTCCGAAGACGAGCCGCCCTCCACTGAGCTGGTCGACGTTGGCGGTGAGGTGCGCGAGATGGACGGGGTGACGGTACGGGACGACGATCACCGTGGTGCCCAGCTCGATCCTCTCGGTGTGCGCCGCCAGCCAGGCCAGGTTCGTGAAGGCCTCGTAGTACGGGCCGGGGTATTGGTCCGTAACCTCCGGCGTCAGGGCCGCGTGATCGGCCGCCATGAGGAGATGGAGGCCGAGCGCCTCGGCGAACCGCGCCCAGCGCTTCATGTACCCCGGGCTCGCGCCCGGCCCTGAGTGGTGGAGCTTCAGACCGACCTTCATCATGCTCTCCTTGCCGCGGCCATGCGAGACTGAGTGACAACGCCTTGCCGACCGGTGAGGCGGCGAAATGGCCAAAGGGACATTGCCTGTTCGATTGTGCGGTGGAGACCGCCTGTCCCATGATACCCAACTGGCGCCCTCGCCGGACTGCCCCTGCTACACTCCGCACCAGGTCTAGCGGCGTCGATGTGCAGGGGGCGGAAGTGTCTGGGCGAATTCGATGGGGGCCTGATGGGCCGCCCGAGGAGGCGTACAGCCGGGTGACCGACGCCGGGCGTTTCGCTCCGCTGCACGACGCCGCGGACGAGATGATCGCCCGGCTGGAGGCGGACTACGAGGTCGAGCGCGTCGAGGGCCTGGGGCTGGACGAGGAGCTCACGCAAAAGCTGACCTGCGGCCGTCCGACCGTCAAGCTCAGTCCTGTCGACCCGGACGCCGCGCCGATCACGGTGGCGTTCTCGGACTTCCCGGGGCTCCACGTCCGCTTTGGGCGATGGCGCACCGAGCTGCTTCCGGTGTGCGGCTGCGACGCCTGCGACGAGTCGCCGGACGACCAGGTGGAACGGTTGACTATGATGGTCGAGAGCGTGACCGCCGGCGCGTTCCGGGAGGTCGTCGAACGCTCCGCGGCCCTGTTGACGTTGGACGGCTGGTTGGAAACGGAGTTCTCAGGCCCCTTCTGGCGAAGCTCGCGGGAGTACATCGACGACAGTCCCCGCCTGCGCCGCATGTTGGGCGGGCGCCGGCGGCTGGTGCTGGACTGGAAGCCGTGGCCGCGGCGGGAGGCCAATAGCGGTCCCTAGCCACCCCTGGATTCCGGCCTCCGCCGGAATGACGGTTATCCCCCCGGCCTCCAGGTGAAGATGCTCGGCGCCCGGAGACCGGAGGGCCGGGATCGGTGACTGCTAGGCGGCTACCTTGTCGAGGCGGCTCTTGAGGGCGCCCTTGGGCACCGCGCCGACCACCTGGTCGACCGCGTCGCCGCCGCTGAAGATCAGCAGCGTCGGGATGCCCCGGATGCCGTATGTCATCGGGACGCGCTGGTTGGAGTCGACGTCCATCTTGGCGAACTTGATCCTGCCGTCGTACTCGTTGGCGAGCTCGTCGACGATGGGCGCGATCATCTTGCACGGCGCGCACCAGTCGGCCCAGAAGTCGACCAGCACTGGGACGTCGGAGTTGATCACCTCGTCATCGAACGTGTCGTCGGTTACCTCGATCGGGTGGGCCATCTGTGCCTCCGCTTCTTGATCGTTCTCGAGTCGTCAGGTCCGTATATCAATATGATGCGATTGCGGCGCCGGCGGTTCGCCGGTCAGGAGCCGACCGCCGACAGCGACGGCATGCCCCGGAGCCGCGTCACCAGGTCGGAGAGCGTCGACAGGAGGTGGTCCACGTCCTCGTCGGTGTTGTCGGCGCCGAGGGTGATGCGCAGGCTGCCCTGCGCGACCTCCGCGGGCCGGCCGATGGCGAGCAGCACGTGGGACGGTTCGAGCGACGCGGACGAGCAGGCGCTGCCGCTGGACGCGCAGATGCCGGCGAAGTCGAGTCCCAGGAGCACGGGCTCTCCCTCGACGCGCTCGAACGAGACGTTGACGTTGTTGGCCAGCCGCTGGGTCGGATGGCCGTTGAGGTGGACGCCGTCAACGCGCTCGGCGATGCCCTCGACGATCCTGTCGCGCAGGCGTTGGCAGTGAGCGGCCAGCGCGTCTCGCTCCTCCGTGGCGAGCCTGAGCGCCTCGGCAAAGCCGACGACGCCGGGCACGTTCTCCGTTCCCGAGCGGCGCTCGCGCTCCTGGCCGCCGCCCATCTGCTGGGGCTCGAACGGGGTGCCGCGCCGCACGTACAGGACGCCGACGCCCTTGGGGCCGTGGAACTTGTGCGCCGACAGGCTGAGCATGTCGACGCCGAGGTCGCGCACGTTCAGGTCGAGCAGCCCGGCGGCCTGGACGGCGTCGGTGTGGGCGACGATGGTACGGTCGCGGCGCTCGGCCTGCTCCTTCGCGATGCGGGCGATCTCGGCCACCGGCTGTATGGTGCCGATCTCGTTGTTGGCGAGCATGACGCTGACCAGGATGGTCCGGTCGGTGATGGCCGCCTCGACGTCGGCCGGGTCGACGAGGCCGTCGGAGTCGACGGGCAGGTAGGTGACGTCGAAGCCGAACTGCTCGAGCTGGTGGCAGGTGTGGAGCACGGCGTGGTGCTCGACGGCGGTGGTGATGACATGGTTGCCGGTGTTGCGCAGGGCGCTGGCGGCGCCCTTGAGGGCGGCGTTGTCCGACTCGGTGCCGCCGCTGGTGAAGACGATCTCGCCGATGCGGGCGCCGAGAATCCGGGCGACCGTCTCGCGGGCCTCGTCTACGGCCTTGCGCGACTCCTGGGCGAGGGTGTAGATGCTCGACGGGTTGCCGTAGCTCTGGCCGAAGTACGGCAGCATCTTCTCGAGCACCTCGGGCCGCACCGCCGTGGTGGCGGCGTGGTCCATGTAGATCACCCTGTCAGGCCCGGTCATCTCACACCTCAGCCGGTCTCTCCGGCAGGCGCCATTCTATCACGCCGCCGGCCTACGCCGGACGCCCGGCGCCGCGGGCCGATCCGCCCGTGGGACGCCCTCCAGCCGGAACGATTTTCTCCCAAGTGTTCCATTCCGTTCCATTCTGTTCCATCCCTATCTGGCCGATGGAACACTTTGCGGGAAAATGGAACACCTGGTGTACCGTCTCTCGTATCTGGCCTGGGACACCGCGGAACAATATGGAACACTGGTGTGTCACGGCTGGCCAGCTTCCCTCCCCCGGGTGAACGCGGCGGGCGCATCACCGCGTGTGTTTGGCGAGGGAATAGTAGCACATATGTCCTTGCCGCGTCCAGTGCTGGACGCGAGGGTAACTGTTCAGAGTAGGTGAGGTGGAACGCCTGAACTGTGATTCGTGGGATTCTGATGATGGGGATGATTGGGTGCTGAGCCTCGCCCACTCTTCGTGGCGGCCCCTCGATACACCCCGACGAAGCGTCGGAGCACTCGGGGCGAACGGGTCAGGTGTCCCCTCAACTCTGAACAGTTGCCGCTGGACGTGAGGCCGCCTGGTGAGGCGTCACCCTCACCCCAACCCTCTCCCGTCGAGGGAGAGGGGGAGGATCACCCCCGCCAATCGCCCTCCGCCGCGACGCGAGAGCAGCGTCTGTCTTGTCCTCCGTCCACTGGCGGGAGCGCGCTGGTGGGAGGGGGAGGCGGGCAGGCTGCGGGCTAGAGCAGGTTGGCGGCGGCTTCGGACTGGACTATGCGGTAGACGTCCTGGAGCGGCATGCCGCTTTCGAGCGCGATGCGGCGGCAGGACTCGTACTCGGGATGGACAGCGACGGTGGTCCCCGCAAGGCGCTTGATCTTGACGGACACGGCGCCGAGGCTGGACTGGAGCTCGACGACCTCGCGCTCGGCCTCGTACCGGCTGACGGGCCGCACCCTGACACCGAGCGTTGAGGTCTCGCGCATGATGACGTCGACGGCGGCGGCTTCCAGGTCGTCGTCGACGAGCGCGCTGAGCATGGTCGCTGGCCGGCCCTTCTTCATCTGCACGGGGGTGAACCAGGCGTCTCGGGCGCCGAGGTCGAACAGCCGCTCCTGGGCGTAGGCCAGCATCTCGGCGCTCATGTCGTCGACGTTCGTCTCGAGCAGGCGCAGGCCCGTAGCCGGCGCTTCGCCGATGGCCTCGCCGACCCACAGCGCGGCCGCGTTCGGATAGCGCTCCGGGTCCCTCGTGCCGAGGCCGTAGCCGATGCGCTCGACCCTCATCGGCGGCTGCTCGAAGGAGGCCAGCGTCGTGACGATGGCCGCTCCCGTCGGCGTCACCATCTCGCCGGCGTCGGGAACGCCGCCGGGCGGCGGCACGACCGGGGCGTTCGCCATCGCCATCAGCGCGGCGGTGGCTGGCGTCGGGACCGGCAGCGTGCCGTGGTCGGTGCGCACGAAGCCCGATCCCGTGGGCAGCGGCGAGCAGTACAGCCGGTCGACTCCCAGCGCGCGCAGGCCGGCCGGGCCGGCGACGACGTCGACCAGCGTGTCCAGGTCGCCGAGCTCGTGAAGCTCCGGCTCGCCGTGGCCGCCGCCGTGGACGGACGCCTCCGCCTCGCCGAGCCGGGTGAGCACCGCGCAGGCGTCCTCGATCACCGGCTCGGGCAGGCGCGAGCCGCGGACTGTGCGCAGGAAGTCCTCGATGCCCAGCCGGCCGTGGCCTTCGGGCGTCACGACCGAGACGTGCTTGCCTGTGACCGCCCCGCGCTCGGCGTCGGCAGCGGATACGCGCAGGCCCTTGACGTCGAGACACGCCAGCGCGTCGTTGAGCACGTCGACGTCCACGCCGGCGTCGACGACGGCGCCGATCAGCATGTCGCCGCTGATTCCGCCGATGCACCGCAGGTAGGCTGTCTTCAGGCTGGCACCTCCGACGCCCGCCGCGCGTCCCAGGGGACGGACGCGACGAAGCGCGAGATCAGGCGGCGAACTGTTCGAACGCCGCGCGGAAGCCGTCGAGCGAACCCTCCAGGACGGCGTCCTCCAGGCAGTAGGCGAGCCGGAAGTGGCCCGGCGTGCCGAAGCCGCGACCGGGCACGACGAGCACCCGCCGCTCGCGCAGCGCCTCGACGAAGGCCACGTCGTCCTCGATGGGCGCCTTCGGGAACATGTAGAAGGCGCCGTCGGGCCGCACGACCGAGTATCCGATGCCGGTCAGCGCCTCGTACAGCATGTCGCGCTTGGCCTGGTACTGCGCGACGTCGACGGTTACCGACTGCAGGTGGCGGACGATATGCTGCATCAGCGCGGGGGCGTTGACGAAGCCCAGCGTCCGGTTGCAGAAGACCAGCCCGTCGACGATCTCGTCCGCGTCGCCGCACCCGGGATTGACGGCGATGAACCCGATTCGCTCGCCCGGCAGGGCCAGGTCCTTGGAGTGCGACGTGGCGACGATGCTCCTGGGGTGGTGCTCGAAGATGTGGGGATAGTCGAGCCCGTCGAACAGGATCCGCCGGTACGGCTCGTCGCTGACGAGAAATATCTCGGCGCCGAGCTCGCGCTCCTTGCGCCGGATCGTCTCGCCTAGGCGGGCGAGCACGCCGGCGTCGTACAGCACGCCCGTCGGGTTGTTGGGGGAGTTGATCAGCACGACGCGCGTCCTCGCGCCGATGGCCGATTCGAGCGCGTCGAAGTCCGGCAGGAAGTCGTCGTCCGGCGGCACGACTTTGCACGAGCCGCCATGGTTGTCGGCGTAGAAGAAGTACTCGACGAAGTACGGCGCGAAGATGACCACCTCATCGCCGGGGTCGAGCAGCGTCTTCATGACGACGTTCAGGGCGCCGCCGGTGCCGCAGGTCATGACGACGTGGTCGGCGGCGAAGTCGAGGCCGGTGTCGGCGCGAAGCTGCTCGGCGACGGCGGCGCGGGTCTCCACGTAGCCGGCGTTGGGCATGTAGCGGTGTATGCCGGCCGGCCGCGCGTCGACGATCCGCCGCAGCTCCTCGAAGAAGCGCTCCGGGGGCTCCGCGACGGGGTTGCCGAGCGACAGGTCGAAGACACTGTCCTCGCCGTACTGCCGCTTGAGGGCGATGCCGTCCTCGAACATCTTGCGGATCCAGGAGCCCTGCTCCATGAATCCCCTGATCTTGCTGGATACCGCCATCCGCCGCTCCAACCTTCCTGAGACTGCCGGAATCGAGGCAGGGCGAATGTACCGGCAGCGTCGTGGGGCTGTCAACAACGCGGACCTGCGCTGTGCCGGCCCTACGATACGCCCCGACGAAGCGTCGGGCACTCACGGCGAACGGGGCGTGGGGCGACGAAGTGTCGGGGCACTCGGGCGAAACGGGCGGCGTGGAGGCAGCCCCCAACCCCGAGACTCGGCGGCGGGGTGCGCGCCTCGCGCCGACGATTGGTATCATCTACCGTATCCCATTGGCGCGGCGAGCGACCGGCAATAGTGCAATAGGAGGCAATAATGGCGGGGACGGTTCCAATCGACCTGGCCGTCGTCGTATTGTGCGTGGTGCTCTCGGCCTTCTTCTCGAGCTCCGAGGCGGCGTTCCTGTCCGTCCAGCGGACCGCGAGACTGGCCCACCTCGTGCAGGAGGGAGTCCCTGGCGCACGGCGCGTCTCGCGCATGCTGGACGACCCGGGCCGGCTTCTGTCGACCATCCTGCTGGGCAACAACCTCGTGAACGTCGCGTTCACGGCGATCATCACAGCGCTGATCCTCGGCGTGATAGACGATCAGGGCACGGGCATCGTCGTCGCCACCGTGGTGGGCACGGCGACGCTGCTGATACTTGGCGAGATCATCCCGAAGACGGTCGCGGTGCGGTTTCCGATGGGCGTTGCGATGCTGTTCACGCGCCCGCTTCGGCTGGTAGAGCTGGCGTTCTGGCCCATCGTCGTCGTGCTCCAGTCGACCAGCCGCGTCGCGGATATCGGCAAGAGCGCCGACGAGACGGACGCGTCGATCACCGAGGAGGAGCTGCGGGCGCTGATCGACATCGGCGAGGCCGAGGGAGAGTTCGATCCCGGGGAGGCGGACCGGCTGGAGAGAGTGTTCCGGTTCGGAGACAGGCAAGTGCGGGAGGTGATGACGCCGCGGCCGGAGATCGTGTTCGTGGAGCGCGGCGCGACGCTGCGGGAGTTCCTGGCGATCTACCGCGGCCACTCGCACACGCGCTTCCCCGTGTTCAAGGGGTCGACCGACAACATCGTCGGCATCCTGTCGTCCAAGGACATACTGCGAGCGATGGCTTCCAGGTCGATCCCGCATGACGAGTCTGTCACCGACTTCACCAGGGACGTCTACTTCGTGCCGGAGACGAAGCGCATCGCCGACCTGTTCGAGGAGAGCCGCCGGACCGGCAACCAGATGGCGGTGGCGATCGACGAATTCGGAGGCGTGGCGGGACTCGTCACCGTGCGGAGCCTGCTCGAAGAGGTCGTGGGCCGCGTCGGAGAAGAGGGCCTGAGCGCGGAGGAGGAGTACGAGGCGCTCGGGGCCGACACCTTCCAGATCGACGGCGGCATGGACATCCAGGAGGCGATGGAGGAGCTGGGGATCGAGCTGCCCGAGGGCGAGTTCGACACGGTCGCGGGATTCGTGCTCGACGCGCTCGGCCGTATCCCGACCGACGGCGAGCAGTTCGAGTACGGGAACCTCAAGCTGGAGGTCACGAAGATGGACGGCCTCCGCGTCGCCACCGTCAAGCTGACGAAGACCAGGCCACCCAGCGAGAGCACCTAGCCCGCCGCGCGAGCCAACAGGCCCCTTCCGAAGTCCCCACGGATCGAGGGCGACGGGTTGCGCCGGGTCAACGCCCCCTCACCCTGACCCGCTCCCGCGAGGCGAGAGGGAACAAGCCGCCACCGAGGGGGAAACCGGGGCGAGACTCGGGGCGATAACCTGTCTATAATGTGTTCTGCGCCGGGGCCGCCCCCGTGGTCCTCGGCTCTCTCGTCAGACAGAACAGTCCCCAGCCAGGAGGTACCGATGGGTAACCGGGCACAGGACAGGTCGGTCATAGTGACCGGCGGGAGCAAGGGGATAGGGCTGGGTGTCGCGAAGGTCTTCGCGAGCGAGGGCGCCAGGGTCCTTCTCGTCGGGCGCAGTCCGGACACGGGGGAGCCCGCCGCCAGGGCGATCGCCGAAGCCGGTGGAGTCGCGTCCTTCTTCCGCGGTGACGTCAGCGTACCCGGCGACGTCGAGGCGATGGCGGCGGCGGCCGCCGACCGTCACGGCGGCATAGACGTCCTGTGCAGCAACGCCGGCATATTCCCCTCAGCGCGGCTGGACGAGATGAGCGAGGCGGAGTGGGATGAGGTCAACTCGGTCAACCTGAAGGGGACCTTTCTCACCGTCAAGACCTGTCTGCCCGAGCTGAGGAAGTCGGACGCCGGCCGGGTCCTCCTGACCTCGTCGATCACCGGGCCCACGACAGGATATCCGGGCTGGGCGCACTATGGCGCGACCAAGGCCGGCATGCTCGGATTCATGCGCACGGCGGCGATAGAGCTCGCCCGCGACGACATCACGGTCAACGCCGTGCTTCCGGGGAACATCATCACGGAAGGGCTCGACGACATCGGCGAGGAGTACCTGGACACGATGACCCGATCCATACCCATGGGCAGGCTGGGCGACGTGGAAGACATCGGCTACGCGATGCTCTTTCTCGCATCGGACGAAGCGAAATACATTACGGGCCAGACCCTCGTCGTCGACGGCGGGCAGACGCTGCCCGAGTCGATCGACGCGGTCTCTTAGACGCTACCCCTTTCCCTATCGGCCGAGACGCTCCAGACCAAGGGAGGAGCCGCGATGACCCAGGTGAAGGAACAGGAGCTGCGCATCCAAGAGCCGGAGCCCAGGGTGCACCCACTGGAACCGCTGTCGAAGGCCGAGGTAGAGACGGTGGTGGAGGTCGTGCGGAGCGACGCCCGGACCACCGGCACGACACGTTTCGTAACGGTCGTGCTGAACGAGCCGGCGAAGGAAGCGGTGGTCGGCTACGGGCCCGGCGACCGGGTCGAACGCGAGGCGTTCGTGGTCCTCCTCGACAACGCGACCGGACAGTGTGTCGAAGCGGTCGTGTCGCTGGACCGGGAGTCCGTCACGTCCTGGCGGCCGCGGGACGGCGCTCAGCCGGCGATCATGCTGGACGAGTTCGTCGAGTGCGAGGAGGCCGTGAAGCGGTCTCCCGAATTCCTGGAGGCCCTGCGCAAGCGGGGCGTCCACGACGTAGACCTGGTCATGGTCGACCCCTGGTCGGCCGGCTCCTACGGCGTCGAGCCGGAGGACGACAGGGGCCGTCGCCTCTCGCGGGCGCTCGCCTGGGTCCGTTCCGAGCCCAATGACAATGGCTACGCACGGCCCCTCGAAGGCGTCATCGTGGTCGTCGACCTGAACAGGATGGAAGTGCTCCGCGTAGAGGACTACGGCGTCGTCCCGCTCGCGCCCGAGGCCGGGAACTGGACGCGCGGCTACATCACCGAGACGCGAACGGACTCGAGGCCACTGGAGATCATCCAGAGGGAGGGCCCCAGCTTCAGCGTGAGCGGCCACGAGATCCGCTGGCAGAAGTGGTCGTTCCGCATCGGCTTCACACCCCGAGAGGGACTGGTGCTGTACACCGTCGGATACGAGGACGAGGGCCGGGTGCGGCCCATTCTCTACCGCGCTTCGCTGTCGGACATGGTCGTACCCTACGGCGACCCTGGCGAGTCGAGCTTCCGCAAGAACGCGTTCGACATCGGCGAGTACGGAATCGGGCAGCTTGCCAACCCGCTCACGCTCGGGTGCGACTGCCTCGGAGAGATCCGATACTTCGACGCGCACATGGTCGACAGCAGGGGCAGACCGGCCACCATCGAGAACGTCGTCTGCCTGCACGAAGAGGACAACGGCATCCTGTGGAAGCACACCGACTGGCGGACGGAGGAGGTGGAGACCAGGCGCTCCAGGCGCCTCGTCGTGTCGTTCATCTCAACGGTCGGCAACTACGAGTACGGCTTCTACTGGAACTTCTACCAGGACGGGACGCTAGAGCTGGAAGTCAAGCTGACGGGCATCGCCAACACGACCGGCCTCATGCCCGGCGAAAAGCCGAAGTACGGCACCGAGGTGGCGCCGCAGCTCAACGCGCCGTACCACCAGCACATCTTCAACGCCCGGCTCGACATGAGCGTGGACGGCGCCGCCAACTCGGTCTACGAGGTCAACACCAGGGGCCTGCCGCGCGGCGAGGAGAACCCCCACGGCAACGCCTTCGTCGCGGAGCACACCCTGTTCGAACGGGAGCAGGACGCGCAGCGGCTGTGCAACATGACGTCCAGCCGGTACTGGAGAATCGCCAACGAGGCCGTCAAGAACAGGATGGGCGAGTCTGTCGGCTACCGCCTGCTCCCGGCGGAGAACGCCGTTCCCTTCGCGCAGGAGGACGCGGCGGTGATGAGGCGGGCGGGGTTCCTGGGCCGGCACCTGTGGGTCACTCCCTATCGGGCGGACGAGAAATACGCCGCGGGCGACTACCCGAACCAGAGAGCCGAGGGCGACGGACTGCCCCAGTGGACGGAGGCGAACCGTCCGATAGCGGACACCGATCTCGTGGTCTGGTACACCTTCGGGCACACGCACATTCCCAGGCCCGAAGACTGGCCCGTCATGACGGTGCACAAGATCGGGTTCATGCTGAAGCCGGACGGCTTCTTCCACTCCAACCCGGCGATGGACCTGCCGCCATCGGACCCGGCCGCATCGTGCTGCGGTGTCAACGGCGCGTGCGCCTGCGGACATGGGGGATAGTGGGATAGTGGATAGTGGGATAGTGGGATAGTTGGGAGAGGCGGGCGCGCCTCGAGGGCGATAGGGGTAAGCGCTCCCCCTCCCTCTAACTCCCTCCCGCCAGGGGAGGGAGAATAGGCATGTCCCTCCAGTTGCCTCCCGCGAGGAGATCGGGGCGGTGGGGCGGCTTGCGGAACGGCCGCGGTTCGTCTGATATCATTCGCGCCGGCCACTGTGACAGCACGTCCATGGAGGCGGCCGCATGAAGATCACCGACGTCCGGTCGGTGCGGCTCGACGGCGAGATCGAGCGCGATGAGCCGATCTGGGAAGAGCGGCTGGCGGTGCCGCTGGACGCCTACCCCGAGTACCGCAGTATGGGCCCGGCGGAGATGATGGGCCCGCGCATGGGCGCCGAGGTCGTCGACGGGCGGCTCCCGGTGTCGTGCATCTTCGTCGAGGTCGAGACGGACGAGGGCGTAACCGGGTTCGCCGGCCCGATAGACGAGGTGCAGGCGTTCCTGATCGACCGCCTCGTCCGCCCGCACGTCGTGGGGCAGGACCCACGCTCCCACGAGCGCATCTGGGACATCATGTACCGCGCCGTCGAGGGGCACGGCCGCAAGGGCTCGCCGATGCAGGCGCTCAGCGCCGTCGACTGCGCGATCTGGGACGTCAAGGGCCGACTCGCCGGGCTGCCGGTCTACAGGCTGCTTGGCGGGCCGCTGCGCGACGAGGTGCCGGCGTACGCCAGCGCCCTCGGCTACTCGCACGAGCCCGACAGGATCCGCACCCGGGCGCGGCAGATCGTCGACGAGGGCTACCGGGCGACCAAGTGGTTCTTCCGCCACGGGCCCGCGTCAGGGCCCGTGGGCGTCGAGAAGAACGTCGAGATGGTGCGGACCGTGCGCGAGGCGGTCGGCGACGACATCGACATCATGCTCGACTGCTGGAAGAGCTGGGACGTTCGCTACGCGATCAGGATGGCGGAGCGCATCGCGCAGTACAGGCCACGCTGGATCGAGGAGCCGGTGTTCGCCGACCAGATCGACGCGTGCGCCGCCGTGCGCAGGGCGGTGCCGTTCCCGGTGTCGACCGGCGAGCACGAGTACACGCGCTGGGGGTTCAAGGCGCTGCTCGACGCAGGCGCCGCAGACGTCATCCAGCCGGACGTGCTCTGGGCGGGCGGCATCACGGAGCTGCTCAAGATATGCGCGCTGGCCTCGACGTACGACGTGGAGGTCGTGCCGCACGCGCACACGGCCGTCACCGTGCAGGTGCTCGCCGCGCAGCCCGCGTCGCTGTGTCCCCTGCTCGAGTACCTGGTCAACCACAGCGTCGTCCACCAGCACTTCTTCGAGGAGCCGGTAGTCCCGGTGGGCGGTGTGGTAACTTTGACGGACACGCCGGGCCTCGGCGTGGAGATCGACGAACACAAGGTCATGCGCCGCACCGTGCTCGAGTGGAGCGGCAGCTAGCGAAGACAGGAGAGTCACCCGACATGAAGGTCGTCCTCGAAAAGAACGCTTTGATCTACGCGGCGGAGTTCCCCGACGAGCTGAAGGCGGAGTTCCCGGAGGTAGATTTCGCCACTCCGGAGACGCAGGAAGAGCTGCTGCGGGAGATAAGGGATGCCGACGCGGTCTACGGCCCGCCGAACGAGGAGGCGTTCGCCGCCGCCGAGCGGCTGCGGTGGATAGCCAACCCCTCCGTGGGCTTCGACTACGTCATGAACCGGCCGGACCTGGTAGAGAGCGACGTGGTCATCACCCCGGCGAGGGCGCCGGGCTACGACCCGCACGCCGACGGGCTGGGCGACCACGTGTTCGGCATGATCCTGATGCTCGCGCACAAGTGGCCCGACCTGCTGGCGGACCAGCGGGCGCACCACTGGGCGGCGGGCGAGTACAACAACAGCTTCGTGGAGCTGAGCGGCCGCACGATGGTCATCCTGGCGGTGGGCGCGATTGGCGCGGCCTGCGCGAGGCGCGCCAAGGGCTTCGGAATGCGGGTGATCGGCGTGGACGTGCGGACTTCCCCGATCCCGGACGGCGTCGACGAGGTCTGGGGGCCTGAACGGCTGGACGAGGCGCTCGTGCTGTCCGACTGGTTCGTCATAGCGGCGCCGCGCACCCGCGAGACGATGAACCTGATCGACGCGCGCCGGCTGGGGCTGATGAAGCAGGGCTCGTGGGTGATCGCCATCTCGCGAGGCGGCATCCTGGACGAGGACGCGCTGCTGGACGCCCTGCGGTCGGGCCACATAGCCGGCGCGGGGCTCGACGTCTTCGCGGAGGAGCCGCTGCCGGCGGACAGCCCGCTGTGGGACCTGGAGAACGTGGTGATCTCGCCGCACACGGGTCACGTGACGCCCGAGATGCCGAAGGGGCACCGCGACGTGTTCAAGGAGAACCTGCGCCGGTTCATCGCCGGCGAGCCGTTCCTGTACGTTGGCGACAAGCGCGCGGGGTACTAGCGCATCGCGTCCCGCGACCGTTCAGATACCCACATGGCCGCTCGCCCGTTCAGCGCGATATGACCATCCCAGGTCGCATCCGCAGTCCGACTGAGACTCCAGCGCGTATCGTTCTCCGCGAGCCACTAATCGCACAGCCGGCCCCCAAATCTCCCACCTGAATGGTAAGGGCGCTGGATTGCAGGGAGAGGGCGGGTTGGAAACCCGCCGCTACGAGGCGATGGCCGGTAGCTATGACATTGAATGTGGAGGTGGGGAATCTAGCCTGCGGTTTCCCGTTGCGCCAAGGTATCCTATGGCCTACAATAGAGTGGAGATCGAAGTCCGTCAGACTGAGGTCTATGCCCGTTGGTTCCGGGGACTTCGGGACAGGCAGGCCAGAGTGCGAATCGACAGCCGTATCCGGCGGCTGTCGTTGGGCAACCCCGGAGACGTGAGGCCGGTGGGCGAGGGAGTGTCCGAGATACGCATCGCCCACGGGCCAGGCTACCGGGTGTACTTCGTGCGACGCGGTGAGACCCTCGTCATCCTACTGGCCGGAGGCGACAAGGATAGCCAGAAGCGGGACATCCGAAGGGCGCTTGATCTGGCCGAGGGACTTTAGCAGGAGGCAGCAGCGATGGCGAAGACACAGACCCGACCGTGGGACCCGGCGGAGCACCTCGAGACCGAGGAGGATATGGCCGCCTACCTGAACGTCGCGCTGGAAGAGGGCGACCTGAGCCTGATCATGGCGACGCTGGGCGACATCGCACGCGCCCGTCGAATGGCCGTTATCGCTCAGGAGACGGGACTGGGCAGGGAGAGCCTCTACAAGTCGCTGTCTCCAGACGGCAACCCGGAGTTCGCCACGGTGCTGAAGGTCGTCCGCTCCCTGGGCCTCCGGCTCCAGGCCACCGCCGCGTCCGGAGCGGCCGGACGGTGAATGGCGCCTCCTGACCGCGCCACTCCACCAGCTCCCTCCCCGAGTCGAATGCCACGGACTGCGGACTTCAGACAAGGCGACTTCCCCGGCGTGGCCGGGGCGATAGTCGTCGCGGCGGGGCGCAGCCTGCGGATGGGCGGCGTCGACAAGATCACGGCGCCGCTGCTCGGCAGGCCGCTGGTGCTGTACAGCCTGGAGGCGTTCGAGGCGTCGCCTGCCGTCTCGGTCGTCGTCCTCGTCGTGTCCGAGGACAACCTGGAGGCCTGCCGGCGCATCGTCGAGGAGCGCGGGCTGCGGAAGGTGGTCGAAGTGCGGGTGGGCGCCGGGCGGCGCCAGGACTCGGTGCGCATCGGGCTGGACGGGATGCCCGACCCCGGCTACACGGTCGTGCACGACGGCGCCAGGCCGTGCGTCGACGCCGCGACGATCGCCCGTGGCGTGTCCGCCGTGCAGCGCCACGGCGCGGCCATCGCCGCCGTGCCCGTCAAGGACACCATCAAGTCAGCCGCCAGAGACCGCAGGGTGGTGAAGACGATCGACCGCGACGGCCTGTGGGCCGCGCAGACGCCACAGGTGTTTCGGACGGCGCTGCTCAGGGAGGCCCACGAGACGCTGAACGGCGACTTCACCGACGACGCCGCGATGGTCGAGGCGCTGGGCGGCACGGTGACGCTGTTCGCCGGCTCCTACGACAACGTGAAGGTGACGACGCCGGAGGACCTCGCGGTCGCCGAAGTCCTGCTGGCCCGCCGCCCCGGCATGTCCGCGGGTGCGCTGTCGTGACCACCCGCACGGGCATCGGCTGCGATGTCCACCCGCTGGTGGAGGGCCGTCCGCTCGTGCTCGGCGGCGTGACGGTGCCGTTCGACCGCGGGCTGCTGGGGCACAGCGACGGCGACGTCCTGACGCACGCTGTCGTCGACGCCGTGCTGGGCGGCGCGGGACTGGGCGACATCGGCCGGCACTTCCCGTCCGAGGACGAGCGGTACCGGGACGCCGTCAGCCTGACGCTGCTGGCGGAGGCGGTCCGGCTGGCGGCGGAGAGCGGATGGCGGCCCGTGTACGTCGATGCTACAATAATCGCCGAATCGCCTCGCCTGAGCCCGATCCTCGACGCAGCCTCACGCAACCTGGCCGGGACGCTTGGCGTCACCGCCGACTCGGTTAACCTGAAGGCGACGACCACCGACGGCCTCGGGTTCGCGGGACGCGGCGAGGGAATGGCGGCGATGGCCGTAGCGACGCTCGACCGGATCCGATGAAGCTCTACAACACCCTCAGCCGCAAGGTAGAAGACTTCGCGCCCGCGGACGACGTGGTGAAGATGTACGTCTGCGGCATCACGCCCTACTCACGGGCCCACGTCGGCCACGCCCTGCGGTCGGTTGTCTTCGACGTGCTGCGGCGCCACCTCGGGTACCGCGGGTTCGCCGTCAGGCACGTCGAGAACTTCACCGACGTCGACGACAAGATGATCGACGGCGCAGCCCGCGAGGGCACGACCGTGCGGGACCTGGCGGAGCGCAACGTCGAGACGTACATGCGGGAGATGGACGCGCTCAACGTGCTCAGGGCCCACGTCTATCCGAAGGCGACCGAGGAGGTCGCCGGGATGGTCGAGATCATCGAGGACCTGGTGCGCAAGGAGGCGGCCTATGTCGCCGACGGGGACGTCTACTTCAGCGTGCGCCAAAGGCCCGACTACGGCAAGCTGAGCCGGCGGAGCGTCGACAGCATGATCGCCGGCGCGCGAGTCGAGGTCGGCGAGCGAAAGCTGGACGACATGGACTTCGCGCTGTGGAAGAGCCAGAAGCCGGGCGAGCCGGCCTGGGACAGCCCGTGGGGGCCTGGACGCCCCGGCTGGCACATCGAGTGCAGCGCCATGTCCCTGCGCTACCTGGGCGAGACGATAGACATACACGGCGGCGGGCAGGAGCTGACCTTCCCGCACCACGAGAACGAGATCGCGCAGTCGGAAACCCACAACGGCGGCGCGCAGATGTCCCGGTTCTGGGTCCACAACGGTCTGCTCATGATGGGCGGCGACAAGATGAGCAAGTCGCTCGGCAACCTTGTGACCATCGAGGCCGCGCTGGAGGCGTACTCGTCCGACGCGCTGCGGCTGTTCTTCCTGAGCTCGCACTACCGCAGCCCGCTCGTCTACGGCGACGACCGGGTCGCGGCGCAGGAGCGGGCCGTCGAGCGCCTGCGGAACGCCGCCACGGCGCCCGGCGGCGACGGCGACCCGGTGTCGGCCGAGGAGCACGAGGGCGGCTTCGTCGAGGCGATGGACGACGACCTGAACACGCCGCGGGCCATCGCGGCGCTGTTCGACCTGGCGCACGAGATCAACCGCGCCTCCGAGGACGGCCGCGACGTCTCGGACGCGCAGACCGCGCTTCGCCGCCTCGCCGGCGTTCTCGGCCTGACGCTCGAAGCGCCCGCGGACGCCGGGGACCTGGACGCCCTGCTGGGCGTCGCCGCACGGGTTTGCGACAGCCTGCGGGCCGACGGCAGCGAAGAGCTGGCCGCGCGAATCGAGGCCGCGGGCGGCGACGCGGCGGGGCTCGTCGACGCGCTGGTCGAGGCGCGCTCGGAACTCCGCGCGGCCCGGATGTTCTCCCGCGCGGACGACATCCGGGACGCGCTGGCCGACCTGGGCTATATCCTCGAAGACAAGGCCGAGGGCACCCGCTGGCGCTACGCGGCGCCTCAGTCTCCGTAGGACCGGATACGCCCTACACCAAATGCGACTCTCGGCTTACGTCGTCTACCGGTCCGGAGAAGCTTGCGCGAGTCTCAGTGGTCTAGGTACAGAATAAGAGAAAGAACGGTTTCTCCACTCCAGACGGATCATCGGTGTAGCCGACTCGACGCCGATCCAACGCCGCTACCGCTCCCGCCGCACCTCGTCGAGCATCGCCATCAGCAGGTACCGGTTGAAGCCGAGCTCCGTCGCCTTCTCCAGGTCGTCCACCGAGTCGCCGTCACGGCCCAGCGCCGCGTTCGTAAGCGCCCTGTTCACGTACGCGTCCACCAGGTCGGGGTTGAGGCGCACCGCCTCGCCCAGGTCCTGGAGCGCGCGCACGAAGTCGCCCGACTTCCGGTACACGTCACCCCGCAGCGCCAGCGCCTCCGCCCACGTCGCGTATGCGGCAGCGTTGCTCGGGAACAGCTCAGCGGCGCGCCGCAGGTCCGCGATCGCCCGCCCGTAGCTGACAACCGCCGCCGTCGAGTCCTCGTCCTCCTCGTGGTCCTGCCCCAGGCCCATGTACGCCTCGCCGCGCCTCACGTAGGCCTCCGCCAGCCCCGCGTCGAGCCCGATGGCGTACGTCAGGTCCTCGATTGCCGTGTCGTACTTCCTGATCGACGCGTACGCCATCCCCCGGTTGCTGTAGAAGACAGCCACCGTCGGATCGAGCTCGATGGCCTTGTCCAGGTCCTCGATCGCCTGAGCGGGGCGGCGCTCGTCCATGTACGCCAGCGCGCGCAGGTTGTACAGCGAGGCGTCGTCAGGACTGCGCCTGATCTCCTCCGTGCGCGAGTCCAGCGTTATGGACGGCTGGAGGTTGACCGCCGTCTCGAAGTCCCGGAAAGCCCGGGCGTACTCGCCCTGGCGATACAGCACGAATCCCCGGTTCGCGTACGCCTCGACGAACTCGGGATCGAACCGGATCGCCAGCACGAAGTCCTGCACCGCCTTCTGCAGGTCGCCCTTCTCCGCGTACGCCAGACCGCGGCCGTTGTACGCGACGGCGTTCCCGTTGTCGAGCCGGATCGCCTTGTCGAAGTCCGCTATCGCGTTGTCGAGCTGCCCGAGCGACGCGTACGTCTCGCCCCTGCTCGTGTACGCCTCCGAGCTCTCTTCGTTGAGCTGCAGCGAGCGTTGCAGGTCCTGCATCGCCTGCTCTGTCCGGCCCAGCTCCCGCAGCACCTCGCTGCGCACGTTGTAGACCTCGGCGTTCTCAGGGTCCAGCCGGATCGCCTCGTCGTAGTCCCGCACCGCTTGCTCGTACTGCGCAAGCTCCGCGTACGTGTCGCCCCGGATCGTGTACAGGGCGGCGTTGCCCGGATCGAGCCGGATCGCCTCGTCGTAGTCCTCTATCGCGAGCTCCGGCTTGTTGTCCGACGCCTTGTAGTCCCCGAACGTCGTGTCCCTGCCCAGGTTCCGGTACGCGTTGCCGCGCTCCACGTACGCCTGCACGAAGCCCGGGTCTATCTCGATCGCGTCCGTGAAGTCAGACACCGCGCCCTGGATGCGCAGCATCTTGAAGTTCACCGTCCCGCGGTCGAAGTAGGCCTGCGCGTTCCCGGGATCGTACGTCAACGCCCGTGAGTAGTCCTCCAGCGCCTTCTGGCACGCCGGCCCGGGGCGGCACTCCGCCTGCCGGGGATCGCCCTCCGGAAACTGCCCCAGCCGGCGGTACGCCTCGGCCCGCCCGAGGAACGCCGCCGTATTCTGCGAGTCCAGGCCGATCGCCTCCGTGTAGTCCTCGATCGCGAGACTGAGATGCCCGAACAGGGCGTACGCGTCCGCCCGCTTCATGTACGCCTCGACGTTCGTCGGGTCCAGACGGATAGCCTGCGAAAAGTCCTCCACCGCCCTGTTCAGGTCCAGAAGCTCCGTCAGCGTCGCGCCCCGCTGCAGGTACAGCGTCGGGTCATCCGGGTTCAGCTTGATCGCCGCGTCGAACTCGTCCACCGCCCTCACCAGCTCGGCCTGCACTTCGTCGCCCACGTACTCGGCGCTGGTCTCCTGCTGCTGCGCCGCGTCCGGCGCCGCCGGACCGGCCGGCGACCCGCCCCCACCGCACGCCGCGGCCACAACCGCGGTCAGGGCCGCCGCGGCCAGGAATGAGGCCGCCAGTCGGAAGCCCCGTCTCCCTCCACGGGAGAAGACAGGGGTGAGGGTGTTTCTTCCCCCTCTCCCTCGACGGGAGAGGGCTGGGGTGAGAGTGCTTCTTCCCCCTCTCCCTCGACGGGAGAGGGCTGGGGTGAGGGTGAAGCCGATCGACATGCCCATGGTCCTCATTTCGACGAAGTCCGGATACAAGCCATCGTATCACGCCCGGCCGATTCCCAACCCGGAATCGCTGCCCCCGGGCCGGATAGTCGAATCGGCGTGCTAACATTGACATATACAAAGCATAGCCGCCTTCCAATACTCGGCCCGAACTCAACGAAAGGAACCCCCACGTGAACAAGCTGGCCTACCTCGTCCTCGCGGTCACCCTCGCGTCCGCGGCGTTCGTCGCCTGCCGGGACGACTCCGACACGGCGGACCCGACGGCCACCACGGCGCCCACCCAGGCGGCCGAGCCGACTGCAGCGCCCACGGCGACTCCCACGCCCGTCCCCACCCCGACGGAGGTCCCCACGCCCACACCGGAGCCGACCCCGGCTCCCGAAGCCGTGATGGGCCTGTCCCCCGAGTGCATACCCGGCGGCGCGCTCGACGACGCCGCGACAGTCGTATCCTGCGCCTCCCAGGCCCTGCAGAAGGTCGAGAGCTTCGCATTCGAGGGCGAGCTCAACCTCCTCGCCCTGTTCCCCGTGCCGGGCGCCGGGCCCGAGGGCGTCATGAAGCTCAGCGGCGCGACGGCCCGGCCCGACAAGATGAGGTTCGAGATTTCCTTCGCTGCCGACGGCCAGGCGATCGAGATCGCCGGCGTCGTCACAGGGGCGGATACCTACTTCCGGGACCCCGAGTCCGGCCTGTGGTTCAAGGGAGCGCCGCCCGACGCCGATTTCTTGTCCGTCATCCAGGCCGTCGGCATGCTGCAGGCGCCGCCCGACGCCCCGGCGACCCTGCAGGAGCCAGTCACCCTCGACGACGGGACCTCGGCCTACGTGCTGACTTCCGAACAGTCCACGGAGCAAAGCGGCATGGCCGGATTCGCGATTCCCGGCGCAGGCCTCGTCCTGACCATCGGCGCCGACGACTTCCTCACCAGGGAGGTCAGGGTCGTCATCCAGGCCGAGGGCGGCGCGGGCGACCTCCTCACCTTCACCTACTCCGGATACGACGAGGCGCAGGACATCGAACCGCCCGCCAGGTTCATGACCCTGCCGGCGGGCCCGGTGGCCCCACCGCCGATGGCGGACCCGATGGTCCTCGGACTCGCCAGGAACGCCGAGGGCGACGTAGAGGTCCTCTTCAGCGTCCAGGTCTTCGTCCAGGGACAGGTCGAGCTCTACGTCATCGACCCCGCCACCGGCGGCTGGGGGCTCCCGCTGCTGCGCGGAAGCGGCACCAACATCCTCGTCTTCGACGGCGACGCCGAGGGCAGACAGACGCTCGTCGCCGGCCAGCACGAGATTGCCGGCTTCACCTTCCCAACGCCCGACTCGCAGATGACCGACTCGCAGGGCAACCGCCTCGACCTGACCTTCGACCTCTGGACATACGAGTAGCGGCGGCGCTCCCGTCGGTGTAGGATTCGCAGCCAGGCCTGGGCGCGCCGGCCGCCCGGCCCGCCCAGGCAAGCCGGCCCGCGGAGAGGACCGCCCCATGAGACCGAACAGGCTGAGACAGCTCCTGGACGACGGCAGCCCCAGCATCTGCCACCACGTGGCCAGCACATCCCCCGACGTGGTCGAGATCATCGGCCGCGCCGGAGGCGTCGACTACGTCGAGTTCGTCGCCGAGTACATGCCCTACGACCTGCACTCGCTCGACAACTTCGGCCGGGCGCTGGAGCTGACCGGCATGTCGGGCATGATCAAGGTCGACCAGGAGAACAAGGCCTACACCGCCGGCCGCGCAATCGGCTCGGGCCTCCAGAACATCCTCTTCTCAGACACCCGCACGGCCGATGAGGCGCGGGAGTGCGTGCAGGCCGTCCGCGCCGAGACGCCCCGGACGGGAGGCCGCCACGGCGCCGCCGACCGCCGCTTCGCCGGCTACGGACTCGAGACCGGCGGCCCGGACTACGTACAGGCCCTCGAGGACAGCGTCGTCGCCCTCATGATCGAAAAACGCGAGGCCGTCGAGAACCTCGAGGACATCCTCGCCGTCGGCGGCATCGACATGATCGTCTTCGGCGCCAACGACTACTCCATGAGCATCGGAAAGCCCGGCGGCGCGCGCGACCCCGAGGTCCAGGAGGTCCGCGACCGCGTCTTCGAGACCGCCCTCGCCGCGGGCGTCCAGCCCCGCGCCGAGATCTTCTCCCCCGAAGACGCCCCACCCTACCTCGACATGGGCGTCCGCCACTTCGCCATCGGCACCGACCTCATCGTCCTCTACCGCTGGCTCGACGAGAACGTCACCGGCCTCAGGGACCTCGTGGAGGGCGCCTAGAACAGCGTCTCAGCAGCGCTCGACGGGAGAAGGGCCGGGTGAGGCTGATCTTCCCACTCTCCCTCGACGCGAGAAGGGCCGGGGCGAGGCTGAATCTTCCCCCTCTCCCTCGACGGGAGAGGGCTGGGGTGAGGGTGAACTTCCCCCACTCCCTCGACGCGAGAAGGGCCGGGGCGAGACTGATCTTCCCCCTCTCCCTCGACGCGAGAAGGGCCGGGGCGAGACTGATCTTCCCCCTCTCCCTCGACGCGACAAGGGCCGGGGCGAGGCTGAATCTTCCCCCTCTCCCTCGACGCGACAAGGGCCGGGGCGAGGCTGATCTTCCCCCTCTCCCTTGACGCGAGAGGGCTGGGGTGAGGGTGAACTTCCCCACTCCCTCGACGCGAGAAGGGCCGGGGCGAGACTGATCTTCCCCCTCTCCCTCGACGCGAGAAGGGCCGGGGCGAGACTGATCTTCCCCCTCTCCCTCGACGCGAGAAGGGCCGGGGCGAGGCTGAATCTTCCCCCTCTCCCTTGACGGGAGAGGGCTGGGGTGAGGGTGAACTTCCCCCACTCCCTCGACGCGACAACGGCCGGGGCGAGGCTGAATCTTCCCCCTCTCCCTCGACGGGAGAGGGCTGGGGTGAGGGTGAACTTCCCCCACTCCCTCGACGCGACAAGGGCCGGGGCGAGGCTGATTTTCCGGGGTGTTCCGCGCCAGATACGAATCGTGAAACACCCGGTGTTCCAATTTCCTGGGCAACTGTTCCATCACCCAGATAGGAATGGGACACTTTGGAACACAATGGAACAGTCCACACCGAGTGCTCTCCCCACTCCCTCGACGGGAAAGCGCTGCCACGTACTACGATACGGGGGCCAGCGTGAGGGCGATGCCGGGATGGGGGTGATTCCAGGGTGATTCCCGCCCCCTACGCCGCCACGGGCTCCACGAACGTCAGGATATCCCGCGGGTTCCCGACCAGTATCCGCTGGACCGCCTCCTCCGTGTAGCCCCGTCCGCGCATCCTCGGCGCCACGTTCGCCAGGATGTGGAAGTAGCCGTGGCCACCGTTCTTCGCGAAGCTGCTCTCCGACTCCGTATCGTGCGCCACCAGCACACGGTCGCCGTACCCGCGCTCGACGATCCACGCGATGTCGTCCATCCGCTGCGCGTCGCTCGGCATGTCCGTAGTCGAGTTGTAGTACGACCGCTCCGTGCCGAACAGGTCCCACTCCAGGTAGCACCCAGACTCCGCCGTCCGCTCCAGGATGCTCCGCTGGAAGACGGTGCGGTCCAGGTGCCCGATGATGACGCGCCCAAGGTCCGCGCCCACGCCGTCCAGCACCTCCAGCGCCTGCAGCGGCGCCAGCTCGTTCCGGCCCGGGTGCACCAGCACCGGCGCGCCCGTGATCCGCTGCGCCCGCCCCGACGCGCGCAGCACTTTGCGCTCGTTGTCCGCGATGGGCCACGAGCACCCCACCTCGCCGATCACCCCCGCCCTGATCCCCGTCGGCTCCCGGACCAGGCTCGGCGTCGCCGCCACGAACTCCCACCTGTGCGTCGGCGCCCCCACCGTCACGTCGCCGACGATCTCCTCCACGATCTCGTCCTCGGTCCGGCTGTCCATGTCGTCCGGGTGCGTGTGCGACACGTAGTACGAGGTGCCCATGATGACGTTCACGCCCGTCGCCCGCGAGATGCGCGCCAAACCCACCGGGTCGCGCGCCAGGTCGATCGGCGTGCACTCGACCAGCGACGTCCCGCCGTACTGCTTGTAAAGGTTCACCTCCTCTATCGCCGCGGACACGTCGAACATCGCCCGGGCGTACGGGTCCCGGTAGTGCGCGCCCCTCGCGCTCGCCTCCATCGGAAGCATCGAGAACGGCGTCGCGTCCAGCAGCATGTGCTCGTGCGTGAGCGTTACGCCGAGCGACTCCGGGTCTATCGGGCCGAGCACCGTCTGCACCTTGCCGACGCTGGTCATACGCTTCACCTTGCGCTCTCCGGGAGTACGGCCTGCGCCGCCCGCAGATCATACTACGGTAGCGTCGCCGCGGCGGGGACGATCTGGTACCGTCTGCGAGCAGACCTCGCGCCACCGAGCGCGAGGCGCCGTGCGGAGGACCCGCCCTTGAACGCAGCCGCCATCGAGCGCGAGCGGACCGTCTACGTGGAGCGCTCGCCCGCGTCCAGGGCCATCCTGGACGAGGCCGTCCGCTACCTGCCCGACGGCCTCACCAGGGGCACCGGCTGGGAACCCTATCCGCTCTTCTGGGACCGCGGACAGGGATGCCATATCTGGGACGTCGACGGGATTGACCGGCTCGACTTCTTCGGCAACAACAGCTCCCTCCCCCTCGGCCACGCCCATCCGGCCGTCGTCGAGGCGCTCCAACGCCGGCTGAACGATGGCGTATCGTTCAACGCGCCCCACGAGTCGCACGTACAGCTCGCCAGGATCATCTGCGAGCGTATCGAGTCGATAGAGCGCGTCCGGTTCACCAGCTCAGGCACCGAGGCGACGATGAACTGCGTGCACGCCGCCAGGGCCTACACCGGACGCTCGAAGATCGCCAAGGTCGATGGCGCCTACCACGGCCTCTACGATGCCGTCGCATTCGCCGGCCCCGGCTCAGACACCCCCCGCTCGCGCGACATGCCCTCGATGCCGCCGCACGCGGCCGACGACGTGGTCGTCATCCCGTTCAACGACCCCGAGACCGCCGAGGAGATGGTCCGCCGCCACCGCGCCGATCTCGCCGCCGTCATCGTCGAGCCGATGATGGGAGGCGCGGGCTTCATTCAGGCCGAGCGCGAGTATCTCGCGACGCTGCGAGACCTCACGTCGCGATACGGGATAGTCCTCGTCTTCGATGAGGTGTGCAGCCTGCGCGCCGGCCCCGGAGCCGGACAGGGGTACTTCGACGTCTACCCCGACATGACCGCGCTCGGCAAGTCGGTCGGCGGCGGCACGCCCCTCGGCGCGTTCGGAGGACGCGAAGACATCATGAGGCTGTACGGCGCCGACGAAGCCGAGCGGCACGTCGGCCATTCGGGGTCGTTCAACGGCAACCCGCTCAGCATGGTCAGCGGCATCGCCACCTTCGAGCAGCTGACCCCCGAGGCCTACGCGCGGCTCGACCGGCTGGCGTCGCGCCTCAGGGACGGCATACGGGCCGTCTGCGGCGAGTTCGACGTCCCGGTCCACGTCACCGGAATCGGCTCCCTCTTCGGCGTACACTTCACCGACCGCCCGGTACGCGATTCGCGAGACGCCCAACGCGCCGACGCCGACCGCCGGACTCAGGTCTTCCTCGGCCTCATGAACGAAGGAATCTGGACCTCGCCGTCCCTCATAGGCGCCGTCTCCACCCCGATGGGCGAACACGAAATCGACGCCTACCTCGAAGCCCTCAGGACAGTACTGGCCCGCAACGCCGGCTGAAACTCCAAGCCGAGGCCCACTCTCCCTCGGCGGAAGAGAGCTTGCCCCGTACTACGATACGGGGCCGGGGGTCGGGGTGCCTTTCCCCCTCTCCCTCGACGGGAGAGGGCTGGGGTGAGGGTGAAACTCCCCCTACCCGCGCACGTTGACGGGAGACACCCGGCGTGACGGCGAACCGCCCCTAGTCCGGCAGCAGTCCCTCGCCGATGAACAGCTCCTCCGCCTCCTCGAGCGTGATGTCCGGCTCCGGAAGCACCAGGTCGGACTCCACAAGCTCGTCGATCGGCACCGGCGTGCCGTTCTCGCGCACCAGGTCGAGCATCTGCTTCAGCGCCTTCTCGAAGCCGTCGCGGTCCTCGTCCGCGACCACCTCGACGACCGCGTTGTCCAGCTCGTTCAGCTCGTCGACGTGGGCGCCCGGCAGGTTAAACTGCCCCTCTGTGAGTATGCGAACGATCATGACCGACCCTCTGGAAGTTCTTTCTTCCTGGCGTCCGGCAGGCCCTCTTTCAGCGCCGCCAGCTCGGACTCCACGGAGGCCGAGGCCGACATCTGCTCGAGCTGGCGGTCCAGGTCGTCCTTGCCCCCGCCAACATCGTCCAGGACTCCGACCGCGACCAGCTCGTCGATTGCTCCCGCCTTCGCCTTGAGCGTCTCCGTCTTCGTCTCGGCGCGCTCGACGGCCAGCGTGACGTCGCCCATCTCCTCCGAGATGCCGGAGAGTGCCGACCCGATGCGCACCTGTGCCTGGGCCGCACTGTACTGCGCCTTGATGACCTCTTTCTTCGTGCGAAAAGCGTGCACCTTGGCCTGCAGCCGCTGCTCGGCGTTCGTCAGCTTCTGCTGCTCCAGCTCCAGGCCCGCGATCTGCTGATCGAGCCCTTCGAGCTCGGCGATCGTCGCCTGTTTGCGCTCCAGCGCGACACGCGCCAGGTCCTCGCGTCCCATCGTCAGCGCCTGCCGCGCCTGCGTGTCCAGCTTGGCGATGTTCTCCTGCGCCTTCTTCGCCTGCATCTCCAGGCGCCGCTTCGCCGTCACCATCTCGACCACGCCCTTCTTGACGTTGCGCAGCATCTCCAACTGCTTCTCGTACGAGTAGTCGAGAGTCTCCCGAGGGTCCTCCGCCTGGTCCAGGATACGGTTCATCTTCGACTTCACGATAGTCGACATCCTGGAGAGCATTCCCATAGCCTAACTCCTTCCTGCCGGAACCCGGCCGCGCGGCCCTAGAACTGGTCGGAGCCGCCGCCCCTGAGCATCTTCACGAGCCCGATGATGCCGGCGATGATGCCACCGACGATTAACAGGATACCCGCCACATCAAGCAGCCAGTCGAAGATGCCGGCGTATATCAGCAGCCCCAAGAACAACAGGAAGATGCCGATGACCAGAAGCCCGAGCCCGCCGATCTTGCCCATGAATCAAATCTCCTGGGCGCATAGCCGCGCCCTTCTAAACTATATTCGGCCCCTGTTCAGCGAGTCAAGGACAGTGAGCCCCCGCAACCGCGTCAACCGACACGGCCAACGGTAGCGATTCAGATTCGCCGGGCCAATCACTCGCTATCCACTATCCACTATACGACTCGCCGACGATTGCGCGCCGCAACCCCGATTCACTACAATTGTCCGACGCACCATCTACCCTGGGAGGTACCGGCCCATGCCCGTCGTCGACACTCCACGCCTGCGCAACGTCGCGCTTCTCTCTCACAGCGGTGCGGGCAAGACCGTCCTCGCCGAGGCCATGCTCTTCGCCACCGGGGCGACCACCAGGCAGGGCACCATCGAGGAGGGTACCACCGCCTCCGACTTCGAGCCGGAGGAGCAGAGGCGCGAGGCCAGCGTACAAACCGCCATCGTCCCCTCCATGTGGAAGGACCACAAGATCAACGTCATCGACACTCCCGGCTACGCCGACTTCCGGGGCGACGTAGTCGCCGCCACACGCGTCGCCGACAGCGCCGTCATCGTAGTCGCCGCGCCGTCCGGCGTCGAGGTCGGCACGACCCAGATGTGGCGCATCGCCGAGGAGCGAGGGCTCCCGCGCATTCTCTTCGTCAACAAGCTCGACCGCGAAAACACCGACTTCGGCCGCGTCCTCGACTCTCTCACCGAGACGTTTGGCCGCCAGTGCGTCGCCGTGCAGGTGCCTGTCGGGTCCGAGGCTGACTTCTCGGGCGTGGTCAACCTCCTGGACACCGGCGCCGCGGCTCCGGAAGGACTGGAAGACGAGATCGAAGAAGCCCGGGAGCGGCTCGTGGAGGCCGTCGCCGAGACCGACGACGACCTCGCCACCAAGTACCTGGAGGGCGAGGAGCTCACTCCGGAGGAGATCGTCTCGGGCCTCAAACAGGGCGTAGCCTCCGGCGAGATCGTGCCCGTCATGGCCGGCGCCGCCACCACCGGCACAGGCGCCACCGAGCTCATGGACGCCATTGTCGACCTGCTCCCCTCCCCCGCCGGGTCGACTTCCGCCGCGACCGCCGACGGAGGCGAGATCGAGCTGAACGGCGATCCCGACGCGCCGCTCGCTGCCCTCGTCTTCAAGACCGCCGCCGACCCATTCGTCGGCAAGCTCTCCTACTTCCGCGTCTACAACGGCACCTTCAAGAGCGACTCCCAGATCGCCAACGCCAACAGGGGCGAGTCCGAGCGCACCGGCCAGCTCTTCGTCATGACCGGAAAGGAGCAGCAGCCTGCCTCCGACCTTGCGCCCGGCGACATCGGCGCCGTCCCCAAGCTCGCGTCCGTGCTCACCGGCGACACCCTGACCGACCGGGGGAACGAGCTGACGCTGCCGGGCCTCGAGTTCGGCACCCCCGTCTACCGGATGGCCGTCTACCCCAAGACCAAGGCCGACCTCGACAAGCTCACCTCCGCCCTCGCGCGCATCACCGAGGAGGACCCCAGCCTCCAGCTCACCAGGGAGACGGGCACCAACGAGATGCTGCTCGGCGGCCTCGGCGACGTCCACGTGGACGTCGCGGTCGAGAAGATGAAGCGCAAGTTCGGCGTGGAGGTACAGCTCGAGACCCCCAGGGTCGCCTACCGTGAGACGATCTCCATGCCCACAAAGGTCGAGTACCGGCACAAGAAGCAGTCCGGCGGACACGGCCAGTTCGGCCACGTCTGGCTCGAGATTCAGCCGCTCGACCGCGACTCCGGCTTCGAGTTCGACGAGAAGATCGTCGGCGGCGCCGTGCCCAGGGAGTACATCCCATCAGTCGAGAAGGGCTGCAGGCAGGCCATCGAGGACGGCGTCCTCGCAGGCTACCCCGTCGTCGACCTCAAGGCGACCCTCGTCGACGGCAAGTACCACCCCGTCGACTCCTCCGGCGTCTCATTCGAGATCGCCGGCAGCCACGCGCTCTCCGACGGCATCAAGCAGGCCAACCCGACGCTGCTCGAGCCGGTCATGCTCGCGCGCATCACCGTGCCGGAGTCCGACACCGGCGACATCATGGGCGACCTCAACGGCAAGCGGGCCCGGATACTCGGCATGACGCCCAACGGAGACGGCACCACCACCGTCGAGGCCGAGGTACCGCAGGTCGAGATGCTCCGCTATGCGACCGACCTGCGCTCACAGACCCAGGGACGCGGCACCTTCACCATCGACTTCCACCACTACGACGAAGTGCCCCGCCACCTCGTCGAGCGCGTCGTCGAGCAGACCCAACAGCAGGAAAGGGAACGCGCCGAAGCCCGCGCCTGACCGACTCTCACCCCCCTCTCCGTCGACGCCCTTGACGGGAGAGATCCTGCCCCGTACGACGATACGGGGGCTGGGGTGAGGACGCCTTTCACCCTCTCCCTCGATCGACGGGAGAGGGCTGGGGTGAGGGTGAAGACCATCCCGGCAGGCTACCCCGTCCGCGTCGTCCACAGCTCCTCGCCCTCGTTGGTCAGCTCGCCGCTCGCCCGCAACCCGATGCGCGCCGCGACCTTCTCCGATGCGGCGTGCTCAGGATGAATGGCCGCGCGAATCTCCGAGACCCCGAATTGCTCCCGTATCCACGCAGCCGCGCGCCGGCCGGCCTCCGTCGCGTATCCGCGATTCTGAAACGGCGACCCGACCACCCACGCCAGGTCGGCTCGCCCCTCCACGACAGTCGCCTGGACATAGCCGACGACCTGCCCTGACGACTTCAGCCGCAGCGTCCAGTTCAACCATAGCTCGTCGCCACCGGGCGAACGGCGGCGTTCCCTGACACGGATTCGCTCCCGGAGATCGTCGACGCTCGCGGGCGGAGCGCTTCCGGTGAACCGGTACAGCGCCTGGTCCAGCAGCAGCGCGAAGAGACCGGCCGCGTCGTCCCGCACCATGGGACTCAGGAGCAGCCGCTCGGACCACAGCGTCCACGCTTCCTCTTCGGGGACTTCGATCATCCTCTCGCTCCCGGGCATCGACTCGTGACTCCAAGGTCTCCGTCAGGCTCGCCTCCGGCGCCTCTATGATAAACTTGGCGCCCTGAACCGCCACCAAGGAGAACGAATATGAGAGTCTGCCGCTTCCTCGCCCCCGGAGCCCACGAGCCCGCCGTCGGCATCATCACCGGCTCGACCGTCGCCGAGATCCCGGCCGCCGGGCAGGACCTCGGCGCCATCCTGCTGCTCGGGCCCTCCGCCATCGAGCGGCTCCACCACACGGCCGGCGCCTACTACGACCTCGACTCCCTGAAGCTGCTGCCGCCCGTCGGCAGGCCCGGCAAGCTCCTCATGCTCGCCGCCAACTACCACCCCACCGACGTACGCAACGAGGTCGACACCGACGTCGAGACGCCCCGATTCTTCATCAAGCCCTTCACGGCGCTGCTCGCCCACGACGAGACGATCCCGCACAACCCCATCGTGGGAGGCCAGATCGAGGAGATCGAGCTGGGCGCCGTCATCGGCAGGCCCGGCAAGAACATCAGCCGCGAGGACGCCTACGACCACATCTTCGGCTTCACCATCGTCAACGACGTCTCGGCGCGCGCCCTCCGGTTCTCCGACCAGCGCTCCGACCCCGACCGCACCTACTGGTTCGACTGGCTCAACGGCAAGTGGCTCGACGGCTACTGCCCGATGGGGCCGTGGATCGTCCCGGCCGAGTACTTCGACGACCCCATCGCGGAGAACCTCAGCCTCGTAACCAAGGTCAACGGCGAGGTCAAGATCGCCTCCAACACGAACCGGATGATCCACCCCATAGCCAACCAGATCGCCTACATCTCCACCCTCTGCACCCTCGAGTCCGGCGACGTCATCTCGACCGGGGTCGCCCTCGGGGCGTCCGGCGCCGAGGAGTCGCTGCTCCAGCCGGGCGACGTAATCGAGGGAGAGGTCGAGGGCATCGGCACCCTCCGCAACACCGTAGGCAGCCCCGACTGACGCCGGCCGCACACCAGCAACGAGGCGCAAGACGATGAGAGCAGCGGTATACGCGGGCGACCGACAGTTCGACGTCAAGGAGATCCCGACCCCGGAGCCGGGGCCCAAGCAGGTCCAGCTCGAGGTCAAGTACAGCGCCATCTGCGGCACCGACGTCCACGCCTTCCTCTACGACCAGGTGCCGCCCGGAATCGTCCTCGGCCACGAGTTCTGCGGCTCCATCGCCCGGGTGGGCTCCGACGTCACCGGCTGGAAGGTCGGCGACAGGGTCGTCGGCGGAGGCGGCACTCCCCCGCCGGGCACCGGCCTGGCCTTCGCCACCGATCCCCGCTACAAGTACCGGGAGGTCGGCTTCACCGGGCGCCCACTGAGGGGCTACGCCGAGTACGTCATCCTGGAGGACTGGGAGCCGATGACAATCCCCGACGGCGTCTCCGACGAGGAGGCCTCGCTCTGCGAGCCGTGCGCCGTCGCCGTGCGGGCCACCCGCCACTCCAACATCAAGCTGGGGGACAGGGTAGCCGTGCTGGGCGCCGGACCCATAGGCCTGTTCTGCATCCAGACCGTCAGGGCGGCGGGCGCGAGGGAGGTCTACGTGTCCGAGCCGGTGCAGGCCCGCGCCGAGGCCGCGCTCGCCGTCGGCGCGGACATGGTGATCGACCCCACCAGCGAGGACGTCGTCGCCCGACTCGAGGAGCTGACCGGCGGCATCGGGCCCGACCTGGTCTTCGACTGCGCCGGCGCCAGGCCCACGCTCGACCAGGCCATGAACATCGTCCGCCGCGACGGCCAGGTCATGCTCGTCGCCGTCGCCTGGGAGGAGACGCCGCTGCTGCCCGTCGACTGGATGTCGCGGGAGGTCTCCATACAGTCCACCTGGGGCGCCCGGGACCAGGACTGGCAGATCGCCCTGGAGCTGTTCCGCACCGGCAGGGTCATCGTCGGCCCGATGCTCACCGAGGCCAGCTTCATCCCGATGGACGGCATCCAGACCGCCTTTGAGTCGCTGTTCAGCCCCACGACCGAGCTCCAGATGGTCGTCATGCCCGGGGCGCGATAGAGTCCGCGACTTACCCCTTCTCCCCTGGCGGGAGAAGGCCGGGATGAGGGGGCGTTAGAGAATCACCCTCACTGTGCAACCGGGGACATGGGTAACACCTAAACCGGGCACTTGGGTAACAGTTTGGTAGGGGTATGCAGCACATGACCGGCGTGGTCGTCCAACAGCCCGATGCTGAGCGGGCCATAGATGACCGTCCAGTACCTGGGGTCCTGCTGCACCAGCCCGACCGGCTCACCCTTGAGCGCCTCGCTCAGGTAGACCAGTCCTCCGTTCCACTTGATCTGGCCGTTCGTTCTCACCCTTCGGACCGTGACTCCGCTTGCGTACTCTGGCGACTCTGCCCGTCGGGGATACTCCCGGTGCGACGGTCGGTACACGCTAGATGGAGGCTGCTGGCCAAGCGCCTCGTGCGGCCGCACCTCGTTGTAGTCGTTCCTGAAGGTGTCGAACGCCCTCTGCTGGCTCCGCTCGTTCGGCCGCGGCGGGGACGCCGTCTCCTCATCGAGCGTTCTGTGAAACCTCTCCTGCCTGCCGTTCTGCTCCGGGTGGCCGGGTTCGATGCGCTCCGGGATGATCCCCAGCTTGATCCACCAGATCGACAGAGTCGTCAGCCCTCCCAGACCGACGCTGGCGAACGGCGGCCCGTTGTCCGTGCGGATCGTCCGAGGAAGTCCGTACTCCCGAAACACTCTGTCGATCACCCGGCGCACCTGAGCTGTCCTCGGCTGGGCCAGACCGGCGCACGCCAGCAGGTAGCGCGACGCCGCGTCCTGGACGGTAAGCGGGTCGACCCGCTTACCGTCTCCGGTGCGGAACCACCCCTTGAAGTCTATGCACCACACGTCGTTGGCATCTATCGCCTCGGCGAACGGCTCGCTCCACGGGGCGGTGCTCCTGCGGCGGCGCCTCCGCTTGACCAGGCCGGCCTGGTCGAGGATCGCCCCTGCGGTGCTCGGAGCCGGCCAGGGCGCCTCGGGCGCCTCAGCTCGCAGCCAAGCCACCAGCTTCTTGGGACCCCACGTCGGACGGGCTCGCTTAGCCTCGATCAACTGCCTTGCCACCTCAGGGCTCGTCGCGTTCGGATGCGAGTGCGGTGCGCTGATACGGTCGCCCAGACCCTCGTAGCCGTCCTCCTTGAATCGGTTGATCCGCTTGTAGCCCGTCTTCCGGCTGATTCCGAATCGGCGGCACAGCTCCGAAACGGACTCTTCCCCCATCGACCACCTCTCTATGAACACTCTCTGCTCACAGGCCGCGCTAGACTCGTTCCAGGGCATCGCATGACTCCTCATAAGAATTGCTCCTATTTTGGAATAATGTGTTACCCAGGTGCCCGGTCTATCTGTTACCAATGTACCCGGTCTGTACCCACCTCAGTCCTCTCCCGTCGAGGGAGAGGAGGGACCCAAGCACCTTCTCCCCTGGCGGGAGAAGGCCGGGATGAGGGGGCGTTAGAGAATCACCCTCACCTCAGTCCTCTCCCGTCGAGGGAGAGGAGGGACCCAAGCACCTTCTCCCCTGGCGGGAGAAGGCCGGGATGAGGGGGCGCAAGAGAACCACCCTCACCTCAGTCCTCTCCCGTCGAGGGAGAGGAGGGACCCAAGCACCTTCTCCCCTGGCGGGAGAAGGCCGGGATGAGGGGGCGTTAGAGAATCACCCTCACCTCAGTCCTCTCCCGTCGAGGGAGAGGAGGGACCCAAGCACCTTCTCCCCTGGCGGGAGAAGGCCGGGATGAGGGGGCGCAAGAGAACCACCCTCACCTCAGTCCTCTCCCGTCGAGGGAGAGGAGGGACCCAAGCACCTTCTCCCCTCGCGGGAGCAGGCCGGGATGAGGGGGCGTAGATGAACACTCTCACCTCGATGGGCTCCCATCGTGGGAGAGGAGGAACGCAAACCCCTTCTCCCCTCGCGGGAGAAGGCTGGGATGAGGGGGCGTAGAGGAACACCCTCACCTCAATCCTCTCCCGTCAAGGGAGAGGAGGGAAACTAGGAGGCGACGCCCTCGGCGGCCAGCAGATCGTGGAGGCGCACCAGCGTCTCGCTGTTCTCGTCCAGCGAGAAACCGTCGACCTTGTACTCGGCCTCCAGGCTCATGCTGTCGACCGCGCCCAGGTCGGCCGACGTCCTGACCATCTCGCGCTCCTCGTCGACCGTCGGCAGCAGGTTGCGCCCCGCCAAGCGCGACATCGCGGCGACCAGCCCGTAGCCGCCCCAGTTCGAGACGCTCGCTATGACAAGCTCGTCGACGGTCGTCACGCACGCCCTCTCGACCAGCGTCGGCACGGTGGGCACCTGCGCCTCCAGGTTGCCCAGCCCGATCTCGTTGCCGCCGTCGCCGACGCCCACCGAGGGCGTGTCGCCCGTGAACAGCCGGTCGACCCGCGCAGTGTAGCCGGTGATGTCCAGGTTGCGCATGTTCCGGTACAGGCCCTCGTCGGTGGGACCGCACCGCTCTATCGCCACCAGCAGCGACGGCTCGTGCTCCGCGAGCAGGTCGGACGCGAACGACTCGCTCGACTCTTCGTCGGCGACCGGGAAGTCTATGACCGCCTCGTCCGAGCCCAGGATGCCGGCGACGATGGCCAGCGAGTACCGGTCGGTGACGTACAGGACGCGATTGCCCAGCGCCTCCAGCGCCCTGCCGATGGCGACGGCGCCGGGAGGCCCGTCGGTCTCCGGGGCGCCGGCCGCGAGGATGTAGAAGCCGGTCGCGATCAGCACCGTCCCCGGGTTGTCGAGCGCGAGCTTCGCGGCGCGGTCGCAGAAATCGGCGGGCACGTGCGGACGCAGCGCCGCGATGCCCCGCCGATCCCGGTCGAGAATGATGTCTTCGATGCTCATCCGTCACCCCAATTGAGCGTACAGCCGTCGCCTCCGCTGCATAGCCGTCGTCCCCGCTTCATGACCGTCGTCCCCGCGGAGGCGGGGACCCATCCCCCGGCATCAGGCACCAGCGCAACCCACGAAAACAGCCGGTCACGCAGGATTCCACGATGAGATGGTGAACTTAGGGCCCGAACGCCGTCGCCAGGAGCAGCTACAGGACCGACAGGTCCTCGTCGCGGGCGTCGGTGATGAACATGTGGCCCGGCGCGTGGGTGATCATCAGCGGCGGCTTCGAGCTCATCGCGACCGCCTGCGGCGTCACTCCGCAGGCCCAGAAGACGGGCACTTCGCCGTCGCGCACCTCGACCGGGTCGCCCATGTCGGAGTCGTTGATGTCCGCGATGCCGATCGCGGCGGGGTCGCCGATGTGCACGGGAGAGCCGTGCACCGCCGGGAACCGCGTCGTCACCTGCACTGCCCTGACCACCTTCTCCCGCGGTATCGGCCGCATCGACACGACCATAGGGCCGGAGAACGCGCCCGCGGAGGAGGTCTCGATATTGGTGATGAACATCGAGACGTTGACACCCTCGTCGACGTGGCGCAGCGAAATGCCGGCGTCGATCAGCGCGTTATCGAATGTGAAGCTGCAGCCCAGCAGGAACGACACCATGTCGTCCTGCCAGTAGTCCGCGATGTCGGTGACCTCCGCCTCGAGCTCGCCGTAGCGGTAGACGCGGTAGCGCGGCAGGTCGTGGCGCAGATCGGCGCCGGGGGCGAACGTCTTCGGCTCGGCGGAGCCGCCCTCGACCACCTCGAGAAGCGGGCACGGCTTCGGGTTGCGCTGGCAGAAGAGCAGGAAGTCGAACGCCAGGTCGCCCGGCAGGATGACCAGGTTCGCCTGCACGTGGCCGGGGGCCATGCCGGGCGTAAAGGTGTCGATCTCGCCGGCGCGCATGAGCGCCCTCAGCTCGGCCGGGCTGGATGGCAACGTGGATACCTGCATGATGGGCGTACGATATACGCCCACGGCGGCCTCAGTCAACCTCGGCCGGCGCACCCGAATCGCCAACCTGGGTCAGGCCCGCCATCCACTATCGCCGGATGTGAGAGAGCGCTCTGGAGCGGTCGTTTTCCCGTGAGCTGTCCCATTGTGTTCCAAAGTGTTCCATTCCTATCTGGGCGGTGGAACATTTTGCCGGAAAATGGAACACCGGGTGTTCCACGGTTCGTATCTGGGGTGGAACAGGGCGGAACAAATTGGAACAGAGGTGTTTCATGGTGGATGGTGGATGGTTGGTCGTGGATGGCCAAAAGGGAGTAGGGATGATTCGGGCGTAGGTGGTTGTCACGGCGGCAGTATAGCACAAATGTACTGTCTTCGCGACCGCCGCGAGGGTCTCCAACCTGTTCGGACTTGACAGGCCTACCCTGTCATTCCGTTAGCCTCGAGTAGCCCTCCGCCCCAGGCGGCCGTATCAAAGGGCAGCGCCCTCGATCGTTTGCGCCCCTCGATACGCGCCGCTCAAAGCAGCGGCACTACTCGGGGTGAACGGGTTGCCTCGAAGTGGGGTGAGGAAGACAGGCGTCCCGCGACTCTGAACGGCTACGGCTCTCCGGCCGGTCAACCTCGGCCATCGGACTGCTCCCGGGCGCGTCGCTGGAGCTCGTAGAGCTTGTTGATCGCCTCCAGCGGCGTCATCGACGACACGTCCAGCGCCATCAGCTCCTCCAGCGCCTCGGACGTGACGGCCATGAGCGGAAGCTGTTGCGCCGGGGCTTTTCTCGCGCCTCGGCGGCGACGCGCCGTGCCGTCGGACGCCTGGGCGCCGTCGGAGCCGCTCTCCAGCTCTCCGAGCACCTCCCAGGCGCGGTTGACGACCGCGCCGGGCATCCCCGCCAGACGTGCGACATAGATGCCATAGCTGCGGTCGGCACCGCCCGGAACGATGCGCCGCAGGAACACGACCTCGCCCTTGTCCTCCGTCACCGCCACGTTGTAGTTACGCGCCCTCGGCAGCGTCTCGGCGAGCTCCGTAAGCTCGTGGTAGTGCGTGGCGAACAGCGTCTTCGCGCCCAGCCGGGGGTGGTTGTGGACGTACTCGGCGACGCCGCGCGCGATGGCCAGCCCGTCGTACGTGCTCGTGCCGCGCCCGATCTCGTCCAGGATGACCAACGACCGGGACGTGGCGTGGTTCAGGATCGCCGCCGTCTCGACCATCTCCACCATGAACGTCGACTGGCCGACCGCCAGGTCGTCCTGCAGTCCGACCCGCGTGAATATCCTGTCGACCAGGCCTATCGACGCGGACGAAGCGGGGACGAAGCTGCCGATCTGGGCCATCAGCGTGATGAGCGCGACCTGCCTGATGTAGGTCGACTTCCCCGCCATGTTCGGCCCCGTCAGCACGATGAGCTGCTCGCCGCCGCTCGACATCTTCGTGTCGTTGGGCACGAAGGAGCCGGGCGGCAGGGTCCGCTCGACGACCGGGTGGCGCCCCTCGCCGATCTCGAGGGCGTCGCCGTCGTCCAGCGCCGGGCGGACGTAGCCGTGCTGGCCCGCCACCTCCGCCAGGCCGCAGAAGACGTCCGACCGGGCAACGGCCCCCGCCGTGTTGAGGACGCCCTCGGCGGAGCCCGCGAGCTGGCCGCACACCTGCCTGAACAGGGACGCCTCCAGCTCGGCGACGCGCTCCTGGGCGTTCATGACCAGCGACTCGTATTCCTTCATCTCCGGCGTGATGAAGCGCTCGCCGCCCACCAGCGTCTGCCGCCTGACGTACTCCTCAGGCACGCGGTCGAGGTTGGCCTTGCTGATCTCGATGTAGTAGCCGAAGACCTTGTTGTAGCCGACCTTCAGGTTCTTGATCCCGGTGCGCTCGCGCTCCGTAGGCTCCAGCGACGCGATGTAGTCCTGCGCCTCCCGCGACGAGCCGCGAAGGGCGTCGAGCTCGGGCGAGAATCCGTCCCGGATGACGCCGCCGTCGCCGACGGTCGGCGGCGGATCGTCGGCGATAGCGCGGCGGACGAGCTCGGAGACCTCCGCGTTGTCGTCGATCTGCTCCGCCAGCCATGCGACCTGCGGCGCGTCGTCGTCCTCGGTCATGATCCCGCGGAGCTGCGGCGCGGCCTCGACGCTCGCGGCGAGCGCGACCAGGTCCCTGGGCGTCGCGACGCCGCCGCGGACCTGGTTGACGAGGCGCTCGATGTCCGAGACCCGGTCCAGTACCGAGATGACGCGGGCGCGGCGCAGCGCGCTCCGGTGGAACCAGGCTACGGCGTCGAGCCGCTTCTCCAGCAACGCGACGTCGAGCAGCGGCTGGCCCACCCAGCGCCGCAGCAGCCTGCCGCCCATCGACGTCCTCGTCCGGTCGAGTACCGACAGCAGGGAGGCCGACCTGTCGCCCCACCTGCCGCCCTCGAAGAGCTCCAGGTTCCTCCGGGTCTGCGCGTCGAGCACCATGTAGGCGTCGGTCGAGTAGGTGTACAGGCCCGTGACCTGCGACAGCGACGCGCCGTGGTGCCGCCCCAGGTAGTCGACGATGGCGCCCGCCGCCCGGATGGCGAGCGGCAGGCCGTCGCATCCGTACGCCTCCAGCGACGCGACGCCGAAGTGGCCCAGCAGCGTTTCGGTCGCCCACTCGAAGTCGAACGCGTCGGCCTCCAGCGGAGTGACGCGGGTGTCGGCCGGTGCCCCCGGCTGCTCCTGCCGCTCCGGCACGAGCAGCTCCGACGGCGTCAGCCGCGCCAGCTCCACGTCGAGCTGGGCCACCGGGAGCTCGCTGGCGGCGAACTCGCTCGTCGTGATGTCGACGTAGGCGAGGCCGGCGCGCTGCTCGTCGGCGACGACCGCCGCGAGGTAGTTGTTGGCGCCGCCCTCCAGCAGCGCGTCCTCGACCACCGTACCCGCGGTGACGACGCGGACCACCTCGCGGTCCACGAGCCCCTTCGACTGCGCCGGATCGCTCGTCTGCTCGCAGATGGCGACCTTGTGGCCCCGCTTGATGAGCCGTGCCAGGTACGGCTCGAGCGAGTGGTAAGGGATGCCCGCGAGGGGGACGCGCTGCCCGCGGCCCATCTCCCGCGAGGTCAGCGCGATCTCGAGCTCCCGCGCGACGAGCCGGGCGTCGTCGTCGAACGTCTCGTAGAAGTCGCCCATCCTGAAGAGCAGGATGGCGTCCTCGTGCTCCTTCTTGATGCGGAGGTACTGCCGTCTGGCGGGGGTCGTCAATGCGCTGTCCGGTTGGCGTAGGCGGCTGGGTATCGCCACATTCTACGCCAGCGGCCGGGCACGTGTAACCGGCCGGGTCCGCGGCCACGGCCGCCGGACTCCGCCCATCGAGAACGCGATGGGGCTTCAGCCCCAGGTCCTGTTGACGTACGGCAGGCGATCGGCGACCGCAGTAGTATACTGAGCCGAATTGGACGGGCCGTCAGCGGATGCGGCTTTGGGACACGCGAAGCGGCGTCAGGTGAAGGTTGAGCCTGACGACGATGTTCGCCATCCAACCTCGCCGGCCTGGCGCCCGGCCCGCTGGGGGCTGCGATTCGACGACGGTTGTCCACTAGACTTGAGCCGGGGGACGAGTTGACATCGCGAGACAGACAATGACCACGCGTGTGCTTCAACGCCTCACAGGACCCGGGACAAGGGTCCCGATACGGCAGTACAGCTCCCTGCTCCTGAAATATCTGCGGCAGCAGAAAGGCATCGTCGCCATCGCCGCCGCGCTGATCCTGGCCAACATCGGGCTTCAGCTCGTCAATCCGCAGATCATGCGCTACTTCATCGACGAAGCGGTGGCGGGCAGTCCGCCCAGCAGGCTCATGGTCGCCGCCGTGTTATTTGTGGCCGTTGCGCTCGTACAGCAGGTTGTCGGCGTCGTGGCGACGTACACGAGCGGCCAGGTCGGGTGGAACGCCACCAACTTCCTGCGCTCCGATCTCGCGCGGCACGCGTTGTCATTGGACATGCCGTTCCACAACAGCCGCACCCCGGGGGAAATGATCGAGCGCATCGACGGGGACGCGGAGACGCTCGGACAGTTCTTCTCGACTTTCGCCGTCGAGATCCTCGGCAACATGATCATGATGGCGGCAGTCCTCGCGCTACTGTTGCGCGAGGACTGGCGAGCGGGTCTGGCGCTGACCGCGTTCGCGTTCATCTCGATGGTGGTCATCATGCGGATGCGCAACGTCACCGTGGGGAACTGGAGAGCCGACCGCGAGGCGAGCACGGAGACGTACGGGTTTGTCGAGGAACGTCTCGCCGGCCGGGAGGACATTCGAACGAGCGCCGCGCAGCCGTACGTCATGAAGGGATACCACGGCCACATGTGGTCGTGGTTCCGCGTCCGCGTCCGAGCCGCTGTCGTCGCCGGCATAGTGCGCGGGACCTCGGTACTGGTCTACGTGGGGTTCGGCGTAGCCGTATCGTTGGCCGTGGGCGCGTACCTGTTCTACGAGGGGGCGATCACGATCGGCACGGCGTTCCTCATATACCAGTACACGCGCATCCTCATTCAGCCGGTCGCCGGCGTGTCCCAACAGATGGAAGCCCTGCAACAGGCCGGGGCGAGCATTGTCAGGATCAACGAGCTCCTCCGCACCCGTCCCGGGGTTACCGACGGGCCAGGCGTCCGATTTCCGGGTGGCCCGCTGGCCGTGGGGCTCGACTCCGTCTCCTTCGCGTACAGCAAGACCGAGCCGGTGCTTCGCGACGTGACCATCGACCTCCAACCCGGCAGGGTGCTCGGACTCCTGGGCCGGACGGGAAGCGGCAAGACGACCGTGACGAGGCTCCTGTTCCGACTCTACGACCCTGACCGGGGCGCGGTAATACTCGGAGGGCAGGACATCCGAGCAGCCCGGCTCTCCGAGCTCCGAGACCGGGTCGGCATCGTCACACAGGACGTGCGGCTCTTTCACGGAACGGTGCGAGACAACCTGACATTCTTCGACCGGAGCGTACCCGACGCCCGGCTGATCGACATCCTGCGACATGTGGGCCTGACGCGATGGTATGGGGGCCTGTCGGAGGGGCTCGATACCGATCTCGACCCTGACGGAGGCGGCCTGTCGTCGGGGGAGGCGCAGCTTCTCGCGTTTGCCCGCGTGTTCCTGAAGGACCCCGGCCTGGTTGTACTCGACGAGGCCACCTCGCGGCTCGACCGCAGCACGGAGGCGAGCATCGAAAAGGCGCTCGACAGGCTGCTGGAGGGACGGACCGTCCTGATCGTCGCCCACCATCTCGCCACCGTTCAGCGGTGCGACGACATCGTGATCCTCGAAGGCGGCCGGGTGCTGGAGTCCGGTGAGCGGGAGCAGCTCGCCTCGGACCCGGGTACGCAGTTCCACCGTCTGCTCCAGACCGGTCTCGAGGACGTGCTGGCGTGAGCACCTGGCGATACATCGCCTCTCTCTCGTGGACATTCAAGTGGCTGCTCGCGCTCGATTTCCTCGCGGCCGTCGCCGTGATAGTCGGGTTCGAGCAGGCGTATGCCCTCCTCCTCAGGGAGGTCTTCGATACCCTGACAGGAAACGCGCGAACGTCGCTGAGCGTTTGGGCCCTCTGTGCGATGTTCGTGGGCATCGCGACAGCTCGCCTCGTCATGGACACAGGGATGTCCGCCCTGCAGTCCGCCAACCAGTTCATGGTCGGCACGCTGCTGCAGAGAAACGCCCTCGCTCACCTGATGGCCCTGCGCGGCGATCGGGGCCTCCCAGCGTCGCCCGGCGAGGCCGTCACCCGATTCCGCGACGACGCTTCCGGCGTAGGCGCATTCATTGGGGAGGCCAAGTTCATAGCGACCGACTTTGCGTTCTCCGCCATAGCGTTCTTCATCATGTTCCGGATATCTCCATTCATCACGTTGGTCGGCTTCGTTCCCCTGGTCGTCGTGCTGGTCGTGGTCCACGTCGCCAAGGCCCGCATCGAACGGACACGAAGGCGCAGCCGCGAGGCGGCCGGGGACGTGACAGGCTTCGTCGGCGAGATGTTCGGCTCCGTCGAGGCGATCAAGGTCGCCGGGGCCGAGGACACTGTCCTCGGCGAGTTCGACCGCGTGAACGCGGCGCGCAAGCACGTCACCCTGCGAGATACGTTGCTGACCCAGTCGTTGAACGCGATCTTCCAGAATGTGCAGCACATTGGCACCGGCGCCATTCTCATCGTCGCCGCCAGTGCAATGGTCAGTGGAGAGTTCACCGTTGGCGACCTCGCGTTGTTCACGTTCTACTTGTGGGCGTTCTCAGGAATCGTGATGAACAGCGGTCATCTCTTCGTATCGTACCGGCAGGTCGGTGTCGGTATCGGACGGCTCCGTGGCCTGATGCCGGGCGCCCCACCGGAGAAGCTCGTCGAGCGCAATCCAATCCATCTGCTCCGGCCGCCTCGCTACCCCGTGCCCGCCGTCAAGACAGACGCCGACCGCCTCGAGAGCCTGGAGGCGCTCGGCGTGACCTACCTGTACCCGGAGTCCGGTCGCGGTGTACGCGACGTCGCACTATCAATACGCAGGGGTTCGTTCACGGTCATAACGGGGAGAGTCGGTTCGGGCAAGAGCACGCTGCTGCGGGTCATCCTCGGTTCATTGCCGCTGCAGGCCGGTGAGCTGCGGTGGAACGGGAGACCGGTCGAGGAAGCGAGCGAGGTTATGGCGCCACCTCGCGTAGCCTACACGTCCCAGGTCCCTCGCCTGTTCAGCGAGGAGCTCCGGGGCAATATCCTGCTGGGCCTTCCTGAAGACAGGGTCGATCTGCCCGGGGCCGTCCGCTCCGCCGTGCTGGAACGCGACGTCGATGAGCTCGAGAACGGCCTGGACACCGTCGTCGGGCCGCGCGGAGTGAAACTCTCCGGCGGACAGCAGAAGAGGACCGCCGCGGCGCGCATGTTCGTCCGGGAGCCGGAGCTGCTGGTCTTCGACGATCTGTCCAGCGGCCTCGACGTCGAGACCGAGCATGTCCTCTGGGAGCGGCTGTCAGACCGTGCGGACACCACCGTCCTGGCCGTATCTCATCGTCGGGCGGCCTTCCGCCGGGCGGGCCACATCGTCGTCCTGAAGAACGGTTGCGTGGATGCCGAGGGCACGCTCGACGACCTGCTCGCCACGTCAGACGAGATGCGGCGGCTGTGGGCAGGTGAGATCGACAGGCCTGGTCCCACAACAGACTAGCCGCGGCAAGCAGGGGAATGACGGAGGGCCGATCCGCCGAAGACAGCAGGGCCGCAGACATCGTCTGCGGCCCTGCTCCCTGGTCCGGCTTTACCCGGTCGGTGCCGGATGCACCGCGTCCAGGACCCGCCTCCGTATCCTGGGGGAGAGGGCGAGGCCGAGCCCCGCTGCCACCGCCACCACGACTCCGATAGCCAACTTTCGCTTCTTCATCACGCATCCTCCTTCTTGCTGACTTGCGGGTAGCCTCCACTTACCGGGGGTTGCTTTGGGGTTCTCGGGTAAGGCTCGCCGGTGCTGGGGCGAGAGCGTGGAGGCTACCCTGGGCCCGATAACCACTCTACAGTCCCACTGTAAATCTGGCATAAATATCTGGGGCGAAACTGTAAACGTTTTATAAACGAATCCCTGAAGACCACGGCGGGACACGGTCGTTTCCCCTCTCGAATGGGCTGAACGATCGTGCCGGTGCTCTGGCGGGGCAGGTGTCGAGGGACACGCGCCCTTCCTGCCAGGTGCTGAGACCCCACCCGCCCGACAGGCAGTCCGTCGAGCTACCTTGGGGCCCCTCGATACACCCCACCCGAGGCGGGGGGCACTCGGGGCGAACGGGCTTGGGGCGCCTGAGCTACGGAATCGACGGCCCGCTGCGGCGTCGGTTACCCGGACCGGGAGTTACGCGCAACCGTCCCCGCGCGGCGATGACGGTTGCGCTTGAGCCTCCAAAGCGGACGAGACGGAGAGTCGGAAGCTAGTCCTGCTTCCAGAAACGCTCTTCTTCGACCTTGTAGCCCTGGGGCTTGAGCTTGTCCTTGACGTCCTCGATCATGTCGGGGTGGCCGCAGGCGTAGACGAGCGTGTCCTCAGGGGTCAGCCCGAACTCGTCGATGTACTTCTCGACGATGTTGTTGACGCGGCCCGTCTCTCCCGTCCAGCCCGCGTTGTGCTCCTCGGTCGGCCGGCTGACGGTGGGGACGTACGTGATCTTGTCCGGGTGATCGGCCGCCAGCTTCTCCAGCTCGTCCAGGTAGGTGAACTCGTCCTGGTAGCTGGCGCCCTGCAGCACGTAGAAGTGATGCCCCTCGTTGCCCTTGTGCAGGTAGTCGCGCAGGAAGCTGATGTACGGCACGACCCCGGTGACGGTCGACACGAGAAGCTGGTTGGGCCACTTGGGCTTGAAGACGAATATGCCCTTCGCCCTCGGCCGCATCGTCATCGTGTCGCCCTCGTGCAGGTCCCAGATCAGCGGGGTCAGGTTGCCCTCGGGCGGCGGAACGAGCTCCACGAACAGCTCGATGTCCTCCTCGTGCGGCGCCGATGAGATCGAGTACGCTCGCTCGATGCCCTCTCGCCCGATGGTGCAGTACTGTCCCGCCTTGAAGGTGAAGCCCTCGGGCCGGGAGATCCACATCAGCAGCAGATCGTCCGTGATGTCCACGCGCCTGAGGACCTTGGTCTCGGCTAGCTTTGGTGCCGGTGGCCGGCGTCTGACGGTCGTCAATGTCCAGTCTCCTTCCGTCGGGTATGATGCCATAAACGCGCCGCCGTTTGAAAGCGGCGGCGCGCCGCCGGACCGATACAACGGGGCGGCCGACGGCCCCGGCAAAGGAGCTCCGAAGATGAAAGACGCGGTCGACATCGGCGCCAGGCTGGAGCTGTTCGTGGACGACTGGCTCATCGACCGGCTGGACGGCGCCGAGCGCGTCCTCCACAGCCCGGTGCCGCAGGACGTGGCGCTCGCGTGCGACGCCCCGTGGGAGGGCAACAGCTCCAAGCAGGTCACCGTGTTCCAGGATGGCGGCCTGTACCGGATGTACTACCGCGGCAGTCAGGTCGACTACACGCCCGGCGAGATGACCAACCGCCACCAGGCGACCTGCTACGCCGAGAGCGCCGACGGCATCCGCTGGGAGAGGCCGTCCCTCGGCCTGGTGGAGTTCGAGGGCTCGAAAGACAACATCATCATCTGGGACGGGCCCGGCAGCCACAACTTCATGCCCTTCAAGGACACCAACCCCGACTGCGAGCCCGACGCCCGCTACAAGGCCGTGGGCGGAGTGCGCAGCGGGCTCCACGCCTTCAAGTCGGCCGACGGCGTCCGCTGGTCGCTCATGACCGACGAGCGCGTCATCACGAAGGGGGCCTTCGACTCGCCCAACCTGGCGTTCTGGGACTCCGCCCGCGGCGTCTACCGGGAGTACCACCGCGACTTCCGCGACGGCGTCGACGAGTGGGGCAACCGCGACGGGCGAGACATCAGGACGGCGGCCTCCACCGACTTCCTGAGCTGGCCGGAGCCGGAGTGGCTGAGCTACTCGCCCGGCCGCGTCGGCCAGCTCTACACGAACCAGGTCATCCCGTACTACCGCGCTCCCCACATCCTCCTCGGCTTCCCTACCAGGTACACCGACCGGGGCTGGGCCGAGTCGACGAAGGCGCTTCCGCAGCTCGAGTACCGCAGGGTCCGCGGCAGCAAGTCGCAGCGCGAGGGCACGGCGATGACGGACGGCATGTTCATGTCGAGCCGCGACGGGCTCAACTTCGACGTCTGGCCCGAGGCGTTCATCAGGCCGGGCCTGCGGCTCAGGGAGAACTGGTTCTACGGCGACAACTACCAGGGCCGCGGCCTCGTCGAGACCGCCTCCCACGTCGCCGGCGCGCCCGACGAGCTGTCCGTCTACGTGACCGAGTCCTCCTTTCTCGACTACACCTCCACCAGGTTCCGGCGGTTCACGCTGCGCGTCGACGGCTTCGTCTCGGTGCGGGGCAAGCTCAGCGGCGGGCAACTGGTGACGAGGCCGATCGTCTTCGACGGAAGCGAGCTCGTCCTGAACTTCTCCACCTCGGCGGGCGGCGACATCCGCGTCGAGCTGCAGGACCGCGGCGGGCACGCCATCCCCGGGTTCGGACTGGAAGACTGCCACGACCTGTTCGGCGACGACCTGGAGCGCGTCGTCTCATGGCGCGGCGGCGGCGACCTGTCGGCGCTCGCCGGCCAGCCGGTCAGGCTGCGCTTCGAGCTCCGCGACGCCGACCTCTACTCGATCCGCTTCCGCGGCCCCGCGTGAGACGCGGTGTCTACAACGGCATCTTGGAAGCTGTGGCTCGCGCCGTTGATTTGGTCTACGGCGAACACGCTAGTCTGAGTAGAGCAGTCGAACCCGGACAGGCAATCACGAGGCTGTCGCCGCCCGGGAGGATGGAGCGAGAAAACTACTGCCCAGGACGGCGAGCGTAAGGCGATGTGCAGGAACGACTGCGAAGCGCGGTTCGACAGCGACTGAGGGAGTTGGATCGCCCCGACAGAGGATGGGCAAAACGAACCGCCGGTCTTCTAAAGCCCGGCGGTCCTGTCTCTACCCTACGAGCTGCACGATGAGCCCTGCGACCGCGGCGAGAAGACCGCCACCAGCCACACCGACCAGCACCATGACAAGACGGTGAAGGTCGTCGATGCGCTTCGTGAGACCGCGCATCTCCCCTTTGAGCTCGCCAACTGTCGCTTCTACGGTCGACATCGAACAGTCCCTCTACCCTCCAGTATAGCGGTCACACTACGTTTTGCAATCCCTCCGAGTTGCCTCATGGCAAATGTTACCGAAGGGGGTATCGTTGCTTAAAGAGCGTTGTTACCGGGGGTGACAATGAGGTGAAGCAGCGAGTCGAACGGAAGAGAGTCGGCTGTTGGACGAGTTCACCGAGGTGACCGGGTACCACAGGAAGTCGGCGATCAGGCCGTTGGGAGGCGAGAGTCGGCCAGAGGGAGCGAAGAAGCAGCTAGGTCGCCCGCGGAGCTATGACGATGTGGTGGTTGGGGCGCTGCACCAACTCTGAACAGTCGCGTCCAGCGGTCTACACCGGCAGCGGGACCGTGCACACCCTGTAGCTGACCGCGCAGCAGAACCAGATGCTCTCGCCACGAAAGGTCATCCCGTGGACCTCCGGTTCATCGACTCGAATCTGGTGAAGCACCTCGCCGGTGTGGGGTTCGAGCTTGTAGATCGTCCCGCCTCCGTCTCTCTCGGTCGACCCGAGCCAGAGGGCGTCGTCGTGATGGAAGACGCCGTGGGGGGTCAGGGGTTCCGGCAGTGCTATGGAGCGCTTCAACTCCATGCTCCCGGGGTCTACGAGGTGGGCCTTGTAGGCATCGGGGTCTATGACCCACATGTTGTGATCGTCCACCCATTCCACGCCGTGCGCCCCCCGGCCGCCGGGGGCCAGGAAGGTCTCTGAGGTACTGCCGTCGTAGTTGAGCCTCAGCAGGTCGTACCCGCCCGTTGCCCACAGGTACCCTCCGCCCTCGGTGACGCCACTGGCGTGCACGGCGTCCGTGTGGACCTTGCTGACGACAGCGCCGTCTTCGTAGCGGAGCTTGTAGATATGCTGGTCGGTTTCACCGCCGTTCGACTGGGCCATAACCCACAGGCCGTCGGCGGCCGCCTGGAGGCCGTTGGGTCGAAACGAGGTCACCCACATATCACGGACTTCCGTCATTTGGAGATCCTGAGACGGTGAAGGTCATCGATGCGGTTCGTGAGACCGCGCATCCCTGCTTTGAGCTCGCCGACTGTCGATTCTACGGTCGACATCGAGCAGCCTCCGTGCGCTCCAGAATAGCAGTCGTTCCATGTCGCGTCATCCCTCTTGGTCCCCACCAAGGGGCCATGTGGTTCAACGCGCCCTGACCCTGGCCCTCTCCCGCAAGGGGCGAGGGAACAGTGGAACGGCCCTGTCCGGGCCCATCGCTGGCGTTGACACCGCCCACGGCAGCGGATACGCTCCGTTCCGCAATCGACACACCCGCGATCCGGGATTCAGGAGGTCATATCGACGTGTCATACGGCAACGTCAAGACGTGGCTCGTGGACGAGCTGCAGAACATCCGCGAAAGCGGTCTCTACAAGGGCGAGAAGCTGATCGAGACGCACCAGGGGCCGGAGGTCGACACCTCCGAGGGCCACCTGATCAACTTCTGCGCCAACAACTACCTGGGCCTCGCCGGCCATCCCGAGGTTCTGCAGGCCGTGTCGGACGGCGTGCGCGACCACGGATTCGGCATGGCGTCCGTCCGGTTCATCTGCGGCACCCAGCAGATCCACAAGGACCTGGAGCGCCGCCTGTCCGAATTCATGGGCACCGAGGACACGATCCTCTACACGTCGTGCTTCGACGCGAACACCGGCCTGTTCGAGACGCTGCTCGGCGCGGAGGACGCCATCATCAGCGACGCGCTCAACCACGCCAGCATCATCGACGGCGTCCGGCTGTGCCGCGCGCAGCGCAAGGTCTACGCGCACAGCGACATGGCCGACCTGGAGGACAAGCTGAAGGAGACGGAGGGCGCCAGGTTCAGGATGATCGCCACCGACGGCGTCTTCTCCATGCAGGGCGACTTCGCTAAGCTGGGCGACATCTGCGACCTGGCCGACCGCTACGACGCGATGGTGATGGTCGACGACTCCCACGCCACCGGCTTCATCGGCCCCAACGGCCGCGGCACGCCGGAGGACCAGGGCGTGATCGACCGCGTCGACGTCGTCACGAGCACGATGGGCAAGACGCTCGGCGGCGCGTCCGGCGGCTACACGACGGGTCGCAAGGAGATCGTCGAGTACCTGCGCCAGCGCTCCCGGCCGTACCTGTTCTCCAACACGCTGGCGCCCCCCATCGTCATGGGCGCGCTCAAGGCGCTCGACCTGGTCGAGGGCAATCCCGGCCTGCGGGAGACGCTGCACGAGAACACGAGGCACTTCAGGTCGAACCTGGAGTCGCTCGGCTTCGACATCATCCCCGGCACCCATCCGATCGTGCCGATCATGATCCGCGACGAGCTCAAGACGGTCGAGATGGCGCGGGCCGTGAACGACCGCGGCGTCTACGTCGTCGGTTTCAGCTTCCCGGTCGTGCCCAGGGGCGAGGCGCGCATCCGCGTGCAGCTATCGGCGGCCCACACCCGGCAGCAGCTCGACACGGCGCTCTCCGTCTTCGAGGACGCCGGCAAGGAGCTGGGGCTGATCTGATGGAGCCGCGCCGGTCAGAGACATATTCCCTCTCCCCCACGCGGGAGAGGGCCCTCGCTTCTCCCCTCTCCCCCACGCGGGAGAGGGCCAGGGTGAGGGGGAAGCGACGTTCGCCAGCGCCCTTCGCCGACCGAAAACATCACCCTCACCTCAGTCCTCTCCCGTCGAGGGAGAGGAGGAAAGAGGCCCCCTCTCCCCTGGCGGGAGAGGGTTGGGGTGAGGGGGACATTCCCCGCTACACTCCGGAAGACCACCCTCACCTCAGTCCTCTCCCGTCGAGGGAGAGGAAGGGGTCGCGATGGCCGAGCTGACCGGCAGGGTCGCGTTGGTGACGGGCGCGGGCCGCGGCATGGGCCGCGCCAGCGCCGAGCGCCTGGCGGCCGGCGGCGCGCGCGTCGTCGTCAACGACCTGGACGAGACCAGGGCGGCCGAGGTCGCCGACCGGCTCGTGGCCGGCGGCGCCGAGGCCATAGGCGTCGCCGCCGACGTGGCCGACGCGGACGACGTGTCCCGGCTCGTCGACACGACGCGCGAGAAATTCGGCGACGTCGACATCCTGGTCAACAACGCCGGCGTGCTGCGGCGCACCGGGATACTCGACCTGGACGAGGACGAGTGGGACCTTGTGCTCGACGTCAACCTGAAGGGCACGTACCTGTGCACGCGGGCCGTGCTGCCCGCGATGAAGGCCGCCGGCTGGGGCCGCGTCGTCAACATATCGTCCAGCGCCGGGCGCAGCGTCAGCACCCTGGGCGGCCCGCACTACACGACTGCCAAGGCCGCGGTGCTGGGGTTCACGCGCGCGGTCGCCAGGGAGATGGGGCCCTTCGGCATCACGCTCAACGCGGTATGCCCCGGTCTCGTGAACACCGAGATGGTCACCGAGGTGATCACGCCCGCCCAGACACAGGACTACGCGGACAGCTTCCCGATCGGGCGGCTCGCCGAGCCCGAGGAGGTGGCCGAGCTGGTCGCCTTCCTGGCCTCGGACGGGGCCGCGTACATCACGGGGGCTTCGCTCGACATCAACGGCGGCGACCTGATGCTCTAGACGCAAATGGAGGCAGACATGAGCGGCAACGTGTACGCGAGAATCGGCGCCCGACCGGTGATCAACGCCGGCGGCAACACCACCACCTGGGGCGGCTCCACGCCGTCCGCGGAGGTGATGCGGGCAATGGACGAGGCCGGCTTGAGCTTCGTCGAGATGGAGGAGTTGCTCGCCACTTCGGGCAACCGCCTCGCCGGTCTGCTCGGGGTCGAGGCGGCGTACCCGACCGCCGGCTGCTACGCGGCCCTCGTGCTGAGCGCGGCAGCGTGCATGACCGGCAACGACCCGGACAAGATGGACCAGCTCCCCGACACGACCGGCATGAAGGACGAGATCGTACTGCAGCAGTGCCAGCGCTACGGCTACGACCGCGCCTACACAACGGCCGGCGGCAAGCTGGTGCTCGCCGGAGACGACGACGGCTGCACGCTCGACGAGCTCGACGCGGCGATCGGCCCGAACACCGCCGCCATCGCCTACCTCGTGCAGTCCGACCCGGACGAGTCCGCGGTCTCGCTGGAGGACGCGGTCGACCTCGCGCGCTCCCGTGGCGTGCTCTCGATCATCGACGCGGCCGCGCAGATCTACCCGCTGGACTACATGCGCCGCAACGCGCAGTCGGGCGACCTGGTCTGCTTCGGCGGCAAGTACATGGGCGCGCCCCACTCCACCGGGTTCGCCTGCGGCAGCAAGGACCTGATCGACGCGGTGACTGCCCACGGCTTCATCGGGCCGCGCCCGCTCGGCCGCGGCATGAAGATGGACCGCCAGGAGATCGTCGGCCTGACCGTCGCCGTCGAGGCCTGGATCAACGCCGACCACGAGCAGCGAATGGTCGACTACGGCGCCAAGTTCTCCGTCATCGAAGACGCGCTGAAGGGCGCCTCCCGCGTGAAGGAGACGAAGGTCATCACCGTGAGCAACTACTACAACCTGCTCCTCGGCGTCGTCCTCGACACGGACAAGCTGGGCAAGAACGCCGCGCAGGTCACCGACGATCTGCTGGAGGGAAGCCCGCGCATCCGCCTGACGGCTCCGACCGAGGACGACACGCTGCTCGTCAACGCGCACACCCTCCTCGACGGCGAGGAGCAGGACATAGCCGACCGCCTCCGCGAGCTGCTGGCCTAGGGACGGGGGCTACTCCCGCGCGGCGAAGAGCTCGTCGGTCTGGGCCGCCATGATGAAGTCGTTGCGGTGCAGGCCGCGGATCTTGTGCGTCCACCAGGCGACGTTCACCCTGCCCCACTCGACGGTGAGGCGGGGATGATGGCCCTCGCGCTCGGCGGCCTCGCCCACCTCGTCCGCGAACGCGATGGCCGACGCGAAGTTGTCGACCCTGAAGGTGCGGTCCAGCCGCTTGATCCCGTCGTCCTCAGTCAGTTGCCACTCGGGCACGATCGGGTGAAGCTCGGCGATCTCCTCGTCGGTCACCCTCGGCGAGTCCCTGCGGCATGCCACGCACTTTTCCCTGGCCAGCGTCACGGGAGACCTCCCGACATGATGGATTATTCGTCCCGACAGGGATATTATGCCACCGGCCTCCGATTTGACCAACCGCCGGGGGTTGACGTGCGGGGGAATCGCACTATGATCAAGACCAACGTTGGACAACCTGCTATCCCCAATCCGCAAGAGGGCGGGTTTCAAACCCGCCCCTACGGGCACCCTATGTTTCAGAGCCCCTACGGGCACCCTATGTTTCAGAGCCCCTACGGGTACCCTATGTTTCAGAGCCCCTACGGGTACCCTATGTTTCAGAGCCCCTACGGGTACCCTATGTTTCAGAGCCCCTACGGGTACCCTATGTTTCAGAGGCCCTACGGGTACCGTATGTTTCAGAGCCCCTACGGGTACCCTATGTTTCGGAGCCCCTACGGGCACCCTGTGTTTCAGAGCCGGTCAAGGTCGAAATGCGATCGCCCTGGGGTGCGGGGACTGTCTCGATCCAATAGCCGCTTCGAGGAAGGGGCGGCGTGACCGTCCGCAAGGCCGTCATACCGATCGCCGGGTTCGGCACCCGGTTCCTGCCCGCCACGCGCACCGTGCCGAAGGCCCTTGTCCCGGTGCTCGACACGCCCTCGCTCGACCTCGCCGTGCGGGAGGCGGCCGACGCCGGGGTCGAGGAGGTCGTGCTGGTGACCTCGGCGGGCCAGGAGTCCGCCGTCGCGTACTTCGAGCACCTGCCGCGGCTGGAAGAGGCGCTGGAGCAACGCGGCGACGAGGAGCTGCTCCGCCGGATGCTCGACACGGCCGACATGGTGGAGGTGCGCGCCATCCCGCAGGACATGCAGAAGGGCACCGGCCACGCGATACTCATGGCGCGCGACCTGGTCGGCGACGAGCCGTTCGCCGCGATGCTGCCCGACGACGTCATCTGGGCCGACGGGTCGACCACGGCCGCGATGGTCGAGCTGCACTCCAGGACGGGCGGCTCCGTCATCGCGGTCCGGGAGGCGCCGGACGATGCGCTGCCCAACCTGGGAGTCGTCGACCCCGGAGCCGCCGACGCCAACGCGGTGGCCGTGCGGGGGTTGGTCGAGAAGCCGGCCGTCGCCGACGCGCCGTCGAACCTGGCGATCGTCGGCCGATACGTCCTGACGCCGAACATCTTCGACGTGCTCGCCGTGCTCCCGCCCAGCGGAAGGGGCGAGATCGAGATCACCGACGCGATCGCGGGACTGCTGCCGACCCAGGACGTATACGCCTACCGCTTTCCGGGAGTACACTTCGACACCGGGACGCCGGCCGGGATGCTGAAGGCATCGGTGCACGCCGCGCTGCGGCGCCCCGACCTGGCCGACGAAATGAGGCGATGGCTCGAGAAGGAGCTGCGGCGATAACCCTGATCGGCCCGAGCGGGCGACAGGAAAGGCAAAGGAGAAAGAACGTGAACCTGATAATCGTAGGATGCGAGTACGCGGGCAAGACGACGCTCGCCAACGAGATCGTCAAGTGGACGGACCGCACCATGGGCGGCGGACGCACCTTCCACGACCACTTCTCCATACCGTCGCCCGAGCTTTCGCCGGAGGGGCAGAAGCAGATGCTCGCCGCGTCGGTCGAGATCAAGGAGATGTTCCAGCGGTACATGATCCAGTACCACATGAACCACTCCTTCTACTCCGACCCCGACCACAACATGGTGGGCTTCCACATCGAGAACTACATCTACGGCGAGCTCTACTACGGCTTCGACACGGCGTACCAGGACCGGGTGTTCGCGCACGAGGAGCGGGAGCTGATGAGGGAGGCGCCGCACTCGATCCTGCTGCTGCTCAAGGCGTCCCCCGAGGTCATCCGGCAGCGCATGAAGGACGACCCTCACGAGTACCAGGTCGTCCAGGACGGCGATGTCGAGACGGTGCTGGAGCGCTTCGAGGAGCGCTTCTCCGCCTCGGCGGTCCGCAGGAAGTTCACGCTGGACACGACCTCGGCGACAGTCGAGGAGACGCTAGCCGAATTCGACGCGCAGATCAGGGAGCACCTGACGGACTCGGACCGCCAGCGCATCCTGGCGAAGCGGGCGCTGGACGGATGACGGGCAGGCGCCCATGATGCCGGGACCCAGCAGCCGATCTCGACTCGGGCGAGGAGGCCTGGCAGACGAAGCTGCCCGGCCCCGGGTTCGACTCGACGTTGACGATCACCGAGGACGCCATATTCGTCACCGGCGCGGAGGACACGGTGTACGCCCTGCGATGACGATACGGCCCTCCGAACACGAAGGAGCATGAGGGGAGCGACATGAAGCTGATACTTGTCGGATGCGAGTACTCGGGCACGACCACCCTCGCGCTGGGGATCAATTCCTGGCTGAAGGAGCTGACCGGCTCCGGGTTCCGCCTGATCCACGACCACTGGAAGATACCGCACACCTCCGGCCACCTCCCCGAGGACACGGACAACTTCCTCACGACCGAGGAGCAGGCGCAGGTGATGGCGCTCAGCCCCAAGCTCAAGGAGATGCACCAGAGGCACAGCCTCTACTACCACACGCCGAACCATCCCTCCGACGAGAACAAGATGCTCATCGGCTATACGGTCGACGACGCCGTCTACGGACGGATGTACTTCGAGTACGGCCGCCCGACGGACGGGCAGGACCGCCGCATCGTCGCGCCGCAGGTCGAGAAGACGATGCTGTCGCACGAGCCGGAGACGGTGATGGTGCTGCTGCGCGCCGACCCGGACGCCATAAGAAGCCGCATGAAGCACGACCCCCACGACAACGGCGTGCTCCAGGAGGAAGACATCGAGCACGCGGTCGAGCGGTTCGACGAGGAGTTCAAGTACTCGCTGGTGCAGAAGAAGCTGACCCTCGACACGACGTCCAGCACTCCCGAGGACACCCTGGCCGAGTTCGCCGAGAAGATCGAGCCCTACCTGACGGACGTAGACCGGTCGCGCATCCTGGCGCACAGGGCGCTGGGCGGATAGGGTCGAGCGGCGCCGGAACGCCGCCCGGCACGGACAGGCCGAACACTCCTCCTGGAGCGCAAGAATGAACCCGGCTAACCTCTACGACCTCGAAGCGATGGCCAGGCTGTGCATGTCCCGCGACTACTGGGACTGGGTTGCCGGAGGCGCGGGCGACGAGATCACGATCCGCCGCAACCGCGAGGCGTTCGACGAGATCGGCGTCCGCCCAAGGGTGCTGGTCGACACGACCGGCCGCGACCTGTCGACGACGATGCTGGGGCGGAAGGTCGCCTTTCCGGTCTTCGCGTCGCCGGCCGGCACCCAGTGGATAGCCCATCCCGACGGGGCGCTCGGCGTCGCCCGCGCGGCCGGCTCCGTCGGCGCCCTGATGGCGCTCGCGACCGGCTCGCGCTACACCGTGGAGGAGGTCGCGGCCGCGGCTACGGGGCCGATCTGGTACCAGCACTACCACATCCTCGACGAGGTCACCGAGTACATCCTCCCGCGCGTCGAGGCGTCCGGATACGACGCGATCTGCCTGACCGTAGGCGGCGCCGGCGGCAGGGGCAAGGACCGCGACGTGCGTAACCAGTACGAGCCCGCCCTCGGCTGGGGAGACCTCAAGCCGGTGCCGCACCTGCTGGAGAGGGTCCTGGCCTACGACAGGTTCGCCTACCGGGGGCTCACCTGGAAGCGCATAGAGTGGCTGCGCGGCCTCACTGGCCTGCCCCTCGTCATCAAGGAGATCCTGACCGCGGAGGACGCCCGGCGCTGCGTCGACGTCGGCGCTTCCGCCATCGTCGTCTCCAACCACGGCGGCAGGTCGTTCGACACCGAGCAGGCCTCCATAGAGGCCCTGCCCGCCATCGTGGACGAGGTCGGCGGCGAGATCGAGATATATCTCGACTCCGGCGTGCGCCGCGGCTCCGACGTGCTCAAGGCGCTCGCGCTGGGAGCGCGGGCCGTCGGCGTCGGCCGGCCCATGTTCTGGGGACTCGCCGTCAACGGCGAGGCCGGCGCGCGCATGGTGTTCGAGATGCTGCGCGACGAGCTCTCACGCGCGATGGCGATCTGCGGCTGCATGTCCGTCGACGACATCGACGAGTCGCTCGTCGTCCTTCCGTACCGCCGGTAGCGCGTTCCCGGACATGGGGGGCCGCCGCCACCCACTCCGTTCGCCCCGAGTACCGAACAAATGCCGGGGCTAGCCGAGGCTTTCGTCCAGGATTTCCAGCAGGTCGCGGACCTGTCCGCCGCCCTCCGGGGCCTTCGCCGCGACGCCCTCGTCGAGCATCTGCAGGCAGAACGGGCACGAGACGGCGACCGTGTCGGCGCCGGTCTCGAGAAGCTGCTCGGCCCGGGCGTGGTTGATCCGGTCTCCCCTGCTCTCCTCCATCCACATGTGGCCGCCGCCGGCGCCGCAGCAGAAGCCACGCTCCCGGCAGCGCTCCGCCTCGACGAGACGCACGCCCGGGATCGCCTCCGCGATCCGGCGTGGCGGATCGTACACGCCGTTGTGCCGACCGAGGTAGCACGAGTCGTGGTAGGCGACGGCCGCCTCGATCGTCGCCACCGGCCTGATGCGCCCCTCCTCGATCAGCTCCGCGACTAGCTCGCTGTAGTGCTGCACCGAGTAGTCGCCGCCCAGGTGGGGGTACTCGTTCCTGATCGCGTTGAAGCAGTGGGGACACAGCGTGACGACCCGCTTGACGCCGTAGCCGTCCAGCAGCTCGATATTGCGCTGCGCCATCACCTGGTACAGGTACTCGTTGCCCATCCGCCGGGCCGGGTCGCCCGTGCAACCCTCCTCGTCGCCCAGGATGGCGAAGTCGACCCCGGCGCGCTTCAGCACCGACGCCATCGCGCGCGCGATCCGCTGGCTGCGCTGCTCCAGCGCAGCGGTGCAGCCGACCCACAGCAGCACGTCCGCGTCGGGCTTCTCGGCCAGCGTGGGAACGTCGAGGCCCTCGGCCCAGTCGGTGCGTCCGTAGGTCGTGCCGCGCCACGGGTGGCCGCGCTGCTCCATGTTCACCAGCGCGTTCATCGCCGTCTCGGGCATGGAGGCGCGCTCCATGACGAGGTGTCGCCGCATGTCGACGATCGTGTCGAGGTGCTCGACGCCCACCGGGCACTCGCGCTCGCAGGCGCCGCAGGTCACGCAGTCCCACAGCGCCTCCTCGCCGACGATCCCGCCGACCAGCTCCCGGCCGTCGCCGCTCGCCCCGACCTCGGAGACGTGCTCCCTGACGCCGGCTGCTATGTGCATCGGCGACAGCGTCTTGCCTGTCAGGTTGGCCGGGCAGCTATCGGTGCACCGGCCGCACACGGCGCACGCAAAGCCGTCGAGAAGCTGCCGGGAGGTGAGCTCCTGCGCCCGCGACGCGCCGAAGCTCTCGCCCGTCTCCAGGTCCTTCGGGGTCGACAGCGTGCCCATCGGCTCCAGCCGGCGCATGACGAAGGCGAATGGCGCGCCGATCAGGTGCGTGTGCTTCGAGAACGGGATGTAGATGCCGAAGCCCAGGATGACGCCCAGGTGCGCCCACCACGCGACGGCCTGCAGGTCGGCCGCGACGCCCGCCCTGAGGCCGACCTGGTCCTTCAGCAAACCCCCTATCGCCGAGCCGATGGGCGCCGACGCCTCCGGCCCGACACCGCCCGAGGCCACGTAGAGCGCCTCGGCCGCCAGCGTCAGCACCATCAGCAGCGCGGTCAGGCAGACCACCACGGCCGCGTCGAGGCCCTGGGTCAGGTCGAAGGAGAGCCGGCGCGGCTTCAGAGCCCATCGCCGCAGCACGGCCCACGCGAGCACCGCCAGGAAGAGTCCCGCCAGCAGGTCGATGTAGACCGCGAAGGCCCGCGCGCCGGTCTCGGTCAGCAGGGCCGCCGAGAATCCGCGGTCGACCGAGTCGCCGTATATGAACACGGCGTAGCTGGCGACGAACGACAGGAATCCCCAGAAGATGACGGCGTGCGCGATCCCCGCCCGGTCCCGGCGCGGCGACACGCTCTGCAGCACCTTGCGCTGCCCGAAGACGAGCGGCGCCGCCCCGAGAAGCCTGCGAACGGGCCGGTCGAAGCGCCCGGAAGGCCTGCCGAGCAGCACGAGTCGAAAGACGCGCCTGTACGCCGCCCACGCCGCGACCCCGAAGCCGACGGCGGACAGCCCGTACACCGCTACCCACGCGGGGATGCCAAAGATCGTTTCCGGCGGTACCATGGCAACCGAAGGGGGCGTATATACTTAGTGCATCAGGCGCTTAGCCGTTCAGCTTCTTTTCGAATTCCTGTCTACGGGCCTCTGCCTCCGCTGGCCCAACAAAGTAGAAGTCGAACAGAAAGTCGAGAACGTTGAGGCACCACTCCGCTTCGCCAAGGCCAACAGGGACAATCTCGCCGGTGTTTGTACTCTTTGTAGGGTGGGCTGCTACGTTGCCAAATCTCCACAGAGTGTGCAGAGACTCGACAATGTGCGAGGCCATTCCTCCGGTAGGGATTGCGTCCTCAATTTCCGAATAGAGATCGCTAGGCCCAACGCCAGCGCTGTCTCTGAGAACAGCTTGTAGGCATCTTCGACTGAGCGCTGCACTTGCCTTGGGACTGTCTGTCAGAATAAGAGCTGCTTCTTCGTAGTCCTCTCTGTATGCCGATGGGACGTGTGCAGAGAGAGGTGGGCGACTGGAGCTTCTTGGGTAGGCAATCACCGCAATGGTCCTATCCCGAATACGTCGGACTATAGGGCCGTTGCAAGCAAGACATATCGTGAATCCGAACGTCCACGTGCCGTCTTTGGCTCGTGTCATATGTGGCATACCTATCTCTGCATCTACCTCTTCCATACTATATTCGCGCCCCGATTCCTCGGCAAGATACAGCCGACACATTTCTACGTTGATGAACTTTGTGCAATGAGGACATTGAAGATCCATACGTTGGACCATCAGGGCAAGCCTCTGGTTTTGGTAAAGGGGCCGGGTGCTCCGAGCCCCCTAGCCACGGATTCTATCACGGGCGCACCCTCGAATCCCTAGCCGAGCTCTTGGGGTAACTGTTCAGAGTTGAAGGGACGAACCCAAGAACCCCTAGCGTAGGGTTTGGCATTGGTGTCATAAGGGAGAGGTGGAAGCTGACGTAGACCTGCAGAATGCGAGCCGCGAAACCCTGCTGTCGGCGATTGCCGTTCAGCGGGCGGTGATTGCCGATCTACGACGGCGTGTAGAGAGGCTGGAAGATCAGTTGAGCAGTCGCGGGGGAACGACAGGGATACCTGGCAATAAGCCGTCCAACAAGCGGCGTCATCCGGAGAGGAAGGGATCGAGGAAACGGCGTCTGCACGGCTTTGCCCGGCAGAGGATGGAACCCACGCATCGGGTGGTACATGCGCCTGAGTCGTGCCCTGAGTGTGGTACTGGCCTGTCAGGCGGCTGGGTACAGCGGACACGGGAAGTGATCGAGCTTCCGGTGGCGCCAGCAGAGGTGACCGAGCACGTCTTTGTGGCCCGGACATGTCCGATGTGCGACAAGTGGCGGTTGCCTCAAGAGCCGTTGGCGGGGTTGGCAATGGGGCGCCGGCGCTTGGGCCCCAACCTGATAGGCCTGATCGTGACGCTTCGGGAAGAGGGACGGCTGCCGATCAGGAGCATCCAGTGGTACCTGCAAACAGTCCATCAACTGAAGCTGAGCGTGGGTGCTATCACTGATGTGATACATGCCGCAGCCCAACGGGCCGAACCGGTCGTGGCTGAGATGCTGGAACGCATCCGCGGCTCTCCGGTAGTGCACGCCGACGAGACCGGCTGGCGGCAGGATGGCGTCAACGGCTATGTGTGGACCTTCAGCACTCCCACGGAGCGGTACTTCCTGCGCCGTGGACGTGGCAAGGTTATGGTGGACGAGGTGTTGGGAGAGTCTCCCGGTAGCACGCCCTTCAGCGGAGTGCTCGTGAGTGACTTCTACGCTGCATATAGTCAGTACACCGGCCTCAAGCAGCGCTGCTGGGTCCACCTGTTGAGGGACATCGATGAGCTCAAGGCGGTGTTCCCCCAAGACATCGCCCTGGCTAGGTGGGCCACAGCGGTGCGCCAACTCTATGCCAGGGCAAAGGCATGCGCTGACGGCCCCAGCCGACCAGCCGCTGGCTACCAGCGATCAGCCTCTGCCAACCAGTTGATGCTGGAGAAGCTGCTGCTGTCGCTGTGCCAGCCCTTCTCCAACAACGAGAAGGCACCTCAAGCCAAGCTCTGCAGGCGCATGGAGCGGTTCATCAAGGAGCTGTTCGTCTTCGTGTCCCATCCGGGTGTGCCATCCGAGAACAACGCGGCTGAACGGAGCCTACGCCACCTGGTGGTCAGCCGTAAGATCAGCGGCGGCACTCGCTCCGAGCGTGGCACCGACACCAAAATGGTTCTCGCGTCTCTCTTCGGCACTTGGAGGGTTAACGGCCTCAACCCTCTCTTGCAGTGCCGAGACCTGCTCGTTTCCCCGCAAGTCTGAACAGTTACCTCTTGGGCTGTGCTATAATTTAGCACACCAGTTCCGCACAAATCCGAAACTTGACAGCGCGACCCACTTAGGGACTCTCTGAATAAGTCCTGATGGTATTGTGGCATAGTAACAGCGTCATAGCTGACGAGGGAGGATAGGAAGCCATGAGCCAGCCGACGTTTGCGGACTTGGAATATGAGGGCAAGAAGCGCAAGACCCGCCGGGAGCAGTTTTTGGAACGCATGGACGGTCTGATTCCGTGGGAACAGATGGAAGAGCGCATCCGGCCGTTCTACCCCAAGGCCGGGCGTGGACGTCGTCCGTATGAGTTGTCGGCGATGCTTCGGATACACTGCGTGCAGTTGTTCTACAACCTGAGTGACCCTGGGATGGAGGACATGCTCTACGAGGTGGATTCGGTGCGGCGATTCGTAGGGCTGAAGCTGTCTGGCCCGTTGCCTGACGAGACTACGATCCTGAACTTCCGCCATCTGTTGTAGGAGCACGAGTTGGGCGCAGGGCTGTTCGAGGAGATCGGCCGTCATCTGGAGTCTCAGGGGCTTCGACTTCAAGCTGGGACGATAGTTGACGCGAGCATCATAGCGGCGCCGTCATCGACGAAGAATCGGAGCAAGGAGCGTGACCCTGAGATGCACCAGACGAAGAAGGTAACGAGTGGCACTTCGGGATGAAGGTGCATATCGGAGTGGACTCTCAGACGGGAGTGGTGCATAGCGTGTCGACGACACCGGCGAATGTGAATGACGTGACTCAGACGCCCCAGTTGCTGCATGGCGAGGAGACCCAGGTATGGGGCGATGCGGGGTACCAGGGAGTCCACAAGAGGCCGGAGAATCGGCACCTGGATGTGGAATGGCAGATAGCGTTGAGGCCCAGCCAGAGGCGTAAGCTGGAGCCTGGGAGCGATGACGCTGTGGCGGAGAAGCGCAAAGCGTCGGTCAGGGCCAAGGTGGAGCACCCATTCCTGTATATCAAACGGCACTTCGGCTACGGCAAGGTCCGCTATCGAGGGCTGGCCAAGAATACGCAGCGGCTCATGACGTTGCTGGGGTTCGCCAACCTGATGAGGTCTGAGCAGTGCTTGGCGCATGCCCTTGTATAGGTGTGCCCAAAAGGGCTGGCAAGGGCGCAAACGCCCCGCCAGGAGCAAGAACAGGACGACATAATCCCCGCCAAGGGTGGCGCAGGGGGCTTCATTGTTCTCCCTAAACCGCTCGAATCAACCTCACCCTACGCTACGGCGAGTTGTTCAGAGGTTCCTTAGCTGTCCTTGGCGAGGTTGATGAGGAACTCGTTGTTGTCCTTCGTCTTCCGCAGCCGCTCCAGCACCTTCTCCGTCGCCTCGGACGCCATGCTGTCGGACGTTATCAGGCTGACCATGCGGCGCAGCAGCCAGGTCTGCCTGAGCACCTCCGGCTCCAGCAGCAGCTCCTCGCGCCGGGTCCCGCTGCGGCCGATGTCGATCGCCGGGTACACCCGCTTCTCCGCCAGCTTGCGGTCGAGCCGCACCTCCATGTTGCCGGTGCCCTTCAGCTCCTCGTAGATCAGCTCGTCCATGCGGCTGTCCGTCTCGACCAGGCACGCCGCCAGGATCGTCAGGCTGCCGCCGTTCTCGACGTTGCGCGCCGCGCCGAAGAACTGCTTCGGAGGATACAGCGCCACGGGGTCCATGCCGCCCGACAGCGTCCGCCCGCTCGACGGCACCGCCAGGTTGTACGCCCGCGTCAGACGCGTGATGCTGTCGAGCAGGATCACGACGTCGCTCCCCGTCTCGACCAGCCGCTTCGCGCGGTTCAGCACCAGCTCGGCGACCTTGCAGTGGTACTCCACGGGCTCGTCGAAGGTGGAGCTGAACACCTCGCCGTCGACCGAGCGGGTCATGTCCGTCACCTCCTCCGGGCGCTCCCCGATGAGCGCGACCATGAGGTGGATGTCGGGCGCGTTGGCGCTGATGCTCGCGGCGATGTCCTTGAGTATGGTCGTCTTGCCGACCTTCGGCGGGGAGACGATCAGCCCGCGCTGGCCGCGGCCGATCGGGCAGACCAGGTCGATCAGACGCGTCGACAGCTGCCGCCGCGTCGTCTCCATCTTGATCCGCTCGTCCGGGAATATCGGCGTCAGGTTCTCGAAGTGCGGCCGGTTCCGCGCCGTCTCCGGCTCCACGCCGTTGACCGCCTCGACGCGGACGAGGCCGAAGTACCGCTCGCCGTCCTTCGGCGCGCGCACCTGCCCCGCCACCTTGTCGCCGGTGCGCAGGCTGAACCTGCGGATCTGCGACTGGGAGACGTAGACGTTGCCGGAGCCGTTGCGCCGGCCGGCGGGCTGCAGGAAACCGTAGCCCTGGTCCTCGATGTTGAGGACGCCGGAGGCCATGACGTTGCCGTTGCGCTCCGCGTAGGCCTGCAGCACCCTCATCATCAGGTCGCGCCGCTTCGGGGTCGCCCCGTCGGACAGCACCCCCATCTCGCGGGCCAGCGCCCGCAGCTCTTCGTTGGTCTTCTCTTCCAGCTCTGCGATGTTCATTTGGCTCTCCGGACGCCGGCTCATGCCGGCCAGCGCCCCTCGTGGTCCTTCCTTATATAAGGGATGTCAACCGCGCCTTGCTCTATCCCCTCTCCCCCCGCGGGACAGGGCCAGGGTGAGGGGGCCGTCCAACCCCCACTTGTTCCCTCTCCCCCCGCGGGAGAGGGCCAGGGTGAGGGGGCCGTCCAACCCCATTGTTCCCCTCTCCCCCCGCGGGAGAGGGCCAGGGTGAGGGGGCCGTCCAACCCCATTGTTCCCCTCTCCCCCCGCGGGAGAGGGCCAGGGTGAGGGGGCCGTCCAACCCCATTGTTCCCCTCTCCCCCCCGCGGGAGAGGGCCAGGGTGAGGGGGCCGTCCAACCCCATTGCTCCCTCTCCCCCCGCGGGAGAGGGCCAGGGTGAGGGGGCCGTCCAACCCCATTGTTCCCCTCTCTCCCCGCGGGAGAGGGCCAGGGTGAGGGGGCCGTCCAACCCCATTGTTCCCCTCTCCCCCCCGCGGGAGAGGGCCAGGGTGAGGGGGCGTCCAAATCCCGCGAAGACCTGCCTCCGTGCAGACGCGCGCCTGCCCCTCGTGCAGACGCAAGCGGGAACCCATCCCCACTACCGTCATTCCCGCGGAGAGCCTGCCCCCAGTGAAGACGGGGGCGGGAACCCAGGGATGGGGCGGGCGGGACTCCCCACGCGGCCGGCCGCCGGTGGCGTCCAGCCGTCGTCCGAATACGCGCACGGTGCAGGGTGTCAAACGCGTGATTACCCAGTCAATACCCTATGGGAACGGTTCGCGCCCACCTGGCGGCCGATGCCGCCGGGGCGCCCGCACGCCGTGACGAAGAACGCTCGTCCGCCTCGGGGATGTGCTTCGGACACCGCCGAAAGAGTCCGGGAGGTCGGTGGCTGCTCGCCGCCGCGGTTGCCGTGAGCGCGAACCAGGTGCGGTCGGCTCACATTGGCGGGAAAAGGGAAACGGATACGGGACGCAGCCAGTATACCACAGGGGATAGTGGATAGCGAATAGTGGGATAGTCGGATAGTGCATAGTGGATAGTTGGGAAGCGTGGCCGAGCGCGACGCCCGCGGCCCGCCTCCCTCGCGTGGCGCGAAAAGATAGCCACGCGACGCCCCGCCACTCTTCGTCTTAACTATTCACTATTCACTATCCACTATTCACTATCCCACTATCTATCTTCAGGATTTGAAGAACAGCCGTCTCAGCCACTCAACGAGGACGTCGACCTGGGGCACGTCGGGATCGAGGTACCGTGCCGTGATCGCCGTCCCGTAGGGCCTGCCCGGCTCTCTTTGCCACGCGAGCCAGGTGTGAATCAGCGCCTTGGGCTCGTCGCTCACAGCGAAGCGGCGGTCGGGGAGCGAGTCCACGCTGGCCTTGGCGTGGTCGAACAGCGAGTCGGGCGAGGGAACGAGGAACCGCAGGAAGTCCTCCAGGATGCCGGGCGTCCTGTTGTCCGGCATCAGCCAGACGCCGGTCCTGGGCAGCAGCGAGCCGGCCGGAGGCTCCAACACGGTCCCGGCCGGGTCGGGCGCGGCCGGGACATTCGGGTAGCCGGCCTCCTCGAACCGGCCACCGACATCCTCCCAGCGCGCCTCGACGTCACTGTTTGCGTCCACGACGATGCCGACCGCGTCACCGGGTTCGTTGCTGGCTCTCAGTTCCGTCGGGACAGCCTCGAGCAGGGGATCAACGCCACCGTAGGGCGTCACCCTGTCGAGCTCCTGCAGGCCGCGGCTGCCGCAGATGTGCTTGATGACGTGCTCGTCTTCGGTTCCCTCCACAATCAGCACGCGACGCGCCACCTCAGCGCACCTCGATCTTTTGCCGCGTCACGATGGCGAGCTCGTCTTCGGGGAACACTGTGGGGATGACGTCGCCGTACCTGCGGGTAAGCCGCAGCAGCGCCCCATCCTCGGGGGCCTCAGCAGCGGCCTTCTGGAAGGCTTCCACCGTGTCCCAACTGTGGGAGGCGGCGAAGACCTGCACGTCGAGACGGCGCGCCAGTCGGAAAATCGTCCGCCAGACGTCGATCTGAACGGTGTGGTGCAGGCCGTTCTCGAACTCGTCGATCAGCAGCAGACCGCCACTGGCGTTGACCAGCGACAGCACGATCGCGAAGATCCGCGCCATCCCGTCTCCAAACGACCGTAGCGGCACAGGGCGGCTGAAGTCCGCCGTGCGCACTATCGCGATCCGGTCCTCCCGGGCGTTGTCTCCGGCGACCATGGACACCCCGGAGATTTCGGGGACGACGATTCGCAACGCCTCTACGACGTCATCCTCGCCGGCGGTGAGGGCGATGCCGGACCACAGGTCTTCCAACACGCCGGTCTGCTTCCCGGTGTGCGGGTCGACCGTATGGCACGGCATCCGGGCCGCTACGGTGCGCGCGAGGCGCCCGCCGATCGGTGAACCCGAGGCGCCGTCGATCCTGTCGTAACGCCTGCCGTTCTCCGTCTCGACCATCAGCGTCGGCACAAGATTGAGATTGGGGGATCCATCGGGGTATGCCGAGGTCGACCGCTTCGTGGCAACCAGCCTCATCTGCCCGTCCGGCTCTCGCACTTCGGCCAGCCATTCGACCCGAATCCACAGCCCGATGCGTCCATCCTGGCCCGTAGTCGAGATCATGATCGACTCGGAGGAGTCGTCTTCGAGGCGTGGAAAGCCATGGAACAGGCTGCCAGGGTATGCTGAGAACTCACTTACGCCCGCTCGCGCATCGGCCTCTTCGCGGACGCGCAGAATACGGTTCACGACGGCGGGCGAGGCGTTGGTAGCGTGCAGATACAGCGCCTCCAGGATGGAGGACTTGCCGGTGTTGTTCTTGCCGGTGATCAGCGTCACGCGGCCCAGACCCTCGACCGTGAAGTCCTTGATGGCGCGGTATCTCAGGATCCTGAGGTCCGGGTAGTGCAGCCGGTCTCCCTGCGGGTGCTCGTCCATTTCTGGCACCTCTCTCGACATCCGCATCCGTATTGGAACAGTGTACCAGCTTCCAGCCCGCCGGCCCGCTCTCCTCTTTAACTATCGACTATCCACTACGCCGGGCTTGTCCGCCGGCGCGCTGCTTCTGTAAAGTAGGGCGCGAGGGCTATCGGCCCCAGGAGGACTGCCGTGTCTGAGAGCATGCCGACCGCGGTTATGGGCCGGACGGGGATCGAGGTGAGCCGCCTGGGCTACGGGACCTGGGAGATCGAGGGCCGCATCGAGGGCAACCCGCTCTCGCGACCCGTCTCCGAAAAGCACGTCAGCCTGATGCTCAACACCGCCCTCGACAGCGGCATGAACATCATCGACACCGCCGACTGCTACGGCCACGCCGAGGAGTTCATCGGCCGCTCAGTCTCGCACCGCAGGGACGAGTTCGTCATCGCGACCAAGTGCGGCTGCAACTGGCGCGGCCGGTCCAGGAACACGCCGCCCAAGCAGTTCACCCGCGTCAGCGTGTTCAAGAACATCGACCGCAGCCTCAAGCGGCTCAAGACCGACCACGTCGACTTCCTGCAGCTGCACAACCCGAAGTCGGCCGAGGTGGAGGACAACGAGCTGATCGACGCGCTGCTCGAGGTCAAGCGCCAGGGCAAGGCGCGCTGGATCGGCATGTCGTCCGACATGCCCCAGCTGCCGCCGCTCGCGGCGTTCGAGGAGCTCGACGTCTTCCAGGTCGGCTACCAGCCGATGCAGCGCGAGTCGGAGGACTGGATCAAGAAGCTCGGCGACGACGGGCGCGGCATCATCATCCGGTCCCGCGCGGCGAAGGGCCAGCCCCACTACGAGGGCACCCTCGCCTACAACCAGGGACGCATCGCCAGCGGCGCCGGCACCTGGGTCAACTTCGACCGCATGAAGCTGGACGAGCTCCGCGACGACGGCGACAGCCGCATCGCGTTCATGCTCAGGTACACGATCAGCATCCCCCAGGCGCACACCGTCGTCGTCGGCACCCTCAGCCTCGAGCACATGGCGGAGAACGTCCGCGCCATCGAGCGCGGCCCCCTGTCTCCCGACACGCTCGCGGAGGCCAACCGCCGCCTCGAGTCCCTCGGCTTCACCGCCGCCCGAGCGGCCTAGCGGAGGATAGCGGGATACTGAATGGTGGATAGCTGGGAGCGGGAATACCGGCGTTGAGCGGCCTTCGACCGGACACCCGCCACTACCGCTGTGACCGGCCTCGAAGACTCGTCGTTCCGCGAAGACCTGCCCCCGTGCAGACGGGGGCCTGCCCTCGTGAAGACGGGGCCGGGTTTATTTTGGGCCTGGCACAGCCCGGGTGAACTCGGAGCAGGCTCCCCCATGGTCCACACCCGGCACCCGACGGCAATACGGAGCTACAATTGGGCGAAGGCGACTCATCTGCGAGGGGGTTCACGATGATTGCAAACGTCAGGGCCACTTACGCGAAGGGTGTTCTCACGCCGCTCGAGCCGCTCGACATTGAGGAGGGCAGGGAGGTAACGCTGTCCATCAAAGACGCTGCGCCGCCTCCAGATGACAAGCGCCGCAGCATGACGCGCTCGGCGGCCGGACGCTGGAAGGGCACCCACGACCCCGATGAGCTGCTCCGCAACATCTACTCAGACCGTCTCATCCAGTCCGGCCCGGAAGCGAGGGTCTAGGGCTCCGTGCGGTACCTCCTGGACACCGACTGGGTGGCCCACTGCCTGCACGGAGTAGAGCGCGTCATCGCTCGTCTGGACCAGCTTGCACCGGAAGGCGTTGGCCTCAGCGTAGTGTCCATGGCCGAGCTCTAGGTGTGTTCTTCTCGACGGACCCGGATGGCAATGAGCGTGTGCTTCGAGAATTCCTCGCCGACATCGACGTTATTGCAGTGGACGATGAGGTCTGCCAGATATTCGCCCGGGAACGCGGCAGGTTGCGGGCAGCTCTGGTCACCGACGCATCTTGCCTCCTCTCCCTCGACGGGAGAGGACTGAGGTGAGGGTGAACCCCGGCCGCGAATAATCTCCATCATCAAAGTGCTCCACCACCTAGCTAAACATGGTGGCGATGAGCAGGTTTTCGTAGCTGGAAGACCCCGCCACTGGGTTCCCGCCTGCGGAGACCTTTGCGTAACCCTACCTGTGGGTAACAGGTGTGGCGTCGATGCGTCGTTTTTGTATCTGGAAGCCCCCCGCCCCTGGGTTCCCGCCTTCGGAGACCTTTGCACAATCGTCATTCCCGCGAAGGCGGGAACCCAGGGGCTGCGTCTCCCAAGTACGAAATCGAGGCATCGCTGCCACATCTGGCGCAATGCGGGGGAGTTATGCAAAGGTCTCCCTTCGCGGGAATGACGATTGTGCAAAGGTCTCCCTGCGCGGGAATGACGGTTGTGCGAGAGTCTCCGAGGCGCGGGAATCTCCCAACTATTCACTAGCTCCCGACGTCTCGTCCAGCGTGCGGCGCTCCTCCGCGGTCAGCTCCAGCTCCAGCGCGCCGAGGTTCTCGTCCAGGCGCTCGGTCGTGTCGGCGCCGGATATGGCGACGGTGATCTCCGGGTGCGAGAGCACCCACGCCAACGCCACCTGGGCCACGCTCGCGCCGCGCTCGGCCGCGATCGACCGCAGCGCTGAGAACAGCGGCGCCGCCGACGGCGGCAGCGCGGAGGCGTAGTCCTCGTCCGGCCTCTCGTCCCAGAGCGAGCCGGGAGGCGGCGGCTGGCCCGGCGTGTAGGTCCCCGACAGCAGCCCCGCCCTGAGCGGGCTGTACGCCATCGCGCCCAGGCCCTGGTCGCGGATCAGCCCGAACATCTCCCGCTCCAGGCCGCGCCGCAGCAGGCTGTACTCGTTCTGCACGCAGATGAACGGGTCCGCCCCCAGCCGGTCGGCCGTCCAGAGCGCCTTCGCCACCTGCCAGGCCGCGTAGTTGCAGCAGCCGACGTACAGCACCTTGCCCTGCGTGACCAGGTCGTCCAGCGCGCGCACCGTCTCCTCTATGGGCGTCGAGTCGTGCCAGCCGTGGAGGAGGTAGACGTCGATGCGGTCCGTGTCGAGCCGCTCCAGCGACCGCTCGACCTCGCGCATGAGGTGGACGCGCGAGGCGCCGCTGTCGTTCGGCCCGTCGCCCATCGGGCCGGTCACCTTCGTGGTGATGACCACCTCGTCGCGACGGCCCTTCAGCGCGCGGCCCAGGGCGCGCTCGGACGTGCCGCGGAGGTTGACCCGGTCGTCGCCGAGGCCATAGCGGTTGGCGCAGTCGATGAAGTTGACGCCCGAGTCGATCGCGTGGCCGACGAGCCGCTCGGCGCCCTCGGCCGAGTACTGCTCCCTCAGCCCCATCCCCAACGCGATCCGCGAGACCATGACGCCGGCCGACCCAAAATTAACGTAGTGCATAGTGGATGGTGGGATAGTGTATAGCGGGAGAGGGATCGGGGAAAGGGCCGAGTACCCGATTCCCCCATCGACCTGTCTCCCATTCCCAACTATCCACTAACCACTATTCACCATCCACTACCTTGATTCTCTGGTTGGGCTCGACGTCGGTCAGCGTCTGGACGGCGCCTCCGGGCCAGCGGACCGTGAGCGAGTCGACCGTGGCCGCGTCCCCGAGGCCGAAGTGGGCGGTCGCGACGTTCTGGCCCATGTGGCTGTGGCCGCTGGCGACCTCCCTGATCTGGCGGCGGCCGTTCGCCTCGACCTCGATGCGCGCGCCGAGCGCGTCGCGGTTGCCCTTTGTGCCGACGAGGTCGACCGCGAGCCAGTTGTTGCCCCACTCGCAGGTGTTGCGGAAGAGCCGGGCGCGCTGGCCCAGGTTCGCGATCAGCAGGTCCAGGCAGCCGTCGTTGTCGTAATCGAGGTAGACGCCGCCGCGTCCCACGCCCGGGTCGTCCGCGCCGCTGGTCCACGACACGTCGGTGAAGCTGCCGTCGTCCTCGTTGCGCAACAGGATGTTCGGCTGCTCCAGCGGGTTGCCCGCGACCGTGTCGCCGCCCAGGTACCCGCTGACGACATACAGGTCCAGGTCGGCGTCGTTGTCGTAGTCGAAAAAGAACGACCCCCAGCTCACCCGCACGCGGCGGCCGATCATCCTCGTGTTGACGCCGGCGTCCTGCGCGATGTCGGTGAAGGTGCGCCCGTTGCCGTCGTTGCGGAGCAGCACGTTGCCGCGGATGTCGGTGATGAAGATGTCGAAGAAGCCGTCGTGGTCGTAGTCGCCAACGGCCATGCTCATCCCGTAGATCGCCACGTCGGCGCCGGAGCCGGTGGAGACGTCGACGAAGTTCCAGCCGCCGTCGTCCGCGGGCCCGTCGTTCCGCCACAGCACGTTGCCGTGCAGGAAGCGGCCGAAGTCGTTCACGACGTACAGGTCCACGTCCCCGTCGTTGTCGTAGTCGAGCCAGCTCGGCTGGAAGCCCGCGCCCCAGAGATTGCCGACCTCGACCTCGTCGCGGCCAGGGATTCCCTCCGCCGGCGGCGTCAGGTCGCCGAGCAGGGCCGTCTCGTTGGTGAACGCGCCGCTGCCGTCGTTGTGGTACAGGACGAGGCCGCCCAGGCCGGCGACCATGTAGTTGGGGTCCGCGAGCAGATCGCTGCGGTGCTCGTACATGTGGCGCACGACCACCAGGTCCGGCGCGCCGTCGCCGTCGTAGTCGCCCCAGGAGCACCCGGTGGAGCGGTAGCCGGCGAACGTCTCCTCGACGCCGGCGCTGGCGCTCGCCTCGGCGAACGTCCCGTCGCCGCGGTTCTCGAACAGCCTGCTGACCCCGTAGTTGGTTATGTAGAGGTCGACGTCGCCGTCGTTGTCGTAGTCGGCGGCGCATCCGCCGTTGCCGCGCCCTCCCGGGTCGGCGACGCCCGCCGCGGCCGCGCCCTCCGTGAAGGTGCCGTCGCCGTTGTTGCGGTAGAGGACGTTGGGGCCGTTCGAGTTGGCGATGAAGACGTCGGCGTTGCCGTCGGCGTCGTAGTCGAAGGCGACGATGCCGCCGCCCTGCGGGACGGCGAGCCAGGTCAGCTCGTCGTGCACGAAGTCGATGCCGGCCGCGTCGCTCTCGTCTACGAAGATGGGACCCGCGTCGGGCTGGGCGGCCGTCGGAGTCGGCACGGCCGCGACCGTGGGCGTCGGCGGGACCGGCGTGGGCGTTGGGACGGGATCGCCGCCGCAGGCCCACAGCAGGAGCAGCGACGCCCCCGCGGCGGGCAGCAGGCGGGTCAGCCGGCCGCGACGCGGCGCCGGCGCGGCGCCCGGCGTCACTGAGGCGGGCCCGTGCCGACCGCGAGCTTGAGCTGGTCGAGCTGGAACTGGACCTCCCAGTTCGTCTCCTCGAGCAGCGTGCCGCCCTCCGGCAGCGTCAGGTCGGCCGGAACGGGAATCGGGATCGAGAACAGCGTGCTCACGCTCTTCCAGCCCTCGGCCGTGTTCTCGCAGCAGACCCAGGGCAGGTACGGGGCCCTCTCGGCGGCCGGGAGCACGTACCACTCGAGCCGCTTCTCGCCCTCCAGCAGCCGCGCCGTCCAGCCGAGCGCGGCCGAGACGAGCTCCCGCGTCAGCTCGAACTCCGACTCGGTGCGCGGCTCCAGGAACGGGCGGATGCAGTTGTCGGCCGGGGGGCCGCTCGATACGGCGACGATCTCGGCGACGAGCCTCCTCGCCTCGATGCCGAACTGCGCCTGGTCGGCGAGCTGAGCCTTGCCGTAGGAGATGAATGCCTCCGGGGTCATGGGCCTGCCCGCCAGGCACTCGTTGGCGATGAACATGGCGGCGACCTGGCCGAACTGGCGCGTCAGCGTCGCGTTGATGGCCGGGTTCCACGCGTCCTCGGTGGACGCGACCGCGATCCTGTGCTCGAACAGCGTCGGCGCGTACGCGGCCTGCTCGGGCTCGGGCGTCGGCACGGGCGTCGCCGTCGGCTCCGGCGGGTCGTCGGCGCACGCCGACGCGAGCGCGGTCACGAGGAGGGCCAGAAGGGCGGCGGCGGACTTCAGGTGCACGTCAGGGAATCTCCTGGGTCAGCTCGAATTATAGCACCGGAGAACCCCGGCCCACCCTGCCCCGCCATCGCGCGTCAGGCGTCGACCGGGGCGCCCCAGATGATCACCAGCTTCAGCGGCACGTCGCCCGTGCTGCGGAAGCCGTGGTCGACGCCGGGCGGCGCCAGTATCGCGTCGCCGGGCCCCACGGGGACCTCCTCACCGTCCATCCACATCACGCCGCGGCCCTCCATGAAGTAGTAGAACTCCTCGAGCGCCCCGTCGCCCTCGTGCACGTGCGAGCCCTCGCTCGCCCCCGGCGGCAGCTCCCAGACCGCGATGGTGACCGGCAGCCGCGAAGAGCCGCGGAAGAACCTGCGGCTCGTGACCACTCCGTCCCCGTCGTGGACCCCTGGGGCGTAGACGGTGTCCTCTGTCTCGTTCTGCTTCCAGTCCATCTCTCGCTGTCCTCCGTGGGCAGGCGTTTCCAGTCGAACCGGTCGGCGCTCCCCATGATAGCGCCCGAACGCCATTCTCGCTCAATCGACCCCGCCGGGCCGGCGCTTTGAGGGACATCGAGCTTTCGTATATAGTCACGGGCAGCGGCGACGGCGGCCCCTTCCGCCGTCGAGCAAACCCGGACGGAGGCTGAGCAGAGATGGAGATAGGTAAGCGTGTGCTGGCGGTCTATCTGCTCGCGGTGGGATTGGCCGTGGCCGTGAACTTCGTCGCCACGCCCTTCTACCACGATGGGGGAGACGACTACCCCGTGTGGAACATACTGAACTGGTTCATGGCGGCCGCGATGGTGATCGCCGTGGCCGCGAGCTTCGTCGAGAAGCGGCGCTCCTGCCAGGCCGGCGACGACCTGAAGCGCCACGTGGACGCGAACGTCCCCTTCTACGCCTCGGTCGTGGTGCTGCTGCTGTTCCTGGCGAACGCGGCCGCCAACCTGGCCGACCACCCCAGCCAGAGCGGCGACGTATGGTCGGCGGTCGACGCGGCGATGCCGGTGCTGCTCGGCGTGGTTGGCATGCGGCTGTGGCGCGGCTCCGGAGACTCTTCCGGGTAAGGGCTGGGCGACAGCGCTTCCATCGGGCCCTTGGCCGCATCCAATACAGGCTCTGACTCGTCGAACGGCGCGGACGGCAGGGACGAGTGCGCCCTGTGCGGGTCGGCAGCGGTGCCGTTTCACCGCGTCAGCAACCGCGCCATGCGCCGCGACTTCGTCCACTGCCGCGTCTGCGACCTCGTGTCCGTGCCGCCGCGTTTTCACGTGGGCCATGAGGCGGAGCGGCTACGGTACCTGGAGCACGACAACGACCCGGACGACCCAGACTATCGCGCCTTCCTCGCCCGCCTCTGGAACAATCTCCGACCTCGCCTGGAGCCCGGCTCGAAGGGCCTGGACTACGGCGCAGGGCCGGGCCCCGCTCTTGCCATGATGATGGAAGAAGACCGGTTCGACGTGTCCCTCTACGACAAGCACTTCCACCCGGACGTGTCGCCGCTGGCCCGCTCCTACGACTTCATCGTGTGTACCGAAACCGCCGAGCACTTCGACAGGCCGGCACATGACTTCGGCGTGCTGGACGGGCTCCTCAGGCCTTCGGGATGGCTGGGGATCATGACCGAGATGCCGGACGACTGGGGAGGCTTCGCAGAGTGGCATTACCACAGGGACCCGACCCACGTGGCCTTCTACAGCCAGCGGACGATGCGATGGGTCGCCGCGAAGCACGGTTGGCTGCCGACATTTCCGCGTCGGAACGTCGTGCTGTTCCGCAAGCCCTGAGGATGGGCCGCTGCCCGGGACGACAGTCCTCGCGAAGCCTGATATAGTCCACGCCGCAAGCCCTTGGCGGACAGGACCCATGACGTGTCCCCATCTACGGTCCACCCATACCTGCACAAGCAGCTCTTCCTTGACGACGGCGCCATCGAGGCGAAGCGCGGCCTGAGACGGACGCTGAACAGGCCTGAGCGCGCCGGCCCCGTCATGCGGCCGGACCGCAGCCGGGGCCAGGTCACGCTCCAGAGCTCGACGCCCCCGCAGTGGAACTCCGAGAAACGCATCTGGGAGTGGTGGTACCGCGCCGGGTACTCGGGCGCGCCGGCCGGCACGGCGACGGCGGAGAGCTTCAGCTCGTTCCAGCTCATGTACCAGCTCAGGCTGTACCACTACGCGACCTCGGCCGACGGCGTCCGCTGGGACACTCCGCGAGTCGGCCTGTACGACTGGCTCGGCTCGAAGGACAACAACGTCGCGGTCGATCCGCTCGGCATGACGATGTACAACGTCGTGCGGGACGAGCGGGACGAGGACCCGGCCCGACGCTACAAGGCGCTGTTCGCGGACGGCGGCAGCGACCGCTATCCCGCGGTCTCGCCCGACGGCTTCGACTGGACGATGCTCGACGTGCCCCCGATCCCAAGCGGCGACACTTCCTATCTGGTCTGGGACCCCTACACCAACCGCTTCCTCGCCACGGTGAAGGTCCGCACCGACTGGGGCAGGGCCGTCTGGCTGTCGACCAGCAGCGACTTCGTCGACTGGACCGAGGCTGAGCTGATCTTCGAATCAGACGTGATAGACGAGAACAACCGCCGGCGCAGGGTGCGGCGGATCGTCGAGGACCCGGAATACCTGACGCCGCCGTTCGTGGACGACGGCGACTACATCGCCGAGATATACAAGATGGCGATATTGCCCTACGAGGGGCTCTACGTCGGCTTCCCGGTGCTGCTCAACCCGTCCGGCTCCTGGCTGGGGAAGAACCAGACCGGGGTCAACCAGACCGAGCTGGCCGTCTCCCGCGACCTGCGCGCCTGGAGCCGCGTCGCGAACAGGGACCTGTTCCTGGACGTGCTGCCCTGGGACGGCGATACCTACGACACCGCGCAGGTGATCCCGTGCGGTACGCCGGTGGTGCGCGAGGACCTGGGGCAGATATGGGTCTACTACGACATCTGCCGGTTCCGGGCCCGCAGGGACGACGTGGCGGAGGAGCACCGCCACTACTTTGACGAAGACCTCAACGCCGTTGCCCTCGCGAAGGTGCGGCTCGACGGCTTCGTCTCCCTGGACGCGGAGAAGCGCGGCACGCTGCTCACGCGGCCGTTCGACCTCGAGGGCGGCAGGCTCTTCCTCAACGCCGACGCCTCCGGGGGCCGCATCGGCGCGGAGATTGTGGACGCGCTGACCGGCGACCCGATCCCCGGCCTGTCCGGGGCCGACTGCGTCCCGATGAGCGGCGACAGCCTGCGGGCCGCCTTGAGCTGGAAGTCCGGCGCCGATCTGACCCACCACAGGCCGGTGCGCGTGAGGTTCTCGCTGGAGGGAGCGCGCCTCTACGCCTTCTGGCTGGAGCGCTAGCCGCGGCGACCGGACCCGATGTCCGGGGCGCAAGATGGCCCGGGCCAAAGTCGGCGTTCTGGGGTGTTCCTGGAGCGGAAGACGGGGGTCGAACCCGCGACCTCCTCCTTGGCAAGGAGGCGCTCTACCACTGAGCTACTTCCGCTCGCCGCGTTCGCGGCCCTCCACCGCGCCGGGCGCGGCAGCGGTGCCGTGAGGAGTGCCGAGGGCCAGAATCGAACTGGCGACACCAGCGTTTTCAGCGCTGTGCTCTACCGACTGAGCTACCTCGGCGACCGTTTCATCTTATCACGTTTGGCGTGGGCCTGCGCGTCTCCAACGGGCCTTCGCGGCAATGCCGCTAGACGTTGGTCGCGGGCGGCCGATTGGGGATTCTCGCGAGCACGTCGGGGTTGACCAGGGACATCGGGAGCGAGCCCCGCAGGACGCGGGCCGTCTCCTGCCCCACCTGGACGGCGGCGTTGCTGAACGAATCGGACGACAGGCCCGCCGAGTGCGGGGTGACGATCACGTTGTCCATCGCGAACAGCGGGTTGTCCGCTCCGGCGGGCTCGACCTCGAACACGTCGAGCCCCGCGCCGGCTATCTCGCCGGACCGCAGCGCGTCGACCAACGCCGCCTCGTCGACCGTGCCGCCGCGGCTCGTGTTGATGAGGTACGCGGTCGGCTTCATCGCCTCGAAGAACGACCTGCCGACGAGGTGACGGGTCTCGTCGTTCAGCGGGGTGTGCATCGACACGAAGTCCGACCGCGAGGCCAGCTCGTCCAGACTGTCCACGAGCTCGATCCGGGCCTCCCTGGCCAACCAGGGCTGCACGTAGCGATCGTACGCGATGACGTCGAGCCCGAATGGGCGCGCCCGCATGGCGGCGCCCCGCCCTATGCTTCCGAGGCCGACGAGGCCCAGTACCTGGCCGTACAGCCGCGGCATCGGCAGCAGATCGGTGATGGAGCCCCCCCACCAGTCTCCACGTTTCGTGGAACGGTCCAGCACGACTAGCTTCCTGGCGCAGGCGAGGAGCAGCATCATCGCGTGGTCCGCGACCTCCTCGGAGACGAACCCGGCGGTGTTCGCGACCATGATCCCGTGCTCCGCCGCGGCCTCGTGGTCGATCTTGTCGAAGCCGTGCCCGAAGCTGACTATGGCCTTCGCCGTGTCGATCGACTCGATCGCCTCGCGCGGCATCGTCGGTCCCCAGACTATGAGGACGTCGGCGCCCTTCACCGCCTCGATCACCTCGCCGGCGCTGCCGCAGACGTGGACGTTCAACTCATAGTCGAGCCCTGCCAGCTCGGCCTCGACGCCCGAGGTGTCGGGGTCGGCGGACGCGAGGAGGGCGATCTTGTGCCTGGTCATGGTGTCCTCCGGAAGATGTGCGCTGGTGTAATCCGGGCGTATCTTACCCCAACGCCACGGACGGTTCCCACTCGTTCATCGCATCGGGCCCCAATACACAACCGTTCGGACGTGAACGCCTGCCTGCGCGTGCGTGTTGCGACAAAGTAATGTTGCCGAGAGGCGCAGGTCGCCCCCTTCGGTAACATTCGTTATGAGGCGAGGGTAACTGTTCACGTTCGAAGTGACCGGGTGTGCCCCTCGATACGCGCCGCTCGAAGCAGCGGCGCTACTCGGGGTGAACGGGTTGTGTGGACACCTCGAGTCTGAACAGTTGCGGGCGGGGACCGCGCGCTTGACACCTGGTCGGGGCCAGCGGTACGATGGCTGCGAGAAGTGAACGTTTCGCCTGCAATGTAAAAGGGATTCGGGACGCCCCGCGCGATGCTGTGAAGCATATCCGCGCTGGGCGTCTTGCGTTATCTGAGACAATGACCAACAGAGCGGCGATTGTCCTCGCTGCCGACCACGGCGACCGGATGAAGTCCGCCGTCCCCAAGGTGCTCCACCCGGTATGCGGAAAGCCGATGGTCGCGCTCGTCGTCGAGGCGGTCGCAGGCGCGGGCGTCGATACCACTGTGGTCGTCGTGCCGCCCGACGACGAGGCCATCAGATCGACCCTCGGCGGCTCGGCCGCCTACGTCGAGCAGGCCGGTCCGCGGGATGGAGCGCGCGCTCTCCAGGCTGCCGGGGACAACATCCGACACGCCGACAACGTCGTCGTCGTCAACGGCAACCTCCCGCTGATCAGGGGTGAGACGCTGGCGGCCATGGCCGCCGTCCACGAGCGCAGCGGCGCGGCCGTGACGGTCCTCACGGGAACGCACCGGCCGCAGGACGGACTGCCCGGGCTCGCGAGGGACTCCTCGGGCCGCTTCACCCACACAGTCGAGGATGGCGGCGAGACCGCCGCGGGCGTGTACTGGTTCCGCTCCGAGTGGCTGTGGCGCAGCCTCGACGCCGTCGGCGGCTCTCCGGCCGGGGACCTGCTGCGGGCCGCAATCGAGCAGGGAGAGGTCGTCGCCGACCTGCCGGTCGACTCGCCCGTCGAGGCCATCGGCGTGGACGACAGGGTGCAGCTCGCCGAGGCCGAGGAGGCGATGCGGAAGGCGGTCCGGGAGCGGTGGATGCTCGGGGGCGTCACCATGCGCGAGCCGTCTTCGGTATACGTCGGCGCCGACGTCGAGATAGGCCCCGACACGGTGCTCCACCCCAACACGCACCTCGTCGGCGCCGTTGCGGTCGGGCCCGACTGCGAGATCGGCCCGAATGCCACCATATCCGACTCGTCTCTTGGCGCGGGATGCAGGGTCTTCTCGTCGGTCGTGACCGGCGCCACGCTGGAGGACGACGTGCGCGTGGGTCCCTTCAGCCACATCAGGCCCGGCAGCCACCTGGAGTCGGGCGTAAGGGTGGGCAGCTTCGGGGAGGTGAGCCGGGGCAGGCTGGGCCGCGGGACGCGGTCGGCCCACTTCAGCTATATCGGCGACGCCGACGTGGGAGCCGGCGTCAACATTGGCGCGGGGACGGTGACCTGCAACTTCGACGGCGTCGACAAACACCGGACGGAGATCGGGGAAGGGGCGTTCATCGGCAGCGGCTCGATGCTGGTCTCTCCGGTCACCATCGGCGCCAGGGCCAGGACCGGGGCGGGCGCGGTGGTCACTGCCGACGTGCCGCCGGATGCGCTGGCGCTGGGCGTGCCCGCGCGCGTGCGCGGCGCCGAGGACGAGTAAGTCAGAATGGAGAGCGACAGTCCGTTAATCTGGCTGCCCCTGCTGCTGCTGTCGGCGACCGGCTTCTGGCTCGTCTCGACCGTCGCAGCCAGCCTCTCGGCCGTAAACCGGGAGAAGGTCCAGGCGCTCTACGCGCAGGGCGTCCCGGGGGCGGCCCCGCTGGAGAGCCTTCTCGCCTCGCCCGTACCGCCGGACGCGTCCGTGTCTCCCCTCAAGTTCCTGTTCGTGGCGGCGGGCATCCTCTCGAGCATCGCCGTGGCCATGGCGTGGTGGGAGGCGAACTGGTGGGTCGCGGTAGCGTTCGCGGCCGCCGCCACCGGGCTGATGGGCCTGCTGCACATCGTCGCGGTGGCCGTGGCGGCATCCGCGGGTGAGTCGATCGCGTTGAGGTCGAGCGGGGTTGCCTGGACCATCGCGCGCCTGGTCGCGCCGCTCTACTCCGTCGTGCCAGGCACGGGACCGTGGCGCCGGCCGGCCGGCCATGGCCACGAGAGCTCCTCGCAGGCCGAGTCGTCCTCCGACACCGGGCCGCCCATGAACGGCGACGGAGAGCCGCTGGACGAGTACGAGGCCCGGATGATCAGGGGCGTCATCAGGCTCGACCAGACCACGGCCAGGGAGATCATGGTGCCCCGGCTGGACGTCCTCGCCGCCGAGGTCGGCATTCCGACCGCACGCCTCGCCGACATCATGGTGGAGTCGGGTCACAGCAGGGTGCCCATCTACGAAGGCGACCTCGACCGAATCCTCGGCGTCGCCTATGCGCGGGACATTCTCGGGTACCTGAACCGGAGCGAGGGCATGCCGAGGCAGGTGACTCACGACAACGTGCGCCCGGTGCTATTCATCCCGGAGTCGAAGACGCTCGAAGAGCTGCTCACCGAGTTCCAGGACCGGCGAGTCCACATGGCGATAGTCGTCGACGAGTACGGCGGCGTCGCCGGCCTCGTCACCATCGAGGACCTGCTCGAGGAGATCGTCGGCGAGATCAACGACGAGTTCGACGTCGGCGACCCGGAGGTACAGCCGATCGGGGACAACGAGTTCCTGATGGACGCGACGGTGTCGCTCGAACAGATCGAGGAGCTGCTGCAGGTGGTCGTAGAGGCCAACGGCTTCGACACCATCGGCGGGCTCGTATACCAGATACTCGGCCGGATACCCGCCACCGGGGACGCCGTCGAGTACGACGGCGTCAGGATCGAGGTCAGGTCGACGGTTGGACGACGCCTCAAGCGCCTGCACGTCAGCCGCACGCCGGTCGCCGACTCCGAGTAGCCGGGGGCGGCCCGCGGCGCCATGGCCAACCCGGGCCGCGGCCCAGTCCCAGCAGCTCCACGCCATTGGAGACCTTGAGGCAAGTGCGAAAGTCCGCAGCCAGTCTGTAGACTGGCTCCTGGGGAGTAGATGGGGGGTCACGGCGTGTCACGCCTGTCACAGCCGAGGCCCCGGGGCTTAACGGCCGGCCCAGCGGGCGTAATTTGGGTTGTAGAGCGGGCGGTGGGGTGGCGGCTCGACGGGCCGGGGAGTCGTGAGCTAGGCTGCCAACAACCAAGACGGAAACGGCCCCGACGGACAGAGTCACGTCAAGAGCCGATGCTCGGGTCACAAGACCGAGAGAACGAAGGTGCCCTCAGTCTAGACCTGCAGCGGCGCACTGTCAAGTTCCCGAGTTGCCTCTGTCGTTGTCCAGTGAGAGTGTCAGGGTAAATGTTCAATGATTATGTCAGCAGGGGTCTTCTCCAAGGGTGATCCAGTGCGGGTTTGCGCGGGTGGCTGGTCTTGGTTGTCGGGTGCGGTTCGGCGCCCGGTAGGCGCTTCGCTCCGTTCCGTCGCTCCGGGCCTATCGGGCGTGAGTGAGCGTCATATGCTCGGTCGCCGGTCAGATCTGAGGCTGAAATGCCGTTGTGGCGGCTGGCGCTGCGAGCTCTGAGTGTCACGGGTCCCGGTGCCGCTGGTACAGATGCGAGCGTCCTGCCCTGGTAGGCCACCACGATAGTTCCGTCGAGCCGTTCCTGGACCTCCACCTTGGCACGGGCGTAGGTGGCTCGATGTTCGTCGGCCAGGAGTTGTATGGTCGAGCTTCCGAACCGTACGGTGTTGTCGTTTGCCGCGATTCGGACGTACTTGAAGCAGAGCACGCCATCGAGGCAGAGACCTGTCGGCACTTGACGGTATGCCGAGTCGGGCTGGGCCGCAGGCACACCGAATTGCCGGTTGAAGCGCGGTATGAAGTCGCGCAGCACCTCGTTGGCCTGTTCAATGGTCGAGACACCGGCGAGGCGCATCTCGGAGACCAGCCTGTCTTGGAAGGTGCCCCAGACCCGCTCTATACGCCCCTTAGCCTGCGGGGTGTGGGCCAGGACGAGACCGATATCCAACTCCTTGAGTGCCCTTGCGAACTGCGTGGGGCCACGCGCGCCCCTGAGCTGCTCTACGAGGATTGCGGGCTCTTTGGGCGAGCGCTGGAAGATGCCGTGCCTGTCGCTATACAACGATAGAGGGACACCGTTCCGCTCGATGATCTCCCTGAGCATCAGGAGGTAGCCCTGAGCATCCTCCTGCTCCCTGAACAGGGCGGCCGGGACCGTCCCAGTCGCATCGTCCACAGCTCCGACCAATGTCAGGTAGGGGCCTCGGCCTTGAAGCCAGTCGTGCTGGCTGCCATCGACCTGCAGCAGCATCCCCTCCTGTGGGTAACGCTCACGGCGACTGTATCGTCTGGGCGCTCTGCGGGGTCGCGGACTCCTTATGCCTGAGGCCAGCAGAATCCTCCTGACCGTCGAGCGCGACAGTTCGATCCCCTCTCGCTCTGAGAGTACCTCGGTCAGATGGGTGTGGTTGAAACCTGCGTAGAGCCCTTCGGCCAACTCACTGACTCTCTGCTGCGTACCTGTGTCCGTGGTCGTTGACGGCTTCCTGCCCCTGTTGCCGTGAGCTATGGCAGATGCTCCCTCCTTCCTGTAGCCTGCCAGCAGTCGAGACTTGGGTGGGCGGAAAGGTCAGGGGCAAAGGCAGGGGCTACAAAGGGAACAAGGTGATGGTGGTTGGGATAGCTGAGAGGTACGGCAAGATTGCCCTAGACATTCGGGGAGACCGCAGCTGCGATACCCTGCACAGGTTCATCATGGAGGACGTGGATCCCGACGTGACGATGGTGTACACGGACGAATGGCCCGCCCATCAGGGATTGCCCTTCCACGCTACTGTAAATCACAGTATCGAAGAGTGGGTGAGAGGCGACGTTCACACGAACACAGTCGAAAGCATCTGGTCCCTGCTCAAGCGCTCAATCATGGGTACGTACCATAGCGTGAGCGTCAAGCACCTGGACCTGTACCTCAACGAACTCGCGTGGAAGAGAAACCACAGGGGTCATCCTTGGCTGTGGACGAACACGTTGCGGCGCCTAGGGCCTGTTCACACTATCAGGTCTGATGTGATATGCTTGGCTCATGGAACTAACACAGGACCAGTACGAATGCATCGAACATCTATTGCCAGTGCAGCGGGGCAATGTGAGGATTCCGAATCTACAGGTGCTCAATGCCATTTTGTATGTTACTGAGCATGGCTGCAAGTGGCGTGGGTTGCCTCCCAGGTTCGGCAGGTGGCATACCATCTACACCCGTATGAACCGCTGGGCCAAGAGCGGCGTGCTCGACAGGATATTCGAACACCTGCAGCGAGAACAGATCGTGCGCGTCAAGCTCGAGGTCGTCTCGATGGACAGCACCATCGTCAAGGTGCATCCTGATGGCACGGGGGCGCTAAAAAAAAAACGGACCGCAGTCCATCGGCAAGTCCAGAGGTGGATGGACCACCAAGATTCATATGGTTGCCGCGAATGCTCGAACAGCCATGACCTTCTCACTCTCCCCTGGACAGGCTCACGACGCACCGGAGGGGCGCAGGTTGCTCAAGCGCCTTGGACCCCTGCGAGATAACCTGTCTGTGGTGATGGATCGCGCATACGAGGGCAACGAGACTCGCCAGCTTGCCCTGGAGTTGGGCATTGAGCCAGTCGTTCCTCCACTCTCGACTCGCATCAGCCCGTGGGAGTACGACAAGGAGCTCTACAAGAGGCGCAACGAGGTAGAGCGTCTGTTCCGACGATTGAAGGGCTTTCGCCGCATCTTCTCTCGCTTTGACAAGCTCGATGCGCTCTTTCTCGGCTTCATTCTCGTGGCGCTCATATTCGATGCGTTACGTAGTGTGAACACGCCCTAGTCCAGTCTGAGCACATGAGTTACGCTAAGCTGACCAGATAGACGGGGAGATGCCACGACGAGTGATGGTTGCGTCGACCCGTCCTATCTCTCTTGGTCGCCCAATAGATCAGCCAAGAATTGGAGGCCAGGAGAGCGGGGAAGGCAACATCCGCGAGGGCCGGGTACTCGTCCGCTTCGAGCCATCGCCAAGGCAAATGTTCATGTACTGTGAAGGTGACTAGCGCAGCAGCCGCGCTTAGGGTCAGGGTGATGCCGACCACAACGATGAATACGCCGGAGACGACAACGGCTGTTCTTATGAGGGATCGCTGTCCTTCTTGCCAAAATATGCGCTTTTGGGATTCCGCGTCCCGTAGTGCTTCCAGCCCTACTCTCCTAAAGCTCACCTATCTCACGGTCTGCGAAGTCGGAGCCGTTTTCGGGGAGAGATGAGGCCATCCTTCTTCAGTTCCTCGTAATGGTATTCGGCAATTGGACTGTTAGGGACTCTCTGAATAAGTCCTGATGGTATTGTGGCATAGTAACAGCGTCATAGCTGACGAGGGAGGATAGGAAGCCATGAGCCAGCCGACGTTTGCGGACTTGGAATATGAGGGCAAGAAGCGCAAGACCCGCCGGGAGCAGTTTTTGGAACGCATGGACGGTCTGATTCCGTGGGAACAGATGGAAGAGCGCATCCGGCCGTTCTACCCCAAGGCCGGGCGTGGACGTCGTCCGTATGAGTTGTCGGCGATGCTTCGGATACACTGCGTGCAGTTGTTCTACAACCTGAGTGACCCTGGGATGGAGGACATACTCTACGAGGTGGATTCGGTGCGGCGATTCGTAGGGCTGAAGCTGTCTGGCCCGTTGCCTGACGAGACTACGATCCTGAACTTCCGCCATCTGTTGTAGGAGCACGAGTTGGGCGCAGGGCTGTTCGAGGAGATCGGCCGTCATCTGGAGTCTCAGGGGCTTCGACTTCAAGCTGGGACGATAGTTGACGCGAGCATCATAGCGGCGCCGTCATCGACGAAGAATCGGAGCAAGGAGCGTGACCCTGAGATGCACCAGACGAAGAAGGTAACGAGTGGCACTTCGGGATGAAGGTGCATATCGGAGTGGACTCTCAGACGGGAGTGGTGCATAGCGTGTCGACGACACCGGCGAATGTGAATGACGTGACTCAGACGCCCCAGTTGCTGCATGGCGAGGAGACCCAGGTATGGGGCGATGCGGGGTACCAGGGAGTCCACAAGAGGCTGGAGAATCGAGACCTGGACGTGGAATGGCAGATAGCGTTGAGGCCCAGCCAGAGGCGTAAGCTGAAGCCTGGGAGCGATGACGCTGTAACGGAGAAGCGCAAAGCGTCGGTCAGGGCCAAGGTGGAGCACCCATTCCCGTATATCAAACGACACTTCGGCTACGGCAAGGTCCGCTATCGAGGGCTGGCCAAGAATACGCAGCGGCTCATGACGTTGCTGGGGTTCGCCAACCTGATGAGGTCTGAGCAGTACTTGGCGCATGCCCTTGTATAGGTGTGCCCAAAAGGGCTGGCAAGGGCGAAAACGCCCCGCCAGGAGCAAGAACAGGACGACATAATCCCCGCCAAGGGTGGCGCAGGGGGCTTCATTGTTCTCCCTAAACCGCTCGAATCAACCTCACCCTACGCTACGGCGAGTTGTTCAGAGGTTCCCTAAGGACTCTCTGAATAGGTCCCGTCCTAGTCGCAGCGTGGACGTGGGTACCCCTACACTGCTCTTCACCACACTACGCTGACTCCTCTGGAACGGCGACTCCCCCCTTGATGACAGCATGGACCAGCTAGAGCGGTTGCGTCCGCGGGCGCATTCGAATAACCTGCTATCGTCAGGGCCGAGAGGCCGATCAGAGGGAAGCACATCATGATTATCGACATCGACGAGTTCGATGGGCCCGCTCTTCTGCTGCGGGCCCGCGGCCGCATCAACATCCTCACCGCCGAGGGGTTCGAGGACCGCACGCGGCGCGTCATCAACGCCACCAACGACGACGTCGTCATCGACACGTCAGAGGTCACGTACCTGAGCACGGCGGGGCTCCGCGCCTTCCTGGTACTGTGGAGGCAGCTCCAGGACCAGGACCGCCGTCTCTACATCTGCGGCCTCAAGCCATACATACAGCGGGTCTTCGAGATTATCGGATTCGACCAGGTCATCCCAATACACCCGGACGTCGATTCCGCGATCGCCGACATAGGGAGTCGGTCCGCCGACTGAGCGCGCCGCAGTCCCGGCCCCTCCAGCTTCCGGCGCCCGCCAGGGGGCGTGGCGGTGTCAGAACGTCTCGGCGGAGCGGCCGAACCACTTCTCGATCAGGGTGTTCAGCGAGCCGTCTTTCTTCATGGCGTCGATGGCCTTGTCGAGCTTGTCCCTCAACTCGCCGTCGTCCTCCCGTACACCGATGCCGATCCCGGAGTCCAACGCCACCTCGGGGCCGACGATGACCAGCTTGCCCTCGCTCTTGCCGACGCTATCGTGGGCGAACTCCAGGTCGACAAGCGCCGCGTCAGCCTCTCCATCCAGGACGGCCGATACCACCTCGGGCGCCAGCTCGTACGTCATGAGCGTCGCGCCGGAGCCGGACAGGTAGTCGGCCTGCACAGTCGCGACCTGGGCCGCGATCCGGCCCGCCGCCGCCTCGTCGCCGGCGCCCGCCAGGGCGAGGTAGACCGAGGGCAACGGCGGGAAGTATGGCTGCGTGAAGTCGATCGTCTCGTCACGCTCCTCGGTGATGCTCATCCCGGCCATGATCGTGTCGTAGTCGCCCGCCACCAGGTTCGGGATGATCGTGTCCCACTCGTTGGTCACCCAGACGCACTCGAGCTCGGCCCGGCGGCACAGCTCGTCCCCCAGCTCCCGCTCGAACCCGTCCACCTCGCCGGAGTCGTTGATGGTGTTGTAGGGCGGATAGGCGCCCTCGGTCCCCATCCTGACGACGTCCGATTCTCCGGCGCAGGACAGGCAGGCCGCGATCGCCAGGGCGGCTGCGATGACCGTTCTGACCATTTCGGCACCCCCTCCGGTCGGTTATCGTCACACCGTGACCGCCAGGATTGTACACCCTCGTTAGACCGCTGCGTGAGGTTGATTGCCCGGCGCGACTGGCGCTAGCATTGGCGGCCCATCCAGGAACGGGCCGCCCCGGGGAAGAGAGGGAGATGTTCAGGCTGGGCGGTTACACCATCGGCGACGCCTGGTACTACGAGGCCGACGACGGCGTGCACGCGTATTTCCTGGTGAAGCCCGAAGGCAGCGACGACTCGTCCCTGGGCCCGTTCCATGTGCACGGCGCCGGGGAGATCATGCCTGAGGCCCCACCCGTGTGGTGGTACGCCAGCCAGCTCGTGCGACACGGGGGAGAGTGGTCCCTGCTAGGCGCCGTCCGGGACGACGCCGGCCGGACGGCGGTCTCCGACCCGATGCCCGTCGTGGCGGACGAGACCGGCATCCACGCCGCCGTTCATCCCGTGATGTACGATACGCGCACAACCGCCCCGCCGGAGGACTCGCGATGACCGACAGCCCGACACCGAAGATGACCGTCTACGGCGCCCCATGGTGCCCCGACTGCAGGCGTGCGAAACAGTTCCTCGGCGAGCAGCGGGTGCCGTACGACTGGGTCGACATCGATCTGGACGAGGAGGCGCGCGACTACGTCCAGAGCGTCAACGACGGCAAGCAGATCATCCCGACCATCGTGTTCGAGGACGGGTCGATCCTCGTCGAGCCCGACAGCTCCGAGCTCGCGCTCAAGCTGGGCATCGGCCTCACCGCGTCGCGCACCCACTACGATCTCATAGTCGTCGGCGGGGGGCCGGCGGGCCTGACCGCCGCGCTCTACGCCGCGCGCGAGGGCATCGACACGCTGATCATCGAGCGCAGCGCCGTCGGCGGGCAGGCCGGCGTCACCGAGCGCATCGAGAACTACCCCGGCTTCCCCGACGGCGTGAAGGGGGCCCATCTCGCCGACCAGATGCGGCTCCAGGCCGAGCGCTTCGGCGTCGAGATCCTCCAGGCGCAGTCCGTCACCGGCGTCCGGGCGACCGACAACTTCAAGGTCGTCTCCACCGAGGCGGGCGACGAGTACTCCGCCGGCGCCCTAGTCGTCGCCACCGGGAGCCGCTACAGGCGTCTGGACGTGCCCGGCGAGGACGACCTCATCGGCGCCGGCATCCACTTCTGCGCCACCTGCGACGGACCCTTCTACAGGGACGAGGAGGTGGCCGTCATTGGCGGCGGCAACAGCGCTGTCGAAGAGGGCCTCTTCCTGACCCGGTTCGCCTCCAGGGTGACCCTGCTCGTGCGAGGAGACGCGCTGCGTGCGAGTCGAATCCTCCAGGAACGGGTGGCCGAAAGCGACAGGATAGAGGTCAGGACCAACACCTCGGTGCGCGAGTTCCGCGGCAGCTCCAAAGTCGAGGGGCTCGTCGTAGCCGACTCGACGACAGGCGAGACCGAGGAGCTGCACCCGTCCGGCGTCTTCGTCTTCATCGGGCTCGACCCCAACACCGAGTTCGTCCGCGATTCCGTCGACACCGACCGCTATGGGTTCATCACCACCGACATGACCTTCCAGTCGACCCTGCCCGGCGTCTTCGCGGCGGGCGACGTCCGCGCCGGCAGCACCAAGCAGCTCGCATCCGCCGTCGGCGAGGGCACCACCGCCGCCATGATGGTCCGCGGATACCTCGAGCGCCTCCAGAGGACCCGAGGCTACTCCGGCGACGAGTAGCACCAGCGTCAGGCGGGGCGCCGCTGGCGCACCTCAGACCGCTGGCTCCTCGAAAGCTACTGTTCAGAGTTGAGGGGACACCTTAACCCGTTCGCCCCGAGTGCCCCGACGCTTCGTCGGGTGTATTGTTCAGAGTTGAGGGGACACCTGACCCGTTCGCCCCGAGTGCCCCGACGCTTCGTCGGGGTGTATCGAGGGGCCGCCACGCAGAGTGGGCGAGGCTCAGCAGCCAAATCATCCCCATCATCAAAATCCCACGAATCACAGTTCAGACGTTCCGCCTAACCTACTCTGAACAGTTACATCTTGCCACCACCACCGTCGTTCCCGCGAAGGCGGGAATCCAGGGGCGGGGCCTCCCTGGTACGGAATCGACGCACGTCCTCCACTGTTCGCCGCAACCAACGGGTTACGCAGATGTCTCCGAAGAGCCTGCCCTCGTGAAGACGGGGGCGGGAATCCATCCCCGGCAGGGTGCGTTGCCGTCACTCGGGAAACAGCCGGTTTCATCGGGCCGTCGGGATCTGTGTTGTTTGTCCCCCTGACTCTGAACAGTTACATCTTGTGCCCAGACCGTGCAGCCTCAAAATTAGCGGTTACCGGGCGAGAGAATTGACCTCAGAATTGCGGTTACCGGCAGTGTTCCAGGATAACGGCTGACCTCGCCGCCATGCCAGGCCGAGCAGCTTGTCGGTCTCGGCATCGATCTGACGACTCAGCCAGAGCGGATTGAGCGAGAGGTAGAGATTCTCGAGAACCGTGCGCCGCGCGCCCACCAGCGTTCCGCTCTGGAGCATCCGCTCGTACGGCGTCATGCCCACGTCATGGCGACGCACCACTCGGTCGCCCTGGCGACTCTTCGACGTGAGCAGCCGTACGGGCTGAAAGAAGTTCACGTGAAGTCTCGCCAAGGAGTAGACCTGCCTGAGCTGCTTGAGGGCCGCGGACGATGAGTACCGACTGTGACCGGTCAGCCTTCGCACCACCGCTCCGTTCTTCTGCTCGACGTGGGCGCTGTCGTTCTTGCGGTACGGCCGGCTCCGGGTGAACGTGATCCCATTGTCCTCGCAGTAGGTGTAAAGCCCTCGGTTTATGAATTCAGACCCATTGTCGCTGTCCAGCCCAAGCAGCGGCACGGGCAACCTCCTGTGTATCTTGCGTATCGCTGCTCCCACTCGCTCCTGGGTCTTGCCCCAGACCACATCCATCTCCACCCACCCCGTCGCCACGTCCACCGCCATCACCGTCCACAGGTGGAACCCCTCGCTCGTCGGACCGCAGTGCGCCACCGTGTCCACCTCGACAAACCCCGGGCTCGCATCGTCCCAGTCCCTGAACGTTCGCACCGCGATACGACTCCGAAGGGTCGTCCCAGGCTTGGTCAGGCTCTTCGACCTGGCTCTCACAGGCACCTGGTCCGCTGCCAGCATACGCTCCAGCGTTGCCGCACTTGCGCGTCTGAGCAGAGCCTCCGTACCGGCGTCCACTTCCAGCTCGCCAAACGCCGCCAGTCGCGACGCCAACTCCCCGACGAACGGGTGCAGCCGCTTCGCTCCGATGCCGCCAGCAGCCTCGTGCACCACTCTGACGGCGGCCGACACCTCCGGACCGTACTCTACCGGCCTGCCCACTCGACCTCCTCTAGCTTCTCGAGTCCCACCCGATAGCTGCCGGACAGCCGACTTCCTGTGGTAGCCGGTCACTAACACCACTTCATCCAGGATCCTTCCCTTCTCCGACCTGTCGGCCCTGTTGTATCTGTCCCGTTGCCGCGCGAAGTACTCTCGAATACTCTCTCGGTTCACGGTTACCTCCCCGTCCTCGGTAACCGCAATTTTGAGGCACATTCTTCGCTTCGGTAACCAAACTTTTGAGGTCATGCGCAGACTTGCCGTTGCCAGTACATCCGTGCTATTATCTCCCCGTGGCAACCGCATCCTACGCCCCAACTATCCGCCGCCAGCCATGGAACACCGCTGTTCCATTTTGTCCCGCCCTGTTCCACCACAGATACGGACCGTGGAACACCAAGTGTTCCATTTCCCGGCAAACTGTTCCACCGCCCAGATAGGAACGGCACACTTTGGAACACAATGGAACAGCTCACACGAAAAACCTCCCTCTCCACCCCGCCCTCCCGCATCCCTTCTTCCCTCTTAACTATCCACTATCCACCATCCACTATCCACCACCCCGCCCTTGACACGCCGCCATCCGTCCCCATACCATCCCGCCCAACACACATACAGCCACTGTCCGTTCAGGTGCCCACCGAGGGAGAATAGGGAAGGCGGTGAAAGGCCGCCGCGGTAGCGCCACTGTAAGCGGGACACGGGGCCGGAGCCCACTGTCGCAGACGCGACGGGAAGGGCCCGGCCGAAGATAGCCCACCCGCGAGCCAGGAGACCTGCCTGAACGGAAGGTGACCGCTCTCCGCAACAGAGAGGGTCCCTCGGTCTCCGGGTACAGCCCCGGGCAGAGCGACTAACGACCTCCAGCGGAGAGCCGCGTGGAGGTCTTTCTTGTCGAGGGCAATTGGGCTGACTAGGCTCGAGGGCTACCGCCAATCGGGCGTCGGTGTCAGGTTGGCGATAGGCTCGTCCGTCCTGGGGATGCTGGTCCTGGCCGCCGCCCTCGTATCGCTCAGCCTCGGCCCCGTCAGCATACCAGCGACCCACGTCGCCTCCATCGTCCTGTCGTCCGCTGGCCTCGACCTCGTAGACTTCGGCCGCACCGAGCAGCTCGTAGTCGAGCAGATCAGGCTGCCCCGGATCGTCGTCGGCGCCCTCGTCGGCGCGGCTCTCGGGGTCGCAGGGGCGACGATGCAGGGCCTGTTCCGCAACCCGATGGCCGACCCCGGCATCATCGGCGTGTCCGCCGGAGGCGCCGTCGGCGCGGTCGTCGCCATCGCCACCGGGATGGCGGGCCTGTTCTACCTCGCCCTGCCCGCGTTCGCGTTCGCCGGGGCCCTGGCGGCCACGTTCCTCGTCTACGGCATCGCCGCCGTCGGCGGGCGCTTCTCCATGGCGACGCTGCTGCTCGCGGGCGTCGCTGTCAACGCCTTCCTCGGCGCCATCGTCTCCGCGATCATCCTCCTCCTGCCCGACAACTCCGCGCTCAGGGAGATCCTCTTCTGGCTGGCCGGAGGACTCGACTCCCGCTCTTGGGAGCACGTCCGCATCTCCGCGCCGCTGATTATCGGCGGCGCCATCGTGGTCATCCTGATGGCGCGCGACCTGAACCTGCTGACGCTGGGCGACGACGAGGCCCGGTCGATGGGAGTCCGGGTAGAGACGGCCCGCGTCACGCTGCTGGCTGCGTCGGCGCTCGCGACCGGCGCCGCCGTCGCGGTCAGCGGGACCATCGCCTTCGTCGGCCTCGTCACGCCGCACGTGCTCCGGCTCATGCTCGGGCCCGACCACCGCGTGCTCGTCCCGATGAGCGCCGCCGGGGGCGCCGTCTTCGTCATAGTCGCCGACACCGTCGCCAGGACAATCATCCAGCCGGCCGAGTTTCGCGTCGGCGTCCTGACCGCCTTCGTCGGCGCCCCCTTCTTCATCCTGCTGCTGATCAGGAACAAGCGCCGGGTCTACTCGCTATAGCGACCTGAGTCCAAAGGAGTCACATTGCCAGTTACGCAGCTTCGCGTCCTCACAGCCTCGACTATCGCCCTGTTCGCCATTGCGCTGGCGGCTTGCACGTCCGAAACGCCGGCGCCGACAGCGGCGCCCACGGCGGCCCCGACCACGGCGCCGACCCCCGCGCCCACCCCCGCGCCAGAACCCACGGCCACCCCGGAGACCGCGCTGAAGGCGTTCGAGAACGTGCGCGGTATCGTCGACCCGACCAACTTCGGCTGGCCGCGCGAGGTCGAAGGCCTGAACGGGGTCGTCAGCATCCCGGCGAAGCCCCAGCGCATCATCACCGCCTCCGTCGGACACGACGAGATGGCCCTCGCCCTCGTACCGGTCGAGCGGCTCGTCGGCGTCGGCAGCGCGACGAAGAACGCGACCTACTCCAACGTCGCGCCGTACGTCCAGGATATCGCCCAGGTATCGCGCGACCCGGAGACGATCATCGCGCAGTCGCCGGACGTCATCGTCACCAGCCCCTTCTTCCCCGCGGAGGCTATAGAGGCGCTGTCGAAGATCGGCATACCGGTCATCCAGACCGAGCTGAAGCACGACCCCGAGGCGCGTATCAACAGCATCCTGCTCATGGGCTACATCTTCGGCGAGGAGGAGCGCGCGCTGGAGTTCGCCGCCGAGGTCAGCGACCGCTACGAGTCGCTGGTCGCCATAACCTCCAGGGCCGGACCGCGACCCAGGGTCCTGGCGCTCACGCAGTACTCGGACAAGCTGTGGGTCGCGGGCGGAAACTCCACCGAGGGCGGCGTGATCGTCGCCGCCGGCGGCATCAACGCCGCCGAGGAGGCGGGAGTCGACGGCAACCAGACCACCAGCCTCGAAGGCGTCATCGCAATGGACCCGGAGGTCATCATCATCGCCCAGCCGGTCGAGTTCGGCGCCGAGGACTTCCTGCAGAGCCTGTTCGCCAACGAGGCGCTCGCCGAGCTGCCGGCGATCAGGAACGACCGGGTCCATATCGTCGAGAGCAAGCACTTCACCACCCTCTCCTACTGGAACATCCGCGGGGCCGAGGACCTCGCCCGCATACTCTGGCCGGACGCCTTCCCGGAGCCGGCGACGGCCACCTTCAGCATGGCAAAATAGCGCACCATGAACGGCGACAGGCCAGAGGCGGTCAGCGCGCGGGACCTCTCCTGCGAGGTCGACGCCGAGACACTGCTCGACGGCGTCACCATGCACGCCGGCCGCGGCCAGCTCGTCGGCCTGATCGGGCCCAACGGCGCGGGCAAGACGACCCTCCTCCGAGCCATATCGGGCATCCTCGGCTACCGGGACGGCACGGTCCGGCTGGACGGCGCCGACCTGGAGTCGCTGTCCTCCAGGGAGATCGCGGCGGGGCTCGCGCTCGTCCCGCAGATCGCGCCCTACACCCACGGCTTCACATCCATCGAGCTGGTGCTCATGGGCCGTTACCCGCACCTGGGGCGCTTCCAGGTCGAGGGCAAGGAGGACGACCGCATCGCCAGGAGCGCGATGCGGCTGACCGAGACGGAGCAGTTCGCCGACAGGACGCTCGACACGCTGTCCGGCGGCGAGCGCCAGCGCGTCTTCGTCTCGCGCGCCCTGGCGCAGCAGCCCCGCGTGCTCCTGCTGGACGAGCCCACGTCGAACCTCGACGTGCTCCACCAGCTCAAGGTGTTCGACCTGGTGCGGCGGCTGGTCGACGACGGCCTGACCGCCATCGCCGCCATCCACGACCTGAACATGGCCGCGCGCTACTGCGACCGCCTCGTGCTGCTGCTCGGCGGACGTGTCATCGCCGAGGGCACGCCCGAGGAGGTGCTGACGCCGGAGACAATCGAGTCCGCGTTCGGCGTGCGGGCCGCCGTCTACCGGGAGCCGGTCACCGGATCGCTGGCGGTCGGCCTGATCGCCCCCGCGGACGAGCCGCCGGCCCACGACAACCCCGCCGCGACGCGCTCCAACGATAGGCTGCCGCTCCCGGAAGAGGCGGGGCGGCTGGCGCAGCCCGGAGGTGACTCATGAGCGAGCAGGACGCCGGGAAAGAGCCCCGGAAGCTGACCAGGCGCCGACGCGTTCGGCACGGACTCGTCATCGTCAACACCGGCGACGGCAAGGGCAAGACGACCGCCGCGCTGGGCGTCATCTTCCGCGCCTGGGGGCGCGACTTCAAGATCAGGATGTTCCAGTTCATCAAGCACACCGGCGCCCGGTTCGGCGAGCAGCGCGCGGCAGAGAAACTGGACATCCCGATCGAGGCGCTCGGGGACGGCTTCACCTGGCTCTCCAAGGACATGGACCGCACGACCGCGCTCGCCCAGGAGCAGTGGAGGCGATGCAAGGAGGCGATCCTGACGGGCGACGAGGACATCATCGTCCTCGACGAGTTCACATACGCCATGCACTACGGCTGGGTCCCGGTCGAGGACGTCGTCGACACGCTGGAGCGCCGGCGCGACACGCTGCACGTCATCATCACCGGCCGGTACGCCCCGCAGGAGCTGATCGACTGCGCCGACCTGGTCACCGAGATGAAGCTGGTCAAGCACCCCTTCGACGACAAGGGAATCAAGGCGCAGCAGGGCATCGAGTTCTAGCGTGGCACTCGACGACGTTGTCGGGCGCATCGTTCCCGCCGACCCCGAAGCGATGGGGGCGGCAGAGCGCCGCCAGGGCCGCCTGACCAAGCCGCCCGGCAGCCTCGGCCGGCTGGAGGCGCTGTCGGTGCGGCTAGCCGGCATCTTCGGGACCGACCGGCCCGCTCCGCGAGGCAAGACGGTCGTCGTTGCCGCGGCCGACCACGGGGTTGTCGCGCAGGGCGTCACCGGCTACCCACAGGAGGTCACGGCGCAGATGGTGCTGAACTTCCTCGCGGGCGGCGCCGCCATCAACGCGATGGCGCGGACCGCCGGCGTCGGCCTCGTCGTCGTGGACGCGGGCGTCGCGACACCCCTGCCCGACCACCCCGACCTGACGGTCCTCGGCATCGGGCGCGGCACGGCCGACATCACCGCGGGCCCCGCCATGACGAGGGAGCGGGCGGAGGCGTGCGTTCAAGCCGGCATCGAGCTCGCGCTGGAGGCCGCCGAGAGCGGAGCCGACATGATCGGCGCCGGTGACATGGGCATCGGCAACACCACCGCTTCGAGCGCCATCGCCGCCGTGCTCACCGGCAGGCCGCCGAGCGAGACGACCGGGCGCGGGACGGGACGGAGCGACGTCGAGCTGGCCCACAAGACCGGCGTCGTGGAGCGCGCCCTGGATGTGAACCGCCCCGACCCCGCGGACGGCCTGGACGTGCTCGCCAGGGTCGGCGGGTTCGAGATCGGTGTGCTGGCGGGCGTCGTGCTCGGCGGCGCGCTCGCCCGGCGGGTCGTCGTGCTCGACGGCTTCATCTCCGGCGCCGCTTGCCTCGTCGCCCACAGCCTGTGCCCGAACGCCAGGCACTACGTCGTCGCCGCTCACCTGTCGGCAGAGGCGGGGCATCGCGCGGTGCTGTCGCACCTGGGACTGCGGCCTCTCCTGGACCTCGACATGAGGCTGGGCGAGGGCACGGGCGCGGTGCTGGCGATGGGCTTGGTCGAAGCGGCCGCGGCGTGCCTGGCCGACATGGCGACATTTGACGAGGCGGGGGTATCCGATAGAGAATCGGACGATGTCGCCACGTAGCGTACTCCGAGACCTCCGGACGGCCATCGCCTTCCTGACGATCTTCCCGGTCGCGCCCGACGGCGCGGCCGCGATGGGGCCATCCCGTGCTTTCTTCCCCCTCGTCGGGCTCGCGCTGGGGGGCATCCTGGCCGGGCTCGACTTCGGGGCGCGGCAGGTCCTCCCCGATACGGTCGTCGCGGCTCTCCTGGTCGCGGCGCTGCTCCTGCTGACCCGGGCGATACACACAGAGGGATTCCTCGACGCCTGCGACGGAATGCTCGGCGGCTACTCCCGCGAGAAGCGGCTCGAGATCCTCCGCGACACGCACGTGGGCGCGTTCGCAGTGGCCGGGGGAATATGCCTGCTTCTGCTGAAGTGGTCGCTCTTCGCGAACGTTCCCGACGGCACCCGCGCCGCTCTGCTGGGCGTCTTCCCGTGCCTGTCGCGCTTCGGCATGGTGACGACGATGGCAGCCTTCGACTACGTCCGCGAGAAGGGGCTCGGCACCGCGTTCCAGGACGGCGCCAGCCCCTGGCAGCTGATATTCGGGTTCGTGACGGCCGCGGTGGCGGCCGGTCTGCTCCTCGGGGCCGCCGGGCTGTTCCTGCTCGGCGCCGCCATAATGGTGTCGCTGGCGGTAGGCTGGTGGACCGAGAGGGCGCTGGGAGGGACGACCGGGGACATCTACGGGGCCGTCAACGAGGTGGCGGAGGTGGCGGTCCTGCTCCTCGGCGTCGCCGTCTTCGCCTCCGCTCCCGAGCTCTACCAGCCCCCGCTCTGGTAGCCGCCCGCCACCACGGTACGAAGGATGAGCAAGACTCTCACACTGGTGCTTGGAGGCGTGCGAGCGGGCAAGAGCAACTACGCCCAGGAGCTGGCGTCCGACGCCGGGCGGGTGCTCTTCGTCGCCACCGCGGAGGCCGGCGACCCGGAGATGGCCGCCCGCATCGCGTCCCACCGGAGGACCCGCCCAGTCGACTGGGACACTCTGGAAGAGCCGGTCGACCTCGCGGCCGCCCTCCCGCCCCTGCTGAACCGTTACGACACGGTGGTGCTCGACTGCCTCACGCTCTGGGTAAGCAACCTGCTGCTCGAAGACGCCGGCGCGGCGCCGACCCGCGGCGACATCCTCTCCGAGACTCGCTCGCTGCTCGACGTGTACGATGACGGCGACGCCTCGTGGATCGTAGTCAGCAACGAGGTCGGCCTCGGCGTCGTGCCCGCGACCGACCTGGGCCGCGCATACGCAGACGAGCTCGGCCGCGTCAACCAGCTCGTAGCCGCAGAGGCGGACGACGTCTACTTCGTCGCGGCGGGACTGCCGCTGAGGATGAAGTCGGGCAACGGCTGACTCTCCCCCGCCGAACCCACTACGCCAACCCCGTTGCGCGGTACACCAGCTCCATGTCCAGGTGCTCGCGGACCAGCGCCGCCAGCTTGTCGTACTCGGCGTTCGGGTCGACGTCCTCCGTGGAGGCAGGCAGGGCGACACCCCTGCGACGCGACGCGCACTCCAGGATGGACCTGCGTACGGCTCTGTTGTGGAACAGCCCGTGCAGGTAGGTGCCCAGCGTGAGGCCGTCGTCGTCAAGGGCGCCGTCCGGCTCGTCGACCTCCCTGCCCGACCGGGACTCCACGACGAATGGCTGCGCATGGCCGGCGGACGACGTTACACCCATGTGTATCTCGTAGGCCGTGACCTCAGCCTCCGCGCAGCCGCCCAGCAGGCCCCGGGCGCCCGCCACACGTCCCCTCACCTGGTGCGTCGACTTGTGCGGCAGGAACGTTGTGGAGCCGCGCAGCACCCCGAGGCCGGGCGTCTCGGCCCTGGGAGACTCGACGCCGTCCGGGTCGAGCAGCGCCGCGCCCAGCATCTGGTAGCCGGCGCAGATGCCGACGACTGGCGTGCCGCCGCGCCGGAGCGCCACGACTCGTTCGGCGAGACCGGTCGCGCGCAGCCAGTCGAGGTCGGCCACGGTGGTCTTGCTGCCGGGCAGGACGACAAGGTCGGGGTCCTCCAGCTCATCGGTCCGGCCGACGTAGCGCACCCGGACTCCGGGCTCGTGGCGCAGCGGATCGAAGTCGTCGAAGTTGGCGACATGGGGCAGCCGAATGACCGCGACATCCAGGTCTTCGCCGTCGTCCTCGCCGTTCTCCGGGGTGAGACCCAGGGAGTCCTCCTCGGGAACGTGGATGCCGGTGTAGAACGGGATGACGCCGGCGACCGGCACGCCGGTGCGCTCTTCCAGGAATTCGAGACCCGGCGCGAGCAGGGACGGGTCGCCGCGGAACTTGTTGATGACGTGGCCCTTGACGAGCGCCCTCTCGTCCGGCTCCAGCAGCGCCATGGTGCCCACGAACTGGGCGAACACTCCTCCGCGGTCGATGTCTCCCACGAGCAGCACGGGCGCGTCGGCGTGGAGGGCGACCCGCATGTTGACAATGTCGTGCTGCTTGAGATTGATCTCGGCGGGGCTGCCAGCGCCCTCGATGACGACAACGTCGTACTCTGTTCGAAGGCGATCCAAGGCAGCGGTGACGATATCCCAGACCGCCGGCTTGAGGTCGTGGTACTCGCGGGCCGTCGCGACGGCCGCGGGCCTGCCCATCAGCACCACCTGGGAGCGGCTATCGCCCTCCGGCTTGAGCAGCACGGGGTTCATCTCCGCCCGCGGGGCCGCCATCGCGGCGGCGGCCTGCACGGCCTGCGAGCGGCCGATCTCGGCGCCGTCCGGGGTCGCGTAGGAGTTGAGGGACATGTTCTGCGCCTTGAAGGGCGCGACCCGGAGTCCGTCCCGCGCGAAGATGCGGCAGAGCGCCGTCGCCAGGACCGACTTGCCCGCGTGGGACGACGTCCCCTGCACCATGACGACCCTGGCGCCGCCGCGGCTAGTCATTCCCAAGCTCCGCGGCATCCCGGCGGCGGTGTACCGTCGCAACGGTCCCGTGTTCGCGTCGGCTCATCCCAGGACGGCGTGACGCGCGGCCAGTACGATGAGCGCTACCATCATCGCGAGTACCGCCGTGATCTCGGCGATGTTCGCCGCGGCGCCGATGTCGTCGGGGTCGGGATCGCGCAGTTCGTCGCCGAGGCGGTAGTGCCCCGGTTTCTCCAGGCGTGTTCCCAGCAGACCCGCCATCGCGCTCATCGTCCAACCCGCGTTGGGGCTGGCCGTAAGTCCGCGGTCTCGGATCAACGTCTGCCACGCCTGCCGGACCGAGCGGCGATGCACCGCGGCGCTCGCCAGCATCAGCAGGGCGCTGACTCGAGCGGGCACGAAGTTCACGACGTCGTCCACGCGCGCGGCGGCCTTGCCCAGGTACTCGTACCGGTCGCGGTGGCCGATCATGCTGTCCAACGTGTTCACGGCCCTGTAGACCACCGCGCCAGACACGCCGAGCAGCGCGAAGGCCAGCCAGGGTCCGACGTAGCTGTCGGACGTGTTCTCCGCAACCGACTCTATTGCCGCGGCGGCCACCAGGGACTCGGTGAGCGACGTGGGGTCGCGGCCGACCAGGCTTCGCAGGCTCTCCTGAGCCTCCTCCAGTCGCCCGCCGTCAAGGGCCTGCCGCGTGCGATCAGCGGCCGACAGCAGACCCATCACCGTGAAGGAGACCCGCAACGTCACCGCGCCGCCGACCACGTAGGCCGCGGGACTGATGGCCATCAGCGCCGCCATCAACAGCCAGGTCAGCGCGCCCAGGACGCCCACCACAACGACGACGATAGCGCAGCCGTAGGCGAAGGCCGACCTGGACCCCTCCGGAGCGTAGCGCTCCAGCAGGGTGATCGCGCGTCCCAGCCAGACCACCGGATGAACCCTGGACGGCGGCTCCGGCAACAGGACGTCCAGCACCACGGCCAGCAGGAGGACCACGGCATTCAGTGCGAGAAACTGCCACCACTCTGAAAACATAGTCGACCTCGCATGCGATCAGCGTCGCGTCGGTATGGCCCAACTCGATTTCGTGGCGCCGCGAGACCACCTCGGCGGAGGGCCGCGCCGGCGGGAGTGGCCCCATTATACAGACGGTCCGGCGGGCGTAGACCCTCTGCGGCCGTGACGTGCCGCTTGAACGCCGGACGCAGCGGTGGGATCATGTCGGCATGTTGGCCGCCGAGCACGCGGAGCAGTGAAGCGACGGGGACGGAGGACCATCCGACGCTTCGCATCCAGGTTCCTGGCGAAACAGCTCAGGGACGCCCGCAACCGGTGGAAGCAGGGTCTCCGCGAAGCACGCGGCTGGCTGGCGCTCGTCGTCACGGCCATCAGCATGTACGCGCTCTGGCACTGGGCGTTCAGCCTGGGCGCCGCCTTCGGAATCTCGTTCCTGATCGCGGCCAGCCTGGCCATCGTGCGCGGCCACATCTTCACGCACCCGCTGCGGCTGGTGCTCGTGGCCGTCGCCGTGGTGATCGGCACCCTCGTCATACCCGCGCTTGGCGGCGACGCGTGGCGGGCGTTCCAACGCGGCGACACCGTGGCGGCCCTGGTGCTGGCGGGCGCTGTCGTGCTCGCGTGGCTGCTGAAGCGACGGCTGGAGACGGGACGGCGAGTCGTCGGCCTCAGCGCATCCGGCCGGGGCCGCCGGCGCCGCGGGTAGCCTGGCAACCTGCCCGCCGCCAGGCGTGGCGGTCCTGGTTGACCGGCGGGCGGCCTCTTTGCCACACTGCCCCGGCACGATGAAACCACGGGAGATAGGGATGCCTGCAAGTATCACAAGGCACTGTTCGCGGCACGCCATCTCGGCAGCGCTCGCGGTCGTCGCGCTGGCCGCCTGCGGCGCGTCCGATGAGCCCCAGGAGCTCACGGCGACTATCGAGACCCCGACGCTCGAGGCTCCCAGACCCACCGCGCCGGCGGCGGCCGGCATCGGGCTCGACCCGGCGACGGCCGCGGCGACCCTGGTGCAGCTCGTGGACCCGCTCGACGAGCCGGAGTACTACTGCGTCGACGTTCCGGGCTTCGGCTCGAGTCTGGACCTGGGAGCGGCGCTCACGGCCCACACCTGCAAGCCAGGCGCCAACGACGAGATATTCGCGGTGGACCAGCCTGAGCCGGGGAATCTCTACATGCCCGCCTACGACCTGTGCATGGAGGCGGGCGGGACCGAAGCCCCCGCTCGACTATTCCTGAGGGTGTGCTACGAGGGCGCACTGCAACAGTTCGATTTCGATTCCGCCGGCGCGCTCGCGCTGTCCGGCACCGGTCTCTGCCTGGCCGTGTCCCCTGACGACGGCGAGCCGACTGGCGGGCCAAGCCACCTGCGCCGCGACCTTCTACTGGTCTCCTGCGGCGAGGCCGAGCCCGCCCTGAAGACGTGGACATTCCCCGGCCGGTCGCCCCGTTGACCGAGCGATCCGCCGGCGCATCGGTCCCAGGCGGACCCTTCTACCGCGCGTCCTTCAGGCTCAGCACCACCACACCCTTGCCGTCAAGGGTCACGGCGAGGCCGCCGTCGGCAGCGTCTTCCACTTCCGACGTTCCGCTGCGGTAGAGCGTCGACCGGTCGCGGTAGGCCAAGGACGGCGATATCGTGGCGGCTGCGGCGTCGCGGGCGTGGTTGAAGACGAGCAGCAGCCGTCCCTCGTCGTGCTCGAGCACGCGGCATGTGACGGGTGAGGCCGAGTCGACCCGCGCGACCGGGTCAATGCCGCATAGCGCCATCAGCGTCGCGGCGCTGGCGCTGTCGTAACCGGCCCGCTGGTGTAGCGACGGGTAGCTGGAGAAGTAGACGAAGCGTCCGCTGCCGTACGTCGACTGGACAACGGCAGGCGACCCGTCGGAGTTCGCGCCGATGACCTCGGCCGCGCCGTCGTCCACGCGGCGCGGCTCGCCCGCGGTCCGCAGCAGGCCATGGGCGGTGTGGACTTCGCCCGTCGTGTCGAAGACTACCTCCCGCTCTTGGTAGCCCAGCCTCTCGGAGAGCCCCATGCGGGGGACACGTGGCGCGTACCAGCCGTTGTCCTCCAGGCACGCGAAGCCTGCCTCGACACACAGTGTGCCCCCGTCGGCGACGTACCGGAGCAGATTGTCAAGATCGGCGCTCGGGACCAGCCACGGCATGGGCAGGTAGACGACCCTGTATTGGCCGAGGTCGTCGGTCGCGCGGACCAAGTCGAAATGGACATTTTCCCGCCACAGCGCGGCCACGATCCCATGCATCGCGTCCCTGTAGGACAGCGGTCTCAGGGAGGACACGGCGACGCTGGACTCGGGGCTGAACAGCACGGCGTAGTCGGCGTCGGGCGGCCGGGCGTCGACGAACAGGCGCTCGCGGCGGCGGATGGCGCGCACAAAGTCGTCGACCTCGTGTGTGCGATACGTGGGCGTGCCGTCGAGCTCGACGAGGCCGAAGGTGCCGACTTCGGGGCCGATGCGCTCCGGCTTGAATTGCCAGGGCGACACGCCAGTCGCACCGTGGGCTACGGTGCTCCACAGGTTGTAGCGCATCTCGCCCGGCCTCAGGTGGTCGAAGGTGTCCCCAATCCAGGCGGTCCCCCCGGGGACCTCGGTCACCCAGTAGCCGCGAGGGTCTCGCCGCGTCGCCGACCGCCTGCACTCCAGGTCGATGACGGGCCCGGCGAACTCCACCGGGGAGGCATGGGGCGCGCCGACCGCGGTGTGCAGGTGCCCGCCGAAGATGTCAGGCACCTGGGCCATGCTCCAGTCGTCCCAGATTCGCTCCCCGAGCAGGTCTAGCCGGGCCGTGCCCATGCTGCGGGTGTCGGTGAGGATGGGATGTCCGGGGTCCGCTTCCCTGACCGTCCCGACGGCCCAGGACGCTATCTCGGTCGCCGACCAGAACCGGAACTCGGTGTAGAGAAGCCTGGCCGGCGTGTCGCCGCGGGCGACCGGCGGCCTGATGTCCTCCCAGGCGTTGTACTGCCGCCCGAGGAAGGCGGAGGCGCGGTCCGGCGACCCGAAACGCTGTTCGAGCCACCGTTGGAACTTGGCCGTGGTGTATGGGCACGCGCAGTTGTCGACGTCCGGCTCGTTCCAGACCTTCCAGCACAGCAGGTTGGGCCTGTCCACGAACCTGTCGACCGCGGCGCGCAGGAAAGGCTCGACGAGCCTGCGCAGATCGAGGTTGTCCAGGCACGGCCGCCAGCCATAGAGGTTGTGGATCGGGCTGGCGGCGAACGGCCGCGGCCGGCCGTCGAGTCCGACCTGCCGGAACTCGTCCCTCTCCGCCCACGTCGGGACGGCCCAGAGCTCCAGGTTGGGGACGATCTCCAGCCCGTGCTTCGCGGCCAGGTCGAACAGCTTCTCGTAGTCGTCCCAGGTATACGAGCCGGGGCGCCGCTCCACGTAGGGCCACATCACCCAGCTGTAGATGTGGTCCAGTCCCAGCCTTGCGATATGGGCGAGGTCCGGCTCCCACTCTCCCGGCGGCGGAGTCGGCGGGCGGTGGTACTGTATTCCCAAAGGGAAGCGCTCGGGCTCCGACTGTTCCGCGGTCATGCGGGGCTCCACTCCTCCACGGATTCGGGCGGGCCGGCGGGGCGAACGCGTCGCAACAGGGATGCCGGCTTTGGACGCGCCAATCTGTGATATCGTAGCCGCAACGGCCGCCCCGTACCAGCACGTCGACCGGAGGATAGCCGCCATGATCACGCCGCAGCAGAAGGCCCACTTCGACGACTTCGGGTTCCTCGTCCTGCGCAACACGTTCTCCTCAGAGGAGGTCGACGCCATCTACAAGGAGTGCGACGAGCTGTGGGAGCGCGACCGTGGCGGCGGGCCTCCGACCGGCGAGAACCAGGGCATCCCGGACATAGTCGAGAAGGGCGAGGTGCTGACCCGGATGGTCGCGGACGACCGGCTGTTCGGCGCGGTCGAGGGCCTCCTTGGGCCTGGGTTCCTGTGGAACGGGTCCGGCGGCAGCCTGCAGTTCACGACCACCGAGACACACTGGCACTCGGACAGGCCCGTCGAGCCCGACTCGACCACGTTCAGCTGCAACCTCTATCTGAGCACGCTCAGGGCCGACACCGGGGCGTTCCGCCTGATACCCGGCTCGCACAAGCCGCCCCTGTACCACTCGCTGCTACCGCTCTCGGAGCAGGGCGACGATACGACGACCGACGTCTACGGGCTCGACTGGACGGAGATGCCGGGCATCGTCGTGGACTGCGACCCGGGCGACATCGTCTTCTTCGACCAGAGGATCTACCACGGCGTGTTCGGGATGCTGCCGAACCGTCGCTACCTGAAACTCCGCTTCGTCGGCAAGCCTGAGACGGACGAGCAGATCGCGTCCTTCATGCGCTACGACGACCGCGGCAGCATCTACGAGCCCCAACCCGTGTTCCTCGACAGCGACAACCCCAACATCAGGGCGATGGTGGAACCGCTGGTCGAGCTCCGCGCCCGGACCGAGGCGGACCGCGCCCGCTTCGACGCGCTGGGAGCGCGGGAGACCGGCCTGGAGCGGATGCTGAGGGCGTTGGACATCAGGGCCGAGGACCTGCCGGAGTCGTCGGACTGGCAGCACCACGTCGCCAATACCAAGTCGACGAAGTACCGGGACGCGATGTAGCACTCGACCCGCGTTGACCGCGGGCCTCTACGACTCCATGTTGATGACGATGTTGTCGGGCCCGCGGGCCAGGAACTGCTCGCACGGCTCGTCGTAGGGATTCTCCTCGATGTGCCACGTGTGCGCGGGCACGAAGAGGAAGTCGCCGGGGCCGGCCTCGACCCAATCCTCGAAGTTGTCGCCATAGTAGACGCGGACGTGGCCTGAGATCACGTACGCGGCGGTCTCGGCCTCCCCGTGCTGGTGCGGCGGCCCGGTGTGATTGGGGGCCGACGTGACGGTGCCGAACCAGATCTTGCTGGCGCCCACCCCGTCGGCGTCGATCGCGGGACGACGCTCCATACCCGGAGTCTGGGCCGTATCGCCCGGCGGACGGGTGCCTCGCACCACCGTCGGGACCTTGCGGTCGATCTTCGTCGCCATTGTCTCGTCTCCCTCTTGGCTGGCGTCTACTCATCCGTGTCTGCGGCGGCAACCGTCACTGGAGCGAAGCATAGACGCCTATGGCCCGCAAGTCCACCAGCCTTCGACTGCACCATCCGCTATGGTTCAGCCTTGAAGGGTCTGCACTGTAGTTCCGTTGGTCCTGAGCAAGTACGGCGCGGACGGTCGTCGGCACCCCTCGATACGCGCCGCTCAAAGCAGCGGCGCTACTCGGGGTAAACGGGGTTGACCTGGGTGTGAGGTGAGGAAAACAGACGTTACGCGAGTTTGAACAGTTGCCCCGTAACTTGGCCGTAAGAGCGAGCTTCTACGACGGGAGGACGATCTGGCTGCCGAGTTGGGGCCAGGCGGCGGGGGCGCCAGCCTGCTCCAGCCGCTGCTCGATGGGGAGGCTCTCGTCCCAGTGGTACGCGATGAAGCGCATGCCGTTGACGCCCTCCGACTCGTCGGACGCGAGCCAGACCGCGGGCGCCTGCATCGCCTCCGGTCGAATCAGCGACGCCCGGTCGAAGCCGGCGTCGTCGGAGAACAGGTCGGTGTCCGTCGTTCCGCCCGGGATGAGCACGTTCGCTGTGACGCCGGTCCCCTCCAGCTCTCGCGCCATCAGGGCGACGAGGGCCTCGTGGGCGGCCTTGGATGGTCCGTAGGGACCCATTCCCTCCCGGTACATCGAGTCGACACTTGTCGTGACGCCAATGATGCGCCCCCACTCCTGGGCGAGCAAATGGCCAATGGCGGCCCGGGCCATGTAGAACGCGCCGTTGGCGTTGACGGCGAATATCCTGCTCCACGTCTCGGGTGCGATGTCCCGCAAGCCGGTCGGGCTGCCGAGATCGGGCCCAGACCCGTGGATGATCCCAGCGTTGTTGACGAGGACGTGCAGGCCGCCAAGCTCTCCTATCGTCCTGCCGACGGCCTCCTCCACGCTGTTGGGGTCCGACACGTCGCAGACCAGGGCCAGCACGGAGTCTTGCCCGCCGGCCCGCCCGACATCTGCGGCGGCCTGGTCGAGCCACTCTTCGTTGACGTCCAGCATGGCGACTCGGGCCCCGGCCCGCACGAACCCCAGCGCCATCGCCCGGCCCATGCCCCTGGGACTTCCCGCGCCCGTGACTATGGCGATTTTTCCTTTGAGTGGTGGGTCTTGCATCGTGGCTCCCGGCTCACTCGTACGTCCCAGGCCCCGATCCTCCGCGTCGACGCGGCGATGATAGACGCCTTGCCGCCGAAGTGCACGCGGACGCCCCTTGCCGTGCCTGCCCACGTCTCGATCCCGTGCCGGTCATCCTGCATGTGCGCCGGTGCTCCACCTTCAGGGGTCCGGAAAGGCGCGGTCTATAATGTCCTTTGGGCAAGGAGTTGTGCACGCAACGCCCGCTAACCGCAGGGCGCCGGCATCGTACCAATGACGATTACAGACGATCCGTACTACAAGAAGACCGTCTCGTTCGACATTGGCGGCCGCAGCTTCTCGTTTCGCGTGTCGCAGACCCTCTTCAGCAGCCACTCGGTGGACGCAGGGACCGAGCTGCTGTTGAGGACGCTGCACCGCCAGGGCGTAGGGTTCGAAAAGGTGCTGGACATCGGCTGCGGGTACGGGCCGATTGGCATCGTCGTGAAGGGGCTGAACCCGACGGCAGACCTGCACATGGTCGACCGGGACGCGCTCGCCATCGAGTATGCGACCCACAACGCCCTGCTGAACGGGACCGACGACGCCTCGACGTGCGCCAGCCTCGGGTTCGACGACGTCGACGACAGGGACTTCGACCTGGTCGCCGCGAACATCCCCGGGAAGGCGGGGGAGGGCGTGATCGCTTCCTGGCTGAGGGACGCGCCGATCTTTCTTCGAGTTGAAGGGCAGTTGGGGATCGTGGTTGTGTCCGCGCTGGAGTCCTTCGTTGCCCGGACGATCGAGGAGATCGATGGCGTCGATGTCTTCCTTCGGCGACGCAAGGCGGGACATGCCGTTTTCCTGTGTTCGGCTCGCACGTCGAACGGCCGCCCTCCCTCCCCATCGAGGTCGTTCGACCGGGGAGACTACGAGCGCACCAGCGCCGAATTTTCTCATGGCCGGATACGCTACGGGCTGAGGACGGTGTTCGGGCTGCCGCAGTTCGACTCCCTGAGCTACCAGACCCGGCTGCTGTCCACCGTACTGCAGGGCCTCGAACGACGTCCGGACCGGGTTCTCGTGATGAATCCGGGACAGGGCCACGTCCCGATCATCCTGTCGAGAGCCTTGGCGCCCGCATCTATCTCGATGGTCGACAGAGACCTGTTGGCGCTGCGTTGTTCGGAGAGAAACCTCCGTCTCGACGGCTACGACGCCTCGCGTATCTCCGCCACGCACGGGTTGGGACTGGTCGACGGCGCACCCAGGTACGACCTGATCGTGGCCGAGATGAGGGACGACGAGGGTCCACCGGCCATCGCGGCACAGTTTCGCCAGGCCGCCGTCCGTCTCAGATCCGGCGGCTTGATGGTCGTGGCCGCGAACTCCGCCACGATCACGCGGCTGAGCAGCCTGTGCAAGAAGGAGCGGCTGGGGACCATCGAAGAACGCAAGCGGCGGCGCGGCAGCAGCGTCCTGGTCGTGGGGTAGGCGGCGTAGTGATCTCTTTGTGGCCTGTCAGCGCGAGGTAGGACAAGTTATGCTCGGCTTCGACTGCTTCGAGTGGATCAGCTTCGACTGTTACGGGACCCTCGTAGACTGGGAGACGGGCATCTCCAACGCGGTCGGCGAAGTCCTGCAGGCCCACGGGATGGTCAAGTCCAGGGCGGAGGTCCTCGCGCTGTTCGCGGACGCCGAGCCGAAGGTGCAGGGCTCGGGAGACTATCTCGAGTACCGCGTCGTCCTGCGGAGGGTCATGGAGGCGATCGGGGCGGAAGTCGGCTTGCGGTGCACCGAGTCGGAGGCGGGCTGCCTGGCGGACACCCTGCCCGACTGGCCGGTCTTCCCGGATGTCCCGGCCGCGCTCACCACCCTGGGGTCGCGGTACCGGCTCGCGGTCATCTCCAACGTGGACGACGACCTGTTCGCCGGGACGGCCCGGACGCTGGGCGTCGAGTTCGACGTGGTCGTCACCGCACAGCAGGTCCGCGGCTACAAGCCGAACCTGCGCAACTTCAGCGTCGCCGAAGAGCGGATGGCGGTCGACAGGAAGAGGTGGCTGCACGTCGCGGAGAGCCTGTACCATGACATCGGGGGCCGGCGAACCGTCTCGGCATCGCCAGCGCGTGGGTGGACCGCCCCGATCGCGGAGGCGGGACGCGCCGCGTCGATGCCGTTCCCAACATGGTCGTACCCGATCTGGCGGCGCTCGTCCGGATCGTGTGTCCGGCCTAGGCACTGTTGCAGCCAAGCCATGAGGCATCCATGAAGGCGACGGAGCCCGAACCCACAGCAGGCCGGCGGGATGGCGAGCGGCTGTGGGGCTATGCCAGCGCGCGCGGGATGGACCGCCGCCAGTTCCTGCGGCTGATGGTGGCGGGCGGCGCGGCGGCGGTGCTCGCGGCCTGTGTGGGCACGGAGCCGGCCGAGGTGTCGCCGGCGCCGGCGGATCCCGACCCGGCGTCTGGGCCGCCCTGGTTCAAGGACCCGGCGCCGTTCATCCAGCGCGACAAGAGCCTCGAGGCCCGGCTTGAGAACATGGAAGGGCTCATCACGCCCAACCGGTACTTCTTCGTCCGGAACAACTCGAACAGCCTGGACCTCGACGCGTCGGACTGGCGGCTCACCGTCGAGGGAAACGCCGTCGCGGTGCCGATGGAGCTGACATACGACGAGATCGAGCGGCTGCCGGGCCGGACGCTCGTCTCGTACCTGGAATGCGCCGGCAACCACCGAGCCATGTTCGACCTGGTGCAGGGCCGGAAGGCATCCGGGACGCAGTGGATGACGGGCGCCGTGGGCAACGGCGAGTGGGCGGGCACGGCGCTGCGCGACGTGCTGACGCTGGCGGGCGTTCACGCCAGCGCCGCAAGCGTGCTGCTGGTGGGGCTGGACACAGAGTCGCCGGAGCGGGGGTTCCGCTACGTGCTGCCGATAGACAAGGCGATGCACCCGGACACGCTGCTGGCCTACTCGCTGAACGGCGAGCCGCTGCCCCGCGACCACGGATTCCCGCTGCGCGCGCTCGTGCCGGGCTGGGTCGGCAGCGCGAACATCAAGTGGCTCGGAAACATCGTCGTCTCATCCGAACCGACGTGGACGCGCAACAACACGACGTCATACGTGCTGATCGGGGACGACTACCCGCCGGTGGGCGAAGCGCGCGGCAGTCCCGTCACCAGGCAGGTCGTCAAGAGCGCGCTCGCCCTGCCCTGGCCCGCGGAGCTATCCGCGGGCCGACACCGCGTCCACGGCTACGCCCACTCGCCGGATGGCCCTATCTCGCGCGTCGAGTGGAGCGACGACTCGGGGCGCACCTGGTCCGACGCGGAAGTCTCGGACGAGCAGCCGGACTATTCGTGGGCCCGGTTCGAGCTCGCCTGGGACGCGGAGCCGGGGCAGCGCGCGATCATGACCCGCGCCACCGACGCCGCCGGCAGCACCCAGCCCGACCGTGTGCCGTTCAACGAGAAGGGCTACCTGTTCAACCAGCCGGCGCCCCACCCGATACGGGTGACGTAGCGACCGGCGCGGCTAGCTCTCCTCCTCCGGCAGCAGCACCACGCGCACGTAGCGGTCTTCGGGGAGGTAGCGCCGGGCCGCCTCGGCGATCTGCTCCAACGTCAGCGCATCCAGACGTTCTTCGAATCGGTTGATCTCGTCGAACGACTCGCCGCGCCGCATCACGGTCTCGATCTGGTTGAGCCAGAACCGATTGTCCCGCAGCTGCTCCTGTCTCGGGGTGCGCAGAAGCTCCTTGGCCGTGTCCAGGTACGTCTGCTCGCCGCCCGCGCGCAGCCACTCCAGCTCGGCCATCACCTCGTCGCTCAGCTCCTGGGCGCGACCCGGGTCGCTGCCGAAGAGAATGTAGACGAGGTATTCTGGGTCCGGAAGAGGCATGGACTGCGCGAGGACGCCGATGCTGTACGTGCCGCCGAGTTGCTCGCGGATTCTCTCGCGCAGACGGGTCTGGAGCACCTCGCCGACGACGGTGATCTTCAGCGCCTCCTCGCGGCTCCACTCCATGTCGCCCGCGTAGGCCAGCACCGTCCTGCTGCGCGGCTCTATTCCGCTGCGGACGACCTGGTCCACCAGCTCCGCCGGCGGGTCGATACCGGCGTCGCGCCATTGCTCGACCCGTCCGGTGGTGGGCAGGCTGGCCAGGTAAGTGGTAGCCAGCGAGCGCAGGTTGTCCCAGTCGAACGCGCCGACGACGACGAAAGTCGAGTCGCCCAGGTCGGCGAACCGGTCGGCGTACACCGCCTCGGCGCGCTCGGCGGTGAGCTCCTCCAGCCACTCGAGGGTCAGGCGACGGCCGCGGAGGTGGCCCTGGCTCAACACGGTGAAGAAGGCGTCGGCAAAGACCGCGTCCGGCTGCGTGCTGCGGGTCTCGGCGTTGCTCCGTAGCGCTGACTGGTACCTCTCGAAGAAGACCGGGTCCAGACGGGGCTCGGTCGCGTACAGCGTCACGAGCTGGAACAGGGTCTCCAGGTCCTCAGGGGACGCGTTCCCGTTGAAGCCCTCGAACAGCTCGCCGATGTAGGGGGCCACGGACACCTGCTTGCCCGCGAGCAGCTTCTCGAGCGTCACGTTGTCGTGCGGGCCCGCGCCGCTGCCGCCAACCAGCGCGGCGGCGTACTGCGCGGACACGTGGTCCGCGTCGGCGACGAGCGAGTGCCCGCCCGGGCTGAAGGCGCCGAACACGACCTCGTCGTTGCGGAAGTCGGTCTGCTTGGCGACCACGGTTATGCCGTTGGACAACGTCCACTTGACGGCGTCTATCGACTCGATTTGCTCCTCGGCCGTGATGCTCCCGGCGGTTGGGACCGTCGCCAGGAGCGGGACGTCTTCGAACTCGTCCTCGTAGGCGTCGACCTGCAGTGCACTGGCCGTTTCGAGCTGAGTTCGCACCAGGGCACTCAACTCGTCGTCCAGGATTGCGCCGGGGACATCCGGCCGCATGATCAGGAGGACGGTGTTAGCCGTCTGGTCCCAGGAAGCGGAGACCTCGGCGACCTCCGCCAGCGAGATCTGGGGGAGCCACTCCTGGTAGAGCGCCCACTCGGCCTCGATGCCGGGAACGGGCGTGCCGTCCAGGAAGTGGTCGGCGTACTCCTGGGCCAGGTTAGTGGACATCCGTTGGTCCCGCTGCTTGTAGGCGCTCTCGATGGCGCTGAGCAGGTTGTCCTTCTCCCTTGAGAGCTCGCCGTTGGTAAAGCCGTGCTGAGCGGCGCGCTGCATCTCCTCCAGCAGCGCCCCGAACCCGCGCTCTACGCCGCCCTGCTGCACCCACGCCACGAACGTCACGTGCGCCAGCGGCTGGATCCACGAACTGCGGGCTGCCTGCCCGACGATGTACGGCGGGTCGGCGGCCTGGGCCCGCTCGGTCAGCCTGGCGTTGATCATCATGAAGGCGAGCCTCTCCGCCACCATGCGCCGGAAGGCCGGCAGGTCCTGGCCGGTGTCCGGAGTGCGCTTCAGGTAAAGGTTGATCTGGGTGCCGGGCGCCTCGGGATCGGTGAACACGACGACGCGCGGGTCGTCATGGTCGGGAATATCGAAGCGCGGTCGCTCGGTCGGCGGCGCTACGGCGGCGCTCGCCTGCGACGCCTCGCCCTCCGGTGGCGGCGCGAAGTGCTGCCTGACCTTCGACTCGATCAGCTCGGTATCGAAGTCCCCCACTGCGACGACGGCCATCAGGTTGGGCCTGTACCAGCGCTCGTAGTAGTCCCTGAGGCGCTGCACCGGGGCCGTTTCGACCACCTCGGTCAGGCCGATCGGGTCGCGGTCGGTGTAGCGCGAGGCGCCGAACATCGCCCTGGTCAAGGCGTCCCAGATGCGCGAGTTGAACCCCTGGCTCAGGCGCCACTCCTCCAGGACGACGTCGCGCTCCAACTCCACCTCTTCGGGCGCGAAGCTGATCGCGTACGCCCAGTCGCTCAGGATCTGGAATGCGGTCTCCAGGATCTCTGGGTCGTCGGTCGGGATCTCCAGCCAGTAGAGGGTGTGGTCGTAGCCGGTCTGCGCGTTCAGGTCGGGACCGAAGGTGCTGCCGATCGACTCGAGGTACTCGATGATCTCCTGCTTGGCGAAGCGCTCGGTGCCGTTGAACGCCATGTGCTCCACCAGGTGCGCCAGGCCGCGCTGGTCCTCATCTTCGAGCACGGAGCCCGCTCTCAGGACCAGGGAGAGCTGGCCCCGGTCGCGCGGCTCCTCGTTGTGCCTGATGTAGTAGGTGAGGCCGTTGCTCAGCGTGCCGCGGACCACCAGCGGATCGAAGACGAGAGTCCCGTCGGCGTTGAGCGTCGGCACGGCCGTCGCCACGGGTTCCGGAGTCGGAGTGGGCGTTGGCGTCGCGGTGGCAGTCGGGGTGGCCGTGGGGGACGCGGTCGCCGTGGCCGTCGGCGTCGGAGTCGGGGTCGCGGTGGGAGTGGCCGTCGCCCGTGGGACGGCCGTCGGCGTCGGAGTCGCAGTCGCCGTGGGATCGGGCGTCGCGGTGGCGGCTGGGGTCGGAGTCGCGGTCGGCGTGGCCGTCGGCGCCGCGGTGGCGGTGGGCTCGGCCGTCGCGGTGGGCGCCAGCGCGACGGGCGCGGCGGTCGCCGTGGGCGTGGGCGGCGGGTCGTCGCCGCAGGCGACCAACGCCATCGTCAGCAGCGCGATGGAGACCAGGGATATCGCCGGTTTCAGGTTGGCTGTCATCGTGGCTCTCGAGGTTTTGTATCTCCCGATGGTAGCAGATGACCAGCCTCGTGAGCCGCGGAAAATCCGGGCGCAGGTCGGGTCGGCGGGCCAAGCGCCCGAGGCCTCAATGGCGTAAGATTCGGCTGGACACCGATACGGGAGGCCCTCCACGATGCGACTTTACCTCATCCTGCTATCGCTGGCGCTGGCAGCCGCAATGGCCTGCACCCTGGGAGGCGACCAGGGCGGGGAGTCGAGGCTGGACAGGGTGCTGGAACGCGGCACCGTTGTATGCGCGACCCTGGAGAACACACCCGGATTTGGATTCCTGGACGAGAACGGCAACCTCGAGGGCTTCGACATAGACCTGTGCCGCGCCGTCGCGGCGGCGACCCTCGGCGACCCGGACGCGGTCGAGCTTCGCGCGATCACGTCGCCGGAGCGCGGGCCCATCATGCAGGCCGGCGAGGTGGACCTGCTCGTCTTCGTGACCACCTGGACCAGCTCTCGCGACGCCTCGTGGGGCGACTTCGTGCCGACGATGTTCTACGACGGCCAGGGGTTCATGACGCCGGTCCGGCTGGGCGTATCGAGCGCGTACGAGCTGGCGGGCGCCTCCGTCTGCACGGTGGCCGGCACGACGAGCGAGTTGAACATGGGCGACTTCTTCCGCCAGAACCGGATGGCGTTCACCCCGAACATATTCGAGTCGGCCGACGTGGCGCTCCAGGCCTACACAAACGGGGCGTGCGACGCGTTTACGACCGATCGCTCCGCCCTGGCGGCCCTCAGGTCGAACCTCCCGGCCCCGGACGAACACGTGATCCTGCCGGAGACGATATCGGAGGAGCCGCTCACGCCGCTCGTGCCGCACGGCGACAGCCAGTGGTTCGACATCGTGAAGACGGTGATGGCGATCCTTGTCCAGGGCGAGGCGCTTGGAGTCAGCTCCGCCAATGTCGCCGCGCTGACGGCCGGAGACAGCGTGAAGGTCAAGCGCCTGCTGGGAGTCGAGGGATCGTGGGGCCAGTCGGAGCTGGGCCTCGACGCAACGGTTGCGCAGACGGTCATCTCGGCGGTGGGCAACTACGGGGAGATCTACGAGCGCCACCTGGGCTCCGGCGGGCTGGGCCTGCCGCGCGGCAGGAACGCGCTGTGGGCCGACGCACCCTGCGCGGACTGCCCCAAGGGGGGACAGATCTACGCTCCTCCCCTCCGGTAGGGCGGGCAGCGACCCGGACCCCGCAGGGCCCTGACACGAAGGGGAGCCGCGGCATCCAGCCCGCGACGGGACGTACCGTCCGGGCCGAACGGACCGGATGCCCTTGAACCGTTTGCCGGCCGCAGCTATACTCGTTGTGTCTGGCAGTCCCCCACTGCCCTCAGGCGCTATGGGCCAGTAGCTCAGCCGGTTAGAGCGCAGTCCTGATAAGACTGAGGTCCCTGGTTCGAGTCCAGGCTGGCCCACCACGCTTGATAAAATCAAGAACCTTCTCGCTCAACCTCAAGCTTGCGCTGTAGGGATTGCCTGAGATGTGAATGAGGGCTAGTATGGCGAGGAGGTTGAATATGCCTGTCCCATCGTTCAAAGACCTTATGAATCCGACGCTTGATGCTATTCGTCAAGCAGGCGGAAGTGCCTCCATTGGGGAAATTGCCGAGCTTGTCATTCAGGGGAGCAATCTGCCCGAATCCGTAACCGGCGAGCTCCACGGTGATGGTCCTCAGACTGAGCTTGAGTATCGCTTGGGCTGGGCTAGGACCTATCTCAAGCGACGGGGGTTGATTACTAACTCCGTCCGTGGAGTCTGGGCTTTGACCTCTGTTGGTGTCGAGACGCCAGCCGTTGATCCTGACGATGTGGCTCAGGCGGTGCGCAGGGGAAATGAACAGACGCATGATAGGTCCATTCAGCCGGATGGGGGTGACAGCCAGGAGAGTTGGCAAGAGCAACTAATAGAGCTATTGCTGGAGATGTCTCCGGATGCCTTCGAACGTCTTTGCAGTCGTATGCTGAGGGAGTCAGGATTCATTGAGGTGGCAGTAACGGGCAGATCTGGCGATGGGGGAGTTGATGGGCACGGCATCATTCGTATGGGCGGATTGATCAGTTTCCCGGTGCTATTTCAGTGCAAACGCTTTCGGAGTAGCGTAACTCCCAATCTTGTTCGCGACTTCCGTGGGGCAATGGCAGGACGCAGTGACAGAGGGCTGTTCATTACTACGGGAAACTTCACTCGCGACGCCAGGCGTGAGGCGACTCGTGATGGCGTCACGCCAATAGACTTGGTTGACGGTAATGCCCTGGCTGAGAAACTGAAAGAGTTGGAACTGGGCGTCAAGACTGAAATGGTAGAAGAAGTATCAATTGTCAAGGAGTGGTTCAAGGGTATCTGACCAGTGCGAGGAAAGCACCGGCAGATTATCCACACTCGGCTGGGTTATTGAGGGATGAGACTGACTGAGCCCGAAGTTGTCATCTGTGGCGACGAGAACCTGAATGAAAAGGCGGTGTCCTTCGTAGACAGCATTCTTGGAGAGGACGAATCGCCCATAGCTGTCTCTGGTTTCGACTTTGAAACAAAGGTAATGGTCATCACAGACCAACGAGTCATTGTAGCCGGTGAGGATGGCGAGTTCGGTACCCTCGTCCTTAGCGTAAACCACGATGAAATCTCCCCGATGACAAGTGATGGTCGTACACTGATCATCAAGGCTAGGCAGACAGAGGAATACCGTTACCGATTCGGCAAGGAGCAGACCGTTGAGGAACTGGCCAGAATAGCCCTTAGTCAGCAGACTGAACCAACCAAGTTCGAAGACGGAGAGAACCCTTCCATAGCAGAGCGTGTCCGTTTCTGGGAGGAACAAGACAGAATCAACCAAGAGCTCATCCCACGGGTCATCCGTCAGAACGAACTGCTCACAAAGCACATCGCCGAACACGACAACCTACCCGAATTGGCGGGTAAGGCGATCAGTCAGGCCCTTGCCGGGGCACGGGAAGAACAGCAGCAGCACAACGAGGCAGCCCTCGACGCTGCAAAGAGAGAGCTTGCGGAGCAATTCCAAGCTAGCCTGGTCCAGACGTCGGCAACATTGAGGCAGGAAACGCGGAAGGCTCGTAACATGCTCATCATCACAGCCTCCGGTGCTGTGGTGGTCGGCATCGCCGCTCTCGTCGTGAGTCTCATCACGTAAGAGGGAGGAGCAGCGCACATGACCATGAGTTCGACAGCCCTGCTCCCGGCATTGCAGGAGTTACCCACTAGCGAATCCCGTGAGCGCATGTCGTTTCAAGGCATGTTGACCGGACTAGCTGGCACCGACCGCGTCACATTCGCCGCCGAGGTCACTTCTGCCGTGTCCTTCAGCCTGTGGGGCGTGTTCGACCGCGTCAACGTGGACGACACTGTGAGAGAGACGATTAGTCAGGCATATGGGAGGGCGTTCTCGCCGGATGGAAGAACGGTCTGGGAGCACTTCCAGGATGCTCTCAACAATCCCGATACCTTCAATAACACCTTCATGAGCCCTCTGAAGGGTGTAGTGGCCGAATTCCACATAAAGGAGCAGTTCAACCAAAGAGGATGGAACGTCGATCTCGCCCCCGATCCCAACCAGCCAGGGTGGGACCTCCACGGCACCGACCCGGCTGGGAATTACACTCGAATACAAGCCAAGACGGGCGAGTACTCTGCGAGCGAGATTCAAGAGCACATGGATCGGTATCCGGTCGGAGACGCCAACTACGCCGACCATTATGCAGTGAGCACCGAGATTTATGAGAGGTATGTCGAGTCCGCCACAGAGGGTGGGAGCAGGACGCTAACTGACATTGGCCCGGACTACGAGCGCGTGGAAGGAATCAAAGACGGACTGGAGACCCTGAGTGCCAACGAGGGGATAGACATTCCCGACGGTGTAGTGGACATTGTCCCCTACGCCGCCGCAATTGTGGGGGGAGCGCGTCTGATTTACGGCGTGCTCAGGACCGAGCGAGAGTTTGCGGCTGCGGATCGCACCACGAAGAACCGGATTCAGGTCGTTCAAACACTGACACTAATGTCTAGGATGGGCGTTAGCACAGTGCTGGCAACGGCGGGCGGCATGGGGGGAGCATCAGGGGGAAGCCTCGTGCCAGGCGTCGGCAACGTCATTGGCAGCGTCGGCGGGACGGTAATCGGTGCCGGCGTGGGGATGTACCTGAACAAGCACCTACAGCCTCACATGCTGGACATAGCGCTGAACGTCACCGGTCTTACCCACGACGACCTGTTCTACTACAAGAATAGGCTGCGCATCGACGAAGTAGGCTTCAAGTTCCAGACGAGGGCCAAGGAGTTGGCAACCATTCCCAGTATCTAGCCAGCGTCCTGGCCTGAGAGCCTCATACACTATGAATCTTGGCAGGGACTCCTGGTGATACTACCAGGATGCTAGCCATTTCTCGTACAACTCATCGCAAGGCCCTCCAAGATGTCTGTGCAGGCCTTGTTCAAAGGGCTCACGATCCTGTATTCCCTGTATCACTGCTATGAGCTTGTCTCTCCCGTGCTGAGACTCCAGTGTTCGCACGAATTCCATTGATGTCCTGTAGAACAGCTCTTTCTCTTCTTGAGACGCCCAGGTTGACATCGAGCAGAAAGGTCGGGCGCCCATCAAGTCATGTCGTTTGAACCACACGAGAATCCGATTTACTGTTCCGTTGAACTTGCCCGGCCCATCGCTTTCGTACAGCTGGGCCATCCCTTCGTGAAACCACCTCGGTACCGAGTGAGTTGCCTCTGGTCCCAGGGCTTGGCACATCAAAGCATGGACCATCTCGTGCACAGGGGTTCGCGACTCGTCTTCAGAGAGTAGCTCCGGGATGTCCTCTAGAGGGAGTGCCAGGAGGGTACCAGAGGCGTTGCATAGGACAGAGCCGAATGCCCCGGGTGTGGCGGTAATTGCGCGATATTCCTGGAGGTTTCGAAAGAGGTGAACCGAGATCGAGTCCTCGCGAACCTGCTTGGGCAGTTCTCTTCCGAGATGTTCGTAAGCCTCGTGGAGCTCTGCTAGAGTCCGATTCACTTGGGTTTGTTCGAACCTGTCTCCGTAGAAGAACACTTCGAACTCCTGCCGTGCCATTTCAGCTCTAGAAGCTGTTCTTTCGTCCCTCATTCTGGTCCAGAAGTCCAAGGCTTCCAGGCTAACCCAGTAAGCGACGATTGCAATTGCTGCTAGGGCCGCCAGAGCTAGGTACTCCCTACGCGACAACCTTCGCAATTTGAACTTTCGGTCCTCTTGCTTCGATTCACTTTTGGGCCAACGTTTGCGTATCAGCCGACCTATCACCACCATAGCGACCGGTACGGCGATTCCGGCAACGGGAGCACCGACCGTTGCTATCTTGAATTGAGGACCTAGCACAATCTGACCAGCCGCGATGAAGAACCACATTGCACAGATGAGGACTGCCAGGATAGCCCACCCGATTCCGTTGGAGATCCAGTGCAGCCATCGGCGGGCAATTGTAGTGACTGTTCTCTTGTTGAAGGACATCTGGATGCTAGTTGTCGGCTTTGGCTATTCCTAACGTGCTCTAGTCCTCGACACTGAACAGCCTGGGGCGGGAGAGCTTATTCTATGGGTAGGGTATTTGTCGCTCACCCCTAGTTTCACTCAACTTGTTTTGGATAGGATTGGCCAAGCGGCCTTCCACGTATCAGCCCTTGAAGAGATTCCTTGCGAAACTCAGGATCGTTGCGGCGACCACTCCGGCCACTTCTCCGACCAGGATGGACGGTATCTCGGCAACAATCCTTTCAATCATTGTGTTCGTCGCCTCCTGTACGACCTGTGGGTCATTCTCAAGAGCCAAACCAAGTAGCGGAAGGAGCAGCAGGACGAGCGTCAGCGAGCCCAGCAACTTCCATGGGTCCCAACCGACGGCCAACTTTGTAATCATTCCTGCCAAGGCTGCTAGGACAAGAAGGGTGAAATTGAAATCCATAATCACTCCTAATTCACGATACCTACGTCGTCTCCTTCTAGCTGGCCCATCTACCGCCGTTGACTCTCTCGGCGATTGACGGATATAATGCAAACATGGCAAATATAACAGATAGGCAGTCTGTCAGTCCAACGTTGCAAGCCATCCGCGCGAGGCTGGACCTGACACAGGAGCAGCTTGCAGAGAGGCTTGGCGTGTCCTTCGCGACGGTGAACCGGTGGGAGGGCGGAGTGACGACGCCACAGAGGGCAGCGCGGACGGCTATCGCCGCGCTTGCTGCCGAGGCGGGGATCGACGCGGCCGATCCAGTAGTGGACGAAGTGGAGTCCGCAGCCCGTGTGACGCGGCGGCGGTCCCGTCGGCGCAAACCAGATGTACCCACCACCAAGCCCATGGAGCAGATGCTGTGGGACGCGGCCTGCTCGATCAGAGGCGCAAAGGACGCGGCCAAGTTCAAGGACTACCTGCTGCCGCTGCTCTTCCTCAAGCGGCTCTCTGACGTGTTCGACGATGAGATCGACCGGCTGGCCCAGGAGTTTGGAGACCGGGCGATCGCGCAGGAGATCGCGGAGAGTGACCACGACCTGCTCCGTTTCTACCTGCCGCCAGAGGCCCGGTGGAGCGTTGTCAACGGCCGAGAGGTCCACGATTGGCCCCTCGATGCTGGAGGCCGCGGCACCCGCCCGCGCGACATCGGCGAGCACCTGACTAGGGCCATGCGCGCCGTCGTACGCTACAATCCAACTCTCTCCGGCGTCATAGACCTCGTGGACTTTGCATCGGAGCGCAACGGCGAGCGCGACCTCAACCCGGCCCGGCTATCCGCCGTCGTCGAGACCTTCTCCGACCCTCGATACCGCTTGGGTCTCGCCGACGTTCAGCCCGACTTCCTTGGCCGCGCCTACGAGTACCTTCTCCGCAAATTCGCTGAAGGAGCCGGTCAGAGCGCGGGCGAGCAATTCACTCCTACCGAGGTCGGATTTCTCATAGCGCATCTCATGCGGCCGAGGCCCGGAGAGACTTGCCACGACTATGCCTGCGGCTCGGCTGGACTGCTCATCAAACTCCAGCTCGTTGCCCGCGAGACTGACCCCACCAGCCGTGTTCCGCTGAAGCTCTCTGGCCAAGAGCTACAGGCGGATAGCTATGGCATAGCCCATATGAACGCCATCATCCACGACATGGAGGTCCAGATAGAGCGCGGCGACACCATGATCAATCCCAAGTTCAAGGACACCGCGGGCCGCATCTCCGGCCACGACATCGTGGTCGCCAATCCGATGTGGAACCAGGACTTCAACCAGGACATCTTCGAGAACGACCCCTTCGACCGCTTCCGCACCGCCGGAGGCGTCACCACTGGCAAGGGCGACTGGGCATGGCTCCAACACACACTGGCCAGTCTGAACGAACGCGGGCGGGCGGCGGTGGTGCTGGACACGGGCGCGGTGACTCGCGGCTCCGGTGCCAGGCATGAGGACCGTGAACGAAACATCCGCAAGTGGTTCGTGGAGCGCGATCTAATAGACGGCGTGATCCTGCTGCCGGACAACCTCTTCTACAACACAAACGCCGCCGGCATAATCGTCGTGCTGTCCAATCGCAAGGCGTCTGCGCGCAAGGACAAGATCGTGCTCGTCAACGCCAGTCGTCGCGTTGGCAAGGGTCGCCCAAAGAACTACATCCCTGAGGAGGACATCCGCCCGATGGCGGCGATGTTCCTCAAGGGCGAGCCGGTGGAGGGCGAGGTTGCCATCATCACCCGCGATCAGGCGGTGGAGGCTGACTACAACCTAAGCCCAAGCCGATGGGTAGGGCAGGCGGGTAAGGCCGTTGATGCCGACATAGGCGACATTGTGGGGAGGTTCGAGGCCATTCTTACCGAAGAAGCAGCGATCTCGACAGACCTTCAGGCAGTTCTCTCGAAGCTCAAGAGGTTGGCTTGATGAACGGCGCGACCGTCCGTCTTTCGGAATTGTGTGATCTGGTCGCTGAGCCAGTAAGGCCCGGCGCACGACCGGACGCACTCTATCTTGGCCTTGAGCATCTTGCCCCGGGTCGCCTTGTTCGCATTGGCGGCGGTCAAGCGTCGGAGATGCGCAGCAATACTTCGGCGTTTGAACCCGGTGACGTGCTGTATGGCAAGCTCCGTCCGTACTTGGACAAAGCCGTTCTCGCCGACGATGCAGGCGTTTGCACCACGGAGCTACTCGTACTCCGTGCGAAAACAGGCGTGGACGCGAGATTCCTTGCGACTGTTGTCCATTCTCCGAGCTTCCTCGAGTATGCCGTCGCCGGAACCACAGGCGTTCAGCATCCCAGAACCTCATGGGCGCACATACGCGATTTTGAAGCACCAGTACTCGGTTTAGAGGAACAGCAACAGTTCGCAGATGTGCTTTGGCTCGTCCATGAATCAATCAAGCGTTCAGAGAAGCTGGTAGAGGAAGCCCAAGCACTGAAGCGCGCCGCGATGCAGACGCTGTTCACGCGTGGGTTGCGGGGCGAGGCGCAGAAGGAGACAGAGATCGGGCCGATACCGGAGAGTTGGGATCTGATCAATTTCGCGTCCGTGCGCGAGAAACTCCAATATGGTACGTCGGTCCGGTGCACGTACGATGTTTCTCATCGCCCCGTGCTCCGTATCCCGAACATCGAGCCGCAGCGTGTCATCGCAGACGACCTCAAGTACTGCACACTCACAGACCATGATGCTGCCAAGTATCAACTTCAGGACGGTGATTTGATTTTCATTCGGACGAACGGTGTTTTGGACCGTCTAGGCTCGTGCGCCGTCTACGATGGCTATCCCACAAACGCTCTGTTCGCATCGTATCTGATTCGCGCAAAAGTGAAAGCAGACCATGTGGTCCCCCACTTCGCGGCGTCCTTCTTCGGCTCTGAACTAGGAACTAGCATCGTGGCCGGGAGAGCTATTTCAGCTTCGGATGGGAAATTCAATCTGAACACGGCGGCGATAGACAGCCTGCTGCTCCCGTTGCCGCCAACGCTCAACGAACAACGCGAGATCGTGGCCGTCCTTGAAGCAATCGACCGCAAGATCGACCTGCACCGCCGCAAGCGCGCCGTGCTGGAAGAGCTGTTCAAGGCCCTGCTGCACAGTCTGATGACGGGAAAGATACGAGTGGGGGAGTTGGGCTTGGACAGGCTGAGTCACTGATGCTGAATACTCAACGACAAATCTTGTGTAGGGGATCAGGGCAATGAACAGATTATCTAAGGCAAAGGCTGTGGCGATTTTGAGGGAGCAGATAAAAGCAATCCCGGAAATCAAACAAGAACCACTGATGGCACATTCTTCGCTGTTCCAAAAGTGGCTGAACGACACGGAGACTGCGATCAGCGAAATCTTCAAGGACAATCGATCCCCGCAACTCAGAAATCTTCAATGGCATCTAGGATTTGATCCGACGGACTTCGCTAGCAAGCTGAGCTCCGCTGAAGCAGAGCTTGAATCCATGGTTACCGAGATCGAGCGTTTTTGGGATGAAGAAACTATACCGTCCGGGATTGAAAGGCGAGGCAGCCCTGCTGCGAATGAGCTATTCATCATCCACGGCAGAGACGAAAGCGCCAGGGATGCCCTAGTTGGATTCATTCGGCAGTTGGGGCTCAAACCGGTAATTCTGGCTGACCAGCCAAGTGATGGAATGACTATTATCGAGAAATTTGAGAGACACTCAGAAGTGGGCTTCGCCATCGCGCTACTGACTCCGGACGATGTAGTGTCGTCCCAAGTTGGTGAACACCCTGAGGCACGCGCAAGACAGAACGTCATTTTCGAGTTGGGCTTCTTCGTGGGACGCTTCGGAAGAAGTAGCGTCTGCGCCCTCACAAAGGGAGAGCCGGAGATACCATCTGACTATTCTGGTGTCGTTTACATTCCAATGGAAAGCCCAAGCGATTGGAAACTTCCACTCATGCGGGAGTTGAAGTCGTTTGGATTCGATGTGGATGCAAATCAGGCGCTATAGTTTCGTATGACAAGTATTTTGTGGCGACATACAACATTAGGTTCACCTACATCATGAACCTTGACCAGTTCACAGCTCTGGTCGCCTCCGGCGAGTCCGAGACGGAGACGCTGGAGTTTAAGGCCACGACTGGGACGCGCCGGGAGGCTGCTCAGACGGTCTGCGCCTTCCTGAACCAGGATGGCGGGCGGGTGCTGTTCGGCGTGACGCCGGACGGGGCCGTCGTCGGACAGCAGGTTGGCGAGCGCACCGTCGAGGAACTGAGCGCCGAGCTTCGGCGCATCGATCCTCCGGCGTTCCCAACGATCGAGCGGGTCCCCGTGGACGGAGGCCGTGACGTCATCATCGTCAGCACTGGCCAGGGAGCGTCGAGGCCGTACTCCTACCGCGGCACCGCCTACCGACGCATCGGAAACACCACGCTGGCGATGTCCGCCGACGAGTACAACCGGATGCTCTTCGAGCGGATGCACAGCGAGCAGCGCTGGGAGAACCAGCCCGCCGCCGGGTGGTCGGTTGCCGACCTCGACGTGGAGGAGATTCGGCGGACGGTCGCTGAGGCGGTCCGACGCGGGCGGATTGAAGAACCTGTAGGTGGAGAGACAACCGACCTGCTGCGCGGCCTCGGTCTTCTGCGTGACGGCGTGCTGCTTCGTGCGGCGGCGGTGCTATTCGGCAGTACAGAGCGGCTGGAGTTCGAGATGCCGCAATGCCTCCTGCGTGTCGCCCGTTTCCGTGGGACCGACCGGATGGAGTTCCTGGACAATCGCCAGTTCAACGGAAACGCCTTCACGCTTCTCACGAATGCGGAGCGCTTTCTTCGTGACACCCTGCCCATCGCCGGACGGTTCGAGCAGGATCGCTTTGAGCGAATCGACGAACCCCTGTACCCACCCTTGGCCACGCGAGAGGCGCTTGCGAATGCTCTGTGCCACCGCGACTACTCCATTGGGGGCGGTTCGGTTGGCATTGCCATCTACGACGACCGTCTGGAGGTTACCTCCTCCGGCCCCCTGCACTTCGGACTTACCCCGGAGAAGCTGCTCGTCCCGCACGAGTCGCGGCCGTGGAACCCATTGATCGCCCGCACCTTCTACCGCCGTGGGATCATCGAGGAATGGGGCAGCGGGACGCTGAAGATGGCGGACATGGCGAGCAAGGCGGGGCTCCCTGTCCCGGAGATAGACGATGATGGGGGAGCAGTCACTGTGCGGTTCCGGCATGGCCGGTTCGTCCCGCGGCCTATCGCCAGAGACGTAAGCGAGCCTGAAGGAAGACGCGAGATGACACTCGCCCTGCTGGACGGCGCGGACGAGGGCTTGACGCGCCGCGAGATTCACGCCCGTTTGGGTTCCAGCGTCAGCGAGCGTCAGGTGCGAACGACGCTGGAGGAGTTGCGAGACAGCGGCCTAGCCATGCCCACGGCTCGCGGACCATTGACTCGATGGAGACGTGTGGGGGGTGCGGGATAGGTGCGCGATGGTGCGAGATAGGGTGCGCGATACATGCGTCATCAAACAGGATTCAAGGGGCGAGATAGGTGCGCGATGGGGGCGTGATTGCGGTCAGATAGGGGCGTGATAGGGGTCAGACTATGACCGAGCCGAAGATCACAGAAGCAGGCTCCGTCCAGTTCCCGATGGTCCGCCACGCGGCGGAGGTCGGCTGGACATCGCTGTCGCCATCGAATGCTCTTGCCATGCGAGGGGGCGAGGCTGGGTTGCTGTTTCGCAGCGAGGTCGAAGGGGCGCTCCGCCGATTCAACCCCTGGATGACAGACAGCACCATCCGCTCAGTGGTCGAGAACCTCTTGGCGCTCCCGCCGACCATCGAGGGCAACCGTCGAATGCTGGCATGGCTGCGGGGTGAGCGGCAGTGGTACGACGAGGCCGAGGAGCGGCACCGCCAGGTCAGGCTGGTCGACTTCGATGACACCTCAGCCAATGCCCTGCACGTGACCTGGGAGTGGAGGCTCAAGCCTCCGGCCCGCAAGGGCAACCGCGCCGACGTGATGTTCGTGGTCAACGGCGTACCGGTCGCCATCGTCGAGCACAAGAATCCAACGGACGCCGACGCCATCGAGCGGGGCGTCACACAGTTACGCCGCTATGAGGTCGAGACACCCGAGCTGATGGGCGCGGCGCAGCTCTTCAACGTGACCCACCTTATCGACTACTGGTACGGCGTCACCTGGAACCTGTCGCGCCGCTACATGGCGCGGTGGAAGGAGACCCAGGAAGAGAGCTACCGCTTCGCCGTCCAGTCGTTCTTCGAGCCGACGGACTTCCTGCGCACCTTGCGAGACTGGGTCCTGTTTTACGTCGAGGACGGTGAGACGCGCAAGACCGTGTTGCGGCAGCACCAACGCCGAGCCGTGGGTCGCATCGTCGAACGTTGCACCGAGCCGGTGAAGCGCCGGGGCCTCGTCTGGCACACCCAAGGAGCAGGCAAGACCTTCACGCTGCTCACCGCCGCCCGCCTGGTACTGGAGGCCAAGGAGGAGTACCGCAACCCAACCGTGGTTGTCGTAGTGGACCGTACGGAGTTGGAGGGCCAACTTGCGGACTGGGTTGAGCGGCTGCTGGGCGAAATGCAACAGCAGGACATCGCCGTCTGGCGCGCCGGCTCTAAGGAAGCACTGCGAGAGCTGCTTGCTACCGATAGGAGAGGGCTAATCATCTCGATGATTCACAAGTTCGAGGGTATAGAGAAGGACGCCAACTCTAGAGACAACATCTACGTGTTCATCGACGAGGCCCACCGCTCCGTGGCGAGGGAGCTTGGCACCTACCTCATGGCCGCGCTGCCCAACTCGACCATTGTCGGCTTCACCGGCACGCCCATCGCACGAACGGCACATGGGGAGGGCACCTTCAAGATATTCGGGGCCGACGATGACCAGGGCTACCTGGACAAGTACTCGATAGCCGAGTCCATAGAGGACGAAACGACACTACCCATCCGGCACATGATGGCGCCCAGCGAGATGACGGTGCCGGCGGCACAGCTCGACCGGGAGTTCTTCGCTCTGGCCGCGATGGAGGGCGTCACCGACGTCGACGAACTCAATCGCGTGCTGGACCGGGCCGTGGGGTTGCGCACCTTCCTCACCGCCGACGAACGCATTGAAAAGGTCGCTGCATTCGTAGCCCAGCACTTTCAAGAGAACGTGGTGCCGCTGGGCTACAAGGCGTTCCTGGTGGGCGTCAACCGAGAAGCCTGCGCCAAGTACAAGCGAGCATTAGACAGGCTGCTTCCGCCAGAGTGGATCGAGCCGGTGTACTCGGAGAACGCCAACGACGTTGTGGAAAGGCCCCTCGTCGCCGAGCTTCAGCTTTCAGAGGAACGGGAGAAGGACGTCCGCTTAATGTTCAAGAAGGCGAGCGAGAACCCGAAGCTGCTCATCGTTACCGACAAGCTGCTGACCGGCTTCGACGCACCACTACTGTACTGCATGTACTTGGATAAGCCGATGCGCGACCACGTGCTGCTCCAAGCCATCGCGCGGGTGAACCGGCCATACGTGGACGGAGAAGGTCACAGCAAGCCCATCGGACTGGTCGTTGACTTCGTGGGCGTGCTGCGTGAACTGAGAAAAGCGCTGCAGTTCGACTCTTCCGATATGAGCGGCGTGATCGAGGACCTTGACCTGCTAATGCACGACTTCCAGGACAAGATTGCTGAGGCAAAGGCGATCTATCTCGACAGCGGAGACGGCGGCCGAGTGGCCGAGACGCGGGCAGCCTATGGCACCGATGGAGGAAGCGTAGACCAACGCTTGGAGCAGATTGTGTACACGCGCTTTCTCAACCCCGATGTCCGCAAGGGTTTCTTCTCGTCCTATAAGGAGATAGAGGCGCTTTGGGAGATACTTTCGCCATCGGCTGAGCTGCGCGACCACATCGATACCTTCAGACGCCTCACCCAGCTCTACGCCGTAGTTCGCAATGCCTACGCCGACCGTCCTGACTTCGTAGCAGATTTGGCTCATAAGACCAGACGGCTTGTGGAAGAGTCGGCAGCGATGCATGGCCTGGGCAACCTGACCAAGTCCGTGACCTTCGACCTTCGCACGCTCGCTGCTCTGCGGAAGGAGTCCGGGTCCGACGAGGCCAAGGTATTCAACCTGGTGCGCGGGCTCCAAGCGGAGGTAGAGAGCGAGCCGGGGCTGGAGTCCGTGCTGCGACCTCTCAAGGAACGCGCAGAGTCCGTGCTCAAGGACCTTGAAGCGCGCACGACTACCGGACTCGCGGCATTGGATATGTTAGAGGCTCTAGCCAAAGAGAAGGAGACCGCAGTCGCCGCTGCAAGGGACAGCACACTGCCTCCAAGAGCTTTCGGGGTGTACTGGACGCTGAAGGACGACGTTGCCCTCCAAGCGGCTGGTGTAAACGCAATGGAGTTCGCAGAAGAGGCACAGGCGCTTGCGGAACGCTTTCCCAACGCCGCCGTGAACACCGACGAGCAACGCAGGCTCAGGACTTCACTTTATAACCCATTGCTGAGGGTAGAGGGCCGTGAGCGGGGCCGGATCGTGGACCTGACCCTTGGCATACTACTGAGCGGGGACGCAGATGCCGAGGCGTGAGGACAGTTCGGACGGACTGAGGCAACGGGTGGAGCATTGGGCGGAGCGCCTCCACGTCCCTGCACCGCGCGTGCGAGTCCGAGGTATGTCCCGCAAGTGGGGTTCTTGTTCGACGGCCGGGACGATCACCCTTGCGACCGATCTAGGCAATCAGGATGTAGGGTTCCAGGATTTCGTCATTGCGCACGAGTTACTACACTTGCGAGTTCCGAACCACGGGAAACTGTTCAAGGCGCTAATGACAGCGCACGTGCCCAACTGGAAAGAGCACGACATAGCGAAGTAACCGCCCGAGCCTGTTGCTTCACTTGAATAGCCGGGGGACTACCTAGGGATGAGGACCTTAACTTGGCGCTCACCGACCGACAGCTGCTCGACGCCCTCAGCCGGACGCCCTTCGTCGATTCGACGGAGTTGGCGCACATCCTCGGCGAGCCACACGCCACGGTCCACCGGCACCTGGCCGACCTGCTGGCCGAGGGTATCGTCGGGAGGGCGAGCCACGGCACCGCACACCTGCCGTCGAGCCAGCGATACCATCTGACGACTAGAGGCGTCGGCGAGGCCGCCTGGGTGCTCGGCTTCGACACGCCCTCGGACTTCGTTCGGGCCTATCCCATGTCCAGGGAGTGGCTGACGCTGCTCATCCGCAGGATGGATGCTGTGGCCAGCGTCTACCGACTCGCCGCCTCGATGTCCCCCGGGATCGACGGATCCCGAACCCGCGTGGAGTTCCACCGCAAGGGCCGCTTCGACGCCACCATCACCCTGCATGAACGCAGCAGCTTCGGCGTGGTGCGCCAGGGTCTGGCCCTGCGGCGCCGGTCTCTCTACGACAGGCTGAGGGCCATAGCGGAGTACGACTACAGCCGTCGTCCCGGTGCCGTCCTTGTCTTGGTGCCCAGCATCTGGGAGGAGAGGCTGACGACGAGGTTTTGCGACGATCGGAACATCGACGACTGCTACGTTGCCGTGGAGTCCAGGGAAGCGCTGGAGAGCGAGGACCTTCGCCTCTGGCGCTGCGCGTCGTTCGTGATCGGCAGCCCGTTCTTCTCGCTGAATGGCGTGGTCTCTCGCAGCAGCCCCGGCGGGTCTCGCACGCAGTCGCCGGAGCGGAAACGGGCGTCCCTGCCCCGTCCCGAGCGCATGGCGCAGGCTGCGCCGGCCTTCGGCGTCAGCCCGTCGGAGAAACGGACGCTGGACATCATCACCGACCACCCGATGATCCCCCGTGAGCACCTTGCCCTTTGGCTCGGTGTCTCCGAGGGACGGGTCAGCCAAACGATGCGCAACCTCGTGGACACCTGGGGCCTCGTGGAGCGCCGGGGCAAACGTGGAGACACCCGCTACACCCTGTCCGACGAGGGCATTTGCTACGTCACCCATCGGGACCGCGCCCAGCTGCCGACAACTCAGGGCATCTGGAGCGCAGCCCTAACCACCGACAAACACGGCAGGAGCCGGCATGTGGGCCACCGGGTCGAGACATGGGCGAGGCAGACGAAGCACACGGACGGCATCACCTGGTTCCTATCGAAGCTGGAGGCGGAGACCAGGGCCGACCCGAACAGCGAGCTTCTATGGTCCGTCCCCACCGCCAGGTCAGACCGGGCCTACAACTGGGGAGATTCCGCCATCGCTCCCGACGCCCTGGGGGAATTGGTCACCGGCGGCATCCACATACCGTTCTACTTCGAGCACGAGCTGCGAGCCCGTCACCCCAGGGGAGTCCTGGCCCGCCTGAGACCCTACGAGAGCTACTACTGGTCACCGGAGCATAAGGACGACCAGCCGCCGTTTCCCACCACACTGTTCGTCGTTGACACTGAGGAGGTCGAGGACACCTACGCACGCACCGCAGCCCAGATCAGCCGGATGTCCCTGCCCATCCTCGTCTCCTGCATCCCCGTGCTATCCACCACGGGGATACTCGGAAAGTCATGGCGTCCACTGTGGGAACCGGACTCCCCGAGACTGCCATTGTCCGGGCTGAGCGCCTACCAGTGGGACAGTCTCTACCACCGGATGCGCCAGAGTCCTGTAGGGAGGATTAGATAGCGTCGATACGCCGCTATCTGCCCTGTATGCTATCTGGGGTGGACAAAACGGTACATCTTGGGCTGTCGGCGGGGATTTGAGAGGCCGCAGACCGCCTGATTTGCCCCTGATTTAGCTACGAAATGGGCTGATTGACCCTCTGACCGGTCAGCGCCCGAAAATGCAAGTGCGTGGGAAGCCATGCTAAACTAAATCAACCCTTCCGAGACGGCGCAATTGCACTTTTGCAGCCTTGACGTGTCATGCGGCGGAGAGGGCATTAGCTTTAGATAGTCCTTTCAGGCGAGTACGGCGAACCGATGCGGGTGGGATTTGGCATGTCGGCGGGGTCGGTGGCCCAGGTTGGCCCATCGGTTTTGACCTGAAAGGATGTGGGGGTGCGCGACACGATTTTGGGGGCCGGGTAGGAACGGACATCCTGGACCAAATCAGCTATGGAAACACGCCGATTTCGTGGTACATCGGAGATTTGTAGTGAACACTTTGATGAAAGGGCTGGTTCCACCGAAAATTGGACAAAATGGACAAAGTGGGCCACCCCTGTAGAGGATGGAAATGAGTGACGGACGGGCATCGAGGGACGACGCCGACAGGCCCGACCTCAAGTGGGTCGTCGAGTGGCTGGTGGAGCGGGAGGGACAGCGCAAGACCGCGGCCCTGCTGGGCGTAAACCGGAAGACGGTGGCGCTGGCCCTGCGCCGGGAGCGGTTGACGGGCAGGATGCATCTGGCCGTCCAGCGGCTGATGTCCAACATGAACGACCCGGGGTGGGAGAAGACGACGCCGGTGGAGAGGTTGGAGGCGAGGATACAGGTGGCGCTTGAAGCGGTGCACGAGCTGGCGGCCCTGGTGGAGAGTCTGACGCAGCGCGTAGCGGTCCTAGAGGCGGCACAGAAGCCCGAAGACGACGCTGTGGACCAGGAGCCACCGGATGCGCCCGACACCGAGGCGCGGGGTTTGCGTCTGTTCAACTGGGCACGCAGGCGTCAGCCGCGCGGCGAGGCACAGGGCGATGGCTGAACAGGCCCGCTGGGTGACGAAGGCGGAGGCGGCCCGCGAGCTGGATATGTCGCTATCCACCCTCGACAGGCAGATTAGGAGGGGGGAGATCGAGGTTCGCAGGGAGGGACGCCGGGTTTACGTGCGGATGGAGGGGCCGGAGTACGTGAGCGACGATGAGCTGCTGCGCCGGTCTCTCGCTCGAGAGGACAAGCTTCAGCAGAGGTTGTGGAAACTGGATGGGCGACTATCGGAGTCGGAGCGGGAGCGGGACGAGGCCCGGGATGAAGCAACCGCCACCCGTCAGGCGCATGAGGAGGTAGAGGAAGCGTACCGGAAGGAGCAGGTAGCCCACGTGAGGACGAGGCTGTTGGCCATCAGGATCGGCTTGGTCGCCGCCGGTCTGCTCGTGCTGCTGGTCGCCGGCGTTCTCGTGTGGTGGTTCGTGCTGAGGTAGGGGCAGCGCCATCGGCAAAGATCCGCATATCGAACACTCTAGGAATCTTGTTCCTTGGCTGGAGGTTGAATTGACCCAGATGAGAGCCTACTCTAAGGTTCACTCCAACTATTGGGGAGGATGAGAGGAACACATGCCTGCGAAGATAACAGCAACCGAGAAGAATTTGGTTCAGGTCTTTAGCGATAACTACTTCTTTGAAATCCCTCTATACCAGCGTCCTTACGCATGGACCGATGAACATGTCGAAGAGTTGCTGGACGATCTCATAGACGCAATGAGGCGGGACAGTGATGCGCCGTATTTCTTGGGAAGCATAGTTCTAATCAAGAGCGACGACAATCCAAAGAGCGAAGTCGTCGACGGTCAGCAACGATTGACGACACTCACGATGTTGCTTTGTGTGCTGCGAGACATTTCTAGCGACAACAACCTTGACGATTTTATTCGTCAGGCCGGCAACGAGTTCAAAGGTACTGAGGACAGATATCGTCTCAGTGCCAGGCGACGGGACCGAAGCTTTTTCGAAGAGAATATCCAGAGGATGCATAGCCTCGAAGGTTTTGTTCAACTCGATCCTGTGGCATTCTCAGACAGCCAAAGGCACATGTTCGAAAATGTAGGATACCTGAAACGTGAGCTTCTCAAGCTCAATGACTGGGAGCGGCGCAAGCTTGCCACATACGTTGCCCAGAAGTGTTTCTTAGTGGTGGTCTCCGCGTCCGATGGGGATTCTGCACGCCGGATCTTCTCGGTAATGAACAACAGAGGCCTTGACCTGTCTCCCACTGATGTCCTCAAGGCCGTAGTCCTAGACGCCATCACAGACTCTCAATCCCAGGATGAATACGCCGTCAAGTGGGAGAGCATTGAGGAAGAGCTTGGCCGGGACGACTTTAGAGACCTCTTTGCGCACATACGGATGATATATCGAAAAGATAAGCTGCGCGGTTCGTTGGAGAACGAATTTCAGACTCACGTCCTAAGTGGCTTGACCTCCAAGAAGGCGATTGACTTCGTGGATGACGAACTGGAACCTTATGCTGATGCTTACGAGATAGTGTCGAGGGCGTCATATGAGAGCACTGAGGACGCTGAGAAAGTTAACGCTCTCTTACGTCACTTGAACAGGCTCGATAACTTTGACTGGATACCTCCGGCAATAGCCTACTTTCGGCTGAGAAAGGGCCAAACCGGTCGACTCTTGGATTTCACCCGCAACCTGGATCGGCTTGCTTACGGGTTGTTCATTCGCCGTGCAAACATCAATGAACGTATTGACCGGTATGCACAGGTGATTAGCGCCATTGATAATGAGGACGGGCTGTTTGAAGAGAACAGCCCTCTCCAACTGTCGCCCGATGAGAAGACCGAAATCCTGGATAGACTAGATGGAGACGTCTATAGCCAGATCCGCCTCCGCACTCCCCTATTGCTGCGCTTGGACAGTGTTGTAGCTGAAGAGGGAGCCAGCTATCAGCATCCGATAGTAAGCATTGAGCACGTCTTGCCACAGAATCCACAGGAAGACTCTCAGTGGGTGAATTGGTTCCCGGACGAAGAAGAGCGTAAGCGTTGGACGCATCGGCTGGCGAATCTCGTCTTGCTGTCGCGCCGGAAGAATTCACGGGCGTCAAACTACGAGTTCGAGCGGAAAAAGAGCGAGTACTTTCAAAAGCACGGGACGACCACCTTCGCACTGACTACGAAGGTCGTGGACCAGTCTGAATGGACGCCGACTATCCTAAAGTGTCGCCAGCAAGAGCTCATCGGCGCACTCAAGAAGCACTGGCGGCTCTGAATAACAAGAGCTGCTCCAAATGGCAGGCCCACTGGTCTTCGCCAACGGCAGACGACAGCTGCCCGACCAAACAAGAAAAGGCGGGCGCAACTGTACACGCGTCGCGTGAGGGCCATTTGTCCACAGATCCTAGGAGAAGACAATGGAAGGCAATGATCGAGCTTGGGTAGTGCCGAATACGACGAAGCTAATGTCCCTGGACATTGCGATGCCGACGGCAAGAACTACTCTGTCAAGCGGATTGTTTGTAACGTTCAAGGACCCGGAACAGATTGACCCTGAAGCGATTGCGAGATACATAGAAATCTACCGAGTCGTGTGTTACGGCACCAACCGCGAGATTTGGGGGTTTGCATCTATACTCAATGAGGTACTGGTGTCCCCTCTATCGACAGTTGAGGTGGAAGAGAACAGAGAAGAGCTACACAACCTGTTCATACCTATCCTCGACTCGCTTGACGACCGAAAATGGGGTTCGCAAATGGTGACTAGACCTTATGATGAGTTGGACCACGAGAATTCGATTTTCGCTGGGTTCTGGCGCTGTTGGGGCATCGCGGTGCGCAGTGCTATATCGCAGGGCTGTATAGACGATGCAGTCCCCCTAAGCAAAATGAGCGACTTGCTAATAGAGCATGCAGGGAGCCCAGAGGTTTTGTACAAGTCGTATCGTCGCCCTCAAGGTGAAATGATTGCATTGCCCGTATGGGTGAGAAATTGGTTTCATCACACCGAGAATGCCTTTGAGCCTACTCCTCCAAGTAGGCACGAGATACGCAAGGCTACTATTGAGCTCGTCAAATTAAGTCATGTCTTAGAAATGACGGAGGATGCGCGACGAGCGGAGACACACCGCGAGCAAATTGGAGGAACAACCAGGATTGAGTATCAATGGTTGAGTATGCAAGTCTATATGGATGAAGGACGGAACGAAATAACAGTTTGCCAACTGGGTGTGTTCGATGGCTGGAGAATTGAACGACCCTATAACGACTTTCATGATAGCGGTGAGGAGTTGGTTGACTTCGCACTGCGATTGAAACGGAAAGCGAAGTCCAAATCGTAGCGCCGAGGGGCTTGCCGGGGGCTTGCCTTGACAGCGCACTGTGCTATAGTCGATCATGTAAAGAGTAAGACAACTTATGACCAACAGGCTCATCAACAGGAACACCAAGACGATCACCTTCTCCCTGCCGCCTGACATGGCAGACCAGGTGCAGGACGTGATGCGCGACGAGGGTCGCACCATGAGCGAGCTCATCAGGGAGGCTCTTCGCAACTACATGGAAGAACGGGAGTGGCTGCGGACCATCCGGTACGAGAGACTCCGCGCTCGCCATGCCAAACAGGAGGATTCACAGGGAGATCGAGGGAGGACAGCGCAAGTTGACCAACCCGAACCATCGCTCTCATATAAGTCAGATCCAAAAGGCACTCCGAGCCGTGGGGCGTAACCTCAAGGTAGAGGTTACTGCCGCCTGAACGATGGTCTTAGCTAGGCCATTCACTTCGAGATAACTTAGACGCGGAGGCATTCTCTATGCGGATATCGGGGATCGTAGCGACAACAGCGTTGGTCAAAAGGGGAGAAGTTTACAGTCGACTCTCAGTAGAGGCCTTGGAACACATTGAATCTATGCGGGGTGTCCCTGTGATTCATGGCCATAACCCACTCCTGTTGCCTCTTGGGAAGACTGAACGAACATGGGTGGAGAAATCATCTGCAACTGAAGCATCGTTGCACCAGGACATATACATTGTGACCGATGAGCCGGATACCTTCATTCACGAAGCATCCAGAACTGCATGCGTGCACATCCCCTTCACCGAAAGCCCCGGGAAATTTGCGGTGGAGTCTTCGGACATGGACAACAGTGTCACTGTCGACATGTCTGCTGTCTCAAAGGAAAGTCACGACCATTTGTCAGAGGCAATTCGTGCCCATGATGATCTGATCACCCTAGGCTTCCATGATCGTCAAGAAGAGATTCCAATTCCACTGATTAGATTTGTCTCAGATATGTCATTAGCTGAGGCTCTTATCAACGCGGTCAAGATAGCAATTCTAGGAGCAGCAGTCACAGGAAGACTATCGAAGTGGGCGGAAGAAGGTGTCAAGTGGCTCAAGAACGATTGCATCCCTGTGCTTAGGACGTATCGACGGCACAAGTCGCAAGAGGCGATTTCCAAGGTGAACGAATGGATCGTCCTGGCATTTGATGCCCGCAACTCCGGCGGACCGCTAGTTGAATTGGTGATTCCCTCAAAGCACGACTCGGAGATACCTGAATCTTCTGTAGAGAAGTTTGCTGAACAGATTGAACTGTTTGGCGATCTTCTGACGGATTGCGACAAAGCTGTGTTTATTTATCGTCCAGACGAAGAAAAGTGTGAGTTCAGATTTGCACTCACGAAGAAAGGCGGGGTTATAGGAACGGAAGAGTGTTATGAGGAATCGGTTGAGCCACATAAGCGCTGGCTTGCTACGAAGAGAGAAGGGACTGACGTATGGTGGACGTTAGTTACCAAGGACGACGGTGAGCTCGCAATGCAACTATACTTGCTTAGCGGCGATCACCCGAGGTCCTTGGGCTACTTGTCTGTGGATTCAAGCGTCGCTTCCACTTTCCTGGAGGTCGTTGATGCCGACGACGGGGTACTCCGCCCACTGCGCGCTCACCGTGCCGAACAGGGAGATTCACAGGGAGATTGAAGGAGGACAGCATGAAGAAGAAGCATCTACAGCCGCTAACGCCGGCGGCGCTCTACGCCAGGGTGTCCAGCGACCGGCAGGACGTGGACCTGTCCGTGTCCGCCCAGCTACGTGCGCTCAAGGAGTACGCGAAGGCCAACGGCTTCTCCGTGGCCCGCGAGTACGTGGACGAGGCCGAGAGCGGCCGAGTCGCCGACCGGCCCCAGTTCAGGGAGATGATCGAGGAGGGCAGCAAGCCGAAGGCTCCCTTCGAGGTCATCCTCGTATGGAAGTTTTCGAGGTTCACCCGCAAGCGGGAGCACGCCGTGGCGTTCAAGGCCCAGCTTCGGCGCAAGGGCATCCGCGTGGTGTCCATCACCGAGCAGGCCGAGGACAACGCCACCGGCAGGCTCCTTGAGGGCATCATCGAGAGCGTGGATGAATACTACAGCGAGAATTTGGCGCAGGAGGTCGTCCGGGGGATGAGAGAGGCCGCGTCGAGAGGCTTCTTCCTCGCATCCAACGCCCCCTTCGGCTACCGGAAGATCAAGGTGCAGGACGGCCCCAAGGAGCGCCCCTCGCTTGAGGTTGACCCGGCCACGGCCCCGGTAGTGAAGGAGATATTCGAGAAGTCCCTGAGGGGCAGCGGCCTCAAGGAGCTGTGCAAGGAGCTGAACGACCGGGGCATCACCAACAGGGGCAAGCGCTGGTACAAGGGCGGTCTCCACTACGTGCTGAGGAACGAGGCGTACACCGGAACTGCCGTTTGGGGCAAGACCAGCAAGGCTGGGGAGGCTCCGGATCCCGTGAGGGTAGAAGGAGCGTGGCCCGCGCTGGTGTCGAGGGAGCTGTTCGACGAGGTGCAGCAGGCGATGAGCGAGCGCGCCCCGAAGGTGCAGAGGCCCGGTAGAGTGGGGAGTAAGTACCTCCTGAGCGGGCTGCTCAAGTGCGGCGTGTGCGGCAGGCCCTACTCGGCCCAGGGAGCCAAGAGCGGACAGTTCGCCTACTACATCTGCGGAACCCTGTTCAGGGAGGGAGCGGGGACGTGCAGCGCCGGCTACCTGAACGCCCCGAAGCTGGAGACCTTCGTGGTGGAGAAGATACGGGAGCGGATTCTGAACGAGGAGACCATAGTGGCCCTGGTGCAGCTTGTGGCCGAGGAGATCGACGCCATGGCCGGAGAGCTTGCCGGCAGGCTGGAGGTCGTCGAGGCTGAGCTATCCGACGTGAGGAAGCGGCTTGAGAAGCTCTACGAGGCCATCGAGACGAGCGAGTTGACCCTTGAGGTCCTGTCGCCCCGGATCATGTCTCTGAGGCACCGTGAGGAGCAGTTGGAGGCTGCGAGGGACGACGCCGAGACCCAGCTTGAGCAGCGCCGGGTGGAGCTTCCGAACACCGAGGAGATAGCCCGGTACGTGGCGGACTTCCGGGAGTTTCTGAAGGACGGGACGATACCGGAGAAGAAGGTGCTCATCCGCAACTTCGTGGAGGCCATCGAGGTGGAAGGAGACGAGGCGACGCTGACGTACACGGTCCCCATGCCGAGCGACGGTGCGATGTCGGAATCGGCCTCGGTTCTTGATTTTGTCAAGTCCAGCCCACCAGTTCCGGGCTGACAGAAGGTGTACACAATTCCGGGACTGTTGCAAACCCTGCCGCCGCGGGCGGCGTTCATGGACTGAACGCCGGTCAGGCGGTTTGACATGAGCGCAGGGCGCAGGCCTTTCTGGATGGTGTACGCGGTATCCCCAACTGCCGCGGTCATCATGGGCGACTCCCTGATGTACGTTGTGCTGCCGGTCGCGGCAGTCGATTTTGGGATCCATCAGCACTTCGGACTTGGCGCGGCGTTCTGGATTGGGCTTGCGCTCAGCATCAATCGCTTTGTTCGCCTGGTCAGCAACGCCCTCGCCGCATCTGTGTATCAGCGGTTTGGCGTACGCTGGCCTTTCGTTGTCTCAGTTGCCGCAGGCGCTCTGACCACATTTGCATACGGCTTTGGAAGTGGTCTCGTGTCGCTGCTGGTCGCCCGAGCCGTCTGGGGCGTCTCCTACTCCCATATGCGTTTGGCCGCACTCCTGACGGCGTTTGAGGTCGGTACGTCCACAATGCGAGGCAGGCTGGTTGGGTTCTTCAATTCCGGCCAGCGCCTCGGCAGCCTGATCGCGGTCACCGGCGGCGCTCTGCTGTTCCAACTCACGACGAGAGAGGTAACCTTCGCGGCTCTAGCGGGCTTCGGACTGGTTGGAATGCTGATCGCCACTCGAGTTCCTGATCTCAAACCGGAGCGCATACGACCATCCGGTGGAGGCCTGCGGAGCCGACTGAACCTCTGGGATCTCACGGTATCCAGACTGCCCGAATCCGGGCGCGGGCTAAGGCTTCCCCTCCTCTCCATCAGCTTGATGCGGTTTTCGACATCGTTTGCGGCAAATGGCCTCGCCATTGCGACGGTGGCGCCATACCTGGCCGAATTCGCTGACGACAACGAAAAGGTACTGGGAGGGTCGCTTGCCGTGGTGACGCTTGCCGGTTTGCTGGTCGGGTTCAGGTGGTTTTCGGACCTTGGTCTTGGCGTCCCGCTTGGCCACCTGTCGGACCGCATTGGCAGGCGCACGTCCATCGGCTACGGGATGATCGCGATGTTCACCGTGCTGGCCCTTATCGGCACCCTCGACTCCCTGCTGGGCGTTATCGCCGGGATACCGCTTCTGTTCATGGCGGCCGTTGGAGTGAACACGGCGCTGGATGCGGCCATAGGCGAAACCTCACCCGATTCAGCCCGCGCCGCTGTATTGGGCAGATACTCGACCTGGCTGGATCTGGGAGCGGCGTTGGGCCCGTTCACGGGATTCCTCATCGCTGACCGGATTGGTTTCCAGGGTGGGTTCCTGGTCGCAGCCGCACTCGTGGCGGGCGCCTGGACGCTATACAGGGTCGCAGGCAACCCGTTTCCACAAAAGGCCGGATAGACGAACCGATGAAGATTCTGTCCAATTCGGGAGCTCGTCTGGCTTTTTCCGTGCCCTGTCTTGCGAGAGAGATCGGAACGGTTATCCGACCACTGGGAGACTCCAGCCACTTCTCGAATACGGTGCTATCTGCCGTCCCATCACGCCCACTCCTGTTGACGCATAGCCGGCCCTGGACTATCTTTGCCGCCGGACCTGGGTTGCGCCAACAGCACGAAACGGCGCGGCCCGGAGAGGAACGACATGCGGCAGAGGGCAACGGCACTGGGGGCAATGCTGACGCTGTCCCTCGCATTGGCCGCGTGCGGCGGATCGGCCGAGCAATCGACCGGCGGCGAGGCCGTCGAGCCTACCGCGCCCGCGCAGGCAGTCCCCGCCACCGCCCAGGTCGAGCCGGCGCCCACGCAGGCGCCCGCTGACACTCCCCAGACCACGCCCACTCCGGCCGGGGATGCGTCCGGGCAGGCCGCCGCGGACGACCCAACGAAGACGGCGGAATACCTCCGCGACAGGACCATGCGGCTGTGGGAGGTCTACAACACGCACGACCTCGACGCGCTCAAGGCCTTCTACGAGGAGAGCTACTGGAGCGAGAAAGAGGAAGAGATCCGGTCGGACATGCAGCCGTTCAAGCTCTTTGGCGTATCCATCGAAGCGGAGGAGACGTCGCCGCCCACGGAAGTCTCCCCCGGCAAGTGGGAGACCAAGCACGTCGGACGCTTCCCCCTGGGTTCGGTGAACATGGTGTTCGTCTACGAGGAATTCGGGGGAGAGTGGCTGCTCACCTACGCGGAGGCCGAGTAGCTCGGGGCAGGCGCTCCGGTATCGCTTCCACGGGAGAGACAGGAATGGCTGCGCGAGCGGTCGCGTGCCGCCCCGCCTGTCCGGCTGCGGGACCGGCTCGGCGGCGGGAGGGCCGCGCTCAGTAGACGCCGCCCGCCGGGTCGATGATCCGCACCTGGAGGGCGTAGACCTCCAGGGCATCACGCGCCGCGAGCATCGCCCGAAGCGCCCCGCCGGGCGATCCGCAACCCCGGTCCTCCACGATGGCGACGAGCCTCGCGCCCACTCCCGCGGCGTCCGGCGCCCGCTCCGCGTACAAGGCTGCGATGGGCTCCCAGCGCTCCGCGCCCAGGTCCCTGGACAGCTCGCAGTAGCGGATGGCCCACGTCGCGAACCAGGCCGTGCCGGGCTCCGGGACGGGGCTGGACGCCAGGCCGCGCGAGGCCCCTCCGGCCGTGCGGTCCAGGATGTTGTCGTTCCTGAACCCGAGCGGGCCCAGTATCTCGGACAGCGCGGCGTGGTCGATCATCTCCCGCAGATCGCCGGCCACTCTAGCCCATTCGGAGCCCGGTGGGACGTCGCCGCCGGGCGCCGCCACGGGATAGTCGCGGGCGCGCAGCAGCAGGTGGGTGAGCTCGTGGGCCACGTGATATGCGAGGTCGTCGTCGGGCAGGCCGGCCCAGGGCGGCTCGTCCGGGGCGCTGCGGTCCGCGCCCAGGTCGCCGAAGATCGCGCTGTGGCCCTCCTCGAGGTGCTCGACGGACGCTGGAATCTCCGGCCCGTACCGCCCCCAGAAGTCGTCGAACGGGTCCACCAGCTTGCGGCCGAGTACGTCCATGCGCCTGCCCTCACGTTTCGCCGCCAATCTTGCCTCCAGGGCGGCGCTTGCGCAACTCCCCGGGAATGGCGGCATCTCGTCCGGCCGTCGTTTGACGAAGGCGTGGCCCTCGGCTAGAGTCCGGCCCACGTCATCACCCGACAGGGGGCCGACATGTCATCTGCTCACGAGACCTACGACAACGCGATCATCGGCAGCAACGCGCAGATCGACCCGGACGTGGTGGTCGGCTACCGGTACCATCCGGAGTGCGGCCCCACCCGGATCGGCGACAACTGCATCCTGCACAAGGGCACGATCATCTATGGCGACGTGACGATCGGGGACCACTTTCACACCGTCCACCACGCGGTGATTCGGGCGATGGTGAAGATCGGCGACTTCTGCACCCTGCTCAACCACTCCACCATCGAGGGCGTGGTCAGGATGGGGGACGGCGTCCGCATCATGTCCAACGTCTACATCCCGTCGCGCACGTGGTTCGGCGACAACGTGTTCGTCGGACCGGGCGTGACGTTCCTGAACGACCGGTACCCGGGCCGGCGCGAGCCAATGCCGACGCCGCGCGGCGCGACCGTCCACGACGATGTGATGATCGGCGGCGGATGCACCATTCTGCCCGGGGTGACCATCGGGGAGCGGAGCTTCATCGCCGCCGGCGCGGTGGTGAACAAGGACGTGCCGCCGAACAGCTTCGTCGTCGGCGTGCCCGGCCGCGTATCCCCGCTCCCGGAGCACCTCGACATGCCCAACAACCGCCTTCTCACGCGCCAGACCAGCGAGTTCTGGAACGCCCGGAGCGACTACGTCGGCGAGTCGATCTGGCCCGACTACTGGCCCGAGAGGTGGGCCTAGCTTCCAGCGCTCGTCGGGCGCGCTCCATCCGGTGTTGGGCGGAGCTGTCGCGACCCGGTTGTTCGGGCGGGAAGGCCGTCCGCCCGTGGTACAATGGATGTCCACTTACCGGTCCCGCGGAGCGGTCGCGGACAACGGACCATCATGCTGTTGCAATCCGCCAGGGCCGCGAAGACGACAGGAGACCAGGAATGACGACGGCGTCGGGAACGGACGCGCCTGCCCGGCCGCTCAGCCTGACCGAGGAGTTCATCCTGTTGCTCCTCAACGAGGAGACGGGCTACTTTCACCAGGTGCCCGGCTGGGATCTGAACTGCGCCGTCGTCGGCGCGGTGCTCTCCGACCTCTCGCTCCTGGATCGCATCGACACCGACCTGGAGTCCCTGTTCGTCGTGTCTTCCAGCGCGACGGGCGACGCAGTTCTCGACCCGGTGCTGGAGGAGATCTCGGCCGACCCGGTCAAGAGGAGCGTGCAGTACTGGATCGAGCGGCTCGCGCACCGCGGGGAGTCGATCGTCGACTCCACCCTGGCCCGACTGGTCGCCATGAAGGTCCTCCAGTGGCACGACGGCGACTTCTACACGCTGGCTCGCGGGGGCGCCCGCATGGGGACGAGCGGCGGCACTTCGGAAGCCTCGCCCACCCAGTTCATCAAGACGCGGATCGCCGGCGAAATCTTCGACAACGAGATTCCCGACTCGAGGGACGTCTTCATCGTCTGCCTTGTCAACACGTGCGATGTCCTGCGGTTCATCTACCAGCTGGACGACGAGGCGGAGAAGCGCATCGAGTTCATCTGCAACATGTACCCGATCGGCCGGGCCATCGCTGAGGCGGTTACCAGCAATCTGACCGGTCCGCTGCTTCGACATTCCGCCCTGGCCAGGGACATTCCGACGGCCCCGCTGCGCAAGCTGCTGCTCAATCCGCATCTTCGCAAGGGCAATTTCCCGGCGGCCATTGCGGACATCGCGGAGGAGTACGGCCCCGTGTTCGAGATCCGCCCGCCATTCCGGGAGCCGCTGCTCTTCCTGGCTGGCGCCGAGACGAACCGCTGGGTGCATCGAAACGGGCGCCTGCACCTGCGAGCCAGGGACTACCTCGACGACTTCGAGAAGATCTACGGAGCGGCCGGGGTGCTGCCCGCCCTCGACGGCGCGGACCACTTCCGGCTCCGCAAGGCCCTGCACGGGGCCTACTCCCGCAACAGGCTGGCAGGGCAGGTGGACGACGTCTACGATCGCGCGCGCAAGCACATGGCGGGGTGGGAGGTAGGCACCACCTACCAGGCGACGGAAATGAGCCGGCGAATGATCAACGATCAGATCTCGCCGCTCATGGTCGGGGTCGACAGCCAGGACGTTATCGACGACCTGCTGAAGCTCAAGGAACGGGCGCTCACCGTTCACGTCATGAAGCTGATGCCCAGGTTCATGCTCAAGACGCCCGCCATGAGACGCCGCATGAAACTCCTCGATACGTTGCTCGAACGCATCGAGAGCGTGCACACGCCCGCCCAACGCGCCGGAAGACACCGGAACCTCGTGGACGACTACCTGAGCCTGCACGCGAGCGATCCGCAGTTCATGCCCGAGTCCAACCTGCGATTCGCCTTCACCGTTGCGCTGGTGGCCAGCGCATACCTCGGCGACGGCTTCAGCTTTGCGCTGTACGCCATGGCGTCGCAGCCGGAGTACTACGCCCGTATCCAGGCGGAGGCCGACGCCCTGTTCGGCGATGGCGACCCGGATGCCCAGGACTTCAACCCGTCCAACATCGACGTGACGCACCGCTTCCTCATGGAGTGCCTGCGGATGTACCCGGTCGTTCCGATATCCATCCGGAACGTCATGAACTCGTGTGTAGTCGGCGACTACGTGCTGCCGGTGGGTTCGCGCGTGCACATCGCGCAGACGGCCTCGCACTTCATGAGCGACGTCTTCCCCGATCCCTTCAAATTCGACATCGACCGCTATCTGCCTCCACGCAACGAGCATCGCAGCCCCGGCTACGCCCCGTACGGGCTCGGCACCCACACCTGTCTCGGCTCCCGGTGGATGGACCTGCAGCTCACCGTCAACGTGCTGATGGTCGCGCACTACTTCAATATCGAGGTGTCCCCGCCGGACTACGAGTTCCGGTTCAGCCCGCTGCCGTCGATGAAGCCGAGCAAGAAGCTGAGGTTCCGCATCGCCGAGCAGAGGCGGGAGTTCCCCGCCTGACCCGTCTCCGGCCCACGCGGGCGTACGGAGGCAACGAGGTCATGGCGCCGGTGGCAAGCGGAAGATGCGGCGACGCATAGCCATCGTCGGCGGGGGCATATCGGGGCTGGCCGCAGCGTGGGCGCTGAACCGCCACCCCGACCGGTTCGACTTCCGGCTGTTCGAGGCCCGGGGCCAGGTCGGCGGGAATGCGGTCACCGTAGACATGCCGCAGGACGACGGCGGCGCTATCCCGTTCGACATCTCGGTCACCGCCTGCATCCCGTCCGTCTACCGGCACATCCTGGTGCTGATGGAGCGGTTCGGCATCGACCTGGTCGACACCACGTTCAGCTACAGCGTGAAGTACGGGAGCTGCCTCTACGCCCACGACCTCGAGTCCGACGTCCGGGACGAGCTGCGGTCCGAGATCGCCAAGTTCCAACGGCTGCTGCGGCGCCTGCACCGGTTCGGCTGGCTGAGCCGTTCCCGGTCGAAGCTGCTGAACGCCCTCAACCCGTTCAACTACGTCAGCATGGGGACGCTGCTGAACCTGGGCGGCTTCTCCGGCGACTTCCGGTACAAGGTGCTCAAGCCCATGTTCGTCAACTTCCTCATGGCGACTAACGTGTTCGACATGCCCGCGTCTCTCTTTGCCAGGTACCTCGAGTTCTTCGACATCGAGTCAGCCACGCCCATGCGGACCTGGGACCAGGGAACGCGGCGCGTCTACGAGAACCTGACGGCCGGATTCAGGGACAAGATCTACCTGGACCGGCCGGTACGGAAGGTGTATCGGCAGAAGTCCGGAGTCCTCGTGGAAGACGAGAGCGGCGAGACGGAGACCTTCGACGACGTGGTCTTCGCGTGCAACGCGAACCAGACGCTGATGCTGCTCGACAGACCCACGCTGCTGGAGCGCTACATCCTCTCATCGGTACGCTACGAGAGCGAGCTGCACAACCATGCCATCGTTCATTCGGACGCCTCGGTGCTGCCGGACAACGAGGCGAAGCCCCTCGCGACGCGGAGCAACCACATCGAGCAGTACGGCGCCAGGCCGGACAACTACGAGATCACCTACATAATGCACAACCAGCAGCCGTGGGCCGGCCGGTCGGACAAGCCCTGCCTGGTGACCTACAACCCCGTCAGCAGGATAGACGAGCAGAAGATCGTCGGCCGGTGGTGGTTCCAGCACGTCGTGCACGACGTGCGCCATATCGCGTGGCTCGTTCCCCTGTTCCGCTTCATCCAGGGCAGGCGGCGCACCTGGCACTGCGGCGCCCATACGCTGATCAACAGCCAGGAGACCTGCTTCGTCACCGGTCTCGCCGCGGCGAGGCAGATCGGCGCCGACTACCCCTTCGACGACCCCGAGGCGAGACGGACGTTCAACCACTACGGCAGCCTCATGTACGGCTGGCGCTTCAGGAAGGCGAAGAGACCGCGACGCCGGGCCGGAGGCCACGAGAGCTGATCGGCGGCGGGCGACCAGGCTCCCGCGCCGGGAGACCCTTGCGTAACTCCTCAGAATGGAGCCCGACAGGGCGGACATCCGTGGATTTCGTAGCTGAGCCCCCAACCCCCTGGGTTCCCGCCTGCGCGGGAATGACGGTTGTGCAAAGGTCTCCCTGCGCGGGAATCACGGCTATACAAGGGGCTCCCTCCGCGGGTATGGCGGTGTTACAAACGTCTCCGCCGGCATCAGCCGATAGGCCGCGGACTCGAGCCGGGTGGCGCTACTCCGGTTTGCGGGCCAGGAAGCAGTACAGCGGCGTGAAGACCCCGGCCTTGCCGCCCGCGACGTAGGCGTTGGCGGTACGGTCCATCAGCGCCACGACATCCGCCGACCCCTTCGGGAACATCCCCAGCGCTTCCGTCAGCCTGGATGTCCCCAGGAGCGCCTTTCGGCCCAGCGGAGTCCTGCGCAGGGCATTGCCCAGCGTCTTGCCGCGGGGCTCCATCGGCTGATACCACGGCGTGATCGGACTGTTCTCGTCGACGGCGCGGTCCTTCGCCTCGATGACCCGGAATCCCGCCGTTTCGAGTGCCCGGTTGACTTCGCCCATAGTCGCGATGTCATTTAGCGCGATGCCGTGCATCAGGTCCTTCTTGATGGCCTGGTGCCGGCTATCGCCGGGATCGAACTCGTCCGTCATGCACATTTCCTGACCCCAGAATAGGGCTCCCGGCTTGAGCACGCGGTATATCTCGGCGAACGCCCCCGCCTTGTCCGGCGCATGGCACGTCGACTCTATCGCGTATCCCCGGTCGAATGTGTCGTTCGCGATGGCGCCCATGTCCATGAAGCTGCACGCGACGTAGTCGACCATGTGGTCGAGCCCCGCCTCGGCGTCCAGCGCCTTGGCCTTCGTCAACTGGATCTCGTTGGTATTGACCCCCACGACCCTCACACCAGCCTCCCGGACGACACGGCGCATTGGTCCGCCGATCCCGCAACCGACGTCGATCACGGTCATGCCCTCGCGCAAGTCCAGCTTGGAAATCATGAGCCGCTGGTGCCGGACCTGGGAGTCCTCCAGGCTCTCGTGGGCCGATAGCGGCGCGAAGTGGAGGGACTCGCTCCATCCGAACACCATGAACTCGCCGCAAAGGTCGTAGTACTCCTTGACCGTCTCGACATGGTCGTAGCCCGCCGGGCCGACATCCTCCGTGCGCGCCCTGTCCGTCCATCCATCGAAGCGTTCCACGCGACCGCGGACGTCCGACCCGCGGTACGCGGCCTTCAATCCCCTTGATAGCTTGCGGAGTTGCATGAGCCTCCTTCCTACGAAGAACCCTGACCCTGCTCGTGGCGCAGATGGATGTCCTCTATGGCCACGTCGAGGTCGTCCCACATGCGCTCCACCATGGAACGCATCCGCGCGTTCTGGTACGCCCCCCAGACCACCATTGCGGGCAGCACCACCAGGACTGAGACGGCCAGGGAGTAGACGATCGTGATGGTCGCCGTGATGCCGAACTGCTGGGACGCAAGCAGCGGCGACGCAATCAGCACCCCGAACCCGAACGCAGTGGTGAGAGCCGAGCCCAGCAGAGCCGAACCGGTGGTCGCGAGCGTCCTGATAGCGGCCCGCTCGGGGTTGCGCAGGCGGGCGAACTCCTCCCTGTAACGATGGATCACGTGGATGGTGTAGTCCACGCCGATCCCGATAGACAGCGCCGTGATGATCGAAGTGACCAGCGTGTAGGGGATCCCGAGCAGCGCCATCGTGCCCAGCACGCAGATCAGGACGAACACGATCGGGCCTACCGCGACGATACCCAGCGTGGGCTGCCGCAGCGTCACCCAGAAGAAGATGGCTAGGATGCTCAGCGCGACGGCAACGGTCGTGCTGATCGCCGCCGTCTGGCCGTCCGTGATCTGGTCGGTCACCGCGACCGCGACGACCTCATCCGATATCGCCGTGATCGCCCCGTCGTCGCCGAACCAGAGCTCCTCCACCTGGCCCTGGAGCATCCGCGCTCCCGCGGGATCGCCCACGTAGATCGGGAACTGGAGCAGCAGCGTATCGACGCCCGCCGGATCGTTGACCAGGAAGTGGGACAGGTCGGGCTCGTTCTGGACGAGCCTGTCCACCACCTGCTGCATAAGCCCCGGATCGAGCTCCACGCCGGGCGATGCTGCGCGGAAGAGTGCTTCCAGCTCAGGGTCGTACTTGTCGCCGGGCTCCCCGGAGTTTTCGGTCCAGTCGTCGATGAGGGCCGCGTACGATCCGTGGATCGGGCCCGCCGCCACTGGCGGGCGGCGCTGCTCGTCCTCGAAGGCGGCGCTGAGATCGTGCAGGTTCAGGATCGTCCGGCTCTCCGTGACCTCGGCCTTGATCAGCAGGCTGGCTACCTCGGTAGAGCCGCCCACGGCGGCCTCCAGGGTGTTCATGTCCTCCAGCACGCTCCCGCCCCTGGGCAGGATATCCTTGATGCTGAACTCGGACTTCAGGCCGGTGGCGGCGTACCCGAGCCCTATCGTCACGAGCACCACGGCGACCAGGTATGGGGCGGGCCGGCGCGTTACCCACCTGCCGAGCAGCTCCGCCACCCGCGGGATGCCGGGCAGAGCGTTCGAGATCGGGCGTGCCGGTCCCAGCTTGCCGCGCGACTCCCGCCACCGATCGATCATCAATCGACCGGCCGGGATCAGCGTCAGCATCACCACCAGGCTCATTCCGACGCCCAGCCCCGCGACGATTCCGAAGTCGCCGATCACCCCGATAGGCGAGAACAGGGTGGCCAGCAGGCTGACGATCGTCGTGACCGCGGCCAGGGTCAGCGGCACCGTGACGTGTTGCAGCCCCGTGCGCACGGCCGCGACGACCGGCTGGCCCTCGACCCGCTGCTCCCGGTAGTGCGAGATCGCCTGGATAGCGTAGTCCACCGTGAGGCTGATGATGATGACGGGCACCATCGCGGTCAGCGAGCTCGGGGGACCTATGAGACCGAGCCCGTTCGGGCCGAGCCAGCCCTCCGCCCCGACGATCCACGTCAGCGAGAAGATGAGCCCCGCCAGCGTCAGCAGCATGTCGGAGACGGTGCGGGTGAAGACCAGCAGCAGCACCGCGATCAGCACGAGCGCGAGGCCGATCAGCGGGGCCATCCCTTCCTCGGTGGCCTTCTTGTACTCGTCCTCCACGACCACCGGCGACAGGCTGCTCACGCGCAGCGGTCCCTCATCCGCGGCCGCCAGCTCGTTGATCCTCCGTTCGGCGTTCTGTACCCGCTCGTCTCCCGTATCGATCAGCCGGATGTTGGCGATCGCGACCGGCGTGCCGTCCGCGTCGATGCCGGTCATCGCGTCCAGGGCGCCCTTGAGCTCGGGCGCGTTGCGGACCGCGTCTATCTGCGCCTGGGTGACCAACCCGAAGTCGTCGGTCTGCAACGCGGCGCCGATCAGGACCGAGGGCGCGACGAACGGGTTGGCCGGCGCGAGCAGCTCGCTCACGCTCCGATCGCCGACGACGGCGCCTGTCAGGGCGGCCATCTGGGAGAGGCCGGCGGGCGTCAGCGCCTCCCCGCGGAAGAGGAGGGTTACGATGCTGACCTCCCCGGACTCCCTGAAGCGCTCGCCGATCTCACCGGTCGCATTGGCGACCGGGTGCCCCGGGGGGAGGAAGGCGACGTCGGCGCCCTCGGTCGGCGGCGCCCGCAGCGTGGACCCATAGCCAAACAGGACCGTGAGCGCCAGCAGGGCGAGGAGCGTTGCCCAGGGACGGGACGTGACCAACCAGCTCAGCCACCCGAGTACCCTGTTCATGGTCTACCCTCCCGTCCGAAGTCGAGGCGCAGCGCGCGCACAGGCAGAAACCCGTCGCGCCCGCTCATTGTCCCGCCCCGCCAGGAGCAACCGGCTCCGGGACCGCGGCGTCGCCCGGATCGGGATAGAACTGGGCGCAATATGCCCGGTACGGCATGATCTTGCCGTCCGAGCGACAGAGACGGGGGCGCGACACGTACCGCTTGCGGCCCCAGATGACGACGTCCTGCAGGACGTCGTCGTGCTGCTGGGCCGCGAGAAACCTGTTCATGAGGGGCGCGCGCAGCCTGACCGGGAGGAAGCCGAGGCCGACAAACAGCCGCTTCGGCTTGCGTATCTCGAACACTTGCGAGACCAGCGTCAGGTCGACGAGCGTGCCGTCCACGGGTGTCGCCAGCACCCACAGCCGCATGTCCATGCCGATGGAGTGCTCGCGTACCTCGACGTACGAGTACCCCAGCCCGAAGACCTGGGTGATCGCCGAGATATCGAAGGTGAGCGTGGCGAACTTCGCGATCGTCCGGGAGCGCTTGAAGTCGAAGCGGCTCTCGAGACGGGGGCCCTCGACCGTCGCCTCGCCGACCGGGTTCACGTTGTCGTAGCCGTGCACGTAGCGCAGGTGGGCGAGGTCGACCGAGTTCTCAGTCGTCTCCTGGGGATGGCCGGGAAACCGTGTCGTCCATATCTCGAAGTCGCTCCAGCCCTCCGGGTGCGGCGGATCGGGCGGCAGCTCCCACCGCGGCGGCCGGTCACCGATTCCCCACCACGCGAAGACCAGGCCGAGGACCTCCCGTGTCTCGAAGACCCGCAGCTTCGCGGTCCTTGGCGGCTCGGCGAACGGGGTGTCGACGCACTGGCCGGTCGTGTCGAACTCGTAGCCGTGGAAGGGACAGACCAGCCGGCCCGCGCATACGCGTCCTCCGGCCTCGGGCCCGAGATCGGCGCCCAGGTGCGGGCAAAAGGCCTCGGCCACGCAGACGCGCCCGCCTTCGTCATACCAGACGACGATGCTCTCTCCCATCCAGGTCTTGCGGACGAGCTCCGCCTTAATGACGTCCCGACGGCTTGCTACGAAGTACCAGCCCTCGGGGAACGGGGATAGCGTTTCGGCGTATGCGAACTCTCTGCTTCGGGTCGACATCGATCAGGACACCTCGCCCGGGGACTTCGGGTTGGATACGGTCCTACCCTCGAGGTTGCCATGACAGGATATCAGAGCCATCGTCTTGTCCCACCCTTGTGCCTGAACTCTAGCACGACGGTATCGCATCGGCCACACGGCCCGCCAGGTCCGAGGACGGCCTCAGACGACGCCATCGGCCTCTTCAGCGTCTTCGACCCTCATCAACAGGGCGGGGAGAATGGCGACCAGGGACAGGAACCCGGCGATCATGAACAGGTTCTGGAATACGGTCACCCCTGCTTCGATCAGCGGCGCCTCGGTCTCCTCGGGCGTCGCACCAAGCGTGACGTGGGCGGTCAGACTGTAGAAGCGTTCGATGCCCCAGGCGGACAGGGCCGCCAGCCCCAACGCCATGCCCACCATTCGCGCCGCCGTGACCAACGAGGCCGCGGCGCCCCAGTAGTGGCTGGGCGCCGCGCTCAGGGCGCTGACGCCGATCGGCGGGATCACCAGCCCGAATCCCAGTCCGGCCATCGCCAGGGGCACGGTGAGACGGAGCTGCGTCACCTCCGTCTCCCAGCCGCTCATGAACAGCAGGCCCGTCCCGATGAAGGCGAGGCCGGTGATGCACACCGCCCTGACGCTCGTCCAGCGCAGTATGTAGCCCCCCACGACCGCCCCCACCGGGATGACGGCCGTGAGCCGGACGAGGTGGAGGGCGCTCTCCCATGCCCGTTTCTCCATGACGGTGCCCGCCATGAGCGGCACCGCGACCAGCGCGATGATCAGGGCGACTCCGACCATGAACTGGGTGATGTTGGACGACAGGAAGGCCCTCGACGTGTACAGGAATGACGCCATCAACGGCTGGACCGTCCGCCTCTCGATGACGACCAACACGAGGACCAGCAGGACCCCGAAGGCGACCGCGAAGTACGGCACCACGGACTCCCCGGAGAAGATGCTCCTCTGGGACAGCGCCATCGTGAGAACGGTGAGAGCCGCTCCCAGCACGACGGCGCCGACGTAGTCCATCCTGGCCTCGGGGTTGGCGCGGTTCGGCAGGACCGCCAGGAGCGCGATCAGGATGAAGCTCTGGGGGACGTCCAGCCAGAATATCCAGCGCCAGCCGATCAGCTCGATTATCGCCCCGCCGTACAGGGGGCCCAGCACGGACCCGGCCTCGGCCGAGGCGGCGACGAGGCCTATGGCGACGCCTCGTCGCTGCGGCGCCACGGCCGCCACCGCCATGGCGAGACCTATGGGCACGGTCGCGCCGCCTCCGAAGGCCTGCAGCACCCTCGCCGACACGATCCAGGGGAAGTTGGCCGCGACCGCCACCAACGCCGACCCGATGGCGAACACGACCAGCGCCGCCTGGAACATCCTCACGCGCCCGTAGACATCTGACAGCCGTCCGGCCAGCGGCATCGCCACCGTGTAGCTGACGAGGTAGCCGGTCACGATCCACGCCGCCGTGTCCAGGTCAGTGAGCGGGATCTCCAGGTCGACCATGACGCTGGGGAGCGCGGCGACCACCACCGTCTGGTCCAGCGCCGTCGAGAAAACGCCCAGGCAGATTATCCCCAGGACGGCCGACTCGGAGGACGCTCGGGAGGCGAGGAACGTCCTGGCGGAGCTCACGGGCCGGCGCTTACGTCCGGAAGCTGGATGTCTACCGGAACGTCGATCTCCAACGTCACCATCCGGCTCGTTCCCGGCGCGTCGTCGTCGAAGAGCTGGCCCGCTATCCTGAACTGCCGCAGCGTATGGTCTGTCTGGTCGAGCCACAGGCTCAACGTGATCGCATGGCCGGCGTCAACCGACGTGATCAGGCTCGACATCTCCTCGGAAACGACATTCCCGTCTAAACGTATCGTCTCCGCGCCGTTGACCGACTCCCGGCCCGCGATGGCCACGTCCCGCATGACCGGCAGTATCTTGCTCAGCGTGAGGCCGATCTCCCCGAATTTGAAGGGCACCTGGTCGCGCGGCAGGGGCACCCAGGGCGCGTCCCGGGAGAACTTCATGAGCGACTGGTCGCCTACCGCAAGGATTGTGATCTCCACGAATCCCATGCCCGGGTTCTCCACGTCCACGAGCATCCTGACGCTGTCGGGCGTCTCGATCTCGCCGGTGACGGTCTTCAACGTGTTGCCGAAGAACTTGGCCCCCGACTGCTTCTCGTCTACCATCTCGAACTTCGCGGTCGAAATGGCGGCGAGCTTCTCCCCCGCGCTCGCGACCAGTTCGCTCACCGACAGTTCCGCCTCCGGCGTCGGAGACGGCTCCGCAGCTTCCCCACCACACGCGGACGCAAACAGGAGGGTGCCCACGACGGCCGCGAGGAACGGCAGCCTGTGACGCAATGCCCTGGACAAGCTCATCCGACCACCTCCTTACCGCACGTGCGCCGCCGGGGACTGGACGGCGAGAGGCGTGTCGACCGGCAGGCGCCACCCTGTCCATGGCGCTGTGGCTGCTCTCGGCGCATCCAGAACCCAGCCGGTACCTCAGACACACTCCAGACGGCGAGCGCCAACATCGTAGTTGACGCCTCTGGCAGTGTCCAGTCAGGAATGCCCCCCTTGCCCCAAGTACCGTCGGGGGCTATCTTTTGAGCCAGCCTCCAGTTTGTGGTTAGCGCAACCCTCGCAAGTGACCCGCGTACTCATAGCCGCATTCGACGGACTCCAGCCTTCGCAGGTGAATGCCGACCTGGCGCCGAACCTCGCCGCCCTCGCGGCCGAAGGCGTCACCTTCGCGCGCAATCACCCCGTCTTCCCGACCGTCACCCGGATCAACGTCGCCAGCCTCGTCACCGGATACCACCCGGGCTCGCACGGACTGGCCGGCAACACCGTCGTCATCCGCGACTACGACGCCAACAGCACCGTGCAGGCGCTCGAGCCGCAGCTTGCCCGGATCGCCGAGCGGACTGGACACGTCCTGCTGGCGCCGACGCTGGCGGACATCCTGCACGCGCACGGGAAAGAGTACGTGGCCGTGGGCGTCGGCACCTCCGGCAACGCCTATGTCCAGAACCCGCGGGCCGGGACGCTCGGCGGGGCGACGATCCACCCGGAGTTCTGCATGCCGCGCGGTCTGAACGAGCAGCTCGTCGAGCGCTTCGGCCCATGGCCGCCCAAGGTCACGCCGAACGTTTCGCAGATGGAGCGCGGGACGCGCGTGCTGACCGAGTATGTGCTCGCGGAGCGCGACCCGGCCGTCGCGCTCATCTGGTTCTCCGAGCCGGACAGCTCCAACCACAGGGCGGGTGTCGGATCGACGCTCTCCAACCGGGCCCTCGCGTCCGCCGACGAGCAGCTCGGGCGAATCATCGGAGCGATGGAACGCAGAGGCACACTGGAGGAGACCGACGTGATCGCGGTCTCGGACCACGGATACGTGACCATCGAGGCCGTCGTGGACATCGAGGCCGAGCTTCGCGCGGCGGGCTTTCCGGGTGGGGGCCAGCCCGGCGGCGTGCTGGTCGCGCCCAACGGCGGCGCGGCGCTCTTCTACGCGCACGAGGCCGATCCCGCGACGGTGGCGCGGCTGGCGGCGTGGCTCGCGAGCCAGCCCTGGTGCGGCGCGATGCTGGCCTCGGAGCGCGTCGGGCCCATAGCCGGTACCCTGCCCGCCAGCCTGGCCGGCATCGACGGCCCGAGAAGTCCCGACCTCGTGATGTCTTTCACGTGGAGCTCCGCGCGCAACGACGCCGGCTTCCCGGGGACGTCGGCCGCCAGCGGAGGCCCTGTCGGCGCGGGCACGCACGGCGGCATGAGCCGCCACGAGCTTCGGAACACCCTGATCGCGCGCGGCCCGAGCTTCCTCCGGTCGACCGTCGTGGACACCCCGACCGGCAACATCGACGTCTCCCCTACGGTTCTCCATATCCTCGGCCTCCCCGGTGGCGAGGAGATGGATGGACGCGTGCTGCATGAGGCGCTCGCCGGGAGCGACATGCCGACCGGGGAGCCGCGCTCGGAAACTCACGTGGCCGAGCTGGGCGACTACCGGCAGCAGGTCACCGTCAGCACCCTCGCGGGGTCGGCCTATCTCGACGAGGGCAACCGCCTGGGCCGCTGAACGCGCGCCGGCGCGGATGGGCCGGTGCCCACCCTGGCCGTGCCGGCCATAGTGTGTGTTCTCCGCGACGGTTGACGGGCTCGAAGAGCCTGTTTCATAAGTCGTGGGTATTGGCGATAGGGTATCTTGGTGGAGAGTCAGACCGTGAATTGGAGGTAGTAGAGTATGCCGCATCGACCACTCAACCGTGAGCAGATGTGGATTCTGCCTCCGAGTCTCGACGAGTTGCTGGAGGCCGGTCATCCTGCCCGATTCGTGGCTGAGTTCGTCGATGCTCTGGACGGCGATGACTGGGCTGGTATCGGGGTTGATAGAGAGGGTGACCCGATGGGAGCTCCGTCCTACCATCCCCGTGCCCTGTTGGGCGTGTGGCTTTACGGCTTCATGACCGGAGTGCGATCGAGCCGCAAGCTGGAGGCGGCGTGTCGCGACCAGATACCGTACTTGTGGCTGACGGGCTGCCAGCGACCGGACCACGTCACATTGTGGCGCTTTTACCGTTCCCACCGGGATGGTATGAGGGGGTTGCTCAAGCGCACGGTGCAGACGGCTGTCAAGATGGAGCTTGTGGAGTTGGCGGTGCAGGCGGTGGACGGGACGAAGGTCGGGGCGAACGCGGCAAGGAACCGGACCCACGACGCCGAGGGGTTGCGCCGTCTGTTGGGCCGGACGGATCGGGCGGTTGCCGAGTTGGAGGCGCAGAACGAGGCGGGCGATGAGCCGGCTACCGGCCATCTGCCAGAGGCGTTGCACGACCGCAAGGTATTGCGGGATCAGGTGCGTGAGACGATGGGCGAGCTTGCCAGCCGGGATGGACAAAAGCTCATCAACCTGACCGATCCCGACGCCCGAATGATGAAGACCCGCCAGGGTATCGCGATGGCATACAACGCCCAGGCGATGGTCTCTCCGGTAATGGGTGAAGGGAAGGTGTCCGGCATGCTGATCACGGCTGCCGAGGTGGTGGCCGACACGACCGACCAGTCGCAACTGGGTCCAATGATGGAGCAGGCGGAGGAGACCTCAGGTCACAGATCGGAGACGACTTTGGCCGATGCGGGGTATCACTCAGGGAGCAATCTGCAGGAGTGCGCCCGGAGGGGCCAACAGGTGATCATGCCGGAGTCGCAGGACCGGGCTCTGGAGAGCCCGTATCACAAGGACCGCTTCACCTACGACGAGGCGAGCGACAGCTACCGATGCCCGGAGGGTTACACGCTGCGCTTTGCCGGCGTCAGGCGAGGCCGCCGCACCATTGTGCGCGTTTACCGCTCCTCCGCGGCCGTGTGCCGGGCCTGTCCGGCCTTCGGGGTCTGTACGAAGAACGAGCGCCATGGCCGCTCTCTGGAGATAAGTCCCCATGATGCAGACCTGCGCCGCCACCGCGCCTGGATGTCCACGGAAGAAGCCAAAGAGGCGTACAGGCAAAGAAAACAACTGGTCGAGCCGGTCTTCGGGATCATCAAAGAGCAACAGCAGGCCCAGCGGTTCCTGCTACGCGGCTTACCCAACGTGGTGGCTGAGTGGACTCTGCTAGCCACGGCCTTCAACCTGCGCACCCTGTGGAGGGCGTGGCGAGCCACGGGGGCGTGGAATCGGAGTCTAGCTGCCGTTTCGAGCGCGCATTCAGCCTATCGGGCGGCCCGGATGGTGATCATGGCCGCTTCGGGCGCCTCGCTGCGAACCATGAGGCTCCGCACACAGCCGGCATGACCAAACAGGAAACCCCACCGTCAAATACATGCCACATTTGAAACAGGCTCTCGAAGGGCAGCACTAGCAGTCCGTCCGAGGATTATCTGACGGTGCTTGCGGGTCAGCGACAATGGATCGCGACAACTGATTTTGCCGGTTGGCCCGGCCGGGCCACAGATAGCTTGCGAATAGCGCCGTGCTCACTACCCGGCAAAGTTCCTGATGCGTTGGGCTGGCCCATCGCCCCGTGCTTTCTTGTGCAAATTGCCCCCCAAAGCGGAACAGTTTGAGCAGGTTGTGGCCGGTGCAGATCAGCGACCATTCGCCGTTCACCTTGTCCAGTCCCCTTAGCAGGAACTGCCGGAATCCCCGGCCCTGCTTGATCTGTACGAACATCGGCTCCACAGTTTGCATCCGCAAAGCGTAGCGCTCCCGACCCCGGCTGGTCTGTAACTTCCGTCGCATCCGATCCCTGGGAGACAGATGGCTGGGTATGCGACCTCGGGGCGCGGGTGGTACAACCCGGCCGTGGCGGGTCTGCTCCGGAGCGACGAACGGGTCCACGCCCATACCATAGAGAGCGTCGACTGCCTTTGCCGAGTAATAGCCAGCATCGGCGGACACTTCTCTGGGAACTGCACCGACGTTGTCGATGGTCTCCTCTATCATCGCCGCAGCCTGTTGCTTATCCGAAGTCTGGTTGGTGGCCCGCGCCGCCACGATCACCTGGTGAGCGCTGTCCACCACCGCCTGACAGTTGTACGCTTGCAGGAAGTCCTTTCCTCCAGGTGCGGGCATGATGCGCGACTCGCTATCGGTGAAGTTACGCTGGGCCTTGTCGTCGGGCACCCCCGGGTGCTTACCACCTTCGGTCTTGGCCTGTTCAGCAGCCGCCTGCGCCTCGGCTTCCAGCGCCGCCACGTTCCCGCTCGTACCGAGCTGTGACCTCCGACATGTCCAACTGGTCCACCACGTCGGATATGAAGTAGGCCAGATGGTCGTCAGGCAGCCACTCCTGCAACGCCGCTGGCATCAGCAACTGCTGGTCCGGTTCGTAGGGAAGGTAGGTCTTGCTCATCGACGACTCCCTGCTACTGGGACTGGCAACATCATACCCCCAAACACTCGCCAGCCGTGTTTCTCGGACAGGCTGCTAGTGCTCGCGCATCGACAGCGGGCCCTGGCGTTCGCCGACCAGCTCGCCCGAGGCCAGTACGCGGCCGTCCATGGCCCTCAGCAGGTCGACCTTCGTGGTGGACGGCGGCAGCTCGAGCATGGAGTCCAGCGCGTACAGCTTGAAGTAGTACTTCTCGATGTCCCGCTTCTTCTCCTCGCCGACGCTTGCCTGGGCGCCGAATCCGGTGACGATGATCGGCGGGCACGGGCCGAGATAGCCGACCTCGCCGCCTCCGTTCGTGCCCTGCGCCGTGCCGTCCTCCAGCTTGCCCGCGTGCTCGACGTTCTCCTCGAGTCCGGTGAGCGTCGGCGGCATGTTCCACACGACCCAGTGGACACGCTCCGCGCCCTCGACCTCCAGGCTGTCCATGATGAGCGCCAGGCTGACCGTGCCCTCCGGGATGCCTTCCCAGGCCAGGGGCGGAGAGATGTTTGGCACGTTGGCCGAGATCTCCGTGCAGGTGTGCTTCTTGGGTATCCGCCTCTTCTCGTTGAAGACCGGGCTGGTGAAGACGATGGACGCGTCGAACTGCTGCTGGATGCCCGCCCCTGAGTCGGCTGGATCGGCGGGCGCGGCATCCACGGACCCGGTGGTGTCAGAGGCCGCGGCGGGCGCGGCCGACCCGGCGTCGCCCGCTCCTTCGTCGGTGGCGGCGTCGTCGCTGGAGCAGCCCGCGGCAAGCACGGCGAGCAGGAGCGCCGCGGCGATCACGACGATACAGGTACGTATGTTGAGCATGTTTGCCTCCACGGCGATTGGCCCGTCACGGGCTCGTCCCGGGGCCCGCGGACAGGCGAAGACTACTGCAAGGACGATACCAGCAGGCCCGTTGTCCGGTCAACGTGCCCCACTCCGGCCGCTATGGTACCGTGGCGCGGCGGGGAGCGGCCCGACCCGCATTCCCCCAAAGGAGACGGCAGGTGCAGGACAAAGACATACTGGACATAGGATCGCGCCGCGAGCTGTTCGTCGACAGGCTGCTCGCCGACCGGCTCGACGGCGCCCGGCTGAAGCTGCAGGAGCCGCGGCCGGGCGGCGTCGCGGTGCAGTACGACACCGCGGTCGAGGGATACCCCGACCATCCCAGCTCGTTCTACACGACCGTCTTCCAGGACGGCGACGTGTACCGCATGTACTACAGGGGCGGCTCGGACGCCGAGCGGTCGTTGACGTGCTACGCGGAGAGCGACGACGGGATCGCCTGGCGCAAGCCGGACCTGGGCCTGTTCGAGGTCGACGGGTCGACGAGCCACAACGTGATCGGCTTCGTCGAGGCGCCGCAGTTCTGCGCGTTCAGGGACACGCGCCCCGGCGTGACCGACGCGGAGCGCTACAAGGCCAACGCGCTTCAGAACACGACCGCGGAGAACGTCGGCCTGTTCGCGTACGTCTCCGGCGACGGCGTGCACTGGAGGAAACTGCGCGAGGAGCTGATCGTCCCCAACGTGATGCGCAACCACTTCGACTCGCAGAACGTGATGTTCTGGTCGGAGGTCGAGGAGCAGTACGTGCTGTACGCGCGGCACATGGTCGGCGGCAAGCGGGCGACGGCCCGGGCGACGTCGGAGAACTTCCTCGACTGGAGCGAGCCGACGCTGATGACGTACAGCGACACGGGCACGACGACGCCTTCGGAGCACCTGTACACGAACCAGACGAGCCCGTACTTCCGCGCTCCGCACATCTACGTCGCTATGCCCGGCCGCATCCTCTTCGGCCGGCGCGCGCTGCCGCCCGAAGAGTGGCGCAGCAGCAAGGACGCGGTCGACCCGGAGGCCGGCGAGCCCGAGGACTGCTCGGACGGCGTTCTGATGACGACGCGGGCGGGCACGGCGACGTACGACTTCACGTTCCGGGAGAGCTTCCTCAGGCCGGGCATCGGCGCGGCCAACTGGACGACGCGAAACAACTACCCCGCCCTCGGAGTAGTCCAGACCGGCCCCGCGGAGATGTCGTTCTACGTGCAGCGCCACTACGCGCAGATCACGTCGCACCTGGAGCGGATGACGCTGCGGCTCGACGGTTTCGCGTCGCTCAACGCGCCGTACGACGGCGGCGAGATGACGACGAGGCCGTTCACCTTCGCGGGCCGCGAGCTGGAGATCAACTATTCGACGAGCGCGGCGGGCAGCGTCAGGGTCGAGCTGCAGGACGCGGAGGGCCGCGCCCTCCCGGGCCGAGGCCTGGAGCAGTGCCGGGAGCTGATTGGCGACGAGATCGAGCGCGCCGTCTCGTGGCAGGACGGGAGCGACGTCGGCCCGCTCGCCGGCAGGCCCGTGCGTCTGCGGTTCGCACTGCGTGACGCCGACGTCTTCTCGTTCCGGTTCGGGTAGTGGATAGTGGATAGTGAATAGTGGATAGCGGGATCGAGAGGCGCTCGGCCGGGGTTGGACTCCCAGCTTGGGAGAGTTGTGCCTGACTCCGGTTGGGCCCGGTAGCTGAGATGCGCCGCCTTCGTCTGCCGGCCGCTGCGCTGCTGACGTTCCTCGCGATCGAGTTCATCGACGAGCTGGTCGACGGAGTGGGCAGCGCCGCGTGGCCGCTCGTGCGCAGCGACCTGGACCTGACGTACGTCCAGATCGGGCTGCTGCTCAGCGTGCCCGGCGTCTTCGCCAGCTTCGTCGAGCCGTTCATCGGCATCCTGGGCGACGTGGGGTACCGCAGGCTGCTGGTGCTCGGCGGCGGCGTCGCGTTCGCGGCGTCCCTCGGGCTGGTGTCCGCGAGCCAGGGCTTCCTCGTGCTGCTCGTGGCGTGGGTCGTCTTCTTCCCGGCGTCGGGGGCGTTCGTCAGCCTGTCGCAGGCGTCGCTGATGGACGCCTGGCCCGGACGGCGTGAGCAGAACATGGCGCGGTGGACGTTCGCGGGCGGCATCGGCAACGTGATCGGCCCCCTTGCGCTGACGGCGGCCGTCGCGGTGGGCCTGGGGTGGCGCGGCGCCTTCCTGGCAGTGGCCGCGCTCACGCTGCCGGCCCTCGTCGCCGTGCGGCGGGCCCCGCTAGGCCCGGACGCGCGAGACGCCGGCGACGACGTGCCGTCGTTCCTGGACGGGCTGCGGGCCGCGGTGGGCGCGCTCCGGCGCTTCCAGGTGGTCAGGTGGCTGGCGCTGCTGCAGGCGTCCGACCTGATGCTCGACATATTCAAGAGCTTCCTGGCGCTGTACATGGTCGACGTGGCCGGGGTGTCCGAGTCGAGCGCGGCGCTCGCGCTCGCGGCGTGGGTCGGCGGCGGGCTGGTCGGAGAGTTCCTGGTCATACCGCTGCTGGAGCGCGTGCGCGGCCTGACGTACCTGCGCTTCAGCGTGCTCGTCGTGCTGCTGCTGTACCCGGCGTTCCTGCTCGCGCCGTCGTTCGAACTCAAGCTGGCCGCGGTCGCGGCGCTGGGATTCGGGAGCGCGGGATGGTACTCGATCCTGCAGGGGCAGGCGTACTCTTCGCTGCCGGGCCGCAGCGGCACGATCGTGGCGCTCGGCAACGTCTTCGGGCTCGCGGCGTCGCTGGCGCCGCTGGGACTCGGCATCGTCTCGGCCACCTGGGGGCTCGACACGGCGATGTGGCTGCTCCTCGCGGGGCCCGTGCTTCTGCTCATGGGCATCGCGCGGCCGGCGTCGGACAGCACGGTGCGCACCGCGTAGACGCCTGCCGCGCAGGAGCTTGTCGTCCTGAGCGAAGCCGAAGGACCTGGGGCGGGGTCGACTCGCCACGCACGTCGACTGCACCCCGCCCCAGGCCCCTCACTCCGTTCGGGGAGACAATTCCACCGTCCAGCCACATCTGGAAGCTGTCGTCCTGAGCGAAGCCGAAGGACCTGGGGCGGGGTCGACTCGCCACGCACGTCGACTGCACCCCGCCCCAGGCCCCTCACTCCGTTCGGGGAGACAATTCCACCGTCCAGCCACATCTGGAAGCTGTCGCCCTGAGCAACGCGAAGGACCTGGGGCGGGGTCGACTCGCCACGTACGTCGACTGCGCCCCGCCCCAGGCCCCTCACTCCGTTCGGGGCGACAATTCCACCGGCCAGTCACGTCGTGTGATAGCCTCCCCACAGCCTATCCAGGAGGACAGAGATGGAAGCAGGGCTCATCAGCCAGTTCGAGGAGTACGCCGTGCGGCGCGACATCCCGGAGGTGTGGCGCCTGCTCAACGACCCGGAGCTGCCCGACCTCACGCATCCCGACATCGAGGACGGAGGGGCGGTCAGGCTTCCCATTCTCGGCGGCAGGGGGCTCTTCGTCGTGCTGCAGAGAGCGACGACGATGGCCCCGGCGGAGACCTTTTTCGAGGCGCACCGGCACAATCTCGACGTTCACGTGCCGCTGGAGGGTGCGGAGTCGATCGGCTACGCGCCGCTGAGCGACCGCCTCGTCCCCGGCGGGCCTGTGCCCGTCTTCCAGGGCGACGACGTGACGTACGCGCCGTTCCCGTCCGACGCCGACATGTCGGTCGTGAGGCTGGTCGAGGGGATGTACGCGCTGTTCGGCCCCGAGGACGTCCACATGCCAAGGCTGCAGACCAACGGCCCGTCGCCGCTGCGCAAGATCGTGGTCAAGGTGCCGGTCGAGCCGCTGCCGCCGGCGAACGAGGACGTGCTGGCCGCGGTCGCGCAGGAAGGCTCGGTACTGGAGACGCTCCTGGGCCTGTAGTAGCGCCGGAAGCAGGCTCGACTCGCCTGGAACCCATCCTCAGCTCCACAGTTGCCGATGCAACTGTTCGGACGTGAAGGCCTCCCTCGTCCCGCTGGTCCTGAGTGGCCCGCCGCTCTGGGCGGGCTGTATCGAAGGGCGGCGACCGAGGTCGTACGCGCCCGTCGATGCGCGCCGCTCAAAGCGGCGGCGCTACTCGGGGTGAACGGGTTGCCTTGGGGTGAGGCGAGGAAGACAGGCGTCCCACGACTCTGAACAGCTAGCCACTATGGCCTACCTGGGAAGCCACTCCGGTTCGACGAGCAGTTCAGTAACCGCGACCCCCAAGGCTTTGGCGATCGCGTCGAGGGTCTTGAACCTGGGAGACTGTTCGCCTTTTTCCAACCGGACCAGCGTCACGCGACCGATGTCGGCGGCGCGAGCGAGGCTTGCCTGCGTCAGTCCGGCAGACTGCCTGGACTGCCTGATGCGCGCTCCAACGGTCCGCCTTCCCCGCGTGGCTACGGCCTCGATGGTCGGTTGATACGACGCGTCACAGTAGTGGCGGGCAAAGTCCCACGGGATCTCGACCTTCTCACCGCGTGCCGTCTCGACGACCATTTCGTACGGATTCGGCAAATCGAGGCCAGACACAGCCGTCCGCTCGCCGATCTCAGGAACATCGGCATACGGCACGAGCCCCCTGAACCCGTCCGCGAAACTCAGCTCGATGCCGTCTTCCAACAGGCTGGCCACAGTCATCATCCGATTGGCGTTCTTCACCAGGACGGCTTCCATCACCTACCCTCCATGAATGGCGTCCCACGCCCTTATGATGTCTTCGGCGTATCGTGCATAGGTCTTCATGATGTCCCTAAAGGTTCCGGGCGGAGGAGCATCCATGAATGTGCCTCCGATCAACTCTATACGGCAAACATCTTCGCTACCGACCCAGACGTGCACGTGTGGAGGCTCAAAGCTGCTCTCCCTGGTATTGACGACGAATCGGAACTGGCGCTCTACCGCAATGGTCGGAATCTCGAGTCCTTTGACAAAGCGACGCCCGCCATACGGCCCGCTGGATGTATAAGCGTCAAATGTATCACGTAACGACACATTAGGCTAGGCCTGGCAGTGGGAGCGCCGTCGTCGAGGCCCAATGGAAACGCCCCGGCCGGAATGGCCGGGGCGCCAGTGTTTCGCGGTTGGACTTCCGGTGCGGGGATCAGCGCTCGATGGGCGCCCCGACGATGCTGCCGTACTCGGTCCAGGAGCCGTCGTAGTTGCGCACCTTGGGGTAGCCCAGGATCTGGGTCAGGACGAACCAGGTGTGCGAGGAGCGCTCGCCGATGCGGCAGTAGGTGATGACCTCGCTGTCGGGCGAGATGCCCTTGCCGCCGTAGATCTCGCGCAGCTCCTCGACCGACTTGAAGGTGCCGTCGGCCTCGTTGACGGCCGAGGCCCACGGGATGTTGGCTGCGCCCGGGACGTGTCCGCCGCGCTGCGAGCCCTCCTGCGGCAGGTTCGCCGGGGCGAGAAGCTCGCCGCTGAACTCGGCCGGCGCGCGCACGTCGACCAGGCCGACGTTGTTGCGCGTCGAGGCGACCTCGAGCACGTAATCGCGCGAGGCGCGGATGCTCGGGTCGGGGTCGCCCGCGCGGTAGATGCGCTTCGTGGGCGAGGGCACGTCGGTCGTCGTCTCCCGGCCCTCGTCGATCCACTTCTGCCGTCCGCCGTTCATGATCTTGACACGCCTGTGTCCGACGCCCTTGAGCTGCCAGAAGGCGTAGGTCGCGAACCAGTTGTTGTTGTCGCCGTAGAGCACGACGGTCGTGCCCTTCGAGATGCCCGACGCTCCCAGGAGCGACGCCATCTGCTCGCGGGTGAGGATGTCGCGCGTCAGGGTGTCGTTGAGCTGCGTGGTCCAGTTCCAGCCCACGGCCCCGGGGATGTGGCCGTCGTCATAGGCCGACGTGTCGACGTCGACCTCGACTATGGCCACGCTGTCGTCGTCCAGGTGCTCCGCTACCCAGTCGGTCTCCGCTATGGACTCGGGATGTGCTACTCGTGCTGCCATTGTGTCACTCTCCTTTGAGTGCGCTAGAAGCGAGGTTAGCGTGGGCCGATGCCGGCGAACGGCTCACGTCGAGCCGCCCGCCTATATACAAGGCAGCAGGACGAAGCGCAGGCGGCCGTTGCGTGCTTCCGACATTCGGGATGCTAGGCGGGCACCGCGGGCGCGCCGCAGAAGAGCTCGTAGTCGATCAGCTCGGTGACGGTCGGGTTATCGCCGCAGAGCGGGCACTCGGGATTGCGCCGCAGCTTGACTGTGCGGAAGTCCATCTCGAGGCCGTCGATGATCAGCAGGCGGCCGGTGAGCGACTTGCCGATGCCCATGATGAGCTTGACCGTCTCGGTCGCCTGTATCGTGCCGACCAGTCCGGGAAGCATCCCGAGCACGCCGGCCTCGGCGCAGCTGGGGACCTCGCCCGGCGGGGGCGGCTGCGGAAAGAGGCAGCGGTAGCAGCCCTGGCCCGGCAGGAAGACCGAGGCCATGCCGTCGAATATGAGGATGCTGCCGTCGACCAGCGGCTTGTCGTTCAGGTATGCGGCGTCGTTTACGAGGTACCGTGCCGGGAAGTTGTCGGCGCCGTTCACGACGATGTCGTAGCCGCCGATGACCTCCATCGCGTTGTCGGAAGTGAGCGGCTCCTCGTGGACGCCGACGTTGACGTCCGGGTTGTACGCCTTCAGCGTCTCCTCGGCGGATATGACCTTGCGCCGGCCGATGTCGTCGTTCTGGTGCAGTATCTGGCGCTGCAGGTTGGTCACGTCTACGGTGTCGAAGTCGACGATGCCGATGGTGCCGACGCCCGCGAGCGTCAGGTAGACGGCGACGGGAGAGCCGAGGCCGCCGGCGCCGACGACCAGCACCTTGGCGTCGAGCAGCTTGCGCTGGCCGACGCTGCCCACCTGGGGCATGATGATGTGGCGGCTGTAGCGCTGCACCTGGTACGGCGTCAACGGCTGGGTGGCGACCGTTGCCATTCTATCCTCCGGTTTCGACGGCCCGCCGTACTGACTCGGCGGGCCTTGAGGTCGGTCTATGGCGCGTCCTGAAACAAAACGCCCCGCCACACCGGCGGAGCAGAGGCCGTTCCCAACCGGGTCGGGCGCCGAAAGAGTATAGCAGCCGGCCGCCAATCCCGACAACGCCACGTTCGCCCCCATTCCGCGAATGGAGAGCCCATCCATGGCGTGATGCGCCCCCAACCCCATCGGAGGCGCCCCAGCACGCTGTCCGTCGCAGTCAAGCCGTGAATCTGGGAGCATGGTCTTCGATTGACAGGCGTCGAGAGGCCTATGTACGATGCCGCAGTCCTGCAAGTCTACAAGCTCAGTCGGGGCACTCAACACACACGCCAGGGTCACGTCCTGGAAGACACGGGGAGCCCCTACCCGTCTTTTGCGGAATCTCCTGACATCGGCGATCTCGACGGGTAGCCGTTGCTTCCTGACGGCTAGATCGCCAGGGGCGTTCAAGCTCACGGTCGCAGCTCTGCTTGTTGTCGCCGCCCTCGGCACCACGCACAGCGGCTCCGAGGGCAACTTCGCGGACTACGAGCTCGGGTTGGTGCTCGTGCGCAGGATCGCGGTGAGCGGCGTTCTGCTGGCCGCCGCGCTCCTCATTCCCTGGCCAAGGACCGTCGCCAATGCTGTGCTGGCGGCGATTACGCTAGCGTGCGTTTTCACAGCCTACATAGTCCACACCGAGCTCTTCTACCCGCAGAACAGGATCTGGCTCGCGCCCATATGCGCCGCCGCGGCGCTTACGCTCTTTGTCGCGTTTCAGCTCATGGACGAGCGTCGTTGGGCTGGGCTTGCGCTTTCGGTAGTTGCGGCATTGCCCGTCGCCACGCTCGTCTGGAAGAACGCCTGGCCGGCCCTCACTGCCGCGTTCTCCAACCCCGGGGGACTGCTGCACCCTGACAACGTCGTCATGTGGGCCACCATCTTTGGGTTGGTGGCGCTGTCCGGCTCCACTCTCGCCGTGTACGCCATGTCCCGCATCGTGGAACCATCGCGTTGGGGCGTGTTCGCCCTTTTCGGGGTCGCCTTATTCCTCGCAGCCGCCGTCGTGTCGCTGAATCCCAGATACACCGAGACCGTCAGCAGCAGCGGATACTACGCCGACGGCTGGGAAGACCACCCCGGACTGCGCTCTGTCAGTTTCCACGAAACCCCGAACATCTACTTCATCGGCTTTGATGCCATAGCCCCGGAAGCCATCACGCGCAAGCACATGGGGATCGCGACAACAGAGTTTCACCGCATCGTCGAGCGAGACATGCGCCGCTTCAGGAACCTGTTCGCCAACAGCATTCCAACCAGACACTCGCTAAGCACCCTCCTGGCGCTCGACCTGGACTTTCTGTTGGCCCAACAGGAGAAAGCTCGCTCAGGCGCAGTAAGCTACCTGACCGGGCATGATCTCAGCCCGCTTGTCTGGCTGCTGGGCGAGAATGGCTACGAATCCACGTTCATGTACCCCGACACCTACTTCGGTCGGGCCAAGGGGCCGCATATCGACAACTACGTCCACAATGACGCGCCGGCGCTATGTACCCTGTTGGATGAGGACGAAAGACGATGGGCCTTTTGGGGCCACTGCTGGAACCACAATGCACACGAAGTCGGACCGCTGCCGGCGATCGTAGAACGACTCTCCCCGGGGGAATTCCTCGTTCGGGCCTTGACCGACGTTGACAGGAGCCGCCCACAGTTCGTCATCGCGCATTTCCCTATGCCCGGCCACACTCAAGGGTCATACGACCACAACGATGCCAACCGCAGGAGTCGCTTCTTATCCAAATACGAGGCGAACTTCAATGAGGCGGCCATTTACTTGCAGCGGATAGTCGAGCATTTGCGCGCCAATGACCCCGGCGCGATCCTGTTCGTCTACGGAGACCACGGAGCCTACCTGTCCCGCGCAATAGAGGTCGATGACGACCCCGAGTTCTACCTGCAAGACCGATTCGCCATCCTCGGCGGTGTGTATCCTCCTGACCGGTGCTCCGCAGAGCTGGATCGGGCGGAGCGCAAGGGTTACCTGACCACCCTCGACGTCGTACATGCGATCCTCGAATGCCTTTCCGGCGGGGAAAGCGCGTTGGTTGGGCCGAGAAACGACCGCTTCTGGTCTCCCAAACTCGATCACGACCACTCGTACCGCTACGAGAACTTCCTCTATGAGTGAATGATCGGGAAGTGTTTGACACGGCATAGGGCCTAATCTATAGTGCGCCCAGATTGGATCGGGCCCCATTCCGCACTACTCCCCAAGGTGGCGCAATGACTGACAAGAAGGTACTGAAGGCCGTCCACATCGGCATGAGCACCGGGCACGCGGGCAGCCTCGACTCGTCCCGCCCGAGGCTCATCCGCACTTTCCAGCAGCTTGAGGGCGTCGAGGTCGTCGGCTATTGCGAGATCTACGATCCGTCCTACCTGGACGTCGCCAAGGCCTTCGACCCGGCCGCGGGCGTCTACTCCTCCGTCGACGAGCTGATCGAGAAGCAGGACTTCGACCTGGCCTGCGTCGTACTGCTGCCCAGGGACGTCCCGGACGCGCTGCTCAAGCTGGCCAACGCGGGCAAGCACTTCCTGGTCGACAAGCAGTTCGCCCGCAAGTCCGAGGACCTGATAGAAGTGGTCAAGAGCGTCCGCAACAGCGGGATCACGACCTTCATCGCCTACCCCTGGCGCTACCATCCGGCGGCGCAGGACCTGCGCGACATGGTGGACCGGGGGCTGATGGGCCGGCCGCTGGCCATCGAGGCGAACCAGATCTTCGACGTAGTCGACGCTACGAAGGCGCTTGGACCGGCGCACCGGGTCGACACTGAGTCGGGCGGCTCGCTGCACTATGTCGGCTGTCACATCATGGACACGATGCGGTTCCTGGTCGGAGGCGAGGTCAGGGCCGTGCAGGCGATCACGGGCCGCCCGAACGGCCACATCGAGCCCGGCATGGAAGAGGCCGCGATGCTGGCGCTGGAGTATGACAACGGCGCGCTCGGCACCCTGCACTGCGGCTACCTCGGGCACCTCGGCACGAACTACGCCTCGATAAGCCTGCGGAGCGAGTTCGGAGAAGGATATCTGGACGTCGGCAAGCCCCGCCTGGAGGTCCGCTGCAAGGCGCCGTCGTGGCGCGGAGCCCCCAACCGCGTCATCGACTACGACGTGCCCACGTTCGAGGGCATCATGACCTCGGTCTGGTATCACAGCTGGATCGAGCGCTTCATCGACGACATCCGCGCCGGGCGGCCCGGCGTTCTGACGATGGACGATGCGCTGTACGTGCTGCAGAGCATCGACGCCGCATACGAGTCGGCCCGCACAGGCCGCCGCGTCGAGGTGCAGTACGGCGTCTAGAGCGGCGGGGCAACTCGCACACATAACCCCACACGAGGTGCGGTAGATGGCAACCGACAGACCACTTAGAGCGGCGCACGTCGGCCTGAGCGTGGGCCACGCGGGCACGTTCGACGACTCCCGCCCCCGGCTGATCCACGACGTCCGGCGCCTCCCTGGTGTCGAGGTGGTGGCGTACTGCGAGACGTACGACAGCTCGTTCCTGGACGAGGCGAAGAAGCACAATCCGGGCGCGGGGCTCTACTCCGACCTGGACGAGATGATCGCGAAGGAGGACTTCGACCTCGCGGCGGTCGTGCTGTACCCGGTCGACGTCGCCCCGGCGCTGCTGAAGCTGGCCGAGGCCGGCAAGCACTTCATGGTCGACAAGCAGTTCGCGCGCAAGTCGGAGGACCTGATACCGGTCACGAAGGCCGTACTGCGCAACAACCTGACGACCTTCATGCTGTACCCGTGGCGCTACCACCCGGCCGCGCTCGACATACGGCGCCTGATCGAGGAGGACGTCCTGGGCGAGCCGGTCGACATCGAGAGCAGGCAGTTCTGGGGTCAGGTCGGCGGCCCGCTCGGCAAGGACGTCAACGCGGCGCCCCACAGGCTCGACACCGAGGGCGGCGGCGTGCTGCACTACATCGGCTGCCACCATCTCGACCTGATGCGCGCCGTCATGGGCTGTGAGGTCAAGACTGTCCAGGCGATGACCGGCCGACCGTTCGGGCACATGGAAGAGCCTATGGAAGACATCGCCGTGCTCGCCATGGAGTACGAGAACGGCGGCTTCGGCAGCCTCCACCACGGCTACACCAAGCCGATCACCGTCGGAGACCAGGCGTACGACAGCGCGTTCGTGCTGCGCGGCGTCAACGGCTGGGCCGAGTGGACGCCCGTGGGAGGCAACACCCTCGAGGTCACCAGCGCGTCGCCGCAGTGGAGCGGCGCGCCCGAGAAGACGATCACCTACGACCTGGCGCCCCTGCCCAGCATCGTCAGCCACGTCTGGTACTACATCTGGATCGAGCAGTTCGTCGCGGACCTCCGTGCCGGGCGGCCGGGCCGACCCAACATGGTCGACGGCCTGCACGTGCTCCAGAGCATCGACGCCGCCTACGAGTCGGCCCGCACCGGCACGAGAGTCGACGTCCGTTACGGCGTGGACGTGTAGCGCCCGCCCGCGGGGCCGGTCCGCGCCGTCCGGGAAGGGGTTGACATGATCGACGACCGAATCGGCGTGGGCTTCGCCGGCTGCGGCGCCATCTCGCGCCTCTACACCGACATCTACGCCGGCCTGTGCGACGTCGCCCGCGTCGTGGCCGTGGCCGACCCCCTGCCCGAGCGCGCGGAGCACCGCCGGGCCCGCCAGGTCGAGGCGTATCTCGTCGAGGCGCACGCGGCGCGGCTGCGGGCCGGCGAGGCCCGCGACGACGAGACCCGCGCCCACGAGCTGCGAAAGGCCGCGCTGGCGGAGTCGGCCGCCACCGCGGGTATCCGCGTCTACCGCGACCACGAAGACCTTCTACGGGACAACGACGTCCAGGCGATGGTGCTGCTGACCACGCCCGCGGTGCGGGCGGAGCCGACGATCGCAGCGGCCGAGGCCGGCCGGCACGTCTTCACCCAAGGGCCGATGGCCCGGAGCGTCGCCGACGCGGCGGCGATGGCGGACGCGGTCCGGCGCGCGGGCATCAAGTTCCACTCCCAGTGCGGGGCCCGGTACCCCCGGGGAATAGCCCTCGCCCGACGCGCGGTCGAGAGGAGCCTGCTCGGCGAGGTCGCGAGCGCCCGCGTCGAGCTGAACTGGTTCCGGCCGCAGAGCTACTACCGGGGCTGGCACGGCACTTGGGCCGGAGAGGGCGGCGGCGCGGCGTTCCACCACGGCAGGTACATCATCGACCCGTTCCTCTACGTGCTCGGCTCGCGGGCCGTCGAGCTGTTCGCGTTCGCCGGGCCGGCGCTTCGGGAGATCGAGCACGAGAACCTGACCCACGCCGCCGTGCGCTACTCCAACGGCGCGACCGGGACGATCCACGCGTCGCTGCTCAACCACAAGCAGCGGCTCACCCCGCCGGGCCGGTTCGAGATACTCGGCCGCGACGCATCGATGCTCGTGGGGGAGGAGTACTTCAACCAGCCCTCCCCGGGCTCCAGCTACTGGGAGGCCGACACGACGTTCGGCCTGGGAGACGACGCCGCCGTCGACGCGCTGGCCGCTCTCACCGACGACGTGTCCGGCGTGCCCGAGCGGGCGTCCGAGCAGTACCAGAGCCGGCTGTTCCTGGAGAGCATCGCCAACGACACGGAGCCGATCGTCCCGATCGAGGTGCCGGCGCACCACGTCGAGATCGTGCGGGCGCTGTACAAGTCGGCCCACGAGGGCGCCCCGGTGAGCCTGCCCCTCGACGAGGACGACCCGTTCTACAGCTTCGAGGGACGTATCGCGTGATCCTCAGTGGAAGTGATGCCCGCCAGAACGAGGAGCGCTGTTCCTGACGGTCAGATTCCCGACGGTGCGGTATCATGGTGACTGACGACGTCAGGCAGGGTTTGGAAGGGAACTCTCCGGGCATGGGAAGTGGCGAATGAGCCTCGGGCAGGACTACGGATCAGGGGTGGACATGGCGCCAATTCGGCCTACGGCGGTTGAGTCGCGAGAGGGCCACCGCATCTGGATCGAGTACTCCGACGGCTCCGCGGGCGAGGTCGACCTGTCGCACCTGGCGGGAGGAGGCGTGTTCGAGGTCTGGAACGACCGCGCCTGCTTCGACGCGGTGCGCATAACCGAGTACGACGCCATCGCCTGGGGTGAGGAGTTGGAGCTGTGCCCCGACGCCCTCTACATGCGGCTCACCGGCAAGTCCGTCGAACAGATTATGCCGGGGGCCGCGTCGATCCTGCGCGATGCCTGAGCTCTGCCGCTTCTACGGGATCGTAATCCAGATGTACTTCGCCGACCATGCGCCGCCGCACTTCCACGCGCGATACGGCGGCCATCGAGCCGTAATCTCCATCGATCCTCCATCCGTACTCCACGGCCGTCTCCCCGCGCGAGCCCGGAGCCTCGTCATGGAATGGGTGGAGTTGCATCGCGCCGAGTTGCGAGAAGCCTGGGCGCGAGCACGAAGACGAGAATCGCCCGGCAAGATCGCGCCATTGGAGTGATGGGGTGTCCTGATCGCATGATGCGCATCGGTGAAGCTGGATAAGCTCAATACGCGGCGACCGGAGAGTCAACTATGACGAAATATCGTGCTGGAGCCATAGGCAGGACGGGACGGGGTGACTGGGGCCACGGGCTCGACGTGGCCTTCGTGGGCCTGCCCGAGGTCGACTTCGTCGCCGTCGCCGACGACGACCCCGAGGGCCTAGATGCCGCGAAGGAGCGCACGGGCGCGGGCGCGGCGTACGCCGACTACCGGGAGATGCTGGAGAAGGAGCGCCTCGACCTGGTCGCCGTGTGCCCGCGGTGGCTCGGCCCCCACCGCGAGATGATCGTCGCGGCCGCGGAGGCTGGAGTCCGAGGCGTGCTGTGCGAAAAGCCGTTCGCGCCGACCTTGGCGGACGCCGACGCGATGGTCGACGCGTGCGCGCGGTCGGGTACCCGCGTCGCGGTCGCCCACCGCAGGGCCAATCCCTACGAGCAGCACGCGAAGAAGCTGGTGGATGACGGCGCCATCGGCGACCTGCAGACGCTGAAGGCCCACGGCAAGTGCGACCACCGTTCCGGCGCGCAGGACCTGATGGTGCTCGGCACGCACATGATGGACAGCATGCGCTACATCGCCGGCTCTGACGTCGCCTGGGCCACCGGGCACGTCACGCAGGACGGCCGCGACGTGACAGTCGACGACGCGCGTGACGGCGACGAGGAGATCGGCCTGATCGCCGGGAACGGCGTGTCCGCCTACTACGCGTTCGCCAACGGCACGGCGGCCCACTTCGAGTCGCTCCCGAGCGAGATGCAGGGCGGCCGCACGGACAGCTGGTTCGGCTTCGAGGCGTACGGGACGCGCGGCATCATCTCGGTGCGAAACTCGCCGAAGGGCAACATGTTCGTCTACCCGTACGGCCAGTGGATTCCCGGCAACGCCGACGAGAAGTGGGAGCCGGTCGTGCTGGAGGAGTGGGGACTGCACGAGGACGTGCCCGCCAGGTCGTCGATGCACCTGAGCAACCGGATGATCGTCAGGGAGCTGATCGCGGCCGTCGAAGAGGGCCGGGACGTCGTCCGGAGCTCAAGCGACAGGGACGCCCGGGCCGCGCTGGAGATGATCATGGCCGTGCACGAGTCGCATCGGCTCGGGAGGCGCGTCGAGTTCCCGATGGCCAACCGGGAGAACCCGTACGAGGTCTGGCGCCGCGAAGTCTAGCCCGCCGGAGAGGCATCCCGTCAAAGGCTGGGTCGCCTTGGGACCTTCGATACACCCCGCCCGAGGCGACGGGCATTCTGGGCCCGGGAGCCTCAGGTGGTACAAAGGCCGGGGCAGGTTGGGAGTTCTCAGAGACCAATATACTCGACGGATCAAGAATAGCAACCTGAGGTTGTTCAGCACCGATGGCTGTCCCGGGCTCCATCGGGCTCTGGACACGGTCTAGCCTTACGTTCCCAGACAGCGTTGCGCTTCCGTCAGTGGGGACAGCGATGTTGGACCATCGCTCACAAGGCCGTGGGTGCATGGACGACCTGGGCGAGCTGCTACCGCTACTCGACTGTCCCAAATGACCTCTGGCAGAAGGTACGCACTACCAACGCTGTCGTAGGACCGGGCCCATGAACTGCTGTCTGAATTCAGCAGAAATCCGCTACACCCTGAGGGATAGGCTGCCCATGTTGGCTCGGCCGAAGCCGCTTAGGGAACCTCTGAACAACTCGCCGTAGCGTAGGGTGAGGTTGATTCGAGCGGTTTAGGGAGAACAATGAAGCCCCCTGCGCCACCCTTGGCGGGGATTGTGTCGTCCTGTTCTTGCTCCTGGCGGGGCGTTTTGCCCTTGCCAGCCCTATTGGGCACACCTATACAGGGGCATGCGCCAAGTACTGCTCAGACCTCATCAGGTTGGCGAACCCCAGCAACGTCATGAGCCGCTGCGTATTCTTGGCCAGCCCTCGATAGCGGACCTTGCCGTAGCCGAAGTGTCGTTTGATATACAGGAATGGGTGCTCCACCTTGGCCCTGACCGACTCTTTGCGCTTCTCCGTTACAGCGTCATCGCTCCCAGGCTTCAGCTTACGCCTCTGGCTGGGCCTCAACGCTATCTGCCATTCCACGTCCAGGTCTCGATTCTCCAGCCTCTTGTGGACTCCCTGGTACCCCGCATCGCCCCATACCTGGGTCTCCTCGCCATGCAGCAACTGGGGCGTCTGAGTCACGTCATTCACATTCGCCGGTGTCGTCGACACGCTATGCACCACTCCCGTCTGAGAGTCCACTCCGATATGCACCTTCATCCCGAAGTGCCACTCGTTACCTTCTTCGTCTGGTGCATCTCAGGGTCACGCTCCTTGCTCCGATTCTTCGTCGATGACGGCGCCGCTATGATGCTCGCGTCAACTATCGTCCCAGCTTGAAGTCGAAGCCCCTGAGACTCCAGATGACGGCCGATCTCCTCGAACAGCCCTGCGCCCAACTCGTGCTCCTACAACAGATGGCGGAAGTTCAGGATCGTAGTCTCGTCAGGCAACGGGCCAGACAGCTTCAGCCCTACGAATCGCCGCACCGAATCCACCTCGTAGAGTATGTCCTCCATCCCAGGGTCACTCAGGTTGTAGAACAACTGCACGCAGTGTATCCGAAGCATCGCCGACAACTCATACGGACGACGTCCACGCCCGGCCTTGGGGTAGAACGGCCGGATGCGCTCTTCCATCTGTTCCCACGGAATCAGACCGTCCATGCGTTCCAAAAACTGCTCCCGGCGGGTCTTGCGCTTCTTGCCCTCATATTCCAAGTCCGCAAACGTCGGCTGGCTCATGGCTTCCTATCCTCCCTCGTCAGCTATGACGCTGTTACTATGCCACAATACCATCAGGACTTATTCAGAGAGTCCCTAAGGGAAAACAGCCGCCCGCGGATAGGCTCGGACTTTCCGATCACCCTGCAGGCGTCACCTCCGCCTAGAATACCAAGGCACTCAGCCTGAAACCGAGTGCACTATAGGGCCAGTGAGGGACTCGACGTCGGAAGGACGGATTTCGGGCAGTCGGTTAGGCCGGCCGCGCGGGCTACCGCGAGAACATGAGGTCCGGGTCGACTACGGACTTCTCGTTGCCCTGCTCGCCGACGATGACGCCATCGGGAAGATGCCTCGGCCGGTCGCCGGAGGCGCGGAATAGCAGCGGGTCGGCCCGGAACTCGATCAGGCCGTAGTCGAAGGCGTCCCTCGCGCGGAAGAGGCGGGCCATCGCGTTGCCGACGGCGCCGACGGAGACGAGCCCCCGCGCCTCGAGCCTGGCGCCGAGCTTGTTGAAGTCGGTCATGCTGCCACGGAGGGTCGGCCCCGGACCGAACCCCAGGAAGTCCAGCGGCCCCTCGGAGCCGTCGGCCTCCCTGATCCGGGCGGTGAAGCCATGCCACCTGCCGTAGGCGGGCTGCGTCCACTGCTCGATCAGGTGCCAGAACGTGCTCCGGTAGTACGGGACGCCGAGCAGCAAGATGCGGGCGTCGAGCTCGTACAGCTTCCAGAACGGCCCGTCGGCGCCCCAGGCGGCGGCGCGGTGCACCCGCATCATCTCTCGGGCGGCCGGTCCCAGCGCGGCCATCGACTCCCTCATGTTGCGGCTGCGATAGGCGCCGGGGCGCGTGCGCACGGTCTCGGTGATCCGGCCGACCTCCGAGTAGTCGTTCGCGGGATCGAAGACCGAGTAGCTGCGCCGGTGGCGCGGGGTGAAGGCGGGCACGACGAGGGTGCCCTCCGGGCCGAGCACGTCGAGAAAGGCGTCGACGACCGCGTCGGCGCCGCCCTCGACGTACCCCATGCTGCTGAGCGAGCTGTGGACGAAGACGATGTCGCCGGCCGCGAGGCCCAGGTCCTCCAAGCTGCGGGCGACGCCGCCGCGGTCGAGCCGCGGCGGGGTCTTCGCGCTCACCGCCTGCCCTCCGTGTCGCCGAAGGAATGTCCGATGGTGAGCTGCTCGACCGCCTCGCCGCCGGCGTAGAAGGTGCGGACGTGCGGCGGCGGCGCCACGGCGCGCTCGTTGGGCGTGCCGAGCCGGGCGAGCTGCGGGCAGTGGTCGTACGGGTAGCGGTAGGCCGTCTCGTAGAAGCGGTGCCGCTCGATCGCGAACTCCCAGACCAGCTCCTTGTCCGCAGTCACCTCGAAGATGCGCCCGCCGAGGGCCTCGCCGATCAGGGTGTTGCCGTTGGGCAGCCGCTGGACGCTCCCGGTATAGGCGGTGAAGAACTTGAACTCGTTGTAGTTGTGCGTGTAGCCGGCGTCCTCGCTCGTGAGATAGCCGTCGTCCTCGTAGCTCCAGACGACCTCCTCGGACACCGGATCGATCTCCAGTATGGAGGACCTGCCGGCGCGGGCGATGTCCCGCACGGGCGGCTGGCCGTTGTCGATGAGCAGGATGTTGCCGGCGCCCGGCAGGTGCTTGGGGATCATCCTCGGGTCGTGCTGGCCGGCTACGCCGCCGCGATGGCTGCCGGAGTGCTCCCAGACGACCTTCCCTGTCTGCCTGTCGATGATGAAGATGAAGCCGAGCGTCCGCGGGCTTACCAGGATGTTGCCGGGCCTGAACCGCTCGTCGCCGGCGTCGTACCACCTGTTCTCCGGCAGCGGGTCGAGGTGGTTGAAGTGGGTCCAGTTCGGCGACGGGTCTATCTCCAGGTAGTGATTGACGTCGAGGTGCTCCCAGGAGTCCCACTCCCAGACCACCTCGCCTGAGGGCGTCGTCTCGTAGATGGAGTGCCCCTGGAGTCCGGCCGGCCACCGGTCGCCCGACGGGAGTCGCCTGCGCGCCGGGTCCTTGACCCTGGCCTTGTGCTCCTCGGGCACCTCGCGGCGGGAGCTGTAGAGGGTGTTGCCGTTGTCGAGACGCCGCGACAGCCCCGCGGTGTATCCGGGCACGTAGGGCGGCTCCCAGACGAGGTTGTCGTCCCAGTCGTACTCCCTGGGCCCGAGCATGTTGCCGTTCTCGAGCAGGTGGGCATAGTTCCAGATGCCCGACCACGGCTGCCCCGCGCCCGGCGGGTCGTCCCTGGGACCGGGGTGAGGGTGCAGCGGCGCCGAGCCTGGCGCCGGCTCCTTCGGGCCGCGCTCGACCCTCCACGTGTTGACGACGTTACCGTTCATGTCGAACAGGACGATGTCCGGCTCGTGGAGGAAGTTCAGCAGCGTGTAGCCGCCGAAGGCCTTCCCGGGATCGTAGATGGTCGTTCCGATGGGGTAGACGGTGATCATGGCGTCGGTCGTCCTCCGCTTCGGTGCGCCGGCCGGGGCTGGTTGTCGCCCCCAGCAAAACACGCAAGCCACGCCAAGTCAACCGCCGCCGCGGGAGCGTAACTGTTCAGAGTCGCAGAAGCGCCTGCCTACTCACTTCACCCTCAAGGCAACCCGTTCACCCCGAGTAGCGCCGCTGCTCTCAGCGGCGCGTATCGAGGGGCGCACGCAGCCCTGCCACCATTACTCGTCTCGGCCCCGCAAGAAGACTGGGTTATGCCGGCTCTTCGATACACGCCGACGAAGCGTCGGGGCACTCAGTGCGAGCGGGTCGTGCGGCGCAGGCGAAGCACAGACAGCCCAAACGAGCGACGTCGCCCTACAGGAACAGCGGTGCGGGGATGAGCCTGTGGTTCGTCGTGTCCGGGATCAGGCCAAGCGTCTGCAGGGTTATGGAGCCCAGCAGGTATCGCTCGGGATCGCCGAACACCACTGGACTGACCCTTGCCTTGTCCCCAATGGTGATCCGCGCCTCCCCCACGGGCAGGTCTACCGTGGCGCCGCCGGCTACCTGGAAGGTCTCGCGCCCGTAGGGCTCGATTCCGGCGTCCCGGAGCAGGTCGGCCGGGAGCACCGTATAGACGGCGCCCGTGTCCACGGTCGCGTCAACGAATCTCGGAGCGCCACCGTTTCCGCTGCTCACACCGATCCGGGCTGTGAACATCCCCATGAAGTGCCGCGCCCCTGGTATTTCGCCGCCTTCATTGTCAATGCCTCATGTGAACATGTCAACACCTCCGATCACGCCGGTGAAGCACCTGGGGCGGGACCACTGGGGCGTGCTAGACTCCCCCAACTACTGAGGCGCGAGGTCGCGGTGCGCAGATACGACGCGGTGGTGTTCGATCTGTGGGGAACGCTGGTGGACGAGTTGACGCACCCCGAGGCGCACCGGCTCGTCTACCGCCAGAAGACCGACGAGACGGCCGACCTGCTCGGCGTCGACCGCGACGAGTTCGCCAGGGCATGGAGCGCGACCGCGCCCGACCGCATGGTGGGCCGCGTCCCGTCGACCGCGGCCACGCTTCGGCATATCTGCGAGCAGCTCGGCGCCGCGCCGGGCGAAGACCAGGTGCAGGCCGCCGCCGGGATACGGTACGAGTACGTTCGCGGCGCCCTCTCGCCGCGTCCCGGCACGATCGAGACAATGTCGACGCTGAGGCAGTCGGGCTACCGTGTCGGGCTGATCAGCAACTGCACCGAGGAGGTCTCCCGCCTGTGGGAGTCGACGCCGTTCGGGCCGCTGGTCGACACGGCGGTGCTGTCGTTCGACGCTGGCGTCGCCAAGCCGGACCCGCGCATCTACGAGCTGGCGCTGGACGGGCTGGACGTGGAGGCCGGGCGCTGCCTGTTCGTCGGAGACGGCAGCGACGGCGAGCTGACCGGCGCGGCAGAAGCGGGCATGACGGCGGTGCTCATCCGGGCGCCCTACGACCGGGCGGACGGCTCGCGCCAGGGCTGGGACGGCGACGTCATCTCGGCGATCCCGGACGTGCTCGAACTGCTCAGCCGGGACTAGGTCGCCTGCGCAACGACTGTCGTCCTGAGCGGAGCCGAAGGACCTGGGGAGGGGTCGGCTCGACCTGGCCGGCGCGTCGGCCCCCCGACCCCAGGTCCCTCACTCCGTTCGGGACGACAATGAGGCGGGTCGGGACGTGCTCGAACGGCTGGGCCAGGTATCGAAGGCGAACCAACGGGCTGTCGTCCTGAGCGAAGCCGAAGGACCTGGGGAGGGGTCGGCTAGACCTGGTCGACGCGTCGCCCCCCCGACCCCAGGTCCCTCACTCCGTTCGGGACGACAACGAGGCGGGTCGGGACGTACTCGAACGGCTGGGCCAGGTATCGAAGGCGAACCACCGGACTGTCGTCCTGAGCGGAGCCGAAGGACCTGGGGAGGGGCAACTCGACCTGGCCGGCGCGTCGGCCCCCGCCCCCCAGGGTCCTCACTCCATTCGGGACGACAACGAGGCGGGTCGGGACGTGCTCGAACGGCTGGGCCAGGTATCGAAGGCGAACCAACGGGCTGTCGTCCTGAGCGAAGCCGAAGGACCTGGGGAGGGGGCAACTCGACCTGGCCGGCGCGTCGGCCCCCGCCCCCAGGGCCCTCACTCCGTTCGGGACGACAACGAGGCGGGTCGGGACGTACTCGAACGGCTGGGCCAGGTATCGAAGGCGAACCACCGGACTGTCGTCCTGAGCGGAGCCGAAGGACCTGGGGAGGGGGCAACTCGACCTGGCCGGCGCGTCGGCCCCCCGACCCCAGGTCCCTCACTCCGTTCGGGACGACAACGAGGCGGGTTGGGATGTGCTCGAACTGCTGGGCAACGTATCGAAGGCGAACCAACGGACTGTCGTCCTGAGCGGAGCCGAAGGACCTGGGGAGGGGGCAACTCGACCTGGCCGGCGCGTCGGCCCCCCGACCCCAGGTCCCTCACTCCATTCGGGACGACAACGAGGCGTGCCGGGACGTGCTCGAACGGCTGGGCCAGCTATCGAAGGCGAACCACCGGAATGTCGTCCTGAGCGAAGCCGACGGACCTGGGGAGGGGTCGGCTCGACGTGGTCGGCGCGTCGGCCCCCCGACCCCAGGTCCCTCACTCCGTTCGGGACGACAGCGAGGCGGGCCGGCGCGACACACGGGGCGGGCCGGGAAGCCTTCCCGGCGGGACGCTACGGGTAGAGCGCGGGACGCTCCAGGCCCGCTTGCTCGGGCTGGCCGAACATCAGGTTCATGTTCTGGACCGCCTGGCCGGCGGCGCCCTTGACCAGGTTGTCGATGCAGCTCACGACGATCAGCCTGTTGGCCCGAGGGTCGACCGTCGGGTGCACCAGGCAGAAGTTGGAGCCGACGGTCTGCTTCGTCTGCGGAGGGGCGTCCGTCACCCTGACGAACGGCTCGCCGTCGTAGAAGTCGCGGTAGAGCGCTCTCACCTCGTCGCCGGTCGTGCCGGAGTCGAGCAGCGGCGCGTAGCAGGTGGCGAGGATGCCCCGTGTCATCGGGATGCGGTGCGGCACAAAGGTGACGCGGGCGTCGTCGGCCTCCCTGAGCCCGGCGATCTCCTGGGCGATCTCGGCCTGGTGGCCGTGGCCCTCGAGGCCGTAGGCGCTGACGTTCTCGTTGGCCTCGGCGAAATGGTCCATCGTGCTCGCGGCCAGGCCGCCGCGGCCCGCGCCCGAGATGCCCGACTTTGCGTCAATCACTATGTCGTCGGCGACGAGGCCCTCCCGCACGGCGGGGGCCAGCGCCAGCAGCGCCGCCTCCGGGTAGCACCCGGGATTGGCGACGAGCGACGCGTCCCTGATCGCCTCGCGGTGCAGCTCAGGAAGCCCGTAGACTGCGTCCGGGAGCAGGCCGGGGGCCGGGTGCTCGGAGCCGTAGGCCGCCTCGAAGGCCTCGGGAGAGCGCAGTCGGAAGTCGGCCGCTATGTCGACCCCTTTCGCGCCGTCCTCGACGATCGGCGCGAGCACGGCCGCGCTGGCCCCGCTCGGAAGCGCCGAGAAGGCCACGTCGACCGGGACGTCGACGCTCCTGGTCACGGGGAGGTCGATCTGCCACAGGTGCGGCAGTACCTCCGGCAGCCGCTTTCCGGCGGCGCTCCGGCCGGTGACAGACACGATCTCGGCGTCGGGATGCCTCCACAGCAGGCCCGCGAGCTCGGAGCCCGCGTACCCGGACACGTTTATGATGGCTACCTTCAAGCTGGACCTCTACGCTCGTGAATCCGCAACGCGCGGTGACAAGTATATGCGTTCGCGGCGTGTGCCAACAAGAACGCGGCGGTCTATTCCCATAGTCCGCAGATCGCTCCATCCCAGAGCGGGGAGTGTACACTGCGCTCGCGCGACACCGGTCTAGGGGAGCACGAATTTGGCAGGAGATCGGTGAGATGGACCTCCGCAGGCTGACCATAAGCGACGCCTCGCAGGCGTTGCGGCGCAGGGAGCTCTCGCCGGTCGAGCTCGTCGAGGCAACGCTGGCGCGCATCGACGCGCTGCAGCCGGTCCTCCACGCCTTCGTCACCGTGACGGCGGACTACGCGCTCGACCGCGCCCGGGAGGCGGAGCGGGAGATGCGGTCGGGACGCCAACGCGGGCCGCTCCACGGCGTCCCCTACACGCTGAAGGAGGTGATCGCCACCAGGGGCGTCAGGACGATCTTCGGCGACGCCGACCGGACGGAGTACGTCCCGACACGGGACTCGACGATCAACGCGCTGCTGGAGGAGGCCGGCGCGGTGCTGGTCGGCAAGGTCGTCTCCGAGGTCGGCCACAGCCACGACCAGCCGGTCAGCAGCCGCAACGCCTGGAACCCGGAGATGAGCCCCGGCACCTCCAGCAGCGGCTCCGGGTCGGCCGTCGCCGCGTCGCTCGGCCTGTTCTCCATAGGCACCGATACCGCGGGCTCGGTCCGGCACCCGGCCAGCAACAGCAACCTGGTCGGCCTCAAGGCGACGTTCGGACGCATCAGCCGGATGGGCGTGTGGCCCGTCTCGTGGAGCGTCGACACGCCGGGCCCGCTGACGAAGACGGTGGCCGACAACGCCATCGTGCTCGGGGTGGTGGGCCAGCACGACCCGGCCGACCCGGCCAGCATCGTCGAGCCGCCCCGCGACTACCTCGCCGGCATCGACGGCGGCGTCGACGGCGTGACCATCGGCGTGCCCACGGACGACTGGGTCTGGCGCGACATGCTGTCTGAGGAGGAGGAGACGATCGTCCGGCGCGCGCTGTCCGTCCTCGGCGACCTGGGTGCGACGGTGCGGGAGATCGAGCTTCCGCGAGGGGCGGAGGCGCGTTCGTCGGCGGTCCCCACGCTGTCGGAGCCGCCCGCGCTGAATCCGGACCCTGCCGCGGCAGAGCACGCGGACGCGTGGCGGTACGCGCTCGAGGCCACCAGGAGGGCTATCTCGGAGTCCTTCGACGACTACCTGGAGGCCGTCAGGCGGCGCGCCTTCATCAGGCAGGAGGTCGATGCGGCGCTGTGGGAGGTCGACGTCATCGCGATGCCGACGGGCAGCAGCTTCGGCGACAGGTGGGACGCGAAGACGGCGACGATACGCGGTCGCGTGGTGCAGGCGCGGTCGCGCGGGACGTACCGGAACCTGCTCGCCGCCGTCTGCGGCCACCCCGCGCTGTCCGTGCCGTGCGGGTTCGGCCTGGGCGGCATCTTCCCCGTGGGGCTGATGCTGCACGGGCGCGCGAACGGTGAGGCGCTGCTGTACCGGGTGGCGTACGCCTACGAGCAGGCGACGGAGTGGCACAGGATGGTCCCGCCGCTCTGAGCACCCCGCCGGCAAGACAACCGACCGGCGCTATGTCGCCCCGAACGGAGTCAGGGGCCTGGGGCGGGGTCGACCCGCTGTCCACGTCGAGCCTGCCCCACCCCAGGTCCTTCGGCTCCGCTCAGGACGACAGTCCATCCGCACACGCCTCGTGAGCCGCCGATTGACCCGCCCGACGTCGCCCCGAACGGAGTGAGGGGCCGGGGGCGGGGTCGACGCGCTGTCCACGTCGAGGCGACCCCACCCCAGGTCCTTCGGCTCCGCTCAGGACGACAGGCCTCTCGCACACGCCTTGTGAGCCGCCGATTGACCCGCCCGACGTCGCCCCGAACGGAGTGAGGGGCATGGGGCGGGGGCGACGCGCTGTCCACGTCGAGCCGGCCCCACCCCAAGTCCTTCGGCTCCGCTCAGGACGACAGTCCATCCGCACACGCCTCGTGAGCCACCGGTTGACCCGCCCGATGTCGCCCCGAACGGAGTGAGGGGCCTGGGGCGGGGGCGACGCGCTGTCCACGTCGAGCCTGCCCCACCCCAGGTCCTTCGGCTCCGCTCAGGACGACAGGGCATCCGCACAACGCCTCGTGAGCCACCGGTTGACACGCCCCAATGTCGCCCCGAACGGAGTGAGGGGCCTGGGGCGGGGTCGACGCGCTGTACACGTCGGGGCGGCCCCTCCCCAGGTCCTTCGGCTCCGCTCAGGACGACAGTCCATCCGCACACGCCTCGTGAGCCGCCGATTGACCCGCCCGACGTCGCCCCGAACGGAGTGAGGGGCCTGGGGCGGGGTCAACGCGCTGTCCACGTCGAGCCTGCCCCACCCCAGGTCCTTCGGCTCCGCTCAGGACGACAGTTGTTTCTCAGCCCCTCGACAACCCATCTTGAAGGGCAGGCGCCGGCCGGCGGGATGGGGTGTATACTGCCGACAGTCCGAGCGGGAAGTCTCTATTCCCGCGCGACAAGGCGAAATGTACGACCTGCTGATAGCCAACGGACGCGTTCTCGACGGCACCGGCGCCCCCTGGTACCGGGCGGACGTCGCCGTGGCCGGCGACAGGATCGTCGCCATCGGCAATCTCGCCGGCCGCGAGGCGGCGCGCGTCGTCGACGCGTCCGGCATGTTCGTGTGTCCCGGGTTCATCGAGGAGCACTGCCACTCCGACGGCACCTTCGTCGTCGACCCGCTGGCACAGAGCGCCGTCCGGCAGGGCATGACGACGATGGTCGTCGGCCTGTGCGGCATGTCCGGCGCGCCGGTCGCGGACCACATGCTGGACGTCTACACGCGCTCGGCGCCGATCTTCGGCTTCGAGGGCTTCGAGTGGACGTGGCGCGGGATGGGCGAGTACCTCGCCGCCGTCCAGGCGGCGAAGCCGTCCGTCAACGTCGTCTCGCTCGTGGGCAACCACCCGGTCCGCGCCGTCGCCATGGGCGAGGCCAGCCGCGGCGCGACGGCCGACGAGCGCGTTCACATGCGGGAGCTGGTGGCCGAGGCGCTTGCGGAAGGCGCCCGCGGCCTGAGCGTCGGCCTGATCTACTCCGCCGTCTTCTCCGAGACGGAGGAGATCGTCGAGATCGCCCGCGCGCTGAAGCCCTATGGCTGGGCCTACCACGCAACGATCAGGGACTACGGCGCGCAGCTGCTCGACGCCGTCAAGGAGGCGATCCACGTCGCAGAGACGGCCGAGGTGCCGCTGGTCGTCGCGCACATGTACCCGGCCGGCCGCGAGTACTGGGGCCAGGCGGAGGCCGCCATCGAGCTGCTCGAGCGGGCGAGGGACCGCGGCCTGGAGACCGGCTACGACGTGACCCCCTGGCCCCGCGGCGGCGGCCCGATGCTCGGCATCGTCCCGGCGTGGGCGCGGGAGGGCGGGCACGACGCCACGCTCGAGCGCCTGCGCGACCCGGCGCTGCGAAAGAGGATCGGCGCGGAGATCGAGCAGGGCAAGCAGTACTCCTTCGGCTTCGGCTGGGACGACATGGTCATATGCCGGACCGGCCTCGCCGAGCACCGCGGCCGGCTCGGCAGGTCGATAGGCGAGCTGGCGCGGGAGCGAGGCGAGACGGCGCCGGAGGCGGGACTGCTGATGCTGCTGGAGGACGACGGCCAGACCTGGCTCGCGCCCACCAACAAGTGCGACGAGGACGTCGACGCGCTGCTCCGGCACCCGATGGGCGTGCCCATCGCGGACGGCTTCGCCCTCTCGCCCACGGGGCCGCTCGCCTACCAGGACCGGCCCAACTCCTACGGCACCTTCCCGCGCGTCCTCGGACGCTACGTCCGGGAGCGAGGCGTGCTGACCTGGGAGGAGGCCGTCCAGAAGATGACCTCCATCCCGGCCTCCAGGGTCGGCCTGTGGGACCGCGGCGTGCTGCGCGAGGGGCTTGCCGCCGACGTAGTCGTCTTCGACCCCGACACGGTGATCGACAAGGCGGACTACTCCGACCCCCAGGAGTTCCCCGTGGGGATCGAGTGGGTGGTGGTGAACGGCGAGGTCACGGTGTCGCCGGAGGGACACACCGGGGCGCGCGCCGGCCGGACGCTGTAGCCGCTGTCCCTACCCCTCGACGAGCAGTCGCTTCGCGACTTCGCGTGCCTCGTCCAGGTCGGCGACGACGTGCGCCACGGGAACGCCCGCGAGCGCGTTGATTCCCTGGAGCGTGTCGGCGGGCAGGCCCGTCAGCCCCATGATGATGCACTCGGTGTTCTCGGCGATGGCGATGTCGATGAGCTGCTCCACCACGAGAGCGGCGCTGTCGTCCATGTAGACGGTGTCGGAGAAGTCGAAGATGACGACCTCGTGGTCGCGTATGTCGAGGCTGATGGTGTTGATCAGCTTGACGGACGACGCGACGGTGAAGTTGCCCCTGAGGGCGACGAGCCCGACGCGCGCGGAGAACGGGTCCGCGCCCAGGGCCTCGTCGTCGCCGAAGAAGGTGCTGTCCATCATCGGCACCGACACGACGCTGTCGAGCTCCAGGCGCTCGAGCTGCCGCGCCGCGGCCATGCCCGCAGCGATCAGGCCGATGGCCACGGCGGTTACAAGATCGAGGAACACCGTGAGCCCCATGGTGATCGCCATCACCAGGAGATGTGTGCGCTGCACGCGGTGGACGCGGCGGAGGAACTTCCAGTCGATGATGTCCCAGCCGACCTTCATCAGGATGCCGGCGAGGGCCGCATGGGGAATCACCTCGACGTACTTTCCGAGGCCCAGGACGAGCGCCAGCAGTATTGCCGCACGCAGCACGCCCGAGACCGGCGTGCGCCCACCGGCACGGATGTTCACGACCGTGCCCATCGTGGCGCCGGCGCCGGGCAGCCCTCCCACGAACCCGGCGAGCGTGTTGCCTATTCCCTGGCCGATGAGCTCCCGGTTCGGGTTGTGGCGCGTGCGCGTCATCGCGTCGGCGATCAGGGAGGTGAGCAGGCTGTCGATGGAACCGAGGAGCGCGATGATGATCGCCGGCTGCACGGCGCCGGCGATGACGTCGAGGCCGATGGCAGGCAGCTTCACGTCGGGCAGGCCGGTGGGCACGTCGCCGATGACCGGGGTGTCGGTGATCCAGAGCACGCTCAGCATCGTGCCCACGATCAGCCCCGCCAGCGTGGGGGGCAGGAACTTCTTGAACTGGCCCGGCCAGAGCACGACGACCAGCAGGGTGGCCGCCGCGATGAGCAGCGCGCCAACGTCGAACCCCTCTATCGCGTCCGGCCACGCCTTGATCGCCCCGACCGGGCCGCCGGAGACGACGCTGGCCCCCATGAACGGCAGCGTCTGCACGAGTATGATGATCAAGCCGATGCCGGACATGAACCCGGATATCACCGAGTAGGGCGTATATGAGACGAATCGGCCGATCCTCATCACGCCCAGGAGTATCTGGAACAGCCCGGCCATCACGACTATCGTGAAGGCCTCCGTCAGGGTGCTGGCGTGACTGGTGACGACGACCGCCATCGCGACGGCCATCGGGCCGGTGGGGCCGGATATCTGGGACCGGGTGCCGCCGAAGACAGCCGCGAAGAAGCCGACGGTGATGGCGCCGTACAGGCCGGCGATCGCCCCCAGGCCGGACGCCACGCCGAATGCAAGGGCGACGGGCAACCCGACGACGGCAGCGGTGACGCCTCCGAAGAGGTCGCCTCGCAGCGTGCCGAGGTCGTAGCTCACGCCGCCGCGCATTTTGTCGATCATCGTTCCCATGACGGCCCGGCGAATGTTATCACGACGCCGGGGCCTTGGCGCCTTCGAACCGGGAAAATCGCGGTGACTTTTCCACACCCAGTCCCGGCGCCGAACGCACTGCCTCAGCCTGTCGCTGAAGCGGATGTTGCGCGCCGTATGGCACCGTGCTACGTTGGCCGCGTCCAGCCGGCGGCGAGTCCAGGGCGATTGGAGGCCTTCTCCGTGGCCAGAGTGTCCGAAGTTGCGTCCAACGCGTACCAGGTCTCCTTGCCGGGCACCAGCGTCTTCGTGTTTCTCGACGACCAGGTCACGATCGTCGACGCCGGGTGGCGGGGCACCGGCAGGGGCGTGCTCCAGGCCCTGGAGCGGCTGGGGCGGCGTCCATCCGAGGTCTCGAACATCGTTATCACCCACCATCACACCGACCATCTCGGAGACGCGGCGTACCTGAGCGAAGCGTGCTCGGCCGGCGTCGCGGCCCACCGCGACGAAGCGCCCATCGTGCAGGGAGAGACGACGCCTCCCAGTCCGTTCGCCAACCGCCTGGTGGCGCGCCTGATGTCCCCCCTGGTGGCGTCGAGAAGGCCTAAGCCGGTCACGGTCGACCGGCGTCTCGAGGACGGGGACTCCCTCGGCGAAGTAACGGTCATCCATTCGCCGGGGCACACCCCGGGCAGCATCAGCGTCCACGTCCCAGGTCGCGGACTCCTGATGGTCGGCGACGCCCTGGAGCACCGCGGAGGCAAACTCGGTCTGCCCTCCAGCCACTTCACCGCCGACATGGAGCAGGCCAAGCGTTCGATCCGCAAGCTGGCCGAGCTAGACTTCGACGTGCTCTGCTTCAGCCACTTCCCACCGATTCGGAACAGGGCCGCTCCGGCGCTCCGCAGGTTCAGCGAGTCGCTAGACTGACGCAAAGACGGAGGACTCCAGCCATGCAGACCCTTGTCGACCTCCTCGAGCAGTCCGCGGAGCGGTACGGCGACTCGACCGCGCTTACGATCACGCCGGGCTTCCGAGAGCAGCGGTGGAGCTTTCAGCGCCTGTGGGACTTTTCCGAAGGCGTGGCCGCCCTGCTGGCCGAGCGGGGCCTGGAGAAGGGCGACAGGGCCATCATATGGTCGGTCAACCGGCCCGAGTGGGTCGCGGCGTTCTTCGGCTGCATGCGCGCCGGCGTCGTCGCTGTGCCGCTCGACGTACGGACGGCGCCGGACTTCGTCGAGCGCGTCGTCGAATTCACCGGACCGAAGCTGGCCTTCCTGTCCCGCCAGACGCCCGACGGCCCCCTGCGGGACTCGGTCCCGATAGTCCTGCTCGACGACCTGGAGGACCTGGTCGAGTCCGCGGACGGTGACGCCGACCTGCCGGACGTCGGCGCGGACGACCTGGCTGAGGTGATGTTCACGTCCGGCACGACCGGCGATCCGAAGGGCGTGATGCTGACGCACGGCAACATCGCCACCAACGTCCTGGCCGCGGTGGAGGCGGTGCCGATCAAGCCGTCGGACCGGCTGTTTTCCCTGCTGCCCCTGAGCCACATGCTGGAGCAGACGGGCGGGCTGCTGGCGCCGCTCAGCGGCGGCGCGTCCGTCGTCTATCCGGTCAGCCGCCAGCCGACGGTGATCTTCAAGACGCTCCGCGCCAACCGGGTGACGAATATCGTGCTGGTGCCGCAGGCGCTGCAGCTCTTCATGAACGGCATCGAGCGGGAGGTCAGCGCGCAGGGCAAGGACGGGCAGTGGAGGCTGCTGCACCGAGTCGCCTCGAAGCTCCCGACGCCGATGCGGCGGCTGCTGTTCCGGCCGGTCCACCAGCGGATGGGCGGTCGCATCAGGTTCTTCATGTCCGGCGGCGCGTATCTCGACCCGGAGCTCCAGACGAAGTGGGGCAATATGGGCATCCGGGTGATGCAGGGCTACGGGGCGACCGAGGCGTCGCCGGTGATCACGACGAACAGCCTCAGCCGGCAGAAGCCGGGGTCCGTCGGCCGCGTCCTGGCCGGCCAGGACGTCCGAATAGCCGATGACGGCGAGGTGCTGACGCGCGGGCCGAACGTGACGCAGGGCTACTGGCGCAACGAGGCGGCCACCGCCGCGGCCTTCGAGGACGGCTGGTACAGGACCGGCGACCTCGGCTCCATGGACGACGACGGCTTCCTGTTCCTCAAGGGCCGCAAGAAGGACCTGATAGTCCTGGCCAACGGGCAGAACGTCTACCCCGAGGACATCGAGACGGCGCTCGGCAAGCAGCCGGGCGTGAGGGAGGCCGTCGTAGTCGGTCTGTCGTCCGGGGACTCGGCGGTAGATATGCACGCGGCCCTGCTGCTGGAGGACGGCGCGGACGCCGACGAGATAGTGCGGGCCGCGAACGCCGTGCTGGCCGACCACCAGCGAATCCAGGGCCACACGGTCTGGCCCGAAGAGGACTTCCCGCGCACGCACACGCTGAAGGTCAAGAAGCAGCTCGTGCTCGACCACCTGCTGCGGGAGCGCGACGGCGCCAGTGACGAAGCTCCCGTCCCAACCGCCCCGAAGGCTGCGCCGGTGAACGACGTATACCGCATCGCGGCCATGATCAGCGAGACGCCGGCCGACCGGCTCGGCGACGACAGCATCCTCGCCGACGACCTGGGGCTCGACTCCCTCGGCCGCGTCGAGCTGCTGTCGGCCATCGAGTCGGAGCTTGGAGCCTACGTCGACGACGACCGCGTCGGGCCGGAGACGACCCTGGGCGAGCTGACGGCGATGGTGGAAGAGGGCGCCCAGGTCCAGGCGATGAAGTTCCCCTCGTGGGGCCGGGCCTGGTGGTGCCGCCCTCTCCGAGCCGCGCTCCAGTACGCGGCGATCTTCACGACTCTCCATCTCTTCTACAGGGTGCGCGTCTACGGCAGGGAGAACCTGGACGGGCTCCGGGGCCCGGTGCTGTTCGCCTCCAACCACAACGTCAAGCTGGACAGCCCCGTCACGCTGATGGCGCTGCCGGCGCGGTGGCGCTGGCGTGTCAGCCCCGCCGCGGCGGCAGACGACATCTTCGGCCCACGGCTCAAGGGCATGGCGAACGTGCTGCTCGGCAACGCCTTCCCGTTCGCGCGGGAGGGCTCGATCCGGGCGAGCCTGGAGCATCTCGGCCGGCTGCTGGACATGGGCTGGTCGATCCTGATCTACCCCGAGGGCGGCCGCTACCCCGAGGGCATGCAGCCGTTCAAGTCCGGGACCGGCCTGATCGCCGTCGAGTCCCGCACCCCGGTGGTGCCCATACGCGTCAAGCTGCACAAGGCCACGATATGGGACCGCGGCCCGCTGCTATCGCGGGGGAAGATCGACGTACACTTCGGCGAGCCGGTCGTCTTTCCGCGAGGGGCTGACTACCTCGAGGCGACCGCGCGGCTGGAGTCCGCGGTCAAGGAGCTCTGAGCGGTGTCCCTCTGCCTCCCGACGTTCACGACCTGTGCTTCTGTCAACGTGCGCCTGCTGGAGGGCGCCCTTGCGTGACCCCTCGCTCGTGATCGCGACACGGCGGACATGCGATGGTCTCGCAACGGCGGCCCCCCCAACCCCTGGATTCCCGCCTGCGCGGGAACGACGGTTTCGCAATGGTCCATCTGCGGGGGAACAGCTGTCGCGCAAGGGTTTCCGGGAGCCGCACCGTGGCTGACAGGCTGCCGGTCGTAAACAAGCTGCTCTATACGGCCGACCTGGTCGGCACGCAGGCGATGGCGCAGAGCAGGCACCTGTGGCTGCTGTTCTTCCTGGCGCCTCCGGCGGACGAGGGCGCGGCCGCCGCCGTGCCCGCCGTGTCCGTGGGCGGACTGGACATCGACTCCAGGGTGCTCGTCGGCATCGTCCTGACGGCCGGACGGCTGATCGAGGCGGTCGACGACCCGATCATCGGCTGGTGGAGCGACCGCACGCGGAGCCGCTGGGGCCGGCGCATCCCGTTCGTGCTGTTCGGCACGCCGTTCTACGCGCTCTTCTTCGCGCTGCTCTGGCTCACGCCCGGCGGCGACTCCAGCTACGTCAACGTCATCTACCTCTTCGTCATCCTCGAGCTCTTCTACCTGGCGACGACGCTCACCGGCGGCCCGTACGAGGCGCTGCTCCCGGAGATAGCGCCCGGCCACCGGGATCGCATGAGCATCGTCGCGTGGCAGTTCTACTTCGGGATAGCGGGCGCGGTTGCCGGGCTCGTGCTGAGCGGGCTGATCAAGGACCAGGTCGGCTTCTTCGCGATGGGGGCGATCTTTGCGACGCTCGCGTTCGGCTCCCGCTACACCGGTCTCGCCGGCGTCTGGAATCACGCCCCCAGGGAGACGCCGGCGGCCGAGATCGAGCTCCGGTCGGCCTTCACTGAGACGCTGCGCAACAGGCAGTTCCTCTACTTCCTGCCCACCTTCGTCTTCTACCAGCTCGCCGTGTCGATGGTCATCTCCTGGCTGCCCTTCTTCGTGACGGAGGTCCTGGAACGCGAGAACGAGGGGACGATCACCTCGGTGCTGACCGCGGTCGCGCTGCTGGCGATGGTGCTGTCGGCGTTCGCGCTGTGGAAGCTGGGCAACCGCAAAGGCAAGCGGTGGGTCTACTCGGCCTGCCTGCTGGGCACCGCGGTCTACATGCCGTTCCTCGCCTTCGCCGGCTTCCTGCCGCTCGCGCCAAAGCTGGCGCAGGGCGTCGCGTTCGCCTTCCTGGCCGGCATCCCGATGGCGGGCATAAACCTGCTGCCCAGGGCCATCACCGCCGACATCACCGACTACGACCACATCCGCACGGGGATGCGCCGCGAGGGAATGTTCTACGCGACCCAGAACCTGTTCGAGAAGTTCGGCTCGTCCTTCTCCCCGCTGGTGCTGGCAATCGTGCTGAGACTCGGAGACACTACGGCGAACCCGCTGGGCCTGCGCCTTGTCGGCCCGGTGGCCGGCGCGATAGCCTTTCTCGGCTACTGGGTCTTCCGGGGCTACAGGCTGCCCAGCACGGTGACGCCCGAGACGGTCAGGGAAGCGGGCCTGTAGGGCGCCGAACAACGAAGGAGACTGTCCATTGGAACCCGAACGAATACGCGATTGGCTCCAGGGGCCGATGATCCCGATGGTGACCCCGTTCACCGAGGACTTCCGGCTCGACCTCGACGCGCTGCGCCACAACCTGCGCTACACGATCGACCACGGCGTGACGACGGGCAACGGATCGCTGCTCGTCGGCGGGGCGGCCGGGGAGCACCCGCTGCTGAGCGTCGACGAGCGCAAGACGCTGATGGAGGCCGCGGTCGACGCCGTGGACGGCGACGCACCGGTGATCACGAGCATCCAGCACACCGACGCCCGGACGGTCGCCGACATGGCCCGGCACGCGGCGCGCGTCGGCATCTCGGCGGTCCAGGTGTCCCCCGCCTACTACTACCCTGCCACGGAGGGCGACGTGCTGCGGCTGTTCCAGCGTGTCGCGGCCGCGGCCGACGTGTCGATCATGGCGTACAACACCTGGTGGTTCGGATTCTCCATGAGCCTCGACCTGATCGAGCGGCTCGCCGAGATCGACAACGTCAGGGCCCTCAAGTGGGCCACCCCGGACGACGACTCCTTCCGCGACGGCATCGCGACCTCCGCAGACCGGCTCGTCGTGCTCGACAACACGGACAACCTGGCGTCGAGCCACGCGCTCGGCGCGCGGGGCTTCGTCGGCCATCTCGGCACCTGCTGGCCCGAGTACCCGCTGAAGACGTGGAGCCTGCTCGAGGCCGGGGACTACGTCGGCGTGAAGGACCACATGGCGTCGTTCAAGTGGGGCTGGCGCCGGTGGATCGCCAAAGTGGGCGAGGTGACGGCCGGCGAGGGGCCGATCCTCAAGGCGCCGATGGAGGCGGTCGGCCTGCCAGCCGGGCCGCCCAGGCCGCCGGCGATAAGGCCGCCCGAGCACCTGATGTCCGAGCTGCGCGAGCTGATGGCCGCCGCCGGCGTTCCCACGGCAGGGCGCGGGCCAACGCCCTGCACCGACCCCGGCTAGGTCGGCCCAATGATCTGGGTCACGCGGGCGCAGGGGAAAGATGGCCAGGAGGAGACATCCGCCGGAGCAGGTGATCAACAAGCTGAGAGAGGCTGAGGTGGCGATAGCCGAGGGCGGCACAGTTGGCCAGGCCGCCCGCCGGATAGGAGTGACCGAGCAGGCCTTCTACCGGTGGCGCACCGAGTACGGAGGCCTCAGGATCGACCAAGCCAGACGCCTGAAGAGAGCGGTGGCCGACCTGACGCTGGAAACCAGATACTGAGAGGGGCGTCGGAGGGAGACTTCTGAGCCCTCCACGTCACCGCCAGTGTGTCGACCACGTGAAGGTGATCTTTGGAGTCTCGGAGCGGCGCGCCTGCTGGGTGCTGGGTCATCCTCGGTCCACACAGCGCTACGAGCCCAGTCCCGCGGACGACGAGAAGGCGCTGGCCGAGGAGATCGTGGATTTGGCCAGTCAGTTCGGCAGGTACGGCTACCGTAGGATCACCGCCCTTCTGCGGCATCGTGGCTGGCATGTGAACCACAAGCGGGTTGAGAGGATATGGCGACAGGAAAGGGCTGAAGGTACCTGCGAAGCAGCCCAGGAGAGGACGGCTGTGGCTCAATGACGGCTCCTGTGTGCGTCTGCGGCCTGAGCGGAAAAACCACGTGTGGCCTACGACTTCGTGCAGGTCAGGCTGCGCCACGGCGGGGGAGTGTGGTTGCGGACGGTCATGGACGAGTACACCAGGGAGTGTCTGGCGATCCGGGCCGCCCGCAGCATACGGTCTGCCGATGTGATAGAGGTGCTCGCCGAACTGATGTTGATCAGGGGAGTGCCGGACCACGCTCGCTCGGACAACGGACCGGAGTTCACAGCCAGGGCTGTGCGTGAGTGGCTTGGAAGAGTGGGAGCCCGGACGCTCTACATTGAGCCCCGGGCACCGTGGGGGAACGGCTACATCGAGAGCTTCAACGGGAAGCTGAGAGACGAGTTGCTAGACAGGGAGGTCTTCTACGCGCTACCCGAGGTGCGCGTGCTGACGGAGCGGTACAGGCAGACCTACAGCCGGGTCAGGCCGCACAGCTCTCTGGGCTACAGGCCGCCGGCGCCGGAGGCCCTCATGCCCTGCTGAGCCTCTCCCAGTCCTTGTCGGACCAACATAACGAGCGGCACAAAGACCGGGGCAGGACAAACTGGTCCAACAGCCGGCCTTCTCCGGCCGACTCACTCCCCCGTGACGCCCTCGCATCAGATCCGCTTACTCTTCGACGCCTTCTTCTCCGGTGGGAGGACACGGTCGCGCACATCGGCCATGCCCGGCGACGGCCTCCAGCGCTCGCTGAAGGTCGGCTTTAGGGAGCCTGTTTCATAAGTCGTGGGTATTGGCGATAGGGTATCTTGGTGGAGAGTCAGACCGTGAATTGGAGGTAGTAGAGTATGCCGCATCGACCACTCAACCGTGAACAGATGTGGATTCTGCCTCCGAGTCTCGACGAGTTGCTGAAGGCCGGTCATCCTGCCCGATTCGTGGCTGAGTTCGTCGATGCTCTGGACGGCGATGACTGGGCTGGTATCGGGGTTGATAGAGAGGGTGACCCGATGGGAGCTCCGTCCTACCATCCCCGTGCGTTGTTGGGCGTTTGGCTCTACGGCTTCATGACCGGAGTGCGATCGAGCCGCAAGCTGGAGGCGGCGTGTCGCGACTAGATACCGTACTTGTGGCTGACGGGCTGCCAGCGACCGGATCACGTGACGTTGTGGCGCTTTTACCGCTCCCACCGGGATGGTATGAGGGAGTTGCTCAAGCGCACGGTGCAGACGGCTGTCAAGATGGAGCTTGTGGAGTTGGCGGTGCAGGCGGTGGACGGGACGAAGGTCGGGGCGAACGCGGCAAGGAGCCGGACCCACGACGCCGAGGGGTTGCGCCATCCGTTGGGCCGGACGGATCGGGCGGTAGCCGAGTTGGAGGCGCAGAACGAGGCGGGCGATGAGCCGGCTACCGGCCATCTGCCAGAGGCGTTGCACGACCGCAAGGTATTGCGGGATCAGGTGCGTGAGACGATGGGCGAGCTTGCCAGCCGGGATGGACAAAAGCTCATCAACCTGACCGATCCCGACGCCCGAATGATGAAGACCCGCCAGGGTATCGCGATGGCATACAACGCCCAGGCGATGGTCTCTCCGGTAATGGGTGAAGGGAAGGTGTCCGGCATGCTGATCACGGCTGCCGAGGTGGTGGCCGACACGACCGACCAGTCGCAACTGGGTCCAATGATGGAGCAGGCGGAGGAGACCTCAGGTCACAGATCGGAGACGACTTTGGCCGATGCGGGGTATCACTCAGGGAGCAATCTGCAGGAGTGCGCCCGGAGGGGCCAACAGGTGATCATGCCGGAGTCGCAGGACCGGGCTCTGGAGAGCCCGTATCACAAGGACCGCTTCACCTACGACGAGGCGAGCGACAGCTACCGATGCCCGGAGGGTTACACGCTGCGCTTTGCCGGCGTCAGGCGAGGCCGCCGCACCATTGTGCGCGTTTACCGCTCCTCCGCGGCCGTGTGCCGGGCCTGTCCAGCCTTCGGGGTCTGTACGAAGAACGAGCGCCATGGCCGCTCTCTGGAGATAAGCCCCCATGATGCAGACCTGCGCCGCCACCGCGCCTGGATGTCCACGGAAGAAGCCAAAGAGGCGTACAGGCAAAGAAAACAACTGGTCGAGCCGGTCTTCGGGATCATCAAAGAGCAACAGCAGGCCCAGCGGTTCCTGCTACGCGGCTTACCCAACGTGGTGGCTGAGTGGACTCTGCTAGCCACGGCCTTCAACCTGCGCACCCTGTGGAGGGCGTGGCGAGCCACGGGGGCGTGGAATCGGAGTCTAGCTGCCGTTTCGAGCGCGCATTCAGCCTATCGGGCGGCCCGGATGGTGATCATGGCCGCTTCGGGCGCCTCGCTGCGAACCATGAGGCTCCGCACACAGCCGGCATGACCAAACTGGAAACCCCACCGTCAAATACATGCCACATTTGAAACAGGCTCTTAGGAGGCGGCCTTCGGCTGCGAACGCTCGTTCGAGGTCCGTCGCTCGGAGATCTGCTCCCAATGCAAGGGCGACGGAAGCGAGCCGGGATCGTCGCCGACGGTCTGCCGCGACTGCGCGGGCGCCGGGGAGGTCCGGAGAAGCCACCGGAGCATCTCCGGCCAGTTGACGCAGGTGCCGACCTGCGGTCGCTGCCGCGGGGAGGGCGACGTCATCATCGATTCGTGCGGTATCTGCAACGAGTCGGGCCGTCAGCGCCGCCAGTGCAAGCTCGTCGTGTCGATACCGCCGAAAACCGACGCGGGGACGCAGGTCCGGTTGAGCGGTGAGCACGAGCCGGGCGAACTGTATGCCTCCGGGTGACGGCAGGGTGACGGCGCACCCCTACTTCGAGCGCAGCGGCAACGACATCGTACACGTCCACCGTGTCAACTTCGCCCAGGATGCTCTGGGGGCGACGGGAGAGATGTCGACGTTGGACGGCGATGTCGATATCGACGTGCCGGCTGGCACGCAGACGGGCGACGTGGTGTGGCTGTACGGCTGGGACGTCCCGTACCTGGAGGCACAGAACCGCCGTGGCGACCAGCTCGTGACGCTGTTGGGTGGAGTCCCTGCGGTCGCTGACGCAGGAGCAGCGGCCACTGGTCGAGGCGGTGTCGGAGACGATGGACGGCGGTGGCCCTTGAGCCTATCGAAGCGCGAGAGATACGGCGAAAGCGCTTGAGCCAGCGGAACAGGCGCTCCACCTCGCTCCAGAATGCACTTTGACGTGACTGGCCATCGAGACCACCTCGAGGGCACTGCTTGTTCGTGCCGCAAGTGTTCGAGTATCCTGTCGAGCACACCGTTTTTGATCTCATTCAGATAGATGCCGTACATATTTGGAGGCCGGTGTATGGACGCAGCCTGAAGCGATATTGTGGCTCAGGCCTTCGAGTGCGTGGAGCCATCATCCCCAAAGCGAAGCGACAGTTCTCAGTGGGCGTCGAGCTCCCCCGGGAAGCGAAGCGCCGGCTGAAATGGATCGACTGGCAAGACATGCCGGCACTTCAGCATAGCTCATGCACGTTTTGCCGCTGGCTGCGCAGTTACGACCCCAAGGACCTGACCAGTCTGGAGAACAGTAGCAGCCGACCTACGCGAGTCAGACAACCGAGTTGGAGCCAGTAACTGGCGCGAGCCGTGGTGAAGATGCGTTCGTGGTATTCGCAAGGTGGACAAAGGCAAGTTGGTGTTGTTGAGAGTCGCTGGGTGGTAGGACGCGGGCACCGCTCGCTAGCCCAGCGGCACGTCCATCAGCTCTTCGCCGACAATGATGTCGCCGTCGTAGACCCTGGCGACGTCCGCGACGGCGCGTTCCATCGGGCCGTGGCCGCCGATGAACAGGTTGTGGACCATGACCAGCTTTTTGGCGCCCGCCTCCTGCGCCAACTCGGCCGCGCCGGTCGTGCCGCACATGTACTCCGCCTCCGGCTTGCCGTCGATCTCGTCCTGGAGCCCGACGCAGACGAAGACGAGCACGTCGGCGTCCCTCGCCAGCTCCGCTACCGAAGGGCACGGCCGCGTGTCGCCCGTGAAGACGAAGCTGCCCTCGTCGCTGTCGACGCGATAGGCCAGCGAGTCCAGGTACGGCTGCACGTGCTCGGCGTGCGCCGTGGTGACCTGCCAGTGAGGTCCGTCGATCACCTGCCCCGGGCCGATGTCGGTCGCGTCGAGGCTGGGCGGCTTCCTCGGCAGCACGCCGCCGCGGCTCTGGTACGCCCACAGGCTGAGCGGGTGGTTAACCCGCGCGATCCAGTCGTGGGCGAACGCGCCGACGTCCTTGTCCAGGATGCGCTCGGTCAGTTGCTCGGTGAGCGTGGGGCCGTAGACGCTGAGCCTGTTCTCCTGGCCGGAGCCGATGTCCCACCGCGACAGCAGGAAGCAGGGATAGTCGACGTCGTGGTCGAAGTGGTGGTGGGTGAAGAACAGGTTGTCGATCTGCGCGGGCGACATCCCCATCCGCGCCAGCTTGTACGTCGTCGCCGGCCCGCAGTCGAACATGATCCGGTCGTCGCCGAGCTGCAGCACGTAGGACGAGCCGAAGCGCTCGGGGTCGGGCGGCGGACCGCCGGAGCCCAGTATGGTCAGCCTGGCCAAAAATCGTTCCTCCGGCGCTACATGTTGGGGCCGAGGATCGTCGTGGTGGTGTACTCGTACTTGGCGCAGGCCGCGTTCATCGCATCGAACCCTTCCTGGAGATCGTCCAGATCGAACGGCAACTGGGTGATCCGGAACAGGTCGTTGGACACTCTCTTGATTTCGGGCTCGGCCGCGAGGGAGTCGACGCCGAGCTGACCGATGCGCCACCTCGTCTCGCCGACGAACGTGTCGCCGCCGCGCGCACCGCCGGCGAGCTTGCCGGCCGCGATGTCGGCGAGGATGCCGCCGAAGCGGCTGCACGTCTGCTGGCCGCCCAGGAATCCCGTCGCCCTCTCGGCCGCGGTGAGCGAGGACGTCGGCGTGGGCGCGGCGCCTCCGGCCGAGCTGTCCGAGTCCCCTCCGCCCGAGGCGCCGGAGGCCGCGCCGGTAGAGGTGTCCGTACCCGAGTCGTCGCCGTCGCCACTCGAGCATGCGACCAGCAACAGGAGCGATATAACCGCCAGAGTCAAGACTGCACGCATCGACGCACCTCCTTCACTTCGATCCGAGCCGCTGCGGCGAGGATATCACAGGCAGCCATCCGCGGCGACTGACATGGCGTCTATGCGCCCATCGAGAAACTCAACGGCGTTCTGGATGCGTACCACGTGCGCGGGAAATGACGGTTGTGGGACATGATTGCCTGTCGGGGAAAATGGTGTTGTGGAGGGGCCGCCTGAAGAACGTCGGTCAGGTAGCGGCCGTCCGAGGCGGAAGGCCAGCACCAGGGCTACCGGGTCAGGAACCTATGAACTCCCTTCAGCGATGGAGTCCGCGGACTACCAGATCGACTCACGCCTGCCACCCTTCGTCTCCCTCAAGCGGGGCGACGCAAGGGTCTCCCTGCGGGAACATGGAGGGGTTGCGGCGTAGGCACTAACTAACTATAATGCGGCCGAAGGTCGATTCTTGAATGCCCGACGAGGAGGTGCGCCCGTGATGGCGACAGACCGAGACCGAGAGTACCGGGAAATGGCGGCTCGGGGCAAATACCGCAAGCTGTATGCGCATCTTTGCGCTCTCCAGACGTGGGAATGGAGGACGACTTTCACGGAAATCGAGTCGATAGCGGGCTTCGAGCTGCCGAAGTCCGCGCGGTTCTATCGGCCCTGGTGGGCGAATCAGAATGGCGGCAGCGGCCACAGTCAGGCCCTCGCGTGGGGCGCCGCCGGATGGGAGACGGCAGAGGTGGACATGGACTCAGAGACGCTGGTGCTGAGACGGAAAAAGGCCCCGCGGGTCGTTCGAGAGCGCGGCCTCGATGAGGTATGGCCGGTCCATCCCACCGCGGCCTGGCCGGGAGGCCTGAGCCTGAGGCGAGAGGACATCTACGGGGACAGGGCCTGACCCCGATGTTCGTGGACACCAACGTCTTCGTGAACTCCCGCATCCCCGACGCGCCCGACCACGACGCGGCCCGGGCGAGCCTCGAGCGGGCCTTCAGCAGCCGCGAGCCGCTGAGGATCAGCCGGCAGATCGTGCGCGAGTACCTTGCCGTCGTCACCCGGCCGCAGACGTGGACAACGGGCATCACCCGCGAGGACGCGATTGACGACGCGAACAGGTTGATCGCCACCTTCGACGTACTCGAGGACGGCCCCGTCGTCACCGCGTCGCTTCTCGCGTTGTGCCGCGAGGTCTCGGTGGGAGGAGCGCAGATTCACGACGCCAACGTCGTCGCCACGATGCTGGCGCACGGGGAGCGCCGGCTGTTGACGTTCAACACCGGGGACTTCCGCCGTTACGACGACCGCATAGAGCTGGTCGGCAGCTAGCGGGCTCGGAGTCCGGCACGTCCCGGCTGCCGCCGGGGCGCATCGCCACAGCCAAGGAGCAGCAACCATGACCAGGATGACAGGGCGGCGAGCGATGCTGGAGATGCTGCGCGCAGAGGGCGTCGAGTACATCTTCGGCAACCCCGGCACCAGCGAGAGCCCGATAATGCACGAGCTCGAGTCGTTCCCCGACCTGCGGTACGTGCTCGTGCTGCAGGAGGGCGTCGCGATGGGCATGGCCGACGCATACGCCCGCGCCACCGGCCGGCCGTCGTTCGTGAACCTCCACATCGAGACCGGGCTCGCCAACGGCATCAGTCTGCTGCACAACGCGTACGCGGGCGGCACCCCGATGGTGCTCAGCGCCGGCAACCGGGACATCCGCGAGCTGGCCCACGGCCGCACCGATCTCGCCGAGATGGTGCGGCCGTTCACCAAGTGGACCGCCGAGGTCACGCACCCCGACCAGGCGCCGTACATTATGCGGCGGGCCTTCAACGAGGCGAAGACGCCGCCGACCGGCCCGACCTTCGTCGCCTTCTCGGCCAACGCCCTCGACGAAGAGGGGGATATCGAGATCGCAGCGTCGCCCGACGGCTACGTCCGCTCAGCGCCCGAGCCCAAGGGCATCGAGCGCGCGGCGGATGTCCTGGGCGCGGCGTCGAAGCCCGTCATGATCGTGGGCGACGGCGTCGGCGAGTCGGGCGCGGTCGACGACGCCGTACGCGTCTCGGAGATGCTCGGCGCACCCGTGTACGCGTCGAGCTTCTCGTGCGTGAACTTCCCCACGGGCCACCCCCACTTCGGAGGCCCGATCAGGCTCGGCTATCCCGAGGCGCGGGACGCGCTCTCCTCCGCCGACGCGGCGCTCGTCCTGGGGAAATTCTCCAGCGGCTACTTCATGTTCTCCGAGCCCGTGCTGCGATTCATCGGCCCGGACACGAAGCTCGTCCACGTCGACTCGGACCCGGCGTCGGTCGGCGCCACCCAGCCGACCGACGTCGGCATCGCGGCCGACCCGGCGGTGACGCTGGACCGCCTCGCGGAGGCGCTCGACGCGACGATGTCCGGCTCGGCGAAGGAGGCCGCCAGGGGCCGCTGCGCCGGGCTCGCGGAGGCCCGACAGACGGCGGACGACGAGCGGGAGCGCCGCGTCAGGCGCCGGTGGGACGACTCCCCCATGCGGCCGTCGCGAATGATGGCCGAGGTCGCCTCCGCGCTCCCTCCCGAGACGATCGTCATCGACGACGCGGTCACCACACGGGACGCGCTGTTCGACTCCGTCGACTTCGACGCGCCAGGCAGCATGTACGGCGGCCGCGGCGGAGCGCTCGGCTGGGGCGTAGGCGCCGCCATGGGCGCGAAGTTGGCCAACCCGGACCGCCCCGTCGTTGCCGTGCTCGGCGACGGCAGCGCCATGATGACCGTCCAGGGCTTCTGGACCGCCGCCAACGAGGGCATCCCCGTCGTCTACGTCGTCTGCAACAACCGCGCCTACCGCATCCTGAAGCTCAACATCGACAGGTACCGCTCGATGGTAGACACCGAAGGCGAGAGCCGGTACATGGGCATGGACTTCCCAATCGCGCTCGATATCGCCGGCATGGCGCGCTCCATGGGCGTCGACGCCAGGACCATCGAGGACCCGGCCGACGTCGCGCCCGCCACACGCGCAGCCCTTGAGTCGGGCCGGCCGGCGGTGCTCGACGTCGTCATCGACGGCTCGCTGTAGATGCGCCACATCCTGCACGCCGACTTCGACGCCTTCTACACCTCGGTCGAGCAGCGCGACAACCCCGCGCTGCGGGGCTTGCCGGTCGTCGTGGGCGGCTCACCCGAGGGGCGCGGCGTCGTCGCGTCGGCATCCTACGAGGCGCGCCGGTTTGGCGTCCGGTCCGCCATGCCCATGCGGACCGCAGTCCAGCGCTGTCCCCGGCTTGTGCGCGTGCCGCCGCGGTTCGACCACTACCGGGAGGTGTCGCGCCGCGTCATGGACATCTTCCACGACGTGACCGACCTGGTCGAGGCGATGTCGCTCGACGAGGCCTACCTCGACGTCACCGACTCGGTGGCCGCCGGGCACGCGCCCGCCGACATCGCCGCCGCGCTGCGGGCGCGGGTGCGCTCCGAGCTGTCGCTGACGATCTCGGTGGGGGTTTCCACGAGCAAGTCCGTCGCGAAGATCGCGTCCGATCTCGACAAGCCGGACGGCCTCACGGTCGTCCCACCGGGCGGCGAGCGGGACTTCCTCGCGCCGCTCGACGTCGACAAGTTGTCCGGCATCGGCCCCAAGACGGCCGCGCGCCTGCACGGCGAAGGCATCCGCACCATCGGCGACCTGGCGTCCAGGACCGACGCCTGGCTGACCCAGCGCTTCGGGCGCTCTGGGCCCGGCATGCGCAGGCTGGCCGTGGGCGGGGACGACCAGCCCGTGCGGCCGCGTCGCGAGCGCAAGTCGCTCAGCGCCGAGACGACCCTCGCCCGCGACACCGACGACCCGGAATTCCTGCTGTCGCTCGTCGACCGGCTCAGCGAGCGCGTCGGCGGCCACCTGGAGCGCGGGGACGTCGAGTGCAGGACGGTCAAGGTGAAGCTGCGACTGGCCGACTTCACGACCTTCACCCGCCAGACCACGCCACCGAGTCCCGTAGCCTCGACCGCCGACGTCGCCGAGGCCGCCCGGGATCTGGTGCGGCGGGAGATACGCCCCGGACGCCTCTTCCGCCTGGTCGGCGTCGGCGTCGCCGGCTTCGAGCAGGACGACGACCAGCCGAGCCAGCCGCGACTGGCCGGCTTCGAGTAGCCGCCCGTCAGCCGAGCCGGGCGCCCACGAACTCCGACTGCGCCCGCGCGAACGCGGCGGCGTCTACGGCGCGCCGCCCCTCCATCTGCACCCTGCCGAGCCGCAGCACGCCATCGCCCGTCGCGACGCCCAGGGAGCCGTCGGGGCCCGACACCACCGTGCCCGCGGGCTCGGCGTGATTGGCCCGCGACGCCCGCGCTTCAAGGACCTTGAGCCGCCGGCCGTCCCAGCGGGTGAACGAGCCCGGCCACGGGTCGTAGGCGCGCACCTGCCGCATAATGCGCTCCGCCGGCGCCGTCCAGTCGATCTCGCCGTCGTCGCGCGCCAGCAGCCGTGTCATGGTCGCCTCCGCGTCTACCTGCGGCGACGCTTCGATCTCGCCGGACGCCCAGGCGGGCAGCACCGCGACCATCAGGCAGCCGCCAAGGTGGAACAGGCGGCCGGTGAGCTCCCCGGCCGTCTCGCCGGCACGTATCCGCAGCCTCCGACGGGCGACAACCGGCCCGGCATCGACCTGCTGGGTCACCTCCATGACGGTGACGCCGGTGACCTCGTCTCCGGCGAGTATGGCCGACGCCACGGGAGACGGGCCGCGGTACTTCGGGAGCAGCGACGGATGGACGTTCAGGCAGCCCAGCCGCGGCACCTCCAGCACCTCGTCCGGCAGGATCAAGCCGTACGCGGCCACGACGACGACATCCGGGGCCAGGTCGGACAGGCGGCGCCGCGCGTCCACGTCCTGGCGCAGCGACTCGGGCTGCAACACCTCCAGGCCGCGCTCGACGGCGTACGCCTTCACCGGCGTCGGCCTCGTTCGCCTGCCGCGGCCCAGCGGCCTGTCCGGCTGCGTGTACACCGCGGCCAGGTCGTGCCCCGCGTCGACCAGCGCCGAGAGCACCGGCACGGCGAAGTCCGGCGTGCCCATGAAGACGATTCTCATGCCGCACAGGTCCCCGAGATGGCTCAGCGCCGCGGACTACAGGGGCCGGCCGAGGCACCGGGCTGAGATAGTAGCACAGGGCCTGTGATATCCTGCCGAGGCCGATGTCTTAGGGCCTTGTTCCCGCTCCCCTCGCGAGACAGGGGGTCAGGCTGAGGGGGCTGATTTTCCCTCTCCCCTCGCGGGAGAGGGTCAGGGTGAGGGGGCTGCTTTTTCCCTCTCCCCTCGCGGGAGAGGGTCAGGGTGAGGGGGCGTTGAAGGGCCCCGATGTTTCGGATGGAGGCCGCGACATGCCGATAGTCGACCACAACAGCGCGCCAGAGGTCCCGTGGCGGCCCAACTACCGGAAGTGGGACATCGCCGGCCCTGAGCAGGGCGTCACCAGCAACCTGTCATACTCCGAGGCCGCCGTCGGCACGGGCGCTCCCCTGCACTACCACGCCGACGACGAGCTGATCGTCGTCCTCGAGGGCACGCTGCAGGTGCGGCTGGGAGAAGAGCTGCACGACGTCGGGCCCGACCACACACTCGTCATCCCGCCCGACGTGCCGCACGGCTTCACCGTCGTCGGCGACGGCCCTGCCCGCCTGCTGACCTTCTTCCCCGTGCCAGCGCCGTTCGACAGCACCACCTACCTCGAAGGCACGCCGCCGGCCCAACCCAACGCCTAGCAGGCGAAACTCCCCAACTATCCACTATTCACTCGCCACTATCCACTACTCCGTCGGATCGAAGTAGGGAACCGGCGCGTCGCCGCGCGCCAGCTCGAAGACCAGGGGTATGCGGCGGGCGTGTCCCGGCGACAGATCCGGCAGGTCGTCCTCCGCGAAGAAGCCCACACCGGTAGTCTCCGGACCCGCGATCGGCGCCTGGTCGTCGCCGACCTCCACGAGCCACACGCTGGCGTATAGCTGGAACCTGAAGCGGCCGCCCCACAGGCTGGCGTCGAAGACGCCGAGCAGACTCGTCGCGGTCCCCTCCAGGCCCGTCTCCTCCCGGAGCTCCCGCTCCACCGACTGCGCCCACGTCTCGCCGACTTCGGTCGCGCCCCCCGGCATCGCCCAGAGGCCGTTGTCCTCGCGCCGGATCAGCAGGATGCGCCCGTCCCTGAACACGGCCGCGTCGGCGCAGACGTACGGCGTCGCGTGCGGCAGGCTACCCTCGTACTCCGCCATCACGTCGCCCGCCGACCGTTTCTCTATTGCGGCGACGAGCCGGGCGCTCAGCGACAGCGCGCGCCGGTACCGCTCGCGGTCGTAGTCGTTCTCGGAGTAGTGCAGCCCCATGTCCGCGATGCTGCGCAGCTCGTCCGCTATCAGGTACATCTCGCCGGTGGGGTCTTCCATGTCGTCCATCCTGGAGGCGTCGATCGAACGCAAAAAGGAAGCGCCCCGGTGGATATAAACCGGGGCGCTCCTGTTACGCTATCCTGCCTATGTTCGGGCGTCAGTCCGCGGCGACCGCGGCTGTCAGCCTCTCGTTCACTATCGCCTTGAGCTCCTTGACGCGGTCGAGGTTCGGGTGGCTGCCCTCTTCCGTCTTGTCGAAGATCTTGTCGCCGTCGACGTGCACTGTCAGCACGCCGGCGTCGCCGGGCGTCAGCGTGATCGCTACGTCGGTACCGCCCGTCGCGTAGAACTCGGTGGCCATCCAGGCCGCCTCAGCGTGGTACCCTCAGGGTACGCAGTACGTTATCTCTACGTTCAGCTTCCCTTCCATCGCCATTCGGGCACCTCCTCAGTGCGGCGTTACTCTCTGCTGACAACGCGGCCACCGTAGCACAGCCCCCACGGGGTGTCAACGAGCCCTCAGACGCCCCAAGACGACGGCCTCCACCCTTCCCAAGCGTCGTCGACAAGAGGCGCTTCGGCGCCCACCAGCGGCGACCGTCGCGCGCGGCATTCCAAGTCGGGGTTCGGGTACAGTAGACCCACCCCCTAAGGACTGAGCGGCACGGATGGCCAGACCGAGTTGGTATAGCGACCACCCTTCCGCGTGCACCTGCGCCAGGTGCAGCGGGAGCGGTCGCGTACTCGCCCTGCCGGCCGACCGGCGCGGGGGAGGACCGCCTCGCACCGGAATCGGGACGTCTCCGGGCGATGGCGAGGGGCACGGCGGCGGAGGCGGAGGCAACGCCTGGAAGGTGCTGGCGGCGATCGTGATTGCGGCGCTCGTGGGCGTCGCCATCTACCAGGCCGTGACCCAGACCGATGACAGTCAGCCAACGCCGGTGAGCACGGCCCCTGCCAACACCGTCTCCGAGCCCCGAGCCGCGGCTACGCGGCCAGCTCCGAGCCCCATACCGGACTATGAGGCTACCGCCGAGGCCGCCATAGCCGCGACCGTCGAGGCCGTTGGCGCGACGTCGGCCTCCGGGACGGCGTCGCCTACCCTGGCAACGCCGACGCCAACAGGGCTCCCCGCGACGAGGACGCCGACGCCGCGGCCCACGCCGACCGCCACGCCCCTTCGCGTCTCGCAGGCTCGCGCCTCCCTGCGCGACTTCGTCAATGGCGACTGGCTGGAGCAGGAAGACCCGCGCCTCGCCTCCGCGATCAACGACCTCGGCTGGATGCGCGACGGCATGAACGTCACCGAGGCCCAGGCCCTCCAGGCCCTGCTGTACATCGCGGTCACCAGCCGCTCCGTCGTTGCGACCCTGGCCTCAATGGGCTGGGTGCAGGACGGCATCAGCGCCGACGAGGCTGCCGCGATCGACTGGATCAACAACATCGGAGGCGCCGAGGTCATGGCGGCCGTCGTCGCCCTGCCGTGGGTCCGGGACGGCATCGACGACGACCTGGAAGTCAGGATGATCGAAGAGCTGTCCTACACCGACTACGAAGACGCCGGCCTCGCCATGTCCATAGTCTCCCTCGATTGGGTGCGGGACGGGCTTGACGACCTCGAGGCCCAGGCAATCGACTGGATTGGGAACACCAGGGGTGTCGAAGTCGCGTCGGCGCTCGTCGCCCTGCCGTGGGTCCGGGACGGCATCGACGACGAACTGGAAGTCACTGCGATAGAGGAGCTATCCTACCTCTCGCATGACGCGGAGGGGGCATCGCGAATCGTGGGGATGCCGTTCCTCGCGACGATCGAGCCGCCCGACGTGTCGGCCATCGCGTCGCTCTGGCAGCTCGCGGCCAACGACCGGCGGTCGTTCGAGGCCGTGATGACCCACGCCCCTGTGCGCGATGGCATCTCGGACGACCTCGCGCCGATCATCGCCACCCTGCACGGCGTCGCGGAGACGAACCCCAGGCTCATCCCCGTCCTTCTCCATCCGGCGAACGTCACGGTCGAACGGCGCACCGTCACCTTGCCGCTCGCGGGCGACGTCGTCCTCGCCATCATCCGCACCGGCCCCGGCGCGCCGAGATCGATGGACCTGCTGGAGCGCGCCGTCCGCGGAGTCGAAGGGCTCATGGGGCTGCCGCTGCCGACCGGCTACGTCGGCCTGCTCTTCGAGAACGCCGTATCCGGCCCCGTGGCCGGAACCAACTTCGGCACCCACGTCGCGATCCTCCCGGAGTACGACGTCGACGACGGCAGCCGCGAGGCGGGGTTCACCGGCTCTCACATCGCCCACGAGGTGGCGCACTACTACTGGAGCGGCAACGCCGACTGGGTGGACGAAGGCGCCGCCGACCTGGTCGCCTCCATCGTGGACGGCGCCCGGACCGGCAGGCCCATCGGGGTAACCAACCGACCCTGCGCCTACGCGTCCATGATCGCCGACCTCGAGGGTCTCGCCATCTCCCAGGGCGACGACGCGTTCCAGTGCAACTACTCGCTGGGGGAGCGGCTCTTCATCGACCTCTACCGCGCCATCGGCCATGAGACATTCCTGGAACGCTTCCGCGCCCTCTACCTCGCCTCGGAGCTGGAGGACGACGATGAGGACACCCCGGGAACGTCCGTCGGCGTCGAGCACGTCAGGCAGGCGTTCCGCTCCGACGACGGAGCCGAGACGGCGGTGATCGCCCGCTGGTACGACGGGACCGAGCCCTACGACCGCTCCAATCTCGACTACGCGCCCGTCGACCCCATGTTGCCGACCATCAACGGCCGCGTCGAGCAGGCGTTCATCGTCACCGAGAGCGATGGGCCGCCGGCAGCCATCTTCTCGGCACGCGACGTCAGCGATTGGGTGCTGCTCACGCTGGCTTACTCCTATAGCGTGTCGGGTACCCGGGACGTAGACCTGGAGATCGTGGAGTACTACGAGGACGGGTTCGCGTTCAGCCGCCGCACCGTCGCCCTGACCGCGGAGCCCCGGTACATCGGCGGCATACACCGCTTCTCGGTCGGCTCGCCTCCGGCGCGCAAGTGGGCGACGGGACGCTACTACGCCTACGTCTACGAGGGCGACCGCAAGGTAGCCGAGGTCGAGTACGAGGTCATCCCCTGAACAGGCGGCACGCCCGCAGTCGGAGACCTTTGCGCATCTCCCCTTGCGAGCGGCGGATGTGATGGAGACGCGTCGATTTTGTATCTGGGAGACCCCGCCCCCTGGGTTCCCGCCTCCGCGGGAATGACGGCAATGCAAAGGTCTCCCTGCGCGGGAATGACGTCTGTGCAGAGGTCTCCAGTCACGGGCACGCCGGGCCGTCCGGGTTGGACACGTTGGCGAAGCGCACGGGGACCCCGGCCTCGATGCCGTACTCGGCCGCCTTGCCCGCGTTGATCTCCAGCACGTAGCCGGCCGGCGACGACGATGAGTAGGTCGGCAGATTGGCCGACGGCGCGTCCGGGTCCGGCGCGGGCGCCTCGGCGGTCACGTCGACCACGGCGCAGCTCTCCGATATCCACACGATGTCTATCGGGAACCGCATGCGGAACATCCAGAACGGCGACGCGGTCCGCGGCGCGAACACGAACAGCATCCCCGTGCCGGGGGCCAGCGACTCCCGGTCGGACAGCCCCTGGGCCCGCTGCGCCGGCGTCAGCGCGAGCTCGACCGCGAAGGCGGCGCCGGGGAAGAACGCGGCCGGCGCGTCCGGAGGGATGGCAGGCGTGGCAGTGGCCGTCGGCTGGGGCGCAGCCGTGTTCGTCGCCGTCGGAATCGGCGTAGCGGTCGGCGTGGCCGTCGCCCGAGCGGCCGGCGTAGCCTGCGCGCCCGGCCCAGGAGTCGGCGTCCGCGTCGGCGTCGCCGTCGCGGGCGGCGTGGGCTGTGGGACGGGCGTGCTCGTCAACGTGGGCGTCGGCACGGCGGTCGGCGCAGCCGCAGGCGTGGCCGTGCCGGTGGGCTCCTGCACGGCGGTGACCGTCGTGGGGAGCGCCGTCGCCTCCGGGGTCGACGCTGGCGCGGCCGCAGTCGTGGCGGGCGCGTCGTCGGCCGAGCAGGCCACGACGGCCAGCAGCGCGGCCGCGGCCAACGCGGCGAGCTTCCTCACAGCAAGCTCACGGCCGTGGCGCCATCGCCGCCCCGCTCGGGCGCTTCCGGCGCGTGCGACCGCGCCAGCGGGTGGCTCGCCAGCACTTCCCTGACCGCCTGTCGCAGCGCCCCGGTGCCTTTGCCGTGGACGATCCGCACCGAGCTCATGCCGTCGCGGACGGCCTTGTCGAGAAACTCCTCGACCCGGAAGAGCGCCTCCTCGACCCTCATGCCACGCAGGTCGAGCTCCACCGTCGTCAGCATCGGCCCGAGCTCGTAGGAGACTCCCGCCAACGGCTGCTGCTCCGGCTCCTCGACGTCGACCGGCGTGAGCCGCTGGGGGTCGAGCTTGAACCGGACGCCGCCTACGGCGACCTCCACCTCGTCTTCCTCGTCCGGCGCGGCGACCACCGTCCCCCGCACGTTCAGACCCTTGACCTCGACGACGTCACCGTCCCTCACACGCGTCGGCGCGGGCGCGGGCTGCCGGCGCTGGATCTCAGGGAGCGACTCCTGTACGACTCTCTTCGCCTCGGCGACCTCGGCGGCGGCCCGCTTGACCGTCTCGTCCGAGACGCGCCAGGAGAGCGACGCCTCGGCGCGGCGGATCTGCTTCCTCACGCTGTCGAACTCGTGGCTGATCTCGCGGTCGATCTCCCGCAGCGCCTCCTCTCGCCTCAGGTCGAGCTCGGCCAGCCGCGCCTCGACCTGGGCCCGCGCCGCCTCGATCTCCGAACGGGCCGCCTCCGCCTCGGCGCGCACCCGGTCGGCCTCCTCCAGCCGCGATTTCAGCTCCTCGCGCTCCGCCTGCAGCTCCTTCATCCAGTCCTCGAACAGCATGTGACGCGGCTCGAGGAGAGACCGCGCCTCCTCCATGATGTCGTCGGGCAGGCCCAGGTGCGTTGCGACCGACATCGCGTAGCTCCTGCCCGGAGCGCCCAGCGTCAGGTGGTACGTCGGCATCAGGCTGTCCGGGTCCAGGTCGACGCTGGCGTTCGCCATGGCGGGCGACGCCTGGGCGTGCGCGGCGATGGAGCGGTGGTGGGTCGTCACGATGGACGTGACGCCCATGACCGCCAGCCGGTTGAGAATCGCCTTGGCCAACGCCGAGCCCTCCTCCGGATCGGTGCTCGTGCCGAGCTCGTCCAGCAGCACCAGCGAGCCCTCGTCCGCGTGGCGCAGGATGTCGACCACGTTGCGCATGTGCGACCCGAACGTCGACACCGACTGGCTGATGCTCTGCTGGTCGCCCACGTCGGCATAGACGCCGTTGAACAGGGGCAGCGAGCTTCCCGGCGCCGCGGGCGCGCGCAGCCCGGACTGGCGCATGAGCGCCAGCAGGCCGACCGTCTTCATCGCGACCGTCTTGCCCCCGGTATTCGGGCCCGTGACCACCAGCACCGGCGCGTCCCCGTCCATCCGCACCGTGATCGGCACGGCGTCTCGGCCCAGCATCGGGTGCCGGGCGCCCGACAGGTCTACGACCGGATGCGCCTCGCCTGAGGCCAGGTCGGCCGTCTCGCCGAGGGACGCGCTGAACCGCGCCCGCGCGAGCACGAGGTCGAGCCGGGCCGTCAGCTCGATCCCCAGCAGGATGTCGTCCCGCGCCGAGCCTATGAGCCCGGAGAGGTCCCGCAGCACCCAGGCGACCTCCCGTTCTTCTTCCAGCGCCAGCTCGCGCCACTCGTTGCCCAGCTCGACCGTCTCCAGTGGCTCGACGTACAGCGTCGCGCCCGTGTTCGACGCGTCGTGCACTATCCCCGGCACGCGGTGGCGCAGGTCCCTCTTGACCTGCAGCACCAGCCGGTCGCCGCGCATCGACACGACGTCGTCCTGCAGCGTCTCCTGGCCGACGTCCGACTCGATGAAGCGCTCCAGCGCGGCGGCCACCCGCTCGTAGGCGTCGCGAAGCTGGCGGCGTATCTGGCCCAGCGTGGGCGTCGCGTCATCGAGCACCTCGCCCCTGGGGCCGATGCTCGCCTCGATCCTGCCGCGGATGGCGGAGAGATCGGGGATGTCCTTCGCCATGCGCGACAGCCCCGGCGTCGACTCCTCTGTGGCGCGAAACGCCGACCGGGCGCGCTCCAGCACCTCCAGCGACTCGGCGACGATCAGGATGTCCGCGCCCGGCAGCACGCCTTCCAGCGCCGCCCGCTCGACCAGCGGAGTCGGGTCCTCCACTGCGTGCAGGTTCGCGTCGGCCCCGACAGCCAGGAACGCGAGCCCCTCGCCCGTCTCGGCCTGCAGCGCTTCCACGGCTTCTGGCGTGTACGCCGGGCCCAGGTCGAGGGCGCGGCGCCGCGCGAGGTGGAACCGCGCGTACCCAGCGACGCGCTGGCGTATCGTCCCGAAGTCGAGCGCCTCCATCGCCTGCGCCCTCAGCCTGTCGCGGCCAGGGGGGCCAGGGACTCCGTCGCCGTATTGCGAATCCTGTGTCATGACGTAATGCCACCCACCCGTGAATTCTACCAGCAGGCCATCCTTGGGTAGCAGCGAATCCCCTCTCCCCGCCGCGGGAGACGGTCAGGGTGAGGGGGACCGCCTGCAGCACATACGCACGGATCGCCGGTGACGAACAACATCACCCTCACCTCGGTCCTCTCCCGTCGAGGGAGAGGAGGAAGACAAGCCCGATCCCCGCTGCGGGAGAGGGTCAGGGTGAGGCGGTTGGGGTCTTGTCCCCTCTCCCCACCGCGGGAGACGGTCAGGGTGAGGGGGACCGCCTGCAGCACATACGCAGGGATCGCCGGTGACGAACAACATCACCCTCACCTCGGTCCTCTCCCGTCGAGGGAGAGGAGGAAGACAAGCCCGATCCCCGCCGCGGGAGAGGGTCAGGGTGAGGCGGTTGGGGTCTTGTCCCCTCTCCCCACCGCGGGAGAGGGTCAGGGTGAGGGGGACCGCTTGCAGCACACACCCAGTGACCACCGGCGACGAACAACATCACCCTCACCTCGGTCCTCTCCCGTCAAGGGACAGGAGGAAGAAAAGCCCGATCCCCGCCGCGGGAGAGGGCCAGGGCGAGGCGGTTGGGGTCTTGTCCCCTCTCCCCGCCGCGGGAGAGGGTCAGGGTGGGTACAGACCGGGTACATTGGTAACAGATAGACCGGGCACCTGGGTAACACATTATTCCAAAATGGGAGCAATTCTTATGAGGAGTCATGCGATGCCCTGGAACGAGTCTAGCGCGGCCTGTGAGCAGAGAGTGTTCATAGAGAGGTGGTCGATGGGGGAAGAGTCCGTTTCGGAGCTGTGCCGCCGATTCGGAATCAGCCGGAAGACGGGCTACAAGCGGATCAACCGATTCAAGGAGGACGGCTACGAGGGTCTGGGCGACCGTATCAGCGCACCGCACTCGCATCCGAACGCGACGAGCCCTGAGGTGGCAAGGCAGTTGATCGAGGCTAAGCGAGCCCGTCCGACGTGGGGTCCCAAGAAGCTGGTGGCTTGGCTGCGAGCTGAGGCGCCCGAGGCGCCCTGGCCGGCTCCGAGCACCGCAGGGGCGATCCTCGACCAGGCCGGCCTGGTCAAGCGGAGGCGCCGCCGCAGGAGCACCGCCCCGTGGAGCGAGCCGTTCGCCGAGGCGATAGATGCCAACGACGTGTGGTGCATAGACTTCAAGGGGTGGTTCCGCACCGGAGACGGTAAGCGGGTCGACCCGCTTACCGTCCAGGACGCGGCGTCGCGCTACCTGCTGGCGTGCGCCGGTCTGGCCCAGCCGAGGACAGCTCAGGTGCGCCGGGTGATCGACAGAGTGTTTCGGGAGTACGGACTTCCTCGGACGATCCGCACGGACAACGGGCCGCCGTTCGCCAGCGTCGGTCTGGGAGGGCTGACGACTCTGTCGATCTGGTGGATCAAGCTGGGGATCATCCCGGAGCGCATCGAACCCGGCCACCCGGAGCAGAACGGCAGGCAGGAGAGGTTTCACAGAACGCTCGATGAGGAGACGGCGTCCCCGCCGCGGCCGAACGAGCGGAGCCAGCAGAGGGCGTTCGACACCTTCAGGAACGACTACAACGAGGTGCGGCCGCACGAGGCGCTTGGCCAGCAGCCTCCATCTAGCGTGTACCGACCGTCCCACCGGGAGTATCCCCGACGGGCAGAGTCGCCAGAGTACGCAAGCGGAGTCACGGTCCGAAGGGTGAGAACGAACGGCCAGATCAAGTGGAACGGAGGACTGGTCTACCTGAGCGAGGCGCTCAAGGGTGAGCCGGTCGGGCTGGTGCAGCAGGACCCCAGGTACTGGACGGTCATCTATGGCCCGCTCAGCATCGGGCTGTTGGACGACCACGCCGGTCATGTGCTGCATACCCCTACCAAACTGTTACCCAAGTGCCCGGTTTAGGTGTTACCCATGTCCCCGGTTGCACAGTGAGGGGGACCGCCTGCAGCACATACGCAGGGATCGCCGGTGACGAACAACATCACCCTCACCTCGGTCCTCTCCCGTCGAGGGAGAGGAGGAAGACAAGCCCAATCCCCGCCGCGGGGGCGGCGGAAAGCGGGCAGCGGCCGGCTGCGTGCTATCATCTACGGGCAGCCACGCGGCAACCTGAGACCCCTCCCACCACGATGCCCCCCACCGTCACCGTCAGAGCGCCCGCGACTACCGCCAACATGGGCCCCGGATTCGACTGCCTCGCCATGGCGCTCGACATCTGGAACACCGTGACGGTAGACCTCGACGCCGATGGGACCGTCGTCAACGGCGAGGGCAAGGGGGAGTTGCCGACGGACGACGCCAACCTGGTCCGCCGCAGCTTCGCCATACCCTTCCAGGACGCCGGCCAGCCCGTGCCGCGCGTCCGCATCGTCTGCGACAACCGCATTCCCCTCGCCAGGGGGCTCGGCAGCAGCGCCGCCGCGGCCGTAGCGGGGCTCATTGCCGGTAACGAGCTGTGCGGCCGGCCGCTCGACGACGCCCGGATACTCGACCACGCCGCGCGCCTCGAGGGCCATGCCGACAACGCCTCCGCGGCCGTCTTCGGCGGATGCCGGATCGTCGTCCAGGACGACGGCCGGCTCACGACCTCGGGCGTCCCCCTGGACGGGACCCTGCGCGCCGTCGTGTTCGTGCCCGACGAGCGCATGCCGACGGACGAGGCGCGCTCGGTGCTGGCCGACACCGTCGACCGCGAAGATGCCGTCTACAACATGGGCCGCGTCGCGCTGCTCGTCGCAGCGCTGGCGAGCGGCGACCCGACGCATCTCGCGACCGCGACGCAGGACAGGCTGCATCAGCCAGCCAGGCAAGCCAAATACCCGGCTATGAAAAACGTCTTCAGGGCCGCGCTTGCCGCCGGAGCTCTCGGCGTCTTCCTGTCCGGCGCGGGCTCCTCCGTGCTCGCCCTCGCCCGCGGCAGGGAGACGACCATCGGCTACGAGATGGCCGAGGCCGCGTCCAAGACCGGCGTGCACGGCTCCTTCCTCGTCACCGAGCCCACGACTGCCGGCGCTCACGTAGTCCCGGACGGACGGCCGACGTGAGCTGGCCGCGGACCGGAGGCCTACCGTGGCGCTGATCGTCCAGAAGTACGGCGGCAGCTCCCTCGCCGACTCGGAGGCGATCGTCAACGTCGCCCGTCGCATCGGCGAGACCCACGACGCCGGCCACCGCGTCGTAGCCGTCGTCTCCGCCATGGGCGACACGACCGACGACCTGATCGAGTTGGCGCACCGGGTCTCGGAGCGGCCCGACCCGCGCGAGCTCGACATGCTGCTCTCCACCGGCGAGATCGTGAGCTGCACCCTGACCGCGATGGCGCTCGAGGCCCAGGGCCGAGACTCAGTCAGCCTCAGCGGCGCCCAGGCCGGCATCAGGACGGACACGACCCACGGCCGGGCCCGGATCGCCGCCGTCGACGCCGACCGCATCATGCGCGAGCTCGACCAGGGCCGCATCGTCGTCGTCGCCGGATTCCAGGGCGCCACCGACGGCATGGACGTGACGACGCTGGGCAGGGGCGCGTCCGACCTCTCCGCCGTGGCGCTCGCCGCCAGCCTGTCGGCCGACCGGTGCGAGATCTACACCGACGTCGCCGGCATCTACACGGCCGACCCCAGGCACGTGCCGGACGCCAGGCACATCGCGGAGATAGGCTACGAGGAGATGCTGGAGCTCGCCAGCTACGGGGCCAAGATGAACCCGCGCTCCATCGAGTTCGGAATGGTCTACGAGGTGCCCATCGTCGTGGCGTCGAGCTTCGAACGAACGCCGGGGACCCTGATACACCGAGGAGTCGACATGAACAGCGGAGTCGGAGAGATCAGGAACAGGGTGCGGGGCATAGCGACCGACGGCAACGTCGCCAAGATCAGCGTGCTCGGGCTGTCCGACACCACGGGCGCCCAGGCGAGGCTCTTCGAGCCGCTCGCAGAGGCCGACATCAGCGTCGACGTCATCGTCCAGAACGTCAGCGTCGACGGCGCGACAGACCTGACCTTCACCGTCACCCGCACCGACCTGCCGAGGGCGATGGAGGTGGTCGAGGCGCTCTCCAACGAGCTCGGCATGCGCGAGGTCGCCAGCGCGTCGGGACTGGGCAAGGTCAGCATCGTCGGCACGGGAATGCAGGACGCGCCCGGCTACGCCAGCCGCTTGTTTCGCGCGCTCGCCGACGCGGGCATCGACATCGGCATGATAACGACCTCCGAGATACGCATCACCTGCATCGTCGACGAGACGAGCCTGGGCGCCGCCGCCCGGGCCCTGCACGACGCCTTCGAGCTCGACCGCCCGGACTCGTCGTAGCCGCGGGCGCGTAGAGGACCATTCACCGTGTCCGCCCCGGACGGGAAAAACGATCCCCACCTCTCGGTCATCATCCCGGCCTTCAACGAGGAGGCCCGCATCGGCCCAACCCTCGACGCTCTCGTCGACTACCTGGAAGCGCAGCCTTACTCCCGCGAGATCGTCGTCGTCGACGACGGCAGCACCGACGACACGGTGACGGTCGTCGAGAGCCGCGAGGCGGCGCCCGGCACGCCGGTCCGCGTCGAGCCGATCCCGCACGCCGGCAAGGGCTGGGCCGTCCGTCACGGGATGCTCGCGACCGCCGGACGCTACAGGTTCATGTGCGACGCCGACCTCGCCATGCCGGTACGCCACCTGGGCGACTTCCTGGCACGCATGGACCAGGGCTACGACGTAGTGATCGGCTCCCGCGAGGCGGAGGGCGCGCGCCGGTTCGGGGAGGGCGTGGGCCGCCACTTCCGGGGGCGCGTCTTCAACTGGATCGTCAGGCTCGTCGCGGTCGGCGGGTTCCAGGACACCCAGTGCGGCTTCAAGTGCTTCCGGGGAGAGGTCGCCGAGGCGCTCTTCCGGGGCCAGGTGACGCGTGGCTGGGGGTTCGACGTCGAGATTCTCTACCTCGCCACCCGCCGCCGCCTGCGCGTGCTCGAGATGCCGATCGACTGGCACCACCAGGAGCTGAGCAGGGTGGGGTCGCTCGTCGAGCCGTTCTCCATGCTCAGAGACGCCGTTGCGGTCAGGGTACGGGCGGCGCGAGGTCTCTACGGCCCCAGGGCGGGACAGGCCGGCGATGGCGACCGGTAAGGCCACCGCCCGTTTACGCGTTTCCGCAGACGCATCGGATCCCGACCGCCGTGCGCCAGCACCGGGACCCAGCGTGGCGGTAGTCGTCCCGACGTACAACGAGGCGGACAATCTACCCCTGCTCGTCGACCGCATCTTCTCGTCCCTGGCGGACGGGGCGACGCTGATCGTCGTCGACGACGGCTCGCCCGACGGCACGGGCGCCGTCGCCGCCCGGCTCGCGCAGCGGACGCCCGGAACGATCGATCTGGTACAGCGCAACGAAAAGCTCGGCCTCGGCGCCGCGTACCGTGACGGGTTCGAGCGGGCGCTCGCCACGGGCGCCGACTGCGTCGTGCAGATGGACGCCGACCTGTCTCACGACCCGAACAGCCTCGCCGCCATGCTGGAGGCGCTCGACGACGCCGACGTAGTCGTCGGGTCCCGGTACGTCGAGGGCGGGAACGTAGACCCTGAGTGGGGCCTGGTCAGGCGGCTGCTCAGCGCCGGCGCAAACCGGGGGCTCCGGCTGCTCGCGGGGCTCGACGTCAGGGACGCGACCTCCGGCTACAAGGCGCTCCGCGCATCCGCGCTCGCCGCGGTCGACCTCGACGCCTTTCGCTGCGCCGGCTTCGGGTTCCAGGTCGAGATGGCCGCCGCCTGCCAGCGCCTCGACCTGCGCGTCGTCGAGCACCCGATACGCTTCCGGGCCCGGCGTAGCGGCCGCTCCAAGATGTCGTTCGGCATCGTCGTCGAGGCCATCAGGCGCCTGACCCCGCTGGCCTGGAGGAGATTCTCCGGCTGAGCGCTCTCGTAGTGTCGAGCGCCGCGTAAGCCTGTAGACTGTCCAGACACCTCTTCGCCTGGAGACGACGTGACAATCGGTCCCATGCAAACCGACCGGCGAGGCGGATCACTGTGACGCCGGAACGCCGCTCGTCATCGCGCCGGCCCTGGTCGAGGGCCGGGCTCGGGCTCCTGGTCCTGCTCGGCGCGGCGCTCGTGTGGGCCGTGGCGTGCGCGGAGCCAGCGCCACCCGCGCCGACGCCCGACATCGACGCGACCGTCCAGGCCGCCATCGCCAGGGCGCTGCCGACCGAGCCGCCGTCCCCCACCCCCGACGTGCAGGCGACCGTACAGGCCGGCGTGCAAGCGACGATGGAGGCGATACCCACGCCGACCCCGACGCCAACGCTCACGCCCACTCCTACGCCAACCCCTACCGCAACCCCAACGAACACGCCGACCAATACGCCCACCCGCACGCCCACCAGGACTCCGACCGCAACGCCTACAGCCACCTACACCCCCACCCCGACGCCGACTCCCACACCGACGCCGACGCCAACGGCCACACCCACACCAACCCCCACCAACACCCCCACTCACACGCCGACCAGGACGCCGACCGCCACGCACACGCCAACGCCGACCCCAACGAAGACCGCGACGCCCACCCCCACGCCTCTCGTCCGCTTCGGCCCGAAGACCGGCCACGTCGCGCACAACCCGACCGACGGCTTCGTCCCGACATTCGACAGCGGCGTCGTCCTGGCCGACTTCGTCGCCGAAGCCACCTTCACCGCGCCGCACAGGCCCTCCGTGGCCCCGTGGAGCAGCGGCTTCCTGTTCCGGCGGACCGACTCCAACCGGTTTCACGCGGTCATCATCCACAGCTCAGGGAGCTGGAGCCACTACCTGCGCACCGGCAGTGCCGGCGACGATGACCTCGTCCAGGGAGACTCATCCTCCGCCATCGAAACGCGCGGCACACCCAGGAACCACGTCCGAGTCGTAGCCACCGGCGGCACGGGATGGCTCTTCGTCAACGATTCCTTCGTCGCGGAGCTGGACCTCGGCGGCCTCGCGGAATCCGGGGAGTTGAGGCTGCTCGGAGCATGGTTCGACAACGACGAGACGGCCGGGGGGGTGACGCCCTACCAGGGCTTCTCCGTCCAGCCCCTCGGCCGAGTCTACGGGCCCACCGACGGCTCTATCCCACACGTCGACGACGGCTTCATAGACGTTCACCGCGTCTTCACGTCGCTGGCCGACGGCATCATCGAGGCCCGGTTCTACAACCCGTACTCAGTCCAGGAGGGCGCCTGGAGCAGCGGCTTCATGTTCCGGCGGGACGTTGCCAACGCGTTTCACGCCATCCTGATCGACAGCGACGGCTACTGGCACCAACGTTCGCGGACGGGCGACCTCGATTCGGCAGTCAGGGTAGCTCAGGACAGCTCCAGCCACATCAACACGAGCCCTTCAGGGAGCAACCACATCCGGATCATCGCCGTTGGCAGGGAGGGCTGGCTGTTCGTGAACGGCGAGTTCGTGGCCAAGCTCGAGCTCGCACGTCTGCTGGAGGCGGGCAGCGTGTCCGCCGTCGGCGCGTACTTCACGGGACATGGTATCCCCGGCAGGTCGACCCGGTTCGAGGGCCTCACGATACAGTCCGTGGGAGTGGCGCCAACCGCCGTCTCGACCGCCACGCCGACTCCCACGTCAACCGCGACACCGGTCACCGGATCTGCGGGTCGGGCGACGCCCACGCCCACGAACACGCCTGCAACGGGCGGCACACCCGATACGTCCACTGGGGTCGCAGATATGGTTTCCAGAGTGAGGGCGGGCGTGGTGCGGATCGTGGGATCCACGTCCTCAGGCTCAGGGTTTGTGGTCGACTCCGCTGGCTACATCCTGACAAACGAGCACGTAATAGCCGGGCAGCCGCAGCTCACCGTCGTCTTCGAGGACGGCAACCGACTGAGGGCGAGAATCATAGCCGGGGACGCCGCGCGAGACATTGCGCTTCTGAAGGTCGAGCCGACGCGTAGCCTCACCGTGCTGACGTTGGCGACCGGAACGCGAGGGGGGGAAGCAGTGGTGGCGCTTGGCTACCCGCTCAACTTGGGAGCCAGCGTGACCGTGACTACGGGCATCGTGTCAGCCCTCCGGACGTTCAACGGGGTCTCTTACGTGCAGACCGACGCCGCGATCAATCCCGGCAACAGCGGCGGCCCGCTCTTGAACCTCAGAGGCGAGGTTGTAGGCATGAACACGTCCATCAGAAGGCAGATACAGGGACAAGACTTCGACGCGCAAGGCATCGGCTTCGCAATCAAGTTCGATGTCTTGACAGAACGGCTCGCCGCAATGAGGTCCGGCGCACCCGCCACACCGACACCGTCGCCGCGCGCTTCCGTGGCCATCTTCGGGCCTGCGAGCGGTACTCTCGAACACGATCCAGACGACGGTTTCGCCCCATCCCTCGACAGCGATGTCGATGTCGCGAACTTCGTGGCGGGTGCCACATTCATCGCGCCGCACAGCTCGTCACAGGCGAGTTGGAGCGCCGGATTCGTCGTACGATGGACGGGCCGGAATACCGGCCACATAGTGGTGATCCTCAACTCCGGCTATTGGCGTCACTACCTGCGAACAGGCAACCCAGACAACGATCAGGTGATTCGACAGGGACAGTCGTCCGTGATCAACACGAACGGCAAAGCCTCAAATCACGTCCGCGTAGTAGCCGTTGGCGAGGCGGGATGGCTGTTCATTAACGGGAGCTATGTTTCCGATCTCGACTTGAGTGGTCTGACCGACCCCGGGACGATCAGGCTGCTTGGTGCTTGGTTCGACGACGACGAGACGGCGGGTGGCTCAACGCCTTACTCGGATTTCACCGTCCGTGCACTCCGAAAGGCATATGGGCCAAGCAATGGGTCCATTGACCACGACCCCGACGACGGCTTCATTGACGAGCACGAGGCTGCAGTTTCGGTAGCCAATGGGATAATTGAGGCCCGGTTCCTGAACCCGTACTCGGCGCAGGAAGGCTCGTGGAGTAGCGGGTTCCTAATTCGGCAGAACCGCGCCGAAGTATTTCACGTTATCGTTGTTGACGAGACCAGTTGGTGGTACCACTCCCTACGCCTAGGAGACGTCGATACCGAGCAGGAACTGGCGGACGGCACATCCAATCACATCTCCACCAGTGCTTCCGGCAGCAACCACATCAGGATCATCGCCCTCGGAGGCGAGGGTTGGCTCTTCGTGAACGGGGCGCATGTAGCCAAGCTGGACTTAGGTGGCCTCACCGACACAGGAATCGTGTCAGCCGTGGCTGGGTATTTCGGAGGGGACGGGGTCGCGGGAAAGGCCACTACGTTCGAGGGCTTCACGATCTGGTCTGCGGATGGTGGGCGGTGACCCAGAGCACGCGAACATGCGACCGGCCCTCGACTCGACTGCCACCATCCACGCTTGCCCGTCTTCCGGGAATTCTGGGGATGGGCTGCCTTCGCCGCCCTGGCTATCGCCGGTCTCGCGACAGCCGTCGCCACCACCGAGTGGAACGGCCCTTGGGACTTCGCGATGGCCGTAGGACAAAGGGTCGAGCCGCTATGGGTGAGCTCGGCAATACTCGTCTATACTGTCACGGAGGGGGTCGGCATGCTGGCTAATGCGTTCGCCCGCAAACTGCGGGCCAAGTACATCGCCGAGGGCAGGGCTGAGGGCATGGCCGAGGGCGTGGCCACAGGTATGGCCGAGGGCGAGGCCAAGAGCATGGCCGCCGTCGAGGAGGCGGCGAGATGGCAGGGCATGGACCTCGAAGATATCCGGCGCGTGATAGAACAGGCGCGCCAAATCGCACGGAACGGCCGCGCGTAGACGCACCCCGCACCGACCTCCACTATCCGCTACCATCCGCAGCTTGTCAGCCCTGCTGACGCGATAGCTGCAGGACACAAGGTCGAGCCGCTATGAGTACGCTCGGCGATCCTCGTCTATACCGTCACGGAGGGAGTCACCATGCTGGCTGATGCGTTCGCCCGGAAGCTGCGGATCAAGTATCTGGCTGAGGGCATGGCCAAAGGCATCGCCGAGGGCGTGGCCAGAGGCGAGGCCAGGGGCCTGTCCGCCGTAGAGCAGGCAGCGATACGGCAGGGCATGGACCTCGACGATATCCGGCGCATCATCCGAGAGGCGCGCGAAATCGCCCGGAACTCGCACAGAGGCGGGCCTAAGGACTGAATCGCCGCCCCACAGCCCAGATACAAGCGGGACAGAATTGCACACAGTGGCGCACTTCTCCCGAAATCGGCTGCGACCTGACTCCTCAAGTTAGCTGGCCCCGACGCTCTCCTCCCAACTATCCACTACCCACTATCAACTACCCCACTACCCCCGTTTGACACCCAGGACGACGCAACCCTATACTGACTCGGACGAAAAATACGAAAAGGCTACGATCAGGAGTAGTAGGCCTCCCAGCGGGACTCAGAGAGCCGGGTTAGCTGAGAACCGGCGTCAGCGCGGAGACCGAATGGATCTGGGAGCCGCCGACCGACGGCCGCGAACGCGGCAGTAGGCCCGGCCGGAAGGGCACCGTTACCAGGGCCCAGGGCATCGAGGACGACCAAACGTCCTCCGCGCCCCACAAGAGGCCGCGGCCGATTCCCCCACGGGAGGCTGACGGCGAATCAGGGTGGCACCACGGAAAGACCCGTCCCTACGCGGACGGGTCTTTTTTCGTGTCCGCGAGTCGGACGACAAACGTGAACGCGACGAACGACACGAAGCGAGGAGAGCAGACGATGAGCACGATGACGCAGCCGGCCACGCAGGCGGTCGACGCCCCGACGCGGCGCAGGGTCTTCAGCGGCATTCAGCCGTCCGGCGACCTGCACCTAGGCAACTATCTCGGCGCCCTCAAGGGATGGGTCGAGCGGCAGGCGGAGAAGGAGAACTTCTTCTGCATCGTAGACCTCCACGCCATCACCGTCCCGCAGGACCCGGAGCAGCTCACCCACAGGACACGCGACGTCGCCGCGCTCTACCTGGCCGCCGGCCTCGACCCGGACCAGTGCACCCTCTTCATCCAGAGCCACGTCACCGAGCACGCCGAGGCCTGCTGGATCCTGAACTGCGTCACGCCGGTCGGCTGGCTCGAGCGCATGACGCAGTACAAGGACAAGACGTCCCAGAGCCAGGTCGTCGTCACCGGCCTGCTCGACTACCCCGTGCTCATGGCCGCCGACATCATCCTGTATGACGCCCACGAGGTGCCCGTCGGAGACGACCAGCGCCAGCACGTCGAGCTGGCGCGCGACATCGCCCAGCGCTTCAACCACCTCTACGGCGACACGTTCGTCGTCCCCGAGGCGGACATCCCCGAGATCGGCGCCAGGGTGATGGGGCTCGACAACCCGGCCGTCAAGATGGCCAAGACGTACTCGCACGTCCGCGGCCACCTGGTCCGCATGCTCGACGAGCCGTCCGAGATCGAGCGCGCATTCAAGCGCGCCGTCACAGACTCGGGCAACGACATACGCTTCTCCGATGACCCGGAGAAGGCCGGCGTCAACAACCTGCTCGGCATCTACAAGGTCGTCACCGGCAGATCGATCAGCGAGGTCGAGGCCGACTTCGCCGACGCCCGCGGCTACGGCGACCTGAAGACGCGGGTGGCCGAGGTCGTCATCGAGAAGCTCAGGCCCATCCGCGAGCGCTACCACGACCTGATGAACGACGTGGGCGAGCTCGACAGGCTGCTGGCGCGCGGCGCAGACCAGGCCCGCGCCGTCAGCGGCCCCAAGCTCAACGAGGTAAAGCGGCGCATGGGCCTGCTGCTGCCCAAGGCCTAGACGAGGAGGCCGCCCGCCCGGAGGGCGGCGGAAACACGACAATGTACAAACCAACGCTGGAAGAGGCCAGACAGCTTGCGGGCCAGGGCAACCTGCTCCCCATCTACCGCGAGGTCAGCAACGACCTCGACACCCCCGTGTCGGCCTACCTGAAGGTGGCCCGACCGCCCTACTCGTTCCTGCTCGAGAGCGTGGAGGGCGGCGAGCGCCTGGCGCGCTACAGCTTCATCGGCACCGAGCCCTACGAGGTCATCAGGACCGGGCCGGGGCAGCCCTGGGGCGCGGTCGATCCCCTGGGGCCGGTCGAGGAGGCGCTCGCCCGCCATCGCGTCATCGACGTGCCCGAGGTGGGACGCTTCAACGGTGGCGCCGTCGGCTTCCTCGCCTACGAGGCCGTCAACTACTTCGAGAGGCTGCCGTCGCCCGACGTCGACGCGCTCGGGATTCCCGAGTCGGTCTTCATGCTCACCAGGACGTTCCTGATCTTCGACCACGTCAGCCACACCATCCGCATCGTCAGCCACGCCGACCTGGACGGCGATATCGAGGCCGGATACGCCGCGGCCGTCGCGAAGATCGACGAGCTCGCGGAGCGCCTCGCGTCGCCAACGGTCCCCACGCCCCCGGCGGCACAGCCCGGCGACGAGGCCAGGGAGATCGTATCGAACGTCCCGCGTGACCACTACGACGACGCCATCCGGCGCATCATCGACTACATATACGCCGGCGACTGCATACAGGTCGTCTACTCGCAGCGGTTCAGCCGGCAAACGGACGCCCACCCCTTCAACCTGTACCGCGCGCTCCGCGGCATCAACCCCTCGCCCTACATGTTCTACCTCGACCTGGACGGCTTCCAGCTTGTCGGCGCGTCGCCCGAGATGCTGGTCCGCTGCGTCGACGGCCATCTCGACTACCACCCCATCGCCGGCACGCGCCCCCGGGGCGCCAACGACGCGGAGGACGCGGCGATGGAGGAGGAGCTGAAGGCCAGCGAGAAGGAGCGCGCCGAGCACATCATGCTCGTCGACCTGGGCCGCAACGACGTCGGCCGCGTCAGCAAGCCCGGCACCGTCGAGGTCACGGAGCTGATGGAGGTCGAGTACTACTCCCACGTCATGCACCTCGTGTCCCACGTCACCGGCGAGCTGAGGCCCGACATGAGCACCTACGACGCCCTCAGGTCGTGCTTCCCGGCCGGCACGCTGTCCGGCGCGCCGAAGATCCGCGCCATGGAGATCATCGCCGAGCTGGAGCCCGACAAGCGCGGCCCGTACGGGGGCGCGACCGGCTACTTCACCTTCTCGGGCAACATGGACACGGCGATCCTGCTGCGCACGATGCTGGTCAAGGACGGCGTCGCACACGTGCAGGCGGGCGGCGGCATCGTCGCCGACAGCGAGGCCGAGCCCGAGTACGAGGAGACCGTCCACAAGGCGCGAGCCCTCATGCGCGCCATCGAGAACGCCGAGCAGATGCCGTAGCGGATGGGGCCACGGAGAAGACCGATGATCCTGCTCATAGACAACTACGACAGCTTCACATATAACATCTACCAGTACCTGTGCGAGCTGGGCGCCGACGTCCAGGTCGTCCGAAACGACGAGGCGACGGTGGACGAGATCGCCGACATGGCCCCGGAGAAGATCGTCGTCTCCCCCGGCCCGTGCACGCCGGAGAAGGCCGGCGTCTCCAACGAGGTCGTCCGGCGGCTCGGAAGCAGCGTGCCGACCCTCGGCGTCTGCCTCGGCCACCAGTGCGTCGGCTACAGCTACGGCGGCACGGTCGGCCCCGCGGGCGAGATCATGCACGGCAAGATGTCCCTCGTCCACCACAACGGCAAGGGCGTGCTGCGCGGCATCCCCAGCCCGTTCGAGGCCATCCGGTACCACTCGCTCGCCATCAGCCCGGACGACCTGCCGGACGACCTGGAGCTGACGGCCTGGACTGACAACGGGATCGTCATGGGCGTCAAGCACAGGACACACCCGGTCGAGGGCATCCAGTTCCACCCCGAATCGATCATGACGCGCGTGGGCAAAGACATCCTGCGCAACTTCCTGGAGGCGAAGCCATGAACCAACCTGACGCAGTCGAGATAGCGCGATTCGCCGACCAGCCGCTGCTGGCCATCCTGTCGACCGTCAACCGCGACGGCTCGCCGCAGTCGACGCCCGTCTGGTACATGTACGAAGACGGGCTGTTCAAGATCGGCAGCCGCGGCGACCGGGTCAAGGTCCGCAATATCCGCCGCGACCCGAGGGTCTCGCTCGTGGTGATCGACACCGCGGCGAACGGCGACCCATTGGCGGTGCGGGGCACGGCCGAGGTGACAGAGACGGACGCCGTCGACTTCACCTACACCATAGCGCGCCGCTACGAGGGCAGAAGGCGCGGCGACAGAGAGGCCGAGAAGCTGATCGGGATCGCGCGCGATCTGGGCCAGCCGAGAGTGATCATCGAGATCACGCCGCGGCGGGTCAAGATCGGCGACTGACCACCGACACGGAGGAGAACGAGATGATACGCGAAGCAATAGCGAAGCTCGTGGAGGGTACGTCCCTGGCCGCGGACGAGGCCGGCGGGGCCCTGGGCGAGATCATGGACGGCGAGGCAACCCCCGCCCAGATCGCCGCATTCGTCACCGCCCTCCGCGTCAAGGGCGAGACGCTGGACGAGATCGTCGGCATGGCCCGCGTCATGCGCGACAAGTCGCTCCACGTCGACGTCGACGGCCCCCTGGTCGACACCTGCGGCACGGGCGGCGACGCGTCCGGCACCTTCAACATCTCGACGACGGTCGGGTTCGTCGCAGCCGGCGCGGGCGCGAGGGTCGCCAAGCATGGCAACCGGGCGGCGTCCGGCACGACCGGCAGCGCCGACGTGCTCGAAGAGCTGGGCGCGAAGATCGACCTGGGCCCCGACGGGGTCAAGCGCTGCATCGAGGAGGTCGGCTTCGGCTTCATGTTCGCCCAGACCTTCCACCCCGCGATGAGGTTCGCCGCCGTGCCCCGGCGCGAGATCGGCATCAGGACGATATTCAACACGCTCGGCCCGCTCATGAACCCGGCCGGTTCTACCGCCAAGGTCTTCGGCATGGCCGACCCGGGCCTCGCGCCAGTCGTCGCTCAGTTCCTCGCCATGCAGGGAGCCGGCCACGCGTTGCTCGTCCACGGCCGCGACGGCCTCGATGAGATCAGCCTGGCCGCCCCGACCGACGTGTGGGAGCTGAAGGACGGCAACGTCTCCACCTACACCGTGACCGCTGGCGACTTCGGGCTCGGCAACATCGACAGCGAGGCGCTGAGGGTCGCTGACATCGCGGCCAGCGCCGCCAAGCTGCGCTCGGTGCTCGACGGCGACCCCGATCCGGCCCGCGACGTCGTCGTGGCCAACGCCGCGGGAGCGCTCGTCGCCGCCGACAAGGCCGACAACCTGATGGACGGCGCGGCGCTCGCCGCGGACGCGATCGACGGCGGCGCGGCCAGGGCAAAGCTCGACGCCTTCGTCGCGCTCAGCGCCAGCCTGGAATAGGGCCGACGACGATGCCCGGAATACTCGACCAGATCGTCGACGTGAAGCGCGTCGAGGTGGAACGCCTGAAGACCGAGCAGCCCCAGGCCGAGCTCGAGCGCCGCATCGAGACCCAGGCGCCCGCGCTCAACATGGCCGGCGCCCTCATGGGCGACCGAGTCCGCGTCATCGGCGAGGCGAAGCGCTCCTCGCCGGTCAAGGGCGTCCTACGGGAGGACTTCGACCCCGTCTCGCTTGCTACCGCCTACGCGGACAACGGCGCGGCCGCCATCTCGGTGCTCACGAACGTCGAGCACTTCGGCGGCAGCATCGCAGACATGGTCGCCGTCCGCGAGCGGATGTACGGCCGGGGCGTCCCGGTGCTGCGCAAGGACTTCGTATACGACCCATACCAGGTGTACGAGTCGCGCGCCCACGGCGCCGACGCCATCCTGCTCATCGTGTCCATCCTCTCGCCCGCGCTGCTCCAGGAGCTGATCGCCCTGTCCCGCTCCCTCTGGATGCAGTGCCTCGTTGAGGTCCACGACGAGGCGGAGCTCAAGACGGCCGTCAGCGCCGGGGCGGAGATCGTAGGCATCAACAACCGCAACCTCCGCACCTTCGAGACGCGCCTCGACGTCACCGAGCGCCTGGCGCCGCTGGCGCCGTTCGGCGGCGTCGTCGTCAGCGAGAGCGGCATCTCGACCCGGGCCGACGTCGACCGCGTCGGCCGCGCCGGCGCGCACGCGATACTCGTCGGCGAGGCGCTCGTCTCCTCGGACGATCCGGGCGCCAAGATGCGGGAGCTGGCGTGATGAGGTTCAAGATCTGCGGCCTGCGGGACGCGGCCAACGCGCTCGTCGCCGCGGACGCCGGCGCCGATTTCGTCGGCTTCAACTTCGTCCCCGGCGTGCGAAGGCGGATTCCCGTCGAAGACGCCCGCGCCGCGATAGACGAGCTTCGCCAGCGATGCGACGGCACTCCTCCGCGCGTCGTCGGCCTGTTCGCCGACCAGCCGGCGGACGAGGTGAACAGCACCGTCGACGCCTGCGGCCTCGACCTCGTCCAGCTATGCGGACAGGAGTCCGGTGACTACATGCGCCTCGTCGACGCGCCGGTGATCAAGATGCTCAGGGTGCGCGACGACGACAGCCTGGAAGAGGCCGTCGCCCGGACCATGCGCGACGCCGACGCCCTCGTCTCCGACGGCCACCGGGTGCACCTGGAGGGCTACGTGCCGGGCGCCAAAGGCGGCACCGGCCACACCTTCGACTGGCGCGTCGCCGAAAGGGTCGCGGAGCAACACGGTATCATCCTCGCCGGCGGTCTCGACCCCGGCAACGTGCGCCCGGCCATCGACGCAGTGTCCCCCTGGGCCGTAGACGTGTCCAGCGGAGTCGAGACCGACGGCGTCAAGGACCCCGCCAAAATCCGCGCCTTCGCCGCGGCTGTCAGAGAGTCTCCCAAGGGTTGACGATATCGATGTCGAGCGATTCGAAGTCGGCCACATTGCGCGTGACCAGGGCCAGGCCGCGGGCCTTAGCGGTGCCGGCGATGAGGGCGTCCCCGACATCCAGCGTCAGCCCTGAGCGCTGGGTGTGTGCCCTGAATTGAGCAGCCCACTCTGCGCCCGCCCTGTCGAGCGGCAAGACGCGGTCATCGTATTCCCGGATCAGGCGGGACAGCTTTCCTATCAACCCGGTGCGGCGCCTGCCCTGTGGCAGACGCCGTACGCCGTACTCGAGTTCGTGGACCACGATCGCCGACAACCATAGATCGTCGTGCTCCAGGAAGAATCCGGCAACGCGCGGATGTGGGACGCTGCGCACCATCTCCGAAACCACGTTTGTGTCCAGGAGGTGGCCGCTCATCCGCCATCTTCGTCGTCAACAAAGGGGATGGGCCGGTTCGAGCTGCGATCCGGGAGTTCGATCTCGACTCCCTGAGGCATGTTCTCGATGAGCCATTGGCCCAACGGTTTGCGGGGAGGCACCTTTTCCTCCCATGCCGCCGCGGGCACTACGACGAACGGCCGACGGGTCCCAATACGCTGGGGCCCCTCCTCCTCGGCAAGGCGCAGAACTTCGGACAGGCGAGCCTTCGCCTCGGCGACCGTCCACACGCGGACGGGCTCGGTCTTGTTCACGACGTGCCTCCAACTGGTGATGCGTAGTAGTCTACTATAGACTACTCGGCTGGTTCATTCCAGCCTCGCGCCCCGGATTCACCACCTACTCCGCCAGACTGGCTCGGCAGACTGCTTCCGTGGTCGCGATGGCGCACCATATCGGTGATGGATTCCCGCGAAGCGTGACCTTTGCATAACCGTCATTCCCGCGCAGGGAGACCCTTGCATAACCGTCATTCCCGCGCAGGGAGACCCTTGCATAACCGTCATTCCCGCGCAGGGAGACCTTTGCATAATCGTCATTCCCGCGCAGGCGGGAACCCAGGGCCGGGCGGCTTCCAGATACGAAATCGCCGCACGTCCACCACTGTTCGCCGCAAGCAAGGGGGTTACGCAAGGGTCTCCCTTGCCGGGAACAACGGCGGTGGGGGATTGGACACGCTCTCCGACCCCAGAGGTTCGGGGGGATGTCCCTTGCGTCCCTACTCGCCCGCCAGCGCCCGCTGCTGGGCGAGGAACTCGTGGTGGGACGGCGCGTTCGGCGGGTCATTGACCCGGAGCTTGTAGTACCACGGGATGTACGGCCTGTACTCCGCCCACAGGCATCGCAGCGCCCCTATCCCCTCGGCCGTCTCGTGGGAGTCCACCCGCAGGTCCATGACGGCGTAGTCCTCGTCCTCGTAGACGATGAGCGCCGCCGACCGGTCCTGGTTGGGCCAGTCGGGAAACGCCGCCTGCTGCCCCCCGGCGTCCCGGCCGGCCTCCAGCGACGTCAGCAGCCGGTCGTCGAGGTCGCCGTCCCCGGTGCGCTCGAACGCCTCCGCCATCGCATCCAGGACGTGCTCGCCGTCGAGGTGGTTGCCGAAGACGGCGTACCCCTCCCCGACCGCGTGCCCTGTCCACGGCCTCGTGTGCTCTCCGGTATGCGCCGCGACCCGCCCGTCCTTGTCGACGATCGCGACCTGCCGGTGCTCGAAGTAGGCGTCGCTGGAGCGCAGTTGGGCCATGACGCCCTCCGGAGAGTACCCCATCTCGAGCAGCCGCATCGCCAGCCCCCGCAGCCGCGGGTCGGCGTAGGCCTGCGACGACACCGCCCCGACGTGCGACTTCACCAGCGGGCAGTACCCGCCGACGGCGAGCGAAAAGGTGGCTATCCCGATTCCGAGCTGTCCCGTGCGCGGGCAGTGCGCCGCTATCGTGTAGGTCATCACTCCTCCTTCGGTCGCACTGACCCCGGACCTGGGTTCCCGCCTGCGCGGGAATGACGGTTGTGCAAGGGGCTCCGCGAGCGGGAACGACGGGCAAACAGCGCTCCCGTCGAGGGAGCGGGCTATCCCGGCGCGACGAACGGGAGTATCGCCGCCGGGTTGCGCACCATCATCTTGTCGATCTGCGTCTCGGTGACGCCCAGGTCCCGGAGGTACGGCAGGAACTTCTCCAGGATGTACGAGTAGCCGAAGCCGCCGAAGCGCTTCAGGTGGACCTTCCAGCACACGTCGTGCGACAGCAGCAGCCGGTCCTCGTAGCCGTGCGCGATCAGCTCCGGGATGGCCCGCGCGACCGCTATCGTGATGCTGACGCCCGGCTCGTCGCGGTACTGGCCCCTGAGCATCGACGGCGTCAGCGGCGCGGTGCGCCCGATCAGGTCGAACTGGATGTAGACGCCCCGCTCCAGCAGCTCCAGCATCAGCGGCACCTCGTACGCCATCTCGTCCGAGTGCCCCAGGACCACCCGGTGCAGGTCGGCGCCCTCCTCGGCCACGACGTCGAGCGACTGGTGGCGCTCCCCCAGCCTGCCGCCGCGGTGGAACGAGATCGGCCCTCCGGTCGCGACCGCCGCGCGCGCCGCGGCCCTGATGCTCTTCGTCTCGTTCGCCGTGATCGGATCGCCGTTGACCCCGATCTCGCCTATCACCCCTGCCCTGACGTCGGTGCCGCCGACGCCCTCCGTCACGTCCCGGACGATCTCGTCCGTGAGTTCCTCGACGGTGCGGTAGTCCATGTCCTCGGGGTGGAACACCTTCTGGTAGAAACCGGTGCCCATGACGACGTGCAGGCCCGTGGCCTCGGAGACCCTGCGCATCGCCAGCGCGTCCCGCTTCAGGCCGATGCTCGTCACCTCGACCATCGCGCCGCCGCCGCGGTCCTTGAACTCCATCGCCTCCTCGACGGCCAGCGCCTCGTCCGCCAGCACGTAGTTGTCGAGGATCGGCTCCAGATCGATGGCGCGGTGGAGGTTGCCCAGGCCGACCTTCGCCTCCCACACGGGAATCTCGGTCGCGGGGAAGTCCTCCGTCGTGTAGATGGGCTCGGAGCGGCCCTCGATCTCGACGAGCTTCAGGTGGGGCAGGTGCGCCTTGCGCAGGTCGATGAACAGGTGCTCGTGCATCAACGTCTGCCCGAGGCTGTCGGGCGAAACGGGGCCCAGCACCGTGAGGACCTTGCCTGCCAGGTCGGGGATGGACGGGCTCATGGGTCAGCGACTCCCGGTCGAGCGTGAGCGCCGGGCGGCGGTCACGGCGTCATGACGAGCGGGCCGCGCGCAGGAATATCGCGACCAGCGCTCCCATGAAGGCGGCGACCAGGGCCCCGACGATGAACAGCGGCAGCAGTACGATGACTATCGCGACGGTCGGCACCGCGAGCACGCCCATGACGATTACTCCCAGCACCTTGACCAGCAGCGATGGCGCCGCGCCGGCCCGAAACCGCTCGCGCCTGACCGCACGGAAACCCGCGATGTTCACCGATGCGCTCCTGTTCTCCCCGACCGGCGGCGCCATTGGGAAGGCTCCCGGTCGCGGCGGGCCGTCCCGACGCTACTGACCGGAGGAGCCTGCCAGCTCCGGGATCGGGAAGCCGTGCTGCTCGCATGCCGCGCGCAGCGCGTCTATCTCCGTCCTGACGTCCTCGAACTTGAACTCGAGCTGCGTCGCCGCCATGAGCGCCTTGACCGAGGGATGTATGGGCTCGTCCGAGCCGATCGACAGCCCGTACATGTTCTTGATCCTGTACCGGGTCTCGCCGACCGAGACCACGTCGCCCTGCACGCCGCTTATCTGCCCGGCGTTGACGTCGTTCATCAGCTCGACGAACCAATCGCACGTCTGCTTGCTCTGCCGGTTCGTGGTCGCCGCGTCCACCCTCTGCGACCGCGTCGGCACCGCCGTCGGGAGCTCGGAGGCGGACGTGTCCGTCGAGCCGCCGCCGCCCGAAGGAGCGGCCGGAACGCCCGCGTCGGTCTGGGGCGCTTCGTCGTCCGAAGAGCAACCCGCGAGCGCCAGCACGATGATAGCCACGAATACGATTGATGCCCTCATCGCGCGCTCACCTCCCCAGTCCGAGTCCGGCGACGCCCCGTCCCAACGGTAGCCCGATTATAGGCCCGACTATGGGGACGGTCAAACCGGGCCGATCACTAGCGCGGGCCGGGACGAGCAACTCCCTCTCCCCGGTCTGCACAATGCGAGAGCCGGGAGTAGGGCCGAGGGCCGCTAACCGACCATGGGCATTGCTGAACGCTAGTGCGCTGCGACGTAGGCGGTCGTCAACGTGTTGAAGTCTTGGTTGAACGTGCTCTCGAAGCCGATCAGCCACGGCTGCACCACCCACCTCACAGCATTCACTTCCGTGATCGGAATTGCCAATGCACTTGCCACGTACTCCTGCTCAACGGCCTGGAACGCCTCGCAGCGGTCGGGATGATCGAATGGAAGAGAGCGGGCGTAAGCATGCAGAGCGGCCAACACGGGCCAGGGATCGTCTTCATCCCAGGTCCTGCCGAGGATGAGTCGGTCCGCCATGTAGCCGGGATCGGGAACCCACGAATCCAGGCCGACGTCCCGGAGGTGCGGAGCGGTCCGCCGGGGCATTCCAGCGCCGCGTCCCCGGATTTCCAGGTCTACGCCCAGGTTGTGCTTCCAATACCTCTTCATGAAGATTCCCAGCTCAACCATGTCGGGCCGGCTGAGGTCGATCGTGAGCGACGTCCCGTCGTCTCCGCTGCCATGCTCCGACTCGGACAGGTACTGACGCGCCAGGTCCGGATCGTACGGCTGATGATTGGCGCCCGGGTCATGGCACAGCGCCATGCTGGTTATCAGTCCCTTCGCGTGGACTGCCGAGGAGCCCCACACGATCTTGACGATCTTCTCCATGTCCTGTCCGTGGGCCAGGGCCTTGCGGAACAGGAGGTCGTCGAGCGGGGACGCTTCGATGTCCGGCTCTATCGCCAGGGACCCGATAGCCGGCGAGATATACACCAGCGGGTTGAATGGATGGCGCGGGTCGTGCGCGGCCTCGAAAGTCGACCTGTCGATCTTCATCAGGTCCAGTTCGCCGCTCTCGAACATGATCAGCCGCACTCGCTCGTCCGGGATGTTCGGCAGCTCCAGCTTCCAGATATACGGGTCGCCGTACACCCCGGGCCACTCCACCCGAGTCCAGTGATTGCCTGCCAGGTCTATCCGGGTCAGCTCGGTGAGACCGGTTCCCGGATCGTACGTGAGGCTGAAGGGGCCCGCGCCTATGGGAGCCCTTCCCCAATTCTCGTCGGCCAGCACCTGGTCGAGCTTCGAGATACCGACTTGCCACGCCGCCAGGTGCAGAGGCAACCATACCGAGGGCACGACTGTCTCGATCTCCAGGGTATGGGCGTCTATGACCCTGAGACCCTCGGCCTCAGCGGCCTCGCCGGCCATCAGCGCTTCCCAGCCCCTTATGCTGCCGAGAATGAGGCTCGCGCCGCCCCAAGCGGCGGCATTGCCGGGCTTGGCGCCGTGCTCCCAGTAGGCCTTGATGTCGGCTGCCATGATCGGCGTGCCGTCCTGGAAGACTGCGTCCTCTCGCAACCTTATGGTCCAGACGGCCCAGCTTTCTCTGGACGCGATGCCGGTGGCTAGCCAAGGCCGTGGGAAGTCTTCGCTACTAGGCATGAACGGCGTCCCGAAGACGTGGGCGGAGAAGAGTCTGTTCGCGCCTGTATCGCGCCACGGGGCCATCGTGTCGCGCATCTGTCCGACAGCCGTCACGACCTGCGTGTGGTGTAGGTCCGGTTCAAATCTGTACAAGCTCCGGGACCGAATCGGATCTCCGTGCGGTCGTTCATAGCGCCAAGGGGCCACCGCGTCTGCTGCCGGCTGGGCCGGCAGCGGAGTGTTCGGCGCCTTGGCCGGCTTCGGGGCCTTGGGCTGGATCGCCCTGCCGGCGGGTGCCACGGGCTCGGCTGGCTGTGCCGCTGCCTGCGGATCCGCCGGCTCACCGCCGGCACAACCGGCGGCCATCACGATTACCGCAGACCAGACGGCAGCGACCGGCAGCGACATCGTTCTCAAGATCGTGAACATCGCGTCACTCTCCATGCCGCGGGCGCGGTTGCCCGCGGCACTACCGTAACAACATGGAGGTTCCTGTCAATACCTCGGAGACCGAGGCACCCGTCTACTCCGAGTCACCCCGGAGCCCGAACAGCTCGCGGGCGGCTCGTAGCGTCTCCTCGTCGGCGCGCTGTTTCAGGGAAACGGTCGGGGCGTGCAGCAGCTTGTTGACGATGGCGCGCGTCAGGTCGTCGATCACCTCGGCGTCCGCGTCGGAGAGGTTGTCCAGACGCTCCAGGGCGCGGGCCAGCTCGCGGCGGCGCGTCCCCTCGGCGCGCTCCCGCAGCTCCATGACCAGCGGCAGCGCGTCCAGCGCGCTCCACCACTCCACGAACCGGCCGACCTCATCCTCGACCACCGCCTCCGCAGCGACAGCGGCCTTGCGCCGCTCCCGCAGGTTCTCCTCGGCCACGGCGGCCAGGTCGTCGATGTTGTACAGGCTCACGCCGTCGACTGACGCGGCGTCGGGATCGATGTTCCGGGGCACCGCGAGGTCGAACATGAACATCCCACGCCCGCGCCTCCGGCTGGCCGCTCGCACCATGTCCGCCGTCAGCAGGTGGCCCGGCGCCTCGGTCGCCGCGATCACGATGTCGGCGTCGGCCACCGCGACGTCCAGCCGGTCGAACGGTACCGCCCTGCCGCCGAGCTCATCGGCCAGCTCCTCCGCTCGCCGTGCAGTGCGGTTGGTGACCGCCAGGTCGCCGACGCCGGTCTTCAGCAGCGCCCCGGCGACCAGCTTGCCCGCCTCGCCGGCCCCGATCAGCAGCACCCGCGAGCCCGACAGGTCGCCCAGCACGCTCTCGGCGAGCCGGACCGCGGCGAAGCTCACGGACAGCGCGTTGCGGCCGACGCCCGTCTCCTCCCGGACACGCCTTCCAGCCCTGATCGCCCTGTGGAAGACGCGGGACAGCGGCGCCGACAGCGTCCCGGCGTTAGCCGACGCGGTGAGGGCCTGCCGCACCTGGCCCAGTACCTGCGACTCGCCGACGATCATCGAGTCGAGGCCGCCGGCGACCCGGAACAGGTGGCGCACGGCGTCGGCGTCCACCAGGTCGCGGAAGCCGTCGACCGGGGCCGCGCTGTCGAGGCCGTGGTAGTCGGCGACGAATCGCCGTACGAGGGCCGAGGCCTCCTCCGGCTCGTCGGCCGTCGTGTACACCTCGGTGCGGTTGCAGGTCGACAGGATGACCGCCTCACCTGTCGCGTCGCCCAGGCGCGGCAGCGCGTCGGTCAGCTGGTCGGCGGTGAAGGCCACTCGCTCGCGCAGCTCCAGCGGCGCGGTCTTGTGGTCCAGCCCTGTCAGGAGAATGTGCATCTGCCGGTCTCGCGCGCGCCAGCCGCCGGGGGAGGGAGAGAGAGTCGGCGCCGGGGCCGCCATGCGACCGCCGCGCCGGGAGGGAAAATCGAAAGCCCGCTGGGGCGCCGGACTAGGTCCGGGACGCCTCCTTGTACCGGCTCCTCAGACACCGCGTACATATCTTCACGCGCTTCGGGGCGTCGTCGACCATGATCGTCGCGCGCTGGACGTTCGCCGACCAGCGGCGCTTCGTGTGGCGGTTCGAAAAGCTAACGTTGTTGCCCGACTGCCCGGACTTCAGGCATATCTCGCATCTTGCCATGACTGACCTTTGACTGGGGTAGTACCTTTGAGTAGAATCGGGACGCCCCGCCGGCCTATCTGGACGCAATAGGCAATCGACCGTAAGGCGCAGACGTTCCAAAATCGTGGACAGCCCGACGAATATAGCACACGACACCATATTCGGCAAAGCGGCGAGACGCCTCGCCAGGGCATTTGTTCCCTCTCCCCTCGCGGGAGAGGGTTAGGGTGAGGGGGCGTTGAACCCGGTGCAAGTCCGTCACCCTCCATCTGCGGCGACTTTGGACAGGCCCCAGCCACCCTCGCCCCGCGATAGCCGCGCCGGAAGACGGCCCGCCGCAACGGACATTCGCCCATGAACGGCGACCTCGACAGCCGCCTCAGCGGCGACGACCTCCGCGCCATGTTCGCCGCCGCGACCGCGCTCCTCGAGCGCAACATGGAGAGCGTCAACGCGCTCAACGTCTTCCCAGTTCCCGACGGCGACACCGGCACGAACATGTTCCTGACGCTCCAGGCCGTCGTCGAGGGCGCCGGGCCCGCCGACGGCGCGCCTGCCTCCGAGGTCGCGTCAGCGATGGCCCGCGCCGCCCTCATGGGCGCCAGGGGCAACAGCGGCGTCATCCTGTCGCAGCTCTTCAAGGGCTTCGAGACGGGGCTCGACGGCGCCGCCGACTGCGGTCCCGATGAGCTTGCGGCGGCCTACGCCAGCGCCCGAGACCTCGCATACAAGTCGGTCGCCGAGCCGGTGGAGGGCACGATGCTGACGGTCATGTCCAGCATGGCGGACGCCGCGAGCGGTGTCGCCGACGACGGCGGCGGACTCGAGGAGATGGGAAACGCCGTCCACGGCGCCGCCGTCGACGCCGTGGCAAGAACGCCGACGATGCTGCGGGTGCTCCGGGACGCAGGCGTCGTCGACGCGGGCGGCCAGGGCCTCGTCGTCATACTCGCGGCGGTGCGTGGCTATGTCTCTGGAGAGACGGCGGAGCCAACCGTGGTCGCCACGCCGGAGCCAATCGGCATCGAGGGCGCGACCGGCGCCGTCGCGACTAGCTTCCTCGATTCGGTCGAGGAGCTCGACTACGGCTACTGCACACAGCTCCTCGTCGAGGGCGAGGGGCTGGACGTCGACGAGATGCGTGAGCTGATGGCCGCCATGGCCGACTCCCCGGTAGTCGTCGGCGACGACAGGATGCTCAAGATACACGTGCACGCCGAAGACCCCGGGCCGGTGATCAGCCTCGCGGTCTCTAAGGGCGTCGTCAGCGACGTCAGCCTCACCAACATGGACGAGCAGCACAGCGACTTCTCCCGCGAGCGCAAGGAGGACGCCGCCGCGGTCGGCATGGTCGCCGTGGCGCTCGGCGACGGGATGGAGGCCGTCTTCCGCGACCTGGGCGTGATCGGCATCGTCGCCGGCGGAGACACGATGAACCCGAGCGTCCAGGAGCTGAAGGACGCGGCCGAGCGCGCGAACGCCGAGGCGGTCGTGCTGCTGCCCAACAACCGCAACGTCGTCCCCGCCGCGGAGCAGGCCGCCGAGAGCGCCGACAAGCCCGTGTGCGTCGTGCCCACGAAGTCGATGCCGCAGGGCATCGCGGCCGCTCTCGCCTTCAGCGCCGGGTCGAGCGCGGAGGAGAACGCCGAGGAGATGACCGAGGCGGCCGCCGACGTGCGCACCGGAGAGGTCACCACGGCGGTGCGCTCGGCCGTCGTCGACGGCATCGACGTCGAGGCGGGCCAGCTCATGGGCCTGCTAGACAACAGGGTCGTCGCCGCGGGCGGCGCCCTGCCCGACGTCGTCGCCGCGGTCCTGCGCGAGGCCGACGTCTCCGAGGACGAGCTCGTCACGCTGTACGCCGGCGAGCCGGCAACGGACGAAGCCGCGTCGTCGGTCGTCGACGCGCTCGCCGAAGCCTTTCCCGAGGTGGAGCTCGAGCTGGTGCCCGGAGGCCAGCCGCACTACCACTTCCTGCTCTCCATCGAGTAGTCTTCAACAGCCAATCAACCGGTATCTTGGAAACGACCGACAGCGCGAACAGGGAGCGCCCAACATGGCGATCAGGGTAGTCACCGACAGCACATCCGACCTGCCGCCGGACCTGGCGGAGGAGCTCGGCATCACCGTCGTGCCGCTCAACGTCATGTTCGGCGCCGAGACCTACAAGGACAACGTCGACATGACGGCCGACGAGTTCTACGACCGTCTCCAGAACGGCGGCGTGCTCCCAAAGACCTCGCAGCCGTCGCCGGGCGAATTCGTCCAGGTGTACGACGAGGTCGGCAGGGACGCCGACGGCATCCTGTCGGTGCACATCTCCTCCAAGGTGAGCGGCACATGGAACTCGGCCGTCCAGGCCGTCGGACAGACCGCCGCCGCCTGCCCGATAGAGGTGGTCGACAGCAACCTGTTCTCCATGGCGCTCGGCGTGGTTGCAATCGAGGCGGCCCGGGCAGCCAGGGACGGGGCGACGCTCGAAGAGGCCAAAGCGGCCGCGATGGGCGCTATGGGGCGGGCGCGGTGCATCGCGATGTTCGACACCCTCGAGTACCTCGAAAAGGGCGGACGCATCGGCAAGGCGAGGGCCATGATGGGCACGCTGCTCAAGTTCAAGCCGATGATCCAGGCCCGCGACGGCGAGATCCACGAGCTCGCCAAGCCGCGGACCACCGCGAAGGCCGTCGCCAGGCTCAAGCAGGTCGCCCGCGGCTTCGGCCCCGCCGAGGCCGTCTGCGTCATGTACAGCACCACGCCGGACGTCGCGCGCCAGATCGCCGACGACCTCAGCGACATGCTCCCCGAGGGCGACGAGCCGATGATAACCCGCTTCGGCCCCGTCATCGGCACCTACGCGGGACCCGGCGCGGTCGGCGTCGGCGTCCTCGAAGCCGCGGAGTAGAAGACGGACGCCGCGGGAGGCACTCGAATCTCCAACGCCAGCCAGGGGGACGGGGCGCGGGAACGACGTACGGGCGCGGCGCCCGGCCGGCGCGCGGCGGCCGCCAACCCCAGGTTCGACTCCCTCCTGAAGATCCTCGTGCAGGAACGCGAGAGCGGCTACCAGGACTCGACCGTCATGGGCGGCCTCGACCGCTTCCTTCAGCACTGGGCCAAAGAGCTCGCGCCCGTCATCGGAGACGCAGGGTCCTACTCCATCCTGACGCCGCTGCAGAGGCAGGAGTGGGCGCGGACGGTGGGGCCCAGGCTGACCGGGGACGACGCGCCCAGGACGACGCCGTCGAAGCCCGCCCGGAGGAGAGCCCCCAGGCGGGTGCCGCCCGTGCCGCTCGACACCGCCCTGGCCGACGTGAAGGGCATCGCGAAGCAGACGCTGCCCAGGCTCAAGCGCCTCGGCCTCCAGAAGGTCGAGGACCTCGTATACCACTTCCCGCACCGGCATAACGACTTCTCCCAGGTCAGCAAGGTCTCCGAGCTGAGCCTGGGCGAGGACCACACCGTGATCGTCTCGGTGTGGGAGGCGTCACAGACGCGGCAGGGTTTCAAGCGGGGCTCGACCCAGGCCGTGTTGGGCGACGACACCGGCAACGTGCGCGCCATCTGGTTCAATCAGCCCTACCTCGCCAACTCCTTCAAGCCCGGCACGACCCTCGTGATCAGCGGCAAGGTGAACGTCTTCCGCGGCAGCTTCGTCTTCGAGTCGCCCGAGTACGAGATCCTGCGCGGCCAGGAGGAGCTGATGCACACCGGGCGCCTGGTCCCCGTCTACCCGACGGTCGAAGGCCTGCCGCACCGGACGATCAGGCGCGTCGTCAAGCGGGCGCTCGACTCCAGCCTCTCGCTGGTCGTCGATTTCCTGCCGGAGGACACCCGGCACCGCGCCGGGCTGATGGGCCTCCAGAACGCCATCGCCCAGGCGCACTACCCAGACTCCGAGGCCGACTGGACGAGCGCGCGCAGGCGGCTCGCGTTCGACGAGCTCTTCCTGCTGCAGCTCGCCGTCGTCCGCCGCAAGAAGGAGTGGCAGCAGGATGACGAGGGCATCCCGCTCGAAGCCGGAACGGCGGCCGTAGGCGGGTTCCTCGACGCGCTGCCCTTCAACCTCACCGGCGCCCAGTCGCTGGTGCTGGACGAGATCATGGCCGACCTGGCCCAGGGTCGGCCCATGAGCCGGCTGCTGCAGGGCGACGTCGGAAGCGGCAAAACGGTCGTCGCCGCCGCGGCGCTGCTGCTCGCGGTCGTCAACGGCCGCCAGGGCGCGCTCATCGCGCCGACCGAGATTCTCGCCGAGCAGCACTTCCTGACGCTGACCGAGCTGCTGTCCAGGGGCAGCGCCGGCGACCGGGGTCCGAGCTCCGCCTCGTTCGAGGTCGAGGGCACGGGAAGGCCGCTGACCGTCGGCCTGCTGGTCGGCAGCATGACGCGGAAGGCCAAGAACGAGATGCACGCCAGGATCAGGGACGGGGACATAGACGTCGCCGTCGGCACCCACGCCCTGCTGCAGGAGGGCGTCGACATCCCGCGGCTCGCCGTCGCGGTCGTCGACGAGCAGCACCGCTTCGGCGTCATGCAGCGCGCGTCGATGCGCGAGAAGGGCGAACGGCCCCACCTGCTCGCCATGTCTGCGACGCCCATCCCCCGGTCGCTGGCGCTGACGCTGTACGGCGAGCTCGACATCTCGACCATCGACGAGATGCCCGCCGGCCGCAGGCGAATCCGCACCCGCTGGCTCGAGCCAGACCTCCGGCCGACCGCCTACGCCTTCATCGACAAGCAGGTCGACCAGGGCCGCCAGGCCTTCATCGTCTGCCCCCTGATCGAAGACTCCGAGGCCGTGCAGGCCCGCGCCGCCACCGAGGAGTACGAGCGCCTGTCCGACAACGTCTTCCCTCATCTCAGCCTCGGACTGCTCCACGGCCGCATGGCGCTGCGCGAGAAGGAGGAGGTGATGGCCCGCTTCAAGGACGGCGAGGTGCAGGTCCTCGTGGCGACGCCTGTAGTCGAGGTCGGCATAGACATCCCGAACGCCAGCGTCATGCTGATCGACGGCGCCGACCGCTTCGGCCTCGCACAGCTCCACCAGCTGCGCGGCCGCGTCGGCCGGGGCATGCACGAGAGCTACTGCATCCTGCTGGCCGAGTCTCCCGGCGAGGACGCCCGCGAGCGCATGAAGCTCGTGGAGCGCTCCGACGACGGCTTCGCGCTGGCCGAGGCGGACCTGGACCTCAGGGGGCCGGGAGACTACCTCGGCACCCGCCAGTCCGGCCTCCCCAGCCTGAAGATGGCGCGCCTCTCCGACCAGGACATCCTCGCCGCCGCACGCACCGAGGCCACCCGGGTCCTCGACGCCGACCCCGACCTCCAGTCCGAACCCAACGCCCTGCTCGCCGACCGCCTCGCCAAAGAGACCGCCGACCTCCCCGGCGAAATCAGCTGACCCCGCTCTCCGGACCCTCTCTCTCCCCCGGCGCCGACTGACCACACCCAGTCGACCCTCTCCCAACTATCCACTATTCACTATCCACTATCCACTATCCCCTACATTGACCCCTGTATCCCGCGCCCAATACAATTGAGCGCGACCACCGAAGCCAACGGAGACTCCCCCGATGCCGCTCTACGAGTACTACTGCCAGACCTGCCGCGACACCTTCGACCTGCTGCGGCCCATCAGCCGCATGGACGACGAGGCGCTCTGCCCCCAGTGCAACGGCAGCTCGCAGCGGAAGCTCTCCGTCTTCGCGTCCTTCTCCACGAGCGCGGACGGCGACACGAGCGCCATAGCGGGCGGCGGCGGTGGCTGCTGCGGAGGCGGTTGCGGCGGCGGCGCCTGCGGCATGCCGGGGTAGCCCGCCGGCGGACCGCCGGACGTTCGTGCCCTAGTGGCAACCCAGCGGGACATCTGAATCCCGCTTCCGCGCGACCGGCGGCAACGGGAGCTATGTTATAGCCCCTCGATGGCTGACTTGAGGGATTCCCACACCATGAATTGGAAACCGATTCACGAAATCCAAATCATCCATCAATGGATTGAGGTTGATATTCAGACGTCGGTTGACGGTAGTGTCACGACCATCAAGAACTGCCGAATTTGCGGCAGTGTACAGCGCGTCCTAGATCTGGATCGGAGCGAGAGCCACGGGTCAAATTCGACTGATGTGCGGCCATACGAGCGACTAGGCGAGCTAAAGGAGATGCTCGACCGCATTAGTGCGATGTTCGATGCGATGAACCGCGACGTGCTAGATGGTACAGACTATGGTGACATCACTGACTTGCTGAGTGATCTGGAACTCAGATATGGAAGGCAAATCCGCAGCGGCGACATATCTTATGACCAACTACGTTCGTGGATCGATGCCCCAACCAAGAAGATGCGGCGTAAGGTCTTGCTTGTTTACAAACAAGGGCTCGTCTGTAACAGATGCTACTCTCTAGTTTTCTCGCTCAACGGGCTAACGGAAGACCATATTGTGCCGAGGGCTAGTGGGGGGCAATCGACGCTACTAAACCTCCAATTGCTATGCGGTCGTTGTAATGAGGCTAAGGGCAGCATTCGTCCAAAGGAAGTGGACGTTTCGCCATTCGCCTATCAGGGGCCACCGTGCATCCACAAGATTACGTGTGTCGCTGTCGATGAATTGCGACAGGCTGAGTATCGGAGACACAGGCGCAAAGTCGCTAGTATATCTGGGGCTGATTGAAGGCCAGCGACAAAACTGCTACGGCCAGCCGCACATGGCCAGCCACTACCGGCGCTAGTGGAGCCCCCCGGCGGCGGGGCGGCTGCTACCAGACCTCGCCCTTGGCGTAGACGTCCTTCGCGGGTCCGATCAGACGGGGGTTGGGCTTCTTGAGGCGCTCGACGACGCCGGCGTCGTACTCCAAGCTGCGCAGCACGTAGCGCATGCAGTTGATCCGCGCGCGCTTCTTGTCGTCCGACTTCACGACGACCCACGGCGAACCCTTCGTGTCGGTCGCCGCGAACATCGCCTTCTTCGCCTCCGTGTACTCGTCCCACAGGGGCAGCGACCGGACGTCGACGTCGCTCACCTTCCACTGCTTGAGGCCGTCCCCCGCGCGGGACATCACCCGCCTGAGCTGCTCCTCCCGGCTCACGGAGAACCAGAACTTGAACAGCCGGATCCCCTCGTTGATCAGCATCTCCTCGAACATGACCGCGTCGCGGAGGAAGCGCAGCGTCTCCGCCGGCGTGCAGAAGCCCATCACCGGCTCGACGACCGCCCTGTTGTACCAGGAGCGGTCGAAGAAGACGATCTCCCCCGCGGACGGCAGGTGCGCGACGTAGCGCTGGAAGTACCACTGGCTGCGCTCCGTCTCGGAGGGGACCGGCAGCGCCACCAGCGTCGCGCCGCGGGGGTTCAGGTGCTCCATGAAGCGCTTGATCGTCCCGCCCTTGCCGGCGGCGTCCCGCCCCTCGAACAGCAGCACGACGCGCTGCCCGGTCTCCTTCACCCACCGCTGCATCTTCAGCAGCTCGACCTGCAGCTCGGCCTTCTGGCGCTCGTACTTGCGCCGCGACATCTTCCTCGGATACGGGTACGAGTCGCTGATGACCTCGTTGCGGCCGGCGTTCTCCACCCTGCTCAGGACTTCCTGGGGGATGCCTCCCGGCGGTACCAGCAGGTCGAGCGTCTCTCGTATGGCGGTCGAGTTTGCCATCGGGGCAAATACCGTACTACGGGCTCCCCGCTCCCGTCAATCGCCGCAACAAGGCCGGCTCCCGCCCTCGGGCACCCCGCCGGCGTTACACGCAAAACCGGAAATTCGCGTTGTTCCCCCTCCGATGGACGCCGGGTCGCGGGGAGACAGCACAGCCGCGCTGCTCTGTCCCGCGTCCCAACTATCCACTATTCACTATCCCACTACCCACTAATACAGCGCGTCGGACGGCGACGGGAAGTAGTGCCCCGGAGTCCATAGCGGACGCGACGTGACTACGATGAGCGCGGTGCCCGCGATCCTCATGCCGAGGCGGGCCACGACGTCGTACGCCTCGGGGCACAGGCCGGCCGCCTCGAACGAGACGCGCTCCACCCCCTTGGCCCGCAGCCGCTCGACCGCCGCGGCGAGCAACGCGCCGCTGTCGGACTGCTCCAGCACGGCGGCCGGGCCTATCGCGCCGCTCTCCCCCACGAACGCGTAGCCGACCGGCTCTCCCCGACGCGACAGCGCGATGCACTCCATGTCCGGCCGCTCCAGCCAGAACTCGAGCTGGCTCCCCCGGTCGATGCCAACCACCCGGCGGTCGATCCCGGCGATGTCGGACGCGTCCCGCGCCGGCCGGATGTCGACCGACGCGTCCACCTCGAGCTCGGGGACCTCCGCGCCTTCGGCCGTCTCCCAGTCGAAGATCGGGACCCAAGGCAGCATCCCGGCCCGGACGTAGATCGCGTTGGAGACGGGCTGGAAGCCGGCCGAGATGGCGCACACCGTGTCCGGCTCCTCGGCGTTCCCCAGGCTCAGCTCCAGCAGCCGCTGGCCGATGCCCCTGCCCTGGTACTCCGGCAGAATCTGCAGCGCCGCCAGGTACCAGACGCCGGGGTGCCGCACGCCGATCCCGAACCCGACCATCCGGTCGCCGTCGTACGCCACCCAGTACCCGTCGCCGTGGTGCTCGCGGGCGTACCCCCTGAAGGCCATCATCCGCACCGGCGGCTCGGGCCCGAACGTGTCCGGAAGCCCGCGCCGGATGAACAGCTCGCGGTTCGCCTCGGCGAACACGTGGTACGTGGGTACGTCGTCCGCTTCTACGCCGAGCCTGTACTCGATCGCCATAACCTGCCCGCCGGTCGACCATCCATCGTGGGACTGCCGCCAGATGCTACGCGCGGCGCAAGCCAGCGTCAACGCGGTCAGCCGCCCAGGGTGACTGTTCAGAGTTGGTGAAGCGGAACGTCTGAACTGTGACTTGTGGGATTCTGATGATTGGGATGTTTCGGGCTGAGCCCCGCCCGCTCTTCATGGCGGCCCCTCGATACACCCCGACGAAGCGTCGGGGCACTCGGGGCGAACGGATCAGGTGTCCCCTCAACTCCGAATGGATGCGCCCCAGGCAGCTGTTCGAAGTCGCAGAAGCGCCTGTCTTCCTCACGTCGCTCTCAAGGCAACCCGTTCACCCCGAGTAGCGCCCGCCGCTCTGGGCGGCGCGTATCGAGGGGCGCACACGACCACCGGCGAGGCCCTGCGATACAGCCCGCCAAGGAGCGGCGGGGCTAACGGCAAGAGTTGGGAAAGCCCTTCAGGCCTGAACAGTTACGCCCCAGGCAGCTGTTCGAAGTCGCAGAAGCGCCTGTCTTCCTCACGTCGCTCTCAAGGCAACCCGTTCACCCCGAGTAGCGCCCGCCGCTCTGGGCGGCGCGTATCGAGGGGCGCACACGACCACCGGCGAGGCCCTGCGATACAGCCCGCCCCGGAGCGGCGGGGCTAACGGCAAGAGCGGGGAGAGCCCTTGAGGCCTGAACAGTTACGCCCCAGGCAGCTGTTCGAAGTCGCAGAAGCGCCTGTCCTCCTCACCTCACCCCAAGGCAACCCGTTCACCCCGAGTAGCGCCGACGCTCTGGGCGGCGCGTATCGAGGGGCGCACACGACCACCGGCGAGGCCCTGCGATACAGCCCGCCCCGGAGCGGCGGGGCTAGCGGCAAGAGCGGGGAAAGCCCTTCAGGGCTGAACAGCCGCAGCCCTGCGACTCCAGCCGCGCGGCGACCTGTGCCCGGGTCGGTATGCCCGCCACGCCGGGCGCCTCGACGGCAAAGCTGGCGGCGCAGCTCGCCCATGTCGCGGCGTAGACCGGGTCGCCGCTCTCGTGGTACGCCACCAGGTACGCGGCGGCGAACACGTCGCCCGCGCCCACCGGATCAACCTCCCGCGCCGCGAAGGCCGGGACGTCGCGCACCGCGCCGCCGTGGTGCAGCACCGCGCCCCGGGCGCCGCGGGTCACCACCAGCGCCGGCGCCAGGGCGGCCCAGCGCGACGCGACATCGGCGTCGCCAAAGTCGTGCTCGGATACGACTGCGGCGTCGACGTGTGGCAGAACCTCAGCCCCGTCCCACCGGCGCGGCCCCACGAGCCCCGTGTCGTCCCACCGCCGCAGCCAGCCCTGCAGCGCCGCCACGACGGTAGCGCCGGGGAAACGAAGGGCATCGCCGCCCAGCTCGCGCGCCAGGGGCGCCAGCAGGACCATCGCCGCGGCTCGCCAGTCCTCCGGGACATCCGACGGGCCGATCGGGCCCGCGACGGCGTGGAGGTACTGCGTCCTGGCCCCGTCCGCGTCGACGTTATCGAAGCTGGTGGTCGCGCCGGCGGGCACGACGTGTACCGGGATTCCGGCCAGCGCGGGGCCGGGATCGAAGTCGGGCGCGGCACTCGTCACGATCGCGGGCCGCAGGCCCATCCGGGCGGCGGTGACGGCGCCGAAGACGACCGCGCCGCCGAGGGCGTGGCCCTCCGGCGTCACGTCCCGGGATACGTGGCCGATTGCCAGGAAGTCGGGCGCGGCCATGACGCGGCTGTCGACCCTAGAGCGCCGGCTCCACGACTACCTGCCGGCTGTCCCCGTCGCCGGTGCTGAACGTGTCGACCCCCGGGTAGTCGGACAGCGCCATGTGGACCACGCGCCGCTCGTTCGGCGGCATCGGCTCCAGCGTGATCGGATGCCCCGATGACGCGACCCGCTGCGCGACCCGGCGCGCCAGGTTGGTGAGCGACTTGTTGCGCCGCTCCTGGTAGCCGGCAACGTCGATGAAGAGGTTCACCCGGTCTTCGAGCCGGCGGCTGGCCAGGAAGCCCACGAGGAACTGCAGCGACCGAAGCGTCTCGCCGCGCCTGCCGATGAGCAGGCCCGAGTCGTCCCCGTCGATGTCGTACACCGGGCCGCCGACGTCCTCCTGGTGCGCGTTCTTGAGGTTGACAACCGCGTCGACGCCCATCCTGTCGAGCAGGTTCTCGAGGATCTCCGACGTGACCTTCACGACGTCAGTCTGGGTCTCGATCACCGTGACGCGGACCCTGGCGGGCTCGGCGCCCATGCCGAAGATGCCGGTCTTGCCCTTGCTAACGACGTCTATTTCGACGTCGCCTCGTTCGGCGTCGAGCTCCTTGAGCGCGATTTCGATTGCTTCGTCGGCCGTCTTCGCCGTCGTCTCGATCGTCTTCATCAGGCCCAGTCTCCTCGGCCGCGGGCGCCGGTGATGGCGCGTCCGCAGCGTCCGTTGTACGTGCGAACGGGACCAGGTTCGCGAGCGGCCCCCAGCCGGTCACGAACCCCTGTATCACTATACCCACAACGCTCGATACTATCCAGTAGAGCGCCAGCCCGGCCTCGAAGCTGAGCGTCAGGAAGCCGAACATGATCGGCAGCATCCACAGCAGCAGCTTCTGTGTCTGCTCCTGCTGCGCGCTCGTGGACGCCGTCGGGGTCATCTTCTGCATCGCCCACATCGAGCCGCCGACCAGCACCGGCAGCAGGATGTTGAACGGGACGGGGTTGTCGCTGGCGTACAGCGACAGGTCCATCGTGATGAAGCTGCTGTCGAGGGGCACCGCGCGGTGCACCCACGGCAGCCACGGGTACAGCCTGTCCGACAGGTCCGCGAGCCTCTCCGGCGTCGACGGCAGGGTGCCCCTGAGCGCCCAGAACAGCCCGAAGAATATGGGCATCTGCACGACCATCGGCCCCAGGCATCCCAGCGGGTTGACGCCCTGCTCCCGATAGAGCTTCATCGTCTCCTGGGACGTCCTCGACCTGTCGCCGGCGTGGCGCTCCTGTATCTCCCGCATCTTGGGCATCAGCGCCGACATCGCCCGCATCTGCCTGCTCTGCTTCAGCGTCAGCGGGATCATCGCCGCCCGCACCAGTATCGTGAACGCGATGATGCTGAGCCCGAAATTGTCGAAGAACACGACGTACAACAGCACCAGGCTGTTGATCATCGGCTCGACTATTACGAGATTCCAGACGCCGGCTACGTCGAAAGGCATGTCTTAGAGATTGCCCCCCGCGGCGGCGCGCTTCCTGCGGAAGCCTGCCAGGCCCTCGTTCAGGCTCCCCGTCCGGAAGCCCTCCAGGTCCAGGGTCACGTAGGAGTAGCCGAGCGACCTGAAGTGGGCCGCGACAGCCCTCCGGGTCTCCTCGTCGACCAGCGCCGGCAGCGCCGCCGGATCGACCTCGATCCTCGCGACCTCGTCATGGTGGCGAACGCGCACCTGCTCGATTCCCAGGTCGTGCAGGAACGCCTCGGCGCTGGCGATGCGCGTCAGCAGCTCCACCGATATCGGCGTCCCGTAGGGCACCCTGGACGACAGGCAGGCCTGGGCCGCCTTGTCCCACGTCGGCAGCCCCATCTCCTTCGACAGCGCCCGCACCTCGTCCTTGCCGAGTCCCGCCTCGACCAGCGGGCTTCGGACCCCGCGCTTGCGGGCCGAGTTCATGCCGGGCCGGAAGTCGTCGACGTCGTCGACGTTGTGGCCGTTGACGATCGCGGCGTACCCCTCGTCCTCCGCGAGCCGCGCCAGGTGGTCGTACAGCTCCTCCTTGCAGAAGAAGCACCGGTTCGGGTCGTTCGCCCTGTAGTCGTCGCGCTCGACCTCCGCCGTCTCGATCACGCGGTGGGCCAGGCCCAGGTCGCGGGCCAGCGTCACCGCCCCGTCCAGCTCGGACGGCGCCAGGCTGGGCGAGCTGGCCGTGACGGCCAGCGCCCGGGAGCCGAGCGCGCGGTGGGCGACCGCCGCGACGAGCGTGCTGTCCACGCCGCCAGAGAAGGCGACGACCACCGAACCCATCTCCCTGAGGCCGGCCTCGAGCGCGCTCATCTTCTCGTCGAGCGACGTGGCCGGCGGCCCAGCCACCCCTGGATTCGCGCCTGTGCGGGAATGACAGGTATCCGACTGGTCTACGGCGCCGGGCGCGCTACTGGCAGTCATTTCTCTCGAAGCCAAATCTCTCGTCGATGGCGCAGCCGAGCGACTCGAACAGCGAACTATCCTGCATCACGTAGACGGTGCCGAGGATGCTCAGGAACAGGACGATGGCCAGGAGCACCTTCCATCCGTGGTCCCCGCCCCAACCGAACAGCGGCAGGATCATGGGGCTTGCGCCTTCTCACAATGCGACGAAACTCGGCCCAAAATCGTATGCCCAGAGTCCGTTAGGGTTAGAATGCGTTCGTGCTGCCGGCTTGACGCAGCTACGGAATATAGTCTGTGAATAATACCACGAAGCATATTGTAGCGGAGACCCGACGCTGAGGCTGGTGCGCCATCGACGAGAAGCGACTGCGACAACTGCTGGACGACGTGAAGGATGGCAGGCTCAGCCAGGGCGAAGCGATGGCGCGGCTGGCCGCGCTGCCCTACGAGGACCTCGACTTCGCCCGGGTCGACCATCACCGCGCGCTGCGCAAGGGGTTCCCCGAGGTCATCTACGGGTTGGGCAAGACCCCGGAGCAGGTCGCGGCGCTGGCCGAGTCGGTCCTGCGGCGCTCCGACCGCCTGCTCGTGACCAGGACAAGCCCCGAGTCCCACGCCGCGGTGCGTGAGCGGGTCGCGGACGCCGTCTACGAACCCACGGCGCGCACGATCACCGTGGACCGGCGGGGGGATGCCGAGCTGGTGACGGGCGTCGTCGTAGCCGGCGCCGGCACGTCCGACCTGCCGGTCGTGGCCGAGGCGGCGGTCACCGCCGAGATCATGGGCTGCGCCGTGGAACGCGTCTCCGACGTCGGCGTGGCGGGACTCCACCGGCTGCTCGACCAGCTACCCGTCCTCCGGGAGGCCAGGGTCGTCGTGGCGGTCGCGGGCATGGAGGGCGCGCTGCCGTCCGTGGTCGGCGGCCTCGTCTCGGCCCCGGTGATCGCCGTGCCGACGAGCGTCGGCTACGGCGCGAGCTACGACGGGCTCGCGGCCCTGCTGGCGATGCTCAACAGCTGCGCTCCCGGCGTGGCCGTCGTCAACATAGACAACGGCTTCGGCGCCGGCTATCTCGCTGCGCAGATATGCCTGCAGGCGTCCGGCCGCTAGAGCGGATCAGGACAGCACGCGGTCGAAGACGTAGCGCCCCAGGTCGCGGTTCTCCGCGAAACGAAAGTCCGTGAAGTCGTTGCCATAGGCCAGGATTGGCACGCGGCACTCGTGGAGCGACCCGTGGGAGCGCAGCCGCGGCGGCAACTCCACCTCCTCCGGGTCTCCGAACACCGTGTCCCGCTCCCCGTTCACCACGATGTCGCCGATGCGCTCCGGCAGCAGCCGCAGCTCGGACGCGGCCTGCTCCCGCGGCATGGCGGCGTCGATGCCCGGGACGCCGCGCAGCACGTCCAGCGCCGCCGGCAGGTCGGCGTCGTCTACGTAGACGTAGGCGCAGCCGCCCAGGTTCGAGTGGTGCACCACGTGCATGTCCTTGATGATCGGTACGGCCCTGCCGCGTATCCCGTGGGCCCGCAGCTCGCCCGCCGCGTCGACCATGCGGGTCTTCGTCGACATGCCGTGGTCCGCCGTCACCATCAGCGTGGCGTCGGGATGCGCGTCCATCAGCGCGCCGATGGCCTCATCGAGCAGCGCCATGTGCCTCGCCGACTCCGGCTCGTCCGGCGCATAGGTGTGCATGGCGTAGTCGGTCGTGGTGATGTACGCGATGTCGGCCGGGTGGCGCTCCAGCAGGAAGCCGGCGGCGCGCACCGTATAGCCGTTCACCTCCAGCGAGTAGATCCCCGGCGGCGGCCCCAGCTCCTTCACCAGCCACTCGGGCGGCGACTCGGACGAGACCGACACGTCGGCCCCGTCGCCGAGCAGCGTCCTCAGCTTGTCCTTGCTCGTCGCGAGCAGGGACGTCTTGCCCAGCGACCGGGCCCTTTCGAACATCGTCTCCGCCAGGATGAACTCGCTCGACTCGGTGTACACCCCCTCGCCCGATCGGTCCTTCAGCCAGAAGTTGGAGCAGATGCCGTGGCGCTCCGGGTACGCGCCGGTCACGACGGACACGTTGTTGACGTTGGTGACCGACGGCATCATCGAGCGCCCGATCTCGAGACTCCCGCCGGCGGCGAGAGCCGAGAAGACGGGCATCTCGCAGGCTTCGAGATACTCCGGGTCGAACCCGTCGACGCAGACCACTATCGTTGGGGCGCTCACGGCGGCTCCATGCTACCATTCGAACAACCGACATGTCAGACGCCAAAGCGGAGTTCACAAACGTCAGCAGCCTCAAGGCCGAGGCGCTGGGCGAGCCCGGTCAGCGGACCTTCCGGATACTGGTCGACAGCCAGAGCAGCTCCGCCGTGCTCTGGCTGGAGAAGGAACAGCTCTTCCAGCTGGCGGTCGCCATCACGCAGCTGTCGGCGATCGTCCCCGAGCAGGAGCCCGTCCGCGGCGAGGAGCTGAGCGCCCGGGAGGTCGCGCCGGCGACGTACCTGGAGTTCAAGCTGGGCAAGCTGGCACTGGGACACGACGGCCGCACCGGCCTGTTCATCATCGACGCGCACGACGTGGAGGGCGAGGAGGAGGCGCCGCCGACGGTGCGGGTCTACAGCGGCGGCCAGCAGATGGCGGCCTTCGCGCAGGAGGCGCTCCAGGTGTGCGCCGCCGGCAGGCCCCTGTGTCCCCTGTGCTCCGCGCCGATGGACCGCGACGGCCACAGGTGCCCCCGCACCAACGGCCACGTGTTCGAAGAGATCGGCGACCCGCAGTAGGACGCCGGACGAAGTCCCCGCCTTACCGCGTCACCGGGGCAGCCGTTGGCTGAACAGTCCGAACAGAGCGACCGTGTCGCCATCACCCTCCCGGAGGACGAGGCCCGTCCGGTCCTCGAGAGCGGCGAGATCATCGGCGGCGGGCGCATCCCCTGGGGCTCCAACTACACCTTCCTCGTCCACGTGGACGCGGGCCCGGGCCGCTACCTGCGCGCCATCTACAAGCCGCGCGACGGCGAGCGCCCTCTCGCCGACTTCCCGCACGGGTCGCTGTACCTGCGCGAGTACGGCTCGTACCTGCTGTCGCGCCTGCTCGGCTGGCCGGACATCCCGCTCACGCTCGTCAGGGACGGACCGTACGGCCCCGGAGCGGCCCAACTCTACGTGGAGTCCGACCCGAACGTCACCTACTTCGATCTGATCGCCGCCCGGGCCGACTCGCTGATGCCGTTCGCCGTCTTCGACATCGTCGCCAACAACGCCGACAGGAAGGCGGGCCACTGCCTGCTCGGGCCCGACGGCACGATATGGAGCGTCGACCACGGCCTCACCCTCCACCACGCCTTCAAGGTGCGCACCGTGATGCTCGAGTTCTGGGGCAAGCCGGTCCCGCCCGCGCTGATCGCGGACCTGGAGTCGCTGGTCGGGCGGCTGGAGGTCCCGGCGGGCGAGGCGGCGGCGCTGTCGGAGTTGCTGGCCGAAGAGGAGCGTGACGCGCTGCTGCGGCGAATCGAGTACCTGACCGAGAACCCCGTGCTGCCACGGCTCGATCCACGCTGGAACGTCCCCTGGCCGCTGACGTGATGGGCACGGATAGGCTGTTTGGAGTCGACGCGCCCGCCCGAACCGTTCAGTCCGAGCAGCGCCGCTGCTTCAGCGCGGGTATCGAGGGGCGCACGCAGCGTTCCCGCGATAGTGGACAGTGTGTCGGCCCTTCGATCACCCCGACGAAAGCGCCGGGGCACTCACGGGCGAGCGGGTCGTGTGACGGCACCCTGACGGCGCCCGGATTTCGGGCGCATCGCGCTACCGCCCGCGTCGCAGCCTCCGGCGCGGCTCGATCGCCGTCGCCAGGGTCGGAACGACATCAGGCCTGCCGAGGATCAGCGGCGCCTTCCACTTGCGCAGCCCTGAGAGCGTCGGCTCGCTCGACCAGTCGACGAGCGCGTCGGCTGGCTCCAGCCTCAACGCGGGCGCCATCGGCCACGGCCGGGGCGTCCACCGGCCGACCCGCATCTCGCCTTCGGCTTCGGCAACTATGGCGGCACCCGCCGCACAGTCCCACAGCGACGTCCGCGCTATGAAGATGTACCTCACCACGCCGGCCGCGACCATCGCGAGCTCGTAGGCGATGCTTCCGAGCGTCCGGACCTCGCCGACGTGGTCACGCGCCGCCCGGTCGACCCTGAAGGCGCTCCGGAACGAGCCCGGTACCGCGGCGAGCCGCCCGTCGCCCGCCTCGGAGGTCAACGGCGCCAGTCTCTCGTCGTCCGCGAATGCCCCGCCGCCCTTCCTCGCGTGGAATATCCTGCCGGCCGCCCTGCCCGGCCACGGGACGTAAACCGCTCCGGCCACCGGCACGCCCCTGTAGAGCACGCCGATGGACGAGGCGAAGATCGGCAGCCCGGCCACGAAGTCGTTCGTGCCGTCCAGGGGGTCGATGGCCCATACGAAGTCGGGCGCCGGCGAGTCGTCCTCCCCGGTCCCCTCCTCGCCGAGCACGCCGTGGTCGGGAAAGCGCTCGCGGACGACGGCGGCCACGTACTCCTCCGTCTCGGTGTCGGCCCGCGTCACCGGGTCTGTCCTGCGCTCGTCCTTGTAGTCGACGGCTGCCAGGGTGCCGAAGTAACGGGTCAGGATCTCCCCGGCCCCCGTAGCGGCGGCTACGGCGACCTCCTCCACCTCGGCCAGCAGCCGACCGTCCGGCACGTCGGACGTCATCCCCGCGTGCTCCCTCGGCGGAAAATCCGCCGGAAAATCGCCCAAAAACTCATGAAAAGTCTCTCATGCTTGCCCTAGAATGCCGGCACGGGTGGGCCGGCGCCCTCCCGTCATCTTACAGGAGAGCTCGCCGCCGATGTCGACAGGTCACGCGGACACCATGGACGAAGGCGCGAGCGTTCTCCCGCCGGACGGCGTGCTCGAAGCCCTCGGCCTCGGCGAGCCGGCCCCGGCCGACCCGCCCACGGTCGACGCCCCGGTGCTGGACGCGGCGCCTGCTGTGCGCCGCCCACGGCTCCTGGAGCGCGTCCACACCCTGGACGCGATGCGCCATCCCAACTTCCGCCGGCTGTGGACCGCCAACCTGTGCCTCAGCGGCGCCATGTGGCTGCAGGACCTGGTCGTCGGCTGGCTGACGTTTCACCAGACCGGGTCCCCGTTCCTGACCGCGCTGGCCGTCGGCCTTGTGGCGCTCCCGTACCTGTTCGCGGCGCCGCTGGGCGGCCTGATGGCCGACCTCTGGGACCGCAAGAAGATGATCGTGACGGCCGTCCTCTTCCAGGCGTCCATGACGAGCGTGCTGGCGGCGCTGCTGATCTTCGACGCGCTGCAGACCTGGATGATATTCGCCTACATCCTGGGCATCGGCGTGTCCTGGGCCATGTCGGAGCCGGCCCGTGCCGCCGTTGTTCCGGACGTGGTGCCGAGGCGCGGCCTGATGAACGCCTTCGCGTTGAACGCGCTGGCCTTCAACGCGACGCGCCTCGTCATCCCCGGCATCGGAGGGCTGCTGATCGTGTGGATGGGGCCGGGCCCGACGATGCTCTACGGGGTTGCCCTCTATATGGTCGCGACCGTCACGGTGATGGGCATGCGGCTTCCGCGCGCGGAGGCCGCGCGGGTCGGGGCCGCGGACGGGATGCGGAAGCTCGTCGAGGCGCTTCGCTACGTGACCTCGGAGCCGCCGCTGCTCATCGTCCTGGGGCTGTCGGGACTGCAGATCTTCATCCTCATGCCGTTCGTCCACAGCTTGCTGCCCGTATACGCGGCCGAAGAGTTCGACATGGGCCCCGCCGGGCTGGGCTTGCTCATGTCGGCACTGGGCGCCGGCGCCGCCGTCGGCACCATCAGCCTCGCGACCGCCGGTGACGTCGGCCGCAAGGGGCGGCTGCTGATCGTGACGGTGGCGATCGGCCTGACGGCGATGATCGCTATGTCCCAGAGCGGCGGCGCGCTCCACCCCGTGGCTGCCATGCTGCTGCTCGGAGGATCGACCGCCGTGCAGTTCTCGATCGGCGGGGCGATCCTCCTGGGCAGGACGCCCCAGGCGCTGCGGGCCAGGGTCGCGGCGCTGAGCATGGTGGTGGTCGGGCTGTTTCCACTGGGCGCGCTGATCGCGGGCACGCTCGCCGAGGCGTTCGACGCCCCGACGGCCACGCTGATCGGCGCCGGCGCGATGGTCCTGGTCCTGGCCGCGCTGAGCCGCCAACTGGCCCGGCTCTGGCAAATGCGAGAGGCGGACTAGGAAACCATTGTCGTCCTGAGCAACACGAAGGACCTGGGGCGGGGTCTTTCGTACCTGGACCACGTGTCGGCCTCGCCCCCACCCCGGGCCCCTAACTCCGTTCGGGGCGACATTCGGGTGAACGAGCCGTCTCTATTGCCAGACCGCTGGACGGGCCTCCGGCCGGGCTACTCCAGGTCTCCGTCGACCGACCGCTTGGCCTCCTGCCAGAACGCCTCTTTCTCGTCGAGCGACAGCGCCTCGAAGTCGACGCTGCGCTCGGCGCTCGCGCGCTCCATGTGCTCGAAGCGGCGCCGGAAGCGGTCGGACGACTCGCGGAGCGCCGTCTCCGCATCGGTGTCCAGCCAGCGGCAGGCGTTGACCAGCGAGAACAGCAGGTCGCCAAGCTCGGCCTCGGCTTGGGCGCGGTCATCGGCCTCGCGAAGCTCTTCGACCTCCTCGACCACCTTCCGCAGCACGCCACCCAGGTCGTCCCAGTCGAACCCCACGCGTGCGGCGCGCTGCTGGAGTGTTTGAGCGTGCGCCAGCGCGGGCAGCGACCTCGGCACGCCGTCGAGCACGGAGCTGTCCTCGTCCGACCGCTCCTGCCGCTTGATGTCGTACCAGCGCGGGATCACCTCGTCGGCACCGCGCACGTCGACGTCCCCGAAGACGTGCGGGTGACGGCGCACCAGCTTCTCGATGACCCCTCCGAACACGTCCTCTTCGCCGAACTCGCCGGTCTCGGCCGCCAGCCTGAGCTGGAACGCGGCATGAAACAGCACGTCGCCCAGCTCCTCGGCGACCTTGGCGGCGTCGTCCTCGTCGATCGCGTCCAGCAGCTCGTGGCTCTCCTCCCGCACGTAGTTGCGCATCGAGGCGCGGGTCTGCTCGCGGTCCCAGGGACAGCCATCCGGGCCGCGGAGATGGGCGACCAGCGCCATGAGTCCTTCGAAGCTGCTGGGATACGTCGGTTCTGACATGGGTGTCTCCTCGGCGAGCGACCGGATTGTACGCCCGTGGACGCCGGCCCGTCATCTCGACGACGACCGGAGTACTACAGGCCGTCTGGTACACTCCCCACATGGCGGAACTGCTGACCGAGCCGGCGCTGTCGCGGGCCAGGGCCGCGCTGAGCATCGCGGCGGTCGTGCTGTTCGTCGTCGTCGTGCCGCTCTTCCTCATCTCGACCAACGTGCGGCTGATCGTCAACTGGCCTTGGCTCTACAGCAACGGCTTCGACAAGTACGACATCCCGTCGCGGACCGGAATCGAGCGCCCCGAGCTCATCTCCGCGGGCCAGCAGATCAGAGACTACTTCAACAACGACGACGAGTTTATCGACGTGCGCATCTTCGTCGGCGGCGTCCTGCGGAGCCTGTTCAACAATCGCGAGATCCTGCACATGAAGGACGTGAAGGGGCTCGTCCAGGGCGTCTACACGCTCCAGGTGCTGACGGGACTGTACATCGGCGCGTTCGTCGTCGCCGGGTTGGCGCTCGGATGGCGCTCCTTCGCGGGCCGGCTGCCCCGGTACCTGGAGTACGGCGGTTTCCTGACGATAGGCCTGGTCGTCTTCGCGGGCGTCGCGTCGCTGGCCGGCTTCGAGCAGGTCTTCTACGCGTTTCACGTCATCAGCTTCACCAACGACCTGTGGCAGCTGGACCCGAGCCGCGACTACCTGATCGCGATGTTCCCCGAACGCTTCTTCTTCGACGCGACGATGTGGATCGCGGGCCTCACCATCGCCCAGGCCGTCGTCCTGACCACGCCCGCCGCCCTGCTCAGACTGCGCGCCGCGATTCGCGCCAAACGCGCTCCGGCGACGGGCTGAGGCTCGTTGACGGTCAGATAGGGTGCTGCTAGACTCGGCGCCCACCGGAAGACCGCTCCCGCGCCGCCGCGCCGGGGCCGACGAGAGGAGATCAACGATGGTCAGGTCCATGGAGTCCCTGTCGGAAGAGTACACGCGAGTCACCCCCAAGTCGCGGGCGCAGTGGGAGCGGGCCAGGAAGTCGATGCCCGGCGGCATCATCAAGGGCGCCTACGCGGCCGTCCCCTACCCGCACTACGTCGCCAAAGCCGAGGGCTGCTACGTCTGGGACCTCGACGGCCACAGGTACGTCGACTTCGGCAACCACCACACGACGATGATCGTCGGCCACAGCAACCCGGACGTCGTGCAGGCGATCAAGGACGAGGCCGACCGCGGCTTCGGGCCCGGCGGGCCGACGACGCTGGAGGCCGAGATAGCCGAGGAGATCGCCGACCGGTTCGCGTCGATCGACCAGGTACGGTTCGCGAACTCCGGCACCGAGGCGTCGCTCCACGCGACCAGGATGGTGCGGGCGATCAGCGGCAAGCCCAAGGTCGCCAAGTTCGAGGGCGCATACCACGGCAGCCACGACGCCCTCGAGGTCAGCGTCAACACCCCCGTCGACGACCTCGGGCCGTCCGACTCGCCGGCGTCCGTCGCGTCGCAGCACGGCCAGTCCGCCGGCGCGGCCGACGACGTCGTCATCCTGCCGTACAGCGACAGGGAGTCGGTCGAGCTGATCCTCAGGGAGCACAAGGACGAGGTCTCCGCCGTCTTCTACGACGCCAAGCCGGGAATGTGGGACATCTCCAGGGACTTCACCCGCTTCGTGCGCGAGATCACCCAGGAGCTGGGGATCATGATGGTGATGGACGAGGTCGTCAGCTTCCGCACCGCGTACGGCGGCGCGCAGACGACAGCCGGAGTGGAGCCCGACCTGACCATATTCGGCAAGGCGCTGGGCGGCGGCCTGCCCGTCGGCGTGATCGGCGGCAGCACCGAAGTCATGGGCCTGCTCGACCACACGCAGGGGCCCGGCCACGTGCTCCAGAGCGGCTCGTTCTCGGGCAACAACTTCACGCTGGCCGCAGGGCTGGCGACGCTCCGCGCGCTGACGCCGGAGGTCTACGAGCACCTCGGCGCGCTGAGCGCCCGGTTGCACGCCGGACTGGAGCGCGCGTTCACGAACGCCGGGATGGCGCACCAGGTGCTGAGCGAGGGCGCTGCCGCCAACTTCTTCATCACCGACAGGCCGATCACCAACTACCGCGCGATGGCCGAGCACCACGACGGGGAGATGTACGAGCGCATCTCGCTGGGACTGTTCCTGAAGGGCTACTCGCTCCGCGGCGGCATCGGGTTCACGATCTCCGCCCCGATGCGGGACGAGCACATCAACGGCCTCGTCAACGCCCTGGAGCAGGTGCTGGCCGAGGACGATTAGGGCTCGGACCGATCACCCTCACCCCAACCCTCTCCCGTCAAGGGAGAGGGGGCAAAATCTTGTCCTCCCTCCCCTGGCGGGAGTGAGTTAGAGGGAGGGGGAGCGACTGGTGCCGGAAATTCAGCCGCTCCTGAGATGATCTGGTCTTACTCCCCCGCCGTCGGCAGCGCGTTAATGATGAGGTGGTAGACCCAGTCCTCGCTGTCGTTGACGAGCTGGTGCCGGGCGCCGACAGGGACGTAGACGATGTCTCCCTCGGACACGTCGTACATCTCGTCGTCGATGCGCATCTTCGCGCGGCCGCTGGTGAAGTAGTAGACCTGCTCGCGGTCCTCGTGAAGGTGGTAGTCGCCGCTGCGGCGGCCCTGCATCGCGTGCAGCGTGATGGTGCCCTGGCCCTTCATCGGGGCGATTTCCGAGGGCACGCCCTCGACGGACTCGTTGGCGAGCAGCGTCCAGATGATCGCGCTCTCGTGACCGACCCGTGGAGCCGCGTCCCGCCAGTTGCGCTTTACGACCATTGCTCTCTCCTCCTCCGACCCGAGGGCCGCCGCTAGCCGATGCGGTCGAAGCCGGTGTACGAACGCAGGACCTCAGGCACCACGACCGAGCCGTCCGCCTGCTGGTAGTTCTCCAGGATGGCTATCATCGTCCGCGGCACGCCCAGTCCGGAGCCGTTCAGCGTGTGCGCGAAGCGCGGCCGGGCGCCCGCCTCGGGCCGGTAGCGGATGTTGGCGCGCCTCGCCTGGAAGTCCCCGCAGTCGGAGCACGAGCTGACCTCCAGCCACTCGCGGCACCCCGGCGCCCACATCTCGACGTCGTAGGTGCGGACGGCCGCGAACCCGAGGTCCCCGGTGCACAGCAGGGTCACGCGGTACGGGATGCCCAGGCCCCTGCAGACGTCCTCGGCGTCGGAAACGAGGCTCTCGAGCTCGGCGGCAGACTGCTCGGGCTCGACGATCTTGTACATCTCGACCTTTTCGAACTGGTGCCCGCGCTTGATGCCGCGCGTGTCCCGCCCGGCGGCCGCCTTCTCCCGCCTGAAGCACGGGGTGTGGGCCACGTACCTCATCGGCAGATCGTCGGCCGACAGTATCTCGCCGCCGTACAGGTTGGTGATCGGGACCTCGGCGGTCGGGATCAGCCACATATCGTCCTCGTCGTCGTGGTACATCGTGTCGTAGAACTTGGGTAGCTGCCCGCTCCCCACGACCGTCTCGCGGGTGACGATGTTGGGCAGGTAGAGCTCCTCGTAGCCGTGGTCGGACGCGTGAAGGTCGAGCATCCACGCGATCAGCGCCCGCTGGAGCCGCGCCCCCCTGCCCTTGAGCACGTAGAACCGCGACCCGGACACCCTGGCGCCGCGCTGGAAGTCGATGATGCCGAGCCGCTCGCCCAGCTCCCAGTGCGGCAGCGGATCGAAGTCGAAGTCCGGCTGCTCGCCGCCGGCCCGGACCGGGACGTTCTCCGACTCGTCGACGCCGACGGGCACGCCGTCCTCCGGGATGTTCGGAAGGTCGAGGAGCAGCTCGTTCAGCTCCTCCTCCAGGCTCCTGAGCCCGGACTCCAGCGCCTTGATCCTGGAGCCCAACGCGCGCATCTCGTCGATCGCCTCAGGCGGGCGCTCCTTCATCTTCGCCAGCCGCGCGCTGCCCTGGTTGCGGGCCGCCCTCAGGTCGTCGACCTCCGAGACCGTGCTTCGGCGCTGCTCGTCGAGCTCCAGCACGCGGTCGACAGGCGCGGAGTCGCCCCGCGCCTCGATGGCGCGCCGCACCCGGTCCGGGTCCTTGCGTATGAGCTCGATGCCGATCACTTCAGTCTCCTGGCCCACGGCAGCAGGTAGTATCACAAAGTATAACCGCTGCCGCCGCCGCTATTCACTCTCGCGGTCTCACGCGGTACCCTGTCCCCATGATTATCGACTCGCACGCGCACGCGTTTCCGCCGATGGGCGGCCCGGCCGGACACCGCTCGGCGCGCGCCCACACGCGCTACCTGCAGCAGATGCTGGCGTCGCACCACCAGCCGGTGCGCCGGGCCGACGACGGCTCGGTCGTGCGCCGGCAGACGCTCGCCCACGCCGCCAACCCGAGCCTTGACGACCTGACCGAGGTCGACTTCCGTGGGGGCGGCCACGGCAAGTTCGCCTGGACGGTGGACGGCGTCGACCACACGCTGCAGTACCTGCCGCCGACCCTGAGGCGGCTGTCGGCGCCCCCGGAGCTGATGGTCGCGCAGATGGACTTCGTCGGCATTGACCGGGCGGTGCTGCAGACCGGCCACGTCTACGGCCGTCTGAACCGCTACCTGTCGGAGGCGGTGCGGAAGTTCCCGGACCGGTTCTGGGGGCTCGCCATGGTCGACGAGTGGCTCGTCGACTCGCCCGGCCAACGGGCCGTTGTCGACCGCGCCATCGGCGAGCTCGGGCTGCACGGGCTCTGGTTCCAGACCGGCAACCTCCAGCTGCACGGCCGCCGGGAGAGCTTCGACGACCCGGTGTTCGACGTCTTCTGGGACCACGTCGCCGACATGGGAGTCCCAGTATACCTCAACCTGGGCGGCGTCCCTCCGGGGTTGGACGCCTACCTGGCGGAGCTGAACGCGTTCGCGAGATGGCGGGAACGCTATCCCGGGATACCGCTGGTGATGCCGCACGGCATCCCGCTGTTCAGGTTCATGGACGGCGGCACGGTGCGCATACCGTCCGAGGTCTGGAGGGTGTACGAGCGGTCCGACGCCGTGGTCGAGATACTGCTGCCCATATTCCAGGGCGCGGTGTGGGAGTACCCCTACGTCGAGGCGCGCCCCGTGATACACGAGTACTACGAGCGGCTGGGCCCGGACAGGCTCGCGTGGGGCTCCGACATGCCCAACGTCGAGCGGAACTGCACCTACAGGCAGTCCCTCGACTACCTCAGGCTCCACTGCGACTTCATGCCGTCCTCCGACATGGCGAAGATATGCGGCGCCAATATCGCCGCGCTGTTCCTGTAGCGAGACTGCCGTGATCGTCGACTTCCACACGCACGTCTTCCCGCCGGACTTTCGCGCCCGGCGGGCCGAGATCGCGGCGAGGGACGCGACCTTCGGCGCCTTGTTTGCCGACCCGAAGGCCCGCATGGCCACGGCGGACGAGATCGTAGGCGCGATGGACGAGGACGGGGTGGACGTCTCGGTCGTCATGGGCATCGGCTGGACCGACCCGGGCGTCGCCCGCGAGGCCAACGACTACATCGTCGACTCGGTGGCCCGCTATCCCGGCCGGCTCGTCGGGTTCGCGGGCGTCAACCCGGCCTGGCCCGGCGGCGGCGCAGGCGAGGCGGGCCGGTGCGCCTCGGTCGGCCTCCGGGGCGTCGGCGAGCTGCACCCGGACACGCAGGGCTTCGACATCGGCGAAGCGTCGGCGATGGCACCGCTGGTCGAGGCCGTCCGCGCGCACGGCCTCATCATGACGACCCACTCGTCCGAGCCGGTCGGCCACTCGTACCCCGGCAAGGGGCGCACCCGGCCAGAGGCGCTCTGGCGGTTCATCCAGGCCCACCCGGACGTCGTGCTGGTGTGCGCGCACTGGGGCGGCGGGCTGCCCTTCTACGCGCTGATGCCTGAGGTCGCGGCGGCCTTGGGGAACGTCTATTTCGACACTGCCGCGTCGCCCTTCCTCTACGACGAGCGCGTATTCGACGTGGCAGCGCGCCTCGTGGGCCACGAGAAAATACTGCTGGCCAGCGACTACCCGCTCATCCGCCCGAGGCGCCTGCTCGGAGAGCTGGCCCGCTCCGGCCTGTCCGCGGAGGAACGGGCGGCCATATCCGGCGGAAACGCGGCCCGCCTGCTCGGCCTCGCGGACGCCTAGGGATACTCTGAATAACCAACCAAATTGGATGGCTCTCGTATGTGGGCACGCCACAATCCACGAACTTGTTCAGACCATTCCTAGCTACCCTGTACTCATCCCCTGGCGGGAGGAGCCGCTCTCTTTGTTCTCCCTCTCCTGGCGGGCGGAGCCTCCGCTTTGTTCTCCCTCCCCTGGCGGGAGGGAGTTAGAGGGAGGGGGAGTTGTACGGCACCTGAACCCGGAAGGGGAGCCGTCACCCTCACCCCAGCCCTCTCCCGTCGAGGGAGAGGGGGTAAGATAGCCCCAACCCATCCCTTCCAACAGGGGCAGGGCCGCCGCGCCTAGGCGGTGTCTAGCGGCTCGTCGTCGTCGGGGTCGTGGGGCTCGCGGACGAGCCAGCGGTAGGCGGACACGACCGCGGCGACGGCGGCGGCGCCGGTGATCAGCGCGCTGGTGCCGACGGTGCCCGGGTCGGGCCGCAGCACAGGGCTGATCGACGCGGACAGCCGCGCCCGCCAGTCGGCCTCGATCCCGTCGACACCTGTGCCGTAGACCTCCCGCAGCGCCTCGTCGATCTCCGCGCCGGAGTCGATCTCGTCCAGCAACGCGGACATGCGCTCGGCGCCGTAGGTCTCGATCATGTGCGTCACGATACTCCACGCCTGGGCGTAGAATACCGTGACGTCCTCGGGGCGGCCGGGCACGGTCCCCATCGACCGGAGCCGCAGCAGGTCCCGCCCGCGCGCGGCCGCCGCGACGGTTCGCCCGCGGCCAAAGTCGCCTCCCTCGAAGTAGGTCGCGAGCCCCTCGTTCAGCCACGCCGGAATCTTCGCAAGCGGCGACGTCACCGCCTGGCCCAGCAGCAGGTGGGCGGCCTCGTGGGCGATCCCACGCTCGTTCAGGCCCGACAGCACGAACAGGTCGTAGTCCTGGAACGCGAAGCCGCCGAAGAGGTGCGTGCGGCTCGCCGTCTCGCTCACGAACGGCAGGCCGCGGTCCGACTCCCGCCGGCTGTTGAAGATGACCGCCTTGATCGGCCGGACCTCGTCCAGGCCGAACATCTCCCTGGCCGCCCGCATCAGCGGCTCGACGTTGGCGACGACTTCCCGCACGCGCCTCTCGGAGATGTCGTGCCAGATCACGGTCAGGTCGCCCTGCGTCAGCTCGCGCCAGTAGTAGACCGGATCGAGGTAGGTGACCTTGACGTGCGGCGTCTCCACCTCGCCGCCCCCGGCGCCCCGGATCACGTAGTAGTACTCGATCTCCACACCGGAGGGCAGGAAGTTGGCCCCGTCGGTCTGTATGCTGAACTCGGTCGACACGCTCCTGCCCACCATGACCTGCGGGTACCCGTAGACGCGGGAGGGATTGCCCGCCAGGTGGTAGAAGAGCGTGACCTCGGCGATCTCGTCGTCTGCCTCGAGCTCGAGGCTAAGCCGGATCGCCTCCGGGAAGTCGATCTCGTGCCGGTCGGAGACGACGCGGACGGACAGCTCCGCCGGGGGGCCGCCGGCGCCGGATGGGACGGGGGTGGGCGACGGGGCCGTGGCAGGCGGCGCGACCTGCGGGACGGGGGTCGCGGCGCGATCGGAGTCGACGGGGACGGGCGTCACCGCCGGCAGGGGCTCGGACGCCTGGTGGCAGCCCGCCCCGGCCGCCGCGGCCAGCGCGAGGCAGAGAATCGGCGCGGCGACCCGGCGCGCCCAACGACGTGGACGATAGTCCCTGGTACGGGCCTCGCTCGCCGCCCCTGTAACCATCAGCAGCCCTCGCCTGCACCCGCGCGGCGGTACCGCCTCAGATCCCGACGATCTTGATCGCCGAGTGGGCCTTGTAGCGCCGGTTGATGTTTACCAGCAGCGGCGTGAGGTTCTCGACGTAGCCCGCGTTGCTCAGTCCGCCGCCGTCGACCCCGCGGACGCCGGGGACCTTCTCGGCCAGGGCCATGACCGTCTCCCGGGCCTCGCGGCTCTGGCCGCAGACGACCACGTCCGAGTCGACGGGGCGGTCGGTGTCCATCAGGTCGCGGGCGCTGATCGTCTGGAACGCCGCCGCGATGGTCGAATCGGGCAGCACGGCCCTTGCCTGGAGGGCGGCCGATCCCTCGGGGACCGGCGCGGCGCGGGCGACGCCCTTGCTGAACTCCATCGGCGCAACGACGTCTACCACGATCTTGCCCGCAAGGTGCCCTCGCAGCGCCTCCAGCGTCGGCTTGTGGCCCGAGTAGGGCACGACGACGAATACGATGCCGGACCGCGCGGCGACTTCGTCGTTGAGGCCGCCGCCGATGGAGCGCCCCGGCGCCAGGGCGGACAGCTCCGCCGCGGCTTCGGCCGCGCGCGACTCGTCGCGGGAGCCGATCAGCACCTCGTCTCCGGCCAGGGCGAAGCGCAGGGCGAGCCCCTTGCCCTCCGGCCCGGTACCGCCGATGAATCCGATCACCATGGCATATCAGTCCTTCAGGCTGGACGTGGAAACGGCTTCAGGGCCTGCGGAGCCCGGCCCCGGGCCCGTGGACGCCAACGGGAAGCTACTGCGCGGGAGGCCGGACCACCGGGTCGACCGAGGCGCCGTAGCCGCCGTCGTACAGCTCCCAGGGCCGGAACGACTCGACGAACTCCTTGGCCTCTTCGAGCGTCGCGATGCCCTTTTGGGCCCTGCCGGGGTCGTAGCCGAAGGTCTTGGCGAAGGCGTCGAAGCCGCGCTTCGTCTCGCGCACGCCGCCTATCTCCACCTCCTCGGCGCCTTCCTCCGCCGCCAGCACCAGCCGCTGGCCCCGCCTGACCTCTCGCCAGTACGCGATCATCTGGTCGCTCCCCCTGTCGGCGGCACGTACGGCCGCCCGTATCTCCTGGCGCCCGGACAAGCCGGCCGTCCATATCTACTCTAGCGGCTGCCGTCTCGCCCACGCAACTGGGTAGTGGATAGTGGGTAGTTGATAGTGGATAGTTGGGGACTTGGGGCCGCGACGGGTCGGCGCGTTCGTGTGATCCGTTCCGAAGCGTTCCATTCTGTTCCGTTTGTATCTGGCCCGTGGAACACCTGGCCGGAAAATGGAACACCGGGTGTTCCGCTCTGCCTATCTGAGGTGGAACAGGGCGGAACGAAACGGAACAGGGGTGTTCCATAGTGGATAGTGGATAGTGAATAGTGGATAGTGGATAGTTGGGACACGGGGAAAGTTGTTGTCACGTAGGGAGGATAGCACGGATGTGCTGTCTTCGCAATCCGGACTGGGGCCGCGTAACTGTTCAGAGTAGGTGAGGCGGAACGTCTGAACTGTGATTCGTGGGATTGTGATGATGGAGATGATTTGGTGCTGAGCCTCGCCCACTCTTCGTGGCGGCCCCTCGATACACCCCGACGAAGCGTCGGGGCACTCGGGGCGAACGGTTGAATGTCCATCAGGTCTGAACAGTTACGGGGCCGCGAAGGGGCGTGTGCTCTGGTATAATCCGCGCCGTCCGAACAGCCATGGCCATTCTCTACGTCACATCGCGCGAGGCCGGTTCCGGTAAGACGGCGATGTGCGCCGTCCTGGCGCACGAGCTGTCCCGGCGCGGCAGGCGCGCCGCGGCGATCAAGCCGCTCTCGGGCGAGGGCGACTCCCCCGCGGCCGCCGACAACGCCGCCTTCGCGTCGCTCCTGCCGCAGGCCGCGGAGGCGAGCTCCGCGACTCTGCCGGGCGGCGAACCCGACGCGGGCGCGCTGGACCAGGCGGCGGAGGCCTGCCGAACGGCCGCCGAGGGCCAGGACCTGCTGCTCGTAGAGGGCTCGGCCGCGCTCTCCGACAGCGCCGCGGCGCGGCTGGTGGAGTCGCTCGACGCCCGTGTGCTCGCCGTCGAGCGCTACGACCCGGGCCTGACAGGAGCCGACCTCGCCGGCCTGCGCCGGAGCTACGGCAGCCGCCTCGCGGGCGTCGTGGTCAACGGACTGACCCGGTACCAGGCGACACGCGCCGACGCCGAGCTCGCCGGCGGCTCCGGGTCTCCCGCACTGCTCGGTATCGTTCCTGAAGACCGGCGGCTGCTCGGCGTCACGGTCGACCGGCTCGTCGAGCACCTGGACGGCCGGTACGTCGTGGGCGAGGGGGAGCAGGACGCGCTGGTCGAGCACGTGCTTGTCGGCGGGATGGGCATGGACTCGGGCGAGCTCTACTTCGGCACCCGCGACAGCAAGGCGGTCATCGTCCGGGGCGACCGGCCGGACGTTCAGATGTCCGCGCTGACGACGCCGACGCTGTGCCTGTTGCTGACTGGCGGCATCGAGCCGATAGAGTACGTGCTGTACGAGGCGGAGCTCGAGGAGGTGCCGGTCGCGGTCGTCCCGGCGGAGACGCTGGACGCGATGGACGCGCTGAACGACCTGTCGGCCCGCGCGCGGTTCGACCACCCCGCGAAGCTGTCGCGGCTCTCGGAGCTGGTGACCCGAAGCGTCGACGTCGACGCCCTCTACGGCGCGGCCGGCCTGGCCGCCTGACGGCATCGTCGTTCCCGTGAAGAGAGACCTGCGCACAACCGTCTTGCCCGCGAAGGCGGGCATCCACGGTGGGGAGGGGATGGGTTCCCGTCTCCACACCAACGACGGCTGCCGGCGCACCCGCTAGACGTTAGAGGGTTACGCAACCGTCTCTGAAGACGGGAGCCCATCGTCTTGGATTCCCGCCCTGGGCGATCTCCGCATGTACCCCGCCTGCGGGCGACAGACGCGTGGATATTGGTCCCGTTCGTAGATGGGTACCCACCACCCTTGGATTCCCGCCTTCGGAGACCTTTGCGTAACTCCCGTTTCAGACGGCAAACGCGGTGGCGATGAGCAGGTTTTCGTACTTGGGAGACCCCACCCCTGGGTTCCCGCCTGCGGAGACCTCTGCGTAACCCCACCTGTGTGTAACAGATGTGGCGTCGATGCGTCGTTTTCGTATCTAATAGCCCCCCCACCTGGGTGCCCGCCTGCGCGGGAATGACGGTTATGCAAGGGTCTCCCCCCATCTCCACGGGGGCGGGCTCTGCGCGGGAATGACGGTTGTGCCGAGGGCCCCCCCGATCTCTACGAGGGCGGGCTCTCAGCCGGAATGAAGGGGGAAAGACCGCTGCCCCGTACGCCGCCCAATCTCTGCGGTATAATGGCGCCCCCTTGCCGGGCTGGCCGGTATTCTCGATCCGGGGGCGCCCGCGGTTGAACGCCATAGGCACGCATCTCTTTCTCGAGCTGAGCGACTGCGACGAGGCGCTGCTCGACGACGTGCGCCACATCGAGGACGCGATGGTGGGCGCCGCGCGAGAGGCGGGCGGGACGGTGCTCGCGCGTTCGTTCCACAAGTTCGAGCCCAAGGGCGTCACCGGCATCGTCGCCATCGCGGAGTCGCACCTGAGCATCCACACCTGGCCCGAGCACCGGTACGCTGCGGCGGACGTGTTCACCTGCGGCGAGTCGTCCAGGCCGCACGAGGCCGCCCGGTTCCTGGTCGAGCGCCTGGGGTGCCGCCGGCCGTCGATCACCGAGGTCCAGAGAGGCCCCCTCGCGGAGGCCGCGGCGACCGCCGTCTGATGTCCGGCGACGGGCCTCCGCCGGGCGACTGGCACTCCGAGCACATCACGCCCGACCTGCTGCAGGCCGAGCGGGTGGAGCGCGTCCACTTCTCCGGGCGGACGAAGTACCAGCGGGTGACCGTCCAGGACACGTCCTGCTTCGGCCGCTCCCTCGTGCTCGACGGCAAGACGCAGTCGACCGAGCTGGACGAGTTCATATACCACGAGGCGCTGGTCCACCCCACGCTAATCTCGCATCCGGGGCCCAGGAGCGTGTTCATCGCGGGCGGCGGCGAGGGCGCGACGGCCCGCGAGGCGCTGGCCCACCGCTCGGTCGACCGCGTGGTGATGGTCGACATCGACGCGGAGGTCGTCGAGCTGTGCCGCCGGTTTCTGCCCAACCACCACCGGGGCGCCTTCGACGACCCGCGGCTGTCGCTCCACCACGCGGACGCGTTCGCGTTCCTGGAGGAGTCGACCGAGACCTTCGACGTCGCGGTGGTCGACGTGCCGGACCCGCTGGAGGGCGGCCCTGCGTACCTGCTCTACACGCGAGAGTTCTACGAGCTGCTGCGGGGGCGTCTGAATCCCGGCGGCGCGATGGTGGCGCAGTCCGGGCCGACGGGGCCTGCATTCTACGAGCAGTGCTTCGCGGCCGTCGCCAACACGATCGCGTCCGTCTTCCCGAGGGCGTACCTGTCGGAGGCGTTCGTGCCGTCGTTCGGGGCGACGTGGGGATTCGTCGTCGGCTCGTTGGGGCCGGACCCGGCGTCCCTGTCGGTCGTCGAGGTAGACGAGCGGCTGGCCGCCAGGGTCGGAAACGCCCTCCGCTACTACGACGGCACGACGCACCGGGGCATGTTCTCGGTACCGAAGTACCTGCGCGAGGCGCTCGCGGCCGAGGAGCGGACCATCACCCGCGCCGACCCGCTGTTCGTTCCCTAGCAGACTGGGGCCGGCGGCCCCGCCGGCCTTCAAGCCTGTGTGGCCGCGCCCTATCGTCCCGATCGCAGGGAGGGCCCTCGATTCGGCTCACGACACGGCCTCTCCCCGCCCCAGGCCCTTCAGCTTCGTTCAGGGCGACAGTGGCGAGTCACCGACATACCCCGAATCCCGCAAGTGGCGAGGGTACCGTATTGCGGGGAGAGGGCGGGTTGGAAGAGCCTGTTTCATAAGTCGTGGGTATTGGCGATAGGGTATCTTGGTGGAGAGTCAGACCGTGAATTGGAGGTAGTAGAGTATGCCGCATCGACCACTCAACCGTGAGCAGATGTGGATTCTGCCTCCGAGTCTCGACGAGTTGCTGGAGGCCGGTCATCCTGCCCGATTCGTGGCTGAGTTCGTCGATGCTCTGGACGGCGATGACTGGGCTGGTATCGGGGTTGATAGAGAGGGTGACCCGATGGGAGCTCCGTCCTACCATCCCCGTGCCCTGTTGGGCGTGTGGCTTTACGGCTTCATGACCGGAGTGCGATCGAGCCGCAAGCTGGAGGCGGCGTGTCGCGACCAGATACCGTACTTGTGGCTGACGGGCTGCCAGCGACCGGACCACGTCACATTGTGGCGCTTTTACCGTTCCCACCGGGATGGTATGAGGGGGTTGCTCAAGCGCACGGTGCAGACGGCTGTCAAGATGGAGCTTGTGGAGTTGGCGGTGCAGGCGGTGGACGGGACGAAGGTCGGGGCGAACGCGGCAAGGAACCGGACCCACGACGCCGAGGGGTTGCGCCGTCTGTTGGGCCGGACGGATCGGGCGGTTGCCGAGTTGGAGGCGCAGAACGAGGCGGGCGATGAGCCGGCTACCGGCCATCTGCCAGAGGCGTTGCACGACCGCAAGGTATTGCGGGATCAGGTGCGTGAGACGATGGGCGAGCTTGCCAGCCGGGATGGACAAAAGCTCATCAACCTGACCGATCCCGACGCCCGAATGATGAAGACCCGCCAGGGTATCGCGATGGCATACAACGCCCAGGCGATGGTCTCTCCGGTAATGGGTGAAGGGAAGGTGTCCGGCATGCTGATCACGGCTGCCGAGGTGGTGGCCGACACGACCGACCAGTCGCAACTGGGTCCAATGATGGAGCAGGCGGAGGAGACCTCAGGTCACAGATCGGAGACGACTTTGGCCGATGCGGGGTATCACTCAGGGAGCAATCTGCAGGAGTGCGCCCGGAGGGGCCAACAGGTGATCATGCCGGAGTCGCAGGACCGGGCTCTGGAGAGCCCGTATCACAAGGACCGCTTCACCTACGACGAGGCGAGCGACAGCTACCGATGCCCGGAGGGTTACACGCTGCGCTTTGCCGGCGTCAGGCGAGGCCGCCGCACCATTGTGCGCGTTTACCGCTCCTCCGCGGCCGTGTGCCGGGCCTGTCCGGCCTTCGGGGTCTGTACGAAGAACGAGCGCCATGGCCGCTCTCTGGAGATAAGTCCCCATGATGCAGACCTGCGCCGCCACCGCGCCTGGATGTCCACGGAAGAAGCCAAAGAGGCGTACAGGCAAAGAAAACAACTGGTCGAGCCGGTCTTCGGGATCATCAAAGAGCAACAGCAGGCCCAGCGGTTCCTGCTACGCGGCTTACCCAACGTGGTGGCTGAGTGGACTCTGCTAGCCACGGCCTTCAACCTGCGCACCCTGTGGAGGGCGTGGCGAGCCACGGGGGCGTGGAATCGGAGTCTAGCTGCCGTTTCGAGCGCGCATTCAGCCTATCGGGCGGCCCGGATGGTGATCATGGCCGCTTCGGGCGCCTCGCTGCGAACCATGAGGCTCCGCACACAGCCGGCATGACCAAACTGGAAACCCCACCGTCAAATACATGCCACATTTGAAACAGGCTCTGGAAACCCGCCCCTACGAGGTATGACAGCGGCAGGACTCTCGACTTACCCCGGATGGCAAGGGCAACGTATTGCGGGGAGAGGGCGGGTCGGAAACCCGCCGCTACGAGGTATGACACGGAGCGTTGAGATGGGGATTTGGGCCCTCGGGCGTTCCTTGACACTGCGGAGGCGAAAGTGATAGCTTTCACGAAGCCAGCGGCCGGGCGCCTTTGGAGCCGTTGGCAAGCTCCTCGAAAAGGGTTGTAAATGGACCCGTCGGCCCTGTCCGGTGGTGAGTGGATAGAGATAAACAACCTGGTCAGTAGCCTTTGGCTGATGGTGGGGCTGATCCTCTTCTTTGTCACCAACCTGATGGTCGGCCTGGTGTTCGTACCCACCCTCGTCGCGTCGTACCACATCCCCGCCAAGGCCCAGAAGACCCGCCCTATCTTCTACGCGCTCGCGCTCGCGTCGTTCGCCGCCGCGGTCGCCCTGTTCGTGCGCGTCGTCGACATAGCGGGCCTTCTCGAAGACCTGTACCCAACCTACTGGATCTAGGACCGAGCTGAGTTGATCCCAGGAGACTTCAGAGTACCGAAGCCGTCCAGGGGGCGGATGGTCGGACTGGGCATACTCGGCGTCTTCGGTCTCGGCGCCTTCGCGGCCTCGGTCGCGGTGCTGGTCTTCTTCGCGGCGACGTGGCTCGACAGGCCGCTGCCGGTCTTCGGGTTCGACGAGGGCCCGGACCAGCCCATCGCCTTCCCCCACACCGTCCACGTCCAGGACATGGGCCTGGACTGCACCTTCTGCCACCGGAACGTGACGAAGGGCGAGGCCGCCACGATACCGGCCGTCAACCTGTGCATGAGCTGCCACGTAGCGGTCGGCGACGACCTGCCGGAGGTGGAGAAGCTGCGGGACATCCACGAGCGGGGCCAGCCGATCGACTGGGTGCGCGTCCACAGGGTGCCCGACCACGTCCAGTTCGTCCACGAGGCGCACGTGCGCCGCTTCTCGGGCACCAAGACCGTCGTCGAGCAGGTGCGCAACATCGAGACGGAGATACGGCGCGTCGAGGCCGAGAAGATCGATCCCAGCGCCAGGGTCGGCGACACGATGCAGATCGAGTCGTCCCAGACCTGCGCCATCTGCCACGGCGACGTCGGCAGCATGACGAAGGTCGCGCAGGTGCGGTCGCTCAAGATGGGCGACTGCGTCGACTGCCACCGCAAGAACGACGCTCCCGCCGACTGCACGACGTGCCACTACTAGAGATATGCCAGTAGAGCTGACAAGAAGAAGGTTCCTGGCCCTGCTGGGCGGCTCGGCCGCCTCGGCGGTCGTGTTCCAGGCCTGCGGCGTCCCGCCGAGGGAGATGCTGGTGCAGGCGCCGCTGGAGATGCCCGAGGACATGGTCACCGGGCTCGACAACTGGTACGCGACGCTGTGCCGGCAGTGCCCGACGAGCGAGGGCATCGTCGTCCGCGTGATGGAGGGCCGGGCAAAGAAGGTCGAGGGCAACGTCGACTACCCGGTCAACCTGGGCAAGCACAGCGCGCGCTGCGAGGCGGGCCTGCAGGCACTCTACGATCCCGACCGCATAAGCGCGCCGCTCCTCCGCATCGGGGAGCGCGGCGCGGGCATGTGGGAGGAGATAAGCTGGCCCGACGCCATCGCGCGCGTCGCCCTGCAGATCGAGCAGCTCCAGGACAAGTCGCAGGCGGTGATGGTCACCAACCCGGCAGGGGCGCACCTCGGCATGGTCGTCGACAGCTTCGTCGCGGCCGCCGGCGCCCGCCACCTCGCCTACGAGCCGCTGGACACCGTGACGCTCCGGGCCGCCGTAAAGAACGTCTTCCAGCAGGACCTGATGCCCGACTTCGACCTCGAGCGCGCCGAGTACGTGCTGTCGTTCGGGGCCGACTTCCTGAACACGTGGGTCTCCCCCGTGCGCTACAGCCGCGGCTACGGAGAGTTCCGCCAGGGCGACCGCGTCCGCGGAACGATGACTCACGTCGACTCCCGCTTCTCGATGACGGCAGCCAACGCCGACAAGTGGCTGTACGCGCCTCCCGGAACGGAGGGCGCCGTGGCGCTGGCCATCGCCAGGGTGATCGTCGACGAGGGCAAGGCCGACCCCGACGCCGCGTCCCGCCTCACCTCCGGCGGCCTCGACCTGGGCGCGTACACGCCCGAGGCGGTCGCGGGCCAGACGGGGCTGAAGGCCGAGGACATCGTCCACGTCGCGGAGGAGTTCGCCAGCCACGGCTCGAAGAGCCTGGCCATCGGCGGCGGCTCGGTCGCGGCGCAGACGAACGGCCTGGACGCGCTCAACGCGATCTACGCCCTCAACCACCTCGTCGGCAGCGTCGGCCAGCCGGGCGGCGTCGTGCTCAACCCCGACCGGCCGCTGGGTCTGTCCGCCGCCGGCTCCGGCTCGTCGTTCGAGGCGTGGCGGGCGCTGACCTCCGACATGAGGAGCGGCAACGTCAAGGTGATGATGGTGTCCGGCGCCGACCCGATGTACGGCCTGCCGGCCAACGTGGGATTCCGGGACGCCAGCTACGACGTGCCGTTCATCTTCAGCTTCTCCGGCCGCATGGACGACACGACCGCTATGGCCGACCTGGTGCTGCCAGCGCACAACTACCTGGAGGACTGGGGCACCGACGTCCCGAACCCGGGCCCCGGGCACCAGGTGCTGGGCTTCCAGCAGCCGGTGGTCCGGCCGTTCTTCGAGTCGCGGGGCGAGTTCCTGGGCACGAAGAACTTCCCGGACGTGCTCATGGCGATCGCCGAGTCGCTGGAGCTCGACCTGGGCCTGCCGGGCGACAGCTTCATGGCCGTGCTCCAGGCCGGGGCGCGCGAGCTGTACGACAACCGGAAAGGCACCGTTGGGAAGCGCCCCGTGGGGGACTACACGAGCTTCGAGGCGTTCTGGAACGCCGCGCTGCAGCACGGGCTGTGGGAGGACGAGTCGGCCACCTACTCGGGCACGGCTCCGACGGCGCCCGCGCTCTCGGCGCCGGGTGTCGCGAGACAGGGCGGAGACGCGGGTTCCTACCCGTACCGGCTGGTGCCGTTCGCCTCGGCCTCGCTCACCGACGGAAGCCTGTCGCACCTTCCGTGGCTGCAGGCGACGCCGGACCCGATCACGACGGCCACCTGGAAGACTTGGGTCGAGCTCAGCTTCGAGGCGGCCGCGGACCTCGGCATCAAGGAGGGCGACCGCGTGCGAGTCGTCTCCGAGGCCGGGTCGATCGAGGCGCTGGCGTACCCGACGCCCGCCTCCGCCAGGGACATCGTCTCGGTGCCGGTGGGACAGGGACACAGGGCGGGGGGCCGCTACTCGGAGAACCGGGGCTCGAACGTGCTCTCGATCCTGTCTCCCCTCGCCGTCGGCGGGTCCGACGGGCTCGCGTGGGCCGGGACGAGAGTCAGGATAGAGAAGCTGGGCGGCAACGAGATGATTCCGAAATTCGAGAACACGGCGCCGGATCTGGCTGTGGACGAGCACAACCGGATCATCGGCATAACGCCGACCGACACGTAGGAGACGGTATCGATGGCAGACGAGAAGTGGGGGATGGTGGTCGACATCGACCGGTGCACTGGCTGCCAGGCGTGCGTCGTAGCGTGCCAGTCCGAGAACAATATCCCGATCAACAACGAGGCCCACTTCAAGCAGCGCCGCCCGATCCAGTGGATGCGGATCGAGCGCTACTGGGAGGGGGAGTTCCCGAACATCAAGGCGCGGTTCATCCCGGTGATGTGCCAGCACTGCGACAACGCGCCGTGCGAGCCGGTCTGCCCCGTCTTCGCAACGTACCACAACCCGGAGGGCCTGAACGTACAGGTCTACAACCGCTGCATCGGCACGCGGTTCTGCGCGAACAACTGCCCGTACCACGCGCGCTTCTTCAACTTCTGGGAGCCGGCGTGGCCCGAGAGCCTCAAGAACCAGCTCAACCCGGACGTCACCGTGCGCAGCCGGGGCATCATGGAGAAGTGCACCTTCTGCGTGCAGCGCATCCGGCGCTCGAAGCGCGACGAGAGGCGCGGCGAGCCGCTCGAGGACGGCGACCGCGGCCTGAACCCGGCGTGCGTCAACGCCTGCCCGACGGACACGCTCGTCTTCGGCGACATATCGGACGTGATGGAGGCCGCGCACGCCGACCAGCCCATGCCGGCCGAGCCCAAGAGCCGGGCCGGCAAGCTGATCGCGAAGGAGATGCAGGACAGCGGCCGGGGATACAGCCTGTTCGAGGACCTGGGCACCCGGCCCAACGTGATCTACCTGAAGAAGGTCGACAAGGACGCCAAGGGTTCCAACGGACATGCATAACGGCGACGCACACGCGGGACACGCCCCGACGACGCCGGCAGGGATCACCAACGACCTGCTGGCGAAGCACGCCGCGCCGGCCCCGGCCTACCGCTGGGTCGCGGTCGTGTGCGCCGTGCTGCTCGTCCTGGGCGTCGTCGGCGTGGTGCTCCGGCTGTCCGGGGGTGTGAGCGACAAGACGGTGTGGGGCTACTACGCCGCGCTGTTCGCGTTCATCCTGTCGACGGCGCAGGCGGCGCCGATGGTCGCCATCGCGACCAGGCTGGCCAAGGGCCACTGGCGCAGGCCGATATCGCGCATCTCCGAGATGTACACCGCCGTCGGCCTGCTGAACCTGCTGCTGTTCATACCGATGCTGTGGGTGCTGCCGAGCCTCGACGACGGCCGCCGCACGCTGTGGTTCTTCGGCAACTCGGACATCCCGGGCTACGGCCACGTCCCCCACTTCTGGACGGCGCTCGCGCTGCTGTCCCTGGTCGTCTGCGGCATCGTGATGCTGTGGGTGTCGTCGCTGCCGGACCTGGCGGCGATACGCGACAGGTCCACCGGCCGGCAGCAGCGGATCGCCGCGCGGCTGGCGGGGCGATGGAGCGGCACGACGCGCCAGTGGGAGGTCCTGGACAAGCGGGTCGGCATCCTGGGCGCCTACTACTTCATGATGCTGGTGTTCGTCCACTTCCTGGTCAGCGTCGACTTCGCGATGGCGCTGATACCGGGCTGGATCGACGCGCTCTTCCCGGCGACGCACGCCTTCACGTCCCTGCAGGGCGGGGCCGCGACCGTGCTGATCACGATGTTCATCCTGCGCCGGACCGGCTACGGCGACTACATCGAGCTCGACCAGTTCTGGGGACTGGGCAAGCTGCTGATGGCGCTGTCGCTGCTCTGGTTCTGGTTCTGGTTCTCCAGCTTCAACATCCTGTGGTACGGCAGGAAGCCGAACGAGCAGGCGGTGCTGGACCTGCTCATGACCGGGCCCTACCTGTGGATGTTCGTCTCGACATTCGTGCTGAACTTCCTGGCGCCGTTCTTCCTGATGATCTGGAACCCGATACGCAAGAGCATCTGGGGCCCGACGCTGGTCGCCGTCGGCGTGCTGATCGGCACGCTGCTGGACAGGGTGCGCATCTACGTGGCGGCCTACTCGGTGCCGGACGAAGAGGCGGCGCACCACGCGCTCGGCCACGTGCCCGACGCGGTGATGCCGCAGCTCGCGGACGTGCTGGTCTGGGCGGGCGGCCTCGGCGGCGCCGTGCTGGTGCTGCTGATCGTGGCCCGGGTCGTCCCGGTCGTCAGCATGTGGGAGCAGGTCGAGCTGCTCCTGTACAAGGTCCACCGGAAGTTCCACCGGACGGAGGTCCTCGTCCTCGGCAAGCCGGAGTAGCGGCGGACACGACACCAGGCAGAAGCAAGCGCAAATGCAAGAGCACGTACAGCTCACACAGAAACAGATCAACAAGGACCTGCTCAAGGGAGTCTTCGAGTGGCCGAAGTGGTGGTTCGGCTCGGTCACCTTCCTGGTGCTCGTCTACATCACGGGCGTGGGCGCGTTCGGGTACATGATCAACCAGGGCGTGGGCGTGACCGGTCTCAACCGCCCCGTGTTCTGGGGCGTGTACATGGTCAACTTCGTCTTCTGGATCGGGATCAGCCACGCGGGGATCATGATCTCGGCGATCCTGCGTCTGACGCAGGCGGAGTGGCGCAGACCGGTGACGCGCGCAGCCGAGGTGCTGACCGTCTTCTCGCTCATGGGCGCGACGATGGCCGCCGCGCTGGTGCACACCGGCCGGCCATGGCGCTCCTACTGGGTGTTCCCGTACGACTTCTCGCGCGGCGTGTGGATGAACGTCCGGTCGCCGCTGATCTGGGACCCGAGCGCGGTCAACACGTACCTGATCGCGAGCTCGCTGTTCGTGTTCGTGGCGCTGCTGCCCGACCTGGCGATCATCCGCGACCGGGCGAACGGCCCCGTGCGCCACGTCTACTCCGTCCTGTGCCTCGGCTGGCGGGGCACGCCGCGGCAGTGGAAGCTGCAGGCCGTCGCGGGCATCCTGCTGTCGGCCCTGGTGCTGCCGGTGTTCGTGTCCGTCCACAGCATCGTGTCGTGGGACTTCGCGGTGCAGATCGGGACGGAGGGCTGGCACTCGACGATCTTCGCGCCCTACTTCATCATCGGCGCCATCCACTCCGGCGTCGCCGCCGTGGCGACCGTGATGGTCGTGATGGTGTGGCTGTGGGGCTGGGACAAGTACCTGACGCCCGACCACTTCGACGCGATCGGGCGGCTGCTGATCGTGGTCGGCACGACCTGGTTCTTCTTCTTCTTCCTGGAGTGGGTCTTCGCCCTCTACACGCTGGAGCTTCCCGAGCTCGCGATGAGGGAGCTGCAGATATTCGACTGGCCGATGAGCGGCCTGTTCGCGCTGTTCATCATCACCGCCTTCTTCATCCCGGTGCCGGCGTGGCTGTTCAAGCGCGTCAGGCGCAGCCTGCTGCTGATGTTCATCACGACCATCCTGGTCAACGTCGGCATGTGGCTGGAGCGCTTCCTGATCGTCATACCGGGGCTGATGAGGAAGTCGCCGATGATCTTCGAGTGGGGCACGTACAGGCCGAGCATCATCGAGATACTGATGGTGATAGCGATCTTCGCCTGGGTCGGCATCGGCATGCTGATCTTCTCCAAGGTGTTCCCGCTGGTGCCGCTGTTCGACGTGAAAGAGGCGATGACCGGAAGAGACGAGATCAAGGTGGGCAGGCGGACCGTGCCTGCCTCCATTCGAGAGTGAGGTGCTGAGATGGCGCTTTCCATGAGCGCGGCGTCTGATGTCGGGAGCGTGGTCGGGCTCTTCACGGAGCCGGACCCGGCGGCCGACGCGATGGACGCGCTGAAAGAGGCAGGCTTCACGCAGGCCGAGTACGAGGTGCTGACCGGCACACCGTACCCGGAGGGCACCTTCGGCGAGGCCGAGCCGGTGCACAAGCTGTACCGCTTCCCGCTGCTCGGCGCCGCCTGCGGGTTCATCATCGGCCTGCTGCTCACGGTCGGCACGCAGATCTCGTACCCGGTCGTGACCGGCGGCAAGCCGATCCTGTCGGTGCCGCCGATGGCCATCGTGATGTACGAGGGCACGATGCTGGGCGCGATCATCATGACCGTGTTCGGCATCATCTTCGAGTCGCGGCTGCCGCGGATGTTCATGGGCGCCTACGACGACCGGATCACCGAGGGCTACATCGGCGTGGTCGTCACGACGCAGAAGGACAGGATCGCCAACGCGGAAGAGGTGCTCAAGGGCGCCGGAGCCGAGGACATCAAGCGCGGCTCGGACGACGCGTAGCCCAGCTATCCACGGACTCCATGAACCACGACAGCGAACATAGAGGGCCGATGAGCGGAAGGCTGTGGGGCGTCGTATTCGCGATGCTGCTGCTGGCCGTCGCGGCGGGCTGCAGCGGCAACATCCGCAGCGGCGACGTAGAGATCTACGGCATCGCCGAGTTCAGGCTGCCCGCGTTCCCCGAGGCCGGCACGTTCATCGAGGTCTTCAACGAGATGCACTACCAGCCCTCGTACCGGTCGCAGGAGGGCCCGCGCATCCTGCCGCCGCCCAACTCCGTCTCGATCACCGGCAGGGACGTGCAGTACACGTCGCTGGCGGCGCACGAGGGGCTGCAGATACCCCAGGACGTGCTGGACAGCTACGACCTGGAGGCGACCGCCGAGCTGTACCGCATCAACTGCCTGGTGTGTCACGGCGACGCGATGGCCGGCGACGGCCAGTTCGGCACGATGATGCAGGAGAAGGGCCTGTCCCCCGTGCCCGCGAACCTGACCCTGGAGCTGACGCAGGACTCGCCTCCGGGCGACCTGTACGCCTTCATCTCGTGGGGCGGCAGGCAGGGCTCCGCGGCCAACTTCCGCGGCCGCCAGTCGACGTCGCCGATGCCCGAGTTCAGGCTGCTCCTGACCGACGCCGAACGCTGGGCGCTGGTGAAATACCTGCTGGACAACTAGCGCCTGTCCATCTCGGCAGCAGCGGGCGGCGTGTCTTCCCCCTCTCCCTCGACGGGAGAGGGCTGGGGTGAGGGTGACACTTCCCGCAGCCTGCCCCAGAGCCAAGCCTCGTCAGGCATGTCCCCCTCCCTCTAACTCCCTCCCGCCAGGGGAGGGAGAACAAGAAGGCAACCCCTCTTCCGCCCCATCGGACGCCAGGAGGAACGTCCACGCGTCCCATTCGAGGACTACGCCGAGGGCCTTGTCGGCCCCACGGTCGGCGGCGGCAGCGCCAATCTGCCCGAAATACGCAGCCTGGGGCCATGATATGCTCAGGCTGTCCCCTTGCCGCCGAGTACGAAGTCAATCTCAAGAAGAATGCTGCACTCAGCGCCTGGCACGCCAGCAATCAGCCTTTCCACCGATTCGTCGAGTCCTACGGGATCGTGGGCGGAGACCCGTTACCAGGCAAGGTAGTCTACGGCACGGCAATGGGAAGTCGAGCCAGCGAGGTGATGACTATGCAAAGGGCCCTGCACATAAGGACGACGGTACTGCCGGGCGGCAAGGTGGAGTTCGCCAGCTCAGAGTTGGAGGCAGGGCAGTCAGTCGACGTGGTGGTGACTCGCTCCTCGTCTACCGAACGTCGATCCGTCGTCGACATCCTGGCTGAGGCGCCGGGGCATCTCCTCTTCAAGACCTCGAAGGAAGTCGACGACTACCTCAGAGAAGAGAAAGCATCGTGGGACCGCTGACCTTACCTACCCACGGTCCTGTCTAACTCGACGCCAAGCGGGCCTCAACGTGTCTTGGACAGATGCGGGGCAAGGTCAATTCTTGCGAGGCCAGGGCGACGTTCCAACGCCCTGGTCTGCATAGAGGGCCAGGGCCCGTCCACCAGGACACGTGGACTACGCGTCCCATTCAAGGACTACGCCGAGCGCCTTGTCGGGCTCGCGGTAGAGCATGTGGTAGGCCTCCGCGGTCTGCTGCCACGGCAGGCGGTGGGTGACCATCGGGCCGACGCGGATGCGGCCGTCGGCGAGCATGGCGGCGGCGTCTCCGATGGGCCGCGGCGGAGGGTCGTGGGCGGGGACGCCGGCTACTAGGCGCCTGTTCATCATGTCGTCCGAGTCGAGCGGCAGCACGCCGGAGCCCGCGACGCCGTCGCCCGCCTGGTACTTGGCGATCAGGTGGATGACGCCTCCGGGACGGAGCATCCGCTGGGCCTGCCGGAACGACTCGACGCCCGCCGTGCCGCCGACGCACTCGACCACGACGTCGGCGCCGACGCCGCCAGTCAGGTCCACGACCGCCGCGACCGGGTCCGCCTTCGACACGTCGATCACCTCGTCGGCGCCGCACTCGGCCGCGACCCGGCACCGCATCTCCGTCGCGTCGACGGCGATGACGCTGCCCGGCTTGCGCTCGCGGACGGCCTGCGCGCAGAGCAGCCCGACCAGCCCCTGCCCCGTGACGACGACCGTGTCGCCCTCCTCCATCGGTGTGTGACGCATCCACTGCACGGCGCTCGTCGCCAGCGGCAGGAACGTCGCCGTCTCGTCGTCCAGCGCGGCAGGAAGCACGAAGGCGGAGGGCGCGTTCCCCAGGGGCGAGCCGGTGCCGTACTGCGCGTGCGGCGACCCGACCATCGCGCGGTCCCCCACCCGGACGCCGGGGACGTCCGCGCCGACCTCGACCACCTCGCCGGCGGCGGAGTAGCCCATCATCGAGGGCGGCACCGCGTCCTCCAGCACGTAGCGCCGGAACAGTTCCGAGCCCCGGCTGATCAGGCTGCGACTGAGCCGCACCAGGACCTCGTCCGCCGACGGCGACGGGACATCGTCCTCGACCATCCGGACGTTGCCAAATCCCTCGAGCTTGACCAGCCTGCGCATCTTCGCCATCGCCAACCACCTTTCCCGGCGCGATTCGCCGGCCGCGTGAGTGCGGTCGAATCGTAACCCAATGCGGCCATGGCCGCCACGTGAGGGGCAATGCAACGGCAGGCTTCACGCTGCTACAGTGGCTGCGGGGCGGGCAGAAGGATGGCCGTCGCCCCTGATACCCCAGGAGGCTCCGAGTTGAAGCTGTACAAGCTCCATTTCGTCGTGCACGAACCCAGCTATGACACCGAGGACAAGTTCATGGCTGAGATACTCGTCCTGCCCGGCTGCCGGGCCTGGGGCGACACTTACGACGACGCGTTGGAAAACCTCCAGGATGTCGCCGCGGCAATGGTGGAGTCGTACCGGGAGGCGGGAGATGAGCTGCCTGCCGAAGTGCGGTCGGCATTGGGCGAAGACGGTGCCACAATGGCCGCCTCTCCCTCGATGGATAGCGGTGAATGTTTCGGCGCCGTTTCCCCCTCATCCTGACCTTCTCCCGCCAGGGGAGAACGGGCGAGCACCCTCTCAGAAGGCGTTTGAGAACCAAGAATCCCACGAAAATTGGCAAGGGCGTCCTATTGCAAGATAAGGCGGGTTGGAAGAGCCTGTTTCATAAGTCGTGGGTATTGGCGATAGGGTATCTTGGTGGAGAGTCAGACCGTGAATTGGAGGTAGTAGAGTATGCCGCATCGACCACTCAACCGTGAACAGATGTGGATTCTGCCTCCGAGTCTCGACGAGTTGCTGGAGGCCGGTCATCCTGCCCGATTCGTGGCTGAGTTCGTCGATGCTCTGGACGGCGATGACTGGGCTGGTATCGGGGTTGATAGAGAGGGTGACCCGATGGGAGCTCCGTCCTACCATCCCCGTGCGCTGTTGGGCGTGTGGCTTTACGGCTTCATGACCGGAGTGCGATCGAGCCGCAAGCTGGAGGCGGCGTGTCGCGACCAGATACCGTACTTGTGGCTGACGGGCTGCCAGCGACCGGATCACGTGACGTTGTGGCGCTTTTACCGCTCCCACCGGGATGGTATGAGGGAGTTGCTCAAGCGCACGGTGCAGACGGCTGTCAAGATGGAGCTTGTGGAGTTGGCGGTGCAGGCGGTGGACGGGACGAAGGTCGGGGCGAACGCGGCAAGGAGCCGGACCCACGACGCCGAGGGGTTGCGCCATCCGTTGGGCCGGACGGATCGGGCGGTAGCCGAGTTGGAGGCGCAGAACGAGGCGGGCGATGAGCCGGCTACCGGCCATCTGCCAGCGGCGTTGCACGACCGCAAGGTATTGCGGGATCAGGTGCGTGAGACGATGGGCGAGCTTGCCAGCCGGGATGGACAAAAGCTCATCAACCTGACCGATCCCGACGCCCGAATGATGAAGACCCGCCAGGGTATCGCGATGGCATACAACGCCCAGGCGATGGTCTCTCCGGTAATGGGTGAAGGGAAGGTGTCCGGCATGCTGATCACGGCTGCCGAGGTGGTGGCCGACACGACCGACCAGTCGCAACTGGGTCCAATGATGGAGCAGGCGGAGGAGACCTCAGGTCACAGATCGGAGACGACTTTGGCCGATGCGGGGTATCACTCAGGGAGCAATCTGCAGGAGTGCGCCCGGAGGGGCCAACAGGTGATCATGCCGGAGTCGCAGGACCGGGCTCTGGAGAGCCCGTATCACAAGGACCGCTTCACCTACGACGAGGCGAGCGACAGCTACCGATGCCCGGAGGGTTACACGCTGCGCTTTGCCGGCGTCAGGCGAGGCCGCCGCACCATTGTGCGCGTTTACCGCTCCTCCGCGGCCGTGTGCCGGGCCTGTCCGGCCTTCGGGGTCTGTACGAAGAACGAGCGCCATGGCCGCTCTCTGGAGATAAGTCCCCATGATGCAGACCTGCGCCGCCACCGCGCCTGGATGTCCACGGAAGAAGCCAAAGAGGCGTACAGGCAAAGAAAACAACTGGTCGAGCCGGTCTTCGGGATCATCAAAGAGCAACAGCAGGCCCAGCGGTTCCTGCTACGCGGCTTACCCAACGTGGTGGCTGAGTGGACTCTGCTAGCCACGGCCTTCAACCTGCGCACCCTGTGGAGGGCGTGGCGAGCCACGGGGGCGTGGAATCGGAGTCTAGCTGCCGTTTCGAGCGCGCATTCAGCCTATCGGGCGGCCCGGATGGTGATCATGGCCGCTTCGGGCGCCTCGCTGCGAACCATGAGGCTCCGCACACAGCCGGCATGACCAAACTGGAAACCCCACCGTCAAATACATGCCACATTTGAAACAGGCTCTGGAAACCCGCCCCTACGAGGTGACGGCTGATAGATATGACATTGAACGTGAAGGCGGGGATTCAAGTCCGTTCTGTTGACAACGATATGGCTCGAAAGTACCATCGTGCCCGGCTCGAAGCCGCCCGTCCGGCGGTCATTTGGGACGCCGTGTTCCAGGAGCCGGACGCATTCGCCCGGAGGTGAAGGATGCCGAAGATAAAGCACATCGGAATCACGACCAAGGACCCGGCCGCGACCGGGGCATTCCTGAAGGATGCCTTCGGCCTGGTCGAGGTCGCAGGCGATCCGAACAACGAGTCGATGATACTGAGCGACGGCTACATCAACGTGACGCTGCTCGGGTTCCAGTACGACCGCTACGGCGGCGGCACGCCCGGGCTGCACCACTTCGGCGTCCAGGTCGAGGACCTCGACCAGGCCGAGGAGAAGATCGTCGAGCTCGGCGGCACGGAGCTGACCTTCTGGAACGAGACCTACGGCAACCAGGAGGGCACGCCCGACAACTGGGTCGGCGAAAAGAAGTTCATGAGTCCCGAGGGCCTGGCCCTGGACGTCAACCCCAGCGGCTGGCAGATGAGGGCGGGCGGGCCCCGCGGCGAGTAGCCATCCTTCCCTTCACCGCAGAGGAGCCGAGATGAGCCAACGGACCTATCGCGCCGGCGTCGTCGGACTGGGGGGCGTGGCGGTGGGCAGGAGCCACATGGGCACGCCTCCGCCGCCATTCGGACGCGAGGTGATGAACCGCCACGTCCATACCCTGAGCAGGCTGCCCAACGTCGAGCTCGCCGCAGTCTGCGACATCATGCCGCAGGCCATAGAGCGCTATAAGGGGCTGTGGGACGAGGACCTCCCGGACGTGAGGACGTACACCGACCTCGGCGAGATGCTGGCGAAGGAGGACCTGGACATCGTCGGCGTCACCACCGGCGACCACACGCACGCGTCCCCTACGGTCCAAGCTGCCAACGCCGGGGTGAAGGGCATCTTCGTCGAGAAGCCGCTGGCCACCAGCCTCGAGGACGCCGACGCGATGATCGAGGCGTGCGAGGCCAACGGCGTCGCCTTCAGCGTCGACCACACGCGGCGGTACCGGCCGCTGGTCCACGCCGTGCGTCAGGCGATCCGCGACGGCGCCATCGGCGAGCCGGGCGCGGCCGTGCTGAACAACTTCGGCCACCCGGCGACACTCTTCCGCAACGGCACCCACTTCATCGACGTGCTGTGCTTCGTCGTAGAGTCCGACCCGGTCAAGGTGTCCGCCGTGCTGGACGAGGGGTTCGACCACTGGGACGTCTACCGGGGCGACGGCGGGCGCACCCCGAACAACGAGCCCGGCGCGATGGGCATGGTCATCTTCAGCAACGGTCTCAGGGCGTCGTACGCGAGCACCGTGCACTCTTCGTTCCACATGGTCAAGATGCTCGTGAACGGCACGGAAGGCTACTTGGAGTTCGACCTGAACGGCGACTCGTTCACGGTGACGACCAACGGCGTCGGCTCGGAGTACGGCGTGGGCGTCAGGACGGTCGCGCCCGATAGCTACCAGATCATCGGCATTCCCGCCGGGTACCTGGAGCTGATCGACATGATCGAGAACGGCGCGCCCAGCATCTCCTCGGCCCGCGAGGCCCGCAAGACCGTGCAGATCATGATGGGCTTTCTGCAGTCGTACCAGCAGGGATCGCGGCTGATCGACGTGCCCGCGTAGCGCCCAAGGAGCTCCAGATGGCGGACAAGACGTACAGGGTCGGGATAGTCGGGCTGTCAGGGATAACCATGGGCAAGCCCGGTCCGGCGCCCGCTCCCATGCGCAACCAGATCACCAACAGCCACATATACTGCCTGTCGCTGACGAGGAACGTCGACATCGTCGGCGTCTGCGACATCGTCCCCGAGCTGCTCGACGGCTTCGAGGACACGTGGGGCGAGCGCTGGCCGAACGCCACGACCTACACGAGCCACCGCGAGATGCTCGAAAAGGAGGGCATCGACATCCTGACTGTGGCAACAGGCGACAACAGGCACGCGGACATCTCTGTCGACGGCGTGGACGCCGGGATACAGGGCCTGTTCGTCGAGAAGCCGCTCGCCACGACGCTGGAGGACGCCGACCGCATCCTGGACGCCTGCGAGCCGCGCGGCGTCCCGATCTCGGTCGGCCATACGCGGCGCTGGATGCAGACGTACCACGCCATCCGCAAGGCGATACGCTCGGGCGCCATAGGCCCGCTGCACAACATCATCACGGTGCTCGGCGGCGCGCGGGCCATGATGTTCCGCAACGGCACCCACTCGATCGACGGCATATGCTTCTTCGCCGAGTCGGACCCCGTCCAGGTGTTCGCGCGGCTCGAAGAGGGGTTCGAGGACTGGGACGAGTACAAGGGCGACGGCGGCAAGCTCCCGCGAAACGACCCGGGCGTCAGCGGCTTCATCATGTTCCGCAACGGCGTCCGCGCCTACTTCTCCGCGAACAAGAACACCGTCCAGCACTCGACGCACGAGTTGTCCGGCCCCAAGGGCAAGATCCTCTTCGACAGCAGCCTCGGGCTCGCGGACCTCCTCCTGCCCGATGGCGGGGGTCTGAAGCGTCACCGGCTGCCCACGCCCGACTTCGAGACGGTCAGCTACATGGCCGCCTACGAGGAGTTGATCGGCCTCATCGAGAACGGCGGCGAGGGTGTCTCGACCGGAAGGGACGCCCGCAAGACGGTGCAGATCCTGACCGGCTTCCTCAAGTCCCAGCAAGCCGGCGGCGCGCTCGTCGACGTGGACGAGTAGGGGCTAACGGAGAGCCGGTACGACCCGCCGAATGTCGCCCCGAACGGAGTGAGGGGCCTGGGGCGGGGAGGCACACGCGATACCAGGTCGAGGATACCCCGCCCCAGGTCCTTCGGCTTCGCTCAGGACGACAGTTCTCCGGCAGCTTGCGTTACCCAAGGGGCGGCGGCCTCGTAGGCATGTCTGAGTAACGCGCTGGCGTGGCGGCCCAACTCGCCTGCCGAATGTCGCCCCGAACGGAGTGAGGGGCCTGCGGCGGGCAGGCACGCGCGATACCGAGTCGAGGCGGCCCCGCCCCAGGTCCTTCGGCTTCGCTCAGGACGACAGCTTCACAGCAGCTTGCCAGGTCTACGGCTGGTACGGTCTGCCCGCTCGCCCGCAGACCGTCCGCGACGGTGGGCCATTGCCGCGGTGGGCAGCAGCGCGATCACGGACAGGCCCGCCGCAATGAGGAAGAACTCGTTGAACAGCGTCGTGCCCGCGTCGATCAGGGCAACCCCGTAGCTGTCGAGCCGGGCTTCGAACTCGGCCACCGTCTCGGTGTCGAGCTGGAAGGGCCACTCCGACCTCGGGGCCAGCACGTCGAACCTGGCAGACCCCCAGGCGGTCACCGCCGCGAGCCCGAGCGTCATCCCGACGATGCGCGAGGCCGACACGGTGCCCGCCGCCGCGCCTCGCAGGTCCTCGCCCACCGAGTCGGTCGCCGCCAGCGATATCGGCGCGATCAGCAGTCCGAAGCCCGCGCCCGCGATGGCGAGGTGTACGGTCAGCGTCGGGTCGGCGATCGAGGTGTCCCAGCCGGACATCAGCCAGAACCCGACCGCGGCCAGCACCAGCCCGAGCGCCGCGGGGATGCGATAGTCGATCCGCTGGCAGGCCAGTCCCCCGACGACGGCGCCGACGGGTATCGCGGCCGTCATGCGCATCAGCCACAGCCCGCCCTCCAACGGCGTCAGGCCCATCACGGTGTTGGCCATCAGCGGCACGGTCACCATGCCGAGGATCAACGCCGCGCCGACCAGCACGTGCAGCACGTTGGCGCCGCTGAAGGCCGCGGTCCTGAACATCGACCCGGGCAGCAGCGGGTCGTCGACGGAGCGCTGCCTCAGCACGAGGGCGACCAGCGCGACCGCGGCGCCGACGAAGTAGCCGAGCATCAACACGTCGCGGGAGTCGATCCGGGACAGCCCCATCGTGAGCGCCGCCAGGCTGACCGCGATCAGCGCGCCGCCGACGTAGTCGACCGGCGCGCGGTACCTGGGGCTCGGCGCGAGCAGGAGCGCGATGCCCGCGAGCACGGCCACGCCCAGCGGCAGGTTGATCCAGAACACCCATCGCCAGTCGAGGAAGTTCAGGATGATCCCGCCCCAGAGCGGCCCGATCACCCCTCCCGCCTCGGCGGAGGCGCCGATCAGCCCGAGCGCCAGCCCGCGCCGCCCGGCCGGGAACAGGTCGCCGGCGATGGCGATCGATATGGGCACGAGCGCGCCCGCGCCCACCGCCTGGAATACCCGCGCGGCGACGAGCGTCTCCAGGCTGCGGGTCAGGGCGACAAGCACCGAGCCGAGCATGAACGCCGCCATGCAGAGCACGTACAGCCGCCGGTGGCCCCACACGTCCGACAGGCGCCCGATCAGCGGCATCGCCACCAGGTAGCCCAGCAGGTACCCGGTGATCGTCCACGACGCCCGGTCCAGCTCGCTCGGCTTGATCTCCAGCTCGCGGATGATCTCCGGCAGCACCGTGACCACAACGGTCTGGTCGTCCGCGGCGACGAAGACGCCGGCGCAGACGGGTATCAGCGCAACGTAGGGAGAAACGCGCTTCGAGACCTGCAACGCCGGAAGCGCTCGGCTAGAGGGGCGGCTCGATGGAGACAGGCTCGTCGAAGCCCGAAACCTCGATGACCCGGACGGCGCCCTCGACGTCAGACTCCAAAATGCGGCCCGTGAACCTGACCCCGGTCAGGTAGCTGCCATCGTGGGCGATCGTGAGCTCGAGCTCGACGACCGCGTCTGGCAGTATCGCCGAGCCGATCAGCGGAGACAGCGCGGGGGCCGGCAGCATTCCGCTGATGCGGTACGAGCCCGGCGTCGCGGCGTCGGTCGCCAGCACGGGGTCCCGCACCTGGGAGATGATGCTGGCGATGCCCTCCGTCGGGCTGAAGAACCCCAGGGGGCTGAGGCTCATGGGCCCCGTCTCCCACTGGCCGGTGAGCGGGTTCGTCATGTAGCTGGCGCTGCCGATCGTGATCAGGCTCGAGTCGAGGGCGAAGCCGCCGAGGTTGCCGACGAACGTCACCGAAATCCGGTCGGGCCGGACGACGTTCCCGTCCACCTTGTCGAGCACCAGCCCGGACGCGATCTCCAGCGAGCCGACCTCGTGGCGCAGCCGGAAGTGGAACGAGCTCAGCCCCGCCATCACGGCGCCCGTCTTCTCCAGCACGGCGGCGGCATCGATCACGGGCGTAGGGGTCGGAACTGGAGTCGCGGTGGCCTGCTCCTCCGACCCGCCGCAGGCGACGGCGACGAGCAACAGCGCGGCTATCGTGTAGACGGCGTAAGAGCGGCGGTAAGACATGGCTTGGCGGCGCGGGGGCGTATCCGAGAACAGTTTGGGCGATAGTACCACAAGTCCGGCCCAGCAACGGCCGGCCCGTCGCCGTGGAGTGGTACCCTCATGCCCGCCGTGGCGGACAACCGCGAACGCAGCGATGACGGGAGGAATGGTAGCGCCCGAGCTACTTGCTCGACACCGGGCACTCGCCCTCTGCCTGTCTTGAACTGCCCCGTCACAAGTTAGAAGCAGAAGTAGATGTGACGTCGTACCTCCTGCGGCAGTCCTTCCTTGATGGCATCCAACCTGGAAACCCAAGCCGTGTACTCGGCCTCCCCCTCTATCCGGTCGTCGTCAACGGGTTCGTCCTTGGGATAGCTGCTGACCAGCCGCTGGATCGCTCTGATTCCCTCCAGATAAGTCCGCCAATACTCTTCGAGTACCCTTGGCGGCTTTAGGGCCACACCCTCGTCATAGATCATCCCCATGAAACTTGCGGCCTCACCCCAGGTCTCCAGCGGGTCCGCTTCAGCCATCGTCTCAAACTTCGTACACCACGTTTCGTACTCTTCCAAAGTGAGCCGGGGAGATGAGCCGGAGGGCAACGGTATTGGGGAAGGCGTGTTTGTGGGTATTGGCGTTGCCTCAGTTGTCTCATCTGAGCATCCAGTCAGCACGCCTCCCAGCACTCCCAGGGCGATGATGAGGGCAACATGTCTACAAGCCAGCACGATTATCCATCACCCTAGTGCGGGGTTCTTCGCATCCTCAGCATCGTTGTAGGCGAGCGGGCGACGACGCTCTCGGCAATCCCGGCATGGGCTTGGAGGCCGCCCCTGTTCAGCCATTGGGCAACTCCCATAGCGTACTGGAAGTTGGTTCCAAGGGGAAGCGGGTGCTACAGCGTGATGTTGTCGATCAGACGCGTCTCGCCGACGTAGACGGCGAGCGCCACGAGCGCGCCCGGCGTCGCGGTGTCGAGCTCCTCCAGCGCATCTGGGTCGGCGATGCTGACGTAGTCGACGCGGGCCAGCGGCTCGCCGGCGATCAGCGCCCGCATCTCGCGCCTGATTGCCTCGGCGTCAACCACGTCGTCGCCGTGCATCGACCGGGCATGCTCCAGGGCTCGATGGACGACCGTCGCCGCACGGCGCTCGGGCACGGAGAGGTACTCGTTGCGGCTGCTCAGGGCGAGCCCGTCCGGCTCCCGGACGGTGGGCACGACGACGATCTCCGCTCCGAGGTCGAGGTCGGCGTTGAGACGCTTCACCACGACGCACTGCTGCGCGTCCTTCTGCCCGAGGTAGGCGCGGTCCGGGCGCGTGGCGGCGAGCAGCTTGCAGACGACCGTGGCGACGCCGCGGAAGTGGCCGGGGCGGTGCTCGCCCTCCAGCCGGGCGGCGACGCGGCCCACGTCGACGTACGTGTCGAAGCCGTCCGGGTACATTTCCTGGGGCGAGGGCGTGAAGACGACGTCGGCGCCTGCGCGCTCAAGCTTGGCCAGGTCCGCTCCCATGTCGCGCGGGTAGTCCGCGAAATCCTCCCGCGGGCCGAACTGTGCGGGGTTGACGAAGATTGTCGCGCAGACGCTGCTGTTCTCCGCGCGGGCACGGTGCACGAGCGCCATGTGGCCGTCGTGCAGCGCGCCCATCGTCGGCACGAGACCCAGCGGCCTCGCAGCACGGGCGAGCTCTTCGCGCAGCTCCGCGACCGTGTCGACCGTCTTCATCCGGAAGGCGGCGCCTCCGCCAGGACGCCCTCGAGCTTCTCCAGGGCCTCCGGCTTCATCTGGTGGCTCTCCTTGTCCGCCGGAAAGCTAGCCGCCCCCACGTCGGCGGCGTAGGCGGAGACGGCGTCCGTGATGGTCTTGCCCAGGTCGGTGTACATGCGCGCGTGCCTGGGAGCGAAGTCTCCGGCCAGCCCGAGCATGTCGTGGAATACCTGCACCTGACCGTCGCAGTGGACGCCAGAGCCGATGCCGATGGTGGGGACGGACAGCCGTTCGGTCATGAGCGCCGCGAGCTGGGCGGGGACCATCTCCACGACCATCGAGTGGCACCCGGCCTCCTCCAGGGCCAGGGCGTCGTCGATCAGCGCCGCCGCCTCCCTGGGGAGCTTCCCCTGCACGACGAAGCCCCCAAGCTGGTTGAAGGACTGCGGCGTGAAGCCGATGTGGCCCATGACCGGGATTCCCGCCTCGACCAGCCTGCGGACGATCGGGACGACGGCCGCGCCGCCCTCGAGCTTCACCGACTGCGCGCCGCCCTCCTGGAGCATGCGGCCGGCGTTGCGCACCGCGTCCGCGACGTCGGCCTGGTAGCTCATGAAGGGCATGTCGGCGACGACGTGCGCCTTCTCGGTCGCGCGGACGACGGCCTTCACGTGGTGGAGCATGTCGTCCATCGTCACGGGCAACGTCGTCTCGTACCCCAGGAGCCACTGCCCGACGCTGTCCCCGACCAGGATGACGGGGATGCCCGCGGCCTCCACGAGCCGGGCGGACGTGTAGTCGTAGGCGGTCAGCATCGGTATCCGCTCGCCACGACGCTTCATGAGCCGCAAGTCCCTGATTGTCACGCGCATTGTCGGTACCTCCTCGCCCTGAGTGAGGGCCTGCGCTTGTGTTCGATCAACCGGCTCCGTGTTCCCTGTACCGCTCGACCAATGTCCTGATCTCGTCGGCGCGCTCCGCGGTCACCGTGCCCTTCTCCACGACGAGAGGTATCGCCGCCATCGCCATCTCGCAGTAGAGCGGGAGCACGTGGGGCGCCCGGGTCCTGAGCGTCTCGAGGTGCATGCGGACGGTGCCGAGGTCCCCCCTCGCGTAGGGGCCTGCGACGCCGCCCGGCACGCCGAGCGCCTCCAGGTTGTTGGCGACGCCGCGCATCATGGGCATCAGCGCCTGGACGCCCTGCTCGCGGTCGAATCCGAAGCTCTCCCATAGCTGCGCCGCGGTCGCCGCCAGCGACGACAGCAGGCCACCCAGCATCACGCCGGACAGGTGGTACAGCGGCTTGTCCTCGGCGCGGACGAAGACGGGCCGGCCGCCGATGGCCAGCGCCATCTCCTCCAGGTACGCCGCCAGGCCGGCGTCGCCGGCGATGGCGAACGTCGTGCCCGGTATCGAGGCGACGCCCGTCTCGGGCGACGAGAAGAGCTGCATCGGGTGGAACGCGCCCGGCGACGCGCCGGCCCTCGCCGCCGCGTCCAGCGCCTCCAGCGTCAGCACGCCCGAGGTGTGCACGACGGCCTGCCCGGCCCGCCACGGGACCGCCTCCACCGTCGCCTGTATCGAGTCATCGGGCGTGGTCACGAAGACCACGTCGGATGCCGCCGCGGCATCGTCCAGGGACTCGTAGGCGACGCAGCCGTCGACCCTGCCCGCCAAGTCCTCGGCGGACGACCGGCTGCGGCTGGCGGCGGCCACGACCGGGTAGCCCTCCCGCGACAGCGCGACGGCGAACGACTTCGCCACGTTGCCCGCGCCGATGAAGCCTATCGTGGACTCGCGGTCGAAGTCAGCCACTGGCCGGTCCTCCTATGTTCGAGTCGGCGGCGAGCCGCAGGTCCGAGGCCGCGGGCACGCCCGCCACGGCGGTCGCATTCCGGACGCCGCTGACTATGGCCCGCGCGGTGCAGACCATCGCCGCGGCGCAGAGGCGGTCGACGTCGACGTCGCGGTCCGACGTTCCGGTGGCGAGCGTGAACATCGTGTCGCCGTCGTGGGTCGTGTGCGCTGGGCGAACCGCGAGCGCCATGCCGTCGTGGGCCACCGTGGCCAGCTTGTTGGCCCGCTCGCGGCCGAGCCGGGCGTTAGTGGCGACGACGCCGATGGTCGTGTTGTCGGCGAACTTCACGGCGGAAGGCTCGCGGTCGGACGACACCATCGCGTCGAGCACGTCGACCATCTCGCCGTCATCGTCGGACCTGGCGCCGGCGACGAGGGCTCCCGTGTCCGGGTCGTGGACGCCGCCGACCGCGTTGACGGCGACTACAGCGCCGACGATGACGCCGTCGCCCAGGTCGATTCCGGCCGTGCCGACGCCGCCCTTGACGCGCCTGCCGGCGCCAAGCGCCTTGCCCACGGTCGCGCCCGTGCCCGCGCCGACGGAGCCCTGCGCGACGTCGCCCGAGGCGGCGGCCTCGCAGGCGCGGTACCCCTCGTCCGGACCCGGCCGGACCGAGGAGGCGCCGACGGCCAGGTCGAACAGCACGGCCGCCGACACGATCGGGACGGTGAACGGCCCGGCCCGGTAGCCTCTGCCGTGCTCCTCCAGGTACCTGACCACGCCCGACGCGGCCGACAGGCCGAACGCGCTGCCGCCGGTCAGCAGTATGGCGTCTACCTGGGGCACCAGGCTGCCCGGGCGGAGCAGGTCGGTCTCGCGGGTACCCGGCGCGGAGCCCCGGACGTCGACGCCGCCGACCGCGCCCGCGTCGCACAGCACGACGGTGCAGCCCGTGGCGGCGCGCAGGTCGGTGTAGTGGCCTGCGCTGATGCCCGGCACGTGGCCGATCCCGAGCTCGCTCATGGGAGTGCCGTGGGCAGCGGGACGGGGCGAGCGCCAGCGGAGGGAGCCATGCCGACATCGCGGCAGGAGCCGAGAGGCGTTCTCACGCCAGCGGCGTATCGAAGCGGAATCACTGGTTGCTCACCGTTCCCTGGGGATTGGCTGCGTCTGCAATCATAGCAACGGCGGCGCCCTCCATTCAAGCCGGCTCCACCGTCCGTAACTGTTCAGAGTCGAGGGGATGAACCCAAGAACCGCTAGCGTAGCGTTGGGCAGTAGTGTGATAAGGGAGGGGTGGAAGCTGAAGTAGACCTGCAGAATGCGAGCCGGGAGACGCTGCTGGCGGCGATTGCCACGCAGCGGGCGGTGATTACCGAGCTGCGGCGGCGTGTAGAGAGGCTGGAATCTCAGCTGAGCAGTCGCGGTGGAACGAAAGGGATGCCTGGCAATAAGCCGCCCATCAAGCGTCGTCATCCGGAGAGGAAGGGATCGAGGAAACGGCGTCTGCACGGCTTTGCCCGGCAGAGGATGGAACCGACGCATCGGGTGGTACATGCGCCTGAGTCGTGCCCTGAGTGTGGTACTGGCCTGTCAGGCGGCTGGGTCCAGCGGACACGGGAGGTGATCGATCTTCCGGTGGTGCCAGCAGAGGTGACCGAGCACGTCTTTGTGGCCCGGACATGTCCGCTGTGCGACAAGCGGCGGTTGCCCCAAGAGCCGTTGGCGGGGTTGGCAATTGGACGCCGGCGGTTGGGCCCCAACCTGATAAGCCTGATCGTGACACTCAGGGAAGAGGGCCGTCTGCCGATCAGGAGCATCCAGTGGTACCTGCAAACGGTACATCAACTGAAGCTGAGCATTGGCGCCATCACTGATGTGGTACATGCCGCAGCCCAACGGGCCCAACCGGTCGTGGCCGAGATGCTGGAGCGCATCCGTGGCTCTCCGGTAGTGCACGCAGATGAGACCGGCTGGCGCCAGGACGGAGTCAACGGCTATGTGTGGACCTTCAGCACTCCCACGGAGCGTTACTTCCTACGCCGCGGTCGAGGCAAAGCTGTGGTGGACGAGGTGTTGGGAGAGTCCACCGGCAGCACGCCCTTCAGCGGAGTGCTCGTGAGTGACTTCTACGCTGCATACAGCCATTACCCCGGCCTCAAGCAGCGCTGCTGGGTACACCTGTTGCGGGACGTCGATGAACTCGAGGCGGTGTTCCCTCAAGACACCGCCCTGGCTCTATGGGCCAAAGCGGTACGCCAACTCTACAACAGGGCAAAGACGTGCGCTGACAACCTCGGCCGACCAGATGTTGGCTACCAGCGATCAGCGTCTGCCAACCAGTTGATGTTGGAGAAGCTGCTGCTGTCGCTGTGTCAGCCATTCTCCGACGACGATACGGCGCCTCAAGCCAAGCTCTGCAGGCGCATGGAGCGGTTCATCAAGGAGTTGTTCGTCTTTGTGTCCCATCCGGGTGTGCCATCCGAGAACAACGCGGCTGAACGGAGCCTACGCCACCTGGTGGTCAGCCGTAAGATCAGCGGCGGCACTCGCTCCGAGCGTGGCACCAACACCAAAATGGCTCTCGCATCCCTCTTTGGCACTTGGAGGGCCAACAGCCTCAACCCTCTCCTCCAGTGCCGTAGCCTGCTCGTTTCCCCTCAACTCTGAACAGTTACCACCGTCCCACCGTCATGCCATCATTCCCTCGCAGAGCCTGCCCTCGTGAAGACGGGGGAAACCTATGCACCATCGTCATAGCCCCAGCGCCTGGGTTCCCGCCTGCGCGGGAATGACGATTGTGCAAGGTGTCTCTCCACTGGAACGACGGTTGCGCGGGCGTTGTGTTTGACACCGGTATACCCCTCCCAATATAGTGCGGGCGGTCGAAAGCAGCCTCGCATTCGAGCAGGTTTCCCCAGGAGTTAGAACATGGCGAACCAGGACGCCCTCAAGGTCGCGATAGTGGGACTCCGGCACGGGCACATGGGGACCATCGGGCCCGCCAAGCCGGGCCTGATCCACATGTACCACTACCTGGACGAGTTCGAGGTCGTAGCCTATTGCGAGGAGACCGACACGAGCCTGCTCGACCCGGCGAAGGAGCACGCGCCCGACGCGGGCGTCTACACGAGCCTCGACGACATGATCGCCAACGAGGACTTCGACCTGGCGTGCGTCGCGATGCCGGCGAACGAGATCCCGGAGACCGGCATCAAGCTGGCCGAGGCGGGCAAGCACTTCTTCATGGAGAAGCAGTTCGCCCGGACATCGGCCGACCTGGCCGAGCTGGTGCGGGCGGTGCACAGGAACGGGGTGAGGACGCTGGTCGGCTACCCGCACCGCTACCATCCGGTGGCGCAGGACATCAAGCGCCTGAGCGACGAGGGAGTGCTGGGCAGGCCGCTGGACATCGAGGTCCGACTGGTCACCGGCCAGGTGCGTCCGGAGAACCGCGATCCGACGAGCTTCATGTACCGGGACGCGACCGAGGGCGGCGGCATCCTGCACATGCTCGGCGGGCACTACCTGGAGGTGATGCGCTACCTGATGGGCTGCGAGGTAAAGTCGGTGCAGGCGATGACGGGCCGGCCGGTGGGCATCATCGAGCCGCCGCTGGAGGACGTGGCCATCGCCGCGTTCGAGTTCGAGAACGGCGCCTTCGGCAGCATCCACGCGGGCTACCTCCAGCGGGTGCGCTCCGGGTACGACACGTCGCTCGTCTTCCGCGGGTTGGACGGCGAGGCCGACTGGACGCCGATCGGCGACCCGCACCTGGCGGTCAAGAGCGGAGTGCCGGACTGGGCAGGCGCTCCGACGAAGACGTTCCAGTACGAGGTAGCCGAGGTGGACGTGCCGATGTACGGCCCGACCGAGTGGGCGCTGGACATCCTGCGCGACTTCGCCGCGTGCATCCGCGAGGGGCGCGAGCCGGACGTCAACGCCGACGTGGGGCTCTACATCCTGCAGGTGATCGACGCAGTGTACGAGTCGGCGCGCACCGGCCGGCGCGTAGAGGTCCAGTACGGCGTCTAGCGCATCCTCTCCACCACGGGAGCCACGCACCACGCACCCGTCTCCTTGACGCCTGAGGAGCGCTGAGCTAGAGTGGCCGCCGACACTGGGAAATGGAAGCGGTTCATGATTCGGTGCTACAATATAGAGTCCCTCTGACAGCGCTTGCTGTCGGGGACTCTTAACAGGGTGCAAATTCCTTTCGTTATGCCAGAGGGTTGGGGGGCATTTCGATACCCTGCCCGCGCTTCGCGGGTAGGCACTATGGGGTTGGTTCGTCTGCCTATGGGTGAACGCCCCCTCTTCAGCCTGCTTTCAACCCCATGCCACGTCTTTTTGTCTTCAGCGCTGCCGTGATGTCTCCATTTGCCACCTATGGGGGCGACTGCCGCCGGCGCGTTTCCATTTGTGCCACAGCCCTGGGATGAGGTCATGACATGAGCCAGATCGAGGCGCTGCAGTTGTCGGTGATGATGTCTGATGGATCCTTGACGCCGCACGAGGGTTCGCTTCGCGCCTTCGAGGACGGGGTCAACACAGAGGTGAGGTTTGAGGCGCAAAACCCATCAACTGCGGTGTTGCTGCTGGAGCGTGAGAGGGTGCGGGTAGAGATGCAGGAAGGCGCAATTGAAGTACACTGCGAATTCCCCCAACAGGACTATATGGAGCGATTTGTCTCTGTCGCGAACCACGCGATCAAATGCGTGGGATCGGTGGAGCGCCTAGAACGGTTTGTGGTTGCCATTCAATTGCTAACTGATTTGGATGGAACAGCGTTCTCCCATTTGGCTGAGTTGCTGTTCAGTCCAGACATGCCTCTCCCTGAGGATTGGCGGCTGCGCGGTGGATTCGGGCTGATCGGCGTGCAAGACGACGAAGGACGAGCTTGGTCGATCACTGCCGAGCCTAGGTTCAGGAACTTGGAATCCTCCAAGCTAGTCATCCACATGGGTATGGTCACTTCCTTGTCTGAGCCGGATGCCCACCGGATGTTGCCGTTGGTGGCCGAGGTATGGCGCACCGGCCACGAGCAAACTGCGAGGATGAGCCAATGACCACAGACCTGCGGGATACGTTGCTGTGTGGGCCTCGAGGCGGCTCAGCCTTCAGGAAATCGCCGGTGACTGAATCATCGGTCCTGTCACCGCAGGTCCGCCTGCACGACTTTCTTGCACAGGCGGAGAAGTGGCAGGCACGAATCCTCAGTAGCCAACCCCGGGAACAGGGCTCCATGAGGTTATTCCTCGGGCTCATGGAGAATCAGCAGCCCCAAGGCTGGCAGTTTCGTAGAGGGCGGCGAGAAGATGAGCTGAAAGACAGCCTATACGAGATGGGGGCGATCACGGTTCATGCACGAGAAAGGCATGTGTCGGAGTACGACCTGCACCCCACTGGGCGGGACCGCTTTGTAATGCAGTGCGGTTTGCTCCCGACGTCCTATGGCGTCGAAGAGCGGGAATCGAGCCAGTTTGGTTCATGGAACACCATTCAGATAGGGCTGCAACTACCAACCGATGAGGCGGCACTCGCCGACAACGACAGCTTCTTCGAACTCATCCTGAACTCATCGCTTGAGAACGGCCTGCAAGAGGCGCTGCATGAGATCGAGGGCGTTCAGCAAGAGCCGGAGGAAGAATGGGAACAGACATCTCTCCGTTCTCCGGAATCTTCCACACTGACAGTTGACCAAGACCTTCAAAACGCCCTAGCTGAATTGGCGTCGGTCCCCGAGGACGCTGCAGAAGCTGATTTCACATTGCCGACGCGAGAAGTGCAGGTGATGGCGGAGAAAGTCTTGCGCAGGTTGTACCGGATTTCACCGAGACCGTATCACGTCTATGTGATGCCCTACGGGGATATCTCCATCAACGCAGCGACTCCTTGGCGAACCGCGCTGACGATCACGTGTGACGTTGACGGCACGGCAAGGTGCCTCGTGTACGACCAGGGCAACATGGAACAAAGGGACTATGAAGACCCGGCCATGATTCCAGATGATTGGATCAGGCGGAATCTGGCGCGATGGGAGGTATGAGCATCCCGGCGTGTACATTCTTGCCCGATGAGAAGCTCGGCGGCCAGGTGTCTTCAAGCAAGCACGTGCGATGGTGGGATAACAACGGGAAATGCCCACCTCCTGTCTTCATACAGAAAGACAGAGGTGAGATTTCGGTAGACCGGCTACACGAATCCTACATGGCGGAAGTCGGCAGGCTGGCCTATGACTACCACAGGAACCGACCACCCATTGGGAAGAGGACCTTCTACGGCTGGGCTGTTGTTACTCAGGAAATAGCAGAGCGGTGTGGTCGTAACCTCAAACGTGATCCGACCTGCTACAATCCGTTCCACGCCAACATCGTGCTCCCCCGAGAGGTGCTATGCAACAAGCGCCTCTACGAACGTCATGTCGAAGGGTTGGCGGCCGAGGCGATCTGGTGCCCATGGGGGATTGTCCAAGCCCCCGCAGCACAGGTCCCCACCGAATAGTGGCCCGACGCTGGTAGAGTGAATAGTCCCTATATCGGCACATGGGTGTCAGACGCTGACCACAGTGTATCGGTCTAGGGAACCTCTGAACAACTCGCCGTAGCGTAGGGTGAGGTTGATTCGAGCGGTTTAGGGAGAACAATGAAGCCCCCTGCGCCACCCTTGGCGGGGATTATGTCGTCCTGTTCTTGCTCCTGGCGGGGCGTTTGCGCCCTTGCCAGCCCTTTTGGGCACACCTATACAAGGGCATGCGCCAAGCACTGCTCAGACCTCATCAGGTTGGCGAACCCCAGCAACGTCATGAGCCGCTGCGTATTCTTGGCCAGCCCTCGATAGCGGACCTTGCCGTAGCCGAAGTGCCGTTTGATATACAGGAATGGGTGCTCCACCTTGGCCCTGACCGACGCTTTGCGCTTCTCCGCCACAGCGTCATCGCTCCCAGGCTCCAGCTTACGCCTCTGGCTGGGCCTCAACGCTATCTGCCATTCCACATCCAGGTGCCGATTCTCCGGCCTCTTGTGGACTCCCTGGTACCCCGCATCGCCCCATACATGGGTCTCCTCACCGTGCAGCAACTGGGGTGTCTGAGTCACGTCATTGACATTCGCCGGTGTCGTCGACACGCTATGCACCACTCCCGTCTGAGAGTCCACTCCGATATGCACCTTCATCCCGAAGTGCCACTCGTTACCCTTCTTCGTCTGGTGCATCTCAGGGTCACGCTCCTTGCTCCGATTCTTCGTCGATGACGGCGCCGCTATGATGCTCGCGTCAACTATCGTCCCAGCCTGTAGTCGAAGCCCCTGAGACTCCAGATGACGGCCGATCTCCTCGAACAGGCCTGCGCCCAACTCATGCTGCTCCAACAGATGGCGGAAGTTCAGGATCGTAGTCTCGTCAGGCAACGGGCCAGACAGCTTCAGCCCTACGAATCGCCGCACCGAATCCACCTCGTAGAGCATGTCCTCCATCCCAGGGTCACTCAGGTTGTAGAACAACTGCACGCAGTGTATCCGAAGCATCGCCGACAACTCATACGGACGACGTCCACGCCCGGCCTTGGGGTAGAACGGCCGGATGCGCTCTTCCATCTGTTCCCACGGAATCAGACCGTCCATGCGTTCCAAAAACTGCTCCCGGCGGGTCTTGCGCTTCTTGCCCTCATATTCCAAGTCCGCAAACGTCGGCTGGCTCATGGCTTCCTATCCTCCCTCGTCAGCTATGACGCTGTTACTATGCCACAATACCATCAGGACTTATTCAGAGAGTCCCTAGCATTTCCTGTCCCTTTGATCTTCGGCTTGGGCAGATATGGCTCGTCGGGTGGGCGCGTCGTCAACGCAGATGGCGAGGTGGTCGGCATCGTCTCGGGACGATGGGCGTTCGAAAAAGGACGCCGAGGGCAACTGGATTGCGTCGACTACGCGGTCGCGGCCCCGCCGATGTCTCCAAGCACCTGAGATAGACCCGCCAGCGGCCAACCCCACCGCTGAGTATCCAAGACCCCGAGCGGCTCGCTCCGGGGCCTTTTCGTGTCGGTGTTCTATGCCCGTTCTAAGTCTTGCACTTCCCTCGGTATCCATTCGCTACCCACTATCCACTACCCCCCGTGATATAATTCTGTCTCTGACCAGCGGTCGCGGAGGCGGCCCGTAGCCGCGGCCGGACACCCCGCGCGCCGGGCGGGGCCCGTTGCGTCGCGCTCAAACCACCGGGAGGCACAGCGGAGCCAATGCCCCTTTTCGAAGACCTGAGAGTTTTCTCGGGCACCGCCCATCCCAGGCTCGCGCAGGACATCTGCTCCTACCTGGGCATCTCGCTCGGCGACTGCGACGTCTTCAAGTTCAGCAACGACGAGACCTTCGTGAAGATCCTGGAGAACGTCCGCGAGAAGGACGTGTTCCTGGTGCAGCCGATCTCGGCGCCGGTCAACGACCACCTGATGGAGCTGTGGATCATGATCGACGCCGCCCGACGCGCCTCGGCGGGGCGGATCACCGTCGTGGTCCCCTACTACGCCTACGGCAGGACCGACAAGAAGGACCAGCCCCGCGTCGCCATCACCGCGCGGCTCGTCGCCGACTTCATCACCGTCGCCGGCGCCGACCGCGTGCTGACGATGAACCTCCACGCGGGCCAGATACAGGGCTTCTTCAACATCCCGCTCGACGAGCTCACGGCGATCGGGCTGCTGTCGAAGCGCTACCTGAACGCCGGCTTCGACGACCTTGTTGTCGTGGCCGCGGACGTGGGAGCGGCGAAGAAGGCCCACGACATGGCGGACCTCCTGGACGCGCCCATCGCCATCATCGAGAAGGAGCGGACCGGCAACGACGACCGGGCCGTAGCCGTCAATGTCATCGGGAACGTGGAGGGCAAGAGAACGCTGATCGTCGAGGACGAGATCAACACCGGCGGCACGGTCGTGTCCGCCGTGGAGCTGCTGAAGCAGCAGGGCTCGACCGAGATCTACTGCTGCGCCGTACACCCGATCCTCTCGGGGACGGCCGCGCAGAGGCTCGCCGACAGCGCGCTGAGCGAGGTCCTCGTCACCGACACGCTGCCCGTGTCCGACGAGAAGCGGTCCTCCAAGCTGCAGATCGTGTCCGTCGCGGAGATGCTCGGCGAGGCGATACACCGCATCCACAGCGGGCTCTCCGTCGGGGCGATGTTCGACCAGCAGTAGCGAGAGCGCCGATGCTGAGAGTCCCGCACCTCCGTCACCTCCCCGCCGTGGATTCCCGCCTGCGGAGACCCTTGCGTAACTCCTCATGCAGCCGGCATACGGGGGCGGACGTGCGGCGATATCCTATCTGGGAGGCCCCGCCCCTGGGTTCCCGCCTTCGCGGGAATGACGATTGTGCAAGGGCCTCCCTGCGCGGGAACGACGATTGGGCGGGGCGCGTTTCGGCAACCCCTCGTTGCCCCGCGTCGCCAGATCGGCAGAGGTGCCAGCGATGCTGAAGACCGTTGCGAAGCTGATAGGCGGGTCGACGGAGAAGACCGTCAAGCAGCTCAGGTCCGTCGCCGACGACATCAACGGGCTCGAGCCGGAGTTCGAGGCGCTCGACGACGACCGCCTCCGGGCCAAAACGGACGAGTTCAGGGCCGCCCTGGCGGACGGCGCCGAGATGGACGATCTTCTGCCGGAGGCGTTCGCCGCGGTCAGGGAGGCCGCGAAGCGCACCCTGGGGCAGCGGCACTTCGACGTGCAGCTCATCGGCGGCATCGTCCTGCACCAGGGGAAGATCGCCGAGATGCGCACAGGCGAGGGCAAGACGCTCGTCGCGACGCTGGCGGCGTACCTGAACGCGCTGACCGGCGAGGGCGTGCACGTCGTCACGGTGAACGACTACCTGGCGCGGCGCGACGCCCGCTGGATGGGCGCCGTCTACCACAAGCTGGGCCTGTCGGTCGGCGTGCTGCAGCACCAGTCGGCCTACCTGTACGACCCGGACGCCGAGGGCCAGAAGGGCATGGAGCAGCTCGCGGCGGTCACGCGGCAGGAGGCCTACGGCGCCGACATAACCTACGGCACGAACAACGAGTTCGGCTTCGACTACCTGCGCGACAACATGGTCGTCAACCACGCGCAGCGGGTCCAGCGCGAGCGCGTCTACGCCATCGTCGACGAGGTGGACAACATCCTGATCGACGAGGCGCGGACGCCGTTGATCATCAGCGGACCCGCCGAGGAGTCGGGCAAGGAGTACTACCGCTACTCCAAGCTCGTTCCGGGCCTGCGCCTCGGCGAGGACTTCACCATCGACGAGAAGCACAGGTCGGTGTCGCTCACCGGCGAGGGCATGGCCAAGCTGGAGAAGATGCTGAACGTCGACAACCTGTACGCCGCGGAGAACTTCAAGCAGGTCCACTTCGTCGAGAACGCGCTGAAGGCGCACGCCATCTTCGAGAAGGACCGCGAGTACGTGGTCAACGACGGCAACGTGGTCATCGTCGACGAGTTCACCGGCCGCCTGATGCCCGGCCGCCGCTACTCGGACGGGCTGCACCAGGCCCTGGAGGCGAAGGAGGGCCTGAACATCCAGCGCGAGACGGTCACCTACGCGACGATCACGCTGCAGAACTACTTCAGGTTGTACACGAAGCTGGCGGGGATGACGGGCACCGCGGCCACCGAGGCCGAGGAGTTCTGGAAGATATACAAGCTCGACGTGATCGACATCCCGACCAACGTGCCGATGGTCCGGGACGACATGAACGACCTCGTCTACCGGGACCAGGACGCCAAGTGGAACGCGGTCGTCGACGAGATCGACAGGCGCAGCAGGTCCGGCCAGCCCGTGCTCGTGGGAACGACAGACATCTCGAAGTCGGAGCTGCTGGCACAGAAGCTGTCGCGCAGGAACATCCGCCACGAGGTGCTGAACGCCAAGCAGCACGAGAGGGAGGCCGGAATAGTCGCGGAGGCCGGCCGTCCCGGCGCGGTCACGGTCGCGACGAACATGGCCGGCCGCGGCACGGACATCGTGCTCGGCGGCAACCCCGAGGCCCTCGGCATCGGCGCCGAGGAGTGGGAGACGGACCACAACAGGGTGATCGAGCTCGGCGGCCTGCACATCATCGGCACCGAGCGGCACGAGGCCCGCCGGATCGACAACCAGCTCCGTGGCAGGGCCGGGCGCCAGGGCGACCCGGGCAGCTCGCAGTTCTACGTGGCGCTCGACGACGACCTTATGAGGCGCTTCGGCGGCGAGAAGATACAGGCCGTCATGGGCTGGGCCGGGCTCGAGGACGGCGAGGCCATCGAGAACAAGATGATCAGCCGGTCGATCGAGGGCTCGCAGGTCAAGGTCGAGGCATATCACTTCGACGCCCGCAAGTACCTGGTCGACTACGACGACGTCATCAACACGCAGCGCGACGTCATCTACGGCGAGCGCGAGAAGGTGCTCAGCGGCGCCGACATGCAGGCCAACGTCCGCACGATCATCGAGGAGGAGATCGGCGGGATCGTGGAGCGATTCACGGCCGGCATGGCCCCCGAGACCTGGGACGTCGACGGCCTGATCAACGAGATGGAGGCGATCCTCCCGCTCGACGGCGACCTCGGCGACCCCGATGCGGTCGCGCAGCTCGACCCGGACGAGATCGAGGACCGGTACGTCGAGTACGGCGAGCAGGTCTACCGCGAGCGCGAGGAGGCGCTGACCGAGCCGCTCGTCCGGGCGATAGAGCGCGAGCTGATGCTCCGGGTCATGGACTCGCTGTGGGTGCAGCACCTGACCAACGTCGAGAACCTCAGGCAGGGCATCGGCCTGCAGGCGTACGGCCAGCGCGACCCGCTCGTCGCCTACAAGCGCGAGGGGCGGGAGATGTTCCAGAACCTGCTGGACCGCATCCAGTACGACATCGCCCACTCGATCTTCCACCTGCTGCTGAACGCCCGCATCCAGACGACGAACGGCGCTTCGGGAGGCGGGGGCGCCGCCCGGGGCCGGCAGGCGCGGGGCGAAAAGAGCGTCATGAGTCGTGTCGTGGGCAACGGCTCCCAGCCGAAGAAGAACCCGGCCGCGGGCGCCCGCAAGATCGGGCGCAACCAGCCCTGCTTCTGCGGCAGCGGCAAGAAATACAAGCGCTGCCACGGCGGGTGACCGCCACCCTGCCCGTGGCCGCGTCGTCGTCGGCCCGGGCTGTACCGTTCGGGCTCCTGGTCGCTGCGGCCTTCATGTTCGCCTGCGGCGACACGGCCTCAACGACTCCGACCGCGACCGACGCAGCGACACCCTGGGCGACGCCCACTCTGTCCCCGTCGCCTGCTCGGGATGCCGCACTGGCGCTCGCGGCAACGCCCGTCCGGTCACCGTCGCCTGTTCACACGGCCATCGCCACGCCCATCGCGACGCCCACCTCATCGCCATCGCCCTCACTTACAGCCACACCAACCCCGTTACCGTCGCCTACACACACGGCTACGGCTGCCCCTGCTCAGACGCCCACGCTCGAACCCACTTGCGCGCCCGCCTCGGGACAGCTCACATCGGAACAGGCGCGGTCGATCGCGGACCTGCCCTGGGCAGACGGCAACCACGGGTCCGTCAGGGCGCTTCGACGCCTCGCGATGGGATCGCCGGTGGCGTTCCAGGCCTGGATGCGGCGCTTTGGCGACGACCCGACGCATGAGTCGCTGATCGACTCCTTCGCCTCCATCGCCTTCTGTGACGAAGCGGCCGCCCTGGCAATCGTCCAAATGTCCTTCCTCGACGACGCCGGCGTCGGGGACCATTTCGAGGCCGGCGACCGCCTCATCCTGGGCGGCCTGTCAAGATTGGCCCGGTCCAGCCTGGACAGCCTGAACAGGGTGCTCACTCATCCAGACCTGCAGGGCGGGATCACCGACGAGTCGACCGTTCTCGTCCTCCTGCTGCTACTGGATGACCCGGCAGCCGCCGAGGCTATACGGGCGTTGCCGTGGATCGAGGACGGGTTGACGGACTCCCATGGAGACGAGCAGCCGGGAGAATTCGTCGAAGACGAGACCGTGCACGCCATGGGGCTGATAGACTTGGCGCGGCGCGCCAACCTGTCATTCCGGGCGTTCGTGGAGATACCGTGGGTGCGAGACGGGTACGACCGGGCCGAGTGGCCCATCATCGCCGATCTCCTGGAGATGGCGCGATTCGACGATGGAGCGACGGCCCGCGTCATGGCGATGCCGTTCATGGCGTCTCCCAGCCGCGGTGACCAGCCCATGACGTCGCTGCTGCTGGAGGCCGCCCGTCGACGCAGCCTCCAGCGGCTCCTGTCCAGCCCCTGGCTCGCCGGCGGCATCGAGGAGGGCCAGTTCGCCGAGGTGAGCCTGGCAAACCTGGAGGCGCGAAAGCCCGACGCGGCCGCGGCCCTGGAGCGGCTCGACTGGCTCCGGGATGGGATCGGTCCTGCCGAGCGGGACGCCATTCTCGCCCTGGTCGACGCGGCAATCGATGCGGACGCGCTCTTCCCCGCCCTGGTCGCCAGGACCTGGGTACAGGACGGCCTGTCGTCCGACGAGCAACAGGCCGTCGATCTTCTCTCGACGATGGCGAGCACTCCCGCAGCCGGGACAGGCGGAGCGGACGCTGCCACATCACTGCGACTCGTCGACATGCCGTTCCTGGAGGAGATCGAGCCGCTGGACGTAGCGGCCCTGAGCGCTCTGTCGGCGATCATGTTCTCGTCCGGGGAAGACGCCCTGCGGCTGGTGCTGTCCCATCCCCAGCTGCGCGGCGGCATTACGGACGACTGGACAGCCTTCGTCTCGGTCACGTCCCTGGCGTCGCGGCACGACGGGCTGCTGGAGTTCGTGCTGGACCCGGAGCGGACGTGGGTGGACAAGGAGGTAGTCGAGCTGGCACTCGCCGGCGAGGTGAAACTGACCGTCGTCGAGTCGAGACTGACCGACGAAAAGTACTTTGCCCTGGACGTCGAGGCGCTGCTCGAACCCATGGACCTGCTGGAGCACTCGCTGCGCACGTACGAAGAGTTCATCGGCGAGGCGTTCCCCTTGCGCCACCTGGTGCTGATCGTCGCCGACGTCGAGGGCTTCGGAGGCGGCGAATACGCCCATGGAGTCATCGCCTCGCGCTGGAGGAGCAGCGCGGCGGTTATCGCTCACGAAACGGCGCACGTGTGGCAGGCCACTCCCACTGGATGACGCAGCCGGCGACCTGGATAGACGAGGGGGCCGCGGAGTTCCTGACCGCCATCTCGGAGAGAGCCCGCCGCGGCACTCCGCTCCCCGAGCCCGGGGACTCGTGCAGCCTGGCCGACAGCATCGCCGAGCTGGTGAGACTGGAGCAGGACCCTGACGAGGTCTTCGCCTCGGGCTGCCCCCACATTCTGGGAATGGGCATGTTCCTGGAGCTGTACGACCGCATGGAGGAGCCGGCCTTCCGGCACGGGCTGCGCAACCTGTACATCATGAGCGCCGAAGACGAGCCGGCGTGGTACGGTCAGGGCACGTGCGTGGGAATAGACGCCGGCTTTTGCCTTCTGTCGGCGGCGTTCTCGGTCTGGATGGCGCCCGAACAGCGCGACATCGCCGCCGAGATCATCGACCGCAGGTACTTCGGCGGCCCGCAGTGATCCGCGCCACCGACTGACGTGCCCGGCAAGCCCGGATGTCGACCTGTCGGCGACCGTTGAGTCAGCGGCTCGTCACTCGGCGCAACGGTCGATAGCCAGCTTGTAGCCGCCCACGTCTGCGGTCAACGTTGCTTCCACTGCGACATAGTAATACCCCGAACTCGGGGCTTCCCAGACGATAGGTCGCCGTGTAGGTCTACCCGACTCATCTCCACAGTCGTCACAGGAGATGTTCACCCTATCCCAGCCCACCCCCAGCCCGTGAGAGACCGAGTCGTACAGGCTTATGGTGAAGGACCCCGCGGATTCGCCTTGCCTGGGCACCTCTTTCGCATACGAGTCCGGATAGATCTCCATGCGGTAGATGCGTCCGCCCTCGGCTCGAAATCTGAAATAGTCGATGTCGCCCTGATAGTCGATCCTGCCGTCTACGGACTTCCCCGCCGCGAGTGCGGTTGCGGACGTTGCCGAATCGCCGTCGTCGTCGATGACGGGAACGACTGTCAGGGTGTACGCGCCTGTACGATCCCAGCCGCTTACCGAGATGTAGTAGACGCCCTGCCCCGGTGGTTGCCAGGTGAACCAACTTCTCGAGCCGTCCGTGGTGATATGCGGCCCAAGCCAAGGGTTGCCTCCGTCGGAGTCGTACAGGTACGTGCCCCAGTGGTCCATATCTCTGCTTTCGACCTGTATGCGATAGGGCTGATCCTTTTCCGCCGTGAATCGGAAATAGTCGACGTCGCCCTCATAGTTCGCGTAGCCGCTTACGTCCTCGCCCACGACAATAGCCGTGGCGGCCGTCCTGTAGTTGCCATGGTCGTCAGCGCCCGGGACCGGTACTCGAGTGACGCTCAACGTGTAGGGGCCCATGAAATACGGGGTGTCCATCCGTACATAGAAATCCCCCGTTCGTGGCGCCTCCCATGTCTTGCCCCAAAGCTCCACGTCGTCACCCGCCGAGTCCTGCAGTTGAAGAACCACCCTCCGGAAAGACGACGGTTCAGGGAGGGTCGTGTCTATCCGGTAGAAGCGCCCCTTCACGGCCCTGAACCGGAAATAGTCACGGTCTCCGTTGTACTGCGTGTAGCCCCCAATGGTCTCGCCCAGGGCGATCTCGGTAGCGGACGCGAGACCCTCGCCGTGGTCGTCGTCGATCGCGGTGACCGTGAGTGCATAAGAACCCGTCTCTCCCCGCGGCGACGCGACGGTCACGTAGTACTCCCCGGATGCCGGAGCTTCCCAGGCGTACCCCGACGTAGACTGTGACCACTCGATCTCATCCCCGCCAGAGCCGTACAGACTTACGGCATAGCCATAGCTGTCCAAAGTTCTGAGAGCGACGTCCATCCGATAGATGCAGCCCTTCACGGCCTTGAAACGGAAGTAGTCCGAGTCGCCCGCGTATTCCAGGCCGGCAGCGACCGGCTCTCCCACTCTCACGTAGGCGGCCGACCTCAGCCCGTTCCCGTGTACATCCTCGGACGGACGACTCGTCGGTGCGACCGTCAATGTGTATTCGCCCTCCCACGAGTCGCATCCATGGGAGGAGGGTACATTCGCAACATCAACGTAGTGGTCTCCCGAGCTCGGCGCTTCCCAGACAATCACTCCCCTATCGCGCGAAAACCTGTCAACCGCCAGGATCTCCCTGTCGGAGTCCTTCAGCCACATGTTCCAGCAGCCCTCGTCGCCCGTGGCAACCTCTATCCGGTATAGCTGGCCTGCCTCCGCCTCGAACCGGAAGTAGTCGTAGTCGAAAGAGTAGCCCATGCTTCCCCTGACAGGCTCACCCAGGGTTACCTCGGATGCGAACGGCATATCGTCGCCGTGGTCCTCCGCGAACGGGACGAGAGTGAGTGTGTAAGAACCTCCGTCCCCGCCTTCCACCGCTACGTAGTAGTCTCCTGGATGCCCCGGCCAGACGAACCGCACTGCGTCGGTATCCGCGCGACCCCGGCCCTCCATCATCCTGCTCAAATCGGAGGCGTACAGGACCACTATCGGGTCGGCCAGCGTTCCTGGCACAACCGACAGGTCGTAGACACGATTTTCCTCTCCCCTGATACGAAAGTAGTCCGTGTCGTCCAGGCTGCCACGGACAGTCTCGCCAACCGCTACTGTGGCTGTCGATGCTGGTATGGCGGCGACCGACGGCGTGCTGGCCGGCGGAGGAATCGGGCATGGGGGATCGGCGCATCCTGCCAGGAGCGCGGCGAACAGCAGAGCGAGCGCCATTTGGGCGCGGATTGAAGCGGAACAGCGTGGCCGGGACTTGCGGAAGATCACTCCTATTCGACCTCCCATTTCGCTTGTCGAGAGTATATCAAGCGCCAAGGACAGCATGGCATGCCCGGGCGAGTGCGAAGAGACAGTTGCCGCCGGCGCTTCGGCGGCCCGACTGACCCGGGTCGCACTGTACGTGCGTCGGGCAGCCCATCGCCGCGAGGCACCCAACGGGGTACACTTGCGGAATGACGGCGATCCGACCGGACCGGACAAGGCTGGGCACGGCGTGAACAACTCCGAAATAGCGGAGGTCTTCCAGGACATCGCGGGGCTGCTCGAGATGAAGGGCGAGAAGCGCTTCACCGTCGTCGCCTACCAGCGCGCGGCCCGCGCCCTCGGCCACCATCCCGTCGACGTCGGACAGGCCATCCGCGAAGGCGCAGACCTGACCGAGATCCCGGGCGTCGGCAAGGCCATCGCCGCCAAGACGACGGAGCTCGTGACGACGGGCCGCATGGCGTTCTTCGAGCGGCTGCGGGCCGAGTTCCCCGAGGGCATCCTGGATGTGATGCGGGTGCCCGGCATCGGGCCGAAGACGGCCAAGCTGATCAGCGACGAGCTTGGCGTCTCGACCGTCGCCGACCTGGAGAAGGCCATCGAGTCGGGACAGCTCGCCGAGCTTCCCAGGATGGGCCAGAAGAAGGCCGACAACGTCCTGCGCGAGATACGGGCCGCCCGCACGAAGGACGACCGCGTACCCATCGCGGTAGCGATGCCCGCGGCCGAGAGGCTGATCGCGTCGCTGAGGGACAACTGCCCGGGCATCACCGCGCTCCGGGCGGCGGGCAGCCTGCGCCGCTTCGAGGAGACCATCGGCGACGTCGACCTCGTCTGCGCAGCCGACGACCCGCGACAGGTGCTGGCCACGCTGGTCGAGCAGCCCAACGTCGCCACGGTGCTGGTCCACGGCGACACGAAGGCCGTCGTCGTGCTGTCCGGGGGCGTGCAGGTCGACCTGCGCGTCGTCGACGCGGCCAGCTTCGGGGCGCTGCTCGCGTACTCGACAGGCAACCGGCCGCACAACATCCTGCTGCGCGAGCACGCCCTGAGGCTGGGCCTGTCGCTGAACGAGTACGGGCTGACCGACGTCGAGACCGGCGAACTGGAGCGGTTCGCCGACGAGGAGGCGCTGCACGAGCGCCTGGGGCTCCAGTACATCGCGCCGGAGCTCCGGCAGGGCGCGGACGAGATCAGGCTGGCCACGGCCGGGGAGCTTCCCAGCCTCGTCGAGGTCGGCGACCTGCGGGGCGACCTGCACGTGCACACCGACTGGAGCGACGGCCGGGACGACGTCGAGTTCATGGTCGCAGGCGCCAAAGCCAGGGGCTACGAGTACGTCGCTGTCACCGACCACTCGTCGGGTCGCGGCATCGCCAACGGGCTGACCGAGGAGCGGCTCGCCGAGCAGGCCGTGGAGCTGCGCCGCGTCGAGGAGTCCCTGGGCGGCATCCGGGTGCTGAGGGGCACGGAGGTGGACATCCGGGCCGACGGCACGGTCGACTACGCGGACGACGTACTGGCCGGTCTCGACTGGGTCGTGGCGTCCATTCACTCCGGGCGGGGCCAGTCGTCAGAGGTCATGACCGACCGCATCATCCGGGCGATGCGCAACCCGCACGTGACCGCGATAGGGCACCTTTCGACCCGGATGATCGGCCAGCGCGAGCCCATAGACGCCGACTACGATGCCCTCTTCCGCGTGGCGGCCGAAACCGGCACCGTGCTGGAGATGAACGCGTCGCCTGAGCGGCTCGACCTGAAGGACACGCACGCGCGGCGAGCCGTCGAGCTCGGGGCGTTCCTGGCGGTCTCCAGCGACGCCCACACGGTTGATACGCTCGCCAACCAGCGTTATGGTATCGGTGTGGCGCGCCGCGCCCGGTGCGAGGCACGTCACGTCGTCAACACGATGCCGCTGGCCGAGTTCGAGGAATTCCTCGGCCTGCCGAAGGCGCAGCGACCGGAGTTCATGGTGGAGCGCGCATAGATTGGTCTCGACCCATACAGACGCCCCGACCGCCAGCCAGGCGGCCCTGGACCACCTGCGCGGCGCGCTGGAGGACGGCCTCGACTGGCCGGAGCCGCTGCTGCGGGCGATGTCGATCTGGACGCTCCCCGAGGAGTCATACCGCGGCCGGGTCAACACCTACTTCATCGCGGGCGAGGCCTTCGACTGGCTGCTGCTTGCCGAGCGCCTGCTGGACGCCGTCAAGCGCCGCGTGCCGGCGGCCGAGCGCGAGGACCTGCTCTTCCACGGCCGCTTCCCGCCCCACTTCGACCACTCGCAGATCGGCGGGCTCCTCGGCGTCGACAAGTACCGCGGCTACCTGAACTACCACTACGGCGTCACGGTCGAGGAGGCGCTGCAGCTCACGGCCGAGCTGGAGCTGCAGAAGCGCGACGCGGCGAACGGCCGCACCGACCGCGACGACTACACGGAGAACGCGTTCCGGAGGCTGTACAGGGCGCCGCGGAGCGAGCTGCTGAAGGAGTTCCGGGGAGAGCGGGGCTCGGCCAACCGCCGGTCGATCGGGCTGGCGGAGTCGAAGGTGTTCACGTACTGGCTGTTCAAGCGGCGCCTGCACGTCTCGGACAAGCCCAGGGTGGCCAGCGACACGAGAAAGGGCCTGGAGCAGCTCCGCCGCATGGCGAAAACGCCGCCCGCGCATCTGCCAGGCGTGGAGCAGCAGCCCGAGCCGGTACACGCCCACCAGGCGTAGTAGCGCGGCGCAGCCACCGGAAATCGGTGTGCTCGGCGCCTCACTTGCGCACTGAGTACTCCAGGAGCACGTAAGAGTCTCGTAACGGCGCGGCCCGCACAAGGTCCAATGCCTTGATCTTGCTCAGCTCCGCCGTGCTGTGCACCGATTCACCATCCATCGGTGTTGGGGTGTCCTGGCCTCCTACAAGTGCCGGAGCGACAACCAGGACGACACGATCGAGAAGCCCCTCCCTGACCAAGGTGGCATTCAAGCCGCCTCCCGACTGTATGGTCATGCGCGCAGCCCCAAAGTCGTGTTTGAGCCGGCTGAACAGGTGAGTGAAGTCTATCGTCTCGTAGTAAAGCGCGTGAAGGTTGTCCAATCTCCCTGCGAGAGCCACGGCAGGGTGTGCAGGGTGAGAGGTAACGATTATGAGCTCTCGGACCTTGTGGGCGAGATGGGCAACTCCCTGCTTCGAGAGATGGGGCTTCGAGTCCACAACCACATACGTGACGGGTAGCCGCTCCCCGCTGTCTTGCTCCCGGTTGACGCCGATCTTGGCGAGCGTCCTTCCGGTGTTCAAGGAGAAATCGTCAGTACCGTGCTCAAGGTCGTAATACTGCTTCAATCCTTCTCTTACGCCTGGAATGCGTGGGAAGTCTCGATCGACATCCATCCTGTCCGTATCGCCGGTCGATATCTTCCCGTCAACCGAAACGAGGAGGAATAGTGTGGTGAATGGTCTGGCCCCGTCCATGGCATTTGGTTCCTTGCGTCTGGCGGCTGGCGGTCTAGAGGGCGGTGTCCACAGGATGTCGTAGCCCCAAGACCGGACCGAGTCCGACGGCGGGTCTACTCGGATTCCTCGCCGTGCAGCCATCGCAGCCCGCGCCGGCTAACTGTAACAGTTTCGCCCCGGCTGTAGACCATGCTTGTGGTGAGCAGGGGTAACTGTTCAGGGCAGGTGAGGCGGAACGTCTGAACTGTGATTCGTGGGATTCTGATGATGGGGATGATTTGGGCTGAGCCTCGCCCACTCTTCGTGGCGGCCCCTCGATACACCCCGACGAAGCGTCGGGGCACTCGGGGCGAACGGGTCAGGTGTCCCCCCTCAACTCTGGACAGATGCGTGAGCAGGCTGTCTCGGCGCGGAGTGCGAACACTTGACCTGTTTCGGTGATATAATCGGCGAGAATTACACATGGCGAGCAACATCCTCGACAACCTGAACTCGATGCAGCGCGAGGCCGTCACGACGATCGACGGCCCGCTGCTGATCAACGCCGGGCCGGGCAGCGGCAAGACGCGCGTCATCACGCACCGCGTCGCCTATCTCGTCCGCGACTGCGGCGTATACCCCTCGCGCGTCGCCGCCGTCACGTTCACGAACAAAGCGGCCCGCGAGATGCGCGACCGTCTCCGGCCCCTGCTCGGCGAGGACGCGGACAGGCTCACGGTCGCGACGTTTCACGCCTTCTGCGCCGGCGTGCTGCGCGTCGCCGGCGACCGGATCGGGCTCGCGCGCGATTTCGTCATCTACGACGGCACCGACCAGATCTCGGTCGTCAAGCGCGCCATGGAGGACGCGGGCGTGGACTCCAAGACGTTCTCTCCCAGGGCCATCCTGTCCCAAATCTCGGGCGCGAAGAGCACGCTGGTCGATGTGGAGGGCTTCCGGCTGGCGGGCGAGACGCCGTACGACGAGATCGTCCACCGCGTCTACGACGTCTACGAGCGGCTGCTGACGCAGAGCTCGGCGGTGGACTTCGACGACCTGCTGCTGAAGGTCTACCGCCTGTTCGACGACGTGCCGGACGTGGCCGAGCGGTACCGGGACCGGTACGTCCACTTCATGATCGACGAGTTCCAGGACACGAACGTCGTCCAGTACGCCATCGCGAAGCAGATAGCGGCGAAGCACCGGAACCTGTGCGTGGTCGGCGACCCGGACCAGTCGATCTACTCCTGGCGCAACGCGGACATCCGCAACATCCTCAGCTTCAGGCACGACTATCCCGAGGCGAAGGCGATCGCGCTGGAGGAGAACTACCGGTCGACGCAGACGGTCCTCGACGCGGCGCAGGCGCTGATCTCGCCCAACGAGCAGCGCGTCGAGAAGGAGCTGTGGACGAGCAACGGCAAGGGCGAGCCGATCGTAATCGGCGAGGGCTACAACGAGGCCGAGGAGGCCCGGATGGTCGTCGGCGAGCTGGAGCGGCTGGTCCGGGACGAGGGCTACAGCCTCGGCGACGCGGCGGTCATGTACCGGGTCAACGCGCAGTCGAGAACGTTCGAGGAGGCGTGCCTGCGCCACGGCGTGCCGTACCAGCTCGTTGGCAGCGTGCGCTTCTACCAGCGCCAGGAGATCAAGGACGTCACGGCCTACCTGCGGCTGATCGCCAACCCGCAGGACGACGCCGGCTTCGCCAGGGTGGTCAACGTCCCCGCCCGCGGCATCGGGCAGCGGACGGTCGACGAGCTGACCCGGCTGGCCCGCGACACCGGCACGTCGCTGTTCGACGCGGTTGGCGCGATCGAGGGCGACGCCGGGGCGGCGTTCGCGACGAGATCGGCGCGGTCATTGACGCGATTCCGCGAGATGATCGAGTCCCTCATCACGGACAGCGCCGACCTGGACCTCGTCGAGATCGTCGACATGGTGCTGGAGCGGACCGGCTACAAGAGATACGTGCAGGGGCAGGACGAGCGGGCCGAGGAGCGCTGGGAGAACGTCATGGAGCTGCGAAGCTCCGTCAAGGACTTCCTGACGCTCGGGCGCGGCAGGGATGCGCTGTCGGCGTTCCTGGAGAGCGTCGCGCTGGTCAGCGACACCGACAACCTGGAGGAGACGACCGACGCGGTGACGCTGATCACGCTGCACCAGGCGAAGGGCCTCGAGTTCCGGGCCGTCTTCATGGTGGGCATGGAGGAGGGGCTGCTGCCGCACATCCGCTCGCTGGAGGACGAGGCCGAGATGGAGGAGGAGCGCCGCCTGGCCTACGTGGGCGTCACCAGGGCGAAGGAGCGGCTGTACCTGCTGCGGGCATTCCGCCGCGGCTTCCGTGGAATGTCCGGGCCCAGCCTGCCCTCGCGGTTCCTGGCCGACATCCCGCGCAAGCTGGTCGCGCACGAGCCGCGCACGGCCCCGGTGTCGGCCGGCACGGCCGGGCGTTCGAGAAAGCGGACAGCGGCGGCCGCGGCTGCTGGCAGGCCGATGCCCCTGGAGGCGCCGGCGCCCGGGCCGCTGGACGGGAAGCCGCAGCTCACCACCGGCGACAAGGTCCGGCACGCGAAGTTCGGCGAGGGCATCGTCACCGGCACGAAGGCAACGAGCGGCGACGTCGAGGTGACGGTCGCGTTCGCGAACGGCAACGGTATCAAGCGGCTGCTGCTGGGCATGGCGCCGCTGGAGAAGGTCGGCTAGATGCCTGAGCAGTCGGTCGTCACTGAAGCGATGCGCCGCGCCGTCGGCGTCGAGAGCGAGCCGAAGACGCATCTCGTCGAGGCGGGCGCGATCCGGAGGTTCGCCGACGCCATCGGCGACCCGAACCCCGCGTACCACGGCGAGGCGCCAGTCGCCCCGCCGACCTTCCTGAGGACGCTGGACGCGGGGCCGCCCACGGTTGCGTTCGAGAGCCCATACCCCGACGTGCTCGACGGCGGGAGCGAGTGGGAGTACGTCCGCCCGGTCCGCGCCGGCGACAGGATCAGGGTCACCGAGACGCTGGTCGACATGGCGGAGAAGTCGGGCCGTCTCGGCCCCATGCTGCTGACGACGTGGGAGACGCGCTACGCCGACGCCGGCGGCGCCACGGTCGCGACCCAGCGCAACACGCTCGTCTACTACCGCGCGGGGAAGGACTACGGTAGATGACCGATCAGCTTCACTACGGCGACGTGTCGGAGGGCGACGCCCTGCCCGCGCTGGTGAAGACTCCGACAACGCGGCAGCTCGTCATGTACGCGGGCGCGTCGGGCGACTACTACGAGATCCACTACGACCAGGAGTACGCACGGTCGCTCGGGCTGCCGGGCGTCATCGTCCACGGCGCGCTGAAGTCCGCGTTCCTGGCGCAGCTCGTCACCGACTGGATGGGCGAGCGCGGGGTGCTGCGGCGCCTCAGCGTGCAGTACCGCGGCATGGACCTGGTCGGCGAGCCGATGCGCTGCGCCGGAGTCGTCACGTCCAGGCGCGTCGAGGACGGCGAGCACCTGGTGGAGTGCGACGTCTGGTCGGAGAACCCGTCCGGCGAGCGGACGACCCGCGGCTCGGCGCTGGTATCGCTGCCGACGTCGGCGCTATAGGGGCGCCTTAGGCCAGGCCTTCGTGCCGCCTTGTCGTCCCGACCGCAGGGAGGGACCTGGGGCGGGGGCCCACGACTTGACCACGACGCGGCCCGCCACACCCCAGGCCCTTCACTCCGTTCAGGGCGACATTGGGCGGGCGGTCCGGTCGCTGCTGGTATACTTGGCCTCCCATCGCCGGGAGCTTGTCGTTGCACAGCGGGAACACGGGAAGGACGAGACCATGGACGCGCTCGGTCGCCAGATAGCCGCATTCGAAGAGATGCGCGATCTGCTGGAGACCGACCATCTCGGCAAGTGGGTCGTCTTCCATGGTGGGAAGCTCATCGACACGTACGAGTCGTCTGAAGAAGCAGTCGTGGACGCAGTAGCTCGATTCGGGCGCGGCCCGTACCTAATCAGGCAGGTTGGCGCGCCTCCAGCCCAGCTACCGCCATCCGTATGGCCCCGGCCCGCCGTCTAACCGCGCGACACTCTACCCCCAGGAGGCTGGCATGAAAGCCGCGGTGCTGTACGAGGCCCGGACGCCGCTCGTCGTGGAGGATCTGGACATCGAGGAGCCGGGGCCGGGCGAGGTGCTGGTGAAGATGTCGGCCAGCGGCGTCTGCCACTCGGACTGGCACGTCGTGAAGGGCGAGTGGACGCACGTGCCGCTGCCCGCGGTGCTTGGTCACGAGGGCGCGGGCGTCGTCGAGGCGGTCGGGCCCAACGTGACGCACGTGAAGCCGGGCGACCACGCCATCCTGTCATGGATGCCGAGCTGCGGCGTGTGCGAGATGTGCCAGAAGGGCTGGCCCAACCTGTGCCTGAAGGACTTCACGGTCTCCTCCGGGCTGCGCGTCCGGTCGACGGGCGCGGAGATCGGCCAGTTCGTGGGCATGGGGACCTTCGGCTCCTACCAGGTCGTGCCGGAGATGGCGGTCGTGCCCATCGACAGGGACATCCCGATGGCGCAGGCGTCGCTGGTCGGCTGCGGCGTGACGACCGGCGCCGGCGCGGCGATCAACACCGCCAGGGTGCAGCCGGGCACGACGGTCGCCGTCTTCGGCTGCGGCGGCGTCGGCCTGAACTGCATCCAGGGCGCGCGCATCGCGGGCGCGACGACGATCATCGCCGTCGACCTGCTCGACAACAAGCTCGACATGGGCAGGGAGTTCGGCGCCACGCACGCCGTCAACGCGTCGCGGGAGGACCCCGTGGCGCGCATCAGGGAGCTGACCGGCGGCCACGGCGCCCACTACGCCTTCGAGGCGATCGGGCTGGTGGAGGCGCCGTTCGTCCAGAGCATCCACTGCACGCGCAGGCGGGGCGTCACGGTGTGGGTCGGCCACGCGCCGGTCAACACCAGCGTCACAATCGACGCTCAGGACCTCATCATGGAGAAGACGGTGATCGCGTCGCTGTACGGCAGCGCCCGGCCGCAGATCGACTTCCCCAGGCTGCTTGCACTCTACAAGGCGGGGCAGCTCAAGCTGGACGAGCTGGTCTCGCGGCGGTTCCCGCTGGAGGAGGTCAACACGGCCTTCGAGGTGCTGGGCAGGGGCGAGGTCGCGCGCAGCGTGCTCGTTTTCGACCAGGAGGTATGACATTGGAGCTGCCAGACTGGGTCACCTTCCCCGAGGACGACTGGGTGCGGATCACGCCCGCCGAGGCGGGGCTCGACCCCGAGAGGTTCGACGCGTTCATCGGCGGGCTGGATGTCCGGGGGACCGAGTTCGGGGGCGAGGACCACTCCGGGAACAGGTGGGGCGCGGTGCTGACCCGGGGCGGCTACCTGGTGCACGAGTGGGGCGACCGGAACTTCAGGTTCCAGACGGCGTCCGTGGGCAAGGCGTTCTCGTGGGCGCTGATCGGGTTCGCCGTGGAGGACGGACTGCTCGACCCGGACGAGCCGATCAACAGGAGCTGGACGGGCGAGGGGCTGCTGTCGCATCCGCACAAGTACCTGGACAGGGGCCGCCACCAGGAGCTGACGTGGAGGCACCTCATCGGGCCGAAGGGCGGGCTGGAGCACTTCGGCGGCTTCGCCATCGAGCTCGGCCTGCACTGGAGCAAGCGGATTACGGGCGTGCGGGACGTCACGCCGGGCCTGCCCGACTGGGTGAAGTGGACCGGCGACCCGTACTACGACCTGTACTCTCACGCCGAGCCCGGCAGCGTCGGCCTCTACTCCAGCGGCGGGTTCTGGCGGCTGTCGCAGGCGCTGACGGCGGTGTGGGGACGCGACCTGAAGGACGTGCTGGACGAGCGGCTGTTCGGCAGGATCGGGATTCCTCCCGAGCGGTGGGACTGGCTGTCGGGCGGGTACGTCAAGGACCGGAAGCACTTCTACCCGGCCATCCCGGACTCCTATACTTACCTGGACCCGCCCTACGAGATCGACGGCAACGTGGTGCGGAGCGGGCCTGGATGGGTCGTCATCAGCGCGTCAGACCTGGCGAGGTTCGGCCACCTGAACGCGACGCGGGGAGTCTGGAAGGGCGAGCGTGTCGTCGACCCGTCGTGGCTGCGGGGCCACAGCGGCGGCAACGCGTCGGGCGCCAGCGGGGAGTCGGAGCACTACACGGCGATGGGCGTGGTGACCGCCGAGGGCTTCGACCATCCGCACGCGACGGCGACGACGAGCCTGCTGCCGGAGGACGTGTTCGTCGGGCCGGTGGGGATAGTGCATAGTGGTTAGTGGCTAGTGGATAGTTGGGGAGTGGGGGGCGGTCGATTTCGTGTGAAGCGTACCGTTGTGTTCCAGAGTGTTCCGTTCCTATCTGGGCAGTGGAACACTTTGCCGAAAACGGGACACCGGGTGTTCCACGTCCCGTATCTGGAGCGGAACAGGGCGGGACAAAATGGAACAGGGGTGTTCCATAGTGGTTAGTTGGGGCGTTCGGTGTCTTTGCCACCGGGAAATAGTAGCACGGATGTGCTTGCGTGTCCAGCGGCTGTTCACGCTCGTGGCTGGCCGGAGTCGTCGAGGCGGAACGTCTGAACCGGGATTTGTGGGATTCTGATGATCGGGATGATTGGGGCTGAGCCTCGCCAGCACTTCATGGCGGCCCCTCGATACACCCCGACGAAGCGTCGGGGGACTTGGGGCGAACGGGTCGGGCGGGGACGGGCCCCTGGATTTCCGCCTTCGGGGACCCTTGCGCGACTCCTCGCGCGGGAGCGTGACAGGGGCGGCCATCCGTCGATTGCGTAGCTGGGACCCCCCGACCCCTGGGTTCCCGCCTTCGGAGACCTTTGCGTAACTCCACCTGTGGGTAACAGGTGTGGCGTCGATGCGTCGTTTTGGTATCTGGAAGTCCCCGCCCTTGGGTTCCCGCCTGCGCGGGAATGACGGTTGTGCGAGGGTCTCCCCCGTCTCCACGGGGGCGGGCTCTGCGCGGGAATGACGGTTATGCAAGGGTCTCCCCCCGTCTCCACGGGGGCGGGCTCTGCGCGGGAATGACGGTTATGCAAGGGTCTCCCCCCGTCTCCACGGGGGCGGGCTCTGCGCGGGAATGACGGTTGTGCGAGGGTCTCCCCCGTCTCCACGGGGGCGGGCTCTGCGCGGGAATGACGGTTGTGCGAGGGTCTCCCCCGTCTCCACGGGGGCGGGGCCTACGCGGGCTCGGCTATGAACAGTGGGATTGCGCGCCGCGGCGGCCCCTGCACCCCAGCCCCCGTATCGCAGTACGGGGCGGGCTCTCTCCCGTCGAGGGCGAGGGGTAATGCGAGGCCACCCGTCCGCGCGTCGTCCCAGGCCTTACGCGGGTTCGGCGACGAACAGGGGGATGGTGCGCGGCGTCTTCTGCTGGTAGTCGGCGTAGGGTGGGAACGCCTCGACCGCGATGTCCCATAGCCGGGCGCGCTCGTCGGCGTCCTCGACCTCGCGGACCCGCATGTCGTAGACGTCGGTGCGGTCGCGGACCTCGACGTCGGCGTTGGCCCGGAGGTTGTACACCCACACGGGGTTCTCGGGCGCGCCGCCCTTCGAGCCGACCAGAATGTAGCTGCTGCCGTCCTTCACCCGCATGAGCGGCGTCTTGCGAATCGCGCCGGTGCGGTTCCCGGTGTTCGTCACGATGATGACGGGCATCCCGGTGTCGCGCAGGGTCGTCCCCTCCGTGCCCCCGCTGCTCTCGTACAGATCCACCTGCTCGCGGACCCACGATGACGGCGACGGTATGTACTCGGCCATTGTTCGCTCCTTGCCTTCCGGTCGCCGGCGGCCGGCCTCCGCAGTGCTCGAGCCGTGAGCGCCGCGACCGATCTGGACGGCCCGAGATCGAGCGGCTACACGCCCTCGGCGACTAACACGCTGGCGCTCGCGGCCTTCATCCGGATCTCCTTGATTTCGGTGTATTCGGGTGAGGTCAGCCAAGCCTTCGCCTTGTCGACGCTGTCGAACTCGATAACGACGATGCGGTCAGGCGTCCAGTCGCCGTCCATGACCTCGATCGCTCCGCCGCGCACCAGGTATCTCCCCCCGTGGGCCTCCACGGTCGCCCCAACCCGCTTGCGGAACTCGGCGAAGAGGGCCTCGTCCTGAATGTCGTCGTGAATTATCGCGTATCCTGCCATGTCGATCTCTCCTTTCTTTTCTCTTGTCTCCGGGGTGCGGCTCCCCACGTTAACACGTGGCGGGCTATCGCGAGCCCTCCACCCGCACCGTAACGACATCTATGCCGTGATACTTCCGGTGGCGCACCGAAGAAGCATAATGCCTCAGCAGCCAGAAGGATACCTCGTGCTCCGCCGGGACCTCCGCCTGCTCGCTCAGATGCGCCAGCCGGTCTTCGATGTTCTCATCGTCGAAGACGGCAAGGAACTCCAGCTCCACCGCCTCGCCCGGTCGGGCAACGACTATCAGGCGCGGGACCGCATCGGCCCCGTGGTCGCCACCAGCCTGGAGGAGACTCGACAGCGTCTCCTCACCCGCGGCGCGCAGCCGCTGCGTGGACGCTTCGTTCCAACCGATCCTCGACGCCAGATCGCGCAGGAACGCGTCGATCCCGGGAAGGGCCGAGGCGTCCAACGTGGTCTCCAGGCGCGTGCGCCGCGGGCTCGTCAGCTCGATGAACAGGGTCATCAGCATCGCCGCCAGGATGCCGACGGTCATGCCGTTGCCAAGCGACGCGCCCCACGTCTGGCCCAGCAGGTCGGCGAGGATGTCCTGGCTCTCCAGTCCCACTCCCATCGACAGGGCCACTCCGACGACCAGCGCCTTTCGATGGTCGAGCCCGTCCTGGACGACCATCCTCATGCCCTCCACGAAGAGAAGGCCCATGATCATCAGCAGGAAGGCTCCCATGACCGGACTGGGAATTGTCAGCAGGACGGCCGCCGCCTTGGGCAGAAACGCCAGCACCAGCAGTATGGCGCCGATCGCATACCCGACGCTGCGGGCCGCCACCCCGGTGAGGGTGACGAGCGTCACGACGGACGGCGTGTAGACTATCGTGGGCAGCGTGCCGGCGATTCCGGCCAGGAGCGTACCGAGCCCGTTGGTGTTCACCGCCGCCTGGACGAGGCGGAAGTCGGTCGCCTGAGGCGTGGTCCGTGAGACCCGCTGGATGACGACGCCGTCGCTGCTCATCTTGATGGCGACGACGAGACTGACAATGAGGAACGCCGGGAGGAGCGTCCAGAACTCCACTCCCGGCTTCAGATCCAGTCCCGGCCACGCGGCGAAGTCCGGCACGTAGAGCCAGTGCGCATCGAGCACCCGCTGCGGGTCGTAGAGGCCGAAGAGGGCGGCAGCCACGCACCCCGAGGCTATCCCGATGAGCGGCGCCCACAGCCGCCATATCCCCGACGCGCGCATCGCGAGCATCACGGCAACCGCCAGCGTCGCCGCGGCGACTGCCGGACCCGCGGCCGGCGGCGCTCCCTCGGGCACCTCCGCCAGCCTCTCGATCGCGACCGCCATGACCGTGACCGCTATCAGCATGAGCGCGGTGCCGGAGACGACCGGCGTGATGACGCGCCTCAGCAGCGGGAGCCATTGGGCCAGCGCGAACTGGACCAGCGACGACACGACGACGAGGCTCACGAGCATGGGGAGCCCGCCCGCCGCCATTGCCAGCACGGCGACGGCGATGAAGTGGGGCCCGGCGCCGGTCATGAGCACGTGTCCCGCTCCCAGTCTCCCGACGCGACCCGCCTGCAGCGCGGTAATGACTCCGCCGATCGCCAGCGCCGAGAATATGGCCCACGACAGGTAGTCCTCGTCCTGGCCGCCCGCCCGGACCATGATGGTCACGAACAGAACCGTGTTGGCCAGGGCAAGCACGACGCCCTGGAGGGCGACCCCGATCGACAGGAGCGGAGGGCACCGCTCGTCCGGCTCGTAGCGGATGTACTCGTTTACGCGTGCGATCTTCAGTCCCTCAGTCCGCAGTCGCTCGACCGCTGGCAACTATGGTGAACGCGGCGCATCTTCCGAACCGGGGACTCTTCGTCGGCGCTCATACCTGCGCCTGCTCCGTTCAGGTTATCCGGTCCCGGTCGATGGTGATTCGGCGCGCCCATAGTCTACGATGGGACAAACCGATTTGGGAGACCCCACGATGACCACTTCAGACCAACACCGGGCCGGAGGCGCTGCCGGGGGGACCGCGCTGGTCACCGGCGCCTCGGCCGGCATAGGCAGGGCCACGGTCGAGCGGCTGCTGGAGGAAGACTACCACGTCTATGCCGCGGCGCGACGGGTCGACCGGATGCGGGACCTCGAAGAGCTCGGCGCCGTCGCGCTCGAGATGGACGTGACCCGGGAGGAGGACGTCGTCGCCGGGGTGGAGCGGATCGACGCGGAGCGAGGGGGAGTCGACGTCCTGGTCAACAACGCGGGCTTCGGGCTGTACGGGGCGGTGGAGGACATCCCGCTCGACGACGCGCGGTACCAGTTCGAGGTCAACCTGTTCGGGGCGGCGAGGCTGACCCAGCTCGTGCTCCCCCGGATGCGGGAGCGGGGCGCGGGGAAGATCGTGAACATCTCGTCGGTCGGCGGGAAGATCTACACGCCGCTGGGGTCGTGGTACTACTCCACGAAGCACGCGCTCGAAGGATGGTCGGACGCCCTGAGGTGGGAGCTGAGACACTTCGGCATCGACGTCATCGTCGTCGAGCCGGGGCTGATCCGCACCGAGTTCGGCGACGTCATGCGCGGGCCCATGGTGAAGTACTCGGGCAACTCCGCCTACGGCGGCATCGTCAGGAGGCTGACGGACAGGACGCCGAGCCACGACCGCGGGTCGCCGCCGTCCGTCATCGCCGACACCGTCCTCAAGGCGGTGCGGGCCAGGCGGCCCAGGACGCGCTACGTCTCCGGCCAGTATGCGAGACTGGCGCTCCTGTTACGCACCCTGACCAGCGACCGGATGTACGACCGGCTCATGGACGTGATGGCGGCTCCGAGGACGTGAGGGGCGGGGATCTCCGGAGGGCGGGCGGCGCCCACATGTCCAAGCGGACCTCGAGATGAGGTTCGAGTCTCGTATTGGTGGATCCGAGGACGCTCGACTCCGAATTGGGCGTCCGCGCTAGTCGTCCGTCGGCTCCGGGAGATCGCGGAGGGACCAGACGGGTGTGACCAGCAGCCAGATCACAGCCGCTATCTCGCCGCCGGCCGAGAGAAACATGGTTGGACGTATGCCGATGGTCTCCCCCAGTACGCCACCCATCAGAGCACCTACCGGCACGAGCCCCACCTGCAACGCGTTCATGACTCCGTTCATTCGACCTTGCAGTCGCAGCGGCGTTGCCGCCTGCCTCAGGCTGACCTGGCTGACGCTATAGATGGCGACGCCGATTCCGAAGAAGAACATAGCCGCGGTGAGGAAGATGACCACGCCTGTGAACGGCCCTCCGATGAGCGGCGTCGCAAGGTCGCTCAGCCCCGCCATGACAACGCCTGCGACTATGGTGCGGCCAGTCCCAGCCCAGCGAATGACTCGGTCCGCCACCGAAGCCCCCATTAGAGAGCCTATGCTGGAGACTGAGATCATCAGGGTCAAAGAGAGCGGGTCCACTTCGAGTCTCTTCGTTATGTACAGGAACCACCCGACCTCAAACATCGCGTTGAAGATGGCGAGTCCGCCGGCCACGCCGGCAATGGCAAGCAGGACGCTGTTGCGCCCAATCAGACTCAGTCCCTGGCGGGCCTCGTCGATCAGGCCCCCGCGCCTCGGAGATGTCTCCGGTCGAGGTTCCGGAGCCCGAATGGTCCAGATCGACAGCGCCGCCATTACGGCGGTCGCTGCGTCGGCAATCAGGGCGGCGGGAGCGGTGAACAGGCGGGTCAGTACTCCCGCCGCGCCGGGGCCGGCAACCTGTGACGCCGAGAGGCCGACCTCCAGCTTGCTGTTCGCCTCGACAAGGTCGTCCCTGCCCAGCAGCGAGGGAAGCAACGACCTGTTGGCGACACTGTAGAACAGGTCCAGCACTCCGACACCAAACGCAACGACGTACAGGTACTCGATGCGAAGTGCCTGGAGCGCCGCGGCGACCGGTATCGCCAGTACCAGGATCGCCCGGCCGAGGGCCGCCGCGACCATGACCGGCCGTTTTCTCCTCCGGTCGACCCAGACGCCTACACCCAATCCAAGTATGAGCGCTGGCGCACTTCCTACCGCGGCGAGTATGCCCAGTTGGAGCGGAGTCGCGTCCAATACCAGGATCGCCGTGAGTGGAAGCGCGAGGAACCTGATCTGGGCGCCGAACGCAGAGGCCGTCCCGCTCACCCACAGTCTCAGGAAGTCAGCGTGGCGCCACAGACCGCCGGGACTAAAGCGCATGCGAACCTCGTGCTGGCGCAGTGGACGCCGCCGGAACCGTCTTATCTTGAGTTACCTGATGGGCCACGTAGGACCTGGGCGTTCATGGAGCCTGCCCTGCACAAGGTCGTTGGCCGTTTGGCTCCGCTGGACCGTCGCGGCCCGCGAGTAGCCGCCAGCTTACAAGACACAGGCAGCCATAGAGGATCCCCTCCGCCAGACGCTGCAGCAGTCCTCGCCATTCAGCGAGCCCAGGCACCAGCGCGAACGCGTAGAGCGTGACATAGGTTGCGGCCAGGACTACCCAGCCCACCCTCTTTGCCGGCGCAAGTCTGCCGTCGAGGGACAGGAACACCAACCCCAGCGTGGTGATGAGAAGCGTGGTCGCGCCCAAGAGGTTATGGACGTCCTGGGAGAGACTGCCGGTGCTCGGACAACCCAGGTCGCACGGCGCGAAGGCCGAGCTGGCGTAGGCTACCGGTTCGGCAACGAGCAGCCAGAAGCCTGTCTTGCCGATCCCGGTCAAGCTCGTGCGTGGAGCAACCAGCAGCAGCAGGAGGAAGCCAAGCAACCCCAGGGGAAGAAAACCCAGGTAGCCTATCTGCCAATCCCAAGCCGAGCCGACAGCGTTGAGCTCGCTTATGTACTGGCTGACGTGGCTGTATTCGACCTTTAGCGAAGCGCCCCCAAAGAGCACCAGAAGATAGAAGAAGACGAGGGCGACGACGATCCAGCGCCCGCTTCCAAGGCGATTCCAGGAGACTGCCCCACTGGGACCCGTCAACGTCGGCATGCCGCAACCATGTTATCCGGTCTCGACCGATCCGGGGAGTGCAAGTCGAGACCAGGACTCTTAACCATGGCCGCTCCCAGGCGGTTATCGTCGATTGCCTATTGCAATGTCGTGCCTTTGGCGTCAGGATGTACGCCAAGAGGGACCGAACCCAACGCGTCCCTCTCATAACATCGACCAAGGAGGTCCAGACATGGGCACAATATCCGTGAACCGGCTGGCGGGGCTGTCTCTCATTTTCGGCCCGATAATCGCCTTCGTCTTCTTTCTCATCGAGCCGGGTGGACTGCTGATCGACAGCGTCAAGGTGTCGGACTCCGTTGGCACCATAACGGCCAAGAGCGACAACGCCGTGCTGACGAACGTGACAAACATCGCGATAATCCTGGGCCTGGCCCTGATCCTCTCGGGCCTGTACGCGCTGATGCGGAACGTCACCCTGCAGGGCAACGGCAAGGCGCTGGCCCAGATGGGTTTCTTCATGGTCTTCGTCGGACTGACCGGCTGGATATTCTCCGGCGGCATCGACTTCATCCTGGCCGATGCGGAGTCCGCCGAGCAGATCAGCGGAAGCGTTCCCGTCTACTACGCCGGCTCCGCTCTCTTCTACGCGGGCGGGATCACGCTTGGGTTCGGGGGCGCCATCTTCGCGCTGGGCCTCTCCACGAGAGACGACTTCAACCAGATCGTCTCCCTGCTGGCCGCCCTCGTAAGCCTGGCCGTCATGGTCTTTTTCATATTGGCCATACTCAACAACGACGGCCGCGACACCTTCATCACCCTGGCCCGGGGCTGCTACGTGCTGCTGGTCATCTGGTACGGGTACCTGGGATTCGGACTGATGAAGCGGCCCGATCCCGAACTGTGGCAATAGGCTGAGTCCAGGACGTGCCGGCGGCCGTCCCAGGTTCAAGGGGCGGCCGCCGCGCGCGAGCGGCTGCCAGAGCGAGTCTGAGGCCGGCACAGCTCCGGGGGCTTCGCTCCAGGACCGCGCGTGACCCGTCGGAATGGCGGATCGCCGGCGGACGCCGGCGGTGATGTATCATATCCGGCATGAGTAACGCTTCCTCAATCAGGGTCGGCGCGCTGTTCCCGACCACGGAGATCGGCAACGACCCGGTCGTCATCCGGGACTACGCCCAGACGGTCGAGGGGCTGGGCTACGACCACATGCTCTTCTTCGAGCACGTGCTCGGGGCCAACGCCGAGTCGCCGCAGGCCCGCGGCAAGCCCTGGGAGCACACGACGCCCTACCACGAGCCGTTCACGCTGTTCGGGTACCTGGCGGCCGCGACCGAGTCGATAGAGCTCGCCACGTGCATCATGGTGCTTCCGCTGCGCGAGACGGCGCTCGTCGCCAAGCAGGCCGCGGCGGTCGACGTGCTGTCCGGCGGGCGGCTCAGGCTCGGCGTCGCCGTCGGGCTGAACGCGGTCGAGTACGAGGCGATGGGCAAGAACTTCCACGACCGCGGCGCGCGCATGGACGAGCAGGTCGAGGTGCTCAGGCTGCTCTGGACGCGGGAGCTGGTCACCTTCGAGGGCCGGTGGCACACGATCACCGACGCGGGCATCAACCCGCTGCCGGCGCAGAGGCCGATCCCGCTGTGGATCGGCGGCGGCGCCGAGCCCGTGCTGCGCCGGATCGGCCGGCTGGCCGACGGCTGGATGATGCCGGGCCCCCTGCGGACGCCCGAGGACGCCGCGCCGGCCATCGACAGGATGCGCGAGCACGCCCGCAAGGCGGGCCGCGACCCCGACGGGATCGGCATGCAGCGGGTAGTTGGCGGCGACGGCCCCGCCGAGTGGGCGGACGCGATTCGCGCGTGGCGGCCGCTCGGAGTGACCCACTTCGCGGTCGCCGCCAGCGGGCCGACGCCGGACGCGCAGTTCGAGAAGCTGCGGCAGTTCCGCGAGGTCGTATCGGAGGTCGTCGGCTGATGAACATCGGCGTCGTCTTCCCGCAGACGGAGATCGGACCCGACCCCGTGGCGGTCCGCGACTACGTCCAGGCGGCGGAGTCGCTGGGGTACACCCACGTGCTGGCCTACGACCACGTGCTCGGGGCCAACGCGGACAGCCGCCCCGGCTGGAGCGGCGCCTACAGGCACACCGACCAGTTCCACGAGGTGATGGTGCTGTTCGCCCACGTCGCCGGGCTGACCGAGACGATCGAGCTGGTCAGCGGCATCCTGATCCTGCCGCAGCGGCAGACGGCGCTCGTCGCCAAGCAGGCCGCGGAGGTCGACCTGCTCAGCGGCGGCAGGCTGCGGCTCGGCATCGGTATCGGCTGGAACGACGTCGAGTACGAGGCGCTGGGCGAGGATTTTACGAATCGCGGCCGGCGCTCCGAGGAGCAGATCGAGGTGCTCCGGCTGCTGTGGACGAACGAGCTGGTCACGTACAGGGGCCGCTGGCACACGATCGACGACGGCGGCATCAACCCGATGCCGGCGCAGCGGCCGATACCGATATGGTTCGGCGGGATGGACGAGCGCGTGCTGGCGCGGCTGGCCCGCCTGGGCGACGGCTGGATGCCCCAGGGCGGCCCGGACGACAAGCTGCGCGCCATGGTAGAGCGCATGAGAGGCTACGCCGCCGATGCCGGACGCGACCCCGGGGACATCGGCGTGGACGGCAGGCTCGTGCTCCAGGGCACGCCGGACGAGTGGGCCCGCGACCTGGCCGGCTGGCGGGAAGCCGGGGCGACGCACGTGTCGGTCAGCACGATCGGCGCGGGCCTGGGGTCGCCCCAGGACCACGTCGACGCGATAGCGAGGTTCATGGAGACGGCGCCCCGGTAGGGCGCGGGAGAGAGACCCCTGCGTAGTCCCGGAGGCGGGAGACAGATGTTGCGGACACATGGCGGATTCGTGGCTGGGGCCCCCCGCCCCTGGGTTCCCGCCTGCGCGGGAATGACGGTTGTGCAAAGGTCTCCCTTCGCGGGAATGACGATTGTGTGGGTTCCGGGTGTGCAAGGGGTCTCCCGCCGCGGGTACGACGGGTATCCAGGAGTCCCCCGGCGCGGGAAAGACGTTGTGCGAAGGCTTGGGATACGATGACAGAGACGAACGATAACGACCTGAAGCGGACTCCCCTGTACGACACGCACGTCGAGCTCGGCGGGCGGATGGTGCCCTTCGGCGGATGGGACATGCCGGTGCAGTACACGGGCATCCTGGACGAGGCGCGGGCCGTCAGGTCGAACGCCGGCATCTTCGACGTCTCGCACATGGGCCGCGTCATAATCCGCGGGCCGGACGCGGTCGTGCTGCTGAACCGTGTGCTGAGCGTCGACGTGCCGAAGCTGCGGATACGCAGGGCGCGTTACGGCGTCATATGCGACGCCGAGGGCGGCATCATCGACGACACGATCGTCTACCGGCTGGGCATGCAGCGCTACCTGCTGGTGCCGAACGCCTCCAACGCGGACGCGGTGATCGGCTGGCTGCGCCGGTGGCGGCGGGACGAGGACCGCGTCGAGATCGAGATCCTCACGGACGAGCTCGCGATGATCGCGCTGCAGGGGCCGGCGGCGCAGCTCGTCCTGTCGGGCCTGACCAACCACGACCTGACGTCGATGCGGCTGTTCAGGGCGGCGGAGATCGAGGTCTCCGGCGCGCCGTCCATCGTCGCCCGCACGGGCTACACCGGGGAGGACGGCTTCGAGCTCATGGTGCCGTCCGGCGACGCGGCGAGGATATGGCGGGCGCTGAGCGACGGGGGCGCCGTGCCGTGCGCGCTCGGGGCGCGGGACGTGCTGCGCCTGGAGGCGGGGCTGCCGCTTCACGGCAACGACATCGACGCGAGCACGAACCCGTACGAGGCCGGGCTGGGCAGGTTCGTCCACGTCGACCGGGACGGCTACGTCGCCCGGGAGGCTTTGACGCGCCTCCGGGACAAGGAGCCGGAGCGCAGGCTGATCGGCTTCGACGTGGTCGGCCGGGGCATCGCGCGGCAGGGCTTCGCCCTCATCGCGGACGGCGAGCGGGTCGGCGAAGTTACCAGCGGGAACTACTCTCCCACGCTTGACAGTGCTATAGGCATGGGCTATGTTCGGAACGAGTTTTCGGACCCTGGGACTCCGCTCCACGTGGACGTCCGGGGCCGCCTGGTGGAGGCCGAAGTGACGCTGCTTCCCTTCTACGCCGAGCGGCAGGCCCCGATACTCGCGCCCATCGGATAACGAAGACCCGGCTGACAATCAACACCCACCACTTGCGGACAGGGAGCGCATGACAACCCCCTCCGACCTCAGGTACATCAAGGAGCACGACTGGGTGCGCGTGGACGACGACGGGACCGCGACGTTCGGGATCACCGACCACGCCCAGGACAGCCTCGGAGACGTGGTGTTCGTCGACCTTCCCGAGCCCGGCACAGCGGTATCTCAGTCCGAACCGTTCGGCGAGGTCGAGTCGGTCAAGGCCGTGTCGGAGTTGATAGCGCCGCTGAGCGGGACTGTCGTAGAGAGCAACGGCGCCGTCGTCGACGCTCCCGAGCTGGTGAACGAGTCTCCTTACGAGGAAGGGTGGCTGGTGAAGGTGGAGGTGGCGGACGCGTCCGAGCTGGACGGCCTGATGTCCGCGGAGGAGTACGACTCCTTCCTGGCGTCCGGGTCGTAGCCGCCCTCGGTCCTCCGCAGCATGGGCTTCACCTCACCCTACACGCCGAACACCGATTCCGACCGGCGGGCCATGCTGGACGCCATCGGCGTCGACTCGGTGGACGACCTGTTCTCGGACATCCCGGCGGAGCACCGCAACCCCGGACTCGACCTTCCGCCGCCGACCTCGGAGCTGGAGCTGCGGCGCGAGATCGAGGCGATGGCGGGCGAGAACGTCACGCCCGGCAGCTACCCGTCGTTCCTGGGCGGCGGCGCGTACCGCCACTTCGTCCCCGCCGTGGTGCGGCAGATCGCCTCCCGCAGCGAGTTCATGACCTGCTACACGCCGTACCAGCCGGAGGTGTCGCAGGGCACGCTGCAGGCGCACTACGAGTTCCAGTCCATGGTGTGCCAGCTAACCGGGATGGAGGTCGCCAACGCCGGCATGTACGACGGCGCGACCTCGATGGCAGAGGCGGTGCTCATGGCCGCCCGGGTGACCCGGAGAGAGGGCGTCGCCGTGCTCGATACGGTGTCGCCGTACTACAGGGACGTGCTGGCCACCTACGTGCAGGCGCCCGGACTGCGGATCGACGCAGTCTCGCCGGACGACGACGCGCTCGCCGACGACACCGCGTGCCTGGTCGTGCAGCAGCCGGGCTTCCTGGGCTGCCTGGAGGACCTGGAGGCGCTGTCGCGCAGGGCGCACGACAGCGGCGCGCTGCTGGTCGTCGTCGCGGACCCGATATCGCTGGCGATGTTCAGGCCGCCCGGGGACTACGACGCCGACATCGTCGTGGCGGAGGGGCAGCCGCTGGGCATCGCGCCGACCTTCGGCGGGCCGTACGTCGGCATATTCGCCTGCAAGCAGCGCTACGTCAGGCAGATGCCGGGCCGCATCGTCGGCCGTACGGTCGACTCGCGGGGCCGCACCGGATACGTGCTCACGCTGCAGGCGCGGGAGCAGCACATCCGCCGCGAGAAGGCGACCTCCAACATATGCACGTCCGTCGGGCTGATCGCGCTGATGTCGGCGGTGTACATGGGCGCCCAGGGCAAGCAGGGGCTGCGGCACGTCGCCGAGCTGTGCTACCACAAGGCGCACTACGCGGCGTCGCTGGTCCGCGACATCCCCGGCTACTCGCTGCCCATCGACGGCACCTTCTTCCGCGAGTTCGTCGTGCGGTGCCCGAAGCCGCCCGCGGAGACGAACCGGCTGCTGCTGGAGCGCGGCATCATCGGCGGCCTCGACGTGAGCGACCAGGTGGCCGACGGCATGCTGCTCTGCTTCACCGAGGTGAACAGCCGGGAGGAGATCGACTCGCTGGCCGAGGCGCTGGCGGAAATTGGGGGGGCGTCGTGAACGCGGCGAGCCTCGGCGGCGACGACCGCAGGCGCCGGCTGCTGATGGACCGCAGCGTCCCCGGCAGGCTGGGCACGACGCTGCCGCCGCTGGACGTGCCCGCCCAGGAGCTTCCACCGGCGGAGGTGCTGCGCGACTCGCTGGAGATGCCCGAGGTGTCCGAGGGCGAGCTGGTGCGCTACTTCTCGCAGATCAGCCAGTTCAACTTCTCGATCGACCACAACTTCTACCCGCTTGGGAGCTGTACGATGAAGTACAACCCCAAGCTCAACGACGAGATGGCCGGCCTCCCGGGGATGTCGGAGATACACCCCCACCAGCCCGACTCGACGGTGCAGGGCGCGTTGAGGCTCGTGCACGAGCTGCAGGGCTACCTGACCGAGATATCGGGCATGGCCGCGACGAGCCTGGCGCCCAAGGCGGGCGCCGAGAGCGAGCTCGCGGGGATGCTCATGGCGCGGGCGTACCATCTCGCCAACGGCGAGGGCGACCGGCGGGACGTGCTCGTCCCCGACAGCGCGCACGGCACCAACCCGGCGTCGGCGGCGATGGCCGGCTTCAGGCTGGTCGAGCTGCCCTCCGACGCGTCCGGCAACACCGACCTCGAGGCGCTGGAGGCCGCCGCCGGAGACGGCCTGGCCGCCTTCATGCTCACGCAGCCGAGCACGTTGGGACTGTTCGACACGAACATCCTGGAGGTCACGCGCATCGTCCGCGCGGCGGGCGGCGTCGTCTACGGCGATGGGGCGAACCTGAACGCGCTGCTGGGCCGGGTCAAGCTGGGCGAGCTCGGCTTCGACGTGGTCCACTCGAACCTGCACAAGACCTTCACGCAGCCGCACGGCGGCGGCGGGCCGGGAGCGGGCGCCGTCATGGTCAGCGAGCGGCTCGTGCCGTTCCTCCCGACGCCCGTCGTGGACCGGCTGGAGGAGGACGGCGCGACGCGTTACGCTCTCGGGTCTCCGCCGCGGTCGATCGGCCGCATGGGCGCGTTCCACGGCAACTTCGGCGCGCTCGTGCGCGCGTACGCGTACATCCGGACGCTCGGCGACGAGGGGATAGCCCGCATCAGCGAGGACGCGGTCGTCAACGCCAACTATGTGCTGAGCCAGCTCCGGGACGACTACGATCTGCCGTACGACCGCACCTGCTTCCACGAAGTGGTGCTCTCCGCAAGCAACCTGAAGCAGGACCACGACGTCAGCGCGCTGGACGTGGCGAAGCGGCTGATCGATTACGGCATCCACCCGCCGACGATGTACTTTCCGCTGATCGTCGACGAGGCGCTGATGATCGAGCCGACCGAGACGGAGAGCCTGGAGACGCTCGACCACTTCATCGCTGTCATGAAGGCGATCGCCCGCGAGGCGGCCGAGGACCCCGACCTGGTGCGCTCCGCCCCGCACGACACGCCGAACTCGCGCCTCGACGAGGCGGCCGCCGCGCGCCGGCCCAACCTGCGCTGGCGCCCGGCCTCGGATTAGAGCGCACACCCTCACACGGACAAGGAGGACAGACATGGTGGAAACAGGAGATCAGGCGCCGGACTTCACGCTGGTCGACCAGAACCGCGACGAGGTGACGCTCAGCCAGTTCCGAGGCGACAAGAGCGTCGTCCTCTCCTGGCACATACACTCGTTCACAGGCGGCTGAACGGACCAGGTATCCTCGTTCCGGGCCGCGAACCCGGACTTCGAGGAGAAGAATGCCCAGGTACTGGGCATCAGCACGAACGCGCAGCCGGCGCAGAACGCCTACTCGGTGTCGCTGGGGAACATCCCCTACCCGCTCCTGAGCGACTTCTACCCGCACGGCGAGGTCGCCAAGCAGTACGGCGTCTTCAACGAGGAGACCGGCGTCTCCTTCCGGGCGATCATCGTGGTGGGCAAGGACGGCGCCGTTCGCTTCAAGCGCGTATACACGAGCGCGGGCGACATCAGCATCGACGAGGTGCTGGCGGCCTGCGACTGACGCCGACCGCCTCGCGGGTCAACCCTTTCGCAACTCTCGTCCGGGCCGAGGCGCGTCCGCTGATCCCGTCGTTCCCGTGAAGACGGGGACCCCTGCCCCCGCCGTGGGTTCCCGCCTGGGGAGACCTTTGCGTAACCCCTCGCGATGGAGCCCGACAGGGCGGACACCCGTGGATTTCATAGCTGAGCCCCCAACCCCCTGGGTTCCCGCCTGCGCGGGAATGACGGTTATGCAAGGGTCTCCCTGCGCGGGAACGACGAGAGTGGGTCGTTGATATAATGGCGCCCTCTTGTCCAGGAGGTGCGGCCCATGATTGGAGTCGGCAGCGAGGCCCCGGACTTCACCCTCGTCGACCACAACAAGCGCGACGTGACGCTGAGCGGCTACCGGGGCCGCAAGAACGTCGTCCTGTCGTTTCATATCTACACCTTCACGGACGGCTGACGGGACCAGATTCTCTCGTTCATGGCGATGGGGCGCCAGTTCGAGAAGAGGGATACCCAGGTACTGGGTATTAGCACCGACGCCAGGCCGACCCAGGCCGCCTACTATCTTTGCATGGGCCCCACGCTCTACTACCCGATCCCGCTGCTGAGCGATTTCCACCCCAAGGGGGCGGTGAGCAGGCTCTACGGCGTCTACGACGACGAGATGGGCACGGCGAAGCGCGCCGTCGTCATGATCGACAAGGACGGTGTCGTGCGATCGGCGCGTCTCTACACCAGCGTGATCAAGGCCACCACGACAGGCCAGGCCTACGTCGAGTCGGACCTCGACGCGGCGAACGTGCTCGACGAGCTCGACGAGCTGCTGGGGGCCGGATAGCGCCGGAGACACGGAATGACCGAGCGAGTCCCCAGGTACGTATTCGAGGAAGGCGACTACGCCCTGGTCGTCGACCGGCGCGGCCGGCGCTACTTCATGCGCCTGGAGGCGGACGGGAGGTTCAACTCGCATCTCGGCCATTTCCGCCACGACGTGCTGTTCGGGCAGAACGAGGGCGCGCGGGTCGAGACGTCGAAGGGCCACTGGCTGCTGGCGGTCAAGCCGACGATGGCCGACTTCACGCGCGAGATGCCGCGCATCGCCACCATCGTCTACCCGAAGGACCTGGGCGCGGTGATCGTCTACGGCGACCTGTTCCCCGGCGCGCGGGTGCTGGAGGCGGGCAGCGGCTCGGGAGCGCTCACGATGGCGATAGCGCGCGCCGTCGGACGCGACGGCATGGTCGTCTCGTACGACGTGCGCGACGACATGACGGAGCGGGCGCGGGAGAACGTCGACGCGATGCTCGACGACCACTCCTGGGTCACCTTCAAGAAGGGGGACGTGTACGAGGGCTTCGAGGAGACGGAGCTCGACCGCGTCGTGCTCGACCTGCCGGAGCCGTGGCACGTCGTGCCGCACGCGCTGCGGGCGCTGGTGCCGGGCGGCATCTTCCTGGCATTCGTGCCGACGGTCGTGCAGTTCACCGAGGTGACGCGCGCGCTGAAGGCCGAGCGGTCGTTCGAGCTGATCGAGACGGTCGAGGTGCTGATGCGCCCGTGGGAGGTCGCGGGACGCAGCGTCAGGCCGTCGCACCGGATGGTCGGCCACACCGGCTTCATCACCACCGCCCGCAAGTGCGACCCGCGGCAGACATCGGACGACGACAGCGACGACACCACACAGGAGTGAGAGATGGACAGAGCAGCAGCCAACCAGGTAGTCGAAGATCACGTCGAGAGCGATAGCCTGAAGCGGCACCTCTTCGCGGTGGAGACGTGCATGCGCGCCTACGCCCGCAAGGAGGGCGAGGACGAGGAGAAGTGGGGCATCGCGGGCCTGCTGCACGACTTCGACTGGGAGGTGTGCCCGACCCCGGAGTCGCACCCGACGTTCGGGGCGGAGATCCTGCGGTCGCGCGGCTTCCCGGAGGAGATCGTCCGCGCCGTGCTGTCCCACGGCAACCACACAGGCATCGCGCGCGAGACGACGATGGAGAAGGCGCTCTTCGCCTGCGACGAGCTGTCCGGCTTCGTCACGGCCGTCGCGCTCGTGCGGCCGACGAAGGCGCTGTCGGACACGAAGGTCAGCTCGGTGAAGCGCAAGATGAAGGACAAGGCGTTCGCCAAGTCTGTCAGCCGGGACGACATGCGGCAGGGCGCGGAGGAGCTCGGCGTCGAGCTGGACGACCTGATCGCCTTCGTCATCGACGCGCTCAAGCCCGTCGCCCCGCAGCTGGGCCTGAACCCGTAGGGTAGCGGGATAGCGGATAGTGAATAGTGGATAGTGGATAGTTAAGAGGAAGAGCGGTCGGCGATTCGTCGCGTGTGGCTCCTCCTCCCTCTAGCTCCCTCCCGCCAGGTGCCAGGGGAGGGAGGACAAGATCTGCCCCCTCTCCCTTGACGGGAGAGGGCTGGGGTGAGGGTGAACCTACTACAGCGACTAGCTTCGCCCGGGGGACTAGACGCCGAAGTCGTCCGGTTGCCAGGCGAGGTGGGGGTACCGGGCCTCCAGCAGCCTGGCGTGCTCATCGGTCAGCGTCGGCAGTGGCAGTTCTTCGGGTGTCGGCCCGCCCTCTGCCAGCCCATCCAGCGATGCGTCGTCCTTGGCCTGCAGCAGAACCTTGAAGGCGCCGAGGCCGTCGGGCTTGATCAGGTCGCGCATCCCCACCAGGTTGGCCATGCGGTGCGGTTCCGGCATCGGCTCGCGCCGCATCCGCTCGATCCAGACGCGCAGGCCCGCCTCGTCCAGGAACCGCCCCTGGCTCCGGAGGCTGAACGGCAGCAGCCCGGCGCGGCGGCCCTCCTCGACGACGTGGGTGAAGTCGACGTGGGCCGTCAGGTCCTGCTCCCCGACGCGCTCGTACGGCGACGCGCCGCCGGTGTGCCGGTAGTAGCCCTGCACCGTGTCGGCGGTCCCGGCCGGGCCGAGCTCTTCGCGAACATAGCCGTAGTCGATCGTCAGCACGAACCCGCGCTCCAGGGACGCCGCGACGTCGGCCGACCACGGCGCGATGCCGGTGTTCATCTCGCCGCGGAAGCCGTCCCGCAGGTCGACGCCGAGTCCCTCGACGTAGTCCGCGAGCCCCGGCGTCGACGGCTCGTCCATCTCCTCGACGAGCCGGCCGTCCCTGGCGACGACGTAGACCTCGAGCACGCGTCCATCCCGCACCTCGAAGCGGCGGACCGGGAAGGCGTCCAGCAGCTCGTTGGACAGCACGCATCCGACGACGCCGGCGAACGGCATCCGCGACGCCACCACGTGCCGGACGGCGTCGTCCGCGCGACCCGACCGGGCGCGGTCCACGGTGACGTAGTCCAACGCGTCCGCGAACGGCCCCAGCGCACGCCGCGCGTAGCCGACGATGTCGCACGCCAGCAGTCCGCTCCCGGACCCCATCTCGACGGCGGTGAAGCGCCCCGGCCGGCCCATCGCCTCCCACATGCGGGAGAGCCGCACCGCGATCAGCGCGCCGAACGCCGGATGCGCCGCCGGGCTCGTGTAGTAGTCCGCGTCAGGGCCGGCGCCCGTGTAGTACCCGCCATGCGGGCCGTACAGCGCCGCCTCCATGAACTCGGCGAACGTAACGCGACCCCGCTGGGCGATACGGTCGCGTATCGCCTGCTCGGCGTCAGTGGTCACGGTGGCGGCCGGCCTTCCGAAGGCACTGAGCTTGTTTGAAGGCGGTGAGCATCGCCGTTGCTAGGCAAACGTGGTCAGGGGGCTATCCCTAAACTTGGCCCTTCGCCGATCACTGCCAAAATGCGGGCTTTCAGTTTCTCGCGCAATGCCGCAGGCTTGGCCCAGACTATGTGGCTGTAGTGGTTCGTATCGAAATGCAGTCCTTCGAGGGCATCGTCCCGACACGTAAAGATAACTGGCAACTCTAGACCGTGGGCAAAACCGGCTTCGTAGTAGACGCCGCCCCGTGCGCCGTCCGCCCCATGGGTAAAGTCGGCCACGAGGAACCTCGAGCGACGAATCTCGGCTATGAGCTCGTCGTCTATCTTGTTGATGTGTTCTTTCCGGTCTATCCGCAATGGAGCGTAGCCAGCCTCCTCAATGGCCGGTCTGATGCCGTCCTCGTAGGTCTCGGTCATGCTCTCATCAAACCACATGGCAACGAACGCTTGGGAAGAATCAACGTTCGTTTGTTGGTCCGCGATCTGACTGTATCCGTCTACGGTGATCTGTCCCTTGAACACATACGGCGCGAGGATTCCCGCTTTGAGCCAACCCTTGTCGGTCAAGTAGCTCAGGAAATAGTGAACCTCAGGCCAATCGATCGATTCAGACCATGCAGATGCAAGACGACAGTCTTTCTGAGACACCGTCACTACGTCTCCAACAGTGGCAGCAGACAGAGCGATGTATCGAAGCAGGCTCTCAGCTCGCTCGTGCACCCGGAGCGGACGTTTGGCTCTCGTGTAGTCGATGACGGACTCAGTAATCTCTGGCAGGGGAACTCCCTTCGCGCGCTGATCCACAAGCCAAGTCGTCAACCGCGCCTTCTCGGGGTTGGTCATCCTCTGAATGTTTGACGTTACTACCACGCGGTCGACAACATATCCGCCTCCCGCACGACTAGAGTCATCGACCCTGAACGTATTGGTTTGCGGAATATAGATTCCGTCTGCCTGATCTCCCCAGATTGGACAAGAGGACAGTCCCTCTGTCATATCGCTGCGCTCCACGTTCTCTTGATCCGCAATGTCGGCAGATTTACCAGGGGAGATCTTCCGGTGGGGAGCCCATCACAAGTTCATCGTCGACGATCATGTAATCGTCGCCTGTCAATCGGTGCAACTGTTCGACGATGCATCTTCCGAAGCCGAAGGAGCGATACACTTGACCATTGCCATTGAACGCGTCAACAAGATCTCTAACTTGGCGGGAAGATAGCTGGCGAATATCGGGCAAGTACGTTGCCAGATTGTTTGAGGTAGCGTAGTTCGGAGATTGAGTAATCGCGGAAATGAAGGCATCCGTAGCCAGCGGCTGCAACCCATCATAATCGAGAAGACACTCAAAGATGGCAACCGCAATCTCCTCAGCATTCGTATGGCCCCGAAGCGCTTGGTACTTGCCCATAAGGCCGTAGGGGTCCTTGCCCATGCGGACGGGAACAACGGGAACGCCACGTCCGACGGCAACGCCTACCTCTTGGTCGGTCCAATCGCTGTCACTGAACCCATCGGTCAACAACGCCACGAGGACGTCCATGCTGAAGAGAGCGCGTTCCATCTCATCTTGCCACTCGCTCATGGGCCTGATGTCCTCATGTGCCACAAAGGATGCGATGCCGTAGCGATATAGACGATCCTTAAGTCGTGTTGCGAGGTCTTTGTCCTCGTCCTTGTGGCTGATGAAGACCTGCACCTCGCCTTCGCCCCATAGCTGTTTCTCTTCGTCAGATCGTCTCCCGTTTACCACTGTTGAGCCTTACCTCCTTCCACATCAATCCCGGCAGTGCCGTGGCAAATGGTATCCCCCATGAGATGCGGGCCTACATTGTCACGCCAATAGCTGTTTCCTGCACCTATTCGAACTGCCGACGAACTTGGCCTGAGCCTACGAACTGGGACAGCAGCCGGTAGTTGCCGGACTCGTAGCGCACTCTGCCGGCGACGACCGCCGGGTGGATCCCCAGGTCGAATGCGAGCGCCATGACGGCCATGCCCGACGGGTCCGACGCGGCCTCGCTCGCGTCCCAGGCCGCCTTGGGGATGAGCGCCTCCTCCGCTAGTGCGTCCGCCTCGGACTCCTTGGAGCCACCGTTGGGCTCCTCTCTGCTCCGCAGAGTGTGATCGTGGACGAATGAGGCGTCTTCGCCGTTGTCGAGGTGCAGCCCGATATGGGCCAGCTCGTGTAGCAGGCAGTACCAGAAGTTGTCGATCCGGTCGTACCGGAGGGTCAGGCCGATCACGGGCGGGCCGTTGCTCTCGCGAAGCGCGGCGCCGTCCAGATGCGTTCTCGGCAGATGGCGCACAATCTGCACCGGTATGCCGAGATCGGCGAGGAGACCGACTGCCTGCCTTGGCCCGTCTTCGAAGCGGCTGAGCTGCGCGATGTTCCGGAGCAGCCCGGGGGTGACCGTTCCCGACCGGTACGAGGCAGGCGGCGGGTGCGCGTTGGCCCTGGCCAGCACCTGCCAGCACCATGCGCCCAAGGCATACTCGTCCGTCTTGGCGTTGACGCGTCGATGGTCGTTCCTGCGAAACGTCGACGCGGGCGCAACGCTGTGACCGCCGGCGCGGCGCATAAGGTCGCGCATAATCTCCTCGGCTCGGTCCTTCAGATCCGGGGCGTCCGGAATCCATCCAAGCTTGGCCATCGCCCGAACGGGAAAGCGCGTCCATTCGACGCCGGCCAGCGTGTCGTCCAGGATCACCTCTGGCTCCCTGAGCAGCGCTTCAGCCGGAATCCCGAGGTGCCGATGAAGCGCGCGGGCCATCGACATGGTGATAGGCCGCTTACCGGAGAGCACCTCCGACACCTTGGCGTAGCTACCGATGTGTGGTACCAAATCCCGCCGCTTCAGGCCCGCCTGGTCCATGCGGAACTCGATTGCCGCTACGGGGTCGGGAGGGGCAATCGGATGGTACCGGTCCTCGTAGTGCTCGACGAGGTCGGCAAGAATATCCCGCTCGTCACCCTCCGGCGTACCGTCCTCGGCGTGGAATATCTCCCCGAGCCTATCCAACGCCGCCTCGTAGTCGCCCTCGCTGCGGATCGGACTGATCGTCACCATTGTCTACACCTCCTCGGCATCGACCCTGTCGTACTCCGCGTGCGTGCCGATAAAGCGTATGTAAACGCGCCGGCCCGCGTAGTTCACGTCGACCACCAACCGGTAGGCACTACCCTTGATCCTGAATACGACGCGATTGTTGGGCAGGATGCTGGCGCGGGAAAATCGATGCCGTACCTGGTCCGGCGACGCCCAGTCGGCCCGCCGGGTTTCGAGAAACCAGGCCCGCAACGGCTGCTCGGAATCAGGATGGCGCTCCCAGAACTCTCGAAGGGTCTTTCTGGAGAAGATCCGCAAGGTCCCACATGCCAATCCAATCTTCACATATCTTACTACGCTCCCAAACTAGATGCAATTACCACAGTCCCATAGCTCAACCACACGCGTCGCCTTGACAGTTGCAAACCGGCGGGCGTAATCTCGCGGCAGTTGCCGACCTGGGGGACTGGAGGGCGCATGGGCATGTCGGAGCAGCAGCCGGTACCGGCGCACGGCGCGTCGGTGGAGGATGTCGCGGCGTCGCTGTGGCGCAGGGCGACCGAGCTGTGGGGGCCGGAGCGGGCCAGCGAGCTCGGCCACGTGCTCGACAACATCGCGGAGGACGTCTGGGTCGTCTCCCGCGTCCCGCTGTCCGACGCCGACGAGCCGGCCTTCTACCCCCGCTGACGACAGGCGCGACATCCGCCGCGGCCGGACCCAACCCACGGCGGCGACCGAAGACGCGACCGCATCCCGCGGGCCCGGTCGGCGGGCGTTCGCGGAGCCAGGAGAAAGACACATGGCGAGACGCCCGAACCTCGTGTTCATCATGAGCGACCAGCAGCGCTACGACACGATGGCCTGCTACGGCAACGACTGGATCGACACGCCGAACCTGAACGCGCTGGCGGACGAGTCGTTCGTGTTCGAGCGCGCCTACGTCACGCAGCCGGTCTGCACTCCCGCCAGGGCGTCGATCATGACGGGGCTGTACCCGCACTCGGCGGGGCCCATCGTCAACAAGATGCACCTGCCCGCCCACTTCGAGACGATCGGCGACCTGGTCTCCGCGGACTGCGCGCGCGGCTACATGGGCAAGTGGCACCTGGGCAACGACGTGCTGCCGCAGCACAACTTCGACACCTGGATCAGCACCGAGGACTCCCACCGCGAGAGCTACAACAGCCCCGATGCGCTGGGCCGCCTGACCGACTACCACCACCACCTGGTCGCCAACGGCTTCGAGCCCGACAAGACGATCGCCGGCGAGAAGGTCTTCTCGGGCGACGGCAGGGCCAGGCTTCCCGAGGAGTTCCAGATGGCGTCGTACCTGGGCGACCGGGCCGCCGAGTTCATCCGGGACAACGCCGAGCGGCCGTTCGTGCTCTACGTCAACACCTTCGAGCCGCACTCGCCCTACTTCGGGCCGCTCATGGACCACTACGACCCCGCCGCGCTGCCCGTCGGCCCTAGCTTCCTGCGCAAGCCGGAGGGCTCGGCGCTGATCAGCCGCCTCAGGGCCGACTACTGCATGCAGTACCTGGACGGCGGCGACCAGACGGCGGACGTGTACATGCGCGACTACGCGGCGGTCGAGGAGGACGTCAGCACCGAGGAAGGCTGGCGCCGTCTGCGCGCGCACTACTTCGCCAACATCAACCTCGTCGACCGGATGGTCGGCAGGATCACGTCCGCCATCGAGGACGCGGGCGTGGCCGACGACACGGTGGTCGTGTTCACGAGCGACCACGGCGACATGCTCGGCGACCACGGGATGCTGGAGAAGCGGTCGATGTACGAGGAGTCGTCGCGGGTGCCGATGCTGATTCGCGTGCCGTGGCTGTCCCGCGAGCAGACCGTCGTGCCCGGCGCCATGGGCCACATCGACCTGGCGCCGACGGTGCTGGACCTGCTGGGCGAGCCCGTCCCGTACCACATGCAGGGCAAGAGCCTCGTCCCCACGCTGTCCGACGGGGCGTCGCTGGAGGACAACGACGTCTTCATCGAGTGGAACGGCTTCTTCTCGAGCATGCCCGACCGGCATCTCGGCACTACCGCGATAGACAGGATGAACAGGCTGCCGTGGCGCACCATCGTGTCCGGCGGATGGAAGCTGAACCTGTGCGTGGGCGACCAGTGCGAGCTGTTCGACCTGGAGAATGACCCACACGAGATGCACAACCTGTTCGACGATCCCGCCCAGCGCGACCGCGTCCGCGACCTGTCGGCGCGCATCCGCGCCTGGCAGTACGAGACGGACGACGACGCGCCGCTGCCGGCGGTCTGAGGAGTCCAATGACCCACATCGACGTGCTGACCTACGGCTTCTCTCTCGTATCGGACCAGGGCCCCTTCGGCTTCTCGACCATCTCGCTGCTGAACGTGGGCGACCGGCACATCCTGGTCGACACCGGGCCCGCCTCCCGGCGCACGATGCTCGTGAAGACGCTGCAGGGCCGGGGGCTGTCGCTCGAGGAGATCGACCTCGTCGTGCTGACGCACATGCACTGGGACCACTGCGCGAACGCCGACCTGTTCCCCAACGCGCGCGTGCTCGTCCACCCGAAGGAGATCGACTACGCGAGCAATCCCAGCCGGGGCGACCACAACATCGCGACCTACTTCGCCGACATGCTGTCGCGGCTCAGGGTGGAGCCGATATCGGACGGCGACCGGATCGCCGAGGGCGTGTCGGTCATGGACACGCCTGGCCACACCAAGGGCCACGTCAGCGTCTCGGTATCGGTGGACGGCAGGGACGTGCTCGTCAGCGGCGACGCGATGCCGGACGGCGGGACGGTTCGCCGCGGGTTGCCGTACAACGTCTTCTGGGACGTCGACGACGCGGCGGAGAGCGTCGAGAAGATGGTAGCGTCGGCGGACGTCTTCTACCCGGGCCACGACAGGCCGTTCACGCTTTCGGGCGACGACGTCGGCTACCTGGAGGGCCCGATCGGCATGGAGGTCTCCGGCTACGTCGAGGGCGGCGCGCCCTCGGCGATGACCTACGTCGTCCACCCCACGCGGGAACCCAACATAGACACCGTGCAGAAGGACTAGCCGGCGAGCCGGTGGGCCGACAAACCCGTTCATGCTGAGTCGGCCCGCCGCTTTGGGCGGGCCGTATCGAAGCAGCGCGTGCCGTATCTCGAACGTGACAGTTACCGCGCCCGCCGGCCGGGTCCGGGCAGCTAGCGCTCCTTCCAGCCGGGCGCCGGATAGACGAGGTCGGCGACCGCGGCGTCGGGTGGGGCCACCACGCGCGCCTGACCGTCCCGGATCTGTACCGCGCCCATCGGCCGGTCCGGGTTCTTGCCGGTGGAGTCGAAGACGATGCGGCCGAAGAAGGTCTCGACGTCCAGGTCCCGGAGCGCCGCCCGGACGGCGTCGCGGTCCAGCGAGCCGGCCGCCTCGATCGCCAGTTGCAGGGCGAGGGCGGCCGCGGTCGCGCTCGCGGCCTGGTACACTGGCCGCTGCCCCCACCTGGCCTCGAAGCGCTCCGCATAGTCCAACGCGGAGCCGAAGTAGGCGCCCCTGTAGCTCATCGACGCCTCCCACTGCGTCGGCCCGATCAGGTAGTCGGCGTCGGCGCCAACCTCCTCGATGAAGTCCGGGGACGTGGGGCCCACTGTCAGCACCATCGCGCCTGGGCCGAAGTCGAGCCGCCTGGCCGCCCGCGCGAACAGGAGCGCGTCGGAGATATAGCCGCCGCCCACGAACACGTCCGGGGCCAGCGCCTGGAACTCCGACACGATGTCGTCCACGTCGGCGACGCCCTGTGGGTACTTGCGCACGGCCATCACCTCCATACCGTACACCCCGGCCCACCGCCTCGCGCCCTCGGCCACGCTCGCGGGGAACAGCGCGTCGGCGTGCGCGATCACGACCGTCCTGGCGCCCCTGTCCGCCAGCGCCCTGAGTGCCGACTGCGTGTAGTTGCCCGCGGGAGTGTGAACTGCGAACAGGTTCGTGTACCCCTGTTGGAACAGCGTCTCGGACGCTCCAGCGCCCTCAACCATCGGCACGTCGCGGGCCTCGGCCACTTCCATGGCGGGCCGGGTGAGCGTGGAGCTGTACGGCCCCAGCAGGAAGTCCACACCGTCTTCGTCTATGAGCTTCTCCACCAGCGCGGCGGTCGATTCTACCTCGCCGCCATCGTCGTACATCACCAGCTCCACCCTGTACCGGTGACTGCCCACCCTTATGCCGCCCAGCTCGTCGTTTACCCAGTCGGCCCACAGGCGGTAGCCCTGCCGGACGTGCTTGCCCTCCTCCGCGTATCTACCCGTTTCGCTGACGGCGGCGCCAATCTTAATGACGTTCTCGCCGCCGGAAATGCAGGCCGTCGTCGTGAGAGCCGCAATCAGCAGCGCAAGTGTCGGAACGAAGCGGTTCATCCTGACTCCATGGCCGCTAGAGAATCCCTGGTTCGGCACACACGACGCGGTCGAGCGCCTCGCGCTGGGCCTCGAACAGGCGGGAGGTGCCCAGCGCGCCGAGCGCGAGTATCTCGTCGAGCGCGCTCCGGGAGAAGGCGCCGTTCTCCGCCGTGCCCTGGACCTCGACGAACTCGCCCTCGTCGGTCATGACGACGTTGAAGTCGACGTCGGCCGCGTGGTCCTCCGAGTAGTCGAGGTCGAGCAGCGCGCGGCCGTCGACGATGCCGACGCTCGTAGCGGCGACGGCGCGCCGCACGGGGTCGGCGTCCAGGCCGCCGCCGCGCATCAAGGCCGCGACCGCGAGCCGGACGGCGACGTACGCGCCCGTGATGGCGGCGGTGCGCGTGCCCCCGTCGGCCTGCAGCACGTCGCAATCGGCGATCAGGGTGCGCTCGCCCAGCGCCTCCATGTCGACCGCGGCCCTGAGCGAGCGGCCGATCAGGCGCTGGATCTCCTGGGTGCGCCCGCGGGGCCTGGTCTCCCTGCGCGTGCGCGTGTTGGTAGAGCGGGGCAGCATCGAGTACTCGGCGGTGACCCATCCCCGGCCCGAGTCCCGCAGGAACGGCGGCACGCCGTCCTCCACGCTGACAGCGCACAGCACCCGGGTCCGGCCGGTCTCGATCAGCACCGAGCCCTCGGCGAACTCCTGGAAGCCGGTCGTGATCCTGACCGGCCTGAGCTCATCCGCCCTTCGTCCGTCGTCGCGCATAGATTCTCCTTCCGGCAGGGCTAGCCCGTCTCCAGGGCGCTCTCGAGGAACCCCCGCAGGACGTCCTCCCGGAGCGCCCCGACCCACGTCCTCAGCACCCTGCCGTCGGCGCCGAGAATCACCGTCGTCGGCAGCGCGAAGACGCCGTCGTTCCCGACCCGGCCGAACTCGGCGGCCAGCCGGCCGGTCTCGTCGACGCCGAGCGGGTAGCTCACGTCGATCCTGTCGGCGAACGCCTTGGCGGCGAGCTCGACGTCCTGGGTGTCGATGCCCAGGAAGGTCACGCCGCGGTCGCGGTAGTCGTTGTAGACGCGGTCGAACGCGGGCATCTCGGTGACGCAGGGCCCGCACCACGACGCCCAGAAGTTCAGGACGACGATCTGCCCGTACAGGTCGGACAGCCGCAGCGTGTCGCCGTTGAACAGCGCCAGCGGCAGCTCGCGCACCGGCACTTGCGGGAGCCGCATGACCGCCGGCGTCGGGGTCGGCGGGACAGGGGTGGGCGTGGCGGTCGGGGTCGGTGCCGGCGTCGCGGTCGCGGTCGGCTCGGGCGTCGGCGTCGGGGCCGCGGCGGCTCCACAGCCGACGATCAGCACCGCGGCCAACGCCGCGAGCGCCGTCAACGCGCAATGTCCCAGTCTACGGTCGTTCATTGGCTGCGCGGTCCTTCCCCAACGATTGACCTCAGTTGCTCGACGAGCGGCGGGAGATCGTTCTGCACGATATCCAGAAGGACGGTCAGGTCAACATCGTCGTAGCCATGGACAAGGCGGTTGCGTGCCCCGACGATCTGAGCCCAGGCGATTTCCGGGTGACGCTGCCGTGTAGCTGGAGAAACCCTGGTTGCGGCTTCACCTACGACCTCCACCAACTTTCGTACGGCCAATTCGGTTACGCGGTCTGTCGTCAAATCGGTAGAGTCGGCGTTCCCAAGCAACTCGATGGCTTCACTGGCGTGGTTCAGCATGTCCACGAGGAATAGCGTTTCATCGCGCCTTGTCATACAGCACCTGTGCCGAATCGAGTATCTCGGCTTTGAGCAGCCAGTTGCGGCTTTCTTCGACCCCCTTGAAGGTGCTCAGGTCCACCCGCCGACCGAGTATCGTCGACAGCTCTTCGTGCATCGTGAAGAACGCCAGGCCCACGCGTGCGTCGGGCTCGAACTCGACGAGTACGTCCACGTCGCTCTCGGGCGTGAAGTCGTCACGCAGGACCGAGCCGTACAGGGCAAGACGCCGGATGCGGTTGCGCTGACAGTACTCCGCGATCCTGTCCATCGGGATGTCGATTCTGGGATTCAATAGTGTACTCCGGCGAGCATCCACGCCTCGAATATCGGCGGCGGTTGGGCAACGCCTTACTGCAAACTGTATCCGTCCAGGTGTGCCCGCGCAAGCACGCCGGCACCCAGAAAGGATGGCGGCATGCGCCCCTTTCGACCAGCCGCAGACCGGCGGTTTACCGCTGCGTGCGCACGGTCAGCCGCTGGCCGTCGGTGACGAATTCGACGCTGCCGCTGGCGCCGGTCAGGAAGACCATGCCGGGCGCGACGTACCGGCCCAGCGCCTCCATCGTCTCCGGGTGCGGGTGGCCGAAGCGGTTGTCCGCACCGGCCGAGACGACCGCCGCCGTCGGACTGACGGCGGCCAGCAACTGCTCCGTCGACGAGCTGCGGCTGCCGTGGTGCGCGACCTTCAGCACGTCGCTGTCTATGGACGCGGCGCCGGCCACGAGCGCCCGCTCCCCCGGCGCGAACAGGTCGGCGGTCAGCAGGAACGAGACCTCCCCGTAGACGATCCTGAGCACCACCGACGCGTTGTCGACGTCCGCGTCGGAGCTATCGCCGATCAGGCTGTCCGGCGGCCCGAGCACCTGTACCAGCACACCGTCGTCGGTGAGGATAGACTGCCCGGCCCGGGCGTGCGTGACGACGGCGCCCTCCGCGTCTACCGCCGACCGCCAGGCCTCGTAGGCGCCCGAGTCGAAGGCCACCGGATGCTCGAGTATGCGCAGCACGTCGTAGCGCCCCAGTATCTCGGTCAGCCCGGACACGTGGTCCCTGTGGGGGTGCGTCAGCACCACCAGGTCGACGTGACGCCGCCAGAAGGGCAGCTCGTCGGCCACGGCTCTTGCCGCGACGACCGGGCTCGGCCCGCCGTCGACGACGATGAGGCGCCCGGCGGGAGTCGTGACCACCGCCATGTCGCCCTGCCCCACGTCGGCGAAGGTGACGTGGAGGTCGCCGTCCGGCAGCATGGGCACGACCGCCCAAACGAGAGCGGCGAGAGCGGCCACCGGGCCGACGATCCACCACGACACGCCGCGGTCGATAGCGGGACGAAGGCCGCGCACGCCGTCCGGGACGCGGGACGCCGTTTCGACGAGCCAGCGGCGCATGCATATCCCCACAAGCGCGGCGTAGTAGGCGACGACGAGGGCCGGCGCGACGGCGCCCGTCTCGAACGCGGCGCCCGGCAGCCGGGCGATCAGGCCCACGACGCCGGTGATGTACGCGGTCGTGATCCACGCGACCCACCCGAACGGCTGCGCCAGCGTGTCCGAGACGAGCCCCGCCAGTCCCGCGGCGCCGTGGGAGACCAGCACGAGCGGCATGACGGGCATCGCCACGAGAGTAGCCGGCAGGCCGACGAGCGATACGCGCTCGAAGTGGAAGGCCACGAGCGGCAGCGTCGCCACGGTCGCCGCTATCGTCATCGCGGCGGACGAGGCCACGAGCTGCACGAGAGGTCCGGCCGAGTCGCCCCGGTCATCGCCGGAGCGGCCGATTGCCCGCAGGCGAGCGGCGAGCGGCTCGGCGAGCGTCGCGATGCCGGCCATCGCGGCGAAGCTGAGCTGGAACGACACCGCCGACAGCACGGCCGGGTCGACCGCCACCATGACCGCGGCCGCCAGGCCCAGGGCGGGCAGCACGCTGCGCGGCCGGCCGAGCGCGAAGGCGGCGAGGTACACGGTTCCCATGATGGCGGCCCGCGTCGCGGACGGAGGCGCCCCCGCCAGCAAAGCGTATCCCCACATCGCCACGAGCGGCGCGGCCAGGTAGAGCTGCCGGCGTCGGCCGATGGCCCAGCTCGATACGGCCAGCACGATGCCGAGCACCACGGTCATGTGCAGGCCCGAGATCGCCAGCAGGTGCGACGCGCCGGTGACGCGGAAGTCCTCCAGCAGGTCGTCGGGCAGGTTGTCCCTGTTGCCCAGCAGCAGCGCCTGCCCCATCGCCGCCTGCGGCTCGGGCACGGCGTTGTCCAGCGACCGGGCGAGCATTCGGCGCGCCTCGGCAAGCCACGTGCCGGGGCCCTCCGCCTGCCGCAGCAGCTCGACGTGCGGGAACGGGACCACCGCGGCGATACCCTGCCGGGCGAGGTAAGCCGGGTAGTCGAAGTCCTCGGTCCCCTGCCACGGCTCCTCGATCGTCCCGGTCAGCCGAAGCCGGTCGCCGCCGCGGACCGGGGCCGTGGGGCGCATCCGGACCAGCTCCGGTGAGGGCCTCACGGTGACCAGCACCCTGCCCGGCTCGTCGGAAGACAGCACGTCCGCGTCGATGCGCTCGACCGCGAGCGTGAACCTGAGCGACTCGCTCGCCGCCTCCGCGTCGCCGTCGACGACGCCCTCGATCCGCACGCCGCTCTGCCCGTGGTAGGCGGCATAGGCCTCGACGGCGTCCTCCCCGCCGAAGCCGCTCCGGGCCACGCCGGCCACCACCGTAAGCACGAGGAACGCGGGCAGGAAGGCTCGCCTTCCCATACCCGACGCGACCGCCAGCAGCGCCGAGGACACGCCGAACAGCATGACGGCCGGCAGGGGCAGCTCAACGCTGCCGCCGGCATATGCGCCGGCGGTGAAGGCCGTGGCTAGTGCGAGGAGGCGCATCGCGCTGTGTGCGAGAACGGCCGGACGCCGATGCGCGCCGCCCGGCCCATCAGCGGGCCTCGACCAGGTCGCGGATGGCCTCCAGCGTCGCGGGCCCGATGCCGGTGACGTCGAGCAGGTCCTCGGGGGTCGCGAACGGGCCGTTGGCCTCGCGGTGGGCGACGATGGCGGCCGCCCTCACGCTGCCGATCTGGGGCAGGGAGACCAGCACGTCGACTCCGGCAGAGTTTATGTCGATCCTGCCCGTGCCGGCCTTCCCGGCCGGCTGGGCGGATGAGGGCGTCTCGCCGCGGGCCGGAATGTGCCAGTGGGCCTCGTCGACCAGCCGGGCCGCGAGGTTCACGGCGTCGAGGTCGGCCTCGTCCGTGACGCCGCCCGCCGCCTGGACCGCGGCGGCCAGGCGCGCGTTCCCGCCGATCGCGTAGACCCCCGGCGCGCGCACCGCTCCCGTGACGTAGACCTGGATTTCGCCGGGCGCCGGGGTGGGAAGCAGGACCTCGATGCCGTCGGAGGGCGTCGAGGCGTTGAGCAGCAGGTAGAGGACGCCCGCGGCGGCCGCCACGACCGCCAATACCAACACGGCCTGTGACGCCAGCTTCATGGGGCAGACACGCGCTTGGCTGAAATTGGCGGCAAAATCACGTCCGACGGTCTCGTATGTGGCCGCCCGCACACGCCACTGGCGACCGCATGAACAATCATACACCAGGGTGGCGCCGATGGCAGAGGCGTTGTATCCCGCCCGGCAGACGATATAATGGCGCCCGTCAGGGTCAGCGAACCCCAAGGCCGAATCTGGAGGCAGTCAGCGATGGGCGAGTTCGTCAGAGTTGCGTCGGTTAACGATCTGGAAGACGATGGGACGATGCAGGTGGACGTAGGAGACGAGCCGGTCCTGCTTGCCAGGCTCGACGGCGAGTTCTACGCCATCGGAGAGGAGTGCTCCCACGACGGCGGGCCGCTCTCCCAGGGCTGGGTCGAAGACGGGCAGGTGGAGTGCCCGCTGCACGGCGCCCAGTTCGACCTCAAGTCGGGCGACTTCACGGCGCCCCCGGCGGCCGAGCCGGTCAAGGCGTACCCGGTGCGCATCGAGGGCGACGACGTCCTGGTAGGGACAGCCGAGTAGCGCCCCGCGAGCGGCCGGGCCTGTGCGTCAGCGCCCGCGCTCGTCTCCCCAGAGGGCTATGTGCAGACGCGTCGTGAAGCGGTAGCCGCGCCGAACGCACTGCTCGGCTACCCAGTCGCCGCGCTCGTGGATCGCGTCCGGCGTCGTGCCCTCGGGCATCAGCAGCACGCGGTCTCGCGGCAGGCCGTGCCGCTCGACCACGCCGGCCACCTCGTCGACGTCGCCGGGCTCGGTCACGACGAACTTGAAGTAGGACACGGGGAGCCGCGCGAAAGCCCGCAGCGCGTCTGAGTCCTCGCGGCGGTCGGCACCGTTACCTGAGTTGGCCGTCTTCGGCGAGACGTTCCACTGCGAGACGGCGGCCGCCATCTCGGCGTTCGGGGCGACCGTGCCGTTAGTCTCGACCTCGATGGTCCAGCCCCCGTCGCTCAGCGACAGCGCCAGCGGCCCCAGCTCAGACTGCTGCAGCATCGGCTCGCCGCCGGTGACGACCAGGTTCCTGCACGGCAGCGATTCGAGCCGCAGGCGAATGTCGGACGCGTCCAGCGACACGATCTGCTCCCGGGGATCGTACCGCTCCCAGTCCCAGGTGTACTTCGTGTCGCACCAGGAGCAGGCCAGGTTGCAGGTCGCCAGCCGCAGGAAGACCGACGGGCGGCCCGCCGAGGCTCCCTCCCCCTGGATGGAGTGGAATATCTCCGGCTCGCCCGAAGGCATCCGGCTGACCTTCAGCATCGGCCGACCAGCGCCGGGTCCTCTACGCCAGCCTCGCTGAAGCCCCTGGCGCGCAGGACGCAGCTATCGCACGCGCCGCACGGCCGCTCGCCGCCGGCATAGCAGCTCCAGGTGAGCTCCAGCGGCGCGCCCAGGTCGACCGCCATGCGGACGATCTCCGCCTTGGACAGCTCTATGATCGGCGTCTCGATGCGGATGTCGACACCGTACTCGGCGCCCAGCTTGCTGCCGTGGCGGAGCGTCTCCGACATCTGCGCGTAGAACTCCGGGCGGCAGTCCGGGTAGCCGCTGTAGTCGAGCACGTTCGGCGCCATGTAGACGGCCGCGGATACGTCGCCGGCGGCGACGCGCTCGACCTCGATGGCGTGGAGCACCTGGCTCTCCAGGTATGCGGCGGCCAGCGCCACGAACGTCGTGTTGCGCAGCGGCACGTAGGTGATGGGGATGCTCGCGCCCATCCGCTTCGGCTCGCGGTCGGTCGGCAGCGGGAAGGCCTCCGGGTTGGTCAGCGCCGAATACCAGGCGACGTCGCCGAGGAACGAGATGTCCACCAGGCGGTGATCGATCTCCAGGCGTTGGGCGACCTCTAACGCGCTGGTCACCTCGCGGCTGTGCGTCTGCCCGTACTGGAACGTGATGGCGGTCAGCCGGTCCGAACGTGACTTCGCGTACGCCGTCACGGTCGTGGAGTCGAGCCCTCCGGACAGCAGGGTGACGGCGAAGCTGGTCATCGGGGCCGGCGCGGCGCTCTCACGTCGCCGTCATGCGTCCCGCTCGTAGCGGGCGGTGACGCGTGCGTGAAGGCCGCCGCGGACGTTGTAGTCGAGGTCGACCGACATGCGGGCCGGCTGGCAGACGGCGACCAGATCTTCGAGAATCCGGTTGGCGGCGTGCTCGTGGACGATCCCGACGCCCATGTACGACAGCAGGTAGTACTTGAGGCTCTTGAGCTCGATGCACTGGCCGTCCGGCACGTAGCTGATCGTCAGCTTGCCGAAGTCTGGCAGTCCGGTCCACGGGCAGACCGCCGTGAACTCCTCGGTGTCGATGACGACCTCGGCCCGGCTGCCCTGGTAGTCGTAGTCGAAGGCGAGCAGGCACGCCGCGTCGACCGCGCTCTCGGGCCGCGTCTCGAACCTGCGGTCGAGCTGCTCGTACCGCTCCTGCAACGCCTGTATGCTCGACATCGGGTCGCCTCCGGCAACCATGACTACCGACCTATAATACAATCGCGCCATGAGCAAGACCAGTTCGACAGGGCTCTCGCCAGGGCCATTCCAAAGCCGCCACAGATTGGCGGCGCCAGACGTGCACCGGGTTCAACGCCCCCTCACCCCGACCCTATCCCGCGTGGTGGAGAGGGAACAATGGAAGGGACCGGGGCTCTCACCTTCGGCCACGGGGCTCGCGCCGGCATGACCGCGCCTGGCGACTCTGCAATAGAGATCCGCGGCCTGAGCAAGGCATACGCCCGCACACAGGTGCTGCGCGGCCTCGACCTGGAGGTCCCATGGGGCCGGGTGCTCACCGTCCTGGGGCCCAACGGGTCGGGCAAGACGACGCTGGTGCGGATCCTCGCCGGGCTGGCGCGGCCCGACGCGGGCCGGGTGCGCATAGCCGGCATCGATCTCGCCAGCGAGCCGGAGCGCGCCCGCCGACGAGTCGGCGTCGTGACCCACGACGCCCTGCTCTACGACGGCCTGACCGGCTACGAGAACCTCGCCTTCTTCGGCCGGATGTTCGGCCTCGACCGGACCGACGACCGCATAGCGCAGGTCTCGGAGCTCCTCGGCATCGCCGACCGGCTCCGGCAGCGCGCCGGCACGCTGTCCCACGGCTTCCGGAAGCGGTTCAGCATAGCGCGGGCGCTGCTCCACGGGCCGGCGGTGCTGGTCATGGACGAACCCGAGAGCGGCCTGGACCAGGAGGCGCTGCGGCTGCTCGACGCGGCCATGGGCGAACAGTCCGATCCCCCGCGCTCGGTCCTGGTCACCACGCACGACCTGGCGCGCGGGCTGGAGATCGGGGACAGCCTGGTCGTCCTGTCCCGCGGCGAAGTCGTCTACAGCCGGTCGGGCCTGTCGCCGGACGCGGCCGACGAGGTCCGCGAGGCGTACTTCAGCCGCACGGGAGGGCGCTCGTGAAGAACTTCGTGAGGCCGGCCGCCGCGATAGTCTGGCGGGACATCCTGCTGGAGACCCGCTCCAAGGACGTGGTCGTCTCGCTGCTGGTGTTTTCGCTGCTGGTCGTCGTCGTGTTCAGCTTCGCAATCGAAATCACGCCGCACACGGCAGTTCTCGTGGCGCCGGGCGTGCTGTGGATCGCAATCGCGTTCGGGGGACTGTTGGGACTCACCCGGTCGATCGCGCTCGAGATGGAGTCCGGCGGGCTGGACGGCCTGCTGCTCGCCCCGGCGGGACGCGACGCGGTGTTCTTCGGCAAGGTCGCCTCCAACACGCTGTTCATGTTGGTGGTCGAGGTGCTGGTGTTCCCCGTGTTCGCCGTGATGTTCGACGTGTCGATCGCCGAGCCGCTGCTGCTGCCGATCGCCCTCCTGGCGACGCTTGGCACCGCGACGGTGGGGACGGTCTTCGCGGCAATGGCCGCGAACACCAGGGCTCGGGAGGTGATGCTGCCGCTGCTCTTTCTCCCGGCCGCCCTGCCCGCCATCCTGGCGGCGGTCGAGGCCACGGGCCTGCTGCTGGGCGACGGGACCCCGGGCGAGGCGGGGCGCTGGATCGCCCTGCTGGCCGCGTTCGACGCCGTGTTCCTCGTGATCGCGCCGTTCGCCTTCAGGCTGGTGGTCGAAGAGTAGCGGCTCCCCACGGCCCGGCAGGTTGTCTGAGCAAGCCGGGGGCCAAAGCGATATACTGTTTTGAGACAGTTGATACCCGAATCCCCGGTTCGCTAAGGCTCTGGATCGACTCTCATCGAGGCTTTGGAGGCCAGGTTGACCGTCGTACGGCTGGCGATGTTCTGCTGGGACGCCATCTGCGAGTACCTGCGTCGCAACTGCTCGCACTCGGCCGGCGCCATAGCGTTCTACACGCTGTTCTCGATGTTCCCGCTCTTCCTCTTCCTCACGATCCTGCTGACCTACATCTTCGGGCCTGAAACCGCGGAGGAGGAGACCAAGCTCATAGACGCCATCGCCTCGATCGTCCCCGTGTCGCACAGCTTCGTCGGCGACACCATACACAACGTCACCGACGCGCGGGACGAGGTAGCCGTCGTCAGCCTTGCCGGCGTCGTATGGGCGTCGACGGCCATGTTCGGGGCGATCCGAAAGGGCGTGAACACCGCCTGGGGGATCACGGAGGCCAGGCCCTTCCTCAAGGAACGGCTCATCGACTTCGGGCTCGTCTTCGCGGCGGGCGTGCTGGTGACGCTGCTACTCTTCAGCACCGCGGTCTTCGAGATCTTCAGGGAGATCGCCATCACGGTCGCGCCCGAGGAGAACATATTCGGCGGCCTCCTGTGGAGCCTGGTGCCGAAACTGGTAACGCCGGTCCTGCTCTTCCTGACGTTTCTCACGATATATCGATACCTGCCCAACACCGAGGTGCGATTCCGCGACGTCTGGCCGTGGGCGCTGCTCGGCTCCCTGGCCTTCAACGCGACCAGCCTGGCTTTCGTCTGGTACGTAAGTACCTTCCCGCACTACAACGTGCTCTACGGATCGATCGGGGCCGTCCTGGCGCTGCTCACCTGGGTATACCTGTCGGCCACCATAGTCCTGTTTGGCGCACTCGTCTGCTCCCGCTACTGCGACTACGTAGCCAACGTCGGGAGCGGCCGGAGCTGGAGAATGCTCTGGAGCGGCTTCTCACGCGTCCGGCTGCGGGTGGTCGAAACAGCCCGGCCGGCCTGACGTGGGCACGCGGCTGCGACTGACGGCCCTGGTGTTGCCGGCGATGATCGGGCTGGCGGCCTGCGGCTCTCCCGAGGCCGAGCCCGCCGCGTCCCGGGACCCGCTGCCATCGGTCGCCGACGTCGTCGAGCAGGTCAGCCCCTGGGTCGTCTCGATCACGACCGAGTCGGTCGTCCGGGGTCTCTTCACGACGGTGACGGGGGAGCAGGCAGGGTCGGGGTTCATAGTGCGGTCCAACGGCTACATCGTCACGAACAACCACGTCGTGGACAGGGCGAGGGAGATCAGGGTGCACCTCGCCAGCGGAGAGACCTACGACGCGGAAGTCGTGGGGCAGGACCCGCCTCCCGGCGACCTCGCCCTGCTGAAGATCGACGCCGAAGACCTGCCGGTCGCGGCCTTCGACGAGTCGGGCGACCTCAGGGTGGGCGATTGGGTCATCAGCATCGGCAACGCGCTCTCGCTCCAGGGCAGCCCGACGGTGACCCTAGGCATCGTCAGCGCCCTGGGGCGCACCGTCCCGACCGACGACGGCACCTTCTACGACATGATCCAGACGGACGCGGCGATCAACACCGGCAGCAGCGGGGGCCCGCTGGTCAACCTGAAGGGCGAGGTCGTGGGGATCAACCAGGCCTTGCTGCCGAGGGCCCAGGGCGTCGGCTTCGCCCAGAGCGCGACCGTAGCGAAGCGCATCATAGACAGCCTCGTCGACCACGGCCGCGCGATGAGGCCGCTCATCGGCCTGCTGGGCGCCGATGTCACGCCGGCCATCGCCAGCGAGCTCGGCCTCGGCGTCAAGCAGGGCGTCATCGTCACACACATGTCGGAGTCGGAGCCGGCCTACCGGGCCGGAATCCGCGTCCAGGACGTGATCACCGCGCTCGACGGCGTGCCCACCCCGGACATGGCCAGCTTCCTCAGCCTGCTCCAGACCTACGCCTCCGGCGACCGCGTCACCGTCGACTACCTGCGCGAGAACCGGGCGCGCACCGCCACGCTGCGGCTCGCCGAGCGCCGGTCGTAGCGCACAGCCCATGGCTACGACGACCGCGGCGCCACTCACACGGCGTGACATCTCCGAAGCCCTGACGGCCCTCGGGCTGACGCCGGGCGCGGTCGTCTTCATGCACAGCTCGCTCAGCAGCCTGGGCGAGGTGGACGGCGGCGCGGACACGGTCGTGGACGCGGTGCTCGACGTGCTCGGGCCGGAGGGCACGCTCGCCGTCCCCACCTTCTGCAGCATCAACCGCAGGCGCAAGCAGACCTACGACCCGGACACCACCCCCTCCGAGGTCGGGCAGATCACCAACGCCCTGCGCAGCCGCCCGGAGGCGTTCCGCAGCCCCCACATCTGGCAGTCGATGTCGGCCATCGGCAGGCGGGCGGAGGAGATGATGTCGGTCCACCGGCCCGTGGCGTGGGCGGCCGACGGGCCGTTCTGGAGGCTCTACGAGTGGGACGCCTCCATCATGCTGCTGGGCGTACCGTACTTCCGGAGCACCTTCTGGCACCTGATCGAACAGTGGGTGCATCCAGCTTACGGCAGGTGGAAGGAGTCGACCGGCAGCATCAGGAACCCGGACGGCTCCGAGAGCCCGCTGAGTGAGTCCACCTTCGGGCCCAGGCCCGGCCACGCGCACGACTTCAACAAGCTCGGGTCGAGGCTGGAGGCCCAGGGGATGGTCAGCATAGGCACGGTGGGCAACGCGATGGTCCGGCTCTACCGGGCGCGAGACGCCTTCGACACCGGTGTCGCCGAGTACCGCAAGGACCCGACGCTGTTCATCAAAACGGGCGAGCACTTCACCGGGCTACCCGACGGCGTCATCGTGGGCGAGTACAACAACGAGAAGTCGATCGTAGACCCGGCGGGAAGCTACAAGCTGTACGAGTAGCCGCCCGGGCGCCGGCGGCAAGCCGCCGTAGATTGTCACCCCGAGCGGAGCGAGGGGCCTGGGGCGGGGGCCACACGCCGTCCACGTCGAGGCGACCCCGCCCCAGGTCCTTCGACAAGCTCAGGACGACAATTTCCCGGGTGTCCCCTACCGGCGTACCAGCCCGACTACCGCCTCGCGGCCGTTGACCTTGTGGGACTCGGAGAACGCGCCTTCGGGCGCCGCCGTTCTCTCGACCGTCTCCGCGAGGGTCTCGCGCCGGACGTAGTCGCCGTGCGCGGCCAGCAGCTCGTCCAGCTCGTCGTCGCCGGTGACGTACATGTCGATGTGGTCGGCGATATCGAACCCCGCCGAGCGCCTCATGTTCTGGACGACGTGCACCAGCTCGCGGGCCAGGCCCTCCAGCTCCAGCTCGCGCGTGACCTCCGTCGTGACCGCGACGGTGTAGTCGGCCTCCGTCGCCGAGACGTAGCCCTCCGCGTCGGTGCGCGTGACCGACACCTTGTCCGGCTCCAGCGTGAACTCGCCCGCCACGACGGTACGCCCGCCGTCGACCCGCCGGCCCTCAACCCCCTGGGCAGGCTGCCCAGCAGCCGGCGTTCTTCGGGAGTCATGCCGGAAGTGATGACCTGTCGAACTCGCCCTGAGTCGTCGTACACCCCGACCACGCCATATCAGGCGTCGGTCAGCGAGCGAGCGCCGTCCACGACTTCCTGGAGCACGGTGTCGAGGTCCGACTCTCGGTGATGCGGCGGATAGCCTCGCTCATCCTGGGGCGACGCGAGCCCGCAGCCTTTCGATCTCTCGTAGCGAATCGTCCCTCTTCAATGACCGTCCCTGCAATTCCGCTGCTTTCCTCACGGCTTCCTAGAGGTCGGATACGGACGTCCGGCATTGTTTCACGGCCATCGCCTGGACGGGGCTTCCATGGAAATCCTGGAATCTTTACGAAACGTTTTGGAGTATCACAAACGTGCAGGAGGTGCGAAAATGATCAAGCGATCGATGGTAGTAGCTATCGTTGCCGTGGTGGCGGCCACAGCAACGTTGGCCGCAAACCCCATGTCGGTTGCGGCGGACCCCGGCGAGGATGACATTGGCCTCCTCCGACAAGCTGCCAGTGTCGAAGACGACAGTGGTCCCGGCGAGGATGGCGGTGGCCTTATGCTTGCGGCCTCGAGCGGGGATGGAGCAATGCAGACAAGGCGCGTTAACCCATGGGGTTGCCGCACCAGGGCCCACGACCCCCACGAGTCGAAGGGGAGTAACCCGGGGCCTGGGAACGTTCAAGGGAAGACGACTATCGAGTGTACAACCACACCACCCCCTCACACCGCTGAGATTGTCCAGGAACTGTCAAAATGGAACGGCTTGACTTTCATCCCCGTGGCGACAAAGATGAGCAATTGCCCGTCTGGGGTCGGCGACCCTGACTGCTATCCAAACCGGAAGGGCAAGGTGCTCATGAGAGGATACATCAGTGCGCCATGCGAGATCGGCACCACAGAGCCACAGAGCGGTATCTCCAGGTCGCCATCGGGCGTCTGACAGTCGGGGCCGTCACCTACACGGGGTATAGCGGGAACCAAGCGAACGTGGAGTGCGAAGGCCCGAGCAGCTAGCAGCAGGGAGTGATCAGCCGATGACCGATATCGACACACGAGCTGACGATCTCCTGACCTCCATTGTGGGCTGTGCATTCGTGGTGGTACTTGACGAGAGCGGCCTGACGCCGGAGGACATTGCGGATCCGAAGGCGAGCCTACCGCTGGCCGCTGGGTGCGCCGACTTCGTGGACGTGCACAGCGGCGACCATGGTCTAGTCGCGCCTGGGGTGCTGGGCCTCGCAAAGGGGAAGGCGTCCCAGGCGCGCGCCCTGATCGAGCACCCGGATACCGCCTGGTGGTTCGACGACTTGGACCCGCGGAGGCAGGCATGGCTCTCCGTGATCTCGGTCCCGGATAGGACACTGGACTCGCGGGAGTCGACGTTTCCAGGCTACAGATACGTCTACGGCACTCCGCCCGATACGGCGGGTTGGCGTCGACCGAAGAACCCATCTGGGCCTTGGGAGCGTTACGCGCAGAAGCCCTACGGCGGTCAGACCACATCCACTCTGTACGGGCCGCACCTGACATCGGAGCTCATTGCCTACGATGAACGGGTTGGGGACTACCATTGTCAGTTCCCGCTGGCGTGGTGGTCCATGCGCGTCCTCGAGGACGTGCGAGTGTTCGAGATTCATGGACCGTCCGACTGGCACGATCTGTGTGTCAAGTACCCCGCAAGGGATGATGAAGACGACCGACTGGCGCCGAATTGGGGGGCCGTATCAGAAGAGTGGGACGGCGTTCACCTGAGCCTGGGCGGTCTGCTGACCGCAGAGCAGCACCGGTACGAGTCATCCGCAGGCTGGACCATGCTGGAATTCTGGCACGCCGAGCAGACCCGTTGGCTGCGCCCGCTGAAGACCGAAACGGACCGTCAACCGGACTTCGACAGGGGGATGGGGCCTACCGAAATACCTGGCATGCGTTTTCCTGACTTCGGCTTCGGCGACGAAGGTATGATGTACCGCGTCTGATCTGGTGCGACAGAGTGTCGCCCCGGGCAAGCGGCGACCGACAGACGGGACTCTTGGCCCGTCCCCGCAATCCACTACCCACTATCCTCTTCGCACGAGCCCAATCGACGCCTCGCGGCCGTTGACCTTGTGCGACTCGGAGAACGCCCCCTCGGGCGCCGCCGTTCTCTCGACCGTCTCCGCGAGGGTCTCGCGCCGGACGTAGTCGCCGTGCGCGGCCAGCAGCTCGTCCAGCTCGTCGTCGCCGGTGACGTACATGTCGATGTGGTCGGCTATGTCGAATCCCGCCGAGCGCCTCATGTTCTGGACGACGTGCACGAGCTCCCGCGCCAGTCCCTCCATCTCGAGCTCGCGGGTGACCTCCGTAGTGACGGCGACGGTGTAGTCGGCCTCGGTCGCCGAGACGTAGCCCTCGGCGTCGGTGCGCGTGACCGATACCTCGTCCGGCTCCAGCGTGAACTCGCCCGCTTCGACGGGGCGTCCGCTGTCGACTCGCCGGTAGACCTCGCGGGCGTCCTGGGCCTGCACGGCCGCCACGACCTCCCTCGTGCGGGGGCCGAAGCGCGGGCCGACCTTCGACAGCACCGCCTCGACGTGGAAGCCAACGACCTCATCGTCGTCCTCCATCGCCGCGACCTCCTTGACGTTCAGCTCGTCGCGCACCTGGTCCCGGACGCGCTCCAGCGCGCCGCGCTCCGACTCCGACCGCAGCGACACCAGGGCGCGTTCCAGCGGCTGGCGCACCTTGAGGCCGGCCTTGCTGCGGGCCGACCGGCCGAGGCTGGACAGCCGCATCGCCAGGCGCGTGGCCTCCGACAGGCCACGGTCGATCTTCGACTCGTCCGCGACCGGGTACGATTCGAGGTGCACGCTCTCGGTCCCGTTCGTCGGGCGGGCGAGGTTGCGGTACATCTCCTCGGTCACGAACGGCACGAACGGCGCCAGCAGCCGGGCAAGCGTGACCAAGCACTCGTACAGCGTCGAGTGGGCGGCCAGCTTGTCGTCGTCCGCCTCGCTCTTCCAGAAGCGGCGGCGGCTCCGGCGTACGTACCAGTTCGACAGGTAGCCGACGAAGCTCTCGAACCGCGCGCAGGCGTCCTGCGGAGCGTACCGCTCCAGCGCCGACGTGACGTCGGCCGTCAGCTCGTTCAGCTCGGATATGATCCACCGGTCCAGCTCAGGGCGCTCTTCCACCGGCGGCGCGGGCGTCGCCGGGTCGTAGCCGTCGATGTTGGCGTACGTGACGAAGAACGAGTAGACGTTCCAGAGCGGTATCAGGAAGCCGCGGCGCGCGCCGTCGGCGACGTTGAAGCCGAAGTTCAGGTTGGCCTCGGGCCGGTGCCTGGTGTAGACCCACCGCATCGAGTCGACTCCCATCTTCTCGGCGGCGTCCTCGAACCAGATCGCGTTGCCCTTGCTCTTGTGCATCTCCTCGCCGTGCTCGTCGCGCATCATCGCGTAGCTGAACACGGCCTTGCACGGCTCCGAGTCCTCCAGCACGGTGCTCATGGTGAGCAGCGAGTAGAACCAGTTGCGGAACTGGCCGGGGAAGCTCTCCGAGATCAGGTCGCCGGGGAACCAGTCCCGCCAGTGGACGCGGTCGTCCCTGTAGCCCATCGTGGAGAAGGGGACGATGCCGGCGTCGAGCCACGGGTTGCCGACGTCCCGGATGCGCGAGACGGGCTTGCCGCACTGCGTGCACTGTATCTTGACCTCGTCGATCCAGGGCCGGTGCGGCGAGTTGCCCTCGAACCGGTCCCAGCCATCGACCGCCCTGGCCTCCAGCTCCGTCTCGCTGCCGATCACCTCGAAGTGGCCGCACTCGCACTTGTAGATCGGCAGCGCCAGCCCCCAGAACCGCTTCTTGGAGATCATCCAGTCGTCCATGTTGCGCAGCCAGTCGAGCTCGCGCTGCAGCCCGAACGACGGGACCCAGTTGACGTTCCTGGTGACGCGCGCGATCAGGTCGCGTAGCTCGTCCATCGAGATGAACCACTCGTCGACCAGCCTGAACACCAGCTCGGTGTCGCAGCGCCAGCAGACCGGGTACCGGTGGCTGTAGGACTCGAGGCGATAGAAGAGCCCCTTGTCCTCCAGGCTCCGGTAGATGTCGTCGTTGACGTCGAAGACGCTGCGGCCCGTCAGCCAGTCGAAGCCGTCGACGAAGACGCCGAACTCGTCCAGGGGCGCGATGACGGTCAGCCCCTCGCGCTTGCTCAGCTCGAAGTCGACCTCGCCTGCGCCCGGGGCAGTATGCACGACGCCCGTGCCCTCCCGCTCGCTCACCTCGTCGAACAGCACGACGCGGTGCTCGACGCCCTGCTGCGCCGGCAGCTCGTCGAACGGCCCGCGGTAGCGCAGCCCGTCGAGCGCGGCGCCGGGCATCTCCTCCAGCACCTCGTACTCCTGCTTCAGCTCCGACAACCTGCTCTTGAGCAGGTAGAAGACGCCGTCCGCCGTCCGGGCCTTCGCGTAGGTGAGCTCCGGGTGGACGTAGGACGCGGTGTTGCTGGTCAGCGTCCAAGGCGTCGTCGTCCAGACCAGCAGCGACTCGCCCTCCCGGTCGACCAGCGGGAAGCGCAGGTAGAGGCCGGGGTGCGTGATCTCCTTGTAGCCCTCTGTGACGATCTCGTGCTGCGACAGGCCGGTTCCGCACCGCGGGCACCAGGGCATGACGTCGGTCCCCTCGTATATCCAGCCGCGCTCGTGGCAGACCTTCAGGAAGTGCCAGATCGTGTAGTTGTTCTCGTCCGCCATCGTGTGGTACGAGTTGTCCCAGTCCATCCAGTAGCCGAGCTGGACCGACTGCCACGTCTGGACGTCGGCGAACTTGCGCACCCGCTCCTTGCAGAGCTCGACGAACCTGTCGATGCCGAATTTCTCGATGTCGCGCTTCGACTCGAAGCCGAGCTCCTTTTCGACCTCGACCTCGATCCACAGCCCCTGGCCGTCGAACCCGTTCTGGTAGCGCTGACGGTAGCCCTGCATCGTCTTGAAGCGCTGGAACAGGTCCTTGTAGGTGCGTCCCCAGCCGTGGTGCACGCCCATCGGGTTGTTGGCCGTGATCGGCCCGTCGATGAACGAGAAGCGCCTGTCCGAAGCGTCGTTGCGCTCCAGGTATTTCTGGACGATGTCGTTCTCGTCCCACCAGGCCAGCGTCTCCTGTTCCTGTGCGGGGAAGTCGACCTTCGAATCGACCGGGTTGAACATTCCAGTGCTCATGACATCACTCCCGGGACCGGTGCTCCGAGTCGCCGCCCAGTCCCCATTTCGCGCAACAAAAAAACCCGCCCCTCGCAGGGACGGGTCGAAAACACCCGCGGTACCACCCTCGTTCTCCGCGCTCGAAGCGAGCGGCGAAGCACTCTGTCGCCCGACGTGTTCATCGGGCCGCCCAGTCTAACGGGGGGCGACTCCGGCGGCGCCTACTGCCCCCCTCGCGGGGGATGTTCGGGCCGCGGCTCTGGAGGGATATTGGGCCGGGCGGGCCGCGTCTGCTCTCACCATCCCAGACTCGCTGAGCGCCCGTGGTCCAGCCTGTTCGTCTCCGTCACAGCCGGTCAATCCAAAATAGAATAGGCCGAACGGGATGTCAAGGTTGGCGGAGCGGACAACGTCGAGATGTTGCACCGTGTGGCGGTGTAAGGCAGGATTAGGGGCACTATCACTGGGGAGGAGCAACTGACTGCCGCCAACCCAACGCATCCATCCGCCAGCCTACGAAGTAGTCTGGAAGCTACAGGGTGGAGCGTGAACGAGTTCGCCAACCGCCTGGGAGTGAGCCGCAACACAGCTTCGCGGCTGCTGAACGCGCGCTGCGGCATAACGCCAGGCGTGGCTTTGGCCCTGGAGCGCATCGGGTGGAGCGACGCGGACTTCTGGATGCGCCGGCAGGTTCACTACGACCTGGCCCTGGCCCGTCAGCAGCTCACCGTCTCTGCCGTCGACTGAATTGGTGGTCGGCCGGTGACGCGATGCGGGGGACCCCGCCCGCGGGGCAACGTCGGCGCGCTTCGATTCCGGCCCGTCTCCTGGCGGTGGGGCCTTCGCTGGAATGACAGGGCGCCGCCCGGGATTGGCGGAAACGTGTGGTCACCGCAAAAGCCCGGAAGATGCACCGCCGTCGGCGTGTCAGCGTATGGCACAGGGTGTAATATGACGGCCACAGGCATGCTGCTATCCACAAGGAGGTTTCTCCCGATGGCATCGAGACTGACCCTTATCACGGCGGCCATGGCGCTGGTGGCACTCGTCGCCCTTGCGGCGTGCGGGGAAGACGAGCCCGAGCCGACCGCCACGCCCGAGCCGACCGCCACGCCGGCGCCCACGGCGACGCCCGAACCCACCGCGACGCCGGTACCTCCCACGCCGGCGCCGACCGCGGCGCCGCAGGTCCCCGACCAGCCGGCCGGAACGGGCGCGCTGGCGCCCCTGAACTTCGCTGACCCGCTGACCATGGCGGCCCAGATGTCCCCGGCCGAGATTGGCTGCGTCACGGGCGTGGCGGAAATGGGGCGGCTGATGGAGATGTTCGCCGCGCCGGAGACCGCGTCGGCCGAGGAGCGGGCCAAGCTGTTCGGCTGCTTCGAAGACGAGACGCTGCTCCGCCTCTACTTCACGGCGGTCCTGGCCGCCACCGGCCCGCTCACCGTGGAGACCTCAGGATGCATACGCGCGGGCATCGAGGGGATGGATCTGCAGGCGATGATGCTGGCGGGCGCGTCGGGCGACGAGCAGGCGCAGACGGCAGCCGGCATGCCCCTGATGATCCTGACGGTCACCTGCCTCAATGACGACGAATGGCCGCTCGCCGCCGAGGGCCTGGGCCTGCCCCCGGGCCAGAGAGGGGACCCGCAGTGCCTGATGGATGCCCTCGGCGGGCCCCAGGGCCTGGCCGAAACGCTGTCCTCCGGCGACGAGGCCTCGTTCATGACGCTGATCGGCGCGGCAGTCGGCTGCGGGATGCAGATGCAGGGCGGGCCCTGACGCCCGACCGGTACAGGAATAAGACCGCGGCTTCGGCCCCCGGTAGACTCCGCCCTGCCATAGCGGGTCGAAGCCAAGAACCTACCGGCGTTCGGGCGGGCCGGCCGGGGCCGGCAACCCGTCCGGCAGACCGTGGCGAAGGGTGCGGTGCGGGAGGCGGTGGACGAGACGGGCGCGAACACGTCAATGATCTCCGCCGCCACGACTCCGGTGATCCAGAAGCGGCGGCGGCTGGCTGGCGGCTAGCCCCGGCCTGGCTCCTCCGCGTCCCTGAATTCAGGTGCGAACAGCACGACCCCGCGAGTCTCCCTCAACGCCCCCTTCCTGAGCTCGATCGCCTGGAACGGGGGACCGCCGCCGTATTCGCTTGCCAGCCCATGCGCGTCCGCCCGAACGAACCCGAACCGCGAATAGTATCCGGGCGCTCCGAGCAGTACGACTCCGTCGCAGCCCCTCGACAGGCAGCCGCGCAGTCCCTCGCGCACCAGCCGCGACCCTATGCCCTGGCCCTGGAACCCAGGCAAGACTCCGATGGGCCCCAGCGCCACCCAGCGCGAGTCAGAGGTTGGCTCGACGCTAACCGAGGTGAAACAGACGTGCCCTACGACCTGGTCCGCCGCTATCGCGACGAGCGACAGCACCACGCGGCCCGAATCGCGTAGCATGTCGACCAGTCTCGGCTCGTACCGGCTGCCGAACGCCTGCCCGTGAACACCCCGGATCGCCGGGACATCACCGGGATCCTCCTCGCGGACTTCCGCTGCCCTCGCGGCTGGCACATTCACACCGGGTACGGCATGTCGATGGGAGTACCGAGACCTAGCCCGTGACGTCCGTCCAGTCGAACACCACGCCGAGCATGTTCTTGTCGCGGGTCGACGCCATGTCGTAGGCCTTCTTCATCTCGGTGTAGTGCATGCGGTGGGTGATCGCCCTGCTCGGCCGCAGCCGGCCATCGGCCATCAGCGCCAGGATGCGCTCGGTCCTGCGCCGGTGGGTCAGCCCTTCTCCCGCCTCGGACGGGTAGACGTCCTCGGCCCGGCCGTTGACGGCGATGATCGAGATGCCCTTGTCGAAAAAGTAGCCCGAGTAGAGCGGGTTGAAGTCCGCCGGCGCCTCTCCCCTTCCGAGCAGGCTCACGATGGCGACGCGCCCGCCGCGGCGCACGATCTCCACGGACGTCCGATAGGCGGGCCAGGGGTTGGCGGTGAGGATGACCAGGTCGATGCCGTTGCCCAGGCTGAACTCGTCCAGCTTCGCCCGCAGGTCCGGCTCGTCGTGCATGAACGCGGCGTGCGCCCCCATGTTGCGCGCCATGTCCGCGCGGACAGGGCTGTTGACGACGGCCGCCACCTGCGCGCCGTAGATCGGCCCCAGCGCCACCGCGGCGATGCCCAGGACGCCCGCGCCCACGACGGCCACGTACTCGCCCGGCCGGAAGTGCGCCTTCGTATAGCAATACCCGCTCAGCCCGTACAGGACAGCGTACACCGCGTCTTCCGGGCCGACGCCCTGCGGCGCCTTCACCAGGTTGCCCGTGGGGCCGTAGTCGTCCTCGCGGGTGACGTGCGCGGACCGGTGCCCGGCCTGCGACACGACGCGGTCGCCGACCTGGAACCGGGTGACCTCGGAGCCCACGCCGCGGACGATGCCGACGGTGCTGTCGCCGACACAACGCGGGAAGCTGTTGCCGGCGCCGGGAATCGGCGGCTCGCCCTCGTAGTTCCCGCGGTCGGTGCCGAGCTTGAACGCCGTCAGCTCCGTCTCGACGTACACGTCTCGCGGCCCGAGGTTTCCGGTGTCGAGCGGCCGGTCCTCGATGACCAGCTCCATCGGCCTGGGCAGGATCGCCACCTTCACGGGCTATCGCTCCTTGCGCCTCGAGTCATTGGGGCTCGGACATCGCCGCGAGCGCCGCCTCCGCGGCGCGCCGCTCCGCTGTGGACTTCCGCGGGCCCATGCCCGAGCCGAGCACTCGGCCGTCGACGCGCACCTCGGCGGTGAACTTCCGCGCGTGGTCGGCGCCGACGACGTCGACGATGCTGTAGGTGGGCGGCTCCCCTCCGGCCGCCTGCAGCGCCTCCTGCAGGGCCGACTTCGGGTTGCGCGCGGCCGACGGCCGTTCGGCCTCCGGCATCTCCGGCTCCAGCAGCCGAACGACCAGCGCCTGGGCGGCGTCGTAGCCCTGGTCCAGGGACAGCGCGCCGACGACCGCTTCGAGCGCCGACGCGAGCACGCTCGGCCTCTCCCGCGCGCCGCCGGCCGACGCGCCCCTGCCCATCCGCAGGTGGTCGCCCAGCGCCAGCCGCGACGCCACGCGCGCGAGGGTCTCGCCGCGCACCAGCTCGGCCCTGGCCTCGGTCAGCCTGCCCTCGGGCCAGTCCGGGTTGCGCCGGTAGAGCTCGTGCGCAACGGCCGACCCGATCACCGCGTCGCCGAGAAACTCCAGCCGCTCGTTCGACTCCTCCAGCGAGCCGGGACTCTCGTTGAGGTAGGAGTCGTGCACGAGCGCCAGCTCCAGCAGCAGCCGGTCCCTGAACTCGACCCCCAGGGCGGACTCCAGCGCGGCCACGTCGCTCACGGCGTTTTCCATGCCTGACCGACCTCCGTTCGCTTCCGGCAGGGTGGGACGAGCAAAGGTGGTGTATGGGTGTGATTCGGCACTTCCTCTCCTTCTCCCACCGCGATCATGCCTCTCCGCAATGACGGGTTTCGAGTACCTGAGGGGAGGCCGGTACCTCTGATGCGTCCTCGGGCAGTTCCGGCTCGAAGCCGGAAAGCACATTTCTCGGCCGCCCAGCGGCTCCGAGTTCCAGCAGTTCACGGGTAGACCTGGGCAAAGGCCATGTTGGGCTGGGCTTTGCTGATTGTCCTGTCGGGGCTGCTTGGGTTGGGAAGAGGTCCCGCCGCAGTGCACTGAGGCCTTTGACTCCACGCTCTACCCTGGTCGTAGGTACTTGGCGGCTGGTTGTCACCTCATCCGCCGCCCACCGGGGCCGCTTGTCGTCGCTGCACTCTCTCCACGATCTGCGGACCAGACTCGATTTCCGCCACGCGCAGCTCAAATGCCTTCTGAAGGTTCTGCCACAGTTGGGGCGTGGTGCCGAAGTACCGGGCAAGACGAAGAGCCGTATCAGCCGTTACCCCCCGTTGTCCCTTCAGAATCGCCGTGATTCGATTCGTGGGTACATCCAGAGCCTTGGCCAGCGCGTTAGCCGACAACCCAAGCTCCTCGAGCTCCTCAGCCAGTATCTCGCCGGGGTGCACCGGCCTCATTCCGTTACTCACGCTCATGTTTGAACTCCTCATCAGTGATAGTCCACCACTTCCACGTCGTGCGGTCCATCCTCTTCCCAACGGAAGCATATTCGCCACTGGCGGTTGATCCGGATGCTGTACTGGCCTATCCGGTCACCGGAGAGAGCCTCCAGCCTGTTGCTGGGCAGGCCAGCCAGATCTCGTAGGAAGGCAGCGTTGTCCAATACCGTGAGTCGACGCGTCGCCTGATCCGAGAACCCATGGAAGGCCCGTACCGATTGGCCGCCAAGAACCTCTCGGTCCTCCGATCTTTGAATCCTCGGATCATTGTAACGCCTTACGTAAAGAGTACACAAGACGTTACCATACGGGAGGATGATCCTCGGAACAGGGGGCTTCGACATGAGGTGCCCCAGTGTAAGTCCATGCGGGGGCCGGCCCGCTTATGTCGACCGCCAATGGCGCCCAACAGCTAGCACAGCATTGAGGCGATACCAGGCTTCGCGGTCAGCCGCGTTTTCGGGGCCACGAAGCGGTTCGCAACCTGCATGGTGGGGCGGCGACTACACGGCGCCCTTGGGCCATGGAGGCTGGGGACGCTTGATCTCCCCGACGTAGGCGCGGTCCGCGAAGAGGGCGACGAAGTGGTCGAAGAAGGCAACCGAGTCGTCCTCCGGCGGCACGAACGACTTCAGGTACGCGGACGTGCCGTTCGCGAACAGGAACGTCGGCGTGCCGAAGACGCCGTGCTCCTCCACCGCCTCGACGTGGTCTCGCGCCACGTTCTCCAGCAGGCCGGGATCGTCGAGGCCCTGCTCGAACCGCGGGACATCGAGGCCGACCTCGCGCGCCACCTCGACGAGCGAAGCGCGGTCGTTGAGCGACACGCGGGGTCCGCCGCCGTGGCGGGCGACGAGCAGCGCGACGTGGAAGCGCTCGAACGCCTCGCGTCCCTGCAGCTTCGCCGACTCCGCGGCGTGAAGCGACAGCAGGGACCGGCTGTCCTCGTAGGCGCCGGGCTGCTCCCACAGCTTCCAGTCTGGCCCGTTCGTGCTGTTGACCTGGTCGAGCACGAAGTTCTTCCAGGTGATCTCGAGGCGTCCCGGCTCGGCTTTGGAAACCCTATCCAGCCACACGGCTGCATTGTGGACGTACGGTCAGGCGTAGTCGGCGTATACGTCGAAGGCTATCTTGGACATGTCGTGCGTCTCCGGTGCGTGGTAGTCCGATTCTATGCCCCAGCCGCCGCCGAGTCAAAGCCGCCGCAGCCGGGCCGCGTGCCGGTCGTGGACGCGCGCGTAAGTGTTCAGAGCAGGTGCGGCGGAACGTCTGAACTGTGATTCTGATGATGGGGATGATTTAGCGTCGGGGCACTCGGGGCGAACGGGTCAGGTGTCCCCTCAGCTCTGAACAGTTGCACGCGCGCCGCGCGCTTGAATGACGGAGCCTCGATTCGGTACAATGCGCGCCAGAGTTGAAGCAATATATCGGGAGCCAGTAGACGACCTTTAATCCAGTCCCGCGAGGCTGGCAAGGTAGCGTACCGGCAGCACGCGGCCGCGCGAGATCGGCGGGGCGTGCGAGGCCTCTTGCCAGCATCGGCAAGAGGCTTTTTTGCGCCCGGGAGGAGACGGCGATCGCTAACGGAAGGCCCATACTGTCGGCGGACGAGATACGGCGCGCGCTATCCCGCATCGCCCACGAGATCCTGGAGCGCAACGGCGGCGCCGACGAGGTGATCCTCGTAGGCCTGCACACGCGCGGCGTCCCACTGGCGCGGCGGCTCGCCCGGTGGATCGAGAGGTTCGAGGGCGCCACGCCGACCATGGGCGCGCTCGACATCGGCCTGTACCGCGACGACTTCTCCGGCAGCGTCAGGCCCTTCATGCGCCCGACGGACATACCGGACAGCGTCGAGGGCCGCCTCGTCGTGCTCGTCGACGACGTTCTGTTCACGGGCCGGACGATCCGCGCCGCGCTGGACGCGCTCACCGACCTGGGCCGCCCCCGCCAGATCCAGCTTGCCGTGCTCATCGACCGCGGCCACCGCGAGTTGCCGATCAGGCCCGACTTCGTCGGCAAGAACGTCCCGACCTCGCGCGACGAGGAGGTGCGCGTACGGGTCGAGGAGATAGACGGCGTCGACGAGGTCGTCATATCGAGGAGGCCGCGATGACCGTCGGCTCCGCCCCTGACGAGACCGCTGAGCAGGCGGCGACGGCCGAGCACCGCGCCGTGCGCCGGCACGTCCTCGACCTGGACGACTTCAGCCGCGCCGAGATCGAGCAGGTGCTGGCGAACTCGTCGGTCATGATGGACGTGCTCAAGCGCGACATCAAGAAGGTGCCCGCGCTGAGGGGCAGGTCGGTCGTGACCCTGTTCCTCGAGCCCAGCACCCGGACGCGCGTCTCGTTCGAGCACGCGGCGAAGATCCTCAGCGCCGACACGATCAACGTCGCCGGCAGCGGCAGCAGCGCCGAGAAGGGCGAGTCGCTCTACAACACGGCGCTGACGCTGCAGGCGATGAACGCCGACATCATCGTGATACGCCACCCCCACTCCGGGGCGCCGCACTTCCTGGCGCGCTACCTCGACGCCTGCGTCGTCAACGCCGGCGACGGCGGCCACGCGCACCCGACCCAGGCGCTGCTCGACCTGTACACGATCCGGGAGCGCCTCGGCCGCATCGAGGGCGTCAGGGTCGCCATCGTCGGCGATATCCTCTACAGCCGCGTCGCGCGCTCCGACCTGTGGGGGCTGACCAAGATGGGCGCGAGGGTCGTGCTGTGCGCGCCGCCGACGCTGCTGCCGCCCGACTTCGCCGGCGGGTCGAGGGTGCCGCCCGAACACCCCTTCGCCTCGGTGGAGACCGAGACCGACGTCGACCGCGCCCTGGAGGGTGCCGACGTGGTGATGGCGCTGCGGATACAGCGGGAGCGCCAGCAGGCGGCCCACCTGCCCACCGTCCGGGAGTACTCCCGGCTGTACGGCATCACGGGCGAGCGCCTCCGCAGGGCCAGCGGCGACGTGGTCGTCATGCATCCCGGCCCGATGAACGAGGGCGTCGAGATCGCGACGGACGTGGCCCACGGCGCGCGGTCCGTCATCGAGGAGCAGGTCACCAACGGCGTGGCCGTCCGGATGGCGCTGCTCTACGGCCTCATCCCGCACAGGAGCACGTAGGACGATGACCCCTCCGACCGGGCAACGGCTACGCGAGAGGGCGACGGTGGTCGTCTCCCGCGCCGGCAGGGTGCTGCTGGTGCGCGACGTCGACCCCGAATTCTCGATGCCCGGCGGCGGAATAGAGCCCGGGGAGTCTCCGTCCGTTGCGGCCGAGCGCGAGCTGTTCGAGGAAACCAGCCTGAGCGCGACCCGGACCGATAGCCTGTTCATTCTCGAGACGGCAGTCAACAGGCACCACGTGTTCCTGGTCGAGGCCGACGGCGACGTGAAGATGGGACACGAGATCAGCGAGTTCCGGTGGTGGGACCGGGAGGAGCCCATCCCGACCCATCCGCACGTCGAGTCGATCCTCGCGAGGCTCTCGGCATGACTTCCTCCACACCCATCCTCATCAGGAACGGCCACGTTATCGACCCCGCCCAGGGCATCGATCGGACTGCCGACCTCGTCATCGAGGACGGCAGGATTCTCGGCGTCGACAACGGCATCGAGAACGAACAGGCCGAGGTCATCGACGCCGCCGGGCTGGTCGTCTGCCCTGGATTCGTCGACCTGCACTGCCACCTGAGAGAGCCCGGCTTCGAGCACAAGGAGACGATCGCCACCGGCACGAGGGCAGCGGCGCGCGGCGGATTCACCACCGTCTGCGCCATGCCGAACACCGACCCGGTGATCGACTCCCGCGCCGTCGTCGACTTCGTGCTCAGCAAGGGGCGGAACGAGGGCGCGGTCCGCGTCCTGCCCATCGGCTCAGTGACGAAGGGCAGCCTGGGCGCGCAGCTCTCCGAGATGGGCGAGCTCTCGGACGCGGGCGTCGTCGGCTTCAGCGACGACGGCCTGCCCGTCCACGACGCGAACGTGATGCGGCAGGCGCTCACGTACAGCTCGTCGTTCGGGCTGCCGATCATCAACCACTGCGAGGTCACCGAGCTGAGCAGGCAGGGCCTGGCCAACGAGGGCTGGGTGTCGAGCCTGCTCGGCGTGCCGGGCATACCGGGCTCCGCCGAGGAGATCATGGTCGCCCGCGACATCGCGCTCGCGGAGATGACCGGCGGCCGGCTCCACGTGGCGCACGCAAGCACGGCCGGCACGGTCGAGCTGGTGCGACAGGCCAAAGCCCGCGGGACCGCGAACGTCACCTGCGAGGTAACGCCGCACCACCTGACCCTGAGCGACGAGACGCTGCTCGGGCCCGACGGCGCGGCCGCCTTCGAGCGCCTCACGCCCGACGCCTACGACTCCAACGCCAAGGTGGCCCCGCCCCTGCGCGCCCCCCTGGACGTCGAGGCGATGGTGTGGGGACTTGTCGACGGCACGATAGACGTGATCGCCACCGACCACGCGCCCCACAGCGCCGTCGACAAGCTCTGCACGCTGCACGACGCGGCCAACGGCATCAGCAACCTCGAGACGGCCCTGGGCTCGCTCATGTCGCTCGTCCACGCGGGCGCCGTCGATCTGCCGCTGCTGGTCGAGAAGCTGACCTCCGCCCCCGCGGCCATCCTCGGCATGGACATCGGATCGCTGAAGCCCGGCGCGCCCGCTGACGTGACCATCTTCGACCCCGACGCCGAGTGGGTCGTCGACCCATCCCAGTTCGCCTCCAAGGGCAAGAACACCCCCCTCGCCGGCCGAACGCTCAAGGGCAAAGTCGTCGCGACGATCTTCGCGGGAGGGGTCGTGTACCATGACGAGCAGCGGATAGGAGAGGGATGATGCCATGCAAATGACCGAACTTATTTCCTCGGCGCGGTTTGTGGTGGACTCAGATGGTCAAAAGAAGGCTGTCGTGCTCGACTACGGGCATTGGCAGGAATTGCTGACGTTGCTCGAAGACCTGTCCGATCTTCATGAGATCGAACGTGCCTTCGCAAGTGGAGATGAGGCGATTTCGCTGGAACAGGCCAAAGAGGAGCTCAGAGCGCAGGGGGTAGATGTATAGCGTATCCGTCTTGCGGCGCGCGGCGAGGGATATTTCCAGACTCCCTCGTCAGTACCCCAGGTTGGCACTACAGCATATCGAGAGCCTCGCGCTCGATCCCCGTCCTGTTGGGTCAAAGGCGTTGGGCGGTAGGACAGACCGTGCGTTGCGCGTGGGCGTCTATCGAATCCTCTATCGAATAGACGATGCGAACCGAACCGTCGTCATCGCTCGCGTACTGCACCGTCGCGAGTCCTATCGGTGAGATGAGCATTGTGAGCCGCGACGTGATCCCCGCAACCCTGTGTCTCCACGTCGGCACCCGGGGCAACCCCAAGCGGAGTTACTGAGAAGGATTGTCATGGACGAAGTAAAGATATGGTCGATTGAGGATACGGGCGAGGTCGTCGCGTTGGACGCGAGAGGCGAGATGGCGACCGAGTGGTCGCTGGAGGACACGCTGGTCAAGAATCCCGGCCTGCTCATGCCGGGCCTGACGCTGGTCGGCAGGCAGACGCCGACAGACGGAGGCCCCCTCGACCTGCTCGGCGTGGACAGCGATGGCAAGCTCGCGGTGTTCGAGCTGAAGCGCGGTGCTCTCTCACGAGACGCCGTAGCGCAGATCATCGACTACGCTTCCGACCTCGACGGCATGGAATTGGGCGCGCTGGCCGGGCACATATCGGAGAGGTCGGGCGAGCACGGCATCTCGAAGATCGAGGACTTCGAGGATCGGTACAGCCGTTTGTTCCCCGACCTTGCCCTAGATTCGTTGAAGCCGTTGCGGCTGTTCCTTGTCGGGCTCGGTGTCGACGATAGAACTGAGCGGATGGTCAATTTCCTCGCCAATAGCAGCGGCATGGATATCTCCCTCATAACCTTCCACGGTTTCACCTTTCAGGGCAAGACGCTCCTTGCCAAACAGGTGCACGTAGACGCCACTGACCGCAGTCCTTTGTCGGGTCGGTATGTCAGAAGCGTAGGGTCGGTGGAGAACCGCGCCAAGGAAGTCGGCGCATACGACCTCCTGGCCGACGTGAGGCAGATGTTCTTTGAGACTTGGGAACGGAATCTCCGCCAAGCTGCAAGCACCGTCGGGCTCACCTTTTCCGTGTTGGAACAATCGGAGTCAGGCCGGCGCTCCACACCAACGTATCTCGCCCTGAGGCTCGATCTTGAAGACGGAGGCATCAGAGTGGGCTTCTATCCCAGGGCCATTGAGCTTTGTCGGACCGATTTCGAACAACTTGAAGGTAGCGACGTTCCTAGTAGTCGTCTTGGGAATCCGCAAGCGCTTCCTCTGACCGGGCAAGTGAACTACCAGATTGAAATACCCCTGAAATCGTTCGCTGAATGGGAAACCCACAAGGAGACGCTAGCCTCGCTGACGCAAGCGGTTTACGAAGCCTGGCTGAGCAGTGATGAGGAACCTGCGGCGCATGACTAGCCCCGCTCATCTCGTCCTCGAGGACGGCTCCGTTTACCCGGCCGCGCGTTCGGCGCGGGGGGCGACGCCTTCGGCGAGGTCGTCTTCAATACCTCCATGACCGGCTACCAGGAGATGCTGACCGACCCGTCGTACGCCGGCCAGATCGTCGTCCCGACCTACCCCCTGATCGGCAACTACGGCATCAACGAGCGCGACTTCGAGTCGCGCCGCGTCCAGGTCGCCGGGTTCGTGGTCCGGCAGAACGACACGGCGCCGAGCCACGCGCTGAGCACGATGACGCTCGACCGCTTCCTCGCCGACCAGGGCGTGCCCGGCCTCAGCGGCGTCGACACCCGCGCCATCACCCGCAGGCTGCGAACCGCCGGCGTCATGATGGGCGCCATCCTCCCCGGCGAGCCGTCCGACGCGGGGCTCGACGTCCTGCGCGGCCAGCGGCGCTACGACGACACCGACTTCGTCTCATACGTCACGACCGACTCGCCCTACGACTGGGACGAGCCGGTGCCCGGCACGGAGTCCCCGGCCGCGAGACGCCGCATCGTCGTCGACGACTGCGGCCTGAAGTACAACATCCTCCGCATCCTCCGGTCGCGGGGCTGCGAGGTCGTCGCGGTGCCGGCGGGAACGTCGGCCGAGGACGTGCTCGCCCTCCGGCCCGACGGCGTCCTGATGTCGCCGGGCCCGGGCGACCCCGAGCTTCTCGCCTACGCCGTCGAGACGGCCAGGGGCCTCGCCGGCAGGACGCCGATGCTCGGCATCTGCCTGGGCAACCAGGTCATCGCGCGCGCCTTCGGCGGGCGCAACTACAAGCTCAAGTTCGGGCACCGCGGAGGCAACCATCCGGTGCTCGACAACCGCACCGGGCTGGTCCACATCACCGCGCAGAACCACGGCTACGCCGTTGACCCGGACAGCCTTCCCGCCGAGATCGAGGTCAGCCAGGTCAACCTCAACGACGGCACCGTCGAGGGGCTGCGCCACAGGTCCCTGCCCGTCATGAGCATCCAGTACCACTCCGAGGCGTCCCCCGGCCCCCGCGACAACGAGTACGTCTTCACCGAGTTTCTTGAAATGGTCGACGAGCACCGGGCATGAGCGCACCAATGACCGACGTGCTACAATGGTGCGCCATATTGATGCACTAGAGTGATGCTAGCCGGAGGTGCGCGCACGACATGCGAACAACACTCGACATAGACGGCAACCTCCTCGACTCGGTGGTCGCCGCAACCGGGGAGAAGACGAAGAGCAAGGCGGTGAACGCGGCGCTCAAGGAGTACGTTCGCCGCAAGCACGTCCAGGAGCTGATCGACTCCTGGGGCAAGATCATGGTCGACGACTACAGCGAGCAGGCGATGGAAGCGGAGGAGCGCAAGCGAGCGTCCCTTGCGCCGCAAAGAATCGGCAACGCGGACGCTGGTCTTCAAGAGCGAGGTGGATAGATGCGGACCACACTGGACATAGACCCCGATCTGCTGGACAGCGTGGTGGAGACCACCGGAGAGCGCAGCAAGACCAGGGCCGTCAGCAAGGCCCTGGAGGAGTACGTTCGCCGGGTAAAGATCAACGAACTGCGGGCCATGGCCGGCAGGATGCCACTTAACGATACGCGGGAGCAGCAGCGGGCGGCCGATAGGCGCAGACAAGCCTTCCTGGACGAATTGAGGAGCAGATAGGTTGGTCATCGCGGACTCGTCAATATGGATCGAGTTTCAGAACAACCCCGACTCCGAAGCGGGGGCGGAGCTCGATCGACTTCTTGCCAACGATGAAGTCGCAATGGTCGGCCCCGTGCTGACGGAGGTGCTTCAGGGTTCGCGATCGGAGAGTGACCTCGACTTCTTTGCCAGCCGAATCACGGCTCTTCCATTCCTGGAGACGGGCCAGGAGGTCTGGGTGAGGGCGGCAGAGCTGAACTATCGGCTCGGGCGACAGGGATCGATGCTGTCGCTGGGCGATCTCGTGATCTCGACCCTGGCGCTGTCCCACGATATTCCGGTCTACTCGCTCAACGGCGATTTCGACCGCGTGCCCGCCTCCGCCGTCATGAGGTCGACACCCAGTGACCAGGCTCTCCGGCATCAAGGCCATATCCTTCGACATCGACGGCACGGTCTGGGACTTCGTCGGCAAGATGCGCGACTCGCTCGCCAGGGCGTTGGAGGAGTTGGAGCGCGTCGACCCGGAGGCCGCCGCCAGGCTGGACGTTGACCGCATGGCCGAGATCAGGAACGAGGTGCACGAGGCGATGCGGGGCGTCACCCCCGACCTGGTCGAGATCAGGAAGGCCTCGTTCAGGCAGGCGCTCGTCGAAGTCGGCCGGCCCGACGACGCGCTCGCGAAGCGGCTCGCCGAAGTCTACTTCGAGAGCCGCTGGGCGCCGTCCACGCTGTTCGACGACGTTCGCCCCGCCATCGAGGCGCTCGCGCCCAAGTACCGCCTCGGAGTCATCTCCAATGGCAACAGCTACCCGGAGCGCTTCGGACTCGGCCCCTACTTCTCGTTCGGCGCCTACGCACAGGACTGCGGCGGCATACAGAAGCCCGACCCGCGCCTATACCGCATCGCGATCGACGAGGCGGGCTGCCTGCCGTCCGAGATGCTGCACGTCGGCGACTCCGTGCGCAGCGATATCGGCGGCGGCAACGACGCGGGCCTCTGGACCGCCTGGGTCAACCGCGACGGCGCCGAGCCCGACGAGCGCTACAGGGCCGACTTCGAGATCGCCAGGCTGACCGACCTGCTGGAGATCGTCTGATGCCCGACGCACCCTCCAAGGTCCTCGTCATCGGCTCCGGCCCCATCGTCATCGGGCAGGCGGCCGAGTTCGACTACGCCGGCACCCAGGCGTGCAAGGCCCTCCGCGAGGAGGGGATCACGACCGTCCTCGTCAACTCGAACCCCGCCACCATCATGACCGACGAGGACATCGCCGATGTCGTCTACGTGGAGCCGCTCACCGTCCCCGTGCTGGAGCGCGTCATCGCGGCCGAGCGCCCGGACGGCATACTGCCCACGCTGGGAGGCCAGACCGGGCTCAACCTCGCGGTCGACCTCGCGGCCGCAGGGGTGCTGGACCGCTACGACGTCCGGCTGCTCGGCACTCCCCTCTCGGCCATCCGCAGCGCGGAGGACCGCGAGCTGTTCCGCCAGCTGATGGCCGACATCGGCGAGCCGCTGCCGCCCAACGTCACCGTCGGCTCCGTCGAGGAGGCGGTCGCCGCCATCCCCGAGATCGGCCTTCCGATGGTCGTCAGGCCGGCCTACACGCTCGGCGGCACGGGCGGCGGCATCGCGTACTCCGAGGAGGAGCTCCGGGAGATCGTGGCCGGAGGGGTCGCCGCCAGCCCCATCGGGCAGACGCTGCTCGAAAAGGCCCTCATCGGCTGGAAAGAGGTCGAGTACGAGGTGATGCGCGACGGCGCCGACAACTGCGTCACCATCTGCAACATGGAGAACATCGACCCGATGGGCGTCCACACCGGCGACAGCATCGTCGTCGCCCCCAGCCAGACGCTCTCGGACAAGGAGTACCAGGCGCTCCGCAGCGCCAGCCTGAAGATCATTCGCGCGCTCGGCATCGAGGGCGGATGCAACGTCCAGCTCGCGCTCGAGCCAGGCGACGTCGTCGGCGAGACGCTGCCGCGCGGCGACGCGGCCCGCAGGGGCGGATCTGAAACCCCCCATAGCCCAGCCCGTAGGGGCGGGTTTCAAACCCGCCCCTCCTACTACGTCATCGAGGTCAACCCCCGCGTCAGCCGCAGCTCGGCCCTGGCCAGCAAGGCGACCGGCTACCCGATAGCCCGCGTCGCCGCCAAGGTCGCCATCGGAAAGCGCCTGGACGAGATACCCAACGTCGTCACGAAGAGGACCAAGGCCGCGTTCGAGCCCGCCCTCGACTACTGCGTCGTCAAGATCCCACGCTGGCCGTTCGACAAGTTCCCGGCCGGCGACCGCGCCATCGGCACCCAGATGAAGGCCACCGGCGAGGTCATGGCCATCGACCGCTCCTTCGAGGCCGCCTTCCAGAAGGCCGTCAGGTCGCTCGAGATCACCAACCGGTCGCTGCTCTGGGAGAAGAGCGACTGGACCGCCGAGCGCACCCCGCTGCACCCCCACGACGAGCGCCTCTGGGCGCTGCTCGCCTCGCTCAGGAGGGGGACCACCGCCGAGGACCTCTCGCGCACGACGGGGATCGACCCGTGGTTCACCCGCGCCTTCGCCAGGATCGCCGGCATGGAGCGCCGACTGCTGTCGGAGACGCTCACGGCCGACCTGATGTGGGACGCCAAGCGCCTCGGCTTTGCGGACTCGAAGATCGGCGTGCTCTCGGACCGTACGCCCGAGCAGGTCCGCGACCTTCGCCGCGGGTGGGGCATCAGGCCGGTCTACAAGATGGTCGACACCTGCGCCGCCGAGTTCGAGGCCGAGACGCCATACTTCTACAGCACCTACGAGCAGGAGAACGAGGCCGTGCCGCTCCCCGGACGCAAGGCCCTCGTCATCGGCAGCGGCCCCATTCGCATCGGCCAGGGCATCGAGTTCGACTACTGCTCAGTCCACGCCGCCTGGGCGCTGCAGCAGGCCGGCGTCCAGAGCGTGCTCATCAACTCCAACCCGGAGACGGTCTCGACCGACTTCGACACGAGCGACCGCCTCTACTTCGAGCCGCTCGACGACGAGAGCGTACTCGACGTGCTGCAGAACGAGACCCGCGTCGACGGCGGCGAGGAGGCCGTGCCGCCGTCCGTGGTGCAGTTCGGCGGGCAGACGGCTATCAACCTGTCCCAGTCGCTGGACGAGGCCGGCCTGCCGATCCTGGGCTCGACCGCGCACTCGATAGACGTGGCGTCCGACCGCCACCTGTTCGAGGACTTTCTGGCCCGCGTCGGCATCCCCAACCCGCCGGGGTCGGCGGTGGCCAACGTCGAGCAGGCGGTGACCGTCGCCGAGGCCATCGGCTACCCGGTGCTGGTGCGTCCGAGCTACGTGCTCGGCGGCCGCGCCATGGAGATCGTCCGCGACCCCTCCGAGCTGCGCCGCTACATGGCAGACGCGATAGCCGCGGGCGAGGGACGGCGCGTGCTGATCGACAAGTACTTCGAGGGGCGCGAGGTCGAGGTCGACGCCGTCTGCGACGGCGAGTCCGTCCTCATCCCCGGCATCATGGAGCACGTCGAGCGCGCCGGCGTCCACTCCGGCGACTCGATGGCCATCTACCCCGGACTCACACTTACCTCCGAGGAGATCGACACCGTCGTCGACTACACGACGCGCATCGGCCTGGCGCTGGACGTTCGGGGGCTGATGAACATCCAATTCGTCGTGCTCGGCGGCCCGGCGTACCGGAGCCCCGGGCAGGCCAACGGCGGAAGGGGCGAGGAGGCCACCGAGGTCTACGTCATCGAGGTCAATCCCCGCTCCAGCCGCACCATACCCTTCATCTCCAAGGTGACCGGCGTGCCGATGGTCCGGCTCGCCATCAACGCCATGCTGGGCAAATCGCTCGCCGAGCAGGGCTACCGGGGCGGACTCTGGAAGAAGCAGGACCTCGTCGGCATCAAGGCGCCCGTTTTCTCCATGTCCAAGCTGGCCGGCGTCGACACCTACCTGGGTCCCGAGATGAAGTCGACCGGGGAGGTGATCGGGCTCGACTATGAGTTCGGGCCCGCCGTGACCAAGGCGCTCATGGCCGCGGGCCTCATGCTGCCCGAGGGCGGCGCCATCCTGCTCAGCATCGCCGACAGGGACAAGGCCGACTCGCTGCAGATGGTCAGGGATCTGGCCGCCGCCGGCTACCGGCTCTACGCGACGTCCGGCACCGCCGCGATGATCCGCGACCAGGGGCTCGAAGCCGTAGAGGTGCCCAAGCTCGACGAGGGCGGCCACCCCAACGTGGTCGACGTCATCGCGGACGGCACCGTCGACGCCGTCGTCAACACCCTCACCGGCGACCGCGAGGCGCTGGAGGACGGCTTCGAGATCCGCCGCGAGGCCGTCGAGCGCCGCATCCCGTGCTTCACCTCGCTCGACACCGCCCGCGCCGCCGTAGAAAGCCTCACCAACGACGCCGACGCCTACAACGTCAAACCCCTCCCAACCTACCGCGACGGCGCCGAATAACATGGGCCAATCGCCCTGCACGAGAGAAGTCAAGCTCATCCCCATCGGCAACTCCAGGGGCATCCGTCTGCCCAAGGAGCTGTTGGACAAGTACGGGTGGAGCGACCGGCTGTTGCTGCAAGAGATGGAAGAGAGCGTCGTCCTGCGGGGTGCGAAGACGCACCGTCCCTCCTGGGAGGAGACCCACCGCGCCATGGCCGCCGAATCGGAGGACTGGAGCGACCTCGACGTCGTCGTAGCCGACGGCCTGGACTGAGACAACCGCTTATCCCTGGCACTACTCCGCCCACGTCGCCGACCTCGACCCGGCCGTCGGCAGCGAAATACGCAAGGCCAGGGCGGCCATCGTCGCCCAACGATGCGGCACAACTGCCGCGTATCATCGGCGAGATGTATGCCGAGTAACCCCTGGGAACGCGTGCGCCCACCGGCAGCCCCGGGGCGCGGCGGCTGGACGCAGAGATCGAGGCGAACCTGCTGCGGCTGGCGTCTGGAGACCGGGACTGGAATGCGGGGCATCTTGAAGCGTGTCAGGAAGGCGCATATAATCTAGCCATCCCGTCTAGCCGGAGCAGGTCATGGTTGAGTGGTCTTTGCAGGACGCCAAGAACCGTTTCAGCGCGGTCGTGAACGCCGCTCTTTCCGGTGAACCTCAGACCGTCACCCGCAGAGGCTCGCCGGCCGTCGTGGTGCTGGCCGTAGAGGACTATCAACGGCTCTGCCAGGCCGAACGGGCCGACGCGCCGACCTTCATTGAACACCTGCTCTCGATACCAAAGGGAGGTCCGGACGACCTGTTCGATGGCGGCCCGCTGAAACTCCGCGACGTGGAGTGGTGATGTACCTGCTGGACACCAACGTTCTCTCCGCCCTGCGCCGGCCCGAGCGCCACCCCGCGCCGGTCCTGTGGCTGAGAGACCAACGCGCGTCCGACGTGTACCTCAGCGTGGTGACGCTCGGCGAAATCGAGCGGGGCATCGTCCGGCAGTCGACACGAGACCCGGCCTTTGCCCGCGATCTTGCCCGGTGGTTCGAACAGACCCTGGCATGGTTCGCGGACCGCGTTCTCCCGGTGGACGTGGCCACGTCCCGGCGCTGGGGCCGCCTCTCGGCATCCGTTGGCAACCAGGAGATCGACCTGCTCATCGCCGCCACAGCCCTCGAGCATGGCCTCACCGTCGTCACCCGAAATGTGCGCCATTTTGTCGGCACCGACGTGGCGGTGTTCAACCCATTCGAGTACCACGGCGGGGCTTCAGGCGCCCCGAACGGCTGAAACGGACGGCGCACCTCCGCCGCATCGCGCACCCACGTCCGTCAAGGCGTTTCTTGACCCACGGCCTCCCTGTGCACAATAATTGTAGCGAGACCCCGAAGGAGGCTTTCCCAAATGGTCGCCACGCGCGAAAAATTCTCCAGCCAGGCTTCGCCGGACCTGCTCTCGAAGATGCGCGAGATCGCCCGAAGCGACGGGCGTCACTTCCAGGCCGTGCTCGAGGACGCCATGAGCGTCTATATCGAGAGCCGGGCCCAGCAGAACGTCCGCCCGGAGATGATGGCCCACTTCCGGGCTAGCCTGGAGAAGAACCGGCGCCTCTACGAGCTGCTCGCGCAATGAACCACGACTTCCCCTCGATCGAAGAGGTCGTCGCGATCCACGACGCGTTGATCCGGGAGACCGGCGGCTCAATGGGCCTGCGCGATCCGGGAGCGCTGGCATCGGCCATGATGCGCCCGCAGATGGGCTACTACGATGACATCATGGAGGAGGCTGCGGCAATGCTGGAGAGCCTCGCCATGAACCATCCCTTCGTGGACGGCAACAAGCGTACCGCGCTCGCCGTCACCGACGCCTTCCTCCGCCTGAACGGCAAGTTCATCGAGTGCGACAGCGAGGAAGCCTACGCTCACTTCATACACCTGTTCGACACCAACTCGTTCAGATTCGCCGAGCTCCACTCCTGGCTCCAGGATCACGTCAAGCCGCTGCCCGGCGCGTGAGCCGCATTCTTGTTCCCGTCGGAGTCACGTTCCCCTCGGTAACTCGGAACCCTCGCGATGAACGCGGATTCCCCACCTCCTGCGGCAGGCCGGCTTGGCGGACTGCTTCCGGAGTCGTGGTGGCGCGCCATATCGGCGATGGATTCCCGCCCCCGTCTTCACGAGGGCAGGCTCTTCGCGGGAACGACGGTCCTGGGGGAGTGAAAGTCCGGTTTGCAACACCGTCACATCCGTGACACCATGTCCATGCGTCCTGGCAAACGACTCTTGACTATCCACTATCCACTACCAACTATCCACTATCCCCTACCGGAGGAACCCCTTGACTGAGCCTCTGCGCATCCTCAGCGTCAACGCCCACCCGCACGACTTCACCCACACCGCCGGCACCCTCGGCATACACACCGCCAGGGGAGACTCCGCGACCGTCGTCTCCGTCACCGCCGGCACCCAGACCCACAACGAGCGGCTGCACGACGAGCTCATGAAGCCGGTGGAGGAGCAGGACCCCGCCATCGTCAACCAGCCCGAGGACGAGATCGCCGCCGTCAAGGAGAAGGAGCTCCGGCAGGCCTGCGCCGTCTTCGGCGTCAGCGACGTCCGCGTCCTCGGCTTCCCGCAGCCGTTCAGGTTCGCCGACTACCCCAAGGCCGCAGACAGGATCGCCGAGGTGATCCTCGACGTCCGGCCGCACGTCCTCATCATGCAGAGCCCATATACCCGCGCCCACCAGGGCCGGTCGGGCGTCACGGCCGACGACCACACCGAGACCGCGCTCGCCACCATCGAGGCCAAGGGCGAGGCGAACCGGCCCCGCGCCGGCGTCCGGCCGCACTCGATCGCCACCACGCTGTTCCCCGGCGTCTACTTCGAGCGCACCGACCACGACTTCGTCGTCGACATCAGCGACTGGTTCGAGCAGCGCGTCGAGGCCGAGACCTACTACGTCAGCCAGGGACACACACCGGAGTGGTCCCGCAGGCGCATGCTCGTCATGCTCGGCTACCCCGGCTGGTTCAGCGGCACGCTCTACGCCGAGGGCTTCGTACGCGAGCGGCCCGAGCTCGTCCCGGCGATACCGATGTCCGAGTTCTCCCTCCGCAGGGCCTCCGAGCCCGTCGAGGAGAGGCACGAGCGCATGGTCGGCAAGGCGGGCAAGGACTTCTGACCGCCGCTCAGGAAACAACCGCGGCGGGGATTCCGCAACTCGTCGTATCCGTGGAGACGGGACCCATCCCCACCCTGGGTTCCCGCCTTCGCGGGAATGACGATAATGCAAGGGGTTCCCGCAGCGGGAATGACGGCTATGCGAGGGTTTCCATTGCGGCAATGACGGTTGCGCAAGGGGCTCCGGTCTCGGGAATGGCCGGTTACGCAAGGGCCTCGGCTCCGAAGAGAACGACTGTGCCGCCGATCAGGAGATAGACCGTGGACCTTGGGCTTGCCGGCAAGACGGCGCTGATAACCGGCGGCAGCCGTGGCATCGGCCGCGCGACCGCCATCGTCATGGCCGAGGAGGGCGCGAACGTTGCCATCTGCGCCCGCGGCGAGGAGAAGCTGCGGACCACCCTGGAAGAGCTGCGGGCCGTCGCGCCCGCCGCCTGGGGGACGACGGCGGACGTCACCGTCGCCGCCGAGGTCGAGGCGTTCGTCTCCGGCGCCGCGGACCGTCTCGGCGGCGTCGACGCGCTGGTCTGCAACGTCGGCGGCATGAGCGGCGGCTCGGCGCTGGCCGCCACCGACGACGAGTGGCTCGCCACCATGGACGTCAACCTGATGCACTCGGTCAGGGCCATCCGCGCGGCCGTGCCGCACATGAAGGAGCGCGGCGGCGGCAGCATAGTCATCGTCTCGTCAATCTCCGGCCTGAAGCCGGGCCCGTACGCCCAGTATGGCGCCGCCAAGGCCGCCGAGATATTCGTCGCGTCCTCGCTGGCCTGGGAGCTCGCCGAGCACCGCATCAGGGTCAACACCCTGTCGCCCGGCTCGATCTACTTCCCCGGCGGGGGCTGGGCCAACTTCGAGGCCGAGCACCCCGAACTGTTCGCGAAGTTCCTCGAGAACGAGCTGCCCCACAAGCGCCTCGGCACCGACCGCGAGGTCGCCGAGGTCATCGCCTTCCTGTGCTCCGACCGCGCCCGCTGGGTCAACGGCGCCATGCTCCCCGTCGACGGCGGCCAGGGCCGACCGTCCGGCATGTGGTTCACCGGCTAGCCTCCTCTCCCTCGACGGGAGAGGACTGAGGTGAGGGTGGTCTTCCGGGGGTGGAGCAGGGGACGCCCCCCTCACCCCAACCCTCTCCCGCCAGGGGAGAGGGGGCCGCTTTCCTCCTCTCCCTCGACGGGAGAGGACTGAGGTGAGGGTGATCTTCCGGGGGTGGAGCAGGGGACGCCGCCCTCACCCCAACCTTCTCCCGCCAGGGGAGAAGGGGCTCTACGAACACCCCCCTGGGGCGCCAAATGGCGCGGCCCCGTGCCCGCCCGGAGCCGCGCCGTCGGTAGTCGCGGGAGCTATGGCCTGGGCGGCGTCGACTGGCGCTCCGAGTTCCTCCCCCAGCACTCGGCAGCGCCGTTCGGCCTCAGCCCGCACGTGTGCCAGTCCCCGGCGTGGATCGAGGCGAAGCGCCCGTCCGGCGGCGTCGCCTGGCCGATGAAGCTGCCGTCCTCGTTCGCGTTCGAGCCCCAGCATACGACCGAGCCATCCGTCTTCAGCCCGCACGTGTGGACCCACCCCGCGCTCACGGACGAGAAGGCCAAAGGCGGGGGCGTCGCCTGCTCGTTGTCGTCCGAGCCCCAGCATACGACCGAGCCGTCCGTCTTCAGCCCGCAGGCGTGGTGGCCGCCGGCGCTCACGGACGAGAACGCGCCGTGCGGCAGCGCCGCCTGGCCGGCGGCGTCTTCACCCCAGCACGCGACCGAGCCGTCCGTCCTCACGCCGCAGCTGTGGAAGCCCCCCGCGCTGACCGAGGAGAACTTGCCGGACGGCGCGACCGACTGGGCCAGGTACCGGCCATGCTGCCAGTTCGCGCCCCAGCACTCCGCGGCGCCGTCGGTGCGGACCCCGCAGCTGTGGTTCTCGCCGGAGTCGACCGACGCGAAGGTCCCGCTGGGAGGCGCGGCCTGGCCGCGGTCGTTCCAACCCCAGCATTCCACCGAGCCGTCGGGCCTGAGCCCGCAGGTGTGCCAGGCGCCCCCGCTGATGGCGGCGAACGCGCCGCCGGGAACGCTGGACTGGCCCGAGGCGTTCTCGCCCCAGCACTCCACCGAGCCGTCGGCCTTGATGCCGCAGGTGTGGTACCCGCCGGTGGTGATCGAGTCGTAGGTCAGGGGCGGCGTCGACTGCCCCTCGGCGTCCCTGCCCCAGCACTCCACCGAGCCGTTCGTCCTCAGGCCGCACGTATGCCAGTCTCCGGCCACGACCGCGGCGAACTGCCCGCCCGTCGGCGTGACCTGTCCCGCGTCGCCCGAGCCCCAGCACTCCACGGACCCGTCGGCCTTCACCCCGCACGTGTGGAGCCGCCCCGCGCTCACCGACACGAAGGCCAGCGGCGGAGGTGTCGCCTGCTCGGAGTCGTCCGAGCCCCAGCATACGACCGATCCGTCCGTCTTCACGCCACAGGTGTGGAAAGCGCCCGCGCTGATCGAGGAGAAGGCTCCGTGCGGCTGGGTCGACTGGCCCGAAGCGTCGTCGCCCCAGCACGAGACGGCGCCGTCCGTCCTGACGCCGCAGGTGTGGAAGGCGCCCGCGCTGACCGACGAGAACGCCCCGTCCGGCGCGACGGCCTGGCCCAGGTACCTCCCCTCGTGCCAGTTGGCCCCCCAGCATTCCAGCCCGCCATCCGCCCTGACACCGCAGGTGTGGCCCTCGCCCGCGCTGACCGAGGCGAAACTCCCGCCGGGAGCGGCAGACTGTCCCGACGCGTCGTCGCCCCAGCACGCGACCGCGCCGTCGGTCCTGACGCCGCACGTATGCCACGTTCCAGCATCGATCGACGTGAAGGCGCCCGACGGAGCCGCGGACTGGCCGAACGCGTCGTCACCCCAGCACTCCACCGACCCGTCCGACCTGATCCCGCAGATGTGGAAGCCCCCCGCGGTGACCGAGGCGAAGGCCTGGTACGGCGTCGACTGGCGTTCCGCGTCGCTGCCCCAGCACTCGATCGCCCCATTCGGCCTCAACCCGCACGTATGCCAGTCGCCGGCGCTGACCGAGGCGAACTGGCCGCCCGGCGGCGTCGCCTGCCCGGCGAAGGCGCCGTCGGCGTCCGAGTTCGAGCCCCAGCACACCGCGCCTCCGTCCGTCCTCACGCCGCACGTGTGGTCCTGCCCGGCGCTGACCGAAGCGAACTCCACCGGCGGAGGCGTCGCCTGTTCGGAGTCGTCCGAACCCCAGCAGACGACCGAGCCGTCCGCCTTCACGCCGCAGGTGTGGGAGCCTCCCGCGCTGACCGAGGAGAAGGCGCCGTGCGGCACGGTCGCCTGGCCCGAGGCGTCGTCTCCCCAGCACGCCACCGAGCCGTCCGTCTTGACCCCGCACGTGTGGGAACCCCCCGCGCTGACGGAAGTGTAGGCGCCGGCCGCGCGAACGGCGCGACTCAGCAGCTTGCCGTCCTCCAGCTCGGCGCCCCAGCAGTCGACGGCGCCGTCGGGCCTGACACCGCAGGTCTGGCTCCCTCCCGTGCTGACCGATACGAAGGCCCCGCTCGGCGGCTCAGGCTGTATGAGGTCGTCCCAGCCCCAGCACTCCACCGAGCCGTCGGGCCTGACCCCGCACGTGCGCCCGTCTCCCGCGCTGACCGAGACGAACGCGCCGCTGGGTGGCGTCGACAGGCCGCCGGCATCGCCCCAGCACAGCACTGTGCCGTCGGGCCTGACCCCGCAGGTGTGGGTGCTCCCCGCGCTCACAAAGGCGAAGACGCCCCCGCCCGGCGGAGCGGACACCTGGACGGCCGGCCCCGTGGTGCCGGGTGCCGCGGGCGCTCCCCCGGCGGAAACCGCGGGCGCTGTGGCCGGCGCCATTGGAGGGGGCGGACCCTGCGGCGCCTGATTCGAAGACCCCGTGCAGGCCGCGACAGCCAGTGCCAACATCCCCAGCGCCGCGGCTACGGCCCATTGCCGCGGCGCCCACATCCCCGGTTCCCGGTTACGCTCGTTCATTGTCGGATACCCCCCAGGTGCTATGCGTTTTCGATTCCCCGCTATGTACTACGCATCGCCCGCGGTTGTCGGATTCCAAGGTAGTCCCGGAGTAACTGTTCAGAGCTGAAGGAACACCCAACCCGTTCGCCCCGGGTGCCCCGACGCTTCGTCGGGGTGTATCGAGGGCCGACACAACCTGGTCTTCTGGCGGGGCCAAGACCAGTATCGGCGGCAAAGCTGCGAGCGCCCCTCGATACGCGCCGCCAGAGCAGCGGCGCTACTCGGGGTGAACGGGTTGTGTGGCCACACCTCGAGTCTGAACAGTTACGATGTCATCTCTTCATTGAAGTAGCCCCAGCGACTTGCTACCCTAGGTCGAGAGCAACTACGTGGAGGCGGGCGGTGCGTGAGGTCTTCCGGGCGGCCGTTGACGAGCTGGAAAAGGGCGAACCCGTCGTCGTGGCCACCGTCGTCAGGACGAAGGGCTCCACGCCGCAGAAGCCGGGCGCCAAGCTGCTCGTCCGCAGCGACGCCAGCGGCGTCGGCACCCTCGGCGGCGGCTGCGTCGAAGGCGATATCTGGTTCGCCGCCAACCAGCTCATGAAGCGCGGCGGCCCCTCCGAGCACCGCGACTACGAGCTCAACGAGGACCTCGCCGCCGAGGACGGCCTCGTCTGCGGCGGCACGATGTTCTTCCTGATCGACCCGGTATACCGCCCCGACGACTACCTCGACGTCGCCAGGGAGATCGACGGCGCGTACCGGGGCGAGGGCGCCGTAGCGGTCGCCAGCCTCGTGCGCCCCGCCGACGGCCAGCCCGAGGCCATCGGCGCCAAGCTGCTCGTCCGCGAGGACGGCACCACGGAGGGCACCCTGGGCTCGGAGGGGCTGGACCGCGTCGCGTCGCGCAAGGCCCGCGACCTGATGGTGCTCGGCCGCAACGAGTACGTCGTGGCCGACGACGGCGCCGAGTACTTCGTCGAGGCGTACACCACCCCGCCGCAGATGGTCCTGTGCGGCGGCGGCCACGTAGCCAGGGCCATCGCGCCGCTCGCGAAGTCGGTCGGCTTCCGCCTCTTCGTCACCGACGACCGCGAGGAGTTCGCCAGCTCGGACCGCTTCCCGGAGGCCGACCGCGTCGTCGTGGCGAAGCCGGAGGACGCGATACCGCAGCTTCCGATCAACCCGAACACCTTCATCATCATCGCGACGCGGGGCCACCGCTTCGACAACGTCGCCCTCGAGGCAGCCGCGCGGACGCCGGCCAAGTACGTCGGACTGCTCGGCAGCAGGCGCAAGACGATCCTGATCTACGAGGACCTGCTCCGCGCCGGCATGCCCGTCGAGCGCGTCAGGGAAATCAGGTCCCCCGTCGGCCTCGACATCCGCGCGCGGACGCCCGAGGAGATCGCCGTCAGCATCATCGCCGAGGTGCTCATGTTCCGGCTCGGCGGCACCGGCCTGCCGATGAAGCTCGAGGACCGGCTGCTCGAGAAGGCCCGAGAGCGGGCCGAGTCCAGGGAACCCGTCGCCGTCGGCTAGAGAGCGCGGAGCCCTCACCGCGCCAGGCGGACAGCAGCGATGCCACGAGTCTCCGCGGTCCTCACCGCCGCCGGCGAGTCCACGCGCATGGGCCGCCCCAAGCCGCTCCTGCCGTGGCGCGGCGTCACCCTCGTCGAGTACCAGGTCGCGAGCCTTTTCGCCGCAGGCGCCTCAGAGGTCATCGTCGTCCTGGGACACCGGCACGAGGAGATCGCGCCGCACGTCAAGGGCCCCGGCGCCAGGTACGTGGTCAACCACCGCTACCGAGACGGGCGGTCGACCTCGATCAGGGCCGGGATAGCCGAGACCGCGTCCGACGCCGATGCCATCGTGCTGCTGGGCGTCGACCAGCCCCGGCCGCCGGAGATCGTCGCGGAGACGCTCGCGTCCCACCTGGACCGGGAGGCGCTCATCACCTCGCCCCGCCGCAACGGCCGGGGAGGACACCCCATCGTCTTCTCCTCGGCGCTGCGCGGCGAGTTGAACGCCATCACCGAGGAGCATGAGGGCATACGGCAGGTCTTCCGCGCCCATCGCGACGAGGTGAACGAGTTGGAGATCGACGACCCGATCATCCACCTCGACCTCAACACGATGGAAGACTACGATCGGGCGCGCGCCCTGTACGACGCCTGAAACACCGCCGCAGGGACGCCATGGCTGAAGCGGAAGAAGAGACGGTACTCAGGGCCCGGGTTGCGGGAAGCACCGGCGTGCAGCGTCGAGGCGACGTCGTCCTCCGGCCCGCGGCCCCGTGGACGCCCACTGTGCACTCGCTGCTGCGGCACCTGGAGGAGGTGGGGTTCGTCGGCGCCCCTCGTGTCATAGGCTCGGGCTTCGCCCCCGACGGCCGGGAGACGCTCAGCTACATCGATGGCGAGTTCACGCACCCGGGCCCGTGGTCCATCGAGGGCGCGGCAGGCGTCGGCCGCCTGCTCCGCGAGCTCCACGACGCGACCGCCTCCTACCGGCCCCCTCCGGACGCGGTGTGGCCGCCCTGGTTCGGCCGGCGCCTCGGCGGGCCCGACAGGACCATCGGCCACTGCGACGTCGCCGCCTGGAATATCGTCGCGCGGGACGGCCTCCCGGTCGCGCTCATCGACTGGGAAACCGCCGGCCCCGTCAATCCGATGGTCGAGCTCGCCCAGGCCTGCTGGCTGAACGCGAAGCTGTTCGACGACGTCGTCGCGGAGCGTGAGGGGCTGCCATCCCTGGAGGTCCGCGCGCGCCAGCTCCGCGCCATCGTCGACGCCTACGGGCTTCCGTCGGCTGAACGGCGACGCCTCGTCGACCTGATCATCGGCTACGCCATCCACGACACCGCCCAGACGGCGGACGAATTCGACGTCACACCCGAAATGACCGATCCGACGCCCGACGGCTTCCCGCTCATCTGGGGCCTCAGCTGGCGCGCCCGGGCCGCGGCCTGGGTATACCGCAACCGCGACACGCTGGAAGGGGCGCTCGTCTAGCCAGGTACGGGAGGGGACGGGGCCATACGTGCCTTGACCTTGAACTCCCCTTGGGACTGTAGCCAGTCCCGGTCTTGCCGCATAGTGCTGAGGCGGCTGTGGTAGAGTGTCCGCGAAAGCGGCGCCGCCCGTCGCCCGGACGCGGCAGGTTCCCACGCGCCAACGACACGTAGCAGCGAGGCTGGCCGATGTTCAAGCTGATCGCTCCGCGAGACCTGGGCCCGATCCCCGCGGCCGCCGCCACGGCCTTCGTGGCGCTGGCCATATTCGCGTGGACGGAGCGGACCGATCTCGTCGATCCCGACGGCATGTCCGTACCCTACTGGCCCTGGAAGCTGTGGCAGATTTTCCCGCTGCTGTTGGGACTCGGCGGCGCATGGTGGGTCTGGTCGAGCACACGCCGGGTCGCCTGGGTGCGAAGCCTGGCGCTGGGACTGCTGGCCCTGGTGGTGCTCTTCAACGCGTACGGCGACCTCTTCGGCGACCACTGGGGCAACGTGTGGCGCACGGTCAACCCGCTGTTCATCGGCTCCTCCACCGTGGCGGCGGTGGCTCTCTGGCGCTCCGGACACGCCGCGGGGAGAGTGGGCGCGGTGGTCTCGGCAGCAATCGGCGCCGCGGTATTCGCCAACGCGTACTTCGTCGACAACGGGGTCGTCTGGCAGATACTGAATCCCGCGCGGATGCTCACCTCGCTGGCCTGGGCCGCCGGCGCCAGCCAGGCCAACCTCGCCACGGCCGAAGATGTTGAGCCACGGGGCGGCGGCTGACAGCGCCACTTGTAACTGTTCAGACTTGATGGGCATTCAACCCGTTCATCCTGAGTGGGCCCGCCGCTTTGGGCGGGCCGTATCGAAGGGCGCGCACCCGGTCCTTTCGAACGTGAACAGTTACCGCCGCTTCAGGTTCTTGTCCATCGCTGCCCATGGGTGTATGCTTCGAGGCGCAATCCTGCGTGGTGCTCGGGAATCCCCCGGCAGCGGCGCCCATCAACACCAGGAGAGGGGTTTGAAATGACAGTACGTTACGCGGGTCTCGCTTTGATAGCTGGTGTCATTCTGGCCTTCGTGGCCCCGATATTCATGCCAGGGTACGCCCTCATCAGCCCGGTCGACCAGACCGACTTCACCGCGGCGCGGGACGCGCTGGGCGATTCGGCGGTCGTGGCGCACTGGGTGACCTTCATCAGCATCATTTCGCTGTTGCTGATGATCTTCGGCTTCCTGGGCCTGTACCCTCTCGCGAGCGAGCAGGGCGGTCTTGGAGGCAAGATTCTACGGTTCGGCATCATCGCCTCCATCATCGAGTGGAGTATCCTCATCATTGCCGCGGGGATGCGTCACTTCGAGATTCACCTGATGCAGCGCAGCGCCATGGGCGAGGCCGGGCCGCCGACACCGGCGGAGTTCGAGGCCGCGGCCCTGGGCGTGCACACAGACATGATCGCGATCACGCTGGCGTTCATCGCGCTGTACCCGATCGCCTCCATCACGGTCGGCCTCGGGCTGGCCGCCCGGTTCGGCTCGGTCGACCTCTACAAGGGCGTGGCCTACGTTATGGCGGCGGCCGGCGTCGTGGGGCTGGTCAACTTCCTCTTCGCGATGACCGCTCCCGACCTGGGCATCCAGACCCTGCTCCTGATAAACAACCTCGCACTCTACGTCGGTGGAATCACCTTCCTCGTCGTAGGCTACGGCATGTACCGGGGACGGAGCGAGCTCGCCGCGGACGCGTAAGACGCATCCCGACCCCCGGAGCGCTCGGAACCCTGCCGGAGGACCCGGGAGGGACTGAGCGCCGAGGTCGGCGCAGGGCGCTTCCGGCACGGGAGGCGCCCTGCCGTGCCGGCGCCAATTGGCCCCGCTACTGCTCGGTGTGGCGCCGGTGTATCTCGTCTATCGCCACGTCGAGCTCGTCCCACTGGCGCTGGATCATCGTGCGCAGCCGCATGTTCTGATACGCGCCCCAGACCGTCATCGCGGGCGGCACCAGCAGTACGGAGACTATCAGCGAGTACGCGATCGTGATCGCCGCCGTGATGCCGAACTGCTGGGACGCCGCCAGCGGCGAGGCCGCCAGCACACCGATTCCGAGCGCCGTCGTCAGCGCCGAGCCCAGCAGCGCCGAACCGGTCGTCGCCAGCGTCTGCACGGCGGCCTGCTCAGGGTTGCGCAGGCGGGTGAACTCTTCACGGTATCGATGGATCATGTGGATCGTGTAGTCCACCCCGATCCCGATCGAAAGTGCCGTGATGATCGACGTGATGATGGTGTACGGGATATCGAGCAGCGCCATCGTGCCGAGCACCGAGATCAGCACGAACACGGTAGGCGCCACCGCCACGATCGCCAGCGCCGGCTGGCGCAGCGTCAGCCAGAAGAAGACCGCGAGCACGCCCAGGGCGACGGCGACGGTGGTCCCGATCGACTCCGTCTGCCGGTCCCTGATCGCGTCCGTGACCGCGAACGAGATGATGCTCTCCGAAGTTGCCGTGATCGCGTCATCGGCCCCGGACCAGAGCTCCTCGATGTCTCCCTGGAGCGCCTTGCTCGCCGCCGGATCGCCCGTGTAGGCCGGAAACTGGAGCAGCATGGTGTCGATGCCGTTCGGATCGTCCACCAGGCTGTGCGCGATGGCGGGGTCTTTCGCCTCGAGCCTGTCGATGAACTCCTGCATCAGCGCCGGGTCGAGCCGGATCCCCACGGAGGCTTCCTCGAAGAGCGCGGCGAGCTCCGGATCGTACTTGTCCCCGGGTTCCCCGCTGTCGGTGATCCAGTCCTGGACGAGCAGCTCGTACGAAGTCACGATGGGCCCGGCCGCCGCGGGCGGGCGGCGCATGTCGTCCCGGAACGCGATGCGGAGGTCCTGCAGGTTGAGGAGCGTGCGGACCTCCGTCGCCTCGGCCTCGACCAGTACGCTGGTGATCTCCGTCGAGCCGCCGACGGACGCGTCCAGCGTGTCCAGGTCCTCCAGGACGCTCCCGCCCTCGGGGAGAAGGTCCCGGATGCTGAACTCGGCTTCGATGTCGGTGGCCGCGTAGCCCAGGCCGATGGTCACGGCGACCACGACGATGATGTAGGGCGCGGGCCTGCGGGTTACCTCCCTCCCCAACAGCTCCGCCACCCTCTCGATGCCGGGCAACGCGCTCGAGATCGGGCGGGCCGGCCGCAACGTGCCGCGCGCCTCGCGCCGCCGGTCGATGACCGTCCTGCCGGCGGGAATCAGCGTCAGCATGACGATCAGGCTCAGGCCCACTCCCATCGCCGCGACGATCCCGAAGTCGCCCACTATCTCGACCGGGGAGAAGAGGCTCGCGAGCAGGCTCACCATCGTCGTCACGGCGGCCAGCAGCAGCGGAACCGTCACGTTCCGCATTCCGGTGCGCACCGCCCCGAGGACCGGGTCGCCCGCGGCGCGCCGCTCGCGGTAGTGCGAGACGGCCTGGATAGCGTAGTCCACCGTGAGACCGATCACGATGATCGGCACCATCGACGTCAGGGAGTTGGGCGGGCCGGTAAGGCCGAGCCCGTTGGGCCCCAGCCAGCCCTCCGCGCCAATGATCCAGACCAGCGAGGTGAGCAGCCCCGCGAGCGTCAGCAGCAGGTCCGAGATAGTGCGCATGAAGAGCAGGATCAGCGCGGCGATCAGCAACAGAGCCAGGCCGATCAGCGGCGCCATCCCCGACTCCGCGGCCTCGCGGGACTCGTCCTCGATCACCACGAACGAGATGCTGCTGACACGCAGCGGGCCCTCGTCCGCGGATGCCAGCTCGTCGATCCTCCGCTCGGCGTCCTCGACCCGCTCGTCGCCGGTGTCGATCAGGCGGACCGCGGCTACCGCCACCGGGGTGCCGTCCGTATCGGTCCCGGTCATCGCGCCGAGGGCTCCCAGGAGCTCCGGGGGGCCGGAGAGGTTGTCGATCTCCGCCTGCGTGACCGACTCGAAGCCGTCCACCCGGAGCAGGGCCATCACCAGCGCCGAGGGTGCGACTACCGGTTCCGTGGGCGCCAAGAGCTCTGCCACACCCGGCTCCCTGACGATGTCCTCGATCAGGGACGACATCTGCCCGAGACCGTCGGGCGTCATCGTCTCTCCACGGAAGAGAAGGGTCACGACCCGGACGTCGCCGGCCTCCCCGAACAGCTCGTCGATCTGCTCCAGGGCATCGGCGACCGCGCTCCCCTTCGGCAGCGTCGCCGCGATTTCCGGGAACGGCGCGCGCAGTGTCGTCCCCGCGCCCAGCACGACCGTGATGGCGAGGAGGACGGCGAGCGTGACATATGGGCGGGCCGTGACCAGCCGACTCAGTGCGGTGAGTATGTTGTCCATGACCTGGCCTGCTTTCGAGAGTCAGGAGCAGCCGGCCCGCTGGAGGAGCACGTGGGGCGCCGCGCCCATCGCCACGGCAGGTGATCGCCGGTCAGCGGTAACGCCGCCGTCCGACTGCTCATGGATGCGCCACGAGTTGAGAGTATATCTCAGGCCCCCTTCACAGGCCAGCTTCGTGGGAAACGGGTAACTGTTCAGAGCACGTGAGGCGGAACGTCTGAACTGTGATTCGTCGTATTCTGATGATGGGGATGATTGGGCGCTGAGCCTCGCCCGCACTTGATGGCGGCCCCTCGATACACCCCGACGAAGCGTCGGGGCACTCGGGGCGAACGGGCTAGATGTCCCCTCAACTCTGAACAGTTGCGGAAACGGGCTCGTCCAGCCGATACTGGAAACCCGGTGAGGCTGGCGCCCGCGGCCTCAGCCGCCGAGGTGGCGGTCGAACCAGGCCAGCGTCCGCGCCAGGTACTCCTCGCGCAGCTTCGGATGGCCCAACCGCAGGAAGGTGTGGTACGAACCGGGGAACCGCACCATCTCGACCTCCTTGCCGAGACGCTTCAGCTCCACGAAGTACTGCTCGCTCTGGCCTATCGGGCAGCGCAGGTCGGCCTCGCCGTGCAGCAGCAGCACCGGCGCCGTCACGTCGGCGGCGTACGTGATCGGCGACATCTCCAAGTACCGGGACAGCGCGTCCCTCCGGGTCCCGCCCCACTCGATCTCGCCGAAGCTGACCCCGATGTCGGACGTGCCGTACATGCTCGTCAGGTCGGTGACCGGCGCTCCGACGACCGCCGCCCCGAACCGCGTCTCGTGACCGACGATCCACGACGTCAAGTAGCCGCCGTAGCTGTAGCCGGTGACCCCCAGGCGCGTCTCGTCGACGTAGGGCCGGCCCGACATCTCCTCGACGGCCGCCATGATGTCGCGGTAGTCCTCGCCGCCCCAGTCTTCGAGCACCGCCTTGACGAAGTCGATCCCGTAGCCGCTGGAGCCGCGCGGGTTGACCGCCAGCACAACGTAGCCGGCCGTGGCCAGCACCTGCTGGATCGGGTTGAACGCGTCGAAGAAGGCGCTCTGGGGCCCGCCGTGGATGTCCAGCACCATCGGATACCTGTGCGCCGGATCGAAGTCGGGCGGCACGACGACCCGGGACTCGATCGCGAATCCACCACGGTCGAGCGCGAATTTCTCCATCCTGCCCGGCGGGTGTTTTTCGAAGTACTTACGGTTGTAGCAGGTAAGTTGCGCGGAGGACCCGGATTCGAGGTCGACCGCGTGCAGGTCCCCGGCCGAGTCCGGCGGCACCGAGACGACGACCGCCGTGCCCGCCGCGGCGTCGATGGACAGGTCGCTGGTCTGCGAGCCGCCTCCCCATACCCGCCGCGTCTCTCCGCCGGCCGCGTCCGCCCTGTACAGGAAGGTCTCGCCGCGCGAGTCTCCCAGGAAGAGTACGCCGTCGTCGTCCGTCCAGCGCATCTCAGGCGTGGGCGCGGGCGGAAAGCCGCCCACGGGAGACACGGAGCCGTCGGTGATCGCCCGCGGCGGCTGCCCCGGCTCCAGGATGAAGAGGCGCGCGTGCCACGGCAGGATTATCCCGGGGTCGTCGGTGCCGAGAGCGACGAGCCGCCGACCGTCCGGCGACCACGTTGCCGCCAGCATGGAAACGAGGCCCCGCGACCACTCCTCAGGCTCGCCGCCGCCAGCCGGGACGACGTAGACCTCGCGACGGTTGGTGAGGTCGCGGTCCTCGGAGCGGTCCGAGACGAACGCGATCCGCTCGCCGTCCGGCGACCAGGCGGGCATGTGGTCGTCCCAGTCTCCGTCGGTGAGCTGCCGCGTCTCCCCGGTGTCGACGTCGACGACGAACAGGTGCGTGTGCGCGTTGCCGCGCCAGCCCTGCGTGTCGAACCGGTACCGGATTCGGCGCACGACGGTCACCCGGGGCTCGGACGACTTCCCGGAGTCGGGCGCCCGGTCCGGGTCGACGTCGGACACGAACGCGATCCGCGATCCGTCCGGCGACCAGGCGAACTCGTTGACGCTCGCATCGGCCTTCGTGATCTGCCGCGCCTCGCCGCCCGACGCCGGGATCAGCCATAGCTGCTTCCGGCCGCGGTCGTCCGGCCGCTGGAACGCGATGGACTCACCGTCGGGCGAGAAGCTGGGCGAGCCGTCCCTGTCGCCCTGCGTGAACTCCCTGGGCTCGCCGCCCGGCAGCTCGGCCACCACGATCCGCGACCGGTGCGCCCTCTTGTCCCGGTCGTACACCGACCGGGAAAACGCGACCCGGCTGCCGTCGGGGGAGAGCGAAGGGCTCGACGCGGAGACGAGCTCGTAGACCAGGTCAGGCGTTATGGGGCCGGGCACTGCGCCGCTACTCCGCCGACTTGACGTAGACGCCCGTGGGATCGACCTGCTCCCTCAGGATGCGGAGCTCGCGGGCGCTGGGCGGCTCGACCTCGGCCGGCGTGCCCGAGACGATCGGCTCGAAGCCGGTGTTCTCGCGCACCCGGTCGACGGTGACACCGGGCATCAGCTTGTCGATCTTGAGCCGGCCCGTGGCCTTGTCTATCGCCATGACGGCGAGGTCGGTGAACACGAGGATGTCCGGGTAGGGCGAGGTCAACCCCGCGTTCCGGCGGCCGTCAGGGCCGTCGATGTAGCCGGGGCTTGTGATGAAGTCGCAGTGGGCCGGGAACCGCCGCATCTCATGGCGCGCGATTATCATGACCTTTTTCGCGTGCGACGCTATGTCGTTGGCGCCGCCGCTGCCGGGGAAGCGCACCTTCGGCGACGCGTAGTCGCCGATCACCGTCGAGTTGACGTTGGCGAACTGGTCGATCTGCGCGCCGCCGATGAACCCGATGTCCGCGAGCCCCCGCTGCAGCACGCCGCCCAGCGAGTCGATCAGCGAGCCGTTTCGCACCGACCGGTACATCACCCGCGAGTCGGCGATCGACGACGGCGTGGGTATCACCTCCGGCGCCATCGGCCCCGTCTCCACCACGAAGCACATGTTGGGCGCGTGGTTCTTCAGCGCCAGCAGGCTGGCGACCACCGGCATGCCGGTGCCGACCAGCACGATCTCCCAGTCGGAGACGTGGCGGGACGCCTCCACGACCATCAGCTCGTCCAGCCCGTAGCCGTTCTCGCCGCTCACAATAGCCTCCGCATCGCCGCCCGGAGCTCGTCCAGCCGCGCCGGGCCCACCTCGGCTTCGAGAAAATCGTCGAAGGTGTCGTGGTCGTAGACGGCAGAGCGCAGGTAGTCGTCGTAGGCCTGTCCGCCGGCCCTGGCGGCGACCTGGTAGCGCGCCAGGTACTCCTCGTCCTGCACATAGTGGCGGTGCGTCGACGTGGGGTACGCCCCCCAGGGCTGGACGACGACGGCGTCGACGTAGATGTACGGTATCGACGTCCTGTCCGGGTCCCGCCGGATGACGTCCGCGTCGATCAGCTCCTCGCAGCTCACTATCACGGCATCGGACGCCTTCGCCATCTCGACCTCGTGCGTCGTGAAGCCCTCGATGACGACGTTGCCCATCGCGTCCGCCTTCTGCGCGTGGATGATCGACACGTCCGGGTTCACGGCCGGCACCAGGACCACCGGGTCGCCCGGCTGCCAGGGATTGTCGACGACTTCGAGGGCCTTGCGGCCATTGGAGCCCTTCTTGTTGACGATATCGGTGCCGAGCATGCTCTTCGACGGCATGAACGGCAGCCCGAGCGAGCCGGCCAGGAAGCGCGACGCCATCGCGAGATGGCTGTAGTCCTCGACATCGAGCCGGCCTTCCTCGATAGCGCGGCGCCAGCGCATCGTCGTCCCGATGCGCTCCAGGTTGCCGGTGCCGCACTCGGTGCGTCTCACCAGCCCGGCGCCCACCAGCATGTCCATCGACATCGACATGCTGCAGCCGACCAGGACGAGGTCCTTGACGCCCTGCCGGATGATCTCGTGCGCGAGCGCCATCGTCACCCGGCCCAGCGTCTGCCCGCCGATGCCCAGCGTGGCCCCGTCGTGGACGAGCTCGCGGACAGCCTCCGCGGCGGTCATCACCTTCCTGTCGGTCTTCCTGCTCAGCGCCCAACGCTCCCTTCGAGTCCTCGCCGTCAGGGACGGGCGCCATTCTACCAAACCGCCGGTCGGCCAGAGCCCCAACCGGCCGATTGACCATCGGACTTGGAACGACCGGCGTGACGAGCCGCATCTCGATCCATAATCTCGCACCTCGTCTGGCTCTCGGCAGCGCGGGCACGCCCTTGTCGTCCCGATCGCGGAGAGGGACCTTGGGAGGGGTCGACTCGACCTGGCCCGCAACGCGGCCCTCCCCACCCCAGGCCGTTCACTTCGTTCAGGGTGACATCGATGACGCCGTACCGGGGCACCCTCCCCTTGTAGCCGGGGTGTGCTGCCGCCTATGATTCAACAGGTGGGCCATCGCGGACGACCGCGAAGGCCGGGGAGGCGTCCCATGGGACCGTTCGAGACCGACCGACTGATCCTGCGCAGCATGGAGCCGGCCGACGTGCCGGTGCTCACGGAGCTGGTCTACTCCGACCCCGCGGTCTGGGGCGAGTACAGCGGGCTGGGCGACAAGCCGGCGCTGCTCGAAAGGGCCTTCGCGAACCACGTCAGCCAGGACGCCGACGCGGAGTTCGGGCGGCTGGCCGTCGTCCTGAAGTCCTCGGGAGAGACGATAGGCCAGGTGCACCTCGATCCGTACGTGAACAGGTGGTACCGCGTGGCCGGCGACCCGGAGACGCCCGTCAGCAGCGTCGAGGTGGAGCTGGCGTTCGCGTTCGGGAGGGACTACTGGGGACAGGGCTACGCGGTCGAGGCCTGCCGGGCGCTGATCGACTACGCCTTCGGCGAGCTCAGGATTCCCCGCCTCGTCGGCGGCGCCAGGCACACGAACGACAGGTCCGTGCGCCTGCAGCAGCGCCTCGGCTTCGACGTCTACGAGAACGACGACCCCGACGCGGGTGGCCAGCCGGGCTGGGTGTCCGTGCTGAACAATCCACTGGCCGCATAGGGACCGGGTCACCGGACACACGACACCATGACCATAGACTCGGTCGTAGCCAGCGCCCAGGAAAACCTGCGCGCCGAGGGCGTCGACGGCTGGCTCGTCTACGATTACCGGGGGATGAACCCGGTATTCCGGGACACCGTCGGCGACATCGCCAACCTGACCCGGCCGTGCTGGCTGTGGGTCCCGGCGAGCGGTGAGCCGCTGCTGCTGCTGAGCTACGTCGACCGCGGCAGGTTCGACCACCTGGGCCTCGACTCCGTCGCGTTCGTGAGCCGCAGGGAGATGGTCGACAGGCTCCGGGAGACCCTGCGGGGCATCAGGCGCGTCGCGATGGAGTACTCGCCCGAGGGCGGCCTCCCCCGCATGTCCAGGGTCGACGCCGGCACGCTGGAGATGGTGCGCGGCCTTGGCGTCGAGGTCGTGCCGTCCGCGGACACGGTGCAGTACGCGACGCAGCGTTGGTCCGAAGAGCAGCTCGCCTCGCACCTGGCGGCCGCGGAGAAGCTGGGCGACATCGTCCAGGACGCCTTCCGGTACGTCGGAGAGAATATCGGCTCGGTCACGGAGCACGACGTGGCCGAGCTCATACGCTCCAGGTTCGTCGAGTCTGGTCTACAGGTGACGGACGGCCCGGTCGTCGCGGTCAACGAGCACTCGTCCGACCCGCACTTCGAGCCGACGGCGGACAACGCGGCGCCCATACGCCGCGGAGACTGGCTGCTGATCGACCTGTGGTCGCGGCTCGAGGGCGGCGACACGATGTTCGCCGACATCACGTGGACCGCCTACGTCGGCGACCGGGCGCCCCCGGCCCACCAGCGCGTCTTCGACGCCGTCGCCGGCGCGCGGGACGCCGCCGTTGACGCCATGACGTCTGCCTTCGAGGCGGGCAACGAGCCGCGGGGCTGGGAGATCGACGCCGTCGCCCGCGACCATATCGCGAAGGCGGGATACGACGGCTACTTCAGCCACCGGCTGGGGCACAGCATCGGCCGCGAGGTGCACGGCAACGCCGTCAACCTCGACGGCTGGGAGACGCACGACACGCGAAGGCTCGTCCCGGGCATCTGCGTGTCGGTGGAGCCGGGCATCTACCTGCCCGAGTTCGGCGTCCGCTCCGAGATCGACGTCTACGTCGCCGAAGACGGCCCGCGCGTCACGACCGACGTCCAGCGCTCCGTCGTGCTGATACCCGGCTAGACCAACGCATCCCCGCGCGATCACCACGCCCGACGCCCCAACTATCCACTACAAACTATTCACTATCCACTATCCTCCCCGACCGGCTCGGGCCGCGGCACCTTGATCGTCAGCAGGAGCAGCGGCGGCAGGACGAGGACCGAGCCGCCGAAGACGAACGCGCTGTGGATGCCGTACTCGTCCGCGATCAGCCCGGCGACGTAGGGCGAGAAGGTCCCCACGAAGCCGGCGCCGTAGATCAGGGCCACGACGGTGGACTGCAGGTGGCCGCGGGCGGAGTCGAGCGCGGCGGCGATGAAGATGTGGTGCAGCGAGAAGGTGAATGCGCCCTTGGCGACGATCACCGCCCAGAGCTGCAGCCCCGGCTCCGCGACGCTGAGCAATAGCGAAAGCGCGCACACCGCGGCGGTCCCCGGCAGCAGCACGGCGCGCCGGCCGTACCTGTCCGACAGGTAGCCCATTATGGGCTGGGAGAAGATTCCGGCTAGCTGCGAGCCCGACAGGATCAGCCCGACCTTGACCTCGTCGATCGCCAGGTCGTCGACGAGATAGAGAGGCACGTACGTCGTCACCGCGCCCTCGCCGATGCCCTTGATCGCCGTGGCCAGCACGAGCACCACGACGACCGGGTTCCCGAGCAGGCTGCCAAACGTCCGCCCGTACTCTCTGACCGACGTAACCCCTGCGCCGCGCGGGGTGGCCCCGGCGCGCGTCAGGCCCCAGATGAGCACCGCCGCGACGATGGCGGGCGCGAAGCTCGCCTGCAGCACGCCGCGCCACGCGAGGAACCCGAGCAGGCCCGCCGCCCCCAGCGGGCCGAGCACCTCCCCGACGTTGGCGCCGAGGCCGTGAAGCGACACGACGAAGCCCCGCCGCTCCGGGTAGCGCCGCGACAGCTCGCTGATCGCCGGCGGGTGGAAGAAGGCGGGCCCGGCGCCCACCAGCAGCATCACGCCCAGCATCGCCCAGTAGTTCGGCGCGACGCCCGCCAGCAGCATCGACAGGCCCATGACACCCAGCGAGAAGCCCAGCATCGTCGACGCCCTGTGGCTGAAGCGGTCGCCCAGGAACCCGGCCGTGAAGGTCGACGTCGCGTTGGTGATCGACTGCGCCGTCGCGAGCGACCCGAACTGCGCGCGGTTGAGGTCGAGGCCGATCTTGATCTGCGGCATGATGATGGCGCGCATGCCGCCGTTGTACAGGTGCTTGACGGCGTGCCCCACCACGATGGCCGCGGCCGCCCGGAACCGCTGCTCGCCGAGCATCGACCACGTCCCCGACGCCGTCGCGGCCGGCCCGCTGCCGGCGGTAGCGCTCTGCTGAGGCTCAGTTACGTCGGGCAAGTCGCTGGCACATCCTCGGCCCAAAGGCCCGGCCCATCATACACGAAGCGAAGACTTGCGGAAGAATCTGGCCCAGAGATGCAAAGCCTTGCCAACAGAACGGCGCTCCTACTCCAATGCTCCGTCCATGCCCTGCGATACGACCTCCCTATCGAGCGCCATGGGGCCTGTCCCGATTCCTCGAAGGGGGTGATATGCTAGTATCGCGATACCTCTCGGCATGCGCGCCGACAGACGCCGGGTCAGAGGTGGCAACTGCTCTGGCCTAGCGCAGGCATGTTGGCCAGGTCTACAGGCGGAGGTTACCTCTCTCCCCACGAGCTAGGACACACATGACTGAGTGGCAAGGACTCTATTCGACGCCCCAAGTCTCCCGCTTGACCAGGGTACCACTGAGCACCCTGTATAGCTGGAAACAGAGGGGAATCATCACGCCCTCGATCGAGGTTGTAGACAAGGACGGCTATGTCGTCGAGGAGGGTTACTCGTACGCCGACCTGACGATCGTCAGGATCATGCGGGCACTCCGGGAAGACCGGCTGGATCTGACTTCCGTCGGCGTCGCACTGCGCCACATGTACGAGAGGTTGGGTCCCCCGAGCGAGGGGTGGTCAGATGCCAACGTGTATATCGTCGGCAACAAGATCTTCGCCGAAAAATCGGATACGTGGCAGACAACATCGGCGACTGGCTTCGGGCAAAAGGTCGCTACGCATCTATTCGGGGAGTTGTTCCCACTGCTACGGGAACAAGAAGAAGAAGGTTCTATCCTGGTCCCACGAGACTACACCAAATATGTGGAGATAGACCCCGGCATCATGGGCGGCCAGCCGGTGGTACGAAACACACGAATTCCTACCTCGTTGTTTCCCAGCCTGATAGCGAAGGGCAAATCCGTTGATGACCTGATTCGGCTCTACTACCCGGTTTCCCGTGAAACCATCGAAAAAACCCTCGAGTTTGAGAGGTACCTTGACAGCGCTGCCTAGGCTGGAACGGCTGTTGTTGGACACGGACATAGACATTGACATTCAGCCCTACCTGGAGGCCGTTGGCTTTGAGACTCGTCTTGCCCTGCATGTCGATGCCGACGAGCGGGACGACGTTGCCTTGCCCAGATGGGCAAGAAGGCATGGTCACATCCTCGTTTGCCATGACAAGCATAGAGACAGATCGACACGCCTAGAACTCTATCCCGAAATGAACACCAATGGTGGTCATATTCTGAGAATCACCGGAGACTCAAGCCAGGATGTGTTGACGGCACTGGGCAAAATCCTGGTCAATCGTGAGAAGTGGAGGCCATGGTTCAGGGACAACGATGGCCTGATAATTCTCAAGATGGATGGCCCGATCTACCGCCCAGCGAACGAACTTTACAGCATGGTAGAACGGCACCTTGAGGGTGCCGACCCTGCCCAGAGAATACGCAACCGGAGACCAGCGCAACCGGGCAGGCGACGAATCTACAAGACTCCCTCGCCTCAGAGACGCCTGCCCAACTTCGATCCGAGCGACGACGAGTCCTAGGACTCGACCGATGCCCAGCAACCACGCCACCCCGACGGCGACCGTGCCCCCTGCCCTTCCGGGCCAGTTCGACCGGTACCGCCCGCACGTCGACGCGGAGCTCCGGGCGCGCTTCGACGGCCGCCCGGCGCCGCTGTACGACATGCTGCGCTACTCGATGGGCTGGGCCGACGCCGAGGGGAAGCCGGTCAGCGGCAGCACCGGCAAGGGGCTGCGCCCCGTGCTGTGCCTGAGCGCGTGCGAGGCCGTGAGCGGCAGCTTCGAGGCCGCGCTTCCCGCGGCGGCGGCGCTGGAGCTGATACACAGCTTCTCCCTGGTCCACGACGACATCCAGGACCGCGACGAGCTCCGCCACCACCGGCCCACGCTGTGGCGCGTCTGGGGCGAGGGCAAGGCGATCGTCGCCGGCAACGCCCTCCGCGGAGTGGCCGACGCCTCGATCGACGGCATGGTCGCCGCCGGCGCGGACCCGGCGCAGGCTCTCGACGTGGCGGCGCTGCTCACCGAGGCACACCTCGAGATGATCGAGGGCCAGTACCTCGACGTCGCGTACGAGGACCGGTCCGAGGTAGGGCTCCAGGAATACCTCGTGATGATCTCCCGCAAGACCGGCGCGCTCATCAGGTGCGCCATGAACGTCGGCGCCGCCATAGGCACGACGGACCGGCGCACGGTCGACGCCTTCCGCGAGTGCGGCCGCGCGCTCGGCTACGTCTTCCAGATACGCGACGACCTGCTCGGGGTCTGGGGCAAAGAGGAGTCGACCGGCAAGCCGGTCGGCGCGGACATCCGGCGCAGGAAGAAGTCGCTCCCCGCGGTGTACGCCATGTCGAAGGTGCGCGGCGAGGCCAGGAACACACTGGCCCGCAAGTACGCCCAGGAAGAGCTGGACGACGATGACATCGCGGTCGTGCTCGAGATCATGGACGACGCGGGCGTCCGCGAATACGCGCAGAGCCTCGCCGTCGAGCACTGCGAGCAGGCGATGCGGCATCTCTCCTCAGTGGAGACGGCGCCGGAGAGCCGCCGGGGCATCGAGGAGATCGCCCACTTCCTCCTCCTGAGGGAGCACTAGAAGCCAATCCGGCCCTGTGCTAACCTCGGATGACGCAGGCGTGTTCCCGCCGCGCCGCGGCCGCGACCACGACCCTGGGGGTGCAGCAACCCGTGGAGTCCCTTCTCTCGGAAATGCGCGAGCCGCACACGGTGGAGGAGGCGTACGCGCGTTGCGCCGCCCTCGCCCGCGGCCACTACGAGAACTTCACCGTGGTCTCCCGGTTCCTCCCCGCCGACAAGCGCGACCACCTGAACGCGGTGTACGCCTTCTGCAGGTCGGTCGACGATCTCGGCGACGAGTACGTGGGCGACCGGCTAGCGGCCCTGGAAGAGTGGGAGGCGGACCTTCGGCGCTGCTACGACTCCACTCCCGATCACCCGTACATGGTCGCGCTCCAGGAGACGGTCCGCCGCTTCGACATCCCCATCGAGCCGTTCCTTCGCCTGGTCGAGGCGAACCGGATCGACCAGGCGACGAAGCGCCACGCGACGTTCGAGGACCTGGAGCACTACTGCGAACACTCGGCGAATCCCGTCGGCCACCTCGTGCTCTACGTGTTTGGATACCGTGACGAGGAGCGTCAACGGCTGGCCGACTTCACGTGCACCGCGCTGCAGCTCGCCAACTTCTGGCAGGACGTCGCCCGCGACTACCGCATGGGCCGCATCTACATCCCGCTGGAGGACATGGAGCGGTTCGGATACACGGAGACCGAGCTGGCGGAGGGCGTGGTGACGGAGTCGTTCAGGTCGCTGATGAGGTTCGAGGTGGACCGCGCCCGCGGCCTCTTCATGCGCGGCCTGGACCTCGTGGACACGCTCGACGGCCGGTTCAAGCTGGACGTGGCGCTCTTCTCGAAGGGCGGCCTCAGCGTGCTGGACGCCATCGAGCGCCGGGACTACGACGTGCTGAGCGGCCGGCCCGTCGTGACCAGGGCGACGAAGCTCAGGCTCATGGCCTCCACGGCGTTGAAGCTCGGCCTGACCGGCCGGGTCTGACGGCGGCGCACCGTCATGATGGACCGCCGCGGCCGGACCGCGTTCTGATGCCCACCGAGCTGGACCTGGCGTACGAGCACTGCCGAAGGGTCGCCCGCGAGCAGGCGACCAACTTCTACTACGCCTTCCGCACGCTGCCCGGGCGGCAGCGCAACGCCATCTACGCGGCCTACGCCTTCTGCCGACTCTGCGACGACATCGCCGACGAGGAGCTGCCGCTGGAGGAGAAACGCCGCCGCTTCGCCGAGACGCGCGAGCTGCTCCTGGCCAGCGGGACGGGCGGCGCGGACAGCCCGGTGTTCATCGCCCTGGGCGGCGCCCGGGCCGAATTCGGCATCCCGGTACAGCTCTTCGAGGAGGTGATCGAGGGCGTCGAGATCGACCTCGTCAAGTCCCGCTTCGACACCTTCGACGAGCTCCGGGAATACTGCTACAAGGTCGCGTCCGTCGTCGGCCTCATCTGCATCGAGGTGTTCGGCTACGAGGACCCGGACGCCCGCGAGTACGCCGTCGACATGGGACTGGCGATGCAGATCACCAACATCCTCAGGGACGTGCGGGAGGACGCCGAGCGCGGCCGCATATACCTGCCGCTCGACGAGATGGCCGCCTGCGGCTACACCGAGGAGGAGCTGTTCGAGGGGGTGGTCAACGAGCCGTTCCGCGAGCTGATGAGGATGCAGGCGCGCCGGGCCCGCGACTACTTCGAGAGCAGTCAGAGGCTGATGCCGCTGCTCGCGCCGCGGTCGCGCGCGTGTCCCAGGGTCCTGCACACGCTCTACAGCCGCGTCCTCGCCCGGATCGAGCGCGCGGACTACGATGTCTTCGCCGAGCGCGTCGGCCTCCCGCGAACCGAGAAACTCTACCTGATGGCCAAGCTATGGGCGCTCAGCCTGATACCGACAGCCCGACCGCGAAGAGGGTAGCCGTCCTCGGCGGCGGTCTCGCCGGGCTCTCGGCCGCACGGCGGCTGCTGGAGCTGGGGTTCGGCGTCACCCTGGTCGAGAAGCGGCCATTCCTCGGCGGCAGGGCCTTCTCCTTCCGTGACCCGGAATCCGGCGTCGAGATCGACAACGGGCAGCACGTCTTCCTCGGCTGCAACAGCCACTATCTCCACTATCTCCGCGAGATAGGGGCGATCGACAGGGCGTACGTCCAGGACCGGCTGCTGGCCGAGATCGTCCGCGGCGGCGTCAGGGGCGTGCTGTCCAGCACCCCGTGGCTCGGGAAGCTCCACCTGTTCCCGTCGCTCCTCCGGTACCCGCACCTGACCTCGGTCGACAAGCTGCGGGCCATGTACGCGCTGCTCGTGATGAAGCTGACCGACCCCGCGAAGCACGCTGCCCGCCTCGACGCCGAGACCGGCTACGAGTGGCTGCGCCGCCACCGGCAGTCGGAGAGGGCGATAGAGAACCTCTGGAACCTGTTCGTACTCCCGGCGCTGAACGACGACGTGCGCGTCGTCACCGCCGGGGCGATGCTCATGGTCTTCCGCGAGGCGCTGCTCCGGGACCCCTCAGACGCGAGGATGGGGCTGGCGCGGGTCGGCCTCACCGCGCTCGCCGGCGAGCCGTCGCAGGCGCACATCGAGGCTCGCGGGGGCGAGCTCCGGCTCGGCAGGGGCGTGAGGGCCATCCGTGTGCGGGACGGCAGCGTCGAGGGCGTCGAGCTGCAGGACGGCAGCTTCATCGAGGCGGACGCCTGCGTGAGCGCCCTGCCGTTCGACGTCCTGCTCGACGTGCTGCCGGAGGACGTCGCCGCCGGCGACTTCTTCGCGAGCGCCCGCGGGCTGGAGACCGCGCCCATAGTCGGCCTGCACATCTGGTACGACAGGCCCGTGATGGACGAGACCTTCGCGGCGTTCCTCGACTCGCCGGTGCAGTGGGTCTTCAACAAGAGCCTGATCCAGGGCGCCGATGCCGAGGACGGCCAGTACGTGTGCGTCTCGCTCAGCGGCGCGTGGGAGCACGTCGACAGGTCCAAGGAGGAGCTGCGACGGACCTTCACGGAGGAGATGGCCCGGGTCTTCCCCGCCGCCCGCGGGGCGGAGATCACGCGCTTCCTCGTCGTCAAGGAGCGCAGGGCCACCTTCCGCTCCATCCCCGGCGCGGCCGCGCACAGGCTCTCGCAGGCCACGCCCATCCCGAACCTCTTCCTGGCCGGCGACTGGACCCGGACAGGCTGGCCGTCGACGATGGAGAGCGCCGTCCTCAGCGGCGTCCTCGCGGCCGACGCGCTCGCGGCCGCATACCCGGCGACCCGATAGACCTGTCGCGCCCGCCGTTCCCGCGGCCCATCGCGTCTGGAGCGGAATCCGTAACTTGACGCAAGCTGTCTTCCGTACTAGGATATTCCGTCATCGGAGCTTGGCAGCGAGCTTCGCGGTATTCCTATGAACTTTAACGTCTCTACGCTGATGCAGGAGCCCAGCGGGGCCGCGCGGACCTACGAGGTCGACGAGCGGGTCGAGCTGGGAAACGGCCTGGATTCGGCGCGCGTAAGCGGCTCGGTCAGGCTCATGAAGACCGACCGCGGCGTCTGGGTCAGTGCCGGGCTCGACTCGGACGCGCATAGTCAATGCGTGCGGTGCCTGGAGCCCTACCGGCAGGCCATACGGATGGAGATCGAGGAGGAGTTTCTCCCGGACTCCGAGCCGGGCATCGGGCCCAGCGCCGACGTGGAGGACGCCGAGGCGACCAGGATAGACGAAGGACAGCTCCTGGACATGACCGCGGTGATGGCGCAGTACATCGAACTGGGCCAGCCGATGAAGCCGGTCTGCAGGGCAGACTGCAAGGGACTTTGCGCCGATTGCGGCCTGGACCTGAATGTCTCCGCCTGCGGGTGCGACCAGGGGCTGCTCGACAGCCGATGGGCGGCCCTGACCGATGTGGGCTCGCTGGTCGGCAAGAGCTAGGAGCGACAGATGCCAGCAGTACCGAAGAAGAAGGTTTCCAAGAGCAGACAGGGCAACCGCGCGGCGCACTACAGGCTGCGCGCGCAGTCCCTGTCCGAGTGCTCCCAGTGCCATAGCGTGAAGCAGCCGCATCGCGTCTGTCCGGCCTGCGGCTACTACAACGGACGCGAGGTGGTCGCTCAGGAGACCGAGGCCGGTCCGGCGTAGAGGACGCCGCCGCGCCGATCAATCTCAGGGGAGTCTATTCCTATGAGCTTCAACTTTACCCCCGTTTCTCGCGGCTCCGGGACAGCGTACCTGTTCCCGGGCCAGGGCTCGCAGGCCGTGGGCATGGGCGAGCAGTTGTACGACTCGTCGGAGGCCGCCAGGTCGGTGTTCCACGAGGTGGACGAGGCGCTCGGCCGCCCCCTCTCCAAGCTCGTCTTCGGCGGTCCCGAGGAGGAGCTCAGGGAGACGGCCAACGCCCAGCCCGCGATCATGGCGATGAGCCTCGCCTGCGTGGGCGCCATGGCCGAGCAGCTTGGAGAGAGAGCGCTGCCCCGCCCCGCGCTGGTGGCGGGCCACAGCCTCGGCGAATACACGGCGCTCGCGGTTGCGGGCGTGCTCGAAGTAGGTGAGACCGCCCATCTCGTCCAGGAGCGGGGACGGCTGATGCAGGAGGCCTGCGACCAGCGCCCCGGCAGCATGGCGGCGATCATCGGCCTCGACCAGATGACCATCGAGGAGATCAGCCGCGAGACCGGGACATACGTATCCAACGTCAACACGGCGCAGCAGATCGTCATCAGCGGCGAGCGCATGGCCGTCGCGGCTGCGCTCGACCTGGCGACCGCCCGGGGCGCCAGGCGGGCCATCCCGCTCAGGGTCGGCGGCGCCTTCCACTCAGCGCTGATGGAGCCCGCCACCGAGGGCCTGATCGAGGCCATCGACGGCGTGACATTCAGAGACCCCACGGTGCCGATCATCGCCAACACGACGGGCGCCCCGCTCACGAGGGCCGAAGACGTGAAGCAGGAGCTGATCAGGCAGGTCTGCGGCTGCGTGCAGTGGAAGCAGTCGATCGACTACATGGTGCAGTCGGGCGTCTCGCGGTTCATCGAGATCGGGCCGGGCAACGCGCTCACCAGCATGGTCAAGCGGATATCCAGGTCGGCCGAGACCCACAGTGTCGGCGATATCGACTCGATACTCCAGCTGAGCCGCAACTAGAACCCGCGGTTCGAATTGACCACGTCTTCCGTCGCAGCGCGTCACGCCCACACCTCCCAGAGGAGGGCGCGTGTCGCGGCCGTCCAGGTGCTCTACGAGCTCGACGGGGCCAGGCACGACGCCGCCCGCGCGCTGGGCAACCGCCTGGCCGACGACACGATGCCGGAAACGTCGGAAGACTACGCCACGGAGCTCGTCCACGGCGTCCTGGCCAACCGGGCGGAGATCGACGAGACGATCGCGGCACACGCTCCGGCGTGGCCCGTAGAGCAGCTCGCGCCGGTCGACAGGAACATCCTGCGAGTCGCGGTATACGAAATGGCGGTCGCCGACAGGACGCCGCCGAAGGTGGCAATCAACGAGGCCGTCGAGATGGGCAAGACCTTCGGGGGCGACAACTCGCCCCGCTTCATTAACGGTGTGCTCGGATCTGTGCTAGAACATACGGGACCCGAACAGGGGTCGCTTCGCTGAAATGGAGGGGTAATCGAAATGGCAACAGTCCTGGAGCGAGTACAGACGGTCGTTGCTGACAAGCTTAGCGTCGACCCATCCGAGGTCGTGGCCGACGCCTCGTTCGCAGAGGACCTGAACGCGGACTCTCTCGACCTGGTCGAGCTGATCATGGCCTTCGAAGAGGAGTTCAGCACCGACGACAACCCGGTCGAGATCTCCGACGAGGATGCGGAGTCCATCACCACGGTCGGCAAGGCGTTAGACTACCTGCGCGGCCAGGGCATCGACGACTAGCCCCCGCCGCGCGGCGCGACACAAGCCGCGCCAGGCTTCGTACCGACCAATACTGCCGGCGGCCCCACCAAGGGCCCGAGTAGGGTGCCCTACTCCTGTGCGGCTCGCACAGAGCACGGAAGCTGTCCCAATTTGGTAGGTACCGCTATTGGCCCGTCATTCCCGCGCAGAGCCCGCCCCCGTGGAGACGGGGGAAGACCCTTGCACAACCGTCGTTCCCGCGAAGGCGGGAATCCAGGGGCGGGTGGGGCGCCACTGCTGATCTGGGAGAGGGTTCCACAGCAGTAACTGTTCAGACTCAAAGTGTCCACACAACCCGTTCACCCCGAGTAGCGCCGCTGCTCTGAGCGGCGCGTATCGAGGGGCGCACGCAGCTTTGCCGCCAATACCGGCCTCGGCCCCGCCAGAAAAATCGGCCTGTGCCGGCGACTGCCCCACCCCAGGCAGACTCCATTGACCACGACACCGTCACACCCGCGAAGACCCCGCACCCGTGAAGGCGCGGGGTATCGAGAGCTTGGAGAGCATTCGTCCCCTTGACCCTGAACAGTTGCCCACCGCACAGCGCCGTTGACGCTCCGTTTTCGCGGCTGATACGATAGCGGTGTCCTTCAGCACCGCGAGGGCTCATGACAGAGTTTGACGATCTGGTCCGGCGAATCCGCTCCTGCACCCTCTGCACTCTGTCCCAGAAACGCACCCAGGCCGTGCCCGGCGACGGCTCCCGCACCGCCGACATCATGTTCATCGGCGAGGGGCCCGGCTTCTATGAGGACCGCGACGGTCGCCCCTTCGTAGGCCAGGCCGGACGCCTGCTCGACGAGCTCCTGGCGTCCATAGACCTGGACCGCGAGAGCGTCTACATCACGAACATGATCAAGTGCCGGGCCCCGAACAACCGGGACCCGCTGCCCGGTGAGATACAGTCCTGCGGGCCGTACCTCGACGAGCAGATCGCCCTGATCGCGCCGCGCATCATCGTGACGCTCGGCCGGTACTCCTTCGGGAAATTCTTCCCCAGCCAGACCATCAGCAAGGCCCGCGGCAGGCCGCAGGGCTGGAACGGCATGGTCATCTACCCGATCTACCATCCGGCCGCGGCGCTTCACAACCCGCGCCTGCGGCCCGCGCTCGAACAGGACTTCCAGAACCTCAGATCGCTGCTCGAAGAGCCGCCGGCGGCGCCTACGGCCGCTGAGCCGGAGGCCGAGCAGCTCAGCTTCTTCTGACACGCCGCATGACCGACCCCGTTCTCAGAGTCGTCCCGCTGGGCGGCCTCGGAGAGATAGGCAAGAACATGATGGCCCTGGAGTGCGATGGCGACATCGTCGTCATCGACGCCGGGGTGCTGTTTCCCGAGGAGGGGATGCCCGGGATAGACTTCGTGATCCCGGACATCACGTACCTGAGGCAGAACAGCGACCGGGTGCGGGCGGTCCTGGTCACGCACGGTCACGAGGACCACATCGGCGCCCTGCCCTACGTCCTCGCCGAGCTCGACGTTCCCGTATACGCCTCGCGCCTCACGCACGGGCTCATCAGCGTCAAGCTGCGGGAGCACGGGCGGCTGAAGGACGCGCGGCTGAACGTGGTCGAGCCGAACACGCGGTTCAGGGTCGGGCGGCTCGGCGTCGAGTTCTTCAGGGTGTGCCACTCGATCCCCGATGCGATGGGCGTCGCGATCGGCACCCCGCTCGGGCTCGTCGTGCACACCGGCGACTTCAAGATCGACCATTCGCCCGTCGACGGCAGGCGCACCGACTTTTCGTCCCTGGCGCGCCTCGCCGAGGAAGGCGTATTCCTGCTCATGTCCGACTCCACCTACGCGGAGGTCGAGGGTTACACCCCGTCCGAGCAGGTCGTCGGCGAGGCGCTCGACAGGGTGATCGGCGACGCGCCCGGCCGGGTGATGGTCGCCACCTTCGCGTCGCTGATCTCCCGCGTGCAGCAGGTGGTCGACGCGGCTGTCAGGCACGGCCGCAAGGTGGCCGTCGTCGGTCGCAGCATGTCGAACAACGCGAAGATGGCCGTCAACATGGGCTACCTGGACGTGCCGGACGACACGCTCGTGACCATCAACCAGGCCCGGCAGCTTCCCCTGGACGAGGTCGTCATAGTGGCGACCGGGGCCCAGGGCGAGCCGACCTCCGCGCTGGTCCGCATCGCCAACGGCGAACACCAGGACATCGAGGTGGTACCCGGCGACACGGTGGTGATCTCGGCCTCGCCGATACCGGGCAACGAGACTCTCGTGGCGAAGACGATAGACAACCTGTTTCGCCAGGGCGCCAACGTGCTCCACAGCCGCACCGCGATGGTCCACGTGCACGGACACGGGAGCCGCGAAGAGCTCAAGATGATGCTGAGCATCCTCAAGCCGACGTACTTCGTGCCGGTGCACGGCGAGTTCCGCCACCTTGTCGCGCACGCGGCCCTCGCGCGCTCCACGGGCGTCGCCGAGCCCAACTCGATCGTGCTCGAGGACGGCGACGTGCTGGAGCTCGGCAACGGCGAGCCGGTCCGGGCGGGACGCGTGCCGGCGGGGCACGTCTTCGTCGACGGCAACCACCGCTACGGCGCGGAGAGCGGGCTCATCGAGCAGCGGCAACGGCTGTCGCGCGAGGGGGTCGCGTTCGTCACGGCCACCGTGGACAGGAAGACGCGCCGGCCGGTCGGGGCGCCGGCAGTGGCCTGCCACGGCGTGGTGGAGGCGCTCGACTACGAAGAGATGGTCGAAATCGCCGCACAAGAGGCCCGCACAACGCTAGAACGGCTATCTTCGAGTCGCCTAGAGTGGGACGAGTTGAAGGTCGAGGTGGCGCAGTCCGTCTCGAAGGTTCTCCACCAGGAGACGGGAATGAGACCCACCGTCCTCGTGTTGATCGAGGACGCCTGACGCCGCCCTGCCACCGCCTCCCCGTGGGAGCTCGCCCCGCCGCGCGGTGCAGGGACGGGTCGAAATATCGAATCTGCCGGGGTTGGCGACCATGATAGTACGTTCGGTTATCTCCTCCAAACTCTTCTGGACCTGCGCGCTCGTCGCGGTAGTCTGCGTGGGCGTCGCGTCGTTCGTGTTCGGCGGCCGCGTCGTCGGCCAGCTCGAGTCGGCGCGCGACTCCACGGTCGAGACCCTCGGCCTGGGCATCGTCCCGTTGTCGCTATGGGTCGCGACGGTGGTGGCGCTGGCGATCTGGAAGAGGGGATGGCTGCGTCCCTGGAACGTCTGGCTGGGCTCGGTCGCCTATCTGGCGGCCCTGTTCGCCGTACTCAGTTACTTCCGTCCCGACGAGGGTGCGCTCGCGGCGTTCGCCGCCCACGTCGACGCGTCTCTCGGCGGAACCGTCGGCGACGCTATCAGGGGCGAGTCCGCGTGGCTGGGCGGCCTGAGGGCGTTCGCGCTGGTAGCGGTCGGCACCGCGATAGCCGGTCCCAGCGTGTCATTGGATGTGCTGAAGCTGTTCGGCAGGGGCGCCTTGATGGTCTACGTGGCATTCGCCGTGGCGGGCGGCGCCGTGGCTTCGCTGTTCGGGGGTTTGTACAAGTCCGATCGCGGGTCCAGGACCGACGTCCCCGGCCGCCACAGCGAGAGCGAGGCGCTGCGCAGGGCGTTGGCGGCCCAAGAGGCCAACGCGGACCCCTTCCCGTACACGGGACGAGGCTCCGCAGATGAGCCCGACCGAGGCGATCTCTCCACCCTCGATCCAGTGTATGCCGAGGCGGACGCCGTTTCCCAGGAGCCCGCGGACACGCCGGTATCTTCGATGGCGGACGAGACCGTGGAGGACGCGGTACCCGAACCCGTCATGGCTGGCGTAAACGGGGCAGCCGACCACGCCGACGCTTTCGCGGAGGACGCCGCGAAGATGGAGGCCGCTGGGGACGAGGAGTACGCAATGGCAACCGACCGTGAGCCCGCCGCGGACGCGATGGCGCAGCAGGCGGTTACGGTCGCCGAGCCACCGGATCCGGCGACTCACGACCCTGACGACGATGGCGGCCGGGCGGAGACGGCCGCCGGCGCGCGCGGGCCGTCGCTCCCGACGGGCTCCGCCGCCAGGTACAACAGGTTCTGGGACCGGCCGGCGGCTGAGCCGCCGGCGGAGCAGAACGGGCACACCGCCGTGCCGGTCGAGCCCACGTTCGCCGAGCCCGCTGAGCCCGCCGAGCCGGCGCCGGAGCCGGCGAAGCCGGTGCAGCGTGGGTCCTGGGCCCTGCCCGACCGGAGCATGGTCAGAAACGAGGACGAGGGCGGCATCTCCGACGAGGAGATGGCCCACACCAGCCAGACGATCAAGCAGACGCTCGCCGAGTACAACATCGAGGTCGAGATCGGGCAGATGAAGCCCGGCCCGGCCGTGACGATGTACGGCTTGATCCCAGGCTGGATACGGCGCTACAAGCAGGTCAGGGCGACGGACGAGAACGGCCGCCCCAAGCTGGACGAGAACGGCAAGCCCATCGTGACCAGGATCGAGAACAAGACCAGGGTCAAGGTCGACAGCATTATCTCTCGCGAGAAGGACCTCTCGCTGGCGCTCAAGACGCCGAGCATCCGAATCGAGACCCCGGTGCTCGGCGAGTCGCTGGTGGGAATCGAGGTGCCGAATCCCAGTCTCTCGGTGGTGACTCTCGGCAGGCTCATGGAGAGCCCCGAGTACAAGAAGATGAGGTCCAAGGCCAAGCTGCCCATCATCCTCGGCAAGGGCACCGGCGGCGAGCCCGTGGTCGTCGACCTGGCTTCGATGCCGCACCTGCTGGTCGCCGGCGCGACCGGGGCCGGCAAGAGCGTGTGCATCAACGCCATCGTCTCCTGCCTGCTCATGGAGAAGAGCCCCGAGGAGATGAGGCTCATAATGGTCGACCCGAAGCGGGTCGAGCTCACGCCGTACAACGGCATTCCGCACCTGGTCACCCCCGTCGTCGTCGAGTCCGACCAGGTCGTGGGCCTGCTCAAGGGCCTGATACGCGAGATGCTGAACCGCTACCGCCAGATGGAGGAGGTCGGCGCGCGGAACATCGAGTCGTTCAACCGGCGCCAGCCCGAGAAGATGCCGTACATCGTCGTGGCTGTCGACGAGCTCGCCGACCTGATGATGACCGCGTCCTTCGAGGTCGAACAGGCGCTCTGCCGCCTCGCCCAGCTCGGCCGGGCGACCGGCATCCACCTGATCATCGCGACGCAGCGGCCGTCCGTGGACGTCGTGACCGGTCTGATCAAGGCCAACTTCCCGACGCGCATCTCGTTCGGCGTCTCATCCCAGATCGACTCCCGCACAATCCTCGACTCGGTAGGGGCCGAGAAGCTGCTGGGCCGGGGCGACATGCTCTACCTCGCGGTCGACGCGTCGAGGCCGAAGAGGGTGCAGGGCGTGTTCATCTCCGACGAGGAGTGCGAGGACATCGTCGACTTCTGGCAGAAGACTCCCCGCGGGCCCGTCACCGACGTCGCGCTGCACGCCGTCGGCGACGAGGACGAGGCCGACGAAGCGGACAAGGAGGCCAACGGCGAACGGGACGAGATGCTGCAGAAGGCTATCGACCTGGCGCAGCACCACAAGAAGCTGTCCACCTCGCTGTTGCAGCGCCGCCTGCGGATCGGCTACCCGCGCGCCGCGCGTTTGATGGACCAGCTCGAGGACGAAGGCATCGTTGGCCCGGGAGACGGATCGAAGTCTCGTGATGTTATAATGAACGAGGCGTAGCGACTCCGGCTCCGGGCCCCCGTCCAGCCTCCGCGCTTCACTCGGCGGGCGTTCAGGCCGACTCGGCTAGGCCGCCCGCGGCGGAACGACTGCCCGACCCGCGAGCCCCCGGCTCCGGGACACGGCCTCTCACGGTGGAGCGCTCCGGTGGTTAGAAATCTGGCTGGCCTGCTCGGCTCAGCCTTACGCAGGGGCGACAGAGAGCCGCCCAGGACACCCGGTCGCGAGACATGCCTCGTCTGCGGTTCAGGGCTCGTGGACTCGGACCTCTACGACCGCTACCGCGTTTGCCCGACCTGCCGGTTCCACTACAGCATGACGGCGCGCGAGCGGATCGACAGCCTCGCCGACGCCGGCACCTTCAAAGAGACCAACAGGTCCGTCACCTCGATCGACCCCCTCTCCTTCTCGTCGCGCGTCCCGTACCGGCAGAAGGTACTGCGCGACCAGCAGCGCACGGGATTGACCGAGGCGGTCGTGACCGGCACCTGCTCCATCGGGGGCACGCCGGCCGTGCTGATGGTCATGGACTTCGGGTTCATGGGCGGCAGCATGGGCTGCGTCGTCGGAGAGAAGCTCGCGCTCGCCTTCGAGCACGCGGCGAAACGCCGCCTGCCGGTCGTGGCGGTGGTAACCAGCGGCGGCGCGCGGATCCAGGAGGGCGTGCTTTCGCTGATGCAGATGGCGAAGACCAGCTTCGCCACGAACCGCCTCTACGACAGGGGACTCCCGTTCATATCGGTGCTCTCCAATCCCGCTACCGGACACGCGTACGCCAGCTTCGCCAACCTGGCCGACGTCATACTCGCCGAGCCGGGAGCGATCGTGGGATTGGCCCCGATGCGAACGATCCGCGAATCGAGCGAGGAGCCGCTTCCCGGCGGCTCACACACCTCGGAGTCCCACCTGTCCCACGGCATGGTGGACGGCGTCGTCGACCGGGGCAATCTGCGGGACCTGCTCGCCGTGCTGCTGGACCTGCTCGGTGCCCAGTACCGGATCACAGCCCGCAGGAAACGCGCGGTGACGGAGGCGGAGCCGCCGCGGCCGGAGGCGTGGGACTCCGTCCAGCTCGCCCGGCACGAGTCGCGCCCCACCGCCCTCGACTACATCGGCCGCGTCGTCACCAACTTCGTCGAGCTCCACGGGGACCGCGCCCACGGCGACGACCCCGCGGTCGTCGTCGGGCTCGGCCATCTCGGCGGGCAGACCGTAATGGTGATCGGACAGGAGCGCGGCAGGGTCGACGAGGCCGTGGACCGGAACGACGGCAGGACATCCCCGGAGGGCTTCCGAAAGGCGCAGCGGGCGATCCGCCTGGCCGCGAAGTTCCGCCTGCCGCTGCTGACCCTGATAGACACGCCCGGGCCGTTCCAGAGCCTCGACGCAGAGCAGCGGGGACTCGGCAACTCGATAGCACAGACGATGTCGGCGATGGCCGCGCTCCAGTCTCCGTCCATCGCGGTAATCATCGGTGAAGGCGGCAGCGAGGGCGCGCTCGCGCTCGGCGTCGCCAACCGCGTGCTCATCATGGAGAACGCCATCTACAGCGTCATCTCGCCCGAGGACGCCGCGGGCCTGATCTACCAGGACCAGGAGAGGGCCGAGGAGGTCGCCGCCTCCCTCAAGCTGACCGCGCAGGACTGCAGGGAGATGGGCATGGTCGACCTCGTGGTGCAGGAGCCTCCGGGCGGAGCGCACAGGAACCCGGACGAGGCCGCCCGACAGCTGCGCCGCGTACTGCTGCAGGAGCTCGCTCAGCTACAGACCGTCTCCTCTCGGCGGCTGCTGTCGGAGCGCTACAAGAAATTCCGCAAGATGGGCGAGTACAGCTCCCACTTCAGGGCGGCGATCGCCCGCGAGGTCAACTCGCTGCAGGGCCTGGTGGCCACCGGCGTCCGCCGCATCGCCCGCCGCGGACGGCCCCGGCCGCTCCCGCAGGACGCGCCGGAAGCCCTCGTCGAAGCCGGCGGCAATCACCTCACCCAAGCCGAGTAGTACCATTTCGTTCTGAGTACGCCGTGAATCGCCAACCGTAGCGGCGGGTTTGCAACCCGCCTTCCCCTGTGGGCCGTAGGAAGCATACGCAATTGCTCGTACATGGCCCGCATCGCGGTGTATCGGTAGAAGCTACCCGAGTCGCCGTCACGGTCTCGGAGGAGCCGCTGCGAACGCCGCGAGCTCCCACCGAAGAGCCTGAGTCGATGGAGCACTCCGGCGCGGACTGGATCAGAGCCGTTGGGCGGCCATGATGATGTGGCTGCCGCTGTCCACGAGCCCTGGCCGGCTGTTCAACTCGCGCTCGAGCCTGACCACCGTAGACCATGCCTGTGGATCGCACATCACCTCATCAATTGTCGTCGAGTCCTCGTAGTCGGTCACGTTGCTTCCGGCCAACTCCAACGCCTGGCACCCGGGAAGCAGGCTACGAAGCTCATCGCTCGTATACATGTGTATCGGCGGCTGTTTCATATGCTCCAGTTGTGATGGGACTCCGTCCAGGTCACCGTCCTGGAGAACACGCCATACTTGCTCGCGTTCCGGGTCCTTGAGAATATACATGGTCGGACGACGAACCAGGTTGGCGGCCGCGCCGTTCAGGCTCATCACGCTGGTCAGGATGACACCTCCTCTCCGAACGACGCGAACGAGCTCAGAGGCCGCTCTGTATCTCTGGTCGCATACGTAGGACAGTGCTCCGCCATAGCAGACTACGATGTCGAAACGCCCGTCCGGGAACATAGACAGGTCCGCAATATCAGCGGACACGAACCCATCGACTCTCTCCAACACCCCTGCGTCATCGAGCCGCTTCTTGGCGGATCGAAGCTGGCCCTCCGATAGGTCCAGCGCCGTGACGGTCGCTCCCAGCTCGGCGATGACGATGCTGAATCTCCCGGGACCGCAGCCGGCATCCAGGACTCTCATGCCGGGACGTACGTAGCGCCTGACGAAGTCGGTGTGGATGATGCCCTGCAGACGGCCGTATGCGGTGGCTTCCAGCCTGGACCACTCGCGCTCGCCGTACGCGTCGTAGAAGGTCCGCGTGTAGTCGGCGTCGTATCGGCTCACCGGTGTGCGCTCCTGGCCGTTGGCGTGTAAGGGCCGCTTGCCGGCCAGCATCCTGGACGCGGGCGCGGCCGGCCTACGTATGCGGCAGGGCCGGGTGCCTGCGGGACTCGTAGACGGCGATGGCGTCCTCGTGCTGGAGGGTGAGCCCGATCTCGTCGAGGCCGTTCATCAGCGAGTACCGGCGGAACGGGTCGATGTCGAAGCTCTCGTCGACGGCCCCGGCGGAGTCATGGACGCGTTGGGCGTCGAGGTCGACCGTCAGCTCGTAGCCGGGTACCTCGTGGGCGCTCGCGATCAGCCGCGCCACGGCCTCGTCTGGCAGCGTCACCGGCAGGATGCCGTTCTGGAAGCAGTTGCTGTAGAAGATGTCGGCGAAGCTCGGCGCGATGACGCACCTGAAGCCGTAGTCGAGCAACGCCCACGGGGCGTGCTCCCTCGACGACCCTGAGCCGAAGTTCCGTCCCGCCACGAGGATGGACGCGCCCTCGTAACCGGCGTGGTTCAGCACGAAGTCCGGGTTGGGCGAGCCGTCCTCCAGGAAGCGCCAGTCGAAGAACAGGAACTGGCCGAACCCGGTGCGCTCGACACGCTTCAGGAACTGCTTGGGAATGATCTGGTCGGTGTCGACGTTCACCCTGTCCAGGGGCGCGACGATACCGGTCAACTGTGTGAAGGGCTGCACGTCCTAACCTCGCTGCTTTTCGTCCGCTTCCAACTGCTGCAAACAGGCGGAGATAGAGGGCAGGAGTTCGGGAATCACGGCCGTCACCGTCTTCCAGACGATCTCCTGACTGATACGAAAGTACACGTGGGTCACAAAATTCCTCATCCCAACCATGTCGGCCCACGGGACGTCCGGGAACCGCTGCCTGATCTCATCGGGAACGTTGCGGGCAGCCTCGCCGATGATGGTGATGTTTCGTTCGACGGCCCTGACCGTCTTGACGTCGTCAACGAAGTCTGAGTAAGTCATCCCTCCGACAAATGCGACCGCACTCTCCATTGCGTCGCGGATGTCGCGGACATAGTCAAGGTGCGAGCGCGTCAATTTCGACCGCCTCACGGAGGACCCGAGCGCCGATGCGCTCCCGCAATAGGGACCTTGGTACGAGATCGACCTGCGTGTCCACGTAACCACGCAATGTGCGTTGCAAGCTCGCCAGATCGAGCAGGCTGGGCGTGACGCTGAAGTCCACCAGCACATCTAGGTCGCTGTCGTCACGCTCCTCGCCGCGAACGTAGGACCCGAAAAGGGCGAGAGACGACACACCATAGTCCCGCCGCAGCTCGGGCATATGCTCTCGCAGGATGCGGGCGTACTCTGCCGCCTTGTCGGGAAGCGGATGTGTCATGGCGCGGGTCTCGCTAGGCAGGGACGAGTCGTCAAGTCAGTCGGCGAGGGCCAGCATACGGTCTACGAACCGCTCGACCAACGGCCGGTCGGCATCCCGTTCGTAGTCCTCCATGTCGTCGTGGTAGAAGTTGCGGTGGAACTTCTCGGCCGCGAGGAAGTACGCCTCGATCAGGGGGTCGTTCTCCTCCCGCGAGAGCCGTATGACGGCGTTCTTGAGAGAGCGATGGGAGCGATGCTCCCACCCTCGGCGAAGGGCGACTGCCATCACCGCGTGCGCCGCCGCTCCCCAGAGCTTCTCCGACGCCTGAACCAGATCGTCCGCCGCGAACTCCCTGTCGGCGGCATCCAGGAACTCCCGCGCCGTCTGCGCGTGCTCTTTGGTCAGCATCCGTGATTCCTCCGCGCTACCGAGCGCAACCTCGATCGCGGTCTCATGCTAGAGTTTACCTTGATCGGCTATCCGAAGTCCCGGATGTCCACGAAGTGGCCGGCTATGGCCGCCGCGGCGGCCATCTGGGGGCTGACGAGGTGGGTGCGACCGCCCTTGCCCTGACGGCCCTCGAAGTTGCGGTTCGACGTCGAGGCGCAGCGCTCGCCGGGCTGCAGGATGTCCGGGTTCATGCCGAGGCACATCGAGCAGCCCGCCTCGCGCCAGTCGAACCCGGCGTCCTTGAAGACGGCGTCGAGCCCCTCGGCCTCGGCCTGCCGCTTCACCGCGTTGGAGCCGGGGACGACCATCGCGTAGACGCCGTCGCTGACCTTGCGGTCCCTGGCGACCTCCGCGGCGGCCCTCAGGTCCTCGATCCGGGCGTTCGTGCACGACCCGAGGAAGACGCGGTCGATGCCGATGCCCTGTATCGGGGTGTCGGGCTCGAGGTCCATGTACTCGAGAGCGCGCTCCGCCGACTCGCGGTCGCCGTCGTCCTCGTAGGACGCCGGATTGGGGACGCGCCCGGTGACCGGCGCGACCATCCCCGGGTTCGTGCCCCACGAGACCATCGGCGCGAGCTCCGAGGCCGGTATCTCGACGCGGCTGTCGAACTCTGCGCCGGCGTCCGTGGGCAGCGCCTTCCAGCGCTCCACGGCCGCCTCGAAGTCCTCGCCCTCCGGCGCCCTCGGCCTGCCGCGCACGTACTCGAAGGTCGTCTCGTCGGGCGCAACCATCCCGGCGCGACCGCCGCCCTCGATCGACATGTTGCAGACCGTCATCCGGCCCTCCATCGAGAGCGACCGGAACGCCTCGCCGGTGTACTCGACGACGTGGCCGACGGCGCCGTCGACCCCGATCCGCCCGATGATGGACAGGACCAGGTCCTTGGCGGTCACGCCGTAGGGCAGCGGACCGTCGACGTTGATCTCCATAGTCTTCGGCTTGACCTGCCGGAGCGTCTGCGTCGCCAGCACGTGCTCGACCTCTGACGTCCCGATGCCCAGGGCGAAGGCCCCGAAGGCGCCGTGGGTCGACGTGTGGCTGTCGCCGCACACGATCGTCATGCCCGGCTGCGTGAAGCCCTGCTCGGGCGCGATGACGTGGACGATGCCCTGCCGCGGGCTGTTGATGTCGTACAGCTCGATGCCAAACTCGCCGCAGTTGGCCGACAGCGCGTCGAGCTGCTTCCTGGCGATCTCGTCCGTGATCGGCAGCGAGCGGTCCCAGGTAGGCGTGTTGTGGTCGGCGGTCGCGACGGTCAGGTCGGTGCGCCGGACGCGGCGCCCGGCCATCCGCAGGCCGTCGAACGCCTGCGGCGAAGTGACCTCGTGGACCAGGTGGAGGTCCACGTACAGGACGGCGGGCTCCCCCTCCGCCTCGTGGACGACGTGGGAGTCCCATATCTTGTCGAACATCGTTCGAGCGGTCATGGATGTCCTCGGAGACGCGCCATCGCGCGGGAGTGAGAGCCCGGCCGTCGTCCGGCTAGGTGAGCGCGGCCGCCTTCTGGCCGCGCTCGATGATGAGCAGCCTGTTGAGCGCGTTCATGTACGCCTTGGCGCTCGCCACGATTATGTCCGTGTCCGAGCCGCGCCCCAGGTACGACTGCCCGTCGCGGGCGATCCTGATCGTCACGTCGCCTATGGCGTCGATGCCCTCGGTCACGGCGTCCACCCTGAACTCCGTGAGCCTGTTGGGCACCTCGATCACGCGGTTGATCGCCTGGTATACCGCGTCGACCGGGCCGGTGCCCGTGGCCGCGTCGGTCACGGAGGCCCCGTCCGGGCCGGTGATCGTCACGGTCGCGGTCGGGATCTCGTGGTCGCCGCAGGAGACCTGGACGTGGTCGAGGCTGTACAGGTCCGGCTCGGAGCGCGCCCGCCGCTGCGCGGCCATCAGCGCCTCCAGGTCCGCGTCGGACACCTCGCGCTTGCGGTCGGCAAGCTCCTTGAAGGCGTCGAACGCCTCGTCGAGTTGGTCGCGGGTGAGATGGAACCCCAGGTCGTCCAGCCGCGCCCGCAGTCCTGCCCGCCCGCTGAGCTTGCCCAGCACCAGGGAGCCGCTCGGCCACCCGACCGACTCGGGGTCCATGATCTCGAAGGTCGTCCGCTCCTTCAGCACGCCGTCCTGGTGTATGCCTGAGGCGTGGCGGAAGGCGTTCGCGCCGACGATCGCCTTGTTCGGCTGCACCTGGAAGCCGGTGATGTCGCTGACCAGCCGGCTCGTGCGGTATATCTGGCGCGTGTCGATATTCGTGCTCACGCCCATGTCGGCGCCGCGCGTCTCGATCGTCATGATGACCTCTTCGAGCGAGGCGTTGCCGGCCCGCTCGCCGAGCCCGTTGATGCAGCCCTCGACCTGGCGCGCGCCCGCCATCACCGCCGCGATGCTGTTCGGGGCGGCGTTGCCCAGGTCGTTGTGGCAGTGGACACTGATGACGGCACGGTCGATGTTCGGCACGTTCTCCCTGATCAGTCGTATGCGCTCGGCGAACTCCGACGGCAGCGCGTAGCCGACCGTGTCCGGGATGTTGACGGTCGTCGCCCCCGCCGCGATGCAGGCCTCGACCATCCGGTACAGGTACTCCAGGTCGGTCCGCGTGGCGTCCATCGGCGAGAACTCCACGTCGTCGCAGTAGCGCCTGGCCCGCTCGACCGAGGCTACCGCCTGGTCCAGCACCTCCTCGGGGTTCTTGCGCAACAGGTCCATCAGGTGGACATCGGAGCTCGAGATGAAGGTGTGGATGCGCGGGCGCTCGGCGTCCTTGATCGCCTCCCACGCGGCGTCTATGTCCTCGGGCACGCAGCGGGCGAGCGACGCGATGACGGGCCTGCGGACCTCCGCCGATATGGCGCGTACCGCCTCGAAGTCGCCGGGCGAGCTGGCGGCGAACCCCGCCTCGATGATGTCGACCCCCAGCCGGTCGAGCTGCCGCGCGATGTCGAGCTTCTCGGCCGTCGTCAGCCCGATGCCGGCCGACTGCTCGCCGTCGCGCAGCGTCGTGTCGAAGATCAGTACCTTGTCGTCTGTCGTCGTCATGTCTTTCCTCCAGGTAGTCGTGGGCCGTATCGCCCATCGGGGCGAATGTCGGTGTGACTACCTAAGGGCAACGCAGTCCGCCGCGACGAGCCCTGCCAGGACCCGCCACTGTCGGCGAACTACGGTTGTTTCCTCCGTGTTGCGCATCTCGCTCACTTCTCAGACTGCTCTGCGACCGACAATTGCTGGATGTCGTCGAAGACTCCGCCGAACAGACCGTCCGGGTTGCACCGGATGTCTATCGCCCTGTTGACGGCTTCTTTGTTGACGCGGCCGTAGATGTGCGGGTACTTCTCCTTGCCGCCCTGCTCGTATCTCGTCTCCGGTTCCAGCCTCGTCGGCATCAGCTCCAACAGCACCAGGTCGTCTCGGCCCCGGAAGTTGTAGTCGGCCACCGGGCCGAGCTGGTGCTGCTCGGAGCAGTGGATGAACCCGTCTTCCTCGTATCGCGTCGGCGCGTACGTGGCATCACTAGCCTGTGAGTCCCATTCGGCCCGTATCGCGATGTGATATATCACCCTCTCAGTACAGCCGCTTGCCCATGCTGATCCGGTCCTCGATCGAGAACCCAAGCCCTTGGTAGAACTCCACGACCCCCTTGTTGTCCGGCATCACCTGAAGGTTCACCTTGAGGCAGCCGAGCCCCCTCAGCTTCCGCTCCACCTCCCTGACCAGGACAGTCCCGATTCCCTTATGTCGCTCGTTCTCGTCGACCGCCAGCGAGTAGATCCACCCGCGGTGGCCGTCGTACCCGCCCATCGCCGTTCCGACCACGCGCCTTGCCGCGACGGCGACCAGGAAGAGATCGGGGTCGTAAGCCACCTTCAGCTCTATGGATACCTCTGGGTCGTTATGCGGCGCTTCGTATCCCGGAGCGAAGACCCTGGCCCAAAGCGATATCACGCCGTCTTTGTCGGCGCGCTGATACGTCCGGACTTCGAAATCCCCTCCCATGTCCTGGTCCGCGTCCTTGGTTGCTCACTATCTCACCAGAATCGCTACGATGATGGCAACGATTATGGTCACCCACATCGCCATGATGACACCCAACATCCACATGAAGTTCCGGTCTATCGCAGCCTTCAGACTGTCGCCTTGTGAGGTCATTTGCGACCTCAGACCGCCAATTTCCGACCGAATCTCCGTCCTCAGATCCCTGATGTCGGCACGGGCTTCCGTCATATCCCGCATCAGAGTCTCCACATTGGACTCGACTCTCGCCAGCCGTTCGCCTTCCGACACTTCGGTTTGCGTTGTCTCCATCCTAGACTCGTCTCCATGTGATCCGAGTATCCTGAACCGGTAAGTCGAGCCCGCACCTTGCTTGGGCCCTTCCTTTTCGATGTATTCGATCCTGGCTCGTGACGGCAGTTCCAACTTCGTCTCGAGCACTTGGCACACATCGGGAATAGCTCTGGAATCCAGCCCTAGTGCGTCGCGTATGTCTCCCGCACGAAAGGTCACGATCGTTTCGCCAGCGGAGCGGGCTTCGCCGACCTGCTCGACCACGTAGTCGTAGACTCTTTCCGCCAGTCCTTCGGGCATCCCGCGCTCGTCTCTCCCTAGTCCGCGTCCTTCAGGAACGACATCATTCCCCGGAGGTCCTTGCCGACGCTCTCGATGGGGTGCTCGGCGTGCTCCTTGCGCATCTGCAGGAAGCGGTGCCGCCCCTCGTCGTTCTCCGCGATCCACTCGCGGGCGAAGCTGCCGTCCTGCACGGCCTCCAGCACCTTCTTCATGTTCTCCTTGACGTGCTCGTCGACCACGACGGGGCCGCGCGAGTAGTCGCCGTACTCCGCCGTGTCGCTGACGGAGTAGCGCATGTACTCCATGCCGCCCTGGTACAGCAGGTCGACTATCAGTTTCAGCTCGTGCATGCACTCGAAGTAGGCCGACTCGGGCTGGTAGCCAGCCTCGACCAGCGTCTCGAACCCGGCCTTGATCAGCGCCGTGACGCCTCCGCAGAGGATCGTCTGCTCGCCGAACAGGTCGGTCTCCGTCTCCTCCTTGAAGGTCGTGTCGAGCACGCCCGCGCGGGTGCAGCCGACGCCCCAGGCGTAGGCCAGCCCCACGTCGTGCGCACTGCCCGACGCGTCCTGGTGGATCGCCAGCAGCCCGGGCACGCCCGAGCCGCGGGTGAACACCTCGCGCATCCGGTGGCCGGGCGCCTTCGGGGCGACCATCGACACGTCCACCGTCTCGGGCGGCACTATCGTCTCGTAGTGGATGTTGAACCCGTGGGCGAACATCAGCGTCTTGCCGGCCGACAGGTGCGGCTCGACCGACTCCCTGTACACCTCGGCCATCGTGTGGTCGGGCAGCAGCATCATGATGATGTCGGAGTCCCTCGCCACGTCGGCGACGAGGCTGACCGGCAGCCCCTCGGCCTCGGCCTTCTCCTTGCTCCTGCTGCCCTCGTACAGGCCGACGCGGACGTCGACCCCGTTGTCCTTGAGGTTGAGCGAGTGCGCGTGGCCCTGGCTGCCGTAGCCGACGATCCCCACCGTCCTGTCCTCGAGCAGGGACCTGTCGGCATCGTTCTCGTAGTACATCTTTGTCGCCATGTCGTTTCTTGCTCTCCGCCTTTGCGGCTATAGGTATCGTTGATTCAGCATGCGGCCGGCTACACCGAGGACGCCTCTCCCCAGCGGCCGGACCTCGCGAACGCCTTCCTCTGGCTCGGCGCCGCGCCGGCGCCGCGGTCCATCGCGATCGTACCCGTCCTCATCACCTCCATGACGCCGAAGCTCTTGAGCAGCTCGTGCAGCGAGTCGATCTTGTCCTCGTCGCCCGCGACCTCGACGATCAGCGAGTCGGAGGCGACGTCGATGATGTGCGCCCGGAAAATGCCGACGATCTGCATGATCTCGCTGCGAGTCTGCACGTTGGACTTCACCTTGATGAGCGCCAGCTCGCGCGAGACGATGTTCTGGTCCGAGATGTCGGACACCTTGATGACGTCGATCAGCTTGTGCAGGTGCTTCGTCATCTGCTCGACGACCCGGTCGTCGCCCTCGACGACGAAGGTCATCCGCGAGAGGTCCGGCTCCTCGCTCGCGCCGACCGCGAGGCTCGCTATGTTGAAACCGCGGCGCCGGAACATGCTGGAGACGCGGTTGAGGACGCCCGGCTTGTCCTGCACCAGCGCCGTGATGGTGCGGCGCGACATCGCGCCTTCCGCGGTGCCGTTGGTCGTCATCGCCGCACCTCCTCGGGCACGGGCTCCTCTATCAGCTCCTCGATCGTCTGTCCCGCCGGGATCATCGGGAACACGTTCTCCTCTTCCTCCACCACGAAGTCGATCAGCGCGGGGCCGTCGTACTGCATGGCCCGCTCCAGCGCGCCGCGCACCTGGCTTTTGTCCGTCACGCGGATGCCGAGCATGCCGAAGGCGTCGGCCAGCTTCACGAAGTCCGGGTTGTGCGTGTACTCGGTGGCGACGTACGACTTGGAGTAGAAGAACTCCTGCCACTGCCGCACCATGCCGAGGTACCGGTTGTTGATGATGGCGAACTTGACCGGGATCTTGTTCTCCGTCAGCGTGGCGAGCTCGGCCATCGTCATCTGGAAGCCGCCGTCGCCGGCGACCGACCAGACTACCCTGTCGGGCGCCCCCACCTGCGCGCCCATCGCGCCGGGCACCTCGTAGCCCATCGCGCCCGAGCCGCCGGACGTCACCAGGCTGCGCGGTATCGTGTACTTGTAGTGCTGCGCCGCCCACATCTGGTGCTGGCCCACGCCGGTCACCACGATCGCCTCGCCGTTCGTCGCCTCGGACAGCTCGCGGATGATGTACTGCGGCAGCAGCTTGTCCGTCTCCCGGATGTACATCGACGGGTGGTCGGCCTTCAGGTCCTCTATGCGCTTCAGCCACTCGATCCGGTTCTTCTCGGCGACCCTTGGGTTCAGCTTGCGCAGCACCCGGGCGAGGTCGCCGACTATCGGCACGTCGACGGCGACGTTCTTGCCGATCTCGGACGGGTCGATGTCGACGTGGATCTTCTTCGAGTTGACGGCGAAGGCGCTGGGCTTGCCGGTGATCCGGTCGTCGAAGCGCATGCCGAGCGCGATCAGCAGGTCGGCCTCCTCGATGGCCAGGCTGGCGTACGCCATGCCGTGCATTCCCGGCATGCCCACGCACAGCAGGTGGTCGTCGGGGAAGCTGCTGATGCCGAGCAGGGTCGTGATGACCGGGATCTGCGCCTTCTCGGCCAGCTCCCTCAACTCGTCGAACGCGCCCGAGAAGATCACGCCGTGGCCGGCCAGGATCACGGGCCGCTCCGACTCGTCGATCAGCTTCGCGGCCCTCCTGATCTGGCTGTTGTGGCCGTCCATCGTCGGCTTGTAGCCGGGCAGGTCGACCGTCTCAGGGTACTCGAGGCCGTTGGGGAGCTCGACCTCCTCCTGCTGGACGTCCTTCGGGACGTCGACCAGCACCGGTCCCGGCCGTCCCGTGGAGGCGATGTGGAACGCCTCCTTCATCACCTGTGGGATCTCGAGCGGGTCCATCACCAGGTAGTTGTGCTTGGTGATGGGCAGCGTGATGCCCGTCGTGTCGGTCTCCTGGAAGGCGTCGGTGCCTATGGACGCCCTGGACACCTGGCCGGTGACCAGCACCATCGGGACCGAGTCCATCTGTGCCGTGGCTATGCCGGTCACCAGGTTGGTGGCGCCGGGGCCGGATGTCGCCCAGGCGACGCCGGGCCGTCCCGTGACCCGTGCGTAGCCGTCCGCGGCGTGCGCCGCCCCCTGTTCGTGCCGCACCAGGATGTGCCTGAGCTGCGGGTACTCAGGCAGCGTCTGGTACAGCGGCAGTATCGCCCCTCCGGGGAGGCCGAAGATCGTGTCCACGCCCTCCTGGAGCAGGCTTTCGCAAACCAGTTGTGAACCGTTGAACTTCATTGCTCTATCGTCTCCTGTGCCACGAGTGCCGGTCTTTCGCCCATAAAAAAATCCCGCCTCAAAGGGACGGGATGCCGGATCTCGTGGTACCACCCAATTTGCCCCGATTGCTCGGGGCCGCTCTCAGGCGTTAACGGCGCCGACCGCCCGACCCTAGCTGAGGCGGACGATGACAATAGCGCGCGCAGGATACGCGGTCACTGCGTATGTATCCTGCTGCGCCATGTCACCTCTGCTTCCCTTCAGGCCGGGTGCTCCGGGGCGAGTTCGCGAACGGCGCCGGCTTTCACAGCTACCGGCTCTCTGCCGCCTGCCCGCTACTACTCCCCTTCAACGCACTTCAAGATTCTGTTGTAACGCGGACTCCGAATATAGCACAGGCCCCAGATAGGGTCAATCTGGATCGTGGGTAGTGAATAGTGGGTAGTGGATAGTCAAGAGTGAGAAGTGCACATCGTCGTTCCCGCGAAGAGCCTGCCCTCGTGCAGACGGGGGGAGACCTTTGCATAACCGTCATTCCCGCGCAGGCGGGAACCCAGGGGCGGGGCCTCCCAGATGCGAAATCGAGGCATCGCTGCCACATCTGACGCAATGCGCGGGAGTTACGCAAAGGTCTCCGAAGGCGGGAATCCAGGGCGGGGCCTCCCAGGTACGAAGTCGAAGCATCGTAACCGCCGTTTGCCCCCTACGGGTGAGTTACGCAAAGGGTCTCACGTCGGGGATGACGGCTCCTGTTACCCCGCGGCCACTTCGAAGCGCTCCGACTCGGGCGGCTTCGACCATAGCTCGTATGCGCCCGCCATGGCGGCGGCTCGCTCGGGGCTGGCGCGCCACTGCTCGTAGATCTCCTCGCTGTCCCACGTCACCAGGGAGGTGATCTGCGTGGGATCGGTCAGCGAGTGGAGCGTGACGCGGCTCCCGAAGCCTGGCGCCCTGCCCTGGGCCCTGCCGTTGCCGTCGAGCAGCGCGCGGGCCTCCTCGACCATGCCCTCCTTCGCCCAGTGGTGCGTCAACACGGCGATCATGACTTGCCTCCATCGCGGCGGGCCTCGCCGGGCGCCGCCGTCTCCACGGCTATGGTCCGGACCTGGAACGGCGTGACGTAGAGCGAGGCGCGGCCGTCGGCCACGTCGATCGGCTTCCGGTCCTCCTCCAGCAGGTTGCAGTCGGACGCGCTGGCGACCGGGACGCCGAACCGCAGGGCCACGTCGCCGCGCTGGTCGTACGCCTCGTACGCGCGCACGATCACCTCGTCGCCGTCATCCGCGAGCTTGACCGTCTCGATCACGACGTTGTCCCGGTCGGTCGATACGAGGGACAGCCGCTCGGGCAGCGCTCCCGCGCCGCCGGCCGTGGCGGTCAGCAGCGGGTAGTTGAGCTCGTAGCCCTGCCTGACGGTGCCGTTGCGCCAGTTGCCCGCGTGGGGGTACAGGCTGTAGGTGAACAGGTGGTGGCCCTCGTCCGCCTTCGGGTCCGGCGCGGTCGACGACTTGAGCAGGGTGAGCCGCAGGACGTTGTCCTTGACGTCGTGGCCGTACTTGCAGTCGTTGAGCAGCGAGACGCCGTAGTCGCCCTCGGAGAGGTCGGCCCAGCGCTGGCCGCAGACCTCGAACTTGCCCCAGTCCCACGACGTGTTCCAGTGCGTGGGGCGCTGGACGTTGCCGAACTGTATCTCGTAGGTCGCGCTGGTGCTGTGGACGTCGACCGGGAAGGCGACCTTGAGCAGGCGGTGCTTCTCGCGCCAGTCGACCTCCGTCTCGAAGTCGATCCTGGGCACGTCGTCGTAGACGTACATCCGCTGGACGACCGACGAGCGACCGAACGCGCGCCGTATCTCGACGCCCGCGCGGACGGGGCCGTCCTCAACGACCCTGATCGACTCCAGGCCGTCGATCTCCCACATCCTGTCCTGGTAGTAGATCTCGATCTCCCACGCGTCGAAGTCGAGCGGCTTGTCCTCGAACATCTGCAGCAGGTTGGCCTTGGATCCCTCGGGAAGAACGTCGCGGCCCGCGCGCTTGTCGTAAAGCGACGAGATTTCGCCCCGCTCGTCCAGCTCGACGCGAAAGAACCGGTTCTCCAGCGCCGTCTCGCTCACCGACAGCGAGGACTCGGCCGCCGGACCCGGCCCGCTTCGCACGGCGAATGCGGCATAGCCGCACGACGGGACGCCCCTCAGGGCCACCAGCGCGTCGACCCCATCGGCGTCCCGGCCGAGCACCTGGTGCGGCGCGACCGCCCCGGAGCCGTCGGTGACGTGGAACTCCGCCGGCGCGCCGGACAGGCGCACGCGGGCGACGTCGTCGCGCTCCCACGACAGCGAGTTGAATGCGACGAAGCCGGGCGCGCCCGATCCGACGTTCGAGGCGATGGCCTCCAGGGCACCGCCCAGGGCGGCCTGGCCGATTTCGAAAATACGCTCGTAGTCAATCCGGCTGTAGACGTCCACGTCGGGCGTGGTCGTGCCCGGCAGGATGTCGTGCATCTGGTTGACCAGGACCAGCTTCCAGCCCTCCATCAGGGCCTCGCGCGGGTACCGGCGTCCCAGCAGTGTCGTGGCGAGAACGCCGAACATCTCCGCGTCGTGGTAGAGCACCTCGCTCTTGCGGTTCAGGCGCTTGGAGTTTCCGCGCGTCGTGTAGGTGCCGCGGTGGAACTCGAGGTACAGCTCGCCGTTCCACTCGGGGACGCGCTCGCCCTCGATCCGCCGCTCCAGGTCGCGGAAGAAGCCTCCGACGGTGCCGTGCTCCAGGCGCACCGGAGCGTCGAGCTCGGCCAGCCGGCCCGCCCGCTCCAGCATGTCCTTCGACGGGCCGCCGCCGCCGTCGCCGTACCCGTAGGTGAACAGCACCTTCTCGTTGATGAACTTCTGCTGGTAGTTGTCCCAGGACGCCTTCACGATCTCCGGGTCGAGAATGGCGTTGCACGCCGTCCGGGTGCCCGACTTGCCCGGCGCGGTCAGCAGGTGCGTCAGGACGCTCGAGCCGTCGATGCCCTTCCATTGGAAGCTGTCGTAGGGCATGCGGTTGAACCTGTTCCACGACATCTTGGTCGTGACGAAGTACTTCATCCCGCTGGCCCTGATGAGCTGCGGCAGCGAGCCCGGCATGCCGAATACGTCCATGAGACATAGCACGTCGGACCGCACGCCGAACTCGCTCTGGAAGTAGCGCTGGCCGTAGACAAGCTGCCGCACCAGCGACTCGCCCGACGGGACGTTGCAGTCCGGCTCGACCCACATGCCGCCGTTGGCCTCCCAGCTGCCGTCCGCTACCCTGGCCTTGACCTGCTCGTAGACGTCCGGGTAGAGCAGCTTGCAGTACTCGTAGACCTGCGGCTGGTTCTGGAAGAAGCGGTAGCCGGGGTACTGCTCGATCATGCGCAGCATCGTCGCGAAGGTGCGGGCGATCTTCTTGTGCGTGATCGGTATCGACCAGAGCCAGGCCACGTCGATGTGCGTCTGCCCGACTGCCACCGCGGTCGGCTCCGGCCTGCCCGCGGCGTCGGCGCGACGCGGCAGGTCGCCGTCCAGCGCCGCCTGCGCCTGAGGCAGCGACTCGTAGTAGGCGTCGCCGACGGGCTCAGTCAGGTCGAGCAGGTCGAAGGCGCGGTCGAGGGCCGTCAGGATGCGCGGCCGGCGAAGGTCGTTCTCGTCCATCGTGAGGGCCGCGCCGTGGGCCGTGGCGGCGTCCCAGTAGAAGCGCTCCGCCGCCCGGTCGATGCGCACCAGCTCGGTGACCATCGATTCGACCGGCGGCTCCAACCTGCGCTGCGGGTGCGACTTGACGTACTGCAGGTCCGGCCGCCAGAACAGGTGCAGCGCGACGGAGTACTCCCGGCCGCCCTCCGCGCTCTCGCTGAGCACGATCTCGGGGTGGTACGGATCGGTGCCGTGCACCAGCTCGCCGTCGACGTAGACGAGCGTCTCGGTCCCGAAGAGCGAGTGCTCGACGCCCTCCAGCCGCAGGTACAGCGCCGCCGGCTGGCCGTCGAAGCTGGCGGGAATCCTGACGCGCGTCCTGAGCCACACCGGCACCTCGATGTGCTCCCGGGGCCGGAACCCGGCCCACCCGCTGTCGTCGAACGCGGGAGCCTCGGCGCCCGGCAGCTCGCCCGGCCCGACGCGCCACTCGGAGATCGCAACCCGCTCGCGGTAGACGTAACCCCCGATCTCGTCGATGCGGCGCTCCAGCTTCTCGGCGGTGTGTCTGAAATCAGTGATCATGTTTTCTCCTGTTCAGGCCACGTCGTGGAGCCACGATCAGGGGGCGCGAATCGGCTCGCCGTCGATCAGCATCAGTGCGGTTGCTTGGCAGCTTGCCAGATGCAGCCCCCGGGCCTTAGCTGTGCCTATCGTCCATGACCGTCTCGCGCCTCTTCGTAGTTGTACGACGTTGAGGACAAAATCAGTTTTCGTGGGGTGAGTGCCGCATACCGATTGTTCTTGTCCAGCAAGCGTTCTCGGATCAATTTGACCGATTCGCGGGATGTTCTCTCAGTGTAGTACACGCTTGCAACCGCCTCGTTTGGCACCCGAACCAATCTTATTGGCTGTTTGTGTCGATCAATCTCTCCAGTGTCGATGGTCTCATCTAACTCTACTATCAGGCGCCATTCACTCTCGTAACTCCAATGGGCACTCTTGCAGGACAGGAGTTTGGGAAGATTGGAGAACGGCGAGACCAAGACGTTGGGCCCCATGATCGGAGGTGGCTGGTCGCTATACGTCACCGGTCGCAGGCGTCCGATTGGGCCGGCAAGTCTCTCAAGTTCCTTAACTTTGTAGCCGATGACGAAACCAGAACCATCGATCGTGTAGTGTGACCACATTAGTGGATGCGAGGGATGTTTAGAAAGAGAGACGACGCCGAACCTTGTCGAAACTCGCTCTGCGAACAATTGACGCGTAAACAGACTGCCGTATTGTCTTCTTGCACGACCCACATATTGAGCAGTGACTGGTTTGCTTCGGTTGATTTCGGTTAGGACCCTCGCTAGTTCGCGGTCCTCTTCGGCTTTGTCCTGAAAGACATACAGTGAGCTAACGGCACATTCGAACGGGTCATTGAGGGCCGCCGGCTGAGTGGCGCGAAGAGTTCCCTCGCCTGTCTTTGGAATGGAATCGAGGGCTCTCCTCTGAGTTACGTACTTGTAAAGGATATCCATGGCACATGACGCTGGCGAAGGTGAGGTTCGTCTGTAGCCCGCCGTCTCTCCCGACTGCCCGTCGGCGAGACTCACGTGATCAGTTTCTGTGAGCCCCTCACGGCGAGTCGCCTCCTGGATTCCCCACCAGGACGGCCCCATCCATCCGGGCCAGTCTGCGATCGAAGGTGTGAAGCGGTGTAGCTCCCTCCCGTTCGACTGCCGCGAGGATCATCAGGTCCGAGAAACCGGCGCCTCCCTGCCTGTAGCGATGCGCGGCCGCGGCGACGTCATCAGAGTCTTCGACGACGAGACCGTCCGAAGCCGTCAGGTCCATCAGGGTCTCGGCAATCAGGGACCTTGGGAAGCGGTAACTCCGCTCCAGCACCCAGGCGACCTCCAGCACGACCTCGCGGCAGATGAAGCCTGGATTGCCGGGCGTCAACCCGTCCAGCAGCGCGCGGGCCGCCTCGGCCTGTTCAGCGTCGTCTCCGACGAGGTAGCGCACGATCACGTTGGTATCGAGCGCGGTCATCGTCCGGTCGCGCCCTCCGCGATCGCCTCGTCCATGTCGGCCAGGCTCACGGGCGGACCGTCATATTTCAGGCTGCCAAACAGTCTGCTCGTTGACCGCACCGGCAGTATCAGCACTCCCTCGTCCACGATGACATAGCGGACCCTATCCCCGGCCTTCACGGCCAGCGAATCCCTGACAGCCTTGGGCAGCGTGGTCTGGCCCTTCACGGTGATACTGGACTCGAACATCGGGATGCTCCTTTACGTCATGGAGTCGCCATCCCTTACATTATGGCCTATCGCCTTGCTTTTGGCAATCATCCAAGCCTATACGGGCTATGTAATGCCCAGGATGGCTTGACCAGCCGTTGAGAGAAGACGTAAGGCCGCTGGCAGGGGCGGCCCGGTCAGGCTTCGCGGTAGACCGGGCCGCGTTTCCTGACGTTGTCCAGCGGCGAGAGGTCGGCCTGCTCGAGCTCGAATCCGAGCGGCTGCGGCGGCCGCGCCTCCAGGCCCAGGCACGCCGCGATCCGGGGCCGCGAGTAGTACCCGACGTAGGTGAGCCTCACGAGCTCGCCGAAGAAGTCCGGCGACTCCGACTCGACGGCTCTCAGCACCTCGTCCTTCGCGTCGCCGTCGAGGCCGCCGAAGGCCCCGGCGCCGCTACGGCCGGCGGTGATCTCGATCAGCTTGAGGCCGTCGACGAGCAGCCGCGTCGCGGATGGATTCCCGCCCGCGCGGGGACGACGGTCCTGTCCCTGCTCGGAGCCCGAGGCGTTTTCGACGAATTCGGCGACGCCGGACTCGCCCGCGCCCGGCAGGCCGCCGTCCGCGGGAACGATGCGGTCGAGCACCTGCGTCAACAGCTCGCGCTGCGCGTCGGTGAGGACCCTCTTCGTCGAGGTCATGGCTGCGCGTCTCCCCTGCTCACTTGCCCGCGCTCCGCTCGAAGGCGTCGGCGATGTGCAGCGCCAGCGCCTGGATCGTCGACGTCGGGTTGACCGCGCCGCCCGTCACGAAGATGCTGCCGTCCACGACGTACAGGTTCGGGACGTCGTGCGAGCGCCCTTGGGCGTTCACGACCGAGCGGGACGGGTCGTCGCCCATCCGGGCGGTGCCCAGCAGGTGCCAGCCGCCGGCCGTGACCTGGGGAATCACCATCGTCCGCCTGGCGCCGGCGGTCTCCATCAGCTCCTCGGCGCGCGCGATGCCGTGATCGAGCATCTTCCTGCTGTTTTCGCTCGTCTTGTAGACGACTCGCGGCGCCGGAATCCCGTCGCCGTCCGTCAGCTCCGGGTCCAGCTCGACCCGGTTCGATGGGTCCGGCAGGTCGTCGCAAACGATCGCCACGGTGATGCAGCGGTTGAAGAGCTCGGAGTAGGCTCTCCGGTGCTCACTGCCCCACGGCAAGCGCTCGTGGCCGCCGACGCCGCCGAGCGCGGTCGCAACGGGCCCGAAGGTCCTGACGACCTGGAAGCCGTAGCCGCGCACGAAGCCGCGGCTCGTGTCGGTCTCGTAGAACTCGTGGCTGAACAGCGCGCACGCGAGTGGGCCCTTGTGGCCGTCGACCTCGTGGTCGAAGACTCCGGTGACCATCGCGGCCGGGTGCATCATCAGGTTCCTGCCCAGCAGGCCGCTGCCGTTCGCCAGGCCGTCCGGGAAGCGAGGCGACCGCGAGTTGAGCAGCAGCCGCGCGGTGCCGACGGCGTTGCACGCCATCACGACGTTGCGGGCCCGCTGCTCGCGCACCGAGCCGTCGGAGTCGTGGTAGACGACGCCCGAAGCCAGGCCGTCGCCGTCGACGGTGATCTCGCGGACCCGCGCGCCGGTCGCGAGCCTGGCGCCGTTGGCGAGCGCCTTCGGCCAGTAGGTCACCTCGGCCGTTGCCTTGGCGCCCCGGGTGCACCCGAGCTCGCACGGCCCGGCGAAGTTGCACGCGTCGCGGCCGTCGTACTCGGCCGTGTTGATCGCGCTGTCGGACGGCCACCAGTGCCACCCCAGCCTGTCGAACCCCTTCAGCATCGTCTCGCCGAGGACGCCCAGCGGCAGCGGCGGCATCTGCCGCGGCGACTTGGGCGGGTACGCGGTGTCCCCGTCCAGGCCGGCGACGCCCACCATCCTGTCGTTCAGGTCGAAGTAGGGCTCCAGCTCGCCGTAGGAGACGGGCCAGTCTTCGCCGACGCCGTCCAGCGTCTTCATCCTGAAGTCGGACGGGTGGAACCGCGGGAAGTGCGCGCCCCAGTGGATGCTGCTGCCACCGACGGCGTTGTGCATCAGCGGGTAGATGTCCGATTCGCCGACGTTGATCGGGTAGTCTTGGGGCAGGCCCCGGACGTTCGGGTCCGGGTGCCACTCCGACTGCCTGCGGACCTCGTGGTCGTCGAAGAGCTGCGGGTAGACGGTCTTGTCCGGCCAGTCGCCCTGCTCCAGGCAGAGGACGTCGATGCCCGCCTCGCTCAGGCTCCAGGTGAACGCGGCGCCGGAGGGGCCAGCGCCGATCACCAGAACGTCTACGATGTCGTCGTTCTTGCCCACAGGCGTTGCCCTGTGCCTCACGCCGCGTCGAACGGGTCGAAGTATGTTAGATCGGCGCCGTGGTTGTCCATGGCCACGACCTCGTCGCCGCGGAACCTGACGCGGATGTCGCGCGTCTTGTGCCTCATCGTGATCTCCTCGGTCCGCAGCGCGAACCGGAACGAAATGGGGCGGTTGAGCGGCGGCTCGGGAACCAGGAAGTAACCGTTGGCGAACCGCGGCCGGTCCTGCACGCCTCCCACCTCGACCTCGGCCGGGGCCACCCACAGCGGCATCCGAACGAAGAGCGGCCCCGGCCGCTTCACGCGGACGGTCAGCGCCGGGTGGGTGTACGGCGACTCCACCTGCACGTCGTCGGTCTCGTGGTCGAACAGCAGGTTGACCCAGTGGCCGGCATCGTCCCGCCTCGTGACCTCCCGGTACGCCTCGCAGAGCGAGCCGACGGAGCCGCCGACGATGTCCATCGCGAATCCTACGGCCGGCATGTCTATCGCCTCGTGGCCGTAGGGCGCGGGCGTGCCGAAGGCGCCGCGCATCCGGTCCGCGACGTCGCGCAGGCCGTCTACGCCGTCCGGGTTGTCCGGCTCCTCGATCCAGGACACATCGCGTAGCTGTGCCGGCAGCAGGTGGCCCCTCAGGATGCGCTCGGCGTCCTGGTAGTACTCCGGCCGGCCCCAGCGGCCCAGTATCAGCGCCGTCTCGACGATGTCCCCGGTGTTGTTCGACTCGCCGCGGTCCGGGTTGCGCCCCTGCGGGTAGGACTCATCGGGCCCGCCGCTGCCCTCGATCGACCAGCCGATCTCGTCCCGGATCGCCCACAGGCCGTTGTCGTAGAACACCCGGACGCGGTCCATGAGGTTGGAGTCGCCCGTCAGGTCGGCGAGTTGCGCCAGGGACGACATGACGCAGGTGGTCGAGTGGCTGTGTGTGCCGAACCGGTCATCGTCGTGGGAGCCGTCCTCCAGGTAGATGTCCCCGATCAGCTTCTCCTTGAGAACGACGGCCAGCTCGAGGGCGGGGCCGTAGCCGGTCGCCCGGTAGTACTTCACCAGCGGGCCGACCGAGCGGCCCAGGTTGTAGACGAGCGACTTCAACGGGTGGTCCCAGAACTCGACGCCGCGGTTTTCCAGCCCGGCGACGTCCCAGCCGGTGTCCGGGCGCCACATGTCGAAGATGGCCGCGATGCTGGCCTCGGCAACCTCCCGCGCCCTCTCCGAGCGGCGGTACTTCACCAGCGAGTACAGGGCGTGGAAGCCCTCCCGGATGTCGTGCACGAGCAGCTTCGACGGCTGTCCGGCGGGCGCGTCGACGCGATGCAGCGGCAGCGGCAGCGGCCCGCCGTAGGAGAAGAAGCAGGCGCGTGCGTGCTTGTCGACAGCGTCCTCGTCGAGGCGTATGCCGACCGCGTCCTCGGCGTTGAGCATCGCGTTCAGGTGGCGGCCGGGGACGTGGTTCTCGGACGGAAGCCGCAGGAAGGCGTCGGGACGTCCGCGAGCGCTGAAGTAGGGGATGTCGCGGTCGTCCGGGTCGAAGACGCTCGACATCGTGCGGCAGCCGAGCTCGATGGCGTCGCGCATGTCCCGGGTATTGACGTCGCTCAGCTTTGCCACGGGCCGCCTCGTCACCGCCGGATTCGGCGGGCCGCGATTATATCAGACCTGCCGGACAGCGCCGCTCTTTCCTCACGCCGCGTCGAACGGGTCGAAGTATGTCAGATCGGCCCCGTGGTTGTCCATGGCCACCACCTCGTCGCCGCGGAACCTGACGCGGATGTCGCGCGTCCTGTGCCTCATCGTGATCTCCTCGGTCCGCAGCGCGAACCGGAACGAAATGGGGCGGTTGAGCGGCGGCTCGGGCACCAGGAAGTAGCCGTTGGCGGACCGGGGGCGGTCCGCCACCCCGTCTATCCCCACTTGGGCCGGGTCCACCCACAGCGGCATTCGAACGAAGAGCGGCCCGGGCCGCTTCACGCGGACCGTCAGCGCCGGGTGGGTGTACGGCGACTCCACCTGCACGTCGTCGGTCTCGTGGTCGAACAGAAGGTTGACCCAGTGGCCGGCATCGTCGCGCCTCGTGGTCTCCCGGTACGCCTCGCAGAGCGAGCCCACGGAGCCGCCGACGATGTCCATCGCGAACCCGACGGACGGCATGTCTATCGCCTCGTGGCCGTACGGCGCCGGCTTGCCGAAGGCGCCGCGCATGCGCTCCGCGACATCGCGCAGGCCGTCGACGCCGTCCGGGTTGTCCGGCTCCTCGATCCAGGAGATATCCCTCAGCTGCGACGGCAGCAGGTGACCCCTGAGGATGCGCTCGGCGTCCTGGTAGTACTCCGGACGGCCCCAGCGACCTAGAATCAGCGCCGTCTCGACGATGTCCCCCGTGTTGTTCGACTCGCCGCAGTCGGGATTGCGCCCCTGCGGATGGGCCTCGTCGGGCTCGGCGGTGGCCTCGATCGACCAGCCGATCTCGTCCCGGATATCCTGCAGGCCGTTGTCGTAGAAGGCGCGGACGCGGTCCATCAGGTTGGAGTCGCCCGTCAGGTCCGCGAGCTGCGCCAGGGACGACAGGACGCAGGTCGTGGAGTGGCTGTGGATGCCGTGCCGGGCGTTGTCGTGTGAGCCGTCCTCAAGGTAGATGTCCGCGAGCAGCTTCTCCTTGAGCACGATGGCCAGCTCGAGGGCGGGGCCGTAGCCGGTCGCCCGGTAGTACTTGACCAGCGGCCCGAGCGAGCGGCCCAGGTTGTAGACCAGCGACTTCTCGTGGTGGTCCCAGAACTCGGCGCCGCGGTCGTACAGCCTGGGGACGTCCCAGCCCGTGTCCGGTCGCCACAGGTCGAAGATGGTCGCGATGCTCGCCTCTGCCAACTCCCGCGCGCGCTCGGAGCGGCGGTACTTCACCAGCGAGTACAGGGCGTGGAAGCCCTCCCGGATGTCGTGCACCAGCAGCTTCACCGGCTGGCCGCCGGGAGGATCGACGCGATGCAGCGGCAGCGGCAGCGGCCCGCCGTAGGAGAAGAAGCAGGCGCGGGCGTGCTTGTCGACAGCGTCCTCGTCGAGGCGTATCCCGGCGGCGTCCTCGGCGTTGAGCATCGCGTTCAGGTGGCGGCCCGGCACGTGGTTCTCGGACGGGAGGCCCAGAAAGGCGCCGGGCCGGGCGCGGGCGCGGAAGTACGGGATGTCGCGGTCCTCCGGGTCGAAGACGCTCGACATCGTGTGGCAGCCGAGCTCGATGGCGTCGCGAATGTCCCGGGTATTGACGTCGCTCAGCTTTGCCACGGGCCGCCTCGTCACCGCCGAGTCCGGCGGGCGGCGATTGTATCAGGAGTACCCGGATTAATGGACAGTCAGGGCCTTTCCATTGTTCCCTCTCCCCTCGCGGGAGAGGGCTAGGGTGGGTACAGACCGGGTACATTGGTAACAGGTAGACCGGGCACCTGGGTAACACATTATTCCAAAATGGGAGCAATTCTTATGAGGAGTCATGTGATGCCCTGGAACGAGTCTAGCGCGGCCTGTGAGCAGAGAGTGTTCATAGAGAGGTGGTCGATGGGGGAAGAGTCCGTTTCGGAGCTGTGCCGCCGATTCGGAATCAGCCGGAAGACGGGCTACAAGCGGATCAACCGATTCAAGGAGGACGGCTACGAGGGTCTGGGCGACCGTATCAGCGCACCGCACTCGCATCCGAACGCGACGAGCCCTGAGGTGGCAAGGCAGTTGATCGAGGCTAAGCGAGCCCGTCCGACGTGGGGTCCCAAGAAGCTGGTGGCTTGGCTGCGAGCTGAGGCGCCCGAGGCGCCCTGGCCGGCTCCGAGCACCGCAGGGGCGATCCTCGACCAGGCCGGCCTGGTCAAGCGGAGGCGCCGCCGCAGGAGCACCGCCCCGTGGAGCGAGCCGTTCGCCGAGGCGATAGATGCCAACGACGTGTGGTGCATAGACTTCAAGGGGTGGTTCCGCACCGGAGACGGTAAGCGGGTCGACCCGCTTACCGTCCAGGACGCGGCGTCGCGCTACCTGCTGGCGTGCGCCGGTCTGGCCCAGCCGAGGACAGCTCAGGTGCGCCGGGTGATCGACAGAGTGTTTCGGGAGTACGGACTTCCTCGGACGATCCGCACGGACAACGGGCCGCCGTTCGCCAGCGTCGGTCTGGGAGGGCTGACGACTCTGTCGATCTGGTGGATCAAGCTGGGGATCATCCCGGAGCGCATCGAACCCGGCCACCCGGAGCAGAACGGCAGGCAGGAGAGGTTTCACAGAACGCTCGATGAGGAGACGGCGTCCCCGCCGCGGCCGAACGAGCGGAGCCAGCAGAGGGCGTTCGACACCTTCAGGAACGACTACAACGAGGTGCGGCCGCACGAGGCGCTTGGCCAGCAGCCTCCATCTAGCGTGTACCGACCGTCCCACCGGGAGTATCCCCGACGGGCAGAGTCGCCAGAGTACGCAAGCGGAGTCACGGTCCGAAGGGTGAGAACGAACGGCCAGATCAAGTGGAACGGAGGACTGGTCTACCTGAGCGAGGCGCTCAAGGGTGAGCCGGTCGGGCTGGTGCAGCAGGACCCCAGGTACTGGACGGTCATCTATGGCCCGCTCAGCATCGGGCTGTTGGACGACCACGCCGGTCATGTGCTGCATACCCCTACCAAACTGTTACCCAAGTGCCCGGTTTAGGTGTTACCCATGTCCCCGGTTGCACAGTGAGGGGGCGTTGAACCCGGTGCACGCCTGGCACCCTCGATCTGTGGCGACCTCCGATAGCCGCTGGTGAATCGTCAGGAGCGAGAAGTGGATAGACTTGGTCCGGCGGCTAAGCCGCGATCGTGCGCACTTCGTACAGGGGGATGCGCGAGTCCGCCGTAACGATGGTGAGCCCCTCGGCCTGCGCCTGCGCGACGAGCATCCTGTCGAAGGGGTCCCGGTGGTGCATCGGAAGACCGCCCGCCTGCTCGGCGTGAAACGAGGTGACGAAGAGCTCCAGGAACCCCGACTCCGCGACCACGGAGGCCATGCCGTCCGGGGCGTGGAGCTTTCCCAGCGCCCGCTTGATCGCGATCTCCCAGACGCTCGCCGCGCTGACGAACACCTCGTTCGCGGAGTCGGTGATGGCGCTCCTGACGGTCGGCGCGAGATCGGGGGCATCCGCCAGGGCCTTCAGTAGCACGTGCGTATCCAGCAGGAGGCGCTGCAACTAGCGGCCCTCGAAGTCCTGGATGACCTCCGGCGGCGTCTCATCGAAGTCCGGGGCTATCCAGATCTTCCCCTTCAACGCGCCCAGTTTCCGTTCCGGGCCCCGGTGCGGCACCAACTCCAGGTACGGCTTGCCAGCCCTGGCGATTATGATGCGCTCTCCCTGCCAGGCCAGCTCGCCCAGCTTGGAGAGCTGCGACTTGGCCGCGTGCATGTTCACCTGCATGGCCGCACCTCGACTTAGCTAAACTAGCCTAAGTCTACACGAGCGACGCACAGCGCGTCAAGGGTCCGAATCCATGGGAATGTGACGGCTGGCAGCGGTCAACCGCCTATGCGCAACAGCCAGATGCTCGTCACAACTCCCTGAGGAAGTCGGCCAGGGGTATCTCAAGATCCGTCAGGATTCGTCTGAGCGTTCCCCTGGGAACCTCCGACTTTCCGAGAACGACGCCGTAGTCAAATGGCGCCCGCCAGGTCCGGGACGCCGATACGTGGCATGGCTTCCGCGGACCCTGGCCCGATAAGCGCCCAGCCGTTCCAGCGCCCTGACGATCGCTCTGCTGGAGCAAAGCGGTACTCGATGCCTAGGCACCTACCGGCATCTCGACGCGTCTTATGCGAGTGATCCTGCGGGTCTCATCCTGGCAGGCAGCCGCTCCTACCGTCGCGTCGCGGCCAACCACTATGCCGCGCTCACCGAATACGCGGTTGAGCTCGCCGAATTCCGCCAGGGTTTCGATGTAGACCTGGACAGCCTCGTCGAGGTTGGCGAAGGCTTCCTCCGGCGTGTCACCGCAGCTTGCCGTTCCCAACTCCTCGCAGAAGGATGCCCATTGGTCCCCTTCCGGCTCGACCACTCCAGTGACGTAGATGTAGGCAGTTCCTATAGCCACGGGGCTCCAAGCCTCTCCTTCGTTCCTCTCATGGTATCACGGGCCCCAGACCTGGCCGGACTACGACGGCGTGGCGAACGGCAGCCCAGGCGCCGCGCCTAGCTTATCTGAAGGAGCTCGATCCAGTTGCCGTCGGGGTCCTGCATGTAGCACGCCCTGCGGCCCGGGACGATGTCGACGGGCGGGTTGAGCCCGGTCGCCCCGCCCTCGACGAGCGCCTGGTGCGTCGCGTCGATGTCGTCGACGTCGAAGCAGATGTGGCTGCCGCCGAGCACCGCGCGCTCCTCCGTCGGCCGGTCGTCAGGCTCCGGGTTCGCGTACTGGATCAGCTCGATGCAGGTGTGCTGGTCGAAGCCGACGTTGGCGATCTTCAGGTGCGTGTTCGGGTAGCCGACCACCTCGTCGATCGGACCGCCGGCGCGCTCGCGGCGCGCGATGACCTGGAGCCCGAGCAGCCCGTGGTAGAACTCCAGGGCCTTCTCGAGGTCCTTCACGACGAGCCCAGCATGGTTCATTCCGGTAATCATGTATCTCCTCCTGTGGCTGTCGCGCCGCCGTCCGTCGTCCCCGTGTAGACCATTCGTCGTCCCCGTGAAGACGGGGACCCATCCCCTCCGCATTCCCGCCTCCGGAGACCTGTGCTTAACTTCTTGCGGGGGAGCCTGACAGGGCGGACATCCGTCAATTTCGTAGCTGAGCCCCTCCGACCCCTGGGTTCCCGCCTGCGCGGGAATGACGGTTGTGCACGAGTCTCCCTGCGCGAGAATGACGGTTGTGCAAGAGTCTCCCTGCGCGGAATGACGGTTGTGCAAAGTCTCCCTGCGTGGGACGACGGTTGCGCTAGTAGCGCGAGAAGTCGTAGCCCTCCTTGACTATGCAGTCGAGCAGGGCCGGCTGGCCCGTCTCCGTCACCGCGATGGCCTCGTCGAGCGCCGGGATGAAGTCGTCCGGCTTGTCGACGACCCTGCCCCACGCTCCGAGGGCCTCGGCGATGGTCTTGTAGTCGCCGCCGAGCGCCAGCGAGTCCATCGTGTCGGCCGTGTATGGCTGGTTGTTGCGCTCGATGGCCATCACGTCGTTGTCGAACACGATCGACAGGATGCCCAGCTTGTTGCGCACCGCCGTCTCGATGTCCATCCCGACCATGCCGATGGCGGCGTCGCCCATGATGTTGATGCACAGCTTGTCCGGCTCGGCCAGCTTCGCCCCCATGATCAGGCCGAGTCCGTAGCCGAGCTGCGTCGACTTGCCCCAGCCCATGTACGTCCGCGGCGCGACGCACTCCCAGAACGGCACCAGCTGCTCGCGGGGACTGCCCGAGTCGTGGGTGATGATCGTGTTCGCCCGGTCGACGTGGTGCAGCAGGTCCCAGATGATCCTGTACTGGTTGATCGGCACCTCGTCCGACGTTAGCTGCGGCATCCAGTCGTCGAGCCACTCCCGCCTGACCGCCGCGACCTCGGCCGCGACGTCGTCATCGGTCTGCCTGCCGGCGCCCCCGGTGCGCGCCTTCACCTCGGCCACGAGCGCCGCGAGCGCCAGCCGGGCATCGCCGAGCAACGGGAAGTCGACCCTCACGTCCTTGTTGATGTCGCCGGGGTTAGCCGTGTTGTGGACGACGGTCTTGCCGGGCGGGACCGCGATGCCGTAGTGCGTCGACGTGAAGCTGCACCCGACCCCGAAGACGACGTCCGCGTTCGCCATGAAGTGCACTGTCTGCTTCGTCTTGGACACCGTCGCCGCCCCGAGGGCCAACGGGTGGTCTTCGGGAAAAACGCTCTTGCCCTGCATCGTGGTCATCACCGGCGCCCGCAGCAGCTCCGCGAGCTCCCTCAGCTCGTCCCAGGCCTCCGCGTACATGCAGCCCTGGCCGGCGTGTATCACCGGCCGCTCCGCCGCGAGCAGCGCCGCGGCCGCCGCGGCAACGTCTGCGGGATCGGGGGCCGCCCTGCTCGGCCTCACGGGCGCGTAGTCGAGCTCGCCGTCGAGCTCGGAGAGCCAGACGTCTCCGGAGACCTCGAGCAGCACCGGGCCGGTCTTGCCGGTGCGGAGCTGGTAGAAGGCGTGCCGCATCAGCTCCGGTATCCGGGCCGTCGACCCCATCCGCGCCGCCCACCTGGTGACGTGGCGGTAGTTCTCGACCGCATCGAAGACGGGCTCGACGTGGACCCTGTCGATGAAGTCGCCGCCGGCCAGGTGGAGGATGGGCACGTTGTCGGCGAACGCCTGCGCCGCGCCGGGGAACGAGTTCTCGGTCCCGGGCCCGACCTGCGACGCGAACACTCCGAGGCGGTTGCCGTTCGTCGTGCGGCTGAACCCGTCGGCGATGGCCATGCCGACGCGCTCCTGGCGGCATATCACGGGCCTGATGCCGGCCTTGGCGCAGGGGTCGATCAGCGGCTGGGCCGGATATACGGACAGGAACTCGACGCCCTCGCGTCTGAGCACCTCGGCAATGGCGTCGACTCCCCGCATGCTTGTAGCTCCTTTCCAGTCGGTCGAGATGATGGGCGGGCGATCAGAGGTTGGCGGCCCGCCACTCGCGGTACTGCTGGAGGGTGAAGTCAGGCGACGCCGCGAGCTCGCGGACCGTGGACTCGAAGGCCCTGATCTCGCGCGCGGCCTGCAGCACGTCCGCGGCGTCGATGCCCGCGGGCACCTTCGTGCAGCCGTCCCCGTCCGCGATCAGCAGCTCACCCGGCATGATGCGCAGGCCCGCGACGGTGACCGAAACGCCGATGCGCGTCACGTTGAAGACGCCGTGGCCCGGCACGACGCCGGTGCTCCACATCGGCAGGCCGACCTCGCGGATGCCCGCCACGTCGCGTATCGAGCCGTCGACGACGACGCCCCTGGCTCCGAGGCCCTTGTGCACCGCGGCCATGCCGTCCCCGAACGCCGCGCCGCGGCCCGGACGCGAGTCGACGTCCTTCAGCACGGCGACGGTCGGCCCCTCCGCGGCGTCGACCATGTCGTAGTAGGAGTCCCAGTCCAGCGGCTCGGAGTCGGGATCGAGGCACGTAACCTCGGCGGTGACAGCGTAGCCGACGACGACTCCCATGTCGGGCATGTGGCAGCGCATCTCGGGGCCGGTGTAGTTCACCGGAATGTCGATCTCGGTGCCCCCCTGCGAGCCTCCCATGCACTTCACCACCGCGTTGAACATGGTGGCAGAGTCGAATTCGGCGATGCCGTCGAGCACTTCCTGCGATGCGGATTTCAAGGGCGTCCTCCCGGCGGGCCGCCGGATTTGTTCAGCTCGGCCGGCGCCTGCCGGACGCGATTATATCCACGCCCATGTTGAGCATCAACCGGCACCGGCGGTGGCAGACAGGGCGATTGCATTTCGACCTCGGCCGGCTCTGAAACATCGGGGCCCCGTAGACCGTAGCGCCGGGTTTGAAACCCCGGGGCCCGTAGACCGTAGCAGCGGGCTTGAAACGTCGGGGCCCGTAGACCGTAGCAGCGGGCTTGAAACCCGGGGGCCCGTAGACCGTAGCCGCGGGCTTGAAACCCGGGGGCCCGTAGACCGTAGCGGCGGGTTTGAAACGTCGGGGGCTCATAGACCGTAGCGGCGGGTTTGAAACGTCGGGGGCTCGTAGACCGTAGCGGCGGGTTTGAAACCGGGGGGGCCCGTAGACCGTAGCGGCGGGTTTGAAACCCGCCCTCTTGCGGATTGGGAAGAACAGGCTGTCCAAGGCTGATCTTGATCAAAATGCGATTGCCCCGGCGGTGGCAGACATTCAGAGTTTATGGGCACACAACCCGTTCACCCTGGGCAGGGCCGCCGCTGTGTGCGGGCCGTATCGAAGGGCGCACGCGCGAGCACAGCGTAGCCGGTACGCCGCGACCCACCTACCCGGAGTCGCCGCCGCCGCGCATGCGTCGGAGGAGGGATCCCACCACCCCGAGGCCCGTCGCGGCGGCCGCGGGCCGCATCTCGCTCGCGAGGTTGGAGCGCATCTCGCGGAGGGTGCCAATCAGCCGGCCGATGGACCGCGCGACGGACAACGCCTTGAACCCGAGCACGACCGCGGTGACGGCGACCACGACGAACAGCGCGATGAACGCCAGGTCGCGTATGAGGGCTACGGTCTCGGTCCCGTCCACTGCGCTCCACCGAAGCTGCTGGGAATGCGCCGTACTATATCACGGGACTGTGGGCGCTCTGCCGCGCGGCCGACGCCCTGGCGGACGGCCGGACAACCATGATTGCCCACTTGAATCAAATAGCACGTCTGTGCTATTCTGCGCCCATGACGACCACTCCCGACTCCCAGCTATCCACTACCCACCACGACACACCCCTGTTCCATTTTGTCCCGCGCTGTTCCACGCCAGATACGGACCGTGGAACACCTGGTGTTCCATTTCTCGGACAAGTGTCCCATCGCCCAGGTAGGGATGGAACAGAATGGTACGGAATGGAACACTTCTCACGGAATCGCGGCTGCGTCGCCTCCGCCCCAGGCCCCTCACTCCGTTCGGGGCGACATTGCGACGGGCACGCCGACGCGCGTTCGATGTCCTGGGGATGGTCTGGGCAAGTCCGTGGATCGTCGCATGGTCGGCTCCCAATCGTCCCATCACCGAGACCACACGAATCCCAGCTCAGACGTTCCCTAGACTCCGCCTCCGAGGGCGCGGTCGAGGTTGTAGGCGGCGCTGATCAGCGACAGGTGCGTGAACGCCTGCGGGAAGTTGCCGAGCGCCTCGCCCGACGGGCCGATCTCCTCCGAGTACAGCCCGAGGTGGTTCGAGTGGCCGATCATGCGCTCGAAGATGAACCGCGCTTCGTCCAGCCGGCCGGCCCGCGTCAGCGCCTCGGTCAGCCAGAAGGTGCACATCGAGAAGCTGCCCTCCTCCTCGCCAAGGCCGTCTTCGGCGGCCTCGCGGAAGTCGTAGCGCTGCACCATGCCGTCGCTGGTCAGGTCGGCCAGCACCGCGTCGATCGTCGATAGCATCCGCGGGTCGCTCGGCGAGATGAAGAAGACGAGCGGCATCAGCAGGTTCGACGCGTCCAGCACGTCCGAGTCGAAGTACTGGACGAAAGCCCGCCGCTCGGCGTTCCACCCGCGGTTCATGATCGTCTCGTATATCGCGTCCCGGGCGCTGAGCCACAGGTCGCGGTTGGCCGGGAAGGAGCGCTTGTCGGCCAGGCGCAGCCCCCGGTCCAGCGCTACCCAGCACATCAGCTTGGAGAAGACGAACTGCTGCTTGCCGCCGCGCACCTCCCAGATGCCCTCGTCGGCCTGACGCCAGTTGGTCGCGACCCAGTCGACGAGCCGCCGGAGCTGCATCCACAGGTCGTATGAGATCGGCGAGCCGTACTTGTTGTACAGGTAGACCGAGTCCATCAGCTCGCCGAATATGTCGAGCTGCAACTGGTGCTTGGCGTTGTTGCCGACCCTGACCGGCTTCGAGCCCCGGTAGCCGTCCAGGTGCCCGAGCGTCTGCTCCTCGATGTCGTGTCCGCCGTCGAGCCGGTACATGATCTCCGGGGTGCCCGCGTCGCTCAGCTCCGCGGTGCGCGCCTCGAGCCACTGCATGAACTGGCCCGCCTCCTCGGTGAGGCCGACGCGCATGAAGCCGTAGACGGTGAAGGCCGCGTCCCGCATCCAGGTGTAGCGGTAGTCCCAGTTGCGCGTGCCGCCGATGAACTCCGGCAAACTGCACGTCGGCGCCGCGACTATCGCCCCCGTGGGAGCGAACGTCAGCAGCTTGAGCGTCAGCACGGACCGGTAGACCATCTCCCGCCAGCGGCCCGTGTAGGTGCACCGGCCGAGCCACCGCCGCCAGTACGCGATCGTCTCGTTCAGCATCCGCTGCGCGTCGTCCAGGGTCACGACGAGCGGCGCGGAGTCGTCCCCGTCGAGCAGGCACAGCGCGATGCAGACCGACTCTCCGGCGCTGAGGTCGAACTCCAGGAAGGCGCGGCCGTCGACTATGTCTATGGGATGGCCGACGCCCTGCGCCGAGAGCGCCATCCGCTCGCCGCCCTCGGACTCGAACAGCACCCCGTCGGCTATGCGGTCGACCCGGTGGGAGGCCCGCGCGTAGTCGAAGCCGGGCACGCACTCCAGCCGCATGCGCTTCGTGCCGCGGACGCCGGTCACGCGCCGGACTATGAGGGGGCGCCTGCCGCCGCCGTTGCGTCCGGGCGCGCCGTCCATCGGCATGAAGTCTTCCAGCAGCGCGACGCCGTCCGAGTCCGAGAAGTAGGTCATCAGGACGTTGGTGTCCGGGTGGTAGAGCTGCCTCTCCACCTGGTCGCCGACGCCGCCGACCTTGAAGAAGCCGCCCTTGTTGTCGTCCAGGATCGCGGCGAACAGGCTCGGCGAGTCGAAGTTGGGCAGGCAGCACCAGTCGATGGAGCCGTCCGTGCCGACCAGGGCGACCGAGTGCAGGTCGCCGATGATGCCGTAGTCCTCGATGGGCTTGTAGGCCATGACGCGCAGCCCTCCCGACCAGCCACATGCTTGATTGGGGCGATATTATACGCGAGCGCGCGCGGAACCAAAGGGGTCCCAGAAGCCTTTACATCGCTCGCGCCCGCGTCCTAGACTTTGCCGAGGACAACCATAACGCGGCGCCATATCGCGCTCAATCCATCTATACGGGAGACTGCAGTGCCCAGGCTGAACCCCCTGATCCACCTTGCCCTGCTCCTTGTATCGGCCATGCTGATGCTGGCGGCCTGCTCGGACCTGACCGAGACGGGGCCGGGCGCGGAGAACACCCCGGCCGGCCGGTTCGACCCCGTCCTCCAGAACACGCCCGTCACCCGGTTCGAACCCGACCTCCAGAGGACGCCCGTCACCCGGTTCGAGCCAGACCTCCAGAAGACGCCCGTCACCCGGTTCGAGCCCGACCTCCAGAAAACGCCCGTCACCCGATTCGAGCCCGACCTCCAGAAAACGCCCGTCAGCCGGTATGAGCCGTTTGCCGGCGGGGACTCGATCGTCGACCAGCTCAGGGCCAACGCGGAGCAGTTCACCTACTCCATCGGCGCCCGGGGCGGGACCCTGACGTTCGCGACCATCTCGGAGCCGCTGACGTTCAACCTGGCCATCGCCACCGACGCCTCGTCGTCGGGCGTGCTGGGGTACCTGTTCGAGGGCCTGACCGAGACCTCGTGGCTGACCGACGAGGTGGAGCCGCGGCTGGCGGAGGCCTGGGAGCGCTCGGCGGACGGCCTGACGTGGACGTTCCGCCTTCGCACCGACGTGAAGTGGCACGACGGCGAGCCCTTCACGGCCCGCGACGTCGAGTTCACCTTCAACCGCATCATCTACAACTACGACATACCGGCCAGCAGCCGCCCGGCGTTCCACTTCCGCGTCTTCGACGAGGCGACCGGCAAGTGGGAGGAGTCGCCGATGACGGTCAGGGCGGTGGACGACTACACGATCGAGTGCGTTCTGCCCACGCCGTTCGCCCCGTTCCTGCGGTCGATGGGCACCGCCATATATCCCAAGCACATCCTCGAGGAGTACGTAGACGACGGCACCTTCGCCGCCACGTGGGACATCGAGACGGACCCGGGGGAGATCATCGGCACCGGGCCGTTCACCATCGAGAGCTACGTCCCGGGCGAGCAGGTGGTGATGCTGCGAAACCCGGGCTACTGGATGAAGGACGACGCCGGCAACAGCCTGCCGTACCTGGACCGCGTGATACACACCATCGTGCCGGCGCTGGAGGACGAGCTGCTCCGCTTCCGCGCCGGGGAGTCGGACTACCACGGCGTGCTGGGCGAGGAGCTGGCCGCCCTCGAGCCGCTGCAGGAGGCGGAGAACTTCACGATATACAGGCGAGGCCCCGCCTTCGGCACTACGTTCATGGGGTTCAACATGAACGCGGGCAGCAACCCCGAGACGGGCGAGCCCTACCTGGCGCCGGAGAAGCTGGAGTGGTTCCGGAACAAGGAGTTCCGACAGGCGATGGCGCACCTGGTCGACAAGGAGACGATCATCGCCGAAGTGCAGCACGGCGTCGGGTACCCGCAGTGGTCGTCGATCAGCCCGGCGGCGGGCGACTTCCACAACCCGGACGTCCGCAAGTACGAGTACGACCCGGACAGGGCCAACGAGATACTGGACGGCCTCGGGTGGGTCGACACGGACGGGGACGGCGTGCGCGAGGACGGCGACGGCAACGCGATCGAGTTCACGCTGGTGACGAACACGGGCAACAGCGTGCGCGAGAAGGTCGGCGAGATAGTCCACGAGGCGATGGGGAAGGCCGGCCTGAAGGTCGACTACAGCCTGATCGAGTTCGGCGAGCTCGTCGGGCAGCTGACGGCGACCTACGACTGGGAGGCGATGATCATCGGCTTCACGGGCGGGCCGGACCCGTTCGGAGGCATCAACTTCTGGCACAGCTCGGAGGGGCTGCACCTGTGGTACCCGAACCAGCCGGAGCCGGCGACGGAGTGGGAGGCTGAGATCGACGTCTTGTACGTCAAGGGCAGCCAGGAGCTGGACCGGGAGCGGCGCTTCGAGTACTACCACCGCGCCCAGGAGATCGCCGCCGAGAACGTGCCGGTGATCTACACGACGCTCCCCGAGCGGCTGGGGGCGCTGCGAAACGTCTTCGGCAACGTCACGCCCACCCTCTACGGGCTCTGGGACATCCGCTACCTGTACCGGACCGACGGCTCCCGGTAGCCGACGACGAGACCCGGCCGGAGGCGCGCGGCCCGCAGTGACTGTTCACGTTCGATTGGGGACCGGGTGCGCGCCCTTCGATACGGCCCGCCCCAAGCGCCGGGCCTACTCGGAGTGAACGGTTGAATGCCCATCAAGTCTGAACAGTTGGGGCCGCACGCCGGTTTGACAGGCCGCGCGCCGGTCAGCGGCGCCAGTCGGCGATATTCCAGAGCTCGCTGTCCCAGGCATTGATATGTACGCCCTTCAGCGTTTCCAGGTGCGCGGAGACGACTCCGCGGTTCACGAGTGGGATCTCGTAGTAGCCCCGCACGTACAGATCGTTGAGCTGTTTGACGAGCTCGGCCCGCTCGGGGCCGATCCGGGCCTGCTCGAGCCGGGCATAGAGCGCGTCGTACTCCGGGTCGCAGGAACGTGCCACGTTGCCCAGGGCCCAGTTGTTGTCGCGGGCCTGGATGTGCTTGCACAGGGGCCCGGACAGGTGCGCCTGCGGGTCGATGTCGGGGCCGGTCGCGTACATCTGCACGTCGGCAAAGAACCGACGGTACAGCGCCTCCTTGTCGACCTCGGGGTCGCCGCCGAAGAAGACGCTGGCGTCGTGCTGCAACAGCGTCGTCTCGATGCCGATTTCGCGCCACCAGCCGCGAACGAGCGCCTGCGTGTCCTGCCGGATGGCGTTGACCGAGGTCTGGTATGTGATCCTCAGGGGAGCCCCGTCGTGCTCCCGGATGCCGTCGCCGTCGGTGTCGACGACACCGTTGTCGTCCAGCAGCCGCTTGGCCCCGTCGATGTCCTGGGTCAGGCACCCGTCGTTGGCGGTCGAGACGTACACCGGGGGGCCGGTGACCAGGTTGCAGGTGGGTGCTCCGGCGAAGCCGTAGAGGCTCTCGGCAATCGCGGCCCGGTCTATTGCCATCGACATCGCCCGGCGGACGGGCTCGAACGTCAGGAAGGGGTGCGGGTTCTGCCCGTCCAGGTACTCGGACCGGTTGTCCCCGAGAGCCGGGTCGGCGTTCGTCTGGTTGACGACGATCCGCTCCACCAGGCTGGAGAAGGCGGTGACGACCGTTGCCAGCCCCTTGGTCTCGAGCTCGACCAGCAGCTCCGGGTCCACCTGCAGGTTCCAGGCGTAGTCGGCCTCGCCCCTCTCCATGACGGCTCGGGCGGCGGATTCCGCGTCGCCGCCGCCCACGATGACGACCCGGTCGAAGTAGGGCGTCGCCCCCCGGTAAAAGGGGTTGCGCTCGTACTCGGCGCCCTCGTTGGGCGTGAAGCTGACGATGCGGTAGGGCCCGGTGCCCAGCGGCGCCGTGTTCTGGGCGTCGCAGGTCTTGGCCGCGGCGCCGACGCAGTCGGCGAACTGCGCGCGGCTGATGATGGGCGTCGAGGCGCCGACGAAGGGGCCGTAGGGATATGAGGTGGGCCCGTCGAACGCGATCCTGACGGTGTAGTCGTCGACAGCCACCACGGAAGTCACCCCTTCGAATGCCGACTCGGCAACGCACCCCGTCTCCTCGTCCACGCAGTAGCGCCAGGTAAAGGCGACGTCCTCGGCAGTCACGGCGCTGCCGTCGGACCACTTCAGGCCCTCCTTCAGCCTCCACGTGATGGACGCCTGGTCCTGGGCGAAGCCCCCGTTGTCGGCGGTGGGGATCGAGGCCGCCAACGCGGCGACCAGGTTGCCGTCCGGGTCGTGTTTGGCGAGCGGCTCCAGCGTGACGGCGCCGGCGTCGCTGTCCTTGAATCCGGCTGCCAAGTAGGGCCATGGCAGGGACGGGGCCTGCCAGTAGAGGAGCGTGAGTACCCTCTCCTCAGCGGGCGTCGGCGTGGCTGCCGGCGGAGCGGGAGTGGGACTCGGTGCGACCGTGGCGGCCGGAGCGGCGGGCGTCTCGGCGCCGTCCGATTCGCCGCAGACGACGAGCAGGCACAGGGACGCTGCGAAGAGGATCGATGTGAGGAAGCGGGACATGGGCGCGGCTCCGAGCAGTGTTCGGCCGGTTCCTCGCGCCCTTTACTCGCGCTGCGACAGGCGCGCCGGACATGGCCCGGCCGGCCATAGTGTAGCGGAATTCAAGATGAGGATAGAAGGCGCGGCCGGCCACTGCGGCCGGCCACGGTCATTTCTTCTGAGCGGACTTGTTGAGATCGGCGCCGGCCGTGAAGCCGACGCGCCTGTGCGCGGGGACGGTGATCAGCTTGCCTGCGCGGCCTCCCCGGATCGGCTTGACCTTCCGGGCCTTGACCTCTCTGACCGAGAACGAACCGAATCCGGTGAGCACCACCCGGTCGCCGCTCGCGATCGCGTCCTGGATGCTCCCGAGGACGGCGTTCAGAGCCGCCTCGCCCTGCGCCCTGGAGCCTCCAAGGTTCGTAGCAACTCGAGCGGAGAGGTCACTTTTTCTGAGCGTAGCCATAGACGCGCGTCTCCCTTGAAGCAATCGTTGGGTAGACACAGAATGGTATTTGCGTCCCGGCGCAGTGTCAAGTCCAGAAATCGCCTGGGGAAGGCGTGACCGGCTTGGCGGCGACCGCGGGCGACGAGTATACTCTGGGCCACCCAGGACGGGCATCCACGGCCACGATCCGCACTTACGACAATGCTACCCGAACAGACAAGCCCCACGCCGGAAGAAGCCTCGGCAGGGGCGGCGAACGTCCGGACCAGGGTCTCGGTCGGGGTGGTAGTCGCCGCCCTGGCGCTGGGTCTGCTCGCCGGCTACGCCATCGGGTGGATATCGTTCGACGCTCCCGGCTTCGGGCAGCGCGATAGGCCGCTCTATGACGAGGCGCTGGTCAAGTCGGTCTACGACACGGCGAGCCCGGCCGTCGTCGAGATCGACGTGCTGACCCCTGAATCGACCTCGATCAGGGACAGGGCCGTAGGGTCCGGATTCCTGGTCGACGACTCCGGCCACATCGTCACGAACTACCACGTCGTCGCCGACGCCCTTGCCATAACGGTGCGCCTCCACGACGGCGAGCAGATCAGCGCTACACGGCTCGGCACAAGCCCCGCGGACGACCTGGCGCTGCTGCGGGTAGACCCGGCGGCCGTGTCCGGCATCCAGCCCCTGCGCCTGGCCGACCCGTCGTCGGTGACACCGGGGCAGATGGCAATAGCGATCGGCAGCCCGTTCGAGGAGTTCAACTCGGTATCGGTCGGCGTAGTCAGCGGGATAGGCAGGACCCGGCGCAGCGTGCTGAACCGGCCGATCCCGGACCTGGTCCAGACGGACGCGGCGCTGAACCCGGGGAACTCGGGCGGACCGCTGCTGAACGCCGCCGGCGAGGTGATCGGCGTCAACTCCTCGGTGCAGGTGCTGTCGTCGATGCAGGTGGGCGTAGGCTTCGCGATCTCCACCAAGACGCTCAACAGCATCCTGCCGGACCTGAGGAACTCTGAGGAGATCAAGCGGGCCTGGCTGGGGATTGGCGGGGAGTCGCTCGACAGGGACTACGCGGACTACCTGGGCGTTCTGCCCGAGAAGGGCATATACGTCCTCCGGGTGTGCCGGGGAAGTCCCGCCGACGCGGCCCGGTTGATAGCCGCGAACCAGTTCAACCAGGCTGGCCGGGGAGACATCATCATCCAGGTGGACGGACAACCGCTCGAGTCGATGGGCGACCTGACCAGCTACCTGAACGACTTCCGGCCGGGCGACCGGGTCACCCTGACCGTCGTGCGCCGGAACCGGGAGTACCGCGTCGACGTGGGCCTGGAGGAATGGAGCCAGTGCCAGTAGCATGACGCACCCCAACTCGGCCGACGTCGTCGTGGTGGGAGGCGGCATCGTCGGCGTGTCGACAGCCTGCTTTCTCGGCGAGGCGGGTCTCCGCACGGTGATCGTCGAGCGCGACGGGGTAGGCCGCCACGCGTCCGGGTTCGCCTACGGCGGCCTGACCGGCCTGGTCGCGCCGGGGCCGATCCAGCCGCTGGCCCGGGCGGGGATGCGAATCCACCGCGAGCTGGCGCAGTCTCTTCCCGAGCAGACGGGCGCCAACATCGAGTTCAGGCGTCGGCCAGCCCTGGCGCTCGCCCTCACCGAAGAGGAGGCCGAGGCGGCGAAGGGCGAGATGGGCTGGCGAACTGCCGAAGAGGGCTACGAGGTGCGCTGGGTCGAGCCGGGCGACGTCGCTTCTATCGAGCCGCGGGTCTCCGCGGTCACCTTCGGCGGCGTGTACACGGAGGGCGTCTTCGACCTGAACCCGTACCGGTTCATGCTGGCGCTCACAAAGGCCGCCGAGCTGAAGGGCGCGTCGGTCGTGACCGGCCGGGTCTCCGGGCTGACGCGGGAGGGCGACCGGGTCACCGGCGTCGCGCTGGACGGCGCCGAGATCGCGACCGGGCACGTGGTGCTCGCGATGGGCCCGTGGGCGGAGGCGGCGACGACGTGGGTGGGGACATCGATGCCTGTCCGCCCGCTGAAGGGCCAGATCCTGCGCCTGAGGGCGCCCGGCCCCCCGATCAGTACCTCGATAGGCTGGGACGGCAACTACGCCGTCACCAAGCCGGACGGCCTCGTGTGGACGGGCACGACGGAAGAGGAGGTCGGCTTCGACGAGAGGCATTCAGCCGAGGCGCGGGAGCATATCACGCGCAATTTCATGCGGGTGCTGCCGTTCCTGGGCGAGGCCGAGCTGGTGCGCCAGACGGCGTGTCTTCGCCCGATCACGCCGGACCGCCTGCCGCTACTGGGCCGCGCGCCTGGGCTGGATAACGTCTACGTCGCCACAGGCGCCGGGCGCTCGGGGATACTCCTGGGACCGGCGATGGGCAAGGCCGCCGCCGACCTGGTCACGAGGGGCGAGTCGACGATCCCCACAGGCCCGTTCGACCTGGGCCGGTTCAGGCGGTAGCGGCCCGCGGGTCCGCCGCGGCCCGGACGACACGACTGAGCCGCGCCTTCGTCACCAGGCCTTCACTCCGTACGTGACGCCGCTCGCGGCGCCGGGATGTCACATGGGGCCCCTGGACAGGCCCATCTCGCCCTCCAGCTTCCAGAGCGCCAGGTCGATGGCGTGCACGATCTCGTCGACCTCGGCCCTGGTGATGCACAGCGGCGGGTTCATGCTCATGAGGTCGCCGGACATCCGGTAGAGCAGCCCGCTGTTCCGGAAGCTCTCGTTGAGCCGGTCGGCGATCTTGAGGTCGGGGGAGAAGCCTGCTTTCGTGCCCCTGTCGCTGACCAGCTCGGCGGCGACGATCATGCCAATGCCGCGTACGTCGCCGACGACCTGGTGGTCGGCCTTCAGCCCCTCGAGCTGCTCCTTGAAGTAGTCGCCTACGGCCGCGGCGTTTTCGACGAGCCCCTCGGTCTCGATGATCTCGATGTTCTTGAGCGCGGCGGCCGCGGCTACCGGGTGGCCGGTGAAGGTGAAAACGTGGCGCAGCTCCCTGCCCTCGCCGACGAACGCGCCGGCGACTTCCTCGGTGGCGATGGCGGCGCCGAGCGGGACGTAGCTGGAGACGATGCCCTTGGCGACGGCCATGATGTCGGGCTCGAGGTCCCAGTGCTCGGAGCCGAACATCCTGCCGGTGCGGCCGAAGCCGTTGACGACCTCGTCGGCGATGAGCAGTACGCCGTACTTCGTACATATCTCGCGGACCATGGGCCAGTACTCGTCGCCGGGGACGGCGGCGCCCTTGGGCGTCGCGACCGGCTCGCCGATGAATGCGGCGACGGTGTCGGGGTTGTGGAAGAGTATCTGCTTCTCGACCTCCTCTGCGCACCTGACGGCGCACTCGGAGGCCGTCTCGCCTCCCAGCTCGCAGCGGTACGGGTTTGGCTGCGGGACGTAGATCATACCGGGCGGCGCCGGCTCGTACTCCTCGCGGCCCAGGTGTCCGCCGCCGAGCCAGAGCGTCGCGCCCGTGCCGCCGTGGTATGAGCCCCTGCGGCTGACGATCTTGTACCGGCCCTTGACGCCCATGCGGTGGTGGTACGCGCGGGCGATCTTGACGGCCGTCTCGACGGCCTCGGAGCCGCCGCTGACCGGGAAGACGCGGGACAGGCTGCCGGGGGCGAGCTGCGCCACCTTCTCGGTGAGCCTGACCGTAACCTCGGTGGTCGTTCTCTGGGGAAAGAAGGCGAGCTGCCTCATCTGTTCGTAGGCGGCGTCGGCGATCTCGGTGCGGCCGTAGCCGACGTTGACGGAGGCGTATCCGCCGTTGACGTCGATCCACGTCTTGCCGGTGGAGTCGACGACCTTGACTCCGTGCCCGTCCACGATGACGTCCGGGCCGCCCTCTTCGGCCATCTGGGTCCAGTCGCGCCCGGCTGGCCAGAGGTGCTGCGCCGCCGCGCGCTGTACGGTATCGGTATCGACGACCATTGGCCGGCTCCTTGTTTACTGGTGGTCTGGACTGGCCCGCGATGCCATCCTACTCCCGCGGTTCGGGCGGCACAAGCCTCCGTGTTCCGCGACGCCAGTCCTCCTGCTGCGGTTGCGCGCGATCCTGGATACGCGCCGACGAAGCGTCGGCGCAGCCCGGGGCGAACGGATCGAGTGGACGGCTACCGGTGAATCCCCGCCCTCGTCCGCGCGAGCGCAGGCTCTGAGCGGGAGCGCCGGGGCAATCGCGGCGGGACTGCTATCGGGGGGCCGGCAGGAGCTCCCGCGCGAACTTGTCCAGCCGGGCGAGGCTTGGCTTCTCGGGCTCCTCGGGGATGCTCACAATGACGCGGTCGGCTCCGGCTTCACGGTAGGCGCGGACCGCGTCCGGGTCTGGAGCGCAGTCGGCGATGGTTATCTCGATGGAGGCCGGATCGCGGTCCGTCTGCTCGCAGAGGCGGTCCAGGGTCGCGCGGCCGCGGCGCACGTGCTCCGGGGTAACGCGGATGGGAATCCAGCCGTCGCCCCACTCGACGATGCGGCGAAACGACGCCCTGGCCCTCGTACCGAGCAGCAGCGGCAGGTGCGGCTCGCGGGCCGGATTCGGGTAGCAGTAGACGGGCGGGAAATCGTAGTAGTCGCCGTGGTGCTCGGCTCGCTCCTGCGTCCAGAGCGCCTTCATCACGGCGGCGGCCTCGGCGGCCTGGGTCCACCGTCGGGGGAAGTCGACTCCGAAGATCGCGGCCTCCTCCTCCACGGAGCCGACGCCGATGCCGAACAGGAACCTGCCGCCGCTATGTGCGTCGAGGGTGGCGGCGCGCTTGGCGAGCAGCAGGGGCGAGTGGACCGGCACGACGACGACGGCGGTGCCGAGCAGCAGCGTCGAGGTCGCGGCGGAGGCCCGGGCCAGCATCACGAACGGGTCGACGATGTCCGCCCATTCGCGGGGGATGTCGTGGTCTGTCTCGACGGGGACGGTCGGCTGCTCAGGAGTCCAGAGCGACTCGAAGCCGAGCTCTTCGGCGCGGGCGGCGAGCACGGCCGGGTCTATGGAGCGGTGGGTGGGCAGGACGGCGATACCGACGCGCAAAGAGTGGCCTCCGGGGGCGTCCCGCCGATGGTACATCGTTGTAGCGGATAGTTGGTAGTGGATGGTGGATAGTCGGGGATGCAGCTGATCAGAGTTGACGGGCATACAACCCGTTCTCCCCGTACAGACCCACCGCTTCGGTCGGGCCATATCGAAGGGCGCACACCCGGTCCCCTCGAACGTGAACAGCACCTCGTGGGGGTGCGGCTGGAATTGACCGGATTGGAGGCCGTATAATAGAATTGGCTTCCGGGCCAGGCAGGCGGGGCAACGTAGCTCAGTGGTAGAGCGGGCGCTTCATAAGCGCTAGGTCACAGGTTCGAGCCCTGTCGTTGCCACTTCGCGCAGAGCCTTCAGACCTCGCCTCGGACCGCCGGCGACGCTTCCTCGGGAGCGTCGATGGTCATGGGCGGTTAGCTCAGCGGTTAGAGCGCTTGCTTCACACGCAAGAGGTCCGAGGTTCAAATCCTCGACCGCCCACCATCGAGGCGCGGCGGGGACAACGGCGGAGCGGACGGTAATCGGATTCGGGCCGAAGTGGCGGAACGGTAGACGCGCTACGTTCAGGACGTAGTACCCTTTCGGGTGTGTGGGTTCGACTCCCTCCTTCGGCACCATATCATGTCCGCAATCGGCGAAAGGTTGGCATTACACGCGCTTGTAGCTCAGTTGGATAGAGCGCAGCCCTGCGGAGGCTGAGGCCGTGGGTTCGAGTCCCGCCAAGCGCGCTTCGCAAACCCCGCCATCCGTCGCGAGTCGGCAGCCTGCCGATGCGATCCGGGCGTGGGCGATTAGCTCAGCTGGTTAGAGCGTCTGTCTTACACACAGAAGGTCGGCGGTTCGAGCCCGTCATCGCCCACCAGGCGCCTGGATGAGCCGGTCTGCACCGGCGTCCCAAACAGGGCAGTCTGGTCGATCGCAGCTACGTCTGCATCATCTGGACCAGGTTGCCGCAGGTGTCGTCAAAGACCGCAATGGTGACGTTGGCCATTTCTGTTGGCTCCATCGTAAAAGCCACACCCAGTGACTTCAGCTTCTCATACTCTGCGCGGATGTCCGTAACGCCAAAGGACGCCGCTGGTATGCCCTGGTCGAATATCCCTTTCTGATATGCCTGGGCTACCGGGTTTTCGTTTGGTTCGAGCAGAAGCTCGGTCCCATCCGGGTCATCGGGCGAGACGACGGTGAGCCATTTGAACTCCCCCACAGGGACGTCATGCTTCTTAACGAAGCCGAGAGTCTCCGTGTAGAACCTCAGGGCTTCGTCCTGGTCACTTACGAACACGCCGGTGAGTATAATGCGCATATCTGGCCTCTCTTTCCTCTTCGTGGTGTCACTTGAGCCATCGGTTCACGACAGTCCTGAGGGGTTCGTCGTCGAAGACAAGCATCCGATACTTGCCGCGCTTCTCAGAGCTTACGAGCCCCGCTCTTTCCAAGACATCAATGTGCTTGGCCAGGGCCTGTCGGGAAATGGCGACTTTGTGTCGCATGATCAAGCGCGCCGTGAGTTCGTATAGCGTCTGTTCCCTGCGCTCAGAGAACTCGTCCAACATCAACCTCCGTGTTGGGTCCGCGAGTGCCCTGAAGACCAGGTCCTTGTCCATGCACGCATACGATACGCAACCGCAGAGTTGCATGTCAAGAGGCGATTCCCCAGGCTGGCAGGAAAACACATCCCCAGCCATTTGCAGGAATGCACATGGCGAGCTCCCAGCGAGGAGTCTGCGGTACAGGACACGTCGTTCCACCCGAAGAGAGACTCGGACGTTCGGTCATGGTGGCGGTCCCGAGACTCACAGCCCGCCGAGCGAAAGCTCAAAGCCGGCTCCATCTATGGTACAAGTAGGGCCACCATACCGGTCGAGCGGCACAGGCTGCCGCGCTCAAACGCCCCAGGAGGACGACCAGCCATGAATCGAACACACATCAGGACCATCGCGGCCGGGGACGCGGCGCCGGACTTCGAGCTTCCTTCGCTTGCGGGCGGCCCCGTGCGGCTCTCCGACTACCGGGGCAGGAAGGTCGTGCTGTTCATGTGGGCGTCCTGGTGAGGGTGCCGGGAGCAGCTGCCGGTCTGGCAGCAATTCAGCGACGATAACCGGGGTCGCGGCGTCGAGGTCGTGTCCGTCGCGATCGACGCGCAGGGGCCAGACAGGCCGCGTGACTACGTCGAGAGGGCCGGGGCGACGTTCACCACGCTCGTCGACCAGGGGAATATCCTTAGCGACCTCTACGGCTTCAAAGCCGTCCCGAACGGCTTCCTGATCGACGAAATGGGGGCCGTGCGTTTCAGCCAACTTGGGGGCTTCGACGTACGGCGTCGCGAGACGGCCGAGATGCTGGAGCGATGGGTGTCAGGACAGGGCGAGTCGCCGGCCGGAGAAGCGCCGGCGGGCGTCTTGGACGCCAGGCACTCGGAGTCCAACGCCCTCTTCCGCGAGGGGCTGGATCTCTACGAGTCCGGCAACACCGCGGAGGCTCTCGCGCGCTGGCGCCAGGGGCTGGAGCTGGACCCGGACAACTACCTCGTCCGCAAGCAGATCTGGGCCGTGGAGAACCCGGAGCGGTTCTACGAAGGCGACGTCGACTACAGCTGGCAGCGAGAGCAGTTCGCCAGGGGCCTGTAGCCCGGGCGAGTCCCGTTCACGGCCGACGGCCGCGCGTCCCGCGGGGCGCGGTCAGCCCGTATGGCGAGCGCGTACGTCCTCCATGGACGGGCCGCCGGGGGCCCCGCGGAGACATCCCTGGCTTGGCTGGCCGCCGGAGTCCAACAGGTGTGGCCGCTTCGATACGACACCCGATCCAACTCCCGGAGTAGCCGCAACCCCCAGTCGCCCGCTGCTAACGGAGCATGGACTCGACCTGCTTCGCTTCAGAGTCGCTCACGATTCGGTAGACGGTGTACTGGGGAGCATCTTTGGCCCGCCCCCGTACCGCCTTGCGACCATTCTTCAGGGTCACCAGACTGGGTTCCACGATCTCGCACTGCCTGCGCAGTCCCAGGCAGTAAGCAGTCAGTCCTTCCATTGGGACACCTCCGTCGTTCCGTTGGCCTTTCCACCGGTATTGCCTTCAACCTCCAGCAGGACGTGAGGACCACTTCGCCGGGCACGGTCCTCCTGTCCCCTTCGGGCTGAGTTCATGGCGGCGACATCATGGTCCAGGTACTCCTCGATCAGCTCGGCAGCCTGGCTGATGGCCTGGTCCAGGGCGTTTCGGGCATAGTCTGGCTGGGCATGGCTGACCTGAAACCCCAGCCACTGCTCCCCCTGGTCCCGGTCATCTCGCACTATCAACCGGACGTCCTTCCAGTCCCGGGCCAGCTGCCGCAGCCGATGCAGCACCCGGTCCCATGGACCGGGACTGGTCACCAGGCACAGTACGTACGCCGTTCCACCAGTGGTCTCCCACCAGTCTGGCACCTCCGGGTGACCCTCACAGGAGGAGAGGGTTTCCACCAGGTCGGTCTGGTTTAACGTCCGCACCAGCTCCCGGACCCCTGGTTCCAACTGCTCGTAGTCCAGGAACCAGGGGTGCATCGCCTGGACATCAGCGAAAGTCGGACGGAGTACCGCCCGCTTGAACCACCACATGGCGCCTCCTCAGGAACCCTCGATCACAGGCACCTGCAGGGCATCGTACTGTTGTTTGCTGATGAACCTGACCAGTTTGGCGCCGTTTTCCTCCCCGTTAACGATATAGGTGCGCCTGCCGTTCTTCTGCACCAGGGTACGTTTGCTTAGGCCGCTCTCTGGTATGTCCACCTTTTTCCTGGTCTTGACGTTGTAGAACTCCAATGATTCACCTCGCGCATCGATGCTCGATCTCCGAGTCGCCGATGGGTCCCCCGTCGACAGGGGTCCTCCCTTAGAACCGTTTTGATATGAGCTATCGACAAGATCGGTGATGCTACACCGCCGGCACCGCAGGTGTCAACAAGGCGCAACGACGAAATGACGGTCGTCCTGGGGAGGGGCATATGGGAAGATTTGTTGCGATCTGATATCATCTAATCGAGTCGCTCCGCCGTGTATCCGGCCGGGAACAGCTCGCCAGGGGCCGCAGGCCGGGGGAGTCCTGGAGAACGAGTACCGAATCGCCCCATTGGGCTATGGCCGCGGGCTCCAGCCGGACCATCTCGGGACGGGCGGTCGAAGAGTCGGTGCCGGTGGAGACGATCCGGTCGGCGCCTGGCGCCTCGTCACGGCCGCGTGGACGAGGGCCCATCGATCTACAGCAATGGGTGGGAGCCGGCGTGCGCCCATAGACACGCTCCGCTCAAAGCGGCGGCGCTACGCGGGGGGAGCGGGTCTGGCGTGCATCGGCGAGGAAGCATGCGAGGGCCAACGGGTTCGGGCCTGATATGATGGTCGGCGATCCTGGATCGAGCGCCCGGCCGATGGCGACGATGCCGCCGGCGACGTCCCATGTACCGGGCGAACCCCGCAGGGGGGCTTCCGTCCATCGGCAAGGTCCAGACCATTGACAGGCCGTTTGAAGTGTGCTTTCTTACTTACGGCATTACAGCTATCCCTACTGCGACGATTCTCGATAAGAGGGGTCTTGTCATGACGAGAGAGAAGCCACCGACGTCGCAGCCGGACGCGTCGGCCAGGACGGAAGACGAGCTCAGGACCGCCGTGGAGGCACGGCAGGAGCTGGGCAAGGAGTTCGAGGACGAGATCATCGAGTCCTTCCTGTCCCGCGTGCAGGACGCGATCGATGCCCGCGTGGAAGCGAAGGTCAACGAGGCGCTGCGAGACCGGCCAGTGAGAACGCGCTTTGCCGTACCGTCGGTTCCGCGCCTTGGAATCGTCCTGGGCCTCATGGCTGTCGTTCTCTGGTCATCGGTCTCCCTGGCTGAAGCAGCGGGCGCCACCGTGACCCTGGCCGCCATCATCGGCGGGACCGCGCTCGCCGCCGTTATCCTCATACTCCCGGAAGGAGCGGCACGACGTGAGCGTGGCTCCGACTCGGGTGACGTTCCGTGAACGAAGCTCTCCCCGGCAACGGCCCGATGATCGAGGTGCGGGACCTCCGGAAGCGCTACGGCGACCTGGAGGCCGTCGCGTTTCAGCCAACTTGGGGGCTTCGACATACGGCGTCGCGAGACGGCCGAGATGCTGGAGCGATGGGTGTCAGGACAAGGCGAGTCGCTGGCGGAAGACGGGCCGGCGGGCGTCCTGGACGCCAGGCACGCGGAGTCCAACGCCCTCTTCCGCGAGGGGCTGGAGCTCTACGAGTCCGGCAGGACCGCTGAAGCTCTCGCGCGCTGGCGCCAGGGGCTGGAGCTGGACCCGGACAACTACCTCGTCCGCAAGCAGATCTGGGCGGTGGAGAACCCGGAGCGGTTCTACGAAGGCGACGTCGATTACGACTGGCAGCGGGCAGCAGTTCGCGAAGGGGCTGTAGGCCGGGTGGGCGACTGGCTCAGATGAATAAGGGCGTCTGCCTGACGCCTGGGGAGAAGCGGTCCGAACCCGTCAGCGTCCATCAGTTCCGGCGCTAGAGTCATCATGCCACGACGCTCCAAGCTTGTTCATCAGCATCTCCTAAAGGCACGCGACGCAGCCATTGCTGCGGTCGACAACTACAATAGGCCAGGAATCTCATTCCGTACGCGTACCTTCGTGCTCCTGATGACTGTGGCATGGACATCGTTCTTTCATGCAGTCTTCTACAACAAGAAAGTCAAGCCTTGGTACGTGAAGAGTGGAAGCGGCAGGGGCACACGCTACGATCGCGTTGATGGCGATCCAAAGCACTGGGAGTTGTCGAAGTGTGTAAAGGAGTACTGGAATGACCAACACCCCGCTTCCCGGAAGAATATAGAGTTCTTCCTGGGACTCAGGAATAGAATCGAACATCGCTACCACCCTGAACTCGATCCTGCGCTGTACGGCGAGTGCCAGGCGATGCTCATGAATTTTGAAGATATGCTCATAGCCGAGTTTGGAACTGAAATGGCTATGGAAGACAGGGTCGAAGTTGCTCTGCAGTTTTCTGCTCTGAGGCCTCAACAGCAGGAAGAGGCACTGCGACGCCTACAAAGTGCGGCCCTAGAGGACGTCAGAGACTATGTTCAGACGTTCCGCGCGGGGCTCACACCGGAAGTCCTTGAGAGTTCTCAGTATTCGCTTCGTGTATTCCTCATCCCGAAGCTAGAGAGCAACCGGAATCTGGCAGACCTCTCGATAGAATTTGTCCCGTATGACCCTAGTAGTCCTACAGAGTTGGACAATCTCCGGAGAGTCACGGCTCTGATCCGGGAAAAGCAGATCCCCGTGGCGAGCAAGGGCCTTCTCAAGCCTAAGGCCGTTGTGTCACGTGTCCAAGAGGGGTTAGCTTTCAAATTCAACATGGACACTCACACGCGGTGCTGGAAACACTACGAGGTGCGTCCACCAGGAGACAGTGATCATCCGGAGAACACGAAGGTGGATTTCTGCATATACGACGAGTTAGCCGGGGGCTATGGCTACACCGAGGCCTGGGTGAAGTACCTGTGCAGGAAGCTCGAGGACCCTGTTGAGTATCAGACCGTTACAGGTGCGACGCCTACTCCTGCCCACGGTGCCTAAGCCCCGCTGGGGCAAGGCCATGGTTCTGCCGTACCCGATCTCGTCTCAAGCCAGCCCCAACGCCACGCGCACATGCTTCGCAATCGTTTCGGATGGTTCCCTATTTCCCGCTCCCAGCCGGGCGAGCAATTGGGACACCGGAATCAGCGCTTCGTGGGTCGCATCCAGCTCGCGAGAGAGCGTGGCGGTGTCCGGCGGGCCCTCCACTTCCAGCCCGGTCAGACGCTCGGCCGCCTGCATGCGACGTTCCCGCAGCATGTTTTTGGTAGGCGTCGTCTATCAGGCGGTGAACGACCGCCGAGATGGACACGCCCCTCTCCTTGGCGAGCTCCTTCAAGCGCCGGCGCCGCTCGGCGTCGAGGCGCACGTGCAGGCCCGCCATCTGCTCACTACTCGCACAGAACGCAGTGTAGCGCAGACAAGCACTCTGCGGACCGACGGCGACAATCAATCCCACGTGCCCACAGAAACCGAGCGCAGGGTGTCGGCGAGTGGGCAAACGAGGGTCGATGGGCTTTGGCCTGATATGATGGACCACGGGACTGGAGAGTGAGCGCCCGGCCGATGCCGAGGATGCCCTCGTCAAGTCAATGGGACCGCGTGCGGAGCAAGCCCAGCCGGTCCAGTCCTCTCTTCGGCGTAGTTCCCAAGTCCCCCACCCAAATGGTGAGGGCACCGTTGCAGCCCCATTGACAGACGGGGCGCAATGTGCTTTCTTACTTACGCAATTACGGATATGTCCGTTGCGACGATATCGTCAAGAGGGGTCTTGCCATGACGAGGGAGAAGCCACGGACGTCACAGCCGGACGCGTCAGCCAGGACCGAAGATGAGCTCAGGGCCGCACTGGAGGCGCGACAGGAGCTGGGCAAGGAGTTCGAGGACGAGGTCATCGAGTCCTTCCTGTCCCGCGTGCAGGATGCGATCGATGCCCGCGTGGAAGCGAAGGTCAACCAGGCGCTGCGAGACCGGCCAGCAAAGATTCGCTTTACGAGGCCGTCGGTTGCACACCTTTGGTTGTTCGTCGCCTTGATGGCGATTGTTCTCACGTTTGCGGTCCCCCTTGCGACAGCAGCCGGACCCCTCGTGGCCCTGGCCGTTGTACTCGCCAGTATCGTGTTTGCCGCCGTCATCCTTATACTCCCGGAACGCAGGTCGCGATCCGAGCATGGCTCCAAACCGGGCGAAGGTGCATGAACGAAGCTCGCCCTGTTGACGGCCCGATGATCGAGGTGCGGGACCTCCGGAAGCGCTACGGCGACCTGGAGGCCGTCGCCGGCGTGTCGTTCTCGGTGAAGCCCGGCGAGGTATTCGGCATCCTGGGGCCGAACGGGGCGGGCAAGACGACGACGGTGGAGATCCTGGAGGGCATGAGGCCGCCGGACGGCGGCGCGGCGTTCGTGAACGGCATCGACGTGCGGCGCGACCCGCAGCGGGTCAAGTCGATCATCGGGGTACAGCTCCAGTCGGCCGACTTCTTCGAGAAGCTGAACCTGTCCGAGCTCCTGAAGGTGTTCGGCAGCTTCTACGGCCGCGGGGTCGACGCCCTGGAGCTGCTCGAACAGGTCGGGCTGGAGGACAAGGTCGGGTCGGTCTACGTCGATCTCTCCGGCGGTCAGAAGCAGCGCTTCTCGATCGCCGTCGCGCTGGTCAACGACCCCCTCGTGCTGTTCCTGGACGAGCCGACGACCGGCCTCGACCCGCAGGCGCGGCGCCACGCCTGGGACCTGGTCAAGGGGTTCAAGTCGGAGGGCCGCACGATACTGCTGACGACCCACTACATGGAGGAGGCGGAGGAGCTGTGCGACCGTATCGCGATCATGGACGGCGGCAGGATCATCGCCATGGACGAGCCGGACGCCCTGATCGATAGCCTGCTGGAACGGGGGTTCACCAAGGAGCGCGTGGAGCGGCCCGCCAACCTTGAGGACGTGTTCCTCGACCTGACCGGGCGCGCGCTGAGGGAAGGATGAGCCTGATCGCGAGCCAGACGCTGGCGATGACCGTCGCGTCGCTGAAGATGTACTTCCGGGACCGGCAGGCGCTGTTCTGGAGCCTGCTGCTGCCCCTGCTGTTCATGGTCATCTTCGGGTTGATGGACTTCGGGGCCTTCGGCCGTGTCGACCTGGGCATCGCCGACCTTGCGGACAACGCCGAGTCGCAGGGCGTCGTGTCCGCCCTGGAGAACATCGACGCGCTCAACGTCAGCCACGACGCGGACCGGGAGTCGGCGCGGGCGGCCGTGGAGGATGGGGACATCGACCTGGCGCTCGTGATCCCCGCCGGCTTCGGACCGTCGGACCAGCCGGTGGCGCTGGAGGTGCTGTTCAACGAGGCGAGGCCGCGGGAGTCGGAGGTCGGCTTCTCCGTGCTGCGGCAGGTGCTCGACGAGCTCTCGTTCAGCATGACGGGGGCGCAACGCCTGTTCGTCATCGAGCCGACGCCCGCGGGCGACCGCGACCTGAGGTACATCGACTTCCTGATGCCGGGGATCGTCGCCATGTCGATCATGCAGATGGGGCTGTTCAGCGTCGCGTTCGCGTTCGTGCAGCTAAAGCGCCAGGGGGTGCTGCGCCGTCTGCTGGCGACGCCGATGCGGCCGGCCAGCTTCATCTTCGCGTACGTGGTCACCCGGCTGACGGTGTCGGTCCTGCAGACGGGCGTGCTGGTCGGGGTCGCGGTGCTGTTCTTCGGCGTGCAGATCGCCGGGAACCCGCTCACGCTGCTGCTGCTGGCGCTGGTCGGCGGAGCGGTGTTCGTGAGCCTGGGCTTCGCGGTGTCGGGCTGGGCCAGGAACGAACAGGTCGCGGCGCCCATCGCCAACGTGATCGCCCTGCCAATGATCTTCCTTTCCGGCGTATTCTTCCCGCGGGAGGCGATGCCCGACGTCCTGGAGGTCGTCACCGACTACCTGCCGCTCTCGTACCTTGCGGACTCGATGCGCAACGTGTCGGTCGACGGCGCGGCGCTGACGTCCCAGTGGGCGGGTCTCCTCGGCCTGGCGGCGTGGCTGGTGGTCAGCTACGCGGTGGCGATCAAGCTGTTCCGCTGGGAGTAGGCGCGGAGGGGGCCGCCACAACCTCGGGGGCTTAACTCCAGAGAAACGACCACCTTAACCGCTCCTGCTGGAGCTGGCCGACTCTTGGTCCTTTACCCCTGGGCGAGCCCAGCAGGGTCAGAAGAAATGACTTCGCCGAGTGTGTCTGGTATCTTTGACTCCCATCCCGATGTGGGCGGATGGCATGACTCCGAGGTCTTGGTGGGTATACAGGAACTGGGTTGTTCGCCGCATTCGGATTCATCGTGCTACCTGTTCCCACTGCAACAGGGGTCTAGGAAGATCCGGACAGCGGGTTACTGAGAATGGTGAGTGGCTTGGCCCTTTCACGAGAACCGAGGCGTACGCAATCGCCGCTGCGTGGGGCTATGAGGATAGCGACATTTGCCACTTCTGCGACGACGGGGAGCGGATTGATGTGCCTGCCGAGAGAAGAGACTGGCAAGACTTGCTGCCCGCGGTGGGGCCGGTGATTCGTATTGTCGCACGTATCTTGGAAATCGGAGGTATGTGATGCTCAATCTCAAGAACGCCCATCTTGAAGTCACCTATATGCTCAACGAGGAAACGAACGAGCCGTACATCGTATTGAAGATAGAGGAATCTGCCTGGGTCTTTCCGATAGCCGCGGCCTATCGCTTGGCCGATGCGCTCACGGGTCAGGCGGAAAAGGCCAAGGTCCATTACGAGAAACTGGAACGGAGAAAGGCCCGTGCTTCTGCTCGTTAGGTGTCCGGACCGCGGCGGCGGCGCGTCCGGCGGGGAGGCGCGTTGAGCTGGGAGTTCGAGCAGGTAGACGGCCCGTACGGCAGCACGACGGAGGGCCCGGCGTGGGACGGCACTGGGCTGCTGTTCACCCACATCCAGGGCAGCCGTATCTGGCGATACGACCCCGAAGCGGGGGCGTCGACGCCGTACCGTGACGGGACGAACTGCGCCAACGGGCTCATGTTCGACCCTGGCGGGACGCTGTTCGCCTGCGAGGGCGGCGCGCGCAGGGTCGTCCGCTACGAGGCGGACGGCTCGGCCACGGCGCTGACGGACGGCTTCGAGGGGCAGCGGTTCAACATCCCCAACGACCTGGCCATCGACCCGCGGGGACGCATCTGGTTCACCGACCCGTTCTACGACGGCGCCGGAGGGCCGTGGAGCGAGGATCGCAGCCACAAGGAGCTCGACCACGACTCGGTGTACCGGCTCGACCCGCAGCCCGACGGGAGTTGGACGACGACCCGGGTGACGTTCGACACGACGCGTCCGAACGGGCTGCTGTTCTCGCTCGACCACGACGTGCTGTACGTCGCGCAGAGCGGCCGCGACGCGGACGAGAAGCGGGAGTTGCGGGCGTATCCGGTGAAGGCGGACGGCAGCCTGGGCCCGTACGAGGTGCTGCACGACTTCGGCGCGCACCGCGGCATCGACGGCATGGTGCTGGACACCAGGGGCTTCATCGTGGCGACTGCGGGCTGGCGGAGCGGGGGGCCGGGGCCGTCTATCTACGTCTTCGCGCCGTCGGGCGAGGTGGTGGAGCGGCACGATGTCCCGTTCGACCACCCGACCAACTGCAGCTTCGGAGGCTACGACCTGACGACTCTGTACGTCACCACGCGCGACGGCCACCTGCTGCGCGCGGAGACGGACAGGCAGGGGCGGCTGCACTACCCGCCCCTGTGACGACCATCACGACATCCAGGAGGAAGACATGGGCGACGACACGATTCGAGTAGGGCTGATCGGCGCCGGGGCGAACACGAAGCTCCAGCACATACCGGGCTTCCAGGCCATCGACGGCGTGGAGATCGTCAGCGTGGCGAACCGGAGCCGCGAGTCGGGCCAGCGAATCGCGGACGAGTACGGCATCCCGACCGTCTACGATAGCTGGACCGATCTGATAGAGGCGCCGGACACGGACGCGATCTGCATCGGCACGTGGCCGTACACGCACCGGATCATGGTGCTGGCCGCGCTCGACGCCGACAAGCACGTGCTGACCGAGGCGCGCATGGCGATGAACGCCGCCGAGGCGCACGAGATGCTGGACGCGTCGCGGGAGAAGCCGGGTCTGGTCACGCAGATCGTCCCCGGCCCGGGCACGCTGCCGGTCGACACGACGATCAAGGACATCATCGCCGACGGCTACCTGGGCGACGTCCTGTCGGTCGACGTCGCGGCGCACGGCGGGTTCATGGACCGCGACGCGCCGCTGCACTGGCGGCACGACCGCGACCTGAGCGGCTTCAACACGATGCAGATGGGCATCCTCTACGAGTACGTCATGCGCTGGGTCGGCCCCGCCGCGAGCGTGCGGGCGATCACGCGGGTGAACGTCAGGTCGCGCACGGACGACTCAGGAGCGCTGCGCTACATCTCGGTGCCGGACTTCGTCGAGGTGATCGCCGAGCTGGTGTCGGGGCCGGTGCTGCACCTGCGGATCAGCATGGTGAGCGGCCTGGGGCCGGCCGACTCGGTGTGGATGTTCGGCACCGAGGGGACGCTGCACCTCGACATGGGCGCCAACGCCCTCTCGGCCGGCCGCCGCGGCGACGACGCGCTGTCCCCGGTGGAGATAGCGCCGGAGAAGCGCGGCGGATGGCGGGTCGAGGAGGAGTTCATCAGTGCGATCCGGGGCCACGAGGAGATCACGCACACGAACTTCGAGGACGGCGTCCGCTACATGGAGTTCACCGAGGCCGTCTACCGCTCCTCGCAGACCGGTGAGACGATAGACCTGCCGCTGTAGTCCGGCGGCCGGGCAGGCCGCAGATGGGTCTCGCCGTGTTCGCCCGCCCGCGGAAGGTTCAAGGGAGGTACCGCGTGGACGCCCCTGCGGAGGTGATCGCTGCGGCGATCGACGGCCTCGACGTGGAGGCCGTCGAGACGATGTTGGAGGACTCTCCCGAGCTCGCCAACGAGTTGACCCGCCGAGAGAACGAAGAGGGCGAGACGATGCTCTGCTTCGCCATCACGCGCCGGTCTCAAGAAGATTTCACACGGGTCTCCAACGAGCACGTCGCGATCGTCCAGGCCCTCATCAACGCCGGGGCTGATCTGAACCGCGTGAGATGGCCGAACGACCCCAAGGGAAGGCCCGGCTCGACGGGAATGTTCCCGCTGGGCAATGCCGCGTGGCTGGGCAGGCTCAGGCTGGTGGAGCAGCTCATCGCGGCCGGGGCCTCCATCGACGCGGAGCCAGAGCCTTCCGACACGGCGCTCAGCGTGGCCGCCGACCACCGCCACACCGCGGTCGTCCAACGCCTCATCCAGGCGGGCGCCAGCTACTCGGCCAGACCCCTCGTACAGGTCGGATCGTCCGTCGCCTGCGGGAGCTGCTCGACATGGACCCCGACGCCGTGAACAGACCGGTCGAACTTGGACACCTCAGCGGCGTGTGCGGTCCGCCGCTGCTGGCGCTCGTCGAGGACTACCCATACCTGGACGCGCACATGCCCGAGGTGGCCCGCCTGCTCATCGGTCTCGGCGCTGACGTGAACATCCCCGGTTCCGACGGCAAGACCGCCGTGCAGCGCCTCCGCGGCAAGCGCAAGGCGTGCGAGGAACAGGGCGTGGACGTCCGCTACTGCGACGAGGTCATGCAGTTGCTCGTAGACGCCGGCGCCGATGGCTGAAGCTCTCGATCCCCCCTACGCGTCCGCCGTATCGGGAGGGTCGTTCACCTGTGGCCCTCCCGTTCGATCCTCGAACAGGAAGCCCCTGATCGCCTCGCCGTAGCGCTGGTACAGCAGACCGCCGGCGAGCAGCAGACCGCCGAGGATCAGGAAGGCGGCCACGCGGAATCCCCGGTCGAGCGCAAAGGAGTCAAAGAGGAACAGCTTGATTATGGGTAGCGCCAGCAATCCGAGGCTGGCGAGGCGGACGGTCCTCCATCCCCTGGCGACGCCGAGCACGAGCCCGACGCTGGCGTACAGCGCCCACACGAGACTCAGCCCCAGGCTCTTCGTGTAGAAAACGGTGTCCTCGTCGGCGTCGGTCACGACGTCGTCCACCGTCGCGATGACCTCGGCGCTCAGTATCCAGAGCGTCAGGAAGTTGGCCGCGAGCAGCAGTCCCCCGACGACGTGGGTCGGGGGCAGGACGTCCGCATCGCTCCTGGTTCTCCACACGATCGCGGCCGCGAGGTAGAGCGACGCGATGGCGGAAGCGAACGCCATGACGCGGTAGTTGAGCAGCGTGGTGTAGGGGTAGAGGTCCGTCCAGGTCTCGACCGCCAGGAGCCACAGCGCGAGGACGGCGAACACGGCCACTCCCAGCAGCCGGAGCTCGTACAGGCCCAGCCGGGATGACAGCCAGACCAGGGCAAGGGCCTCGACGGCCCACGCGACGGCGACCCAGGAGTCCTCGAGCTGCACCGGCGCCTGCACCGTCAAGACGATGGCGCCCGCGACGAGCAGCCCGGGGAACAGCCCGACGTCCCATTTCAGGAGGTCGTCCCTGCCGCGGTGGACAAGCCAGGCAGCGACGTAGAGCGACGCGATCACGATCGCGTGCGAGAGCATGTGGGCGTTGAGCAGCGGCGTCAGGTCTAGCTCCAGCGTGTCCGGGAGGTTCGCCAGCAGCCAGAGCACTGATAAGGCAAACGCGCCCGCAGCGGCCGGGCGCATCTGCCACGTCCGCAGCGCGAAGGACAGCCAGACGAGCACGGCGCCCTCGGCGGCCCAGGCGACGCTGAGCCAGGGGCCACCCATCTGCACCGGGGCGGCGATCGTCAGCAGCATGATGCCGATGCCGAGAGATATCAGGCCCAGGTAGGGATGGTCCTTCGATCTCATCGTGAACAGCCAGGCGAGCAGCCCGTAGAACAGGGCGAGTCCGAGGGTGAAGGCGCCCATCCAGTCCCGCAGCTCGTCCCACATGACGAGGTAGCTCAATCCGAGGTACGACGAAGCGTTGAGGATGATGAGGGCGTAGTCGAAGGCCTGGGGTACGCGCCGCCAGAGCAGGTGGAACAGCGTCGTGGCGCCGACGAAGATGAGGAACACGGCCGTCAGGCTGGCCTGCGAGACCTCGAGGCCCGGCGAGTCCTCGTACCACCACGCGAAGGTTATCAGCGAGCCGACGAGCGCCAGGAGCGTGAGCCAACGCCAGTTGCGCACCGTGGAGAGCGCGACCACGCCCAAGTCTACGACTATGACATATAGCATGACCTGTGCGCTGGCGGAGCCGGTGAAGGCGTCCCGCGCGTCCTCGTCGGACGCGCCGATGACGAATGGGGCCAGGAACGCGCCGAATACGCCGATCAGCGCCAGCGCGATGGAGTCGTGCCGCAGCGCCAGGGCCGCCGCCGACATGCTGACGACGAACAGGAGGCCGACGGCCGGGTATACGTCGATCAGGCCGTAGAAGGCGAAGGCCGCGAATATCGCGAGGTACAGGATGGCGACGCCCCCGCCGGCCAGGGTCTGGGCGTAGACGGGGTACCTGTCGCGGAGGTACTCGCCTGCGCCGACAAGCGCGAGGCCGCCCACGATTCCCAGGACAACCCTGCCCGTCTCGTTGATCCAGTCGTTGTCGAAGGCGAGCTTCAGGAAGAAGCCGACTCCGATTATGACCGCCAGTATCCCGATCCGGGCCAGCCAGTTGCCTCCGAGGATGAGCTCCCAGTCGACCTGGAAGCGCTCTCCCGCACCAGGGGCGGCCCCGGCCGTCCCGCCCGTGGAGGCAGACGGGGCAGGGGCGGCAACCACTGGCTGCCGTTGCACCGCCCGCTTCGGGGCGCTCGTCCTCGCCGGCCGACGAGTCTCGTAGCCGGCCAGCGTCTCGCGTATCTGCCTGACCTCGGATCGTAGCTCGTAGACCAGGGACTGAAGCTCAGCCAGCGTGAGATCGTTGTCGGGCGTTTCGTCGGCGCCCTGCGGCCTCATGGGCGAGCCGCACTGGACGCAGTAGGTGTTGGACTCGGGGTTCGAAGAGTCGCAGGCGGGGCACGGCAACAGGTCGTCCGCCACTGTTCGCCTCCTGATGCTGGCCGGGGAGCCGTGCCACGTGTGTCCGCACGGGCATCGGCCGTCGAGTTGTGACACTGGACCCGGCTGACGCCGCATTGACGCAGACGCGACCCTGGGGCGACACTACCACGACTCGACGCGGCGGGCAACGTGGATGCCGGCCCATGCGAAGGAGGTCCAGCTTTGGTTGTGCTGATGGCGGGAGCCGGTGGGCTGCTGGGTGCGGTGCTGCGCTACCTCGTGGCGACGTGGGTCCAGGGCGGCGTCAGCGGCGGGTTTCCGTACGGGACGCTCGCGGTGAACGCGGCGGGTTGCCTGGCGATCGGCCTGATCGCCGGGTACGCGGAGGCGCGACAGCCGTTGAGCGCGGAGGCGCAGGCGTTCGTCGTGGTCGGCGTGCTGGGCGGCTTCACGACGTTCTCCGCATTTGGCATCGACACGATCCGGCTGGTCCGGGACGGGGCGTACCTGGCCGGGGCGGCCAACGTGTTCCTGCAGGTCGCCGTGGGGCTGGCCGCGGTCGCCGTCGGCCTGTACCTCGCGCAGTGGGCGTACGAGAGGCTCGCGGCCGGGTAGTAGACGACGATGGCCGAGGGTCGTGCCTCGTGTGAATGCGAAGGTCGGCTTGCAGGGACGGGATTCACCCTCACCCCAGCCCTCTCCCGTCGAGGGAGAGGGGGTAATGCACGCCTCTCTCCGCGGGAGCGACGGACCGGGTAGGCTGCTCAGACGCTGAAGAGGATGTTGACCACGTCGCCCTCCTGGACTACGTAGCTCCTGCCCTCGCTGCGGAGTAGGCCGCGGCTACGGGCCTCGCGTGTGCTACCGCACTCCAGCAGGTCGTCGGCGCCGATGACCTCGGCCCTGATGAAGCCGCGCTCGAAGTCGGAGTGGATGCCGCCGGCGGCCTCCGCGGCCGCTGTGCCGCGTTGGACGATCCACGACCTGACCTCGTTATCGTTGCCTGTGAAGAAGGCGATCATGTCCGCGGCGTCGAGGACGGCCCTTGCCATCGTCTCGAGGGCGGGCGCGCCGGCGTCCATGCCCTCCCGCATCTCGGCCTCCTCGTCGGGGTCGAGCTGCGCCAGCTCCATCTCCAGCGCGCCGGATATCGCGGCCACTGGGACGCCTTTCCCCAACGCCGTGCGCACGGTGTCCGAGACAACCCCCCCGGCCCAACCTTCGGCGGTGTTCAGCACGACGACGGCCGGCTTTGAGGTCACCAGGCCGAAGCCGCCGAGGAGTCGCGACTCTTCTTCGGTGAGCCGCTGGTCCGCTACTGCGACGCCGCCTTCGAGTCCATCCTTGACCCGCAGGACGAGCGCCCGCTCGCGGTCGAGAGCGTCGCGCTCGGCGGCCCTGAGTCCCTTGGAGCCCTCCGCGATGCGCGCGAGGCGCCGTTCCAGGATGCCGGCGTCGTTGAGCGCGAGCTCGAGCAGGGCCTCCTCGGCGTCCCGCGCGGGGCCCGCGCCGTCGGCGTCGCCATCGTCGAACGCGCGCACGACGATGGCGAGGGCGTCGACGGACTGGAGGTCGTTCAGCGCCGCCGGGGCGACGAGGCCGCCGGAGCGGTCGGCGGACGACGGCGCGTCCACGTAGCCGATCTCGGCGGCCACCGTGCGCCTGGGTTGGAACACGCCCGCCAGCGCGTCGATTCGGGGGTCGGGGACCCTGGCGACGCCCACGTTGGTCCTGGCTTCGCCGCCATATGCCGCCAGGTCGGCCGAGCCGCGCGTCGCCGCGTTGAAGACGGTCGTCTTGCCGGACTGGGGCAGACCGACGATGCCTACGTTCATGAGCGGTATCCGGTTGCCCGCGCTACCGCGTGGTCAAGCGCCTTTCGCGGCGCTTCAGCGGGCGGACTGTTCGTCGTCATCCAGGCGGTAGTCGCCCTCGATCACCTTGCCGTCCTGGCCTCCCCCGTCCGAGCGGATGCCGAGGTGCTCCATCAGGACCCGTCGGGGTACCGACGCGAAGAAGACCACGACCGCGACGAACAGCAGGACGAGGTCGTCGAGCTGTCCGAGCGCTGGTATGATGTCCGGCAGAAAATCGAATGGGAGGGCTACGTAGACGACGGCGGCGGGCAGGATCAGCTTCGCGGCGAGCGGGACCCGCCGGTCCCGGATCAAGGCGAACACCAGCCGGGCCAAACCCCGTATGCCCGTAGCCAGCAAGAGCTGTCTGATCATGATGGACGAGCCCCCTAACCCGTACGACGATTATACCGGCCTGCGCGCCTGGGGCGAAACCGCGTGATCCACCTGCTATACGGCGACGACGAGTTCTCCATCTCCGAGACGGTCGCGTCCGCCAGGGAATCGGTCGAGCCGCCCGACCTGAGGGACGTCAACATAACGGTGCTGGACGGGCCGTCGATCGCCTTCGACGAGCTGCGGGCCACCTGCGACACCGTGCCGTTCCTGGCCGAGAAGCGCATGGTAATCGTCAACGGCCTGCTGGGGCAGTTCGAGCGGCGCCGGGGCGCCGGGTCGACGCCGGCCCGCGAGCAGGCGCCGCGCAAGCTGGACGGCTGGGAAGGGCTGGGCGAGTACCTGCCGCAGGTCCCGGAGACGACCAGCCTGATATTCGTGGATGGGCCGCTGGGGCGCTCGAACCCGCTGCTGGGCGCCGTCACGCCGCACGCCAGGGTCCTGACCTTCGCGGTGCCGAACGACCGGGGCGTCGCGCGGTGGGTGAGCGACAGGGCCGCCAGCCGGGCAATACCGATCGAGCCCGCGGCCGTCGACGCCCTGGCCGGCGCGATCGGAGGCGACCTTCGCGTCGTCGCGGGAGAGCTGGAGAAGCTGGCGGTCTACCGCGCGGGGGAGCCGATCCGTCGCGAGGACGTGGACGAGATGGTGTCCTACGCGCGCGAGGCGAGCATCTTCGCCGCGGTGGACGCGATGGTGGAGGGACGGCTCGACGCGGCCCTGTCGGCGTCGCACCAGCTACTGAGGATGGGGCGCCCGCCCGCGTTCATCCTCGCGATGGTGGCGCGCCAGGTGAGGCTGCTGATCCTCGCCAAGGATCTGAAGGAGCGGGGCGTGCCGCCGGCGGAGCACGGCAAGCGTCTCGGCCTGTCCGGCTACCCGCTCAGGAAGACCATGGAGCAGGAGCGGGGCTTCACGGCCGACCGCCTGGCCCACGTGCACCGCAAGCTGCTGGAGGCCGACGTCCTGCTCAAGACCACCGGGACCGACGAGGAGACGGTGCTCGACCTGCTCGTCACCGAAGTCGCGGCCGGGTCCGCGAGCGGCCGGACCGCCCGAGCTTGATGTCCACGTTCGGAGAGATCGGGTAACCTGAGTTGATACACTACGGCGCAACTCTATTGACAATATAGGCTCAGCAAGATATAGTCTTCATACGGGGCCCGCGATACGGGTCTCGAACGCCGAGTCCCTCGGCGCGCAGGTGAAGACAATATGGTGCTGAGGCCCGAAGAGTTTACCGAGCAGGCCCGCGAGGTGCTGGGCAGGTCGCAGGAGATGGTCCGGCGCCACCGCCATAGCCAGTGGGACGTCGAGCACGTGCTGATGGCGCTGCTGGAGCGGGACGACGGAGTCCCCGCCGACGTTCTGAACGAGATCGGCGTGTCCGTGCCCGACATGCGGTCGCGGCTCGACGAGCTGCTGGATGCCGCGCCCAAGGTCGCCTACGAGTCGACACAGATATTCGTGACGCCGCGGGCCGCGAAGGCCCTGGAGCGGGCCAACGTAGAGGCGAAGCGGCTTGGCGACGACTTCATCGGCTCGGAGCATCTCCTGGTCGCGATAGTCCAGGGAGACGACGGCGACGCGGCCAGGGTGCTCTCCGAGTTCGGCGTCGACCTGGAGAAGGTGTACAAGGCGCTGCAGGCCGTTCGCGGGGAGCACCGCGTGACGGACGAACGGGCGGAGAGCCGCTACCGCTCACTGGACCGGTTCAGCGTCGATCTGACGGATCTCGCCCGCCGGGGGAAGCTGGACCCGGTGATCGGCCGCGACGCCGAGGTCTCGCGGGCGATGCAGACGCTGATCCGCCGGACGAAGAACAACCCTGTGCTGATCGGAGGCGCGGGCGTGGGCAAGACGGCCATAGTGGAGGGACTGGCCCAGCGCATCGCCTCCGGGGACGTGCCGGAGGAGCTTGCCGGCAGGCGGGTGCTGGCGCTGGACATAGGCTCCATGGTGGCAGGGAGCAAGTTCCGCGGCGAGTTCGAGGAGCGCCTGAAGGGCGTCCTGGACGAGATACGGCAGGCGCAGGGCGAGATCATCCTGTTCATCGACGAGCTGCACACCGTCGTGGGAGCGGGCGCGGCCGAGGGAGCCGTCGACGCCAGCAACATGATGAAGCCGGCGCTGGCCCGCGGGGAGCTGCAGGCGATCGGAGCGACCACCGAGGACGAGTACCGCAAGCACATCGAGAAGGACTCGGCGCTGGAGAGGCGGTTCCAGCCGGTCCTCGTCGAGGAGCCCGACGCCGAGACGGCCGTCGAGATGCTGACGGCGCTGCGCCCCCGGTACGAGTCCCACCATAAGGTCTCAGTCTCGGACGAGGCGCTGGAGGCGGCAGTCCGCCTGAGCCAGAGGTACATCACGGGGCGTCTGCTCCCGGACAAGGCGATCGACCTGCTGGACGAGGCCGCGAGCCGGATGCGGATCGAGGGCCAGAGCATGCCGAGCAGCCTGAAGCAGAAGGAGGCCCGGCTGCGGCACGTCGAGGACGAGGAAGAGGCGGCCGCCCAGCGCGGAGACTACGAGCGGGCGGCCGAGCTGCGCTCCCAGGGCATCCGCCTGCGGGACGAGTGCCGGCGGGAGCGGGAAGAACTGCCCGACAAGAGAGACGACATGGCGGTCCAGTCGGACGACATCGCGAGCCTCATCACGAGCTGGACGGGCATCCCGGTCGACCGGCTGCTGGAGAGCGAGGCGGAGCGGCTGCTCCACATCGAGGAGCGGCTGCACGAGCGCATCGTCGGCCAGGACGCCGCCGTCACGGCCGTGTCGGACGCGATCAGGCGGGCGAGGGCGGGGCTGAGCGACCCGGACCGGCCCATCGGGAGTTTCATCTTTCTCGGGCCTACGGGCGTCGGCAAGACTCATCTCGCGCGGGCCCTGGCCGAGTACCTGTTCGACGACGAGCAGAACATGGTCCGCGTCGACATGTCGGAGTACATGGAGAATCACACGGTGTCGCGGCTGATCGGCGCGCCGCCCGGTTACGTCGGCTACGACGAGGGAGGGCAGCTGACCGAGGCGGTACGGCGCAGGCCGTTCCGAGTCGTGCTGTTCGACGAGATCGAAAAGGCCCATCCGGACGTCGCCAACGTGCTGCTGCAGATCCTGGAGGACGGCCGGCTCACCGATGGACACGGCCGCACGGTGGACTTCCGGAACACGCTGATCGTCATGACGAGCAACCTCGGTACGGGCGAGACGGGCCGGGAGCCGATGGGATTCGTGCGCGAGGACGGCGCCAACGGCTCGTCCAGCGGGCTGCGGTCGTCGATCGAGGACGCGTTGAAGAAGGCGTTCAGGCCTGAGTTCCTGAACCGGATAGACGAAGTGGTCGTCTTCGACCCGCTTTCGCAGGCGCAGATCGAGGACATCGTCGACATCGAGATGCGGGGAGTGGAGGGCAGGCTGGAGGCCCACGGCATAGCCATAGAGCTGACGGAGTCGGCCCGGGCATGGCTGGCGCGCGAGGGGTTCGATCCCGTGTACGGCGTGAGGCCATTGCGCCGGACGATACAGCGCCACGTGGAGAACCCGCTGTCGAAGCGGATATTGGCGGGGGAGTTTTCCGAAGGCGGGCGCGTGGTCTCGGACGCCGGAGCCGACGGCCTGGTCTTCACAACCGCGCCCGCAATCGGTGCTTTTGCCTAGCGGAGACATGGGTCGACCATGCTATTCTGAGGGTAGCTGTTCAGGAGTGGCGCGGCCCGGTCGCCGGCGTGGACTACGGGCGCGGGCGGGGCCTCGTACGACGTGAGCAGCCAGTACCGCACCTGGGGCCAGGGACTTGATCTCAGAGAGCAGCCAGCCCGCAGACAAACCGATGCTCCCCTCGGGCCCACCAATAGTGTCCTGGCTGTCCGAGCAGATGGCGGACCGTACGCACCGCCTGCAGATCATCGCGCTGCTGGTCGGGCTCGGCCTCGTCGGCGCCGTGACGATGGCGTGGCTCGTGGGCGTCAACATCGCGGACGCCGAGTACTGGAAGGCGCTGGGCTATCCGGGCGTGCTGATCGTCAGCTTCGTGGGCGCGGCCGGCCTGGTGCTCCCGGTGCCCGGCCTTGCGGCGGTCTGCGGAGCGGGCGGCCTCGAGCTCAACGTCCTGGGCGTGGGCCTGCTCGCGGGCATCGGCAACACGGTCGGGGAGCTGACCGGCTACGCCATCGGCTATGGCGGCAGGTCGGTGGTCGAGCGGCGTGGGTTCTACGCTACCCTGAAGGCGTGGATGGAGCGACGAGGCGCGCTGATTATCTTCGTCGCGTCCGCGATACCGAACCCCCTGTTCGACCTGATCGGCATCGCGGCCGGCGGTACGCGCTATCCGGTCGGGCGATTCCTGATCGTTGTGGCGGCGGGCAGCATCATCAAGAACATCACGGTGGCGTGGGCGTGCAGCCTTGGCGTCGAGCTGCTCCCCTGGCAGTTCTGACCACCGATTCCGACCGAGGCTCCGCCAGGGGAGCGTGGCGGCCTTGTCTGGCCCGAAATCCCGATGCTAGAATTGACTTCGCGGCAGCCGTCGGCTGCTCACGTTCTGGCTTCCCGAAGCGCTCCGCAGTAGCTCAGTGGTAGAGCGGTCGGCTGTTAACCGATTGGTCGTAGGTTCGAATCCTACCTGCGGAGCCAACTCCTCTGACGGACAGTACTTCGGCTGTCTTCGTCGATCCATCGCCGACAGGAATCGGCATCGTGTACTCGATCCCGACCTCCTGCTTGTTGAAGTCAATCCTCCTGATGAAAGAGCCGAGGAAGGTCTTGCGCTCAAGGAATGATGCGCTCTGCAGGACCTCCTTTAGTTCTCCCAGGTGGTGACGAAACGCTATAGGGTCAGGGAGACTGTCGCCCCTCTGATTCATTTCGTCCAACGCCTCGTCCTTCTTCGCATCGAGCTCCCGTTGCCTGGCCCTCAGTTCCTTCAGCCGCGGTGCCAGGTCATCGATATCCACCGTCCCGCTCTCCAAAGCAGCGTACACGTGGCCTAGCTTCTCTTCTATCGACTCAGCTTCCCGATTCAGACGATCAAGCCGACTGATGGCTCTGCGCTTGTACAGACTCAGCTCCTCTTCGGCCAGGCTTATCAACTTAGTCAGTGTCTCCCTGGTAAGTATGTTTTCTCTGATCCGGTCCAGCACGAATGCCTCCAGCTTCTTGGCGTTGATCGCGGACCCTTTACACGCTGCTGCCCCTTTCCTAAGCCTGCCATTGCACCTGTAGTAGAGGTATTGCCCAAACTTGCCATTCACACCTATGGCAGGCGAACCGCACTGCGCACAGTGAGCGAGACCGCTCAAGAGGAATCGGCTGTTGAGTCTCCCTGAGTGCGTCACCGAGGGACGCCTGGATGTCAGGAACGCCTGTACCTCCTCGAATACGTCCTTATCTACCAGTGGGGTGTGACAGTCAGGGACACGAATGATTTCCGAGTCATCTCTTCCCTGTCTGGTACCTAGGCGTTTGCTGTACCTATTCCAAACAATCGTGCCCACGTATGCCTCGTTCCTCAGCATGTTGTTGATGCCGGTGATATGGAAGTGCCTCCCATGGCGCGTCCTCAGCCCTTCGGCGTTCAGTGAGCTCGCAATCAGCTTTGCGCCCTGGCCGCGGGCTGCCAGTTCGAATACCCTCTTCACGATCGGAGCTTCCCTCTCATGCGGAATCAGCTTCGATTTGGAGGACCACCATGTGACTCCACGGAGCTTCTGTAGCCAAATGGGACCGTTCCGCCATTCCGGAATCCCCGTGCCGCGTTCTCCTTCATCCCTCTGATGGTGTCCTGCGACAAGTTGGCCGAGTAGAACTCGTCGATCACCTCGATGATGCCCTCCAGCAGGGACCCCGCGGGACTCTCATCAACATGCTCGTTCATGGAGACGACAGAGATCTTCCGCCGTTTCAGCAGAGACTTGTAGATGACCGAGTCTTCTCTGTTTCGCGCAAACCTGGATAGCTTCCAGACCAGGATGCTGTCAAACGGTTTCACCTTGTTCTTGGCGGCGGCGATCATGTCTTTGAATGCAGGACGATTGGCCGACCTCGCGCTCTCAGCCTCGTCGACGTATTCGGCGACCACATCCCATCCCCGGCCGAGTGCGTATTTCTTGAGGGCCTTCAGCTGGGCAGGAATGGACAGATCCTTCTCTGCTTGTCGTTCAGAAGAAACGCGAGCATAGATTGCAACTCTCATGTGACTGTCGTTCTTCAATTCTCTATCCCCTTCCTTCTAGCCTGTGGCTTGTTGATCGGCTGACAGAACCGGCACTGGGATGACCATCTCATCGGTGTCTTCCCCCGCTATCCGGCTATCCGGTGGCATGGCGACCGTGTAGTACACTTTGGCCTGACCAGGGCTCACTACGATCTCCTTCACGAACGATTCGATGAAGGATCTGCGCTCGGCCAGCTGGCTCTCGTTGAGGAAATCTCTCATCTCCCTGGCAAAGGCCGTGACGGTGCCTTCGTCGTCCAGGATGGGCCGGCGCTCGGCGAGAATGGCTCTCGACTCCGCTTCCGCGTCCTCAAGGAGTTCCTGCTGTTCCTTGTGCTCCCTGAGGCGGGCTGCCGCGTCGGCCGTGTCGACGTAGTCGCTCGTCTCGATGTAGTCCCAGACGCGGTCCAGATCCCTCTTCACATCCACACGTTCAGCATCGATGGTCTCCAGCCTCCTGAGTTGCTCGGCGGCCGCTTCGTCCATCTCTTCGTCCACCAGCCTCACCAGGTCACGGATGCTGCTCTCGGTCAGTATGTTGGAGCGAATCCTGCCAACGACCAGCTTGTCGAACTTGTGGGCGTTAAGCTTCGGGGCGTCGCAGGTCCCGCTGCCTGGCTCCATCAGCGACTGGCAGACGTAGTAGGCGAACTTGCCGCTCTCGGAGACCTGGCCACCGAGTGCCCTCTTGCAGGTCTTGCATTTGACAAGCCCGTTGAGCAGGAAGGAGGCTCCTACCCTGCGGTGATGGGTGACCTTGGGCGCGCGGGAGCGCAGGAGATCGTTGACGCGGCGGAACTGGGCCCTGGAGACGATAGCGGGGAACGCTTTCTCGACCCGCACGGGAGCGGCCTTATCCGAGGCGCTCTCGCCCCAGACCAAAGTCCCCGTGTACGCCTCGTTGGTGAGGATGCTGCGTACGCTGGTCTTACCCCAGGGCTTGCCTCTGGGGCTGGCGATACCCTCGTCGTTCAGAGTACGGGTGATGTCGAGCGTCCCCTTTCCCGCCTCCGCCAATTCGAAGATGCGCTTGACTATGCGGGACGAAGCGGAGTCGGGTTCCAGGGTGAATCTCTTCCTGTGTCCGTCCTGCACCACCACCCGCTTGTAGCCGAAAGGAGCGCAGCTGGAGATCCAGTAGCCCCTGGATGCGGCATCGCGCATCCTGCTCGTACTCTCCCAGGCCTGATTCTCGCTGTGAAACTCGTCCGCGCTCGCGATGATTTCCTCAAGCAGCTTGTGGGAGATGCTGTCGTCGGCCTGCTCAGCAACGGAGACGACACGGACGCCCTTTCGCCGGAGCATCGACTTGAAGACAACGTCGTGCTCACGCTTGCGTGTAAATCTCGAGAACCTCCAGACCAGGACTTCCCTGAAAGGGGAGTCGGTCCTGCTGGCCTCGTCTATCACCCTGCGGAACCGCGGCTTGTCGGGGATGTCCCAGATCTCGGTCTCGTCCACGTACTCCCGAACGACCACGTAGTTGTTTTTCCAGGCGTAGTCCCTGAGAGCTTCCAGCTGATCGGGGACAGACAGGTCCACGTCCTCCCTGAACACTCGCGCATAGATTGCCGCCGGTATGGGTTGTCGTTCTTTCATTTTGTTGTCCTCCTGTTGATTTCGTCCTGTCACGAGTCCACTCGCTCCCTTCTGAAGCCCGAAGGCAACCGGCGGGTTTCGGAAGCCATGGTTACTCTCGACTTCCCGAGGCACCGCCCAGACAATGGGAACTCGACGGACCTCCCCATCACCTTGACCGGGAGTGATGCGAACACCCACGGCTGTGCTGGCGGGGCCTGCCAACGCAATGGGTCGCATATTCTCGGGGACCGAATTGGCGTCGTACCAATCCGTGCCCACGTCCCCATCCCAAATGGGAGGTGCCAAGCCAGAGTTTGAGTCAAGTTTGGTGGGCCTAGCTGGACTCGAACTCTCACCGGATTGGTTCGAGTCCTCTTAGGCCCACCCAAAGGGACTCGAACTGGGGTAACGCTCGTCAGTTGTCGCTGCCGGCCTTCAAGCCGCCGCTCACTGACTACCTGGTCTTTCGTGTCAGTCGAGCAGCGGAGCAAGAGTTCACGGCCGATAGTCAAATGGCTCCAGACCCATACGGCTGTGTTGTGGCAACCCCCTAGAGGTCAACCCCCGGGGTAACTGAGCACCCGTCGAAGGGGTCCGACAAGGGTTGACAACAGATATCTTGCGGCTTATATTAGCGCTAAGCCTGACCGCTAAATAGTCTGTAGGAGGAATTATGGCTACGACAAATGATGTGATGGTTGTAGAGGGAACATCACCGCAGTTCGGTGACCTCAGCGCTCAAGCGATGCGATTCGTCCAGGGCGGCCGGGACGTGTACGGCTTCGCCCTGTCGCTGATGGACCTGAACGGCCTGTTGCCCAGACGAGTGGACGATGACATCGTAAGCGACGCGAATCGTCGACTTTACCAGCCCCATGCCGACGCGATCCGTAGCTATCTGTGGGAGCAGCCTGCGTGGGTATCTGGCGCAATCATGGTCGCCATTGACCCGGAACTAATCGACTTTGAGGCGTTCCCAAACACAGAAGGGCGCTTCGGTGTTATACGCATTCCGCTCGCGGCGATCGGACAGCTCAAGTTGTTCGATGGACAGCACCGGCGACGCGCGATCTATGACTTGATCGACGAGCGGCGCGTGCAGGTCCGCGACTTGAGCGAGAAGCTCAAGGAAGTCAAGGCCGAGCTCAAAGAAGCCAAGGATAAGGGACGCCACAGCGCCGTCATCGAAGAGTTGAGTGGAGAACTCGAAGCAACTGAGAGCCGTCTCCAGCAGCTCCAATTGGAGGCGATGCCAGTGCTCATGTTTGGCGAAGTAGACATCGATTCTCTGAGACAGATGTTCTCTGACGCAGCACAGGCCCGACCGATCGACGCGCTCACCAAGTCGCGATTCGATTCCCGTGACCCTTTCAACCGAGCCGCCGAAGTCGCGATGAACAGCTGCGGTCTGCTCAACGGGAATGTGGAGATGGAGCGGAGTACGGTGTCAGCGACAAGCGACAAGCTGATTTCGTACAACCAGCTCGCAACGCTGCTTCGCACGCTTCAGGTAGGCTACTACGGTCGTGTCAGCAAGCAGCGAGCACTTGAACTGGACACGAGCGCAGAACTGATCAGTAAGCCTGCGGAACACTTCTTCGCGTTTCTCACTAGAGCACGTGATGAGTACGAACGTCTCGCCAACGGGGAGTCGAAACCGTCTCGGGAGCGCGGCAATACACTCGCCTTCAATAACACCATCCTCAGGGTGATCGCCGCAGCGTGGTATGAGTGGGTTGTGAAGCGCAAGAAGAGTGAGGAAGTGCTCGTGAGAATTCTCAGAGATGCTGACTTCACTCTTGGGCGCGACGCGACGTGGCAGAAGGCAGGACTCGTACCCGAAGGATCCCGGACCCCGATCTCTCGGCGACAGGAGGTGGTTTCGGCGATCAACTACCTGCTAAGAGAGGCGCTCAATCTAGAGAATGGTAAGCACAACTGAATGGAGGTCACATAAATGCTCAACGCTAACAACCATCAGGATGTTCGCGAACTCCTGTTCAAGTTGCTCGCCGCCGATCGCGAGGAGGAAGTAGAGGGGGCCCTCAAGTCAACTGGACTGTGGGACCACAAGGCTTCGTGGAGACTACTCGGCGATCGAGAGGACAACTACGCCACGATCGGTGCTCAAGCGGTAATCCCGGAAGCTGCGGTCGCGGAAAAGATCACGAATGCCATAGACGCGGTTCTGATAAGGCGTTGTAGGGAACAGGGGATCGACCCGAAAGGTCCCGACGCCCCGACAAGCGTACGCAGGGCGGTCGCTCATTTCTTTGATGTGAACCCCAATGCCGCACACTCAGGGTCACTCGAGGTCTGGGACGCTGGGAAGATCCGCGACGTCGCACGATCGACGACTTCCATAGCGCTTACTGGTGACCGCCATAGGCAGGTCAATCGCAAGCGTAACTACCCATCCGTGACGATCTTGGATCGGGGTGAGGGCCAGACACCCGAGATGCAGCCTGTAACGCTGCTTTCCTTGGGGAACAGCCTCAAGAGGGACATCGCATTCACCCATGGCAAGTTCGCTATGGGAGGTACGGCGGCGCTCCGATTCTGTGGTGACAAACACTTCCAACTCGTACTTAGCCGCCGGGCTCCTGCACTCGCCGCAGAGGATGATGAGTCGTCCGATTGGGGTTTCACGATTGTGCGCCGAGACTACCAGGATGGCGATAGCATGACAGCTTACCGATATCTCGCACCTATCGGAGTTGACCAACACCCGGGACGTGGAGATATCCTGCGGCTCCCAGCGGTCAGCCTCCCAATCGGCCCTCGCTACAACAATCCGTATGAGGTTGATGTCGAGTCGGGTACGCTCATTAAGCTCTATCAGTACCAAACCGATTCAGTGACGCAGTTCGGACAGACGGGTGGCCTACGTCAGGAGTTGGATGCCTGGATGCCGCAGCTGCCACTTCCAATCCGTTTGCACGAATGCAGGTGGCAAGGGGAGCAGCGAAGTACTGAGTGGAACCTCACCGGGCTGAATCGCCGACTGAAGGAAGCGGAGCCTGAGTACGACGCCACCGGCACCTTGACGGTCCGTGGCGAGCCTTTCACCTACCGGATATTCTGCCTTGAGGGAGACAACGCCAATCGCTACCGTGGAGATGAAGGCGTTGTCTTTGCGGTCAATGGCCAGTCGCATGGCATGCTGCACAAGCGACTCTTTGGCACGAGGGCCGTCGGTCTTGGTGCGCTGGAGAACGCACTTGCAGTCGTTGTTGACTGTACTGAGGTCTCAGTCCCCTCCCTTGAGGACCTGACTCAGAACAGTCGCGACCGACTATCGGAATCTCAGTTCCGTAAGGAAGTTGAAGAGAAGATCAAGCAGTTGCTCGCAGACGATCTGCGACTTCGCGAGCTGAACCGCGAACGTGCAGACAAGCGCCTAGAGGAGCGACTAGCCGACGATCGGCCTCTTGAGGAGGTGCTCCAGCGAGTGATGCGGCGCTCCAGTGTTCTGAATGCGCTCTTCCTCCGCGGCGCAAGATTGGCGAACCAGTCTGTCCTCCATCCTTCCCACCAGGGCAACAACTTTGAAGGTCAGCCGCACCCAACGGAGTTCCGATTCCTCAAACTCCCGTACGGTGAGGTGCTAGAACGGAACTGTCATTTGGGGCAGCGCACACAGATTGATTTCGCTACCGATGTCGAGGACGATTACTTTGACCGCGCTATCCTGCCCGGATCACTTGACGTAAGTGTTCTTCGTGATGGGAATCCCGTTCCATCGCCCGAATACACATACGTGATGCGCTTGTCCTCAGGCATCGCTCATCTGAGCATAGATCTCCCACCGAGCGTCGTAGAAGGCGACCAACTCATTGTCGAAGTCTGCGTGAACGATGAGACGTTGATCACTCCATTCGAGAACACAGCTCGCATCGCTGTTCTATCGGAGCAAATGACGCGGTCCGGCGGTGGTGGCAGACGTCGTCGTGGGAGTGGCGACAATCGGTTGAGCTTGACACCCTCGGGGATTGAGTTCCCGGAGATTGATGAGATTCGGGAGGAGCGCTGGGACGTGAACGAGATGGACAAGTGGTCCGCCTTGCGGGTCGTGAACCTCGGCAAGGACGAAGCTAGTGGTGCCACTAGATTCCTCTTTACTGTCAACATGGACAACGAGTACCTCAAGGCTGAACGTAGGTCGGCGCCCAGGAAAAAGGACCTACTAGACGCCCAATGGAAATACGGGCTCGTGCTGTTTGGGCTTGGGCTACTGCGCGAACCTCAAGAAGACACGTCTGATGTCGCCGGGCAATTCGACGAAAGAAAGAGGATCGCGGTGACATCTGACGCTATCGGTCCTGTCCTCCTCCCCCTCATCAACGAGCTTGGCGACATGGACTTGGATGACCTCAGCGGCACTTAAGATCGACACCTTCGCTTGTCGAAAGGAATCGATCGCCCGACGTCAGCCGACTGGGCGGTGAACCAGTAACATCTCTCGACTGGCGTCATTGCGGGGTCGCTGTTGGTTGTACCACTTCCTGTTAGGAACCAACCTGACTTCCCGAGACGCGACTGCGCCCTCACCTGTTTCTTCGAATCCCGCTTGAGTCATGGCGTCCAAGTAGAGCGGCATTTGGACGGTGGAGTCGGAGAACGATATCAATTGGACAACCGTGGCGTCTGGAGCGATGATCTGTCTCAAGTTGCTGAATGCGAGAGATAGGCTCGTGAAGTAGTTCCTGAGGCCAAGGGACGACCTGCTACCCATCGTATAGTAGGAAGCGCCGTGTCCATCTCGGAGATCAGCGATCCAATATGGGGCGGGCGTCTCGCGCCTCCCCATGACTTGCCATCGATGATACAGAACGTGCACCCCGGGATAGGGAGGAGATGTGAGAACAAGCTTGGGGCGTATCTGCCGTCGCCGCAACATGCGGGCTAAGAGGGGGTCTGCTGCCGAGTAGGCCGTTAGCCGCCGGGTTGCCGTTACCTTGTTCTTGTAGACTCCCTCAGTCCTTGCAGCCGAGACGAGATCTCTCAAGCCGGCTAGCATGATTTCCACCCGTCGCTCGAGCTCGTCACCTAAAGCTACAGCATCTGGCGTGTTGATTCTCGCATCCAGCCCCCACTGTCCTATTCGAACGAGGGCGCATCGCGCAAACTGCCGGCGGCGGCGAAAGCTGAGACCTTCAACAAGCTCGGTTGCCATGGCGAAGAACTGGTATGCCGCAACCGGCATGTTAAGGACAGGACTCTCGGAAGGTTGGGCGTCAGGATTCATACCTGCTACCGCGGCCCTCACATTCTGGACCCAACCGCGAACTTCTTCGATGTCATGGCAGCTCAACGGAGTCGTCTTGACTCTTGTAACGAATCTGGCGAGCTCGTTGACGTCAGAGCCGATTGCATGCCTTCCGGATGCCACGGCCTCAACAATCGTAGTGCCGCCACCCATGAAGGGGTCGAGCACGTAGTCCCCGGGCTCAGTTAGGGAGTCAAGAATGAATCGAGCGAAACCAGGGGCAAATCGTGCCGGGTACTTGTAGAAGTCATGGGTGTAACCCTTCACCCTACCAATGGAACGAAAGGCTTCGTCAAACCGTTTTCCCTCTAGTGAGGCGACGGCTAGGGACATGGCTGATGTTCCCGTAGGACGCGAAGCAATTCCATTGGCTCCATCTTGAGCGCTCTGGCCAGGGCTCGGATTGTCCGGGGTCGCGCCTGAGTCTTGCCATTCTCGATACGCGACACAGTAGTAATGGTCAGCTGGGCAAGCTCTGCTAGATCCTGCTGGGTCAGCAAGCGTTCTTCGCGTAGCTTCCGCAAAGCGTGGTTCATATGACAAAGCTATTTGATTGCATAGGATAATACAATGCTTTTGAGGGCATTCTACCGAGATCTTCCTGGACGAGCACACGCGGCAATGCCCGGCGACCCTGGCCTCGCGCAACATATGGTCTGTAGATGTGATCAAGGTGCTCGCCGCGCTGATGATGACTAGAGGAGTGCGTACTCGAGCAACGGACCGGAGTTCACGGCCAGGCTGATCTGGGATGCATAGCCGACGACCATGTCCGCGAAGCCGCCCATGTCCAGCCCTGCAGGGGCGTTCTCGGTCAGAACCGAAGCTTACAAGGACACTATCAGCCCATACCCAATCAGGCGGAGGATAATCCGAATGGCCACAGCGCTGGACAGGTCACGCCGTTCGGCCGCGGCGAACATCGAACTGCTCATGGCATGGTAGCCAAACATCGGCTCCCTGCGCGAGCTACTGAGTACCACCCGCGACAGACGTGGCTAAGCCGCTCAGGAGGACCGTCTCGGACTTCGCTCCTGGGGTATGGCTGTCTCCGGGCATGGGGATCTTGTAGTGGATCGCAGCCTTGCCCGGCACGACCGCGATCTCTCTGACGAAGGTCGCGATGAAGTCCTTGCGTTCGTGTAACTCGCTCTTCTTCAGAAATACAGTCATGTCCAGGGCGTTGGCCGCGATGGTCTCCGCATCGTCCCGGACCAGTCTGCGCTGCGAGAGGATTGCAGTGGCCTCCGCCTCTGAATCCTCAAGCCGCCCCTGGCGTTCTAGGTGGGTGTTGATCCGGAGGGCCGCACTTGCGACATCGTCGTCGGTGGTCTCCAGGAGGTCGAAGAGTCGTTCCAGCCTGCGATGGGCGTCCGTGATCTCGGACTCGATGGTCTCAAGTAGCTTGCGTTGCTCCCGGGCAAGGCGATCCACCTCCTGCACCACCACCTTCGTCAGGTCGCCGTTGTTGCCTTCGGTGAGGATGCCGGAGCGAATCCTATCGACGATCAGCTGCTCAAAGCGACGGGCGTTGAGCCTGGGAGTAGTGCAGGCTTCCTTGCCGAGCCTGACGCGCGACCTGCAGACGTAGTAGGCGTACTGGCCTCTCTTGGCGAACTGGCCAGAGAGAGGCGTGTCGCAAGCCTTGCACCTGACCAGACCGCTGAGCAGAAAGGAGCTCCCCACCCGGCGAGGATGGGTGATCTTGGGCGCACGGGAGCGCATCAGACTGTTCACGCGGCGGAACTGGGCCTTGGGGACGATAGAGGGAAACGCCTTCTCCACCCTCACCGGGGCGGCATCGTCCTTCGCGGTCGTGCCCCAGACCAAAGTCCCCGTATAGACCTCATTGGTCAGGATTTTGTGGACACCGGTCTTGGACCAGCGCTTTCCGGTGACGGTGGCGATTCCTTCGTCGTTGAGGACCCGAGTGATGTCCAGCATCCCCCTTCCGGCATCTGCCAACCCAAAGATGCGCTTGACGACGGGTGCCGTGGCCTTATCCAGTTCCAGCTTGGGTCGCTTCTTGGTCCCGTCCTGCACCATGACCCGGTTGTAGCCGTAGGGCGTCCGGCTACCCACCCAGAAGCCGCGGGAGGCCGCCTCGCGCATCCCCCGCCTCACTTCAGTCGCCAAGTTCTCCGAGTAGAACTCGTCCAGGCTCTCGATTATTGCCTCCAGGAGTTTGCCCGACGGGCTGTCGTCGGCGCGCTCGGTGATGGAGACCACCCTGACGCCTCTTCGCCTAAGCATGGCCTTGTAGGCGACGGCATGCTCTCGCTTCCTGGTGAAGCGCGAGAATTTCCAGACTAGAATCTCTTGGAAAGCGGCCTTGGGGCTCTTGGCCTCGTCGAGCATCTTGTTGAACTCAGGCCTGTCGGAGTCCCGCCCGCTCTCGGCCTGGTCCACGTACTCGTGTACGATGACGTAGCTGTTCTTTTCGGCGTAATCTCTCAGCGCCCGAAGCTGGCCGGCCACCGAGAGGTCCACGTCCTGGCGGTCACTGGATACCCTTGCGTAGAGGGCCGCGGGCATGGGTTCGGATACTTCAGTCATCTGTGGGGCCTCCGTCTGGTCTCTGCCGTCCAGCTCACCCAGCCTGACCTACTCCGGGGCAGTGAGAATGCGATGCCCCTCCCTATGCATGGTGTTGTCACAGTCTCTTCTCCCATGGCTGGCAACTGGCAATCGGGTAAGATGTGGTGGTAGGACATCGCGACAGCGAGGCTCAAGCTATGAGTACCTTCAAGTGGCCGCTGCGGGTTTCCAGCATGGACGGCCAGCAGATGAGGGACATAGAGGCGATCGTGGGTACGGGGGTCATGTTCACGACGTTGCCCGCCAGCCTGCTGCGCGAGCTCGGGATTGAGCCAAAGGGCAATCGCAGGGTCCCGCTGGCCGATGGACGACATGTCTACCTGGACTACGGAGAGGCGTGGGTCACGATAGCCGGCGAGAGCGAAATCACCCTGGTGGTCTTCGGAGAAGACGATGCTCCCGCCCTGCTGGGGACCTACACTCTCACAGGTCTGGCCCTGGCGGTCGATACCACCGAGCAGCGGCTGGTCCCCACACCCCTCATCCTGTACTAGGCTCAACGCCATCTCCCTGGGTGCGAGTCCTCTCAGGGCCAGTGCCCCTTTCTCGGCTTTGGTGGCCATGCGGCTCGGGAGACGGCTGCCTCTGAAGGTGGGCGCGGATGGCGACCCTCGCAAGGATGCGATGCCCCTTCCGTATAGCCCTCCGCTGCTCGGAGGAGTATGACGGCGACTTCGGCGTCCCTACCTGATCCATCTGTCCATCCAGTGCCAAAGGTGTATCTTTTCTGCCCTGCCGGTTGCCGGGCTGCTGAATCGGGTCTTCGGACGACGATGATCGGACGATGCCCTCTGTTCGGAGGCGATGTAAACCTCGCGAGCCCTCCATGACCGCTGGGCCCAGAATACCTTGTACACGTCGACAAGTCTGTGCATCGGACTTTTTTGACACTCCAAATCTGGAATGTGCATACTGATTTATGGGAGATCGCGATGTGTAGCGGGCCAGGGCGGCCCAAGTAGGCCTCTTGATGAGGTCTTACCGCGAGTCTTTTCATCCGGAGGCGGCCGGCGAGGGTTGACGCAGGAAGCCCTGCTGGAGCCGATGGGGGCGGCGGACAGTGACTACGCGGAGCGGTACAGCCACGCCACGGTCTCGCGATGGGAATCCGGTAGCACCCGCCCCACTCTGCAGCGCCTGAAGGTCTTCGGCAAAGCCCTCGATCTATCGCGGACAGAGGTGGCCGGTCTCATTCTGCTGGCGGGGCTGGCGCCTGACTTTCGAGCGGCTGTGAGTAACGTCACCGGGAGTGGTGACGAGGTCGGTGGCAATGGAGCAGCGCCGGACCTTACAACTGCCCCTGACGTTGCGGATGATTCCGAAGCTTCGGCAACCGACAGCGCGATGTCGGTCCTAAGGGCCGCAGTTGGCTTTGGTCTTCTCAGGACCCTCCCGCTCGGACTATGCATAGCTGGCGGATATGCATTGTCGGTCTTCGGCTGGAACAACGCATGGATGCCCACGGCTTATGTCGCTTTCGCTACGGGGATCGTGCTTGCTCAGGGTTTCCTGCTACCGGAGCGCCGAGCTCCTCTCAGGGAGTTCTTCTGGGTTTCGGTCTTCTTCGTGTTGACCACGCCCCTGCTACAGTTCGCATTGATACGGACGGACCACTATGGCTTCTATACCATTGGGAATCTTGTCGGCACGCAGATGCCCTACATGCTGGCGCTTCTCGTGAACCTGGTAATCGCGTCTGCAGCCGGTCTGATGTTTCAACTGCTGTGGCGACGCCAGTACGCCGGCAACAGAGGCGACAGCTGCGCCCTCCGGCGGGCTGCCTCGGTCGCACTGCCACCGTTGATTCTCGTCTACGCGGTCGTCGTAGTCATCACCAACATCTCGGTGTCGATACAGCTGGCGATCCTGCTGCCGGTGTTGGGTGCCGTCTTCACCGCATTGCTGGTCTTGCGGGACCCGGCCTTCAAGCCCAGCGAGCGCGACCGGCTGTTCCTCCTCTCGACGGCGTCGGTCTTGGCTATGATCTCGACGGCACTGGGAGTAGTTGCCATTCTGTCGATATACCTGTCGCCGGATCTGCCGAGTGTTCTGCCTGACCACAATCAGCTGCGTTCCTGGGAGATCGATTTCGCAGGATTGGGTTTCACCACTGAAGAGGCGCTCGACCGGCTGAACGTGGGATATCTGTGGCATGCGATATGGCTCCTCGCCTACATGTTCTTCGTTGTCGGCGGCAGACTGATGGTATCCATCTACCGACTCAACGGCAGCAGACAACTATGAGGAATGAAAGGGCGTACCCGGGCCGCTTGGGCGCACTGTGACGTAGCCGACACCTTAGGCGGAGGTCTCCGACGCCAACTCGAACTAGACGGGTACGGGCTGCCTAAGGGTGTTCACCCATCAGTGGATCTTACCCTGGGGAGTCAGCCACTGGTTCGATTTGGTAGTGTCTCAGTTCGAGAGGAGTGGCATGGTCATGACATTCAATGAGTACCTCAGGCACATCGACGAGATTCCCCTCTATGGCGAAGTCCGAGTGACGGTTGATGACTGTCTCACCGCAGCCAGAGAGACCTTCGGTGCACTGGAGGCAGGTTGGGAGTATCATGTCGTGTTACGAGAGGCCCCAACCTACCCTGAAACCGTCGTGGTCGGCCCCGGCAGGGTCCGTATCTATCTCACCGCAGATCGCTCACGGGTCGGTTACGTCTTCGAGGCGGGACATGAAGCGGTGCACTGCCTCAACCCTTACAACTATGGAGAGACTTTCCTTGAGGAGGCAATCGCGAGCGAGTTCAGTTTGAGGGTGACAGAGAAGCGGTTCGGTCGCGCTGGACTGGACCGCTGCAAACTAACCGGGGCTCGCGAGCGGGCTGTGCTATTGGCAGCCACCATCGACGATGACATCGTGAGGCTCGGTCAGCGGCCGCGCGGGCACGTTGGCAACTTAAGGAAGGTGGAGCTTGCAACTCTCAGGGAACTGTACCCGCACGCGCCAGAGTCGATTCTTCGGCAGATACTCGAGGTGTTTCCGCGGCAGGGGACTGGGTCAATCGAGCAGGGCCCCAACTGAGACCCTACCGTCGATCTCACTAGGTTGACTCGCATCCACACTTTGCGTATCGTTGGCCTACCACCCCTATCGATTCGACGGTAGGGTCGAGACCGCCCCCGAGGCGGTCTCTGTCTTGTGGGAAACGATGCCTGATCGCCACGTCAAGCTGCGGCAAGTCTCTCCAAGGCGGTTCACCGGGCTTCCGGGCAGTTGGACGCCTGAGCGTAAACGCAAGTGAGGCCGACATGAATGGGCAGGCGTGGGTTAGGCTAACGCGAGTCGTTAGCTATTCTTTGCCTGAATGACGACGCGTCCCAGCGGCTCAGGACAGGCCGAGGCCCTATCCGTGACCGTCAGGTCACGTCCCCATTGAAGCCTTATGGCCTCGCGCCAGGCCGCCTCGAATCGTCGCCGAGCTATCCGCGAATTACTGATCATATGTACTGAACAAGGAAAGAATGTAGACAAGTACATTGGCAGATGACTATAATTCGGCGACCGAACTCCTAGGTGTCTCCATGTCCACTCCATACCGTGAACGTAAACGGTTCAATCCCAAACGCCGGATACGTCAAGAATTCGACTCCGACGAGTTGGACCGGTTGGTCAGTTCGGTCAAGTACGGAGGCAATCCCGAGCACAAGCGCAATCCGGGAGATTTTCAGTTGAACCCTCCAGCCCAACCTCGAGCTGACAAGACGCTATGCGATGCGGTTGGCATATTCGACAAGTCGACCGCTCTTCGGCTGCTCCGGGAAGGAGTTCGCCAGGGCTTGATCAGCGAACAGACTCGCGGGGGCTTTCCACAGAATATCTGGGCGGTCACGAGAGACGGTAGTCCCCTTGAGGCTCAACTGGAAAATCGAACACTCGGTGTATACCACGGCTACCCCATGCCCATGAACGGTGATTTCCGGGCTGAGGTCCTCAGGCGCTGGACGGACGAATGACTGCCTCTTTCAAAATCGACTATGCCTGGCTACCCCGCGAGTATGGCGATGAGGTAGAGCGGGTTACGCTGGCTGAATTAGACATCCTCTTTGGGGAGTATCAGTCTGCCACTACTTTGGAGGATGTCCTAGGCAAGACTGTCCGCTCATCCGCCCGGCTGTCGGCTATTCGCCTTGCCGAATGGTTTGCGTCCAATTGGTGGAGGCTGTGCTGGGAACCGCAAGCCAACACACTTTCCTGGCGGATGAGTCACAAGGTCTCGAATGTGGGAGGAGGATACATCTGGCCTGACTTGTCCTTCAGCACTGACTGGGAATCGATTCAGGTTAGCGTCCGCCACACCGAGGGTTGGGAAGGGGAACCCATTCGCTATCTGAAGGATTTCGACGCCCACATTTCTCTCAGTGAGTTCGAGGACGGTATCGATGACTTCATCGATGGGACTATTGCGAGATTGTCAAGTACCCTGAAGGCTCCCACGGAACTAAGCGCCTTGTGGGAGCAAGTAAAGTATGAACGTCGATGCCCCGATGTGTCAGAGTCGCGTAAATTGGAAGCCTGCATGGGTTATGACCCCGAGGAAGCGCCAGGTGATTTGATTGACCATCTTCATGAAGCCAGGAATTCTTACGGTTGGGACGCGATCCAGGAGGTCGCCGTCGTCTCTAAGAATCAGACATTGACTCACATTGAAACACTTCGCAAGTGTGCGGCGAGTCATGATAGCGCAGTACGTCTACCTGACTATGACAAAGTCCGGCAACTGATCCTCGTGCAGACCAATGAATTTGACGTTCCCTGGAGACGAGCAAGAGATGCCGCTCGAATTGCCCGGGGAAGCTGGGGGTTGAATAGCAAAGTTGATACGTTGACGCTTTCTCAAATGTTCAGCATTCCTAAAGAAGACATCTTGGAAGTAAATTCGAACATCTCATCGCCCCTCACTGCTGGACTGCGCGACGACGACATTCCCGAACAGTTCGGATTCCTGTCAAATAGACGCCATCCGCACGCGCGTAGGTTTGCGTTTGCGCGTTTGGTGGCTGACCACCTGACGATGCTTGACCACGAACGGCTGCTGCCCGCCACGGACTCGAAAACCGCAAGGCAAAAGTTTCAACGCGCGTTTGCTCAGGAATTTCTGTGCCCATTCGACGACTTGATGTTCCGTTTCGATGCGGATGCCCCTACCGACGATGCAATCGACGACGCCGCTGCATATTACGAAGTTTCTCCCCGGTTGGTGGAGAATGTGCTGGTCAACAATAGAGTGTTGGATCGCGAGACACTAGACGATGGACCGGCTGAAATGGCACCCCGACATCGTTACCAGAATGCGTAGTCGGCGAAACAACATCAGGGCGTAGGGACCGTGATGGCGGTAGCCTGAAATGCAAAGAGGCGTGATATGCATCGCCAGGCGGGGACGCCGTCGCAACTAGAGCGACGATCCAGTGTCTCTCGGCGCTCAAGCCGTGAACTTGAAGCCAGTACGCAGTCGGACGACTCCATTCCTGCGCGATGCTTTCGTCCTCGAGGGAAGATCTGATATCTCTCCCATCGGCGTCCTATTACCGACACAAGGCTCGGCGTAACGCGGGTGGAGGTATTCACAGCTACGGGCTCTGTCCTTCGAAGTTGATACATATCGACGCTTTGTGGTAACGTTGCTCTACTACCCTTATCGATTCGACGGTAGGGTCGAGACCGCCCTCAGGGCGGTCTCTGTCTTGTTAGAAAGAGGTATACGGGATGAAGGGGGCGGGAAGGTCGATCACCGAGATCGCACGTCCCCTTCCGCCCTATCACCAGCGCCAATGGGCAGGCGTGGGGTAGGCTACCGTGAGTCTTTAGCTACTCTCTGCCTGAATGACGACGCGTCCGCCGTCCACGAGTTCGATGTCCAGGCTGTGGCGGGCCAGTAGCCGCATACCCACAAGAGGCGTGTTGCCGACAGCGTCAGCCAAGACGTATCTTAGCTGACCATCCCAGAGCACGGCGACGTCGTAGACATCGAAAGTCACTTCGCTGCCGTGGGCAAGGGTCGCTCGGCTAGTACCCTCAAGGGCCAATCCCAACTCCGTCGCCAACGCCGGCGTTACGGTCAGGAATCCGGTGAAGCCTGTGTCTATCACGGCCTCGATTTCCCGTGACTGACCCGATGGGCCTTGCACGGTAAGGGTTACCACCAGCTCAGGTCCCGAACATGTCCGCGTCCCGCTCGAAAGATTCCAAGTGTTGGGTATGTATGTAGTTCTTGCCAAGTACCGACATATCAGGCATAATCTGTTCATGGTTCACGTGATGACAGACAAAGTTCTTGACCTAGTGCGCGAAGTCGGAGTGATCCGGCCGCGAGACCTAGAGGCTGCCGGGATCCCCGGGAGCTACCTCTCACGACTGGCACGCAATGGGGAACTTGAACGCGTAGGGCGAGGCCTCTACACCCTGGTTGATGCCGCACCCAGCGAACACCGCTCGCTTGCAGAAGTCGCGAAGCGAGTCCCAAGAGGGGTCGTTTGCCTGCTCTCGGCGCTGCGCTTTCACGAACTCACCACGCAGACGCCGTTCGAGGTATGGCTCGCCATCGGGCAGAAGGACCGCACGCCACGCCCGAATGGTACGCGTCTGCGGATTGTGCGCTTTTCGGGGAAAGCGCGCACTTCCGGGATAGAAGCGCACATCATTGAAGGTGTTCGGGTCCATGTGTACGGTCCGGCCAAGACCGTGGCGGACTGCTTCAAGTTCAGGAACAAGATCGGAACTGACATTGCTGTCGAGGCGCTGCGCGACTGCGTTGGTCAGCGCCGCTGCACCACAGACGAACTCTTCGAGTACGCTCGCGTGTGCCGCGTCTCGCGCGTAATGCGTCCCTATATGGAGGCACTAACGTGAGTACCGGTGGTATGGCAGACTTATGAGAGAGTCAGGCCTCACAGTTGCCAGGATCATCGGTCGCCGACGTCAGATCCGCTCATGCGTACTGACCCAACTACCGTGCTTACGCGATCAACTTAGCAGGGCGTACAAAGTCCGAGGGCGAGTCACGCCGTTAATTCATGCCATCGGGAATACTCACTGAGCCTATAGCCGATGATTGAACGATTTACTGGTCAAGAAGGGCGCAGTACTGCAATCGAGGCACTTGGAAACCAGTCGGCGCTCCTTGGAGATGCTGGTCTTGTCGAGGCAGTGTACGATCAGGCTGAAGTCCTTGGATTCGAGCCGGGCGAAACGCTCATCGAAGAGTCAGATCCAACCAACGACGCATACTTCATCCTTTCCGGAATCGTCTCGATTAGGGTAAATGGCCGGGAAGTAGCGGTTAGAACATCTGGACAACACGTCGGGGAAATGGCTGTCTTGGATCCAGGGCGACGAAGATCCGCATCCGCTGTTGCAGAGGATGACGTGGTGGTCGCTCGCGTGGATGCCTTGACACTAAACACAATTGCGGAATCATATCCACAACTATGGAGAAACATAGCCCGTGAGCTCTCTGAACGCCTTCGGCAAAGGAATCGTTACGTCCTTCCTATGAATCCCCGACCAGTTCTCTTCGTAGGCTGCTCAACCGAAGCTCTGGAAATCGGTCGCGAAATCCAAACTGCCTTGGACCACGACCCTATTGTCGTGAAGCCGTGGACTGACGGCATCTTTGATGCCGGCAGTTTTCCACTAGAGTCACTGGAGCGGGAACTGCCAAGAGTCGACTTCGCTGTCCTCGTTCTTTCTCCCGACGATATCGTGATCAGCCGAGACTCTGCGAGCGATGCTCCTCGGGACAATATTGTGTTCGAGTTGGGCTACTTTATGGGATCCCTGACTCGTTCGCGCACTTTCCTACTTGTTCCTCGGGGCATCGACTTCAAGTTGCCGACCGACCTGATAGGAATAATCCCTCTATCGTACCGACCGGAGCTGGGGCCAGATACTGCCGCCGCCGTGGCAGGGGCATGCAATGAGTTGAGAAGGCTTATTCTGGCAAGTGGACCACGTTAAGAGACTTTCTCGGAGATTGAACTATGTCACTTGGTGACGATCTGAATTCAGAAGTCAGAAAAATCCTCAGGGAGAGATGGACGACACGACAAGGAAGTGATGTCCCTGATCCAGAGGACTTGCGCCTAGGCAACGACGCCGTGTTGCTGGACGGCACGGTTCTCTACGCAGATCTAAATGGCTCGACCAACTTGGTCGAATCAAAGAAGCCGGAGTTTGCGGCTGAAGTCTACAAGTGCTTCTTAACATGCGCCGCCCGAATCATCCGAGCCGAAGGCGGAGAGATTACAGCGTATGACGGCGACCGTATCATGGCTGTGTACCTAGGTGACTCCAAGAATACCGCCGCCGCCTCTACTGCTCTGAAGGTCAATTATTCGGTCACAGAGATAATCAACCCTGCCATAAAGGACCAGTATCCTCGCTCTCCATACACTGTAAGACATGTAGTCGGCATTGATACAAGCAACCTTTTCGTGGCACGCATTGGAGTTCGCGGAGATAATGACCTTGTGTGGGTCGGCCGAGCTGCGAACTACGCAGCGAAGCTATCCGACGGATCTGGTCCGCCTAGTCAGATTACCGCAGATGTATACAACAAGATGAACGATTCATCGAAGTACAGCAAAGACGGCCGGCATATGTGGGTACAAGCTACCGCCCCAGCACTAGGAAACAAGACGATATACACGTCAGACTGGTGGAGGAGCATATAGCGAACGTTTCAAGGTCATGTAGGTCATCGTATTCACCGAGGGTCAACGGGACCTCCCATCCAGGGATGACTGTGATCTAACCGCACGGGAGGTCAGGGGTGCTGCGAGCCCCAGTGTACCACCAACTCCCCTTGGTAAACTCGTCCCAAGAGTCCAGCCCACGGAATCACCCATGAATAACCCTCCATGTCATCGTGCCGACCAACCGAATCCAGCTGGACTTGACTGGAGCCTTTTGCCTGACCACATGACTAGCGGTCGAAGGGTCTCTGGGCGACGTAGAGCCCGACACTCGACAATCACAGGACGGACGATCGGTAGTCTTACCGCTCAGTTCTCCGATTCTGCGTTTCCTTGATCCAACCGATCTGCTCGTCCACCGGAAGGTGCAGCAGAGACCGCAAGGTATGAATACCGAATCCGTTTCCCTTGATAGGGTCGCCTATGGTCAGAATCAATGACCTCGCGTCCGGGGCGAGGTGAAGCAAACCCAGGACACGCGACACATAGGCACTTGAGACCCCGAGTTGGCGCGCGAGCTCCGCTCTGGAGCTGACCTCCCCCGTATCTAGGCGTTGCTGCCAATCGAGCGCTAGGGCGACTGGATTACGGCGATTTGGCCTTCTTGACGCCGGTGGCTTGCGCCTTGATACTGGCCGTGGAAGCTTAAACCAGATCCAAGCGAAGGTACGTCCTGGCGGCCACACCGGCGAGCCAACGCCCCTGACAGACAGTAACTTCGGCTGTCTTCGTTGACCGATCGCTGACAGGAATCGGCATCGTGTACTCGATCCCGACCTCCTGCTTGTTGAAGTCAATCCTCCTGATGAAAGAGCCGAGGAAGGTCTTGCGCTCAAGGAATGATGCGCTCTGCAGGATCTCCTTTAGTTCTCCCAGGTGGTGACGAAACGCTACAGGGTCAGGGAGACTGTCGCCCCTCTGATTCGATTTTCTCTTCCCTGCGTGTTACCTGGTGTTTGCTGTACCTATTCCAGACAATCGTACCCACGCATGCCTCGTTCCTCAGCATGTTGTTGATGCTGGTGATCTGGAAGTGCCTTCCATGGCGCGTCCTCGACCCTAGCTCGCAATCAGCTTTGCGCCCTGGCCGCGGGCTGCCAGTTCTAACGCCCTCTTCACGACCGGAGCTTCCCCCTCATGGAGACCTTTGCATATTTCATGCGGCACGCCGACAGTTGGGCCAACCGATTGAGGAAATGCGTTATGCACCGAGAAGAGAGTCCTCCAACGTTCGCCGATGCCTTGATGCCAGAGGATCTGGGCCGAAACAAGAGGTTGGATCGGATCGACGAGATGTTGGACTGGGAGCCTGTGGCTCGTCTGGTGTCGGAGATTCACTCGTCGAAGCGTGGAGCGCCGAGCTATCGACCGCTGGCGATGGTAAAGGTGTTGCTGCTGGAGCAGTGGTACACGCTATCGGACCCGGAGATGGAAGAGGCGCTGGGAGACCGTCTCTCCTTCCGACGGTTCGTGGGGCTGGGGATTGACGACGGCACTCCAGACCATTCGACCATAAGCCGGTTCCGTTCCAAATTGGGCAAGGACAAGAGCGCTCAGTTGTTTGAGGAGATAAACGGTCAGTTGGCGGGTCATGGGATGATGGTCAAAGAGGGGACGTTGCTGGATGCGACTCTTGTGGAGGCTCAGGCGCGTCGTCCGTCGCGGCAGCAAGGAAATGGAGCGAAGAGCAGCTTGGACAGCGATGCCGATTGGAGCTACAGCCAGCGTGGCAGCCAGACCCATTTCGGATACAAGGTGCATATCGGCGTAGATGAGGGTTCTGGGCTGATCCGTCAGGCGGTTCTGACGCCAGCCAAGGTGTACGAGAGCCAGGTAGCAGACCAGTTGTTGAGCGGAGACGAGAGTGCGGTATACGCCGACCGTGCGTACGAGTCCAAACACAGACGCAAGCGCTTGAGTGAGCAGGGGATCAAAGATCGGATCATGCACCGTTCCCACAAGCACCAGCGGGAGTTGCCATACTGGCAGAAGCGTCGCAACGAGTTGATCGAGCCGATTCGTCGGGCCGTGGAGAGGGTATTAGGGACATGGAAGCGCAGCTACGCCTACCGCCGGGTGCGCTACCGGGGGTTGGAGCGCAACACGGTGGAGGTGTTGTTCAAGGCGATGGCCTACAACCTCAGGCGGGCCGACAGGCTAACTGTGCCCTGTGCATGAAAGACGGCAGAGAACGAGCTGACACAGGGGGTGAACAACCCACAGAGCACCCAGCCCCCTTACCATCGAGGCCGACCGATGCCCGACCACACGATCATCGCTTCCCCAAGCCCGTGCGGCCGGTCCGATAACGCTGAGGCTCCAGCACCAAAAGGAGAGCCGACGCCGAGGGACCATAGATTCAAAGGTCTCCGCAGGCGGGAACCCAAGGACGGGGGCTCCCAGGTACGGAATCGACGCACGTCCACCACTGTTCGCCGCAACCAAGGGGTTACGCAAAGGTCTCCTCATGCGGGATCAGGTTAGATCTGGGGGAACCACCATGTGACTCCAAGGATCTTCCGACCCACGCCCGACTGAGCTCACCGAGCCGCTCCGGACAGACGTTAGGTGGTGGATTCGGAGGTCCCGGACCTCGTTCTACGCTCCGAACACTGCTTGTTCTCGATCCCAATCAACGAGCGTCGTTCTCCGATCGGCGCAATCGCCACGAGGTCACGATGAGGAGGAGCACCCCTAGTACGAGCAGCCCTACGGAGTGAGTCGCCGGGACCGCTGTTGGGGTCAGTGTGGGCATCGCAGTTGGTGCGGGTGTTGGCGTAGGCTGTGATGTGGGCGTGGCCGTTGGGGTTGCCGTTGCCGTGGGCGTTGGAGTCGGCGTCGGAACGACCGACCGCAATCGATGGCTGTCGACAACTTCGTTACCGCCGGGTTCGTAGTATTCTGCAATCACGTCGTCGCCGCCCTGCACCCAGACAGCGCCATCGCCCGATCCGGCAAAGAAACTGTCCCCGATGACAAACACTTCTCCGCGGAAGAGGCCGGTGTCGGAGGCCGGTCTGTGATCCGTCTCGCTGGCCACCTCGAACAGAGCGATCCATTCGCCCCCTGGGTCTGACGTACTCGTGACTCGCGCCACACGATCCGATGATGAGAATATATCGACCCCGTCAAAAGTGAACCGCACAACCAGCGTGCTGGACGCGTCGATGTCGTAGGGCAGTTCGATGTGCCCTGGTTCAAAGTCGAAGTCGGAGACGAGGTTTGGCACACCGTTGACTTGGGCCATGACCGTCAGGAGCGGAGTGTTTTCGGGATAGTCAGTGTCGTACCCGTCGGCGGACAGAGTATGGACAGACGAGTGCGGTGAACCTGAGATCAGGTCCCAAACCTCGTAGGCCTCTACAGGCTCCGGGATGTTAGTCCAGGTCGCAACACCGGTATTGGAGCCGTGCAGATCGGCGTCTTTGATCAGGACGACGACAAGATCGCCGGACTCCAAGCTCCCAGGGACGCTGCCGCCGCCGCCCTGGATCTGCACCGTGCGATCGGTCAGTTGAGCGGAGAGGGGCCAGACATTGACCACAAGCCAAATGATAGCGATGCCGAGATAGAGGGCCGTCGTTCGGGTCCGCCTCATCGGACGGCCTCGGTGTACACGAGCAGCAGGCCGTCTTCACGCGCAACGCGGATGGCTTGGCCCATGCAGTCAACATTCAGTGCGAACTCGCGATCCGGCAAGTGGGGGTGGTCCGGGTCGCCGAACTTCTGCAAGTGCTCCTTGGTGCCGACGAGGGCGGTGACCGATTCGAGATCCGGTTCCCAAAGGTTCTTGACGTAAAGTGCCCACACTTCGTCCTCGTCGGTCCGCATCTTGCCCTCCAAGCCCGTCGCGAAGATTGTGAGGATACGTCGCCTGCCTTTCATCACAGGAGCGGCCGTCCCCGATGCGATCGCCAAGGAGCCCGCTTAGACCCTATTGGCGCTACGGGCCAGAGAGACGCCGACGGTGCCGGCCAGCATCGACTGGATCAGCGTTCGGCCCTCAACGTCCGCCCTGGAGAGCTTGAAGGAGAATCTGCCTAGGTAGAAGCCGTTCGGCTCTATTCTCCGGATTTTCGCCTTCCTGTGATGCGGACCCGACTGGCATACAGCGTCGATACGCTAATCCCACCTAGGTGAAGGCTTCTTCACCGCATGGGTGACTATAGCACACTTCTAGTGTGGCGCGCCTTGCGCCCACGAGGTGAGGATAGCGCAACGTTGAGTGTGAAGAAGAGCGAATGACGAATGGGAGTATCCTGCTAGGAGTAACAGGAACCCTGAACTGAGATACACTTGAGGGCGCAGATCAGGAATCTTGACCTTATACAATCGCAGAGGAGTTGTGAAGGGAGTCTCAAGCGGCTGTTGGAGGGAGCCACAGAAGGGAGTGCGACAGATGTTTCTGACAGCCATCAGCGCGCGTAAGGTACGTAAGGTAGAGGAGGTGATCAGGCCCCTTTGGAGCGACATTCAGTGCCCAGGCCGTTTCCCCCGCATACCCGCAGCCTAGACGAAGAGGTACGTCAGTACCAGAGCCGAGCACTATCAGACGCTAGGCGTGGCTGCTGTAGGATGGACCCCGTTGAGGGTCAAAGGGGGCAAACAAGGTGATCAGGCGGCTGTGGTACGGGGTGCCTTGGTTCTGGGCAGGGCGGAGAGTGCAGGTTGGGCTCGGATTGGGGACGGTGGAGATATGGTCGGCGATAATCGCCCTGGGGCAGGCCTGGCAGTACATGGCGAGTCTGGGACCGAGGCTGTCGAGGTGCTCGACAGATGACTCGACGCGGCAGCCACAGAGCAGGAGCCGTACCCCGACATGATGGCCGACCTGCTGCGCGTCAAGGTGGCTGCCCGCAGGGAGCGATGCCTGACCACGAGGACGTGGATGGCCCACCTGCCCTCCCAGCGCATCCTGGAGCAGTTCGACTTCGCCTTCCAGCCCTCCATCGACGAGCACCAGGTCAAGGAGCTTGCAACGGCGGCCTTCGTGTCAGAGGCGACCGACCTCCTGCTGTGGGCCCCCGGGAGTGTGCAGGACACTCTTGGCATTGGCCCAGCGGTCCATCGAGAACGGGTACGGGGCCTACTTCGTGCGTGCCTACGATCTGATGGAGGACCTGAGGAATACCCGGGCCGAGCACCGGTTAGATCGGCGGATGAGGGTCTACCTCGCGCTCAAGGTGCTCATCTGATCTCGTTCAGATAGATGCTGTATACATGGTGCAAGCCGTGCTGAAGATGCGTGAGCGGTATCCAAGGTGGGGCAAGGACAAGTTGGTGGTGCTCCTGAGAGCTGCTGGGTGGACGGTGTCGACATCGATGGTAGGCAGGATACTGAAGCGAGCCAAGGAGACAGGGCTGCTAAGGGGCCTTTGGTCGCGACCATATCGGTACGCTAGCGGGCGTGCAATCGCGCTACCCCATCCCCAAGCCCAGGCAGTACACGGTGAGCGCACCCGGAGACCTGGTCGAGGTCGACACCCTGGACGTTCGACCGATACCGGGGAGTCGTGCTCAAGCACTACGCCGGGCGGGACCTGGCCTCATGCTGGGACGTGCTGGGTACCTACAGCCGGGCTACTGCCACCACAGCCGCGTCGTTCCTGGCACAGCTGATGGACAGGATGCCGTTCGATGTCAGGGGCGATACAGGTCGACGGAGGAAGCGAGTTCGCCGCGGAGTGCGAGCGTCGGGGGTTAGACTATTCGTGCTCCCTCACCGATCGCCGAAGCTCAATGGCCACGTCGAGCGCACAGCGCACTCACGCCGAGGAGTCCCACGAACTATGGAACCTCTGAACAACTCGCCGTAGCGTAGGGTGAGGCTGATTCGAGCGGTTTAGGGAGAACATGAAGCCCCCTGCGCCACCCTTGACGGGGATTGTGTCGTCCTGTTCTTGCTCCTGGCGGGGGTTTTTGCCCTTGCCAGCCCTATTGGGCACACCTATACACCATGCTCGGCGCTCGGCGCACGCCGCCGTCGCTGCCGAACTCGTCGATCGTCAGCTGCGGGTCTTGCTGCCCTCGCCGACATCTATGACAACAGGTCTGGCGAACCGTCGAGCGTTGTCCATATCGCCCGACGACTCCGTGCCAAGAGGCCGTAAGCCTAGATTCCCCACCTGAATGAGAAGAGTACCTCGTTGGCGCCCGCCGTGAAGGGGGCTAAGATGTTTCGAGAAAGAGCGAGACGATTACCAACGAGGTGCACCTACTATGAGGCAAGGTATCCTGCCGTTCCAGTACGACGAGGAGAAGAGTTCGCCTGGTATGATGGGGCTGTCGGGTCTGATGCCGTACCTGGAGTTGGTGCACGCATCCGGGGTCATCTGTAGAGCGCCACGTTGCACTGCGCGAGGGAGGACAGGGCGGGACAGACAGCCAGATGATCACCTCACTGATACTGCATGGAGTTGTCCGGCAGAGGTTGGCACAAGGTGTTTGGAGTGGTGACCAACCGAGACCTTCCGGGGGACGAGGTGATCTGGTGGTCGAGGCAGAGGTGCGGCAAGGGCGAGGAGGTCCACGGCGTTCTCAAGAGTGATGCTAACCCCGGGTCGCGCGGACCCGTGGGCTGACTTGCCCAAATCCCCCACCTAACATTGTTGGGGGATGCTTGCAGGGCATAGTCGGTGTCTACCAAGAGTGCCGCATGACATAATCGGGCGTGTACCGGGTCTGGGACGAGACCTTTGAGCGTATCGGCAACGCTCGCTCGACCATTATGGGCTGTTCTCAACCCGAAGAAGGCATGGCTGGGCTTGGCAACTCAACTGAGTCGCCTTCAACCGATGGTCGAGCAGAGCGATCTACGCCGGGGACGGCTCGGGAGCCAGCGCCAATATCCTACGGCGCGCCAGCAGCAGCAACTCGTATGAGGGATGGCCACGGGCAAGACGGATGATCAGTCTCCTGGCGTGACGCAGCACCCGGCCTGGCAAGGAGATCAGCGCGAAGCGGACTGCCTTCAGACGCCTGCTCGCCCACTGTCCCCCCAACACCAGCCGCTTCATCGCGGAGTTCAGGTTGAAAGTCAGCACCGCTATGGCCCACCATGCGGCGTTGGCGCCGAACAGGCCCGACGGCAGCCTGCCCCCGGCAAGGTCACTCTTGAGAACGCCGTGGACCTCCTCGCCCTTGCCGCACCTCTGCCTCGACCACCAGATCACCTCGTCCCCCGGAAGGTCCCGGTTGGTCACCACTCCAAACACCTTGTGCCAACCTCTGCCGGACAACTCCATGGCAGCAAAGGGCAACTCCATCTGACCCTCCATTCCTGGCATCGGCTGTTCGGTCAACCGCTCTCTGGTAGCTAAGAACCGGTACTGCCGGAGCTGGGTCGCCTGAATCACAGGGAGATCGCCGCCCTGGTGGGAGTGGTGCCCTTCAACAGGGACAGCGGCCAGTTCAGGGGCCAGCGTACGACGTGGGGAGGCAGGGCGTCGGTGCGCAGAGTCCTGTACATGGCCACACTAGTGGCCATACGGTGGAATCCGGCCATCAAGGGGTTCTACGACCGGCTGTGCGCGGGGGCAAGGCGAAGAAGGTGGCGCTGACCGCAGCGATGAGGAAGCTGCTGACGATCATCAACGTCATGTTCCGAGACCAGACTCCGTGGGACCCGACCAGGCACCAGACAGCCCAAATCGCTTGACTTCCATGACAGTTGCTGAGTGCCCCGACACCTGGTCGGGGTGTATCGAAGGGTCTAATAGCGCGGTCTTCGGGTGGGGCCGGCACGGGCATTCCGATAACCTGGCATGCCCCCCTCGATGCGCGCCGCTCGAGCAACTGCGCTAACTCGGGGTGAACGGGCTCGTGTGGGCGACGAGTCGGCAAAGAGCGAGCTACGCGAGGGACACGAGCCACCGGACGATGACCGCCAGTCCGACGACCGTCGAAGCGCCCAGGAGCAGGACTACCGCCCCCAGGAAGCCCTGGAACAGCAACGTGAGGACGAACCGCGCCGGCGTCGATGGATGATGATGCCCGAGTGGCGCGTATTCGATGAACGGCCGATGGCCGTACCACCCGAACCCGTAGCTGCGCCCGGCGCCTTCCCTGCGCTCGTCCCTCCTCGTCCGCCACCTCTCGGTCCGCTGGCGCTGCACGTCGGCGAAGTGCTGTGGCAGCCCGCGCTCCTCCAGCGTGCGTCGCACCTCCAGCGGATACCGGTGTAGCTCCCTGTACCGGGCGCCTGCCGGAAACGAGCGGAACAGCAGCTCCGGCCGGCCCTTCGGGAACCGCGACAGGTAGACCTCGATCGCCCTGTCGTACTCCGGGCCCCGGCGCCCCGACAGGAAGAGGTACTTGCCGGCCTCCACCAGCTCGCCCAGGTCCAGCAGCAGCCTGCCGTAGCGCTCGTAGAGTCGCGAATCGTAGCTGGCGGTCCCGATGTTGCCGCGCAGGATCTCCTTGGCGCGCCACATCTCGCCGCGTTCGATGGCCTCGTCGACCCGTTCGTACAGGTCCTGCTTCGCCATGGGATGCACGTGTCTCTCGCCGGCTCGCGGGCGGCCACGCCCAGAGGACGTGTCGCGACGCTACTCGGAAGTCCCGACGCGCGGGGGCGCGGCGCCTACGTGCCCAGTGCTTCGAGCTGGCTGATGATGACGTCGGTGGCAGCCCGGTCGCCGATCGCCTGCGCGACGTACTTCCACGTGATCACCCCGTCCTTGTCCAGGATGAACGTGGCCGGGGCCGCCAGCTTGTCGCCCAACAGGTCGTACACCATGTACGCCCGGGGCACCTTCCTGGAGGTGTCGTACAGCACCGGGAACGGAATGCCTAGCTCCTGGACGACCTGGCCCGCCGCGTCTAGGTTGTCGACGCTGATCGCCAGCACCTCGGCGTTCAGGTCCTGGATCTTGTCGTAAACGTTAGTCAGCTTCCCGAGCTGACCCCTGCAGTGTATTCACCAGAACGCCCGGTAGAAGATCAGCACCACGTTCTTGTCGCCCCTGAACGACTCGAGCGACTGCTCGCCGCCTGTGGCCGACTTCAGCATGAACGACGGCGCGATGTCCCCGACGTTCGTCCCGACGCCCTCCGGCAGCGGGGTGGGCTCCGGAGTAGGCGTCGGAGGCGTCTTCGTCGGCGTGGGCACCGCGGTCGGTACCTCGGTCGGGGCCGGCGGGGGAGTTGCCGCGGGTGCGGCCGTGGGCGCGACCGCGGCGGCCGTGGGAACGGCGGTCGGAGCCGACGGAGCCTCCGTGGGAGCCGGTGCGGCCGTGGGCGCCTCGGTGGGAGCCGGCGCGGCCGTCGGAACTTCGGTGGGAGCCGCGGCGGCCGCCGGCGCGGCCGTCGGGGCCATCGCCGCCGTGGGCGGCGGAGCGGCCGGCGCTACGGTGGGAGCGGCAGGGGCAGTCGTCGGCGCCGTCGTCGCTCCGGGGTCGGTCGGCGCGCTGCCCGATTCCTCGTCGGAAGTAGACGAGCAAGCGCCCGCCAACAGGGCAACCAGGGCTGCGGACAGAAAGATAACTCTCAGCATCATCCCAGTTTACCAAAAGCCGACCCGTCAATGGTGAGCGGTCCGGGACAAGGGAGGTGGGTGCCTAGAGCCGCCAAAAAAGCGTGCGAGCGGGTTGGTTTGACCGCTCGGGGGATTCGCGGTAGGGTTGCCCAATCCTCCCGTTCGCATAGTATCCCTCAATGCGCCAGCGCCTTCTCCGACTACTGACGCTTCCAATCCGCGGGGCCCGGCGTCTCTTCCGTCAAGCGCGAAGACCACGGACGGACCGCGCCGAAAGTCTCATAACGGCTTTCGTCTACTATACGCGGCTCGCGGCCAGCGAAGACCGGAGTCGACTATGGAGACTTGGCGTGCTCGTCTTTGTGGTTGTGATCGCAGTCGGCCTGAATTACACGGGGTCGGGGCCAGCAACAAGGGCGCCTCTCTATGCCGCGCTTGCCGCCACTACCCTCGCAGCGGAGCGGATGCCGGTGAAATCGATGTCCCACTATCCGATCGCGAGTTGGCGGCGGCGGGTGCATCTCGTGGAGATTGACCGGTGGACAACAGCACTGCTCAGCGTGATGGCGGGGGCAACAGCGCTTTGGGCAGCAGGCAACTGGTTACTGAGTACCGAGGCCGGCCTCCCCTACTTCATCCTCGGAGCCATCATCGCTATCGTAGGTGCCTTCACCTTGATACAGACAATCTCAGGTCTAAACGTGCGGTACGATAAAGGTGTAGATGTACAGAATGGCGATGATGGCGAATAGAACATACACGGCGACCTTTAGCCGCCGCCAGTCAAGCCGCGCCGCTAGGTCGTCGTATGTCTCGTCCGCTGGCTTGGCCGGTATCTCATCCGAGTCCATGTTCGCCCTCCGGCAGTAGGCTCTTAATTCTACCACAGGCCCCTTCTCGGCAAGCCCTCAGCACGTCTGCTCAGGACTATTGCACTCGACTCTGCCACACTGGCCGCGCACCCCAGGTGGAGCCGACCGGACTCTTGCACCCGCCCCCGCGACAAGCACTCCAGAGTGCTCTGTCCTCGCTCACCCGGCCCCGCCGCGGGTGGCCTCCAGGCGTTCCCGCACCTCGTCGGGCACCCTCGCTTCCCTGACCCAACGGAGCGTCCGCGTTTCGCCCCGCCTCGACACGCTCGCCGCGGCCTCCGCGACCAGCTCCACGCCCGCCAGGAAGTCGGTCAGCGCGATGTACTCCGCGCCGACGCCCCCGTTCACGTCGTCGATGCGCGTCGTCGCGTTGTGGTAGTTGCCCAGCGGGAAGGCCAGCCCCGTCGCCCGGTAGCCGTTGACCGCGAACGCCGTCGCCTCGCACACCCCGCCCGACATGAGCTGCCTCTGGACGCGGAACTCCGGGTTGTCGCGGGCGAGCCGCTCGCTCGCCGCCGTCAGCACCTGCTCCGCCTCGGCGTCGAAGGTGTACGCCGCGTCGCCGGTGCGGATCACCGGCCCCGCCCCCTGCGACACGCCCGGTATCACCGCGCTCGACTCGATCGACACGACCAGCGTGTCCCGCGGCAGCGTGCCCGCCTCCGCCATCAGCCGTGCCCCGAGCAGGCCCTCCTCCTCGGCCCGCGTCAGCACGCCGTACGCGTCGACGTCCCCCTCGCCCGCCGACAGCCGCTCCAGCGCGGCCAGGATCGCCGCGCAGCCCGCCAGGTCGTCCAGCGCCCGCATGCGGATCGTGCCGCCGTCCAGCTCGAAGTCCGGCAGATCGAACACCGACGGCAGCGGCGGCTCGCGCCCGATCGCCGACTCCAGCTCCAGCCAGGCCAGCCGCGCCTTCCGGCGGTCAGCCGGGTCGACCGTGTCCTTGTGGCGCCCCGTCGTCCCCCGTATCCTCCCGGCCGGCGTGACCACCTGCACCGGTGTGGGGCTCACGAGCGCCGCGGCCGGAATCCCGCCGACCGCACGGGCCAGGGCGCGCCTTCCGTCCGTTTCTACGACCTCGAACCCGGGGTGGTCCATGTGCGCCACGAAGGCGATGGGCGGCTCGGCCGACCCCTCTCCCCTCCGAACGCGGGCGACGATGTTGCCGAAGTCGTCGCGCTCGTACGAAACACCCGCGTCTCTGAGGATGCCCTCCGCGTACCGGGCCGGGCCGTCCTCGAAGAAGGGCGTCGCGGGCCGCTCCCCGAGCCCCCGGAGAATCTCCAGCGCGCGCTCGTCGTTCCCGGCCATATAGAATACCCCTGCCGCCGTCGTCCTCGGGAGGGTACCAACCCCCGGCTCCGGCGGGCAACACGATTCGACGTCGAGGTGCACATGACGCCAGGCGCAGTCGTCGTCGCGCTGCTCAGCAAGGGCGCGACGGCGGTACAGTACAGGGAAGCGGACGCCGGGCGCGTCACCGTCGCCATCGGGCGCAACAGGAACGCGAAGATTCCCGCCGGCCGCGTCGCGCTCGTCACCGACTACGTGCCCGCCAGCCACGAGGAGCTGGACCGGTTCCGCCTCGCCTGCGACGCCATGGCCGCCGAGGTAGACCTCTCGGAGGTGTGGGAGATCGTCAGGGACGAGGACGAGCCCGCGACCGCAGACACCGTCGCCGAGCTGTACTGGGGCGACTCCCCCGAGGCCGCGCATCGCGTCGCGGTCGCCCTCCACCTCGACCGCCACACCGACTACTTCGTGCGGACACCGGACGGCTACGCCGCGCGCACCGCCGACGCGGTCGCCGAGATACGGACGCGCCGCCGGCGCCGGGCCGAGTACGCCGCCGACGCCGACGCGCTGATCGAGGCCCTGCGCGAACGGCGACTGCCCGGACCGACCACGAAGAACCACGAGACCCAGCTCGGCCACCTGCGCGAGTACGCAGTCCACGGCGACGACTACGCCCGCGCCTCCGACGCGCGGGACCTGCTCGAACGGGCCGTCACCGGCTCCCGCGACCTCCAGCGCGCCTGCTTCGAGATGCTCGCCGACGCCGGCGTCTTCTCCCCCGACGAGCCCCTCGAGCTCGCCCGCGCCGACATACCGCTGGCCCACCCGCACGACGCGCTGGCCGAGGCTGAAGCCGTCGCCCGCGATCCCCCCCGGCCCCGCGACGCGGCCGACCTGACCGGGACGACCGTCTTCACCGTCGACAACGCGGGCACCGAGGAGCGCGACGACGCCCTGTCGTTCGACACGGAGGCCGCCGGGCCGACGTTCCGCGTCGGCATCCACGTTGCCTACGCGGGCCTGCTCGTGCAGCGCGGCGGCAAAATGGACCGCGAGGCGGACCGCAGGATGGCCACGCTCTACCTGCCCGAGCGCCGGATCGACATGCTGCCGCCCGCATTCAGCCTCGGCGTCGGCAGCCTCGACCCCGCCCAGGACAGGCAAGCCCTCAGCCTCGCCGTCGAGCTATCCGAGGACGGCGAGCCGCTGGGCTGGTCCCTGGAGCCGTCCGTCGTGCGCAGCCGCGCCGCGCTCTCATACGAGGACGCCGACGAGGTCCTCGGAGACGAGTCGCACCCGGCGCACGACGCGCTCGCCGGCCTCCAGCGCGCCGCCGACGCGCTGCGGGCGCGGCGCGAGGAGTCGGGCGCCGTCACCCTCGACCAGCCCGAGATGTCGGTCAGCGTCGACGACGACGGCCGAGTCCAGGTCACCGTCACCCGCCGCGACAGCCCGGCCAGGCAGATCGTCGCCGAGATGGCCATCCTGTACAACGTGCTCGCCGCCGGGCTGTGCCGGAGCGAGGGAATCCCGGCCGTCTACCGCGTGCAGACGGCGCCCGACCTGTCCGGCATCGCCGACTTCCCCGAGCCGCTCAGGCGCTACCAGGCGGCGAGACGCCTCTTCCCGGCCGACCTCGTCTCCGAGCCGGGGCCGCACGGCGGACTCGGCGTGCCCGTCTACCTGCAGGCGACGTCACCGCTCCGGCGCTACCCCGATCTCGTAATGCAGCGGCAGATCGCCCACCACCTCGCCACGGGCACGCCCCTCTACACGCCCGAGGAGATCGCGTCCGTCATGCAGCGCGCCGAGGTCCAGCTACGCGAGCTGTCGAGGATCGAGGACTCCCGCAGGCGCTACTGGTTCCTGAGGTTCCTCCAGGACACGGTACTGAACGCACCCGACTCATCCGGCGCCGACCGCCAATTCGACGCCGTCGTTCTGGAAAACGAGCCCCACCGCCGCGCGCTGCTCGAGCTGGACGAATACCCGTTCAGGATGAGGGCCGAGATACCCAGGCAGGCCGAGCCCGGCGACCATGTGGCCCTGCAGCTCCGGGACGTCGACCTCTGGCGCCGCCTCGCCCACTTCGTATACACCCAGAGCGCGACCTAGGCCAGGCGCGGCCCGGCAGGCCCTTCGATACACCCCGACGAAGCGTCGAGGCACTCAGGGCGGGCGGTCTCTTGGCTCCGGCCCAACACAACCCGCTCACCCCGAGTAGCGCCTCATCGACTCCACACAACCCGCTCTCCCCGAGTAGCGCCGCTGCCTTGGCGGCGCGTATCGAGGGGCGCCCTCCATATCCGAGCGGCGACCTATACCCGCCCCTGCGACGGAATAGCCGCCGTCGCCGAGACCTCCACCAGCACCCTGCCCCCGCCCAGCGACGCCACGTTCACCAGCGTGGAACACGGGTAGCCGCCGGCAGGATACAGCTCGCGAAAGACCTCGGCGCGCGTCTCCAGGAACGGCCCGACCGACTCCGCGCCCACCAGGTAGATCGTGAACTCGACCACGTCCTCGAACCCGGCGCCCGCAGCCTCCAGCACCCTCCCCAGGTTGCGGAACACCTGCCTCGTCTGCGCCGCCGCGTCCCCATCGCCCACCAGGCTGCCATCGACGTCGCCCGCGGTCTGCCCGGACACGAACAGCAGGTCCGCCCCCGATACCCTCACCGCGTGCGAGTACAGCCCCGACGGCGGGGCGACGCCCTCGGCGGTCACGACGGTACGACGGCTATCGGTCATGGCTACTCTCCGAAAGTCCCCTCTCCCTCGACGGGAGAGAGCCTGCCCCGTACTCCGATACGGGGGCCAGGGTGAGCGTGAGGAGCGGCGACATGCCACTCGTCCTCAGGCAACGACCTTCAGGGTCGGCGTCGCCTACGCCCTGAACACCACGCCATCGGGCTCCACGCTGATGATGACGCGGTCCTCGCCCCGCAGCATGGACATGCGCGCCTCGACCCCGTCCGGCGCGACGTAGCGCTCGACTATCGCCCGCGTGTCGGCCCAGATAGAGTCGTCGTCCCGGACCTCCGCCCGCCCTCGGACCGTGACGTACTCTTCGGCCATCGGCTCCGAGCATACGCACACCGCGATCCGGCCGTCACGCACCAGGTTGCCGTACTTGACACGCTGCTTTGTCGTCGACACCAGCAGCCGCCCGTCCGAGTAGACGTACCAGTTCGGCGTGAGCTGCGGCATCCCGTCGCGGCCGATCGTCGCCACGACCGCTATCCTCGAGGGCGCCAGGAACCCGGCCAGCCTGGTCTCTTCCTCCGCGCTGATCATCCGCCGACGCTCCGCCGCTATCTCAGCAAAATCGCGTCGTTGACGACGGGCCAGTTGAACGGGTGGAACTCGAGGCCGTCCACCGAGTCGCGCAGCGACACGTAGACGGGCATGAACACCGGGATGATCGTGGGCACGTCGTCGATCAGTATCTGCTGGATCTGCTCGAACGTCGCCTTGCGCTCCGCCTCGTCGAGCTGCGTGCGCGCCAGCTTGATCAGGTCGTCCAGCTCCGGGTTGCTGTAGTTCGACGCGTTCAGCCGCGAGTCGGACCGGTACATCAGCGCAAGCGTCTGGTCCGCCAGCCCCTCGTTCCACGTCAGCATCGCGAAAGACTCCTCGAGCCACACGTCCGGGACGTAGTCCCGCTCGGACACCTCCTCGATCTCGACCCTGAACCCGGCCGGCTCCACCATCTCCTTGATGGCCGCCGCTATCGCGGACATCGCGGGCCGGACGGTGCTCGTGTGCAGCGTCACGTCCACGCCGTCGGCGAACCCGGCCTCCGCAAGCAGCGCCTTCGCCGCCTCCACGTCGAACGCCGCCGCCTCCTGGCCGGCCCAGTACAGCGCGTCCGACGGCGCTATCGGATGGTCGTTCGCGACCGTGCCGTCGCCGCCCAGGACCTCGTCGACCAGCGCCTGCCGGTCGATCGCCGCCCTGAACGCCTGGCGGACCTGCTTGTTGTCGAACGGCGCCGAGGTCACGTCCATGGACAGGCTGATGAAGGACGAGGCCGGTATCTGGGAGACGATCAGCGACTCAGTCCCTTCCAGCTTCTTCGCCTCGCTCGCCTCGATCGGGAACACTACGTGCACCTGCCCCGGCACCAGGCCCGCGATCCGCGTCCTGAGCGCCGGCGTCGCCAGGAAGGTGAGCTGGTTCAGCCGCGGCTGCCCCTCCGTCCGGTAGCCTTCGTTCTTCTTGAGCACCGTCCGCGAGCCCGCCGAGTGGTGCTCGAGCAGGAACGGGCCGGTCCCGTTCGCCGAGCTGATCCGGTCGTCCGGGACCGCGGCGGCCGAGACTATCTTGGCGTGCGGTATCGCGACCAGCTCGGGCAGCAGCGAGCTGGCCGCCGAAAGCTCGAAACGCACCGTCGTCGGGTCGACCGCCACGACCGCGTCGATGATGTCCAGCACAGGCAGCGCGGGCGACTCGGTCTCGGGGTCGAGCAGGCGCTCGAACGTGGCGACCACGTCCGCGGACGTGAAGTCCTTGCCGTCGTGGAACTTGACGCCCGACGCCAGCGTGAACGTCCACTGGGTGCTGTCCTCGTTCGGCTCCCACGACTCCGCGAGCTGCGGCGCCAGCGTGCCGTCCGGATTTCGGACGACCAGGTTCTCGAACAGCGCCTGCGCCACGTAGATGTCCGGGTTGGTCAGGATCCCCGCCGGGTCCAGCGTCGTGAAGTCGGGGGTCGTCGCGATCAGCAGCGTGACCAGCTGCAGCCGGTCTCTCCCCCCGCCGCCGGCCGCCGGCTGCTGAGAGGTGCCAGGGCCCGCCGCGATCGTTGGGGCCGGCGTGGCCGTGCCCGGGGGGGTTACGCCGCCGCACGCCGCCAGCAGCGCCGCGCAGATCAGCACGGCCGGAGCCACGTACTTCAGGGCCCGCGCGCGTTCCGTAATCGTTCTCATCGTCGTATCTCCGTCAACAGGTATGTGATCGATGGGGCTCTCGAACTTTGAGTTTAAGTATCGCCAGCGCCCCTTGTCAACGACTCCCTCTTGTCGCAACTGTCCAGAGTCGCAGAATCGCCTGTCTTCCTCTCCTCAATCCAAGCCAACCAATCATCCCCATCACCAGGATCCCACGAATCCCGGTTCAGACGTTCCACCCGCCGTCGCCACAGCCAGCCCGTGATAAGATGCCACGCGCCGGCGGCCAAAGCCGCCCCAGGCTGGAGGCCTACCATGTCCAACTACACCGTAGCCATCATCGGGACCGGCAGGGTCGGGGCCCAGTTCGACTTCGTCCCCGAGCTGCCCGACAACCACGCCGACGCCATCGCCGTCAGCGACTCCTTCACGCTCGTCGCCGGCGTCAACCGCGGGCGCGAGAAGCTCGACCTGTTCGGCAAGCGATACGGCATCGACGCCCTCTACCACGACTACCGGCAGATGCTCGACGAGGTCGGCCCGGACGTCTGCATCGTCGCCACGCACCCCGAGCTGCACCGCGAGATGGTCGAGGGCTGCGCCGCGGCCTCCACCACGAAGGCCATCGTATGCGAGAAGCCAATGGCGCTGTCGCTGGAGGAGTGCGACGCCATGATCGACGCCTGCCGGCGCGCCAACGTCCTGCTGCAGATCAACCACAACCGCCGCTGGAGCGGCGACTGGCTCAGGGTCAAGGAGCTGCTCGACTCGGGCGCCATCGGCACCCTGAACCACGTCTACTGCTACATGGACGGCGGCAAGCCCGCCCCCTGGTGGCGGGCCGAGAACGAGGGCCCCCTGCTCCACGACTTCACCCACTACTTCGACCTGCTGGACATGTACCTCGGCGAGGTCGACTGGCTCTGCGGCATGGCCGAGCAGCGCAGCCGCCCCTGGGCCGTAGAGGACTTCACCGCCGCCTTCATCAAGTTCAGGAGCGGCGTCACCGCGCTGGCGTCGGGGGCCGAGCTGACCGAGTACGACGACAGCGGCATGGAGTTCAGGGGCTCCACCGGCGTCATACGCTACGGCAGGAGCGGCTTCGAGCTGCTCCAGTCCGAGCCGGACGTCTACGAGCCCGACAGCGGCTTCCAGTGGAGCACGCTCCAGCCGCGGGACATGGACATGCCGCCCCCCAACTCCACCTACGTCTCCGCGCTCGAGGAGCTCGCGGGCGCCCTCGACGGCAGGAACGTCCTCCGCAGCGACGGCGAGGTCGGCCGCCGGTCGCTCGAGATCGTCATGGGCATCTACCAGTCCCAGCTCGAAGGCTGCGCCCCCGTCCGCTTCCCCGTCTCCCTCACCTCCTCCGGCGTCGCCGCCCTCCGCGACACCGGCCACTTCACCGAACGCCCCGAAGCATGACGGAGTCGACGCGAGCACGGAAGAAAATGGCTGTGCAGACTTGATGCGCAAGCAGCCCGTTCACCCCGAGTAGCGCCTCTGCTTCAGTGGCGCGTATCGAGGGGCGCGAGCCGGCTTTCATCGAACGTGGACAGTGACGGAGCAGAGCTTTGGAAGTGAAGGACGCAGTCAGGCTCGCGAAGACCTACGTCGCCGACCTTTTCGAATCCGAGCGTATCGCCAACGTAGGCCTCGAAGAGGTCGTGTTCGACGAGAGTTCTGATAGCTGGAATATCACCATCGGCTTCACACGGCCATGGGACCGGAAGGGCCCACTGGCCACCGCGTTGCCCGAGCAACGCCCGGCGCGCTCCTACAAGGTCGTTCGCATCGCCGACGGGAGTCACCAGGTCAAGTCCGTCACGGACCGCTTCCTCGAACCCTCTCAGACGCATCGCGCGACGATGCGCTGATGCGGCTCGGACTGACTCCCAAATCATCCCAATCCCCGGAATCGCACGAATCCCAGTTCAGACGTTCCCAACACCGCTCCCCGAGGCAAGAGACGATGGTAACCGTTGACGTTCACGAAGCCAGGACCAACCTGTCCCGCCTCCTCGCGCGGGTCGAGGCGGGTGAAGACGTCGTCATCACACGCAACGGCAAGCCCGTCGCCCGGCTCGTGAGCTGCAACCCAAAGGCCAGGCCCCAACCCGACGTCCTCAAAGGCAAGATCGTCATCGACGACAGCTTCTTCGACCCGCTGCCCGAGGAAGAGCTCAGGGCGTGGGAGGGCCGTTGACGTTGCACCCGGTCCTGGACACCTCATCGTCGAGCATCGGGCCGCGGGCTACTCGCTCACTCGAACAACGTCCTGGGCAGCCCCGACTGCCGGATAATCGACGTCAACGTTCCCATTCGAAGCTCCCTACGGTCCGGCACCGGCACGGTCGTGGTGTCTCCACTTTCGGCCCGTTGCATCAGAAGTGGCTACCTCTCCTCCGTACCTCAGAGACCCATGCGCCGCGAGTATGGCGCAGTCCTCTCGGCCCGATAGCACCCGGAGTCTAGCCAACCGCCACCTCGACTTGCGTCACGTAGACTTCATCGTGAAGCCGCCGTTGGATTTCGTCGGCAGATGCAGCCTCGCAAAAGATCTCGAGCGCTTCCTTGAGATTGGCGCGAGCCTCCGAAACGCTTGCCCCTTGACTGGCGATGTCCAGCTCGGGACAGAGCGCGACATAGGAGTCTCCTTCGCGCTCGATGATCGCGGTCATCTGTCTGGTCATCTCTTACCTCCCATTTGTCCCTTTCGCGTTTCTCCGAGTCCCCCGACGAAGGCCTTCCCGTAAGCGCCAATATCCCCCAATACGCCGCGCCGTGTCGATGAAGTGCTCCACCTCCTCCGGCTTCGCCCCTACTCTACCCCACCAGGGCAACACCATGAAGGGCCAACGCACCCACAACCGTCCAGACTCGAGGCCACACACGACCCGACGACCCCGCACGACCGTCATTCCCGCGCAGGGCCTGCCCTCGTGCAGACGGGAGCGGGAATCCACGGCGGAAGGGATCGGGTCTCGCTCCACGGGAACCATCCATGCATGTTGCGACCGTCCCACCAAGGGATGAAAACGGGCGCCGCCTCTGATCTCCGTCCGAACTGTGGCAGTGACCGAAGATGGATTCCCGCCTGCGCGGGAACGACGGTGGTGGGGGTCGCCCTCGATTCACTTTCGTACCAACGACGGGAGCCGGTGCACCGCCATCGACCCAGGACGGGGCGAAGCCAGGGTCCCCGCTGGCGAAGAGCATCCCGGTGCGCTCCGCCTTCCAAATCATCCCAATCCCCGGAATCACACGAATCCCAGTTCAGACGTTCCCGGGGTTGCGGGGCCAGCACATCCGTGCTATTCTGCCCGCGTGACAGTCACATCCGACGCCCCAACTATCCACTATCCCCCATCCACCACCAACCATGAAACACCACTGTTCCATTTTGTCCCGCACTGTTCCACCCCAGATACGGAACGTGGAACACCCGGTGTTCCATTCTTCGGAAAAGTGTTCCACCGCCCAGATAGGGATGGAACACTTTGGAACGCTTTGGAACAGCTCACACGGAATCGACCCCGGTCCAGGGCTCCCGGGCACGCCTGAGACCGGCGTTCCCGCCCCGCCGCGCCACCTACACCCGCGCCGCCTGCAGCTCCTCCAGCGTCAGCTCGATGCCGAAGCCGGGGGCGTCGCTAGGCACCAGCCGGCCCCGCTCGGGGACGGACATCCCCGGCGTGAGCCGCGCTCCCGCGCCCTCGCCCAGGGGCACGCCCGGCGCCGTCGTCGCCGATAGCTCCCCCCACGGAATCGCCGGCATCGCGTAGCACACGTGCTGCCCGAAGGAGTCGTTCATCCCGCCGTGCGGGATCACCGATATCCCCGCCGTCTCCGCGATGTGGCATATCTTCACGATCGCCGTCGCGCCGCCCACCCACTGGATGTCCGGCTGGAAGATGTCCACCCAACGCCCGGACGCCGCCGCCATGAACGGCAGCGTCGTGTACCAGTGCTCCCCCGTCGCCAGCGTCTGCCATGGCAGCCGCCGCCGCATCTCCGCGAACCCCTGGAAGTCGTCCGGGATCAGGCTGTCCTCCATCCACTTCAGGTCGTACTGCCGCAGGCGCTCCGCCATCCGCACGCCATACTCCAGGTCCAGCGCCATCCAGCAGTCCAGCATCAGCTCGACGCCCGGCCCGATCGTCTCCCTCGCCCCGGCCACCAGCTCCTCGTTCCTGCGCAGCCCGTCGAGACCGTCCGCGGGCCCGTGGGGGCAGGCCAGCTTCGTCGCCTCGAACCCCAGCTCCATGTACCACTCGGTGTCGTTGCCCGTCGCGTAGCAGAAGATGCTGTCGCGCGCCGGCCCGCCCAGCAGCTCGTACACCGGCCGCTCCAGCAGCTTGCCCTTCAGGTCCCACAGCGCCAGGTCGACCGCGCTGATCGCGTAGCTCGCCAGCCCGGACGACCCGTACGGCGACGCGATCCGGAACATCATGTCCCACAGCCGCTCGATCGCCATGCACTCCTCGTCTACCAGCAGCCGGGCGAAGTGGTCGTTGACGATCGGCGCCGCCGGGCCGCTGTGCGTCGTGAACCCGAGTCCCCACGTGCCGTCCTCAGCCGTGACGACGCAGGCCAGCAGAGGCCAGCTCGGCGTCCACAGCCGCCGTATGCGCTTGTAGCGGGGGTACCTCGACATCGGGTTCGCAACCTCCGCCGTGTCCGCCCACCCGGGCCGACGGGCCCGCGGATCGGGCCCCGGCTGCGGGAACGACACCGGAAACGCGACTATCTCCTTGATCTTCATTCGACCAACCTCCGCGGCCGGTGAGACCGGGCCGCCGGCAAAACCGTAGTTGACCTGAGTGGGCCCCGTCAACTACGGTAGCGGGCGCAAAAGCCTTCCCATTGTTCCCCCTCCCCTGCGCGGGAGAGGGTTAGGGTGAGGGGGCGTTGAACCCGGCGCAAGTCTGCCACTCTCAATCCGTGGAGACTTTGGAAGGCCCTGGGGGATAGTGGATAGTGGCGACTATCTGGAAAGAGAGGGATCGATGACGATCACGTCGTACCTGGACGCGCCCCCCATGCGCGAGGCCAAGGACGAGGACCCGAGCAACCTCGGCCTCGCCGGATACGCCAAGATCCTCTGCTCCGCCATCTTCGTCTCAGGCCACGACGAGGAGTTCGCACGGGCCCACGCCCGACGCGTCGCCGTCGACCTGATGCACCTCCCCAGGGCCGACCTCGACCGGCTGACCGACGAGATCGACTACGACGGCAGGTCCGTCACGGCGTCACTCGCAGACGGCCCGACTCGCAGGGCCGCCTTCTACGGCGACCAGGGCTCGATCGCCCACCCCGCCGACCACGACGGCATCTTTTTCGAACCGGTCCCGGTCGAGACGAGCCTCCCCGACGCGGACACCCTGCCGTGGCCGATGGGCGACATAATGCCGGACGGTCCTCCGCCGCCGGAGGTCGACCAGTCGAGGCTCGCGGCCGCCGTCGAGGGCGCCTTCGTCGAGCCGTCGCCCGTCTCCGCGCTCGTCGTGGTCTACAAGGGCAGGCTCGTCGCCGAGAGGTACGCGCCCTGGGCCTCGGCCGACACGCGGCTGGAGAACTGGTCGATGGGCAAGAGCCTCACGGCCACCCTCATCGGGCGGCTCATGAACGACGGCCACTTCGGCCTCGACGACCCCGCGCCCGTCCCCGAGTGGCAGACCGAGGGCGACCCGCGCGCCAAGATCCGCATCTCGGACCTGCTCCGCATGTCGAGCGGGCTCCAGTTCACGCTGCTGGAGGTGCTCGACCAGACGCCCGAGGGCCCGAAGGTGATCCGCGACTGCTACCCGGACCACTACTACGTCTACTCCGGCGCGATGGACATTTTTCGTTACGTGACGAGCCGCCCGGCCGAGTACGAGCCGAACACCGTAGGCCGCTACCGCAACGTCGACCCCCTCACGCTGGGCTACATCGTCAAGCGCACCGTCGAGGCGCGCGGCGAGTCGTACCTGACCTATCCGCAGCGGGGGCTCTTCGACGAGATCGGCATACGCAGGCTCATCCTCGAGCCCGACCCGTACGGCAACTTCATCTCCTCCGGCTACGAGCTCGGCACCGCGCGCGACTGGGCCCGCCTGGGCCTCTTGTATCTGAACGACGGCGTCTGGCAGGGCAAGCGCCTGCTGCCGGAGGGCTTCGTAGACTTCGTGCGCACCCCGGCGCCCGCCTGGGCCAACGAGGAGGGCGTCGAAAGCGTGTCGCGCTACGGCGGGCTCTGGTGGCTCAACACGACCGGAACCTGGGACGCCCCCGCCGACGCCTACTACGCCGCCGGCGCCGGCGGCCAGACCACGCTCGTCATCCCGTCACGCGACATCGTCGTCGTGCGCCTCACCGACTACGAGCCCGGCGGCAACGGCATCAGCAAGGAGCGGACAACCCAGGCCATCAGCGGCATCCTCGACGCCATAGACACTTCCTGAGCGCCGGCGGGACCATCCCCCTCCCTCTAGCTCCCTCCCACCAGGGGAGGGAGAACAAGAAGGCCTGCTTCCCCGACGGCGCCGGGTGAGGGTGCCTTGCCCCTTGACGGCGTGGGGTAAGGCTGTCTTCCCCCTCTCCCTCGACGGGAGAGGGCTGGGGTGAGGGTGAAGGCACCCCACAGCGCCATCGACGAGCACACAAACCGGGCACCTGGGTAACAGCGTAGACCGGGGAGGTGGGTAACACTTGCCGGGACGTTCCATGCCGGACGGGACCACCGACCAGCCCGCCCGTCTCTCGGAACGACCGGGGTACGTGAGAGGCACCGTGGAGCGGGAGACGGGGATCGAACCCGCGACCCTCTGCTTGGGAAGCAGATGCTCTACCACTGAGCTACTCCCGCTCACTCCCAGATTAGGCCCCCGGCCCCCGCGCGTCAAGTCATGCCGCATTCGCCTTCGGCAATCACCAGCCGCGTAGCGGACGACGCTACCCCGACGCCGCAAGCTCCGCTTCGAGCTCGCCCAGCGCGCCGTCGAAGGCGTCGACCATCTCGTCGACCTCGGACCGCGTGATCGAGATGGGCGGCGCGATGCGCACGCAGGTGTTGTTGCACATCAGGTGCAGGCCTCGGGCGAGGACCTTCTCCGTCAGGCGCGCGCCTATGTTCGCCTCCGACAGGTAGTCCTCGTTCGTCGCGCGGTCCCGGACCAGGTCGAAGACGATCAGCAGGCCAAGGCCCCGCACGCCGCCGACTATCGGGTGGTCGTCCCGCAGCGACCGGAGCTGCTCCCTGAAGTAGGCGCCGACCTCGGCCGAGTTCTCGACGAGACGCTCGTCCTCCATGATCTCGATGTTCTTGAGCGCCGCCGCGGCCGACACCGGATGGCCCCCGTTCGTCAGCTCGTGACGGAAGATGTTCTCCTCGCCCGCGAAGGCGTCGGCGATCTCCCTGGTCGCGATGGTGGCGGCGAACGGCACGTAGCTGCTGACGACGCCCTTCGCCACCGACATGACGTCCGGCACGACGCCCCAGTGCTCGATGCCGAACCACCTGCCCGTCCGGCCGAACCCGGTCGCGACCTCGTCGGCTATCAGCAGCACGCCGTAGCGGTCGCAGATCTCGCGGACCATCGGCCAGTACTCGTCCCCCGGCACCATCGCGCCGCGGTCGAACACCCCAACCGGCTCGCCGATGAACGCGGCGACCGTGTCCGGGCCGTGGAACCGGATCAGGTCCTCGACGGCCTGCGCGCAAAGGACGGCGCACTCGGACGGCGTCCTGCCGCCAAGCTCGCAGCGCATGTAGTCCGGCTGCGGCGCGTAGATGTGACCGGGGTACGACGGCTCGAAGTCGAGCTTCGGGTACGTCATGTTGCCGCCCAGGAACATCACCCCGCCGGTCGCCCCGTGGCCCGAGTTCCTGCGGCTGACGATCTTGTAGCGCCCGGGCTCGCCATTGCGCCTGTGGTAGGCGCGGACGATCTTGACGGCCGTCTCGTTGGCCTCGGAGCCGCCGGTCACCGCCCACGTGCGCTCCAGGCTGCCCGGCGTCAGCTCGGCCAGCTTGGCCGCCAGCCGGACCATCGGCTCGGTCGTCGTGCCCTGCGGGAAGAACGTCAGCCTGCGCATCTGCTCGCGGACGGCGTCGGCGATCTCTGTCCGGCCGTAGCCGATGGCGACCGAGCCGAAGCCGGCCAGCCCGTCTATCGACGTCCGGCCTTCGGAGTCGGTGAACTTGACGCCGCTGCCCTCCATGACGATGGTCGGGCCGCCCTCCTCGGCCATCGTCACCCAGTCGCCGCTGCTCATCCACAGGTGCTCCAGCGACGACTTTCTCAGGTCCTCCGCGTCTCTGTCGGTGACCATTCTCTCCTCCTTCGGCCGGCGCTGACGGGCGCCCGCTACATCGCCATCTCCGACTCGAGCTCGCCGAGGGCGTTGTCGAACGCGTCGACGATCTCGTCCACCTCGGCGCGCGTTATAGTCAGCGGCGGCCCGATGTCCAGCACCTCGGACGACGCGTGGTACAGCAGCCCGCGACGCCTGAGCTTCGCGTTCAGCCGTCCGGGGACGTCCTGCTCGGTCGGGAAACCCGCCTTCGTCTCCCTGTCGCTCACGAGCTCTATCGCGAGCATCAGGCCCAGCCCCCGGACGTCGCCGACGATCGTATGCCTGTCCATCAGCGCGTCCAGCGCGTCCCTGAAGTAGGCGCCCACGTCCGCGGCGTTCGCGGCGAGGTCCTCGCGCTCCAGCACCTCGATTGCCTTCACCGCCGCGACGGCCGACACCGGGTGCCCGGCGAAGGTGAATGTGTGACGGAACACCCTGTCCTTGCCGGCGAACAGGTCTGCCACCTCATTCGTGGCTATCGCGGCCCCCAGCGGCAGGTAGCTGCCCACCATGCCGTTCGCGACCGTCATGACGTCGGGAACGATGCCCCAGTGCTCGACGGCGAACATCTTCCCGGTGCGCCCGAAGCCGGTGACCACCTCGTCGGCGATCAGCGGCACGCCGTACCGGTCGCATGTCTCGCGCACCATCGGCCAGTACTCGTCGCCCGGCACGACCGCGCCGCGCGCGACCGGCTCGCCGATGACCGCGACGACCGTCTCCGGAGAGTGAAACAGGACCAGGTCTTCGACGGCCTTCGCGCAGCGCACCGCGCAATCAGACGGGCCCTCGCCGCCGTGCTCGCAGCGGTACGGGTCTGGCTGCGGGGCGTAGACCATCCCCGGGTACTCCGGCTCGTAGTCCTCCCGGTGCGACTCGGGCCCGCCGCCGAGCCAGTGCACGCCGCCGGTGGAGCCGTGATACGAGTGCTTCCTGCTGATGACCTTGTAGTGTCCGGTCTCGCCCCTGCGACGGTGGTACGCCCGGAGCATCTTCAGCGCGACCTCGTTCGCCTCCGCCCCGCCGCTGACCAGGAACGACCGGCCCAGGCTGCCCGGCGCCAGCTCGGCCAGCTTCTCGGCGAGCATGATCGCCGGCGGCGTGGTCGTCTTCACCGGCATGTAGTTCGACCTGAGCAGCTGCTCGTACGCGGCGTCGGCGATCTCCGCCCGGCCGTAGCCCAGGTTCACCGAGTTGTACCCGCCGTTGACGTCGATCCAGGACCTGCCCTCGGAGTCCTGCACCCGGATGCCATCGCCCTCGACGACGACGATCGGCTCGCCCGACTCGGACATCCCGACCCAGTCGCGGTTGTGCATCCACAGGTACCGGTTGGCGAGGTCCCTCAGCTCTTGCGTGTTCGAGTCTGCCATACGTTCGTCTCCGGTCTTGCTCGAAGCCGCTGGAACCGGTCAGCCGGGATCATACGCCCGCGGCCAAGGACTGGCTACCCCGGGAAGCCGTCCGCCTACGCGGAGGTCGCGCTCAGGATGCGGGACCTGCCCTCCGCGTCCTTGGCCTCGTAGAAGAGGCGCGACCGGCCGTCGGGGAGCCAGATCACGCACGGCTCGGACACCATCCCCTCGTCGAGCGGCGTGTCCAGGTCGATGAGCGGCTCCGGCGACTTCGTCCAATCGAGCCCGTCGTCCGAGACAGCGGTGAAGATGCCGCCGTCGATGCCCTCCGCCCAGGCGGCGAAGTACATCCTGAACGACCCGTCGCCCAGGCGGACCACGTCCGGCGAGTAGACCGCGAACGTCTCGCGCTCCGTCTCCTGCGCGACGCGGACGCCCGGCTCCATCTCGAAGTCGAGGCCGTCGGACGAGACCGCGCTCACGATGTGGTTCTGGGCGTCGAGGCCCGACACCATCGGAAACGAGTAGTGGTGGAAGTAGAGCCGGTACTCCAGGCCGCCGCCGGTCTCGAAGTAGACGCAGCGCGGCGTGCCGTAGGACCACACGCCATCGGAGACCCTGACGCCATCCTCCAGCGTCCAGTCGAGTCCGTCGTCCGACGTCGCGCTCAGGATGACCGTGGGCTCGTCCGGGCTGCGCGCCTCGTAGTACATCCGGTAGCCACCGCCCGGCATCGGCACAACGTCGGGACACAGCGTGCGCAGCGTGGCGTGGGGGGCGTGCAGGTCTATCCTGACGCCGGGGTCGAGCGTCCACGACGAGCAGTCCGGCGAAGAGGCGCTCACGATGTGGCCGTCGTGGTCGTCCGAGGTGACGCCTGGGGCGAAGCTCGTGTAGTACATCCGGTAGCCGCCTTCCGGCAGGGCGACCACGTTCGGGGTCAGCGCCCCCTTGGCCGGGCCACGCGGGTTGAACTCGATGGCGGGCGCGGCGTCCTTCGTCCACACGACGCCCGGATCGGTCTCGTGGTAATGGACAGCCTTCAGAGGATCGATCTCGGCACCGGACATAAGTCTTCCTCCTGCTCCGCGGGTTCCGCCGGTTCCCTGGAAATCCACCATTCCCCCGGAGGAGCGGCTAGCGCGGTATGACCGGCAGCGTCAGCCGCGACGGCCGCCGGGCGTCGTGGTATATCGTCTGATCGGCGACCTTCATCTCCGTGTCGAAGCCGGGGCGGGCGCCCGTGTTCATGTTCCGGTCGAAACGCGGGAAGTTGCTGCTGGATATCTCCAGCCGGATGCGATGCCCGGCCTTGAACAGGTTGCTCGTCTCCCACATGTCCACCGTGAGCTCGTAGACCTCGCCGGGCGTGATCAGGGTGGGCTCCTCGACGGACTCCCGGTACCTGGCCCGCATCAACCCCTCGCAGAGGCTGATCGCCTTGCCGTCGGGGTGGACGTCCACGAGGGCGCCGGTGAAGTCCGTGTCCGGCGCGTTGGATGAGGCAAAGAGGGTCAGCGTGATCGGGCCCGTCACCTCGACGTCCCGGTCGAGGGGCTCCGTCGTGTACACCAACACGTCGGCCCTGCGCTCGACCGTCCGCCTGTCCATCGGCCCGCTCACACCCTGTCCCATGATCTGCCCGCCCAGCGATTCCACCGGGTCCTCGGGATCGTAGCTGTACGTGTCCGGCGGCTCCGCGCCGGGCGCGTCCGTGGACAGTACCCCGTCGCCAAGAAGCGTGTTGGCGCCGCCGGCGCTGTGGATGTAGTAGTCCGTGTAGCGGGTCCGCGCCAGGGGCCACTCGTTCTCGAAACGCCACTCGTTCGCACCCATGACCCAGATGCGAATGGGGGGCTCGTCGTCGATGCCGTTGTCGATGCCCTTCAGGCGCCGGTCGTTCCAACGGAGCTGCTCTCCTATGTAGTCGAAGAACTCCCCGGGCGGAAGATCGCGATCGCCGTGCGTCCACGGTCCCACCAACAGCTTGCTAACCCGGCGAGCCTCCGGCGACCGCGCCTCCTGGGACCATCCCCTGAAGAGCTTGAAGCCCTCGTGGAGCAGGTTGTCGTACCACCCGGTCATGATGAACGCGGGCGCATCGATGTCGCCGTACCGGTCCCTGACGCTGTACGCCTTCCAGAAGTCGTCGAAGGTGTGGTGCTCGATGGCCTGCCGGTAGAAGGGTATGTCGGCGATGTCGTCCAGGGCGGAGATCAGGGGCAGCCTTCGACAGATCTCCTCCCAGTTCATCATGCTCCTGGCGCCGCGCTGCATCGTCCGTCCGGTCATCATCAGGAAATTCATGGCGACGTGGAGCTGAAGCGGCCCGTCCACCCGCCAGTGGCCGAAGTTGTCCTGCTGGGAGTTCACCGGCACGAGCGCCTTGAGGTACTTGCTCCGAAGCGGCGCCGTCATCGACTGGGTGTAGCCGATGTACGAGCTGCCGAACATGCCGATGTTCCCGTCGCACCACTCCTGGGCGCCGATCCATTCCTGGGTGTCGTAGCCGTCCTCCGGCTCCTGGAAGTAGGGGCTGAACTCCCCGTCGGAGTCGAAACGGCCCCGGCAGTCCTGCATGACCACCGCGTAGCCCTGCAGCACCGCGCGTTTCGCCATGTCGATGCACCAGTCGGCCTGGTTGTCGTATATGGTGCGGACCAGCAGGGTCGGAAACGGGCCGCCGTCGGGCGGCAGGTAGATGTCAGTGGAGAGGTTGACCCCATCCCTCATCGGCACCTTGACGTCGAGCTGGATCCGAGCTGGTTGGGAGAACTGGTACTGCTGCTCACTCATCCGCCCTGACCTCCTGTCCTCCCATGCGACGAGTTCGAACGGCGCGGCAAAGCCTATCACGTCCACCGTGAGAGGCGCTATCGATCCTGTACATCGGGCTGCGAGGAAGTGGCAAGGGCGGGGGGCGCATACTCGTGGCCGACGCGGATCTCGTCGCGGAGTCTCCCCCGGCACACGGGAGAAGCCCCCCCTCGCCCCCTTTGCGAAAGGGGAGGAAGAGGAGCGTCGCCCTGCACTGCTGGGTCAAACCCCTAGTCAGCTAGCCAGAAAGCGTACAGTTTGGCTGTGGTGATGTCGAATCGGAGGCGGATGGGGCGGTCGTGGGATGGTGGGCTGGTGCCATTCCAGGTGAGGCGGGCGTTGAGGTCATCGGTGTGGATTGGGTCGCTGTCGGTGAGAGATGAGCCTGGGAGGGGTTGCATGGTCTCGGCGTCGAGGACGGCGGCGCGGAGCTCGCCATTGGTGGCGTCGACGTTGATCCGAAGGTCGCCCCCGTCGAGGAGGAAGGGCTTGCTGGTCATGGTGCCGTTCTTGAGGGCGTCCAGGGAGACGAAGCCGTCAAGCCGAACCTTCGCCAGGGCCACGGCATTGAGGTCTTCGTCGAAGTAGTGGCGGTGCTCCTCTGCGACGTCCTCTCTGCGAGCCCGGAAGCGGCAGGTGTTGTAGTAGACCCAGATCTCGCCCAGGTCCTGGCGGACTATCGGACGGCCGCAGGGGAGCAGCTGCGCGGTGTCGTACCGGACCCCGTCCCAGGGCTGGACGTCCAGGAAGAGGTCGCGGTTGGCGACCCGATGCCACGTGCACAGGTCGCGGGACACGGCCACCTCGGTCTGGTTGATCCCGAAGTGGTTGTGGGTCCGCCACCGCGCCGAAGGGTTGAAGAGCACTGGCAGGCCGATGTAGAGCCCCTCGTAGGGCATGACCGACATCTTGTAAATCTCGGCCATGTAGCGCTCGTTGTCCACGGCAGGCGGCGTCAGATAGCCGGGGTCGTCCGCCACGGCCAGGACGCGCCGCCCGCTGTTGTTGCGGTCGATCTCGTCCGTCTCGATGAGAAGACAGGCGTCGGTCCAGTCGACAAAGTCGTGGCTGGTGGAAAGCCAAAACGACCTGCCCCACTCGGTCAGCAGCTTCACCGTGGCCAGGAACTGGCCGGTGGTCTCGTCGTAGGTCAGGTGAGAAGTATCGCGGCTGGGGATGGGCGAAGTATCGATCAGGGCCCAGTCGAAGCCGTCGGGCGAGACGGCGGGATAGCGGCCGTTGCCGCCGGGGCCGGCGAACATACCCTTGTAGCGACGCTGCGGGTCGTCGTCGTGCTCGTCACGCAGCACGTGGTACATCTTCATGCCACCGGGAGCAGGAGCGATGTTGTTGTCGGTGGAGCCCTGCCACTCGTAGAGGCCGAGGCTGGGCGTCTCCCAGTGCAGACCGTCCGTGGACGTCGCGTAGTGGGGCAGCTCGACGCGACCGGCAGGCCGTTCGTCTGTGCGTGCGACGGGGTAGCCGGCCCAGTACCACCACTCCCAGAGGCCCTTCTGAGAGTTCCACTGGGGCGTGCTGCTGGACTGGAGGGTGACCTGGCCGCGGGAGCGGTCGGGGCGGAGGATCGGGCTTGTCCGCTCGGGTTTGTTCAGGGTGGTCCGAAGGCCGTGTTTGGTCTCGATGGCGCCGTAGTCGAGGAAGAGCTGTTTGTGGAGTCGGGGGTTGATCATGGGAGGTAGATGTGGTGGTTTGCGGTGGCCATCGCGCGTTCACCACAACCCAGGTCCTTCGTCGCAAAGCCTCCTCAGGAAACGGGAGAAATCCCCCCTGACCCCCTCTCCGAGAGGGGAAGAAGGACCCCTACCCGCGGCCGTTGAGCCAGAAGGCGTAGAGTTTGGTCTGGGTCAGCTCGAAGCGGAGGCGGACGGGTTGCTCGCGCCGTGGTGCAGTACTCTCGCGCCACGTTAGTTTGTGGGACAGGTCGTCGACCGTTACCGGGTCGCAGTCGGTTATGGAGTAGCCGGGGAGTGGGTCCATGGTCGTGGCATCGACCAGCTCGGCCTTCAGTTGGCCGTTCTGGGCGTCGGCGTTTACATGGACATCGCCGTCGAGGACGAACGGCGATGTCAACATGGTGCCTTTGTCCTCGGCGTCGAGGGATACGAACCCGTCGAGGCGGACCTTGGCCAGCGAGAGGCAGCTCAGGTCCCGGAAGTACGGGGCGTAGGACTCGTCGTGCTGGTAGCTCCAGGAGCGGAAGCGGCACGCGTTGTAGTAGACCCAGATCTCGCCCAGGTCCTCGCGCACTATGGGTGGGCCGCTAACCGGGACCTGCGTGGTGTCGTAGACCTCCCCGTCCCACGGCAGAACCTCGAGGAACAGGTCCCGATTCGCGACTCGCTTCCAGTCGTGGAGGTCGCGGGAGACGGCCAGCTCAGTCTGGTTGATGCCGTTGTGATTGCCGGGCGGGACCGGTAGAGCACCGGCCGTGTTGAGCAGCATCGGGAATGCGATGTACAGACCCTCGTACGGCATAAGCGGCATCAGGTAGACCTGGGCGGTCTGGTCGTCCCTCCGGACTATGGGCGGCGTGAGGTAGGAGGGGTCGTCGACGACTTTCCTGATCCTGCGCCGGGCGTTGTTCAGATCGATCTCGTCGGAGTGGAAGATCAGCTCGGGCTCGGTCCAGTCGATGAAGTCGCCGCTGGTGGAGAGCCAGACCGACCTGCCCCACTTCGTCGGGAGCTTGACGGTCGCCACGAAGCGGTCGTGGATACTGTCGTACACCAGGCCGGACGTGTCGTCGCTGGGAATCGGCGGCACATCGATGAACGTCCAATCGAAGCCGTTAGACGATACCGCGGGGTAGCGAGCGTTACCACGGTTCGTGAACAGCGCCTTGTACCGCCTGTCCGGGTCGTCCTCACGCTCGTCGCGAAGGATGTGGGAGAGGGTACGGCCGTTGGCCGGGGGCACGATGTTGTTGTCTTTGGAGCCGTTCCACTCCTGGAGGCCGAGGTTCCGCCTGTCCCAGTTCACACCGTCAGTAGAAGTCGCGTAGTGCGTAAATGAGACCTGGGGGTCAGGCTCTTCGGACGCCCGGGCATCGGGCTCTCCGCCGGAGTCAACCGGCCGGTAGCCCGACCTATACCAGAGCTCCCATAGCCCTTGCTCCGGGTTCCATTGGGGCGAGCTGCTCGTCAAAAGCGACACCTGGCCCTGGGACTGGTCGGGGCGCATCACGGGGCCTGCCCGTTCCGGCTTGTTCAGAGTGCGCCTGAGGCCGTACTTGGTCTCGATGGCCTCGTCGTCCAGGAAGAGCTGTTTATGGAGTCGGGGGTTGATCATAGGGAGGATGTGCTCTCCATCTACGCGATGTCCGATGGGGACGTTGTGCGGACCTGCCCCACGTCCCTCATCGTCCTTCCTGAAAGGACTCCTCGGGAAACGGTCACCGTCGCGACGGCTCCGGCGAGCAGGTCTCACCGTGGTCGGGACTATAGTCGAGCGCTGTGGGCGTGTCAAAGCCAACGACATGGAATTACCGCGTCGAATCCCGGAAGGGATGCCAAAGGGAGGGCCGCATAGTATGATGGCCGATAGCCAGGCGGGTCACGTATGCGCCGCCCCGGAGGTAGGAGAGATGAGGCACGCCCGTTATATCGCGATAGCGCTCCTCGTCGCGGTCGCGGCCATGGCGTTCGCGGCCTGTTCCAGCGGCGATGGCGACGACGGGGCAACCGGCGCCGCCGCTGCCGACGCCGCCGACTCGGGCGGCGCGGCTACCGGGCCGTACAAGCTCACCCAGCAGTTCGACCTCAGCATCACCATGTCGAGCACGAAGTTCAACGAGACGAGGCGCATCCCGAGGATGTACGGCTGCAAGCAGGACAACGTCTCGGTGCCGATCTCGTGGGAGGACGTGCCCGACGGCGCCGTCAGCCTGGCGCTGCTGATGGACAGCACACAGTACCCGGGCGAGCGGCACGTCCACTGGCTGCTGTGGAACATACCCGTGGACCTGCGGGAGCTCCCCGAGGCCGTTGCGAACGGGCCCGACGCGCCTTCGGTCGGTCCCAGGGCCGCGCAGGGCACCAACAGCGACGGCACGGTCGGCTGGTCCGGGCCCTGCCCCGAGCCGGTGACGCTCGGCGTGTCCACGTCGCGCACCGGCACGGCCGGCGGGCTGAAGTCCGTCGCCGACGCCGAGAGGTCGACGGCCGAGTACTACTTCCAACTGTACGCGCTGGACACGGAGCTCGACCTGGGGCCCGAGACCGACAAGAACGCCTTCCTGCGGGCCATAGACGGCCACGTGATCGCGGGAGGCGAGCTCAAGGGCGAGCAGGTCTCCCAGACCCAGATCAAGAAGCACGGCGACGGCCTGTAGACGGCCCCGCGGCCGAGATCGGCCGCCACGAGGAGGACCGGAAACATGGGAGAGGTCGACCTCGACTTCGAGCCGACGGTCCCCGTATTCGACGCCAACGTGGCGTTGGGCAGGCGGCACGACAAGCACGTCGCCGTCGATACGGTGGCCGGCGTGCTACAGGTGATGGACGACTCGGGCGTCGGCCGCGCCCTCGTGTACGCCCCTCACGCCGTGACGTACGACCCGCGCGACGGCAACGCCATGCTGGTCGAGCAGATCGGCGGCGAGGCGCGCCTCGTGCCCCAGTTCGTCTGCAGCCCCGTGTTCGACCGCCTCGACGACTTCGCGGACGAGGTCGAGGCGGCCGGCGTGCGGTCGGTCCGGATGGTGCCCGGCCTTCACTCATACCCGTTCCGCGACTGGGTCGTTGGGCGCTGGCTCGACTGGATGGCGGACACTCGCACGCCAGTGTGGCTGCACACGCAATGGCAGACCTGGCTCTCGGGAGGAGACAACCTCGACCCGCGCGACGTCTACGAGACTCTCAAGGCCAGGCCGGACGTGACCGCCGTGCTGTCCGAGGTGAAGTACGACGACATCTCGTGGGCGCTGTCGCTGCTCCGCAGCCTGCCCAACCTGCACATCGAGATCTCGCGCTTCGTCGTGGGCGGCGGGATCGAGTACCTGCTGGAGGCCGCGGGGGAGTCCCGAATAATGTTCGGGTCGCGCTTCCCCGATTCGGCCATGCCGCTGCACCTCTACGGCCTCCACCACAGCGGCCTGAGCGACGAGACGCTGAGTGCGATCTGCGCCGGCAATCTCGAGCGCCTGCTCGCCGGGGGCGGAGACAAGGCATGAACACCCCGGTCATCGACTTCCACAGCCACATCGCGCGCTGGGAGCGCTACGGACAGTACGACGATCCCGACCGGTACCTGCGGCTGATGGACGCGGCCGGCATCGACCGCTCGCTCGTGAGCTGCATCTTCTACGGCGACGCCCGGCGCAACAACGACGCCGTCGCCGAGTTCGTGGCCACCAACCCCGACCGTTTCTACGGCGTCGCCTTCTCCACGCCCCACTACCCCGCTGAGGTGGTGCCGGAGCTGGAGCGGTGCTTCGACGCGCTCGGCATGAAATTCCTCAAGATATACCCGGACTACTTCGGAAAGCCCAATGACGATCCGGCCTACTTCCCGATGTACGAGTTCCTGGACGACCGCGGGCTGGCGGTCAAGGCCCACCCGTCGTACCCGTTCGATCCGCCGGGCACGACTCTCGTGAACAGGTACGCGGCCCTCGCCGAGCGCTTCCCGGGGGTAACGTGGGTCCTGGCGCACGCGGCCGGAAGCGGCAGCCCCGACGCCATCGAGGCGGCCCGAGCCGTACCGTCCGTGTACCTGGAGACCTGCGGCTCCGGCGGCGCCCACAACGGCGTCAAGGCCTCGGTCGACGGCGCGGGCGCGGACCGTGTCCTGTTCGGCACCGACATGCCGCTGCTCGACGCCCGTCACCAGATCGCCAAGGTGACCACCGCCGACATTTCCGAAGAGGCCAGGCAGCGGGTGCTGGGACTGAACGCCATCGAGCTGCTGGGGCTCGAGTTGTGAGCGCGGCGGACGCCTACCTTCACCACACGGCCGTCCGCAAGCGCGAAGGCTGGCTGGACCGGCTCCAAGTGCCCGATTGGGTCAACCGCTACGCGCCCGAGCAGGGCTGGGACACGTACCTCATCTTTCTGGCCGCGGTCGGGGTCGTCGCCCTCACGGTGCAGGACGCGCGGTGGGTGGCGACCCCGGGCCTGGGCCTGGTCGTGGTCGGCGCGACCCTCGCGGGCCTCGCCCTCGCGCGAGTCAGGGCCGCGTGGCTCCTGCTCCACCTGGCGGCGCTCGCGCTGGGATTCGTCGTCGTCGTGTGGCAGGGCTCCTCGCTGGCCGACAGCGACTCGGTCTTCGGCCGCGTCGCCGAGACTTGGGACAGGGTCCGCCTGTTCTACGAGGCGGCCACCGGCGGCGGGATCAGCACCGACCTGCTCCCCGTCTCCCTCGTGGTGCTGTCGGCGGCCTGGATCATGGGCTACTTCAGCTCGTGGTACCTGTTCCGGCGCACCAACGTCTGGGTCGGGCTCGTGATATGGGGAATGGCGATGCTGACCGCGCTGAGCTTCCTGCCCGGCCGGTACGTCGTCGGCTTCTTCGCCTTCACCTTCCTCGCCATGATGCTCGTCGCCAGGGTGACGATGCTCCAGCGCCGCGACGACTGGAACGAAACGGGTTTCGAGACCTTCTCTCCGAGCCGCTGGCTGGTCGTCAGGGGCACAGTCGTCTTCGCCGCGGTGGTGCTCCTGGCGGCGGCGGTCGTCCCGCTCAGGCTGTACCACTCCCAGGTCGCAGTCGAACTCTGGAAGTTCGGACGGACTCCGGTCGCCTTCCTCCAGGACGACATGACGAGGCTGCTGTCCGCCCTGCCCTCGCGTGAGGAGCGGATGGGCCGCTTCTTTGGCGACTCGCTGCCCTTCATAGGCAAGATCGGCTTCGACAACGAAGTCGCGTTCTGGGCCGACTCCGAGGCGCCCAACTACTGGCTGTCCCGCACGTACAGCCGCTATACGCCCCAGGGCTGGTTCACCGGCGACACCAGGGCGACTCCGGTCGGGCCCGACGATCCTCCCCAGGTGCAGGCGGGACTCAAGCGCGAGCTCGTTTCGCAGTCCCTGCAGTTCTCGTTCGAGACGAGCAAGCTGCTCCCCGGCGGCGAGCTGAACTGGGTCAGCAGGCAGGGCACCGCCGAGGTGCTGTCGCCGATGCGGTTCCAGATAGTGCTCACGGAGCCCCAACGGGACGTGGGATTCCCCGAGGAGATCAAGGGCATCGCAGCCGCGATAAGGGGCCAGTTCTCACTGCCGGTAGCCGAGTTCGTCGAGGCGAGGATATCGGCGCTGCTCCCGCCCGACCTGGTCCTGGACGGGGTGCAGTACACGAGCGACGGCGGCAGCACCTACGTCAAGCGCGTCTACCTGACCCGGCAGCCGCCCGCAGTTCCCGACGTCGTCTCCTGGACGCTCGACGACAGCGTCGAGGCCGACGACGGCTACCAGATGAACGCCTTCGTCTCCCGCGCGACGGCGGACGACCTGAGGGCAGCCGGCACGGGGTACAGCGGATTCACCAGGGACCACTACCTGCAGCTTCCCGAGAGCCTGCCGCGGCGCGTCCGCGATCTCGCCCTCGAGGTGACCCGCGACGCCGCTACGCCCCTCGACAAGGCGTTCGCGGTCCGGGACTACCTGCGCGGCGATACCTTCACCTACACCAGGGACATCGAGAAGCCCCCAACGGGCGTCGACGTGGTGGACCACTTCCTGTTCGAGACCAGGGAGGGCTACGGCGACCACTTCAGCTCCGCCATGACCGTCATGCTTCGCGCGGTGGGCGTCCCCGCGCGCCTCGCGGCGGGGTATGCCGCCGGCGAGGTCCCGGAGGGCGCGAGCCGCAGGGCGGTACGGGACTCGGACAGCCACGGCTGGACGCAGGTGTTCTTCCCGGAGTACGGGTGGATCGACTTCGAGCCGTCCCCCAACTGGCCCGAGGTGGCGCAGTTTACCGCGGCCTCGGCCTCCGGCACTGGCGCTGGCGCCGGAGTGAAAGCCCCCGAGCAGGAGCCGTACCCCTGCGCCCCGCCGGACGACCTCCTGGGCGACCCGGAGTTCATTCGCCTCAACCAGCCGGGCGTACCCGGAACCCGGCCCGCCTGGTCCGCCCAGGAGATCGATCCCTGCGAGGAGATCGATCCCGCCACGGCGGCGCAGCAGACGCCGGATGCAGGCGAAGCCTCGCCTGCCCTCGATCCCAGGGTTCTCGACGTGGGCGTTCCCGTCGCCGCCGGTCTTGGGGCGTTGTCCCTCGCCGTCCTGGCGGCGTGGCTGGCGTGGTCGCGGGGGCTCGGCCGAGGCCCGGGCGAGCGCGCCTACACGAAGATGAGCAGGCTCGGGACCCTGGCCGGCATCCGCAGGGTCGCCAACCAGACGCCGGGAGAGTACGCCGACACTCTTGGGCGCGCGATACCGCGGGTCGCGGCAGGGGCGCAGGCCGTCGCGGCCGCCTTCGCCATCGGGCGGTACGGTGGAGCGCGGCCCGCGGAGACAGCCGACGTCGACGACGCTTGGAAGAGCGTGCGAGGCGGCCTGGTGCGGCGCGCCCTGCGCAGGCTCGTCTTCGCGGCCGGCCAGGACCGGCAGGCGGCGGCAGCACCATAGAGGGAGCAGCTTCATGGCGTTCGACACTGTGATCAGGAACGGGACGGTCGTGGACGGGACCGGAAACCCTCGGTTCGGGGCCGACGTCGGTATAGCCGGAGGGTCGATAGCCGCCGTCGGCGACCTGGGGGGCGTGGAGGCCGCGCGCACCGTCGACGCGTCGGGCCGCGTCGTGGCGCCGGGCTTCGTCGACATGCACAGCCACTCCGACGTCTCGATGCTGGACGACCCGGGAGGCGAGAGCAAGGCCTTCCAGGGAGTCACGACCGAGGTCACCGGAAACTGCAGCTACACGCCCTACCCGGCCGGCGCGGCCGGCGTCGAAGGCCTGCGGCAGGCCATGGGCGCGACGCTCAGGTGCCACGCGCCCTGGACGTGGGCCACGCTGGACGGCTGGGCCGAGGCTACCGAGACCGCCGGCGTGGGCCTGAACATCGCGCCGCTCGTGGGCCACGGAGCGCTGCGCGTCGCCGCCGGAGTGACCGACGACAGGCCGCCGACTGACGACGAGATGACGGAGATGCGCCAACTCGCGGCCGAGTCGATTGAGCAGGGCGCGTTCGGCCTCTCAACCGGACTCACCCTGGCGCCCTCGATGTACGCCGAGACGGAGGAGCTCGTCTCTCTCGTCGAGGCGATCGCGCCCTACCGGAACGCCTTCTACGCCACCCACGCACGCGTATGGGCCGGGTGGCACGTCAAGTCGATCGAGGAGGCGGCGGAGATCGGCAGGCGCGCCGGCGTGCCCGTGGAGTTCTCGCACATCGCCATCGGGGACCCGCGCGTCTTCGGACACGGCGAGCGGATGGTCGAGGTGATCGACCGCGCCCGCGCCGGCGGCCTCGACATGACCTGCGACGTCTATCCGTACACCGCGGGCGCCTCGGGCCTCTACCAGTCGTTGCCCTCGTGGGTGCAGGAGGGCGGCGTCGACGCGATGCTCGCTCGCCTGAGAGACCCGGCAGACCGCGCCCGCGCCTTCGAAGACATGGCGGCCGGCTACTTCCGAGGGCTGCCGTGGACCTGGGACAGGATGTTCATCACCTACGTCGGCTCGGAGGCGAACCGCGACGTCCCCGGACGCAGCCTGGCGGACATCGCGGAAGACCGGGGCGTCGACCCGCGGGAGGTCGTGCTCTCGCTGATCGACGAGGAGGACAACGACGTCGGGGTCGTGGGCCACAACCGCGTCGAGAGCGACGTACGTTTCTTCGTGCAATACGAGCACGCGATGATCGGTTCCGACGGCCGCGCCGTCTCCCCGACCGGACCCTGGGCCGACGACATGATCCACCCCCGCTACTACGGCTGCTACCCTCGAATCCTCGGCCGCTACGTCCGGGAGGACGGCGTGCTCTCCCTGGAGAACGCGATATACAAGATGAGCGGCTTCCCGGCCGACCGCCTCGGGCTTCGCGACCGTGGCCGGATAGCAGAGGGGCTGGCCGCCGACGTCGTCGTCTTCGACCCGGGCACGGTGATCGACCACGCGACCTTCGAGGAGCCGCAGCGGCTCAGCACCGGGATCGAGCACCTCTACGTCAACGGCCAGTCCGTCATCTCCGACGGCGCCCACACCGGCGCCACGCCGGGCAGGGTGCTGCGCCGGGCGGGCTAGCCGCCGCTGCTCTGGATGTGTAAGACTGGGAGCATGTTGCAACGAGCCGTTCATCCCGGCGAGATACTAGAGGGCGAGCTGGCGGAGCTGGGCGTCAGCCAGACGGAGTTCGCCCGCCGGATTGCGGTGCCGCCCAACCGCATCAGCCAGATCATCGCCGGAAAGCGCTCCGTGACCGGGGACACCGCGTTGCGGTTCGGGCACTGGTTTGGCGTCGAGCCCCAGTTCTGGCTGAACCTCCAGGCGCAGTTCGATCTGGCCATCGCCGACCACAGAGTCGGGGCCGCCGTGCGTGAGTTGCCGCGAGGCCTATACCGCCAGGACTGAGGACGATCGCCAGGCCACGTCGTCGCCTTCCCGGCGGCCGGGACGCCAAGCCGCGTTGACCGCGTGGGCGTAACGCCCTACCCTGAGCACGTACGGCTCGCCGCGGCCAGACGCACGGACGCCGTCGAGGGCGCGGGCGGCCGAGGAGGCTTCGCATGAGGACGATATACCCGGGACGCAACAAGCAGCTTTTTCTCGACGACGACGCCATAGAGTCGAAGTACGGCCTGCGGCGCAAGCTGAACGAGCCGGAGCGGGCCGGACCCGTCATCCGGCCGGACATCTCTCGCGGCCAGACAGGACACCAGACGGCCAGTCCGCCACAGTGGAGCCCCGAAAAAGGCGTATGGGAGTGGTGGTACAGGGCGGCGCAGAGGGACATCTACGCCAGGGACACGGTGCACTACGCCACCTCGGCCGACGGGCTGGAGTGGGATATCCCCAACCTCGGCCTCTACGAGTGGAACGGCTCGAAGGACAACAATGTCGCGGTCGACCCCGCCGGCATGTCGCTCGATCACGCTGTCCGCGACGACCTCGACGAGGACCCGGACCGCAGGTACAAGGGCCTGTTCGCCGACCGGGGGCTCGCGCGCTACCCGGCCACGTCCCCGGACGGCTTCGACTGGACGATGATCGACGTGCCGCCCATACCGAGCGACGACACGTCCTTCATGACGCACGACGAGGACGCCGGACTGTTCATCGCGACCGTGAAGCTCTCGCTCGAGAAGTGGGGCAGGTCGGTCTGGCTGTCGACCAGCAACGACTTCATCGACTGGACCGAGCCGGAGCTGATATTCCACAGCGACGAGAAGGACCGGAACAACCGGCGCAGGCGCATCCGACAGGTGGTCGAGGACCCGGCGTACCTGAGCCCGCACGTCGTCGAGAACGACAGCTTCATCGCGCACGTCTACAAGATGGCCGTCATGCCGTACGAGGGCCTGTACGTCGGCCTGCCCGTGCTCTTCAACCCGTCCGGCCGATGGCTGGGCACCAACCACACCGGGCTGAACCAGACCGAGGTCTCGGTCTCCCGCGACCTCCGCCACTGGGACCGCGTCGCGAACCGTGACGTCTTCATCGGCGTGTTGCCCTGGGACGGCGAGGTGTACGACACGTCTCAGATGCTGCCATGCGGCCGGCCCGTGGTCAGGGAAGACCTGGGCGAGATATGGGTCTACTACAACGCCTGCCGCTTCCGCTGCCACCGCAAGGACCGCGACGAGTCGTACGCCAAATACTTCGAGGACACGAGCGCGCTGTGCCTCGCGAAGATCAGGCTCGACGGCTTCGTGTCGCTGGACGCCGACGCGAAGGGCACGCTCGTCACAGCGCCGTTCGCGCTGGACCGGGGCGGACTCTACGTCAACGTCGACGCGGGCCGCGGCGAGCTCAGGGCCGAGGTCGTCGACGCCGAGACGTACGACCCCGTCCCCGGGCTCTCGCTGTCCGACAGCGACGCTGTCCGCGACGACGACCTGGCCCGGGAGCTCACGTGGGGTGAGCGCGGCGCTCCCGCCCGCGAGAGGCCGGTGAGGCTGCGCTTCGAGCTCAGTCAGGCCAGGCTCTACGCCTTCTGGATGGGAGCGCGGGCCTAGCGCCGAAGCCGCCGAGATTCCAGAGGAGGCCTCGCGACATGCCGCGCCAAGTCAAGAAAGAGCGCTACACGGTCGCCGTAGAGAAGGACGTCAGGGTGCCGATGCGCGACGGCACCATTCTGCGGGCGGACGTCTACCACCCGGAGGGCAAGGGACGCTACCCGACCATCGTCACGCGGACGGCCTATAACAAGTCGCGCATCGACACCCGGTACTACGAGGAGCGGGGTCACTCCCTGGCCGAGCGGGGGTACACCTTCGTCGCACAGGACATCCGGGGCACCTACGCCTCCGAGGGCGAATTCTTCCCCTGCACCTTCCGCCGCGACCACCACGACACCGAGGACGGCTACGACACGATCGAGTGGGCGGCCCGCCTGCCGTGGTCGACCGGCAGGGTCGGCACCGTAGGCAGCTCCTACGACGGCTGGACGCAGTGGGAGCTCGCCCACGCGAAGCCCCCGCACCTGGCCGCCATGATGCCGCAGGCCATAGCCGCCAGCACACTCGACCAGGAGATGAGCGGAGTGCTGCGCCTCGGCCAGTCACTGCGGTGGATGGTCGTCAACCTGGCCCCCGACCAGATCGCCCGCGACGACGAGCCGTGGGGCCCCCGGGACTGGGCGGAGGCCGGCCGGCTGTTCGACGAGCGCGACCGCGACAAGTGGACATGGTTCCTGCCGCTCATGGAGATACCGGACCACGCCATGCATGGCCTCGGCCACCACTGGCGCAAGTGGCTTGGAGAGCGCGGCCGGGACAACTTCGACTTCCTGACCAAGCTGCGCGGGATCGAGGCGCCGGCGTTCATCACCACGTCCTGGTTCGACCAGCAGGTCAACGCCCTCAAGATATTCGCCGGCATGTCCGAGAACGCCGCCTCCGAGACCGCCCGCACCCAGACGCGCATCATGGTCGGCCCGTGGAGGCACACCGGCACCGACTTCGAGCGCACCGTCGGCAAGGTCGACTTCGGGCCCGAGGCGGAGCGGGACTTCTACCAGGTCGTCGAGCAGTGGTTCGGACACTGGCTCAAGGGCGAGGACACCGGGCTCGACGAGGTGCCCAGGGCCCAGCTGTTCGTCATGGGCGCCGACCGCTGGCGCCACGAGGACAGGTGGCCCCTGCCCAACACCCGGTACACCGACTACTTCTTCCACAGCAACGGGGGTGCAAAGACCATCGCCGGAGACGGGCTGCTCTCCCAGAAGCCTCCGGGCGAGAGCCCTCCCAACGAGTACGTCTACGACCCGCGAGACCCTGTCATGACCATCTACCCGGCCAGCGCCGGCTCTCACGAGCCCGCCGACGAGAGGCCCCTGGACGGCAGACAGGACGTCCTCGTCTTCCAGACGCCGCCTCTGGAAGAGCCCGTCGAGGTCGTCGGAAACATCGTCGTCAAGCTCTGGGCCGCATCCTCCGCTCCCGACACCGACTTCACCGTCAAGCTCGTCGACGTCTGGCCGGACGGCTTCTCGATGAAGCTCTGCTACGGCATCGTCCGCGCGCGCTTCCGGGAGTCCTACGACAACCCCACGCCGATAAAGCCCGGCGAGGTCTACGAGTACACCATCCAGCTGAACCCCACCGCCAACCTGTTCAGGACCGGCCACCGGATACGCGTCGACGTCTCCAGCAGCGACTTCCCCAACTTCGACCGCAACCACAACACCGGCGGCAACGACTACGCCGAGGCCGAGCTGAGGACCGCCCGCCAGACCGTCTTCCACGACCCGTCGCGCCCCTCCCGGGTAGTCCTGCCGGTGATCCCGCAGTAGACCTGAGCCCCCGGAGAGATCATGCCCAAGCTTAAGCCAGGAACTGTCTGGCCGGCGCCCGCTAAGGTCGACCTCACCAGGCGACAGATCGACGAGATCGCGGCAACCGCCATGACGTTCGACGAGGTAGAGGCCGAGTACGAGGAGGACGTCGCCATCCGGGTCGGCGCCGCCAGGGACCCCGACAACCCCGAGCTTACGGCAGAGGACTTCGCCCGGATGCGTCCGGCCGCTGAGATCGTACCCGACCTCGTAGAGGCGTACCGCCGCTCCCGCGGTAAGCAGAAGGCCCCGACCAAAGAAAAGGTGACACTGCGCCTCGACGCGGACGTAGTGGCCCACTTCCGGCAGAGCGGCAAGGGATGGCAGACCAGGTTGAACGGCACGCTTCGCAAGGCCGTTCTGGGCTAGCGGGCTGGGAGCTGCGTTCAGGCGGGACTCGGCTGCGCCCTGAGCCTGCCCCGTTCGGGGCAGGGCCCGCACCTATCTGTTCGAGCGGCCGCACAGCCCGCCCACTCTCAGCGGCGCGGCCGGCGCGTATCCGAGGGTGTGCGCAACCACTCGCCAATTGAGCAAGTCTGAACCGTCGCCGGGAACACCCCCCTTTAGACAGCCTCTCGATCCCGATGCTAAACTGGTCGGGCGAACAGGCGCGGGGCGCACCGTTAGCCACCGAGACTCGTCATCGCGAGATCAGCGACCAGTTCCTCGATCAGGCTGTCGAGGAGTACCATAGGCGCGACCTGCTGCAGGCTTCGGAAAAGGCTTGGGGCGCCGTCTCGCACTACATCTCGGCCATGTCCGTCGATAGAGGCTGGCGCACGGGAACGCACAAGCGAACGGTGGACAATGCTCGGCGCATGATCGGGGAGTACCCCGACCCGGAGCGACACCTGACCCGCTTCAACGCTGTGATGACTCTCCACGTCAACTTCTACCAAGAAATCCTCGACGCCGATCAGGTTTGGGGCGGTATCCGAGACGCAAGGGCCTTGGTTGCGTTCCTGAAATACCTCGACGACGTGCACGCCGGCAGAGCGTCATTCCCATCCATCAACGGGGGAACAACGTGACATGAAGGCGATAATCAATCGCAGGATATACGACACCGACAAGAGCGAGCTGCTGGCCAAGGCGACTATCCCCGATGACTTCTATGAGCAGGCGCCACCCATCGAAGAGACGCTCTACAAGTCTCCCAACCTCGGCCATCTGTTCATCTGCAAGGTCGAGGATAGGGGCCTGGGCACGAGCTCAACGCTCCGCCTGGTCACAGAAGTGGAGGCGCTGGACTGGCTTCTGCGAAATGGCCGCGACACCGCCGAGTTGATCGAGAAGATCGGGGTCGAGCTCGAAGAGGCTTAACCCGTCGAAAGGGCCGAGGTCGTCGTCCTGGCAGTTGCCGGAACGCGCGAGCGACCACAACGACCGGGATCCCCCGCAAGTAGCTGTTCAGAGTGGGTGAGGCGGAACGTCTGAACTGGGATTCGTGGGATTGTGATGATGGGGATGATTTGGGGCTGAGCCTCGCCCGCTCTTCGTGGCGGCCCCTCGATACACACCGACGAAGCGTCGGGGCACTCGGGGCGAACGGGTCAGGTGTCCCCTCAACTCTGAACAGTCACGCCCGCAGCGCAGGCGTGGACTCGGACGGCTGTTCGCTGATACACTCGCCGGCGTTCCCGGGCGCAGGTGGTCCCGCATGGGCAATGTAGACTTCGACTTCAGGCCGTCGGTCCCCGTCTTCGACGCTAACGTGAGCCTCGGCAGGCGGCACGACAAGCGGGTGTCGGTCGACGACGCCGAGGGCACGCTCGCCGCGATGGAGAGCGCGGGCGTCGACCGGGCGCTGGTCTACTCGACTCACGCCGTCAACTGGGACGCCGAGGACGGCAACCGCGCGCTGCTGGAGATGGTCCGGGACCATCCCGGCCTGGTCCCCCAGTTCGTCGCCAGCCCGTACGAGGACCTGGACGCCTTCGCCCACCAGGTCGAGGAAGCCGGCGTGACGTCGGTGCGGATGCTGCCGACCGTCTACGCGTTCCCCTTCAGGGAGTGGGCCATCGGACGCTGGCTCGACTGGATGGCCAAGGAGCGCGTGCCGCTCTGGCTCCCGGCCTCGTATCCCACCGAGCGCCCGTGGAATCCCCGGCTGACCGGCTCGATCGACCCCAGCGACGTGCACGAGACCCTCAGCGCCCACCCGGACGTCACGGCGGTGCTGTGCGACGCCGTGTACACAGACCTGCCCTGGGTCATCATGCTCCTGGAGAGCACGCCGAACCTGTACCTCGAGCTGTCCCGGCTCGTCAGCACCGACGGCGTGACCGTGGCCCTGGACGCGATAGGCGACGAGCGCATCCTGTTCGGCTCGGCGTTCCCCGACTCGTCCATGCCGCCGCAGCTCTACCATCTGCACCGCTGCGGCCTGAGCGAAGAGTCGCTCGCGCGCATCTGCTCGGGAAACCTCGACCGCATTCTGGGTACGGAGTAGCCCGGTGGACACCCCGATCATCGACTTCCACGCCCACGTCGGCAACGCCAGGCGCGGACGCCACGTCGCCGATCCGGACGTCTACATTCGGATCATGGACGCCGCCGGCGTCGACAAGGCGTGCATCAACTGCATCTGGTACAGCGACGCGAGCGTCGGCAACGACCTCGTCGCGACATTCGTGGACAGGGCGCCGGACCGGTTCGTGCCGGTCGCGTTCGTCACGCCCTACTACCCGGACGAGGCGATCAGGGAGCTGGAGCGCGCCTTCGACCAACTCGGGTCGAAGTTCCTCAAGATCTACCCGGACTACTTCGGCAAGCCCAACGACGATCCGGCCTACTTCCCGATATACGAGTGGCTGAACGACCGGGGTCTCGCGGTGATGAGCCATCCGACCTACCCCTTCGATCCCCCCGGCACGACGATGCTGAAACGGTACTCAGCACTGTCGGAAAAATTCCCGGACGTGACGTGGGTCTTCGCCCACGCCGGCGGGGCCGGCTCGAGGCGGCTGCACGGCGCGGTAGAGGCCGCCCGCGCGCTGCCGAACGTCTACCTGGAGACGGCCACGTCCGAGTCGAACGACGGCGCCTTCGAGTATCTTGTCGGCGAGGTGGGCAGCGAGAGGGTGCTGTACGGCTCCGACATTCCTGTCTTCGATCCGCGCCACCAGGTCGGGAAGATTGCGACCTCGAACATCTCCGCGCAGGCCAAGCGCAACATCCTCGGCCTGAACGCGATGCGGCTGCTCGGCTTGGAGTTTTGAAGCCGGCCGACTCGATTCACGCCTTCGGAGACCTTTGCGTAACTCACCTTGCGAGCGGCGGATGTGACAAAGACGCGTCGATTTTGTATCTGGGAGACCCCGCCCCTGGGTTCCCGCGTTCGCGGGAATGACGGTTATGCAAGGGTCTCCCCCCGTCTCCACGGGGGCGGGCTCTTCGCGGAAATGACGACCATACAACGGCCTCACGATGTGAAGGCCCGATAAGGAAGGTGACATGAGCGGACCCGTGGAAAAGGCAACGCTTGGCGGCGGGTGCTTCTGGTGCCTGGAGGCCGTCTACCAGGAGCTGCGGGGCGTGAGCGAGGTCGTGTCCGGCTACACCGGGGGCCAGGTCGACAACCCCAGCTACGAGCAGGTGTGCACCGGAGTGACCGGCCACGCCGAGGTGGTGCAGGTGTCGTACGACCCCACCGTGGTGACCTACCGGGACCTCGTGCGCGTCTTCTTCACGATCCACGATCCGACGACCCTCAACCGGCAGGGAGCGGACGTGGGCACGCAGTACCGCTCCGCCATCTACTACCACTCCGACTCCCAGAGGGAGACCGCGGCGGCGGTGATCGCGGAGGTCGAGGAACAGGACATCTGGTCGGGAAATATCGTGACCGAGGTCGCGCCACTGGGCGCTTTCTGGGAGGCGGAGGCGTACCACAGGGACTACTACCTTCGGAACCGCAACCAGCCCTACTGCCGCATCGTGATCGACCCGAAGGTCGCGAAGCTGCGCAAGGAGCACCTGGAGCTGCTGTCCACCTGAGCGCGGGCGCGGCTGTGATAAGATTCCGGTCGCGGCGCGGGCCGCGATTTTCGTTGCGGGCCTGGTACGAGAGATGACCAGCTTCAGGGCCGGGGTCGACATCGGCGGCACCTTCACGGACGTGGTATTCGCCGGCTCCGACGGGCGGGTGCTGGTGAAGAAGGTCGCCAGCACGCCGGACGACTACGGCCGTGCCGTGCTCCAGGGTCTGGCCCTCGGCATCGGGGAGTTGGGCATAGGCCCCGGCGACGTCTCCGAGGTCGGCCACGGCTTCACTGTCGCCACCAACGCCATCCTCGAGGGCAAGGGGGAGCCGACGGCCCTCATCACGACGGAGGGCTTTCGCGACGTCCTGGAGCTGGCCCGGATCAGGACGCCGCACCTCTACGATCTCTACTACCAGAAGCCGCCGCCGCTGGTCGAGCGCGACCTTCGCTTCGAGGTCTCCGAGCGGACGACCTTCAGCGGCGAGGTGCTCAAGCCGCTCGACCCCGACAGTGTAGCCGCCGTTGTCGACCGCGTCGCCGCCTCCGGGGTAAGGTCGGTCGCGATCGCGCTGCTGCACTCGTACGCCAACGCCGATCACGAGGCGCGCATCGCCGAGGCCGTTCGGGCCCGGCTGCCCGGCGTCAGCCTCTCCGTATCGAGCGTGCTGCTGCCGGAGATGAGAGAGTACGAGCGGACGAGCACGACGGTCATCAACGCGTACGTGCGCCCCGTGGTGGCGCGCTACCTGGGCGACCTGGACGTCGGAATGCGGGCGAGCGGCATCGAGGTGCCGCTCATGGTGATGCAGTCTAACGGCGGGCTCGCGCCCGTCGAGTCGGCCATCGAAAAGCCGATGTACTGCATCGAGTCGGGCCCCGCCGCGGGCGTCGTCGGCGCCTACCATCTCGGCAAGCGTCTCGGCATCGACAACGTGATCACGTTCGACATGGGCGGCACGACGGCGAAGGCGTCGATGATCGAGGACGGCGAGATGCTGCTGGCGCCGGAGTACGAGGTCGGCGGCGGCATGAGCGTCGGCCACCGGCTGCTGAAGGGCTCGGGGTACATCCTGCGCGTGCCATCGATCGACCTGGCCGAGGTCAGCGCCGGCGGCGGCAGCATCGCGTGGGTCGACAAGGGCGGCGCCCTCCGGTGCGGGCCCCAGAGCTCCGGCGCCGTGCCAGGGCCGGTCTGCTACGACCGCGGCGGCGCTGAGCCCACCGTCACCGACGCCAACGTCGCTCTCGGATACCTCAACCCCGAGCACCTGCTCGGCGGCACCTTCCCGATCATGGCCGACAAGGCCCGCGCGGCGCTGCGCGACAAGGTCGGGCAGCCGCTGGAGCTGTCCGACGTCGACGCGGCCAGCGGCGTCCACCTGCTGGCAAACTCGAACATGGCCCGCGCGCTGCGGGCCGTGTCGAGCGAGCGCGGCCGCGACCCGCGGCGATTCACGCTGGTGGCCTTCGGCGGCGGCGGCCCGCTGCACGCCGCCGGCCTCGCGGAGGAGCTCGGCATCGGGCGCATCGTAGTCCCGCCGTCTCCGGGCGTGTTCAGCGCGTTCGGCCTGCTCTTCGCCGACCTGGAGCACCACTTCGTGCAGACCCACTTCCGGCCCTTCGCCGAGCTCGACTTCGACGAGGTCAACGGCATCCTGGAGCGGCTGCGCGGCGAGGGCCGCGACCTGCTGCTGGCCGAGGGATTCGAGGACGGGCGGCAGCAGATCGTAGCCCAGGTCGACATGAAGTACATCGGCCAGACCTCCGAGCTCACGGTCGCGATGCCGCAGCCGTCGTTCCGCCCGGAGACACTCGAAGAGCTCGGCAAGTCGTACGGGGTAGAGCACGAGAGGACCTACGGGTACCGGGCGGACGACCCGCTGCAGCTCGTCAGCGTCCGCGTCGTCGCCCGCGGTCTCTCCGAGGAGTCGAGGGTGCCGGAGCGGATGCGAATGGTCGGGATGCCGGAGAGGCGGGCGGCCGCGGACCGGGACGTCTACTTCACGCACCGGGGCGAGTGGATCGCGACACCGGTGATCGGCAGGGACGAGGTCGCCGGCGGCGCCCACGGGCCGCTCGTCGTGGAGGAGTATGACTCGACCGCGGTAATTCCCCCCGGATGGTCGGCCTCGCTGGACTTCATGAACAACATAGTCCTCGAACGCGCGGACTGAGGAGTGACTGCGCAATGACGGGACGCGAGGGGTTGGACCCCGTAACGCGGGAGATCATCAAGAACTACCTCGAGAGCGCGGCCGACACGATGGCGGTCACGGTCGTGAGGACCGCCCGGTCGCTGGTCGTGCGGGACAACATGGACTTCTCCACCGCGATCTTCAACGCCGAGGGCGACCAGGTGGCGCAGGGGCTGACGCTGCCCTTCCACATGGGCGCGATGCAGCCGGCGCTCGACGCCGTTCGCGAACACTTCGGCGACGACATAAAGCCGGGCGACGTCTTCGCCAACAACGACCCGTACGAGGGCGCCAGCCACCTGCCGGACATCTTCCTGTTCAAGCCCGTCTTCGTAAACGAGCTGCTGATGGGCTGGACCTGCGTGATCGCCCACCACACCGACATCGGCGGCCGCGTCGCCGGCGGCAACGCCTGCGACAACACGGAGATCTACCAGGAGGGCCTGCGACTCCCGCCGCTGAAGCTCTACGAGGAGGGCGAGCTCAACCAGGCCGTCTGGCGGATCATCGAGAAGAACGTCCGGGTGCCGGACAAGGTGCTCGGGGACGTACAGGCGCAGCTATCGGCGCTGCGGCAGGGCGAGAAGGACGTGCTCCGGCTGGTCGAGGAGCACGGGCTGGAGAACCTCAGGAGCTACATGACCGACATCATCGACTACACCGAGCGCCTGACGCGGGCAGAGATCGAAAGCCTGCCCGACGGCTCGTGGGAGTTCACCGACTACGTCGACGACGACGGTTTCAACCCGGAGCCGATCGCGATCAAGGTCCGCATAACGATCGAGGGCGACGAGATCGAGCTGGACTTCACCGGCACGTCTCCGCAGGCGAAGGGGTCGATAAACCCGAACCTGGCCTTCACCAAGTCGGCGGCCTACGCCGTGCTCAAGTGCATCACGAACCCGAACATCACGGCCAACGCCGGGTTCGTGCGGCCGATCAAGGTCGTCGCCGAGCCGGGCTCCTACGTCAACCCGCAGCATCCCGCGCCGGTGGCGGCCCGGGGACTCGGCGGCTTCAGGGTCGCCCACACGGTGCTGGGCGCGATGGCCAAGGCGCTGCCGGACCGGATTCCGGGGGCGTGGGGCGGCGGCGAGGTCGGCGTCACCTTCGGCGGGTACCACCCCGGCGGCAAGGCGTTCGTCTTCCTGGAGTTCAACAACGACGGGCCCCGCGGCGGCGGCCCGTTCGCCGACGGGGCGGACGGCGCGACCGCGCCGGTCACCAACCAGGCCAACACGCCCATAGAGAGCATCGAGGCCGACCAGCCGCTGCGAATCAACCGCTACGGCTACGTCCCAGACAGCGCGGGCGCGGGGGAGTTCCGGGGCGGCCTCGGCGTCGTCAGGGAGTACGAGCTGACGGCGGACGAGGCGATCATCCAGATACGGTCCGACCGCGGGAAGTTCCTCCCGTGGGGAGCGCAGGGCGGCGGGCCGGGCACGCCGACACGCGGCATCCTGAACCCCGACACCGCCAACGAGGACGCGCCCTCCAAGTTCATGGCCGACCTGAAGGCCGGGGACGCGTACAGGTCGATCCAGGCCGGGGGCGGCGGCTACGGCGACCCGCTCGACCGCGATCCGGAGGCCGTGCTGCGCGACGTCCGGCTGGAGAAGGTGACGGCGGGCCACGCACGGGACGCCTACGGCGTCGTCATCGCTGGCGACCCGCCCACGGTCGATCTCGCCGCCACCGACGCGCTCCGGGAGCGGATGCGCGGCGAGCGCGGCCCGCTCGACACGGAGCCCCGGGTGATTCGGGCCATAGAGGCTCAGAAAGAGTAGCCGACCCCGGGCGAGGGTTCGGCGTAATGGGGGAGTCTGCAATGCACGACGTGAAGGGCGACCTGATGATGTGCAGCTGGGGAGACACCCTCGTGTCCGAACGCGAAGAGCTCCGGCTGAACACCCCCGAGCGCATCCGCGACGCGCTCCTGCGATGGAAGGAGGCGTACGGCCTGACCGCCATGATATGGCGCCAGGAGCGGTGGGTGGTCGAGCTGGCCGAACGCGACCCGCGCCGTTTGGAGTACAGGCCGGACGAAGACCTGGCGATCGACGAGGTGGACGACGCGGCGGCCGCAACCCAGGCTGCCCGCGAAGCCGGCGTACCGGTCTACTGCTACGTGGACATGTACGACGAAGGCATGCCGCCCCACGCCGACAACTACACCCACGGCCGCTATCCCTGGGAATCGATCTTCTTCCGCGAGCACCCGGACTACTACTCCTGCGACCGCGACTGGCAGAAGAGGCACTGGGGCGTACCGGAATACGCCTACCCGGAGGTGAGAGAGTACAAGCTCCGGGAGCTGGCGCACCTGGTAGACAGGTACGAATGGGACGGCGTGTACGTCGCGACCCGAGGGCACCGCATGCCCGCCGAGCACGGCGACCAGTACGGCTTCAACCGGCCCGTCGCCGACGCGTTCTGGCAGCGCTACGGCGTGGACATCCTCACGCAGAACTTCGACCTGGAGGCGTGGCGTCGCCTGCGCGGCGAGTTCGTAACCGAGTACCTGCGCGGGGTGAGGAGGTTCTGCGACGAGCGCGGTCTAGGTCTCGGCATGGGAGTCCCGCCCGGCGACTATTTCGGCCCTCCCCTGGGGAACCTGTACCTCGACTGGCGCACGTGGGTGCGAGAGCGCCTGGTCGACTTCATCGTGCCGGGACACGCCAACGTCGTGGGAAGTCACCTGCGGATGGGTTACGGCTATCTCACCAGCTTCTTCGAGGGGGAGTTCGGACAGCGGCCCTTGCCCGAGCTGTTAGCCGACGAGTACGGGCCGCTCTGCCAGGAGCACCGAGTCGGTCTGTGGGCCAGCCTGATGATCAGAGAGCGGCTGGCCAGGGTATACGGCAGGAAGTACACAAACGAGATGCTCAGGTCCATTCCGGGGGTCAACGGCCTGTTCTGGAGTTGGGCGAGCAGGGGCGACCACATGCTCGCCGTCGACCTGGACGAGGGCGCGATGCCCTCGCCGGCCCCGGAAGGCAAGTAACCGACAGGCGCGACACGCGCCGGCGAGGCCTGCCGCGCGGCGAGACAGGAGGCTGGGATGCCGTACAACGTAGTCGGCAAGCGGAATCTCCGGAAGCTGCTGGAGCAGAAGGTCAGGGCACAGCCCGACAAGACCTTCCTCGTCTTCGAAGACGAGGAAGAGAGCGCCTCCTCGTACACGTACGCCGAGTTCGACTCTATGGTCAACCGCACTGCGAACGCGCTGCTGTCCCTCGGCGTGGAGAAGGGCGACAAGGTCAACCTGCAGCTCACGAACTGCCCCGAGTTCCTGTTCGCGTGGTTCGCCATCGGCAAGATCGGCGCCGTCATGGTGCCGACCAACCCCCTGTCCCCGCCCGACGAGCTCGCCTACCCCGTCAGGCACTCGGAGAGCGTCGTCTCGATCACGCAGCCCGACCTTCTGCCCGGCATCCGGGCGGTCCGGGACTCGTGCCCCGACCTGCGGGCCGTGCTGGTGACCCGCCCGGACGAACCGGGCGATGGCGCATCCCGGTTCTCCGACCTCGTCGACGGACAGTCCGACGATCTGCGGCCCGTGCCGCTGCACCCGCTCGACGAGGCGGCGATCCTGTACACGTCGGGGACGACCAGCCTTCCCAAGGGCGTGCTGGTCACGCACGCGAACTACATCTACACGAGCGAGGTCGTGTCGAAGCTCATGCGGCTGGGGCCGGAGGACCGGCAGCTCATCACGCTCCCGCTCTTCCACGCGAACGCGCAGTACTACTCGTTCATGACGGCGCTGAATGTCGGCGCGAGCGTGGCGCTGATGCCGCGGTTCAGCGCGTCACGGTTCATGGCGCAGTCGGGACGCCACGGCTGCACGGTGACGAGCCTGTTCGCGGCGCCTATCCGCATGATCCTGGCGCAGCCGAGGACGCCGACGGAGGGCGCCAACGGCCTGCGTACGACGATCTTCGCGCAGAACGTCACGGAGGCGCAGCTCGACGAGTGGGAGGAGCGTTTCGGCGCGCCGCTGCTGCAGATATACGGCATGACGGAGACGATGGGCCAGCCGCTCGTCAACGCGCTCGACTACACGCGGGACAACATGAGCATAGGCATGCCCTCGCTCGGCTACTGGTGCAAGGTGGTCGACGAGAACGGCGACGAGGTCCCTGACGGCGTCCCCGGCGAGGTGCTCGTGAAGGGCGAGCCCGGCTGGACGATCATGAAGGGCTACTTCAAGGACGAGGAGAACACCGCCAGGACGATCCAGGACGGCTGGCTCCACACGGGCGACATCGCGGAGGTCGACGAGGAGGGCTATTTCCGGTTCGTCGACCGCGCGAAGGACATGATCAAGCGCGCGGGCGAGAACGTCGCCGCGGGCGAGGTGGAGGCGGTCATCAAGCAGCACCCCAGCGTGGCCGACGCCGCCGTCATCGGCGTCCCGGACGAGATACGGGACGAGTCGGTCAAGGCGTTCGTCATCCTGCGGGAGGGCACGACCGCAACGGACACCGAGATCATCGACTACTGCAAGACCCGCCTGTCCAAGTTCCGCGTGCCCGAATTCGTCGAATTCCGCGACGAGTTCCCACGCACCTCCGTCGGCAAGATCCAGAAACACATCCTCCGCCACGAAGACGAGGCCGCGCGAGAGGTTTAGCGACCGTGTTCGCCGCGAGCAGCAGTCCTGTTCAGATGGATGGTGACAGCCGTCCCGTGGTCAGAGAGCGCCTTTTCTGCGGTGGTACAATGGCACGGTGCCCCTCTACTCTTGGAATGCCGGCAAGAATCGACTCCTACAGCAACAGAGAGGTGTCGGCTTCGAGGACGTAGTCTTCTACATCGGGACAGGGGGGTTGCTGGACGTACTGGCGCATCCGAACCAGCAAAGGTATCCCGGTCAACGCATGTTCGTCGTCAGGATGAGGGACTACGCCTACCTTGTTCCGTTCGTGGAGTCGGAGTCTGAAGTGTTCCTGAAGACGATCATCCCCAGCCGAAAGGCCACGAGAGCATACTTGTCGTCGGGGGAGTGAGGATGGGTGACATCGATAGCGAAGAGAAAGACCTGCTGACAACCTACGAACTCGGCGAGTGGCGGCCGGTGGCGGACCGTGACGCCGAGATGGACCGGTACAGGGAGTACGCTCGCGCAATGTTCGAGAAGGAACGGCGGGTCAACATCCACGTCTCAGGCAACGATCTCGAAGCACTTCAAAGGCAGGCGGTTGAGCAGGGGGTCCCCTGCGAAGCGCTCATGTCCAGCGTACTGCACAAGTACGCGAGTGGACGATTGGTCGAGGGCCCGCCGGCAGTCTGATCGGAAGGCTCAGCCAATGTGCTGGGGTAGCCTGACGCTCCGGTCATCGGCGTTCCCGACGAGAGACGTGACGAGTCGGTAAAGGCGTTCGTCATCCTACAGGTGGGCATGACTGCCCCGGACGACGATATCATCGACTACTGCAAGACCCGCCTGTCCAAGTTCCGCGTGCCCGAGTTCGTCGAGTTCCGCGACGAATTCCCACGCACCTCCGTAGGCAAGATCCAGAAACACATCCTCCGCCACGAAGACGAGGCCGCTCAAGGACAACTGAGTAGCCGGTACCCGGCCTGAAGTGGTAACGTTGACAGGACTCGCAGTATCGGAGAAACGACATGGGCGCCGAGGAGGCTAGGCGGCATCTGGCTCGTGCGAAACGCCACTTGGAGAGGGTCCAAGCGGCGTCGTGGGAAGCTACCGATCCAGAGGCGGCCGTGACGTGGGCCTTCTATGCTTACGAAAACTGTGTAGCCGCTCTTGCGGAGCGGTACGGCCGCAAATGGACCAAGAACCACCGCGAGAAGGCCGAATTGGCCAGACAGCTTTGCGCGGATGGTTTGATCTCCAACGACATTGGCGATGAGTTGGAAGAGCTGAACGGCCTGAGAAAGGATGTCGCGTACGACGGACCCGGCCTGGAGCTTCGGGAGAAAGACCTTGAAGATCTGGCTTACGATCTGGAGCACTTTGTGGACGAGGTGGACTCGCGCATAGGGGCTTAGGCATGATCGGGACAATCGAAGCCGAATTGAAGTCGGTGTTCGACGCTCTTGCGGACGAGGGGCTGGCCGACAGTACGACCGTGGTCTTGGTCGGCTCCGGTGCACGGGGCGTGAGGAACCCGCACAGTGATATCGACGTTCTCGTGCTGCACGCCGACGACCGCAGGATTCGACTCAAGCGCCCGGGCGACGTCCATCTGCAGCAAGACAGCCGTTCGAGGTTCCTGAAGCGGCTGGCAGATGGCGACGACTACCCTGCCTGGGCGCTGCGCTTTGGGACGCCCTTACGCGATCCTGGCGGCTGGTGGGCCGCGAATGCCGCCGCCGAGAGCAAAAGTCCCCACTGGCCAGACTGGCGCCCGAAGCTGAAGCACGCGAGAAAGCGGCTCAGGATGGCCTCGCAGCTGCTGGAAGCCGAGGACGTGGAGGCTGCGACGGAAGAGCTCCTGTTCGCGGCCAGTCACGTTGCGAGGGCCGTCCTGCTGAAGCGGCGCGTGTTTCCTCTCTCGCGACCCGAGCTTCCGTCACAACTCGAAGAAGCAGATTCGAGCCTCGCCGGCCTTCTACGGAGGCTGATCGGCGGAGAGATAGATGCAGAGGGCCTTGCGGTGGGCGGCACACTGCTGCGGATACGCGTGGAGCGGCTCGCGGAAGAGGAGCTCGCTCCGAGTCGTGACAACTCAGAAGCTCCCGTTGGGACAGTACCCGGTTAGCCGGCGTTGCGGTGGCCGGCCAGCTGGCCGGGGGTTGCGTGGGTGTGGTCGCCGTGGTCTACGACGATCTGGCCGTTGACGGCTACGACGTCGATGCCTGAGGGGTAGGCCTGCGGGCTGTCGTCGGTGGTGTTGTCGGCCAGCGTTTCGAGGTCGAGCACGACGAAGTCGGCGGCGTGGCCGGGCTGCAGCCGGCCGCGACCGTGTAGCTGGGCGGAGTCGGCGGGGAGCGACGTCATCTTCCTGACGGCCTCCTCGATGGTGAACAGGCCGCGGTCGAGGGCGTACTCGCGTATGAACCGCGGTGCGTATCCGAAGCTGGACCGGTTGGCGACGAGCGACCTGAGCGGGCCAGTCGTGGAGGCGGCGACGCCGTCGCTCTCGACGCTGCAGTACGGGTCGAGCAGCAGCCTGTCGAGGTCTTCCTGCCGGGCGAATATGTGGCGGATCAGCACGTTCAGGTAGTCCGCGCCGTCGGCAGCGGCCAGCGCGAGCACGGTCTCCGCCGGGCCGAGCTCCCACTCCCGCGAGATATCCTGGAGCGATCGGCCTACGAGCTCGGGGTGGGCGTTGGAGGTGGACAGGAAGAAGGTGTCGAACCCGCCGAGGCGCAGCAGGAAGTTGGTCGGCCGCTCGAAGTGGTCGCGGCACTGCTCGGCGGTGTCGGGGTCCCGCAGCCGGGCGAGCACCTCGTCCTCCGGACCCTCGTAGACCCAGGGCGGAGCCAGATCGAGCAGGTGCGCCGGGCCCCACGGGTCCGGGAATGTGTCTATGCCGATTCGCAGCCCTTCCCGATCGCGCGCCCGGCCGATCATTTCGAGCGCCTGGTCGAAGGCGCCCCCGGGGGCGTACGGCCTCGGCGCGAGGTGGGACAGCTGGGCCGGCAGGCCCGCGCGGCGGGCGATGTTCAGCGCCTCCTCTACGGCGCCCACGAAGTTGTCGCCGCGCTCGCGGATGTGGCTGGCGTAGATGCCGCCGTGGCGAGCGGAGACCCCGGCAAGAGCGGTCAGCTCGTCCTCGTCGGCGTGGCGTCCAGGGGAGTACTCCAGTCCGGTGGAGAAGCCCACGGCGCCGGCGGACATCGCCTCGGCGACCATCGACCGCATGTCGGCGAGCTCGTCGTCGGTGGGCGGCCGTGCGGCGAAGCCCATAGCCGCCAGCCGGACGGGGCCGTGGGCGACGAGCGGCGCGACGTTGAGCGACTGCCCCTCTGAGAAAAGGCTGTCGAGGTACTCCTCGAACGTCGTCCAGGCGAAGTCGACGCCCCACTCGTCGTTGACGCCGATGGTCACCTGCTTGGTCAGCTCCCTGTCTCGCGCCGGGGCCGGGCCGTGGCCGCAGTTGCCGACGACCAGGGTGGTGAGTCCCTGCCGGACGCCGCTCTGGGCGAGGCCGTCGACGTACAGCGGGAAGTCGGAGTGGCTGTGGACGTCGATGAAGCCGGGGCAGACCGTCCGGCCGGCCGCGTCGATGGTGGGCGCCGCCTCGATGCCGGACGCGTCGCCTACGTGGACGATCCGCCCGCGGTCGACGACGAGATCGGCGTCGCGGGCCGGAGCGCCCGTGCCGTCGATGAGACTGCCGTTGCGGACGACGAGGTCGGGCACGTCAGTCTCCGTTGGTCGCGCGCAACCCATCCGCCCCTGGGTTCCCGCCTTCGCGGGAATGACGATTGTGCAAGGGTCTCCCTTCGCGGGAATGACAGTTGTGCGAAGGTCTCGCTGCGCGGGAATGACGGTTGCGCAGGGGTCTCCGTGAGCGGCTACGCAATGTCGGCCTCTTCGATGTAGACGCCAACGATGTGGCTGCGGCGCGGCTCGTCGCCTCGGTTGGTGTAGTCGACCAGGATGATGCGGCCGTCGGGCAGCGGCAGCCACGACGAGTAGCCGTGGTCCGGGTTAGGTTTCTGGTCGGGGTCGTTGGCGTAGACCTGGATCATGCGGGTCCTGTGGTACTCGTCCGGGTGCTGGCCGCTGGCGGCGTCCCACGACCATTCCACGTCTTCGAGCGTCGGGTTCTTGACAGAGTAGCTGACGCGCTTCCAGAAGCTGCGGCCGGCGTCTCCTAGCTGGCCGAACTGGGTGCGCTTCGCCGGGTTGCCGCTGCGGTCGTCGAGCACCTGCCCCTCGCGGCGCACCCTGTAGCGGATCAGCGTCTCGCCGTCGACCCTGACCTCCAGCATGCCGAGCCTGTGGGAGATGGCGACGTCGCGCTCCTGGGTCATGTCGAACGGGACGCGGAAGTTGTGCTTGCCCTCGGCGAGCATGACGCCGTTGGGTGCGATGTCGGCTATGGCGCCGTCGGGGATCAGGCCGCCGACGGACAGGAAGGCCACCGAGGCGTCGTCCGGGCCCTCGACCCGGACCGTGCCCTGCAGCAGTATCTCGCTCCTGGGTGACTCGGGCGGCAGCAGGGAGTAGCGGCACTCGTGGCCGGGCCTGTTCTCGATGACCAGCGTGTCGTCTGCCAGGTGGGCGGCGTGTTCCCTGCGTGGGCCGCCGACCTGCCATTGGCCGGCCTCGGCCTTGAGGTCGCCGCACCAGGCGTAGGTGCCGAGGCCGCCGTTGACGTGCCTGCCGGTGACGAGCACGCGGCCGTCGTGTAGCTGCTTGGCGTAGGGCCTGTGGATGGCGAACGGCATCATCTGCGGCTCGGACCACGTCCTGCCCACGTCGGACGAGAAGGCGGCGAAGCTGGGTATGCCGGCGCAGTGGCTCTCGCGCAGCACGCAGGCGAGCTCCTTGCCGCCGTCGAGGACGACGATGGCGCCCTCGCAGAAGCGGTGGTAACCGTCGTAGGCGATGGTGGCCTGCTCGTACCAGGTCTGACCACCGTCCTCGGAGCAGGAGATGATCTCGGCGTACTCCATCGAGTCGCCGCGCATGAGCTGGGAGGCGACGGCGAGCCGGCCGTCGGGGAGGTCGATCATGCGGTCGGGCTCGAAGCCCATGATGCCGGTCTCGTGGGTCTCGCTCCAGGTGTCGCCGCCGTCATCGCTCCACCAGGCCAGGATGCCAGGGGGCTGCTCTTCGTGGAAGTGGCTGAAGTCGTCCTGGTCGACGATGACGACGACGCGGCCGTCGTTGAGCAGGCTTATGCGCGGGGTGATGAGGCGGCCGTCGCCCTTGGCGATCACGTGGCGGGCGACCTCGCGGTGCTTGAACCAGGTGCGGCCGTCGTCGTCGCTGGCCAGCAGCATCATGACCTGGTCTTCGAGCGACCAGTGTGCGTCGGAGTCGCTATAGACGAGGAGCAGGCGTCCGGTGGGCAGCCGGATGATGTCGGGGTTCTTGGTGAATCGTCCGGGACTGCGCCAGACGTCGAAGACCCTGTCCGCGACCGACCTCGTGTGGACGTACATGGTGACTGCTCCCCGGGGCGTTTGGGAGACGGTACCACATAGTACGCCGCCGCGGGATGGCGGAAGGGCGGGGCTACCCGAGTCGGGGGAACGGGCGCGCCCGCGCGTTCAGCGGGGATGAACGAGTAGCCGGGGGCGCGCCGATCACGCCTCCGCGGGAGCCGCCGACCGTGTGAGCTGTTCCAAACCGTTCCATTCTGTTCCGTTTGTATCTGGCCGGTGGAACATTTCCCCGGAAAGTGGTACACCGGGTGTTCCACGCATCGTATCTGGGGTGGAACAGTGCGGGACAAATGGAACATGGGTGTTTCATCGTGGATAGTTGGTAGTGGATAGTTCAGAGTAGGTTAGGCGGAACGTCTGAACTGTGATTCGTGGGGTTCCGGTGATGGGGATGATTTGGTGCTGAGCCTCGCCAACTATTCGTGGCGGCCCCTCGATACACCCCGACGAAGCGTCGGGGCACTCGGGGCGAACGGGTCAGGTGTCCCCTCAACTCTGAACAGTTGCCCGGTCGCGCCCGCAACCGACCGTCACGGGGGTGATTTCCGCGCCGACCTGGCCGCTCAAGCCCACTACGGCCTTAAGGGCCCCCACGCTCCACATCGAGAACCTGGCCGTGCATCCAATCCTTCGCCGCGCTCGGAGTCAGAACCGGGATCGGAAACGCCGGCGCCCGGGCCAACAGGTCTCTGTCACCTGCCACCAGAGCGTCGGCGCGGCCCACCAGCGCCAACTCGAGAAACGGACGGTCGAAGGGGTCGCGACATTCTGGAACGGCAGGCGGTTCCGACACGGTGACCACCTCGCACCAGGGCAGGTACTCGGCCAGCAGGTCCTCGCGCTCGTCGGCCGTCAGGTGGAACTTGGGATAGTGGAGGACCCGGATCAGCTCGGCGGTCGTGTCGTGGCTGGCGAGTGGCACGACGACGAGCGATTGCCACGCCTCGCGGAGCCAGGAGGTCGGCCCTGCCGGGAACAGCAGGGCCGAGACGAGCACGCTGGTGTCGAGTACCAGTCTCGGTGCTGGCACCTCAGCTTCGGCGCGCCCAAGCCACGGCCTCGGCGATGTCGTCGTCGGAAATCCCCAGTTGGACCAGCTTGTTTCGGACCGCGTCTGCCCGTGTCAGCCGCACGGGGGTCAGCACGATGCGACCGCTGTCCTCGGTCACGTCAAAGTACTCGGCGCCCGGGAAACTGGACACCACCGCCTTGGGCAGGGTCAGCTGGTTCTTGGAGGTCAACTTGGCGAGCACTGAACGGCGGCCCCTTATATCCCTATTGCCTTGTTATAAGGATACCATGCGAGGTGGGAAAACGCCAGAGGCCTTCCGGCGCGGCCGGCCCGTCGCAGCAGGTCGCCTTGAGGTGCGCTTAAGCCGGGATGATGGGCAGCACGATGTGAGAGGGCCGGGCGTGATCGACGTACACCGTGTTGCGCGCCACGACGGTATGGGTGTGTCTCCCCATGGGTTCGCCGGTGTTCGGGTTGACGTCGAAGTGTGGGAAGGCGCTGCTGGAGATGTCGACCCTGATGCGGTGGCCTTCGGCAAACAGGTTGGCTATTGGATACAGGGGGAACTCGAACTCGTAGACCTCTCCCGGGGTCATCAACTCTCCTCTGTCCCAGCCGTTCCGGTAGCGCGCCCGGATGATGCTGTCGGTCAGGTTCATGTCGTAGCCCTGGGGATAGTCCTCGTTGGGAGGGTGTACGTCGATGAGCTTGGCGGTGAAGTCGGTATCCACGGCCGAGGAGGAGGCCCAGAGCTTGACAACGATCGGGCCTGACACCTCCACGCTGCGCTCCAATGGAGGTGTCTGGAAGACGAGCACGTCCGGACGAGCCGACAGGGGCAGGTAGGGAGGCTTGCAGGCGTAGATGTGAGGCTCCTCCTTCTGGTGACTCGCTCCGCTTGCGAGCACCGTGCGGAAGCGGTCCCACAGGGAGCCCTCTTCAGGAGGCGTCGATTCAGAAGGCGACAGCTCGTAGAAGCCGGAAACGTTGGCGCTGATGCTCGGAACGGGGTCCCGGGGGTCGAAGTCGTAGCTACAGGCGGGATCGTCCGGGGCGGGCCGGTCTGGGCTCAGGCTCCCGTCGTGATGGAGATAGAAGGGGGTATACCGAGCCCTGGCCAGGGGCCATTCCTTCTCCGTGCGCCACCGGCCACCGTGGTTGAGCCGCCCGGCCTCGTTCTTGCGGCCGTCCCCACCTCCCATCACGAAGATCTTCACCGGCGGCTCGCGCTCGATGCCGTTGTCGCGGTCCTTCAGCCACCGGTCGAACCATCTCAGCGCCAGCCCATAGTAGTCCACGGGGGCATCGGGGCCGAAGTCGGCGTCGCCGGAGCAGGTGTCGCTCCAGCGACCGTGGACCCAGCTGCCGACGAGCAGCTTCAAAGGCCCTCTCTTCATGTTCGACAGCGCGACGTAGTTGTCCGCAACGGCCCGCGACCAGGAGTCGTACCAGCCGGTCTGGTAGTAGGTGGGCACGTCGGCGTACTCGTCGTAGTGCTCTTCCCAGTTGATCTGGCGATGTTTCCAGAAGTCGTCGTAGTCTCCGCGCGTGTAGACATCGAGGAACACCTTCTCCATGCTGGGAATCGCCGAGTAGGGTGATGCCCCCTCCTTCCAGGGAAGGACACCCAACCAGTCCCGAAACCGCGTCATGTTCTCCACGATTGCCCGCTTTGCGAGGGGGTCTGTGTCGGTCTCCTGGCTTATGACAGAGTGGAGCATGATGTGGCCGGCGTAGCGCAGCTCGAGGGCCCCGTTCTGCCTCACGCCGCTGTGGTACGGGTTCGAAGAGGACTCACTGACGAACATGGCGCTGAGATGGGGAGGCCGCTCGAGGGCCATCGCGCTTTGGACGATGCCGCCGTGCGATGCGCCTATGGTACCGACCTTGCCGTTCGACCAGGACTGCCGCGCGATCCACTCGACGGCGTCGTAGCCGTCCCTGCCCTCGTTGACGTTGAAGATGTGCCGGAACTGGCCGGTACCGCCGGACCGGCCGCGGCCCCTGATATCCTGTACGAAGGCCACGTAGCCTCTCTGGCAGAAGTAGCGCGCCGGCTCCGCGAAGGTGACGCGGGACTTGTCGTAGGAGGTACGCCACATGATCGTGGGGAACCTGCCCGGGACCGTCTCTCCGTCCTGGCCCGGCCGGTAGACGTCGGCCAGCAGGGTGATGCCATCGCGGGTCGTCATGGGGACGTCGCGCGCGACCACTATTCCGTATTCCGGCTTCGAGTCCGTGATTGCGGCTGACCTCCCCTGGAGTCCCCAGCTACGCGTTTGCGCAGGGTGAGACCGTGGAGAAGATAGGCGACGCCCTGTCCGGTTCTGGGCCGGCTACCCGACGGCAGTCAACCGTCGCGACTGTTGCCTCAGCTTCGACGAGCCCAGTCCACGGCTTCGGCGACGTCGGCGTCGGACAGTTCCAGGTCGGCCAGCCTGGCGCGGACGGCGTTGGCCCGCGTGGAGCGCACAGGCGCCAGGACGATGCGTCCGGGTTCCGTTGTCATATCGAAGTACCGGATGCCCGGCAAGTCGGACAGCACCGCGTCGGGCAGGGTCAGTTGGTTGTCGGCAATCAGCCTGACGATCACCACATCGCGCTCCTCGTATCAAGAATACCACGCGGCGACAGAGCAGCGTGTCAGTGGGACTCTTCTAGGGCGCGCCGTAGGGTTGCTGCCAGCGTCCGATACGGGACGGACAGGCGGTGGGCGTAGATGTGCTGGTTGCCCTTGAACTCAAGCGTCGGCATCGTATTCCGCATTCTCCTCAAAGAGGTATAGCTGTCGTGCCGGCCTGTGGGCGACGACTCGGACCACCTCGTACTCAGACTTGACGCCATCCTCGACCTGCCACTGGATCGTACGTAGATCGCAGACGAGCACGTCGCCTTTGGAGAAGGCTATGTCATTGTTGTCCACCCTGTGTTGGAACGCGGCGTCCTTCATCAGCACGGAGAAGGTGTTCTGACCGTCGTTCAACCGCCACTTGTTGTCTTCCTTGAAGGCCGGGTTGACGATGGAGAAGGCGTACCGCCGCACCTCGTCAAGGAGCATCTCTTCGTACGTTGGTTCGTCCAGCGCCTGGGGTGTCCCGGTGTTCATGTCGTTATCTTGCTACTGATCCTGCATTACCTTTCGCGCGGTCTCCTAGACGGGCACGTCGACCAGGGTGTTGCCGGCGGCGTGGGACTTGAGGAAGCCGGTCATGATCTGGACGGTCTTGCGGGCTTCCTGGGCGGTGGAGACGCCGTCGCCGCCGTTCTCGATGCGGTCGATCATCTCCAGGTAGCCCGCAACGTAGGTGTGGGTCCGGTAGTCGCCCGGGGCGTAGGTCTGGGAGACGGTGGGCGACATCCTGTCCTGGCCCCTGGTCCGCAGCTCGATGGCGGGATCGTTGAAGCCGAAGACGAGCTCCCCTTCGGGTCCGCCGATCTCGATCGAGGTGCCGTCGAGGGTGTCCTTGTGGGCGGAGTAGTAGGCGCGGACGCCGTTCTTGAAGACGATGAAGCCGCTGACGCCGGGCTCGTTCTCGGGCAGCTTTCCGCCGTCGCCCCTGTACTCGTCCCAGTGGTCGAAGCCCTCCTCGAGCTTCGCGAAGACCTGGACCGGCTCGGACTCGGCGAAGAAGCAGATGCCGTCGATGGCGTGGGTGCCGTTGCGGAAGGTCATGGCGCGCTGTCCGCCGTGTATGACGACGATGTTTCGCACCGGCCCGATGGCGCCATCGTGGATGAGGGAGCGCGCCCTGTGGTAGAGCGGGCGCCAGCGGCGCGTGTGGCCGACGCTGGAGACGACGCCGTTGGCCTCGAAGGCGGCGATCATGCGGTTGGCGTCCTCCATCGTGGTGGCGAGCGGCTTCTCGACGAAGACGCCCCTGGCGCCGTTGTTCGCGCCGTAGACGGCGATGTCGGCGTGCTTGTCGTCGCCCGTGGCGACGGTCAGGATGTCGATGCCCTCGGTATCGACCATCTCCCGGTAGTCGGTGTACCGCGTGGCGTTGGGCCACCTGTCGCCCCAGGTGTCTGCGAACTTGTCCAGCATCTCCGAGGAGAGGTCGCAGACGCCCACGACGTCGACGCCGGGCGTCTGGGCCAGGCAGGCCGTGTGGCTCACCCTGATCTCGTCCCGCATCGGGCCGTGGTCACTGCCGGGCGGCCCGGCGGCGATGCCTGAGAGTCCGACGATGCCGACGCGGTAGGTCTTTTCTGCCATGTCAGTTCCTTTCTGTTGTTTGCTTGTCGAGCGGCGATGACGGCGGGAGGCTGCCACCAGGTTGCGTCTCAGGGGAGCCCCACCCCTGGGTTCCCGCCCCCGTCTTCACTGGGGGCAGGCTCTTCGCGGGAATGACGATTATGCAAGGGTATCCCGGCGCGGGAATGACGATTGTGCAAGGGGCCGCCTGCGCGGGGATGACGGTTATTCGGGTTGTACAAGAGTCTCCTATTCGAGCCAGAAGGCGTAGAGCCTGGCGTTCGCCATCTCGAAGCGGAGGCGCACGGGCTGCGGGCGCGGGGAGGCGGACCTCCCGCCCCAGGTGAGCTCGAGGCCGAGGTGGTCTCCGTTCACGGGGTCGCAGTCGGCGAGCGAGAAGCCGGCGAGCGGCCGCATGTCCTCCACGTCGACCAGCTCCGCGCGCAGCTCGCCGCCGCTCGCGTTGGCGTTCACGAAGACGCCGCCGTCGGGGACGAACGGCGTCGTGAGCATCGTTCCCCTCTTGTCAGCATCCAGTGATACGAAGCCGTCGAGCCTGACCTTCGCGAGGGCGACGCAGTTGAGGTCCTGGAAGTAGGGCGCGAACGATTCGTCGTGCTGCCAGCTCCAGGAGCGGAAGCGGCAGGCGTTGTAGTAGACCCATATCTCGCCCAGGTCGTCGCGGACGATGGGTCGGCCGCAGGTGAGCAGCTGCGACGTGTCGTAGACCTCGCCATCCCAGGGCAGGACGCCGAGGAACAGGTCGCGGTTGGCGACGCGCTTCCAGTCCCGCAGGTCGCGTGAGACGGCGAGCTCGACCTGGTTGACGCCGTTGTGGTTGTTGTACGGGGGCGGCAGGGCGCCGGCGGGGTTGAACAGCACCGGGAAGGCCACGTACAGGCCCTCGTAGGGCATGACCGTCATCTCATAGACCTGCGCCTGGTGGCGCTCCCTGTCCACTATCGGAGGCGAGAGACGGGCGGGGTCTTCCACGATGTTTCGAATCCGGCGGCGGGAGTTGTTGCCGTCTATCTCGTCGGAGTGGAAGATGAGCTCCGGCTCGGTCCAGTCGTTGAAGTCGTCGCTCGTGGACAGCCAGACCGACCTTCCCCACTCGGTCGAGAGCTTGACGGTGGCGACGAAGCGCTCGGTGAGCTCGTCGTATGTCAGGCGCGACGTGTCGTCGGCGGGAATCGGGGGCACGTCGAGCATCGTCCACCGGAGGCCGTCGGGCGAGACCGCGGGGAGGCGGCCGGAGCCGCGGTCGGAGAAGAGTGCCTTGTAGCGGCGCTCCGGGTCCTCGTCCCGCTCGTCTCTGAGGACGTGGTACAGGACCATGCCGTCGTCGGTCGGGATGATGTTGTTGTCGCGGGAGCCGTTCCGCTCGTGGAGCCCCAGCGCCGGCCTGTCCCAGTTCAGGCCATCCGTGGAGGTGGCGTAGTGCGTGAACGCCGTCTGCGCGTCGGGGTCCTGGTCGTCGGGATCGCGGTAGCCGGACTGGTACCAGACCTCCCATGCCCGCAGGTCGGAGTTCCATTGTGGCGGGCCGCCGGTCCCGAGCGACACCTGGCCGAGCGAGCGGTCGGGACGCATGACGGGCCCGGCCCTCTCGGGCTTGTTGAGGGTGCGCCTGAGGCCGTGCTTCGTCTCGATAGCCTCGTCGTCCAGGAAGAGTTGCTTGTGCAGCCCGGGCTGTATCATTCGAGACTCCTGGGGCGTTCCCGCGCGGCGCGCGTTTAGTGGTGTCCGTGACTATATGCGAGGCCGGTGGACGTGTCAAAGCTGTGCGCGCCCCGACAGGTCTCAGGGGGATCGCGTCGGGTCCCAAATCCCCCACCCAGATGGTAGAGGCGCCGTATTGCAGGGACAGGGCGGGTTGGAAACACGTCCCAAGAGGGGATTGGCTGGCAGATATGACACTGAAACGTGGAGGTGGGGAATCTGGGGAGAGCGGGAGTTGGCGCGATGGCGGTTATTGTGATACACAGTGGGGGTAGGCATCCCGCCGGGGAAGAGCTTACGATGCAACGCCCGGCCCGGTGCACGGATGCGGGGCAGAAGCATCAGGGAGGCACGCCGATGTTGAAGTTCACGTCGCCCAGGGCCATGCTCGTTGCCGCCGCGCTGACGGCCGCGCTCTCCTTCGGATGCTCCGGCTCCGGCGACGACGGCGGCCAGGCCGGCGCCGCGAGCGAGTCCGGCGGCGGGCAAGGCGCGGGCAACGTCTACAAGCTGGCCCAGCAGTTCGACATGAGCATCGAGGTCAGCAGCACGAAGTTCAACGAGACGCGGCGCATCCCGAGGACGTACTCCTGCGAACGCGACGACATCTCGCCGCCGTTCGACTGGAGCGGCGTTCCCGACGGCACGGTGAGCATCGCGGTGCTGGTCGACAGCGACCAGCTCGTCCGCGAGGAGGTCCCGGACCTGTTCTGGGTGCACTGGGTGCTGTGGAACATACCTCCGGACGCCACCGGCCTGCCGGAGAATGTTCCGAAGACGGCAACGGTGCCGTCCATCGGGCCCAACGCGGGACAGGGCACCAACGACGAACAGAATATCGGCTGGTCGGGGCCGTGCAAGGCGGGGCTTGGAATCGGGTGGACGGCTGGCAGCAACCTGCGCCAACAGCAGTCGCAGGCCGTGGGGACGTACTACTTCCGGGTGTACGCGCTGGACACCGAGATCCAGCTAGGATCGGACGCGACGAAGAACGACCTGCTCCGGGCGATCGACGGCCACGTGCTGGCCGGCGGCGTCGTGACCGGCGAGTTCGTGGGCCAGGTGAAGCTGACGGAGTAGGACGAATCCGGCGGCGGTGAGGGTAGACCGATGCAGCATCGCAGACTGTTCCGATGGGGCGTCGCCGCGATGGCGCTCGTTGCCCTGCTCGCGGCCGGATGCTCCAGCTCCGACGACGAAGGCGGCGGACAGGCGGGGGCCGCAAGCGAGAGCGGCGGCGGTGGCGAAGAGGGCGCGGGCAACGTCTACAAGCTGGCGCAGCAGTTCGACATGAGCATCGAGGTCAGCAGCACGAAGTTCAACGAGACGCGCCGCATACCCAGGCAGTATAGCTGCGAGCGCGACGACATCTCGCCGCCGATCGACTGGAGCGGGGTGCCGGCGGGCGCGGTGAGCCTCGCGCTGCTGGTCGACAGCAACCAGTCGGCGCGCGAAGAGGTCCCGGACCTGTTGTGGACGCACTGGGTGCTGTGGAACATCCCACCGGACGCCGCCGGCGTGCCCGAGAACGTGCCGAAGGAGGCGACGGCGCCTTCGATCGGGCCCAACGCGGGACAGGGAATCAACGACGACCAGAACGTCGGTTGGTCCGGGCCGTGCCGGCCGTCGCTGGGAATCGGATGGACCCAGTACCAGAACCTGCCTCAGCGGCAGTCGACGGCCGTCGGGAAGTACTATTTCCGGCTGTACGCACTGGACACGGAGGTCCAGCTCGGGTCGGACGCGACGAAGAACGACCTGCTCAAGGCGATAGACGGCCACGTGCTGGCCGGCGGCGAGCTGGTGGGCGAGTTCGTGGGCCAGGTGAAACTGACTGAGTGACCGGCCGCAAGGCCGGAGAGCGGGTAGAATCGGCCACGTAGCGTCCGGAGGGGTCGAACGCGGATGTTGCGACTACAATACGTTCCGGGTCTACTGATGGTCGCCGGGCTTCTCGTTGCCCTGGCCGTTGGCTGCTCCAGCGACGGCGGCGCTACGGGAGCCGCGGCCGGCGAGGGCGGGATCGAGGACGAGTACCAGCTCGATCAGCAGTTCGCGCTGAGCATCGCGGTCACCAGCACGAAGTTCAACGAGACGCGGCGGATCCCCCGGCAGTACAGCTGCACGCGAGAGGGCATATCGCCGCCGATCTCGTGGGGCGAGGCGCCGGCGGGCACGGTGAGCCTCGCGCTCGTCGTCGACAGCAACCAGCACGCCGGGCCTCCCTGGGTGCACTGGGTGCTGTGGGGCATCCCGGCGGACGCCCGGTCGCTCCCCGAGGCCGTGCCGAACACGCCGCTGGCGCCGTCGGTCGGCCCGAACGCGGCGCAGGGGACGAACACCGAGAACAACATCGGGTGGGCGGGCCCCTGCCCAACGCCCGTGCTGCTCAGCCGCGAGCACCAGGCCTCGGCCGTCGCGCAGTACACCTTCAAGCTCTTCGCGCTCGATACGGAGCTGACGCTCGGGTCGGAGACGACGAAGAACGACCTGCTGGAGGCGATCGACGGGCACGTGCTGGCAGGCGGCGAGCTGGTCGGCGAGCACGTTTCCAACGTCCAGTGCAGGATGTCCGGCGGCCAGAAGCTGAACATCAAGGACTGCAGCTGACCGGACCCGTCCTGTGTTCGTGGAGGCCGTCGGGACCGGTTCCCGGGCCGCGATGGCGCGCCGTGTCGGCGGGATTTTCGCCTTCGGAAGCCTCTGCGTAGCCGCCGTGCAGGAGGCGCCTCCAGTTTGTAGCTACGGCGGCGGGTTCCTGAACGAGAAGAGCGGCGGCCCCCGTGTCGGGACCGCCGCTCCTGATGGCTACGTTTCCGTTCAGCCGGACCGCTTGGCCGCCCGCCTCAGCGCCAGGATGGCGCCCACGGCGACCAGCAACAGGACGACGATCACGATGACGGCGATCAGGCCCACGCCAAGGCCGCCGTCCTCGTCGCCGGCAGCGGCGGTCTGGGCCGGGGCGTCACCGGCGCCGGACTGTTCCGCCGCCTCCTCGTCCGTCTCCTCGGACGGAATCGGCGTGGGCGTCGGCGGTGGCTCCGGGCCAACGTTCACGCTGCCCCTGAGCCTGTCGACCCGAATATCGTAGGTACCCTCCTCGAACCGCACCGTCAGCACCACGTCCTTCTCCTCGTTGGGCTCGAGCAGCACGCGGTGGGTCTTGGCCGGGACCGAGCCGACGTATACGCCGATGAGCGGGGTGAGCGGGCCCGACGTGAGATTCGTGACCTGGACGGTCAACTCGGTCGGCACGCGTGCGCCGGGGGAGTCGACCCTGAGGTTTTCGACCTTGAACTCGGGCTCGGGCGCCGTGGACCTGCCGGTGATACTCCAGGTCGAGAACTCGGGCACGAGCTGGCGGTATTGCACCGTCGTCTCGTCCTCCCCCACGTACTGCGCGGGCGCGAACTCCCAGAAGCCGGAGTCGACGTTGTGCCGATTGAGGAGCACGGACCAGGGATGAATGTCGTTCTCCTCGAGCCAGCTCTTGTCTATGGAGAAGGTGATGTAGCCCGCGGCGAAGCCGCTGTCGGCGCCGGAGCCGACCGTGAGCCTGAAGAGCTTGTGGGCGCTCTGTTCCGCCGGGAAGGCGGGCATCTCGAACGGGCGAGCGGAGAAGGCCGACTTGGTGCCGGGCGTCGGAGTGGGCTTCGTGGAGATCACGCCAAGAGGCAGGCCGGTGACGTTGACACGGATCCGCGAAGGCGCGTTGGCGAACCTGCCGGCGATGGAGTCCACGGGAGCGCGTCCGTCCTGGTGCGCCCAGACTCCTACTGCGCCTCCGGCGGGTCCCTCGGGGATCGGGGGCCGCAGCCATATCTCGACTGGCAGCACCTCGCCCAACGCGGCGAGGGCGTCGTCGTCGTCGGCCAGGCCCATGTTGAGCGCGTCCATGGTGGCGGCTACGTCGCTCTCCGCCGCGGCCTTCAGGGCGTTGGCGACAGCCGCGGCGTCGGCCTTGACGGCGGCGGTGAGGGTGTTTCCGGTGGCCTGGGCGTCCTGAGCGGCGGCGGCCGCGATGGCCCGGCCGGCGCCGTCGGGGTCCTGGGCCGCGGCGGCTGCGAGCGCCGGGCCTGCCGTCGCCGGGTCCTGCAGGATGGCGTCTACGTCCTCCTGCGGGGGCGCCGGGTCCGCCTGGGCGGGAGGCGCGGCGCGGGGACTGCGGGGCTCGTCCGCGGAGCCGCGCGCCACCGCGGCCTGCGCGGCCGCGAACGCGGACAGTGCGACCACGAGAACACCTAAGAACAGGTACCTCCGGGGGAAACCGCGCAGCGTCACTTCCAACCTCCTTGCGGCGGGTCTCGTCGTGGCCGACCCTGCCGTACTGCGGAATAGCGGGGGGCGTTTGGGCCGTTGCCGGCCCATCGCCACAGTACAGACACGCGGCGGCGCTGTCAACGATGGGGCGGCGTCCCGAACGACGGGTGTATGCGCCCGCCGCTGCGTCCCCTGTGTGCATTGGACTCCGACCATGTCTTGACAGCGTCGCCAACTTCTATATAATTCGAGCCACGTACGACAGTAGTATGGGGGGAGAGCCATGTCGCATGTCGGAAAGAAACTGGCACTATTTGTAGCGATATCGTTAGTGGCCCTATTGGGAGCGGTCGCCTGCGAGGAGGCTGCCGAGCCCGAAGCGCCACAGGCTCCTCAAGCGGCCGCCGACCCGGCAGCGCCGCAGGCCCCCACCGGACCGGGTCCGGCCGCGGCCAGGGCCGCTGCGGACCCTCAGGCGCCTGAGGCTGCCCAGGCGGCAGCCGACCCAGAGGCGCCGAAGGCGGCGGAGACCGGCCAGCAGGCGGTGAAGAAGCCGGTCACGACCAGGACGGGGATGGGCCTGGACCGGAACCTGGCCGACGAGCAGGTCGCGACGGTGCCCGGATTCAAGCGGACGAACGCCGCGCCGTGGCGTGACGGCGGTGGCAACCGCGAGTTCTCCCCGTGGCAGGCAGCAACCCTGCTGTTCCTCAACGAGGACAACACGTTCAGGCCGTTCCTCGCTTCGAGCTGGAGCGTGACGGACGACCAGACGACTTTCACGTTCAAGATCCGCGAGGACGCGATCTACCAGGACGGCACTCCCATCAAGGCTTCCGAGCTGAAGGCGTACTGGGAGCACGGCGGCAAGCCCGAAAACATCGTGGCGTGGGGCGGCTCGATGCTCCTCGGCCTGCGCGACATCAAGGGCATGCAGGACCTGATGGCCGGCGACACGACCGTGGCCGAGGGCCTGGTGGCCATCGACGACCACACGCTGCAGGTGACGATGGAGCAGCCGATCCCGACGTTCCCGCACGTCGTCACGATCGACCAGACCGGATTCACCAAGCTCGACCAGGTACTCGCCGATCCCGAGGACTGGCACTTCGCTCCGATCGGGGTGGGCCCCTACGCCATGGTGATCGACAAGGACACCGGCTACACGGAGATTATCCGCGTAGACCTGAACGGAATGTCCTGGTGGGGCGAGCAGTTCATCCTCGAGAAGGTCATCTACCCGGACGTTCCTGACCAGCAGGTCAAGCTGATCATGTTCGAGAACGGCGAGGTAGAGTGGGTCAGGGTTTCCGGACCTCCCGTAGCGGAGGCGCTGAATCCCAGTTCCGCGATGCACCCGTTCCTGTACATCGGTCAGAGCGGCGGCCTGTGGCTGTACAGCCTCGCGAGCGGCCTCGCGCCGCTGGAGGATGTCTTCGTCCGGCAGGCGCTGATCCACGCGCAGGACATGCAGACGACGGTGCAGGCGGTGATCGGCAGCCACGTCAAGAGGGCGCCCGGCTACGTCACGAGCAACGTCGCCTGTCACGACCCGGACTACGACGGCGGGTTCTATGATCCGGACCTCGCCAGGCAGTTCCTGTCCGAGTCGACGTACGGCAGCGCGGCCAACCTGCCGGTGATCCGCATCGACCTGGCGAACGCGACGCGGATCAACATCGGCGTAATCACGAAAGAGTACTGGAAGGACAATCTCGACATAGACCTGGACCTGCTCAAGCGCGAGCGCGGCATGCCCAGGCGCGAGGGCTCCCAGATCATCCGGCGGAGTTCCGGCACGCCGGTGAAGGACCCGATCTGGCTCACCAACGCGATGAGAAGCGTGATCGTGGACGAGGTGCCGGGACGCGAGGTGGTGGACGCGCTGTGGTCTTACGCCACGACGCTGCCTCTGGCCCATCCCGAGCGCTGCGCGGCCTTCCAGGCGGTCGAGCGCGAGATGATCGACTCGGCCTACATCATCCCGCACGAGGGGATCGACACGGTCCACTTCTTCGTGCAGCCGTGGGTGAGAGGCTTCGACCGGCCGTTCTCGCAGGAGATCACGTTCGACAAGATGTTCATCCAGAAGCACTAGGCGCGCAAGGGACACCCGTCCCGAACAGGGCTTAGACGAAGGGGCTCCAGGTATTCATCTGGGGCCTCTTCATTTTGGGTAGTGGATCGTGAATGGCGGATGGTCGAGAGTGAAGAGTGGAGGCCGGCATGGCTGACGAGAACTACGGCTACGAGCCGAAAGCGACGGAGGCCGAGCGGGAGATCTTCGAGAGGGAGCTCGACTCCTTCGTCCCCGACCGGGCTCTCGACGCTCACGCCCACATGTGGCCGGGCACGGCGCCGGACGCCGAGAACGATCCGAAGCCGTGGCTGCAGGAGCACATGACGCTGGCGCGCTGGCAGGAGTTGATCACCGACCAGATGCCCGGGCGCGCGATCGGCGGCCTGATGCTGGCCGTGCCGCAGGGCATCCACGGCCTGGCGCCGTCGACCGAGGAGCGGATCAGGCGGCACGCGGAGCACATCGTGGCGGAGTCCGCGGGCAGCCCGCTGTGCCAGCCGACGATGTTCGTGTCGCCTTGGATGGACCCGGACTACGTCGAGCAGGAGGCCCGGAGGCTGGACGTCAAGGGCCTGAAGGTGTACCACACCGAGAGCCCGAGGAAGCCCACGTGGAACTGCGAGATACCCGAGTACATGCCGGAGTGGGTGGCGCGGGTGGCCCACGATCTGGGCATCTGCGTGACGCTGCACATGGTGAAGGACCGGTCGGTGGCCGATCCGTCGAACCAGCACTGGATCAGGACGTACTGCGAGCGTTACCCCGACATGAAGCTGATCCTGGCGCACGCGGCGCGGAGCTTCAACCCCGTCTTTGCGATGGAGGGCATCCATACCCTCGAGGGGCTGCCGAACGTGTACTGCGACACGGCGGCGGTCGGCGAGGTCGGCGCCTGCGAGGCGATCATCCAGCACCTGGGACACGACAGGCTGCTGTGGGCGACGGACTTCCCGATCACCCACATGCACGGCAACTACGTGGCCATCGGCAACGGACACATCTGGGCCGACCCCGAATCCCACCCGTCGCCGGACGTCGTGCACCACGGCTTCGTTCACAACGGGCTGGAGCAGCTTCGCGTCATCAAGCAGGCGGCGTGGCACCGGCGGCTGACCGACTCGCAGGTGGAGGACGTCTTCTTCAACAATCTCGCCGGCCTGATCGACGTCAGGTAGACGAAACGAGCCACAGCCGCAGGGCGCGGCGCGCGTTTCGTTTCGGAGGAAACGGACACTGGCTACGAACGATACGGGCCGCTACAGGCTGGCTGTAGACATCGGGGGGACGTTCACCGACGTCGTGCTGCTCGCGCCGGACGGGCGTTACTGGACGAAGAAGGTGTCGTCTACGCCCGGGGACTACGCGGTGGGCATCATCGAGGGCGTCGCGCAGGTCCTGGACGACCGCGGGCTGGCCGGCTCCGCGTTGCGGGAGATCATCCACGGCACGACCGTGGCCAGCAACACGATCCTGGAGAACAAGGGCGCACGGACGGCGTTGATCACCACCCGCGGCTTCCGTGACGTGCTGGAGCTCCGGCGGCTCCGGGTGCCGCAGCTCTACAGCGTCTTCTACGAGCCGCCGACGCCGCTGGTGGAACGGCGGCTGCGGCTGGAGGTGGACGAGCGGGTCGACAGCGGCGGCGCGGTAGTCGCGCCGCTGAGCGAGGAGGACGTGGAGGCGGCGCTGGACCGGATCGGGGAGGAAGGCGCCGAGTCGGTGGCGGTGTGCTTCCTGCACTCGTACCGGAACGCGACGCACGAGCGGCAGGTCGGCGAGGCCATCCGCCGTCGGCTTCCGGACATCTACGTCTCGCTGTCGGTCGACGTGCTGCCCGAGATACGGGAGTACGAGCGCACGAGCACCACGGTCGTCAACTCGTACCTGGGGCCGATAGTCAAGACCTACCTGGACTCGCTGGAGGAGCGGCTCGGCGCGTCGGACATCTCCGCGCCGGTGCACATCATGCAGTCGAACGGCGGGATCATGTCGGCGAGGCAGGCCGCGGAGACGCCGGTGAAGATCGTCGAGTCGGGCCCGGCGGCGGGTGTCGTGGGCGGCGACGAGACCGGGAAGAGGGTCGGCCTGCCGAACCTGATCACGTTCGACATGGGCGGGACGACGGCCAAGGCGTCGCTGATCGAGGACGGGCAGCGCAGCTGGACGACGGAGCACGAGATCGGCGCGGGGATATCGCTGTCGAGCCGGCTGGTCAAGGGCGGCGGGCACGCGATCAAGGTGCCGGTGATGGACCTGGCGGAGGTCGGGGCCGGCGGCGGCAGCATCGTGTGGATCGACCGGGGCGGCGCGCTCAGGGTCGGCCCGCGGAGCGCCGGGGCGATGCCGGGGCCGGCGTGCTACGACACGGGCGGCACGGAGCCGACCGTGACCGACGCGAACGTCGTCCTGGGCTACGTCAACCCGCGGCGGCTGGCCGGCGGCGCTGTGGAGCTGAAGCCGGAGCTGTCGACGCGGGTGCTCGAGGAGCGCGTGGCCGGGCCTCTCGGCATGGACGCGCTGGAGGCGGCCTACGGAGTGCACACCGTGGCCAACGTGACGATGATCCGCGCGATCCGGGCCGTGTCGACGTACCGGGGCCGCGACCCGAGGGACTTCTCGATGCTGGCGTTCGGCGGCAGCGGGCCGATCCACGCGGTGGCGATGGCGCGGTCGCTCAGCGTAGCGACCGTCGTCGTGCCCCCGGCGTCGGGAGTCTTCTCCGCCGTGGGCCTGCTGCAGGCGCAGGCGGAGAGCCACTTCGTGCTGACCTTCTTCGGCCGCCTGTCGCAGGTCGATCCGGCGACGCTCGACGGCGCGTACGGGACGATGATGTCGCAGGCGGAGGCGTCGCTCGCCACGGAGGGATACGGCGCTGTGGACCTGGTTTGGCAGCGGTCGGCGGACCTGAGATACGTGGGGCAGGCCTACGAGCTGACCGTCCGGGCGCCGGAGGGCCGTCTTGGCCCTTCGGAGATGGCAGTCCTGGGGGAGAGATTCCACGACGAGCACGAGCGCACGTACGGGCACAAGGCGCCCGACGAGGCGGTCGAGATCGTGAACCTGAGGCTGACGGCGCGGGCCGCGTCGGGCCAGAGCGAGCCGACCACGCCGAAGGCGGCCGCGGACGGCCACGAGCGGACGAGTCGTGACGTGTACTTCGGGCCCGGTCACGGCTCGCTGGAGACGCCGATAGTCTCCCGGTCGGACCTGACGGAGGCGGGCGTGGACGGGCCGACGGTGGTGGAGGAGTACGATGTCACCACGGTCGTTCCACCGGGCTCCTCGGCCCGGCTGGACGAGTGGAGCAACATCGTGATCGACGTCGGGACAGGCGCGTGACGAGGAGACGCGGGGCATGCTCGACCTGATAGTCGAAGGCGGCACGGTCGTGGACGGGACCGGTTCGGCCCGGTACCGGGCCGACGTGGGCGTAGCCGGCGGGCGCATCGAGACGGTCGGCGACCTCGCCGGCGCCGAGGCCGCGCGCCGGCTGGACGCCACGGGGCTGTTCGTCACGCCCGGCTTCATCGACATCCACAGCCACTCGGACTTCACGCTGCTGGTCGATCCGAGGGCCCAGAGCTCGATCGCGCAGGGCGTGACGACGGAGGTGATCGGCAACTGCGGCCACGGCTGCGCTCCGATCACCGACCCGGAGCTGTTCAAGGGCAACATCTACGGCTACACGCCGCTGCTGGACATCGACTGGACCACCACCGCCGGGTATTTTCAAAAGCTCGAACAGGCGCGCACTGCCGTGAACGTCGCGGGACTGGTGCCGAACGGCAACCTGCGTCTCGCCGCGGCGGACTACCTCGAGCGGCCGTCGACGCCCGACGAGGTGGCGAACATGGTCCGGCTGCTGGAGGAGGGGCTCGACGCGGGCGCGTTCGGGTACTCGACGGGCCTGGAGTATCCTGCCGAGCGCTCCTGCTCCGAGGAGGAGATGATCGCGCTGTGCCGCGTCGTCGCGCGCGCCGGGGGGCTGTACGCGACGCACGAGCGCAACAAGGAGGTCTACGCGGTGGAGGCCGTCGAGGAGGGCATCCGGGTCGCCGAGGCCGCCGGCGCGCGGCTGCAGCTCTCCCACATCATCCCGCGGCGCGGCGGGCCTCCGGACGCGAGGGAGCGCGCCATCGAGGCGGCCGAGAAGGCCCACGCCCGCGGGCTGGACGTCGGCTTCGACCAGCACACTAGGCTGCACGGCATCACGAACGTCAGCTCCGCCCTGCCCGCCTGGGCCTTCGAGGGCGGGACGGGCGCGCTGGCGGCCCGGCTGCGCGACCCCGCGACCAGGGCCGAGTTGAAGCGCTACGAGAGCCTGATCTCGAGCTTCGGGCTGGGAGGCTGGGACCGGGTCTACCTGTTCAAGAGCGACGCCAACCCGGAGATGGTCGGCAGGAGCTTCGCGGAGCTTGCGCCGCCGGGCGGCGACGCCTTCGACGCGATCTTCGACATCATCCTGGCGGAGGTCGACGACCCCCAGGGCCCGATGTGCGTGTGCCACTCGTACGAGGAGGAGGAGCTGCGCGAGACGTTCGAGCACCCGCTCTGCACGCTCGAGTCGGACGCGACGGCGCTCGGGGTCGACGGCCCGCTGGCGGGAACGGACTTCCTGGGCGCGTACACCTGGGCCGCGTGGTTCCTGCGGCGGTTCGTGCGCGAGACGCCGGCGTTCACCTGGGAGCAGGCGATCCACAAGCTGACCGCCATGCCGGCGGAGCGCGTCGGCATCCGGGACCGCGGCCGGATCGACCGGGGGCTGCAGGCGGACGTCGTCGCGCTGGACCCGGAGGCCGTCCGCGAGCGCGGCACGCTGGAGGACTCGAGCGTGCTGGCCGAGGGCGTCTCGCACGTGGTGGTCAACGGCATCGTGACGATGGCCGACGGGGCGCTCACGGGAAGCCGCGGCGGCCAGATGCTGCGAAGGAGCTAGCGAACGTGCTCGCGAAGGACATCGACCCGATCACCTTCGAGGTGATCCGCAACGGCCTCGACTCGCTGGTCGACGAGATGGCGTTGACGATCATGAGGACGGCCCACTCGGGCATCGTCAAGGACGCCATGGACTACTCGACGGCGTTCTGCGACCGCCGTGGGCAGGTGATCGCGCAGGGCCTGACGATCACGCTGCACCTCGGCTCGTTCTCCGGCGCGGTGCGTTCGGTGCTCGAGCGCTACGATGGGGCGATCGCGCCGGACGACATGTACATCCTCAACGACCCGTACGGCTCCGGCGGCATCCACCTGCCGGACATCTACGTCATCAAGCCGGTGTTCGCGGACGACGAGCTGCAGGGCTTCGCGGCCACGGTGGCGCACCACACGGACGTGGGCGGGATCGTTCCCGGCAGCAACTCGACCGACTCGGTGGAGGTGTACCAGGAGGGGATACGCATCCCGACGCTGAAGCTCCAGGACCGCGGCGTCCCCAACGAGGCGATCTTCGCGATCATCGAGAAGAACGTGCGCGTGCCGGACAAGGTGCTAGGCGACATGCGGGCGCAGATCGCGGCGCTGAACATCGGCGAGCGCGAGTTCCACCACCTGGCCGGCCGGTACGGCGCGGCGACGGTGAGGCGGTACATGGACGCCCTGCTCGACTACACGGAGGGCCTCGCGCGCGAGGAGATCCTCCGGCTGCCGGACGGCACGTACGAGTTCACCGACCACATCGACGCCGACAACATCGAGGAGGGGCCGGTCGTCATCCAGGTCAAGCTGACGATCGCGGGCGACCGCGTCATCGCGGACCTGGAGGGCTCGTCGCCGCAGGTGAAGGCCGGAATCAACTCGCCGCTGACGTTCACCAAGTCCGCGGTATACGGGGCCGTGCGGCTGGTGATGGACCCGGACATCCCGAACGCGGAGGGCTACCAGCGCCTGATCGAGGTGAGGGCGCCGAAGGCGAGCGTGGTGGCGGGCGAGCTGCCCGCAGCATGCGGCGCGAGGGGCATCACGGGCTTCCGGGTGATGGACGCGGTGATGGGCGCGCTGGGGCAGGCGGTGCCGGACCGCGTGCCCGCGGACGGCGACGGGGGCAACACGATCATCAGCATCGGCGGCTACCACGCCGACGGAGAGCCTTTCGCCTTCGTCGACCTGATCTGCGGCGTGCGCGGCGGTCGGCCGACAGGCGACGGGCCGGAGGGCGTCCCGCACCCGGGGTCGAACATCTCGAACACGCCGGTGGAGATCGCCGAGATCGAGACGCCGGTGAGGATCGAGGCGTACGGGCTGGTCCCGGACACGGGCGGGCCCGGCAAGTTCCGCGGGGCGCTGTCACAGGTGCGGCGCGTGCGATGCCTGGCCGACGAGGCGACGCTGCAGCTACGGTCGGACAAGCGGCTGTTCCCGCCCTACGGGCTGCACGGCGGCCGGCCGGGCGACCCTTCGTGGAATGTTCTCAACCCGGGCGATGGCGAGCGGATACTGCCTACACTCGCCGTCGCGCCGATGAAGCGGGACGACGTGCTGCTGCACACGATGGCCAGCGGCGGCGGCTGGGGCGACCCTCTGGAGCGCGACCCGGAGCTGGTCCGCGCCGACGTCCGAAGCGAGCGGCTGACGGCCGACCACGTGCGACGTGAGTACGGCGTGGTCATCGACGCGGAGAGCTTCGCTGTCGACCTGAACGCGACGGAGCGGCTGCGCGGCGAGATGCGGGCGCGCCGCGAGTCGAAGGGCGCCGGGGAGTCGTAGCCCGTCGCCAGGCCACGGTCACCTCGCATGCCGGATTGGACAGCCACTGCGCGGGCGGGCGTAACTGTTCAGAGCAGGTGAGGCGCAACGCCTGAACTGTTATTCGTGGGATTCTGATGATTGGGATGATTTGGTGGTGAGCCTCGCCCACTCTTCGTGGCGGCCCCTCGATACACCCCGACGAAGCGTCGGGGCACTCGGGGCGAACGGGTCAGGTGTCCCTCAACTCTGAACAGTTACGGGCGGACCTCTTCTGTTGCCGGTAACCGCATCGAACCAGTAAGATGCCAAGGTAGAGGCATGGTCAGGAGAGCAAGCGAATGAGCAACATGCTCGCCCCGTCGCGGGTACAGGTAGAGGGGGGTACGACCCTCCCACGCCGCCCGCGTGAAGAGACGGCTCGCCTGGGCGACGAGATTTACGAGCGGGACATCCGGGCCCAGGTCGAAGGCGACCATCACGGAAGGGTCATCGCCATCGACATCGATAGCGGGGACTATGCCATCGCCGACACCGCCAGCGGCGCGGCGAAGCATCTGCGGGAACAGCACCCCGACGCCGATATCTGGTTGATGCGAGTCGGATACCGGACGCTGCGGCACTTCGGGGGCAGTTCGTTGCGGAGGGCGGAGTGATAGAGGGGATCGTGAACGCCGCCTATGAAGCCGTCGTAACCCTTCCCCTGCGGGGCCACGCGGGACAGGAGCGTGACATCGAGGCGGTGATAGACACCGGCTACAACGGCTTCTGAGCTTGCCGCCGGCGTTGGTCGAGGAGTTGGGGCTGCCATTGGTGGGTCCCAGCCAGGCGACTCTGGCGAATGGCGACGTGGAGACCTTCAACGTCCACGATATCACGGTGCTTTGGGACGGTGCGCCGAGAGACGTCGAGGCCGACGCAGTGGGGCCGACGCCGCTTGCCGGGATGCTCCTGCTCGACGGCCATGACCTGAGCATCCAGGTCCGGGACGGTGGGCGTGTCGTCATCCAGGCAGGAGGGTAGCCGGGCTACCACCACCGTTCCCGCCCTGCCGCCTCACGACACGCGGCCCATTGTGCGCTCCGGATTCCTGCCCCTACCCGCCCGGCCTGATGCAGCCACGCCTCTTCTGCCTTCGCCTTCTCAACAGCGGCGCCTGCCAATCGGGACGCCCGCCGAGGCTCGTGCGAACGCGGACCCGCCTCTCGCGCTGCCGTATAATGGACTTTCCGGCGAGCGCGGACGTGCGAGCGAAGGAGACGGCAGGATGGCGAAGACGGTTACGCTGCCCGACGAGACCGGTCGATTCGGCGACTTCGGTGGACGGTTCGTCCCGGAGACGCTCATGTACGCCCTCGAAGAGCTCGAGGAGGTCTATCGCGCGGCGCGGGACGACGAGTCGTTCGCGGAGGAGCTGGGCAGCCTGGCGGGGACGTACGTCGGCCGGCCGACGCCGCTCTACCACGCGGCGAACCTGTCGAGGAAGCTGGGCGGGGCGCAGATATACCTCAAGCGCGAGGACCTGTCCCACACCGGCGCGCACAAGATCAACAACGCGGTGGGCCAGGGCCTGCTCGCCAAGCGCATGGGCAAGCAGCGGATCATCGCCGAGACGGGCGCCGGCCAGCACGGCGTCGCGACGGCGACGGTGTGCGCGATGCTCGAGCAGGAGTGCATCGTCTACATGGGCGAGGAGGACATCCGCCGCCAGTCGCTGAACGTGTTCAGGATGCGGCTGCTGGGCGCCGAGGTCCGGCCCGTCACCTCAGGCAGCCGGACTCTGAAGGACGCGATCAACGAGGCAATCCGCGACTGGGTGACGAACGTCGAGACGACGCACTACCTGATCGGCAGCGTCGTGGGGCCCCACCCCTACCCCATGCTGGTGCGCGACTTCCAGTCGGTGATCGGCCGCGAGTCGCGCGAGCAGCTCCTGGAGGCGACGGGGCGGCTGCCCGACTACGCGATCGCGTGCGTCGGCGGCGGCAGCAACGCCATCGGGCTGTTCCACGCGTTCGTTCCGGACGACACCGTGAAGCTGATCGGCGTGGAGGCCGGCGGCGCGGGGGTCGACGGCGACGAGCACGCCGCCACGCTGGTGGCCGGCGAGCCGGGCGTGCTGCACGGCAGCCTGTCGTACCTGCTGCAGGACTCGGACGGTCAGGTGATCGAGACGCACAGCATCTCGGCCGGCCTGGACTATCCGGGCGTCGGTCCGGAGCACAGCTACCTGAAGTCGACGGAGCGGGCGGCGTACGTCAGCGTGACCGACACGGAGGCGCTCGAGGGCTTCCAGCTTCTCTGCCGCACCGAGGGCATCATCCCGGCCCTGGAGCCCGCGCACGCCATCGCGTACGCCGCGGAGCTTGCGCCAACCCTGTCGAAGGACCAGGTCATCCTGGTCGGCCTGAGCGGCAGGGGGGACAAGGACATCGACACGGTGGCGACGGCGCTGGAGGTCACGCTCTAGCCGAGTTGCCGACGGGCCACAGGAGACCAACGATGAAGCGATTTCGCGTCGGCATCGTGACGATGGAGGCGACGCCGTGGGAGCTGGAGGAGAACTTCCAGCGCATGGAGGAGTACGTCCGTGAGGCGGCGCGCCGGCGGGCGCACCTGGTGATCGCTCCCGAGAGCATTCTCGACGGCTACGTGTGCGGCGCGGACCCCAACGCGACCGAGGAGGCGATGGTCGGCATAGCGCAGCGCATCCCGGACGGCCCGTACCTGCGGCGGGGCGCCGCGCTGGCGAAGGAGCTGGGCATCTACCTGATCTTCGGCTTCCTGGAGCGCGACGGCGAGGAGCTGCTGAACTCGTGCGCGATGTTCGATCCCGAGGGCGAGATCGTCGGCAAGTTCAGCAAGGTGCACACTGCGGGCGAGGCGTTCATCACGCCGGGCAGGGAGCTCGCGCCGTTCGACACCGAGCTGGGACGCGTGGGCATGCTGGTGTGCAAGGACAGGGGCGTGCCGGAGAACTTCCGCGCGCTGGCCGTTCAGGGCGCGGAGATGGTGTTCCTGCCGATGGACGGCGCGGGCGGGCCGGGGAACACGGAGACGCTGAGGCAGCGCGCGCGGGACAACGTGTGCTGGATCGTCGTGGCGAACACGTGGAGCTGCGCCGTCATCGACCCGACGGGCGACGTCTACCTGGAGAAGTACGAGAGCGAGTGCGTCAGCGTTCAGCGCATGGGCCCGGACGACCAGGCCAAGGAGGGTCTGCGGGCGAAGTTCAGGCACCGCCGGCCCGACCTCTACGACCCGATCTCGGAGGCGCTCGAAGACGGGGCGCTCTACGACGAGACGGGCAACCTGACGGAGGAGGGCGCGGCGTCCGGCAGCGGCCTGCGCGACTTCGTCCGGCGCCGTGAGCGGCTGACGTAGCGTCCGATTGTCACGCCGGTGTCGGGGCCTTCGGAATGGATCTAAGGCCCAACGTCAGCGGCCCTCGTTAGCAGGCAGCTACCTTGATGGGGAGGCGGCAATTGCCGCCAACAGCACGAACTCGGCGCTCGTCTCTGCCATGGAGCGCTCGCCTGTGGAGAGCTTCATACTCAACATGCTCACGTACAATCCTCGGGCTCCCCGTATCCTCTCACCTTTCCTCTCAACTCCGGCGGTATGCAGCCCGCTATCTTGGTAGAGCCAACGTCCAGGTATTCAAGCGCCGTTAGCCTGCCCAACTCGGCGGGGATGGTGCCGCTCAGGTCGTTGAAGCTGAGGTTCAACAGTTCGAGCGCCGCTAGCCTGCCCAACTCGGGAGGTATGGTGCCGCTCAGGTCGTTGAAGCTGAGGTTCAGCACTTCGAGCGCCGCTAGCTTGCCCAGGTCGGCAGGGATGGTGCCACTCACACCAGCATCGCGGAGATTCAGTACCCGCAAGCTTGTGAGGTTGCCCATCGCAGGGGGGATGGACCCGCTCAGCGCGGTAAAGCTGAGATGCAGTTCTTCCAGTGCTGGTAGGTCGCCAAGCTCCGCAGGAATGGGACCGCTCAAGCGGTTCGAGCCGAGATTCAGCACCCGCAGGCTTGTGAGGTCGCCAAGCTCACTAGGAATGGGACCGCTCATGTGATTAGAGCCGAGATTCAGTACCCGCAAGCTCGTGAGGCTGGCCACGTCCGACGAGATGCTCTCCGTCAATCTGTTGCCGGAAAGGTCCAGGCGCCACAGTTCCGTCAAGTTCGCCACAGCGGGAATGATGCCTCTAAGGCTGCTCAGGTTGCGCTGCGGGAGAGAAAGACCCCGCACTCGAGGAGGGGGCGACGCCTGTGAATCGGTGTCCTCCTGCATGTCCGGCGGGCCTTCGAAAGTCACCCCCTTCCAACCAGCTATGGGCGTGTTCGTGTCCCAGTTCAACACCGAATGATCGTTGAGCCTGTCTCTCAGACCAAAGAGCGCCTCGCAGTCCCGCACCAAGCCGGGATTGGCCTGGGGGTTCGGAACCACGACGCCACCAATGCACGAGGCGGCGTCACCACGGGAGCGCCAATCTTCGGGGGCGACGGCTTCCAGGACGCCGTCGCCTCGCTTTCTGACGAGGACGCGGACGTCCGACCCGTCCAGTGCCGTGGTATACACCACAGTGTCCGATCCATGCGGCGTCGCAACTGCGATTCTGGAACTGTCGGGAGACCAGGAAGCATAGAACCCGTTCCCTATGTTGCGAAGATCCGAGCCATCCGCGTCAACAACGTACAGGGCGCCAACCGGATGTGTACTTCCGGTCATGCCCAGAGAAAAGAGAATGTGGGTTCCATCAGGCGACCATGACAAGGTCCCAGCCCTATCAGCGGCATCCGCTGCATCCACTATTCGCCGCAGACCGGAGCCGTCGCGGCCGATGGTATGGAGGCTCGGGCGGCCTGCGTCAAATCTGATGACGTGATGCGCTGGCTATCAGGCGTCCACGCCAGAGGACCTACAGCCACACTGCCGCTTGCCTCAGCCAGGACGACCCTCTGTCTCTCCGAGCCGTCTGCCTTCATCGTGTAGACAGAGGTCTGTCGTTCGCTTTCGTAAGACCCTGTGTCGTCATCGCGAATCCACTCCAACTCGAGAACCAGATAGGCAAGTGCTTGGCCGTCAAGTGACCACGCCGGAGCACTTTGGTATGCCACGTCTTTCCTGTCTGTGATTTTTCCACCGTCCTGAGACCGGAAGTGCACAATCTTGCGAACGCCAGAGCCATCCGCTTTCATGGTGTAGATCCCTGACGGCCTATCTCTGAAAAAGAGATATCGACATCTGCCCTCACCGTGCCTTATGAACGCGATGTGCCTGCCATCCGATGACCAAGCAGGTGCCGAATCTGAGAGTCCCGGCCCGCCGTGTCGCTGCCTGTCGGTCCCGTCAAGCGCAGCGGTCTCTATCCCAAAGTAGCCGTGTCGGTTCGTGGTGTACGCAATGTGAGAACCGTCTGACGAGACACTTGGGGAATGATCGATTTCGAGGTCAGAGTACCTTCCGTAGTCGTGCGGAATCGGTAGCAGCCTGGAACCATCCGACCGGACAGCATGTACGCGTCCTTGAGGAGGACTCCCATATGCGTCTCCTACCGCAAACACTATGTGAGCGCCATCCGGAGTCCATTGGGGGATGAATTGGGGTATGGCCTGTTCCAGATGAGCGCCAACTTCTGGGTAGGGCTCACGATGGTGCTCGAATCCTCCGAAAAAGGGGGGGCGTAGCAATCGATCACGCGGTTGCAGGCGAATGGCATCCCGAGTACCAGCGCCAACAATGACACCAGTATTGCTATCCGTCCGATTGTTGTGACCTTCATACCACTAACTGCGGGACGGTCTGGTGTGACCCGCTCCCAGCCATCGTAACCCGCCGTTCGCCCCCGGTAATTGACCGAGTCCTGCAAGCGAGCGTATTTCGGGGCGGGTGGGCCATGCCGACCCTCAGCTCTAGTCGGCGGCGAGGGTCTTCATGACGCGGCGGGCGGCGTCGTGGGTGCTGCCGATGTACATGCCGGGCGCGGTGGGCTCGTGCGACACCTTGAGGGCGACGAAGACGGGGCCCTCCACGGTGAGCAGGCGAGGCAGTTCGCCCACGAAGTCCTCGTAGTCGTCGAAGGTGTAGCTCTTCTCGATGCCGGCGCCCCTGGCGATGGCGGCGAAGTCGTGCCGGCCGTCACCGGGAACGGGCTGGCCGCCGGTCGTGTGGTAGGCGCCGTCGTCGAAGACGACGTGGACGAGGTTGGCGGGCTGGCGGCCGGCGATGGTGACCAGCGAGCCGAGGTTCATCAGCAGCGCGCCGTCGCCGTCGAGGACCACGACCCGCCTGTCCGGCCGCGCCAGCGCGACGCCGAGCGCCAGCGACGACGCCTTGCCCATCGCGCCGAATACAGGCAGGTCGAGCTCCGGCCGGTCGGTGACCAGGTCCCAGTACCGGTTGGGCGTCATCGTGCCTACGACGATGGCGTCTCCGCGCCGGTCGTGGATGGCCTTCACCGCCTCGAACGCGGGAATCAAGAGCCGCCTCCGTCCGGCCCGTCGTAGCGCATCTGCTCCGGGAGCGCGTCGAGGACGCCGAGCGCCACCAGTGTCCGGCCGGCCACGAAGTCCACCACGTCGTCGATGGTCCGCTGGCCGAGATAGAAGGCGGGCTCGGGCGGAAGTATGGTGGCTCCGGCGCGGGCCAGCGCCGCCATGTTGTCGAGGTGTGTGGCGGTCAGCGGCGTCTCGCGCGGTACGAGCACGAGGGGCCTGCGCTCCTTCAGGCATACGTCCGCGGCGCGGCGGACCAGGTTGTCGGCGAGCCCATGGGCGACGGCGGCGACTGTGCTCATGCTCGCGGGCACGATGGCCATGCCGTGGGCCGGGAAGGTGCCGCTGGCGATGGGCGCGGTCAGGTCGCCGCTGGGGTAGTAGGTGAAGTCGCCGGCGTCGACCCAGCGCTCTATGGCGCTGCCGAACGACTCGTCGACCTCCTGGCGCCAGACCATGCGCGCGGCCGGCGACGCGGACGCGACAACGGGACGGTCGGCCTCCAGGAGGCGGTCGATGGTCGCGCGGGCCAGGGCGGCGCCGCTCGCGCCGGTGATCCCTACGACTACCGGGCGTCTGTCTCCGTTGTTCACCAGATGGTCCCCCAGTCGACCAGCACGGCTATCAGTGTCGATAATAGCATCGTGGCCGACACGAGCGCATTCATGCGCATGAATGCGACGCCCATGCGCGACAGGTCGGTCGGCGACACGATACGGTACTTGTACGCCATGAGCGTCGCGGCAACGGCGCAGCCGACGAAGTACGGCAAGGCCAGGCCCATCCAGGCGCCGAGAGCGACGAGCGCGGCGACGGCCACGACGTCGAGGCCCTGCGCGACCCTGAAGGCCGTCACCGTGCCGAATCTCTGGGCGACGGAGTGCAGGCCGTCGCGGACATAGAAGTCGCGGTCCTGCACGTGGTACAGGACGTCGAATCCACCGGCCCAGCATGCGACGGCCAGCGCGAGCAGGACGGCCTCCCAGTCGAGGCTCCCGCGCACGCCGATCCATGCCCCGGCGGGCGCGATGGCGAGCGCCCATCCGAGCAGGAGGTTGGCGGCCCAGGTGAACCGTTTCGTGTAGGGGTAGGCGATCAGGTACGCCGCCGCGACGGGCGACAGCGCCAGGGCCAGGCTGTTGAGCATCGCGGCAGACACGAAGAAGACGGCCGCCGCGAGGGCAGTGAGCACGGCGACGTCGGCGGATGCGAGGGCGCCGGTGGGCAGGTGGCGCGACGCCGTCCTGGGGTTGCGGGCGTCGATGTGCCGGTCGATGAGGCGGTTGGCCGCCATGCCCAGGGTGCGGGCCCCGACCATCGCCGCGGTGATCCAGCCGAACTGGTGCCAGGTCGGCAGCCCCTCTGCCGCGAGCACCATGCCGGTGTAGGCGAACGGCAACGCGAAGAGGGTCTCCTGGAACCGGACGGCGGAGAAGAAGAGGGGCACGCGCGCCAGGCGAGCGGCCGCGGAGGCAATCAAAGGCCGTACTCGCTCCAGCGGTCGTCGACGAGCCGCCTGATCTCGTCGCTCATGACGATGTCCTCAGGCCAATCGCGGTCACGGCCGTCCATCGGGCCCTTGGCGGTCGCGTCGATGCCGACCTTGCTGCCGTACCGGGCCGTGGGAGAGGCGTGGTCGAGGTCGTCGACCGGGCCCTCGGCGATCAGTATGTCCTGCCGGGGGTCGATGTTGGCGGTGACGCGCCAGGCCACCTCGGAGAGGTCGTGCACGTCGACGTCGTGGTCGACGACGACGATGGCCTTGCAGAGCATGAGCAGCCCGAGGCCCCAGAGCGCGTACATCACCTTGCTGGCGTGGCCCGGGTACTCCTTCCTTATGGAGACGATCATCAGGTTGTGGAAGGCGCCCTCGGCCGGCATGTTGACGTCGACTATCTCCGGCAGCGTCATCTGGAGCGCGGGCAGCATCAGCCGCCCGCTCGCGGTGCCCATGAAGAAGTCCTCGGACGGCGGCCGGCCAACGACCGAGGCCGGGTAGATGGGGTCCCGCCTGTGGGTGATGGCGGTGACGTGGAAGACCGGGTAGTCGTCGGCGGGCGAGTAGTAGCCGGTGTGGTCGCCGAAGGGGCCCTCCGTGCGCGTCTCGCCGGGCACGACGTAGCCCTCGAGCACGATCTCCGCGTGCGCCGGGACCTCCAGGTCGACGGTCTTGCAGCGGACCATCTCGACCGGCTGCTCGCGTATTATCCCGGAGACGGCGATCTCGTCCATGTCGGGCGGCAGCGGCAGCGAGCCGGACCAGACAGTGACCGGGTCTCCTCCCAGCGCGACGGCGACGTCGAGACGCTCCTCTCGCCTCTCCTCGCCCACGCGGTAGTGGCGGGCGCCGACCTTGTGCGACTGCCAGTGCATCCCGGTCGTGCGGCTGTCGTAGACCTGCATGCGGTAGGTCCCGACGTTGCGGCGCCCTGTCTCCGGGTCGCGGCTGATGACGAGCGGCAGGGTGATGAAGCGGCCCGCGTCCATAGGCCAGCACCTCAGGGCGGGGAGCACGTCGAGGTCGACGTCGTCCCCGGCGATGACGACGTCCTGGCACGGCGCCCGGGACACGGTCTTCGGCTGCGTTCTCGCGATGCCGACCACGTCGCCGAGCGCCTTGAGCTTGGCGACGAGCCCCGACGGCGGGCCCTGCACGAGGCCCAGTATTTTGCGAACGCGCTCGGTCAGGTCGTCCAGGTCGTCCACGCCCAGGGCGAGCGCCATGCGGCGTTGGGAGCCGAACAGGTTGACGGCGACGGGCATGGTCGAGCCCTCGACGTTCTCGAACAGCAGCGCGGGGCCGCCGGACTTGACGGCGCGGTCGGCGATCTCGGTGATCTCCAGGTCGCGGCTGACCGGGACGGCGACGCGGCGCAGATCCCCCTCTTGTTCCAGGGCCGTTATGAACTCGCGCAGGTCTTTGAATGCCATCTGCGATAGGCCTCCGGGTCCGGTCCTCAGAAGCTCGAAGCCGAGAGCCGCAGCTCGGTGGACGACAGGTCGCACCGGAACGCGGCCTCGGGTATGGGCGAGACGAGGTCTTCGAGCCCTTCGGGCACGCGCACCTCGGCTGGAGAGCGGAAGATGCCGTCGTGGAGTCGGCCGGCGACGAGGAAGCGGCAGCCAAGGTGGCGAATCGCCGCCAGCGCGCGGACCATACCGGCCTCGTCGCCACCGTAGTACCGCGGCTCGACAAGCCGGACCGCGGTGTCCCATCCGATCACGAAGGTGCATCCGGTGAACAGCCTTGCCTTTTCCCGGAACGTCGGCGCGCGGGTCAGCACGACCGCGTCCCGGCCGGCGAACTGCGCGACGCGCCTGTCTATCTCGTCCCGCGGGAGCGGGGGCTTGTCCACGTTGAACACGGACAGCTCGAAGGCCACGTCCGATTCGAGCACGTCGGCGGCCGCCGTGGCCAGCGCCCGGTGGCCTTCGTGGAACGGGTCGAACGATCCTGCGAGCATGCCGCCGGCGAAGGGCTCGTCCGCGAGCATGGCGCCGTCCGGCCGCACGGTCACCGACTCGACCGCGCCACGCAGCAGGTCCTCCACCGGGTCGCCGTGCAGGTGGGTCTGAACGTCGACGGGCTCGTCCTCGCGCAGTCCGCCCAGCGGCGCCGGGTCCAGCCCGCAGGCCTGCGCGAGCGCGTGTACTATCAGCTCGCTGACCAGCTCGTCCTCCGCCCGCCTGTCCCTGAGGCCCTTGACGAATGTGAGCCCGTAGACGGTCGCGGCCTCGTCGGTCCACGACGCGACGAAGCAGCGGTGGCTACCTTTCTTGGGCCGGTCGGACGCGATGGCGGCGGTGGCGCCGACGCCGACGACGGCGACGTCGTCCGATCTCAGGTCGAGCGCTCTGACATAGGCCGCGCGGGCGATGCCCTGGGCCACGGCCGCGGAGACGGCGCCGGACGGGACGTCGCCGAGAAGGTCTGACATGGCGGCGGCCGAGTACGGCACCTGCACGTCGAGCAGGGTCCGGGACGCTCCCTCGGTGCCCAGCAGCCAGGCGAGCGAGCGGGCTCCTCCGCCCGACGCGATCACGACCGCCATCGTCGGAGAATGGTGAATCGCCTCTATGGAAGCGCGGATACCTGCGTCCATCTGGTTCGTCCGTGCCGGGAGGGAGGCTATTTCAAATATATATGCGGCCGGGGCACGGCGCAAACCGGGCTTGGGGCGCTGACACAGCCGCCAGCCCCGCCCGCTGCCGCACGCCTTCGACGCGGGGATGGCGGACTGCTACGCCGGGACGCCGCGCCAGAAGACGGGGGTTACGACTCGTCGCGCCGCCTGGGCCCCGCGACCGCCGCGATGAAGGTCAGGGCGACCAGGAGCGCCGCCAGCGCGCCGAGGACGATTCCGGTCGGGAAGCCCGAGCCGCGCTCGGGCGGCGGGGGCGGCCCTGGCGGCGTGGGCGTCGGCGTCGGGGGCGGACCCTGAGCGACGTCAATCGTCGTCGTCAGGCGGTCGACTCGAATCTGGAGCTCGCCGACGTTCGTCGGCTCCATTGTAAAGACGACTGGACGCCTCTCGTCCGGACCGAACCCCTCCAACGCGGCCGAGTGGACCTGCCCGTTCACCCAGAGCGGGAGGTTCAGGTCCGCCACGCCGGTCGTCAGGTTGGTCGCCGTGACCTGTATAGTCACCGGCTGGTGCGTCCTGGCGCCTGCCGAGACAGACAGGTCGTCGATCCGGAAGCGGGTTTCGGGCATCTCGGCGTAGCCGCCGATGACCCACGAGGAGAAGGCGGGCAGCGCCACGCTGTAGTACACCCGGACCTCGTCCTCGCGGACACGTCTCGCCTGGACCGGGTTCCACGTTTGCGTCGGCTGGTGGAACCGCAGCATGTGCACGGCCCACGGGTGAACGTTGTTCTCCTGGAGCCAGCTCTTTTCCAGGAAGAACCTCAGGTGGCCGACAGTGAAGTCGGACTCGAGATATCCGTCCGCGAACAGGCTCATGAAGCTGGAGACGGCGAAGCCTTCGGGTACGGGCCTCAGGTTTCCAAGCGTGCCCACAGGTATCCCGCCGATGATGACACGGGCGTTGGGGCGCTCCCTCCGGAGCTTGCCGATCACGGACTCGACCTGCTCGCCCGCTCCTAGGCTGCGCCACTTGCCCGCCGAGTACCGGTCCTGCCCGAGCGGCGGGACGTCGTCCGGCAGCCAGGCGTCCACCGGGAGGTATTCGCCGATGGCGGCCAGCGCCGCGGGGTCCTGCGAGCAGGCCGTCAGCAGTCCTCCAACGGCGCCGGCGTCGATCCGGGCGAGGCCGGATATGGTGGCCGCTATCTGCTCGGGGTCCTGTGCGAAGAACGCGGTGAGTGCGGGGCATACGGTCGCCGGGTCCTGGGTCGCGAGGAGCTGCACGAGGGCCGCGGGGTCCTCCTGCGCGAGACGCATCATCTGCTCGACGAACGACTCGGGCACAGGCGTGGGCGTCGGCTCCTGGACCGCCATCAGGATGGGAGTCGGGGTCGACGTCGGGGCCTCAGGCGCCTGGGGCGCGGCTGTGGGCTTGGGGAGCGGCGTGTCGGTAGACCGCGGCGCCGCCGTAGCGGTTGCCGTGGGTGTGGGCTCCGGTACCGGCGTGTCGGTGGGCGCCGGCGTAGCCGTTGCCGTAGCGGTAGGTACGGCAGTCGGCGTGTCGGTAGGCTCCGGGGTGGCGGTCGGCACGGGAGTTGGCGTCGCGGTGGGCACGGGGATCGGCGTGTCGGTGGGCCGTGGCGTCGGAGTCGGGGTCGGCGTGTTCGCCTGTGCCAGGAGCGTGAACCGGACGATGGGACTCCGGGTGATGGTGCAGCCGTCACGTCCCGCCGACGTGAGCACCAGCTGCGCCTGGTACTCGCCGTCGATCTCCGAAAGCCAACCCACACTGTAGGTGATCCTTCCGGTCTCGCCAACGCCCTTGAACTCCTGCCCGCCGGTAAACAGCCCCATCGCGGGCGAGGTCAGCGAGCGTGACTCTGGACGCAGGCTCCTCGAAGGGGAAGCCTCCGAGCAGTCCTGGGAGTCGGAGAGCGTTCCACCGACCAGCCTTGAGCCGCCTGGCAGCGTTTCGCCCGGCGAAACCAACCCTGCCAGCCTGACCTCGGCGGTCAGGCGTCCGGCCAGCCTGCGGTCGCCGGCCAGGTTCTCCACCTCGCCGCCCTGCAGCGGCAGGGCGACATTCAGGTCCTCGCCGCCGGGACCGTCGACGACCAGCGCAACGCGGTGCACGAGGACGTGCTCGTACTCGGTGAAGACCAGCGAGCCGGAGAATCTGACGATGCCGCCGACGTCATAGACTTGCCTGTCGGTGCGGAGTTCGAGGTCGGAGTTTCTGAGCACGCCATGGATGGCGTCCTGGTACAGGAGCGCCGACATGACGACCAGGGAGACGAGCAGGACGGCTGAGTAGGCTATCGCTTTTCTGTTCACGCATTCACCTGACGATTTTTAGCGACGCAGCGGGCGTAGGGCGCAGTCCAAGCGCGGCTCTCAAACGGCGGGCCTGGCGGGCCATGCTACCGGGCGGGCGAGACGGCGGGCGTCTGACCCCGGTTACGCTGGCGCTCCTCCCCGGATGCGTTGGCTTCGTTGTCGGCTATCGGCCGGTCTCCGGTTAAGAATCGCCCCGCCGCCGGGAGCCGGCGACTCCGGCGATCGCGGTCAGTCCAACCAGGACGGCCGCGACACCGCCGACTATGTATCCTGTCGTGAGTCCTGACCCGCGGTCGGCGCGCTCGATGTCGGCCGCAGCCGGCAGCGGAGTCGGCGTCGGCGGAGGTCCTTCGGCGACGCTGACGGTGGAGACGAGGCGGCCGACTCGTATCTGCGCCTCGCCGACGTTCTTCGGTGAGAGCGTAAAGGTGATCGAACGTGCCTCGTCCGGCCCCAGCCGCTCGGCGGCAATCGAGTGCACCTGGCCGTTCACCCAGAGGGGAAGGTTCAGGAACGCGTCGTCAGCGGACAGGTTGGTCGCCGTCACCTGGACGGTCACCGGCTGGTGGGTCTTGGCGTCGCCGGAAACGGTCAGGCCGTCGATACTGAACGTTGGGGCGGTAAGCCCCGAGTATCCGCCGATGACCCACTTGGAGAAGGTGGGTATGGCCACGCTGAAGTAGACGCGAGACTCGTCCTCCCGGACACGCTTCGCCTGTATCGGGCTCCACGAGTTCGTAGGCTCGTCGAAGCGCACCATCTGTACCGCCCACTGGTGGATGTCATTGGACTGGAGCCAGCTCTTTTCCAGGAAGAAGGTAACGTGGCCTACGACGAAGTCCGACTCGAGGTAGCCGTCGGCGGACAGGCCCAGGAAGCTCTTGACGACATATCCCTCAGGCAGGTCCGTAAGATTCTGGAGGGTGCCTGTGGGTATGTCGCTGTGGGTGACCCTCGGGTTGGGGATCGACCTGCCGAACTTGCCGTGCGCGCTCTCGATGGGGCCGCCGGAGCCCATGCTGTGCCAGACGCCATCGGCGTGCGTGTCGTCGCCGTCCGGGGCGACGACCTCGGGCATCCAGGCGTCTACCGGCATGTGCTGGCCGATGGCTGCCAACGCCGCCGGGTCCGCGCCGGGGCCGGCCGCCAGTATGCCGCCGACGGCGGCGGGGTCGATCTTGGCGAGCCCGGCGAACGTTGCCGCGACCTGCCCGGGGCTCTGCAGGGCGAAGGCGTTGAGGGCCGCGCCCACCGTCGCGGGGTCCTGGGTCGCGAGGAACTGCATCAGCGCGGCGGGGTCCTCCTGCGCCAGTTGGGTCATGCGCTCGATCAGGGCGCCGGGCTCGGGGGTGGGGGCCTGGCCCCGCGCGATCCCCTGGCCGAGGAGTGTCGACATGACGAACAAAGAGACGAGAAGTACAGCGGAGTATGCTATCGGTTTTCTGTTCACGCGTTCACCTGACGATCCTCGACGAGGCCGGAGCTCCGTGGCCACGGCTCGCATGTCGAACACTAGCTGTTCCCATTCCGGTCGGGCGCGTCCATCTTATAGATGCGCCACTTGCTAGTCAACGTCTCGGCCTGCCCGGGAGGGACGGCGCGCGACGTTGTCACAGGCGGGCGAAGCCGTGAACGACCTCTGATATACTGACGCTCCAGCGTCCTGCCGATTGCCGTGTGTTCCGGGAGCTCAGCCACCCCCCGGCGCCCGTCTGCGCGTCCACCGCGGGCGCGTATCTGTCGTCGAGGCGACGCCGGGTACGGTCCGGCTGGCGACCGGAGGTGTCATGGCCCGTCGCGGGGCGGCGAACCGACCGGGCACTGTCCACGCGACTGTCGCGGGCGGAGGCTCGAGTGTCGCCGCTCCGCCATGCGGGATCCGGGGGCAATTCTGGCGAAAAGCCCGAAAAACCCGGAAAAAAGAAATCCAAATTGAGCCGCGATACGTATATAGAGACAGAACGACGAGAAGACTACTCGGCACTCGATGACGAGGAGTTGGTATCGCTGATCGGCGCACGGGACCGGTACGCGCTGGAGGAGTTTTACGCCCGGTATTCCGGGCCCGTATTTTCGTTGGCGATGCAGATGCTCGGAGACTCCGGAGCGGCCGAGGAGGTGGCGCAGGACTCGTTCCTCAACGTGTGGAGGCGGGCGGGGAGCTACCGCCCGGACCGGGGCAAGGTGAGCACGTGGCTGTTCAGCATAGCCCACCACCGCGTCATCGACGAAACGAGGAGGCGAAAACGACACGAGGAGAGCCGGTCGTCACACGACGTGCAGCTTCTCGCCGAACAGGCGGACGAGGCGGGAGACCCGTCGGGCTTCGCGATAAAGCAGATGAGACGTAGTACAATCAAAGAGGCGCTGTCCAGCCTGCGGCCGGAGCAGCGCGACGTGGTCGTGTTCGCCTACTACGGCGGACTCACGCAGTCCGAGATAGCCGCGAAGCTGGACCAGCCGCTGGGCACCGTGAAGACAAGGATGCGGCTGGGGTTGAGAGCGCTCAGGGAATTCATGGGACCGCAAGCCGGGGAATTGGTCTGACGATGCGCTGCAAAGAGAACGAAGAGCTGCTGGCGGCCTACATGCTTGGCGCGCTCGACGCGTCGGAGAGGGCCGAGATGGACGCGCACATAGACCACTGCGGCGAGTGCAAGGCCGCGCTGCGCGAAGACGGCGACCTGATCGTCCACATGGCGTACGCGGCGCCTCAGCTCGAGGCCCCGCCAGGCGTCAAGCAGAAGCTGATGGAACGCGTCGCCGACCCGCGGCCGAGCCCGCTCGACGCACTGCTCGGGTGGCTCGGCAACCTGGCCAGCGGCGGACACCGCGCCCTGGCGGGCCCCGCGGGCGCGGTCGCCGGCGCGATGGTCATCGTGCTGTTCCTGGTCGGCGCCTGGTTCAACGTGCGGCTCAACGAGATCGCCGAGGAAAAGGAAGTCCTGGAGAGCCAGATCGAGACGATGGCCGACGGCGAGGCGGAGAGGACGAAGCTCGTCAACGACCTGCGGGAGCTGGCCTTCTGGACCACCGCGCCAGACGCGTCGGTCAAGCCCCTCTCGTCGAGCGACGAGTCGACCGCCGCGGTCAGCGGCTGGATCATAGCGCGCACGTCGGAGACGGCCATCATGCTGGCCGCGGCGAACCTTCCCGCCCTCCCGGCGGACAAGGTGTTCCGGGTGTGGATCCAGATCGACGGCGAATTCCGCGACGCCGGCATCTTCGACGTGGACTCCGATGGATTCGGCTTGAGGGAGATCGAGTTGGGTGAGCCGGTAAGCAACTTCGAGAACGTCATGATCACCGTCGAAACGGCGGCAGACGCGCCCGGCCCGGCAGGCAGTCCCGTACTCAAGGGCAACCTGGGCGACCAGTAGGACCTCCGGCAGAACAGCCATAGACCGACAACAGGAGAGGCCCCGCCGGACCGGCGGGGCCTCTCCCATTTCATTCGCGTGGCATGCCGATCAGCCGTCGCCGGGCGTGCACTCGGTGCAGTCGCACAGCCTGCGGAGCACGTCGAACGGGTAGATGCCGGTGTAGTGGCCGTCGCTCCAGAGGAACTGCACGGCGTAGCGCCCCACCATCAGGTAGTCCTCGGCCGCGATGTCGGCGGGCACGGTGGCGGGGTCGAGTATTCGCCGCCGGCTCCACTCCTCGACGCACTCGGCGCAGCCGCAGTTGACGCGCAGGTACTTGGCGCCGTACCTGCTGCGGTGCCCGTCGCCCCACTCCACGACGACGTCTCCGCCGTCGATCTCCAGACCGGTCAGCCTGCTTTCAGCGGTCATCGCAACTCCTCGGGGAATACGACGGCGAGTCTAGTTGGCGGCCGGCCGGGGTGTCAACGGGACGGGCGGGAGGGTAACTGTTCAGGGGGAAGCCTGTCCTATCGCCCCACCCAGCGCACTCTTGTTCGCCATGAGCATCGCCGCTACCCTAGCTCGGCGCGCACACAAACCCGTTCACCCCGAGTAGCGCCGCTGCCTTGAGCGGCGCGTATCGAGGGGCGCGCGCTATCTTGTCGTCAATAGCGCCGTCGGCGCCCCACCCCAACGACTGGGCTGGACGGCCCCTTCGATACACCCCGACGAAGCGTCGGGGCACCCAGGGCGAACGGGTTGTGTGGTCGCGGCCCCACCCCAAGACAGCGGCTTCATTCGATGCGTACCACCAACCAGGCACAAGTCCCGCCCCTCAACTCTGAACGGTTACGCGGGACGCCGGCGCAGTGCTGTGACATAATTGGCGTTCCAATGGGGGCGCTGGAGCGGGACATCAAGCGGTACGCGCGCGAGCTGGGGTTCGACCGCGTGGGCATCGGTTCGGCGGCGCCGTTCGTGCGCGACGAGCGTGCGGCCGTGCGGCGCGTCCGGGACGGCCTGATGGACGGCCTGCCGTGGTACACGGAGGAGCGGGTCAGGAAGGCCAACCGACCGGAGGCGCTGCTGCCGGGGGCGCGGTCTATCGTCTCGCTGGCGATGAGCTACATGACCGGCGAGCCGCGCGCCGATGGCGAGGGGCCCCGTGGCCGGGTGGCTCGCTACGCCTGGGGCGCCGACTACCACGACGTGATGAAGGCGCGTCTCAGGGAGTTCTGCGAAGGTCTCTCCGAGCACTGCGGGCGGCCGGTCGCCACGCGGATCTTCGTCGACGACGGCCCCTTCAACGACCGCGCCGCGGCGGAGCGCGCGGGCGTGGGCTGGTTCGGCAAGAACACCAACATCCTGAACCCGACGCTCGGCTCCTGGGTCCTGTTGGGCAACGTGCTGACAGACCTGGAGCTGGAGCCCGACCCGCCCCTGGCGAAGAACTGCGGCGAGTGCGTCCGATGCATCGACGACTGCCCCACCGGGGCGATCGTAGCGCCATTCGTGATCGACAACCGGCGCTGCATCTCGTTCCTGACGATCGAGCTTCGCGGGTCTATTCCCCGCGAGATGCGTCCGCTGGTGGGCGACTGGGTCTTCGGGTGCGACATCTGCCAGGACGTGTGCCCGGTGAACCGCAAGAGCCCCCACGGCCAGGAGCCGGCGTTCCGGCAGCGCCGCGACTTCGCCGCGCCCCAGCTGCTGCCGCTGCTGGAGCTGAGCGACGAGGAGTTCAGGGAGCGGTTCCGCGGCAGCCCGATCAAGCGGGCGAAGCGCGTGGGGCTGCAGCGCAACGCCTGCGTCGCCCTGGGCAACATCGGCGACGCGGCGGCGGTGCCGGGGCTGGCCAGGTCGCTGCGGGCGCCGGACGCCGTCGTGAGGGAGCACGCCGCCTGGGCCCTTGGCCGCATCGGAGGCGCGGAGGCAGAGCGCGCACTGGTGGCGGCGTTGACAGAGGAAGAGGACCCGACGGTACGTCGGGAGATCGAGCTGAGCCTGGACGGATTGGCGGTCGGAGCGACGTAGACTCCGGCCGCGGCATGGAGGAGAGGCAATGACGAAGATCGTACTCGCAGGCAGCTACGGCGCGCTGGTCGAAGAGCTGAGGGCGGAGCACCCGGGCGTGACATTCACGGAGGCCGCCACCGACGCTGAGCAGATGGAGCAGATGGTCGACGCGGACGCCATGTACGGCTGGCCGACACGCGAAGCGTTCCTGGCGGCCGAGCGGCTCCGCTGGATACAGCGCACGGGTACTGGGATCAACCAGATCATGGACCTGCCGGAGCTGATGGAGAGCGATGTCGTGCTGACGAACTCCCGCGGGCCCCACGCGCTTCCGATGGCGAACCACGTCTTCGCGATGGTGCTGAGCCTGGCGCACAGCATGCCCGCCCTGATGGACGCCCAGCGCGACCACGACTGGCAGGCCGCGAAGCGCATCCCGGAGTCCGTAGACCTGGACGGCCGGGTGATGGGCATCCTGGCCCTGGGCGACGTAGGCAAGGCGGTCGCCCAGCGCGCCATCGGCTTCGGGATGGAGGTCTACGCCGTCGACAAGCACCCCACTGCCCCGCCGCCGGGCGTCTCGGGACTATGGGGGCTGGACCGGCTCGACGAGCTGCTCGCGATGGCCGACTGGTTCGTCGTCACGGCGCCGCTGACAGCGGAGACGCAGGGGCTGATCGACGCCCGCAGGCTGGGCCTGCTCAAGAAGGGCGCGTACGTGATCGTGATCTCCCGCGGGAAGATAGTCGACGAGGAGACGTTGATCGAGCGGCTGCGATCGGGCCACCTGGGCGGCGCCGGGCTGGACGTGACGGCCGTGGAGCCGCTGCCGAAGGACAGCCCGCTGTGGGACATGGACAACGTCGTGGTGACGCCGCACCTGTCGGCCCGCTCCCCGGACGCGAGGGCGGGAGCGCGGGAGAACTTCAAGGAGAACCTGCGGCGCTTCCTGGCGAACAAGCCGTTCATCTACGTGTGCGACAAGCGGGCCGGCTTCTGAGGGCGGTGCTATAATCCGCCGAGCCTCGACGTGAAGGAGACGACCGAATGAAGGTGCTCATGACAAGGCCGGTCCGGGCAATCTGGCCGGACACCACGCCGTTCTTCGAGGAGCTGCAGTCCAGCTTCCCGGAGGTCGACTTCACGTTCGTGGACTCCGTCGGCGAGCAGCTCGAGGAGATCGGGGACACCGACGTCTTCTACGGCTGGATGACCCGCGACGTCTTCCTGAAGGCCGGGCGCCTGCGTTGGATCCACTGCCCCGGCGTGGGGGTCGACCGCCTGATGGAGGTCCCGGAGCTGGTCGAGAGCGACGTGGTGCTGACGAACTCGCCGGGGCCGCACGCCAACGTGATGGCGGACCACGTCATGGGGATGGTCGTCGCGCTGGCGCACCGCTTCGGCGAGGCCTGGGACGACCAGCGGGCCCACCACTGGGACACGGGGAAGTACACGGCGCGGTTCCAGGAGCTGACAGGCAGCACGATGGGCATCCTGGCGCTGGGCGAGATAGGGATGGCCGTGGCAACGCGCGCCCACGCGTTCGGCATGAACGTGTACGGCGTCGACTCGAATCCCAAGGCGCCCTCGCCGGTCGTCAAGGAGGTCTGGGGCCTCGACCGGCTCGACGAGCTGCTGGGCATCTCAGACTGGTTCGTGGTCGCGGCGCCCTACACCGCCGAGACGGACAAGATAATCGACGCCGGCCGCTTCGCGCGGCTCAAGGAAGGCGCGCACGTCATCGTCATCTCCCGCGGCGGCATCATCGACGAGGACGCGCTGATCGACGGCCTGCGGTCGGGGCGGATCGCCGGGGCCGGTCTCGACGCCACGGAAGTGGAGCCGCTGCCGGCGGACAGCCCGCTATGGGAGCTGAACACGATCATCTCGCCGCACTCGTCGGCGTCGAGCCCTGAGATGTACGCGGGCCGTCAGGCGCTGTTCAAGGAGAACCTGCGGCGGTTCCTGGCGAACGAGCCGTTCGTCCGCGTCTGCGACAAGCGCGCGGGGTACTAGCCTCCCGCACACCGGAGGCGGCGGTCGGGCCGTTCGTCCGGCTGGCGCCTTCAGACTCGTCCCCACGCCGGCCGGGGCGTTCTCCGCGTCTGGCCCGTCCGCGATCCAACTGTCCTGCCGCATCCTCAACACACCGACGTCCCGCGTCTCTCGGCCACGCGTTCTTTGCCGCTTGCACCCTGCTGGATCAATAAACTTAAGTGGCTACTTGACTTTATTGATGTAGAGGAGTATGGTACGTTCATATCATGCAGGCAGGCGGGATAGAATGGCATCGGACTGGCAGGAGCTTACGGACCTGACGAGGGGCGCGCCTCTCGTCGTCGAGAGGGTGCGTATAGGGGGTAGCGGGACCGCGATCGAGGGGGAGTTCGACCTTCCGCCCCTGGCGCGCCTGACTGCTGAGGACCAGGTATTCGTGATGGCCTTCGTCCGCTCCCACGGGTCGATCAAGCAGATGGAGCGGGCATTCGGCGTCAGCTACCCGACGGTGAAGAACCGGCTCAACCGCATCGCGGAGCAGTTGCCGCTGGTGGAGGTCGAGTCGGGCCCGGGCGGCGAAGACGTCCTCGAGCGGCTGGAGCGGGGCGAGATCGACGTGGACGAGGCGATCGAGAGGATGGGCGGATGACGTACCCGCCGTCGGTGCTGCGTGTACGCGTCGATGGCCACGACCGGCGCTTCCGGCTGTGGCTCCCCCTGTGCGTGCTGTGGCCCCCCGTGCTGCTGCTCGCCCTGCTGGTCAGTCCGCTCGTGGTCGTCGCCGCGGCGATCATGTGGCCCAGGGGCTGGGGCAGGACGGTGCTGCTCGCGGGGCCGCACGCGTTCCGGCTCTTCTGCAGCCTGAGGGGACTCGAGATACGCGTCCGGGATAGCTCCGAGGACGTCCTGATCGCGTTCCGGTAAGCGCGGAGGGATACAGGATGATCGACGACCAGCGCAAGATTCTCGACATGCTCGGTGAAGGCAAGATAAGCGCCGCCGATGCCGAGCGGCTGCTGAAAGCCGTGTCTGGCCGTTCGAAGGCTGCCGTGCCCGGCGCGGCAGGCGCGGACGTGCGGGAGCGCGTGGAGGTCCGCGTGGAGCCGCCGGCCGAGGACGGGCAGCCGAACGAGCGAGAGGACACGTTCACGGTCGGCGAGTCCCCGAGGCTCGTGGTGGACGTGGACACGGGCAGCCTGTCGGTCTCGCCCGGCCCGCCGGGCGAGATACGGGTCCGCGCCGTGACTGGCGGGCCCTCCCGCGTCGCGTACGAGGCGAGCCAGGACGGCGACGAGGTCAGGGTGAGAGCGCGGAAGAAGCCGAGGAAGCTGCTGTTCGGGTTCGTGGACCTGGGGCGGGGCGGGCGGACCGCCGTCGAGGTCACGACGCCGGCCGCGACGGACGTCGAAGCCGGCCTCGGCGCCGGCCCGATCACGCTCGACGGTATTGGCGGCGTATCGAGTCTGCACACGGCGGCGGGGCGCATCTCGGTGGAGGACGCGAGCGGCACGCTGGAGGCCGCCGCCGTCACGGGGCAGGTGAAGGTCGACGGCTTCCAGGGATCGGCCAAGCTCAGCTCGACGACCGGCAAGATCGACGTGAAGCAGTCGAGCGGCGAGTTCAAGGCCGACGTGGTGACCGGCGCCATCTCCTTCGAGGGCGAGATGACGCCCGGCGGCAGGAACGAGATGAGCGCCATCACGGGAGGGATCGCCGTCAGGCTGACGGGCAAGCCGAATCTCGAGATCGAAGCCTCGTGCGTGGCCGGAGGCGTCGCCTGCGAGCTGGCGGGGTTCGTATCGAGCAGCGAGACACGGGGCCACGCGGGACGTCACCTGCAGGGGGCCGTCGGCGCTGGCGAGGCGGCTCTGAAAGTCAGCACCGTCACCGGATCGGTGAAGATCGAGGAGGCCCAGGGCGTGGAGGGCGCGAACGGCCCCTGAGCTCCGGGGGCGTCGAAGAGGAGACACGTATGAACGAGAACCGGCGACGGGTGCTGGAGATGACGGCGGACGGCAAGCTGAGCGCCGAGGAGGCGGAGCGTCTGCTGTCCGCGATGGGCGAGGGCCGCGAGCCGAGCGGCGGCGTTGTCGCCCCCGTGGCGCAGGGTGAAGCGAAATACCTGCGCATCGTGGTCGAACCGGACCCCGAGAACGCCCCGACCGGCGACCACGTCAACATCCGGGTTCCGCTGGCGCTGTTCCGCGCCGGGATCAGGTTGTCGGCGCTGCTGCCGGAGGGGACGGCCAACGGGATCAACGAGGCGCTGCGAAGCAAGGGGCTTGACTTCGACGTTCACAGCATCAAGTCGGACGCCGTCGACGAGTTGATCGCCAGCCTGACGGGGTTCGAGATCGACGTCCAGGAAGTCTCCGAGCGGGTCCGGATATTCACCGAGTAGCGAGTCTGTGCCATGAACGCCAGTCACGACGGCCCCCCACCCGTGGAGGTGCGCGGGCTCGACAAGACGTACCGGAACGGCACGCGCGCGAACCGGGACATCTCGCTGTCGGTCCGGCGCGGGGAGCTGCTGGGCATCCTGGGACCGAACGGCGCGGGGAAGACGACGCTGGTGCGACAGATCACCACGGAGCTCGTGCCGACCTCGGGCGAGGTCCGGGTCTTCGGGATAGACGCGGTGGCGCAGCCGAACCGGGTCAAGGGTCTGATGGGGGTCATGCCGCAGGAGGCGAACCTCTACTACCAGCTATCGGTACGGCACCACCTGCGCATCTTTGGCAAGCTGCGGGGCCTCCCACGCCGGGCAGCGTCCGGCCGGGCCGACGAGCTGCTGTCCGTTCTGGGCCTGGAAGAGCACCGCGACAAGGGCGCCAACGAGCTCTCGGGCGGCCTGCGCCGGCGGCTGCTGCTGGGCATCGCCGCGCTGGCGGACCCGCCGCTGATGGTGCTGGACGAGCCGAGCGCCGGTCTCGACCCCGAGGCGCGACACGATCTGTGGGAGCTGCTGCGCGGCTATCGCCGCCAGGGCGTGACGGTGCTGTTGACGACCCACAATATGGAGGAGGCGGAGGCACTCTGCGACAGGGTCGGCATCATCCAGGACGGCAGTCTCCTGGCGCTGGACACGATAGCCAACCTGCGCGCCGACCACGGCTTCGAGTACAAGGTCGTGTACGAGGCGGAGGACCGGACGCACACCGTCTACGGGGCCGACGACGCTTCGCTGGTGCGGCAGGTGCAGGCGGAGGGAATCCGCGAGTACTCCGTTTCGCGGACGACGTTGGAGGACGTCTACCTGGGGCTGACCGGAGGCGAGGGACGGCTCACCGGTGGGGATGAGCGCTGATGGCCGAGATACGTGCCGACGCTCCAGCAGCGGAGATAGCCCTGCCATACCCTACCGGCGGGGCGGGCAAGTTCCTCTCCGACAGCGTCAGCGTGTTCGAGATCAACTTCCTGCCGGTGGTCAAGCACTGGTACCTGATGCTGCTGATGGCCCTGGGATTCCCGATACCTTGGTTCTACGTCACGCGGTCCATCGCTCCCGACGACCCGGACGTCCTACGCAGGCTGCTGGCCGGTACGATCGTGTTCGGCGTTACGTTCTCGATCGGCATGCTGGTTGGACAGAACGTGGTGGCCCAGAGGTTCATGGGCAATCTGCGGCTGTTGATCACCATGCCGGTGTCGAAGGGCGCCTACGTGATGGGCTCGCTGGCGTACTCGTCGATCTCGGGGACGATAACCGTGGTCGCCCTGTTGGGCTTCGGGCTGGCGGCCGGGGTGGACATCGACGTCGCCTGGGGACTGGCGCCGAGTCTCGTGCTGTCCGTGCTGACAATGGCCGGGCTTACGCTGTTCGTCGTCAGCTTCGCCCCTTCCTTGCAAGCGGGAAACCTGATCACCGGTCTGCTGTCGCTCGCGCTGGCGGCCATATCTCCGGTCTACTTCACGATGGAGCAGGCGCCGCTGCTGCTCCGGCTGCTCGGCTATGTGTCGCCGCTCCGGTACGCTGCCGACGGGATCGGCAAGTCCGTCTCGGGTCGAGGCGACGTCTGGACGGAGCTGGCGGTCCTGGGGGCGTTCGCGGCCGTGATGATGTCGCTCGGCCTGTGGCGGCTGCCGTGGAGGGAAGATTAGGTGGGGGTGAGCGCTGATGGCTGAGACACGCGCCGACTCTGCGACCGCGGGGGCGGTCCCGCCGTATCCCACCGGCGGCGTGGGAAAGCTCCTCTCCGACAGCGTCAGCGTGTTCGAGATCAACTTCCTTCCGGCGGTCAGGTACTGGTACATAACGGTGCTGCTGGCAGCGGGGTTCGCGGTGCCCTGGTTCTACGTCACGCGGTCCATCGCTCCCGACGACCCGGACGTCCTACGCAGGCTGCTGGCCGGTACGCTCGTGTTCGGCGTTACGTTCTCCATAGGCACGCTGGTCGGGAACAACGCGGTGGCGCAGCGGTTCATGGGCAATCTCAGGCTGCTGATCACCATGCCGGTGTCGAAGGGCGCCTACGTGCTGGGCTCGCTGGCGTACTCGTCGATCTCGGGGACGATAACCGTGGTCGCCCTGTTGGGCTTCGGGCTGGCGGCCGGGGTGGACATCGACGTCGCCTGGGGGCTGGCGCCGAGTCTCGTGCTGTCCGTCCTGACGATGGCCGGGCTGGCGCTGTTCGTGGTCAGTTTCGCTCCGTCTCTGACGGCGGGAAACCTGATCACGAGCCTGCTATCCCTCGCGCTGGCGGCCGTGTCCCCGGTTTACTTCACGATGGAGCAGGCGCCGTTTCTGCTCCGGCTGTTGGGTTACGTATCGCCGCTGCGGTACGCCGCCGACGCTATCGACAAGTCGGTCTCCGGTCGCGGCGACGTGTGGACTGAGCTGGCGGTGCTGGCTGGCTTCGCTGTCGTGACGATGGCGCTCGGCCTGTGGCGGCTGCCGTGGAGGGAAGATTAGACGCCGTTCCATGGCGGTGCACTGCTTCATGGAATCCGAGACCGACGCTCCCCGGCTCAGCATCCGCCCCGTCGTCGATGACGACCTCGGACCGCTGACCTTGGCGCTGCAGCCCGATATCCCTGCGCCCCAGGTGGCCCGGCGGCTGGAGGAGAGCCGGCTCGGGTACCGTGACATGCTCGTGGCCGAGCTGGCCGGACGAGTCGTCGGGACCGTCAGCATGGGAGGACACGGATTCCAGAGGGTGGGCTCGCTAAGGCTGTTCGCCCTCGACGTCGGCCCGGCCTTCCGACGCCGGGGCGTCGGGACGGCCCTCGTACAGGCCGTCGAAGCGGCAGCCTCGCGGCGGGGTCTGGACCAGGTGAACCTGGAAGTGGCGACCGACGACGAGGACGCGGTCCGGCTATACGAGCGACTGGGCTATCGGCGGCGCGGGGAGCCGGTGATGGACCGCTGGGAGAAACGGCTCGGCGACGGGAGCGGCCAGTCGGTCGACGTGCCCTCGTGGGTGATGGTCAAGAAGCTGGGACGAGTCTAGAAGGGAACGGACCGTCCTCGGCCTGTCGCGGTCTCGCCGACATGCGAACCCGTGCCCGATGGCTTGGCGAACGGGCGCGGCGCTATAATGGCCGTGTCAGCCTCGCGGGGAAGTGTCGGAATCGGTAGACGAGCATGACTTAGGATCATGTGCCGCAAGGCGTCCGGGTTCGAGTCCCGGCTTCCCCACCAGCTTGTGCCTAAGACCTGAGGCGACTCGAACTCCTCTGCTGCTGTGACATACTACTGAGACCCGTTTGGGCAGACGATGACTGGAAGGCCGTCGAAAGCCTGCCCCGTACCGGATACGAGGTCTAGCCGGAGGCCGTCGCGGTCAATGGCAACGGGATCAACGGCCACCACGACGCGGTCGGCATCGGGCCGACGGTCGAGCTTGTGTCAGCCAACAGTCGCCACGCCAATGGGAATGGCCATGCGGCTGTCCCCGTCAACGGCAACAGACACCACGACGAAGCCCCGGTGGTGGCTACCGTCTATCTGCAACAGCATCCCCTCATGAGGCATCCGCCTGCACCGGACCCGGTGTTTGGGCGGTCGAGGGTGGCGGGGGCTGTTCACACCGGCTCTCACCAGGATGCGGCGCCGACCCGCTTGGGCACGCTCAGCACAACATGCCTTCACGGGTTACGATGCCTATATTGGCCGTTGACACGAACCTGAGACTAGAGATCGGCATCACTCCTTCGCCGATGGTAGCGGGGACGCGTCTGCCGCCACTATCAAGGCATCCTGCGGACTCCAATGGAGTCTGGCCTCGTCGTCAACGCCGAGCTCCGACACCTCCCGGTTCTGCTGGTCAACCAGGATGACCCGATCGGCGTTGCCAACTGCTACCCGATAGCGAATCACGGGCCCAATATACTCCTTGAAGGCGACCTTGCCCGTTAGGCTGTAGGGAGACGACGAGTCCCAGGAGGCATCGGCCTGGTCTGACCTAGCGATGTCGATCCGCTCAGGTCGAATGGAAAGGGCCACGGTACCTGTCGGAGCCCCCTGACCAGCCTTCCGCATGCCCTCCAGTCTAAGCCCGTCGTCGGTCGTAACGGCGTAGCGGCCGTTGCCGGCGCTCCCGGCCACCTCCGCGTCGTGGAACAGGTTGGTGGTGCCCACGAAGGTAGCGACGAAGACAGTCTCGGGCCTCTCGTAGATATCTTCCGCGGTGCCTATCTGCTCGACCTGGCCTTGGTTCATAACCACGATCCGGTCGGCCATGACCATCGACTCCTCCTGGTCGTGAGTGACGAAGATGGTTGTGATACCCAGGGACTTGACCAGGGTCCTGATCTCGCTGCGCATCTCGGCACGCAGCTTGGCGTCGAGGTTAGACAGTGGCTCATCAAGCAGCAGGACGCTGGGTTCGATTATTAGGGCCCGAGCCAGGGCAATGCGCTGTTGCTGACCTCCTGAAAGCTGCTTGGGGTAGTGGTGCTCCCAGCCCGTCATACGGACCATGTCAAAGGCCGTCTCCACACGGTGCGCAATCTCGTCTTTGCGGATGCCTTTCCTGACTTTCAGGCCGTAGGCGACGTTGTCCCACGCCTTTAGATGCGGGAACAGGGCGTAGTTCTGGAACACCATGCCGCAGTTGCGGGCATAGGGAGGAACATCGTTCATCAGCCTACCGTTAATATAAACCGCTCCCGCGGTCGGCGTAACTAAGGCGGCCACCATACGAAGAGTCGTAGTCTTGCCACAGCCACTGGGGCCTAGCAGAGACACGAACTCGTTATGACCAATGTCGAGGTCCAGGTCTTCGACGGCCACAAGGCTCCCGAACTCTTTTCTGAGCCCTCTCAGCTCGACGGCGTACTGGGAGGTACCTGCTGTCATCAGAAAACCCTCTCGAGTCCGGTGACTCTCTCAACCACACCGATCACCAAAAAAGCTACTACCATCATGACGACGGCGAGAGCCGTGATGGTCACTTCATATGAATATTCGGAGGCGGCGAACATGGCCACGGGAGCCGGCGTCCCCGAGCCGGCACTGGACAGGAACACCGACACGGTCACGTTGCCAAACGATATCACGAAGGCGAAAATTCCAGCCGCCAGGAACCCCGGCTGGAGCATGGGGATCGTCACCCGCCTGATCGTCTGCCAGGGGCGGGCGCCCAGGCTGGCCGAGGCCTCCTCCATGGATCGGTCGAATCCGGCAAGGGCCGCTAACATTACCCGTAGGGCGAACGGAATCGTGATCAGAACGTGGGCCCCCGCCAGGATCCAGAAGCTGGGGTCTATCTTCGCCGTGCTAATGAACACTAGGACGGCGATGGCCAACACGGAAGGGGGCAGTATGAGAGGCGCCATGAGCACCAACTCCACCTGCGTGCGGCCCGGAAAGCGGAAGCGGTCGATGGCGTATGCCGCCAGCGCCGATATCGCCATGGTGACGACCATCGTCGTCACGGCCAACTCCACGCTAAGCAGCAGCGAGCGCTTCAGCTCAGCGTGTTGAATCAGTTGGGTGTAGGAGAGCACGCCTAAACTGTCAAGAGATGGAGGGAAGTCGAAGAACCTCTTCTTGCTGAAGGAGGCCACGATCACGATGACGAGAGGGGCCATCAGCCCCACGTACGCTATTATGATCGCCCAGCGGTACAGTAGCCGAAGGGTCGAGTCCCGGTAGCGGTCGAATACACTGTGCCGGACGCCCATAAGGGGCTCCCTGTTCCGAAGGATACTTGCCCGCTCGGTCATTACTGGGCCCGCTCCTCCTCCAGAAACTTGCTGCGAAGTGTCTTGCCCAGCAACAGGAATACAAGGACTACCATGGCGGTCAGCACAATTCCCACCGCGGCGCCCTGGGGCCAGTTCAGGTAGACGACGGTGTTGTTGTACACGTCCACCCCCAGCATGGACATTCCAGGACCCCCAACGACCCTGGGGGTTACGAAGGACGTCAACGCGATGATGCTTACCAACGCGGATCCTCCCATCACACCGGGAAGTGACAGGGGAAAGACTACCCGAAAGAACGTCTGGATCGGGTTCGCCCCCAGGTTGGTGGAGGCCTCCTCCAGGTCTCTGTCAACACTGCTCAGGGAGCTTACGAGGGGGAGCACCATGAAGGGTATGAAGCTAACGGACATGGCTATAAGCCCGCCCGTGGGGGTGTTCGCCATCCTGACCCCGTCAGGCCAAAAGGGAAACATCTTCAAGACCCAGTTGATGGGGCCCTGGCCGCTCAGGAGAGTCAACCAGCCATAGGCCGACACCGCTACGCTGATCATGAAGGGGGCTATGACCATGGCCAAAAGCAGAGGACGCCATTTCGACCGGGTCCTCGTGAGCATGTAGGCGACTGGATACCCGAGCAACAGAGTGGCGGCCAAGATTACCGCCGAGTACCAGAGAGTGTCGAAGGTCGTTCTTAGTAGGAACGAGTCTGCAAACCTGGTGTAGTTATCGATTGTGAAGGTCCCGGGCTGATACACCTCAAGGCGTTCCCGGACGTAGAAGCTCATCCGGACCATGTAGATCATGGGTACCGTTATGTAGCCCAGTACCAGGATCACCGCCGGAGCCACCAGGAGCCAAACGATTCGCCGCCGCGCCCACAACCCTACCCTGGGCCCCAGCGAGGCCAAGGTGCCGTTTACCCCCCTGGTGACCGGCGTTGTTTCGGCCATCTACACCACCTCAGCGCACGCCGTCCTACGCTCCGACGCCATCATCAATCCTGCCACAAGCCAACACAAAACCAAAACACGCTGCGCGGGCCCGATATCGGGCCCGCGCAGCTGTCGCAAGATACTCCATCGGTCCCATCACGGAGAAGCGACCGTCCCAATCTGAAGGCTAGCCCTAGTTGGCAATTTCCTGGATAAGCTTCTCCATGAAGCTTGGCCTGAAGGACCGCATGAAGGCGAAGTCGGGAATCTTGTATCCCGCTGCCTCAACCTCAGTGGTTGGGTTACGTGCGATCATCTCGGTAGACGCGTAGTCACGGACTCTGGAGTGCACCGGCCCCTCGCTGGAGTAATCGAGCCACTTGGCGACCAACTGTGGCGTGGAGGCCTGTTTCAGGAAGTCCATCACCGCCTCATAGTTCCTGTCGCTAGTCACGACGAAGCCCGTGGTGTTGGAGACCGGGTATTCGGGGGGAGCGATGAATCCCACGTCGACACCGCCCGCCTTAAGCTCCGCGGCGGTGCGCGATGATGTGATGGCAACCCAGGACGTACCGTCGGTCAGGTTCCTCCGCCGTTGCGACCCGCTGGTGGCCACTCCCCACAGCTGTCCGGTGTCCTTCAGCTTCTTGACTTCCTCGTAGGCGCAGTCCAGGTTCTTGGGGTCGCCGCATCTAACCGCCGCGATAGCCTCTACCGTGCTCCAGCCGGAGTTCTTGGTCCACGTCTCGAGCTGGACTTTGCCCTTGTACTGCGGATCCCAGAGGGAGTCCCAGCCAGTTGGGTAGCTCAGACCATTCTCGTCCAGAAGGTCCTTCCGATAGGTAATCCCCGTGATCTGGAGCAGGATGGGGATGAAGTGGTTTTCTAAGGCCGCCATCTCCTCCTTGACGAACCCGAAGTAGCCGTCGTAGTTCTCCTCGCAGCAGCGGTCAATGTCTATCGGGATGATAGCGCCGTTTTCGATCAGTTCCGGCACCAGAGCGTCGTCAACGAACAGCAGATCGGCCTGGGGGTTGTTCTTCTCGGCAATTACCTTGCTCACGTTGGAAACGCTGCCACCAGCGTGGAATGTGCACTTTAGCCCAATCTCTTCACACCAGAGCGCCCGCGATCCCTCGTCGTACTTCCCGCCAAAGCTGTAGGCGACAAGCTCTACCTTGCCCTCGTAGTTGGGCTTAGCCATCGCCTCCGGGGCAGCAGCCTCGGGGGCACCAGCCGTCGGGGCAGCAGCCGCTACCGCCTTGGCCACAGCAGCATCGATCGCGGCGGTGTCCAAGGGCGCTGGAGTCGGCTCCTCATCAGCTCCGCAGGCTGCGAATACGCCGACTAGCCCGAGGAGAACGAGCGCGCAGACAAGCACACTTAGTCGTTTCCGCATGTTTCCCTCCCTGCCTCGTGCGGCTTTCTTCTCCCAATATGGTAAGAATCGGCTGAAGGTTATCACCCCCCCCCCCAGGCCGTCAAGGCAGCGGTTGCGGTATGTAGATGTTCAATGATTATGTCAGGGCGTGCCTGGTCAATGAAAATGTCAGTCCATGAAAGGACTGATGTTGACGACGAAAGAGCAAAGGCGGATACAGGTTTTGAACGGAGTGACCGCGGGCGAGGTGACGGTGGAGATTGCGGCGGGTCTGATGGAAGTGAGCGAGCGCCATGTATGGCGACTGCTGGCAGGCTACAGGAAGGAGGGAGCATCTGCCATAGCTCACGGCAACAGGGGCAGGAAGCCGTCAACGACCACGGACACAGGTACGCAGCAGAGAGTCAGGGAGTTGGCCGAAGGGCTCTACGCAGGTTTCAACCACACCCATCTGACCGAGGTACTTTCAGAGCGAGAGGGGATCGAACTGTCGCGCTCGACGGTCAGGAGGATTCTGCTGGCCTCAGGCATAAGGAGTCCGCGACCCCGCAGAGCGCCCAGACGATACGGTCGCCGTGAGCGTTACCCACAGGAGGGGATGCTGCTGCAGGTCGATGGCAGCCGGCACGACTGGCTTCAAGGCCGAGGCCCCTACCTGACATTGGTCGGAGCTGTGGACGATGCGACTGGGACGGTCCCGGCCGCCCTGTTCAGGGAGCAGGAGGATGCTCAGGGCTACCTCCTGATGCTCAGGGAGATCATCGAGCGGAACGGTGTCCCTCTGTCGTTGTATAGCGACAGGCACGGCATCTTCCAGCGCTCGCCCAAAGAGCCCGAAATCCTCGTAGAGCAGCTCATGGGCGCGCGTGACCCCACGCAGTTCGCAAGGGCACTCAAGGAGTTAGATATCGGTCTCGTCCTGGCCCACACCCCACAGGCTAAGGGGCGTGTAGAGCGGGTCTGGGGCACCTTCCAGGACAGGCTGGTCTCCGAGATGCGCCTCGCCGGTGTCTCGACCATTGAACAGGCCAACGAGCTGCTGCGCGACTTCATACCGCGCTTCAACCGGCAATTCGGTGTGCCTGCGGCCCAGCCCGACTCGGCATACCGTCAAGTGCCGACAGGTCTCTGCCTCGATGGCGTGCTCTGCTTCAAGTACGTCCGAATCGTGGCAAACGACAACACCGTACGGTTCGGAAGCTCGACCATACAACTCCTGGCCGACGAACATCGAGCCACCTACGCCCGTGCCAAGGTGGAGGTCCAGGAACGGCTCGACGGAACTATCGTGGTGGCCTACCAGGGCAGGACGCTCGCATCTGTACCAGCGGCACCGGGACCCGTGACACTCAGAGCTCGCAGCGGCAGCCGCCACAACGGCATTTCGGCCTCAGATCTGACCGGCGACCGAGCATATGACGCTCACTCACGCCCGGTAGGCGCGGAGCGACGGAACGGAGCGAAGCGCCTACCGGGCGCCGAACCCCACCCGACAACCAAGACCAGCCACCCGCGCAAACCCGCACCGGATCACCCTTGGAGAAGACCCCTGCTGACATAATCATTGAACATTTACCCTGACACTTTCACTGGACAACGACAGGCAGCGGTTGCGGTAGTAACAGTTCAGACTTGAACCCTGGGGATGGTCTGACTAAGTCCGTAATGGGGCCTGTACTCTGAACTATTACTTGCGGTAGTATTGCGGTAGTCCGGTGCGACCACGGAGGGCGTCCGTACGTCAGGGTGGACGAGACTCGGGTGGTGCCGGTATGATTTGACTGGCGTGAAGGACGGCACCTGGAGATGGCCGGATGCGACAATGGGCCATGTTGCCTTAGCGAAGCGGCAAGGCGATGCCGCACGTCGAGCCGAGTGCAGTAAGCGCGCCAGTGTTCGTACGTCAGGTTTGAGGCTATCGCCGACGGGTAAAGAGGAATATCGGCCAGAGGCGCGTTGGTGCTAGGCCGACGCTTGGGCGCTCATTGGCTGAGGCCTATGATCCCGTCCTTGGCATCTCCTCACCGACTTCCAGGATGTCGAGCGACCGCCTGAACCACACGGCAACCTCGATGGCAAGTGGCCGCGTGCTGATCGTGGGCAGCTGGGGCAGGTTCACTTGGTAGGCCCCTCGATCCTCGCTTAAGCCGGGGGTGTACACGCCCGCGAGGGCCAGAGGATCCGACCCGCCGTCTCCCGTGAAGGAGCCGGGTCCCATCTGGGAATTCAGGACAGGACAGTATTTGGGATTGACAACATCACCAACAGCGAATAGATTTGCCATCCTAAGAATGTGGTGTTCGCAAAGGTACCGGGTTCCATCCGGGCAATTCAGGATAATTGCGAAGAGACACCGACCCAGTCTCAACGGGCGAAAGTACGATAGGGAAGGAGCGCGGTAACCTCAAGACCCATGACTGCTGGCGAAATCACCGTCCGAGAAGCAGCACCTGACGATATTGGAACTCTCGTGGCTTTCCAACAGGCCACAGCGCGGGAAACCGAAGGCAAAGACCTCGACCTGCAGGTTGCCACCAAGGGCGTCAGCGCCGTTTTCCAGCCCCCTGACAGGGGGTTCTATCTCGTGGCTGAGACGGGGGGGCGGGTAGTCGGGGGGCTCCTCATCACGTACGGGTGGAGCGACTGGCGCGCCTCGACCTTCTGGTGGATTCAGAGCCTTTACGTTGAGCCCCAATGGCGGCGCAACGGGGAGGTGTACAGAGCGCTGCACGATCATGTCCGCAGCCTGGCCACCTCACGTCAGGGTGTGTCCGGCCTCAGGCTCCAGGTCGAACGTTGCCACCGCGTGGCCCAGCTGACCTATGCAAAGCTCGGAATGGCCAAGTCGCAATACGACCTGTTGGAGATGGATTTCTTGCCCTAGCCGTGGGACGATAGAGCCGTATCACCTGATGTTCTATGGAGGCCCGGTCCTGCCGGACAACTTCGACGCCATGGCCTAGTGGCCAGCCGCATCTCGATCCCATAGGTGAACGGCTCCACTCTATCCACGAGTTCGAGATGCTGATGAAATCGGGGGTGCCGTCCAGTACGTACGCCCCGACGTGGCCGGCGCAATGACCCACTCCAAGAGTATCGCTGCCCTGGCCGAAGCGAGCTACGTTGGCGTGGCTTGTCTTGCGCTCGCGGCCTGTATCCCAAACTTGTCCAATCGGGAGCCCCTGACCGGCGAGCAGGAGTCTTCCAAAATCGAGATAGTCCAAGACCCTGCTCCGGGTAGAGGACGGGGTCTTTGTCGTCCTGGACAGACTCGGCATCGGTATGGAGCTCGCCGACGATGCTCTGGAGAAGCACCCACCTCGGCCGCGCGAGGTCGAGACGCGGCTTCCACGTCGACAGCTCCTTTGTCGACCAGTAGATCTGTCTCCACGGTTCGAGCCTGAGTAGCCTGATGTCGCGTTTGGGCACTCGTGTCACCGCGACATTCCCTGCCCTCTACTACCGGGACCTACGCGTTCTGGGCCTTGGGTCAGCGCTCGGCTCCTTCGGGCAGTTTGGCGAAGTCATCGCTCTGGGCTGGCTCGTACTGGACCGAACGGACTCGCCCTTCATGGTCGGGCTCGCATTCAGCCTGCAGGCGCTGCCCAGCTTGTTCGGTATCCCGGCGGGCGCTCTGGCGGACTCGTTAGATAGGCGTCGCCTCCTTCCCCTAAGTGCTGCCGCGGTAGCCATCCCTTTGGGAGCGCTAGGGCTCCTGATTGCATTTGACCTCGCCGAGGTCTGGGCCATTCTCACGTTGGCGTTTCTGGCCGGCAACGCCCGCGCCTCTTATAACACGGCGCGGATGAGCTACGCCTACGACATCGTGGGCGCGGCCGCCGCAGTTCAAGGGTTGGCCCTGATTTCTCTGGCGGCTCGCGTCGGCGCACTCGCCAGCCCGATCGTTGGGATAGTAGCAGCGCGTTCTGGAATCGATACGGCATACTTCGTGATATCCGGTACGTACCTCCTGACCGCCGCCGTCATGTCGCTGGCCCGTTCCAAGGGCAGGGGCGCGCCGCCTTCGCGCGGCTCCGCCGGACGTGGTGTCAGGGAATTGTTCACCGAGGCGCAAAGGAACCGCGTGCTCCTGACCCTCATAGTCAGCACAGGACTCCTGGAAGTCTTGGGGATCTCTCACAAGGTGCTGGTTCCGATCATTGCAAGAGACGTTCTTGGCCTCGGCGTAGATGGTCTGGGCATCATGACTGGCGTCGGTGCGGCGGGCGGAATCGTCGGAATCGCGGCGCTTTCCGTGCGGGGCAACACGGTCCGAAATGGGTCGCTCTATACCGCTGTAGTGCTGGCTCTTGGAGTCTCCCTGGTGCTGCTCGGCGGAGCGCCTGGCTCCTTGCTTGTTGTGCTCGCGGTGCTTGCCGTTGTCAATGCCATGATCGCCCTCGCTGACATACTCTCCCAGAGCCTAATACAGCTGAGTGTACCCAACGCGCTTCGCGGGCGGGCTATGGGCTCCTGGACGTTCGCAATCGGAGCGGGGCCCATTGGGAGTCTCGAAGTAGGGGCGCTGGTTTCGTTTGCCGGGGTGACTTCAGCGCTGGCCTTCAACGGCCTTGGGCTGGTTGCGCTGTCGGTGGTCATTGTCGTGCTCGTCCCGCAGCTGCGACGCATGTAGCACCGTGGAGTGTTGTCAATCAGAAAAGTGGGACAGATCACGGCCCGAGAGACTACGAATACGTAGCGCCTTCCTCGTCAATTGTGGTACCCACAACTCGATATGGGGGAAAACAGTGCAGGACGTGGATGAAACCTGCCTCGCTTGCCCGCAGGCCATTAACTCACGACGCCGAGAGACGTTTTGGATGATTGACGACGAGATTGACACTACAATAGAATGCCGCCCGAGAAAGGAGGAGCCATGCCTATTATCGAAAAGGGGAACGGTGAGAACGTACTCCCAGGCGTCGATCGGTGGGAGATCGTGAGTGGTGAGCTCGGTGCACGTTCCTTGACCGTGGGCGACGTTATGGTGAGTCCGGGGTCCGGGGTGCCAACCCACGTTCACCCCACCGAGGAGGCTATGGTGATCCTGGACGGCGAGCTGGAGGCCATGCTGGGGGATGAGACGGTTACGGTGGCCCCAGGCCAGACGGTGTTGGCCCCGGCCGGAGTCAAGCACGGGTTCGTGAACCGAACGGGCTCCAACGCCCGCCTGATGGCGATTTTCCCGACGGACAAAGTGGAGCGAACATTCGTGGACTAAGGGCTTGTTTTCGGCCCACTGAGGCTTCATCGCGAAGTCTTGCCGTTGTACCGTAGCTTGGTCCTATCGCCGGTGCCTGGTAACGCCTCATTGCTTACGTGACGCTCGTGGGTGGCTCACACTCATACTCCCAAGGGGATAGTCTTGTGGGTGAATAGGGGTCTTTGACCAGTTGCGCCAGGCCTCCAACCAAATCGGCCCTCGAATTGCCCATGAGCGGAAAGGGGGAGAGCAAAATGCCCGGAGCCAACAGCCAGAAGACAGTCCGCCTGACTATGGCGCAGGCCATCGTCATGTACCTGAAGGCCCAGTACAGCGAGAGGGACGGCAAGACCCGTCGCCTGGTTCCCGGCGTCTTTGGCATCTTCGGCCACGGGAACGTCGCCGGGCTGGGGCAGGCGCTCTACGAGCACGGCCAGAACCTACCCTTCTACCAGACCCGTAATGAGCAGTCGATGGTCCACACGGCGGTCGGCTTCGCGAAAGCAAACCAGCGGCTGTCCGCTTTGGCCTGCACCTCGTCCATCGGCCCCGGCGCCACCAATATGGTTTCAGGCGCCGCGACCGCGACCATCAACCGTCTGCCCGTGCTTCTCCTGCCGTCCGACTATTTCGCCACGCGCCACCAGGGCCCCGTCCTGCAGGAGCTGGAGCACCCGGTCTCAGCCGACGTGAGCGTCAACGACTGTTTCCGGCCGGTCAGCCGGTTCTTCGACCGCATCTCCCGGCCCGAACAGCTACTCACGGCTCTGCCTGAGGCGATGCGCGTGCTGACCGATCCGGTGGACACGGGCGCGGTGACCCTGGCGCTCCCACAGGATGTGCAGACGCAGGCCTACGACTATCCGGCCCACTTCTTCGAAGAGCGCACCTGGCGGGTCGAACGGCCCCTGCCGGACCCCCGCCGCCTGGACGAGGCGGTGGCCATGCTCAAAGCGGCCGAACGCCCGATGATCATCGCGGGCGGTGGCGTGCACTACTCGGAGGCGTGGGCCGAGCTCCAGGAGTTCTCAGAGGCACTGGGCATCCCGGTGGGCGAGACCTTCGCTGGCAAGGGGGCCGTTCGAGGCGAGTCTGCGCTGCTGCTCGGTGGCCACGGCGTCACCGCCACGCCCTCCTCGGCCAAGCTGGCCAGCCAGGCGGACCTGGTTATCAGCGTGGGAACGCGGCTCACCGACTTCACCACCGGGTCCCAGAGCGCCTTTCAGCACCCGGATGTGAAGTTCATCAGTATCAACGTGTCCGGCCATGATGCCTACAAGCAGGGAGCACTACCCATCGTCGCCGACGCTCGTGAGGGGCTAAGGTCACTCTCCGAGGCTGCGCAGAGAGCGGTAGTCAAGCCTGACTTCACCTATCTCGAAGAGATCGCCGCCGTCAAGAAGGAGTGGGAGGGACAGCTAGAGCGGGAGGTCTACCGTCAGACTCCAGGTGAGGCGATGAGCCAGGGTCAGCTGATTGGGGCGCTAAACGAGGAGGCGCAACCGGGTGACACCATCATCGCCGCCGCCGGAACCCCACCGGGCGACCTGCTCAAGCTGTGGGATGCAACCGGTGGCCGGGCCTGCCATCTCGAGTTCGGCTACTCCTGCATGGGCTACGAGCTGCCAGCCGGGCTGGGAGTCCGAATGGCCCAGCCTGAGGGCGAGGTCTACGTGCTCATAGGGGACGGCACTTATCTGATGAACCCTACCGAGCTGGTTACGGCAATGCAGGAGGCCTGGAAGGTCACCGTTGTCGTCTCCGAGAACCACGGCTTCCAGTCGATACATCAGTTTCAGATGAACCGCGTTGGCCGGAATTTCGGTACCGAGTTTAAGGCGCGCGACACCGCTGCAGACCGTCTCGAAGGGGAGTATCTCACCATCGACTTCGCAAAGAACGCCGAGAGCATGGGCGCCAGGGTGTGGCGCGTCGCCGACCCCGGCCAGGTGCACCAGGCATTGCAGGAGGCCCGGGAGGAGGCGCGTCCCTGTGTCATCGTGGCGGCGACTCAGAAGCACCGCTACCTGCCGTGGTCAGGTGTGTGGTGGGACGGCCCGGCAGCCGAGGAAACCGAAGACGCGGTGACCCAAGAGCTGAGGGTGCGGTACGAGAAAGAGCGGGAGGCGCAGCGATTCCACTACTGAGCGAGGCTCCCCAATCTCATTGACGGGGCCTAGAGACACCGGAGGGGCCGTATCAGCGCCTAGACTCACGGGGCGACTGGTTCCGGGACCCACGTTGAGTACGAGGAGCAGATTGAGGCGTTCTCCGGGGCAGACCGACCCCGACAGCGTGTCGCTCTGCCTGGATATGGGCCATCGCGAGCGCTCTCGGCTTCGACCTGGATGCGCTTCGTGCCTCTTCCTCATGAGCGGGTTTCCGGTCTGTTGCTGTCGCCCCCTACACGACCTATAATCGCCCCATCCGTTGATCCCGGTAGGAGAACCATGACATCTCGGACGGGCAACTTGTACAGGCAGCTTGGGGTCAAGCGCGTCATAAACGCTCGGGGAAGCACTACTGTTGTGGGTGGGTCGATGCTCAGCGAGGAGGTGCTGGCTGCCATAGCTGAGGCCAATCGGCATTATGTGGAAATCGAAGAGTTGCTGGCGAAATCGGGACAGGCAACTGCCGAACTCCTCGAGACAGACGCAGCCTTGATTACGTCGGGCTGCTTCGCCGCCCTGGTGCTGGGCGCCGCCTCCATAATGGCGGGCAAGGACCCAGACAAGATATCGCGCCTACCCGATACCACAAATATGAGGAACGAGTTCCTCTTGCAGAAGAAGACACGCCTCCGCTATGCCCGCTGCATATCTGTCGCCGGCGGGAAGCTGATAGAGGTGGGGGACGAAGAAGGGACCACGGCGGAGGATCTCGAAGCCGCTATGGGCCCCGATACAGCAGGCATCTTGTACTTCGCGCAAGAAGAAGACACGGAAGGCGTTCTCACGATACCAGAGATGGTGGACATAGCCAAGAGAAATGACCTCCCGGTGCTGATCGACGCCGCCGCAGAGGTCTACCCCCTTGAGCGGATGACCGGTGTGGTGAAGTCCGGAGCAGATCTGGTGTGCTTCTCAGGCAAGTACCTGGGCTCAGCTCAATCGTCGGGCATCCTATGCGGTCGAAAAGACTTGGTAGAGGCGGCCTCACTCAACAACTTCATCGCCTTTGAAGTCGATGGCTCCGAGTCTTTCGGGAACGCTATTGGCAGGGGCTACAAGATAGACCGGCAAGAAATCATTGCCACGGTGGTAGCGCTGCGCGAGTGGTTGACCACGGACCATGAAGAACGGTTCGCCATCCAAGAGCAGCGCATCCAGACCATTGAGTCGGCGCTGAAGGGTTTGCCGTATGTGGCAACCGAGCACGTTTGGGAGAGGCATGGGCACTCCATGCACCTCCTGATCACCGTGGACGAAGAGGCGCTGGGCAAGAAGCACGAGTCCATACAAGAGGCGCTCAGACGCGGAGATCCTTGCATATTGATAGGCATGCAGAACGAGTCGCTGAGGGTCAGGGTACACAACCTGATGGAGGGCGAGGACCAGGTGGTGGCAGAACGCTTGCAGCAACTCCTCTCCGGCTAGGGACCTCAGTTGCGAGGCGCCCGCTGACGGTGGGAGCTGGGAGGGGGAGCGCCGTCGGATGCACCCCGGGACTTACTGGGTGGAGGTGACGTCAATGGATGTAGGAAAGCGATCATGCGGCGAGCTCCGCAGCGACGGTTCTAACGGTGTTTCCATTGATGGCCCGCATTTGGAATATGCAGCGCGCAGTGTACGTCTGAGCTCCGACTGCACCTCTCATGAACTGGGACTTGCGTCTCACCAGCGGGGGAACTTAGCGGAGTCCACAGCCCTCTGGGCGTCGGTGAGTGAGTGTCGCTTCTCCACGCGCTACTCACTAACTCGGAGGTAGACCGGTCGGCTGTCGAAAACGAGTCCTGGGTTCAATCCTACCTGCGGAGCCAGTCCAGTAAGGGAAATCGTCCAAGGAGGAAAAGTCTATCTCTGAACGGCTATCTGTCCCCTCAAGAGACAGAGTCCGCGTAACGGAAGAGTCTCTCCGCCAGACGGTGGCCGCCTGGTTCGAGAAGATGGGAGAGTCGGCTGAGGACGCCTGGCAAGGAGCGGACGTCCTTGTGGCGGCCGACCTGCGCGGCGCGGAATTCCAGGGCGTCTCGACCCACGTCCAAGGGTATACGCAGGCCTACAGGACGGGCAGGTTCAAGCCGATGGCCCAATGGCGGGTAGTGCATGAGACCGCGGCCATGGCGACCATAGACGCTGATAGGGGCCTGGAGGTTATCCAGGGCGCCAAACACATGGAAATGGCCGTAGATAAGGCGAGGAACGTAGGTGTCGGGGTGGTGACGGTACTCAATGGCGGCGATTCAGGGGGCATAGGCTACTACCCAATGCTGGCCGTGCAGCAGGATATGATTGGGATGTTCACGACGGGCCACCCTCCTCGTGTCTTGCCGGCGTACGGGGCCGAGTACAGGCTGGGCACGAACCCCATAGCCGTAGCCGCTCCGACTGGAAACGAGCCTCCCTTCCTGTTCGACGTCGCCACGTCTGCCACAGCGGCGGGCATGGTGCGCTTGGCAACTCGATACAACCTTCCGATACGCCCCGGATGGGTTGCGGACGTCGACGGCGCACCAATCATGCAGGAAACGCAGGCCCCGGAAGAAAGTGACTACCGGCTACTCCCGTTTGGGGGAACCCTGGAGGGAGGCACCCACAAGGGGTATGGTTTTGGCCTGGTAGCCGAGATTCTGTCCACGATGCTCTCGGGAGCGCTTCCAGCCATGGTGACCGGAGGCGACGGGTTTAACCACTACATGGCCGCGTACGACATCGCGTCCTTCACAAACGTGGAAACTTTCAAAGACAACATGGACAGGATGCTCCGGACCCTGAGAGAGACGAAGCCCGCTCCCGGCCACGAGCGAGTCGCTTACCCGGGTCTTGGCGCCTACGAAGCGGAGCAGGATCGGCGGGCCAACGGGATTCCCTTACACAAGGGGGTATTCCAGGGGCTCCAAGACCTCTGTAAGGAGTTGTCTATCCCTGCACTCAAGACCCTGTGAGGTGCGGTGAGGCCTGTCTCTAGCACGTCATCTGAGCCAAAGGAGTTGTTTCACCCATGAAGATGCGGATTCCGGAGTACCAGTTCTTCTCCAATGACGAGTACAAGCAGCGGATGGAGGCCCTGCGCTCCCGCATGGAGCAGAATGGCGTTGACTGCATGCTGGTGACAACCCCTGAGAACCTCTACTACCTTACCGGTTACCAGACACCGGGCTACTACTGGTGGCAGACCTTCATCGTTCCGACAGAGGACAGCGACGAGCCCGTGTTCATAGCACGGCAAATTGAGTCCTCAAACATTGAGCCTCGAACCTGGGTTGAGGATAGCAGGCCGTACCAGGACTACGATGACTGGATGGCCCACACTAGAGACGCGCTGGTGAGCATGGGCCTGGACAAGAAGCGCATCGGTCTTGAGGACGACTCCTATTTTTTGACCCACAGGGACGCCAAGCGTCTGATGGCGATGCTGCCGGACGCGACTTTCGTGGATTCTTCGGGGCTTGTGGAGCAGGGTCGGTTGATCAAGTCGACGCAGGAGATCGAGTATATCCGCCAGGCGTCGCGGACGGCTGAGGCGGGTCTTGAAGCTGGTATCGAGGCTGTGCGGGTAGGGGCGACGGAGAATGACGTGGCGGCGGCTGTGCACGCGGCCCAGATTCTGGCGGGGAGTGAGTACACCGGCCTGCCAATCTTTGTGAATAACGGGACACGTTCACGGATGACCCACGCCACCTGGTACCGAGAGCAGTTGGAGCCCGGGCAGACAGTTTTTTTCGAGATCCCGGGCTGCTTTCACAGGTACCATGCCGCGATTGTCCGGCCGGTGTTCTTGGGCGATCCCCCTCCACAGATGCTGAGGACTGCTGAGACGGTCATCGAAGCGCTCAAGACCGCCAAGTCCCACATTAAACCTGGGGTGAAGGCGGGAGATGTCTACGAGGCGGTCCAGAGGACACTATTTGAAGGTCTAGGTGTTCGTAAAGAGAACAGAACCGGCTACTCCATGGGTATAGCCTTTCCTCCGGATTGGGGTGAGGGGCATATCCTCAGCTTCCACAGGGGGGAGCAGAGACCCTTGCAGGCCGGTATGACCTTCCATTTGGTTAACGGGGTGCGAGTCCCAGGTCTGGGGCACAAAGTGAGCTGCACCGACACGATCCTGGTAACGGAGGACGGCTGCGAAACGTTAACCGACCGCCTCGAGCGGAAGCTGTATGCGAGGTAGTCTCGAACTGGTCCCGGGCAACCTGACTGTGGAACAGCGACGGAACAGGCCTGCTCAGCAGGTCTAAGTCGAGCTGACGGGCGGTAATGAGGGCGTAGTAGCCATCAACTGCCCCAAGCCGGACTGTGGTGTCAACCGGTTTGCGAGGCGCAGCGCTTCCCACATCGTGACCTGGTTCGCCGTCAGGACTGGCTTGCCTGCCTCGGAATCAAGCTCGGCGAGATACGGCACGGTGTGCAAAGCCGTATCGGGTACCAGGACCGCTTCTACGTCGGGATGGGCATGATCGCGAACAAAGCCCAGCAGCCCCTCACGGTCCATTTCGCTCGCCTCTATCCCCGTCCAGATGGCCATCGAGTCCAGGTGCAACACATCCACGCCACCATCGTTAAGGAACGTCCGAAAGGCATTAGCGAGCTCTTCTGGGTAGGTTGCGGCTATGGCAACACGGCTAATGTCGAGAGCGCGCAGCGCGCTCAGAAACGCCAGGGAGGTGCTGGACGAAGGGACGCCCAGGACATCGGCGATCTTCTGTGCCTGCCGACGAGCGCCTTCCAGACCATAGGTGAAGCTTCCACTTGTGCACGCCCAGATGCAGGAGTCAACTTTGGAGGCCTTCAGCTGCTCGGCACCTGGGAGAAGGTTCTCAGGAAGTCCAGAACGTTTGACGGACTCTATCGTGTGCACACCCCAGCCGCCGGGGTTGGTGTGCACCATGTGGAGGTCAACGGTCGGCACAAGGGCGTCCGCCAGTCGTGGGTAGTCGTCGTGGAGCCACTCTTCCTTGGCTCCGTACCCCGGGTACAGGATCCCGATTCTCGCACGTCCTTCAGCACTCATGAAGGACCCTCCCCGCTTGGGTTCTCGTGATCACTCTTGTCGACCCTGGATGAGACCTCTGTCGGTTCCTCCCGTTTGATTTGGCGGAGAAACCGTCTTGTTCGCTCGTGGCGAATATGAAGTTGCATTCGACCTAAAGTGAAACAGTAACAGAGACGCTGGCGCGAGGACAGGTTGAGAGGAGAATGCGGACGGTCAACTCAGGTCCAGGTCCGCCGCCATCCGGCTGTACCACTGCCCCAGTATGGTGATCTCGTTGGCGAGGTAATAGGCCAAGACACCGCGTGCTGCCCCATCTTTCACAGCCTCAGAGGGCGTTTTGCCACCCGCAGCCTGGAACTGGGAAAGAACCCCCGAGCCAAACTTGCCGTGCTCCTTACACTTGGCGTAGACGAGGTCGCGCGCTTCCATGACTTTGGGATGGTTGATGTTGCCACGGGCCTCAGGTATCCCAAGGTTCCTTGAGATGCTATGGGACAGGTCAAAGGAACCCACAAACAGTGAGTCGATAGGCGTTGAGAGAATGGCATCGAGGTTCGCGAGGGCCTCCTCGTCCTCGATCTTGCCAATTATTGCCATCTCCTGGTTCATCTTGTCGGCCTTTTCGCCCCAGTTCGCCCCGTCAATGGGGTAGCCCATCTGGCGCACCATGTAAGCGGCACCACGCCGCCCGGCAGGCGGATACTTGGCGGCTTCTACCGCCCGAATGGCGTCCTGCTCCGTTATGGTGTGCCCCACGATGAACCCCATGACGCCCACCTCTGTCAGCTTGGTGATCTGCAGGGGATCAGGCTCCGCTATGCTGGCTATCGGCGTAAGGCCACCCAGCTCAGCCGCCCGACACAGGTGTTCCACTGTCTCGTAAGAGGCATATGCCGTATGCTCCACGTCCATGTTCACCCAGTGGAAGGGGTAGTTACCCATGAGCTCAACGAGGGCGGGACTCCCTGACCAGGTGCTGGCTCCAAACGCCGGCTGCCCAGCCCTTACCCGTTGCAGCAGCCGGTTCTCTCTCATGCCTTTCATGTCCCCTCCTTGGTCCGGAGTCTCACCTGATTTGCCCTCTATTCGGGTGACCTATGCTGTACCGCTGGAGATTCCTTCGAACGCAACTTTCTCCCGAATCTTTGCAAGAAATCCAAGCCTCGCGAACCGGCCATGGGGAACGCCGCCTCTATAGGGGCTCCGCTTGGGTCCGGGCCGCACGTCGGCAATACAGAAATGAAGGTAGTGCCGGGCTTGCACTTTGTCAAGCAGTGATCGCCTTTGTAACTGTTCAACCGGCGGCTCACCCGGTCCACCTGGCGGACGTGGCCCCACCGGAAGCTGCGCAGGAATCGCTTCGACATGGCCGTCCCCGAGATGACAGCCCCGCCGCGCCGACCTCACAGACAGACGGGTTGCTCCAATGTCACGCCATGCGACCACATCCGTGGCCCAGTCCTCGGCAGACCTGCCGCTGTGTCTGATCAGGCCGCCTCGGGCATGCTGTTGGCGCCGGGCGTTCTGGAAGCAGGCATCAGGTCGGTACGGCGGCGTGACGACCCAGTTGCGACCATCGCACATCAAGCGCCCCGAGGCTATAGAACAATCATGGCGATTGACAGCATCAGCAACGGGTTATACAGTTTGAGCCATTCCAGAATATAGCGTAGACGCAGGTCCCGGATTCCACTTGGGAAATTCCGGCTAAATCGCGTGGCGGTGAACGGCCGGTGCGCCAGGCCCTCCCGGAGTCCGCGAGGATTCCCGTAGCTTTGTAATAGTGGCCGAGACCCCGGAGCACGGCCATTTGCCCGGGTCCGGCGTGTGGTGGGATATCGCCCGGCCGGGGTCAGCGGAGGCGGGCTCACCCAGGAGTTGGGGGCCGACTGCGAACGAGAGCGGGAGGGCCCGCAACGGTTCTACTGCTAGACGGCGCGGGTGGGCTGTTCCGACCAAGCCGACACAGGAGGAACTGAAATGGAAGTCCGTGTGGGGACGGCACCCAATTCCTGGGGAGTGGAATTCCCCAGCGATCCGAGGCAGCCTCCGTGGACCCGATTCCTCGACGAGGTGGCCCAGGCGGGGTACGAATGGATCGAACTCGGTCCGTACGGGTACCTGCCCACCGATCTAGCCACTCTCCGACCGGAGCTGGACAGGCGAGGTCTGAAGGTGTCCAGTACATTCGCCATGGGGGAGGGGTGTCTGGGATCACCTGCCGACTGGCCGGAAGTCGAGGAGCAGGTGTTGGGTGCTGGGGAGCTGGTGGCCGCCCTGGGAGCGAAGTTCCTGGTGCTGATCGACGGAACGTACAACGACCTGTCCACCGGTGAGGCCCTGGCCGCAGACCGCCTGGATGGCGACGCATGGAAGCGGCTTATCGACACGACTCACAGGGTGGCCGACATCGCCCGGCAAAGGTTCGACCTTGACCTTGTCTTCCACCCCCATGCGGAGACGCACGTCGAGTACGAAGACCAGATAGAGGCGTTCTTGGACGAGACCGATCCCGACCGCGTCTCCTTGTGCCTGGATACGGGCCACCACGTCTACCGTGGGGGCGATGCGGTGGAGTTCATGCGCAGGCACCACGAGAGGATTCCCTATCTGCACCTCAAGAGCGTGGATGCGGAAGTGCGGAAGAAGGTCGAGGCTGAAGACATCCCGTTCGCCAAGGCCATGGGCATCGGCATGTTCTGCGAGCCTTCGGAAGGGGTTGTGGACTTTGCCGCCCTCCGCGATGTGCTCGACGAGGTCCACTACGCCGGCTGGGCGATCGTCGAGCAAGACATGTATCCAGCGCCATTCGACAAGCCGCTGCCCATCGCAACACGTACCCGGGAGTATCTACGGGAGATCGGGATAGGCTGAGTCGTCCCGGCCTGGCATCTCAGGCAATCAGAAGCTGCGTACATGGCTCAATCATTTGGCGACGGCGTAATGGACATGGGCGGGATGGGGACGGTCCACATCCGCTCCCACGTAGAGATTCCTAAAGTACATGTTCCTGGTGCTGGCCCGCTGTATCAGGAGGACCACCACAGATTGCCATGATTTACGACGGACACTCCTACACGATCCCGGACCAGAGAGGCGACCTCAAGACGCTAGGATTTGACGACCGCCAGCAGTTCACGCGCCATCTTCAGCTAGCTATGGCGACGGACCCCCAGCCCGTCTGGCGGGCGCGTGACCGGACACCGGCGGACAGCAGCGCACTTTTGGACCTTTCGGGACCCATCAGCTTTGACGCGCTGAAGGAGGCGAACTTCCGACCGGCCGGCCACGGCCGGTTCATGTGGACGTCAGACGGCGAAGACTACGTCAAACAGGTCCAGCCACCCTCGATGATCGAGCACACTTTCTCTGCAGAGAGCCTGGTCGCCGAGATGGACTACGCCGGGGTGGACTGGTCGCTGATCCACAGGACGCCCTACCAGGGCGCGGGCAACGAGTACTTTGCCGACTGTGTAAAGCGATTCCCCAATCGCCTGCATTCCCTTGCCCTGGTAGAGGAGTGGCTGGTCCAACAGCAGCCCGAGGCGTCCATCAGCAGGCTCAGAAAGGCCATCGACGAACTGGGACTGCACGGACTCCAGTGGCATGCGGCCCACCCCTACTACTATGGGCAGACTGAGCCCTGGGACTCGGACGCATTCCGTCCGTTCTGGAACGCCGTCGCGGAGCTGGGTATACCCGTCTTTTTCACAATCGGTGGGGCTGCTCATCGGACTCTGGACCGATACCTGGATGGACTAAAGACCCTTCGGCGGTGGATGGACAGGTACGCGGATGTGACCGTCGTTCTCACCCATGGCTTCTCCTGGCGGATGTTCGCCAGGTCAGACGGGATAGAGGTCCCCGATGTCGTCTACTCCACCGCACCCATCGAGAAGCCCAACTTCCACGTCCAGCTACTGTTCGCCGTGATGCTAGGGGGCGACTTCGACTACCCGATGCCCCAGATGCGTACGACGCTAAAGCAGCTTACACAACGCATCGGCGCTGACAGGCTGCTATGGAGCACGGACATCCCCTACCTGCTGCGTCACTACACATACCGCCAGAGCATTGACTCCATCAGGACTTACTGCGACTTCCTCACGTCAAATGAGAAGGACCAGATCCTGGGCGACAACATGGCGCGCATCATGGGTCTGAGCGAGTAACGGAGCCAAGTGAGCTGATCCTGGTCGGAGTCGCCAACCTTAGCTTCGAGACCGCCACAGGTATTCCCGTACTCTGCCCTGGCCCAGCTCAGCCCCGACGCGATTGTTCTCTAGCCTGGCATGGTCGCAGTGCCACTCCCGCCGTAACGTTGTACAGAGGCTTGCCTGGACCGGGTTCCCCGTCTTTTGATCGACGCCGGAATCCCGTGTTCCAGAGGTGGGCACTGGTCTCAGCCCAGGGCACTACTTCCATTATGAAAGGGGTCGCTGTTGACGAATCGCGGCCAGAGACTCGGCAGAGCCTCGGTCTATGCGTTGTCCGGCCTTGAACACCTCGACCACATTCCAGAGTGCGCTTATGTTCACCGCCGGATTGCCATGTACCACGATCACATCCGCCTCTTTGCCCGGCTTCAGCGTTCCAACGGTGTCCTCAACGCCGAGCGCCTTTGCCGCTTCGCTGGTCACGGAAAGGACACCCTGCATTGGCGTATAGCCCGCCATAACCAGACATTCCGTCTCGTACACTGTGTTACCCAGTTGATAGTCGCCCCACGAGGAGTCGGAGCCGGTGATTACCTTGATCCCCATATCCATGAGCCGGCCGCAATGCTCCACCATCGCTTCGAACTTTCGCTGACCAGATTCAACAAGCTCCTGCTCTTGAAGTGTCAACGCCCGCTGGTGTTTGTGTTGGAGAGCCCAGCCAGTGGTCCTGATGATGTGCAGGGTGGGGTTGACGAATTTGTCTTCTCGCGCGATGCGTTCCGCAACGTCCTCCCTGAAGTTGTCTGACCCGTCGGCATCCCTGAAACGGCAGTGGATTATCATGTCCACGTCGGCATCGAGAGAGTTGATGATGCCCTGTGTCGAGGTGCAATGGGTGGCCGTCAATTTGCCGAACTTGTGGGCCTCGTCGGTGATGGCCTTGAGTTCATCCACGTCGAATGAGGGTCGCAGTGGGAAGGAGGTCTGAGTGGTGCCGCCGGTGGCGGTGATCTTGATGTAGTCGGCCCCTTCTTTGATTAGCTGCCTCGTCATGGCCCTGACCTCAACGGGGCCTGTGGCCTCTCCACCAAAGTAACCCATGTGTCCTCCGATAATGGCAACTGGACGACCGCACAGGACCATGCGTGGACCGATGGTGATGCCCTGGTTGATGGCGTCACGCAGTCTCAGCGTGGTTGCGTTCTTGGAGCCGTTCTCACGGATCGTCGTAACGCCCGCGAACAGGCTTCGCCTGGCGTTATGTGCGGACTGGAGCGTCAGTAGCTCGTCGGACAGCGTTGCCAAATCGTCTGCCGGGCGACCGTCTCCAAAGCCGTTGTGGTGGGTATGACAGTCTATCAACCCTGGCATGACCGTCGCTTCGGGATAGTCGAAGGTCTCCACCTTCGCGCCTTCAGGCGGCACTACCTCTTTTTCGCGACCTACAGCGCTGATCTTGGTGCCCTGGATGAGGACAACTCCCCGCTCGATCGGAGGCCCGCCACGACTGTCGATCAGCCGGCTCGCCTTGATAAGTTTGTACTCCTCGTCTCTATCTCGCATCTCTATCTCCTCCGCCCTTGAGCTCAACGTAGGATGACCGGCTACAAGCTATTATGGGGTAGGACTCACATCGCGCCTACGGGAGGCCGCTCCAGTCCCCCAGGTCGCCGCCCTGGAAGACATCGACCGAGTTCCACAGCACCTCGATATCCTCCGACGGGTCGCCATCTACGACCAGAACGTCAGCCTGCTTGCCCTTTTTCAGCGTCCCGACCTCGTCGTCGACCCAGCACAATCGGGCAGAGCCATGGGTCGCCGAAACGATCGCCTCCATCGGGGACATGCCGATTTCTACGTGGGCGCCAATCTGTTGCTGGGGCCCGCCCATTTTGTCCCTGCCCCAACGCCGAGTCGGAGCCTGTCGCCATGACGGCCCCCGGGTCTCGCAGCCCGGCGAAGTCCTCCAGCAGCACCTCCTGCGCCGCCTTCGCGCGCTCCAGCTCAGCGCCCTCGTCTGCGTCCAGGCCCCCGGACTCCTTCTTGGCCTCAAGTGCGGCGATGTCGACGAATCTGCCGGCCAGGGTTGCGTTCACGAAGACGCCCTGGCGGGCCGTACTCTCGGCGGTCTCGGGCCGGGACCTGTTGGTCCTGTCGGGTTCCTGGTGGACCGCGCGGACAATAGTGTCGATCCCCGCCTCCTAAGCGTTGGCCATGCCCTGAGACGACGCGCAGTGGGCGATGGCGTGCCTGCCGAACTTGTGGGGCTCGTCGCAGATAGCCGTAAGCCCCTCGACGGTGAACCAAGGGCGCAGACGAATGAACGTCTTGGTGCTGCCGCCGGCGGCCGTGACCTTAATGAAGTCCGCACCCTCTTTGACAAGCTAGCGGACGGCGACGCTGCACTCGGTTGCCCCGTCGCGTCTATGCCAAAGTCGCTGAGATGCCCTCCGATGACTGCCACGGGGCGACCCGACAGAACCAGCCGAGGTCCCGGCGTAATGCCCATTTCGATGGCCTCGCGCAGCACGAATGTCGTCCGGTTCTTGGCACGCAGTCGCGCAACTGTGGTGACTCCCGAGTACAGGTTAGCCTTCTCGTTACGGGCCGCCTGCAGGGTGAGCACTTCGTCAGGCAGGGTCGCAAGGTCGTCGCCGCTGCGACCGTCTCCCTTACCGATCAGATGGACATGGTAGTCTACGAGACCGGGGAGCGCAGTTTGGTGTTCACAGTTAAACCCCTCGAGTGTTGCGCCCTCCGGAGGGCCGACGGCCTTGATACTGTCTCCTTGGACCAGGATGGCGCCCCGCTCCAGCGAGCCGCCATTGCCGTCGATGAGCCAGACCGCCCCTATGAGCTTGATGCCATCATCCCGCTGTGGCATGTCTTCCTCGGGGCAGCTATCTAAGCCGGGATTTCTCATTTGGGCTGACCTACGGGCCTCGAATAGAGCCCAAGTATTATGGCATCAATGTACACCACCAGACGAGACTGAATCGTGCCAATTCGCAGATCTGAGGAACGATGCCAAGAGAGCCCGCTGCTCAGGAAGCGAATCTTGGCTCGACATACCTCTGACTGACCGGGTGGCAGCATCCTGACCACGATACCCTGTGGTGGTTCTACAAGGGGCATCGACAGGCTGTGACGAGGCTGTTCGAGCGGGAGGTGCGCACGGCGGTGGCCATGGAGCTGGTGGGTATGGCGGTCCAAGCGGTGGATGGCACGAAGGTGGCCGCCAACGCATCAGTGAACAAGAGCTACGGTGCTGCGGGACTGAGAGGGTTGTTGGAGCGGCTGGAGAGCGGTGCTTCACTCACGCCAGCGTCTCGTCCATGTCCTTCACCTCCCACAACCAGAACCCTCGCCACCAGTTCGCTGGCGGCAGGGAAGGGGCCGTCTATAACGGTACGCCCTTCTCCGTCGAAGACTACTCTCTTGCCTTCTGACGCGGGCTTGATCCCGTCGCCGCCCCTCATGATGCTGGCTGCTGACCGCCTTCCCTTAGTAGGACCTCCCAGCGAAAAGTTCGCAAATCGGTACGTCTTAGCCCACTTTTTTCCGTCATGGCGGACTGAATTCCCAACTTCCTGGCCACCTTGCCAGAGTAATCGCTTTCCATCCTGGCGGTCCCCCTTGATGGGGGAAGGAAACGCTGGCTCCTCATCTTCGGGGGAGGTAGCGCTTGGGGAATTTGGCGACGACCGAGTAGAGTATGTCCACCATGTTGGCGAGGCGCACACGCGCGACCTGTGAGCAGAGTTGGTATGCTGTCAGGCGCTCGATGTCGTAAGACGATTCCAGCCACATCACCAGTTCGTAGAAGGCGATGCGGGCAGCGTCCTCCATCGGGCGGGCGCTGCCTACGGTCATCAGGAATTCGTCGGACTCGACTCGCGGTGTGGCGACATGGCGCCCCTTGATGAGATCAACGGTGAGAGTGCCACGTGTGGGTATCTCGGTGGCGACGCCGCAGACCTCAGCATCGCCCTGAGCGGCATGTCCGTCGCCGATGTGCAGCAGACCGCCGGGCACATCGACGGGCAGGTGGATGGTGTTGCCGGGGCAGACATCGGCTGCGTCCATGTTGCCGCCGTGAAAGCCGGGCGCGAGCGAGGATATTGCTTCGAGTTCCGGTGCGGTGCCGATTGTGCCGTAGAACGGCTCATAGGGAATAGCGGCGATGTCGAGATCCTCCGAGAAGGTGATTTCGCCGTTGCTGATGGGATGCAGCATGACGCGTGGCGGCAATGGTGGATTGAGCGTGCGTGTGAAGACCGTGCCGCACAGTCCGCCGAACTCCGGGATGAGCGCGCTGACGCCGTAGTCGCGAGTGACCTCGATGGAGTGGATGGTAACGGCGATAGTATCGCCCTTCTCAGCGCCTTCGATATAGATAGGGCCAGTCAGCGGGTTCACGTATGGCAGCGTGACTATCTGCGTAATGTCGTCGTCCGGCGAGGTGATCCTATTCTCGAATGCGTCTACCGTCTCCACGACGAAGGTTTCGCCCGGTGACACGGTAGCGACGGGCTGCTTGTACGGCCCAATCACATAGGAGAAGTCGCCGGGGTCGTTGATTATGGTCTGCACAGAGGATTTCACCCCATTCCTGAATCGAGTTTAGGATCGCCTCCAACCTGCCCCCATCAACGGAGATGGGATTTTGCCCTCACCCTGAGGGAGACGGGACCCTCCAAGTAGTAAGGCAAGGACAGAAGGATTCGTCCAGTCATGTTTACCGAGAATCATAGCCCATTCCCCTTGGCCTCATGGAGCGGCCTGCTTAGCATAATTCGACCTGCCCAGTTCTTTGCTCCACTGGCTGCTGCGGCAGGCTCCGCCCTTACCCGCGGCAGGCACATGCAACCGTCATCCCATGGCTCCCAAGGCGGCGTCCATAGTATCACTCCCTGGCCAGTGGTATACGTCCAGTGCCCGGTCCAGTTTAGGCATGAACCAACCACGGCCGGAGGCGCCCGTCCCCGGTTGCCTCCGGTGTCTGCTGGATACCTCCTCTGAATTGCCACATCCCACCGAAGAGTTCGCAATACAGTCTCCCCTTCCCCACTCCACCGAGCAGCGCCACGACCCCGGACATCCGCTGGGCGCTCGGATCGACGAGAGTCATCGCGAAGCAGCACTTCGAGGTTGTCTCGTCGAACGGGGCGACCGGTACCAGCGCCCCAATGCGTCCCACCGTGCTTGCCGCCGATATGAGGCATCCGCGGCCTGTGATACATTCGTCGACAACGGAATCGAGAAGGGGGACGGGGATGAACGCCATCTGGATGGTGTCGGGACACCTTTCGCAGGGACCACCTGGGTGCGTACGGCAATCCGACGATTCGAACGCCCTCTCTCGATTCGTTGGCCGCCGGCTCCGTCAGGTTCGATGGCCACTACTCCGCCGGATTCCCGACCATGCCCACCCGGGCGGACCACCAGACTGGGCGCTGGACGATGTCGTTCATGGGGTGGGAGGCCCTGCCCGCGGGGGTGACCACCCTGGCAGAGATACTGGCCGAACATGGCCTTCACACGGCGGCTTCGGTGGACACGCCTTACTACCTCAGGGACGGAATGAACTACGACCGGGGCTTCCAGACCTTCTTCATGAACTCCGGGCAGGACACGCTGTGGTCGTTAATTCCGGAGCCCGGCTATCACAACGAGGCATTGGACATCAGGGACAGGTGGCGCCACGAATCGGACAGGAACGCGCCGAAGACCTTCATGACCGCCATACAGGGAACGCCACTACAAGGAGGACTTCTTCCTGTACGTGGACACGTGGGACCCGCACGAACCGTGGGACGCCCCGTCCTACTACACCGAGCTCTACATGCCTGAGTACGACGGCGAGATGGTGCTCCCGATCTACGGCAACTGGCATGACGTGCCTGGCTACACCGAGGCGCAGATGCGCAAGGGACACGCCACCTACTGCGGCGAGATCACGATGGTGGACACCTGGGTGGGCTACCTGCTGAAGTCTGTCGAGAACATGGGTCTCGCGGACAGGACGGTCGTCATCTTCACCACGGACCACGGCTTCTACTTCGGGGAGCATGGAGGCCTCTTCGGCAAGATGAGCTCCGACAAGAACCCGGACGGGACGCTTCGGCCATATGACGAAGCGGGTTCGCGGTGGAGCTACTCCCCGCTCTACGAGGAGATCGTGCACTTGCCTCTCCTGATTCGCGCCCCCGGGCTGTCTCCCGGCGTGTACGGCGGGTTGAGCTCCGCGATCGACGTGATGCCGACGGTGCTCGATCTGCTGGGCCTGGACATCCCGGACTTCGTCCAGGGCCGCTCCCTTGCGCCAGCCCTGGGCGACCCTGCGCGGCCCGGACGCGACTACGTGGTCAGCAGCATCCCATTCGCCAATCCGGGCGACGCGGTCCAGTCGGTGGACAACTTCCTGCGCGATCTCCAGGACCCTCCGGTCACGACCGTCACCGCGGGACGTTGGAGCCTGCTGTACAGCCCCGCCCCGGGAGTGTCTCGCCTGTACGATCTGGCGTCGGACCCGAAGCAGCAGGACAACGTGATAGGAACGCACGCGGACGAAGCCAGGGAGATCCATCGGCTCCTGGTCGAGTTCATGAGGGAGACCGACGTGCCTGAACGGCTACTGAGGCCCAGGCTGGAGCTGCGCCTCTAGGTGAGGGGGCATGAGCAAGAAGTACGACCATATCGTCGTCGGGGCAGGTTCGGCCGGCGCCGTACTCGCGGCGCGCCTGTCTGAAGACCCCCGCCGGTCGGTCCTGCTGCTCGAGGCCGGCGGGGACTATCCCACGCCTGAGCGCATGCCCGACCCGGTGAGGTACGCCCACGGGACGGGGACGGCCGCCTGGGACGGCGAGCACATGTGGCGCTTCAGGGCGAGGGCCACGGACGCGGCCGAGATCGATGTCCCTCGCGGCAGGGTCGTCGGCGGCTCCAGCGCCGTCAACGACGCCCAGTTTCTGCGGGGAATGCCGGAGGACTTCGACCGGTGGGCGGAGTGGGGTAACCCCGAGTGGCGGTTCGAAAAGATGCTCCCCTACCTTCTGAAGCTCGAAGCTGACCGGGACTTTCGCAACGGGCTCCACGGTTCGGACGGCCCCATCGTATGCCGCAGATACCGACCCGACGAGTGGGGTCCCCAGCAGCACGCGTTCTACAGGGCGTGTCGAGATGCCGGATTCCCCGACTGCCCGGACCACAATCTGCCGGGCTCCACAGGGGTGGGGCCCCTGCCCTTCAACATCGACGGCCGCGTGCGCGTGAGCACGGCGATGGGCTATCTAGACCCTGCCCGAGATCGACCGGGGCTGACCATCAGGCCCCGCTCCCTTGTGCTCGGGACCATCTTCGAGGGCCGGCGCGCCGTGGGTCTGCGCGCAGTCGGCGGCGACGGGGAGTTTTCCGTCTACGGGGACGAGGTGGTCCTCTGTGCCGGCGCCATCGGGTCGCCGCACATCCTAGCCCTGTCCGGCATCGGGCCCGCGGACCAACTGCGGGAGCTGGACATTCCCGTCGTACAGGACCTCCCCGGCGTCGGGCGCAATCTTCGCGATCACCCGGACGTGCCCATGGCCTGGCGAACGCGCGAGGGCTTCCCGTTGGACGTCGACCAGGTGATGACGGGCACCGTCACACTGCGGTTCACGGCCTCGGGCTCCCCATTCGAGAACGACCTGGTCATCTACATGGGCAACTACTCGGCGGAGAGGCCCATGAGAGGGTTGGACCATGAGAGTCCGGTTGGCATAGGCGTGAGCCTGTGCCTCTACCTGGCCTTGAGCCGGGGTGAGCTGCGAATCGAGTCGAGCGATCCGAGGCGACTGCCCCGGCTGGACTTCAATCTCCTGGACGACCCATTCGACAGGTCGCGGCTCCGCGAGGGTCTCCGGCTGTGCGCCGACCTGTTCGAGCACGAAGCCTTCGATTCGATGGTCGAAGAGCGGTTCGCGCCATCGGACGACGTGCTGCGCAGCGACGATGCGCTGGACTCCTGGATGAAGCGGGAGGTGGTCACCGCGCACCACGTATCGAGCACATGCAAGATGGGCCCGGCGGATGACCCGATGGCCGTTGTGGACCAGTACGGGAGGGTCCACGGAGTCGACGGGCTGCGCGTCATCGACGCCTCGATCATGCCCGACACGGTCCGGGCCAACCTCAACCTCACGGTGATAGCCATGGCGGAGCGAGCGGCCGACTTCGTCAGGGGAAGCTAGCGCCGGGCGCAGACGACGCCGCGATTTCGGGATGACGCGTCGACGCATCTGTAGTATTGCGCCGCCCGGGTTCAGCGCGAACAGCAAGCCCATGGCGACAATGACTGCCAGCGCCGTCAGCAAACTCACCATAGCCTCGTTCCCTGGTCGGCTCCGCTTGCCGGCCCAAGTCATGATGGCGTAGCCACCACCCTGGGTTGACCGATTTCTCCCCTATAATAGGACTCCGCAGCGGAAAAACCGCGTTTCGCCCCCGCGCGGCGTTGGCCCACGGCACAGGATGTCTCCGAGATAGCTGGAGGGGGCGAGAGGAGAGCCGCGCACATGAGCATCAAGCGGGTCGTGATAGTCGGCGGGGGCTTCGCCGGCCTCAGCGCCTGCTACACGCTGATGAAGCGGGGCATCACTCCCCTGCTCCTCGAGGCCGAGGAGCGCGCGGGGGGACGCGGCATGGGAGAGAGGGTGGACGGGTTCTCGCTCGACATGGGCGCGTTCGTCTTCACCTCCACCTACGACACGGCATTGCGCCTCTGCGAGGAGCTGGGACTGCCGCTGGTCCCTTCGACGATGAAGTTCGGCCACCACCGCAAGGGGCGGTGGGTCACGACGACGCCGGACCAGTCGGCCTGGAATTTCGCGCGGCACCTGCGCGCGGCGCTCACGATGGGCTTCCTGTCGCCCTCGGGCATGCGGTCCGGCTCCAGGGTGATGCGGGAGATACGCCGCCAGGCGGAGTACATGAGCTTCGCCGGCGACAGCCCGCTCGCCGAGATAGACGACGATGAGTCGTTCGGCGACTACATGGAGCGGCTCGGCGTGCCCGAGACCCTGCGGGTGACGCTGAGGGGCCCCCTGGAGATGATCCTGGGCGATCCGGACCCGGCGGGCCAGGCGCTGATGCGGGCGTACATCGGGGAGACGATGCTGCACTCCGGCCGGGTCCATATGCCCGAGCGAGGCATCGGCTCCCTGAGCGACGCGCTCGCAACCGCGTGCTCCGACGCGATTCGCGCGTCGACGCCGGCCAGGAGGATCGTCGTCGCGGACGGAGCGGCGACGGGCGTGGCCGTGGACGGCGAGACCATAGAGGCGGACGCGGTGATCTGCGCCGTGCCGGGGACGAAGGTCCCGGGCCTCATCCCCGAGCTGCCTGCGGAGACTCTCCGGGCCCTCGGCAACGTCAGCTACTCGACCGGTTGCCGGGTGGTGATCGGCATGGACCGGTCCCCTCTCCCCGCGGGCTGGCACGGGGCGCTGTACCCGGAGGACGAGGACACACCTCTCCTGCTGGACCGGACGGCGTTCCTGCCTTCCTGCGCGCCTCCGGGCAAGAGCATTCTCGACCTGCTGATCGGGCGCGACCGCGCCAGGGAGCTGATCCCGCTCGACGACGACGAGATCAAGCGCGAGCTGCTGGGCGCGGCTCGCCGGAAGGCGCCCCCTGGCTCCGCCCTTCCCGGCGACGACGAGGGCCTGTTCTACCGCGTGTACCGCTGGGAAGAGGCGCTGTGCATGGGAACGCCCGGGATGCTCGCCGCGGTGGCGGACATCCCCGGGCAGCTCGCGGGGCACATCGACAACCTGTTCCTGGCGGGCGACTACATGCGCGTGCCGTCGGTCAACGGCGCGCTCTCCAGCGGCCGCGACGCCGCGAACGAGGTGGCGGACCTGTTGGCGTAGCGGAGCACACCGGGGCGCAGCCCGGCCTCCGCGGAGGCGGCGGTGGGAGTGGGATAGGGCTTGTGGCGGGGACCGGGGCCGCCGCGGAGACCGGGACGGAGCTGACCGATGGCAATGGGCGGCGTGCACGGCATGGGCGGGGTGGCGGGCTACGGGCCCGTGGAGCCCGAGCGGGACGAGGTCGTCTTCCACGACGACCGGTCGCGCGCCATCGTCGCATCGATGCCCGACACGGTCCGGGCGAACCTCAACCTCACGGTGATAGCCATGGCGGAGCGAGCGGCCGACTTCATCAGGGAAAGCTAGCGCGGGGCAGAGAGGCCGCCGCGAGTTCGGATGACGCGTCGACGCATCTGTAGTACAGTCTGGCTTGGGCGCCACACTCGTTCAGGCCGAGCATCTCACCCCGCCTCAGGACACCTCCATGTCGGTCGAGCTCTCAAAGACGCTGAAGCAGGAACGAGCGACCGCCGGCGCCGCCGCGGCGATCCGCGAGTACGAAGAAGGCTTCAGGATGGCCCAGGACGGCGCGGCTGAGGCTCCTGAAGGTCACCACGAGAGGGTCAACAACCTCTACTACGACCTGGTGACGGAGTTCTTCGAGTACGGCTGGGGCCGGTCCTTTCACTTCGCGCCCCGGGTGCCGGGGGAGAGCTTCAGGGAGTCTCTCGCTCGCCATGAGCGCTTCCTGGCGGACGCGCTCGAGCTCAGGCCTGGGATGGTGGTCGCCGACATGGGCTGCGGCGTCGGCGGACCGCTGATGGAGATCGCGCGCCATACCGGCGCCAGGATCGTCGGCATCAACAGCAACTCCTACCAGCTCAAGCGCGCCCGGAGATACGTCGAGGAAGCGGGGCTCGCGCACCTGGCGGAGTTCATCCACTGCGACTACCTGGACGCGGAAGCCCCGGACGAGTCGTTCGACGCGGTCTACTCGATCGAGGCGACGTGCTGCGCGCCGGACAAGGTCAGCATCTATGGCGAGGTGTTCCGGCTGCTGAAACCGGGGGCGCGCTTCGGGGTCTACGAGTACTGCATGACGGACCGCTTCGACGCCAGCGACCCCGTCCACCTGGAGCTCAAGGCCGACATCGCGCTGGGAGGCGGCCTCATCGTGATCGACGATCGGCCAACCATCGACCACGCGCTCCGGTCGGTGGGCTTCGAGGTGCTGGAAACGCGGGACCTGGCCGAACAGACGGGGCCGTCAATTCCCTGGTACCAGCCCCTGGCCGGTGAGGGTTTTTCGCTCGCCAGCTTCCGCAGCACGAGGATCGGGCGCTGGGTCACGCGAAGCTCGTTGCGGGCGATGGAGGCGCTCGGTGTCGCCCCTCGCGGCGCGGTCCGGGTGATGGAGACCCTGGACCTGTGCGCAAACGCCATGGTGGAGGCGGGCCGGCTCGGCATCTTCTCGCCGATGTACTTCATCCACGCCAGGAAGCCGGGGTAGTGCATAGTGGGTAGTGGATAGTTGGGGCGTGCGCGTTTCAGGACCACCCCCGGGTTCGCGCCCCGATGCAGCCGCCTTTGCTCCACACCGGCGAATGTGGGAGGTAGAATAGCGCTTGCCGCGGCGACTGGGCCCGCGGCGCGGAGACCAGGACGGAGCTGGCCGATGACAGTGGGCGGCGTGCATGACATGGGCGGAGTGGCGGGCTACGGGCCCGTCGAGATCGAGCACTACGGGACAGTCTTCCACGACGAGTGGGAGAGCCGGGTGTTCGGGCTCGTGTTCTCGATCAAGGGGGCGTTCTCGCGCCACACGCTGGAGGGCCTCGACCCTGAGGTGTACCTGTCGGGCTACTACCCGCGGATGATGGCGGCGCTGGAGCGCGGGCTCACCGAGCGAGGCGTGCTGCGCGCGGCGGAGGTGGAGGCGAAGGCGGCGCACTTCCGCGACAACCCGGAGGCGCGTCCGACCCGGCGGGTCGACCCCGATCTGACGGAGGTAGTCCGCGCCGGCAGCTACCGGCAGCGCCAGCTACGCAGGGAGACGCCGGGCCCGCCCGCCTTCGCCGTGGGAGACCCCGTGCGCACGCGCAGGATCGAGCACGGCGGGCACACGCGGCTGCCCCTGTACGCGCAGGGCAAGCGCGGGACGGTCGAGGCGGTCTACGCGGCCTACGACTTCCCGGACGACGAGGACGCCCCGGCGCAGCAGCTCTACAGTGTCCGGTTCGAGGCCGAGGAGCTGTGGGGAGCGTCGGCCGAGCCGGGCACGACGCTGTACATCGACATGTGGGAAGGTTATCTCGAGCCGGTGGACACGACCGAAGCGGAGGAGGGCGAGACATGAGCGGAGACCACGACGGCGACCACCATCCCGATCCCGAGCCGCACGCCGCGGTGCGCGCCAGGGCGCTCGAGTCGCTCCTCGTCGAGAAGGGCCTCGTGACGACCGACGCCATCGACGAGATAGTGCGCACCTACGAGCAGGACATCGGCCCGCTGAACGGCGCGAAGGTCGTGGCCCGGGCGTGGGTCGACCCCGACTACAGGCGGCGCCTGCTGGAGAACGGCACGGACGCGATCGCCGAGCTCGGCTTCGGCGGCGCCGAGATAGTCGTGCTGGAGAGCACGCCCGACGTCCACAACGTCGTGGTGTGCACGCTCTGCTCGTGCTACCCGTGGCCGGTGCTCGGCCTGCCGCCGGCGTGGTACAAGGACGCCGCCTACCGGTCGCGCGTCGTCATGGAGCCCCGCGCCGTGCTCCGGGAGTTCGGGCTGGAGGTGGCCGAGTCGAAGGAGGTCCGGGTGTGGGACAGCACCGCGACGCTGCGCTACATGGTGCTGCCGGAACGCCCCGAGGGGACCGACGGCCTGTCGGAGGAGGAGCTGGCGGAGCTGGTCACGCGCGACTCCATGATCGGCGTGGCCGTCGCCAGGCCGGCGTCAGGCGTCGGGTCGGCTGCCGTCCCGGGAGTAGGCGATGAGTAGTCCCGCCGACCGCGGGATATCCGCCATGACGGGCGACGCGGCGCTGCCGAGGCGGAACGGCGAGCTCGTCTTCGACGCGCCGTGGGAGGGCCGGGCCTTCGGCCTGGCCGTCGCGATGAACGAGAGCGGCGTCTACGACTGGGACCACTTCCGCGACGTGCTCGTCGCGGAGGCGACGGCGGCCGAGCGGCACGGTGAGCCGCCCGGCTACTACGAGCGGTGGCTCAGGGCCCTGGAGCGGCTGGTCCTCGACCGCGGGCTCGTCACAGCCGCAGAGCTGGACGCGAGGACCGCGGCCTGCGCCGAAGCCGGCCCGGACGCCGAGTAGTCGACTTCGTCGGGCTCGACGCTGAACGCCTATAGTACGGCATCAGCCTGACGACACAAGAAATGCTCCCCTTCCTACGTCCAAGTCCGACGCTGACCGATGCGGAGGTCGGGCGCAGCCTTCGCCTGATGATCTGGCAGGGGGTCGCGCACGGGGCGTTGTTCAGCCTGGGCAGCGGCGGCTTCATGGCGGCCTACGCGCTGGCGCTCGGGGCCAACAACCTGCAGGTCGGGATTCTCGCCGCTCTGCCGTTCATCACGCAGGTGGCGCAACTGCCGGCGATCCTCGCCGTGGAGCGCTACCGCAGGCGCAAGGCCATCGGCATCCCCGCCCTGTGGGCGTCCCATCTGCTGTGGGCGCCCATAGGCGCCGTCCCGTTCCTGGTGGACGTGCCGGGGGCGCCCGCCGTGACTGCGGTGATCGTCCTGATGGCGCTGCGGGGGCTGATCGCGCCGGTCTGGGCGACGTCCTGGACGTCCTGGATGCGCGACCTGGTCCCGCGAGACGTCCTGGGGGCTTACTACGGGCGGCGGATCGCGGTCGTCACCGGCGCGGTCGCGGTCATCGGCCTCGGCACCAGCTTTTTCGTGAGGTGGTGGGAGGGCGCGTCGTCTCCGGACGACGCGATATTCGCGTACTCGTTCCTGCTGATCGGCGGCGCGCTGACGTTCGGGCTCGCGAGTCCCCTGTTCGCGATGGGCGCGAGGGAGCCGCTGATGCCGGCGGCCCCGGAGTCCGGCCGCTCGGCGGCCGCAATCCTCGCCGAGCCCCTGCGAGACCGCAACTTCTCGCAGCTTGTGCGGTTCCTGTTCGTCTGGAGCCTGACGTCGAACCTGGCCATCCCCTTCTTCGCGGTCTACATGCTGACGGAGCTCGGCCTGTCGCTGCCGGCCGTGATCGGGTTCACCGTGGTGAGCCAGGTCGCGAACATACTGTTCGTGCGGGTGTGGGGCCCGATGGCGGACCGCGTCGGCAGCAAGGCGGTGCTGTCGCTGTCGGCGTCGCTGTACCTGCTGGTGATCCTCGGCTGGGTGTTCACCGCGTACCCGGAGCGTCACTTCCTCACGCTGCCGCTGCTCGGGGTGCTGCACGTGTTTGCGGGCGTCGCCGGAGCGGGCGTGGGCCTGACGATGAGCACGCTGACGCTGAAGGTGGCGCCGGAGGGGAAGGCGACGCCGTTCCTGGGAGTCGCCGGGATCGCGTCGAGCGTCGGCGCGGGCATCGGCCCGATCGCCGGCGGGCTGATGGCGGACTTCTTCTCCGTCAGATCGCTGGGGCTGGACTTCACCTGGACGTCGCCGGGCGGCGTGCTCGATCTGCCCGCGGTGTCGTTGACGGGGTTCGACTTCCTGTTCGTCATCGCCTTCGTCGTGGGCCTGTTCTCGCTGAACCTGCTCGTCGGGCTGCGAGAGGAGGGCGAGATGCCGCGGGACACGGCGCTCGGCGAGCTGGCGGCTCGCGCCGCGCCGGCGGCGCGGGCGGTGTCGTCCGTTCCGGGCCTCGGCGCCGTGTCGGCGTTCTCGTACGGCTACCTGAGGCGGGTGCCGGGGGCGGACGTCGCGCTTGGGGTAACGGCGTACCAGATTGCGGCGTCGACGCAGGCGGCGGTGACGTCGGCCGGCCGGGGCCGCGCCGTGGCGCGCGACGTCGCCAGGGTGGTGGGCGGCGTGCTGGATGAGGCGATCGAGGAGATGGAGGACGTCGCCGGACAGGGCGCCGAGCTTGCCCGGCACGCGACGCGGGGCGCGGTACAGGTTGGAGACGAGCTTGCGGACCAGGTCGGGGGAGTCGCCCGCGGCGCTGTGCTGGGCACGCTCCGCGCGCTGGCGGGTCAGCCGGTCGCGCCGCTGGAGGCGCTGCGGGGCGCGGGCTACGGCGCCGTGCAGGGCGCGGTGGAGGCCGGGGCGGACGCCGCCGAGGCGGTGTCGCAGGCGCTGGCGGCGGCGCGGGAGACCGCAGGGGAGCTGGGGGTGACGGCGGACAGGGCCGTCGACGCCCTCGCGGAGGGCGCGCTCGACGCGGCGGCGGCCTCGGGGGACGCTGTGCTCAGGGCAGTGCGGCGGGTGTTGCCGGCGGAGTCGGAGTGAGGCGGGGCACGGAGACCGCTGCTCAGGCGTCAAACACGGCATGGGTTCCTAGCTTCGCGGGATCCTTGCGTAACCCCTCGCGGGGGAGCCCAACAGGGCGGACATCCATCGATCTCGTAGCTGAACCCCCGCCCCCTGGGTTCCCGCCTGCGGAGACCTTTGAATTTATGGTCCCGCGGCGTCGGCTCTCCTTTTGGTGCTGGAGCCTCAGCGTTATCGGACCGGCCGCACGGGCTTGGGGAAGCGATGATCGTGTGGTCGGGCATCGGTCGGCCTCGATGGTAAGGGGGGCTGGGTGCTCTGTGGGCTGTTCACCCCCTGTGTCAGCTCGTTCTCTGCCGTCTTTCATGCACAGGGCACAGTTAGCCTATCGGCCCGCCTGAGGTTGTAGGCCATCGCCTTGAACAACACCTCCACCGTGTTGCGCTCCAACCCCCGGTAGCGCACCCGGCGGTAGGCGTAGCTGCGCTTCCATGTCCCGAATACCCTCTCCACGGCCCGACGAATCGGCTCGATCAACTCGTTGCGACGCTTCTGCCAGTATGGCAACTCCCGCTGGTGCTTGTGGGAACGGTGCATGATCCGATCTTTGATCCCCTGCTCACTCAAGCGCTTGCGTCTGTGTTTGGACTCGTACGCACGGTCGGCGTATACCGCATTCTCGTCCCCGCTCAACAACTGGTCTGCTACCTCGCTCTCTTACACCTTGGCTGGCGTCAGAACTGCCTGACGGATCAGGCCAGAACCTTCATCTACGCCGATATGCACCTTGTATCCGAAATGGGTCTGGCTGCCACGCTGGCTGTAACTCCAATCGGCATCGCTGTCCAAGCTGCTCTTCGCTCCATTTCCTTGCTGCCGCGACGGACGACGCGCCTGAGCCTCCACAAGAGTCGCATCCATCAACATCCCCTCTTTGACCATCATCCCATGATCCGCCAACTGACCGTTGATCTCCTCAAACAACTGGGCGCTCTTGTCCTTGCCCAATTTGGAACGGAACCGGCTTATGGTCGAATGGTCTGGAGTGCCGTCGTCAATCCCCAGCCCCACGAACCGTCGGAAGGAGAGACGGTCTCCCAGCGCCTCTTCCATCTCCGGGTCCGATAGCGTGTACCACTGCTCCAGCAGCAACACCTTTACCATCGCCAGCGGTCGATAGCTCGGCGCTCCACGCTTCGACGAGTGAATCTCCGACACCAGACGAGCCACAGGCTCCCAGTCCAACATCTCGTCGATCCGATCCAACCTCTTGTTTCGGCCCAGATCCTCTGGCATCAAGGCATCGGCGAACGTTGGAGGACTCCCACCACTGTTCGCCGCAACCAAGGGGGTTACGCAACAGTCTCCGAAGGCGGGAATCCAGGGGTGGGGCGCCCAGCGAACGAAATCGGCCCGTGTCTTCCACATCTGCCTGCCGATAGCGGGGTAACGCCGATATCTCAGACACGGGAACGAGCCGAGATCCGGACGCATCGGGGGCGTCGGCTTAGGGCCTGTTCACACTACCAGGTCTGATGTGATATGCTTGGCTCATGGAACTAACACAGGACCAGTACGAATGCATCGAACATCTATTGCCAGTGCAGCGGGGCAATGTGAGGATTCCGAATCTACAGGTGCTCAATGCCATTTTGTATGTTACTGAGCATGGCTGCAAGTGGCGTGGGTTGCCTCCCAGGTTCGGCAGGTGGCATACCATCTACACCCGTATGAACCGCTGGGCCAAAAGCGGCGTGCTCGACAGGATATTCGAACACCTGTAGCGAGAACATATCGTGCGCGTCAAGCTCGAGGTGGTCTCGATGGACAGCACCATCGTCAAGGTGCATCCTGATGGCACGGGGGCGCTAAAAAAAAACGGACCGCAGTCCATCGGCAAGTCCAGAGGTGGATGGACCACCAAGATTCATATGGTTGCCGCGAATGCTCGAACAGCCATGACCTTCTCACTCTCCCCTGGACAGGCTCACGACGCACCGGAGGGGCGCAGGTTGCTCAAGCGCCTTGGACCCCTGCGAGATAACCTGTCTGTGGTGATGGATCGCGCATACGAGGGCAACGAGACTCGCCAGCTTGCCCTGGAGTTGGGCATTGAGCCCGTCGTTCCTCCACTCTCGACTCGCATCAGCCCGTGGGAGTACGACAAGGAGCTCTACAAGAGGCGCAACGAGGTAGAGCGTCTGTTCCGACGATTGAAGGGCTTTCGCCGCATCTTCTCTCGCTTTGACAAGCTCGATGCGCTCTTTCTCGGCTTCATTCTCGTGGCGCTCATATTCGATGCGTTACGTAGTGTGAACACGCCCTAGTCCCAAGCGCGGAAGCCCACTGGTCCAGCGTCTGGAGGCGCTCCCGTGAGCACACCCGATCTCCATATGCCGACGTTGTACCGTCTCAACAGCGACGGCCGCATCGTGAGACCTTTGCATAATTCGTGCGGCACGCCGACAATTGGGCCAACCGATTGAGGAGATGCGTTATGCACCGAGAAGAGAGTCCTCCAACGTTCGCCGATGCCTTGATGCCAGAGGATCTGGGCCGAAACAAGAGGTTGGATCGGATCGACGAGATGTTGGACTGGGAGCCTGTGGCTCGTCTGGTGTCGGAGATTCACTCGTCGAAGCGTGGAGCGCCGAGCTATCGACCGCTGGCGATGGTAAAGGTGTTGCTGCTGGAGCAGTGGTACACGCTATCGGACCCGGAGATGGAAGAGGCGCTGGGAGACCGTCTCTCCTTCCGACGGTTCGTGGGGCTGGGGATTGACGACGGCACTCCAGACCATTCGACCATAAGCCGGTTCCGTTCCAAATTGGGCAAGGACAAGAGCGCCCAGTTGTTTGAGGAGATCAACGGTCAGTTGGCGGATCATGGGATGATGGTCAAAGAGGGGATGTTGATGGATGCGACTCTTGTGGAGGCTCAGGCGCGTCGTCCGTCGCGGCAGCAAGGAAATGGAGCGAAGAGCAGCTTGGACAGCGATGCCGATTGGAGTTACAGCCAGCGTGGCAGCCAGACCCATTTCGGATACAAGGTGCATATCGGCGTAGATGAAGGTTCTGGCCTGATCCGTCAGGCAGTTCTGACGCCAGCCAAGGTGTAAGAGAGCGAGGTAGCAGACCAGTTGTTGAGCGGGGACGAGAATGCGGTATACGCCGACCGTGCGTACGAGTCCAAACACAGACGCAAGCGCTTGAGTGAGCAGGGGATCAAAGATCGGATCATGCACCGTTCCCACAAGCACCAGCGGGAGTTGCCATACTGGCAGAAGCGTCGCAACGAGTTGATCGAGCCGATTCGTCGGGCCGTGGAGAGGGTATTCGGGACATGGAAGCGCAGCTACGCCTACCGCCGGGTGCGCTACCGGGGGTTGGAGCGCAACACGGTGGAGGTGTTGTTCAAGGCGATGGCCTACAACCTCAGGCGGGCCGACAGGCTAACTGTGCCCTGTGCATGAAAGACGGCAGAGAACGAGCTGACACAGGGGGTGAACAGCCCACAGAGCACCCAGCCCCCCTTACCATCGAGGCCGACCGATGCCCGACCACACGATCATCGCTTCCCCAAGCCCGTGCGGCCGGTCCGATAACGCTGAGGCTCCAGCACCAAAAGGAGAGCCGACGCCGCGGGACCACAAATTCGAAGGTCTCGATCGTCGGGAAGCCGCATCCCGAACCGGATCCCGGCCCGCTGCTCTGCATCATGCGCGGCAAGCGGGGCTGCGCGTGGGCCGTACGGTCGGACGTATCGCGGGACCTGGCCGATGAGCTCGACCGCCTCGCCCGGGAAGAGCCGCCGGCATCGGACTTCCGTGATCCTCCTGTGCACGTCGAACGCTACCTGTCGCTGGTCGAACGCTCGGTGGACTCCGGGCCTGCCTTCGCCTTCCCGGCGCAGGTCCCACGCCCTGACGGCACGGCCTTCATCGACGACGTACGGCCACTCGACCGCCACTTCTCCGGGTGGCCCGCAAGCGAGGTCCCACACCGGGCGCCGATCGTCGCGGTCGTCGAGGATGGCTACGCCGTGAGCTCCTGCTTCTGCGCGCGGCGCACCGACGAGGCGGCGGAGGCCGGGCTCGAGACCGCGCCGGCGTTTCGCGGGCTTGGCCTCGCCCCGCGGGTTGCCGCCGGCGGTCCGGGCCTCCGGCCCCGTCCCGCCGCTCCTACCAGCGCAGCTCCGACAGCGGTGTCTTGCCGCCCTGGGGCGGGCCGTCGCTGACGATGTGCCCGCTGCTCATCTCGACGACCCGGTCGGCGATGCGGGATATCTCCCGGTTGTGGGTGACGACCAGCACGGCCCTGTCCGCGGCCGCCTGCGCGATCAGCAGCTCGAGTATCTGCGCGCCCGTCCTGAAATCGAGCTCGCCCGTCGGCTCGTCGGCCAGCAGCACCGGGTTACCCGTGGCGAGCGCCCGCGCGATGGCGACACGCTGCTGCTCGCCGCCCGATAGCTCGTGGGGAAAGTGGTCTACCCGGTCGCCGAGCCCGACGTCCTCCAGCACCGACGCGGGCTCTACGCGGCCGCGCCTGCCGGCAACGTCCATGCCGAACTCGACGTTCTCCAGCGCCGTGAGCCCAGGGAACAGGTTGAAACTCTGGAAGATGAAGCTGACCGTCTGACGCCTGAGCGCGAACAGCTCCGAGCGCGACGCGGACGTTATGTCGCGCCCGCCGACGGTGACCGTCCCCGAGGTGGGCGTGTCCAGCGCGCCGATGATGTTCAGCAGCGTCGTCTTGCCGCTTCCCGACGGGCCGAGCACCACGACGAACTCTCCGTCCGCAACGTGCAGCTCCACCCTATCGAGCGCCCGAACCTCGACGGCGCCGACCTGGTAGTGCTTCGAGACTCCTATCAGGTCTATCAGGTCGTCACACCCCCGCGGTCCGCGCGCCCGGCCTGTCGTTCGTTGGAGTAGGAGAAGGCTGCACGGCGGGCGGTCCCTGCGACCGCACCTATGCACCAGGCGCCTGCCTACTGTAGCACACGCCAGTCGGCGTAGCGGCGGGACGTCATTCGATAGAGAGTTGCATGTGTCTTGCCCCACGAACCGTTGCCGCCGACCGACCCGAGTCAGACAACCGAGTTGGAGCCTGGAACTGGCGCTAGCCGTCCTGGAACTGCATGAGCGGTACCCGAGGTAGGGCAAGGACAAGCTGGTGGTGCTCCTGAGAGCCGCTGGTCGCGATCACATCGGCACGCAAGCGGCCGTGCCGTCGTCCCTACACCATCCGCAAGCCCAGATTGCACACGGTGGCCGCACGGAAACCTGGTCGAGGTCGACACCCTAGCAGCCTGTTCGAGAAACACGGCTGGCGAGTGTTTGGGGGTATGGTGTTCCCAGTCCCAGTAGCAGGGAGTCGTTGATCAGCAAGACTTACCTTCCCTACGAACCGGATCAGCAGTTGCTGATGCCAGCGGCGTTGCAGGAGTGGCTGCCTGACGACCATCTGGCCTACTTCATATCCGACGTGGTGGACCAGTTGGACATGTCGGAGGTCACAGCTCGGTACGAGCGGGAACGTCGTGGCGGGCCGCCGTATCATCCACGCATGATGGTCAAGGTGTTGCTCTACGGCTACTGCGTCGGGGTGTCGTCCTCACGCCGCATCGCCCAGCGCCTCCACGAGGATATCGCCTTCAGGGTGTTGGCGGCGAACAACACACCGGACTTTCGGACCATCTCCGACTTTCGCAAGGATAATCTGGATGCGCTGTCGGGCCTGTTCATACAGGTACTGGCGTTGTGCCAGCAGGCGGGGCTGGTGAAGCTGGGGCATGTGGCGCTGGACGGCACAAAGGTCAAGGCCAACGCATCGAAGCATAAGGCGATGAGTTACCAACGGATGAAGGAGGAGGCAGCGCAGTTGGCGGCGGAGGTAGCGGAGTTGTTGCGACAGGCCCAGGCAGCGGATGATGAGGAAGACCGGCTGTATGGCAAGACAAGCGTGGAGATGAGTTGCCCCAGGAGTTGGCCTTTCGAGAGGGTCGGTTGGAGAAGATACGGGAAGCGATAGCGGCGCTGGAAGCCGAGGCGCAGGCGGCTGCTGAACAGGCCAAGACCGAAGGTGGTAAGCACCCGGGGGTGCCCGACGACAAGGCCCAGCGTAACTTCACCAATACCGAGTCGCGCATCATGCCCGCACCTGGAGGAAAGGACTTCCTGCAAGCGTACAACTGTCAGGCGGTGGTGGACAGCGCTCACCAGGTGATCGTGGCGGCGCGGGCCACCAACCAGACTTCGGATAAGCAACAGGCTGCGGCGATGATAGAGGAGACCATCGACAACGTCGGTGCAGTTCCCAGAGAAGTGTCCGCCGATGCTGGCTATTACTCGGCAAAGGCAGTCGACGCTCTCTATGGTATGGGCGTGGACCCGTTCGTCGCTCCGGAGCAGACCCGCCACGGCCGGGTTGTACCACCCGCGCCCCGAGGTCGCATACCCAGCTCTGGCGGGGCGTTTTGCCCTTGCCAGCCCTTTTGGGCACACCTATACAGGGGCATGCGCCAAGTACTGCTCAGACCTCATCAGGTTGGCGAACCCCAGCAACGTCATGAGCCGCTGCGTATTCTTGGCCAGCCCTCGATAGCGGACCTTGCCGTAGCCGAAGTGTCGTTTGATATACAGGAATGGGTGCTCCACCTTGGCCCTGACCGACGCTTTGCGCTTCTCCGTTACAGCGTCATCGCTCCCAGGCTCCAGCTTACGCCTCTGGCTGGGCCTCAACGCTATCTGCCATTCCACGTCCAGATCTCGGATTCTCCAGCCTCTTGTGGACTCCCTGGTACCCCGCATCGCCCCATACCTGGGTCTCCTCGCCATGCAGCAACTGGGGTGTCTGAGTCACGTCATTCACATTCGCCGGTGTCGTCGACACGCTATGCACCACTCCCGTCTGAGAGTCCACTCCGATATGCACCTTCATCCCGAAGTGCCACTCGTTACCTTCTTCGTCTGGTGCATCTCAGGGTCACGCTCATTGCTCCGATTCTTCGTCGATGACGGCGCCGCTATGATGCTCGCGTCAACTATCGTCCCAGCTTGAAGTCGAAGCCCCTGAGACTCCATCCGGGGAAGTGAGTTCGCGGCGTAGTGCGAGCGTCGCGGGGCCAGACTGATCGTACTCACTCCACGATCACCGAAGCGCAACGGGCATCTCGGGCGCGCGCAGCCCACTAACGCCCAGGAGTTCTATGAAGTAACGCCAGAGCCCTCGTGGTCGGATCGCCCAACCATCCACTACCCCACTGGGAGACAGTCTAACCACCGTCCGCCACCAGACGGCCCTCGGATACCTGACACCCAGCGAGTTCCTCAACAAGAAGAGTTGGCCCAAGGATCGGTGAGTATCCCGGGGGCGGTGGGCAGTTCAGTGGGTGAGGCAGTCAGGAGCTCGCCCGCCTCGCCCACACAACCCCACCCCACAACCTCGAACACTCAGAGGAGACTCACCCACAATAGTGCAACCATGTGGATAGAGACAAATGTGTACGCGATGTACCGGACGAGGACCCAATTTTGACAAGGTGGGGCCGCGCGCTTATATTTGAGGGCGGCAGGCTCTTCGGCGCCTGCCTCTTGCGCCCCGGCGCACAGCCGCAAGACCCCCGGGAGGTGACGGGATGGCCCGCGACGACATCGCCCTCATGGCACACCTGATGAGACGCGCCGGCTTCGGCGCTCCGCCCGCCGAGCTCGAGAGGCGCGCCGCCGCCGGCTACGAGCAGACCGTCGAGGAGCTCCTGGACCCGGAGGCCCGGGAGCCGGTCGACATCTACGAGTTCTGGCGCTATTTCAACTACCAGTGGAAGCCCGGAACGCTCGGCGGCATCGGCCAGTCGAGCTGGGTCTGGCGGATGATCAACACCGACGCGCCGCTCCAGGAGAAGATGACTATCTTCTGGCACCAGATTTTCGCCACCGGCGTCTCGAAAGTCGACCACTACGACGAGATCACGGACATGGTCGACATGTTCCGCGAGAAGGGGCTGGGGAAGTTCCGCGAGCTGCTGCTCGACGTCGCGAAGAACCCGGCCATGATCTTCTGGCTGGACAACAACCAGAACCACGGCGCGGCGGTCAACGAGAACTGGGGCCGCGAGCTGCTCGAGCTGTTCACGATGGGCGTCGGCAACTACACGGAGGTCGACGTCCGCGAGTGCTCCCGCGCCTTCACCGGCTGGACGATGAGCAAGAAGCTGCCGCGCTTCCCGATGGGCAGGTTCGACTGGCACTTCGTCTACGACGCCTCCGACCACGACAACGGCGACAAGAGTTTTCTTGGCCACGTGGGGAACCTGAATGGGGAGGACGTGGTCGACATCATCCTCACCCAGCCGGCGACGGCCCACTTCATCGCCCGTCACCTGTACAACTTCTTCGTGGCGGACGAGGCGCAGGTGCCCGCGTGGTCGGTCACCGAGCCGGCGGACCCGGAGGCCGTCGACCTGCTGGCCGAGACGCTCTACGCCAACGACTACGACATGCGGCCGGCGCTGCGGCTGCTGTTCAACTCCGACTTCTTCAAGGCGGCGCGGTTCGCCAAGGTGAAGAGCCCGGCCGACGCGGTGGTCGGGATGCTGCGGTTCGTCGGCGGCGCGGAGCACCCGCAGCCGGCGATCATGGACTGGTCGAACCAGATAACCTACATGGGCCAGGAGCTGCTGAACCCCCCGAGCGTGGAGGGCTGGCACACCGGTACCGAGTGGATCAACAGCGGCTCGCTGATGCGGCGCACCAACTTCTTCGCCGAGATGATCGGCGACGTGAACAGGCCCGGCGTGCGCGGGATCGTCGACGAGCTGAGGTCGAACGGGCACTCTCCGGAGCAGGTCGTCGACGCCTGTCTCGACATGGTGGGGCAGGTGCAGGTCGACGCCGGGGCGCGGGCCGAGTTGGTCGACCACGTCGCGGCCGGCGGCAGCCTGAGCTGGGACGGCGACGAGGCGTCCGCGAAATCGGAGGAGCGGGTGAGCGAGCTGCTGCAACTCATAGTGGCGCTCAGGGAGTTCCAATTCGCGTAGGAGCCGCGGGAAGCGGGGCCGCCCCCGGTCAATCGTCGTTCCCGCGAAGGCGGGAATCCACGGGGCCGGGGATGGGTTCCCGCCCCCGTCTCCACGAGGGCAGGCCCTTCACGGGGATGGCGGAGAAGTAACGGCGGGACGGCGGCGCGAGGGCGTCCGTCTTCGAGGAGGTACACGATGACGACGGTGGCGGAGAAAGACCCGGTCCTGGTGGTGCTTCAACTCACCGGGGGCAACGACTACCTCAACTGCGTCGTGCCGTACGCGAACCCGCTGTACCGCGACTACCGCAAGCTCGTCACGGTGCCCGAGGAGCAGGTGCTGCCGATCGACGACGAGGTCGGCTTCCATCCGAGCATGGGCCCGATGCGCGACATGTACAACGAGGGCAACCTGGCGATCATCCACGGCGTCGGCTACGAGAACTCGCCGCGGTCGCACTTCCGCTCGATGGACATCTGGCACACGTGCGAGCCGGACAAGCTGGGCACCGAGGGCTGGCTCGGCCGCGTCGTGCGCGAGCTCGACCCGGACAAGGAGAACGTCGTCACCGCGGTCAGCATGGGCCCGAGCCTGTTCCGCGCGCTCTCCGCTCCCGGCGTGCCCGTCGCGGCGGTCGAGGACCTGGACAGCTACGGCATGCTGACGGGGATCACCGAGAGCCAGCAGCGCGAGCGCGTTCTCGACCGCTACAAGCGGATGTACGCCCCGGCCATCGGCACCGGCCCGGTGATGGACTTCCTGGGCCAGACGGGTCTCGACGCGCTGAAGGGCGCCGACATCCTGAAGGTCGCGCCGTCGATGTACGAGTCGACGGTCGAGTACGCCGACAACAGCATCGCAAGCAAGCTGAAGGGCATCGCCCAGATACACCTCGCGGGCCTCGGGACGCGCATCTTCTACTGCGACCACGGCAGCTTCGACACCCACGCCGACCAGAACGGCACTCAGACGAAGCTGTGGGACGAGATTTCGGTGGCGGTGCGGGACTTCTTCGACGACCTGCGGGCGCACGACGCGGCGGACAACGTGATCATGCTGATGTTCTCCGAGTTCGGGCGCCGCACGCACGACAACGGGTCGGGCACCGACCACGGCGCCGCGGGCGTCGCCTTCGTGCTCGGCGACCGCGTCAAGGGCGGCCAGTACAGCGAGTACCCGTCGATCAGGATGGAGGACCTCGACCAGGGCGACCCGGTGCCGAACGTGGACTTCCGCGGCGTCTACGGGACGATCGTGGAGGACTGGCTCGGCCTGGACGCCCAGCCGATAGTCGAGGGAGTATTCGAGAAGCCCGCCTACCTGTAGCCGCGGGCGCGGGACGGCGCAACGACGCGCCAGAGGAGGAGCCATGCTGACCCAGATGGTCGGCGGCCGCGTTTACGACTACAGCCACCAGGTGGGCGGCCGCGAGCTGCTCGGCGGCGTCGCCGTCGCGCTCGGCGAGGGCGACGACGTCTACGCCATCGTGCGCCAGGCCTACCTGATCGGCGTGCTGCGCATGACGATCGGCGGCACGCCCGGCGACGAGGTGGCCCTGGGCATGTTCGGTGGCGAAGGGAACGGCGACGGCGAGTTCGTCTGGCCGGCCGGGCTCGCCGCGGGCCCCGACCACAACGTCTACGTCACCGACGAGTGGCTGGACCGGGTGACCGTCTTCTCGCAGGACGGCGACTACGTCGGACACTGGGGCGAGACCGGCGCCGACGAGGGGCAGCTCCGGGGGCCGTCCGGCATCGACGTCGACGCTAACGGCGACCTGTACGTCGTCGACTCGATGAACGACCGGGTGCAGAAGTTCACCGCCGACGGCGCCTTCCTCGGCGCGTGGGGGGGCTCCGGCAGCGGCGCGGGCGAGCTCGACAGGCCGTGGGGCCTGACGGTGGCGGGCGACGGCAACGTCTACGTCGCCGACCACAAGAACCACCGGGTGCAGAAGTTCACCGCCGACGGCAGCTACCTCGCGCAGTTCGGGACGTACGGCGACGGGCCGGGCGAGCTGAACCGGCCCGCGGCGGTGGCGGTCGACCCCGACGGCGACGTCTACGCGTGCGACTGGGGCAACTCCCGCGTGCAGGTGTTCGCGCCCGACGGCGAGTTCCTGACCAGCCTGATCGGCGACGCGCAGACGCCGTCGAAGTGGTTCCAGGAGACTATCGACGCCAACGACGACGTGGTGAAGGCGCGGCGGCTCGTGGACACGCTCGAGCCGGAGTGGCGGCTGGCGCTGCCGTGCGACCTCGTCTTCGACGCGGACAGGTCGCGGCTGATCATCGCCGACACGCAGCGGCGGCGCGTGCAGATATACAACAAGGTCATCGACTACATAGAGCCACAGATCAACCTGTAGACCCCGATGGCGCGCTCCGACTTCATACTGTCCTGCACGGTCGACTTTCCGGACGACGCCAGGTGTGCCGCGTTCACTCCGGAGCTGCTGAGCGAGCTGATGGCCGAGCTCAGGGGCGTCGGCGTCACCCGCATCTACTGGATCTACTACGGCGAGGAGGACCCCGGCTCCTACTGGGCGGGCGACATCTACTACCGGAACCCGGAGCGCAACGTCCGGGAGTCGGCGAAGAACCTGGTCAATCCGCTGCGGGCGGGCGTGGCGGCGGCGCACGCGCACGGCATGGAGGTCTACGGCGTCTTCAAGCCGTACCACGCCGGCATCTCGGGCACATACCCGGAGGGCTCCGACGGTGCCGACACGACGACGCTGAAGCGCGTGGGCGGCACGGTGTGGCAGGCCGCGCCGCTCATCGAGCGCCACCCTTACCTGCGCGAGAGGCGGCGGCCCATCGCCCTGCCGCCGGATCTCGACTCCACGCCGGTGCGCCGAATCGTGCTGCGCAAGAGGGACGACGGGCCGACGCGCGTCGGCAGGGACGACCTGCAGCTCTGGACGAGCCCGAACAACTACCGCTACGAGCGCCGGGACGTCCCGTTCACGCTGGTCGAGTCGGTCGAGCCGTCGCCGCGGGAGGTGCGGGACTACTACGGCGAGCTGGTGACGGCGAAGGGCGCGCCGGTCAGGACGCTGGGCCTGGAGGGCCTCGACCTGAGCGACCGGTTCGTCGTCGTGACGACGGGGCTGACCGGGGGCGCCCACGACTTCGTCAACACGCCTCAGGCGATGATCGAGGCGTACGGCGACGGCCCGGACCCGCTGCCGGTCGAGGTGGCGAGCCTGTCGGCGATCTGGCACCGGCCGCGGGACTTTCGCACCGGCGGGCTGGAGTTCGACTCGGGGTTCGGCGTGCTGCAGGTCGCGCTCGACGCGGACAGCTCGGCGCCCACGGGACACGACGGCTGGGACATGATGCACCGGCACGGCGCGGTCGCGTTCGCCAAGGGGCGCAACGAGTACGTGCCGGCGACGCCGTGCGAGATGTACCCGGAGATGCGCAAGGCCTGGGACGGCTGGGTCGGCTTCATCCTCGACGCGGGCGTCGACGGCATAGACATCCGCATTTCGTCCCACGGCAACAATGTCGACGACCCGTTCGACTACGGCTACAACGAGCCGGTCGTCGAGGCCTTCAGGAACCGCCACGGGCGCGAGCCTGCGGGCTCAGGCGAGGACAGGAGGCTCATCGGCGAGATACGGGGCGACTACTATACCGACTACCTTCGCGGGATGAGCCGCCGCGTGCGGGCCGCCGGCAGGAAGCTGCAGTTCCACCTGCACACGGAGGCGTTCCGGCCCGACCCTGGCCACGGCCGGATCATGGGCTTCCCCGCCAACGTGCGCTTCGACTGGAAGACGTGGCTGGCCGAGGGCCTGTTCGATGGCGCGACGCTGCGCACGAGCTGGTTCGAGGCGTGGGAAGACCCGCCGGAGGGCGACGCCGACCGGCAGCTCCTGGACAACGCGCTGGGCGACCCTGTGGCCGAGGAGGCGATGTCCGTCGCCAACCGCGCGGGCGTTCCGCTCTACCTGAACCGCTACGCCGCCCGCGCAGTCGACGACGAAGGCTACGCCGCGAACCTCGAGACGGTCTACAACGACGAGAGGCTGTCCGGCTTCGACCTGTACGAGTCGGGCGCGGTCATGTACGCGAAGCCCGACGCGTCGGGCCTCGACTACGCAAGCCGCTGCATGGACCTCATCCGCGCCAAGTCCCGCGAGCTGGGCATCCTGTAGGCGCGGGTCGGCGCACGTGAGTCAGCAGAAGACGCGGAGGAAGCGGAGGTTGGAACAGATGACGCGCCCCGACCTGAAGGAGTTGCTCCTCGCCCCTGATGCACGGACCGAGGACCTGACGCCGCCGCGCCGCCGGCATCGCCGCCGACCGCCCCTGATCCTCGAGTAGGCTCCATGTACCTCATCGACACCGGCGCGGCGTCGTAGCGTGACGCTGCCACGTGGCAACTCCGACGCAAGTCGGCTTGCTGACGTTGGGCAGGCGCGTATCGGTGCCCTCGCAGTGCCTCTTGATGCGGCGCGGAACGGTGCGTAGAATGGCCTCAATCCCCAGCGCGGCCGGCGGAGGACTGACATGAACCATTGCAGGTGTACCCCGGCTGAGGCAGCCGGGATCACGGAAGATCCCTGGCACACTCAGCCGCATCCCCAACCCGCAACTCTCGTAACGATCGACTCCTATCCGTTCGTGGGCGAGACCCCGATAGACGCCATCCAGAGCTGGGTCACCCCGAACGCCCTCTACTACGCCCGCAGCCACTTCGACTACCCCTCGATCTCGTCCGCCGACTGGTCGCTCGTCGTCGACGGCGAGGTCGCCAACCCATCGACGCTCAGCCTGTCCGACGTCCGCGCCCTGCCCGCGCACACGATTCCCGTGACGATGGAGTGCGCCGGCAACAACCGCGTCGACCTCGACCCGCCGGTGACGGGCAACCAGTTCCGCGGCGGGGCCGTGAGCACGGCGATCTGGACGGGCGTCGCGCTGCGCGACGTGCTCGAGGCGGTATCGCCGACCGAGGCGGCCGTCGAGGCGCTGTTCGTGGGCGCCGACTCTGGCGAGCCGGTGCCCGGGCGGCCGATGGCCTACGAGCGCAGCCTGCCGCTGGCCGTCGCGATGGACCCGGACACGCTGCTGGCATACGAGATGAACGAGGAGCCGCTGCCCGAAGACCACGGCTATCCGCTCAGGCTGGTGGTGCCGCGGTGGTACGGCATGGCCTCGGTCAAGTGGCTGACCAGGATTTCGCTGCTGCCGGAGCCGTTCGAGGGCTTCTTCCAGAGCGAGCGCTACGTCATGCCAGGGCACAACGGGTCGGCCGAGCCGCTGACGCGCATGTTCGTCAAGTCGCTGATCAGCCAGCCGCGGCACGGGGAAGTGCACCCGGAGGGCCACGTGCGCGTTGGAGGCCTGGCCTGGTCGGGCGAGGCCCCGATAGCCGGCGTGGAGCTCAGCGACGACGGCGAGACGTGGCGTCCCGCGCGGCTGGGCGGCCTGTCGCACCGGCACGCCTGGCGGCAATGGGGCATCGACTGGGAGCCGCCTGGCCCCGGCCACCACACGCTGGTCGCCCGCGCCCGCGACGAGGCGGGCAACGTCCAGCCCATGCAGAACGCGTGGACGCCCCTCGGCTACGCCGTCAACGGCGTGCAGTCCGTCTGCGTGAACATCCGCTGACGGGCCGGACAAGGCTCCTCGCGTGAGCAGGCAGATGAACGACAGACAGACCACGACCGCAACTCCGAAGGTCAGCCCGTTTCTCTGGTTCGACGGACGGGCCCGGGAGGCGGCCGAGTTCTACGTGTCCGTCTTCCCCGGCTCCAGGATGCTGAGCGGCGCGGATGTCCCGGCCGGGCCCGCCGAGGGCGGCGCGGTGGTGGAGTTCGAGATCGGCGGCCAGAGGTTCGGCGCCGTGGACGGCGGGCCGATGTTCGAGTTCAACCCGGCCGTGTCGTTCGTCGTCGCCTGCGACTCGCAGGAAGAGATCGACTACTACTGGGACAGGCTATCCGATGGCGGCTCGCCCGGCCAGTGCGGCTGGCTGGAGGACAGGTTCGGGCTGTCGTGGCAGGTAGTCCCATCGGACCTGTCCGACCTGATGGCGGCGAACCCGGGCCCGGTGATGGAAGCGCTGCTGGCGATGGGGAAGCTCGATGTGGAGGAGCTGCGCCGCGCGTCCGAGGCGGTGTGAGGCGAAGCTGGCAGACGGCAGCCTGGTGCCTCTCGGGGTACGCTAGCCCCGGCCGGCCGCCTCGGTTTCGGCGCCCGTCGCGGCGGGTCCGGCGGTCGCCGATGCGGTCACGTGCAACTGCCGCCCGATGGCCCCCAGGGCGGCGTCCATCATGTCCAGCCGCGAGCGGTGCTGGACGTCGAGCACCCGGTCCACCTGCGGCATGTGCCAGCCCAGGCGGCGGGCCAGCTCCGCCTTGCCGACACCCTGGTCTCTCATCCCCTGGTACAGCATCACCTTCACCGAGGTCAGCGTCGGCAGCGCGGCGCAGGTCTCGCCCCGCGAAGGCGTGGGAATGTCCCTGCGGTCGTGTATGCGCGCCGCGATAGCCTCCTCCAAGGCGTCGGCGGCGCGAGCGATGGCTTCCTCTCGGTCGTCGCCGAAGGTGGTCAGCTCGGGGAAGTCGGGCGACGTCGCCAGCAACGTACCGTCATCATCTTCGAGGATTATCGGATACGCGAGCATCAGTTCAACCCCAGGTCTTTTTTGATCTTGGCTACGAGACCCTTGCCCAGTTCCTTCCCGCCTCCGTGCATAGGCAACTGGCTGGTGCGATTGCCGAGCCGGACGGTGAGATGTCCGCTGCCGCCCTTGTGGGTGTGGAACGTGCAGCCCTGCCGTCTGAGCCAGCGCTGGAACTGTCTCGCGTTCAATCTCTTATGTCGCTCTTATATCGTGCACAACACTTGTGTTGTTGTCAACATCCACGTCTCCAAGGGAGACGACGACACGGGCTCGGCGTGGGACGAATATCTGGAGTGTACCGGTCCTTGATCTCACCAGTCTCGGGAGCTAGGCAAACCGGGTCGGGTCCAGTGGGGCGAGATCGGTGAGGGGCTCGTCGCCGGTGATGATCTGGGCGACGAGCTTGCCGCTGGACGGGCTGGTGGAGACGCCCATCGTGCCGTGGCCGGCCGCGATGGTGAGGTTGTCCCAGGTCGGCCAGCGGCCCAGCAGCGCCAGGCCGTCGGGCGACTGCGGACGCAGGCCGGCCCACTCCTCGACGAACTCGAGCCGCGACGCTTCCATCGACGGGAAGTAGAGCCCGGCCGCCCCCCGGACGGCGTCGAGCCTTCTCCGGTCGATCGACAGGTCCATGCCGGCCATCTCCAGCGTTCCGGCGAGACGTATCGTGTCGCCCATCGGCGTCATGCCGACGCGGGCCTCGCCCAGGATCAGCGGCGCCGCGGGGGAGTTCTCCGGAGCGCGGAACCTGACGCTGTAGCCCTTGGCCGGCTGTATGGGCAGCTTGACGCCGAGCCGGGCGGCGATGGCGGGAGACCAGGAGCCCGCCGCCAGCACGACCTCGTCGGCCTCGAGGACGCCGTTGTCGGTGACGACGCCGCGGACGCGCCTGCCGTCGGTCTCGAAGCCCGTGACCGCAGTGTGGCGCTCGATTGTGCCGCCGCCGCGCTCGAAGGCCTCGGCCACCGCGTGGACGTACCTGCCGGGCGTGACGTGGCCGTCGTAAGGGTGCAGCATTCCGCCTATGGCCGTCGTCTCGAGGCCGGAGAACTCGCGCACGCCGTCGCGGTCGAGCTCCTCGGCGTGGAGTCCAACCTTCGCGACGTGGGCCGCCTCCACGCGGCCGTTCGCCAGGCCCTCCCCGGTCCGGTAGACATAGGCGACGCCGGCCGTGCCGAGGCCGAAGTCGCTCTCGCAGGCGTCGTCAAGCTCGCGGATGAGCTCGACGCCGGTCACCGTGAGGTCTCGCAGCACCGGCATGGCGCGCTCGACGTTCTCGTCGCTGCAGGCGGCGCGGAACTTCCAGAGCCACGAGACGAGGCTGGGGCTGGGGCGCGGCCGGATGTAGAAGGGGCTGTCCGGCTTGGTCATCCACCTGAGCGCGCGCCAGATGACGCCGGGCGCGGCGAGCGGGACGCTGTGGCTCGGCACGAGCAGGCCGGAGTTGCCGTAGGAGGCCCCGGCGCACACGTCTCCCCTGTCCACCAGCGTCACGTCGATCCCGCGCTCGGCGAGGTAGTAGGCGCAGCAGACGCCGACGGCGCCCGCGCCAATCACTATCGCGCTCGTGCTATTCGACATCGTTCACCACCTCGGCAGCCGCCGACCCGCGCTGAGGTCCAGTGTACTCTCTATCCGACGCCCATGAGCCGCGCCGCGTTGCCTCCGCAGACCAGGTCGATGTCCGCTTGGTCGAGGAAATCGAGGTTGAGGCGCAGCGAGTCGAGGCTCTGGCGGTAGGTCTGAAAGCGCATCACCATGGGGATGTCCGTGCCCCACATGAGCCGGGCGGGCCCCAGTCGCTCGACCGCCACTTCCAGCGCCGTTCTCGTCTGGGTCATGGGGTAGTCGTACATTCCTCCGAAGAAGATGGCGAAGAGGAGCTGGACGTGGAAGTCCGGGTTGTCGATGGGCAGGGCGTCGTAGACGGCGTCCGGCACGTGGACGCCGCTCTCGTCCGCGAACGAGCGCCAGCTCAGGCCATGCGTCAACACCACCCGCACGCCGGGGTGCCGGTCCATGAACCGGCTGATGGTCTCGAACTCGCCGACGTCCATGCCGCCCCCGCTGCCGGCGCGGGCCAAGGGACGTGAACCCCGGCGTGACGAAGAGCGGCACGCCCAGGGTGGCGAAGTGGTCCCAGAACGGAACGAGCGCATCGTCGTCCCACGCAATCGACTGCCCGTAGAGCGCCATGTGGTCCGGCAGCAGTTGGAGGCCGTGCAGACCGAGACCGGCGATGGCGTGGTCGAGCTCGGCAATCGCCCGGTCCGGGTCGGGGGCGATCCTCCACTCGGGGACGTGGGCGAGCGCCTGTATCCGGTCCGGGTACGCCCGCACGGCGTCCGCGACCAGGTCGTTGCCGATACCCAGGTACGGCGTGCGGTGCAGGAGGGCCCGGTCGACCCCGGCATAGTCCATCTCGGCGATCAGCTGGGCGGCCGTGAACTCCATGCCGGTGACGGAGGGCGGCAGGTACTGCTTGAAGTAGTCCTCGCCGTCGGCCGTCCACTCGAAGCGGCCGGACCGGGTTGCCCGGAAATCCGCCTCCCTCAGCGCGTCGAACCCTCGCGGCATCGACTCGTCGACCAGGCCGCTGTTGTCCGCGACCGCCCGGTCGCGCGTCCGCAGAGCCGGCATGAAGTGCGTCGCGATGGCGAGCTGGAGATGCCGCTGGAACTCCCGCCGGTCGTCGAAGCCGCCGTCGCCGCGCAGGTCGGGAAATATGTACGCGTGCCCGTCGTAGATCATCGCGCCTGGAGAGGCCTCCTGGACGTCAGGCCTGTTCCTTGACCACGGGCGCCATGGCCATGACGTGCTCCGGGCCGGTGGCGCAGCAGCCGCCGATGATCCGCGCGCCCATATCCTTCCACTCCCGGGCGAAGGAGGCCAGGCGCGTCGGGTAGTAGCCGGCGGTCTGGAGGAAGTCGCCGCTGACGCTCGGCAGCAGGTTCGTCATCGTCGGCCTGTCGGGGTCGACGGGCGCGAGCGGCATGTAGCCAATGTTGGGGTAGGCACCGGCGGGGCCGTCGTAGGCGTCGATGAGACGGGGGAGCCCGACGCTGATGCGTTCGGGCGCGGTGCACATGAGCATGATGCCGGCGACCGGGGCGTCCCGCAGCGCCGACGCGAGGTCCTCGATGCGCTCGCCGTACTGCATCGTGCCGTCCTCCTGGATGTGGCGGATGCCGAGGAGGACGGGCAGGCCGGCCCGCGCGCAGGCTGATACCGAGGCGACGGCCTCGTCGATCCAGCCGACGTACTCGGACAGGATGGCGTCGACGCCGCAGTCGGCCAGCACCTGTGCGTGGTCGCCGTACTCCTTGCGGAAGACGGTCGCGCCCAGTGTGACGACGTCCGAGCGGGCCCGCTGGCCTTCGTCGGCCGGGATGGCGGGCGGGGCGATGCCGCCGAGCACGTACGCGTCGGGGTTGGCCGCGTCGCGGGCGGCAACGGCGTTCTCCCCGGCGGCGCGGGCGTAGCGCTGCCAGTCGTCGCCCATGCCGACGCGGGCCATCCGGGTCGGGCCCGTCCAGAAGTTGTTGCTGATGATGGCGTCGGCGCCGACGCGCAGGTAGTCGGTGTGCACCTGCCGCACGACGTCCGCGGCCTCGACGTTGGCCAGCGCCGACCAGGCGCTCATCCTCTTCGTCTCCGCCGCGCCGTGCAGCACCTCGACTCCCCTGCGCTGCAGCTCGGAACCGGTGCCGCCGTCCAGCAGTATGTGATCGCCGCGCGCCAGCCGCTCGACTATGTTCTCACGCATCGCTGCCTCCTATGGGGTAGCTGTCCACATTCGATCGCGGACGCGCGTGCGCCCTTCGATACGGCCCGCCCAAAGCCGCGGGCCTACGCAGGGTAAACGGGTTGCGTGACCCTCAACTCTGAAAGTTGTCCTTGCGCCGTTCGTTGACTCGCTCCAGGGTACGCATTATATTCCGACAACCAGTCACCGCGCGCGGGAGAGATGTAATCATGGCGAACGGAGTTATCGACGCCGCCGAGCACAAGCAGCTATTCCTCGACGACTACGCGATCGAGACGATGGACGGCCTCGTCCGCACGCTGCACCCGGTCGACAAACAGGGGCCGGTGATCGAGCCGGACGAGTCGATAGGGCAGCTTGCGGTGCAGTCGAGCAGCCCGCCCCTGTGGAACCCGGAGAAGGGCCTGTACGAGTGGTGGTTCGGCGCGCGGTACTCCAAGCCGCCGGAGCCCCCGCGCATGGGCACCACGGTCACCCGCGGGCACTATGCGACGTCGCCGGACGGGCTGAACTGGGAGCGGCCCAACCTCGGCCTGTTCGAGTTGAACGGATCGAAGGACAACAACCTCGCCCGCAAACCCGGCGAGATCGGGCTCACGCACATCCTCCGTGACGAGCGCGAGCCCGACCCGGCGCGCAGGTACAAGGGCATGTTCGGCTGGGCCCACCGGGAGTTCGGCGTCTCGCCCGACGGGTTCGACTGGACGATGCTCGACGTGCCCGGCGTGCCCAGCGAGGACACGTCGTACATGCTCTACGACGAGTACACGGAGCAGTTTCTCACCTACCACAAGCTCAGCACCGAGTGGGGCCGGTCCGTCTGGCTCTCGAAGTGCACCGAGTTCGGCGACTGGTCGGAGTCGGTGCTCGTCTTCCACACCGACGAGCAGGACAGGGAGAACGCCGCGAAGCGCATCCAGGCGGTCGTGGACGACCCGGACTACCTGACGCCGCCGATCATCGACGAGCAGGACTACATCGCGCAGATATACAAGATGTCCGTGATGCCGTACGAGGGCCTGTACGTCGGCTTCCCGGTGCTGTACAACCCGTCCGGCCTGATCCCGCCGCCGCGCGGCAACGCGACCGGCATCAGCCAGGTCGAGCTGACCGTGTCCCGCGACCTGTACAACTGGGACAGGGTCGCCGACCGCGACCTGTTCATCCCGCTCGACAAGTGGGACGGCGTGAACTACGGCACGTGCCAGATCCTGACCTGCGGCCGGCCGCTGGTGCGCGACGACGGCGAGATATGGGTCTACTACAGCGCCTGCCGGGCGCGGGGGCACAAGCAGCTCTACTGGTACAGCCCGGCGTCGAGCCACATAGACCGGTCGTACTTCAACGACTCGGACGAGAGCGGTATCGCGCTGTGCCTGGGCAAGGTGCGGCCCCAGGGCTTCGTCTCCCTGGACGCCGCCGGTACCGGAACGCTGGTCACGAAGCCGTTCGCGACGGGCGGCAAGAGCCTCCACGTCAACGCGAACGCCCGCGGCGAGCTCCGTGCCGCGCTGTTGGACGCCGACACGATGGAGCCCCTGGAGGGCTTCACCGCCAACGAGTGCGACGCCATATCGGGCGACCGCGTCAGCGCCGCCGTGACCTGGGGCGGCAGCACAGCCCCGTCGGACCGCTCCGCGGTCCGCGCCAGCTTCACGCTCCGCGACGCAGACCTCTACGCCTTCTGGGTGGAGTAGACGGCGGGGGCCAGCGCCTTCAGTGGTGCCCGGAATGGCCGGGCGCCCCGGTAGCTAACGGGTTCGGGTGCCGGATCGCTCGAACAGGGTGGCCAATGCGCCGTGAGTCAGTCCCCGCAAACGCTCGCTTGCCTTAGGTCACACCGTGACCGCGCTGGGGAACCGCGCGCTCTCGCGTATAGAAACTGAGGACAATTGATGTCACGCCATGACTACATCTTTGTGGACGAGTCAGGAGACACTGGGTTCAGGGAAGACTCGACCACCGGTCGCTTGCTGAGTTCCAAGTCATATGTCGTCGCCGCGCTGCACGTATCCGACGACTCGTTCCGGCATCTGAACCGACATGTCGCAGCGTTCAGATACTATTCGGGCTTGAATAGAGAGTTGAAGATACCCTATGGCCGGGAAGAGTACACCAGGCTCCTCGATCCGATACGAGCTCTGGCTGAAGGAGGCGAGAGCATTCGGGTCTCGGTAGTATTTGTTGATAAGCCGAACTACACGGGAAGCTATCTGAAACCCGGAGGCAAGAGGCCGGCCAGCCCAGTTAGATTTCGGAACTACATGCTGCGCAGGTTGCTGGAGCATCATTTCCAGCGAAGCCCGTTGCGGTCAAATCAGTACGACTTGGTTCTCGATCGAGTAGAACTGACCAAGGCCGAAACCGAGAATCTCAGGCAGTATATCGCTGGGAACAGGACCATTCCGACGCCGAACCACATGACCCATGCTGCGTCAATCTACGTAGAGGGGCTGCAGGTCGTCCACCACATAGCCAACGGCTTCAAGAGAGTCGCCCATGGCGAAGATGTTCCAGCGGAGCTTGCGTTTGTGAACGCGAGGGACCTCACCGTTGACCAATTCTCAAGGGGGTAGATAGCTGTGGGCCAGGACCGGCCTCCATGTTTCAGGAGACCCGCCTGACCCACCTGTTAGCGCACGGTATACCTGATTCTTTCAAGACTATCGCCGACTGTCAAGTCTCTCATGGCCCCGATTCCACCGTCACCTGACCGCGTTGCGACCGCCCAGGGACGCAGCCGGCTATAGGTCCAACCCCAGCAGTTCTATCGCGTTGAGGCCGAGGATGCGGCGCTTGGCGTCGTCGGGGATGTCGGCCGTGATGACCCTGGCGATGTCGATGCGCGCGTCGAAGAGCGGCATGTCGGAGCCGAAGAGCACCCTGTCGGCGCCCGCGCCCTCGACGAGCCTCTCGAAGCCCCGGTGCGTGACCTCGCCGCTGGCCGTCTCCAGGTAGATGTTGGGGCTGGTCTTCGTGGCGGCGACGGCGTCCGCCGACCTGCCGCCGCCGGCACCGGCGTGCGCCAGCACCCACTTGACGTTCGGAAAGCGCTCGGACAGCGCCCCGAAACGGCGCTCTATGGTCGTGCCCGGCGGGTCCCACGGGAATATCTGGTGGGTCATCACCGCCGTGCCGCGGTCGTCGCACCACTCGTAGATCGGGAAGTAGGCAGGGTCGTCGACCGAGCGCCCGAAGTAGGGCGGATATATCTTCAGGAACTTCATGCCGAGCTGGTCGAAAGCGCGGTCGAGCTCCGCGATGGCCTCCTCGGGGTAGTGCGGCGTGACGAAGGCGGCGCCGACGAAGCGCGTCGGGTTCGACTCGACGATGCTGGCGACCAGGTCGTTGCCGCGGCGGGCGTCGCCGAAGAAGATGCAGTTGACGCAGGCGATGTCTATCCCGGTCGCGTCCATGACGCGCAGGAACCGCTCCGGCTCGTCGGTCAGGCCGTGGCGGCCCCAGTGGCCCGCGTGGTTGTGGAAGTCGACTATCGGCGTGTCGTCCATCGCGTCAGAGCTCCAGTCCCAGCAGCTCGATGGCGTTGAGGCCCAGTATTTTGCGCTTGTCCTCCTCGCTGATGTTGGCCGTGGCGATCACGCCCAGCTGCGGCCGGGCGTCCATGAGCGTCATGTCGGAGCCGAACAGGATCCTGTCGGCGCCGATGCCGTCCACGATGAACTCCAGCGTGTTCGCGTGGTTGAAGGACGAGCACGTCTCCAGGCGCATGTTGGGGACGGCGTTCACCGTGTCGACGATGACCTGCCCTCCGGGCGGGTTGGGCCAGCCCGCGTGCGCGATGACCCACTTGATGCCGGGAAAGCGCTCGTGCAGGCCGGTGTAGCGCGCGTACACGTCTACGTCCGGCGGGTCGAACAGGAAGGTGGAGTGGAGCATTATCGGCAGGTTCCTGTCGCTGCACCACTGCAGGATGTCCGCGTAGCTCGCGTGCTCCGGCGGGACCATCGCGTAGTCGGGATAGAGCTTGACGAACTTCATGTCCATCTCTTGGAAGGCGCGGTCCAGCTCCTCGACTGCCTCCTCCGGGTAGTGGGGGCTGGCGAAGGCTACGCCGACGAACCTGTCGGGGTACGCCGCGATCATGTCCGCGACCTTGTCGTGGCCGTGTCGCGCGTCGCTGTAGAAGACCGCGTTGATGCACGCCACGTCGATGCCGGCCGCGTCGAGGATGGCGATGAAGCGCTCGGGCTCGTCGTCCATCCAGCTGGTGCCCCAGCGGCCAGCGTGCGTGTGGAAGTCTACTACCGGCGTTTCCACGTCAGGCGAACCTCAGCAGGCGCTCCACGTTGCGGGAGCACACGTCCTTCAGGGTGTCTTCGTCCAGGCCCGCGGTGTGCAGGTAGTACAGCAGCGGCTTGATCGCCGCGTCCGGGAAGCGCGAGCCGTACATGACGCGGCCGAAGCCGACTGCGTCGCCCATGCGGTCGAGGGCGTCGGTGTTGGACATCCGCGATATCTCGACGTTCAGGTTGGGCAGGCTGCGGAGCAGCGGCATCGCCCACGACATCGTGTGGTACTGGATCTCGGAGAGTACTGCCGTCACGTCCGGGTGCGCGCTCAACGTGTCGTGCACCTCGGACGGCTTGAGCTGGTACTGCACGCCGAGGATGTCGTAGTTGACCGGCAGCCAGACGGGAATGCCCGCCTCGCCGAGCCAGTCGAGCCACGGCTTGACGATCCAGTCGCGGAACGGGTACCGGTGCGCCGCGGGGACCATCCGCACGGAGCGCACGTCGTGCTGCTCGACCAGCGCGGCGAACTCGTCCATCTCGTCCCAGGTCGGGTTGAAGACGAACTGCGGGACGAGCCGGGACTCGCCGCCGATCTCCTCCAGGAGCATCGCGTTGCCCTCGCGGGAGTCGTACCCGGCGGCATGTGGAGCGTAGACGACGGCGCGGTCGACGCCGCCTTCGTCCATGGCCGCCAGCGTGTCGGCCGCGGTGTGCACGGCTACGCGGCGGTCGTGGCGGCGCCCCAGCGACGCGTTGGCGTCAAATACGGGAACGCTCGGCTCGAAGTGGAGGTCTATCTTGCCCAATTGGTGCCGCCCCGGGCCAGTCTGTCTGGCGCCGACGGAGTGTAGCAGCGGCCTACCGGAGCGTCAATAAGCGCGGCGATCCGACAGGCTAGCCGCCGACGGACAGCCTATTCCCACGGTTCACAGATACCAGAGGAATAATCACTCGTCCGCAGCGTCAATCAGAATGACGTACACGGGCACGGCGGGGAAGTGCCGTCGCAGTCGTTCGATGTCGAACACCAACTGCTCGCCGTACGAGACCCCGGATGACATCTGCCTGTGCAGGGCGTGGCATGGGACGATCTCGACTCCCACCTCAGCCTGATGTTCGTTGAAGAAATACTGGAACTTCGCCATGTCGTAGAACATGAAGGCGTACTTGCCAAACTGGACCTCGACAAGAACTTTCCCCTTGACGAAGTCGACCTGTTTGTACGCGCCAGGGATCGCAACATCGCTGTTCGGTATCTCGAGGGTGTAGGTGTCTCTCAAGTGCCGATAGCCACGTGAGCCAAACTCAGCGGCGAACTGCTTGTTCATCGAGGTCGGCGAGTAGAGCTTCCGGCCGCGCATAGTCTTCTCGCGGCTGACCTTCGTGCGCTCGGCGACAACGTTGCCGATGACGTCGCGTATTTCCTCGTGGATCTCCGGGTAACGCACTTGGAGGATTTCCGCGCCGCCAAGGTGAGAGTATTCGTAGACGATCTTCACGATGGGCGGTTCTCAAGGGCAAACGACGCCTTGCGCTCGACCAGCCTCGGTTGCGCAGCTTCGGTGGGCAGTGCGACGTGCTGGGGCGGCACACTCGACCCAGGAGTCTGCGGATCATAGACAGCTCGTTTCATAGGTCGAATCCGCAGCCGGCCCAGTTCTGCGAGTCTGATCCTCTCCCCGGCCATCTCAGCGTATTCCGGGGATATCTCGGCGCCCATGCCCCGGCGCCCGTGCATCAACGCGGCGATGATGGTTGTACCCACACCCAGGAACGGGTCAAGCACCCAGTCGTCCATACTGCTGAGCGCCAGGACCAGTCGCTCCACGAGCTCGACGGGGAACTGGCACGGATGCTCGGTCTTCTCGACGTGGTTGGCCTTGACGTTCGGTATCTCCCACACGTCGCTCGGGTTTTTGCCCAACGGATTGCCGGAGAGGTCGCCTTTCCGAGGTCCCTTGAAGTGCCGCTTCATCGGGTACTTTTGCGGTACACGAACCGCGTCCAGATTGAAGGTGTATTCTTCGCCCTTGGTGAACCACATGATTACTTCGTACCGGCCCGAAAATCGTCTGGATGCGTGCAGTCCATGTCCGAAGTGCCACATGATCCGGTTCCGCATGCGTAGGCCGAGCGACGCAAAGAGCGGGTAGAGCAGTACATCGAGAGGAACGACCTCTCCGTTGTCGACGTAATTCCCAACCTGCCAGCAGATGCTGCCACCCGGACGCAATACCCTCACGCATTCCCGGATCACCTCTTCCTGTTCTCGAAGGTAGTCTGCGAGATCCAGGCGGTCTTCATAGGCCTTACCAAGATTGTAGGGAGGGGAGGTTACGACAAGCTGGACGGTCTCGTTCGGAGTCTCCGCCAGGAGCTCCCGGCAGTCACCGTTGAACAGGACGTAGTCTGCTCTGGCATCGAAACTCTGGGCTCCAGTCAGGCCAGCCAAATGGTCAACTCCCGGCAACCGACGCCGATACAGTGTGCATGAACGCAAGTATAAGTCCCTCGCCGAGCCATGCCAATGGCCGCATTGGGCGGCTCAGTAGCCGGCAGGGCCAGTGGTAACATACTCGGGCTCCAATACCCGAGCAGGCCCGGAGTGTCGTGAGTCCCTTGGCCGAAGGTCATACAGCCATGCCCGGTTCGATCGTCGTGCGCCCCTTCCGGTGGGCGGATCTGGACGCGCTCGCGCCCGTCTACAACGCCGTTATCGGCGTGGCGGGCTCCGACGCCGCCGTCGACGCGGAGCTGCTGGGGCAGATGCTGTCGCCGCCGGGGCGTGACGCGGAGCGCGACTGCCACGTGGCCGACCTGGGCGGCAACCTCGTGGGCTTCGCGCTCGTGACGCCCGAAGTACGCATCGGCCGCGCGGTGATCGGCGGCGGGGTGATGGAGGCGCACCGAGGCCGCGGGATGGGCAGGGCGCTGCTGCGGGCGGCACTGCGACGCGCCGACGAGACGGGCGCCGCGATCGTGCACGTCCAGGCGCCCGAGTCTGCGGACGCGGCGAGGCGGCTGCTCGAGTCTGAGGGATTCGGCGTGACGCGGCGCTATCTGGACCTCGCCTGGAGCGGGGAGCGGGTCCCGATGCCCGAGCTGGACCCCGGCTACGCGCTGCGGTGCTACGAGACCGGCGACGAGCGGGCGCTCACCGATCTGCAGAACGCCTGCTTCACGGGGAGCTGGGGCTTCTGCCCGAACACGGTCGAGGAGACGGCTGCGAAGCTCGCCTTCGGCTTCTCGTTCCCGTGCGGCGTCGTCTTCGTCGAGCACGGCGGCCGACCGGCCGCATACGCGTGGACGTTCATGAGCGGCGAGACGGGCTGGATAAGCATGACGGGCGTCCACCCGGACTACCGCGGACGGGGTCTGGCGAAAACGGCGCTGACGGCCGGCATGACATGCCTCGCTGCGAGCGGCGTCAAGACGGTGCGGCTGGAGGTGGACGACGCCAACGCGGCGGCGAAGCGGGTTTACTCCGCGGCCGGCTTCCGCGAGGTGGGAAGGACGCTCTGGTATGAGCGGTCCATGGTCGGCGGTTCAGGCGGCTAGCGTCACGGTTCGGGGTTGGTCGCGGGCGCGGCCTTCACCCTCACCCCAGCCCTCTCCCGTCGAGGGAGAGGGGGCAAGACCCAGGCGCCGGCGGCCCTTCACCCTCACCCCAGCCCCCGCATCATAGTACAGCGGCAGGCTCTCTCCCGTCGAGGGAGAGGGGGTAAGTCCTAGGCGCCCGCGGCTTGGACGCGGGACTGGCCTACGAGGGTCACGTACAGGTCGGCGATGCGCCTGGCGGTGCGGTCCCAGCCCATCGTGAGCGCCTTCGCCCTGGCTGCTCTGCCCATCGCGTCCTTCAGCGCCGGGTTGGCAAGCAACACGTCGAGTCGACGCGCGTACGGCTCCGCGCAGCGCCACGGCACCAGGTAGCCGGTCTCCCCGGACGTGATGAAGCTCTTCGGCCCGCCGACGCGCGCCGCGATCACCGGCGTGCCGCAGGCCATCGCCTCCAGCGCGACGAGCCCGAAGCTCTCGTAGTAGGACGGCAGCACGAAGGCGTCGGCCGCGCTGTAGTACGCGGGCAGCTCGGCCTGCTTCACCGCGCCCGCGAAGGTCGTCCCGGCCGCGACGCCGAGATCGGAGGCCATCGACTCGAGGCGCTTTAGCTCGTCGTCGCGCTCCGGCATGCCGCCGACGATGATCAGCCGCGTGTCCCCCGGATCGCTCAGCATCGACGTCGCCTCCACGAGCAGGTCGAGCCCCTTGAGCGGCTCGATCCGGCCGACCGAGAGCACGACGTTCGACTCCCGTATCCCCAGGGTCCGCCGCGCCTCCTCGCGTGGAATCGGCTGGAACAGGTCGAGGTCGACGCCCGCGGGGATGGTGCGCGCCGCCCGCGGCGAGACGCCGTACAGGCGGGACAGGTCGTCCTTCTCCTGGTCGGTGGAGACGACGACGGCGCTCGCGCTCTCGATGACGCGGGACTCGGCCCGGACGCGCAGGTCGGACTCCGTCTCGCCGGGGCGGGCCTGCAGCTTCTTCCTGGCGAGCGTGTGGAAGGTCGTGACGTGGGGCACGTCCCACGACTCCGCCAGCGACAGCCCGGCCTGGCCCGATAGCCAGTAGTGGGAGTGGACCAGGTCGTACGCGAGCCCCTCGGCCGCGCGGAACTCCTCCAGCCGCCGCAGGTACTCGGGGACGTACGTGTGCAGGCTCTCCTTGGCCTCGTCGAGCGGCCCGGCCTGCAGGTGGATGACGCGGGCGTTGTCGCCCAGGTCGACGATCTGCGGGTCGTCCGGGTCGTGGGTGCGGGTGTAGACGTCGACGGAGTGGCCGCGGGCGCCGAGCTCCCTGGCTACCTGGAGCACGTACACGTTCATGCCGCCGGTGTCCCTCCCTCCCAGGCGGGAGACGGGGCAGCCGTGCATGCTCAGCATGGCGACTCTATACATCGGAAGTTCGGTCTCGGATGCGCTATTCGGGGAACCGGCGGTGGAAGCGCCGTCGAGTGTGCCTCAACGGCGAACGGTCAGCCGGTATATCCACCGGTCGACGGCGCCCAGCTCGTACTTGTATCGCTCGTCGCCCCGGAGAAAGTCGAAGACGCGTTTGCCGGAGGCGATCGCCCGTTTTATCGTCAGGGCCTTGTTCAGCAGGCCCACGCTCAGCCGCGCGTACGCGGGATCGTAGCCGCTATTATACAGAAGATACGACGACCCGTAGTCGAAGCTGACGCACATCGCCGGCCGCTCGCCGTTCAGCTCCAGCACCGCGAGCCGCAGCACGTCCCTCGCGGCCGCCTCCGTCAGCACGTCGACGAAGAACTCCTCACGTTTGGGGTTCCAGAACGCCGCCTTTTCGGGGGAGCTGGACCTGTGCAGCGGGAAGAACTCCGCCAGGCAGGACGACAGGTCGCGGTCGTTGTCGCACATGTACAGCTTGTGGTCGCCGGCGGCTTCGAGCCGGCGGAGCTTGCGGCGCAGCTCGTGCCGGTATTTCTTGCCGAGCCCGGCCACGAACTCGTCCCATGTCGCCGGAAGCTCCGCCACGGGCGCGACCTCCTCCCGCTCCAGCTCGACCGAGAGACCGCGGCGCTCCGCGGCGGCGGGCAGCAGCTCCAGCGCGGGCGAGTGCTCGGGTATCGACTTCAGGTCGAGGCTGGCGCCGCCGCTGTCGGCGAAGTGGTCGAGCACGGCCTCGTGGAAACGGTCCTCGTCGCCCCTGGGGACGATGAAGTCATGGTAGTCGAACAGGTCGGTATCGCCGAGGAAGCTGAGGAGGCCGTCGCGTTCGACGAGCGGGGCGAGACCGAGCGTGTGGCCGCCGTCCTCGACGGCGAGCAGCCGGAGGTCGTAGTCGTCCCCGAAGCAGCGCCACCACGTCCGCTGCCACCAGGGGGTGAGGAACACGGTGTCGGTCGCGCAGCGGGAAAGGAGCGCCGTCCACTGCTCCTCGGCCTCGTCGAACGACACCGCCCGGACCGAGGCAGGCACCCTAGCCGTCTCCCAGCAGGGCGTGGAACTCCCGTATCGTCGGCTCGTGGGTCTTCAGCGTGCCCCGCGCGGCCGAGGTGACGACGCTGCTGTCCGGCCTGCGGACGCCGCGGACCGCCATGCACATGTGCTGGGCGGTCAGCCGCGCGGCAACGCCGTGCGGCTTCACCGTCTCGAAGACCGCGTCCACGAGCTGCTTCGTCAGCCGCTCCTGGAGCTGTGGCCGGCGGGACAGGATGTCGAGCGCGCGCGCCATCTTGCTGACGCCGACGACGCGGCCGTCCGGCACGTAGCCGATCGACGCGGTGCCGAAGAAGGGCACCAGGTGGTGCTCGCACATCGACGAGAAGGAGATGCGCGGGAAGACGACCAGCCCCTCGTGGGCCTCGTCGAAGCCGGTCGACAGCACCTCGGCCGGGTCGTGGTCGACGCCTGAGAACACCTCTGCGTACATCCGCGCCACGCGCTGCGGCGTGTTCCGGATGCCCTCGCGCTCGGGGTCCTCCCCAAGCGCCTCGATGATGGAGGCTACCGCCTCCTCGATCTTCTCCTGGTCGACCATGGGTACTCCGTCGTCGTCGTGCGGGGCCACGATAGTATAGCGGTTGTCCGGACGGTGATTGCGATCGTGCGAACGTCTGAACCGGGATTTTTCTGATTAAGGGATGGAGATGATGGGCCTTCGCAGCGCGATTGCCCTACGCGCTCCCAATCATCCCAATCCGATAAATCACACGAATCCCGGTTCAGACGTCCGGGTCGACGACCGACTTCTCGTTGTTGAGCTCGCCGATCATGACGCCGTCGCTCAGCGGGGTTATCCCGCCGCCTTCGCGGACGAACAGGTCCACGTCGTCGCGGTAGAGCTCGACCGCGGTGAGTACGGCGTCGCGGGCGCGGAAGAGCCTGGCGACGGCGTTGCCGATGGCGCCGACGCGGACGAGGCCGCTCCGCTCCAGCTCGGCGCCGAGCTTGTTGAAGTCGTTGCCGACGAAGTCTCCCTCGGGGATGAAGCACCGCGTGAGGAGCGGCGTCAGCGATCCGTCCGGCTCCAGGAGCCGGGCCTCGAACTCGATCCAGCGCCGGTACGGCACCTGCACGATCTGCTCCAGCATGTGAAAGAAGGTGCAGCGCAGGTAGGGCACTCCGAGCAGCAGTATGCGCCCGTCGAGCTCGTGGAGACGCCAGAAGGGGCCGTCGGCGGCCCAGGCGGACGGGCCGTGGTGGTCGGTCATGTCGGCGTCGGCGCCGATGGCGGCGACTGAGTGGAAGATGTGGTGGCTGCGTTTCGCGCCGGGACGGAGCCGGGCCGCCTCGGTGATCCGGCCCACGCCCGACTCGTCACGCGCGGGATCGAGTATCGGGCCGTGCTCCAGGTCGCGGTCCAGCGTGAAGGTCGGGACGACGAGGGTGCCGGAGGGCCCCAGCACGTCGAGAAAGGCGTCGACGACCGTCTCCGCGCCGCCCTCGACGCGACCCATGCTGCTGAGCGAGCTGTGGACGAAGACGACGTCGCCGGCGTCGACGCCGAGCGACCTCAGGCCGTCCGCTATGTCAGCGCGTCCGAGCGTGCTCATCGGTCACCCCCGTCGATTCCGAGAACCCGCGCCGCCGTGCCGCCCATGATCAGCCTCAGGTCGTCCGCGGAGAGAAAGTCGCAGTACTTCTCGATCCAGTCCCGCGACTGCCTGTGGGTGCAGAAGCGGTTCTGGAACGGCATGTCCGTGCCCCAGAGGAGCTGCCGCGGGCCGACGCGGTCGACCATCTGCTCAAGGGTAGGCCAAACCTGCCTGTATGGGAAGTCGAACAGGTCGCCGATGCGGACGGGGAAGGAGACCTCGATGCTGCAGTTGGGGTTGCCGAACGGCGCCCAGGCGTCCTCGGGCACGGCGATGCGCTCGCCGTCGAGGAACAGCCGCCACGGGAAGCCGTGGGTGACGCTGCAGAGCGTGTCCGGGTAGCGCTCGCCCCAGCGCGCCAGGACGCGCAGCTCGTCGACGTAGCGTTCGCGCTCCGACGGCGTGTCGCTCCGGCCGTCCGGCGGGCCGCTGCCGAGGCTGAAGAAGACGGGGACGCCCAACTCGGCCGCGGCCTCCCAGAAGGGGCGGTACGGGCCGTCGTCCCAGGGCTCCGGGCTGGCCGTGTAGGCGAAGGGCGCGATGAACTTGATCACGTGCAGCCCGCGGCCGGCTATGTTCTCCGTCAGCTCCGCGATGACGGCGTCCGGCTCGGACGCGACGCGCCACTCGTCGACGGGCGCCATCGAGAGGATGCGGTCCGGGTACGCCGCCACGCACTCGGCCTGGAAGGCGCCGTCGCGCGCGAGCATCGGGTCGGTGTGCAGCAGCACGACGTCGACACCCGCGTAGTCCATCTCGCCGATGAGCTGGTGGGGCGTGTACTCGAGGTCGCGCAGCGCCGGCGGGTAGAAGTACTTCGTGTGGTCGTCGCCGTCGGCCGTCCAGAGCACCCGGCCGGCTTCGCGGTCGGCGCGGAAGCCGACGTCCGGCAGGTCGGAGACGTCGAGCGTGCCGGAGGGCGCGAGCGGGCTGGAAGATGACGGCGCGCGGTCCCGGAGCCTGAACGCGGGCTGGTGGTGGGAGGCGTGCGCGACCTGGGCGCGCTTCAGGCGCTCCTCGCCGCCGTTCGGCGCGTCGAGGGGCGGGAAGCAGTAGGCGTGGGAGTCGACGATCATGGCTCGACCAGCCTCCCCGGGCGCCGGCGCCACAGCACCCAGGCCAACGCGGCGACGATGGCGAGCGCGGCTATACCCAGCGTGATGAGCTCGAAGTTGGAGCCGACCAGGTCGGCGATCGGGTCGCCGAAGAGCATGACGAGCGTGCCGAGGGTGACGAACCTGACGCCGCGGCCGACCGCCGAGGCGATCAGGAATCCCTTCAGGTCCATCTTCATCGACCCGGCCGCGATGGCGAAGACCTTGTACGGGATCGGGGTGAACGCGGCGACGAGCGTCGCCCACACGCCGTAGCGCTCGAACAGCGACTCGACGTAGGCGACCCTGTCCTCGGAGAACATGCGCAGGAGCAGCGGCCGGCCCAGCAGCGCTCCGAGCCAGTATCCGACGACGGCCCCGGCGACCGAGGCGGCCGCGGTCAGCGCGCCCAGCCAGATTGCGATGTCCTGCTGCGCGAGGGCGACGGCGACGAGCAGCGGGTCGGGCGGCACGGGGAAGAATATCGCCTCGACGAACGAGGTCAGCGCGAGCAGCAGTACCGCCCAGTCGCTCTCGGCGAACGCGATCACCCAGTCGGAGAGGTCGTGGTAGAGCTCGATCACGATGAGCAGACCTGCTGCTCCCGGCCGGGCGGCATCGGGACGCGGCTCGGTGCGGGCAATCCGTTCGCCCCGGGTGCCCCGACGCTTCGTCGGGGTGTATCGAAGGGCCTGGTCATACTTCCCTGACCATGACCCACGACAGCTCTTCCACCACCTCGTCGGCGCGCAGCCACCGGTTGATGATCGGCTCGCCGTCGCGGCGGTATCCGAGCTTCTCGTAGAGGCTTATCGCGGCGTCGTTGTCGACCGCCACCTCGAGGCGAACGCTCGGCAGTCCCTCTCGCCGCGCCCTGTCCTCGACTCCCCTGACGAGCGCGGCGCCGACGCCCTGGCGTCGGAAGCGCGGGGCGACGTCGAGTCCCAGCAGTCGCAGCGTGCCGGGGACCTCGAATCGTCCTCCCCTGACGCTGATGCCGACGCATCCCGCGAGCTGCCCGTCGAGCAGCGCCACGAGCATCTCGCGGTGGCCGACGACGTGCTCCCGCCATCGCTGGCGCGTGTGAGCGGAGCTCGTGTCCGGCGCGAGGGCGTCCGACAGCTCGGAAACGTCCTCCGGCTGGCCCGTGCGGACTTCTACGGCCATCGCTCGCCCCCGGGCGCCTGGCCTCAGCCGGACCAGCCGCGCCGCGCTACCTCGAGTTCGAGCTCGTACGTCCGGCCGTCCGACTGGACGCTGGCGGTGACGACGCTCGTCGCCGCGCCGTCCGCCCCCGGAGACGTGATCGGCCCGCCCGCCGCGTCGACGACCTCGACGGCGTTGCCGTCCACGCTGACGGTGACGCGATCGTCGGTGCCGAGCGCGACGGCCGCGAGGACGGCCTCCTGTTCCCTGGCCGCGGCCGCTGCCTCCTCCAGGTCGACGGCGGTCAGCGACACGGTCTGCGCTGGCACGGCCTGGGCCAGCTTGCCCAGGTCGGCCGATATGGCCGTGGCGATCTTCGTGTAGCCGCCGGTCGTGCCGCGGTCGGCCAGCAGCACCGTGGGCACGCCGCTTCCGGGGACCTGTATCGCGCCGGGCGCGTTGCCGTCCGAGACGATGTCCGGCCCGGTGGCGTGTTGTACTTCGGCGCCCTCCAGCCTGTAGCCCATGCGGTCCGAGTCCAGCGATATGGTGAAGGTCGAGCCCAGCAGCACGTCGACCGCGTCCTGCCCGAACGCGTCGGCCTGCGGGCCCATGACTACCCTGACCTCGTGGTGGGAGCCGTACGCGGGCGGCTCGTAGCCGCGCGGGAGGCGTCGCGCGGGCCCCGCCGCGTCCGCCGGGAATGCCGGTACGACGTCGCCCGCCGCGAGTGCGCGGCCGTCGAACCCGCCGATGCCCGACGGCAGGTAGGTCGACCTGCTGCCCATGACCACGGGCACGTCGATGCCGCCCGCGACCGCGAGGTAAGCGCGCATGCCGTCCCGCATGTTGCGGAAGCTCAGCTCGCTGTCCTTCGCGACGTCGACGGGCTGCCAGCGGGGCAGCGGCTCGCCGTTCAGGGTCGCGGTGAGGTCGCCGCCGGTGACGGCGATCCGCGCGTCGCGCAGGAAGCGGGCGGTCGGGCCGAGCACCGTCATCTCGAGGCAGGCTGCGCCCTGGTCGTTGCCCACGAGCAGGTTGGCCGCCCTGAGCGCGAACTCGTCCATCGCGCCCGAGACGGGCACGCCGTAGCGCTGGTAGCCGTACCTGCCCCTGTCCTGCACGGTCGTGAGCAGGCCCGGCGACACTATCTCCAGCGTCGGACCACTCATGCGGTCACCGCGTCCGGGAACTGGTGGCTGCCGTCGTCAGGCACGGGCACGAACCGCACCACGTCGCCAGCGCTGAGCAGCGACGGCGGCTCACGCTCCGGGTCGAACAGCGCCAGCGGCGTGCGGCCGATGATCCGCCAGCCTCCGGGGCTCTGCACCGGGTAGACGCCCGTCTGCGCCTCGGCGATGCCGACGGAGCCGCCGGGCGTTATTGTCCGCGGCGTGGCGAGCCTCGGCGTGTGGAGCTTCTCGGACATGCCGCCGAGGTACGGGAAGCCCGGCGTGAATCCGAGCATGTACACAGGGTAGTCGGTCCCGGAGTGGATCTCGACGACCTCCTCCGGCGAGAGGCCGTTGTGCTCGGCTACGAAGCCGAGGTCGGGGCCGTGCTCGCCGCCGTAGACGGTCGGCACCTCCACGACGTTCGGCGCATTCCTGCCGGCGTCGGCCGCCGCTGAGTCGAGGGACGCGACGGTCTCCCGGAGCCCGTCGAACGACGCGAGCAGCGGGTTGTACAAAACCAGCAGCGACCGGTAGGTGGGCACCAGGTCGACAATCTCGGGCAGGCCGCGGCCCTCCAGCGCGCGCATCAGCCCATGGACGCGGCGGTTCGTCTCCGGCGATATCGAGTCGCCGAGCTCGACGACCATCGCGCGGTCGCCCGCGGTGCAGAACCTTGGCTCGTCGTACATCTGCGCCTGCCCCGTGGTCACGTCAGCTCGCCCAGCGGGACGACCTCGACGCCGGCGGACCCGAGCTCTCGCCTGAGGCTGGCCGCCATCTCGACCGCGCCGGGCGTGTCGCCGTGGACGCAGAGGCTCTCGGCCTCCACGGCGATCTCCTCGCCATTGACCGCCGTCGCTACGCCCTCCGTGACCATGCGCACGCTGCGCTCCACCACCTCGTCGACGTCGTGCAGCACCGAGCCGGGCACGGAGCGTGACACGAGGGTCCCGTCCGGGTTGAGCGCCCGGTCGGCGAAAATCTCGCGCGCGACGCGCATCCCCACCTCCTCTGCGACGGAGACCCACCGGGAGCCGGCCAGCGCCACGAGCACCAGGTCGCTGTCGGCCTCGGTGACGGCCTCGCAGATGGCGCGGGCGAGGTCCTCGTCGTTGACGGCCTGGTTGTACATCGCGCCGTGCGGCTTGACGTGCTGCAGCTTCCTCGACGACGTGAACGCCGAGAGAGCGCCGATCTGGTAGGTCAGGTCGGCCTTCACTTCGTCGGGCGAAAGGTCCATGTTGCGCCGCCCGAAGCCGACCAGGTCCGGGTAGCTGGGGTGCGCGCCTATGGCGACGCCGTGCTCCTCCGCAAGCGAAACCGTGTGGCGCATCCACGTCGGGTCGCCCGCGTGGAAGCCGCAGGCGACGTTCGCCGAGCTGACGTGCTTGATGACCTCCTCGTCGAGGCCCATCTTGTGCATGCCGAAGCTCTCGCCCATGTCGCAGTTCAGATCGATCTTCGTAGCCATCTGGGAAGCCCCTCTTGTTCGTCCGCCCCGTTCCATCCGAAGGTGGGGACATTATACTTACCCACGATTGGGGCGGCAAAGAACACCCTCCTCCCGTAACTGTTCAGAGTCGAGGGGATGAACCCAAGAACCGCTAGCGTAGCGTTGGGCAGTAGTGTGATAAGGGAGGGGTGGAAGCTGAAGTAGACCTGCAGAATGCGAGCCGGGAGACGCTGCTGGCGGCGATTGCCACGCAGCGGGCGGTGATTACCGAGCTGCGGCGGCGTGTAGAGAGGCTGGAATCTCAGCTGAGCAGTCGCGGTGGAACGAAAGGGATGCCTGGCAATAAGCCGCCCATCAAGCGTCGTCATCCGGAGAGGAAGGGATCGAGGAAACGGCGTCTGCACGGCTTTGCCCGGCAGAGGATGGAACCGACGCATCGGGTGGTACATGCGCCTGAGTCGTGCCCTGAGTGTGGTACTGGCCTGTCAGGCGGCTGGGTCCAGCGGACACGGGAGGTGATCGATCTTCCGGTGGTGCCAGCAGAGGTGACCGAGCACGTCTTTGTGGCCCGGACATGTCCGCTGTGCGACAAGCGGCGGTTGCCCCAAGAGCCGTTGGCGGGGTTGGCAATTGGACGCCGGCGGTTGGGCCCCAACCTGATAAGCCTGATCGTGACACTCAGGGAAGAGGGCCGTCTGCCGATCAGGAGCATCCAGTGGTACCTGCAAACGGTACATCAACTGAAGCTGAGCATTGGCGCCATCACTGATGTGGTACATGCCGCAGCCCAACGGGCCCAACCGGTCGTGGCCGAGATGCTGGAGCGCATCCGTGGCTCTCCGGTAGTGCACGCAGATGAGACCGGCTGGCGCCAGGACGGAGTCAACGGCTATGTGTGGACCTTCAGCACTCCCACGGAGCGTTACTTCCTACGCCGCGGTCGAGGCAAAGCTGTGGTGGACGAGGTGTTGGGAGAGTCCACCGGCAGCACGCCCTTCAGCGGAGTGCTCGTGAGTGACTTCTACGCTGCATACAGCCATTACCCCGGCCTCAAGCAGCGCTGCTGGGTACACCTGTTGCGGGACGTCGATGAACTCGAGGCGGTGTTCCCTCAAGACACCGCCCTGGCTCTATGGGCCAAAGCGGTACGCCAACTCTACAACAGGGCAAAGACGTGCGCTGACAACCTCGGCCGACCAGATGTTGGCTACCAGCGATCAGCGTCTGCCAACCAGTTGATGTTGGAGAAGCTGCTGCTGTCGCTGTGTCAGCCATTCTCCGACGACGATACGGCGCCTCAAGCCAAGCTCTGCAGGCGCATGGAGCGGTTCATCAAGGAGTTGTTCGTCTTTGTGTCCCATCCGGGTGTGCCATCCGAGAACAACGCGGCTGAACGGAGCCTACGCCACCTGGTGGTCAGCCGTAAGATCAGCGGCGGCACTCGCTCCGAGCGTGGCACCAACACCAAAATGGCTCTCGCATCCCTCTTTGGCACTTGGAGGGCCAACAGCCTCAACCCTCTCCTCCAGTGCCGTAGCCTGCTCGTTTCCCCTCAACTCTGAACAGTTACCTCCTCCCAGCGCTTGTCGCCCTGAACGGAGTGAAGGGCCTGGGGTGGGGCGGCCGCCTCGTGGCGAGGTCGAGGGGACCCCTCCCCAGGTCCCTCTCTGCGCTCGGGACGACAGGGCGCAGCCTCCGCCGATACAGGCGCGGAAGGGAGGTTGACCGCATGACCGACAGGCTTCGCGTTGGATTCGGGCCTGTTCACACTATCAGGTCTGATGTGATATGCTTGGCTCATGGAACTAACACAGGACCAGTACGAATGCATCGAACATCTATTGCCAGTGCAGCGGGGCAATGTGAGGATTCCGAATCTACAGGTGCTCAATGCCATTTTGTATGTTACTGAGCATGGCTGCAAGTGGCGTGGGTTGCCTCCCAGGTTCGGCAGGTGGCATACCATCTACACCCGTATGAACCGCTGGGCCAAGAGCGGCGTGCTCGACAGGATATTCGAACACCTGCAGCGAGAACAGATCGTGCGCGTCAAGCTCGAGGTCGTCTCGATGGACAGCACCATCGTCAAGGTGCATCCTGATGGCACGGGGGCGCTAAAAAAAAAACGGACCGCAGTCCATCGGCAAGTCCAGAGGTGGATGGACCACCAAGATTCATATGGTTGCCGCGAATGCTCGAACAGCCATGACCTTCTCACTCTCCCCTGGACAGGCTCACGACGCACCGGAGGGGCGCAGGTTGCTCAAGCGCCTTGGACCCCTGCGAGATAACCTGTCTGTGGTGATGGATCGCGCATACGAGGGCAACGAGACTCGCCAGCTTGCCCTGGAGTTGGGCATTGAGCCCGTCGTTCCTCCACTCTCGACTCGCATCAGCCCGTGGGAGTACGACAAGGAGCTCTACAAGAGGCGCAACGAGGTAGAGCGTCTGTTCCGACGATTGAAGGGCTTTCGCCGCATCTTCTCTCGCTTTGACAAGCTCGATGCGCTCTTTCTCGGCTTCATTCTCGTGGCGCTCATATTCGATGCGTTACGTAGTGTGAACACGCCCTCATCGGCCTGGGCCGGATTGCCGACATGCACTACGAAGGCTACAGGGACAACCCCAGGGCCAGCCTCGACGCCGTGTGCGACGTCGACCCGGCCCTCGCCGCGCGCAGGGCCGCCGAGTGGGGCGTACCCAAGACGTACGACGACTACAGGCGGCTGCTCGACGACCCGGATATCGACGCCGTCGAGATCATCACGCCCCACCACCTCCACGCCGGGATGAGCATCGCCGCGCTCGACGCGGGCAAGCACGTCTCCGTGCAGAAGCCGATGGCGATGAACGTCGCCGAAGCGGACGCGATGCTGGAGGCCGCCGGCCGCTCGGGCCGCCTCTTCCGCGTCATCGAGAACTACCGCTTCTCGCCACTCTTCGCGACGGCCAGGAAGCTGCTGGACGGCGGGGAGATCGGCGAGCCGATGACGCTCCGGATCAAGTCGCTGACCGGCAACATGCGCCACGGCTGGGACGTCCCGTCCAACGCCCAGGACTGGCGCTCGGACGAGGCGCGCTCCGGCCAGGGCTCCACCGTGTTCGACCACGGCCAGCATATCTGGTCGATCGCCCGCTACCTGATGGGCGACGTGGAGCGTACCTTCGCGTTCATCGGCCGCGAGCGGGCGCAGGCCCACCACGAGCTCACGCCCGGCGCCCTGCTCGAGAACCCGGCGATGGCTACCTGGAAGTACCGCGACGCGGAGCGCTACGGCTCATGGGAGTCGGTCTACGCCGAGGAGATGGTGATCCGGTCGCGCTACTACCCGATCTACGTCTCTCTGGAGGCGACCGGGACCCGCGGCGTGCTGTGGGTCAACAACTTCATCGGCAAGCGGCTGGACGGCCGGAAGCCGCTGGAGATGTACCGCGACGGCGAGATCATACGATTCGAGGACGTCGACCACGGCTACGCGACCAGCTTCTCCCTCGCCGTGCGCGACTTCATCGACGCCGCCCTGGAGGGACGCGACACTGAGATGACCGGCGCCGAGGCCCGCGAGGTGCTGCGCTTCTCCCTGGCGGTCATCAAGTCCGGCAGGGAGGGCCGGGAGGTCCACATCGACGAGATCATGGGGTAGGGGCCGCGGGCCCCATTCGTGGCGGACTTGCACTGCCGACGACGCTCATTCACCCAGCGCGGCGTCGACCAGCCTCAGCGCCTCTTCGACCGAGAGTCCCGTCGTATCGATCCTGTAGCGTTCAGGCCAGCCATAGGTGGCTCGATGTTGCTCGCGAACCAAGCGGTCGGGAACCTCCTTGTCGCGACTGGATGAGCGCGCGAGCGTCTCTTCGAGCGTCGGGTGAATGATCACGACGCGCCATTCGAGCTCCGCGAGATGGTGCCGCCAGGAAGTGTCGAAGGCCGCCCCTGGAAGAAGGACATCATCGATAGCGACGTCGTACCCCGAGGCCAGAAACTCCCTGGCGAGGACGCAGCATGCCTTCACACCCACGTGAAACTGTTGGCCCTGGAGGTCTCCCCGGCGCCGCGGGTCGGCGAGCCCAGCGACGATCAGGCCGCGTATCTCGTCAAGTTGAATGTGTACCGCCCGCTCTTGCGCGGCACACCACGCCCTCGCGAGCGTGGATTTGCCTGATCCTGCAGGCCCGCCAAACAAGACCAACCGCATGGCGAAATGACGCGTTGCTCCAGATTGCCCGCTTCGACTCCAACTCGAAGGGCCTGCCCCGATCTTTGTACCACCTGCAATGTCGAATCGGCAAGACGGGGGGCGTGAGGGAGGACGTTCTCGCGGCGCGCCGCGTTCTCCCGCGCCCAATTCCTGCCCTGAGCCTCCGAGCCGGCCCCGCGAGGGCGTCCCGTCATCAGTGCCTATTCTTGTGTGGCAAGCCAAGCAAACGATCCTGCCCGGATTCCCCAGCCACTGTCGCCCTGAACGGAGTGAAGGGCCTGGGGTGGGGCGGCCGCGTCGTGGCGAGGTCGAGGGACCCCACCCCAGGTCCCTGCGCTCGGGACGACAGGGCGCGGGCGCGGCTCGAAGACTTGCGGGCCCTAGAGAGTGGCTTCGGCGCTGGTGTACAATCCCGTCGATCATCTCGAGGAGGGCTGCGCCATCGAACAGGCAGTGATCGACGAGGGCGTCCGGCTGACCGTGGTCGGCATGGGCACGGCGTTCGCGCTGCTGCTGGTGCTGACGCTCGTCGTGACCCTGATGGGCGCGGCGTTCCGCTGGGCCGCCAACCGCGGCGTCGTTCCCGAGAACCCGGAGGCGCGCGACAGGGCGGTCGCCGCGGCGGTCGCCGTCGGCGTCATGAGGGCCCGGTCGCCCGGCGACGGCGACTCGGCGTAGGTCAGTGGCCTCTTCCAGCAACCCCATCTTGTGCGAACGATAGCGTCTTGAGCGACTTCACAGACTTCTTCGAATCGTCCGGCCTCTACCACCTCGACTGGCGGCAGGTCGTCATGATGGCGGTGGGGATCGGCTTCGTCTACCTTGCGATCACGCGGGGCAGGGAGCCGTACGTCCTCATGCCGATCGGCATCGGAATCGTCCTGACGAACCTGCCGGAGACGGCGCTGACGGCCTTCACGCCGGAGGAGTCGGGCGTCTTCGGCATCGTCCTGTACTACGGCCTCGAGCACTGGGACATCCTGCCGCCGCTGATCTTCCTCGGCCTCGGCGCGATGACCGACTTCGGGCCGGTGATCGCGAACCCCAAGACGCTGCTGCTCGGCGGCGCGGCGCAGGTGGGCATATTCGTCGCCTTCTGGGGCGCGCTCGCGACCGGGCGCTTCAACGTCGGCGAGGCGTCGTCCATCGGGATTATCGGCGGTGCCGACGGCCCGACGACGATCTTCCTCTCGGCCATCCTGGCGCCGGAGATACTCGGCATCACCGCCGTCGTGGCCTACACCTACATGGCGAGCGTCGTCTTCATCCAGCCGCCGCTCATGAGGCTGCTGACCACGTCGAACGAGCGCGGAATAGTGATGCGACCCCTGCGGGAGGCGTCGCAGCGCGAAAAACTCGTCTTCCCGACCATCGCGATGATCCTCATCATCCTTATCGTGCCGCAGTCCGCGCCGCTGATCGCCATGTTCATGATGGGCAACCTGTTCCGCGAGAGCGGCGTCGTGCCGCGGCTCGCCGACGCCGCCTCCAACGAGCTGCTCAACGTCGCGACGATCTTCCTGATGGTCACCGTAGGCACCCAGCTCACGGCGGAGCGGGTCTTCGACCTGGACACCGTCGTGATCTTCGGGCTCGGCCTGGTCGCCTTCTCGTGCGGCACGATCGGCGGCCTGCTCTTCGCCAAGCTGATGAACCTGTTCCTGCGCGAGAAGATCAACCCGCTCATCGGGTCGGCCGGGGTGTCGGCCGTTCCGATGGCGGCGAGAATCTCGCACCAGATCGGGCAGGAGTCGAACCCGGGCAACTACCTGCTGTCCCACGCGATGGGGCCGAACGTCGCCGGAGTGATCGGCTCGGCCGTCGTCGCGGGCGTCTTCCTGACGCTGGCGCCGGCCGAGGGCGCCGCAGCGTTCGGGACCTGGTTCTCCTAGAGGCTGAGATGGCCGACACGCTCAGAGTCAGGGTCAACGACCGGTGGTACACCGTCGAGGCGGTCGACGTCGACGCCGAGCCGGCCGTCGTGCTGGTCGACGGCGAGCGCGTCGAGGTGACGCTCGACGAGCCGCTGGTCCGCGCCGAGGCTCCAGCTGCCCCGTCCGCCGCCGCGGCACCCGAGCAGCCCGCGGCCGCCGCTCCTGCTCCCGCCCCAGCGCCGGCGGCAGCACCCGCCCCCACACCGGGCGGGCGCGTCTTCTCGTCGCCGATGCCCGGCATCGTGCTCTCGCTCGCCGTCGGCGTCGGCGACCAGGTTACGACCGGCGACGACATATGCGTGCTCGAGGCGATGAAGATGCAGCAGACGCTCAAGGCCGACTGGTCAGGCGTCATAAGCGCCGTGCACGTCATCCCCGGACAGCAGGTGCAGGACGGCGACCCGATAGTCGAGCTCGAGTAGGAGAAGAGGCATGGCCGTCGCCGCGGTCGGGCTGCTCAGTCCCGGAGATATGGGCCACGCCGTAGGCAGGTCGCTGCGGGAGGGCGACCTCGACGTCCTGACGTGCCTCGAGGGCCGCAGCGAGCGGACGCGCGGTCTCGCCGCCGCCGCGGGCATGCGCGACGTCCCCACCCTCGACGACCTGGTGGCCAAGAGCGACCTGGTGCTGTCGATCCTGGTGCCGGCGGAGGCGATGGGGGTGTGCCGCAGTATCGCCGCCGCGGTCCAGAGAACGGGCGCGGACGTCGTGTTCGCCGACTGCAACGCCGTGTCGCCCGGCACGTCGATCGCGATGGCCGAGGTCATGAACGAGGCGGGCGGTCGCTACGTCGACGGCTCGATCATCGGCGGTCCTCCCCGGGACGGGTACGCCCCGCGGTTCTACGTCTCGGGACCCGACGCATCGGTCTTCTCCGGCCTCGACGGCATGGGCATCGGCGTACGCGACCTGGGCCAGGAGATCGGGCGCGCGTCGGCGATCAAGATGTGCTACGCCTCCGTGACGAAGGGCACGTCGGCCCTATGGCTCGCCCAGATCGCGGCCGCCGAGGCGCTGGGACTGACGGACGAGCTCGCCGCCGAGCTCCGCGGCAGCCAGCCGGAGGTCTACGCCGCGATGGCGAAGGGCCTGCCGGCGCTGCCGTCGAAGGCGTTCCGGTGGATCGGCGAGATGGAGGAGATAGCCGCGACGTTCGCCAGCGTCGGCCTGTCACCGGGCTTCCACGAGGGCGCGGCCGACATGTACCGGCTGCTCAGCGAGACGCCGTTCGCCTCCGAGACGGCGGAGAGCATTGACGCGTCCAGGACCCTGGACGAGACGGCCGCCGCCATAGCGGCCCGCCTGCGCCCACCGGACGCAAGCTGAGGGGCTGTTCCGTAGCGAACCCGCGATTCGCGTCGACCGCAACAGTCACCCCGGACGCCGGGGAGCGGCTACCGTTCGCACGGATGCTCTCGCGCAACCGTCATTCCCGCGCAGGGCCTGCCCCCGTGCAGACGAAGGCGGGAATCCAAGGGCGGGGCTCCCCAGCCGGGAGGTCCTACGTTCCACCGGGGCTACGGAAGTCCTGGTCGCTGATGCCCTCTCGTGGCAGGTCCGTTATCCGAGCTGACTTGGGCAACAACGTCGCGCTCGTCACGTTGGGTGCCTCCGTGTCGATCTCCAGCTCGTAGTCGATTGAACCACGGTGGGACGTCGCGGGAAACCAGCCACCGGGCAACTCGCGACGAGTTTCGGTAGCTCTGCTCGGAGCGATCTCGAAGGATACCGACGCCGTCGCGACGATCATGTACCGGCCGTCCGGCTTCCTGGTTGGCGCGCCGAACGTCCACTCGATCGTATCGCGGATTTCGTCCGCGTCCGCCGTCGGCCTGAGAGTTTCCTCGTACGACTGCACGGTGCGGCCCGAAGACGATGGGCTATTGAAGACCTGGACAGTTATGGGTAGCGCGCGACCGCGTCGCCGGGTCATCTCGGCCGCTATCTCTTCCGAGGTGCTTTCCGCCTCATGCTCAGTCCATTGCAGCGCCACGGCTTGCGCGGTCCGCTCATGGTCTTCGGCGTCGCAGGCGATGGACGCGCTCAGCACCAGCACGGAGACTCCAACGACAACCGTCGCCGCGTGTAGAGCCTTCATGCCCACCTCCACCCTGGCTCCCCCGCAGGCCCGGTAGCCGGCTCCATCCAACCTAGCCTTAATCCGCCGCGCGTCCGCGATCAAGATGTACTGCTACGCATGCGATTATCCGCGACAGTACTGCCGTAGCCTTTCGATTGGACGCACCCTAACCTTACAATCAGCCGCACCCTAACCTTGCAGTCAGCCGCACTATAACCTTACACCCCGACGAAGCGTCGGGGCACTCGGGGCGAACGGGTTAGGTGTCCCTTCAAGTCTGAACAGTTACAGTCCTGAGCCGTCTCTTGTTCGGCTGGGCGCATGGGTATAGACTGGCGCAATGGCGGACGGCTCGGGCGCAGAAGGTGAATTAAGGGCAAGGGGCCAGTCCCAGCCCGGCGAAGCGTCCCCGGCGGCATCCGCCGACGCGACCCCGTCTGAGCCGCGCCCCTCCCCGTCCGGCTCGAGCCGCTGGCCCCGCACCTTCGCCTCCCTCGCGAGCCGCGACTTCCGCTTCTTCTGGTTCGGGCTCGTCGTGATGATGGCCGGGCTGCAGATGCAGATGATGGCCCGCGCCTACCTGGCCTACGACCTCACCGGCTCGGCGGCGTTGCTAAGCATCGTAAGCGTGGCGTCCGCCGTCCCGATCCTCGTGCTGTCGCTGTTCGGCGGCGTGGTGGCCGACCGGCTGGAGCGCAGGCAGGTGCTACAGGCGGGGCAGGCCGTCAGCGCGGGCCTGGCAGGCTTCATCGCCGTCGCGAACACGTTCGGGTTCATCGAGTGGTACTACCTGCTGTTCGTGGGCACGGTGCAGGGCGCGATGTGGGCCTTCATGATGCCCGCCCGCCAGTCGATGATTCCCGAGCTCGTCAGCCGCGAGCACCTGACGAACGCGGTGTCGCTCAGCTCCGCGGCGATGTCGTCGACGACGCTCATCGCCCCGGCGATCGGCGGGATCATCTACGCCACGGCCGGGCCGGCGACCGTCTACTACTGCATCGCCGCCATGGCCCTGCTGTCGATGCTGCTGACGTCCCGGGTGCCGAAGACCCGCGGCAGCGGCGCGGGGAAGAAGGGCGCCGTGCTGTCCGACATCGGCGAAGGGCTCAGGCACATAGTCGCCAACAGGCTGGTGCTGGCGCTGCTAGTCATGGGACTGGCGACGACGCTGTTCGCGATGCCGTTCCGGTTCATGCTGCCGGTGTTCATCGTCGACGTGTACGGCCGCGGGCCGGACTCGATGGGCGGGATGCTCAGCCTGTTCGGACTCGGCTCTCTCGCCGGAGCGCTCTTCCTCGCGTCGGTCGGCAACTGGCGCCGGGGCATGCTCCTGCTCGGGACCAGCTTCATGTCGGCCGTTGCGCTCGGCGCCCTGGCCGCGCTACCCTTCTTCTTCATAGCCCTGCCCATCATGACGCTGCTCGGCCTGGGCGACTCCGGGCGCAGGTCGCTCAACCAGTCGCTCATCATGGAGGAGGTCGACGAGCGCTACCGGGGCAGGGTGATGAGCGTCTACATGATGAACTTCGGCCTGATGCCGCTGGGAATGCTCCCGGCGGGCCTCGTGGCCGACTGGCTGGGCGGGCAGGCGGCCATCGGCATCCTCGCCTTCCTGATGTTCAGCGTCACGCTGGCGGTGACGGTCAGCCAGGGCAGGCTCAGGGCGCTCCAGTAGCGCGCCAGGCGCCATCCTCCGGGGAGAACGACATGGCGAACACGATCCAACAGGCGGGCGATCTCGGGCAGTCGGTCTGGTACGACAACATGCGCAGGGGCATGCTCGAGTCGGGTGAGCTCCAGGGCCTGATCGACTCCGGCATCACGGGCCTGACGTCGAACCCGACGATCTTCGAGAAGGCGATCACCGGCAGCACCGACTACGACGACGCGCTGCTCGAGCAGGCGCGCCAGGGCAAGAACGCAGGGCAGATATACGAGCACCTGGTGGTCGACGACATCAGGGCCGCGGCCGACCTGCTCCGACCGGTCTACGAGCGCACCGACGGCGCCGACGGCTTCGCGTCGCTGGAGGTCAGCCCCCACCTGGCGCACGACACCGACGGCACGGTCGCGGAGGCGAAGCGGCTGTTCGCCACGCTCGACCGGCCCAACGTCATGATGAAGGTGCCCGGCACGCCACAGGGCATTCCCGCCGTGCACAGGCTCATCGGCGAGGGCGTCAACGTCAACGTCACCCTGCTCTTCTCCCTCGGCGTCTACGGCGAGGTACGGCAGGCGTACATCGCCGGGATCGAGGACCTCGACTGGGCCGGGCGGGAGCCCGGCAGCGTCGCCTCGGTGGCGTCGTTCTTTGTCAGCAGGGTCGACACGTCGGTCGACTCGCTGCTGGGCGACAGGCAGCGGGACGGCGCGGACATCGAGGCGCTGCTTGGCCAGGCCGCCATCGCGAACGCGAAGCTGGCGTACCGCGACTTCCGCGCGGACTTCGACGGCGAGCGGTTCGGGCGGCTGGCCGCGAAGGGCGCCAGGGTGCAGCGTCCGCTCTGGGCAAGCACCAGCACCAAGAATCCCGCCTACAGCGACGTGCTCTACGCCGACTCGCTGATCGGCCCCGACACGGTGAACACGATGCCCGACGCGACCGTCGAGGCATTCCTCGACCACGGCACGCCCGCCGAGACGCTGGCCCGCGACGTCGACGAGTGCGAGCGCTTCTTCGAGGCGCTCGACGACGCGGGCGTCGACATGGACGAGGTCACCGGCGTGCTGCTCGCGGACGGACTGCAGGCCTTCGCCGACTCGTTCGACTCCCTGATCGCCAACATCGAAGAAAAGCGCGCCGCGCTGCTGGGCTGAGCGCCGGCCGATGGGACGGGTCGAGGACGCGCTGGCGAGACTGAACGAAGGCGACGTCGTCCGCCGGATCTGGGCCCGCGACCACACCGCCTGGAAGCCGCGCCCCGATGAGATAGCCAACCGCCTCGGCTGGCTCGACGCCCCCGCCGACATGCGGCCGCTCGTGCCTGGGTTGACCGCGTTCGCCGACTCTGTCAGGGCGGACGGCTTCCGCGACGTCGTGCTGCTCGGGATGGGCGGCAGCAGCCTGGGCGCGGAGGTGCTCCGGGCGACGCTGGGCAACCGCGACGGCTATCCGGCGCTGTTGGTCCTCGACTCTACGGTGCCCGCCGCGGTCCGGGCCGTGTCCGAGACGATTGACGCGGAGCGGACGCTGTTCGTCGTCTCGTCGAAGTCGGGCACGACCGTCGAGCCCAACGTCCTGTACCGCCACTTCAGGACGCTGGCGGACCGCGGGACGAACTTCGCCGCGATCACCGATGCGGGCACGCCGCTGGCCGCGCTCGGCGGCCGCGATGGCTTTCGTGAAACATTCCTGAACGCGGGGGACATCGGAGGGCGCTACTCGGTGCTGTCCCACTTCGGCCTCGTGCCCGCGGCGCTGGCGGGAATCGACGTCGAGAAGCTGCTGTCGCGTGCGGAGGCGATGGCGGACCGCTGCGGGAACGCCGACGCCGCATCGAACCCGGGCGCGTCCCTCGGGGCCGCGATGGGCGCACACGCGCTGGCGGGCCGCGACAAGCTCACGCTGGTGACGTCGCCGCGCATCGGCAGCTTCGGCCTGTGGGCCGAGCAGCTTGTCGCCGAGAGCCTGGGCAAGGAGGGCGTCGGCATCGTGCCGGTATGCGGCGAGCCGCTCAGGCACCCGAGCTTCTATGGGCACGACCGGCTTTTCGTCCACCTGCGGCTGGACGGCGACGCGAACCGCGAGGCGGACACGTTCGTGGACGCGGTCGGGTCCGCAGGGCATCCGGTGGTGCGCATAGGGCTGGCCGACGCGTACGACCTGGGCGCCGAGTTCTTCCGGTGGGAGTTCGCGACCGCGGTCGCCGGGTCGATGCTCGGGGTCAACCCGTTCTTCCAGCCCGACGTGGGGCTGGCGAAGGAGCGCACCGACGCGCTGCTCGCCGAGTACGCGGCATCGGGTCGCCTGCCGGACACCGGCTCGCTGACCCTCGACGACGTGGCCTCGCTGGCCGGGCCCGGACGCTACGTCGCGATCGTCGCGTTCGTCGAGCAGACGCCGGAGACGGACGCCGCGCTGGCCGCGCTGCGGTCGGCGTTCATGGACCGCTACCGGGTCGCCACGACGGCCGCCTACGGCCCGCGGTTCCTGCACTCGACAGGCCAGCTGCACAAGGGCGGGCCTGACAGCGGGCTGTTCGTGCAGCTCACGGCGCGTCGGGAGGACGATCTGCCGGTGCCCGGCGAGCCGTACACCTTCGGGACGCTGGTGGACGCGCAGGCGCTCGGCGACCTCGCCGCGCTCCAGGAGCGCGACAGGCCGGTGGCGCGGGTGCAGCTTGGGCCTGACTTGGTGGCGGACATCGGCCGGCTTGCGCGAGTAGTCGCGGCCTGAGCGCGCAGGCCGTATGCCACCTGCGGATAACCGGCCTGGCGCCTCATCCGGGCAGGCCCTGGGGCTTTTTCTGGGCCCGTCCTGCGGCATCCGCTCGTTCGGGCCCAGGCCTGCCACCAGCCGCTTGAGCTTGCGGTTCTCCTCCTCCGGGACCTTGGGCGCCTGACCTTCGCCACCCCCATGCCGGCGTACCGCTTCTCGGGGGGCAGACCGCCGATTCCTGTGTGTGAGTGTTTGCCCAGCAGGATATAATGTCGTTTCGAAGACAAAAGATTTATCGTTAATACTCCTTTATATTTGTCTGCTAGCGTGCTAGCATACCCCCGGAGTAGGGGGAGCGAGTGGATCGCAATGGCTGTTGAGATCTCCGGGTTCGCCCAGGCGCTGGCGCGCTGTGAGGCCTTCGAGTCGGTAGATGTTGGCGAGCTCGAGCACCTCATATCCAGCGGCCGGGAACCGCTGGATATGCAGTTGGTCGAACCTTCGGCTGGTGCGGCGCTCATTCGGTCCGGACAGCCCTTCACCCACCTGTACTTCGTGCAACACGGCATGCTCGTGAGCTGGGGGTATCCCCATGCGGAGATACACTCACCCTTCCTCTTGGGCGATCACGAGTTCATGATGGATGCGGGGCACTGGGCCGGTTCCTGCTCGGCCGCGACGCACTCTACGGTCGTGGCCATCCCGGTCTCGACGATGAGGGTTGTCGTCGAACGCATCCCGCAGGTACGCGCCAACATGCACGCCATGCTGTTGAGGCGTTTGGCGCGCTACTACTGGACCTCACTCGCCACCAACGGGAGTCCCGCGCCCAGGGTCGCGGCCGCTCTCATCTCCCGTCTCGCCCTGGGTGGACACGACCACGGCTTCGAGCGTGAGATCGCCGTGCGGCAGCGAGACATCGTCCGGCTCACGGTCATGTCGCGTTCGGCCGTCGCGGGCGGCATCTCCAGGCTGGCCGCTGCCGACCTCATCCGCATCGGGGATGAGAACAGCGCGAGATTCTCAGGGCTGGTCCATATCCCGGACGTCGACCGCCTGAAGGCCTACCTGCTCAGCGAGGTCTACGAAAGGCAGGTCCTTCCACTGCTCCGGTCGAACGAGGACTCCGCGCCGGACACGCCGAACTTGGCTGTACCAGACCAAGCGGTATCCGTCGGAACAACCCTCGATGTCGATTCCGAGTCCACGTAGCCTTGGACACCTGCCGCCCCCGTAGCTCCCCGTCATTCCCTCCCCCGGCGCCGGCTCGGCCTCCTGGGATGCGCCGGTGCTAGGAAGCCTGCGGCTCTATTCAGCGCTGCAGGGGCGGTACCTGAGGCCGTACTGGCCGCTGGTGCTGCTCCTGGGCGTGCTGCTGCTCGGCATGACCGCGCTGCAGCTCGTCGCGCCCCAGATCGTGCGCCACTTCATCGACCGCGCCGTCGAGCAGGAGGCGCTCCGGTCGCTGTACGCTGCGGTCGGCCTCTTCGTAGCCGCCGGCCTGTCCGCCCGGGTGCTGCAGGCCATCACCGACTACATGGGGCGAGACATCGCCTGGAGGGCGACCAACCGGCTCAGGGCCGACCTGACGCTGCACGTCCTGCGGCTCGACATGGGCTTCCACAACGCCCGCACCCCGGGAGACCTGCTGGAGCGGATCGACGGCGACATAGAGCGGCTGACCAACTTCTTCTCCCAGTTCTTCGTCCGGCTCGTCGGAGCGCTGCTGCTTCTCGTCGGACTGGTCGTCGTGACCTGGATGGAGGACTGGCGCTTCGGGCTGTCCGTGGCGGTCTTCGCCGGTTTCTTCCTGCTGTCACGCGTCAGGCTCCTGACATTCATCGTGCCGCTGTGGCAGGTCGAGAGCCAGGCCAGGGCAGAGATGTACGGCTTCCTCGGCGAGCGGCTAGCCGGCGTCAAGGACATCCGGAAGAGCGGGGCCGTCGCGTACACGATGGCCCGGTTCTACGAGGTGCTGCGAACGCGCCTCTTCTCCTGGCTGAAGGCCTCGATCGTCAGCAGGCTGGCGTGGGGGTTCGTCTCCGCGTTCAACAGCACCAGGTTCTCGATCGGACTGGCCGTCGGCGCTTACCTGTTCATGCGCGGAGAGATCACGATCGGCACGGTCTATCTCATCTACCAGTACCTCGAGCTCCTCTGGGTCCCGATCAACTCGATCTCCCGGGAGTTCGAGGACCTCCAGATGGCGGGTGCGAGCATACGGCGCGTCAAGGAGCTGCTGGACACGGAGCCGAAGGTCCGGGACGGCCGCGGCGCCGACCTGCCCGACGGCCCGCTGGGCGTAGAGTTCAGCGGCGTCTCGTTCGCATACAGACCCGGAGTCACGGTGCTGGACGACGTATCGTTCCGGCTGGAGCCCGGCAGGTCACTGGGGCTGCTCGGCCGCACCGGCAGCGGCAAGACGACGATGTCGCGCCTGCTGTTCCGCTTCTACGACCCGGACCGGGGCGAGGTGCGCCTGGGCGGAGCGGACCTGAGGCGCATGCCGTTGAATGCCCTGCGCGGCCGCGTGGGACTGGTGACCCAGGAGGTGCAGCTCTTCCAGGCGTCGGTGCGGGACAACCTAACGTTCTTCGACCGCACCGTCCCTGACGGCAGAATAGAGGCGACACTGCGCGAGCTTGGCCTGGGGCCGTGGTACGCCGCGCTGCCGGACGGACTCGACACGGAGCTGGCGGCCGGCGGCGGCCAGCTCTCCGCCGGCGAGGCGCAGCTACTGGCATTCGCCCGCGTCTTCCTGAAGGACCCCGACTGCGTCGTGCTCGACGAGGCGTCGTCGAGGCTCGATCCCGCGACGGAGCGGCTGATCGAGCGGGCCGTGACGCGCCTGCTCTCCGGCAGGACCGCGGTCATAATCGCCCATCGCCTGTCGACCGTCCAGCAGCTCGACCGGATCATGATCGTCCAGGACGGGCGCGTCCAGGAGCACGGCCCTCGGGAGGAGCTGGCCGCCAACCCGTCGTCCCGCTTCGCCGGGCTGCTCCGCACCGGGCTCGAGGAGGCGTTGTCTTGAGCACGACGCCGTACATGCTGCGGCTCGCCTGGCGCGCCGCCCCCGTGCTGGCGCTCGCCGGACTCTTCGCGCTGCTCGATTGGGGGTTCGTCGTTCCATCAGCCCTGCTCCTTCGTGCGATTTTCGACACGATCACCGGAGACGCGTCGGTCGGTCTGAACGTCTGGACGCTGATAGCGATCATGACGGTCATGAACTGGTTCGACCTGGTCGTGTTGCGCCCGGTCGGCGGGGTGTCAACTCAGTTTCTCCAGGGCCTGCTGGAGGGCCGCGTCCAGAGAAACCTGATCGAGACCCTCCTCGAGAGCCGGCCCACGGGCGCCGGCGTCAGCGCCGGCGGCATGCTCAACCGGTTCAGGGACGACGTGGAGGCGCTCACGGCGCCGGTGCTGAAGCTGGCGACCATCTTCGGCGTGACCGTGTCGGGCGCCGCGTCGATCTACATAATGGCGACCATCGACCCGCTGATCACCGTGGTCGCGTTGCTCCCCGGCGTGCTGGTCTTCGGCTTCACGAAGGCGCTCGGCGGCCGGATCGACGCCCTGCGACGGCGCACACGTGAGACGACCGGCCAGGTCTCGTCGTCACTCGGCGAGTTCCTTGGCGCCGTGCAGGCCATCCAGGTGGCGAACGCCGAGGAGCGGGCCGTGGACCACTTCCAGGCGCTGAGCGCCGGGCGGCGCAGGGCCGACCTGAAGGAGGGCATCCTCGACGCCATCCTGCGGTCGGTGAACGGCAGCACGGTGGTCGTCACGACGGCGCTGCTCCTGGCCCTGGCGGCGCCGCTGATGCGCGACGGCTCGTTCACCGTCGGCGACTTCGCGTTGTTCGTCACCATGATCGGCGGCACCCACATGGCGTTCCTGATGCAGGAGCTGGGCGAGTTCCTGGCGGAGCTGAGGCGGTCCCGCGTCTCGCTGGAGCGGCTGGTCGAGCTGATACCGGAGTCGCCGCCGCGTACGCTGGTACGGGGCGGCTCACTGCACGTTCGCGGCCCGGTCCCGGAGGCGCCCTACCCGGAGAAGACGGCAGCGCACCGCCTGGAGTCGGTCGAGCTTTCCGGCCTGACGTACAGGCATCCTGAATCCGGGCGCGGCATCGAGGACGTCAGCCTGAGCGTGCCCCGGGGGGCGTTCGTCGTCGTCACGGGACGGATCGGCTCGGGCAAGACGACGCTGCTGGAGGTGCTCCTCGGGCTGTTGCCGCCGGACGCCGGCGAGATCAGGCTGAACGGGCGGCCCGTCGACAACCCGTGGGACGTGTTCGCGCCGCCACTGTGCGCCTACACGCCGCAGGCGCCGTGGCTCTTCAGCGACACGCTGCGCGCCAACATCCTGATGGGCCTCGGCGCCAGCGATGCCGAGCTGGCGGCCGCGGTGCGGCTGGGCGTCATGGAGGAGGACGTGGAGGCCCTGGAGGCCGGGCTGGAGACGGTCGTCGGCCCTCGCGGCGTCCGCCTCTCCGGCGGACAGGTGCAGCGGACGGCGGCGGCGCGGATGTTCGCCAGGGACCCCGAGCTGCTGGTGTTCGACGACCTGTCCAGCGCGCTCGACGTCGAGACGGAGCAACGGCTGTGGGCCCGCCTGTTCGAGCTGCCGGAGACGACCGCGCTGGTCGTGTCGCACCGGCGCGCCGCCTACCGGCGCGCCGACACGATAGTCGTGCTCAAGGATGGTCGCGTCGACGCTGAGGGCAAGCTGGACGACCTGCTCACCGAGTCGGAGGAGATGCAACGTCTCTGGGCCGGAGACGTGCGGGGGCCCGCGGCAACTTGAAGCGATCAACCCCGAGGTGCGCGCGGGCTCGACCCCTGGATGTTGCGACGATCGCTGTCCTGGGGAGGAGGACAGGGACTTGCAGCAGGGCCATATCGTACAGGCTTCTAACCTCGCCGAGGCAATAGGAGAGAAACATGGAGAACGGCATCCACACCCCGGAGGGCTACGCGGATCGAATACGACAGGAGCTCGGAAACTGCCTCCTTGAGACGAGTCTTGCTCGAGGTGAGAAGTACATCGGCAAAGCGCGGGACCGGTACGATCTTGGGGACCGCATGGTGCTCATCGCCACCGACCGGCAGAGCGCCTTCGACCGGGTGCTGGCCGCTATCCCCTTCAAGGGACAGGCCCTCAACATGACGAGCGCATGGTGGTTCGAACAGACCCGCCATATCGTGCCGAACCAGGTCCTCTCCATCCCCGATCCAAACGTCACGATCGCCAGGAAGTGCACCGTCTTCCCGATCGAGTTCGTCGTGCGCGGGTACATCACCGGGTCCACGGGCACCTCCCTCTGGACTGTCTACGAAGGCGGTCAGCGTGACTACTGTGGCATCGATCTGCCCGACGGCCTGGTGAAGAACCAGCAGCTCCCGACGAACATCCTCACACCGACCACCAAGGAGGAGGACCACGATCGTCCGATCAGCCCGGACGAGATCGTGTCGGAGAACTGGATGACGGCCGACGATTGGGAGCAATGCAGCCGCATCGCGCGGGAGCTCTTCGCTTTCGGCCAGGCCGAGGCGGCCGAGCGTGGCCTGATTCTCGTCGACACCAAGTACGAGATGGGCCGTGACGAGAACGGTGAGGTCCTCCTGGTCGACGAGGTCCACACCTCCGACTCCAGCCGCTACTGGATCGCCGACACCTATCGACAGCGCATGCGGGAGGGGCGGGAACCCGACAACGTCGACAGGGAATTCCTCCGGCTCTGGTTCAGGGAGAACTGCGACCCCTACGAGGATGACGTCCTGCCACCGGCGCCGGACGATCTTGTAGTCGAGCTCTCACGACGACACATCTACCTCTACGAGAAGATCACCGGCCGCTCATTCGAGTTCCCGGAGGCGGACCAGCTGATCGGGACACGCCTGGAAAGCAACCTCGCCCAAATCGCATGAGGGTATATGGAGGGCGATAGGGCGAGGGTAATTCTGCTTCCAATTCGATAGACAGAGAGCTAACCGGATCCAATCGAGCACAGCAGTGAAGAAGTACATTCTCTTTGACCATGACGGCGTCCTGGTGGATACCGAATTCTGGTATTACAAGGCCGGCGAGCGCGTCCTGGCTGACATCGGATTCACGTTGGATAGAGACCAGTACCTCCGGGACATGACCCAGAGACAGGCCACCTGGGCCCAAGCCAGAGCGGCAGGTATCGATGAGCAGACCATCGGCAGGCAGCGCGAGGTCCGTGACGTCTACTACCAAGAATACCTCAGGACCGAAGACATCGAGATCGAGGGTGTCCCCGAGACGCTGGACGTGCTTGCGGGCGAGTACAGGATGGGCATAGTAACTACATCCAAACGAGCTGACTTCGCCCTGATACACGAAAAGCGGTCCATCCTGGACCACATGGAATTCCATCTGACCCGGGAGGACTACGAGCGAGCCAAGCCGCATCCCGAGCCCTACCTGAGAGGGCTCCAACGCTTTGGCGCGACCGCCGCCGAAACGGTGGTCGTCGAAGACTCGGCCAGGGGGTTGAAGTCGGCACTAGCGGCGGGCATCGACTGCATCGTGGTCGCGAACGAGTTCACCGCGACTCACGATCTGTCCAAAGCAACCGCCAGGGTCGCCACGTTCAGGGAATTGCCATCCGCCATCGAGGCGTTGAACAGCTGCGACCCGCGCGGGCGGCCCTGGAAGTCCGGTTGACTTGCCGGTCGGCGCGGCCATACTCTAGGGCCGTCGGCTTGGCGCGACCGGGCCGGCGCAGACTCAACTGCAGGTGACGACATGGAAGCGCTCGTGCTTGGCGGATCGCGGTTCATCGGGCTACGGCTCGTGCAGTTGCTCCACGCGGAGGGCCACTCGGTCACGGTGCTGAACCGCGGCGCGACGCCGACGGAACTGCCCGAGGGCGTGGCGACCATCCGGGCCGACCGCGAGAGGCCGGCCGACGTCGCCTCCGCGCTGAAGGGCAGGACGTTCGACGCCGCCTTCGACATCTCGGCCTACGTCGCGAAGACGCTCAGGCCCGCCGTCGAGGCGCTGGACGGAAACGTCGGCAGCTTCGTCTTCTGCAGCACGACCGCGGTGTACGAGCGGTCCGACCGCTACCCGATCAGGCCCGACTTCCCGCTGGAGAGGTCGCCGGACGCGTCCGGCTACCAGAAGGGCAAGGTCGACTGCGAGGACCTGCTGCGCGAGGCCCACGCCCGCAGCGGCTTCCCGGTCACCGTGCTCCGTCCGCCGGCGGTCTACGGCCCGTACAACACGCTGCCCGAGCGGGAGTTCAGCTACTTCGCGCGGGCGCTCCGGGGGCGGCCGATCGTCATCCCCGGCGACCCGTCGGCGCTGGTGCAGTTCGCCCACGTCGACGACCTGGCGGCCGCGTTCCTGGCCGCCTCCCTGACGGACCGTGGCGTCGGCAACCACTACACGATCTGCGGCGAGTATTCGGTCAGCGTCGACTACTGGGCCCACGGCATAGGACGCGCCGTAGGGCGTCCCGTCGGCGTGGTGTACGTGCCAGGGGAGAGGTTCGGCGAGCTGAGCCGGGAGCTCGGTCTCGGCGACACTGCGATCTGGCCGTTCGGCTACGGCCGGTCGTTCTTCTTCAGCATAGACGAGGCGAAGCGCGACCTGGGCTGGTCGCCGCGCTACGACATCGACGATGGGCTCGAGATGACCTACCGCTGGTGGCGCGACCGCGGCCTCGACGACGAGGAGTGGGACTTCTCGGCCGACGACAAGCTGCTGGCCCGGCTGCGCGGAGGCAGCTGAGCGTCTGGCTGCCCACCAGGCGGGCCGTCGGACGACGGCATCACCCTCACCTCAGTCCTCTCCCGTCGAGGGAGCGGAGGAGATCGCCCCGCCTCGCCTCCCCATTCCCAACTATCCACTATTCACTATCCACTAGCCCCCATCGTTGCGCGGGGATGGGTGCGCGGGTACACTTGACTCCGCGCGGCTAGACGCCACGCACCAACGAGAAACATCGGCTGGGAGGCCGTAGATGAAACAGGTAGTTCTCCGCGGGCCCAGGGACATGGTCATCGAAGACGTCGAGATGGACACTTCGAACCTGGGGCCGCACGATATCTACGTTGAGACGATCGTCACGGCGCTGAAGCTGGGGACGGACCGAGGTAACTGGGAGGGCGAGCCCTCGATGCCCGGCGCGCCGAACGAGTTCCCGCGGTGGGTCGGCGACAGCAACCTCGGCGAGGTGAGGGCCGTCGGCAGCGAGGTCACCCGCTTCGAGGTCGGCGACCGCGTCGTGTCGAGACAGCACCACCAGTCCGGCTACGTCGCGCCCGAGTGGGGCGACGAGCATGCCGCGCAGATCGTCAAGGTCCCGGAGGGCGTGCCGCCGGAGGACGCCGTGTACACGCACCTGTACTCGCTGAGCGGCTTCTGCTACCGGAAGGCGCACTTCCGGCCGGGCGAGTACGTCGCGGTCGTAGGCGTCGGCCTGCTCGGCCTCGGCGCCATCGCCCTGGGGCCGATCTACGGCGCGCAGGTGGCCGCGATAGCCAACAGCCCGGTCCGGCTCGAGATGGCGGAGAAGATGGGCGCGCACGCCGGGTTCCTGTCGGACGACCCGGACCTGCAGGCCAAGCTGGACGAGTGGAGCCTGGGCAACGGCATCGACCTGGTCATCCTGACCGCGAACCCGTGGCCCGCCTACAGGACAGCCTGCGAGATCGTCCGGCGCAGCGGCCGCGTTTCCGTCGTCGCGCTGTCCGGGCGGGGCGAAGCCGATCTGGACTTCAACCCGCTGTGGAGCGGCTACTTCTACGACAAGGGCATCTCGCTGATCGCCGCGAGCGGCGTCACGGAGGACACGTACCCGAGCGAGACCGACCAGCGCTGGTCGCCGGAGCGCCGCGGCGAGCACATCCTCGGGCTGATGGCGGACGGCCGCCTGCAGCCCTCCAAGCTGATCACGCACCGGATGCACTACTCGGAGATCGCCCAGGCGTACGAGCTGATGGAGACCCGCGACAAGAACATGCTCGGCGTCGTCTTCGACTGGACGGACGTGGAAGGCTAGTCCGGCCGGTACCCGGGCGTCACACGCACCAAAAGGAGCACAGAATGACCACCGAATCTCGCGTACAGAAGTCGGTCGAGCTATACGAGCGGGCGGGCGAGCTGATCCCCGGCTGGGTGCAGCTCCAGAGCCGACGTGCCAGCGGCTTCGCGGAGGGCGTCAGCCCCGTCTACGCCGAGAGCGCCAAGGGCTCTCGGTTCACCGACGTGGACGGCAACGATTACATCGACTGGGTGAATTGCTACACCGCCGTCATCCTCGGCCACGCCGACGACGTTGTCGACGACGCGGTGAAGGAGCAGCTCGACCTGGGCAGCCTGTTCACGATCAACAGCCCCAAGGAGATCGAGCTGGCGGAGATGCTGGTCGACTCGATCCCGAGCGCGGAGATGGTCCGCTACACGAAGGGCGGCGGAGACGCCTGCGCCGTGGCGGCGAGGATCGCCCGCGGCGCGACAGGCCGGGACAAGATCATCTTCAGCGGCTATCACGGCTGGCACGACTGGTACCAGGCCGCGAACCTGATGGAGGACCCGGCGACCGGCGGCTTCCCGGTCACCGGCACGAGGGCGACCGGCGTGCCGCAGGTGCTCGCCGGGACGGCGCTCCCGTTCGCCGAGGGCGACCTCGACACGCTGCGGCGTCTGCTGGATGAGAACCAGGGCGAGGTCGCGGCGATCATGATGGAGCCGATGCGCACCGAGCTACCGCCCGAGGGCTACCTGGAGACGGTGAAGGAGCTGGCGCACGCGAACGGCGCCATCCTGATCTTCGACGAGGTGTCCTGCGGGTTCCGCGCCGCGGTCGGCGGCGTGCAGGAGTACCTGGGCATCACGCCCGACATGAGCACCTTCGCGAAGTGCATCTCGAACGGCTACCCGATGGGCGCCGTCGTCGGCTCGCGCGAGGTGATGGAGCCGGCGGGCAGCATGTTCATCTCGAGCTCGTACTGGAGCGACAACGTGGGCCTGGCCGCGTCGATAGCGACGATCGGCGAGCTGCAGCGCAGGAACTCCGCCGAGCAGTTCCAGCAGATCGGCGAGGCGATGACCGAGGCGCTCAGCGACGCCGTCGAGTCGGTCGGCATATCGGGCCGGGTCAGCGGCTTCTGGACGAGGCCCACCGTGGAGATCGACGTGCCGGACGAGTCGCTGCGCCCCAAGGTGAACACGCTGTTCATCCAGGAGCTGGCGAAGCGGGGCGTCTTCTCGCCCACCGGCTTCAACTTCACGCTCGCCCACACCGAGGATGACATCCGAATCACGGCGGACGCCGTCGAGGAGACGCTGCGCGTCATCATGAAGGGCCTCGAGGGCAACCTCGACGACCTGCTGGAGACCGACGTCAGGAAGGACGCGCTGCGCCGTCTGGTCCACTAGGACGCCGGCTTCAAGGGTGGGCCCCCCTCGATACACCCGGACGAAGCGTCGGGGCGCTCGGGACGAACGGGGTGTCAGACGCCGAAGCGCCGGGCGCTCACCGGGCGCGGGCCGCACGCGGGCAGCCCCGCCTGCTATTCGGACTCGATCCCCACGCAATCCGTTCACCCCGAGTAGCGCCGGTGCTTTGACCGGCGCGTATCGAGGGGCGCGCAGCCTCCCGCGGATGCCGACGGGCCTCACCCAAGGCAGCGCCGCGTGGCCCCCTCGATACACCCCGACGAAGCGCCGAGGCACTCGGGGCGAACGGGGTGTCAGACGGCGAAGCGTCGGGCGCTCACAGGGCACGGGCCCGCATGCGGGCAGCCCCGCCTGCTATTCGGACTCGATGCCCACGCAATCCGTTCATCCCGAGTAGCGCCGGTGCTCTGACCGGCACGTATCGAGGGGCGCGCGCAACCGTCCGCGAATCCTGGCTCGGGCCTCACCCAAGGCAGCGCCACGTGGCCCCTCGATACACCCCGACGAAGCGTCGGGGCACTCGGGACGATAGGTGGCGCGGCGTCGGAGCCCCGCCCATCCTGGCATTCGGTCCACTCTGGCAGGGTCATGCCCACGAGAGCATGCGGTGATGCCCGTCGACGGCGTCGTCTCTCGTGCTAGCCGAAGTGGCGCTGGAGGAGATCCAGGTCGAGCTCGGGGTATAGCGGGTATCGGTCGAGCATGTCGGCTACGCGTCGGCGCGCGGTCTCGAGGGCGTCGGCGTCGGTGCGGTAGCGGGCCTTGCTCCTGGAGCCGGCGTTCCTGCCGCGGGCGATCGTCGTGGCCTCGGTGGCGTCCAGGAGCGGCTTGAATATCGAGGCTATCTCCTCCATCTCGGGCGGGCCCATGCCGCGGGTCGTCAGCGCGGGCGTGCCGATCCTGAGCCCGCTCGTGTACCAGGGGCCGTTCGCGTCGTACGGGAGCGAGTTGCGGTTCAGCGTGATGTTGGCGGCGCGCAGCGCCGACTCGGCCTGGCGGCCCGTGAGCCCGAAGGGCGTCGCGTCGAGCAGCATCAGGTGGTTGTCCGTGCCGCCGGTCGCGACTGTCATGCCCTCGGCGACGCAGGCGCGGGCCAGCGCGTCGGCGTTGTCGACGACGGCCTGGGCGTACTGGCGGAAGTCGTCGCCGCTGGCTTCTCGCAGCGCGACGGCCTTGGCCGCGACGGCGTGCGGGAGCGGCCCTCCCAGCACCATCGGGCAGCCGCGGTCGACGTGCTCGGAGAACTCGTCGGTGCACAGCACCATGCCGCCCCTGGGGCCGCGCAGCGTCTTGTGCGTGGTCGACGTGACGACGTCGGCGTGCGCGACCGGGTCGTTCACGCCGGTGAACACCTTGCCGGCGACCAGGCCCGCGAAGTGCGCCATGTCGACCATCAGCACGGCGCCGACCTCGTCCGCGATCTCGCGGAAGGCCGAGAAGTCGAGGTGCCGCGGGTACGCGCTGTAGCCCGCGAGCAGCACCAGCGGCTGGAACGCCCTCGCCTGCGCGCGCAGGGCGTCGTAGTCGACCAGCCCGGTCTCGCGGTCGACGTCGTACGATGCGGACTCGAACATCTTGGCCGACATGTTCTGGCGGTAGCCGTGCGTCAGGTGCCCGCCCGAGTAGTAGTTCATCCCGAGCAGCCGCTGGTTGCCGAGCGCGGACCGCAGCTCGGCCCACTGGGAGTCGCTCAACTTGGAGGGGTCGGTCTGCCCCATCTCCTCCATGAAGGGCGCCTGCACGCGGGTTTCCAGGATGGCCCAGTAGGCGACGAGGTTGGCGTCCGCGCCGGAGTGGGGCTGCATGTAGGCGTGGTCGGCGCCGAACAGCTCGCACGCGAGGTCGGCCGCAAGGCTCTCTACCGCGTCGACGTTGTCGCAGCCGGCGTAGAAGCGGTGGTCGGGGATGCCCTCGGCGTACTTGTCGGTGAACAGGTTGCCCTGGGCGAGCTGCACGGCCAGCGACGAGTAGTTCTCGCTGGCGATCATCTTCAGGCTCGACCGCTGGTCGGCGAGTTCGGCGACGACGGCCGCGGAGACCTGGGGCGCGACGCTCGCGATCTGCTCCAGGGACGCCAGGTAGGCGGTGAAGCCCGCGTCCGCCGCGCGTCCGGTCTCGGCGCACTCGGCCAGGTACTGTGCCAGGGGTGATGCTTCTGTCATTCCGGTCCTCGTTCTGCGGGTCGTCGACGGTAGCGCGCGCGGTTTCGGGGCGAAAACGCGATTCTACCAGCACGTGCGGCGGGCGGGTAGTCTTGTTGCGGCTTTCGTCGGCTGCGTATCATGGGCCATCCACGGAACGCCCATGTACGACGTCCACTCCCACCTCCTGCCCGGTCTCGACGATGGCGCGAAGACCGTGGAGGAGTTCGTCGCCATGGCCCGCGCGGCGGCCGCGGGCGGCACGACCGTCATGCTGGCCACCCCCCACCGCCGCGACGTGACGGAGGATTTTTCGATCGCGCATCTCAGGGAGCTATTCGCGGAGATGGTCGAGGAGCTCGAGGCGCGGGGCATAGGGCTGACCCTGGCGCTGGGAATGGAGAACCATCTCGACGCAGCCCTGCCGGAGGCGCTGGCGCGCGGCGAGGCGCTGACGATGAACGGCGCCCGGTACGCGCTGGTCGAGCTGCCGTTCTTCGGCCATCCGGACTGGGTGGAGCCGGCGCTGGCCGACATCCAGGCGAGCGGCGTCACGCCCGTGCTGGCGCACCCCGAGCGGATCGAGATGCTGCAACGTGACCCTGACCTGCTGCACGAGTTCGTCGACCGCGGGATGCTCACGCAGGTGACGGCGGGCAGCGTGATCGGGCAGTGGGGCGACGAGGTGATGCGGTTCACCGACTACCTGCTCCGGCGGAGCCTGGTGCACATCCTGGCGTCCGACACTCACGCCGCCCAGGGGCCGCGGTCGCCGTCGCTCCTGCCGGGCATGGAGGCGGCGGCCGGGATCGTGGGCGCGCAGAAGGCCCGCGCGATGGTGCTGGATACACCGCGGGCGGTCATCGAGGGACGCGAGGTCGTAGAGGTCCAGATTCCCTGACAGGAACGACCGCCGCGGGGGTGGGGCCGCTGCCATACACACCCCGTTCGCCCCGAGTGCCCCGACGCTTCGTCGGGGCGTATCGAGGGGCCCGCACGACTCACTCTTCGGGGCCGGGGCCGCTGCCACTACGGCGACAGGTTGCGCGCGTCCCTCGAATCTGAACGGTCACGAGTTCCGGGCGTCGGAGCGCCACGGCGCGACGGCGACGCCGGGCCAGGTCCGACGCCAGCGGGCGGCCTTCTCCTCGTACGGTCCAGGCAGGTCGTACAGGTAGTTGGGCCGGACGACCATCCCAAAGACATCGTCCAGGCCGAAGGGAGCGTACACCTCGTAGCCGCCTGGCGTCTTGCGCAGGCCCACTGCCGAGCTGCAGTGGAGAAAGCTGTCGATGCCCTCCTGGGTGCTGCGGAGCTGCTGGTGGGGAACACCGAACTTCCCGGGATACCAGAGGTGGACGCGCGCCTGGTTGCGGACTTGGACGTCGACGTCTAGGTCGGCGAATGCCTCCGCGCAACGCCGGATGATGCGGTCCTCTCCCTCCCAGCTTAGGTCGTCGAGGTCGCAGTAGAGGACATCGTAGTCGGTGATGCCGTGGGACGGCGGGTACCCGCTCACGTGGTTCCAGACAGTCTGGGCGAGGCATCCCGCGGCGAGGTAGGAGTCCGGCAGCTCAAGGTACGTCAACCGGTCGGTGAGCACCCGGACGGTCTCGTTCCGCAGAACGATGTCGAGGAACCGCGCGCGGGGATCGGACTGCACAGGAGGACTGGCCTACGCCCCGATGTAGAGGCTGATGATTTTCGTCGGCTGGATGGTGATGGTGACGAAGTCGAAGTTCTCGAGCGCCTGCGGCGCGTAGACGCGGCCGTCCTCCTCGCCCCTGTAGGCGAGCGACATCGACCAGACGAGCTCGGAGATGTTGTCGCGCGACAGCGTGGCCGTGCCCTGGACCATGACGTACTGGTGGGGCGGGCTGACGGTCGCTACGAGCAGCGTCGCCTGCGGGTGCGCGCTGAGGTTGCCGACCTTGGCGGAGGTCGCGTCGGAGCAGACGTAGAGCTTCTCGCCGTCGTAGTGGTGCCACACCGGCGTGACGTGGGGCGTGCCGTCGGCCTGGACGGTCGCCAGCATCGAGACGTGCGGCTCCCGCAGGAATGCGTCGATCTGCTCGTCGGTCATCTTGGGCAAGTTGGTGCTCCCTTCGTGATCGAGGTAGGGCTCAGGCCCGCGACGGCCGCTCCAGCGCGTCGACCGCGGCGGTACTCGCATCGGGCTCGGGCAGGCGCTCCGAGACGTGCCGCCAGATCTCGTCCGCGACCGCGTCGACGGAGCGCGTAGCGTCGACGACGCGCCAGCGGTCTGGCTCCCTGTCGGCCATCTCCAGGTACCCGCCTCGGACGCGCTTGTGGAAGGCCACGGGTTCCATCTCGTAGCGTCGGTCTCCCTCCGGGTCGATCCGCCCCTCCGACGGCCCGCCGTCGCCGAGGGGCAGTTCCATCTGTCCTGACCGGACCCTCCCCAAGCCGTGCTCCGGCGGGCAGTCGAGCAGGATGGTCAGGTCGGGCATGACGCCGTCGGTAGCGATCTCGTTGACGACCGCAACTCGTCCGAGGTCGCCGCCCCTGCCGTATCCCTGGTAGGCGGTGGTCGAGTCGGCGTACCTGTCGCAGACGACGACCACCTGCTCGTCCAGGGCCGGTCTCAGCACCTTGGCGACCATCTGGGCCCTGGCGGCCGCGAAGAGGAAGAGCTCGGCCCCCTCGGCGAGCCCGTCCTTCTTCGGGCGGCTGCGCTTGAGCCAGTCCCGCGCGGCGTTGCCGAGCGGCGTCATGCCGGGCTCGCGCAGCAGGACCGCGGGCTGACCGCTCTCCTCGAGACGGCGCAGCAGCATGGCGACCTGGGTGGTCTTGCCGCTGCCCTCGCCACCCTCGAAGGAGACGAACAGTGACATTTTTCGTATCTCCTGAGTGCGTTGCTGCGCCCTGGTACGTGGTCCTACCGCCTGTAGAAGACCACGTGCCGCCGGGGCTCGCGGCCGGAGCTGGTGGACGAGAGGCCGCGCTCCTCGGCGATCTGGTGCTGCAGCCGCCGGATATAGGAGCCCTGCGGGCTCAGCTCGACGGACCGGTCGCCGTCGTCGACGCGCGCGGCGGCCTCCTCGGCCTCCTTGATCGCCATCGACACGCGCTCTCTCGACTGCGCGCCGGTCTGACTGCGGTTGATGGCGCGGAAGAACTGCTGTATCTGCGTCGTCGTGTTCTTCCTGAGCACGTAGACCGGCCTGCCCTGCTCCTCCGCCTGCCTCAGCGCCTGCGTCTTGCGCCGGTAGAAGTTCTTCGTCGTGAGCACGAGGTCGGCGTCGTCGATCTCGGCCACCAGCTCGACGGCGACGGGCGACGACTGCGTGGCCTGCTGCAGCTTGCCCTTGTTCACGCCGTAGGGGAGTATGCGCGTGGGCTGCTGTGGCTGCTCGGGCTCAACCTCCTCGTGCTCTCGCGTCTGCTCCCGCACGCTGACGGCCCCCCTGCGGTGGCCGTTGCGGTCGCCGGGGGCCGCGAACGCGACGCTCCGCGGCGCGGGCACGACGCGCACCCTGCCCTCGTCGTCGACCGTCCGGATCTCCGGCGTGACGGGGAAGCCGCGCAGGCCGCGGTCTACGACCTCCGCCACGTCGTCGTGGACGGCGACCTGGCTCCAGCCCTGTATCTCGACGACGATGTCGAACGTCGGGGGTGCCCGGCGCTCCAGCACCGTCTTCTGCGTGCGGCGTCTGCGGGCCTCGACGTCCCCGAGGGTCACCGACTGTATGCCGCCGATGAGGTCGGACAGCGTCGGGTTGAGCACCAGGTTCTCGAGGGAGTTTCCGTGTGCGGTCGCGACGAGCTGCACGCCGCGCTCGGCGATGGTTCGCGCGGCGTTCGCGTCGAGCTCGGTGCCGATCTCGTCGATGACGATCACCTCGGGCATGTGGTTCTCGACGGCCTCGATCATCACGGCGTGCTGCTGGGCGGGGGACTGCACGTGCATTCGCCGCGCCTTGCCGATGCCGGAGTGCGGTATGTCGCCGTCGCCGGCGATCTCGTTCGAGGTGTCGACGACCACGACGCGCTTGTGGGCGTCGTCCGCGAGCACGCGGGCGACCTCGCGGAGCATGGTCGTCTTGCCCACGCCGGGCTTGCCGAGCAGCAGGACGCTCTTGCCTGTCAGGATCAGGTCTTCGATTATCCTGATCGTGCCGTAGACGGCGCGGCCGACGCGCAGCGTCAGGCCCACGACCTTGTCGCTGCGGTTGCGGATTGCGGATATGCGGTGCAAGGTGCGCTCGATGCCGGCGCGGTTGTCGCCGCCGAAGGGGCCGATCCGGTCGAGGACGTACTGTATGTCCTCCTCGGAGACCTCGTCGTCGCTCAGGATGTAGCTCTCGTCCAGGAATCTGGCCTCAGGCTCGCGCCCCAGGTCCATCACGATCTCGAGAAGCTCGGAGAGGTCGTCCCGCTCCTCGAGGGGCTCCGCGGTGCGCGGAGGGATTTTCTCGATGAGCGACTTGAGGTCGGCGTCTATCGGCTGGCTCATGTACCCGCTCGTCTCCTGTTGTCTATATTGAAGGGACGCCCACCGCCTCGGCGGCGAGCTCTTCGGCTACGGGCACGACCATGGACCGCGCCATCGCGGTGAGCTCCCGCACCTGGCGGTAGCCGCTCTGTTCCAGCAGGCGCCTCAGCAGCACCTGGTGCTCCGGCACGAGGGCGTAGACCGTGCGTCCGGGCCTGACCCGCGCCAGGCCGGCCTCCAGCAGCCCGCCCGTGTACTCCTCCGCGCCCGGGTGGACGATCATCTCCACGAGGGGCGCCCCGGCGCCTCCCGAAACGCGCACCCAGCCGGTGATCTCGCCATCCGTCTCGCGAACGAGCTCGCGGGCCCGCCGCGCTCGCCGCTCGCGGGCGCCGGCCCACAGGCCGAGGGTCAGTCCGACCATGGCGCGCACCCGCGCCGGCGTGGAGGCGCTGTACAGCCTGAAGACTGCGTGGTCGTCCGTGGGATGCCGCTTTCGCAGCCGCACGCGACCGGCGTGTCCCCGCGGGCGGTGAGTGCCGCTGTACAGCAACTGGTACTGGTAGCGGACGAAGCCGCATCGTCCGGCGAGGTCGGCCAGCTCGTCGTCCGCGTCGAGCCGCAGGAAGATCTTCTGGCCGCCGGTGGAGGCGACCGCGCTGCACAGCTCGCGGAGGAGGTCGACGTGGCCCGGCTCGGCGTCGCCCGACAGCATGTGCGCGATCTCGTACGACTCCGGGCCCGACCTGGGCCTGGCCGCGACGACGGCGGAGACCCCGGCGCCGTCCGTCGATGTGAGCGAGCGACACTCGGCGGCCTGCAGCGCGACCGTCGTCCTGAGGACGTCGGACATCGACAGGCCGGGACGCGCCTCGGGGCGCAGGCCGGAGAGCGTGACCGCGCGGTCCCGGACCGGCCCCGACCCGCGACGGGCCAGGCGGGCTATGTCGAAGGGGTGGAACGGTCGTATCGCCATCGGGCTCCGTGTCAGCCGCCGGTCTCGATCATCCTTACGAAGAGCTGGTGGACACGGGAGTCGTCGGTCAGCTCCGGGTGGAACGAGGTCGCCAGCATGCGGTCCTGCCGCACGGCGACGGGGCGTCCGTCGTCCAGCCGTGCCAGTATCTCGGTGCCCTCGCCGGCGCTGTTGACGACGGGGGCGCGGATAAAGACACCGCGGAACGGCGGGCCCTCGACGCCGGCGATCTCGAGGTCCTGCTCGAAGCTGTCGACCTGTCGCCCGAAGGCGTTGCGGCTGACGTCGATGTCCATGAGCCGCAGCGGGTCGGGCCGCCTGTCGGTGAGCCTGTCGGCGAGGACGATCATGCCCGCGCAGGTCCCCCACGTGGGCAGGCCCGATCTCACCTTGTCGCAGATCACATCCCGGAGATCGTAGATGTCGATGAGCTGCACGATCGTCGTGCTCTCGCCCCCCGGTATGATGAGGCCGTCGATGCCGTCGAGCTGGTGGGGCAGCCTGATCTCGGTCGTCTCGGCGCCTATGCGCTCCAGCGCGTGCCTGTGCTCTATTACGTCGCCCTGAATGGCGAGAATGCCGACGTTGGGCAAGCTACCATCCCCGGACCGCGAGCTGCTCCTCCTCGGGCATCGTCCTGACGTCGAGGCCTGGCATGGCGTCGCCGAGTCCCCTGGAGACTTCGGCGATCATCCCGGGGTCGTTGAAGTGGGTGGTCGCCTTGACGATGGCCTCGGCCATGCGCTGGGGGTTCTCCGACTTGAAGATGCCCGAGCCTACGAAGACGCCCTCGACGCCAAGCTGCATCATCAGCGCGGCGTCGGCCGGGGAGGCGATGCCGCCCGCGGCGAAGTTGACCACCGGGAGCTTGCCGGTGTCGTGTATCTCCTTGACCAACTCGTAGGGCGCGCGCATGTCCCTGGCAGTGGCCATGAGCTCGTCGGTGCTCATTCCCTGGATGCGGCGGATTTCGCCCATGACGGCGCGCGCGTGCCTGACCGCCTCGACGACGTTGCCGGTGCCGGCCTCGCCCTTGGTGCGGATCATGGCCGCGCCCTCGCCTATGCGCCGCAGCGCCTCGCCCAGGTTGCGGCAGCCGCAGACGAAGGGCACCTTGAACTGGTGCTTGTCGACGTGGTTGTCCTCGTCGGCGGGCGTCAGCACCTCCGACTCGTCGATGTAGTCGACGCCCATGGCCTCGAGCACCTGCGCCTCCACGAAGTGGCCGATGCGGCACTTGGCCATCACGGGAATCGTGACGGCGTCGATGATCTCCATGATCTTGGTCGGGTCCGACATCCGCGCGACGCCGCCGTCCTTCCGGATGTCGGAAGGCACGCGCTCCAGCGCCATGACGGACACGGCGCCGGCGTCCTCAGCGATCTTGGCCTCATCGGCCGTGACGACGTCCATGATGACGCCGCCCTTGAGCATCTGGGCAAGGCCAGACTTTACCCGCCATGTCCCGGTCTCGGTGATCGTCTCGATGGCCATCGGTAAGACCTCCCCCTCGGATAGGTGCCTCTTCGGCGTCCGCATTATACGCGCCGCCTAGCGTCATTATACTGCCATAGCGCGGCTCTCAACAATTCCCAGGACGACGAATTCGCCAACCTCCATCGTCGGGCAACAGCTCGGCGATCGAGCGTATGACGCGGTCTGGCCGCGCGGGGGCGTCGTCCGGCACGCCGGTCCGCTCGACGTCGATCCAGACGGTGTGCATGCCGAGCAGCCTGGGTGTCGCGATGTCGAAGTCGAGCTTGTCGCCGACCATCCAGGCGTCTTGGGGCTCGACGTCCAGGCGCTCCAGCACGTGTTCGAAGACGCGGCGGTCGGGCTTCCCGACGCCGAACTCGCCCTCGATCAGGATGTGGTCGAAGAGCGGCTCCAGGTCGTAACGCTCGATCTTGGCGCGCTGTCCGGCCGCGCCGCCGTTGGTCACCAGCGCGGTCGCGACTCCGGCGTTCCGCAGCCGCGACAGCACGTCGAGCGCGCCGGGGACGGGCTGGACCGCCGCGATGCGCTCCTCCGCGTAGGCCGCGCCCATATCGCGCGCCAGGTCTTCGTCGTCGATGCCGACGCGCCTCAGCGCGCCGCGGGCGACCCGTCTCCAGGCGCGCTGGAAATCGAGCCTGCCCGTGACGTGGCGCGCCGGGTCGCCCCAGTACCACAGGCCCTCCAGCTCGAACGCCTCGCCCAGCACGTCCGGGCTGACGCGGTCGAGCCGGTCCGAGAGCCGGCGGCAGGCCGCGCTCCACGACGCCGGGGAGGCGGAGTCGAACACGAGGACAGTGTCGTCCAGGTCGAGCAGGACGGCCCGGGGAAGCTCCGTCGGCATGGCGGCGGCCCGCGTTCGGGCTACAGGCCCCTGTCGGACAGGAAGGCCGCGAGGTCGGCCGTCCGGCAGCTGTAGCCCCACTCGTTGTCGTACCAGCCGACGATCTTGACCATGTTGCCGCCCATCGACATCGTGGACAGGCCGTCGATGATCGAGCTGTGCGGGTTGCGGACGAAGTCGCTGCTGACCAGCGGCTCGTCGGTGTAGTCCATGATGCCTGCGAGACTGCCGGCGGCGGCCGCCCTGTATGCGTCGTTCACCTCGTCCGCGGTGACGTCCCGCCCCAGGTTGGCGACCAGGTCGGTGACCGAGCCGGTGGAGGTAGGCACCCTGAACGACATCCCGTGTATCTTGCCGTTCAGCTCCGGCAGCACGACGCCGCACGCCCTGGCGGCGCCCGTGGTCGTCGGCACGATGTTCTGGGCGGCCGACCGGGCGCGGCGCAGGTCGTTGTCGTTATGCACCTTGTCCAGGATCATCTGGTCGCCGGTATACGAGTGGATCGTTGTCATCAGCGCGCTTTCGACCCCGAAGGCGTCGTTCACGACCTTGACCATCGTGGCGACGCAGTTCGTCGTGCAGGAGGCGTTGGAGAGGATGTGGTGTGCCGCCGGGTCGTACGAGTCCTGGTTGACGCCGAGGACGAGCGTAAGGTCCTCGCCGTTGGCCGGGGCGGATATGATGACCTTCTTCGCGCCGCCCTGCAGGTGGCCGGACGCCCGCGCGGCGTCGGTGAAGAAGCCGGTCGACTCGACGACGACGTCGACGCCGAGGTCTCCCCAGGGGAGCCTGGCCGGATCGCGCTCGGCGAGCACGCTGACCGTCGCGCCGTCGACGACGATGGCGTCGTCGGTGGCCTCGACGCTCCCGGGGTATATCCCGTAGTTGGAGTCGTACTTGAACAGGTGGGCGTTGGTGTCGGTGTCGGTCAGGTCGTTGACCGCGACGACGTCGAGCTTGTCTGGGTGCCGCTCGATGGCGGCCCTCAGCACCTGCCTGCCTATCCGCCCGAATCCGTTGATGCCGATGCGGGTGCCCATTCACGTCCTCCAGGGTGTCGGAAATTCAGCCGAGCCGGACCACGGGCATATCGTACTACGGGAGTAGTGGATAGTGAATAGTGGATAGTGAGTAGTTGGGACAGGACCACTCGACCGCGGGCGGGTGGGTTCCGGGTGGGAGCGGTCGGTTAAGGGGAGGTCTCAGTTTGGCGGGAGCGCTGTGGGGTGGAGGGGAGGGACCGGTTTTCGTGAGGTGTTCCATTGTGTTCCAAAGTGTCCCGTTCCTATCTGGGCGGTGGAACAGTTTGCCGGAGAATGGAACAGGTGGTGTTCCGCGTTTCGTACCTGGGGTGGAACAGGGCGGGACAAAATGGGACACCGGTGTTCCAAACGTCTGAACTGTGACTTGTGTGATTCAAATGATGAAGATGATTGGTTGCGTGGTTCACCCTCACCTCAGTCCTCTCCCGTCGAGGGAGAGGAGGCAAGACGCCAGCACGCGGGGTGAATTCATAGGGGCCAGAATAGCACAGACGTGCTGGTATGTCCAGCGAGACCTGCGGTGGTAACTGTTCAGAGCAGGTGAAGCGGAACGTCTGAACTGTGATTCGTGGGATTCTGATGATGGGGGATGATTTGGTGCTGAGCCTCGCCCGCACTTCATGGCGGCCCCTCGATACATCCCGACGAAGCGTCGGGGCACTCGGGGCGAACGGGTCAGGTGTGCTTTCGTTCGTCGTACCGGCGAATGCGCCTGCCGGGCCTGTGCTAGGCTTGTCCCATGCTCCGGCGCCTGCTGTTGGCCGCCTCCGCCGCGCACCTGGCCGTCGTCATCGCGTGCGGCGAACCGACGCCGTTCCAGCCGACTGCGGCCCCGGCGACGACAGTCCCGGCAACCGCGACGGTCGCATCCGCGTCAGTCCCCGCGCCGGCAACCTCCATACCCACCGCACAACCCGCGCGGCCTGTCGCCCTGGTACTGCGCATCACCGTCTCAGGGCGTTCGGGCCGCATACCGGACTACGCCCGGAGCGACTGGCGGCACTGGACCGACGCCGACCGCGACTGCCAGGACGCGAGGCAGGAGGTGCTGATCGCCGAATCGACGGTGCCCGTCGTGTTCACCGACGACCGGCAGTGCAGGGTTGCGTCCGGCAACTGGGTGGGTCCGTACACGGGCGACATAGTGAACGACCCGGGGAGGCTGGACGTCGACCACATGGTGCCGCTGGCGAACGCGCACGCGTCGGGTGGCCACGCGTGGAGCCGCGACCGGAAGATGCTGTACGCCAACAGCCTGGCGTATCCGGGGCACCTGATCGCGGTCACGGCGTCGGCGAACCGGTCGAAGGGCGCGGACGGTCCGGACGAGTGGCGTCCGCCGGACCGGTCATACTGGTGCCAGTACGCGACCGACTGGGTAGTCATCAAGAACGAGTGGGGCCTGACTGCGACCGAGCGGGAGGCCGCCGCGCTGCGCGAGATGCTCGGGACGTGCGATCACGCTGTCTTCCTGCAGTCCGTCGACCCTGAGGACGCCCCGCCGGCCCCAACGGCCGTTGCAGCCGTTCCAACGCCGACGGCCGCGCCACGCGAGTCCACCACCGCCCCGCGGGCGCCGACGGCCACGCCGGAGTCGAACGCCCCCGGCACGAAGTACGACCCAGACGGGCCGGACCGCAACTGCTCCGACTTCGAGACGTGGTCAGAGGCCCAGGCCTTCTTCGAGGCGGCGGGCGGGCCTGAGTCGGACCGGCACAGGCTGGACCGCGACGGCAACGGCATAGCCTGCGAGTCCCTCCCCGGCGCGCCGGGTTCGGCCACTGGCGCGCCAACGGTAACTCCGACGATGCCAACGCCGGAGTCGAGCGCGCCCGGCACGAAGTACGACCCCGACGGGCCGGACCGCAACTGCTCCGACTTCGACACGTGGGCGGAGGCGCAAGCCTTCTACGAGGCGGCGGGCGGGCCTGAGTCGGACCGGCACAGGCTGGACCGGGACGGCAACGGAATAGCCTGCGAGTCCCTCCCCGGCGCACCGGGCTAGGGCAGGCTGTCAAAGGTTGTCGGGAAGTACCTGGCTGCCAGATACTCCAGGTATTCCGGATTGGCTTGACCGGATGCCCAGAGCTTTCTGAAAGCGACCTGATACGTGAGTGCGGTGAACCGTGTCTCACGTCCCACTCGGCGAGCAAAGCACTCGATCTCCCTCTTGTGCGCTTCTGATCTCTTTCCGGGGTAGTCGTAGTACAAGTAGTAGAGACTGAATCTGTCACCGAGTTGTGTCGCCAACCCAAGTGCGTGCTTCAAGAGTTGCCACGGATCCAAGAACTCGAACCGGAGTCCTCCTCCGTGCAGCTCTTCAGCAAGCGCCTGGCATGCCGGTAACCCCTGCGCTGTCCAAAGACCACCGGAGCAAGGAAAGTAGCTCGGCGTAAACTCGGACTTACCGGTGGTCGAGCGGCTCAGGGGCTCAGTAAACTTGCTTTCTATAGCAACAACGTGGCTGGGGCGCAGCGTCATGGCCACATCGAGGTGTGGTGGAGTGCCTCCGAGGCTGGTAGGGAACTGTTCCTCAAAATGCAGAGACTCTGCCCCATTGGCACCTATGCCCAGTGCCGACAGGAGAGGAGCCTTGGCTATGTCGGTCCAATAGTCGAAGAAGTTTGCGGCCAGCGCTGAGGATGAGTGCAGCGCTTTCATGTCACCGTCTAATTCTCTCCCAGAACCGCCTCGAAAGCCGTCCCGCGCACGAGGTGACAGTGGTCTTCGAAGGTTGGACTCAACATCGTGCACATAGCCGCGTGAGTCGAAAGGGATGCCCCTCGACCGCGCCCAGGCTTGTTGTGCGAGCTTTACTTCTTGCTCAGCGCCCATCCGGTGCTTTCCTGGTCTTGTCCAGATACCCTCTACGATGGGCCATCGGCGCTGACGTACATGCAGTTACCTCGCTCGCGCTGGCGGCCCGCCGTACGAACTACAGATATCGCCGGTAGACGTCGAGGCCGGCGAAGGTGGCGTTGGGGCCCAGCTCTTCTTCGATGCGGAGGAGGCGGTTGTACTTGGCGGTGCGCTCGCCCCGGCTGGGCGCGCCGGCCTTGATCTGGCCGGCGCCGGTGCCCACGGCCAGGTCGGCTATGGTCGTGTCCTCGGTCTCGCCGGAGCGGTGGCTGATGACGGTGCCCCAGCCCGCGTTCCGAGCCGCCTCCAGCGCGGCGACGGTCTCGGTGACGGTGCCCACCTGGTTCAGCTTCAGCAGGACCGCGTTGGCCGCGTTCTCGGCGACGCCCCGCGAGACGGCCGCCGGCCTGGTCGTGAAGATGTCGTCTCCGACGAGCTGCACCGAGTCGCCCAGGCGGCGCGTGAGGTCGACCCAGCCGTCCCAGTCGTCCTCGCCCATGCCGTCCTCTATGCTGAGGATGGGGTAGAGCCTGCGCCAGTCGTCGTATATGGTCACGAGCTCGTCGGACGACGCGCTCCAGCCCTGGCGCTCGAAGGCGTACCGGCCGCGGCCGGCGGCAAGCTCGCTGGCGGCGACGTCTAGGGCGATGAAGCACTGCTCGCCGGGCTCGTAGCCCGCCGCGGCGATCGCGTCGAGTACCAGGTCGACCGCCTCGCGGTCGGACTCGAGCCTGGGCGCGAAGCCGCCCTCGTCGCCGACGGTCGAGGCCATCCCGCGCTCGCCCAGGCGCCGCTTCAGCGTGTGGAAGACCTCCACGCCCGCGCGCAGCGCCTCGCGAAAGGTATCGAAGCCGGCGGGGATGACCATGAACTCCTGGATGTCGGTCGAGCCATCGGCGTGCCTGCCGCCGTTGACGATGTTGAGCATCGGCGCCGGGAGGGAGACCCGGCGGCCTCCGGCGAAGTATCGGTACAGCGGCACGCCTGCGCTGGCGGCGCTGGCGTGGGCGAACGCCATCGACGCCCCGAGGACGGCGTTGGCGCCGAGGCGGGACTTGTCGTGTGTCCCGTCGAGCTCGATCAGCGCGCCGTCCAACGCCGCCTGTTCGCCGGCCTCGCGGCCCATGATGACGTCGGCTATCGGGCCGCGGACGTTCGCGACGGCGGTCCGCACGCCCAGGCCGCCGAAGCGCGACGCGTCGCCGTCGCGCAGCTCCAGGGCCTCGGAGGTACCGCTGCTGGCGCCCGAGGGCACGAGCGCGCGGCCGACCGCGCCATCGGAGATGCCGATCTCTACCTCGACGGTCGGGTTGCCCCGCGAGTCGAGGGCTTCCCTGGCCCTTACGTCCGATACGGTTGGCATGGGTTTACCGGGACCTGACGGGCGCCGGCGTCCGCGCTTCGGCCGCCCGAATCGCCTTCTCGACCGCGTCGGCCGGGCTGTCCGCGGGCACCATCGCGTCGTCCGCGGTCCCGTTGCGTCCCAGCTCCCACGTCTCGAGGGCGATGACCGGTATGCCCTCGCCGAGGGCGTGGCCGATCTCGGACAGCGTGCCGTAGGCGCCGCCGACGGCGATGACGGCGCGGCCGCTCTTGACGACGATCACGTTCCGGGCGTAGGCGAGGCCGGTGCAGACCGGGATGTCGACCCACGGGTTGGCGTCGGCCGGGTCGTCGCCGGGCAGGATGCCGACCGTGGCGCCGCCGGCGGACTTCGCGCCGCGGCACACCGCGGCCATCACGCCGCCGAGGCCGCCGCACACGACGGTCATGCCGCGCCTGGCCAGCTCCGCGCCGACCTGCTCGGCCAGGGCCTCGATATGGGGGCTCGGCTCGCTGGCGCCGATAACCGAAATCAGCAAGGTATCCTCGAACTCCGTGAGGGGTGGGCGAATCGAACGCGGGTCGGCGGGAAGTCTAGGCGCCGTGCACCGCCTCGAGCTGCTCGCTCATGACGGAAGACAGCAGCCGGACGCTGGCGATGGTGTCCAGGTACTCCATGCGGGTCGGCCCGATGGCGCCGACGACGCCCTGCGCCTTCCCGGGCGTGCCGTAGTGGGCGAGCACCACGCTCAGGGGCCACAGCAGGTCCCCGTCGTGCTCCCGGCCGATGACGACCCGCACCGTGTTGCCGGACGGTGTCTGGCCCAGTATCGCCTCGACGAGGCTGCCGTCCTCGACGCCGTGTACGACGGCGCGTGACCTGTCGGCGGACTCGAACTCGGGCTGCGCCAGCAGGTTCCTGAGCCCGTCGACGTAGTGGTCGCTGTATCGCCTGTCGTCCTCTTCGTCGAGCATCAGCGCGGTGGCCTCGACCATCTCCTCTTCGAGCGGTGAGAGGTCTGCCGCGTCGAGCCCGCCGATCTCACGTCCGGTCATGCCCATGAGCTGGTTCCTGACCCTGTTGCCGGCGATCTCGGCCTCGGTCGGGCTGATCGGCGCGGCGAGCCGGATCAGGTGCTTTCGGAGCCGTGCCTGCTCCATGACGACGATGAGCATGGCCAGGAACTCCTGCAGGTAGACGAGTTCGAGGTACCTGACCTTCGATTCGGGCGCCTTGGGGAAGGTGGCGAGTCCCAGGTTGCCGACCATCCGTGCCATGAGCTGCGCGGCGACCGTGGCCCAGTTGTCCAGGTCCTGCGCGGCCTCCATGAGGCTGCTGCGGACGTAGGCGCGCGCGTCCGAGGGCGACGAAGCGGAGGAGGCGGCGTCCAGGGCCTCGACGTAGGTCCTGTATCCCTTGTCCAGGGGCACGCTGCCGGCGGAGGCGTGCGGGCGGGAGATGTAGCCCTGCTCCTCGAGCTGCGCGACCTCGTTCCTGATCGTGGCAGAGCTCACGCCCAGGTCGCGCTGCTGGGCTATCGCGTCCGAGGCGATGGGCAGCGCCGTGCGGATGTAGTCTCCGACGATGATGTTCAGTATCCGCTGCTGTCGGACCGTGAGCATGTCCACATCCTCGAAGCAGGAGTGACCCTACCTGTCTCGAATCTAGCAGTAAGCCGAATTCAGGTCAAGACCGATGGCCGCCCCGGCAGGACCGTCCCGGAGTCTCCACAGATTGAGGGTGACAGACCTGCGCAAGGTCCAACGCCCCCTCTGCCTGACCATCTCCCGCAAAGGGGCGAGGGAACAATGGGAAAGGCACGGACGGTTTTGGCGACCCACTCGCGTGTCGCGAACGCCTAAATCAAAGAGGGCCCCGACGTGCGGGGCCCTCTCCGCGGTTCGGTCCGGTTGGGCCTAGTAGTCCATCGGCGGGGCCGCGGGCATCGGAGGAGTCTCCTCCTTGACGTCCGTGATGAGCGACTCGGTGGTGATGACCATGGACGCGACGCTGGCCGCGTTCTCGATGGCCGCCCGGGTCACCTTGGCCGGGTCCATGATTCCCCGCTCGAGCAGGTTCGTGAAGTCGCCGGTCTCGGCGTCGTAACCCCAGTCGCCCTCGGTCTTGCGGGTCTCGGACAGGATCACGTCGCCGGAGATGCCGGTGTTCTCAGCGATCAGCTTGATGGGCGCGTCGAGCGCGCGGCGCATGATCTCGACGCCGGTCTTCTCGTCGTCGACCACGTCGAGGGAGTCGAGAGCGGCCTGCGACCGGACGAGGGTTACCCCGCCGCCGGGCACGATGCCCTCTTCCACCGCGGCGCGGGTCGCCGACAGGGCGTCCTCCAGCCGCTGCTTCTTCTCCTTGAGCTCGATCTCGGTGGCCGCGCCGACCTTCATGATGGCGACGCCGCCGGACAGCTTGGCCATGCGCTCCTGGAGCTTCTCCCGGTCGTAGTCCGAGGTCGTCTCCTCGATCTGGGCCTTGATCTGGTTGATGCGGCCCTGGATGGCGTCCTCGGAGCCGGCGCCGTCGACGAAGGTCGTGTCCTCCTTGCTGGCGACCACTCGCCGGGCGTTGCCGAGGTCCTCGACGGTGACGGAGTCGAGCTTGCGCCCGATCTCCTCGCTGATGACCTTGCCGCCCGTGAGGATGGCCATGTCCTGGAGCATCTCCTTGCGGCGGTCGCCGAATCCCGGGGCCTTGACCGCGAGCACGTTGAGCGTGCCGCGGAGCTTGTTGACCACCAGCGTCGCGAGGGCCTCGCCCTCGATGTCCTCCGCCACGACGACCACGTTCTTGCCGACCTGGAGGATCTTCTCCAGCGCGGGCAGCAGGTCCGAGACGGCCGAGAGCTTCTTGTCGGTGATCAGGATGTACGGGCTCTCGATGTCGGTCTCCATCCGCTCCTGGTTGGTGACGAAGTAGGGCGAGATGTAGCCGCGGTCGATCTGCATCCCCTCGACGAACTCCTGCTCGAAGCTGATGCCCTTCGACTCCTCGACGGTGATCACGCCGTCCTTGCCGACCTTCTCCATCACGTCGGCGATCAGGGTGCCCATCTCGTCGTCATGGGCGGACAGGGAGGCCACCTGGGCGACCTTCTCCTTGCCCTCGACGGTCGTCGCCGCCTGCTCGACGGAGTCGCGCAGGGCCACGACGGCCTTGTCGATGCCTCGCTTGAGGGCCATGGGGTTGGCGCCCGCCGCGATGTTCTTGAACCCCTCGTGGATGATCGCCTGGGACAGGACGGTCGCCGTCGTCGTGCCGTCACCGGCAACGTCGTTGGTCTTGCTGGCCGCCTCCTTGAGGAGCTGGGCTCCCATGTTCTCGTAGGCGTCCTCGAGCTCGATCTCCTTGGCGATCGTCACGCCGTCGCTGCATACCTGCGGCGGGCCGAACTTCTTGTCGAGCACGACGTTGCGGCCCCGCGGGCCGAGTGTCACGCCGACGGTGTCGGCCATGGTGTCGATCCCCCGCTTCATCGCCGCCCGAGCTTCTTCTCCGAAACTCAACTGCTTTGGCACTTAAGTCCTCCTGGGTGTCTTCGTGAGTTGGTTGGTGTGTTTGTGTCCGCCGCCGGTACTATCGTGTGAACAGGACGTCGTCGTCGCGGAGCACCAGGTACTCGGTCTCGCCTTCCTTGTACTCCGTGCCGCCGTACTTGGAGTAGACGACGATGTCGCCGACCGCGACCTCCATCGGCAGCCTCGTGCCATCGTCCGTCAGCTTGCCGGGTCCTACGGCCACGACCTTGCCGGACTGCGGCCGCTCCTTGGCGGTGTCGGGAATGTAGATCCCGCCGGAGCTCATCTCCGCCTCGTCCTCCAACGGCTCGACAACGATCCGGTTTCCGACCGGCTTGAACGTCACCTTTGCCTCTGTCGCCAAATTCGCACCTCCTGCTTGGGTATCGATGTGCCTGACTGTTTTCGTTAGCAGTCGAGCATCTCAACTGCCAGAACAAGTCTAGGGGATGGATCGCGGCCATGTCAACAAACGAAAAACGGCGGGACGGCGGGGACGTGTGCCCAGTCGTTGTCGCCCTGAACGAAGCTGAAGGGCCTGGGGTGGGGGCCGTGTCGGGAGCCAGGTCGTGTGGCGAGTCACGGCGACTGGTCCCCTCCCCAGGTCCCTCGCTGCGCTCGGGACGACAAGAGCGGCAGCCTTGGGGCCGGGCATGGCGCGTGGCCATCGGGTAGACTTCCAGCACCGCGGTTGCGGCCGCGAGACGTCCCGCGGGGGCGATTCGATGCGAATGGCGGTGCTGGTCTGCGCAACCCTTGCACTCCTGGCCGCGGCCGCGTGCATCGATGTCGATACGGCCGCGCCCGCCTGCCCCGACGGGGGCGACTTGTGGGTGAAGTACGAACTCTACATGGGCCGTGGCGACGGCGAGTCGGGCCTGATCGTGTCCGACGGGCTGTGGGAGGGCTTCCTGGCGGACACGGTCACGCCGCGGTTCCCGGACGGCCTGACCGTGCTCGACGGCCGGGGCCAGTGGCGCGGCGCCGAGGGGACGATCCAGCAGGAGCAGTCGAAGGTGCTCGTGATACTGGCGCCGCCGGGCGGCGACGCGACGCGTCTGCTCGACGAGGTGTCGGCCGAGTACAAGGCCCGGTTCGCCCAGGAGTCGGTCCTGCGCGTCGTGTCCGACGCGTGCGTTTCGTTCTCGTGACTCGGGGCCTTCCGGAGTCACCACAGACTTGAACCGGGTTGAACGCCCCCTCACCCTAACCCTCTCCCGCGAGGGGAGAGGGAACAACTTGGTCGACGCCCCCTCACCCTAACCCTCTCCCGCGAGGGGGAGAGGGAACGACTTGGTCGACGCCCCCTCACCCTGACCCTGCTCCCGCGAGGGGAGAGGGAACTACTTGGTCGACGCCCCCTCACCCTGACCCTCTCCCGCGAGGGGGAGAGGGAACGACTTGGTCGACGCCCCCTCACCCTAACCCTCTCCCGCGAGGGGAGAGGGAACAACTTGGTCGAAGCCCCCTCACCCTAGCCCTCTCCCGCGAGGGGAGAGGGAACGATTCAGAGCCCTGCTGACTTGAGGACGAGGAGACGCGAACGCGAAAAACCGAGTATCATGTTCACGGGACGGCGTTACGAGAGCGTCGTCCGGCATCGGCCTTTACCACGAAAGGAAGGGACCTCAGGATGCCACGACCTCTTGCCGGCAAACACGTAGCGCTCGGCGTCACCGGCAGCATCGCCTGCCACAAGGCCGTCGACCTCGCCAGCAAGCTGACCCAGGCGGGCGCGCTCGTCGACGTGCTGATGACCGGGAGCGCCGCGAAGTTCGCGACCCCGCTGGCCTTCCGCAGCATCACCCACCGGCCTGTGCTGGCCGACATGTTCGACCCGTCGTCGGACGACGCGATAGAGCACGTCGCCGTCGCCGAGCGGGCGGAAGTGGTCGTCGTCGCGCCGGCGACGGCGAACACGATCGCGAAGATGGCGCTCGGCCTGGCGGACGACCCGGTGACCACGACCGTACTGGCGACGGCGGCGCCGGTGATCGTCTGCCCCGCGATGGACGGGCACATGTACGAGCACCCGGCCACTGCGCACAACGTCGAGACGCTGCGCTCCCGCGGCGTCACGATCGCGGGGCCGGCGCGGGGGCGCCTCGCGTCAGGGCTCATGGGCCAGGGCCGCATGATAGAGGTGCCCGAGATCGTGGGCCACGTGCGGTGGGTGCTGGGCCGCGGCGGCGACCTCGCCGGCCGGAAGGTCGTCGTCAGCGCGGGGGGCACGCGGGAGGCGCTCGACCCGGTCCGGTTCGTGACCAACCGCTCTTCGGGCAAGATGGGCTACGCGGTCGCCGAGGCAGCGCGCGACCGCGGGGCGGACACCGTCGTCGTGGCGGCGCCCAACGACCTGCCCGACCCGGTCGGCGCCCGCGTCGTCGGCGTCGTCTCCGCCGGCGAGATGCTGGAGGCGCTGCGGGAGCAGTGCGCCGGCGCCGACGCGCTGGTGATGGCGGCGGCCGTCTCCGACTGGCGCCCCGCCGAGGCCGCCGGCTCCAAGATCAAGAAGGGCGACGCCGAGCGGATGACGCTCGACCTGGTGAGGACGCCGGACGTGATCGCGTCGCTGGGCGGCGACGGCCTGGTCAAGGTCGGCTTCGCGGCGGAGACGGACGACGTGCTGGCGAACGCGCGGGACAAGCTCGTCCCCAAGAGCCTCGACCTGATCGCCGCGAACGACGTCACGGCCGAGGGCAGCGGCTTCGAGACCGACACGAACGAGGTGGTGCTCATCGACCGCGAGGGCCGCATGGAAGAGCTGGGCCTGATGTCCAAGTACGACGTCGGGAACCGCATCCTCGACCGCGTCGTCGATCTGCTCGGCTAGGGGACCGGCGGCCTCGTCGTCCCCGTGGAGACGGGGACCCCATCCGCCACCCCTGGGTTTCCTCCCCCGTATCCACGAGGGCAGGCTCTTCGCCGGAATGACGGTTGCGCGAGGGCACCCAAAACCCCATCCAAATGGTAAGGGAGCCGTATCGCAGGGCCAGGGCGGGTTGGAAACCCGCCCCTACGAGATGATGGCGGGTAGATATGGCACCGAACGTGGAGGTGGGGGTCTGGGTGCATCGTCTTCGTTGACGGATTTCGTAGCCGCCAATAGAATTACATGACCGACGCGGCCCTCTGCCGCGCAACGAAGGACGGCCGATGGCACAGACCGCGACGACCTCGGACATGACGAAGGCGTACGACCCGAAGTCGGTGGAGCAGCGCGTCTACGACGCCTGGGTCGAGGGCGGATACTTCACCCCCGTCGTCGACCGCTCGAAGAAGCCGTACGTCGTCATCATGCCGCCCCCGAACGTCACCGGCGAGCTCCACATGGGGCACGCGCTGACCAAGGCGCTCGAGGACCTGATGGTCCGCTGGCACCGGATGATCGGCGACCCGACGCTGTACCTGCCCGGCACCGACCACGCGGGCATCGCCACCCAGGTGGTGGTCGAGCGGCAGCTCGCCCGGGACGACAAGACGAGACACGACCTGGGCCGGCAGGCCTTCGTCGACCTCGTATGGGAGTGGGTCGACCAGTACGGCGAGCGCATCTACGAGCAGGTCAAGCGCCTTGGGGTGTCCTGCGACTGGACCCGCCGGCGATTCACGCTGGACGAAGGCCCCAGCAAGGCGGTGCGCACGACGTTCGTCAACCTGTACCGGGAGGGGCTGATCTACCGCGGCGAGCGGATAGTCAACTGGTGCCCGCGTTGCTCGACTGCGCTGTCCGACCTGGAGGTGAAGCACCGGGACGAGTCCGCGGCGCTGTACCACCTGCGGTACCGGCTGGAGGGCTCCGACGACCACCTGACGATCGCGACGACCAGGCCGGAGACGCTGCTGGGCGACACGGCGGTCGCCGTGAACCCGGACGACGACCGGTACTCGCACCTGGTCGGCCGCACCGCGGTGCTGCCCGTGCTGGGCCGTCTCCTGCCCGTGATCGCCGACGACACGGTGGACCCGGAGTTCGGCACCGGCGCGCTGAAGGTGACGCCGGGCCACGACCACAACGACTTCGAGATCGGCCAGCGCCACGGGCTCGACACCGTCAGCGTGATGGAGCTCGACGGCACGATGAACGAGAACGCCGGCCACTACGCGGGCAAGGACCGGCTCGACGTGCGGCCGGAGATCGTCGAGGAGCTTAAGCGGGACGGGCTGCTGGAGAGCGTAGACCCATACAGCCACGCGGTGGGGCACTGCGACCGGTGCGACGAGGTCGTCGAGCCCATCGTGTCGAAGCAGTGGTACATGAGGATGAAGCCGCTGGCGGAGCCCGCCATCGAGGCCGTTCGCTCGGGCGAGATCAGGATCATCCCCGAGCGCTTCTCCAAGGTCTACTACAACTGGATGGAGAACATACGCGACTGGTGCATCAGCCGCCAGCTCTGGTGGGGGCACCGCATCCCGGTCTGGTACTGCGGCGACTGCGACGCCGTCACCGTCGACCACGCGGACCCCGACGCCTGCTCCGAGTGCGGCTCCGCGTCGCTGACGCGGGACCCGGACGTGCTGGACACCTGGTTCAGCTCCGCGCTGTGGCCCCACTCGACGCTCGGCTGGCCGGACGATACCGAGGACTTCGACTACTTCTACCCCACGAGCGACATGGAGACGGGCCACGACATCCTGTTCTTCTGGGTCGCCCGCATGATCATGATGGGCCTGAAGAACACCGGCGAGATACCGTTCGACACGGTGTACCTGCACGGGCTGATACGGGACACCGACGGCGTCAAGATGAGCAAGTCCCGCGGGAACGTGATGGACCCGCTGGAGCTGATCGACGCGTACGGCGCCGACGCGCTCCGCTTCGCGCTGACGAGCGGCAACTCGCCCGGCAACGACATGCGGCTCAACGAGCAGAAGATGGAGGCGAGCCGCAACTTCGCGAACAAGCTGTGGAACGCGTCGCGCTTCGTGATCGGCAACGTCGACCGCGCGGGCGGAGCGTCGGGCTGGAGCTGGCCTCCCGCGCCCGAGCACGTCGAGGACCGGTGGATGATCAGCCGGCTCAACCGCGTCGCGGGCCAGGTGCAGACGCACATGGAGGAGTACCAGTTCGGCGAGGCGCAGCGGGTCGTCCACGACTTCCTCTGGGGCGAGTACTGCGACTGGTACCTGGAGACGGCCAAGATACGCGTCCGGGACGGCGACGAGACGCCGCTGCCGGTGCTGGCCTACGTGCTGGAGCGGCTGCTGAGGCTGCTGCACCCGTTCATGCCCTTCATCACCGAGGAGGTCTGGCAGAACCTGGTACAGCGCATCCCTGGGGAGGCCGGACGGCCGGACTCGCTGATCGTCGCGTCCTACCCGGTCCGGGACGACGCGCTGATCGACGAGGAGGCGGAGTCGGCGATGGCGTCGGTGATCGAGATCGTCCGGGCGGTGCGCAACCTGCGGGCCGAGTTCAGGATCAGGCCCAACGAGAGCGTCGCGGCCGTCGTGGACGCGCCGGACGCGCTGGCCGCGATCGAGTCCGAGGCCGGGGCCATCAGGACGCTGGCGCAGATCGACCCGCTGGTGCTGGGCTCCGAGAACGGCGGCGCGGCGGAGGCCGGGCAGCGGGTGTCCCTGGTGCTGGCGAGCGGCACGGTCACGGTCCCGCTGGAGGGCCTCGTCGACGTGGAGCAGGAGCGGGAGCGGCTGACGAGCGAGCTCGGGCAGATCGACGCGAACCGCGGCCGCCTGGCCTCGCGCCTGCGGGACGAGAAGTTCCTCTCACGGGCGCCCGAGGACGTCGTCGACCGGGAGCGAGGCCGCCTCGAGGACATGGACGACCGCCGCGCCCGCGTCCTCGAGACGCTGGCGCACCTCGGCTAGGGCGTGTTCACACTACGTAACGCATCGAATATGAGCGCCACGAGAATGAAGCCGAGAAAGAGCGCATCGAGCTTGTCAAAGCGAGAGAAGATGCGGCGAAAGCCCTTCAATCGTCGGAACAGACGCTCTACCTCGTTGCGCCTCTTGTAGAGCTCCTTGTCGTACTCCCACGGGCTGATGCGAGTCGAGAGTGGAGGAACGACGGGCTCAATGCCCAACTCCAGGGCAAGCTGGCGAGTCTCGTTGCCCTCGTATGCGCGATCCATCACCACAGACAGGTTATCTCGCAGGGGTCCAAGGCGCTTGAGCAACCTGCGCCCCTCCGGTGCGTCGTGAGCCTGTCCAGGGGAGAGTGAGAAGGTCATGGCTGTTCGAGCATTCGCGGCAACCATATGAATCTTGGTGGTCCATCCACCTCTGGACTTGCCGATGGACTGCGGTCCGTTTTTTTTTTAGCGCCCCCGTGCCATCAGGATGCACCTTGACGATGGTGCTGTCCATCGAGACGACCTCGAGCTTGACGCGCACGATCTGTTCTCGCTGCAGGTGTTCGAATATCCTGTCGAGCACGCCGCTCTTGGCCCAGCGGTTCATACGGGTGTAGATGGTATGCCACCTGCCGAACCTGGGAGGCAACCCACGCCACTTGCAGCCATGCTCAGTAACATACAAAATGGCATTGAGCACCTGTAGATTCGGAATCCTCACATTGCCCCGCTGCACTGGCAATAGATGTTCGATGCATTCGTACTGGTCCTGTGTTAGTTCCATGAGCCAAGCATATCACATCAGACCTGATAGTGTGAACAGGCCCTAGGCGGAGGCCGGCCGCGCGCGTCCCAGCGAGAATCGTGCGCCGCTGCAATCTTCGCCATACGTGCTCGCGCGTCCTGTTCACCAGTGCCGTATCCCGTATAAGCGATGCCGGCGATCTCCGTAGGGCCGGTTCCTCAGCGTGCCCCATCCGCATAGCTGGGGGACCTATTGCCCCACGATGTGCTCGTGTTCGCGAGGCTCGCGCGCGATCACGTCCGCCCCCACAAGGGTCTCTTCCAAAGAGCTGAATCCCGCACTCGGCAGCGATGAGCCGGGGACCGGTGTCGCCAACTCGCCCTGCGGTGGGACCTGAGCCGGCGGCGCGCTAGCTTCCTGCGCAGGAGATTCAGGAGCCCGGCTCGACCAGAGCGACGGTCTGTCCGCAAGAGACAAGCAGCGCGAGCACCCAGCGACCAGCCATGATATGACCCTCGGGTCCGGTGAATCGCACGAGCATCGGCTACGGTATCCGCGCCGATTGCTAAGTCAGTTCTACCCACCCAAAGATGCAATACGCAACGCATCCGTCGCTCCGTCTGGACAGCCGCTCCCGCAGCGCTTCTTCTTCACACATGAGTTCGTTGGTCTGCTTCATTCCCCACCTTCGGTTGCGCTGGCAGGCGATCCGGAAAGTCGTACCGCCGCACATAGGATTCAGGAGGCGCCCGGGCCGAGACCCAGCCCCAACTCCATCGGATCTTGCGAAGACTTTACAGATAACTTATGGCGAAGGCACATAATTCGCGGCCCATTCATCGCAACTTCACACGAGAAGTCTTGACTCTTGCGCCGGCGGCTGTACAGTGGCAGACAGGGGCCGCCGGAGGGAAGTCTTGACCGGCGAAATGGGCGACGGCGCTGCCTCCCCTGAGCCACAGAGGTCGGAGGAAGCCGGTCCGTCGAAACGGGTCGAGGGCGGGTGAGCATGGGAGTAGTGAACGAAGAGGATTGCTCACCGCATCCGCTAGACATAATGGCGATCTACGCCCTGTACCAGTCGGACTAACGCGGAGGTCTGTGTCGATGCCGTTCGATCGGAAGGCAGGCAGGGCGCTGACCATCTCGATGTTCGCGCTAAATGGGTTGCTGCTGATGGGCTCGCCCTGCGGCGACGAACAGCACCGATACGAGTTGGAGGTGGCAGCCTACGATGATCTGGGGCCGGTGTGGTGGACGGATGGCTCTCGCATAGCCGTTGCCATGCCGCCTGAAGGAATATACGTTGTCGACGCTCAGGGCTCCGAAATCTCGATCTTCCCACCAGGCGCCCCGATCGGGACCTGCCGCGACAACTGGCCATTTTCGCCCGCGCTTTCGCCGGACCAGTCCCGGCTCGCCTACGTTGTCGCAAAGAGGGATGGCAGGTCGGAGATCATGACCGCCGCCGTTGACGGATCAGATGTCCGCAGGCTGACGAAAGACAAGGGCGTGCACCTGTATCCGAGGTGGTCGCCCGACGGGACCCAGATCGCGTTCATGTCGGGGTCGGATCTCCACGTGATGGATGCGGACGGCTCCAACGTGCGAATGATTGCGGCGGCGAACTATGCTGGAGCCCATCCTCCGGCGTGGTCGCCGGACGGCAGCCGCATCGCGTTTGTAGGCCGTGACTACTCGCTGGCCCATACCGTCCGCACGGTACGGCCGGACGGTTCTGATCGGATCGAGATAGGGAACACTCAAAGCGATCTCGCTTGGTCGCCTGACGGCAGTCGGATCGCATTTATGAGAGTGATCATCAACTATCCCGAAGCCGCTGACAGGATTTCGCTCACTGTAGCAGATCCCGACGGCAGCAACGGGAGGGACTTGGCTTCGTGGCAGAGAGGCAGCACGGATTGGTATACCGCGTTGTCCTGGTCGCCTGACGGCTCGAAGATCGTCTACGGATCCGGACATTTCATAATAGCCTCGGCCGATGGGAGCGGCACGTTCGTCAGGGTATCGAGTGCCGCCGGGTTAGGGACGACGGGGGGGGAGCGGCGTGGTCGCCGGACGGCTCGAGGATCGCCTTCCTCTCCCAGCACGAAAGTTCCGGTGGCACGCTCTTCACGACCGCGAGTGACGGATCCGACAGGCAGATATTGGCAAGAGGGTCCAGCGAAGCCAATTGGGTGGTATATAGATGCCGCTCCAATTGAGGATGCCCTGCTCCGGTTGGATTGACGGAGAGACGCGAAGGCCTAAGTCGATGCCGTTCGATCGGAAAGCAGGCAGGGTGCTGGTCATCTCAGCGTTCGTGCTTCTTGGATTGCTGCTGATGGGATCGCCCTGCGGCGACACGCTGGACAGAGACGTGTTGATGGATACAGCCTACGGTGACCCGGCGCCGGTGTGGTGGCAGGATGGCTCTCGCATAGCCGTTGCCATGCCGCCTGAAGGAATATACGTTGTCGACGCTCAGGGCTCCGAAATTTCGATCTTGCCACCAGGCGCCCCCATCGGAACCTGCCGCGACAACTGGCCATTTTCGCCCGCGCTTTCGCCGGACCAGTCCCGGCTCGTCTACGTTGTCGCAAAGCGGGATGGCAGGTCGGAGATCATGACCGCCGCCGTCGACGGATCAGATGTCCGCAGGCTGACGAAAGACAAGGGCGTGCACCTGTTTCCGAGGTGGTCGCCCGACGGGACCCAGATCGCGTTCATGTCGGGGTCCAGAAATAGCTTCGGAGATCTCCACGTGATGGATGCGGACGGCTCCAACGTGCGGATGATAGCGCAGAGGAATGGTGTAGCCCGCCCTCCGGCGTGGTCGCCGGACGGCAGCCGGATCGCGTTTGTGGATCGTGACGAGTCGCCGCGGAACTACGTTGTTTACACGATACGGCCGGACGGTTCTGACCTGGTTGAGATAGGGGAAACGTTGGGCAGTCCCGTCTGGTCGACTGACGGCAGCCGGATCGCATTCGTTGCCGAAAACTTGCGAAAACTCTCAAGGTGGGACTCTGTCCCGAATAAGCGGCTCGTTGTGGTGAACTCCGACGCCAGTAATCAGAGGGAACTGGCTTCGTTTCAGAGAGGCGGATGGCGGTGGTATACCGCGTTGTCCTGGTCACCTGACGGCTCGAAGATCGTATACGGGACCGGGTCGACTTTCGAAATAGTCTCGGCCGATGGGACCGGCACGCCCGTCACGGTATGGAATGACCTCGGGCCAGAGGCGACGGGAGGGGCGGCGTGGTCGCCAGACGGTTCGACAATCGCCTTCTACTCCAATCGCGTGCTTTTCACCACAAGCCACGATGGGTCCGACAGGCGGGTATTGGCAAGAGGGTCCAGCGAAGCCAATTGGGTGGTATCCGCCGAGGGATGCAGCCCCCATTGAGGACGCCCTGTACGAGTCGGATTGACGGATAGACGCGGGAGATCTCAGTCGATGCTGTTCCATCGGAAGACAGGCAGCGTGCTGGTGATCTTGGCGTTCGTGCTTCTTGGATTGCTCCTCGTGGGATCGGACTGCGGCACAACCGACGACCACGCATGGAAATTGAAGGGTATCGCCGACTACGATCCAACCCCGGTTTGGTGGACCGATGGCTCTCGCATAGCCGTTGCTATGCCGCCTGAAGGCATATACATCGTCGACGCTCAGGGCTCCGATGCTTTGATCTTTCCACCAGGCTCCCCCGTGGGAAATTGCCTCGACCAAGGGAACTTTTCGCCCGCCCTCTCTCCGGATGGGTCCCGTCTCGCCTATGTAGTCGCGAAGAGGGATGGAAGGTCGGAGATAGTGACCAGCGCGATCGACGGTTCCGATGTCCGCAGGTTGACGAGAGACAAGGGTCTGCACGCGTATCCAACATGGTCGCCCGACGGGACCCAGATCGCCTTCATGTCGGGACGGGACCTCCGCGTGATGGATGCGGACGGCTCCAACGTGCGAACGATTGCGGCGACGAACTATGCTGTAGCCCATCCACCGGCGTGGTCGCCGGACGGAAGCCGCATCGCGTTTGTGGGCCGCGACTACTCGCTGGCCCATACCATCCGCACGGTACGGCCGGACGGTTCTGACCTGGTTGAGCTAGGCGAGACGGTGGGCGATCCCGTCTGGTCGCCTGACGGCAGCCGGCTCGCATTCATTGCCGAGAACCTAGAGAGGACAAGAGATACGGACCCAGGTCTGCGGATCTACGTGATGGACCCCGACGGCAGTGATCAGCGGCAATGGACCTCTTATGGAGACCTCAGCAGGTGGCATACCGCAATGTCCTGGTCGCCCGACGGCTCGAAGATCGTCTACGGAGCTGCCCGCGATTTCGTAATAGTCTCGGCCGATGGGACCGGTACGCCGGTTGCGGTGTGGGAAGAGGATGGCCGTGACCGGAAGACCACGGGGGGGGCGGCGTGGTCGCCGGACGGTTCGACAATCGCGTTCTACTCCAATCGCGTGCTGTTTACCACGGCGCACGATGGGTCCGGCAGGAGGATATTGGCAAGGGTTGCCGGTGGACCGGAGACCTGGGGCAGAGGCGGCGTATATTGCACATACGAGTAGTTGGGAACCCATTCCATGCTGTTGCTGAGCGCGCGTGGAACACAGTTGGGTGCTGAGAATGCGAGACCATCAAGCATCATGAGATCGAAGCCATCGCACATGAGTTTGGCCTGGCTGGTACTTGGCGTGTTGCTTCTGGCGCCGGCCTTCGGATGCGGCAACTCGTCCGAAGGGAGTCCAACGGCTGGCAACGCGTCCTACGGACCTCCGGCGGGAAGCTCGATCACGTCGTCGGATGATGCGTTCGGTTCTGGAGGCGTGCAACCCGCATCCGCTCTCCATGATCCGAGAGCGGGAGCCCAGGACGCCCACGACCGGCCGGGTCCCGCGGTAGGGTTGAACGCAACCGCGACTGCAGCATAGTCGCCTCGGGGACGCACCTCGCGGCAACTGTCCAGACGCGAGGTGTCCAGACACCCCGTTCACCCCGAGTAGCGCCGCTGCCCGGAGCGGCGCGTATCGAGGGGCGCGTGCTCCTTGTCGCCAGTGTTCGTGTCTGCCCCACCCAAACACTACGACGTGCGGCCCTTCGATACACCCCGACGAAGCGTCGGGGCGCTCAGGGCGAACGGGTTGCGCTGGCGACGGCCCCTACCCTGTCAGGTTCCGATAGCCACAGCGCACTCATATCCACGATAGCGCGTCTCCGGGCGTGACCGCATTCGGCCCAGTAACTCCGAAGAGTTACTCCCAGCCAGGGCCTCTCCAAAGTCGCCACAGATTCAGGGTGACAGACTTGCACCGGGTTCAACGCCCCCTCACCCTAACCCTCTCCCGGAAAGGGGAGAGGGGACAAAGGAAAGGCCCTGACTCCGGGCGCATCGGCCGGATATCTTCGCCGCGTCGTGGTAGTATCCTGTATCGCGAATCAGGACTTCCCGCACCCTGCCAGGAGGCTTGCATGAAGGTCGAGTGGTTCAACCACACGGGCATCGTCGTCCAGGACATGGAGAAGATGCTGGCGTTCTACAAGGGCGTGCTCGGGCTCGAGGAGGAGCGGAACAGGGTCCTGGAGGGCCCGCTGGCGGACCAGCTCGTCGGCTACAAGGACGCCAAGCTCCACGTGATCTACCTGGGCAACGGCGACATGAGGCATTCGGTCGAGCTGGTGACCTACACCAACCCGCCGCCCGGCGAGACGATGCACACGAACGAGCGCAACACGATCGGCGCCATCCACATCGGCGTCATCGTCGACGACCTGGACGCCTGGTACGAGGACCTGACCGCGAGGGGGATCGAGTTCGTCAACGAGCCCTTCCTGCGGAAGGACGCGGAGTACCCGTGGGCGTACAAGGCGTGCTACCTGCAGGACCCGGAGGGCAACTGGCTGGAGTTCATCGAGCGGCCGCCGGCGCCTCCGGGGGCCACGGCCACCTAGCGCGGCGCGCCGCCGGGTTCAGTCTCGGAAGCGGCCCGCCGTCGCCCTGCGCTCGACGATGTGGCCGTCGCGCATCTCCAGCACCTCGTCAGCCAGGGACAGCAGTGTCGAGTCGTGCGTTGCGGCGACGACGCTGATGCCCTCCTCCCGCACCATCTCGGCGAACAGGCCGAAGATCGCCCGCGCGTTGGACGAGTCGAGCTCGCCCGTGGGCTCGTCCGCCAGCATGAGCGAAGGGCGTATCACCATCGCCCGCGCTATGGCGACCCGCTGCTGCTCGCCTCCGGAGAGCTCGTAGGGCCTGTGCCGCGACCGGGCGGCGAGGCCGACCATCTCCAGCGCCTCGTTCGCCCGTTGCTCGCGCTCACGGCTTCCGGCCCCGGAGATGCGCAGCGGAAGCTCCACGTTCTCGAACGCCGACAGCAGCGGCAGCAGCCCGAACGACTGGAAGACGAAGCCGATCCTGTGGCGGCGAAGGTCGATCAGCTCGGACTCGCTCATCTCCGCCATGTCGCGCTCCTCGAAGAGGATGCTGCCGGACGTCGCCTGGTCGAGCCCGGCCATGAGGTTCAGCAGCGTAGTCTTGCCCGACCCGGACCTGCCGACGAGGGCGACGAACTTGCCGGCGGGGACCTCGAGGCTGACGTCGTCGACGGCCACGATCTCCTCGGACCCCAACCGGTAGACGCGTCCCACGTTGACCGCCGCGAGCACTCGATTGAGGGAGCTCATTCCTGGTAGTCCCCGGGCACGATGTTCAGCCTGTCCTCCTCCAGGATGACCTTGGCGCGGTCGCGTATCCGGACCCTGTCGAGGTAGTCCTTGGGAAGCTGCACGCGGCCCGCGGGGTCGACGACCGTCAGCTCGTCCAGGTCGTCGTCCTCCACCTTCTGCCGCTCGTAGGTGACCCTGCGCCTGATCTCGGTGGATATCTTGCCGTCGCGGATCATCACGACCCGGCCGACCTTGTAGGCGACGTCCGGGTCGTGGGTGACGATCAGCACCGTCGTGCCCAGCTCGTTGTTGACGCCGCGAAAGACCTCGAGTATCTCGCTGGCGGTGGCGTCGTCGAGCTCGCCCATCGGCTCGTCGGCGAGCAGCAGGGGCGGCTCGTTGGCGAGCGCGACGGCTATGGCGACGCGCTGCTGCTCGCCGCCCGACAGCGTCTCCGGGTTGTGGCCCATGCGGTCCCCCAGCCCAACCAGCTCCAGCAGCTCGGCGGCCCGCTTCCGGCGCTCGGCGCGGGACGTCCGCGTGAGCATCATCGGCAGCGAGACGTTCTCGATGGCCGTCAGGTACGGGAAGAGGTTGCGGCTGGTCTGCTGCCAGACGAAGCCGACCTCCCTGCGCCGATAGTCCTCGACGTCGCGGTTCGACATGTCGAGCAGGTCCCGGTCGCCGACGCGGACGCGCCCCGCGGACGGGGTGTCGTAGCCGGCGAGTATGTTGAGCAGGGTCGTCTTGCCGCTGCCGCTGGCCCCCACGATCGCCAGCGTCTCTCCCGGCTGCACTGCCAGGTCGAGGCCGCGCAGGGCCACGACCTCCAGGTCGGCGACCTTGTAGATCTTGAACAGGTCCTCGCACTCTATGTACGGCGTTCTGTCCAGGCTCACAATGCTCCTTCGTGTCCGGCGCCCTACAGCTCGCCGAGCCTGAGGGTCCTCTGCAGCGAGATCCTGTTCACCAGCCAGACGATGCTCATGATAATGATAGCGAAGATGGCGACCATGCCGGCATAGGAGGCGAGGAGGGCCTCCCAGCTCACCTCCATCCTGTAGGGCGGCATCACGCTTCCGCCGAAGTCGTCGTGGGCGAGGAAGGGCAGGATGATGTCGCCGAGCCTGCTGCCGAGCCACGTCCCGAGGGCGAGGCCCGCGACGACGACGAGCGTCTGCTCCAGCCACACCATCGTCATGAGCTGGCGCATCGACGCGCCGACCGTCCTGAGCAGCGCGTACTGCAGCCGGCGGCTGCGAAACGACACGTAGGCGTGGACGAGGAAGCCCATCGAGCTGAGCAGCAGCACCGCCGAGAACGCGATGAACAGCAGCGCCTGCCATCCGGCCTCCACGAGCGGGTCTATCTTCGAGCCGGCGAGCCGCGCGGCGCGGTCCTCCACGTCCCCGTACGAGTAGCCGCCCACGCCGTTGAGCCGTCGCGCCAGCCCGGTGGAGCCCCCTTCGGGCGGCGTGGAGATCCACAGCTCGTTCGCCGTCAGCTCGGTGATGACGGGGCTCAGGTTGGCGTGCAGGCTGATCGCGTTCCAGTCTCCCACGAGCAGGGGCTCGTCGATGTCGGAGACCGTGGGGAACATCCTGATCGTGTCGGAGATGATCACGGGAGTCCTGTAGCCGGAGATGGTGACCTCGAACGAGTCTCCCCGCGAGTGGCCGGTGGTTTGGAGGAAGGCGTCGTTTGCGAGCACCGGGAACGGCTGGCGGGAGGGCCCGGGGTAGATGCCGCGCGGCGCTCGGGGCCTGCCGGACACCCACGAGAAGAGCGCCGTGCGCGAGTCGCCCTCGTGGAGGCCGAGAAGGCCGTCCGCCTTGGACTCGCCGGCGGCCCTGATGACCTGCCAGCCGTCGACGTCGTCGAACGCCTCCAGCACGATCGTATCTCCCGACCGCCTGCGTACCGAGATCTCGTCGATGGCGATGGCGCCGGCCTCCAGGGTGCGCTCGAAGACGGTCTCATGCACCCGGATGGCCGTGAGGACGAGCGGCCCGGCGGGCGCCGGCGTGCCGAGGTCCGCCTGCAGGACCGACCATCCCTCGCGCGTCAGGTTGCCAAGCTCGTACGTGAAGTGCTGGCCCCGGCTGTTCATGACCCGCGCCGTGAGGCTCGTGCTCGGGTGCCGGCGGTCCGGCCTCACGCTGACCCGCAGCGTGACCGCGTCGTCCGGCAATATGATGCCCCGCGGCGGGTCCTCGACCTTGATGGAGCGGACGAGATCGTCCATGGGCTCCCCGGCGAAGTCGTCCCTGAACCAGGCGACCTCCGCGAAGCTGTCCGGGTCGATGGCCAGCACCAGGAAGGTGTCGCCGAAGGCCGTGGTCAGGTCGCGCCCCCGCGCGCGCAGGACGGGGCTCGCCCGCTCCACGCCGGTGAGCCGCTCGTAGGTCTCGACCACCTCGGCCCGCGGGCGCCGGATTCGAATTGAGCTGGGCGTGGTGCGCCTTTCGCGGACGGTGGTCCTGAACCGCTCCAGCCTGATGTCGGAGCCCGTCGAGAACAGGACGCGCTCCTGGAAGCTCCTTTCGAGCGTGCCGCCGAAGCTCGCGGCGAAGATGCCCAGGCCGGCCGTCAGCACGAGCAGAAGCGACAGTCGGGAGTAGTGGGACGCGTCGCGCGCCATCTGCCACACGCCCATGGCCGGGCCGACGGGCAGCCACCGGCCGAGCATGCTGCTTCCCAGCTTCATGGCGAGCGGGAAGAGCCGGAGGATGACGACCGCGGCGGCGACCATGATGAAGCCGGGCAGGATGATGAAGAGCTGGTTCGCCTCGACCTCTCCGACAAGGTTGCGTGCGACCACCGAGCCCTGGTGGTTGAGCTGGTACAGCAGCAGCATGCCGATGAGCAGCAGCGCCACGTCGACGTAGTAGCGCTGGAAGCGCGGCTGCGCGTCCGGCCGGGCCTCCTGCTGCCTGCGGCGGGTCACGCCCAGTCTCGCGGCCTGTATCGCGGGCGTCATGAGCGCGGCCAACGCCAGCAGTCCGCCGAGCAGGCTGAGCATGAAGGCGTTACGCGACAGCACCGCGGGCAGGCGGCCACCGTCCGTAAGGTCGGAGAAGGCGGGAGTGTACCCGAGCGCGCTCACGACCGCCACGGCCAGCATCGGGCCGAGGACGAAGGCCGCGGCGGCGATGGTGGCGCCCTCTATTGCGAAGACGGCCACTATCTGGCCGGAGGTCGCGCCCCTGCTCCTGAGCAGCGCTATCTCCGTCTTGCGGTCCTCCACGGCGAGGTTGGACAGGATGGCCACGTAGTACAGGATCACCACCGCGATGAGCGAGAAGACGACGAACATGGGCAGCTTGCTGAAGAAGAGCCTCTGGCGGTACTCGGACAGGGCCTCATCCAGCTCCGTCGTCTGCCGGTAGGACAGCAGCGTCGAGCCGAGCAGCCTGTTCATCTGCGCGAGATTGGTCAGCGCGCGGTCGGCGTTGTTCGCGGTCAGCCGGTTGCGGTCGACCACGAGCAGCCAGGCGTAGACGCCGGACATCTTCCGCGTCATCGGGCCCAGCACCTCCATGAACGCCCGCTCCGAGATGTGAAAGGGCACGGTGCGGAAGCTCGGGCCGGTCGCGGAGTTCAGGAACTCCCGCTCGATGCGCCACAACCGGTGCTCGGGGTCGTCGCGCTCGAAGACGCCCGTGATCAGGACGGAGATGTTGTTGAAGTCCTCGGTCCGCGGGGGCACCGCGACCAGGCGGTCGCCGGGTCCGACGCCGAACAGCTCGGCGGCGTCCGCCGGAATGATGGCCTCGATCTCGAACGGGGCGCCCGGGGCCCTGGGCGCAGCCTCGCCGGGTGGCTCGCCGGCCACCATCGTGGTGTGGTCGTGGAGGCGTGGAGCGAAGGCGAAGTAGGCCCGCGCGTTGTCGTCTCCGGCCCCCGCCTCGTTGCCTGGGCGCACCAGGAAGTAGGTCTGGGACTTGCCGGCGCGCCAGCGGTCGGTGACCGCCCAGCCGATGCTCGCGTCGGGCTGGCGCCGGGCGACTGTGTCGACCCTCTCGTACTCCTCGTACGAGATCGGCCCGCGTTCAGTCCGCTGGAGGATGTCGAGGTCGTGGTCGCTGCGTCGGGCGAGGATGTTGTCGAGCGCCAGGTCGCGCAGCGCGTCGTAGTAGACCACCGTGCCGGACATGATCGTCGTCGCCAGGACGACGCCGAGGACGACGGCCGACAGCAGCCGCCAGTGGGCGAAGCTCTGCTTGGCGACGAGCTGCCAGGCTGTGAGGAATCGGTCCATCGTCGGCTCGGCCTGCTCCCTGTCGGACGGCGGCGGTCCCGGCCCGGCACGTACCCGTGAACCCTAATCTTACTTGAAATACCGGAAGCGCTGCGCCGAACGGCGTCGACGGACCGGGGCAACGGGTGCGAGGAGGGCGCCTGGCGGCCTGCCCTGTCGAGCGGTCGACCGGCCCGGTTGGGGCAGGCTACCTCGAGGTCAGGAGCCCGCGGGCGGCTCGTAGAGCCCGGTTGCCGGGTAGTAGTCCGTCCAGGCGAACCAGAAGGCGGTGAAGCTGGGCACCCTTCGGAGCGCCTCGCCCTCGAGATCGCCGCCCACGGCGACCCCGGTCGCCATGTCCCACGTCGAGCCGGTCTCCCGGTCGGTCATGAGGAACGGGGAGTCGGCCCGCTCGAAGGTCAGCGAGCGGCCTCCGGGTGACCGGGAGTAGGCGGCCGTGGTCGCGCTGCCGTTGGTGATGAGAACGACGATGTCGTCGTCCTCGAACGTGTCGTTGATCACCCAGACCCTGCGCAGCTCGCGTATGGGGTAGGCCTTCTGCGCGCTCTCGCCCGCTATGCCGAGGACGAACTCCTTGGTCCTCAGACGTTCGTCCCTGTTGATCTCGCCCGTCTCGCCGGCCGAGCCGCTCAGGTAGTATCCGAAGTAGGCGTCTTCGGTGACCGGAAGGTCGTCCTTGTCCAGCACGAGCGTGTCGGGGTACTGCCGCTTCCAGTCGCCCCACGACGTCAGCTGGGAGGCGACTATGTCGAGCCTGGCCCCGTCCATCGGACCGAAGACGGCCTCGCCGGCGAACTGGCTCCACAGGCTGTTGGTCTCCCGGTCGTACATGACGAGCGAGTTCATCAGCAGCTTGCCTGACACGCCGAAGGTGAGCTCACGCCCGTCGACCTCGCGGTCGAAGACGATCGCCGAGTAGCACAGCGGGCACCAGGTGACGGCGATCTTCCTGCCGCCCACGACGTCGTTGACGATCTCCCGGTGTCCCAGGTACGGCACCGAGTAGGCCCGGTGCTCGCCGTTGATGGAGACGCCGATCACCTGCTCGGACGGGTCGATTCGCCGCTCCGGCGCCTGGTCCGTCGGCAGCAGCTCGTCCGCCCACTCCACGGTGCGAAAGACGGGATCGAACACGGCCGGGATGCTGTCCTTGGCCACCCACTGGACAAGGGGGCCCTCGAAGCCGTCCACCCTCACGGCGGTCTCCCACGGGTCCGGCGGAACGACCTCGGCGGGCGGCGGGGTGGGGGTCGGAGTCGACCGGAGCGGGGCCGGCGTGGGAGTCGGAGGGGCGGGCTCGGAGCAGGCGAGCGCCAGGACGGCGAGCGTGGCGAGCGCGGCGGTCGCGACGGCTCGCGGCTTCTTCAGGTCGGGCATTGGCGGCTCCTTGCGTCGTCCCGGTCGGAACGTCGGTGTTACGGGACGTACAGCTCGGTGTCGGGATAGTAGTCGGTCCAGCCGAACCAGAACGACGCGAAGTGGTCGACCCTGTCCAGCCGCTCGCCCGCCAACTCGCCGGCGACGGCCTCGCCGGTGGACTTCAGCCAGGTGCTGCCTGTCGCCTCGTCGCGTACGTGCAGCTGGTCGTCGGCCGGCGCGAAGGTCAGCTCCTCGCCCCGCGCCGTCCTATCGTACACCGCCGCCGAACCGCTGTCCGGGTCGATCACGACCAGGATGGGCCGTCCCTCGAAGGTGTCATTGGCGAGGCCTGTCCCGGACAGGTGCCTGAACCCGTAGGCCTTCTGTCCCGCCTCGCCGACCACGCCCACGACGAGCTCCTTGACGTGGAGGCGGTCGTCCCGGTTCGACTCGCCAAGGATGCCCGCCTTCGAGTTCGAGTAGTAGCTGACGTAGGGGTCGTACTTCCGGCCCGCGTCGTCGGTATTCAGCGCCAGCGTGTCCGGATGCTGGGCTTTCCAGGCGGCCCAGGTCGTCAGCTCCGACGCGACGAGCTTCAGCCTGCCGCCCTCCAGCGGCCCTTCCAGCGCCTCGCCGGTGAACTGGCTCCACAGGCTGTCGGTCTGGCGGTCGTACATGATGAGCGCGTTCATCAGCAGCTTGCCGGACACGCCGAAGGTGAGCTCCTGCCCCTCGAACTCTCGGGCATACACTATGCCCGTAAAGCAGAGCGGTCACCAGGTGACCGCGATCGGTCTGCCTCCGACGACGTCGTTGACGATCTCGTGGCGGCTGAGATGCGGGACCGAGTACGCGCGGTGGTCGCCCTCTATGGAGACTCCGATGACTAGCTCGTCGTCCGCCATCATGGCGCCGGCTTCGTCGGCCGGGACGAAGAAGGGAAAGTCGATGGCGGGTATTCGGTCCTTGGGCAGGACGGTGATGATGTCGTCGGCCAGAGCGCGCCTGGCCTCCGCCGTCGCGCTGGCGTCCGCCCCCTGGGGTCTCGGCTCGCTCGACTGCGCGCCCACGGCCGTCGCCTCCGGTGCCGCGGCGGGCGCGGGCTCTTCTGCGCCGCACGAAGCCAGCGCGACGGCGGCGAGCGATGCCATCGCCGCGACCGCTACCCATATCCGGTTGCCGGACCGTCGGAACACCATCCGCGATTGACTCCCCGGGGCCGCGCGTACAAGCCCGGCCCATCAATCGATTCGATGCCGGCCGCGTGATTTCGGTGCGCGGAGCGACCTCCGGCGCGGGCGGCGGTTCCTTGACCGTCTTCCTGAGCCAAACCTATAATTGAACAATTGCGCCGAACGCGGAGCGATCCGCGCGGATACCGGGAGACGCCTTGGCCGAGGACGCGACTACCGAACTTGTAGACGAGGTGCGAGCCAGGGCCCAACGGGACCTCCGGTCGGCGGCCACGCTCGACGCGCTGGACAAGTGGCGCGTCTCCTACCTGGGCCGCGGCGGCGAGCTGACGCTGGTGCTGCGCACCCTGGGATCGCTCGCGCCGGAGGCCCGCCGCGACGTCGGCGCCGCAGCCAACAGGGCGAAGGCGGCCCTGGAGCAGGGCCTGGCGGACCGCCGGGGAGAGATCGAGGACGCCGCCGCCTCCAGCACCGACGAAGAGGCCATCGACGTCACGCTCCCCGGACGCCCCGCGCCCAGAGGCGGGCTGCATCCCACGACACGGATGGTGCGCGAGATTTGCGACGCCTTCGTGTCGATGGGCTTCGACGTCGTCGAGGGCCCCGAGGTGGAGTGGGACAGCTACAACTTCGAGGCGCTCAACATTCCCCGCGACCACCCGGCCAGGGACATGTGGAACAGCCTGTGGATCGACTACGCCGACGACACCGGCCATCGCCCGATGCTGCTGCGCACGCACACGTCGCCGATGCAGGCGCGCATCATGGAGAAGACGCGGCCGCCGATCAGGGTCGTCGTGCCCGGCAAGTGCTACCGGTACGAGGCCACGGACGCCACGCACGAGTGGCACTTCTACCAGGTGGAGGGGCTCGCGGTCGACGAGGGGATCACGTTCGCCGACCTGAAGGGGACGCTGTACGAGTTCGCGCGCCGGATATTCGGCCAGGAGCGCCGGATTCGCTTCAGGTGCGACTACTTCCCGTTCGTCGAGCCGGGCGTCGACATGTCGATCGACTGCTTCAAGTGCGACGGCGGCGGCTGCCGCATCTGCGGCGGCACGGGCTGGATCGAGATCATGGGCGCCGGGATGGTGCACCCGAACGTCCTGCGGGGCGTGGGCTACGATCCCGACGTCTACACCGGGTTCGCCTTCGGCATGGGCCCGGAGCGCATCGCGATGCTCAAGCACGGCATCGACGACATCAGGCTCTTCTACTCCAACGACCTGCGCTTCCTGCGCCAGTTCTAGCTCGACTCCAAACCTGAGGTCCACATGCTGGTCCCGCTCTCTTTGCTCAGGAAATACGTGCCGGTGGCGCTGTCCCCGGCCGAGTTGGCGCACGCGCTGACGATGGCCGGCACAGAGATCGGCGAGGTCGCCGCGGTCGGGGCCGACTGGGACAGGGACAAGGTGCTCGTCGGCCGCGTGCTCAGCGTCGACCCGCACCCGAACGCGGACCGGCTCACCCTCCCCACCGTCGACCTCGGCGGCGGCGAGACGAAGACGGTCGTGTGCGGCGCTCCCAACGTTGCGGCGGGGCAGAAGATCGCCTTCGCGCACGAGGGCGCCCGGCTGTACAGCTACCGGTCCGGCCGCGTCGAGCCCCTGAAGGCCGCGAAGATCAGGGGCGTGGTCTCGGCCGGCATGGTCTGCTCCGCGCTGGAGCTCGGCCTGGGTGAGGACCACGAGGGCATCCTGGTGCTGGATGACGACGTTCCGGCCGGGACGCCGCTGGTCGACGTCCTGGGCGACGCCGTCCTCGACGCGGAGGTCACGCCAAACCGGCCCGACTGCCTGTCGATCCTGGGAGTCGCGCACGAGGTCGCCGCGATCACCGGCGAGACGGTGACCGAGCCCGACCTGTCGTACCCGGAGGACGGAGGCCCGATAGAGGAGCAGGTCAAGATCGAGATCACGGACCCCGACCTGTGCGGCCGCTACACGGCCAGCCTGATCGCCGGGGTGGCGGTCGGGCCGTCGCCGAAGTGGCTCCAGGAGGCCCTGGCGCGCCTCGGGCAGCGCTCGATCAACAACATCGTGGACGTGACCAACTTCGTGATGATGGAGTACGGCCAGCCGCTGCACGCCTTCGATTTCGACACGATCGGGGACAGCACCGTCATCGTCAGGACCGCGCGGGCGGGCGAGTCGCTCGCGACCCTGGACGACGAGACCAAGACGCTGCGGCCGCCGATGCTGGTCATCGCGGACCCCGGCCGCGCCATCGCGCTTGCGGGCGTCATCGGCGGCGCCGACACCGCGGTGACGAAGGGCACGACGAACATCCTGCTCGAGTCGGCCAGCTTCGACGCGATCAACACACGCAAGACTGCTTCCGGCCTGCGGATAAGCTCCGAGGCGGCGTACCGGTTCGAACGGGGCATCAGGGCCGATCTCGCGCCGCTGGCGCTGCGGCGGGCGACGAAGCTGGTCCTGGAGGTCGCGGGCGGGACGGCCGCGCGAGGCATCATGGACGTCCATCCCGGCCGCGGGCCCGCGCCGGTCGTGTCCATCTCGCGGCGCCGCATCCGGCAGTCCCTCGGAGTCGACCTCGGCATGGACGAGGTCGAGCGGGTGCTAGCCTCGCTCGGGTTCGAGCGGGACGGGGCGGCCGGCGGCTCGCCGGACGAGGAGCTCGCGATGCGGGTCCCGTACTGGCGCGCGGACATCGCCATCGAGGACGATCTCGTCGAGGAGGTCGCCCGGATCGTAGGCTACGACAACATCCCGACGACGATGCTGTCGACGCCGGTCCCGCACCACGAGCCCGACCCGCTCAGGAGGACCCGTGAGACGCTGCGGGACCTCCTGGCCGCGGCGGGCATGCAGGAGGTCATCTCATACTCGCTCACGGACAGCGCCACGCTCGACGCCGTGCGGGCATCCGACGGCGGGCCGGAGCCTGTAGCCATAGCCAACCCGATGAGCAGCGAGATGCAGGTGCTCCGCACCAGCCTGCGGGGCAGCGCGCTGCGCACGCTGGCCGCCAACCTCCGCGTATCCAGGGGCGACGGGCTGCGGCTGTTCGAGATCGGGAACGTCTACCTCGCGAAGGACGAGGCGAAGGAGCGGGACCTCCCCGAGGAGCGGCAGATGGCCGTGGGAGTGCTCGCGGGCCCCCGCGGCGACGTCTCCTGGCTGGTGGAGCAGGGCGACATGGACTTCTTCGACGCCAAGGGCGTGCTCGAGTCGGTCTCGGACGGCCTCGCCGCCGAGATCGAGTACGAGCCGTCGGACGACCTGGTCATGCGTCCCGGCAGGACCGCCGCGCTGACGTGCGCGGGCAAGCAGGTCGGCGTCGTCGGCGAGGTCGACCAGGGCGTGCTCGGCCGTTTCGAGGTCGACGTCGCTGTCGCGATGTTCGAGCTGGACGTCGAGGCGCTCTACGAGGCGATCGGGGACGAGACCGCGGGCTTCGCGGGCGTGTCGAGGTTCCCGGAGTCGGAGCGCGACTTCGCCCTGCTGGTCGACGAGGCCGTTCCGTCGGCCCGGATACACAGGATCATCGGCCAGCACAAGCTGGTCGTTCGCGCCGCCCCGTTCGACATATACTCCGGCGAGGGCGTGCCGGCCGGCAAGAAGTCGATCGCCTACCGGGTCGCCTTCCAGTCGCCCGCCGGCACCCTGACGACGGCCGAGGTCGACCGCGCGCAGGGCGACATACTCAGGCGGCTCGGCCGGGAGGTCGGGGCGGAGCTGCGAGGATAGACATGGGAGAGCACATCCACAGGCACCGCCACGAGGCGATGCTCAGCGTCGAGGAGGCCAGGGAGCGCATCCTGCGGTTCTTCGACGTGCTTCCGGCCGAGGACGCGCCGATCCTGGAGGCGCAGGGCCAGGTGCTGGCCGAGGACGTCGTGGGGGCCTTCGACATTCCGTCGCTCGACAACTCGGCCATGGACGGCTTCGCCGTCCAGTCAGACAGCCTCCAGGGCGCGGGGGAGTCCGCGCCGGTGGAGCTACGGGTCGTCGGCTCGGTGGCCGCGGGCGCGCTGCCGACGGCCGACGTCGGGCCGGGGACGGCCGTCCGAATCATGACCGGGGCGCCGATCCCGGACGGCGCGGACTCGGTCGTCCCGTTCGAGGACACCGACGAGTCGGAGCGCAAGGCGGCCGGCGCCGGCATGGACCGTGTCGGGATGCGCCACGAGCCCGCGCCGGGCGAGAACGTCAGGCGCGCGGGCAAGGACATCAGGCGCGGCCAGCTCGTGCTGGAGAAGGGCGCGACGCTGCGGCCGGCCGAGATCGGCGTGCTCGCCTCCCTCGGCCGTCGGACTGTCAGGGTCGTGCGGCGTCCGACCGTGGCCATCCTGGCGACGGGCGACGAGCTCGTGGAGATCGGCACTGAGGCGGCGCCCGGGAAGGTGTACGACAGCAACAGCTACACGATCGTGTCCGCAGTCCGAAGGGCCGGCGGAGTGCCGTCCAGGCTCGGGATCGCGGCCGACGACCTGGACGACCTGGACGCGAAGCTGGACCGGGCGGCCGGCGCCGACATGCTCATCACCACGGCGGGAGTGTCGAAGGGAGACTACGACGTCGTGAAGGACGTCCTGGCCCGACGCGGCAAGGTGGAGCTCTGGTCGGTGCGAATGCGGCCGGCGAAGCCGCTGGCGTTCGGCACGATCAGGATCGGCCCGGAGGGCACGGTCCCGCACCTTGGGCTTCCCGGCAACCCGGTGAGCGCCCTCGTCGCGTTCGAGCAGTTCGGCCGGGCGGCCATACACAAGATGATGGGACGCGGCGCGGCCGCGAGGCCGACCATCGAGGCCGTGCTCGATGAGCCCATCCACAACATGGACGGTCGCAGGGTATACGCGCGTGCGATAGTATCGCGCCGCGACGGTGGCTACGTGGCCCGGCTCACCGGCGACCAGGGCTCCAACCTGCTGACGTCCATGGCGCGGGCCAACGGCCTGGCCATCTGTCCCGAAGACGAGGCCGTCAAGCACGCCGGCGAGACGGTGAAGGTCGAGATGATCGACTGGCCCGAGGAAGTCTTCTAACCGCCGCACGCGACCGGATCTTCGGCGCGGCGGCTCTCATAAAGTCGTAAAGGGGGAACGCGGCCCAAATGGCAGATAACGGCACCGATAGACGATACTACGTCGACATCGATGGAGAGCGGATTCCTGGCGGTTCCGCGGCGGCCCTTGTCGCCACGCGAAGGTGCAGGGACTGCACAGACCTGGACGACGGCGACCTCACCGGCGACCCCGCCGAGGCCGTCGCGTTGATAGTCGACCATTGCTCGAACACGACGGACTACCTGCTGCCCGACACGCCGCTCAGGGAGGCCGTATTCCGGGTGATCCTGGAGAGCGGCAACGAGCCGAAGACGGCGGAGGAGATCAGCGAGACGCTGGTCAGCCGGTGGGAGTCGAACCCGAGTCGGGAGGTCTCCCCACGGGTGCTGGGCAGGCTCCTCGATCACGGCTGGAGCTATCGCATCGTGCCCTTCGAGGAGCCGGAAGAAGAACCTGAGTCCGCGTAGGCCGCCTGCGCGCCGCGCAAGCGTGGCGGCGTCGAGTCGTCAGGGGGACGGGTCGGGGTCCGGGGAGCCTAGAGGTCTTCTTCGTCGCGCGGCTTGCGCTTCTTCTTGATGACCTCTACTTCGGTGGGGGCGAGCGGTGGGGGCGATATTGCCACCGGCTTGGCGGCCTTCTTCTTGGGCTTCTTGGTCTCTCGTTTCGACGCGTGGCCTCTCGGCATGGTCCACCTCCGGATAGCTCGTGAACAGCCGCGGTACCCTCAAGTTTAGAACACCCGGCTCGCGAGTGTAAAGAATGGGATAGTGGATAGTGAATAGTGGGTAGTGGATAGCTGGAGAAGGCGGGACGCGGGCAAGGGCGGGCGGTGGCGGATCCGCGCGTAGTGTTTGGGGCGGCGGTTGGCCGCGCTACTCGACTCCGAACGGCCATGGGATGCGAGTCCGCTCCGATGGCGGGCTGTTGTGCCGGCGAGCGGGCGGTGACTATAATGTGCCGCGCCCCGACGCCCGGCGACAGGAGGGAACGATGCCCCGAGCCCTAGCCTTCTTCCAAGGCGAGATCGTCCCGGTGGAGAACGCCAAGGTCGGCGTGATGACCCACGCCCTGCACTACGGCACGACCGCATTCGAGGGCGTACGCGGCAACTGGAACGACGCGCAGGGCAAGCTGTTCATCTTCCGGCTGCGCGAGCACTACGAGCGGCTGCTCCGCGGCTGCAGTGTCCTGATGATCGAGCTCCCCTACTCGGTCGACGACCTCGTCCAGATCACGATCGACCTGATACAGAGCTGCGGCTACACCGAGGACCTGTACATCCGGCCCATCGCCTACAAGAGCGAGGAGGCCGTCGCCAACCTGATGCTGAACACGCTGGACAGCGACTTCAGCCTCATGGCGCTGCCGTTCGGCTCGTACATCAAGGCCGAAGGCGCCATAAGCTGCAAGACCTCGTCCTGGCGCAGGCCCGACGACGTGATGATGCCCACGGGCGTCAAGCTGACCGGCCTGTACACGACGAGCATCCTGGCCAAGACGGAGGCTGTCGTCGCCGGATACCACGAGGCGATACTGCTGAACCACGACGGCACGGTATCCGAGGGCAGCGGCGAGAACCTGTTCCTCGTCCAGGGCGACCGCATATCCACGCCCAGCGAGACGGACAACTGCCTGCTCGGAATCACCCGCGACTCGGTCATCACCCTGGCCCGAGAGGAGCTGGGGATCGACGTCGTGGAGCGGCGCATCCACCGCAGCGAGCTCTATCTCGCCGACGAGATTTTCCTGACGGGAACCGCGGCGCACGTCACGCCCGTGGGGCGCCTGGACGACCGGGCCGTCGGCGACGGAGAGACCGGGCCGACGACGCAGCGCATCCAGCAGATCTACCAGGGCGTGATCCGGGGCAACAACCCGAAGTACCTCGACTGGTGCACCGCGGTAGCGGTCGAGGCGTAGCGCCCGGGGCGGCCGTCCGCGCCGCCGCGTCCTGACGATGTTCTCCTTCGCAGTCGACTACTACCTGCTCGTGTCGGTCGCCGCCTTCGGCGTCATCCAGGTCGCGGCGTCCCTGGGAGGGCTTCACGGGCTCGTGCTGCTCCGGTCCAGACCCGCAACGTGGGTCCTGGGCCTCGGGCTCGCCGCGGCGGCCGGGGCCTGGTTCTTCGCGGTCGAGGACCGGAACATCAACGACTACGAGGGCGGGCTGGACGCCAACATACAGGCGCTGACGTTCTTCCTCGGAGCGTCGACGGCGTACGCGGCGACGCTTGGCCTGTCCTCGCTGGTGAAGCGGCGCGTCGATGAGGTCGACCCGCAGCCCGGCGAGGGGTTCGGCGCGATGCGGAAGACGACCTTCGCGCGCGCCCTGGCGCACAGTCTCGCGTACTGGCGGAGAGAATGGCGGACGCGGATACTGCCGTACTTGTCTGGCTGAACGGCCTGGCCGGCTCGGTCGGCCTCGTCGACTCGGCCGCGCGCGTCGTCGGCAGCGACTACGCGGTCCCCGCCGCGATGGGGCTGACGATCCTGGCGCAGTGGTTCGCCGGCGTCGACGCCGACGACCGGATGCGGCGGCAGGTGGGCGTCTTCGTCGCGCTGACGGCGGTCGCGCTGGCGAGCTGGATCGTCTTCGCCGGCAACGAGCTCTACTTCCGGCCGCGCCCATTCGACGCGGCGCTGGACCACGAGGTCATGGTGCTGCTGTACAGGCCCACCGACTCGTCGTTCCCGTCGAACTCGGCCGCGGTTGCCTTCGCCGCGGCGGCCGGCGTGTGGCTGATCAGCCGGAGGGCGGGCCTCGCGCTGTTCGGGCTGGCCATCGCCTACGGGACGGCCCGCGTATACGGGGGCATCCACTACCCGCTGGACATCCTCGGCGGCGCGGCCGTCGGCCTCCTCGCGGCCGCCATGGCCCGCGCCTTCTGGCGCCTGATCGAGCCGGCGCCCGCGGTCATAGTCCGCGCCATGCGCATCCTCTGCATCGCGTGAGGCGAGGCCCGAGCGCCGTCTCCTGTCGTCCTGGGCTGCGCGCAGGACATGGGGAGGGGTCGCGGCACTGCGGCCACGGTTGCGGGAACCCCGCCCCAGACCCCTCACTCCGTTCGGGGCGACATACGTGTAGCTCCGCCGGCTGTAGACAGGATGCTGCTTGATGGCGTCCTAATGCGACGCCTGCTGGCTGAAGCTGAACATCCAGTTGACGCCGAACCTGTCGGTGCAGGAGCCGAAGTAGTCGCCCCAGAACATGTCCGAGAGCGGCATCGTGACGGTTCCGCCCTCCGAGACCTTCGCGAACAGCGCGTCCGTCTCCTCCCGGCTGCTGGCGGTGTAGCTGATGGAGAAGTTCGTTCCCGTCGTCGGCGGGGGCGCCATCTGGGAGGGGACGTCGCTGCCCATCAGCACGCTCGATCCGATGGTGTACGACACGTGCATGACACCGTCGCGCTCGTCCTCGGAGACCTCCATGCCCGGCGGGCCTTCCCCGAAGGTGGTGAGCATGTCGAACTCCCCGCCGAAGACCGACCTGTAGAATTCGAACGCCTCGCGGCAGTTGCCGTCGAAGTGCAGATAGATGCTGAGCGTCATCCGTTCCTCCTGGAATTGCATCGGGCCGTGGCCCTTGTGTGACTTGCAGCATAGCAGACGGCGTGCCCCCGGACGCTGGCCCAACGCGGAGAAATGTCGCATACTTACAGCTGGACAAGACCGCCGCGAGATCGCGGGGGCAGGAGGCGCTTCATGGCAACCAGGGCGAAGATCAGCACGAACGGCGTGGAGCCGGTGGTGACCGGGCCGGTCATGGAGGCCCGGCAGAGAGGCCGCGGGCCGGCGATCTGGCTCGCCGGCGACCCGGAGGACCTGGAGCCCTGGATGGACCGGGGCGCCGCGGGCATCGTCACCAACACGGTCGTGCTCAACGACATGGTGAAGAAGTACGGGCAGATCAAGGGCGTCGTCCAACGCTACCTGGACATCACCGACAAGCCCGTCGTCGTCGAGGTCGACGGCCACTCGACCGAGGAGCTGCTCGACGTGAGCCACTCCTTCACCAGCATGTCCGACCAGGTCATCATCAAGATACCGTGCACGGCGTACGGCCTGGGCGCGTTCCGGGCGCTGGCGCAGGAGGGCGTCGAGACCTTCTGCACGACCGTCTTCTCGCTGCCCCAGGCGGCGGCCGTGGCGCAGGCGGGGGCCACGCACATCCTGCCGTTCTGCGAGCCGGTCAAGCAGATGGGCGGCGACCCGACGAAGCTCGTGCGCGAGTGCGTGAGCATGTTCGCCGGATGGGAGAACCGCCCCTACATCACCGCCGCGCTCGTCCGGAGCGTCGAAACGGCCTACGCCGCGCTTCGCGACGGCGCCGACGGCATCATCATCTTCTGGCCCGTCTTCCAGGAGATGCTCGAGCACCCGCTGACCGACACCTGGAACGAGACGTTCATGGGCGAGTGGGTCGAGATGAACGACGCGGGCCTGCTGGAGGGCGTGCCGGTAAGGCTGGACTAGGACGCGGCGCTTCCGCGCGCCTTCCTCTTCGGGCAGTGCGGCCGGTCGATCTCGGCCTTCAACTCCTCCAGGCTGCCATACCCGGTCAGCCCTACCCCGTCGCGGGCCTCTTCGAGAGCCCGGACGGTCTCGGCATTGGGTATTCTCGTGTCCAACGTGGTCTGTGCCCCCGCTACCCGGCCTACTGGCCGTAGATGGTCGTGTCGGTGTTGAACGCGAACCAGCCGAACCAGAACGACATGTGCGACGGCACGCGGTCCAGCCGACGGCCGTCCGGCGCCTCCAGGTAGTTCTCGGTGACGGTCCAGGTCGCGCCGCCGCCGTTCAGCGTCGTGGCCAGCCCTCCGGGCGTCGGGTCGTCGCCGGCGAAGGCGAAGTCGATGCCGTCCCTGAGGTAGACCCGCGCGCCCTGCGAGATCGACGAGCCAAGGATGACGATGTCCCTGCCGCCGAGCGTGTCGTTGACGACGCGCTCCCGCTGCAGCGCCTCCACCGGGTACGCCCTGCTCTCGCCGCGGTGGTTCAGACCCAGCACGACCGCCTTCGTCTCCAGCGCGTCGCTGCGCTGCCACACCGGGAACCGGGTCTCCGGGTCGTTGAAGTAGTCGTTGTAGACCGCCCGCGGGTCGTCCTCGTGCTCGTACAGGTCGGGAGCGTAGACGCCCGTGGCTATCGACAGCACGGTCGTGTCAGGGTGCTGCGCGGCCCACTCCCCCCAGGTCGTCAGCTCGACCGGGAAGAACGACAGCTTGATGCCCGAGTCCGCCAGCGGGCCGACCACCGGCTCGCCGGTGAACATCCGCCACAGGGACTCGGTGAGCCGGTCGTACATGACCTTGTTGCTGCGGTACAGCAGGCCGGAGGTGCCGAAGGTGGTTGGCTCGCCGTTGATCTTTGCGGAATACACGATTCCGGTGCCGCAAAGCGTTCAGTAGGCAAGTGCGATCGGTTCGCCTCCCACTATGTCGTTGGCCATCTCGTGGGGATTCATGATCCTCAGCGGGTAGGCCCGGTGCTCCCCGTTGATCGACACCCCGAAGACGCGCTCGTCCGGCCCCAGGTAGTCCGCCTGGTCGGCCGTCAGCGTCGGCGCGAACTGCAGGTCGGGTATCCCGTCGGGGCGGACGCCTCCCCAGACCAGCTCGGTGATGTCTATCTTCGCGGTCGTGTCCGCGTCGCCCAGGAATTTTTCGTACCGGCCGCTGATCGTCGACAGGAGGGTTATCTTCCACCTCAGGTAGTCGGACGGCGGCGGGAACTGGTCGCGCCGCTTCCCGAGCCACTCGGTGGCCTGGAACCAGCCCTCGCCGGCTAGGCCGAACTCCTCTCCGGTGAGCTGCCTGAGCACCTCCTGGGCAATGGCCGCCAGGACGGGGTCCTGCAGGAACCGGGTGAACTCGATGATGACCGGCACCTGCGACGTATCGCCGGCGTCCATGATGGAGCGCAGGGCGTCGAGCGTCCGGTCGGCGCCATGCTGCCGTTCGCCGCTGAAGATGCCGAACATCGCCTCGTTCGGGTCGTAGCCTTCCGGCAGCGGCTTCCGGGTGGGCGTCGGGTCCGCCGCGTCGGGCGTTTCCGCCATCGCGGCCGGCGTCGCGTCAGTCTCGTCGGACGTGTCCTCGCCGCACGCCGCCGCGAACGCCACGGACAGAAGCGCCAGGGTCCCAAGGGTGTAGAGAAGTATCGATTTCACGTGGCAGTCCTACCTAATCTACGCTCCGGGGCGGGTGGAAGAAATCAGGCCGGCGGAACGGCCGGCCGTCTGCAAACGAACGTGAGGAGCGTTAGATCTATTGTACCCCACATCGCGATATCGGCCCCCGGAGTGCACCAAAGCGGTGCCGTGCTGCCGCGAACCGCCTCGAACCGCGCGCGGCGCAGTGGTTGGTGATACGCTGGGGTGGTCGGATCGGCCGGCCCGCTGATCTCAGGAGCCTGTCGCAACTATGCTGAGAGATATCGTGCTCACATTTGTACAGTCTGCCCTGGGACGAAACGGCGTACCGATAGAGCCCGAGTACTGCGAGCAGTGACCGATGCCCGACTGTTCACCGCATCCATTTGACGTGCTGGCTGTGTACGCTCTCTATCGGACCGTTCCACGCGTGCCGACTCCGGGGTCGCCATGAGCAACCGAATCGCCGTCGACTGGAAGACGATGTGGCAAGTGGGAGTACTGCTTGTGGTCATCCTGTTGTCGGTGACGCTGGTGCGGGTGTTGTGCGTGCCAGCCGCTGACTCGCTATTCTGTGGACTGTGGACGTTCCACCCATTCACCGCTCATCCGGATGGGGGCGGTCCGCCGCCTTACGCCGAGAGCTGGTCGGCTCCGCGATGGACGCCCGATGGCGCAAGCATCGTGTTCGTCACCAACAGGCATCGGAGTTCCCGCGATCAAGCATTCATCGTAGCGTCGGATGGATCGGGGCGATTCTCGGCTGTGGGCGACAGCGAGCTCGCACTCTCCACGGTGGCAGTATCGCGGCATGGGGTGGAGATTTCTCCGGACGGTACCCGGATTGTCTACTCTAGACTTGCGCAGAACCGCGCCGGTGACCCCGTTGCGCACATCGAGACTTCCGCACTCGATGGTTCCGACCGACGCCGACTCACCGACGGGCCAGATGAGGACTATGCCCCGTCCTTTTCGCCTGATGGCAGATACATTGCATTCAACAGATCAGGTGACGACAGGTGCCGGTTCTTGGTGTTCGCCGATCGGCCCTCCGGGGTCTACGTTTCGAAGTCGGACGGGTCTGACGTCCGCAGGATAGTGAGTAACCCGCCCGCATTGCGAAACCCAGGGCCTGCCGGAGAGCATTGGCAACAAGTGACCTACGCGAGCGCAGGTCCGCAGTGGTCGTCGGACGGCCGTCTCGCCTTTGTGGGTTTGCATAGGGGCGAGCAGGGCGTACCGCAGCGAGCCGTCTATACCGTGAACTCCAACGGCTCGGACCTGACGCGTGTGTTCGGCCCAGCCCCGGGGAACGGGCGTCTGATAGCGAGCAATGTCGCTTGGTCGCCCAATGGCCTGCATATCGCGTTCGTGGCGCAGGCGGACGGCGCCTTGAGACTGTACGCGATGCGGCGCGACGAACCTTCAGAAGCTCAGCATTCACGGCAGCGGAGGCCCGATCCCGCCCTGGCTGGCCAACCTGGAGAACCTGCAGGAGCTCCGCCTCAGCGGCGTAGGTGTGACCGGCCCCATTCCTCCGGAGCTCGGCAGGCTGTCGGGGCTACGGATATTGGACCTTCATGAGAGCAAGATCAGTGGGGCCATCCCCGCCGAGCTCGGCAACCTGACGGCGCTGGAGATACTGGACATCAGGTATACCGACATCGGGGGCTCTATCCCGGCGGAGCTCGGCACCCTGCCAGCCCTGGAGGAGTTGAGGGTCGAGGGCGCCCATCTCAGTGGCTGCATACCGAGAGGTCTGGTGGGCAAGATCAACGGTCTGCCCAGGAACGACACCAACGTACCGATAGAGCTCGCGCACTGCGAGCAGTGAGCCCGCAAGTCTGTCAATCGGTACGAGGATAGCCTCAGGAACCGACGCGTGGCCGCCGACAGCGCTTGCCTTCCTGGTTGCGCTTCCGCCCCACCCATCATGGCCCGCGGACCTGGCCAAAGTCTCTGGCACGTCATTTCGGGTGTACACCGCTGGCACGGCTCAACTAGAATGCGTGCCCACGGCACACACGTCGGGCAAAGGAGCGCACATGGCCGAGAAACGTCACCCCCGGGGCCTCCTGGCCGCCTGCGACACGCCGTGGACCGAGAGTTTCCAACTGGACGAGGGCGTGTTCCGGCGCCACATCGCGCGGCAGCTATCCTCGGGCGCCGAGAACATCTACGTCATGGGCACCGCCGGGGAGGGCTACGCTGTCACCGACTCGCAGTTCAGGCAGATAGTCGACGTCTTCGTCGACGCCACGGCCGGGGCCGACGTGACCCGCATGGTCGCCGTCATCAGCATCTCGATGGGCCACATGATCGAGCGCATCGGCTACGCGCACGACAGGGGCGTGCGCATGTTCCAGGTACCGCTGCCGTCGTGGGGCACGCTGACGGACACGGAGATGGTGACGTTCTTCAGGACTGTGTGCGGCGCCTTCCCCGACTCGAAGTTCCTGCACTACAACCTGAGGCGGGCCGGCCGCATCCTCGGCGCCGACGACTACCGCCGCGTCTTGGACGATGTCCCGAACCTGGTCGCCACCAAGATCAACAGCCCGGACATGGCCTTCATGCGCAAGCTGATCGTCGAGACGCCTGAGCTTCAGCACTTCGTACTGGAGACGTGCTACGCGAACGCGAGCTACTACGGCGAGTGCTCGCTGCTCTGCAGCTTCGGCCCCGTCGCGCCGGAGCTGACCCGGAGACTGTTCGACGCCGGCCACGACGGCGACACGGCAGCCGCGTTCGCCATCCAGGCGCGCATGCAGCAGATGCACGAGGGGTTCGCCCGCAACGTCCACGGCGCGCACATGGACGGCGCCTTCGACAAGCTGTTCACGTCGCTGACGCAGCCCGAGTTCCCGATCCGCATCCTGCCGCCGTACCAGTCGCTCACCGACGCGGAAGCCGCCGCGATGCGCGAGTATTTCAAGACGCACTGCGCGGACGTGTCGTAGCCGGATGAGCGACTCGACTGACAGGTTCCCGCCCGGCTGGGATGAGGAGCGCGTCCGAGGCCTCGTCCGGCACTACGATTCGCTGACGGACGAGGAGTGGGTGGCGGACGATGACGCCGCCTTCGAGGACACGTCGCACTCCGTGATGGTGGTCCCGAACGAACTGGTTCCCGCGGTCAGGGCGCTTCTCTCCGAGCACGACGAAGCCTCTTCAACACCGGCTGCGTCCGCGTCCTCTGCCGCGGTTGTGCGCACAGACTGACAGAGTCGGTCAACCGGTATCGCGGCAAGCCCCTCAGGCCAGGAACGGCAGCACCCAGCCGAAGATGGCGACGAAGGCGATGGCCAGCATCGCGGGCTCCAAGTCCCGGCAGATATCGCCCAGTTGTTCAGCGGTATAATGAGGAAATGTCGTCCGACATGCTGCCAATTCCTGACCAGAGTCATCTGAACAAGGTTCGCGACTCTCTGTGGCACCGTCCATTTGCCGGTGCCTCCGTAATGATTGGTAGCGGCTTTAGCAGAAATGCCGACAAGCCTCGGTCCGAGGTGGATGACCTTCCGTTGTGGAGCGACATTAGGGAGGAAATAACGGCCACGCTCTACCCGGAATTGGAAGTGCCCGCTATTGATGATCCCCTCCGCTTAGCCGAGCAGTACAAATCCACATTCGGGCGAAGCGACCTTCACAGATTGCTAGGACAGCTTGTGAGAGATCGGCAGTTCCTTCCCGGGAAAACACATGCCCGGCTGTTGAAGCTACCGTGGCGAGATGTCTTTACAACAAACTGGGACACTCTGCTGGAGCGTGCGAGTCTGGAGATCCCAGAGCCCTCTTACAGTGTCGTTGAAGATATGGATCAGCTTCCCTTAGTGAGCCAACCTCGAATCATCAAATTGCATGGATCGTTTCCTTCCAAATTCCCGCTCATATTCACTGAGGAAGACTACAGAACTTACCCGACGAAGTATGCGCCCTTCGTCAACACTGTGCAGCAGGCGATGATGGAAACTGTCTTTTGCCTGATTGGTTTTTCTGGAGACGACCCGAACTTCCTAAACTGGTCCGGCTGGGTGAGGATAACTTGGGCGAGGCTGCACCAAAGATCTACTTGGCTGGTTTGTTGAAGCTCTTGCCACACGAGCGTCGGACGCTGGAGGAGCGGGGGGTCGTGCCTATCGATCTTTGGCATCACCCGAAGGCCACCATGTGGCCTGAGCATCTACAACACCAGTTCGCAACTCAGTGGATTCTCCACACATTGGAATTTGGTGAACCATATGATGAGAAGCTGTGGCCTTCGCCTCTGGATGAGAGAGAACGGGACGTTGATCCCCGGTTGACCCCCATTACGAAGATACCCTTTGAAACTCCAGCGAGTCAGCCACAAACCCAATTCTGGGGAGAACCATCTACATACAACGACGAACAGTTGGAGGCGACAAAGGAAGTCGTTGGAGTCTGGAGCCACAATAGGAAGCTCTATCCTGGTTGGCTCGTGTTTCCTTCCGGGCAAGAACGCTTCGAACTGACCCAGGATACCAACAGCTGGGAGCCTCACATTCTCAGAGCGTTGCCGCAACTGGCACCGCCTGAACAGATATGTTCGATTCGCGAGCTGATGTGGCGACGGGAAATCCTGCTAGAGCCCATCACACCAGAACTGGCAGAGGCTGCACAGAAGGTGTTGGATGCGTTCGATTGCGAAAGACGGGTCATGCACGGCAATGGAGAAGTCGGAGTGGACTGGCCGAGCGTCAGGGAGGCGTGGCGAAGCATCGCGCTCATGCTTGTCACGGATGCGCGATATGACTGCGACGAATTGCTGTTCGAGCGGCGTCTCGAGGCGTTAGGACCCTTCTGCGATGATTCACCGGATGTCGCACATCAAGTGCGGCAGGAACGTTGCCTTTGGGCATTGTATTCGTCGGCCTTTCGACGACTGAACGAACTGCTGGACGAGTGGCAAGTTGACAACAGCGATCCGAAGTGGATGTTCCGCAAAGCAGCCCTGCTGACAGAAATGCATCGCCACAATGAATCCTCTTCTCTACTACAGGAGGCACTCAACTCAATAAAGAGAGATTTCGCCTTGGACCAGAGCATTGCTAATGCGTCTAGGCTGGGTTGGGCTTTGGGCTCGACGTTAACGTGGAGCAACAGGCGATCTGTCCACAGGCGATGGGATGAGCTCGCTTCCCAGAAGTGTGATGCATGGAATGAAATCGATCACATAGCGAGAAGCTTGACGGGTACAGATGAACGGAAGGAGGCTCCGTCGTTTGACCTCGGGGTGAGCCATACGACTACCGTCAGTTGGTCTAGCGCGCGTCACTTGCGACTGATCTCAGCATACAGGGCACTGCGATTGCCTGAGGTGGCTGGCCTGCCGCCAGTGAACTTTGACAGCGACCGTGGTGGCATACCAATAGGCGCGGCGGCGGGTATCTTGACTCTGGCCGCAGATGAGTTGGCCACGTACGTTCCAGAATTGGCAATCAGAATCATACTGCGCATAGGTCGAGACGAAAGCGATAAGACCTTCCGGCGTGTGTTTTCGAGGACCCGGATCGCAAGCCTCTCGGATGATGCAACGGAGACGCTGGCAAGGATATGTATCAGCGTAGTCGATCACGCGCTGCCAAGGCTGCGTACGCCAGATGAAACGATAGGCGGCATTTCCTCCGTCGAACGTTTGCGAGTCGCCCTGGAGGGGCTTTCCAGACTGATTCTACGCGTCAATCCTGAACTGGTTGTCGAGGCGCTTGCCCTGGGACTGAAGTGCTATCGCGCGAAGGGCGTCGCTGAAGATCACTTGTTGGCAGGTCCGCTCAGTAATCTATTGAAGCGTTCATGGGAAGCTCTCCCGAGGGAACTTCGCGGTGCGCACGTATTCGATCTGCTAACCGCGCCGATACTTGGACTAGATGGCTTCAGTGCCGTCTCAGAGTGCGATGATCCGGGATCGCTCGTAACGCATGGAGATCTGCCGGGGGACGGAACGACGGAGTACATGGCACGATGCAGTGAGGTTATTGGCCTTCTCATGCGGGCACTGCGTAGCAGCAACATTGCCACTCGAAATGTTGCGACTCTTAGACTGTTGCCTGTTGTAGTTTCAGGCAGCGTTGGAGATGATGACGCACTTGAGATAGCTAGCGTTCTTTGGCGAGACTCGGACCCTGTCCTGAGCAACTCAAGCGGTCCTGGTGCACCATTCGACTGGGTGTTCATGCTCTTACCAGAGATGTCGCCCGGCCAAGCAGAACGCTCCTTTCGACGGAAGTGGCTGGCACCGCAACCTATCGGAGAAGACGAGCAATCCGGGCATGCACAACGAATGCTCGCACAACTTGGGCCGGCCATCGCAACATTAGAATCACGTGAACGCTTGCTCCCTCTGACAGATGAGGAGAGTGAATTTGTGGCAGGTCAACTCGTGCGGTTTGTAGAGAGCTTCTTTGGAAGTTCAGTGACAATCAGCTCACGCGTCAATATCAGCTATCTCAACATCGTCATCGGGGCGATAACAATCCCTCGACCGATTGCCGCTGAGTTGTTCAGAGTGACGGAAACGGTTCTTGGCATTGAGAGTATCCAAAGGCGCGATCCGATGCAGTCTTTTGTTGACCCATTCTACGATTTGAGAATCGCGATCGGGTTCGCGTTGATTCCTGGCTTGGTCAGGACTCTGCCAGATCGCATCGACACCATGGTGATGTGGCTAAGCGCCGGCTTGGCATCTAGTGAGGAAGTTAGAGTCAACAACGCCATGCTGGCGACTCGTACATGGGCGTTGATCCCCGAAAATGTGGCACCATTAAGGGCACCCGATAGCCTTATTCGGGAGGTTGGAGCCATCATTGCGTCCCGGCGTAAGGACGCACTGGGGGAAGCTCTATTGTGTGCGGCCTTGATCTTTGAGAGAGGCATCAAATCTCACCAAGATGCGATTGCGACGTTCGTGCTGCACGGCCTTGGCTACTTGGTGGAGGAGGTGGAGTACACCCGTGACCTGGATGACGACGACCTGCCGACGGTTCGGCTCCTCTGCGTTCAACTCGCAAGCCATATGGCCAAGTCCGGATTTGGTGACAATGCTGTTGTCGTGAAATGGATGGTCATTGGCAGAAATGATCCATTTCCTGAGGTCAGGAATGTCGTGCTGTTCCACCAGAGGGGCTAATCGAACGAAGCCTTCTGAGACCCTAGCGACCTGTGGCGGCATCGGAAGTCAACGCCGGGCGTCCAGGTGTAACCGGGCTGCTTCGCCATCCTTCGTCCCCGTGGAGACGGGGACCCATCCCCCGCACCCCATCCCTGGATTCCCGCCTGCGCGGGGACGACGATTATGCAAGGGTCTCCCTGGGCGGGAATGACGGTTATGCGCGGGATCGCCGACGGGCGGCGCGTGGCCCTCAGGCCAGGAACGGCAGCACCCAGCCGAAGATGGCGGCGAAGGCGATGGCCAGCGTCGCGGGGCCCGGCGTGAGCCGGCGGGTCACGACGAACCAGGGCACCGCGAGAGCGGCCGCGACGACGATGACCGCCACGGTGAAGAGCAGATTCCCCGAGCCGAGTCCGTCCCGCGGGGCGACGTCCTCGACGACGAGCAGCACCAGGCCGAACACGACCCCCACGAGCGCCCAGGTCGGATAGGCGAATACGACGAGGCCCAGCATCAGCTTCATCGGCGCCACCCGGTCCGTCAGGGCGACGAACCACGGCGGTCGGCTCTTGAACAGGAAGAACAGCATGAGCGGCACGACGACCAGGAAGACTGCCGCCATCAGCAGACCGCTCACGGCCCCGGCGACCAGGTAGCTCACGCTTCGTCCGCCGGCGGCGGACTCCACGCGGGAGTCAGGTGCGCCCGCCAGCCGTGGGTGTGCCGGAGCAGCAGCTCGATGGCCGTGCCCAGCTCCCGCCGCGACACGGGCGCGTACAGCGACGGCCCGCTGCCCGCCACGTGCACCTCGCGCGCGCCGACCCGCAGGAAGGCGTCCCGGTACCGCGCCAGCTCAGGGAAGACCGCCGGGGCGACGTCGTCGAACACGTTGAACAGGAACTGCGGCGGCACGTCGCCCTTCCCACGGATGCGCGCCTCGAGCTTCCGCGTGAGCTGGCCGGTCGTGAAGCTCGTCTCCTCCATGCTCGCGTAGACGCTGCGGGTCTTTTCGGGCAGATCGATCTCGGGCGAGAGCAGCACGAACCACCGCAGGTCGGCTGGCGGCAGCGCCCGCACACGCTCGCCCCTGCCGGAGACCATCGCCGTGCCGCCGACCAGGAAAAACGGGACGTCCGACCCCAGGCCGGCGGCCAGCGGCATCAGCTCCTCGGGGGGCAGGCCGAGGTCCCACAGGCGGTTGAGCCCGACCAGCACGGCCGCCGCGTCGCTGCTCCCCCCGCCGAGGCCGGCGGCCACCGGAATCCGCTTCGCGAGCGAGATCGCGGCGCCCCCGGAGTGGCCCGCGTGCTCCCGCAGGACCTCGGCGGCCCGGAGTGCGAGGTTGTCCGCCGACTCCAGCTCCGGCGTGTCGCATTCCAGCGTGAGACCCTCGGCCGGCTCCAGGGTGACGACGTCGTGCAGGCCGACGGTCTGCATGATGCTGACGATGTCGTGGTAGCCGTCGGAGCGCCTGCCGACCACCTCCAGCGTCAGGTTGATCTTGGCGTGCGCCTCGACCTCGATGCGCGCCATGTCGACCTCCGAGCGGCTACGACGCCGGGGCGGCGCGCGCCGCCGTCCAGGTCTCGTAGAGCGCGGCCCACTCGTCCATGCTCAGCGTCTGCGCCCGCCGCGTCGGATCTATGCCAGCTTCGGCCAGCAGCGCCCTGGCCGCCTCCGGCTCCAGCGCGAGGCCCCTGCCGATGGCGTTGTGCAGCTGCTTCCTGCGGGCGCTGAAACCCGCCTTGACCACGCGGAAGAACTCGTCGACGGAGTCGAACGCGACCGCCGGCTCGGGAAAGACGTCGATCCGGACGACTGACGACGTGACCTTCGGCGGCGGCCTGAACGCGCGCGGCGGCACCGTGGCGACGACGCGCGGCGCGCCGTATAGCTGGACCGCGACCGAGAGCAGGCCCATCTGTCCCGGCTTCGCGACCATCTCCAGCGCCACCTCGCGCTGTACCGTCACGACCATGAGCGTCGGCTTGCGGTCCGCCTCGAGGAACCGGCGCACGATGGGAGAGGCGGCGTAGTACGGCAGGTTGGCGACGACCTTGTAGGGCGCGCCGCCGGGCGCGAGCGCGTCGATGTCCACGTCACGGGCGTCTTCGACCAGCACGGAGAGGTTGGGACGGTCGGCGTACTTCTCGCGCAGCCGGTCGGCCAGGATGTCGTCCATCTCGACGGCCACGAGCCGTCCCGCGCGCTCGACGAGCGGCCGCGTCAGCGCCCCGCGTCCGGGGCCTATCTCGACGACGAGGTCGTCCGCCGAGATATCGGCGGCGTCGACGATGGAGGCTATGGCGCGGCGGTCGACGAGGAAGTGCTGTCCCAGCGACTTCTTCGCCGCGGGCGGGCGGGCGCTCATCGGCACAGGGCCGCGGCGCCGCGGACGGTGGGCGAGCGGAGTCGAGGTCGGCCGTGCACCTCCGCTTCGATCGGCCGCCGAAGACGTGACGCGAGGCTGCGGCTCAAGCCAGGCTTACCCACGGCACCCGGACTCCACTGCTTACCGCTGCTTCCTTCCGGACCTGACGGGGTTCACAGGTCACCGCCGCGTGGGACCCAGCTCTCATCACCGCACACCCCGGACAGAGGCCCCCGAGGACCAACCTCCGGGAGGAGTTCAGCCCCGCTGGAGCGGATTGCGAGTACAGGGCACCGCTAACTCCCCGCTTAGCACGGCCTGTTTCCAGAATACGCGGGAACCCCGCGCACGGTCAAGGAGCGTTGCTGGCCCGTGACTGTTCAGAGTTGAAGGCTGTCCCTCTTCGGTCGGTATCGCGCCGATACGCGGCGGGCCTTTCCACTGGTCCTGAGTGGCCCGCTACTCTGGGTGAACGGGTTGCCTTGGGGTGAGGTGAGGAAGACAGGCGTTTCTGCGACTCTGAACAGTTGGGCTCGCTCTTGGGCATCACATGCGCGCCTCGGTGATCACCTCCCTCAGCTTGTCTCTCAGCGGGCGGGCGGCTGAGAGCAGAACGTACAGTCTCTTCGCGATGGCCTCTTTGTCGGGTATCTTCCAGTCTGGACCTGCGGTGTGAGTCGCCACACATCGGGAATAACTCCCGCGGGTGCTGTGATAAGATTCGGCGCCAGACTGTAATCCCCGACCTCGCCACGGGCGCGGTCGGGGAACGAAGGAGGACAATAATGACAATGGCATCGGCAGAGCGCAGGGCGGAAGCGGTATGGGACGGCGATCTCCTGTCGGGCGCGGGCACCGTCAGCGCGGCGACGAGCGGCGCGTTCACGTCGCTGGACGTGAGCTGGGCATCGCGCACCGAGACGCCCGAGGTCACCAGCCCGGAGGAGCTTGTCGCCGCGGCGCACGCCTCCTGCTACTGCATGGCGCTTTCGGCCGGTCTCGGCCGCGCCGGCACCCCGCCGACCCGGCTCGAGGTGAGCGCGACGGTGACGTTCCAGCAGATCGAGGGCGGCTGGAAGGTCGCCTCCAGCGCCCTGACCGTGAAGGGCACGGTGGACGGAGTAACGGCGGACGAGTTCGCCGCCGCGGCGGAGGCCGCCAAGGACGGCTGCCCGATCTCGGGCGCGCTGAAGGGCAACGTCGACCTCAGCGTCGAGGCCACGCTGGCGTAGCAACGCCGCGACCGGCGAACGGGCCTGCTCGGTCCACGTAGTCGTTGGACCACGAGCGCGCCCATCGATACGCGCCGGCCAAAGCGCCGGCGCTACTCGGGGTGAACGGGTTGTGTGGGCATCGAGCCTGAATGGGCGTTGGGCCATCCGCATGAGACCGTTCCCCATGCGCGCGCCCACGCTTCGGCGTCTCCCTCCCGTTCGCCCCGAGTGCCCCGACGCTTCGTCGAGGTGTATCGAGGGGCCCGCACAGCCCTGCCCCGGACCGGGGGTGTGACCAGCGTTCGTGGGAGGTTGAGCGCACCCCTCGATACGCGCCGGTCAAGGCGCCGACGCTACTCGGGGTGAACGGGTTGTGTGGGCCGAGCACCGGTCCCCGACACCCTTCATTCCCGCAACGGCAGCCCCCCACAACCGTCTTTCCGGCGAAGGCCGGAATCCACGGCGGGGGAGTGGGATGGGCTCCCGTTTCTCGCCGGCCAGGAGGCCCGTGCTACGCGGCGGGCGTGTCCACGACGAGCAGCCGCGTGCTGCCGGACAGGTCGCGCTCGAAGCCGATCTCGGCTCCGGGAAACGCCTCGGAGGCCTCGGCGAGCGCCGAGCCGAGCTGCTCCGGCGCCATCTCCACCAGCAGCCGGCCGCCCGCGCGCAGGTAACCCGGCGCGGCGCGGACCAGGCGGCGCGTCACCGACAGGCCGTCCGGGCCGCCGTCCAGGGCCTCCACGGGTTCCCGCCGCACGTCGGGCGGCAGCGACGCGAGTTCTCCCGTGGGGATGTACGGCGGGTTCGACACGATCACGTCGACCGGACCGGGCAGCGGCGCGAGAAGATCGCCCTCGCACAGGCGCACCCTGTCCGCGACGCCATGACGGCGACGGTTCGCGTCCGCCATCTCCAGTGCCCGCGCGCTGACGTCCGCCGCGTACAGTGTGGCCGCCGGCAGGCGGTGGGCCACCGCCACGGCGATGGCGCCGCTGCCGGTACCGACGTCGGCGACGTCGAGCGGCGGGTCGCCGCGGCGCCGGGAGTAGTCGACGACCGCGTCGACGAGGTGCTCCGTCTCCTGCCGCGGGACGAGCACCGGTGGGCCGACCGCGATCTCCAGGCCGTAGAACTCCCGCACGCCCACGATGTAGGCCAACGGCTCGCCGTCCAGGCGGCGTGCCAGCAGCTCCTCCGCGGCCCGCAGCCGACCGCCGGGGACGGGCTCGCGCAGCGAGGCCAGGAAGCCGGTGCGGTCCAGGTCCAGCGCCGAGCGCAGCAGCACCTCGGCTTCGAGGCTCGCGTCGGCTATGCCCGCGTCGGCCAGGCGGTCCCGGGCATCGGCCCAGGCCTCGCGGAGCATCAGAAGCCGACCTCCGCCAGCTTCATCTCCTGCTCCCGCGCGATCATCGACTCGATCAGGTCGTCGATCTCGCCATCGAGCACGGCGTCGAGGTTGTGGCGCGTGTACGCCGTGCGGTGGTCGGTCACCCTGTCCTGCGGGAAGTTGTACGTGCGGACGCGCTCCGACCGGTCGCCGGACCCGACCTGTGCGCGCCGGGCCTGGGACACCTCGGCCTGCTGCCGCTCCAGCTCACGGGCCAGCACCCGCGACCGGAGGACCTTCATCGCCTTGTCACGGTTCTTGTTCTGGGAGCGCTCGTCCTGGCAGACGGCCACGATGCCGGTCGGCTTGTGGGTTATCCGGATCGCGGTCGCGACCTTCTGGACGTTCTGTCCGCCGTGTCCGCTGGCGTGGAAGATGTCGATCTGCAGGTCCTCCGACTTGATGTCGACGTCGACCTCGTCGGCCTCCGGCAGCACGGCCACCGTCGCGGCCGAGGTGTGGATGCGGCCGCTCGACTCGGTCGTGGGTATGCGCTGCACCCTGTGGACGCCGATCTCGTGCTTCATCCGGCTGTAGGCGTCCTGGCCGTGTACCTGGAATACCGTCTCCTTGAGGCTGCCCAGGCCGGTCTCGTTGGCGCTGACGACGTCGAGCTTCCAGCCGTGGCGCTGGGCGTACCTGGTGTACATCCTGAACAGGTCGGCCGCGAACAGGCCGGCCTCCTCGCCGCCGGTGCCCGCGCGGATCTCCATGATGACGTTGCGCTCGTCGTTCGGGTCCCGGGGCAGCAGCTCGACGCGCAGCTCCTGCTCGATCCGGGCCCGCTCATCCTCGAGCTCCGCAAGCTCCTCGCGCGCCAGATCGGCCATCTCGCGGTCGGACCCCTCGCGGGAGATCGTCTCCGCCTCTTCCTGCTCTCTTATCACCTCACGGTATCGTCGGGCGAGCGCCGCCAGCCCCTTCAGGGACGCGTGCTCCTGCGCCAGCTTGCGGACGCGGGCGTAGTCGGTCGCGAGCTCGGGGTCCGCAAGCAGCGTCTCGAGCTCCTGGTACCGGTCTTCGATGGCGGCGAGTTTTTCGAGCATGGTGCGGATGGCGCTTCCCGGACTGTGACGCAGGTTGCGGCGCGGCGAACCGTCCGAACTCAGCATCGGCCGCGCCCGGGGGCTAGAGAGAGTATACCAAGCGGGCTATGCGCCGGAGAACGCGCGGGACAGACCTTCTCGCGGGACTTCCCGTTGCGCGCTGCCGACCAGGTCGCGAAGGACGACGGCGTCCCGCGCCAGCTCGTCCTCGCCGACGATGGCGGCGTGCGTCGCGCCGACCGCCGAGGCGTAGCGCAGCTGGCCGCGCAGGCTCCTGCCCGCCGGCGCGAGCACGGCGGCAACGCCGGCGCGCCGCAGCTCCGAAGCGAGCAGAAGACCGGCCGGCCTGGTCCCGTCTCCCACCGGAGCGACGACGACCTTCGCCCGCCCGCTCTCGACAACGGGCCGGCTGTCCCGGATGTAGGCCAGCACGCGCTCGATGCCCATCGCGAAGCCGATCCCCGGCGTCGGACGGCCGCCCAGCGCCTCGACCATCCCGTCGTAGCGGCCTCCGCCCGCCAGCGAGCTCTGCTGCCCGCCCCCGGGCGGCGCGATCTCGAACACGGTGCGCGTGTAGTAGTCGAGACCCCTGACCAGCCGGTTCTCCGTCTCGTAGGAGATGCCCAGCGCATCCAGGTGTCCCAGCACGGCGCCCCAGTGGGACTCGCAGTCGCCGCACAGGCTGTCGACGGAGCCGGGCGCTGCCTCGATCAGGGGCTGGCAGGGGCCGTTCTTGCAGTCGAGCAGCCTCAGCGGGTTGGTGTCGAGGCGGCGACGGCAGTCGTCGTGCGTCAGCTCGTCCGAGCGGGACCGGTAGTAGTCCTTCAGTCCTTCGATGTACCGCGGCCGGCACTCCGGGTCGCCGATGGAGTTGATCGCCAGCGTGACGTCGTCGACCCCCACCGACTCCAGCAGGCGGCACGCGAGCTCGATCACCTCGGCGTCGATCGACGCGTCCGCCTCGCCGATCACCTCGACTCCGTACTGGTGTAGCTGCCGGTAGCGGCCGGCCTGTGGGCGGTCGTACCTGAAGAAGGGCCCGACGTAGTAGAGCCTCACCGGCTGGGGCAGGTTGTGCATGCCGTGCTGGAGGTAGGCCCGGCACACCGGGGGTGTGCCCTCGGGGCGCAGGGTGAGCAGATCGCCGCCGCGGTCTTCGAAGGTGTACGTCTCGTTCTCGACGATGTCGGTGATCTCGCCCGTGCCGCGGACGAAGAGCTCGGCGTCCTCGAAGGTGGGCGTATCTATGCGGTCGTACCCGAACGTGGCCGCGATCTCGTCGCCCCGCGACTCGAAGTAGCGCCAGAGGCCCTGGTCCTCCGGAAGTATGTCCACCGTCCCCCTGGGGGTCCGGAACGTCCTGGGCCTGCTCATTCCCGGCGCCTTCCCGAATCGAGTTCGGGAGATAGTAACACACGGGATTTTGGGCTCCCCGCCGTGGGGTTTCAGGCGCGGCGGCCCGCTGGGACGGACGGCCCGTGCGGGTCGGAATCGGGAAGAGACCGGCCGAGCGCGTGCTATAATCGAGAGCACGTTTGGCGCGTTTCGGGGGCCCCGTTTGAAGATCACCCAAGAAGAGGTCGTGGACCTGCAGACCGTCCTCAACATCGAGCTCGAGGAAGACGATCTGCCCCCATACCTCGACCGGGGCTACCAGCGCGTCGTCAACCGCGTCTCGATTCCCGGTTTCCGCAAGGGCAAGGCGCCGCGCGCGATCGTGGAGAACTTCCTCGGCAGGGAGAGCCTGATACACGAGGCGCTCGACTTCATGGTCTCCGACGTGACGGAGAAGGCGATCGCGGAGCAGAGCCTCGAGACCGTCGAGCCGGCCGGCGTAGAGCTGGTCGACCTGGACCCGGTCATCTTCAAGGCCACCGTCGCGCTGAAGCCCAGGGTCGATCTCGGAGACTACCTCGGCATCCGGGTGCCCGAGACGCCGGCTGAGGTCACCGATCAGGACGTGCAGGACAGGCTCGAGATGCTCAGCCTCGAATCGGCTTCCTGGGAGCCCGTCGACCGCGCCGTCGCGCTGGGCGACATGGTCACCATGAACGTGACCGCGACGGTCGAGGAGTCTGAGATACTGAACGAGAGCGACGCCGTGTACGTCGCCGACGCCGGGAACGAGCTGCCCTTTCCGGGGTTGCCGCAGCAGCTCGAAGGGGCCGAAGTCGGCGCGGCCCGGGAGTTCGATCTCGACATCCCCGAAGACCACGGGAGCGAGGAGATCGCGGGGAAGACGGCGCACTTCAGCGTCACCGTCAACGACGTCAAAGAGCGCAGGCTGCCCGACCTCGACGACGAGTTCGCCAAGGGTGTGGGCGACGGGTTCGACACCCTCGACGAGCTGCGGGAATCTGTCAGGGAGCGCCTGCAGCTGGAAGCCGAGACGTCCAACCGGAGCGAGTACCACGAGGCTGTCGTCGACGCCCTCGTCTCGAACGCGACCGTCGAGATGGCGCCGCTCTCGGTGGACCGCGAGATCGAACGCGCCGAGGCGCGCCGCGAACGCTTCGCCGAGGCGATGGGAATCCCCATGGAGGACTTCCAGAGGCATTCCGGCATGACCGAGGAAGAGTGGCGCGAGTCGAATCGCGAGGACGCCCTCAGGAACCTGACCCGCTCGTACGCGCTCGCGGCGCTCGCCGAAGCGGAAGGCCTCGAGGTCGACCGGGAAGAGGTCGAGCGACGAGTGGAGGAGATGCTGGCCGCCGACGGCGCTCAGCCCCGCGGCCGGCGCAGCGATCGGCGCAGGGAACGCGAACGGATGAAGGTCGGCGTCGAGGCGCAGATCATGGAGGTCAGGTCCCTCGACAGGCTGGTCGCCATAGCCAAAGGAGACGCCGATACGGACGCGGCCGACGACGACCAGGAGCAAGAAACGGAAGGAGAACGCGTTGACACCTAGGCTCGAGAATGTGATTCCGATGGTCGTGGAGAGCGGTCCGCGGGGAGAGCGGGCTTTCGACATCTACTCGCTGCTGCTGCGCGAGAGGGTCATCTTCCTCGGCACCCCGGTCTACGACCAGATGGCCAACGCCATCATAGCCCAGCTCCTGTACCTCGACCGCGAGGACAGCGAGCGGCCGATCCACCTGTACATTAACTCGCCGGGCGGCATCGTGACGGCCGGCCTCGCCATCTACGACACCATGAGGCAGGTCACCGCGCCGGTCTCCACCATCTGCGTTGGGATGGCCGCCAGCTTCGCCGCCGTGCTGCTGTGCGCCGGCACCCCCGGGAGACGCTACGCCCTGCCGAACTCGACGATCCTGCTTCACCAGGTCGCCGGCGGCATGCAGGGACAGGCCTCGGACATCGAGATCCAGGCAAGGCACACGATCCGCATCGAGGACAAGATGCGGCAGATAATCTCGATGCACACCGGGCAGCCGTACGACAAGGTTGCGCGGGATACTGACCGCGATTACTACTTGACCGCCGAGGAGGCTGTCGATTACGGTCTGATAGACAGCATCATGGAGCCCCCGGCGCCCGGCGCCGACTCGGCTTCCTCGTAGGCCATGCCCGCATCGACGACCGAACAGTCCGGTTACCGCTGCTCGTTCTGCAGCAAGGCCCAGGGTCAGGTCAAGCGCCTGATCGCGGGTCCTGACCGCGTCTTCATCTGCGACGAGTGCGTGGCCCTGTGCGGCCAGATCATCAGCGACGAGACACCGCCGGCGCCGCGCGACTCCACGGGCGTTATCGCCAAGGGCGTCAACCCCAAGTGGCTCTACCAGAAGCTCGACGAGTACGTCGTCGGCCAGGAGAGGGCCAAGAAGGTCCTCAGCGTCGCCGTATACAACCACTACAAGCGCATCTGGTCGAACCAGGAATCCCCCGACGTAGAGCTGCAGAAGGCCAATATCCTGATGCTCGGCCCCGCGGGCTCGGGCAAGACGCTGCTGGCCGAGACGCTCGCGAAGATCCTCGACGTGCCCTTCGCCATCGCCGACGCCACCTCGCTCACGGAGGCCGGCTACGTCGGCGAGGACGTGGAGAACATCCTGCTCCGGCTGATCCACGCGGCCGACTTCGACGTGAAGCGCGCCGAGCAGGGGATCATCTACATCGACGAGATAGACAAGATCGCCCGCAAGAGCCCGAACCCGTCGATAACGCGGGACGTCTCGGGCGAGGGCGTGCAGCAGGCGCTGCTGAAGATCGTCGAGGGCTGCGTCGCAAACGTGCCCCCGCAGGGCGGACGCAAGCACCCGCACCAGGACTTCCTCCAGATCAAGACGCACGACATCCTCTTCATGTGCGGCGGCGCCTTCGAGGGGCTTGCAGAGCTCGTCGAGTGGCGCATCTCCAAGGACAGGGCGACGCTGGGCTTCGGCGTGGGACAGTCCGGCGCCTACAGCGCCGAGGCGGAGGAGGACCTGCTGCAACGGGTCACCGCCGAAGACCTGCTGTCCTACGGCTTCATCCCGGAACTGGTCGGCCGGTTGCCGGTGTCCGTGGCTCTCAGGAGCCTGGACGAGGACGGGCTGATCAGCGTCCTGACCGAGCCGCGCAACGCGCTCGTCAAGCAATACCAGGCGCTGTTCAAGATGGACAACGTCGAGCTCGTGTTCGACGAGGACGCCCTGGCCGCCGCGGCCAACCGCGCCCTGGAGCAGGGCACCGGCGCCCGCGCGCTGAGGTCGATCCTGGAGCACACCCTGCTGGACGTCATGTACGAGCTGCCGTCCCTGAGCAACGTGGCGAAGTGCGTCGTCGGCGTCGACGCGATCCGCGGCGACGGCGAAGTCGAGCTGGTCACCACCGCCGAGGAGAGCGTCCCGTTCGCGCCCCAGGAGCGCAAGTCGGCCTGACGCCGGGCGACTGCCCGAGCCCCCGCCTCAGCGTTCCCGCCGGGCATTCAGAGGTGAGGCACGTTGTCCCTTGGGACGATAGTGAGCGTCACGGACGTGTCGCTTTGGCAGGCTGGTTCGTCGTCGTACCCAAAGCGCTCGCGATTTCCTTGATTCGGGTCAGACTGGCGGATGCGTAGTCAGTGGCCTCGTAGCGCTGTATCTGCTGCTCCTTGAGTCCAAGCCGTTCCGCTAACTCCTTCTGACTCAGGCCTTGTGCGATCCGTGCCTTGATCAGGACAGTTGCCAGTTCAGCGACCACACTGAGCTCGTCCATCGGACACTTGCCAGCCTTCAGGGATTCATAGTCGCGCAACTCTTCCTTGAGGTCTGCCAGTTGACTCCTCAATGCTTCCTCCCGCGCTTTGGCGATGAGGGGATGCACATCCTCGGCCACCCCGGAGCGCTGCCTGAGGTTGGCGAGGGTCTCCGAGAACCGGTCCGCCTGCGCCTTGGTGATCCGATACTGACGCTCGTTCTTGATCATTCGAGGCCTCCCAAGTCCATGGCGATGATCCCTTTGGGTCGCCCCGTGTCCTTGTCTGTCTGAAAGAATTCAAGAAACGATAGCCCACCTGTGTCAGCGACGATTGCCGCCGGGAACAACTCCCCCATGTACTTCGCCTTCTGCATGGCCCTCCCCGGGTCAAAGGTCAGGAGAACGGGATCGAGAGCCTCCGGATCAACGCCAGTCTCTTCCCAGCAGGCGTCGTAGTCGTTCGGCAATTCCTTGCGCGTCACGAAGCTTCCATCGATATAGGCGGTTCGGCACCCCGCACCCTTCAAATTCACGAGGGCCGCTCTGAGTCCATCCACGAGGCGCTGTCTCCACGGGTTATTTCCGAACCTACCGGCCAGTTCGTCCCAGTTGGCCCAATGCACTCCTGGTGGCAGGAGCCCGTCCGCGTCAAACTGGGGTATCATGACACAACGATATAATTGGGTGGATGCGCTGTCAAGAGCAAGTTCGGCGGTGGGACCCGACTATGTTCCCACACGTGCACACTCGTCGTACCCTGCTCAGAAGCGAGCTTCGGCAGCCCCGTTCACGGGGCTCGCAGCGAGTTCAGCAGGTCTAACGCGTCGCTGAGCGTCTCCTGGCGGCCGGAGTCGCCTCGGTCCAACAGCTCCGCCGCCCTGAAGACCTGGCGCAGCTCGACGATGGCTCCCCTCCGGTCTCCCAGGGCGTCGCGCGCCCTGGCCTTGAGGTAGTACGCCTCGATCAGCAGCGGGTCCAGCGCCGTCGCCCGGTCGCCCTCGGCGATGGCGAGATCGTACTCCCCGGCCTCGAAGTGGTCGGCCGCCCGGTAGTAGTGCGTGTACCCGTTCTCCGGCAGCGTCGCCGTCGCGACCCACGCGACGGTAGCCAGCACCACGAACGCGATCGGGACGATCCAGAGCCTGCGCGGGAACCGCCTCGAGTCGGTGCGCACGACGGTCGTGCCGAACACCGACATGACGACGGCGTAGCTGGGAGCCAGCGCGAACCCCAGCGCGAGCCCCGCGGCGAACCCGCCGAGGTGGGCCACGTTGTCGATCCCCGGCATGATGAAGCCAAAGGCGAGGTTTATCGCGGCCAGTATGAGAACGCCGATCATGCTGCGCTTCGCCGTCTCGCCGAACACCCGGCGCTGGGCGGCGAAGTAGGCGGCCAGCGCGCCCAGCACGCCGAAGATCGCCCCGCTGGCGCCCGCGCCGACCGCGATCGAGTTCACCAGGTAGCTGGCAACGCTGCCGGTCAGACCCGAGACCAGGTAGATCAGCGCGAAGCGCGCATGGCCGTACGCGCCCTCGACGAGCGAGCCGAATATGGCCAGCCCGAAACCGTTGAACGCCAGGTGCGCCAGGCCGACGTGCAGGAACATCGCCGTGAACAGCCGCCAGTACTGGCCGTCCGCGATCAGCGGCCCGAACATGGCGCCGAAGTCGAGCAGCACCTGCCGGTCCTCGCTGCCACCCGCCGCGGTCGCCGCCACCCAGATGATGATGTTGGCGGCCAGCAGCGCCCAGGTCACCAGCGGCCGACGCGTCAGGCCGGACGCCGGCGGCCCGAATCCCCGGTCTTCTTCGGGGTAGATGTGGTCGGTCACCATGAGGCGAATGCCGGGAAGGCCGCCGGCGCGTCGCGGCGGGCCCTGGGCTCGGCTAGCCGCCGCCCGCCCTGCGGCCGCGGCGCAGCCGCCTTCGCAGCTTCGTCAGCGTCGTCGCGACGTGCACGAGCGGGGTCACGGGCTTGCCGAAGATCTTCGCGTCGGCGAGGGCCAGCTTGAAGTCCTCGGGGCTACCGTCGAACTCCCGCATCTCCATGTACGTGCGGCCGAGCTCGTAGGTCGTGTGCGCGTCGCTCACCGCGGACACGATCAGGCCGTGCTCACGGGCAAACCGCTCCGCCTTCCGGTTGTCGCCCGGCAGGCTGTTGCGCGAGTTGAACGCCTCCACGATGTCGATGTAGGGCAGTATCTCGTCCAGCGCGGCCTGGCTGATGACGTGACCGCGGAACCGGTCGAAGGGGTGCGGCACCGACACCAGGCCGCCCTGGTCCTTGATCCGCTGCACCGTCTCCAGCGGGGACAGTCCCACCGGGACCGTCTCATGGAGAAACAGGCCGGTGATCTCTCCCTCGGACGACGCGACCTCTTCTGCCACGATGACCGTGAACGGCGCGATCTCCCTCACGGCCAGCCCGCCGTCGACGGTGTTGTGGTCGGTGACCGCGATGCAGTTCAGGCCCACCTCCAGGCACCGGGCGACCAGCCGCTCCGGAGGAACGTCGGAGTCCGGCGAGAAGTTGGTGTGCATGTGCAGGTCGACCTTCAGCAAGGCGGACCGTCCGGGCCTCCGGGCAGCCGCATCTGCTCGCCGTAGGCCGTCTGTATCTGGCTGATCTTGAGCTCGGCCGCGGCCAGCTTCTCGCCGCACACGCGGGCGAGCCTCATGCCCCGCTCGTACAGCTTCGTCGCCTCGTCCAACGGCAGATCGCCAGCCTCGAGCGCGCGCACCGTCTCGTCGAGCTGGGCCAACGCCCGCTCGAACGTCATCGAGCCCGCCGGCGGGTCGGACGCCTGCTGGCCGTCGCCGCCGGGTGCTCTATCGGGTGTCACAGTGGGTGCTCCTGCATGGTTGGGCGTCGTATGGGAGCTTCGGGAAGCGGCCTCGTACGCTCAGTCGGTGGTCGCGGGCGGCGTCCCGTGCCCTTCGCGGGCGCCCCCGGAACCGGAGTCGTCGACGGACGTGACGTCCGCACCGAAGCCGCCGCGGGCCAGGGTCACCTCTACACGGTCGCCCGCACGTAGCTGGGATGCGTCGCTTACGACCGCCGAGCCGACCGGGCGTTGTACTATAGCATAGCCCCGTCGGAGGGTATCCTGCGGGCCCAGCAGCGCCAGGCGGGACTGGAGGCCGTCGACGCGTTCCGACTTTGTCTCGACGGCACGGGCGACGTGGCGGCCCGCGTGCACCAGCAGGTCGTCCACCCGCAGCCTGAGGCCGTCCAGGTCGGGCCGGCCCCGGCCGAGGCGGTCGTCGAGCTGCGCCACGCGCAGGCTGCCGGCCTGCACTCTCGCGTCCGCCCCGCGACGCAGGCGTTGTCCGTACAGCGCGACGCGGGCCAGCAGCTCCTCCCGGTCGGGCACAACGAGCTCCGCGGCCGCGGAGGGCGTGGCGGCGCGGCGGTCGGCCACCATATCCGCGATCGTGACGTCGGTTTCGTGGCCGACGCCCGTGACGATCGGCACGCGGCTGGCGAAGATCGCCCTGGCGACGATCTCCTCGTTGAAGGGCCACAGGTCCTCCAGCGAGCCGCCGCCGCGCGCCACTATGGCGACGTCGACTCCGGGGTCCCGCTGCAGCGCGGAGATCGCCTCCGCTATTCTCCCCGCCGCCTCCGGGCCCTGCACCGGCGTCGGCGCCAGCAGCAGCTCGGCCAGCGGGTAGCGGCGCCCGACGACGGTCTGGATGTCGTGCCAGACCGCCCCGGACTCGGAGGTGACGACGCCGATCCGGCGCGGGAACTCGGGCAGGGCCCGCTTCCGCGAGGGGTCGAACAGCCCCTCGCGCTCGAGCTCCAGCTTGAGCCGCTCGAACTCGAGCTGCAGCTCGCCTATGCCCTCCGGGCGTACGATGTCGACGATGAGCTGCAGGTCGCCCCGGACCTCGTAGACCGTCGCGGAGCCGTGAGCCATCACCTGCGCGCCCTCCGACAGCAGCTCGGAGCCGAACGCGGTGCGGAACATGACGCAGCGCAGCGTCGTCCCGCCGTCCCGGAGGTTGAAGTAGCTGTGGCCGGAGGCCGGGCGCCTGAGGTCGGCGACCTCGCCCGTCACCCACAGGTCGCGCAGAACCGCGTCATAGGCGAGCAGCTGCTTCAGGTAGCCGACGACCTGCGCGACCGAGTATATCGCCAACTACACCCTCGACAGGTACTCGCCGCTGCGGGTGTCCACCCTGATCTTCTCGCCCTCGTCGACGAACAGCGGCACCTGCACCACCAGCCCGGTCTCCATCGTCGCCGGCTTCGTCCCGCCCTGCGCGGTGTCGCCGCGGACCCCCGGGTCCGTCTGGGCGACGGTGAGGTCGACGGTGATCGGCAGGTCGACCGATATGGTCTTGCCCTCGTAGAGGATGAGGTCCACGTCCGTCTGCTCGACCAGGTAGTTGAGCGAGTCGCCCAATTGGTCGGCCGACATCGGCATCTGGTCGTACGTCTCGTTGTCCATGAAGTAGTAGAGGCCGCCGTCCTCGTAGATGTACTGCGCCCTGCGCCGCTCCACGGTGGCCGGCGTCAGCTTCACGTCGAAGCCCGAGAACGTCCGGTCCGTGACCCGGCCGGTGCGCAGCGACCGGAAGCGGATGCGTATCACCGGCGCGCGCTGCTGCATCTTCGTGCGCTCGTACTCGACGACCTGGTAGGGCTCGCCGTCCAACTCTATCGGCATGCCCTTTCTCAGGCTGCCGTAGCCTATCGTCATCGCCTGTCTCCCTGTTCCAGAGTGGCGCCGCGGCGTTGGCCGGGCAGCGGCGCTGTGCTGCTACTGCCCCGGGTCGAGCTTGCGCGCTCCGCTCAGCACGGTCGCCGCGCCGTCCTCCAGCACGACGATGTCCTCGATGCGGACGCCGCCCCAGTCCGAGATGTAGATGCCCGGCTCGATCGTGAAGATCATGCCGTCCTCCAGCGGCTCGTCCGCCCGCGGGCTCACCCACGGCAGCTCGTGGACGGCCAGACCGACCCCGTGGCCGAGGCTGTGCCCGAAGTTGTCGCCGTAGCCCGCCTCCGCGATGATGTCGCGGGAGATGGCGTCGGCCTCGGTCCCGGTCATGCCGGAGCGTACCCGCTCCTCGGCCTCGAGCTGCGCCCGCAGGACGATGCCGTAGACCTTGCGGAACATCTCGTCGGGCTCGCCGATCAGCACAGTTCGCGTCAGGTCGGCGCAGTAACCCTCGTACTTGGCGCCCATGTCGATGACGATGGGCTCGCCCATTGCTATGACGCGGTCGGTTGGGCGGTGGTGTGGCAGCGCGCCGTTCGGCCCGGCGGCGACGATCGTCTCGAACGCCAGGCCCTCGGCGCCGCGACAACGCATCGCCTTTTCCATCTCCCAGGCCACCTCCCGCTCCGTGACGCCCGGCTCCAGGGAGCCGCCGACCTCGTCCATCGCCTCGTCCGTGATCGCGATGGCGCGCTCCAGCAGCGCCCTCTCGTCGTCGTATTTCGTGGTGCGCAGGCCGTCGACCAGGTCCGATGTCTCGACCAGCATCATGCCGTCGTTGTCCGAATCTTCTACGGCCTTCCGGAACGCCGCGTGGGCGTGGACCGTCATGTCCTGGCTCTCGAAGCCGATTTTGCGCATGCTCATCCCGGCGGCCAGCTCCGGCAGCCAGGCCGAGCCGCCCGCCAGACGCTCGACCCGGAACTGTGGCGACTGCGCCCCGGCCTGCTCGATATACCGGAAGTCGGTGCCCAGCACCGAGTCGTCGCCGGAGATGAGCAGGTAGCCGGCCGAGCCGGTGAACCCGGACAGGTAGCGCCGGTTCTCGGCGTTCGAGATGAGCACGCCGTCCAGGTCGCGCTCGGCGAGCAGGGCCCTCAGTCGCTGTAGCTTCGCGTTGACGCTCATTCCGGCCGTCCTTCCTCGAGGCGCGCCACGGCGTACTCGATCGCGTAGATGTAACCCCGCCAGCCCAGTCCGCATACCTGGCCCACGGCGATCGGCGCGACGACCGAGTGCCGGCGGAACTCCTCCCGCGCGTGGATGTTCGACAGGTGGACCTCCACTATCGGCAGCCCGGCGTCCACCAGGGCGTCCCGCATCGACAGCCCGTAGTGGGTCAGCGCACCGGGGTTGATGACGATGGCGTCCGCCGAGCCCGACGCCTCCTGCAGGTGGTCGACGATCGCGCCCTCATGGTTCGACTGGAAGAAGTCGACCTGGGCGCCCAGCTCTTCGGCCCGTTTGGCTACGCGGCGCTCGATCTCGGCCAGCGTCACGCTGCCGTACTGGCCCGCGTCGCGCTTGCCCAGCATGTTCAGGTTCGGCCCGTTGATGACGAGTATCTTCACGGCTGGCCCCGGTCATTGTGTCGACACGCTATTGTAATACAGAGACGGCCCTGTCCGTCCTCGTCTCGCGGACCCGCGCGGCATCAGACACGCTGACGCTGCCGGGCACGGAACTCTTGGCGTATAATTCTATTAGATGTAATATGATTAGTAATAGTCGGTTGTCGGAGAATCGAACAAATGGTGGCCACCTCTGCAGTCCGGCGGTCCATTCCGGCCAACGCGTACGCCATCCTGGGCCTGGTCAGCTTCGGCGAGATGTCCGGGTACGACCTCAAGCGCTTCGCCGACCGCAGCATCCAGCACTTCTTCTGGAGCCCCTCCGCCAGCCAGGTCTACTCCGAGCTCAGGCGCCTCGAGTCGATGGGCTACGTGACCGAGCGCACGGTCGAGCAGGAGTCGCGGCCCGACAAGCGCCTGTACCAAATCACCTCACAGGGCCGCGAAGAGCTCGGGAGGTGGCTCGATCACCCCAACGTCGATCAGGGTGTCCGGAAGAGCACGTTCCTGTTGAAGCTCTTCTTCCGGCGCGACAACGCCTACCAGGTCGCGATCGACCAACTGTTGGCCAGGCTGGGCCAGATCGAACAGACGCTGGCGGAGTATGAGCAGATAGAGAACGAAATCGAGGACGTGGACGACTGGCTCTTTCCGTATCTCGTGCTGCAGTCCGGAGTGGCGAAAATCCGGGCTGAGATCGATTGGATAATCGGCGCCGTCGACGTGTTGAGGGCCCGGGCCTCGCGATAGGCCAGCCGTCGTACCGAACGCGGGGAGACCCGCGAGAGAAGAGGCGAATAGATGGCCGGAACGATGCTGTACTGCTCGCCTGGCCCGTAGCGCAGACAAGGGGAGGACACAATGAGCCTGCGCGCTGCCGTCGCCGCTACCGCCCTGGGCACACTCGCTGCAGGGATGGCTGCCGCTTGTGGGTCGGACGATCCCGGGACCATCGCGTTCGAGTCCGTCCGACCGGGACGGTGGCACATCTACACGATGAGACCTGATGGCACCGAACAGACTCGCGTCACCAGGGGAACCGCGGATAACGCGTCCCCGGACATCTCGCCCGATGGGACCAGGATCGTCTGGACACGCACCACACTGGACGAACCCTACCAGTCGGACCTGTACGTGATGGGGATCGACGGCGAAAACATGTCCCAACTCACCAATACCCCCGACGACGAGTTCGAAGCGTCCTGGTCGCACGACGGACGCCATGTGGCGTTCGAGCGGGCCGAGCCGGGAGCCGGTGAGGAGAACTCCCGAATCTACGTGATAGGCGCCGATGGGTCTGACGAACGCCGCCTGACGACGAATGACGTCCGCGAGAGTCAACCGGACTGGTCGCCCGACGGGACCAAGATCGCGTTCACGGCATTGCTGACGGGCCCGCTCCCGGAGATATATGTCATCGGACGCGACGGTAGCGAGCAGCAACGACTTACCGATAACCGGCACAGCGAAGCGTTTCCGACGTGGTCCCCCGATGGGACGCTGATAGCGTTTATCTCGAACCGGGACGGTCCGTGGGAGATATACACGATGCGACCGGATGGAACGGAGCAAAGGGCGGTCACCAGTGGATCGCAGGCTGCCCTGTGGCAGATCGCCTGGTCGCCGGACGGGCGATACATCGCCTTCACTTCGACGCGCGATGGCAACTCGAACATATACCTCGCCTCCGTCGATGGCAGCCAAGACGATGTCCGGCTCACGACCGACGGCGCCGCCGATATCTCCCCATCCTGGGCGCCCACGAGCCCCGCGGAATAGTCGCCTACTTCTCCAGCCAGAAGGCGTAGAGGCGCGCGTTCTCCAGCGTGAACCGGACGCGCACCGGCCCGTCGTGGCTCAACGCCGGGCCGCCGCTCCAGCCCAGCCGGCCTCGCAGCGTGTCGCCGCGCACCGGCTCGCAGTCGCCCTCCGCCAGTCCGGGCAGGACATCGCCGGTCTGGGCGTCCACGATCTCGGCGCTGACCCGGCCCTCCGGGGCGTCGGCGTTGACCAGCAGGCTCCCGCCTTCGAGGTCGAAAGGCGCCGTCTCCAGCGTGCCCGATCCGTCCGCGTCGAGCGACACGAAGCCGTCTAGCCGCACCTTCGCGAGGCAGAGCGCGCTCATGTCGTCGAAGTACTCATGGTACGGCTGCGCCCACAGCTCCTTCGCGCCGCGGAACCTGATCGCGCTGTAATACACCCAGATCTCACGGTCTTCGTGGACGTGCGGCCGCCCGCAGGTCAGGAGCTGCATCGTCTCGTAGCTGACTCCGTCCCACGGCTGCACGCCGATGAAGACGTCGCGGTTGGCGACCCGCTTCCAGTCGTACAGGTCGCGGGAGACGGCCAGCTCCACCTGGTTGATCGCCGTGAAGTTGCCCCACGGCTCCGGGATCGCGCCCGCCGGGTTGAACACGACCGGAAAGCCGACGTACAGGCCCTCGTAGGGCATGATCGGCATCTTGTATATCTGCGCGATGTGCTGGGTCTCGTCCACGATCGGCGGCGTCAGCAGGCCCGGATCGGCCACCTGCTCCCGGATGCGACGGCGACGGTTGTTGCGGTCGATCTCGTCGGAGCGCAGTATCAGCGTGGGCTCGGTCCACTTCAGGAAGTCCGGGCTCGTCGACAGCCATACCGACCGGCCCCAGTCGGTGCTGAGCTTGACCGTGGCGAGGAACTGCTCCGTGTACTCGTCGTAGGTCAGGTACGAAGTGTCATCGCTCGGGATCGGCGGCGCGTCGATCATCGTCCAATTGAAGCCGTTTGGAGAGACGGCCGGGTACCTCGCGTTGCCTCCGACGGTGAACAGCCCCTTGTAGCGCCGGGCGGGGTCCCCGTCGCGCTCGTCCCGGACGATCTGAGCCAGCGACTTGCCGCCCGGGTCGATCGCGATGTTGTTGTCCCGCGAGCCTCCCCACTCGTACAGGCCCAGCGGCGAAGTGTCCCAGTGGACGCCGTCTTCGGACGTCGCGTAGTGCGTGGCGTTCTGCTCGGCGCGGAGGCGCCTGCCGTGCGGCGGCGCGGCGTAACCAGCGCCGTAGAACCACTCCCACACGCCCTCGTCCGAGTTCCACTGCGGCGGATCGGCCGTCTGCAGCGAGACCTGCCCGCGCGACCGGTCGGGCCGCAACACGGGCCCGACCCTGTCCGGCTCGTTCAGCACCCGCCGCAGCCCGTAGCTGCGGTGGATCGCGACATCGTCCAGGAATAGCTGCCTGTTCAGGTACGGATCGATCGTGTGGGAAGCGCTCATGAAATCCCCTCCTGCGCGCGGATCGATATCCCAAGAGTCACCCACCCCGTCGTTTCAGCGAAGAGCCCGCCCTCGTGAAGACGCGGGCGGGAATCCATCCCCCGGCGTGGTGCGCGCCACCGTCGTATGGAAGCGGCCCACGGTGACCCTGGGTTATCTTGCGACGCCGGCGCGACTATAATCCGGGGCCATAGCAGGGTCAAGAGCGATGAAACGGAGGCTGGACATATGACGCGGCGTAAACGGTACGCGCTCGTGGGCACCGGGGGAAGGGGCCTGTCGTTCGTAGACTCGGTCGCGGGCCGGTTCGGGGACGACTGCGAGCTCGTCGGGCTCTGCGACACCAACCCCGCCCGGATGGAGTACTACAACCGCCATGTCGTCGACGATCTCGGCGGCAGCCCGGTCGACGCCTTCGCCGCGGAGGACTTCGACGAAATGGTACGCCGCACGCGGCCCGACACCGTCATCGTGACGACCGTCGACGCCTTCCACCACCGCTACATCGTCAGGGCGATGGAGCTCGGCTGCGACGCCATCACCGAGAAGCCCATGACCATCGACGCCCCGAAGTGCCGCGCTATCATGGACGCCGTCAGCCGCACCGGCCGCAAGCTCACGGTCGCCTTCAACTACCGCTGGCGGCCTGGATGCACGCTCGTCCGCAAGCTGCTCCAGGAGGGGACGATCGGCGAGATCGTCCACGTAGACCTGTCGTACCTGCTCGACACGAGCCACGGCGCCGACTACTTCCGCCGCTGGCACCGCGAGAAGGACAAGTCCGGCGGCCTGCTCGTCCACAAGGGCACCCACCACTTCGACCTGGTCAACTGGTGGATCGACGCCGTTCCCGAGACGGTGTACGGGATGGGCCGTCTCGCATTCTACGGCCGCGAGAACGCCGAGCGCCGCGGCGTCGACGTGACGTACGACCGCTACACCGGCCAGGACACCGCCGACGACCCGTTCGCCATCGACCTCGCCGCCGCGGAGCGCACCAGGGCGCTATACCTGGAGGCCGAGAAGCACGACGGCTACCGGCGCGACCGGAACGTCTTCGGCGACGGCGTCAGCATCGAGGACACGATGAGCCTGCTCGTCCGCTACCGCACCGGCGTCGTGCTCAACTACTCGCTGAACGCCTACATGCCCCGCGAGGGTTTCTCCGTCGCCTTCAACGGCACCCGCGGCCGTCTCGAGTACCAGGAGGCGCACGGCGCGGACGACGACAGCGGCCTGGGCGGCCTGTGGACCGACCGGCTCGTGGTGCTGCCGCATTTCGGCGAGCCGTACGAGGTGCCGGTGCCCAGCGCAGAGGGTGGCCACGGCGGCGCCGACCCGTCGCTCCAGGAGCGCCTCTTCTCCGCCAGCCCGCCACCGGACCGGTGGGCCCGAAGCGCCGGCCACGGCCAGGGCGCGGCGTCCATCATGGTCGGCATAGCGGCCAACCGCTCATTCGAGACGGGCCGCCCCGAGTCGGTCGCCGACCTCTGCCCCCAGCTCGGAGACGCCAACCGCCTCAGCGACCTGCCCTGAGACGCGGCGCGCTGGCCGCGCCAGCCAGGGTGTCAGTCGTACAGGAAGGCCCCGCCGTGAAGTCGCCTGTACAGGTGGTTGAACTCGTCCACCAGTGCGCGTGGAGTCTGATCGAGGAACGCTCGGTATATCTCCTCCTCGGTCACTCGACGACCCTCTGCCTGGGACAGCCAGTACAGCCTCCGTATGGCGCGTCCCGTCGCCTCTTCGCCGAGCGTCTCGTTCAGTTCGAGCAGGAAGTGCTCGCCCATGTCGTAGTTGCACCGAAGCGGCGGGTATACGTGAGCGCGTGAGCGTTCGTTGAGGTGGACTATATTGATAATCCCCTGGCAGTTCCAACGGGCGTTGTTTCGGGCCGCCGGCAACCGGTCCTCCAGGCTTTCGATGCCGAGCCTGTCCCTGGTATACGCCACCATGAACTCCGCCCCGCCTTCCACGAGCCACGTGGGGCCGAGTCCGCCACTGAAGTAGTAGTGAGCGACCTCGTGATATATCACGCGGCGGCTGACAGGCGACGGCTCGTATCTCGTTGCTGTGATGAACCTGCCCCAAAACAACCCCCCGTAGAGGCCGTGGTCCGTGTCGCGGTCCACTATCGGGATCAGCAGGATGACCCGATCGGTGGGAAATGGCGCGTCGACAAATCGTTCGGTGGCGCGCACAGCGTCCTCCACCAGTGCCGGCAGGTCTTCTCCGCCGTGGAAGGCCCTGGGCTGGAATACCCAGATATCGACTTCGCCGGTCAGGGGCAGTGAGACCGTCGCCGACTGGATGTGGCGGCTCCAGACGATGTCCGCGTACAACTCCGGCGCGGCATGGCGTATGGCCGGCAGGGCTTCCAGGAGCGCCTCGTCCTTGTCATCCACTCCGTCGGTTATCCACGGCTCGTCGGCCAACTCCTCGAACATGGCCTGACCCATACGCACCAGGGCGGCCAGCAACCGCACGGCCCATTGCCCCGGATCGTCCACGAACTCATGGGGTGTCCGGACCATTTCCAGCATCTGTGCCGCAGTCTCCGCGGGGACGTGAATCAAACCGGAGAGCGCCCGCTCTTCGACTTCGGTTATGTCGTCGGCGACCCAGGCGGAAGCTGCTACGGCCTTCGCCAACTCCACGTCCCTTCGCGCCAAGACGTCCATCGTGTGGAGCATCTCCTGCTCATGCGGTGTAACGCCGTCGATCACCCACGGAAAGCCCACGACAGACTCGGCCACGTCGGAGGCGGCGTCGGCAATCGCCGCCAATGAGTCGAGCGCCAGCCGCTCGCTGTCCGTCATCCGGGCCAGCCACTGGAGACCCGCCAACAGGCGCGCCGCTCCAAGATTCCGCCGGGCGACCTCGCTCAACGCATCGAGTCGAAGCGCATCGTCCTCGATAATGCCGTCAACGACCCACGGAAGAGATGCGAACATCTCCGCGGCTTCTGGGTCGCGATCGGTGGCGGTGGCCAAGACTTCTATTGCGCGGCGCTCGGTCTCGGTTACGCCGTCGATCACCCACGCAAAGCCCATGACAGACTCGGCCACGCCGGGGGCGGCCTCGGCCATCGCCGTCAAGGAGTCGAGCGCCAGCCGCTCGTTGTCCGTCATCCGGGCCAGCCATGGGAGACCCGCCAACAGGCGCGCAGTTCCAAGATTCCGCCTGGCGACCTCGCTCAATGCATCAAGTCGAAGCGCATCGTCCTCGACAATGCCGTCAACTACCCACGCAAGAGATGCGAACATCTCCCCGGCTTCCGGGTCGCGCTCGGTGGCGGTGGCCAAGACTTCGATTGCGCGGCGCTCGGTCTCGGTTACGCCGTCGATCACCCACGCAAAGCCCATGACAGACTCGGCCACGCCGGGGGCGGCCTGGGCCATCGCCGTCAATGAGTCGAGCGCCAGCCGTTCGTTGTCCGTCATCCGGGCCAGCCACGGGAGATCCGCCAACAGGCGCGCCGTTCCAAGGTTCTGGCCTGCGACTGCGCTCAATGCGGCGAGTCGAAGCGCGCCGTCCTCGGTAATCCCATCGACTACCCAGGGAATAGATGCCAGCAACTCCGCGGCTTCCGGGCTGCTCTCGTAGGCGGCGACCAGGACTTCCATTGCGCGGTACTCGGTCGCGGTTACGCCGTCGATCACCCACGCGAAGCCCACGACAGACTCGGCCAGGCCGGGGGCGGCCTGGGCCATCACCGTCAATGAGTCGAGCGCCAGCCGCTCGTTGTCCGTCATCCGGGCCAGCCACGGGAGACCCGCGAACAGGCGCGCCGTTCCAAGGTTCTGCCGGGCGACTGCGCTCAATGCGTCGAGTCGAAGCGCGTCGTCCTCGGTTATCCCATCGATCACCCAGGGAAGAGATGCCAGCATCTCCGCGGCTTCCGGGTCGCGATCGTTGGCGGCGATCAGGATTTCTGTTGCGCGGTGCTCGGCCGCGGTGACACCGTCGGCGACCCATGGAATCTCCAGGAGCAGCCGGGCAGCCTCGATGTCGTTCGCGGCAATCGGACCTATCGTCACGAGCGAGTGCGACTCCGCCTCGGCGATGCCGTCGACTACCCACGTGAGACCGGCGAGCAACTCCGCGGCCTCCCGCGATTCGCGGAGGGCGAGGCTGAGGGCCTCGACTGCCCGGCTCTCAGGGGCCGTGATGTCGTCGATCAACCAGGGGAGGTCCAGGATCGGGCCCGCGAATCGCATCTGGTCGAATTCGATCGCTCCCAGCGAGACCAGCACCAGCCATTCGTCTTGGGTTATGCCATCGAATAACCAGCGGAAGCCCTGGAAGGTTGGATCGAAGTTCGCGGAGTGGTGCGGGCGGATGTTCTCCAGGCCTCGCAGCGCCTGCGCCTCCTGTTCGGTCAGTCCGTCGGCGATCCAGGAGAGGCCCGCCACCCACGGACTCGCGTGTACCAGGTCGGAAGTCGCCCCCCTTTCGAAGTCGAGTATGCTGTCGGCGACCCAGGGGAAACCGGCCACCGCAAGCGCCCTCGACGGGTCCCGAAGACCCATCTCGCGCAGGTCCGTGAGCAAACTTCCCTCCAGCCGCGAGATGCCGTCGGCGATCCAGGGATAGCCAGAAAGCAGCCTCATCGCCTCGACGGAATTCGCCGCGAGTCGGTCCAGGTTGTCCAGCGCCACCCTGTCCGCTTCGCTCACTCCATCGGCGAGCACCGGGTAGCTCGCGAGGGCCGCGGCCGACCCGACGTGGTTGGACGCGATGCCGTCGAGGGACGAGAGCGCCGCGGCCTCGTCGGAGCCGATGCCGTCGGCGACCCACGGGTAGCCGACCAACAGCTGCGCCAGCGCGGTGTCCCTGAACGCCATGCTTCCCAGCAGCTCCAGGGTTTCCTTCTCAAGATGTTCGAGACCGTCGGCGAACCACGTGTAGCGAAACAGGCGACCTGACAACTCGACGTCGATCGCCGCGATGTCACGCAGGCTGTTGAGAGACGAAGACTCCAGCCCCACGATTCCATCGCGAACCCACGGCAACTTCACGATCGACTCGCCAAGCTCTGAATCTTCGAGCCAGATGCTGACGATCGCCTCCGCGGCCTGCGAATGTTCTTCGTCCGACGGGCTTGCGAGCCACGGGACGATCCTTGACAGACGGGCGACGGCGACCTCCTCGACCGTCGGAGTAGCCGTCGGCGCGGGCGTGGCGGTCGGGACAGGCGTTGGCGTCGCCGTCGGTGATGGTGTAGTCGTGGGCGTCGGCGTCGCAGTGGGCACTGCCGTTGGCGTATCGGTGGCCGCCGCCGTCGGGCTCGCCGTCGCCCTCGGTGACGACTCCACGGCCGCCATGTGGGGCGGCTCGGTGGGCGTGGGTTGAGCTGCCGTCCCACCGCAGGCGGTCATCAGGACGGCGACAAGAGCCGTAGCCACATATGCGAGTCGTAACGAGTCCATCTTGTGGCGCGAGTATATCAACTCTCCGTACATGGGTAATGCTGAAGTTCGTCGCGGGGAGTCGACCGCCCACACCCAACACGTTCGTCGTGGGTAGCGCCGGTGCTTCGACCTGCGCGCATCGAAGTGCGAGCGACCTTGTGTTGCCGCTCGGCCCGAGTCCGGGCCGCCCCATGCGGTATACTGCCCGCCTGCAAGTGCCGGCGGGGGCAGCGGTCGCGCCCGGGAGCGCGAGCCCAAGGTTGCCCACGCCTCATTCCCGCGGGCCGTCGGGCGGGGCCCCCGGCGCGCTCCAGGGAGGACGTTACCCATGTCGACGGCGGCGGGACAGGTTCCCAGGGCCGGCGGCCGGCCGATCGGGCCGTGGCTGCTCTCGACGCTGGTCGCGGTCTGCCTGCTCCTGAACGCGGCGGCCTGCGTCGGCGATTCGGGCGACGGGCCAGCCGCGACTCCGTTGAAGATCGGCCTGCTGCTCGACTTCACGGGCTCGCCCCAGGCGTCCGCCGACAGGCAGCGGTCCTTCGACCTGGCGATACGGCACGTAAACGAGGCCGGCGGCGTGCTGGGCAAGCCGGTCGAGAGCGTCGCCGCCGACGCGACGAGGGACCCGGCAGCCGCCGTCGAGGCGGCCCGGCGGCTCGTCGAGGTCGAGGGCGTCCACGCGATAGTCGGCCCCAACGCCAGCGCGGCCGCGCTGCCCGTCGCGCGGAGCGTGTCCGGGCCGCTCCGCGTCCCCACCATCAGCCCTTCGGCCACCTCCCCCGAGCTCACCGGCGTCGAGGACGGCGGCTACTTCTTCCGCACGGCGCTGTCCGACGCCGCCCAAGGCCCGGTCCTGGCGAGCGTGACGAGCGGCCTTGGCTTCGACAGCCTCGGCGTGATCTACCAGGACGACCCATACGGCCGCGGGCTGGCCGCCGCCTTCGAGGCGTCCTGGGACGGGACGCTCCGGGCCGTCTCCATCGACCCGGACGAGACGAGCTACCTCCCGGCGCTGGAGCGGAGCGCGGCCGAGGGCGCCCAGGCGCTGCTTCTCGTCGTCTTCGAGGACCACGCCCTGTCCATCGTGCGCGCGGCCCTGGACGCGGGCATCTACGACCGGTTCGTCTTCGCGGACGCGGCCAAGAGAATAAGCATCGTCAGGGAGATAGGCGGCGACCTCCTGGGCGGAATGTACGGCACCGCGTCCGCGGCCGACCCCGACAACGCCGCGACCGCCGACTGGGAGGCCGCCTTCATCGCCGAGTACGGCGCGCTGCCCGTCCTCGCCTACGTCAAGGAGACCTACGACGCGGCGATAGCTCTCGCCCTTGCCGCCCAGGCCGCGGGCAGCGTCGACGGCGCAGCGGTCCGCGACCGGCTCAGGCAGATAGCGGGGCCGCCCGGCGAGACCGTCCCGGCGACTTCGGCCGGCGTCGCCAAAGGGCTGTCGCTGCTCGCCCGGGGCGGCGAGATCAACTTCGACGGCGCCGCCAGCACGCTCGATTGGGACGAAAACGGCGACCTTCGCCGGGGCCACATAGGCACGTGGCGCTTCACGCCTGACGGCCGCGTCGAGGAGCTCGACACCGTGGCCTACGACGGCGGACGGCAGCCCGGCCCGTAGGCCCGCCGCTACTCGTAGCGCAGCGCTTCGGCCGGGTAGGTCCGAGACGCCTGGCGGGCCGGCAGGTAGGTCGCCAGCATCGAGAAGCCGTACGTCACCACCAGGATGAACGCGATCTCGCCCCACGGGACAGTGAAGCTAAGCGTCTCCACGCCCTCCTCCGCCGTGATCCCGGTGAACGCCTGCCAAGCCAGGATGAGCCCCAGCGTCGCTCCGAGCAGGGTGCCCAGCAGCGACACGAACGACGACTCCAGCAGGAAGCTCAGCAGCACCATTCTCCGGCGGTACCCGATGGCCCGGAGGACGCCTATCTGCTGCCGCCGCTCCACCACGGCGCGGGTGCTGACGATTCCCAGCGCCGCGATGCCGACGAGCAGACCAAGCGCCATGAAGCCGGTGAACAGGCGGCCAAAGGCCCGCCCGGCCCCTGCCTCCCTCTCCAGCTCCTCCGCGCCCACCACGCTGGACATCCCGTGTTCCAGGAACGCCGCCTCGATCGCCTTGCTGGTCGTGGGGGCGTCGACGCCGTCCGCCAAGCGGAACCGGTAGCTCGTGATCGGAACGGGGAACGGCGACGCGTCGTCCAGCACCTGCTTCGAAGTGATGATCGAGCCGGAGCTCCGGTGCAGCCGGTCCATGACGCCGATCACCGTCAGCGTGACGACCTCCCGTGTCCTGGGCTCGCGCACCTCGAGCTGCACCGGCCCCAGGGCGTCGTCGTTGTAGTAGACGTCCTGCAGCACCGGCTCGAACTCCTGGTTGACCGGCGCGTTCTCGTCCGACCTGAGCAGGTAGCCGCCGACGACCGCCAGGCTCGGGTCGTCGATCAGCGCCTGCCAGACCTCCCGGTCGGTCTCCCCGTAGCCGTCGGCGATCAGCTTGAAGGTGAACCCGGTCTCGCCGAGATAGGCGTCGTCCGCCGCGACGAGCTGCGCGCCCTCCCAGGCCTGGCTCTCGCCGCCGACCTGGCGCGCCTGCGCGCCGAGCGACGTGAAGCCGCCGATCGCCTCGAAGTCCTCGATCCTGAGATCGGGATGGTCGACTATGCTCCGGCGTATGTCCTCTATCGGAGTGTTGACGTTGACCCGCCCGTCCACCTCCCAGCCTCCCAGGACGTCATCGGGATCGCTGAACTGGCCGCTGAAGATGTTCGTCAGCGTGGACATCACCATCAGGGTGAAGATGACGAGCGCGAACATCGCGAGCGTAAGCCCTGTGCGCACCTTGTTGCTGAGCGGATAGGCGACGGCGGTCACCAGCACGGGGCGCAGCGTTCCGAAGCGGCTCGTCGCCGCCGCCAGCGCGCTCAGCATCAGGTCGGCGTTGTACATGATCGTCCAGACCGCCGCCGCGACCATGAACACCCCGGAGACGAACATCATCTCGAAGTCCGCCTGCAGCTCCTGGATCAGGTCCGGCCACGGCTCGGACGGCATGATCCAGAAGCCCAGCATCAGCACGCCCAGGAAGGTGAACGCCAGCCGGTCGACGATGTCCTCCCGCGGCTCGACGCTGCCGCGGAAGAACGGGACCAGCATCGCCGCGCCCACCACGGCCAGCCCTGCCGCCACGATGATCGCCAGGGCGTCGGCCAGGGTGACGAAGTACACCAGCAGGCCCGTTCCGGCCACGAGCAGGATGGCGCCGAAGACCTCCAGCCTCATGCCGCGTCCCGCGAGCAAGCGCAGGAACAGGCCCAGGCCGATGATCATGAGCGACGCGCCCGCCGTGAACACGGCCGCACGCTCCAGGCCCCAGATGCCGTACGCCATGATCCCCGCGCCGGCGAGCAGCGTCAGCCATCCCGCCAGCAGGTAGGGCCAGATGAACCGCAGCACCGCGAACAGGATGTCCGCCAGCCAGAACAGCGGGAGCATCCAGACCAGGCCCAGCAGCGTGTAGCCGACGGCCCGCCAGACGTGCAACCGCCGGATCGCCGTGATGGCCCGCCACAGGAAGATGCCGGGGCGCACCAGCGCCCGCAGAAGCACGCCGCCGCGCTGCCGAAGCGTCGCCCGGCTGGCCACCTCGACCGCCTCGGGTATGTTCCTCACCGCCGCGACGATGTTGAGCCGGCTCACCCTGTACGCCGAGCCCGCCACGGTGACGACCGTGATCACCATGCCGAGGCAGTACGAGACGACGATCGTCCGGGGCTCGAAGTGGATCGTGAGGCTGAAGTTGTTGTCGAACGAGCTGAACACGCGGTTGATCACGATCACCATCACCGCGCTCACCGCCAGTCCAAGGCCGACTCCCACGGCGGCCGACACCAGCGCGTAGGCCGTGCCCTCGAAGGTGAACATCTTGACCAGGTGGTCCCGCTTGGCGCCAACCGCCCTCGCCATTCCCATCTCGGGCCGGCGCGCCGACGCCAGCATGATGAAGATCAGGAAGATCAGCAGCGCCCCGACCGCGATCGAGAAGAGCGACATCACTAGGAAGAAGGTCGTCACGAAGCTCCCCACCTGGTCCGCGACCTCGAGCAGGTTGCGCTTGAACTCGATGACGCGGAACTCGGACAGCTCCTCGAACAGCGTCAGCGCCTCGCCCCGGACCTCCGCCAGCTCCTCGTCGTCCAGGGCCTCGGTCAGCTCGCCCACGACATCCTCGTCGGACAGCAGGCTGTTCAGCTCCGCGGTGAACTCGTCCTTCGCCAGCTCGGCTCGCAGCGCGGTCATGTCGGCCCTGAGCTCGTCGGACAGGTCCTCTTCCCGGGCCTGTATCGCGGCGACGACCGACTCCTGGCTCAGCAGCTCCTTCAGGCGCGAGCCCACCTCGCGGTCGTTGAACAGGATGCGGAGCTCCTTCGTGACCTCCTTGCTGTGCTCGACGCCACCCAGGGTGTCGCCCGTGTTCGAGACGACGATCGTGTTGATCTCGCCCTCGCGGCCGAATATCTCCTGGACCTGCGCCAGCGGCATCACCATCGTCGGCTCGCGCCCGGCCAGGCCGCCCTTCTCGACGATCCCCCTGACGGTCACCTCCAGCGGTTCGCCTTCGACGTAGATCTCGAGCGTGTCGCCGGCCTCGGCTTCGAGCTCCTCGGCGGCGGCCTCGTTGACGTACGCCTCGCGACTCCCGAGCGACGCCAGCGACGCCTCGTTGCCGGATACCGCCTCCGGCAGGTCGAAGCCATGGATCAGGGACGCCTCGAGCCCGACGACGTTCAGGAACCCCTCGTTCAGCTTCGTCCTCGGGTTGACGGACGGGGCGACCACCGCGAGCTGCGGCGCCAGCCCGTCTATCTTGTCGAGGTGGGCCACGTCCTCCTGGATCTGCTCGAAGCGCCCGTACTCGATGAACGGCCTGGAGCCAAAGGAGTCGCCCGCGTCCGCGAAGGACGGGACGATCACCTCGTCTATCGTCTTGAGCGAGTCGAGCGTCTCCTGTCGGATCGAGACGCTGAGCGTGTCGCCGGTGCCGAGGGCGGCCGAGATGATCACCGTGCTCAGCATCACGCCGATCACGATGAGCGCGGTCTGGCCCCACCGCCGCGTTATCGGCCTCACGCCCATCCTGAACATGACGCGGTTGCGCAGCGCGAGCAGCGCGACGATGGCGATGGAGACGACGAACACGACGAGCAGAGTCGCCATGATCGCGTTCATGGAGACGCCGAAAATCTCTTGCATCAGGCGCCCGTCCCGGCCGACGCGCCGTCCCGCTCGATCTGGCCGTCACGCATTCGCACGATCCGGTGCGCGCGCTGGCCGACCTCCTCCGAGTGGGTCACGACGACGAAGGTCTGCTTGTTGAGGGCGTTGAGCTCCTCGATCAGGCTCACGATGTCCTCCGCCGTCTCGCTGTCGAGGTCGCCCGTCGGCTCGTCCGCCCAGACGATGGCCGGCTCGTTGACCAGCGCCCGCGCGATGGTGACCCGCTGGCGCTGGCCGCCCGACAGCTCGCCCGGCAGGTGGTAGCCCCTGTCCTCCAGGCCGACGGTCGCGAGCGTCGCCATCGCCCTCTCGCGCGCCTCCCCTGCCGGCACGCCCGACAGCAGGAGCGGCATCTCCACGTTCTCCACGGCGCTGAGCACCGGCAGCAGGTTGTACAGCTGGAAGACGAAGCCCATGTGGCGCGCCCGGTAATCGCTCCGGTCGTCGTCCGGCAGCCCGTGCAGCTCGACGCCATCGATCAGTATCCGCCCCGAGTCCACCTCGTCCAGGCCGGAGAAACAGTTGAGCAGCGTTGTCTTGCCGCAGCCGGAGGGACCCATGATGGCGACGATCTCGCCGCGCTCCACCAGCAGGTCTATGCCCCGCAGCGCGTGCACCTTGACCGCGCCCGTGTCGTAGGTCTTGTGTATATCCGTTGCTTCGACGATCGCGTCTGTCAATTTTTCACCATCCCGCAGCATACTCGCATAGCGCGGCAACGTTTTTCAATGGCATACCGAGAGCCCGAGGGCGCCATCGACCGGCTATCGAAACGACATGTTCAGAGCGCGTTCGAGACTGTCCAGGTACTCGGCGAAGGCCCTCCGCCCCTCCGGCGTCGCCTCCACCCACGTCCGGGGCTTCGCGTCGAGAAATTCCTTGGCGGTGCTCACGTATCCGGCATCCTCCAGCTTGCGCAGGTGGATGGTCAGGTTGCCGCCGGTCAGGCCCAACGTCTTCTGGACGAAGCCATAGGCCACCCGGTCCGACCCCGACCGGGACGCCAGTAGCGTCATGATGCGCAGCCGCGTGGACTGGTGGATCGTCTCGTTGAGGACGATCGGCTCCTCGCTCATGCCAGGCTACCCCTGCGAATCCACACCCATGCGACGACTACGACAGCAAGTATGAGCGCCGCCGACACCACGGGCGCGGCGTCGCCCGCGAGGTGCGTGGGCAGGTAGTAGGAGACAGCGATGCCAAGCCCCACCAGGGAAATGGCGAAGTGGTGCATGATGCCGAACAGGACGTACCCCAGCGCTACGATGCCGAAGGCGACTCCCCTGATGGCGGCCGGGTCGGCGTCGGAGGTCCACAGGCCCGACGCCGCGGGAACGATGAAGCACGCCGACACCACCGCCATCCAGAAGCCCAAGACCCGCAGACCTGCCGCCGTGGCGGAGGGGCCGCTCGCGTTCTGCCTGCTGGCGCGGTAGCCGATGATCGAGCTCCCGACCGCCCCCGGGACCACCAGGCCGAACCACAGCAGGCCGGGGTACCAGGGGTAGTCCGCGGCAAACGTCGGCGCCCATGTCTCGACGGCGTACATCGAAAGGTACCCGGCGGCCACGATGGCGCCCCACATCAACGTGATGCTCGTCCAGCCCGCCATGTACATGGAGCTGCGCGACCTGTCCAGGGTCGCCTGTATCGACGTCCACCCCTGCTCCGGGGTGATATGCTGCTCTTCGCTGTCTCGGTTCCGCATGGCCGACTCCTTGGTGCAAGTTACTATAAAGTAGTTTGCAGTATAAACTATAGCCCCGATGTTTGTCAATGGCCTGACCGCGACGGTGCGAGGCCATCGTAGCCCGGGGCGGAGCGAGGGCGAAACTGTTCAGACGTGCTGAGAGGAACGCGACCGCCACCGTCGTTCCCGCGCAGAGCCTTCCCTCGTGCAGCCGGGGGGAGACCTTTGCGTAACTCCTCACGATGGAGCCCGACGGGGCGGACATCCGCGGATTTCGTAGCTGAGCCCCCAACCCCCTGGGTTCCCGCCTGCGGAGACCTTTGCGTAACCCCCTTGCTTGCGGAGAACAGTGGTGGACGTGCGTCGATTCCGTACCTGGGAGGCCCCGCCCCTGGATTCCCGCCTGCGCGGGAACGACGATTATGCAAGGGTCTCCCTGCGCGGGAATGACGGATCGTGCAAAGGTCTCCGAAGGCGGGAATCCATCCCCGGCACGGTGCGTCGCCGTCACCCGGGGGAACAGCCGGTTTCATGGGGCCGTCGGGCTGTGGGTGGTCTCGCCCCTCGACTCTGAACGGCTACAGCGAGGCCCCGATCTCGCGGCCCCGCGACGATGGCGCTATACTTCCATCGAATCGACACCAACCCCCGCGGGGAGATGCTCGGATGCCATCGGTAGAACAGACAGGCCATGACCACCGCCGCCGCGAAGAGGCGCCCTCGATGGTCGATGAAGGCGGCGACGGGCGCGACGCCGCTGCGGCGGTTTCCGCCTGGGCTCGTGCGGCCGTACTCTCGGGATTTCTGCTCGTCCTGGCCATGACCGCCTGTGAGACTCAGATCCCGCCCGACACGCCCGCCAACCAGCGCTATGGGTACGTCGGCTCGGTCGTAGTGCTCCGCTGGGACTACACTGTTGCCGAGTCGTACACCATCTACTACGGTGGGCCGGGCTGCCACCTGAACGACAGCCAGCCCGTCTCCTGTACGGAGCTCGCCAGCGGCTTCTTGGACACTTCGTACACCCACGACAGCCCCAACGCCGGCGCCCGCGACTACTGGGTCGTCGCCTGCAACGAGTCCGGCTGCTCCGAGATCGACACGGCCAACCCCGCCCGGCGTCTGCCCGGCGTCCCCGACAATGTCCATGTCGTCCAGGACGGCTTGTCGCTGAAGCTCACCTGGGATCCAGTGCGGGAGGCTACCCACTACAAGGTCTATCACAACGATGGCAGGGCCTTCTGCTCGTCGCCATCGGGCACGCCGAATTGCACCGAGTTGGATGGAAGCGTGGCCGGGACGAGCTACGCCGTCGAACCGCCGGCGCCCAGGCCGCCCGACCTTCCCAGGGTTGTCGGCAGGACCTCGGACGCGCTGACTGTCGATTGGAGCGAGCGCGAAGACTACCGATACTATTGGGTCAGCGCCTGCGGCGACACGGGGTGCTCGCCGGTCGTTGACGAACTCGCCGCTTCGATGGAAGTAACTACCCGGTTCTACAAGATATATCGCTTACCCCGAGACGCGGCCGAAAGGGACGAGGTGCTCGAGTACACGCCCGAGGATTTCAGCCCCGACCGCTCCCGGTATGTCGACAAGGGCCTGCGGCCGAATGCCGTCTACTACTACCGTGTCGCGGCCTGCAACGACAACGGCTGTTCCATCGATGACGATTTGGCGCGGCGCAGAGTTGCAGATGGCGCGGCTGCGGGACTAACGGAGTCCGATGGCCCTGTCGATGCTCCATCCGTCCCCGCTCTCCAGGGCAAGAAGATCGAGATCAGTGGCGGTGGCGATAGCGCGGAGGTTACCTGGGACTCGATGGAGGGGGCGACCTACTATGAGCTGTGGAAGGGCTCCGACCCCTCTCGCCCCTTCGGGCTCGCGGGAGAGATAAGCGCTCCGCTCGAATTCCAGTCATACGCGACACCTGTCAACAGGGCCTTCTTCGGGGAGTACTCGGTCACGAGCTGGAAGGTCAAGGCCTGCAACAAGGCCGGATGCTCCCCGTTCTCTAACGTCGTCACGATCAGGTAGATCGGGCCGGCGGATCGCCCGGCCCGCAATGAGGCCCCGGCCGCCAGGCCCGCCCGAAGCCCGGCAGGGATGGGGCCAATTGCCCCACAGCCGTTCGTCCCGAGTCGCCCGACGCTGAGGGCGGCACAACGACCCGTTCGCCCCGAGTGCCCCGACGCCTCGTCGGGGTGTATCGAGGGGCCCGCCAGCACCGCGTTCGGGCCAGCGCCGACGCCTCTACCACCGGAAGGGTTGCGCGCGACCCTCGGGCGGGCATACCCTACCTTCCCAGACGCGATGTCCCCGCGTCCTGCCGCCTGCACCGCAAGCGCCAAGCCCCACGATGATCTTCAGGAGGTCGACTCTTGTCCGAGCCGTTCGAGCTCTCCGCCGCGCAGGCCGCATCCGCCATCCGCGGAGGGCGGCTGACCGCAGCCGACCTGATGGAGTCGCTGCTGGCGCGCTCGGCCACCCTGGAGCCCGCGCTCAGGGTGTGGGTGACCCTGGACGAGGACCTGTGCATGGCGGCGGCCCGCCGCGCGGACGACGAGATGCGGCGCGACGGGCCCGCCGGCATACTCGCATAGCGCCGCCGCGAATCTCAACGGCGACTCAGCCGGGTTCACCGCCTCAGGCTGGCCTGGACGTGATCAGAAGAGCGCAGCAGAAAGAACGGGGGTAGCGTCTAGTACGATATCCAATAGCCTGATGGATGAGTGTCTCGACGAAGGTCAAGGGACAATGATTGGGCCCCGTTTGGCGTTTCCTGCCCGAGTGCCTGGGCCAATGGCGATTACCAATGTCGCCGTTGTGCCCATGGACCGGAACCGCGTGCTATCGGACCGGACAGTGGTCATCCATGATGGACTCATCAGGACGGTCGGGCCCTCCGCAAGCGTCAGCACGGCTGGCATGTTGACGGTAGACGGTTCGAACAGGTACCTGCTGCCGGGCCTGGCCGATATGCATGTCCACTACTCGGCGCCGGGAGAGTCCGCGCTGTTCCTGGCAAACGGGGTCACCCTGGTCAGAAACATGGCGGGCGCGCCATTCCACCTGGAGCTCCAGCGGCAGATTCAGCAGCGGGAGCTGCCGGGCCCCCGTATTGTCACGACCAGCCCGATTGTTGATGCATCGGACCCGGGCCTTCGCACCTGGCATGCAGCCGATGGCCCGGATGCCGCCAAACGACTGGTCAGTCGAATGGCAGTCCGGGGATATCAGCAGTGCAAGATTCTGAACTCCTTGAGCCTCGAGTCACTCAAGGCCATCTGCAGCCAAGCTTCGGCCAATGGACTGCGTGTCACGGGCCACTGCCCCGACGGCGCGACCTTCGAACAGGCGATTGAAGCGGGAATGTCCTCCTTCGAGCACCTCACTGGTATCTGGAGGGGACACATGAAGGATGGAATCGGACCCCTCAAGCTTCCCAATTTGGCGACAGAGACGCTTGACGCCGTGGCTGATGGGGTCGATGAGGACGCAATCCGACGCCTGGCACACGACATGGCCGTTCGAGACGTCTGGAATTGCCCGACTCTGGTCGCCCTGAGGAATATGTACGAACCCCAGAAGGAGAGCATTGACAGCCCGCGCCTGAGACACATCGCTGAGTATGTTCCCATTGCGGCCATGAGGACTTGGGAGCAGCTTGACCCCAGAGCCCGGTTTCCCGGTGACGCGGCTTACCGGCGATGGAGAGACGCCATGTGCCGCCGCAACGATGTCCTGGAACGGATATTCGCCATCCTGCACGAAGAGGGAGCACCGCTGCTCGTGGGTACGGACTCCGCCGTGCGGCTTGTAGTCCAGGGCTTCTCGCTCCACGAGGAATTGGCCCACTTTGTCGGAGCGGGGATGTCCCCGTACGAGACCCTCGCATGCGCCACCAGTGAAGCCGCGCGATTCCTGGGTCAGTCAGACTCCTGGGGCACCGTCGCCGAGGGCAAGAGAGCCGATCTCATCCTGGCTCGATCCAACCCCCTCGCTCGAATAGAGTCGCTACAGGATCTTGAGGGGGTCTTTGTCAACGGGTTCCACTTCACAAGAGACGATCTCGATGGCCTGTTGGACCGGCGGACCGCTCTCGACGCACCTTCTGATTTCTCAGGATATGTGGAGAGCGGGCCAGCCATCTCGGCCGGATCAGCCAATCGGGGCACCTGGAGCGAACGTGAAGGAGACCATGAGGTCGGGCGGGTGGTCTTCACTCACCGCAAGCTACCCAGCGGACAGGTGACCATAGAGGAGTGCCATGTCTTCGAGCAGGGCAGCATCTTCGACTTCGGAGGTGTCCAACGACATTCGATCAAGCTGCGCCTGGAGGCTGACCTGACCATCCGCGAGGCCACGTTGCGCGAAGAGTCCTGGGTCGGCGAGTCTCGCGCCACTCTAACCCGGACCGACAGTGGCACGTACCGCCTCAGGCGAGTTGAGGAAGATGGTCATGAAGTCGAAGAGGAACTGGGCCAGCAGCCTCTCCTGCCTGATCCGACCCTGGGGCTTTCGGTAGCCCCGCTGATTGCGGACCGCCCTCCGGGGCGGGCTCGTGGCGACAACGGCCTCGCGTGTCGCTTGCGTCAAGGGCGTGCCGAACTTGTCGTTCTCAGGCTGGGGGAACCCGAACTGGCAGGGCGTGGTGCGGGCGATGGTTCCCTCAGGCGAATCGTCGTCGAACGTGGGGACGATACGACGGGGTTGGTATTCGCGTTCTCCCGCGATGGCAATGTGTCGCGGGTAACCTGCGGGCCCAGGACGTTTGTCCCGGTAGCATGAACGTGGCCCCGGCATTTCGCCCGAACAGGCGCATAGCCCGGGTCGGTCTCGCCCGCTTGACTGCCGATCGGGGGCGGACATACCCTTGCCTCCCGGACTCGAGCACCGCGTCCGACAGCGAATATCGCCTGCTCACCGAGTAGCGTTACGATCCCAGGAGGTCGACCCTTGTCCGAGCCGTTCGAGCTCTCCGCCGCGCAGGCCGCATCCGCGATTCGCGATGGGAGGCTGACCGCTGCCGACCTGATGGAGTCGCTGCTGGCCCGGTCCGCGGGCCTGGAGCCCGCTCTCAGGGTGTGGGTGACCCTGGACGAGGACCTGTGCATGGCGGCGGCCCGCCGCGCGGACGACGAGATGCGGAGCGGCGGGCCCGCCGGCCCCCTGCACGGCGTGCCCGTAGGCGTCAAGGACATCTACTACACCCACGACATGAAGACCACGAACGGGTCTCCCATGTTCGCCGACTTCCAGCCCGACTTCGACTCGACCGCGGTCGCCCTGCTCAGGCGCGCCGGCGCGATCGTCATGGGCAAGACCGTCACGACGGAGTTCGCCTGCGCCGACCCGCCGCCGACGCGCAACCCCTGGAACGCGGCGCACACGCCCGGCGGCTCCAGCAGCGGCTCGGCGGCGGGCGTCGCGGCGAGGATTTTTCCGGCATCCCTCGGCTCGCAGACGGCCGGCTCGGTCGTCAGGCCCGCGTCCTACAACGGCGTCGTGGGCATGAAGCCGACATTCGGGCTCGTCAGCCGCTACGGCGTCACACCGGTCTCGTGGTCGCTCGACACGATGGGCTTCTTCTGCCGCTCCGTCGAGGACGCCGCGCTGCTGCTGTCGTGTCTCGCCCAGCACGACCCGAACGACGGCGCCTCGGTGCCGACCTCGGACCGCGTGCCGGCCGGGCCCGTGCGGGACCAGCCCGCGCCGCCGCGCATCGGGACGATGCGCCGGTTCTTCTACGAGAAGGCCGAGCCCGAGGCGCGGGACGCCACCGACGAGGCTGTCGAGAAGCTGTCGGCCGCCGGCGCCGAGGTCGAGGAGATCGCCGTGAGTGCCGACTACGACGACCTGCTGGCCGCCCACCGGGTCGTAATGGCCGTTGAGGCGGCGGCGGTCCACGAGCGGCGGTTCCGGACGCGCGCTGACGAGTACGGCCCGAGGGTGCGTGGGCTGATCGAGTCGGGCACGCTCGTCCCGGCCGTCTCCTACGTCCAGGCCCAGCGCATACGAGAAAAATTTCGCGAAGCGATGCTGGAGGCCGTGAGCGGGTTCGACGCCGTGATCGGCCCGACGACGCCGTCAGCGCCGGGTGACCTGAGTACGACCGGCAACCCGGTCTTCCAGGTGCCCTGGACGAGCTGCGGCTTCCCTGCGATCACCCTGCCATGCGCGCTGTCCGGGTCCGGCCTGCCGCTCGGCGTGCAGCTGGCCGCGGGCCCGCTCGAGGAGTCCCGCCTGCTGTCCGCCGCCGCGTGGTGCGAGCGCGCGCTCGGCTTCGAGGCGTTTCCAGAAGTGGGGCTCCCCTCCGGCTGAAGCGAGGTTGCCACACGCTAGAACTCGAAGGCGCCGTCCCAGTGCAGCTTCATCAGGTCAATCGGCATATGCTCCCTGAACGCCTCGGCCCGTGCGATCAGGGCGCTTAGCCAGTGGTCGCGCGGCAGAAACGCCCTCGCATCCTCTGCCGTAACCCATCTGTGCTCCGAATGCTCGTCACTCAGCTTGAGGCCTGAAGCATCGGCGACGGAGCATCCGAAGCTCACTCCAACCAGCTCGTTTTCCGGTACTGGCTCGCCGCGGTAGAAGTGAGTCGTGCCGAGCAGACATTCGATGCGCACGTCGAGTGCCAACTCTTCCCGCGCCTCCCTCCGCAAGGCATCGATGAAGCCCTCTCCCTGCTCGAGTCTGCCGGAGCCGGTCTCCCATTGCCCGGGGGCGAAGTCCCTGACCTGCGACCTTCGGAGCAAGAGGTAGCGCCCGTCGGTCCGGCGCCATACCAGCATGCCAACCATCCCGATGAAGCGTCCGACAGCCACGGTCACCTCCGGTAGGGCGGGCGAGTCACATCGCCGCGCGCGGGTGCGCCTTTGCGTACGTCAAACCGGCCACGTGTCGAAGCCCCAGTCGACCAGGCGCGACACCATCCGCCGTATGCGCGGGCTCTCGCTGTCGACGTAGGACTGCGCCGGTCGCAGGCCGTACGTCCACCTCTCGTAGAGCCCCCGGACATGCGCGACCTGGCCGTCGGTCTTCGGGTTCTCCATGAAGTTGATCGCGTTCTGGTGACGGCCGGGACTGCCCCCGAACGACGCGTGCAGCAGGCTCTCGGTGAACACAACCAGGTCGCCGGGGTTCGTCTCAGCCGCGTAGCAGGGGATATCGGACGGCGCCATGCCGAACGGCCGGAAGTCCGGGTCGGCGTTGTTCTCCCTGAGAATCGCGTAGCGGTCGGGGTCCTCGGCGATATGTGAGCCCGGAACGAACCTGAGCGCCCCTGTCTCCTTCGTCAGATCGTCCAGGTAGAAGTTGATCTTGACCGTCATCGGCTCGTCGTCGGGACCCGGCGCCCCGTGCCAGGGCGTGTCCCCGGCCCTCGCCCGGCCCTCCGTCTGCGCGAGGATGAAGTCGGGCCCCACCAGGTCGACGCCGATCCCGTAGACGCGGTCGTCCTCCGGCAGCGTGCTCAGGTAGGGCTTGCGCTCGAAGAACGGCTGCACGTACTGCGTCTCGTCGGTGACCGGCCCCCAGTCCCGGTGCTCCGCGAAGATCTCGTCCGCCTCGTGCCGGATAACCGCCACCTCGTCCGGGTCGAATACCTGCCGAAGCACCACGAAGCCGAAGGTGTGGAAGTGCGAGATCTGTTCCTGCGTCAGCATGATATCCCTCCCTCTCCCGTCGGCGCCGCGGGGTGCGCCGCCGGCTACGTCTGCCCGCGTCTCACGCCCCGTACTGGCGCCGTGTTGATCAGCCCGCCGTCCACGTCGATCGTCGCCCCCGTGATGAAGTCCGACGCGTCCGACAGCAGGAACATCACGGCGTTGACCACATCGGCCGTGACGCCGTTGCGCCCGATGGGGACGTTGGCCGCCGTCGCCGCCATTATCTGCTCCGCGGTTGCGCCGGTGCTGGACATCTTCGCGGCCAGCACGTCCTGTCCCATCGTCGTCTCCGGCGTGCCGACCGGGCAGACGCAGTTGACCGTCACACGGTCGGGCGCCAGCTCGGCGGCCAGCGTCTTCGTGAGGCCGATTACGCCGTGCTTGGCGGTCACGTAGGTCGATATCCGCGGAAAGCCGACCTTGCCCGCGTCCGAGCTGAGGTTGACGATCCGTCCCCTGCCGCTCTTCCGCAGCAGCGGCGCGGCGGCCTGGCAGCACAGAAAGACGCCCTTGAGGTCGACGCCGACGACCAGGTCCCACTCCGCCTCTGTGATCTCGTCGAGCGGCGTGAACCTGATCACGCCGGCGCTGTTGACGAGCGCGTCGAGCCCGCCGAACGCGTCCTCGCAGGCCGCGACGGCCGCGCGCACCGAGTCTCGCGACATCACGTCGAGCTCGATCGGCAGCAGCCGGTCGCCGCCTCCCAGGGACTCGGCGGCGCTATCGAGCCGCCCCCTGTGCACGTCGCCGATGGCGACGCTGGCGCCCTGCTCGAGCAGGGCGCGGGCGACGCCGAGGCCGAACCCGCTCGCTCCGCCCGTGACCAACGCCCGCCTGGGCTCGTTGTTCCCTGCCATATCCACGTACCCGCCGAAGGGGCTCAGCCCGAGGTGGCGGAAATTATATCCCAGGCTCGGCAGACTGTCACAAGCCGCGCCGGGCTGCTACGTGGGCGCTTACCGGCCCGGCGCGGGCGTTGTATGATGGCCGCCTGGACGACGAGAACGCCATGGACTTCACGCTCACCCCAGAGCAGCAGCGCACCGTAGCCGAGGCGCGCCGGATCGCCCGCGAGCGCCTCGAGCCGCGGGCGGCCGCCTACGACGAGTCCGCCAGCCACCCGTGGGAGAGCTGGCGCGACCTCTGGGAGGCGGGCTTCCTCGCCGCGGCCGTCCCCCCGGCGTACGGCGGCTCCTGGACCGACATGGTTACCTACGTGATGGTCGTCGCGGAGCTGTCGCGGGGCTGCACCAGCTCCGCGATGACGCTTCACATGCACTCGGTCGTGCAGATGTACATCGACGCGATGGCGACCGACTCCCAGAAGCGCAGGTACTACGCCGAGGTGGTCGACGGCGGCAAGCTGTTCGGGAGCTGGGGCAGCGAGCCCGAGGCCCGCGGCGGCACCACCGTCGCCCGGGGAACGTCGGTCGCGCCGGTCGACGGAGGCTACGCCGTCAACGGCCGCAAGCACTTCTGCACGATGGCCGGCGCCGCCCACAGGAACATGGTCCACTGCACGATGGAGGGCTACGACGGGCTGGACGGCTACCAGATGGTGCTGGTCCCGCACGACGCGGCCGGCATGGAGGTCCAGGGCGGCTGGGACACCCTGGGCATGCGGGCCACCGTGAGCCCCAGCGTCACGTTCAGGGACTGCGTCGTGACCGCCGACTGCCTGCTCGGGGAGCCGGGCGAGCCGCTGCGGGCCGGCGTCGGCTACGGCTTCGGGCTCGGCTACGCGGCGGTGTACATCGGCGCGGCGCGGCGCGCCCTCGACTTCACGGTTGACTACTGCAGGACGCACACGTTCGCCCCGGACCCGGAGCCGATGTCCCACAGCCTTCTAGTGCAGCGCGCGGTCGCCGAGATGACGACGGCGCTCCAGGGCGCCCGGCTGGTGCTCCTGGACTCCGCAAGCCGCTGGCATGACGCCGACGCGGAGACCCGCCTGGTGCTGGCGTCACGCGCCAAGTACCTGGCCACGCAGGCGGCGCTGATGGTCACCTCCAGGTGCGTGCAGACGGTCGGCGGACGCAGCGCGCACAGGACGGCGCCGCTGGAGCGCATCTTCCGCGACGTCCGCACCGCGACCCTCATGCCGCCGAACGTCGACCGCGCCCAGGAGGTCATCGGCCGCGCCGAGCTCGGCGTCGACAGCGAGACGGCGTAACCCTCCGAGAATCGCCTGGACGAGCTGGCTCGCGTGTGACGGCCATGCTCCTGGTCTGCTATGATACCCATACCCCCTGGGGGAGGGTTTCAGACATGGGAGGGGCCGCCATGGCGACCGAAGCGAAGCACCAGGGCAACGACCACGAGAGCCTGTCGGAGGCTAAGCGGGACGCGCTGAAGCGTCTCAGCTACGTCGAGGGCCACCTGTCGGGCATACGCCGGATGGTAGAGCGCGACACCTACTGTGCCGACGTGCTCAAGCAGACCTTCGCCGTGCGCAGGGCAATCCAGAAGCTCGAGTCGGTGCTGCTCGAGGGCCACCTGCACTCCTGCGTCATCGACGGAGTCAGGGACGGGCGCGAGGACGAGGTCCTAGGCGAGCTGCTGGAGCTGTACGCGCTGGCCGACAAGCGGTAGCGGGCCGATGACCGCCGACACGGCAGAACGCGTCACGCTGCCCGTCACCGGCATGACCTGCGCCGCCTGCGTCGCGCACGTGACCAACGCGCTCGAGGAGCTGGAGGGCATCGACGAAGCCGTCGTCAACCTGGCGGCGGAGAAGGCCACGGTGCTGGTGTCGCCCGCCCGCCGGCCCGGCGTCGGAGAGCTGGTGCATGCCCTGGAGGATGCCGGCTACGGCATTGGCACAGCGAGGGTGACGCTGAGCCTTGGCGGGATAGCCTCACCGGCGGATGCCGCGAACGTCGAGCGGGCGCTCGGAGGCCTCGAGGGCGTGGTCTCAGCCTCGGCAGACCCGGGAAGCGGGACGGCCGCCGCGGAGATCGTGCCCGGAATCGCCTCCACCGCCGGCATCCGCGCCGTCCTGGAGGACGCCGGGTATCCGGTGGCGGGCGTCGTGGACGACGACTCGCGGGAGGAGCGGCCGGCCGCCCTGGGGCATCTCAGGCTGAAGGCCGCTCTCTCCCTGGGCGTCGCGGCCGCGATGATGGCCGCGATGCCGCTGGCGCGGGTCGAGGACGCGCTGCCCTTCAGGACCGACTACCTGCTCCTGGCGCTGGCGACGCCGGTGCAGTTCTGGGCGGGCGCGCAGTTCTACTCCGGCGCCTGGGGCGCGTTGAAGCACGGCGTCGCCACCATGAACACGCTGATCGCCGTAGGCACCTCGGTCGCCTACCTCTACAGCGCGGCCGTCACGCTCTTCCACGATGCGGCGCTGTTCGCCGGGTACGAGGCCGCCACCTTCTTCGAGACCTCCACCGCCATCGTCGGTCTCGTGCTCGTGGGGCGGTACGTGGAGGCCAGGGCGAGGCGCAGGGCTTCGGAGGCGATCCGCGCGCTGCTGGCTCTCCGGCCAGCGACGGCCCGCGTCGTGCGCGGCGACCAGGTCGTCGAGGTGCACGTCGACGACGTTGTCGAGGGCGACGTCGTCGAGGTCCGCCCTGGCGAGCGGTTGCCCGTCGACGGCGAGGTGATGGACGGCCGCTCCTGGGTCGACGAGTCGATGCTGACGGGCGAGAGCGTGCCGGTGGAGAAGCTGCCGGGCGCGCCCGTGTACGGGGCCACGGTGAACACGACGGGCAGCTTCCGGTTCAGGGCCACGAGGGTCGGGGCCGAGACGGAGCTGGCGCGCATCGTGCGCCTGGTCGAGGAGGCGCAGGGATCCAGGGCGCCGGTGCAGCGGCTCGTCGACGTCGTGTCGAGCTATTTCGTGCCGGCGGTGATCGCCGTCGCGGCGGCGGTCTTCGTGCTCTGGTACTTCGTTGGGCCCGAGCCGACGTACGCGTACGCCGTGCGGACCGCGGTCGCCGTGCTGATCATCGCCTGCCCGTGCGCCCTCGGGCTCGCCACGCCGACGGCCGTGACGGTGGGCGCGGGCAGGGGCGCCGAGCGCGGGATTCTCTTCAGGAGCGCCGAGGCGCTGGAGCGCATGCACAAGGTCGACACGGTGGTCATGGACAAGACGGGCACCCTGACCGTCGGAAGGCCCGCAGTGACAGAGATCTTCGCGGCTGACGAGCCGGAGGCGCTGCGACTGGCCGCATCGGCGGAACGAACGTCCGAGCACCCGCTCGGCCAGGCGGTCGTTGCCGCCGCCGAGGACCGGGGGCTGCCACTGTCCCAGGCCCGCGAGTTCAGTTCCACGCCCGGCCTCGGCGTCGAAGCCGAGGTCGACGGCAAGAGGGTCCTCGTCGGCAACGGGGCCTTGCTCGAGGACCGCGGCGTCGACGCGGACGGCCTCGGGCCCGCTGCCGATGAGATCGCGGCACGGGGCAAGACGGTCGTATGGGTGGCCGTCGACGGACGCGCGGCCGCTGTGCTCGCCGTGTCGGACAGCGTGAAGCCGGGCGCCAGCGAGGCCGTCGCGGCCCTGGGGCGGCTGGGCATCGACGTCGTCATGCTGACCGGGGACAGCCGCGCGGCGGCGCAAGCTGCGGCGGCCGAGACCGGAGTCGACACGGTCGTAGCCGAGGTGCTGCCGCAGGACAAGGCCGCGCGGGTCAGGGTGCTCCAGGACGAGGGCCGGGTGGTGGCGATGGTCGGCGACGGCGTCAACGACGCGCCCGCGCTGGCACAGGCGGACGTCGGAGTCGCGATCGGCGCCGGGGCGGACGTCGCGGTCGAGTCGGCGGACGTCACGCTCGTGCGCGACGACCTGCGGACCGTGCCGGCGGCCGTGGCGCTGGGCCGGGCGACGATGAGGACGATCAGGCAGAACCTGTTCTGGGCGTTCGCCTACAACGTAGCGCTGATACCGGTCGCCGCCGGCGTGCTGTACCCGCTCTTCTCCGGCGGCGCGCCAGACGTGCTGCGGCCCATCCTCGGGGAGTTCGGCTTCCTGAACCCGGTCGTCGCGGCCATCGCGATGGTCGTCAGCTCCATCACCGTCGTGAGCAACTCGTTGAGACTGCGCAGGTTCGGGACTGGTGAGTAGGAGGAATTCGAATGCGGATCCCGCTGCTGTCGCGTAGAGATCGGGGCGAGACCGCCCGCGATCCCGTTTGCGGAATGGAAGTCGAGGTCGAGAAGCCGCGGGGCGGCGACTGGGAGCACGAGGGCGTCCGGTACTACTTCTGCGCGCCCGGCTGCAACCGCGCCTTCCAGAAGGAGCCCGAGGAGTACCTGTCGGGCCGCAAGGGCCTGGACATGTAACGGCCGGACTGCCGGGTGACGGCGTCCTGGGGCCATTTGGTACGATATAGGCATCGACGTTCGCGGCGCGGCTGGCGGCGTCGAGCCGCGCGGAGTGCTTGCCGAAGTGGCGGAACGGTAGACGCGGCGGTCTCAAAAACCGTTGGGGGTTAAACCCCGTGCCGGTTCGAATCCGGCCTTCGGCACCAGGCCCATCACCGACCGGACGTCGGCCCGCGAGGTTGAATGGCGGACAAGGTCACCTATACGTCTCTGGGCGAGGAGGGCGACGACACGTACCGCTGGTCCCTCTGGCGGAGCTGGAGCTCGACGGACGATCAGCGGGTCTGCACGTTCGTCATGCTCAACCCCTCGACTGCCGACGGGCGGCGGGACGACCAGACGATCAGGCGGTGCGTGGGCTTTGCCAGCCGAGACGGATTCACGGGCATCCACGTGGTCAACCTGTTCGCGCTGCGGGCGACCGACCCGGCGAAGTTGAATATGGTCCGGGACCCGGTCGGCCCCGAGAATGACGGCGCGATTCTCGACGCCGTGAGGTCGTCTGAGTTTACGGTAGCCGCCTGGGGGCGGCACGGCACGCTCTTTAGGCGCGATGAGGCGGTTCTCGAGTTGCTCGAAGGTCATCCGATCTGGTGCCTGGGCACGACGAATAATGGCCAGCCGCGGCACCCGCTGCCTGTCAGGAAGTTGGCGCCGATGGAACGATACCGATAGAGGTTCGCACCGATGCCCTTGAGTCTCGTTGGACATCGGCGACCGCATAGGCCGATAGGAGCATGACAACGGGACTCGGAGAGCTGGACGCCCGGATTGTGGCGTTGGAGCGGGACCTGGAGCACGGGGCCGGGTTGCTGACCCGGCATGGCATGGAGATTCTCCGCGACGCTTGCCTGACGCTGCCGCGCGAGCGATGGGACGCGGAGCTGCCAGAGGTCGCCGAGCGCATTGCGGCGGCCAAGCCCGCGATGGCCGGGCTGAGGAACGCCCTGCGGCTGCTGTTGGGCGAGCTGCTGGAGCTCGGCCCTGGCGGCGATGAGGCGGCAGTCCGGGAGCTTGCGTGGCGGGTCACGGACGGGCTCAGGCGGGTCGGGGACATGGCCGCGGACAACGCGGCGGCGGTGCTCGGCCCCGACGCCAGCGTCGCGACGTGCAGCTACAGCACCGCGGTGACGCGCACTCTCGTCGCCGCGGCGCGTTTCGGACCGCCGGGGGCGGTCGTCGTGTACGAGCCGCGCACCGGGCCGGACGCGCCCGGCGCTCGCCTGGCGGACGCGATCGCGGCTGCCGGCTGGCCGGCTTCGGTCTACGCCGGGCCGGCCTCCGAGGTCGTCGAGCGCGCTGACATGGTGCTGGTCGGTGCGGACGCGGTGACCTCGGGCGCGTTGGTGAACGGATCGCCGACGGCCGAGCTGGCCGCGGCGGCCGTGGACCGCATCCCGTTCTACGTCGTGTGCGAGACGATCAAGTTCGCCGACGACGCGGCGCTCGCGCCCGGGTACGACCACGTCCCCCTGCAGAGGGTGACGGACGTGATCACCGAGAACGGCCGCCTGTCGCGGCCGACGATCCCCGCCTACCTGTCGCGGCGCGGGCGGGCAGTCCCCCGGTGGTAGGACAGGTCAGCAGGCGACTGGAGGCCTGAGAACATGAACGAAGGCGGTCTTCCGCTCAACGACGAGACGGACTACGGCCTGTGCTTCGCGTGCGGGCCGCGCAACCGGTCGGGGCTGCACCTGCTCTTCGAGCGCGACGGCGACGTCGTGACATCGACGTTCCGGGGCCGCGAGGAGCACCAGGGCTTTCCCGGCTACGTGCACGGCGGCGTCATCACGGCCCTGCTGGACGAGACGATGAGCCGCGTCTCGCTGCTGGAGAACAGGTGGACGATGACCGCCCGCATGGAGGTCCGATTCCGCAGGCCGGTGCCGGTCGACCAGGAGGTCACCGCGGTGGCCGAGAAGGTGGCGGAGCGGCGCGGCTTCGTCGAGGCGGAGGGGCGCGTGCTGCTGCCGGACGGCACGGTCGCGGCGTCCGCGACCGGGACGTTCGCGTTCCTGGACGATGACGCGCTGGCGCGGATGAGCGAGGGGTACCCGCTGCTGGCCAGCCGGTGGATGATGTAGCGCCGCCGGCCGCCGGGGCCGGCTCTACCTGAGCCGGTACACCTGGAAGCGGTGGCGGTTCGTCTCGGGCACGTACACCCTGCCCTCTGAGTCGACGGATACGGACGCCGGGCCCCAGAAGTAGGGCTCAGTCTGCGAGGAGACGTGGTACGGGTCCTGGAGATGCTCGGGGAGATCCGGAATGAGGTTCGACTGCTCACGGGTCGACATCTCGTCCGGGTTGGAGGCGAAGAAGTCCTTCGCCCACTCGGACAGCGTGGCGCGGCCGCGCTCGTTCCACAGCAGGGCGCCGTCGGGCGCGAAGACCTGCAGGCGCTCGTTGCCCCAGTCGGACACGTACACGTTGCCGCCGGCGTCGACGGCTACGCCTGACGGCCGGTGTAGCTGGCCGTCGCCCCGTCCCGGCTCCCCGAAGGACGCAAGGAAGCGGCCATCCGGGCTGAACTTCTGGACGCGGTCGTTGCGCCAGTCGGCGACGTAGACGCTGTCGTCGCCGTCGACGGCGAGGCCCCACGGCATGTCGAGCTCGCCGTCCCCGGAGCCATGGCTGCACCACTGGGACAGGTAGGCGCCGTCGCGGTCGAACTTCTGGATGCGGTGGTTGTGCTGGTCGGCGACGTACACGTCGTCGTTGGAGTCGATGGCTATGCCGGCCGCGCCGTCGAACTCTCCGTCGCCCGAGCCGCGGGAGCCCCACCTGCCGATGAACCTGCCCGCCAGGTCGAAGATGGACGCGCGGTGGTTGTTCTCGTCGGTGACATAGAGGCGCTCGCCGCTGTCGAAGGCGAGGCCGACGGGGAGCGTGACCTGTCCGTCGCCGTCGCCGTACGCCAAGGGGAACTCGCCCAGGTACTCCTCGTCGAGGTTGCAGATGCCGATGCGGATGGAAAGAGCGCGCGGGGGGTCGCAGCGGTTCAGCACGCAGATGCGGCCGTCGCCCGTGACCGCGATGTCGTAGGGGTTGGCGAAGCCGCGGCCGTTGTCGCCGTTGTTGACGATGCCAATGGTCTTGACGTAGTCCAGCGTGGCCGCCGCTGCCCTGGTGGTGGTGCTCATCGCGTCTTCCGCCTAGGCGAGCTGGAACTCGCGCGTCGCCGCGATCAGGCCGAGGACCTCGCCTACTCGTTGCTCCGAGTTGTCGTCGGCCTCATCACCGCGCAGGTGCACCGGGCCCTCCTTGGCGACGTAGTCGACCAGGCCCTGGCGCGTCGCATCGTCAGCCTCAACCGGTCCAAGCAGTTCGAGACAGCCGTCGACGAGCTCCTCGGGCGATAGCGTGCCGCCGTCGAGCCGGGAGAGCCGGTCGATGATCGATCGGACGCCGTCCTGGCCGACGTCCCGGAGCTGCTGCGAGACAAAGTTGACTCGCTCGACGAGCGCGCCGCTATCGATCCACTCCTCCGCCTCGTGCCAGCCCTCCACCGTCGGCGGCATGAGCAGGCCCTGGCCCATGTAGAACGCCTGCTCCGCCACCTCGTACACTCCCAGTGTCGGGGTGCGGTAGCTGCCGGCAAGTCGGAGGCCGCCGACCATCAGCTCGACGGGCCCCTTGACGCGCGTGAACCTGGCCCTGTCCGACTTGAAGTAGTCGGAGTTGAACAGCGTCCGCAGCACGGCGCGTATCTCGTAGCGCGACTCGAAGTAGGAGTCCATCATGTCGCGGATGACCTGCTCGCCCTCTTCGTCGACCTCGTCGGCCGCGAAGAAGAGGAACAGGCGCCAGCAGACGAAGCGGGCCGTCGCCTCGTGCCGGGCAATAATGGCGATGACGTCCTCGCCGTTGAAGTTGCCGGTCTCGCCGAGGAAGGTCTTCTCACCGTCGTCGTGGTCTTCCGGCCTGTACTCGAAGTGCCAGGCTATGCGGCCGTACGGCCAGATCGAGTCCTTGGTCGCCCTGGTGGCCATGTAGTCGACGTTGGCGAGGGTCCAGCCGGTGAAGGCCCGCGAGCACTCCTTGATGTCGTCCTCGGTGTAGCTGCCGATGCCCATCGAGAAGAGCTCGAGCAGCTCCCGGCCGTAGTTCTCGTTGATGGCGCCCTTGTGGTTCTCGTTGTTGTCCAGCCATATGATCATGGCCGGATCCCTGGAGAGCTCGACCAGCAGCGTCGGAAAGCTTCCGAGGCCGTACCTGCGGAACATGTCGATCTGGTTGAGCTGCGACCGTCCCTGGTTGAGCTTCGTGTAGCCGGTGGCGAAGAGGCTGTGCCAGAAGAGAGAGATCTTCTCCTCCAGCGGGTTTTTCGTGGTGATCATGCGGTAGATCCAGTTGCCTCCCGCCGAGTACGGCTGCCGCAGCTCGGACTGGTCGACGTGGAACCGCCGTATGACGTCCTGCGGCAGGTCCTGGGGATCGCCGGGGTTGAGCAGGGCCTCGACCGTTGCCTCGTAGCCCCTGGCGACGCAGGCCTCGAGCTCGTCTCGCGTGGCGCCGAAGCCGGCGCGCCGCAGCAGGTGCGCGGTCAGTGCGATCTTGTCATCGGACATTCCCAACCTCTCCTGGTGACGGATTGACCGGCGCGAACGGGGCGGAGTCGACTCCGCCCCGTTTCGGAAGACCTTCAGAAGCTCCCGTATTGCCGCTCCGATCTGCGAATCACGCCGCGATCATGTCGAAGGACTCGAAGCGGCCGTTGACGATGGGCGCGGCCTCGAGGTGGAGCCACTGCTCCAGGATGGTCGTGTAGGTGCTGCGGAAGTCGTTGTTGAAGTGGAGGTCGCCCTCGAGCTGGTGCTCGGGCTCCAGCGACGGGTACTCGCCGTACATGCCGCCCTTGACGTTGTTGCCGATGACGAAGGCGACGCCGCCGGACCCGTGGTCGCTTCCGCTGCCGTTGTCCTTGATGCGGCGGCCGAACTCGGAGAACAGGAACAGCACCACGTCGTCCTCGCGGTCGTGCTCCTTCACGTCGTCCATGAAGTCTCCCACGGCGCCCGCGACGTCCGACCACAGGGTGGCGTGCGTGGCGACCTCGCCGGAGTGAGTGTCGAAGCTGCCGTGCTGGGTGTAGTAGACGCGGGTACCCAGGTCGGCGAACATGACCTGCGCGACGCTCTTCATGCTCTGGGCGATGGGGTTGTCGGCGTACTCGATGCTGGAGGAGTACCTGGCCGGCGCGGTGCGGAGGATGTCGGCGCCCTTGAGGGCGTCGAGGCCTGTCTGACCGAGGAAGTCCATGACGGCGTCCTTGCCGCGCGCGCCGCCGTACATCATCGCGAAGGCGTCGAGCGCGTACTTCCTCAGCGCCTCGTCCTGGATGTCCGGGAAGAGGCCGTAGGTCTCCAGGTTGCCGACCGAGGCCACCGGGACGCCTCTCACGCCGAGTGCGCGCGGCAGGCCGCGGCCGAAGTTGACGCCGGTCAGGACGTTCTCGCTCTTCGGGTCGAGCTCGCGGATGACGCGGCCGAGCCAGCCCTCGTTGCCGATGTCCTCCGGCAGCGCCGTGTGCCAGATGTCCATCGACCTGAAGTGCGACCGGTTCGGGTTGGGGTAGCCGATGCCGTGGATGACGGCGACCTTGCCCTCGTCCCAGAGGCTCTTGATCGGCGCCATCTCGGGGCGGAACCCGAGGCCTCCTCCGACGTCGAGCACCTGGTCGGCGGCGACGTGGACGGTCGGGCGGTTGTCGTAGTAGAGGCCGTTCTCGTAGGGGACGACGGTATTCAGGTAGTCGTTGCCGCCGGAGAGCTGCAGTACGACGAGCGATCGATTTGACAGGTTTCCGTTAACAGCGCCCATTGATAACTCCTCGATCCACATAGGAAACGGTCGTGCGGGCCACAGTGCACAACAATCTACTACCTGAACCGCTCGAATTCAACCCTTCGTTGGTGGTTAGTGGATAGTGAATCGTGGATAGTTTGGGACGCGCGGGCATGGCAGACAGGACCGCGACCCCGCCGTTGATCCCGGCTCTCCGTCCGCGGGACGGGTTGTCGATGCCTGGTTTGCGCCCTCTCGGTTGGCCGGCATATAGTACGGCCCGACTCAGCATGCGCAACAGGAGCCGGACGAGCCTATGAACATCCCATCCATCGCGGGCAAGGTGCAGACGGTGCTCGGGACGGTCGATCCGGGCGACCTCGGCGTCACGCTGAGCCACGAGCACCTGCTCGTCGACCTGTCGAAGTTCCCCGGCGACCCGGCCGAGTCGCTGGCGCCCGAGGTGTACGACCAGCCGCTGACGCTGGAGAACCTGGGCCTGGTCAGCTACTTCCACGTTCCCAACGTGGACAACGCGCGGCTGGACGACGTCCAGACGGCGATCGACGAGGCGCGGATGTACGTCGAGCACGGCGGCGGGTCGATGATCGACGCAACGTGCATCGGCATAGGCCGCGACCCGGAGGCGCTGGCGCACATCTCCAGGGAGTCGGGCGTCACGGTGGTCATGGGCGCGTCGTACTACACCGACCTGGCGCACCCGGAGGACATGGGCGAGCGCACCGAGGACGAGCTGGTCGCGCAGATCGTCGGCGACGTGACGGAGGGCGCGGACGGCACGGGGGTGAAGTCGGGCATCATCGGCGAGGTCGGCTGCTCGTGGCCGCTGACGGACAACGAGCTCAAGGTGTTGAGGGCGTCAGGGCGGGCCCAGCGGATCACCGGCTCGCCGCTGCTGATCCATCCCGGCCGGGACGAGATGTCGCCGTTCGAGATCGTCGACGTGCTGAGGGACGTTGGCGCCGATCTGGGCCACACGATCATCTCGCACGTCGAGCGCACCGTCTTCCAGAAGGAGCTGGTGAGGAAGCTGGCGGAGACGGGGGTGTACCTGAACTGGGACCAGTTCGGCCGTGAGATCTCCTACTACTGGCCGAACCCGAAGATCAACATGCCGAACGACGGCACGAAGATCGAGTACGTCGCCTGGGCGGTGGCCGAGGGGTTCGGCGACCAGGTGATGATCGCGCACGACGTCTGCTACAAGGCTCGGCTGCTGAAGTACGGCGGGCACGGCTACGCGTACGTGCTGGCGCACATCGTGCCGAGGATGCGCGACAGGGGCGTATCCCAGGAAGCCATCGACCGCATCCTGGTCGACAACCCCGCCAGGGTGCTGGTATTCACCGAGCCCCAGCCGGAGTAGGCGACAGCCAGCTAGAGTCCTCCATTTTTTCGGACTACCGCTCGTGATGCTCCCGGCTAGAGAACAATTGGCTGGCTTTCGGGCCTCGATTCCGGCGTCAGCCCAGTAGGTCTGTGCCGGAAGAATCAAGGTCTCCTTGACCAGCAAGGCCTTCGATGCGATTGCGGAGCGTGTTGCCCCGCTCCCCTATGAACGCCTCAAAGTCGCTTGGCGTGAACGGCTCCCGAATCAGAATGTCGAACGCACGGCGCGAGATAAAGTGCGACTCCAGAATCATGCGCACTTCTTCTTCGCCGTTGGTGGATATGAGCTCCGGCAGGTACTCATTGGGAAGACGATCCCTGATGACCTCGCGGTTGGTTTCGCTGGTTAGGGGGGTCCGGTTGAGAATGGTGTCAATAGAGGTGCTCAGCGCGTATTCGCTCCCAAGGCTCTTCGGGACGATGTGATGGTCATCAAGGTCGCCGTGCTGAGGAGCGCTTCCAGATATCCAGTCGCGAGCACCGTTGAGGACCAACAGGTTGAATATCCCGTTGTAGACAGACGTGCCTCGCCTCGTCTCACGCCTGAGATCGAGATTACCAGTGTCTCTTTGGAACTCGGAAATCAACCCAGGCTCGGCACCGTCATCCACATACCAAGCCTTAATTTCTCTGTAATCTTGAGCGGCTGTCGATTCGACTGCTCCCGAATAGCGGTTGGTGAAGACGCTGGCCCAATACCAGAGACGTATCTTCCTCTGAGCATCGAGCCTCTGTTCGGCGGGAAGCCGACCGGCTTCGACCTGCAGGGCGGCGAAGGCTGGCAGAATAGCCGCGTAGGGCAAATATTGAGAAGAGATTGCGCCAAATTCCTGTGGGTGGCGCAGTAGATCGAGCGCTCGTTCTAGTGCCTCGACCGCTTCATGCCAGAGATCCTCGAATTCGATTGGGTCGGCAACAAGAACCTCCGACCGGAGTGTGCCGTCCGGCCCACGCACCTGCCTTGTGCTACCAGGAATCAGGTTGTACAGGTACTTCGGGGAACAGTACGCTTGGCGAAGTATAGACATCACCTGAAGCACGTACACGTTCATCCGTCCCGCCTCGGCAAACTCCAGACGAGGAGATGCATCTCTCCACAAGTCCTGCCTGAGCCGGATTTCCTTTGGCCTTAAGAGGGCGTTGAGGAGGTCGAATATATCGAGTCTAACCCCGCGGCTGTTGATCTGTGTGAATATATCGCAGACCTTATCGAGTTCAAGGTTTCGGTCCAACTCGATATAGGAGATCTGGTACTGCTCTGTGATATCTCTCAGGTGTTCGCCGAACTCCTTGGCATTCTCCGCATAGAACGCGGCGGATTCAGCCTCGGCTCCTTCGAGTGTCTCTGCCGCCTCACGCCAGTGTTTCTCATAACCCTGTACCCAGTTAGGTAGTTCCCAGCCCCCTGCCCCGACTACAGAGAGCGGGAAGATGTGCTCGTCGAACTGGCGTGTCCGATCACTCAACAGATTCAGCCCTCTGCGAGTCCAGTCGTATATGAAGGCGTCGTCGTATGCCTTATCCATGAAGCGATCGACCCTGATGAAATAAAGGAATCGATTGCGGCGGCTGGGCGCGGGCTTGTTGGGTGCCATGAAAGCGTAATACATGGCGGTGAGACGCTGCTGGCCGTCCAATACGATATCGGTTCGGCCATCGCCACCCTCAAAGCCGTAGATCGCCTCACAGGAGAGTGCCTCGAAGTTCTCGTCCTTGCCCTTCCAAAGGAGAAGGCTGCCTATGTAGTAGTCGCGGAATATGGAACTCATTAGCTCTTTGATGTCCCATGGCTGCCATTCAAAGTCACGCTGGAAATCGGGGATCACGTACCGTCCCTCGCGCAACCGACCCACCATGTTGGCTAAACTGACGTGGTCGGGTTTCTGTGAGTCCTTCATGGTGACGTACCTCCGAGGTCCTCCACTAGTATTGCCCCTGCAACCGGGAGAGTCTGTGATCGAAAGTGTGGAGGGGGATAGCTCCCGCATCCCCTGCGCGACTCGATAGTCTAGAGTAGGCGAGACTTCGCGGTCCGTCTCTTCTTGGGCTACACCGACTGCACCGGAGTTCACCCCTTGGTGAGGACAGACTACTCACCGGTGATGGCCTTCGGGCTCTCCCATGTCGGAGAAGTTGGTGATGGCGACCTCGCCTTCGGGGAACTCCGCGACGATCTTCAGCTTGCCTCCCGCGGCCTCGATATAGGACCGCAAGCTGGATACATAGACGTCGGCCCGCTGCTCCAGCTTGGAGACGGCGGGCTGGTTCACCTCCAGCATCTCCGCCATGTCGCGCTGGGTCAGTGCGCGCGCCCGGCGAAGCTCGTGCAGCGGCATCTCGGCGAGCAGACCCTGCTTCATTCCGTCGATGCGCCGACGGCGCTCCGGCGCGAAGTCCCTGGTCAGATCGCTGAACGGACGGCGTCCACTCATCAGATCAGTCCCTCCTCTCTCAGTTCTCGCAGATGCTCGTCGTAGAGGTCGTCGGCCAGCGGCACGTACTGTTCGTAGAACCGGTCGTTGCCCGTCTTGTCTCCACCGATGAGCAGGATCGACGTTCGCCTGGGGTCGAAGGCGTAGAAGACCCGGATCGGCCTGCCGCCGCTCTGCGCTCGGAGCTCACGCATGACTCCGTGGCGCGAGCCCTTGATGTCGGAGGAGTAAGGGTACGGCAGGTTGGGGCCGTGCTCCATGAGAAGCTCGACCCTGGCGGTCACGGCATCCTGCTGGCTCTCCGAGAGTTGCTGCCACCACTGCCCGAACTCGTCCGTGTACTCGACCTCCCAAGGCATGGCCGCATTATATTCCCATTAAGGAATCAAGCGCAACACGAGCAGGGGGCCACGCCCGTCTTGGCCGCGGTGCTGTTCGAGTACAGCCCGGTGTACCAGACTTGATAAAATCAAGAACCCTCACGTTGAGGCTCACCCTCGACTTGTAAGGTCATCGGGTTTCCCTGCGAGTAGAATTCCAACGGTGGATACAGCGTAGTCGACGAGCCAGTGCCGCATTACGCCGGTGCGAGGTCAACCAACGCTCGGGGATAGCAGTTTGAGGGTGGCCGCCCCTTCCAGCGTTGACTTTGGTGGTTTCATGGCTGCATCCTAGTCGCCAATCGGGACCACGACCACCAAGAGGAGAACCCAGACCTAGAGTGACCACCTCGTACCCTATAGAGTGCGCCCGCTGCGGACAGCGTAAGCCACGCTGGTTCGAGTTCTGCCCGAAGTGCTATGCCACTGTCCAAGCCGAGCAGCTCGATCCCAATACGTGCTACGAGCAGGACTGCTACGAGGCCATTGACGACGAACACTACCTATGCCGCGCTCACTGGCATCAATTCCGGGAACGCGAAATATCAGAGTGCGCGGAATGTGGCGAATACAAACCTGCGAATTACCCTCTCTGCCGACGATGTAACGTTCGGTCAGACTACCAACCCTCGCGGTACTCTCAGGCCAACCGACCGCAAGGGGGCACACCAAGTCCACAGGTATCCAATAACCGCAGACCCTATGACCACCACGACGGAGAGGACGACGCGAAGGCCAAAGACAAGAGGTACTGGTTCAATAAGCAGGGGAACGGGGTCTGCAACTACTGCGGCAACCGGTATCCGTACGACCAACTCGAGATGGAGCACATGATCCCGAAAGAACTGGGTGGCCCGGATCATCGGCGCAACATGCAGTTGGCATGCGATACCTGCAACCGTTTGAAGGGGACCTCCACCGACATCGAGTTTCGGCATCTGAATGCACACCTAATACCCACTGAGGAGAGAACACCCCCCCAGAGGTCGGTAGACCCCAAGATGTTGAAACCAGGAACGCAGGGCACACGTTACAGGGAGCGACCGAATAGACGGGATCGAACTCGAAGCAACAGGACTCGGAAGCCGAGAGCAGGAGGGCGTCAATGGAGAAGATGACTCCCGCACTGTCAAATGTGGACTCGGCTGCGCTTGCGCTGAGGTTTGCGCCGACCGCCAACGACATAGCTACGGCACAGCCGATCACGCCAGCCCTGATAGAATCAAGCATCTTCGCGGTTGGCTCGTTCCGGGTCTGTAGCTAGACCCTTCCCTCATTCCGTCTGGCGTAGCCCGCTGCGACCGACCCGAGTGTAGTATTGACTTCGTGCTGTTGCTGTAACTACAATTCCGTAGGATGATGAGGGGCGACTTCGCTTGCGTTGGACTTGGGATCAGGCAAAGAACGAGGTGAATCTTCAAGCGCACGGCCTCAGCTTCAAGGCTGCGGCCTTCGTATTCGACGACCCTTTATCTGCGACGCGGATAGACCCCTATCCAGATGAGGAGCGGTGGCGAACCATCGGCATGGTGGGCAATCAAGTCGTGATGGTAGTCCACACTTGGCCCGCCTCAGAAACAGAGGCCGGCGACGAGATCGGACGCATCATCTCCGCACGTAAGGCGACGAGACGCGAGAGGGAGGCTTATGAAGAAGGACATGGCTGAGCTGCCGTCAGACGTACAGGCACAGATACGGGCGTTGGAGACATTGCCCGACGACCAGATCGACACTACCGATGCCCCGGAGATTCTAGACTGGTCCGATGCTAGACGCGGCGTCTTCTACCGGCCTGTGAAGCAGCAGATCACGCTAAGGCTGGACGCGGACATCATCGCCTGGTTCAAGGCTCAGGCTCATGGCGGTCGCGGATACCAAACAGACATCAATGGAGCACTCCGTGAACACGTCCTGAGGACGGCCCGTTCCGTGGAGTAGCGCGGGCATCCCGCCACGCCTATGTTGACTGGAGTTCTGGCGGAGAGAGTAAGGTGAGTACGTGGTGGCGATGGCAAACGAGATGCATGACTCAAGCCCTTGTGAAGGCCCGGACCCAGGGGATGATTCTGGCGATATGAAGGCCAGCGGCAACGATGATGCGGTGTCACGACGGATCGGTGAGTGGGCGAAGCGGCTTCTCCAACTCGACCGCCGAAACAACCTGCTCTACTTTAGGCCAGGCCGTAGCGCCGTAGGCATCACCAGCATAACGCCTGATGAGCTTGACGAGAGGCTTCGCCGGTCCCGACGTGGTCTTGAGTTCCCTTATGCGCCGCCCGCTCAGACACGCCGTCGCGGGTTCGCGGCACAGAACGAAACCAACCACACGGATGATGCAGTTGTCTACCCTGGCGACATCACTACGGACTGCGAGTCAACCGATTTGCAAAGGCGGCTCCGCAATCTTGAACGTAAGGATCGTGAGTGGGAGGAGGAGCAGGGGCTCAATGTTCTCTTCCTGGCTCTGGGCTTCCTCAATTGGGTTGACGAGGATGGCGAGAAGGCGCGCTCGCCGCTTTTGCTGATCCCCTGCGATTTGGAACGAGAGTCCCCGCGCGACCCGTTCCGCCTATTCCGTAGCGACGAAGACCCAACTGTCAACCCTACGCTGCGCTACCAACTCGCGCGCTTGGGCATCGAACTCCCAGAATACGGAAACGAATCTGACGAGGACGAGCCTATAGAGACCTACCTCGGCAGGATAGGCTCACTCACCCGCGGTCGCACCGACTGGTCTGTCGATTCAGGCATCGTCGTGGGTACTTTCTCCTATTCCAAACTTGCGATGTACGAGGACTTGACACGTATGAGCGAGGATGGAATCCGAAGCGAATTGACAGGCCTGCTCGCGGGGGCCGAGGCCCATGCGGAGGCGGCCTCCGATGGGTCATCGGCGTCGCCTCGCGACCCGGACCTTGTGGGGGGTCGCCTAGACGATCTGCTGGATCTGCGAGACCAGTATACCGTGCTTCCAGCGGACTTCAGCCAGTTGCGCGCAATCGAGGAGGCCCGCCAGGGCAAGAATCTGGTCATTCACGGGCCTCCTGGAACCGGCAAGAGCCAGACGATTGCGAATCTGATCGCCACACTACTAGCCGACGGTAGGCGTGTTCTCTTTGTCAGCGAGAAGACCGCTGCACTTGACGTCGTGAAGCGAAGGCTTGAAGAGTGCAACCTAGGCATATTCTGTCTTGACCTGCATAGCGACCGTGGCAGAAAGAGCGAGGTATATCGCCAGTTGAACAGCGCTGTCAAAGACGACCGCGCTCGCCTCGCCACCAATGTGTCAATCGAGGAGTTGGTCGCGCGCCGAGACCTCCTTAATCGCGTCGTGCGGCTACTCCACGAGCGGCGCGAGCCCTTAGGGAATTCAATCTATGAGGTGCAAGGCCTTTTCGCTCAAGTCCGCCACCTGCCTCGGTTGGAAGTCGCTCAGCCGCCTCCAATCTCCGACTTGACCACCGACTGGATACGCGAAGTCGAGCGGGTGACTGAGCGTATCGCGCGCCGGCCGGAGGAGTTTCGCTGTCACTACTCGAGCCGTTGGATACCACTCCGCACAACTCAACCGTCATTGCAACTGGCCGATTTGATTCGGGGAGACATGGACGCCGTGCAGGCGGCAATTGGTGCGTTACGCTCAGAGTCTACGGCACTCTCCGATTGGCTCGGCGTCCCTGCAATCGAGTCAGCAGGCGAGGCGGAAGTCTTGTGGGACCTTTTGCAGCTACTCAGAAAGGCACCGACTGTTCCTCGCATGTGGCTTACCCACGATGCCGTAGCGAGGTTACGTCAGCTGTCACAGGAACAAGCAAAGCAGCAGCGCGAGCGACGTCGCCTAGAGCAGACGCTGGACGACTGGTTGGGAGCTTCGCCGTCAACAATCGACTTTCGAGCTATCGTCGGCGCGCTCGCACTCTCGCCAGACGAACAGGAAGCAATAGAGGAATTGGCCGGCGTGGGGTGGCGAACTGCACTAGGCAAGGACCCAAACGAACTCTTGGAGAAGGCCAATGAACTCGAAGAGGCGCTCGACCTGTTGAAGGCGAACGCGGAAGCCATCGGTGCCGCTCTCGCGGACTCGCAGCTTCGCACCCTGGGCCAACTCGACCAGGCTTGGGCATTGACTGCTGGCATCCTAGACTTGGAACCGATTCCGGAGCACTGGCTCACGATCCCGGCGATTGAGGAGTTGGAACGGGAGTCGGAGGATGCGCAAGCATTGCTTGAACAGCTAGTCAGTGACGAAGATCGGCTTGGCGAAGACTTCGCCTACGGGCTTGTGGAGCGAGTGGACGAGGAGATGTTAATTCGTTACCGAACCGACCACCAGAGCTTCCTGCGCCATATCCGAGGAACATATCGACGCGACCAACGCACAGTCCGTGGACAGCTCAAATCACCCCGCAACCTCTCGCTTGATGAATCCCTCGCTGTCGTCGAGCTGGCTATGGACGTGAAGCGGAGACGAGAGCGATGGCATGAGATGGAGCCACGACTGCAAGAGTTCTTGAGTACACGCTTCGGCGGCCGGGAAACCGATTGGCAGCGTGTGCTCTCGGACCTTGTGACGCTGAGGGGCATCCTTGGTGCCTGGCGCGGTGATGCTCCTGTCCTGCGGGAGCTGCTCGCTGCGGAGTTCGTTGGCGACCGACGTCTAGCGCTTCAGTCCGCGAGCCAACCGTTAGAGGATGCACTGTTGCGGTACAACCGAGCGGCGAGTGCAATCGGCTATGAGTCTCTTACGGCATCAAATCTGGATGTCACCAGAGCAGGCGATGTCACACGCCGCGCGATCGGCCCAATACGCCGTATCCGGGATGCCACGGCAGAGATATACCGCATCCTCGTGACACCGCCCGCTGACTTTGCTGCGCTTACTCAACTCATTGAGGACGGCATTCGGCTCATGGCTGTGACGGAGGAGGATGAACGACTCGCTCCTGCGCTTGCCCAGGACTTTGGCGCCTTCTTTGAGCGCACGGTAACCGATTGGGGTGCCGTCTCGCAGGCCCTCGACTGGACTGCTGATTTCCTCGACCAGGCAAACGGTCGGGTCGGCGACACGTTGGCAGATCATGCCCTCAACCCACGACCAAGTGAGGAGTACAAAGAACGTGCGGAGTCCCTTAACGCGGCGGTCGCCGCGTTCTCGCAGAGACTGGGTGTGCTTGATGATCGGTTCAACATCGCGACCACGAGTTGGGACTCTTGGCAAGCACCCCCCTTTGACGACTTGGAGGCGTGGAGTGCAGACCTCCGCAAGCACGCGGGTGACGCGCCAGGGTGGGCCGAATACCGCGATGCAGTGCTGGAACTCGAAGAGTTGCTCGGCCTCGGGTCAGCCGCAGCACTCCGCGCCGCGACCGACAGGGCGGAGAACGCAACGGGGATTGTCCGGCGGCGAATCTACGCTGCATGGCTGGAGGAGCTCTACGAAGCCGAGCCTGAGTTGCGCAGATTCAGCCGAGTCGATCACGAGGGTGTGCGCTTCCACTTCAGGGAACTCGACGAGAAGTATCCCTTTGCTGCGCGTCAGCGCGTGCGAGAACGCGTCTTTGCGAAGTACCCGGACCCAAGGGGCACCCCCCTGCAGACGGGGCAATTGGGCATTCTCAACGGCCAACTCTCTAAGCGGCGCAAGCAGATGCCCGTACGGCGGCTTATAGCACGCATCCCAAATCTGCTGCAAACGCTGAAGCCGTGCTTCCTAATGAGCCCGCTCGCCGTCAGCCAGTATCTGCCAGCAGGTCCACTAGCGAGCGATCACCTTGAATTCGACGTTGTGATTTTTGATGAGGCTTCTCAGGTATTGCCTGAGGACGCGCTCCCCGCAATCGACCGGGCGGGTCAAGTGATTGTCGTCGGTGATCGACAGCAACTCCCACCTACCACGTTCTTCAGAGCCGGTCTCGGTAATGACGAAGACTCAGACTATGACGAGGAAGAGGATGAGGATAGCTTTGAAGGCCGTGAGAGCATTCTGGACGTCATGGTTGGGCAGGTGGGGGCCGGATTCGCCGAGCGGTACCTCTCCGTGCACTACAGGAGTCGTTGCGAGAGCTTAATCCGCTTCTCCAACCACTCGTTTTACGAGGATCGCCTGCTGACATTTCCCAGTCCAGACCCCGCAGCCGCCAGCGTTCGCGACGTGTACCTTCCGAATGCGACCTACGACGCAGGCGGTAGCCGAACCAACCGGGACGAAGCCGAGCGTGTCACCGACATCGTGTTCGAGTTGATGGCGACGCGTACAACTGGCGAGAGTATTGGCGTCGTCGCGCTCTCGCGTAATCAGGCAGACCTTATAGAAAGTCTCATTGAGGAACGCCGCTTGCTCAATCGCCACTTGGATCAACGCTTCAGCGATGAGCTTCCTGAGCGCTTCTTTGTCAAGAACTTGGAGAATGTCCAAGGCGACGAGCGTGACCACATGATACTCTCGATCGGATACGGCCCTACTTCAGCAGGTGCCGTGCCGAATCGCTTCGGCCCGATCAACCAGGAGGGGGGCGAACGCAGGCTCAATGTTGCGGTGACCCGGGCGCGCAGGTCAATGACGGTTGTACACTCGCTCCGGGCTGAGGACATCACATCGGGGCAGCCTGGCGCTAGCCAACTACGCCGCTACCTCGAATACGTGCGCAACCCGGAGCGAGCTTTCGAGTCCGAGGTCACCAGTACCGGTGAGCCGGAGAGCCCGTTCGAGGAAGCCGTGCTCGCGGCCCTGCGCAGTCGCGGCCACGTCGTCGACGCCCAAATAGGCGTCTCAGGCTACCGAATTGACCTTGCAATCAGGTCTGAGGACGGAGAGGGTTACGACCTCGGCATTGAGTGCGACGGGGTTACGTACCACAGTACGCCTACTGCACGCGACCGTGACTGGCTGCGCCAGCAAGTGCTAGAAGGGCTCGGTTGGCGTATCCACCGCATATGGTCGACAGCATGGGTCCGAGATCCTGAGACGGAGATTGCCGCCATTGAACAGGCGCTCCGACGGGCGCGCACTCATCGGTGGGAGCCTCCGTCTTCACCTTCCAATCCCGGTGTCGATAAGTTGCGGCCAGTTGTCTCTGCATCAACCAAACCGGATGGCCCGCCATCATCGTCGACTGCGGCCTTGCTCTTTGATGAATACCGCCAGTTCGAAGATCGGGCTCGCGTGGGCGATCTGCTCAATGTCCCGCTGATTGAGTTGTCAGCCTTGGTGCGTGACATCATTTCCGTCGAGCAACCAGTCCACATCGACGCAGTTATTGATCGGGTGCGCGCCATCTATGGATCCCCTAGACGAGGGAAACGAATCAGGGAGCGAGTTGAGCAAGCGATTGAGCGCATCCTGAATCGACCGCGCGACAGGACTAGGCATTTCCTAGTCCACACCCAGAATGTTGGGCAGCTTCGGCCAAGACGCGACGCCGAACGCCCGATTGACCGTGTGGCGCCATCCGAGATTGATCAGGGCTTGCTGGTCGTCGCCAAAGCGTCCTACGGTATTGAGCAAGCGGACCTTATACGCGAGACAGCCCGTCAATTCGGCTGGCGTCGGACAGGACAGCACATTGATCGTGGGTTGAGCGGGGGGATTGAACGGCTCCTGAAGACAGGACGGCTGACCTTGCGAGCAAACATGCTGGTCACTACGAACGATGGCAATTGAGGGTAGAGCCGTCCCGTCATGAATCTTTTAGCTAGGCTCCTGTTCCCTCAATGGGGCACCGAACTGAAGGAATCGGCAGGCGAATGCCCAGCGTTAACCGTCCACGATTCACACCGACGGAACCTGTAGTGAGCATCTGATCATGACTAGCGCAACACATGAACACACTATGAACGTCGCCCTCGGCGAGGTACTGGGGCAGTTGCGTGTAAGCTGGCGGACACGTAGCGAGCAGACTGGTCACGTGCTCGTGGAAGGTGGTCGGCCTGACATTCTCATAGAGGAAGCGAGCGGTTGGCCTATTGCCATCGAGGCTGAACGCAGCAATCATGCCAGTGCGGAGATTGATGCCCAAGCGCGGCTTGGTCGCACGGTAGCCAACACAGGGCGACAGATAGAGACCGCGATTGCGTTGGTGTACCCGGCGAACATGCACTCACTTGACGGCTCTGCGCTACGGCACGCCATCAGCAGCACCCAGGACTTGGAGTACGTGCTTTACACGCGCCGCGCCGACGGTCCGCCTGAACGCCTGCCGTCCCAGGGGTGGATGACCGGCAGCGTGCGGGACCTGGCTATGCTCGTCCATCGGGCCGCCGTTCCCCCACCCAGGGTCGCAGCGCTAGCTCTTGAACTTGAGGATGGTGTGAGGCTTGCGGCAGAGGAGTTTACGCGCAGGCATCCTTACGGGAATGAACTTGGGACAAGAGTCGCAAGCGTCCTCGGCCAGTCGGACGACGAAGAGGGACAGACTCGGCGTATGGCGATGACGGTGATCGCAAACGCCCTCGTCTTTCACGAATCGCTTGCCGAGGTCGAGTTCAAAGTTCCGGACCCTGAATCAGATAGTAGCCGTGGAGTGCGCCCTATCGAGTCTTTCCGTCCTGGAGGCATGTTCGCTCCCGGAGAAGTTTGCCTCGAATGGGAGAGGATTCTGACTGTCAATTACTGGCCTATCTTCTGGTCTGCCAAGGAGATGCTGCGCCTCATGCCGACAGCAACAGCCAACGCCTTGCTCGGTTGGCTTTGGCAGACGGGCCGGAAGCTGGTCGCGGGAGGTGTGACTCGTTCACATGATCTCATGGGCATCGTCTTTCAGAGGCTGATTGCCGACCGCAAGTTCCTTGCCACCTACTACACACGACCAGAAGCTGCTGCTCTGCTTGCCACCCTCGCATTGCCAGCTCGCAGGCCGTTAGGTGGTGCAGACTGGGGCGACGGCGAGACTCTGGCGGGCGCCCAGATAGGTGACTTCGCCTGTGGTACGGGCACTTTGCTATCCATGGCATACCAGCGGATGTCGTTACTACACGAACTGCATGGCGGGGATTCGCGAAAGTTACACGGACCGATGATGCGGCACGGGTTGGTGGGTCTCGACGTGCTCAACATCGCCGTGCATCTGACGGCGGCGATGCTGGCCGGCAGTCAACCTGATACCCCATTCGATGGCGAATGCCTGTTGACGATGCCCTACGGTGAACAAGAGGACGGCAACGTTGCGATTGGCTCGCTGGATCTGCTGGCCGAGACAGTACAGCCGTCCCTGATGGATACTGCCGCAGCGGTATCGGCCGGGGGCAGAGCGCCGGAAAGGGTGCGAGACCTCGTGTCCAGAGTCGGCCACACCCAGTTCGACCTCGTAATCATGAACCCGCCCTTCGTTCGTTCAACCGGCATGGAGGCGGAGAAACGAGGAACGGGCAACCCTGCGTTTGCGGCCTTCGACACCGGCAAGGCAACCCAGCGACGTATGCAGGACTCGCTGGCTGTCCTCCGAGGAACAGCATCAATCGGCACCGGCAACGCTGGCCTCGCCGCCGATTTTCTTGATCTCGCGTTGCGCAAGGTCCGCCGGGACGGTGTGATCGCTCTAGTGCTGCCGCTCAGCGCCGTTAGCGGAACTGAATGGGAAGATGCACGCAAGGCCCTGTCCCAACACTGCCAGGATATGATGGTCGTAACCGTTGCAGGAGTAGGTACGTATGCCTCCTCTTTTTCTGCCGACACCGGAATGGCGGAATGCCTGCTAGTGGCCCGACGCGGTGAGACGTCTGCGCAGAAGCGAGCAACTTTCGTGATGCTTCGGCAAAGACCCCGTTCTACCGTTGAGGCGGAATTGTTGGCTACCGAGATATCTCGCATTCAAGAGTCTGGCCAGCTGCGTGCCGTCGAGCGCTTGGAGGGCCGTAGCGTCGTTGCCATTGGGCAGAGCGATTACGGCGTAATGCTTGACGCTCCACTTCCTGAATCGGGTCCGTGGCCCCTCGTGGGAATTCGTGACGAGGAGCTTGCCCAAGTCGCCTGGAACCTTGAGCGGGGGGCATTGGTCCCATTAGGGCAGCCGAATCTAGCAAGCGTCGAAATAGGTATCACACCCATAGGACAGATTGGTGGAAGAGGCCCGTATCATGCAGACATCTATTGGGATCAGGCCGACGGAACACCACGAGGCCCCTTTGAGCTGATAAAGCCAGCGGTCAGCCCAATACCTACGTATCCGATGCTCTGGGCGCACGCTGCCAAGCGCGAGAGAGCACTCGTTGTCGCTCCCGATTCTGAAGGTCGGATAAAGGCAGCGTCGGGAAGAGTGACGCAGGATGAGCTGATGGAAAAGGCTGCGAGCGTATGGGGTACCGCCACTCGGGCTCACTACAACCGCGACTTGCGCTTCAACTCGCAGTCTCTCATTGTGGCGATGACTGATGGTCCGTGCATCGGAGGCCGAGCCTGGCCGTCCGTCATTTTCGAGAACAGGGAGCATGAGTACGCCTTCGCCTTGTGGAGCAACTCGACGTTAGGTTTATTGTTGCACTGGTGGGTCGCGAACAAGACCCAGTCCGGTCGAGGAACTAATACTGTCAACGGTATTCAACGAATCCCGACACTCGATGTGAGGGTGCTGACCGGCGGCCAAGTGGCCTCCGCCAAGAGTGCGTTCCGAGCCTTGCGTGAGCGGCGATTTCTCCCATTCGACCAGATTGACGAGGACCCGGCGCGTGCTGAACTCGACCGCCACCTTCTGGTGGACGTGCTCGGCCTGCCGGAGACGCTATGTGAGGCGGATGGCCCCATCGACTTGCTCCGCCGTAAGCTTGCCCGCGAGCCGCAGATTCATGGTGGCAAGCAAACGAGAGTTGTTTTCTATGCCGAAGGGGATGAAAACAACGAGCCCCGGTCAGATCGCTAGTAACTCCCTGCGGTTGCGTCGGCCTCAAGCTTCGACATCATCGTTGCACTCGGGGCAGTGCCACATTGACGGTTGCCCACCAGGCTGCTCAATCGCTACGCTCGGAACATGGCGATCTCAGAACGACAGCTGCTCGACGCCCTCAGCCGTACGCCGTTCGTCGACTCGACGGAGCTGGCGCTCATCCTCGGCGAGCCTCACACGACGGTCCACCGCGCCCTGGCCGACCTACTGGCCGAGGGCATCGTCGGGCGCGTCAGCCACGGCACCGCACACCTGCCGTCGAGCCAGCGATACCATCTGACGGCCAACGGCATCGGGGAAGCCGCCTGGGTGCTCGGCCACGACACGCCCTCGGACTTCGTGCGCGCCTACCCCATGTCGAGGGAGTGGCTGACGCTGCTCATCCGCAGGATGGATGCGGTGGCCAGCGTCTACCGTCTCGCCGCCTCGATGTCCCCCGGCATCGACGGGCTCCGAACCCGCGTCGAGTTCCACCGCAGGGGCCGCTTCGACGCCACCGTCACCCTCCACGACGGCCGAGACTTCGGCGTGGTGCGCCAGGGCCTGGCCCTGCGCAGGCGCTCCCTCCACGACCGACTGAGGGCCTTGGCGCAGTACGACTCCAGCCGACGCCCCGACGTCGTTCTCATCCTGGTTCCCAGCGTGTGGGAGCGGAGGCTGACAGGGAGGTTCTGCGAGCGAGTCTATTTCAGGGACTTCTTCATCGCCGCGGAGTCTAGGTGGGTGCTGGAACGACGGGACCGCCGCGTCTGGCAGGAGACCACGGGGTTGTTCGGGCACACGTACCACACGCTGGAGCACGTGATCTCCCGGGGCACGCCGGGCAGAAGACGAAGACCCCTCACCACGTCGCCGGAGCGCAAGCGGGCTTCTATACCCGACCCCGAGCGGATGACGCAGGCTGCGCCGGCCTTCGGCGTCAGCCCTGCTGAGAAGCGGACACTGGACCTCATCACCGACCACCCGATGATCCCCCGCGAACACCTTGCCACCTGGCTTGGCGTCTCCGAGGGACGCATCAGTCAGATGATGCGCAGCTTGGTGGACACCTGGGGCCTCGTCGAGCAACGAGGAAAGCGTGGCAGCAGGCGCTATACCCTGTCCGCCGAGGGCATTCGCTACGTCACCCACAGGGACCGGGCAGAGCTCCCGACGACGCGGGGCATCTGGAGCACTGAACTCACGACAGACAAACAGGGCCGCAGGCGTCACGTTGGCCACCGCATCGAGACGTGGGCGAGGCAGACGAGGCACGCCGACGGCATCACGTGGTTCCTGTCGAAGCTCCAGGCCGAGACTAGGGCCGACCCCGACAGCGAACTCCGGTGGTCCGTTCCCACGGCCCGGTCCGACCGGGCCTACAACTGGGGGGATTCGGCCATCGCCCCCGACGCCGTGGGTCAGATGATTGCCGAGGGCCTTCGGATACCGTTCTACTTCGAGCACGAGCTTCGAGCCCGTCACCCCAGGGGAGTCCTTGCCCGGTTGAGACCCTACACGAGCTACTACCACTCCAACGAGCCAAAGGAGGACCAGCCGCCGTACCCCGTCACTCTGTTCGTCGTGGACACCGAGGAGGTCGAGGCAACCTACGTTAGCACCGCCGCCCGCATGACGCTGATGGCCGTGCCCGTCCTGGTGTCCTGCATCCCCGTCCTGACCACCACGGGAATACTCGGAAAGTCATGGCGTCCACTGTGGGAATTGGACTCTCCCAGACTCCCCCTGTCAGGGCTGAGAGCCTACCAGTGGGACAGTCTCTACCACCGGATGCGTCCTAAGTCCTGATGCGCCCCAGTCCTATAGAGGGGGTGACACGTCGATAGCGATGACACATCGCTATCTGCCCTCTATGCTGGCTGGGGTGCGCAAAACGGGGCAAACACCCCAATGTCCGGGGACCTCCAGGGGCCGTTTCACTCCTGTTTCAGCTACGAATCGAGGGTGACGTGTCGCCTGACCGGTCAGAGCGCAAAATGGGAATCTGCGATAAAATAACGGAGAGGTCCGATGACAACTTGATTGTACTTTGGCAACCCTGACGCATCAGCCTTTAGGGAGGGGAAACGGATGGATGAGCAGGTCCGCTGGGTGACCAAAGCGGAGGCCGCGGAGGAGCTGGAGATCTCCCTCTCGACCCTGGACCGGATGATCCGGCGGGGAGAGGTCGAGGTTCGCAGGGAGGGCCGTCGGGTCTACGTGCGAATGCACGGGCCGGAGTACCTGAGCGACGAGGAACTGCTGCATCGGTCAATCGCCAGGGAGGATGAGCTTGAGCGGACCGTGCGGGAGTTGGAGCGGAAGCTGTCCGCCTCGGAACACAGAGCGTCCGAGCTTGAGCGGGAGCGGGACGATGCTAGGGAGTCCGCAGACGCCGCTAGACGGCCGTACGTGGAGCTTGAGATAGCCCACCGGCAGGAGGTCGCCGCCCACAAGAACACGAAGGAGGTGCTCACAATAGCCCGCGTGTGGGTCTTCGTGCTTTTGGCGCTGCTGATCGGCAGCATTCTCCTATATTGGTTTGTGCTGAGGTAGGAGCCGACAGGTTCCACCTTGTCTAGAATTCGCCGTCGCCAGGACTCGTTCAGGCATTGAGGACGCTTGAGGCATCCGTACTTGGGATGCTACGAGCCATATAGCGCATGACTGGGAGTGACTTGAAGACACAAGAACGCATTGCTGCCGAGAGCTCCAGGCTTCATCGCCTGTTCACCCTGGGCGCTGGTAGCGTTTCGCTGACCGGCGAAACGCTCCACATCGAAGGATCTATTGGCGGTGGGCCGCGCAAGATACCGGTGGGGTCCATCGACTCGATCACGGTTCGACCGTCGTGGTTTTGGCATCGGTTGACCATCCGCCTGGGCGATGGGACCGAGCGCTCAATCGGAGGCCTCGACGTGAAGGAAGCCGTACGGGTCCGGGATGCGGCAACTGAGGGAGCCGTCCGCGTCGCCAAAGCGGTGAGCCCTGATCTGAAACGGCTTGATGAACAGATGCGCCAACACTTCGCCGGCGACCACTATGCCCGATACAGCGAATCCCGAAAGCTGCACCAGGCCCTAGCTCCGGTCCTACAGGAGTGCAGAGGACTCACCAGAGAGCGTCTCGACCAGGAAGCGGCAGGGGCGATTGGACGGCTTGCTCCCCTCGAATCGGTCGAGGGATTCGAAGGGGCGAGGCGGCGTGCGAACAGCCTCTTCATCTCGAAGAACGTCCCCACGGTGCAGACAGCCGCATCCGGGACCCTTCGGCATCCTCTGACGAAAGAACAGGCCGAAGCGGTTGCCACCGACGAGGACGCGACACTTGTGCTCGCCGGGGCGGGAACGGGCAAGACCTCGGTCATCGTCGGGAAGGTCGCCCATCTCGTCCGTAACGAGGACGTTTCCCCCGACGAAGTTCTGGTCCTGGCGTTCAACCGCAAGGCGGCCGACGAGATAAGAGGACGGCTCAAAGGCGACCTCTCGGCGGCGCACGTCCACACCTTCCACAGCTTCGGTCGCCGCGTCATAGCCGAGTCCGAGTCCGCCCCCACCATCTCGAAGCTCGCAGAGGACGACCTCGCTCTCAAACGCGCCGTCGACGCCATCATCGGCGAGCTCCTCAACGACCCGGAGCAGTCGAAGTCCGTGATCGACTTCATCATCTACCATCACGCGCCTTACAAGTCTGCATTCGATTTCGACACCCTCTACGAGTACGAGGAGTACGTCCGAGACATCGAGCTGCGGACGCTGAGCGGGGTCCTGGTCAAGAGTTTCGAGGAGCTTGAGATCGCAAACTACCTCACGGAGCACGGCGTCGAATTCCGGTACGAAGACCCGTACGGGACGGCGACGACGACGGCGACGCAGCAACATCGGCAGTACCAGCCGGACTTCTACCTCCCGGGCCACGACATCTACATCGAGCACTTTGCTCTGGACCGTGATGGCCGCCCTCCGCCCGGCTGGCGAGGGTACGCGGAAGGGGTCGAGTGGAAGAGGGCAATCCACCGTCAACGGGGCTCGACGCTGGTGGAGACCCATAGCTGGCAACACCGGCAGGGCGTCCTGCTTGAGACGCTGCGAAGGCGGCTCGAAGAGGCCGGGGTTCGATTCGAGCAGATTCCCCGCCAAGAGTTGGTCCGACGGCTGGCTAAGGAGCAGACCTCGTGGCTGGCGGGGCTGTTGGCGACTTTTCTGAACCACGTCAAGAGCGGCAGATTGTCATCCGATGAGCTCGAATCTCGCGCCCGGCAGACGGGCGACCGTCGGCGCAACGAGAGCTTCCTTGACGTTTTCGAGCAGGTGCGCTCCCGCTACCAGAAGCTGCTGGCGGACCAAGGGGAGCTGGACTTCCACGACCTCATCAACCTTGCCTCAGACCACATTCGCGGGGGCCGATGGAAGCCTCAGTATCGTTACGTTCTGGTGGACGAGTTCCAGGACATATCAGCGGGGCGGATGGCTCTGCTCCAAGTGCTACGGGAGCAAGACCTGGCTTACTTCCTCGTCGGTGACGACTGGCAGTCGATCTACAGGTTTGTGGGAAGCGACGTCGGTCTCCTGCGCGATTGCGGCGACCTGCTTGGGCATGTAGAGGAGCGAACGCTGAGCCGGACCTTCCGATTCGCCGACGGCATACTCGGGCCTTCGACGGCGTTCGTGAAGCGGAACCCGGAACAGACTCAGAGGTCGCTGCTGCCCGCGAGCGAAGGCGAAGATGAGGGGGTCGCCATCGTCGCCGACTCCAGTCCCGCGGGAGGAATGGAGAGAGCATTGCAGGATATCGAGGCAAGGGCGCAGGGCCAACAGCGAACCGTCCTCACGCTGGGCCGCTACCGTCGACGCCGAGGCGAGCTTCCCATGTCTCCAAGGAAGGGTTCGCTGAAGGTTGAGTTCAGCACCGCCCATGGAGCGAAGGGCCGCGAGGCCGACTACGTAATCATGCTCAACCTCAACGACAGCCGTTGGGGGTTCCCTTCCAAGGTCGAGGACGATCCGCTGCTGGAGATGGTGCTGCCCCCGCTTTCCGGGGGAGCGTTCCCGTTTGCGGAGGAGAGGCGTCTCTTCTACGTGGCGATGACCCGCGCACGAAACGGCGCATATCTGGTAACGGACCCCGTGCATCCATCGACCTTCGTCACGGAGTTGCTCAGGGAGTCCGACGAGTTGCGTCACATCGGCGAACTCGCTCCTGAGTGTCCGCGTTGCGGCAGAGGTCGCCTACGTCCGTCACCGAGGCCGATGTATCTGGTGTGCTCCGACTCAAGTTGCGATCACCGCGCGCCCCGCTGCCCTAACTGCGATGCTGGCTACGCACTGGTTGGAGGACATGTAGCCACGTGTACGAATCAGGTTTGTCGTCGTCCTCCCTCAGTCTGTCCCAGGTGCGGCCTGGGCGTCCTCCGGGTGATTGACGGGAGGTTCGGCCCTTTCTGGGGTTGCTCGGAGTACGGGTCCCGGCCATCGTGCCGGTTCAAGATGGACGTCAAGAGTAACGCCGTGGATGCAGCCTACCATCCTGGCTTTCGCTCGAAGGCCAGGCGCAGGCGGCCACATTGATCGTAGGCCGCTGTTCCTTCCACTACGCCCCCGTGACTGACCCGACGGGAGTGACTCTCTTGGACTCACTCGGGTTGGACAAGATTGGCAGCGTCACAGATCTCGCGACAGCGGTATCGAATACCCAGATCACCTATCTGATAGGACATCCCCTATCTCTGAACCAGTCACACACGACTTCGTCGGTAGTTCGACAGTATGACTTTACCAGTCCGATCATATTTCGAAGATCTGTAGGTGCTCCCGCAGTATCGAAGTCCCCGTGAGCAATCTTGTTTCGCTGATCGACAACATGGTCTATCATGTTCGTACAGGTCGCAAAATCACGTTTCAGTCGCCGAGCCAACTCTCTTTCAAAGTCTCCGATGCCAAATCGTCCTAGGAATGTTCTGATATTACCGTGACTCGGAGTACCAAAGCTGCGAATGAAAACGTCCGATGCTAACGGAGCTGAGAAATTCGGACGGTCATCCCATAGGCGCATGTCACGATTAATGAATTCAACGATCTTTAGTCCCACCTTCTCCGGATCCTCGCTCCTAGCGATGTCTCGTATCAAGTCGCGGGAAAGATGGTATCTGAACCTAAGTGACATCGCATCCTTACGCAGAGTCCTGTCTCCAATACGAGTGATTGCTAGGGTGGCTAGTTCTTCAATGTAGCCCTCTATGTGGCTGCACAGTAGTACAACGCCACTCCTACAAAGGGCTCTCACTCGCATAGAGTAAGGCGGAACAACCTGTTCTCGTGCAATGTTCCCTGCCAGGCTTGTAATTGCGTCGACTTCGTCGAGTCTCGCTATTAGATTGGAGTAAGCGACTGAGTATCTAGCCATATAGAAGGCAGCATCGATCTTCAGAATAGACCAGCCGTTACTCTCTCTGACCAGAGTTCGAATCGCCTGATGGTTCTAGACTTGTGATCAATGGAGCGGGTGATAAGGTCAATAAACTCATCATCACGAATCAATGCTTTGTATCTTCGGTAGAATTTCGCCGCATTACTCTCGACTTTGTTCTTGCGAGCACCTGCAAGACTGTACATCGTAAGATCCATGAGCGCTCGATTGATCACTTGACGTCTAACTAATGGAAGGCGCCGAAAACATTCGGTTGGCTCGAAAATAATCAGGCAATTGCGAATTGTCTTTCGCCACAGCAATGCGAGTCGTTCGATCTCTTCTTCAGGGTATTCGCGCCCGAGCGTTGCGATATCGTTGAGCCAGCGTTTCTGTGGTGTCCTGTAGCCACCAAGACCTTGGATCTGGAAAGCAAAGAACCGCAAGATGAGCTCTTCGTCACGCATACGGCGATCCGGTTTCCTTCGGTTCAGGATCTTCAGCCATGAGGGATGAGTTGCAAGTCCACCGAGGAGGTCGATTAGTGCACCTCGAGAAATGCTGTTGCGCAACTCTTGACTGTTGAGGGGCATCGTGTTCGTATTGAGTCGTTCGAAAACCTCGAAGCGGATATCAGGGTCCGAGTCATTGGTTACGATGACACATCTCAGAGTGTACGTTTCAAGTTTCCGACGCAACCTAGGCGGAAGTTGATGAAACCGCTTGCCGTTCAGATTCGTGAGGACATCTAGGTCAACTAATCGGAATTGATTATCAGCGAATCGATAGATGGAATAGATTCTTTGCTGGCCATCGATGACATCGAGTGCGAAGTCACTATCCTGTGCCAAGTAACAAGGCGGAATTGGGACATTCAGCAGTATGGACTCGATTAGTCGGGAGGCGAGACGATTCGACCATACATACCGCCGCTGGAATTTCGGCCTTTCACTTAATTGACGAAGATGTACTGTCCCGTTATCGACCTGTGTCAGCAGAGAGGAGACTACTAGGTCGTATGGCTGCGTTACTAAGCGGGGGCTGGAAATAGGCTGTTCCTCAGGATCTCTTTCGTGCTCTGCGTGCTCGTCCTCATAGATACGGGGGGTGGTCATGTCTTACAGCCTTCCTACGACATATGTGAGTTGAGTCACGGCGACATTGCAGTCTGCTACAGAAATCCGTTTGCGCCGACTCGTGCCCTATGGCTAGCTGAATAGTATCATATGAGTCAGAGCAAACGCCCGCGCAACCACGGCTTTGGCCATCGCGTCTTACCAGGCGGCAGGAAGAGCCTGAGAGAGCGAGATAGTCTGTCGGTACGGGCGGAGGCCAGTTGACAGTCAACTAGTGGATGATCCATGATATAGAGAGTAAGACAGCTTATGACAAACCGGCTCATCAACAGAAACACCAAGACGATCACCTTCTCTCTGCCGCCTGAGATGGCCGAGCAGGTGCAAGACGTGATGCGCGACGAGGGCCGCACCATGAGCGAGCTCATTCGCGAGGCCCTTCGCAACTACATGGAGGAGCGGGATTGGCTCAGAACCATCCGGTACGAGAGGCTCCGCGCTCGCCATGCCGACCAGGAAGATTCACAGGGAGACAAAGGGAGAACAGCATGAAGGAAAAGCACCTACAGCCGCTCACGCCGGCGGCGCTCTACGCCAGAGTATCCAGCGACCGGCAGGACGTGGACCTGTCCGTGTCCGCCCAGATCCGGGCGCTCAAGGACTATGCCAGGGCCAACGGCTACTCCGTCGTCCGCGAGTACGTGGACGAGGCCCAGAGCGGCCGAGTCGCCGACAGGCCACAATTCAAGGAGATGATCGAGGAGGGCAGCAAGTCCAAGGCCCCCTTCGAGGTCATCTTGGTATGGAAATTCAGCCGCTTCACCAGGAAGCGCGAGCACGCCGTGGCCTTCAAGTCCCAGCTGCGGCGCAAGGGCATCCGCGTAGTGTCCATCACCGAGCACGCCGACGACTCTCCGACTGGCAAGCTCATGGAAGCCATCATCGAGAGCGTGGACGAATTCTACAGCGAGAATCTTGCCCAAGACGTCGTCCGGGGGATGAGGGAGGCCGCATCACGCGGCTTCTTCATGGCTTCCATAGCCCCCTTCGGCTACAGGCGCGTCAAGGTCAGCGACGGGGTGAAGGAGCGGCCCGTGCTGGAGATCGACCCGGCCACCGCCCCGGTGGTGAAGGAGATATTCGAAAGCTCTCTCAGAGGCAACGGCCTCAAGGAGATATGCAAGGAGCTGAACGGCCGGGGCATCACCAACAGGGGCAATCGCTGGAACAAGGGAAGTCTCCACTACATGTTGACCAACGAGGCCTACACCGGCACCGCCGTCTGGGGCAAGACCAGCAAGGGACAAGAGGCCGCCGACCCTGTAAGGGTAGCGGGAGCGTGGCCCCAGCTGGTGTCGAGGGAGCTGTTCGACGACGTTCAGCAGGCGATGCGGGAGCGTGCCCCGAAGGTGCAGAGGCCCGCGAGGGTAGGGAGCAAGTTCCTGTTGAGCGGTCTGCTCAAGTGCGGCGTGTGCGGCAAGAGCTACTTGGCCCAGGGAGCCAAGAGCGGCCGGTTCGCCTACTACGTTTGCAGCACCCTCCATCGGGAGGGCGCCGGAACGTGCAGCGCCCGCTACCTGAACGCCCCGAAGCTGGAGACTTTCGTGGTGGAGAAGATCAGGGAGCGGATTCTGAACGAGGAGACCATCCTGGCGCTTGTGAAGATGGTGGCCGAGGAGGTCGACGCGATGGCCGGAGAGCATTCCGGCAGGTTGGAGGTCATCGAGGAGGAGCTATCCGACGTCAGGAAGCGGCTGGAGAAGCTCTATGAGGCCATAGAGACCAGCGACCTGACCCTGGAGGTCCTGTCGCCACGCATCTTCTCTCTGAGGCATCGAGAAGAGCAGCTGGAGGCTGCGAGAAACGACGTCGAGACCCAGCTTGAGCGGCGTAGGGTGGAGCTACCCAAGACCAAGGAGATCACCCGATACGTGGCGGACTTCCGGGACTTCTTGAAGGATGGGACGATCCCCGAGCGGAAGGCGCTCATCCGCAACTTCGTTGAGGGCATCGAGGTGGACGGCGACGAGGCGACGCTGACGTACACGGTCCCCATGCCCAGCGACGGTGCGATCTCAGAATCGGCCCCGGTTCTTGATTTTATCAAGTCAGGGGTATCCTCTTAGGATCGCACACGCGTGAGCGCCGCGATAAGGCCCAAAGGGGCTGTTGGCGGGCCAGCGCCCGTTAGTCCAGGCTGCCGGACCCTGGAGGCTCTCAGGGGGTGCGGCGTTGCTACGGACGAAATCCGGTTGGTAACCTAGAGCGCGTGGCCGAAGTTGCCGAGACTGCGAGAAGCATAGCCAAGAGCAGGGGTTGTCACGGTCGTGGAGGCTCGACACCAGCCACTATTCCCGCCCGGATTGGGAAGGCTTCATCCCTGGCAGTTCTCGGGAGTGAGCCACCAGGAGATAGAACCGATCAGGAGCGAAGAGGCGTTGTTCAGTCCGACTATTCGAGCGCGGCGCAAGGACAATCGATCATTGGCACGTGGCTTGCGAGTCATTCTCCGACCCCGTCGTCGTCTCCTGAGAGCAGGCGTCGTATTCTTGGTCGTCTCAGCGATCGTCTCCCTTGCAGCCTGTGACGCAGGCGACCAGGCGCCGTTGGATGCGCCGGCGGTTGCGCCGCTTTCGATCCCGGAGTTGCTGGAGCCGACGTTCGACGGGGAGGGCGTTGCGCACTATGACCTCAGGATCGGAAAATCACGCCACGACTACCGGCAGGCGGCCCTGACGGACACCTATTCCTACAACGGCATGTCCGTGCTCGGCCCCACACTTCGTCTCAGAACCGGAGACTCGGTGGTCATCAGCGTCACTAACGAGTTGGACGAGACCACAACGACGCACTGGCATGGCGCCGACGTCCCTGCCGAGGACGACGGCGGGCCGCACAGTCTTATCGAACCCGGGACAACCTGGGTGGCCGACTTCGACGTGATCCAGCCTGCAGCCACCCTCTGGTATCACCCGCATGCACATGGCTCCACAGCCGAGCATGTCTACCGCGGCGCCGCTGGTCTGATAATCATCGAAGACGACAACCCCGCCGCCGCGGCGCTACCGGCCACCTACGGCGTCGACGACATTCCTGTCATCATCCAGGACAGGGACTTCACCGAGGACGGCCAACTCGACTTCGCCATAGACGGAGGTGAGAACGGCAACCTCGATGGCACGTTGACGGTGAACGGAACGATCGGCCCGTACGTCGAAGTGCCCGAAGGGTTGGTCCGGCTCCGGATCCTGAACGGAAGCCAGGCCCGCATCTACCACCTCAGCGTCGAGGGGGCCGACATGACCAAGATCGCCTCCGACGGCGGCTACCTGGCTGGTCCTGTAGTAATCGAGCAACTCGTGCTGGCGCCCGGGGACCGAGCCGAGATCATCGTCAATGTCGGGATGGAATCCGCCGCCCTGGTCGACAGTACGTTAGGCCGGGTGCTGGAGCTACGCCCGAACGGATCGGCTCCAGGCACGGGCATGCTTCCGGACAAGCTCGCCGCCATAGAGCGAATATCCGAGTCGGAGATCACGGTCGACCGGAGTTTCCACATGGACGACGTGCGCAACTTCTGGGAGTTCGACCCAAGCTGGGCGATCAATGGAGTCCAGATGGACATGGGCAGGATCGACGTAAGGGTGCGACTCGGAGATACCGAGCGCTGGACTCTCACCGCCGGTGAGGGCCAGCACGTGTTCCACCCACACCAGATCCAGTTTCAGATACTGTCGATCAACGGCGAACCTCCGCCACCAGAGGATTCAGGTTGGGAGGACTCCGTGCTGGTGAATCCCGAGCGCGAGGTCGTTATTGTCGCCCGATTCAAGACCTACGCCGCTGAGGACATCCCGTACATGTTCCATTGCCATATTCTCGATCACGAGGACCTGGGCATGATGGGGCAATTCCTCGTCATCGACGAGTAACTTGGCGACCTGACGTCAAGTCTGGTGGGTCGTCGCGGGTGTCCATCAGGACGGACTACATGGGGTCGGGTGTTCGAGCCTCCAGCGCACCGTTTCCAAGGTCGTAGACCCTCGAATCGGAAGGCTGAGGGACTACACGCCTTCGACGACCACCATGTTGATGTTGGAGGACCTCGAGCGGATATCGTCGAGCGCGACGTACTCCGGCGAGCTCAGCCAGGCATGGACCTGCTGGACGCTGTCGAACTCGAGGATGGCGAGACGCTTCGGCGTCCAGTCACCCAGTACGACCTCGAGCCCGCCCCCACGCGCCACGAATCTGCCGCCGTGAGCCTCGACGGTGCTCGTCACCCGCTCGCGAAACTCTCCATAGAGACTCTCGTCCGTTATCTCGACCTCGGTTATCACGTACGCTGACATGCCTGCACTCTCCTTCGGGTTCGGTGTCCACCAGAATGGCGCCACGCCTCCCGTTCCGCGGTCACGGCTGGTCCGTGACGAGTATTGTACACACCTGTGGAACGCGGCAGAGCATGGCCGATCTTACCCTGTTGGCTCGCCTCAGCCGCCGAGACCATCGACGATCTCTTCATGTGCCCGAGGAGGCGGTCAGCGGCCTGGGGCTGAGAGCGGGCCGTGGTCGCCCGAGACCAGGTCGAGGACCGCCGACCGGCGCTCGGGCGTGGTGAACGACGCGAGCACGCCGTTCCGGGTGAACGCCCGCAGGTCGTCCGGCCCGAAGCCCAGGGACGCGGCGACCTCGTACTCGCGGCCGATACTCGTGCAGAGCCGCACGGGATCGTCCGTGCACACGGTGACCGGCACGCCCGCCTCGACAAAGTCGCGCACCGGGTGCTCCTCCAGCGACGGCGCCGCGCCCAGCACGAAGTTAGAGGTCAGGCAGCACTCGATCGTGACCCCTGAGTCGACCAGCAGGCGCATCAGATCGTCATCGGCGGCCGCGTAGACGCCGTGCCCGATCCGGGTGATGCCCGGCAGGCGCAGCGCCGCAGCCAGGTTGACGGTCGAGAACTCCCCCGCGTGGGCCGTAATGCCGAGGCCAGCCCCGGCCGCGCGCTCCGCCCACCGGCAGGCGAGCGTCCAGTCGGCCTCCGTGTCGTATGGGTCGGGGATGAAGTCGATCCCCGCGAGCCCCTGGTCCCTCGCACGCAGGCACGTCTCGAACGCCTCGGCCCCGTCTGGCGTCGCACGCATCACGGCGATCGTCTCGGCGTGGAAGTCGGGGTACTCCTCGCGGACGCGCCGCTCGGCCTCCCGGAACAGCGCCATATGGTCCGACCCCAGGCCGGCCCCGACGCCGACCCGGATTTCGAGCAGCACGGCCCCGTCCCTCGCGGCGTCCATCATGGTGGCGGTCGTGTACTCGACGAAGTGGACGTAGCTCACCGTGATGGGACGGAGCGCGGCCTTGTCCAGGTCCCCGTCCAGCCGCGCGAGCCGAGGCATCCCCGGCGGCAGCTCCCCAAGGCGCTTGACCGCTGCCTTCCAGTCGTAGGAGGGCCGGTCGGCGCGCGCGGCGAGCAGCCGGTCGACTTGCGCCATCGACTCAGCGTGGCGGTGTATGTCGACCTTAGGGAGCGTTGCTGTCGTCATTGACCCCGTCCACGGACTCGCCGGCTACTGCCTGACTGCGCGACGACTGTCGTCCTGAACAACGCGAAGGACCTGGGGTGGGGGCGCCTCGATCTGGCCGCCGCATCGACCCCGCCCCAGGCCCCTCACTCCGTTCGGGGCGACATTCGGCATTCGACTACAGCTCACCGGACTTGTGCGATTCGAAGTAGTCCATGTCCCACTCCGCGCCCCAGCCCGGGCCGTCCGGCGGCGCGACGCGGCCCTTGTGCGGCAGCACGGGGTTCGTCATGCCGTACTCCCGGCAGGCCCGCTCGTGCTCCCCGCCGAACGACTCGTAGTAGGTCGTGTTCGATATGCTGACCATCAGGTGCGCGTGCACCAGCCCACCGAGGCCGCCCGCGCCGTTCAGCTCGACTCCCGTGCCGTGCAGCTCGGCCAGGTGGGCCAGCTTCAGCACCGGCGTCGTCCCGTTCCGCGCGTTCGCGCGGATCAGGTCCGTTGCGCCAGCGATCAGCCACTGCGCCGACAGGTCCACGTCGGCCATCATCGTCTCCGGCGCCAGGATGGGGATGTCCAGCGTGTCGCACAGCGCCTTCATCTGGGAGAGGTGGCGCTCCGGCAGCGGCTCCTCCAGCCACCGGTAGTCGAGCTCCTCCAGCGCGCGGCCGATGCGGACCGCCTGCGCGAAGGAGTAGATCGCGACTGGGTCGTGCATCGCGTCGATGTCCGGCCCGACCGCCTCCCGGACCGCCGTCAGCCACTCGATGTTCTCGTTCACCGGGTGGTAGAAGTGGTCCTTGACGGCGGGGAAGCCGTTGTCGACGGCGCGTGCGGCGTCCTCGGCCGCCAGCTCCTTCGTCGCGCCGCCGATGTTCATGTACACCGGCGCAGAGTCGCGGACGCGCCCGATGATGGCGTGCACGGGCAGCCCCGCCGCCTTGCCGACGATGTCCCACAGGCAGTTGTCGAACGCCCCGGCCCACCCCGGAAGGAAGTAGACCCACCGCGTCCCGGTGTGGAGCTTCTGGTAGAGCAGCTCGCGGTGCAACGGGTCCTCGCCGACGACCAGGTGACGTAGCTGCTTGAGGTACGTCTCGGTCAGCGGAGTCGGGTGGCTCTGCACGTCGCAAATGCCCTCGATACCCTCGTCGGTCGTCACTCGCATCACGTGGACGCGCCCCGGCTCGTTGACCGCGCCCATGTGAATCCACCTGTCCCTGCCCATGCCGGGGATCAGCCCGAGGTCGAATGTCCTGGTACCCTGCTCCGTCTCGAAGACGGACACGTCGATGCCGGTGATCTTCATCGTCGCCTCCTCGCCGCGGACTGGTGGCCGCAGGCCTGTCGCGCGGCTAAGGATACACGCGCCGGCCCCGTCGCGCGTACAATGAGCGCGACAGGCAGCGGACGCACGGCGATCAGCGGAGGGCATCCGATGAACATCCTTCTGAACACCGACCTCGAAGACGAGCACAAGGAGCGGATCAGGGCCGTCGCCGACGACGTCAGCCTGCTCGAGTTCGACTCGCCGGGCGAGGCGTTGGAGGCGATGCCGGAGGTCGACGTCGTGCTGGGCGGCATCACGCCCGAGCTGCTGGCGCGGGCCGACAGGCTGCGCTGGGTACAGACCGGAGGCGCCGGAGCGGACGGGACGCTATTCCCGGAGTTCGTCGCGAGCGACGTGCTGCTGACGAGCGCCAAGGGGACGGTCGGCGTCCACCTCGCCGAGCACGCGATGGCCCTGCTCCTGGGGCTCACCCGCGGGATCGCGCACGCCGTCCGCAAGCACGGCTGGGACCAGCGCATGCCCATCCGAGACGCGTCATGGGAGCTGATGGGCCGCACCCTCGGCGTCGTCGGACTCGGCGGCACGGGACTACACATGGCGGCGCTGGCATCCGGCTTCGGGATGCGGGTCATCGCCGTCGACCCGGAGGACGTCGATCTGCCGGACCATGTCGAGTCGTGCTGGAAGATGGGCCACTTCCACGACCTGCTCAGGGAGTCGGACGTCGTGGGCGTCTGCGCGCTGCTGATCAACGTGACGCGGGGCAGGATCGTCGACGAGGCGGCGCTGATGGAGGCGCTCGAGGGCGGCCAGATCGGCGGCGCGGGCCTCGACGTCACGCCTCGGGAGCCGCTGCCACTCGACCACCCGCTCTGGAACATGGACAACGTGATCGTAACGCCGCACGCCGCGGGTGGCTCGCCGGCCCGCGACGGCAGGCTCGTAGACCTGTTCTGCGACAACCTCCGCCGCTTCATCGACGGCGCCCCGATGCTCAGCATCATAGACAAGCAGAAGGGCTACTAGCGCCGGTGTGCGATGGCGCGGGCCTTCCCGGGTCCCGTCGGGCTTAACCCCAGCCGTCTACTGAGTACCGGGCTACGGCCGCTTCGTCGAGCTCGATGCCGAGGCCTGGGGCAGTCGGCAGCGCGAGGCCTCCCGGCACCACCTCCAGCGCGGTCGAAAACAGCATTCCCAGGTTGAGCACCGTGAAGTCGGGGAAGTACTCGACCCAGGTCGCGTTGGGCGTCGAGCCCACGAGGTGCACGTGCAGGTCGGCCAGCCAGTGGGGCGCGACGGGGATGTCGTGGGCGGCGGCGAGCGCTGCGATGCGGCGCCACTCGGTGATGCCGCCGCAGACGCCCGCGTCCGGCTGCAGGATGGACGCCGCGCCCCGCTCGACAATGTCGGCGAACTCCCAGCGCGTCGCGTGTATCTCGCCCGTCGCTACGGGCGTCGCCACGGCGGCCGCGACCTCGGCGTGGCCCCGGATGTCGTCCGGCATGAGCGGCTCCTCGATCCAACCAGGGGCCCACTCCTCCCACTCGCGCACGGCCCTGATCGCGTTGCCAGCGTCCGGCCAGGCGTTGTTCGCATCGAGGAACAGCGGGACGTCGGGGCCGACGGCCTCCCGCGCGGCCGCGATCCGGGCCGCGTCCTCAGGGGTGGAGACGCCGCCGACCTTGATCTTGACCGCGTCGAAGCCCATGCCGAGGTAGCCGCGCATCTCTTCGGCGAGGTCGTCGGGAGTCTTGCCCTCGGCGTAGTATCCGCCGCTGGCGTAGGCGGGCGCCATCTCGTCCCGGTAGCCGCCCAGGTACCGGTACAGGGGCAGGCCCGCCTCCCTGGAGACGGCGTCCCACAGCGCCTGGTCGATCGCGCTGATGGCCCGGACCACGGCCCCCCGGCGCCCCTGCAGCAGCGCCTCCCGGAACATCGAGCTCCAGATCGCCTCGACCTGGTGCGGGTCGCGGCCGACGACCGAGTCGCGCAGCAGGTCGCGTACCGCCAGCGTGGCGAGTCCCCCTCCCCGGTTGCCGACGTAACAGAAGCCGATGCCCTCGGCGCCCGTGTCGGTCCGCACGCGCACCAGCGTGTAGTGGCGCTCCGTCAGGGCGCGCGTGGCTATCGCGATTCCGCCGTCCAGCGGCACGACGCAGGTGGTCGCTTCGACTGACGTTACTCTCATGGCGCGGCTGCTACCTTCCTCGAGTGTGTGGAGCCGTAGGATACACCCGTCGCCGCGGCGATGGGTCCCCAATAGGGCTATGCTATACTTCGCAGACCGTCCCGCCTGGCTTCAGCCAGAATGCGGGACGTACTTTCCCAAGAGGGTATGACGACGTGGCCGCGATGATCGAGCTCGTACAGGACGGCGGCGTCACCTCGCCGAAGGGCTTCGTGGCGGGGGCCGTATACGCCGGGATCAAGTCCGAGGCCTCGGGCGTGCTGGACCTCGGCGTCCTGCTTTCCGAGGGACCCGCGGCGGTCGCCGGCACCTTCACGAAGAACGGGGTCGTATCGCCGTCCGTTGTGCTGTCTCGGGAGCGTGCGGCGAGCGGGACCGCCCGTGGCGTCGTCTGCAACAGCGGCTGCGCCAACTGCGCAGTGGGACCCCAGGGGCTTACCGACGCCGAGGAGATGGCGGCGCTCGCTGCCAGCCACGCCGGCGTCGGCTCCGAAGAGATACTCGTGTGCAGCACCGGCCTCATCGGCGTCGAGTTGCCGATGGCGCTGATCAGGCAGAACATCGGCAACGTCGAGCTGACCGACAACGGCGGGGCCGACTTCGCGCGGGCCATCATGACGACAGACACGCGGCCCAAGGAGATCGCCGTCTCCGTCGATATCGGAGGCACGAAGATCACGCTGGGAGGCGCCGCGAAGGGCGTCGGCATGGTCCACCCCGACATGGCGACGATGCTGGCGTTCATCTCCACCGACGCGGCCGTTGAGCCCGGCTTCCTGCAGAGCGCCCTGAGCGAGGCCGTCGACGCGTCGTTCAACATGATCGACGTCGACGGCGACACGAGTACGAACGACACGGTCCTCGTGTTCGCGAACGGGATGGCAGGCGGCGACCGGATAAGCGAGGGCTCGGCCGGAGCGGCAGGGTTCACGGAAGCGTTGACCTACGTCTGCGTCGCGCTGGCCAAGAAACTGGCCTCCGACGGCGAGGGCGCACGCACGCTGATAGAGGTGATCGTCGAGGGCGCGGCCAGCGACGAAGACGCGAGAAAGGCGGCGCGCAGCGTCGCGAGCTCGCTGCTCGTCAAGGCGATGGTCCACGGCAGGGACCCGAACTGGGGCCGCGTCATGATGGCGATCGGCAAGAGCGGCGCCGCTTTCGAAGAGTCGAATATCGACCTGTTCATCGCCGGAATCCAGATGGTGCACGAGGGCGTGGCGATCCCGTACCTGAAGGACGCCGTGATCAGCGCGATGGCCGCGGCCGAGCTCCGCCTGACCGTCGACCTCAACGGTGGCGACGCCAGCGCGACCGCGTGGGGCTGCGACCTTACCGAAGAGTACGTCACCTTCAACTCCGCCTACAGCACGTAGGACGAGGGTCGGGACGTTCGGGCACCGGGCTCCCCACGACTCCCCGCACACGACGATGATGGAAGCACAGAGCCGCCGCACCTACGACCAGAGCGCGGAAGAGCCGCACGGGTCGGACGAGTCGGCAGCGACGCCGGAGAAGGACCCCGATGCCGTTGGGACGATCGTAGTCAAGATTGGCGGCAGCACGCTCGGCAGCCACGACACGACGCTGGAGGACCTGGTCGCCCTGCAGAGCCAGGGCATACAGCCCATCGTCGTGCACGGCGGCGGCAAGACGATCAGCGAGTGGATGGAGCGGCAGGGCGTGCGCCCGAGGTTCGTTCGCGGCCTGCGCGTGACCGACGAGCCCAGCCTCGACATCGTCGTCGCAGTGCTCTCGGGCGTCGTCAACAAGGCCATCGTCGCGTCCATACTGGCGCTCGACGGGCGGGCGGTTGGACTGTCGGGAGTCGATGGTGGTATGCTGCGCGCCAAGGTCATGGACCCGGAGCTTGGACTCGTCGGCAGCGTGGTGGAGGTCTCCCCAGGCCCCGCCCGCGCCGTGATGGAAGCCGGTTTCATGCCGGTCATCGCCCCCGTGGCAGTGCGGAGCCCAGAGGAGGCTGGCACACACGGGGGTTCGTTACTGAACGTGAATGCGGACACTGCAGCCGGAGAGGTCGCGCTGGCCCTTGGGGCGGAGCGCCTGGTCTTCCTGACCGACGTCCCCGGCGTGATGGACTCGTCCCGCAGGGTGATGCCGAGGCTCACGCGGCGGCAGGCTGGTGGACTGATGACCTCAGGCGTCGTCGCCGGGGGCATGGTCCCCAAGATCGGGGCCTGCCTCAGGGCGCTCGACGAGGTGGGCTCGACTCACATAGTCGACGGCCGCGAGCCGCATGCCCTCCGGGATGTCCTGGAAGGGGCTGACCTGGGTACCCGGGTCGGATAGGGGAATCGATGGCATCGTACTTCCAAGAGGAATCGGGCCTCTCTGTCGACCTGGCCGGGGCGATCCCGGCACAGTTGCGGCAAAGATGGAAATGGCTGGTCGGCGCCGCCGCCCTGATCGCGTTCTTCGTGTTGCTCAACGTCCTCCGCGGTGTCTATACGGACTGGCTGTGGTTCGGTGAGCTCGGGTTCCGCGGCGTCTACGTGACGGTCCTGGTCACCAGGCTCGTGCTGTTCCTGCTCTGGGGCAGCATCTTCGGCGTTCTCGCCGGCGCAAGCCTCTACTTCGCGTACAAGCAGTCCGCGGGCCCCGAGGAGTCGCCGCTGCCGCAGCCGACGGCCGACTTCCTGCGGCGGGCGATCTCCTGGGGCACGATAGCCGGCGCCGCCGTTCTCAGCATAGTGTTCGGCCTGTTCGCGGCGACCGAGTGGGAGCTCTTTCTCAGGTTCTGGAACGCCGTCGCCTTCGGTGAGTCCGACCCGTTCTTCAACCAGGACGTGTCGTTCTACGTCTTCAGCCTGCCGCTGTACGAGTTCGTGCGCGGCTGGTTCTTCAACGCCGGGATAGTCATCCTGATAGCGACGGGTGTGCTGTACTTCGTCCGGTTCAGCTTCCGCGGAGTAGGCTTCGAGTTCACCCCTCAGCTCAAGGTCCACCTGTCCATCATAGTCGCCGGCATATTCCTGACATTGGCCGTCGGTCACTGGCTCGACCGCTGGGGCCTGGTGCTGTCAGAGGAGGGCGCGGTGTTCGGCGCCGCCTACACCGACGTCAACGCCCGCAGCCCAGCGCTGGTCATCTTGACCGTGGTCGCCGCGGCGGTCGCCGTGCTCATGGTGGTCAACGCCTACATGCGCAGCGTCCGGCTGGCCGTCGGAGGCGTGGCGCTCTGGCTCGTGCTGCTGATCGTGCTGCAGCTCGCCTGGCCGAGGACGATGCAGCGCTTCACGGTCACGCCGAACGAGTTCGTGAAGGAGAGCGAGTACATCGCCAGGAACATCGACTTCACGCGCCGCGGCTACGACCTGGCCGGGGTGAGCGTGCGCCCCTACCCCGTCGACCCGGCGCTGTCGGAGGAGCTCATTGCCGACAACCTCCAGACCGTGGACAACATCCGGCTCTGGGACCACGGCCCCCTCCTGAACGTGTACAGGCAGATTCAGCAGATACGGCCCTACTACGACTTCGAGGATGCCGACGTCGATCGGTACACCGTGGACGGCGAGTACCGGCAGGTGATGCTGGCGGCCCGGGAGGTCGCGCAGGAGAAGCTGGAGGACGACGCGCAGACGTGGATCAACACCCGGCTGCGGTTCACCCACGGCTTCGGGGTCGCCATGAGCCCGGTGACCGACTTCACCCCTGAGGGCCGCCCCGAGTTCTTCGCCAAGGACATCCCCGCCGACGGCGTCATCAGCGTGCAGGCGTCGGAGGACGCCGAGCCGGACGTGCTTATCGAGAACCCTCGCATCTACTACGGCGAGAAGACCACGGACTACGTGATCGTGAACTCCAACACGGCCGAGCTCGACTACCAGGCCGAGGGCGGGGAGCTCAAGAGCAACTTCTACGACGGACGCGGCGGCGTCCCCCTGAGCTCCTTTATCCGCCGGATCGCGTACGCATGGCAGTTCGCGGACATTAACGTCCTGATCACCGGCGAGATCACGAGCGACAGCAGCATCCAGTACCGGCGGGAAATCCAGGAGCGCGTCCAGACGGTCGCTCCATTCCTGCAGTTGGACAATGACCCATACATCGTCGCCGCGGACGGCCAGCTCTTCTGGATCCAGGACGCGTACACCACCTCGGACCGCTACCCCTACTCGACCCCTCATCCCATCGGGTTCAACTACATCCGCAACAGCGTCAAGGTGGTGGTGGACGCCTACAATGGCGACCTCGCCTTCTACGTGGTAGACCCGGGCGACCCGATAGTGCGCATGTACCGCTCGGTGTTCCCGGACCTGTTCGCGGACCTGGACGACATGCCCTCTGACCTGCGCGAGCACCTCCGGTACCCGCAGGACCTGTTCGGCTTCCAGGCCGCCACATACCTCAGGTACCACATGCTGGACCCGCAGGACTTCTACAACCTGGAAGACATCTGGAGCATACCGAACGAGAAGTTCGGCCAGAGCGGCGATCTGCGGCCCGTGGAGCCCTACTACGTGATCATGAAGATCCCGGAGGAGGAGCGGGAGGAGTTCGTCCTGCTGATCCCCTATACGCGCAACGAGCCGCCCATCCTCGCAGGCTGGCTGGCCGCCCGCAACGACGGCGAGAACTACGGCGAGCTGGTCGCGTTCGACTTCCCGAAGGAGCGGCAGGTGGACAGCCCGCAGCAGGTCGAGGCCAAGATCGACAACGACCCGACGATATCGGAGTGGTTCACGCTGCGTTGCCAGGAAGGCTCGGACTGCATACGCGGCAACCTGCTGGTGATACCGATGGCGCTGGGGGAAGAGTTCGGTCTGCTGTACGCCGAGCCGATATATCTCCGCGCAGAAGGGATCGATTTCCCCGAGCTGAAGAAGGTGATCCTCGCGACCGGCGACCGCGTCGTGATGGAGGACTCGGTGCCGGAGGCCGTCGCCGCCCTGACCGGCTACACGGGATCGGTGTCGGGTCCGGGCCCATCGCGCGACGACGCGCCGGCATCCGTGGCGCCCGACCTGCGCATCGGCCAGGAGCTGGAGCGCCTCACCGAGGCGATCGAGACGATCAAAGAGGAGCTGAACAACCTCGAGGAGTCGCTGAAGCGGCTGGCCGAGTTGTCGGGAGGAAACTAGAAATGGCGACCGATTGGAAAGCGGTCGAAAGCCAGTACTACATGTTCGCCGTGCGCCGCCAGCCCATCGTGCTGGTCCGGGGCGAGGGCACGCGGGTCTGGGACGACCAGGACAAGGAGTACCTCGACTTCACCGCCGGCTGGGCCGTCAACAACGTCGGTCACGCCAACCCGGTCGTCGCGGACGCCATCGCCGAGCAGGCGCGGACGCTGCTTCAGACGTCCAACCAGTTCTACACCGTCCCACAGCTCGAACTGGCCGAGGCGCTGGTCGAGAACAGCTGCCTCGACAAGGTGTTCATCTGCAACAGCGGCGCCGAGGCCAACGAGGGCGCGGTGAAGCTCGCACGCAAGTACGGGAAGCTGCACCGCAACGGCGCCTACGAGGTCATCACCGCCTGGAACTCGTTCCACGGCCGCACGCTCGCCATGACCTCCGCGACCGGCAAGCCCCACGACGAGGACCCGTTCCACCCGCTGCCGCGCGGCTTCGTGACGGTCGATTACGACAGCATCGAAGCGATCAAGGCCGCGACCACCGACAGGACGGCGGCCGTGCTGCTCGAGCCGGTGCAGGGCGAGGGCGGCGTCAACGTGCCGTCAATGGACTACTTCGCCGAGGTGCGCGAGTGGTGCGACGAGAACGGCCTGCTGCTCATCATGGACGAGGTGCAGACCGGGCTCGGCAGGCTGGGCACGCTGTTCGGCTACGAGTACTTCGACGTCGAGCCCGACGTGATGACGCTGGCCAAGGGGCTCGGCGGCGGCGTGCCAATCGGCGCGTTCCTCGCCAAGGACTCCGCGGCCGTGCTCGAGCCGAAGGGCGAGCATGGCTCTACCTTCGGCGGCAACGCCCTCACCTGCGCGGCGGCCAACGCCTCGGTGCGCTACATCGTCGACAACGATGTCCCGGCCCACGCCCGCGAGATGGGCGATTACCTGCGCGCGGGCCTGATCGAGATACAGGCCGAGGCCGAGTTCATCGTCGACGTCCGCGGCGTGGGACTGCTGAACGCGATGGAGTTCGCGTCCGAGATGGCACCCGAGGTGCTTGCCGCGTGCAACGACGCCGGCCTGCTCCTGAACGTGACGCGGCCCAACGCGGTGCGCATCATGCCGCCGCTGACCGTGACGAAGGACGAGATCGACGAGGCTGTCGCGCTGCTCAGGGAGGCGCTGCCCAAGGCGGTCGCCGCGGCCAACGCCTGAGGACGCCGCCGCGCCGTTTGGGACGGCGCGCCGAGGAGAAGCCGTGAACTGGCGTGAGCTCAAGGAGAACGGACACACCGTCCTGGCGGGGGCCGTATCGGGCGGCCTCGATAGCTGCACCGTAACCCACTGGCTGACCACGAAGGGCTTCGACGTCCGCTGCTACACGGTCGACCTGGCGCAGCCGGACGAGGAGAGCCTCGACGCCATCGCGCAGCGCATGGAGGCGTGCGGCGCGACGGCGGCCGAGCTCGTGGACGGTCGCGAGGCGCTGGCCGAGGCCGGCCTGAAGGTGCTGCAGTCGCAGGCCCGCTACGAGGGCGGCTACTGGAACACGACCGGGATAGCGCGGCCGATCACCGTGCGCGCCATCCTGCCCCGCATCGACGCCGATGGCGCCGGCGTGCTCTTCCACGGCGCGACCGGCAGGGGCAACGACCAGGTGCGCTTCCAGCTCGCCGCCAACACGCTGTCGCCGGGGCTCGACGTCTACGCGCCCTGGCGGGACCAGGAGTTCGTCGACGAGTTCCCCGGCCGCGCCCAGATGGTGGACTACTGCCTGGCCAATAATCTGCCGATCAAGCCGCCGAGCGAGGCGACCTACTCGACCGACGCGAACTTCCTGGGCCTGACCCACGAGGCGGGCGACCTGGAGGATGTCGGCAAGCCCCCGGGGTTCGTCGAGCCGGGCATGGGCGTCTGGCCGTGGGACGCGCCGTCGACGGCCGAGGTGGTGTCGGTGCGCTGGGAGCGGGGCGTCCCGGTGGCCCTGGACAACCGGGAGATGGGCCTGTTCGACATCTTCGAGGAAGCGAACCGCGTCGCCGGCGCGCACGGCGTCGGAATAGGCTCCCACGTCGTCGAGAACCGGTTCGTCGGCGTCAAGTCGAGGGGCATCTACGAGGCGCCCGCGATGGAGCTCCTGGGGCGCACGCACGAGTACCTGCTGCAGTTCGTGCTGGACCGCAGGGCGCGCCAGCTCTTCGACCAGCTATCGGCCGTCATCAGCCAGCAGATATACCAGGGCTACTGGCTCGATCTCGCGACGACGGCCGCGCTCGCGGCGCTCGAGCCGATCAACAGCCTGGTGACGGGTACGATAGCCGCCCGCCTGCATCGCGGCGGCGTCTACTTCGAGACGGCCGAGGATACCCCCGAGGCGATGCCGCACTCGCTGTACACCGACGACTCGTCGATGGAGGCGATGGGGACGTACGACCACGCCGACGCCGAGGGCTTCCTCAAGGTGCTCGGCATATCGGCCAAGAACGTCGGCAAGCGGCAGTTCCCCGGCCTGCGCCGCTGAGAGCCTTGACACAGATACGATACCGGCTATGATTGGATGCGTGACCGCCGAGGAGTGTGCCGCATGCCTATCCCCATTGTCTTCCCGGATCCACAGGCGTACCGTCGGGAACTGGAGGAGAACGTGCGCGTCTACGAGGAGCGCTACGAGATGTCGTCCGACGAGATGGCCGATGCGCTCACCGACGGCAGCGAACGCGAGACGAATGAGAAGCTGAGGTGGATGTTCGACTATCACGTGCTGCGATACCTGAACGCGCAGACCCACACAACTGGCACTGCTGGGACAACTACCGAAGCGTCCATGAGAAGCGCCTTGCTGCTCACGAGTTCGTAGACCACTCCAAGCCAGACACCCTCGAATTCACCCGAGTCCCGCCGGACCGCATCCAGTTGACGGGTCGGGTCTATTGCCAGCGCGGCGTGATCCTGGATGTCGAGAAGATGCTGGAGACGAGCCTTGTCGGTGGGTCGGTCAAGGTTCGTGGAGAGAAGTACAAGTACGTCGCGCGGGTTCCGAGCAGATACAACGTCCTTCGCTACCACAACATCCACCTGAACGACCCATACTATCACCACAGGGTCTTCAATCCGCTGACTGGCGAGGAAGTCTTCTACGAGAAGCTGGAGCGTTCCCAGTTTCCGAACTTCACCGGAGTGCTCGACGAGATCGAATACGTAACCCGTGTCCTGGAAGAGTGACGCCGAGCTTATCGCCCTGGCCGCCGCGCTCAAGGCTGAGGCGTCCGAACTGCTGCACGGGGCCGGGCTGCTGGAGGCGGTTGGCGGCGGCAGGCCTGTCACGGTAGTCGGCTCGTACGCGATGGACGTTATGACGTGGCGGGACCTGGACGTGTACCTGGAACTCCGCCACGAGCGGGATACGGCGGCTTTGTTCGCAGCCGGCGCGGCGGTGGAGCGGCGTTTCGAGATAGTGCGAGCCAGCTACTCGAACATGTTCATACGCGACGACCAGGAGTTCGAGAGCGGGTTGTACTGGGGCGTGCAACTGCTGCATCGTGGCTTGGCGTGGAAGGTGGACCTGTGGGGCTACGGGGAGCGTGAGCACGCCGAGAAGATGGCGGCGTCCGAGGAGCTGCGGCGCACCGTGGAGGGCGCGGATCGGCTGGCGGTACTTCGGGTGAAGGACGCGGCCTGCAGGTGGGAGCAGTACCGCAAGGGCGTGTGCAGCGTCCACGTCTACGACGCAGTCGCCAATTGCGGCGTGACGACCCCGGAGGGGTTCAGGGAGTGGCTGCGGCGGAATGTGCCGGGCAGCGGCCTTGACGCGGACGGAGCAGGCGCGTGATACACGATTCGCGAGAAAACTTCGGGCGGTACTTCGACGAGTTCGAGGTCGGCGACGTCTTCAGGCACTGGCCGGGCAAGACTGTCACCGAGGCGGACAACCACCTCTTCTCCCTGCTGACGATGAACCACAACCCGCTGCATATCGACGCCCGCTACATGGAGGGCCACCAGCACGGCCGCATCCTCGTCGTCGGCACCTACGTCTTCAGTTTGGTCGTGGGCATGAGCGTCGGCGACCTGTCCGGCAAGGCCGTCGCGAACCTGGAGTACGAGCGGGTGACGCACGACGCGCCCGTCTTCCTGGGCGATACGATATACGCCGAGAGCGAGGTGCTCGAGACCCGGCCGTCGCGCAGCAGGCCCGACCGCGGCACCGTCTACGTCGAGAGCCGCGCCTTCAACCAGGACAGCGAGAAGGTGCTGACGCTGCGCCGCCGCTTCCTCGTCCCGAGACGCCCGGCTTAGCGGCCCTCCGGCGAAATCGGCTATCATGGCTGAGCGCCGCCCGCTGGGGCGGCGGGCCGTAGACACGCACCGAGCAGACACCGTGGACAACGTCGTCTCCAGCTACACCGTATCGCTCCACTACGACCGCAGGCTGTACCGCCAGGACATCGCTGGCTCGATCGCGCACGCCCGCATGCTGGGCCGCCAGGGCATTATCTCCGAGGACGAGGCCGCGGCGATCGTCGACGGGCTGAACGCCGTCCGCAAGGAGATCGAGGACGGGGAGTTCCCGTGGCGCCCGGAGCTCGAAGACATCCACATGAACATCGAGCGCCGGTTGTTCGACAAGATCGGCGACACGGCGGGGAAACTCCACACGGCGCGGTCGCGCAACGACCAGGTAGCCGTCGACGTGCGCATGTACGTGAAGGAGGCCATCGACGATGTCCTCGGGGCGGTCCACGCCCTGCGCGGCGAGCTCGTCGCGCTGGCCGAGGCGAACGCCGACGCCGTGATGCCGGGCTACACGCACCTCCAGCGGGCCCAGCCCCTGCTCTTCGCCCACCACATGCTGGCCTACTTCGAGATGCTCGGCAGGGACGCGGAGCGCTACCGGCAGGCCCGCAGCCGGGCCGACGTGCTTCCGCTCGGCAGCGGCGCTCTCGCCGGCGTGCCCTACCCGGTGGACCGCGATTTCGTCGCCAATGAGCTCGGCTTCGCGGCCGTGTCGGCGAACAGCATGGACGCCGTCTCCGACCGCGACTTCCTGCTCGACTTCCACTCGGCGTCGGCCGTGTGCGCCGTCCACCTGTCGCGCCTGGCCGAGGAGCTGGTGGTCTGGTCGTCCGACGAGTTCGGGTTCGTCCGGCTGGGCGACGACTACACGACCGGCAGCAGCATCATGCCGCAGAAGCGCAACCCGGACTTCGCCGAGATCGCCCGCGGCAAGACCGGCCGGGTGTTCGGCAACCTGGTGGCGACGCTGACCCTGCTCAAGGGCCTGCCGCTGACCTACAACCGCGACCTGCAGGAGGACAAGGAGGCGCTGTTCGATACGGTCGACACGATGGCGCCGACGCTGCGCGCAATGGCGGGCATGCTGTCCACGATGGAGGTGCGGCGCGACAGGCTGCGCGAGGCGGCGCAGTCCGGCTACCTGCTGGCGACCGACGTGGCCGACTACCTGGCTGTGCGCGGGGTGCCGTTCCGGGAGGCGCACGGCGTGGCCGCGCGCATCTCTGAGCGGGCACAGCGGGAGGGCAGGGCGCTGGCCGATCTGCCGCTGGAGACGTACCGGGAGTACTCGCCGCTGTTCGACAGCGACGTGCTGTCGATCACGGTCGACACGTCCGTCGCCGCGCGGGAGGTGCCCGGCGGCACGGGGCCGGAGAGCGTCCGGCAGGCGCTGACGAGGGCGCGGGCGGAGATGGAGGCCCCTGGTGGCGCGTAGCGGGGTCAAGATCGCGCCGTCGATACTGTCAGCCGACTTCAGCCGGCTCGGCGAGCAGGTGGCGGAGGCGGCCGAGGGCGGGGCCGACTACATCCACGTCGACGTGATGGACGGCCACTTCGTGCCCAGCCTGACCTTCGGCCCCGGCGTCGTGCGGGCGATCCGCCGGTGGACCGGTATTCCGCTCGACGTGCACATGATGGTCGAGGCCCCCGAGCGCTATGTCGACGAGATAGCCGACGCGGGCGCGGACATCATCACCGTACACGCCGAGGCGTGCACGCACCTGCACCGCGTCGTCGAGCAGATCAGGGAGCGCGGCGCGCGGGCCGGCGTGGCCGTGAATCCCGCGACTCCCGCCTCGGCGGTCGACGAGGTGCTGCCGGACCTCGACCAGGTGCTGGCGATGACGGTGAACCCCGGCTTCGGCGGCCAGCCATTCATCGAGACGATGGTCGACAAGATAGGCAGGCTGCGCAGGACGCTCGACGAGCGCGGCCTCGACGCCGAGCTGGAGGTAGACGGCGGCATCAAGGCGGGGAACGCCAGGCTGGCGGCCGCGGCCGGCGCCACCGTGCTGGTCGCCGGCTCAGCCGTCTACGACGCCGGGACCCCGGTCGCCGACGCCATCGCCGCCATCCGCGCCGCGGCGCAGGGCGGCGGATAGCACAGGAGGTCTGAGATGGCGTCCGAAGTCCCAAGCGCGGCGCGACAGCGGCTCAACGTACCCGCCGGTGAGGTCGTGGCTTTCTGCCGTAGCCATCACATCTTGAAGATGTCGCTCTTCGGCTCGATCCTGCGGGACGACTTCGGCCCGGACAGCGACGTGGACATCCTGGTCGAGTTTCACCCGGACCACATTCCCGGGCTGATGACTCTGGCCGGCATCGAGATCGAGTTGTCAAAGCTCGTCGGTGGACGGAGGGTCGATATACACACTCCGGGCGGACTCAGCAAATACCTTGTCGACCGCATACTGGCAGAGGCCCAGGTGCTGCATGACGAGACGTGACTACGCGATCACGCTGAGCCACATGCGGGATCACGCCCGTGAGGCCATGGGCTTGGCGCAGGGACGATCCCGAGAGGACTTGGACGACGACCGTTTGCTGACTCTGGCGTTGACCCGCCTCGTCGAGATAGTCGGAGAGGCAGCGGGAAGGGTCCCGTCGGACCAGAGACGCAAGTACTCTGGCATAGACTGGGCGCGGATCATAGGGATGCGCAACCGGCTCATCCACGAGTACGATGACGTCGATCTGGCCATCCTGTGGCGGACCGTGAAGCAAGACCTCCCCGAGCTCGTTACGCGAATCGAGAAGATGCTGGGTGCCTGAGCTGGCGTTTGAAGACGGCCGTCCCATATGGTGTCACGTCAAGTGGGCGATAGAGACTGGACAGTCCTGCTCATTGGCGGCCACTCGGCGTCCGGGAAGACGGTCGTCGCGGAGCGAATAGGCCTGTCGCTCGGAATCCCCTGGATCATGGCGGACGACCTGCGACTCGCATTCCAGCGGTCGCGGGCCCGGCTGCCGGGAGACGCCGACACACTGTACTTCGACAAGGAGCCGGGCTACTGGAAGCGCCCCGCCGAAGAGCAGTGTGACATGCTCGTCGCCGTTGGCGAGGCGATGACGCCCGCCCTCGAGGTCGTGGTCGAGAACCACGTCGACCAGTCGGCCCCGTGCGTGATCGAAGGGGCCGATCTGCTCCCGTCATTGCTGTCGCGCGCCCCCCTCCAGGAACGGCGAGAAGCCGTCAGGTCCGTCTTCCTCGTCGAGCCCGACGAGTCGGCGATCCTGGATGCGGTGGTCGAGCGGGGAAGGGATTTCGCCGGCCGCGCTGAGGCTGACATTGCCGAGGCGGTCCGCGCCCGTTGGCTGTTCGGCCATTGGCTTGCCGCGGAGGCCGCGCGCCATGGGCTTCCGGTCGTGGAGCCGCGTCCGTGGGACACGCTGGCGAAGCGCATCCTGGAACAGGCGGCATAGGTCGATGTCACGCAGCGTCGCGGGGATTACGCCTGCAGCTTCGCCATGCGCTCCAGGGCGGGCCAGAGATCCAACTGGTCGACTCCGTGGGTGCGGTACACCCCGACGCCGTCGGCGCCGTTCGCCAGCGCGACGCGCGCGCCTTCGACCAGCAGGTCCGGGTCCTGGAAGCTGCCGGGGTGGTAGCACGAGAGCTCCGCGATTAACGGCACGCGGCCCGCGACCACGTCGGCGGCGTGCCGGGCCTGGCGCTCCAGCCGTCCGAGGTCCGAGTCGGTGCGCCACCAGACGTACAGCTCGTCGACGATGCCCGCGTCCAGCCACGCCGGCCAGTCCTGGAGGACCTTGACGTAGTCGTCCGGGTCTCCGGCGATCATCGTCGAGGTGAAGGCGGTGCCCGGGTGCGCGTCGGCTATGGCGTCCTTCAGCTCCGCCAGGAACCGGGTGACGTAGCCGGCGCGGAACCGCAGCCACTCCGGGTCTGCGTTGGGTATGGTCGACGGGTCGCGGCCGGTCTGCTCCGCGAACGGCCCGGCCACGGCGTCCTCGTAGCCGTAGGGGGAGCACCCCTCTTCGTCCTCGTCGCCGAGGACGAACTCGATCTGTATCCCGTCGGCGCCGTCCGCGCGCTCGAGCGAATCGAGGAACCTGGCGACCTGGTTGGCCCTGACCTCGGGGAAGGCGAGACTCATGTAGCGCCGCTCGCCTGGACGCAGCGGGCGACGGCCGTCGCGGGTCAGGCTCCACCACTCGGGGTGGTCGAGCGCGAAGTCCTCCACCGTCTCGTCCTCCACCGTGGGGCCGTCCCACACGGGCCGGTGTCGTTCGAGGATCGAGCGCGCCTCGGGCGACTCGACGGGCGGCCTGAGCCAGTCGAGCGACCAGCCGTACCGGACGCGGCGTCTGCCGTAGTTGGGGAACGCGGTGTAGTCCCGGTACGGGTGCGCGGCGATGCCCTTCTCATGCGCTGCGGCGGTCAGCACCGGGTCGGCCTGCCCGGTGATGAACTTCGTCACGCCCACGCTGGCGCATCGGTCGACCCACTGGCTGGCGTCGCGCTCGTAGCCGGGGTCGCCCGGCTCGCTCGGGACGCATGCGGGGCCCCAGAGCACGGTTCCTTGCGGCATTTCTTCCCCCTGTATGCTGAATGGTGTGGCGGGCGGATTATGCCGACGGCCCGAGGGTGGTGTCAATCTGCCGTGCTATCATGTTCCGTGCCATAGCGACAAGCCTGTTCTCCGCGGAGCGGGAAACCCTTGGACCTCCAGATTCACGCGACGAACGTCCGGCTCAGCGACGACGCGCGAGAGTACATCCTCAAGAAGCACCGGCGGCTCGAGCGGCACCTCAAGGGCCTCTCGGACGCGCGACTGGAGCTCACGGGGACCTCGGCCCGGGCCAGGGACGAGCGCGTCACCGCGCAGATGACGCTGTCGACCGGCAGGCACGTCCTCCGGGGCCAGGAGCTCGGCCCGGACGTGTACACGGCGGTAGACGCCGTCGCCGACGTGATGGACCGGCAGATCAGGCGGTACAAGGGGAAGGTGTACCGCAGCGAGCAGCCGCGGGAGTCCGTGCGCGCGGGCGCCGCCGCGGACGACTTTCCCGCAGATGACGCCGACCTGTCCCCCGACGGCGAGGGGCGGGTCGTTCGCACGAAGCGGTTCGCCGTCACCCCCATGGACGTGCAGGAAGCCGTCGACCGGATGGAGCTGCTCAACCACAGCTTCTTCCTGTTCTACAACGTCGACACCGAGGAGTACAACGTCCTGTACCGTCGCCGGGACGGCGACTACGGGATCATCGAGGCGGAGCTGACGGGAGAATAGCCCGCCGGCGACAACAGCCCTGCGGAGGTAAGACGTGGCTACGAAGGCGTATATCCTGATCGAGACCGCGGTCGGCTCCATTCACGACGTGACGGGCGAGCTGCAGCGCCTGCCCGAGGTCCAGACAGTGGACCCGGTCACCGGCCCGTACGACATCGTCGCGATCGTCAGCGCACCCGACCTGAACGCGGTCGGGGACCTCGTCACAAGCAAGGTGCACACCATCCGCGGAATCGTCCGCACGGTCACCTGCCTCTCCGTCGGCAGCCCGTAGTCCGTCCCGGGCCGCGTCGCGGCCGCCCCGCTCCGAGCACCGCTACCGACTTCCGTGTACACTGCCGGCACGTCTGAGCACCGTCGGGAGGCAGCCATGAGCGACAAGCGAACGTTGAAGGCGGCGATGGTCGGCCTGAGCCTGAGCCACGCGGGCACGGTGGGGCCGGAGCAGCCCAGCTTCATGCGCCAGTTCCACCACCTGGACGGCGTCGAGGTCACGGCCTTCTGCGAGTGGCGCAACACCGATTTCCTCAAGGACGCCGAGAAGCACTTTCCCGACGCGGGCCGCTACGACGACCTGGACGACCTGATCGAGAACGAGGACTTCGACCTCGCCTGCGTGTGCGTGTCGCCGAGCCAGATACCGGAGACGCTCCGCAAGCTGAGCGAGGCGGGCAAGCACTACTTCGTCGACAAGCCGCTGTCGCTGTCGGCGGACGAGCTCGTCCCGGCGGTACGGGCCGTCAACGACAACGGCCTCACGACCTTCCTGGGGTACCCCTACCGTTTCCATCCTCCGGCGATGGAGCTGCGGTCGCTGATAGACCAGGGCATCCTGGGGAAGCCGCTGGACATCGAGAGCCGCCAGTTCACTGTGCAGGTGGGCGGCGAGTTCGGCAAGCCCGCCGTCTCGGTGCGATACACGAAGGACGGCTACGAGGTGCTGGGCGCGGCGCGGACGCCGAGCGAGGGCGGGGGCATCCTGCACTTCATCGGCTGCCACCACCTGGAGCTGCTGCGCTACGTCATGGGCAGCGAGGTGAAGTCGGTGCAGGCGATGATGGGCCGCCCGCAGGGCTACATGGAGGAGCCGCTGGAGGAGATCGCGATCCTGGGGATGGAGTTCGAGAACGGCGCCTACGGGTGTCTGCACCACGGGTACACGAAGCCGGTGGGGCACGTGCCGCAGGGGTACGACAGCGTGTTCGCGTTCAGGGGCACCGAGGGCTGGGCCGAGTGGACGCCGGTGGGGAGCAACCGGCTGGAGGTGTACAGCGTCTCGCCGCAGTGGGAGGGCGTGCCGGAGAAGGTCTTCCACTACGAGTGGGCGGAGACGCCGCAGGAGGAGCGGCACAGCAGCCGCTGGTCGGCGGGACACGCGGTGCCGACGAACCCCGAGATCGGGAACGCGCGCTACCACCGGTGGTTCCAGCGGTTCGTCGACGACATCCGTGCGGGCGAGCCGGGGCTGCTCAACATGAACGACGCGCTGTCGGTGATGCGCATCATCGACGCCGCCTACGAGTCGGGCCGGATCGGCCGCAGGGTCGACGTGGTCCAGGGGTACTAGCCCCGCCGAGAGACTCTTGAGTAACCGTCATTCCCGCGACGGCAGACCCTTGCACAACCGTCATTCCCGCGACGGCAGGCCTTTGCACAACCGTCATTCCCGCGAAGGGAGACCTTTGCATAACCGTCATTCCCGCGCAGGCGGGAACCCAGGGGTGGAGGGTCCGGTCACCGCCGTGATCGTTGGGGCGGGACACCGGGCGGTGGCGTACGCCAGGTACTCGGAGCAGCGGCCCGACCGCCTGCGGATCGTCGGCGTCGCCGACCCGTCGGAGCTGAGGCGGCGAAGGGCGGCGGAGCGGTTTGGCGTACCGGAGTCGGAGTGCTTCGAGTCCGTCGAGGAGCTGGCCGCGCGGCCCCGGTTCGCGGATGCGGCGATCAACGGCACGATGGACCAGCTACACGTGCCGACCTCCGTCCCGCTGCTGGACGCGGGGTACCACCTGCTGCTGGAGAAGCCGTTCGCGACGGGCAGGGACGAGATGCGGGCGCTGGTCGACGCGGCGTCCCGCAGCGGCAGCCAGGTCATGATCTGCCACGTGCTGCGGTACACGCCGTTCTACCGCGCGATCAAGGAGCGGGTGGCCGCGGGCGAGATCGGCGACCTCGTCAGCGTCCAGACAGTCGAGCACGTCAGCTATCACCACATGGCGGTCGCGTTCGTGCGCGGCAAGTGGCGCCGCAGGGCGGAGACCGGGTCGTCGATGCTGATGGCCAAGTGCTGCCACGACCTCGACCTGGTCATGTGGATGAAGGCCGGGGCAAGGCCGGCCGCCGTGTCCAGCTTCGGCTCGCGGTCGTACTTCCGCGCCGAGAACGCGCCGCCCGGCGCAGGCACGCGCTGCCTGGTCGACTGCCCCATAGAGGCCGACTGCCTCTACTCGGCCCGCAGGCACTACCTCGACCACCCGGACCGCTGGTCGTTCTACGTGTGGTCCGGGCTGGAGGACGTAGACAGCCCGACCGAAGATGACCGCGTGGAGCTTCTGAAGACGAGCGACTACGGCCGCTGCGTGTGGCGCATGGACAACGACGTCGTCGACCGGCAGGCCGTGGCGATCGAGTTCGAAGACGGCACGACGGCGACGCACAACATGGTCGGCGGCGCGGCGCGTCCGTCGCGGTCGATCCATCTCGTCGGCACGACAGGGGAGATACAGGGCGTGTTCGAGGACCAGAGCTTCACGGTCAGGCGCATCGACCCGGGGACGGAGTACTCGGAGGAGCGTGTCGACACGGACGTGTCGGGCGACATGCAGGGCGCGTTCGGGGGTCACGGGGGCGGCGACCTGCGGCTCGTGGAGGACTTCGTGAGCCTGGTGCGGGGCCGGCCGCGGTCGATCTCGTGCACGTCGTTGGACGACTCGATCTCCAGCCACCTGGTCGGCTTCGCGGCCGACGCCGCGATGGAGGAGCGCCGGGTCGTCGACCTGGCCGCCTTCCAGCGGCCGGCGACCTCCGCGCCGGCGGCGCATGTGATGCACTACGCCACCGTCGTTCTAGCGACTGGAGATTCTTGGACAACCTAAGGATGTGTGCCTCGGTCATGCCGGTCACGGAGACGCTCCGTGGCCGGTCGACGACGCGCTCGAGCTTCTACCAGCATGGCATCCTCCAAGCTGGTCCGACTGAGCGTCCAACTCCCTGAACCGAACCGTTCCTCGCTCAGACAGCTCCGTGCGGAACCGGCTGATCGTCAAGTAGCCAGGTGTGTCGACTTGGGACCCTTGACCCACGAAGCGACGGAGCGATGGTGTCCTCACTCCTCCTCCATCTGAGGGTCCGATAGGTTGTATCAGTACTCAAGCACAGCACCCTTGTGCAACCGGGATCTGGGTGACACCCAAACTGGGTACGGGGGTAACAGTTTGGTAGGGGTGTCAATGCTAACTTGGAATTGTCCCACGATCGCAAATTCATGGCTGGGGACGCGCTCGACGACGAGTCGATCACGTTCACGGTCGATACCGCTGTGGCCATTCCCATGGTGACACACGAGAAGACGGACAACACCGGCGAGTTTATCGAGATCACGTACGGCGAGAAGATCACGGCCCTGACAGCCACGGTCGCGGGCGACGAGGTCGAGACAAGACGTTCACCATAGCGCCTCCGGCTGACGGATACGCGGTAGCCGTTGGATGATCGCGGTCGCGGGAGTGCTGGTGATTGGAGCGCTGGTGGCCGCGGCGAGCGCGGTCCGCACCCAGGAGCAGTCGGTCCGCCCGGCGACCTACAACGGCACGGTCACGTTCAACGGCCAGCCGCTGCCCGACAACCTCAGGCTGATCGCCCGGATCGACGACTACGAGACGGTGTCGGTCGTCACGAACAATGGGCGCTACCAGGGCCTGGTGGTCCAGCCGCCGAAGCAGCGCTACGTCGGCCAGGAGGTGACCTTTTTCGTGGAGGGCACGCAGGCCTACGAGACGGACACGTTCGTGCCCGGCAGGTCGGGGCCGAACTTCACGCGCTACGAGTTCGACCTGAGCTTCCCGTCGCTGCCGATGCGCCCGCCGACGCCGACCCCGACTGCGACGAACACGCCGACGCCGACGAACACGCCGGTGGTGGCGCGCCCGTCCGTCTACTCAGGCACGATCATCGTGTCGGGCGGGAGCGTCTGGCCCGGCGCGAGGCTGGAGGCGCGGCTGGGCGACCACCGCTTCCCGGCGCTGGTCGAGGGACAGCAGTACAGCAACCTGGTCATCGCGCCGGGGGACCTGGCGCTGGTCGGGGAGCTGATCGAGTTCTACCTCGACGGCGTCAAGTCCGACACGACGGACACGTACGAGAACGGCGCCCGCAAGACGGAGTTCGACCTCATATTCGTCGGCGCCAGCACGCCGAGGCCGCGCCCGACGATCGCGCCGATCTCGCGCACGGTGGCCGCGCCGACGTCGGAGGACGGCGAGGGCGACGAGGGCGCGGACCGCGGCGGCTGCTTCGCCATCGACGGCGGGGGCTCCCCGCTGTCCGGCGCCGCGAACGCGCTGCTCATGCTGGCCCCCATCGGGCTCATAGCTGGCTATCGACGCACGAGGAGGCCCGGCTAACCCTGGGGGGATCATGCCTGGAGCGAGACGTCGCGGGCCCCTTGATACGCTTTGCTACTCGGGGTGAACGGGTTGACTGGGCGGCGGGCCTGAGTGGCTCGCCGCTTTGGGCGGAGACGTAACCCCCGGTTCGCCCTGAGTGGCTCGCCGCTTTGGGCGAGGTGTATCGAAGGGCCCAAGGCAACCGATGGAGACAATGCCCCAACTGGCGCGGGTACCGAGAGCGGTCCCGGACGAAGACGGTGAACTGACGGAAGGTCGCGTGCGCCCCTCGATACGCTTCGCTACTCGGGGTGAACGGGTTGAGTGGGCGGCGGGCCTGAGTGGCTCGCCGCGTTGGGCGGAGATGCAACCCCCGTTCGCCCTTGTATCTTGAGCAACGGGTACAGTGAAGAGGGTACAGGGGCGTGACAGATCGATTTGGCCCGGGTCATTGCAGACCGTCACTCAGCAGGATCGTCACGCCCCGGTCTCCCCAGAACCCGAACAGTTGCCGGACATCGAGTCCGTATCTGCGAGGATGGGACAGAGCGGGAGACCAGCCTCAGTATAGACAGGGGGAGATCAATGAGCAGTCAGGAGGTGTACGTAGGGATCGACGTGTCCAAGGACCACTTGGACATCTGCGTATCGTCGGAGACCGGTGGCTGGAGGGAGTCAAACAGTCCTGAAGGCATCGCGGCGCTGCATACGAGTCTCTGGGTCGCGTAGCGCCCAGACTCGTATGCGTGGAATCCAGCGGCGGGTACGAGTACCTGGTGGCATCGGCGTTGACTGCGGCGGGATACGCCGTAGCGGTGGTCAACCCACGGCATGTACACGACTTTGGCCGTTCCATCGGCATGAACGCCAAGACCGATCAGCTTGACGCCAAGGTACTGGCGCGCTTTGCCGAGGCGGTCAAGCCGCAGATCCGGCCTCTGCCTGATGAGGATGAGCTGGAGTTGCGCGCCCTGATTCGCAGAAGGGCCCAGATCGTGCAGATGATCACGTCAGAGGGCAACCGGCTCCGTCAGGCGCCCCCTGTACTGCGGCCCCACATCGACGAGCACATCGCCTGGCTGTCCGATGGCAGAGGAGAGCTCGACCGTCAGATCAAGGAGTTCGTCCGGTCCAGCCCTGTGTGGAGAGTCAATGACGACCTGCTCACCAGTGTTCCCGGGGTCGGGGACGTGGTCTCGAGCGTGCTCATGGCTGAGCTGCCGGAGCTGGGTCGCCTGAATCGCAGGGAGATCGCCGCTCTGGTGGGAGTTGCGCCATTCAACCGGGACAGCGGCCAGTTCAGGGGCCAGCGTACGACGTGGGGAGGCAGGGCGTCGGTGCGCAGAGTCCTGTATATGGCCACGCTGGTGGCCATACGGAAGAATCCGGCCATCAAGGAGTTCTACGACCGGCTGTGCGCGGCCGGCAAGGCGAAGAAGGTGGCGCTGACCGCGGCGATGAGGAAGCTGCTGACGATCATCAACGTCATGATCCGAGACCAGACTCCCTGGGACCCGACCAGGTACCACGCTGCCGCCCAGATCGCTTGACTTCCAAGACAGTTGCTGAGTGCCCCGCCGCTTTGGGCGGGGTGTATCGAAGGGCCCGCGCGCATCGGTGAACACAATGCCCCAGCCCTTTTTCGTATACCTGCTCGAGTGCTCCGACAGGTCGTACTATGTCGGCCACACCGATGACTTGGCCCGGAGGATGGCCGAGCACGAGGCGGGCCAGATACCGCGATACACCTCAACCAGGCTGCCGGTCCAGTTGGTATGGTCGCAGGAGTTTGCCGACCGCATGGAGGCGCTGGAGGCGGAGTTCAGGATCAAGAAGTGGTCTCGTGCGAAGAAACGCGCCTTGGCCGAAGGAGACTACACGAGGTTGCGAACCCTGGCAAAGAAGGTTGACTGGCGCGGGTACCGAGAGCGGTCCAGGACGAAGAAGGTGAACTGACGGATGGTCGCGCGGGCCCCTCGATACGCTTCGCTACTCGGGGAGAACGGGAATGAGTGAGCACCGGGCCGAGGTCTCGTGGGCCCCTCGATACGCTTCGCTACTCGGGGTGAACGGGTTGAGTGGGCGGCGGGCCGAGGTCGCGTGCGCCCCTCGATATGCTTCGCTACTCGGGGTGAACGGGAATGAGTGGGCACCGGGCCCAGGTCGCGGGGGCCCCTCGAAACGCTTCGCTACTCCGGGTGAACGGGTCGAGTGGGCGGCGGGCCAAGGTCGATTCGTGGGATTCTGATGATGGGGATGATTTGGGTGCTCTGAGTCTCGCCCACTCTTCGTGGCGGCCCCTCGATACACCCCGACGAAGCGTCGGGGCACTCGGGGCGAACGGGTCAGGTGTCCCCTCAACTCTGAACAGTTGGTTGCTACCCGGTAACTGTTCACGTTCGAAGGGACCGGGTGCGCGCCCTTCGATACGGCCCGCCCAAAGCGGCGGGCCTACTCAGGGCGAACGGGTCGTGTGCCCATCGACTCTGAACAGTTACCCGGGCCCCCAAATCCCCTACCCAAATGGTAAGGGCGCCGTTTGGCAGGGACAGGGCGGGTTGGAAGAGCCTGTTTCATAAGTCGTGGGTATTGGCGATAGGGTATCTTGGTGGAGAGTCAGACCGTGAATTGGAGGTAGGCGAGTATGCCGCATCGACCACTCAACCGTGAACAGATGTGGATTCTGCCTCCGAGTCTCGACGAGTTGCTGGAGGCCGGTCATCCTGCCCGATTCGTGGCTGAGTTCGTCGATGCTCTGGACGGCGATGACTGGGCTGGTATCGGGGTTGATAGAGAGGGTGACCCGATGGGAGCTCCGTCCTACCATCCCCGTGCGTTGTTGGGCGTTTGGCTCTACGGCTTCATCGGAGTGCGATCGAACCGCAAGCTGGAGGCGGCGTGTCGCGACCAGATACCGTACTTGTGGCTGACGGGCTGCCAGCGACCGGATCACGTGACGTTGTGGCGCTTTTACCGCTCCCACCGGAATGGTATGAGGGAGTTGCTCAAGCGCACGGTGCAGACGGCTGTCAAGATGGAGCTTGTGGAGTTGGCGGTGCAGGCGGTGGACGGGACGAAGGTCGGGGCGAACGCGGCAAGGAGCCGGACCCACGACGCCGAGGGGTTGCGCCATCTGTTGGGCCGGACGGATCGGGCGGTAGCCGAGTTGGAGGCGCAGAACGAGGCGGGCGATGAGCCGGCTACCGGCCATCTGCCAGAGGCGTTGCACGACCGCAAGGTATTGCGGGATCAGGTGCGTGAGACGATGGGCGAGCTTGCCAGCCGGGATGGACAAAAGCTCATCAACCTGACCGATCCCGACGCCCGAATGATGAAGACCCGCCAGGGTATCGCGATGGCATACAACGCCCAGGCGATGGTCTCTCCGGTAATGGGTGAAGGGAAGGTGTCCGGCATGCTGATCACGGCTGCCGAGGTGGTGGCCGACACGACCGACCAGTCGCAACTGGGTCCAATGATGGAGCAGGCGGAGGAGACCTCAGGTCACAGATCGGAGACGACTTTGGCCGATGCGGGGTATCACTCAGGGAGCAATCTGCAGGAGTGCGCCCGGCGAGCGACTCCTACCGTTGCCCGGAGGGTTACACGCTGCGCTTTGCCGGCGTCAGGCGAGGCCGCCGCACCATTGTGCGCGTTTACCGCTCCTCCGCGGCCGTGTGCCGGGCCTGTCCAGCCTTCGGGGTCTGTACGAAGAACGAGCGCCATGGCCGCTCTCTGGAGATAAGCCCCCATGATGCAGACCTGCGCCGCCACCGCGCCTGGATGTCCACGGAAGAAGCCAAAGAGGCGTACAGGCAAAGAAAACAACTGGTCGAGCCGGTCTTCGGGATCATCAAAGAGCAACAGCAGGCCCAGCGGTTCCTGCTACGCGGCTTACCCAACGTGGTGGCTGAGTGGACTCTGCTAGCCACGGCCTTCAACCTGCGCACCCTGTGGAGGGCGTGGCGAGCCACGGGGGCGTGGAATCGGAGTCTAGCTGCCGTTTCGAGCGCGCATTCAGCCTATTGGGCGGCCCGGATGGTGATCATGGCCGCTTCGGGCGCCTCGCTGCGAACCATGAGGCTCCGCACACAGCCGGCATGACCAAACAGGAAACCCCACCGTCAAATGCATGCCACATTTGAAACAGGCTCCGGAAACCCGCCCCTGCGAGGGTGATGGCTGGTAGATATGACATTGAATGTGGAGGTGGGGAATCTGGGGGCCGATCCCTCCTTGTGGGGTGTGACGGGGAACCCTATAATCTAGAGTTGACCGAGACCGGCCGGATGGCGAGATGACGACGAGCAAACGCGACTACTACGAGGTCCTGGGCGTCGCCCGAAACTGCTCCGACGAGGAGCTGAAGAAGGCGTTCCGCAAGCTCGCGCTCGAGTTCCACCCGGACCGGAACAAGAGCGAGGGCGCCACCGACCGCTTCAAGGAGATCAACGAGGCCTACCAGGTGCTGTCGGACCGCGACAAGCGGTCGGCGTACGACCGGTTCGGCCACGCCGGGGTCGGTCAGAACGGCGCGCAGGGCTTCGACGGCTTCGAGACGTTCGGCGGCTTCGGCGATATCTTCGACGCCTTCTTCGGCGGCGGGGCCACGCGGTCGCGGACGTCCGCCAGGCGGGGCGGAGACCTCCAGCACTCGCTGACGGTCGACTTCGAGGAGGCGGTGTTCGGCTGCGAGCGGTCGATACAGGTGCGCCGCACGGAGGTCTGCTCCGCCTGCAAGGGCGGCGGCAGCGAGCCGGGATCGTCGCCGACGGTCTGCCTCGAGTGCGCGGGCGACGGGGAGGTCCGGCGGAGCCACCAGAGCATCTTCGGCCAGTTCACGCAGGTGTCGACGTGCGGGCGCTGCCGTGGCGAGGGCAGCGTCATCACCGACCCGTGCGGGAGCTGCAACGGCTCGGGACGGGAGCGCCGGCAGCGCAAGCTGGTGGTCTCGATACCGGCCGGGATCGAGACGGGGACGCAGATCCGGCTGAGCGGCGAGGGCGAGCCGGGCTCGCGCGGCGGGCCGCCGGGCGACCTGTACGTCTCGGTGCGCGTGATGGCGCACCCCTACTTCGAGCGCAGCGGCAACGACGTCATACACGTCCACCGCGTCAACTTCGCGCAGGCTGCCCTGGGGGCGAGTATCGAGACTCCGACGCTGGACGGCGACGTGGAGATCGACGTGCCGGCCGGGACGCAGACGGGCGACGTGGTGCGTCTGAAGGGCCGGGGGGTGCCGCACCTGGGGGCGCAGAACCGGCGCGGCGACCAGTTGGTGACGCTGGTGGTGGAGACGCCGCGGGCGCTGACGCAGGAGCAGCGCGCGCTGCTGGAGGCGCTGTCGGAGACGATGGACGGCGGCGGCCCCGGCCCGGGCGCGGACGATGACGACCGAGGCTGGTTCGACCGGCTGCGGGACTCCATAGTGAATAGTGGATAGTGGGATAGTGGATAGTTAAGACAGGGGGGATGAGGTCGCGGTGCTTGGGGTACCTGGGTGTGTTGGGGCTGGAGCGCCGGTACGACTGGTTCACCCGGCGCATCGGCATCGCGCCCCCGGCTGTTCGCTGCCAACTTCCAACCATTCGCCATCCCCTCCCAACTATCCACTATTCACTAACCACTATCCACTAAATTGAAATGGGTTGAGCTGAGCGTGGAGACGGACCCTGAGTTCGTCGAGCCGCTGTCGCAGGTGTTCATACGCTACGGCAGCGGCGGTGTGCTGGTGGAGGAGCCGGGCGGCCACAACCCGGACGAGGGCGAGCGGCCGCCGGGCGGCCCCGTCGTGCTGAAGACGTACGTGCCGCTGGACGCGTCCAGCCGGGGCCGCCGGGAGCAGATCGACGTCGGCGTGCGCCTGATCGGCCGCATCGGGCCCGTGACGGAGCTGCGGGAGCGCGTGCTGGACGAGGAGGAGTGGCAGGACGCCTGGAAGGAGCACTTCCACGCGCTGCGGATCGGGGAGCGCGTCGTCGTGGCGCCGAGCTGGCGGGAGTATGTCCCGAAGGCTTCCGACGTGGTGGTGCGTCTCGATCCGGGGATGGCGTTCGGGACCGGCCACCACCCGACGACCCGCACGTGCCTGGAGCTGCTGGAGACGCTGGTGCGGCCGGGAATGCGCGTGCTGGACGTGGGCTGCGGGTCGGGCATCCTGGCGATCGCGGCGGTGAAGCTGGGCGCGGCATCGGCGTTCGGGCTGGACGTGGAGGCGGTCGCCGTCCGGTCGGCGCGGGCGAACGTGGCCGACAACGGCGTCGACGGCCGCGTGGAGCTCGCGGACGGGACGCTGCCGCACCCGGGCGCCCCGGAGGGCGCGTTCGACCTGGTGCTGGCGAACATCTCCTCGAAGGTCGTGTCGGAGCTGGCGGCGCACCTGGCGCGCGCGGCCGCGCCGGGCGGGGTCGTCGTCGCCTCCGGCATTATCGGCGACCACAGCGAGGCGACGGCGCGGCGGCTGGCGGAGGCCGGCCTGGCCGCGTCGGAGCGTCGCGTCAGCGGCGACTGGGTCACCCTGGTCTGCGCGGCCGTGTAGGGGTCGTCCCATGCACCGCTTCTTCGTGCCCCCGGAGTGCATCGACGGCGACGAGGCTGTGGTCACGGGCCCCGTGGCCCGGCAGCTCGCGACGGTGCTCAGGGCTGCGTCGGGCGACCGTATCGCGCTGCTGGACGACACGGGCGCCGAGTACTTCGTCACGCTGTCGCGCGTCGGTCCCAAAGAGGCCGCGGGCGCGGTGACCGGTCGCGCGGCCGAAGGCGAACCGTCGTCTCCGCCGATCACGCTGTACCAGGCGCTGCTGAAGGCGGACCGGTTCGAGCAGGCGCTGCAGAAGTGCACGGAGCTGGGCGTCTCGCGGTTCGTCCCGATTGTGACGGAGCGGTGCGTGCGGCGGGTCGACGCGAAGTGGGCCGCGAACCGCTATCCGCGCCTGCGCCGGATCGTCACGGAGGCGGCGGAGCAGTCTGGTCGGCGGCGTGTTCCGGTCCTGGAGGCGGCGGTCGGGCTGCGGGAGGCCTGCGACGCGGCTGAGGGCGTCCGCCTGATCCCGTGGGAGGGCGAGCGCGTCACCGGCATCAGGGCGGCGCTGGAGGCGGCGGGCCCCGGGGCGCTGCGCGGCGGCGTGAGCGTCTTCGTTGGCCCCGAGGGCGGCCTGACGGAGGCGGAGGTAGCCTATGCGGCGTCGCGGGGCGTCGAGCCGGTCAGCCTGGGCCCGCGGGTGCTGCGGTCGGAGACGGCGGCGATGGCGGCGGTTGCCGCGGTGCAGTACGAGCTGGGGGAGCTGGGCGGGTAAGCCGCGGCGGGCGGCACGGCCCGATCAGGCCGAGTAGCGGCGCTGCGTCGGTCTGGCCGCCCGGCCATCGTCGTGGGACTGACGTGGTGGGCGCGAGAACTACGGGTGTGGGCGCAGGACTGACTGGGTGTGGGCGTCTTCTCCCACTATCCACTGCCCCTGCTCTTCCGGTCGTGGCGGCCGTGGACGGCCTTCACCCTCACCCCAGCCCCCGTATCGTAGTACGGGGCAGGCTCTCTCCCGTCGAGGGAGAGGGGGAAGTCGGCCTTACCCCAACGCTCTCCGGCTATCCACTATCCACTACCCCTGCTCTTCCGGTCGCCGCGGCCGATGAAGCGCATCCTGAGCGGGCTGCCCTCGAACCCGTATTTGCTCCTGATCGAGTTCTCGAGGTAGCGGCGGTATGCGAAGTGGACGGCATTGGAGCGGTTGACGTAGAAGGTGAAGCTGGGGGGCCCTGAGCCGTCCTGGGTGACGCCGTAGACCTTCAGCGCGCCGCGTCCGGTGGTGGCCGGCGGGTGCCTGCCCATCGCCTCCATGATGGTGCGGCGCAGCCCGTACCGCGGCAGCGTCCGCGTCCACTCGGCGTGCACTTCGAGCGCCACTTCGAGCAGCTCAGCCGCGCCGTCGCCCCGCAGCGCGGAGACGAAGCGCAGCGGCGCGTGGGAGGCGAAGGCGAACCGCGACCTGACCGCCATCTCGGCGTCCTCCCTGGTCATCTCCAGCTCAGGCGCCAGGTCCCACTTGTTGACGGCCAGCACCATGCCCTTGTGGGCCTCCAGCACGTAGCTGGCGACGTGCGCGTCCTGGTTCGTAGCCAGCTCCGTGGCGTCGAGGAGGAGGATGGCGACGTTTGCGCGGTCTATCGCCCTGATCGACCTGAGCACGCTGTAGCGCTCGATGCCGGGCTCGATGCTGCCGCGGCGCCGTATGCCCGCCGTGTCGATCAGCAGGAACGACCGCTCCCCCACCGTGACCATGGTGTCGATGGCGTCGCGGGTGGTGCCCGGCACGTCGCTGACGATGGAGCGCCTGCTGCCCGTCAGGGCGTTGAGCAGCATCGACTTGCCGACGTTGGTCCGGCCGACGATGGCGATTCTGACGTCGGCGTCGGCCTCGACGCTGACGTTCTCCGGCGGGAACAGCCCGACCACACGGGCCATGAGGTCGTCTACGCCGTCGTTGTGGTACGCGCTGACCGGCAGCGGCTCGCCGAGCCCCAGCTCGTAGAAGTCGACGGCCAGGGCCTGCCGCGATTCGTTGTCGGCCTTGTTCGCGGCCAGCACGACGGGCGTGTCCGATCCGCGGAGCGCGTCGGCCACGTCGCGGTCGGCCGCGGTGACCCCGGCCTCCACGTCGGCGAGCGCGACGATGACGTCGGCGTCGTCCATGGCGACGCGGACCTGCTCGCGGACCTGCTCCGAGATGTCGCCCGACGCGGAGACGTCGAGTCCGCCGGTGTCGACGAGGATGAAGGGGCGGCCGGCCCACTCGGCGTCCGCGGTGACGCGGTCGCGCGTCGTTCCGGAGACGTCGGAGACGACGGCGGTCCGGGCGCCGGCGACGCGGTTGAACAGCGTGGACTTGCCGACGTTGGGCCTGCCGACGATGGCGACGAGAGGCCTGGCGCTGTGGTGGGAGCCGTGGTCTGCTGTGTCTGCCATCGGTCGGACCGTGGAGTACGCCCGGGGGCCCGTGGGCGTCAGGACATCAGGCCTGCGAGAATGGCCTTCTGGGCGTGCAGCCGGTTCTCCGCCTGGTCGAACACGACCGACTGGGGATGGTAGAGCATGCCCTCGGAGATCTCCTCGCCTTCGTGGGCGGGCATGTCGTGCATGAAGATGGCGTCCGGGTTGGCGCGCTCCATGAGCTCGGGATCGACGCGGAAGCCCTCGAAGGCGACGCGGCGCTCCGCCGTCTCGGCGTCCTGCCCCATGCTGACCCAGACGTCGGTGTAGACGACGTCGGCGCCCTCGGCGGCGTCCCGGGGCCTCTCGACCCACTCCAGCGCGGTCTCGTTCGCGGTGGCGCGCCTCCGCGCCTCTTCCCAGGCCATGTCCGGCACGCGGTAGTCGGGCGGCGAGGCGATGGTGAAGTGGGCGCCCGTAGACGCGCATGCCAGTGCGAGGCTCGCCGCGACGTTGTTTCCGTCGCCGACGTAGGCGACCTTCAGGCCGTCGGTCCCGCCCTTGTGCTCGGCCATGGTGAGGAGGTCGCCGACGGCCTGGCAGGGGTGCTCCAGGTCCGATAGCGCGTTGACGACCGGGACGCTCGTGTTCTCGGCCAGCAGCTCGAGGCTGCGGTGCGAGAAGACGCGGGCCACGATCGCGTCGACCCACCTGTCGAGAACGCGGGCCACGTCCGGGACGGGCTCGCGCACGCCGAGGCCGACGTCGTCCCCGCCGAGATAGACGCACTCGCCGCCCAGCTGCCGTATACCGACCTCGAAGCTGACGCGCGTACGCAGCGATGGCTTTTCGAAAAGCAGGACGACTACTTTACCGTCCAGCGGGCGCGTCGCGTCGCCGGCCTTCAGGTCTTTCGCGTCCTGGACGAGCTGCGCGACCTCCTCCGGGGCGAGGTCTGAGATAGACAGGAAGTCCTTGGGGCTCATGGGGGAAACTCCGGGAGCGACAGTATAGCAGACGGGGTATGAGCGGCCCGGCCGGGCGAAATCCGGGGTCGGGGCCGCCTGCGCCAGCGGTTAACCTGAGTGCCCCGGCGCTTCGTCGGCGTTCCTAGACGGCCTCGGTGCGGGCGATGGCGTTCAGGTCCCTGCGGCGTATGCTGCGGTTCATCAGCGCCACGGTCGTGGCGAAGACGGCGAGCAGCACGGCGTACGTGACGAGCATCTGCGGCCAGTCCGTCTCCAGAATGAACGGGGGCACGACGTCGTCGCCCGCGTCGTCGATCGCCACGGCGGACACCATGATCCGGCTCATCTGGAAGCCCGTCCAGGTGCCAAGCCCGAGCCCGATCGCGGCGATGGAGACGTGCTCGAACCCAATCAGGCCCAGGAGCTGTCGTCGCGATAGCCCGAGCGCCCGGAGGAAGCCGGTCTCGCTCCTGCTATGGCCGCCGAAGGCGACCATGTATATCACGTATCCGAGGCCGGCGGTCAGGACCAGCACCCCTATGGCCAGCGTCGACAGTGACCGCCACCCGGCGGTCGTGAGCGGGTCCCGGTCGACCGCCTCGAGGGCCTCCGAGCGGCGCATCAGGCGCCCCGAGACGCGCCTGATCGCGGCGACCGCGAGGTCGAGCTCGACGCCGGCGGTGGAGTCGGTCGTGATGAACAGCTCGTTCGGGCGGTACGGCCTGGCGACGCTGAGGATGTTCAGGTGGGCGAGCATCCGGTCCAGGTCCGTGACGATGAACCTTCCGCCGTCTGGGCTGAGGGTCGGGAAGTGCTCTACGACCTGCGCCACGACCACCTCGAGCCGGTTCTGGCCTATCTGCACGAAGAAGGTGTCGCCAGGGCTGGCGCCCGTGCCGTCCGCGAGCTCCGAGCTGACGATGACTGGCAGCGGGCCCGCGGTGGGGCTCTGGTAGAAGCCGCGTATGCCGCGCTGGTTCTCCCTGCCGAAGGAGAACCGGGCCGCGGTGGCGCCGTGCTGGACGTCGCGCGAGGTGAGGGCGAGCCGGTCCGAGGACAGCGGAGACGTCACGATCGGCGTCCATCGAGGCTCGCCTTCGAAGCTCTCCAGGGGAATCTCGCCGCCCTCCTCGGTCACCACGTGCAGGTTGTCGACCAGGATTGTCCCGGGCGTCCCGACGGGGCCGAACCCCGGCTCGTATATCTGGATCGAGACGACGTGGAACGGCGGCTCGATCCTCGTGATCTCGCCGGTCATCAGCTTCCACTCCTGGCCGCTGAGCTCGCCCATGTAGACGGGCCTGACGGCGCCGGACTCGTCGCCGACGACGACCCACATCGACAGGTTCGTAAACCAGTCCTCCGGTTTCACCCAGACGCCGAGCCGCGTGGCGTCGTCCGGGATCTTGAGCCTTTCCACCGGGGGATGGCTGCGCACGGAGGCCATCACGTCCGAGAGCGGGTCGTCCGAGTAGTCGTCGCGGTACCAGGACATGTAGGCGAAGTCGCGGGTCTCGAGCGCGAGCAGCTCCACGACGAAGGGGCCGACGTCGGCGCGCTCGCGGACTGCCATTGCAGACGCGACGAGGCCCGGGATGGTGTTCCGGCCGTCCCGCAGGTCGTTCGCGCCGGTGATCATGTAGCTTGGGAGGCGCACCACCCGTATGTCCGTCGCGACGTTGTGGTTGATGCGATCGCTCCGACTTCGCTCGAGGGTGTCTCCCACGGTCGTCGCCAGGACGGCCGCGCCGGTGACGAGCACGAGGAGCAGCACCAGCCAGGTGTACTGCAACGGGTTGCGCGCCATGTGCCGCAGGCCCATCGTGATGGATATCGGCAGGGAGCCCATCGCCCTGCGGGCCAGTAGGTAGAAGACCTGTGCCGGAACGATGGCTGCCACGCCCGCCAGCGCGACCCTGGCGGCGACGTTGTCCACGTCCGGCGCGCGCCACACGGCGGCGGCGGCGATGATTGCCTGGACGGCCAGGCCGATGAACATTCGTCTCCGGCTCTCGGCGCCGGCCGTCACCCGGTAGGCAACGGCCAACGCCACCAGGAGGACCGCGGGGGCGAAGCCGGCGATCGTCCTGTCGTCCGTCACCGCCTGCCACGCGAATATCGGCGCCAGGACGGCGATCGAGCCCGCGGCCAGCAGGTGCGCCGCGTGGGGCGACTCGCCGGTGACGTACCGCACGAGCAACGGGAACACGCGCATGAAGATGAGCGCCACGGCTATCAGGAACAGCACCGGGGCGAAGAGCAGCGCCTCGTTGACCTCTACGTCCTTGAGCAACCCTCCGGAGATTATGTGTCCCCGGGCATGCATCTCCCAGAAGATGAGCCCCCCGGCGACCAGCACGACGACGTCGAGGAAGTACCGGTGCAGCATCGGAACGCTCGGCGGCCGGGACGAGCGGAGCTTGTGGGCGAGCAGCCCGCCCCGGGCGCCCAGCACGCCGGGGACCACGTATATGATCAGGCAGACCAGACCGATGACCCCGGCCACGATGAACGGGAGCACCTCGAGCTCGACGGGCAGGGGTCCGGGATCCGCAAGGCTGGAGAAGGCCGGGAGAAAGCCCGCGGCAGCCACGAGGCCCGTCGCCAGGAAGGGCGCAGCGGCCACGGCGACGACCGTCATCACGAGCCCTTCCAGCAGGTACAGCCGGGATAGGCGTACGAGGCCGGCTCCCCTGGTGCGGAGCAGCGACGCGTCCTCTTCCCTGCGCCGGACCAGGACGGACACCATCATCGCCAGGAAGAACAGGACCGTCGCGACGAGCACGGCGGTCAGCAGCAGCAGCGGCACCCTGGTGAAGAACGACCGGTCCTGGAAGTTCTCCAGCATCGTGATGATGGCGCTGGAAACCTGGGAGCCGGGGATCGCGGTGGTGATCTCGTGCTCGAAGGCGTCGAACCGCGCCAGCGCCTCGGAGGCAGACCACTCCTTGAGTCCTTCGGTTTCCGTGAAGATGAACCACAGCTCCTCGATGAGCATGCCGGGATAGGCGCGGCCGAGCGCGTCGATCATGGCCCGCTCGGTGATGTACAGCGGCACCGGCGGCCGTTGCGGGTCGTAGAAGAGCTCCGAGTCCTCCGGGGCTGCTTCCTCGGGCGGAGGCGGATCGATGAAGATGCTGGCGTGGGAGTGCCAGTAGTCTTCGGTCGGGTTGGTCGCTTCCATGATCCCGACGATCACGGCGGTGAGCTTGGTGCGCGATCCCAGGCTGGGCGCGACTATGATCTCCTGCCCGAGCTCCAGCTCGAACTCCGTGGCGGTCACCACGCTTATGACCGCTTCCAGGGTGGGGCCCAACTGGCCGATGCCCGTGGCGTCTGACGCCATCCGGCCCGACGTGAACGAGACGTGGTCATCCAGGTTCGAGAAGTACCTGAAGTAGGCGCGCGACGCCTCACCCGTAGTTTCCGGCGGCGGAAGCGGGTCGAGCGGCAGCCCCGCGAACCACGTTGCCACGCGGAGGTAGACCTCGTGCCGGTCGTATATCTCGGGGATGTGGTTGTCGATCGCCTCGTCCACCACGGCCTGGGTGCGACGGAGCTCGAACTCCGTCAGGGGGATGCGGCGCGCGATCGGACTGATGTTGGAGAACGGCCGTTGCAGCGCGTCGATGGCGACGTTCAGCCCGAGCCGCTCCAGCGACCTGAGGTACAGCGGGCCGGCGGCGGCGAGCGTCGTCGCGAGGATGATGCCGATCATCAAACCCGCGAGCAGGACCCGGTCGTCGGTAAGGCGCTTGAGGGCCAGCTTCGACAGCGAAATGGGGCCCAACTGTATCTCCCCGCGGGGGACGGCAGGCTCCCGGCGACTCCGGTGTCGAGGGGAAGCGGGTGCATGTGGAGCCGGCGCCGCGCCACGCTGCTCCCAATCGTACCAGATTGGCGCCGGGACGGCCCTTCCGAGCCGGCGCGGGCGCGCGCCGCCGTCGCCGGGCGTGGGGGCTACGACGTCTCCGGCGCTATCTCCCGAACGCCGGACGACTTCAACTCCACGCCGAACGTCTCGGCGAAGTGCCCCGTCAGCGCGCGTGCGGCGTCTCCGACGCTCACCGGAGCGGTGCCCGCAGCCGCCATGGAGGTCACCGGAACGTCCGGCATTCCGCAGGGGACGATGCGGTCGAACCAGGACAGGTCTGGGTCGACGTTGAGCGCGAAGCCGTGCATGGTCGTACCCCGGCTGATCCTGACGCCGATCGCCGCGATCTTCGCGTTGCCGACCCATACGCCGGTCGGGCGGTCTTCGCTCTCGCCGCGAATGCCGAAGTCGGCCAGCGTCGCGATGAGGACGCGCTCCAGCCCGCGGACGTAGTCGAGCGGGCCCGTGGCGATGGCGCGGAGGTCGACGATGGGGTAGCCGACGAGCTGGCCGGGTCCGTGGTACGTGACCTCGCCGCCCCTGTTCGTGTGGCGGACGGCGGCGCCGAGCGCCGCGAGCTCCTCCCGGTCGACCAGGATGTCATCGGGCCTCCCCCTGCGGCCAAGGGTGAACACGTGGGGGTGCTCCAGGAGCAGCAGCACTCCCGGCAGGCGGCCCGAGGCGACCGCGTCGTGGAGCCGCTGCTGGAGCCCAACGGCCGCGTCGTAGGCAATGGAGCCCGCCTCCACGGCGATGCACCGCGCGGGGCCAGTGGCCCGTTGCCGGCGCCCGGAGTCGTGAACGGTCATCCGCGCTCGGCCTCGGAGCCCGGGCCGCGGAGGCGGGCGGGCCAGTTCCGCTGGACGGACTGCAGCTTGGGCCATCCGTCGTCGTACTTGGACTGCGCGTTGCGGAGGTGCCCGCCGAGCACGCGGTAGTCGTCCGCGAAGCTCTCCAGGCCGCGCTCGAGCTGTCCGAGCTTCGCAAGCGTCTCCCTGGAGCTGCGCTCGATCTCCAGTCCGCGCAACCCCTGCGCCACCACCTGCAGGTAGGCGTACAGGCTGTTGGGCGACGTCGGGAAGACGCGCCGGCTCCAGGCGTAGTCGAGAGCGTCGCTCGCACCGCCGCCGGCCACGATCTCGTAGTAGACGTTTTCGGACGGGATGTACATCAGGGCGAAGTCGAGCGTCTCGCCGGGGCAGATGTACCTGGCGGCGATGTCGTCGACGTGGCCCCTGAAGGCCCTGTGCAGGCGCCGGCGCTCGGCCTCCCGCGCGTTCCCGTCCGCCTCGATGAGGCGCCTGTAGCTCTCCATGGGGAACTTGGCGTCCACGGACACCGCCTGGCCGTCCCGCAGCCGGACTATCGCGTCGACCCTGCTGCCGTTCCTGAACTGGTGCTGGATCGAGTATGCGGCGCTGGGGAGCACCTGCCCGAGCAGATGCTCGAGCATCCGCTCGCCGACGGCGCCGCGGAGCGTCGGGGCGCCCAGCACGCTGCGCATCTCCTCGCCGACCTCGACCATGCGCCGCGTGTCGGCCCTGACCTCGCCGAGCCCGCGGTTCAGCATGTCGAGCCGGTCGTCGGCCGGGACGGCGCCCGCCCTGCCGGAGCGGAGCAGCGCCCCTATCAGGGCGAGGATGGCGACGGCCATCAGGCCGAGGACTACGATAAGCGCGGTCTCCATGGCCCTCCCCGGCCCGGTACGCTCAGATGGCGGTGGCGGGACCGATAGCTTCGAGGCGGGTCTTGACGGCGTTCACGAAGGCCCCGGCCTCGGCGCCGTCCAGGATGCGGTGATCGAACGTGATGCACAGGTTCATCATCGACCGGACGGCGACCTCGTCGCCCACGACGACGGGTCGCTTGACGATGGCCTCGGCGTTGAGGATCGCGGCCTGCGGGTGGTTAATGATCCCCTTGCCGATGACGGAGCCGAGGGCGCCGGTGTTGTTGACCGTGAAGGTGCCGTCCCGCATGTCCTCCAGGCGCAGCCTGCCGGCGCGGGCCCGGGAGGCGAGATCGTCTATCGCTTTCGCCAGGGACCTGAGGTCCATCGCGTCGGCGTCGTGAAGGACCGGCACGACCAGGCCCTGTGGCGCGGCGACCGCGACCCCGACGTTGACGCGCTTCTTCAGCACTATGGCGTCGCCGCCCCAGCGCGAGTTGACGAGGGGATTCTCCTTCAGGGCTGCGGCCACGGCCCGGACGATGAAGGGCATGAAGGTCAGGTTGACGCCCTCCCGCTCCCGGAAGGCGGCCCTGGCGCCCTCCCGCAGCGCGACGAGGCCCGTGACGTCGACCTCGACGGTGCTCCACGCCTCCGGTATCTCGCTGGCGCTCCTGGTCATGTTGTCGGCGATGGTGCGCCGCACGGGAGTCAGGGGCACGCGCTCCTCGTCGTCGCCCGCCGCCTGAGCCGCGGGCGTCGTCGCCTCTCGCTCAGCGACGTGGGCCTCGACGTCCTTGCGGGTGACCCGGCCGCCGATGCCGGTCCCGCTCACGGCCGACAGGTCGACGCCGTGCTCGGCAGCGAGCCGGCGCACCGCGGGGGAGTATCGCGGCCCGGAGTCGTCTGAGACGAGGGGTCCGCCCGAGCCGGTCGGGCCCACCGGAGCGACGTCCTTGAGCAGCGTGCCGGTCAGCGAAGCCTCCGGGACGGAGCCGGGGACGGCCGCCGGCGCATCGTCCCGCTCCTCGGGCTCCTCGCCTTCGACCTCTATCTCCGCGATCACCTCGCCCATCTGGACCGTCTGCCCCTCGGCTACGACGATGGCCGACAGCACGCCGGTGGCGGGAGACGGCATCTCCATCGTCACCTTGTCGGTGACGATCTCGACGACCGGCTCGTACTTCTCGAGGCGGTCGCCCACGCTCTTCAGCCACGGGCCGATGTAGGCCTCGGTGACCGACTCTCCCACCTGCGGCAGCCTGACTCTCATGGCGTTTCTCTGGTGGACTCGCTCTAGTAGCCGGCCAGGGTCTCTATCGCTTCGACGATCTGGTCGGGGCCGATCATGAAGACCTCCTCGAGGGGCGGGCTGAAGGGCATCGGGGGCACCTCCGGCCCCGCGAGCCTCATCACGGGGCCGTCGAGGTAGTCGAACGCGCCCTCGGCGATGATTGCGGCGACCTCTGCCCCGATGCCCCCTGCTTTCGTGTCCTCGTGCACGATCAGCGCCTTGCCGCTCTTGCGCACCGACTCGAGTATTGCCTGCTCGTCCAGCGGACGCAGCGTTCGCAGGTCGACAACCTCGACGCTGACGCCTCGGTCCTCCGCCTCCCCGGCGGCCTCCAGGCAGTGGTGGAGCATCAGGCCGTAGGTGACGACTGTGACGTCGTCGCCCTGCCGCTTCACGTCGGCCTGCCCTATGGGCAGAGTGTACTCGATCTCGGGCACCTCGCCGCGCACGAGCCTGTACGTCCGCTTGTGCTCCAGGAAGACGACCGGGTCGTCGCTGCGGATGGCGCTCTTGAGCAGCCCCTTGGCGTCGTACGGCGTGGCGGGGGCGATGACGACCAGGCCGGGCGTGTGGGCGAATAGCGCCTCTACGTTCTGGGAGTGGTACAGGCCGCCGCGCACGCCGCCGCCGTACGGCGTCCGGACGACCATCGGGACGCCCATCGAGCCATCGGTGCCGTAGCGGGCCCTCGACGCCTCGCCGACGATCTGGCAGACGCTGGGCCAGATGAAGTCGGCGAACTGTATCTCGGCGATGGGCCTCATGCCCTCCATAGCCGCCCCGAGGGCGATGCCGGCGATGGACGACTCGGCCAGGGGCGTGTCGATGACGCGCTCCGCGCCAAAGGCGTCGAGGAAGCCGTCGGTGGCGAGGAAGACGCCGCCCCTGGCCCCGATGTCCTCGCCCATGACGAAGACGTCGGGGTCGCGGGCCATCTCCTCCCGCATGGCATCGCGCACGGCCTCGAGGACCGTCATTACGGCGATGGGTCACCTCCCGAGGCGTACACGTCCCTGTAGAAGCTCGACGTCTGCGCGTACGGCGTCGCCTCGACCTCCTCGGTGGCCTCGTCTATCTCCCGCCGGGCGGCGGCCCGGATCTCCTCGTTCATCTCGTCGGACAGGACGCCGTCGGCCGCGAGCTGGCCCTGCAGGCGCACCAGGGGATCGCGCAGGCGTGCCTTCTCGATGTCCTCGCGCTCGCGGTAACGGGTGTCGTCGTCGTCGCTCGTGTGCGGCAGGTAGCGCTCCACCATCGCCTCGATCAGCGTCGGGCCGCCGCCGGAGCGGGCGCGGTCGGCCGCCGCGGAGGCGGCCTCGTACACGGCCGCGGCGTCGGTGCCGTCCACGACGACGCCGGGCATGCCGTAGCCCTGCGCCCGCGAGGCGACGCTGTCGACGGCCATCTGCGCCGAGAGCGGTACCGAGATGGCGTAGCCGTTGTTCTCGCAGAAGAAGATGACCGGCAGCTTGTGGATCGCGGCGAAGTTCATCGCCTCGTGGCAGTCGCCGACGCTGGAAGCGCCGTCGCCGAAGTAGACGATGGTGACCGCGTCGTCGCCCCTCATCCTGGAAGCGAGGGCGGCGCCGACGGCCTGCGGGACCTGTGTCGCCACCACGTTGGAGAGGTTGACCAGGTTCAGCTCGGAGTAGGCGCCGTGGGTCGGGAACTGGCGCGCGCCGCTGAGCGGCTCGCCGTCCCGGGCCATGAACCCGCGCATGATCTCCGCGGGCGTCATCCCCAGGCCGATGAGCACGGCGAGATCGCGGTAGTAGATGTAGAAGCGGTCGTGGCCCTTGCGCAGCGCCCAGACGGTGGCGAGCTGTCCGGCCTCGTGCCCCTGCGCCGACGCGACGATGGCCGCCTTGCCCTGCCGGTTCAGCAGCCAGACGCGCTCGTCCAGCGTCCGGCAGCGCACCATGACGCGGTACATCTCCAGGAGCCGGTCCTGGGTCAGGCCGGCGCCCGCGGCGTCAGGCTCGGTTCGGGTCATTGCGTGCCTCGGTGTAGCCTTCGGCCAGGGGGATCGTTATCCACGCGTCATTGACCCGAAGGGGGCCCCTGGCGTATCCGGCATTCCCGCGCAGGCGGGAATCCACGGTGGGGGTTGCGGGGATGGGTCCCAGTCTCCACGGGAACGACGGTCGGCGGCGCGCCACATCGGCGCGTCCGTTCCGGGCAGCGAGCATCAGGGACGCCCCCTCCTGAACGAATCGTCGTCTTCCGCGTCGAGCGCCCTCAGCCGGTCGAGATCGATTCCCGGCCTGGTGCGAACGCCCCGCACGGTCACCAGCTCGAATGGCGGCACGGCAGATGGCTCACGGCGCTCCAGTGCGTCGCTCAGCGTCCTGGTAATGAAGGCGCTCACGCTCATGGCGCGGGTGGCCGCCTCCCGTCGCACCTGCTCCGCCAACTGATCGTCGAGCGAGATGGTTATCCGCATGGTGCAAAGGATACCGCGCAGCCATCGGCGCATCAACGCCGGTCGGCTGTAGGTAACTGTTCACGTACGAAGGGATCGGGTGCGCGCCCTTCGATACGGCCCGCCCAAAGCGGCGTGCCTGCTCAGGATGAACGGGTTGTATGCCCATCGAGTCCGAACAGTTGCCGGCTGCAGGCGTGGAGCAGAGACCGCCACACGTAGAGTTATGCGTACGTGGGCGGGGTGCAGGGACGGCTGGCAGTGTCCGCTATAATGGCATATCCGGCCCCATAGTCGTTGATGGTTCGCCTCCGTTCGTGGAGAGGAGTCGCGGGTATGTCAACCAGGGAGCGTCCCGAGCGAGTCGCGTTGGATGTCGCGGGCGGCCCCGTGGTGGCAGATACGCAGGCCGAGTTCGAACGCCTGGCCACGGAGTGGAAGCGAGAGACGGCTCACCTGTCGTCGCCAAGTGCTATTGCAGAGCACCGGGCGTACCAGGCGATCATTGGTATGGGCAAGGAAGCCATCCCCTTCATTCTGCGAGACCTGGAGAGTTCCCGATCACAGTGGTTCCGGGCGCTACGGTCGATTGCCGGGGAGTCTCCTGTTCGCGCCGAAGACCGGGGGGATGTTCGCGCGATGACCGACGCGTGGCTCAACTGGGGCAAGGACCGCCGCTATATCTGACTCCGACCGCCTGCGCGACCTGTTTCCCTCTCTCGGCGATTTCACCACAACAAGCCCACAGGACGAGCGATACAATTGTATCGCTTGGGCCGCCGGTACGACAGCGCGCTGGTGGTGGCCTCGAGAGGACGCGTTCTGGCCGGGGGGCGCTCCCATGGATGACAACCTCCCTGCGTTCGTCGCGGCCTTCGAGACCCTGGGGTACGAGCCGTGCGCTGATGGTGCGCTGGAAGGTGGATTCGAGAAGATAGCAATCTACCGGTCTCCATCTGGAGTTCAGCACGTAGCCAGACAGCTTGGCACCGGCAGGTGGACGAGCAAGCTCGGCGGCCTGGAAGACATCGAACATGACAGTCCCACCGAGCTGGAGGGAGTCGAGTACGGTCGGGTGGTCCAGTACCTGAGAAGGCCCTCCTGACCGGAGTGCTGAGTCTCCTGGGGGTCGCCTGCGGTGAGTGGCGAGGCGTTGAAGCCCGTCACAGCCGGGACAGGTACTGTTCTACGAAGTCCATGCCGACGAGGCCGCTGTAGGCCTTCTGGAGGCGGTCGGTGACCGGGCCTGGGACGCCGCCGTCGCCGATCGTCGAGCCGTTGAGGCTGGAGACGGGGCAGATGCAGAAGCTCGTCGACGTGACGAACATCTCGTCGGCGGTGTAGGCGTCGAAGAGGTCGATGTCGGCCTCCTTGACGTCGATGGCGAGCTCGTGCGCCAGCTCCATCGTCACCTTGCGGCTGATGCCGGCGAGGACGTGCTGCTCCTTCGGCGTGATGGCGACGCCGTCGCGCACGATGAAGAAGTTGGAGCCCATGCCCTCCGCGATGTTGCCGTTCGTGTCCAGCAGCATGGCCCAGGCGTCCGGGTTCTGCGACTTGACCTCCAGGTTGGCCTGCACCATGTTGATGTAGTTGTGCACCTTGGCGCGCGGGCTCATCGACTCCGGCGGCGTCCTGCGGACCGACGGCGTCACGACCGTGAGCCCGTCGCGGTAGTACAGGGCCCGCTCGGCGAAGGGCAGCGGGTAGCACTCGATCACCAGGGTCGCCCCGCGCTCTGGCGCGCCCCTGATCCCGCGGCTCACGCGCTGGGACACCCAGTAGTCGTCGTCATCGTCCAGCAGCGACAGGTTGGCGTCGAGCACCTGCGTCGTCAGGTCGACCAGCTCTTCCCGCGAGACGCCGAGGTCGATGCGCATGTACTTCAGGGAGGCGTACAGCCGGTCGAGATGGTCGTCGAGCCGGAAGAGGGCGTGGCCGAACGTCCGGGTGGTGTCGAAGACGGCGTCGCCGTAGAGGAAGCCGAGGTCGTTGATGGAGACGCCGGCCTCGCTCTCGGGGACGATCCTGCCGTTGACGTAGGCGACTCGCTCGTTGCTCATGTCCTGCCTCCTGCGGGGCGCCAAGTATATCAGGGCCGGGCGGCCGGCCCTAGACCGTGTAGGCCTCGCAACTGTTCAGAGTCGAGGAGATGGACCTTGCGAGGGACTCTCGTCAACGACGAAAATGAGGCTGCACCGGGAGGGCGGGTGCAAACCCGCCGCTACGCCAGGTCGGCCAGGGACTATTCTCCGAGAAACCCTGAACAGTCAGTCGGTCTCGATGGGGACGCCGATGGAGTTGCCCCACTCGGTCCACGAGCCGTCGTAGTTGCGCACTCGCGGGTAGCCGAGCAGGTACTTCAGCACGAACCACGAGTAGGAGGCGCGGACGCCCAGCCGGCAGTAGGGTACGATCTCCGCGTCGGCCGTGAGCCCCCGCTCCTCGTACATCCGGCGCAGCTCCTCGACCGGCCTGAACGCGCCGTCCTCTCCCGCGCCGTCGTCCCAGGGGACGTGGACCGCTCCTGGGATGCGCCCCTTGCGGACGATGTCGGGCTGCGGCGTGCCGGGCGCCGACGTGAGCTCGCCCGAGTACTCCTCCGCGGCGCGCGTGTCGAGCAGCTTGACGTCCATCCGGCCGAGCGTGTCCAGGATGTGCTCCCGGGTCGCGCGGACCGACCGGTCGGGCGCCTGGACGCGGTACGTCGCCGCCCTGGGCGCGGGCTCGTCGGTCGACAGCGGGCGGTCCTCCGCCAGCCACTTCGTCCGGCCGCCGTCCATCACCCGGACGTCCCGGTGACGGTAGTACTTGAGCACCCAGAAGGCCCACGTGGCGGAGCGGTTGTTGCCGTCGCCGTAGACGACGACGGTCGTGTCGTTGTCTATGCCCGACCGGGAGAGCAGCGCCTCGACCTGGGCGACGCCGGGGATGTCGCGCCGCACCGGGTCCTCCATATCGGTGTGGAGACCCCAGCCGACGGCGCCCGGGACGTGGCCCTGCCGGTAGTCGGCGTCCAGGTCGGAGTCGACCTCGGCGATCACGACGGCGGGGTCGTCCAGGCGCTCGGCGACCCATTCGGTGGTGACGATCGCGTCGGGCACTGCGGGCGTCTGGGGCATGTCGGGCCTCCTGTGGGGAGATGCGTAGTGGCTATGGCGGGGGGCCGCGGCTCGCTAGGGTGTGCGAGCGGTTTCCGGGCTCTTCAGGGTTGGCAGCGCGCTGATGACCTCGCCTACCTTCTCTTTGGCCATCCTCAGCTCGTAGAGCTTCTGCAGGTTGAGCCAGAACTCCGGGCTCGTTCCGAAGAAATGACCCAGGCGCAGGGCCATGTCACCGGTAATCCCACGCTGCCCATCAAGCATTTCGGATACCCGGTTGGCGGGCACGTCGATCTGCCGAGCGAGCGCGGCGGCGCTCATGTCGAGCTCGTTTAGCTCTTCGGCGAGATGTTCCCCCGGATGAATTGCAGGTATGGCCATGACTGCTATACGGCCCATTTTTCGACGGCGTACGGGTCCAGGTCCAGGCCGAGGCCGGGCTTGTCCGGGAAGGGCGACAGCATGCCGTCCCTGTGCTGCGGGACCTCGGTGTACCACTCGCGGTCGGCCTCTTCGGCGACGCTCATGTACTCGACGACCTTCAGGTTGGGCGTCGCGCAGGCGAGGTGGAGGTGGACGAGCTGCACCAGGTGCGGCGCGACGGGGATGTTGAACGCCTCCGCCATGTGCGCCACCTTCATCCACTCGGTGACGCCGCCCACGGTCGCGACGTCCGGCTGCACGATGTCGACCGCGCCGGCCGAGATGAGCTCCCGGAAGCCGATCTTCGAGTACTCCTGCTCGCCGGTCGCCAGCGGGATGTCGATGGCGTTGCGGACCTGGGCCAGCCCGGCGACGTCCTGCGCCAGCACCGGCTCCTCCAGCCAGCCGACGTGGTACTGCTCGAACTCCTTCGCCATGTAGATAGCCTGCTTGGGGTAGTAGCCGTTGTTGGCGTCGACGTACAGGGCGGCATCGTCCCCGATGGCCTTGCGCACTGTCGCGACGCGCTCTATGTCCTCGCGCTCGTGGGCGCCGCGGTCCCGCGCGACCCTGATCTTGACGCGGCGGATGCCCTTCTCGAGGAAGGCGCCGACGTCGGCCAGGAGGTCGTCGCCTGCCAGGTTGACCCAGCCGCCGCTGCCGTACAGGGGCACCGCGTCCGTGAATGGGCCGAGCAGCCTGTACAGCGGCAGGCCGAGCGCCTTCGCCTTCAGGTCCCAGAGGGCGATGTCGACGGCGGAGAGCGCGTAGGCTGCGATGCCGGAGCTGCCGAACTGCCGGCCGCGCCAGAACAGGTCGTCCCACAGCCGCTCCGTGTCGAGCGGGTCGCGGTCCCGGAGGAGGTCGCCGAAGCCGTTCTCGACGATCCGGTCGACGCCCGGCGCCGACGTGCCGACGCCCAGGCCCTCGACGCCCTCGTCCGTCTGGAGGTGGACGAAGAGCTGCCCCCGGCCGCCCACGGGCGCCGGCGAGGTCGAGTTCTGCGTCGGCCGCGTGTGCGGGTAGAACAGCCTGGTGGTAGTGACGTCGACGATCTTCATGTGCTCCGCCTTTTCCGATGGCCGCATGGTCCCAGCCAGCGCCGCGCCGTACCCGTGGACGCTTGCGGGCCCGAGACCGCCCGCAGTATAGGTGCGCTGTCGTCCGACGGTCAATCTGGGCGGGACGCCCCATGCTATAATTCCGTGACGGGAGAGGTGGCCGAGCGGCTTAAGGCGCCGGTCTCGAAAACCGGTATGGGAGCAATCTCATCGTGGGTTCGAATCCCACCCTCTCCGCCGACAGCGCGGGGCCGCCGGGCCCGGCGGCCGACGAAGGCTCCTCGCCCCAGCGATGGGCCGCCTTCACGGGCGCGAAGCGTCTATCGGAGAGATGCCAGAGTGGCCGAATGGGCGCGACTGGAAATCGCGTGTCCTGTTAACGCGGGACCGTGGGTTCGAATCCCACTCTCTCCGCCATGACCCTTGACACAACCGCATCGGTGGGTAGTGGCTCACTTTGTCGCCGACTGCGAAGGTCGTTGCCCCGTCCCGCATTTCTCCGCGCACGGGGGGCAGTGAGGGAAAGAATCGATTGTGCAGTCTAGACAATATCTGTCGCCGCATAGAAGACACGGAGTGGAGGTTTCACGCCTTCGGCATAGCGGACAGCGGGGACGCCGCAGCCAAAGAAAGGTGCGACGGGGCAACCAGAGAAAATCTAGCCAGTGGTCCCACGGCGTAGGTTCGAGTAACTCGTCTGGCATATTGTTGACGTTTCCGCCGAAGTGCGTCCAGAGAAAGAAAATCCAGCGCTGACGCGCGCGGCGCCCGTGAGCGGAGTCGCGCCAAGCATGCAGGATCCGCGACAGCACACCCACGACGATAATCGCGAGAATAGCCCCGACCGCCCCGGCGATTGCTGTTTCCCAAAAGCTCAACGGAGCGATGTCTCCCTCCTTTGCTTGCGCGCAACCCTTGAGGGTAGACCACTCTAGCGCCCGCGCAAGATAGGGGCAACCGAACGGATACTGAACCACGACCGGTAACGGTGGCCTGTCCCCGTTGTGACGGCGCTGTCGTGGTCCGAGAGGACCGGGACCTGTGTGCCGAGTGTGTGGCTACTCCGGGCCAATCAGGACGCCGACGGCGTTGGACGACCTAGAGACGAAGCGCGAACCCACGGCGCGGGTCCGAGCTTAAGACCTGGACCCGCGCACGCCCACGCCGACGCCCTCAGCCGGAATCCCAAAAGGGCATCCCGAAGCGCAGCCGCGATACGTGATAGACGGCGCTGTCGGGCCGCCAAATCTACCACGGTAGGGGAAACTCGTCCGATAGGGTCTTGGCTTGCTCGTACTGTCTCTGTTCTGCCAAGACACGCAGTCTCGCGAAGTAGGTGGCCCATTCGTCCGTTTCTTTGTAGGCCCAAGACGGGACCACTATTTCTAACTCTCCCAGATTGCGCGCAATCTGGCGTGCCTGCTCCTGGGTTCCGGCGGCAGGGGTGAATCTGGTCTTTGCGTAGGCGTGCGCTACTTGGCGTATTTCTTCGCGCAGGTCGTAAAACCTGTAGGATTTGGGCTTGAGTCTCCCCCCGGACAGACGCCAGAGGAACGGCGCAACTTGAACGATCATGACCAAGAAACAGGCGAGAGCGAGCCCCGCATACACGTCCACAATCACGCGTTCATCAAACTCCCGTCCTGCTATTTTCGCCGGGCCTTCATTTTCGAACGCCCACCGGATGGCTTGGAACATGAAATATAGGAAGCCGCCCACCGAAAACGCGTCGATTACACGACGTACCCACCTGGACACCTTGTGTACCCTCCAAAGGACCTGAGCGTTGCCAGCTATCCCTGTCCACAGTGGACAGGCCCGTTAAGTATACGTTGACAGGGCCGCCATCAGGAGGGGCCGCCGGCATTCTCTATCTGGCTCAGATATGGTCTAGGGGCAGCCCCTCTCTCCGCCACTTTTGCACCGTGACTGTTCGGATTCCCCACCCCGTGAGCGCCCGGCCGCTCGAGCCTTCGAATGCCCTCGGGATTCAGCGTGCTCGACGGGCTGCGGGCATTCAGATAAGCTTGCTCGACGTGGGAGGCCCCGCCGTCAGCGCTACGGCGGTCCGCGATCTGCCCCACGTCGCCGAACGAGCAGGAAACGGAGGCCCGGTTGACCACACAGCTGACGCAGTCCCCCGCCGCTCCTGAACTGGTCGTCACCCGCTGGTTCAATACCGACGACAGCCCGACCCTGGCCGGTCTCAAGGGCGAGGTCGTGGTGATCGAGGCGTTTCAGATGCTCTGCCCGGGCTGCGTCTCGCACGGGCTGCCGCAGGCGAAGCGCATCCAGCAGGTGTTCGGCAACGATCTCACGGTGCTCGGACTCCACACCGTTTTCGAACACCACGACGCCATGACCCCGGTGTCGCTGGAGGCGTTCCTGCACGAGTACCGCATCGACTTCCCGGTCGGCGTCGACGCCCACGAGCCGGGCGTCACCATGCCCATCACGATGGGGCGGTACCAGCTAAGGGGCACGCCGAGCCTTGTGGTCATCGACCGCGCCGGACGCATCCGGGTCAACGCGTTCGGACAGGCCGACGACATGGCCGTGGGAGCGGTCCTCGCTCGCCTCATAGACGAGCCCCGTCCCGAGCCGGAGGCCGACTGCGGCCCGGACGTGGGGTGTCCCATCCCGGCTCAGGACTCCGCAGGATAGGCGGCGAGCCTCAGCAAGCGCCCTCTTCCCCGCATGGTGCGACATGCTTACCTTCCGCGTGGAAAGGCGCACGGTACCTTACAGGAAGCGTACGACGGTTCGTCTGGTCGATCTCCATAGACACGGCCGGCGCGCCTGACCTGTGCGATGGATCGCGGGACTGGAAGCCTTGGAGCCCCGGGGGCCAACTCCTGACCAGACGAATCCCGCTCTCGCCGCAGTTTCTCGACCCGGTCGGTCGCCTCGATCCTTGCCCTCCCACACCGCCGCGAACCGGCGCTGATGTTGACACTCCGGCGGTGTGGGCATATAGTGCCGGACACCCAAACCTAGGAACGCGGGGGAACGAATACCTATGGGAAACGATAAGACTCTCAGGGCCGTCCACGTCGGATTGAGCGTCGGGCACGCGGGCAGGCTGGACACGTCGGACGACGAAACTCTGGGCGCGCGGGCGCGGCTGCTGACGGACGTCCGGCGGCTTCCGGGCGTGGAGGTCGTCGCGTACTGCGAGCTCTACGACAGCTCGAAGCTCGACGAGGTCAGGACGCACTTCCCGAACGCCGGCGCGTACGACAACGTCGACGACCTGATCGCCAACGAGGAGTTCGACCTGGCGTGCGTCGTGCTGCACCCGAGGGACATGCCGGACGCGCTGCTCAAGCTGGCCAACGCCGGCAAGCACCTGCTGGCCGACAAGCAGTTCGCGCTGCACGGCGACGACCTCAAGCCGGTCGTCGAGGCCATCGACCGCAACAACCTGACCTCCTTCGTCTGCTACCCGTGGCGCTACCACCCGGCGATGCAGGACATCCGGAAGCTGACCGAGAACGGCGTGCTCGGGCGTCCCATCGCGATCGAGGCGCGGCAGATCACCGGGCAGGTCGGCGGACCCCACGGCAGCGACCCTGCGAGCAACACCTCGCGCAAGGACGTCTGGGGCGGCGGCAACCTGCAATACGTGGGCTGCCACATCCTGGAGGGCATGCGCTTCCTGATGGGCTGCGAGGTCAAGAGCGTGTCGGCCCAGATCGGCAGGCCGCTCGGCTACACCGAGGAGGAGGTCGAGGACGTCGCGGTGCTCGCGCTGGAGTACGAGAACGGCGCGATGGCCAGCCTAGTGGCCGCGTACCTGTCTCCCAAGGGAGTGACGGGCGCGGGCCGGAGCCTGATGTTCTACGGCTCCGAGGGCTGGGCCAACTGGCCGTCGATCGGCGGCAACACCCTGGAGGTCTACAGCGCGTCGCCCCAGTGGAGCGGCACCCCGGAGAAGACGATCCAGTACACGCTCGCGCCGCTGCCGAGCATCGTCGGCGCGGTCTGGTACTACAACTGGATCGAGAACTTCGTCAACGACATCAGGGCGGGCAACAAGGGCACGCTCAACATGACCGACGCCCTGTACGTGCAGCAGAGCATCGACGCCGCCTACGAGTCGGGCCGCACCGGCCAGCGCGTCGAGGTCCAGTACGGGCTGTAGTCAGCCCAGGCAGTCCGGCGAATCAGACGGCGCCCCGGACGCATCCGGGGCGCCGTTGCTTTTTTTCCTTGTTCTCCCTCACCTGGCGTCTCACCTGGCGGGAGGGAGTTAGAGGAGGGGGCGTCTTGGGCCGCTGGCCGCGTCGTGGTGGTTCGGCAGGCGGGATCACCCTCACCTCAGTCCTCTCCCGTCGAGGGAGATGAGGGAAGAGTCGCCGTTGCGTTCCTTGTTCTCCCTCCCCTGGCGGGAGGGAGTTGGAGGGAGGGGGCGTCTTGGGCCGCGTGCGGCGCCGTTGCGGTCAGGCAGGTGGGATCACCCTCACCTCAGTCCTCTCCCGTCGAGGGAGATGAGGGAAGAGTCGCCGTTGCGTTTCTTGTTCTCCCTCCCCTGGCGGGAGGGAGGGAGGGGGCGTCGTCGTTCGCGTGCGGCGCCGTTGCGGTCAGGCAGGCGGGATCACCCTCACCTCGGTCCTCTCCCGTCGAGGGAGATGAGGGAAGAGTCGCCGTTGCGTTTCTTGTTCTCCCTCCCCTGGCGGGAGGGAGGGAGGGGGCGTCGTCGTTCGCGTGCGGCGCCGTTGCGGTCAGGCAGGTGGGATCACGATCACCTCAGTCCTCTCCCGTCGAGGGAGATGAGGGAAGAGTCGCCGTTGCGTTTCTTGTTCTCCCTCCCCTGGCGGGAGGGAGGGAGGGGGCGTCGTCGTTCGCGTGCGGCGCCGTTGCGGTCAGGCAGGTGGGATCACCCTCACCTCAGTCCTCTCCCGTCGAGGGAGATGAGGGAAGAGTCGCCGTCGCGTTTCTTGTTCTCCCTCCCCTGGCGGGAGGGAGGGAGGGGGCGTCGTCGTTCGCGTGCGGCGCCGTTGCGGTCAGGCAGGTGGGATCACCCTCACCTCAGTCCTCTCCCGTCGAGGGAGAGGAGGGCGGAGTCGCCGTTGCGTTTCTTGTTCTCCCTCCCCTGGCGGGAGGGAGCTAGAGGGAGGGGGCGTCTTGGGCCGCTGGCCGCGTCGTGGTGGTTCGGGAGGCGGGATCACCCTCACCTCAGTCCTCTCCCGTCGAGGGAGAGGAGGGAAGAGTCACCGTTGCGTTTCTTGTTCTCCCTCCCCTGGCGGGAGGGAGTTGGAGGGAGGGGGCGTCTTGGGCCGCTGGCCGCGTCGTGGTGGTTCGGCAGGCGGGATCACCCACCTCGGTCCTCTCCCGTCGAGGGAGAGGAGGTAAGAATCACCCTCGCCTCGGTCCTCCCGTCGAGGGAGAGGAGGGGGAGGGCGTCAGTCGCCGCGGTAGTACTCCATGCCGAGGTGGGTGATCTGCTCGGCGCCCATGAGCCAGCGCAGCGTGTTCTTGAGCTTCGTCTGCTGGATGAAAAGGTCGTGCTCCGGGTACACCGTCGCGGCGTGCTGCGGGCTCTTGAAGTAGAACGACAGCCACTCCTGGATGCCGAACAGCCCCGCGCGCTTGGCCAGGTCCATGAACAGCACCAGGTCGAGCACCAGCGGCGCCGCCAGGATCGAGTCGGAGCACAGGAAGTTGACCTTGAGCTGCATCCGGCGGCCGAGCCAGCCGAACAGGTCGATCGTGTCCCAGCCCTCCTTGTCGTCGCCGCGGGGCGGGTAGTAGTTGATGCGCACCTTGTGGTAGGCGTCGCCGTACAGCTCCGGGTACATGTCCGGCTGCAGGATGTGCTCCAGGACGCCCAGCTTCGACTCCTCCTTGGTCCTGAAGTTCTCCGGCTCGTCGAGCACCTCGCCGTCGCGGTTGCCCAGGATGTTCGTGGAGAACCAGCCGTCCATCCCGAGCATGCGCGCCTTCAGCATCGGGCCGATGACCGTCTTGACCAGCGTCTGGCCCGTCTTGAAGTCCTTGCCGCAGATCGGGACGCGCTCGTCCCGCGACATGCGCTCCAGGGCCGGGATGTCGACGGTCAGGTTGGGGGCGCCGTTGATGAAGGGGACGCCCTCCAGCAGCGCCGCGTAGGCGTAGACCATCGACGGCGCGATGTTGGCGTCGTTGTCCTCGAGGCCGCCGAGGAAGCTCTCGATGTCCCGGTGGACCTCCGCCTCTTCAATGAATTTTTCGGTCGACGCGCACCAGATCATCACCAGCCGGTCGCAGCCGTGATCGGCCTTGAACCGGCGCATGTCCTCGCGGACCCTGTCGACGAGCTGCAGCTTGGTGTCGACGGTGATGGTGTTGTCGCCCTCGATCCGCTTCACGTACTCGGTGTCGAACGCCGCGGGCATCGGCTCGACCGACTTCAGGAAGTCGCTGATCGGGTCGAGGTCCTCCAGCCGGTTGAGCACGCCGCACTTGAGCGCGGCCTCGTAGGCGTTGTCGGCGATCGGGTCCCAGGCGCCGAAGACGAGCTGGTCGAGCGCCGCCAGCGGCACGAACTCGCGGACGGGCGGCGTGTGGCCGTCGCTGCGCTTGCCGAGCCGGATCGTCGCCATCTGGCTGATGGAGCCGACGGGTAGGCCCATGCCGCGCCGGATGTGCTCGACGCCGGCGATGAATGTGGACGACACGGCGCCGAGTCCGACGAGCAGCACGCCGAGCTTGCCGTCGGCCGGCTCGATGTCCGGGCCGTTGGGCGACACGAAGTGCCTGGGCTCCAAGGCGATGCCCCTGTCTCGGGCCAGGTCGAGCAGCGGCTCGTGCCACTGCGCGGGGATGCGCCCGGTCTTGGCCCAGTGCTGGACCGTGCTCTGGCTTCTGTCCAGCAGCCGCGCCAGCGCCGACTGCCCTCCGAACCGTTCGATGACCTGCTCCGCGGGGTTCTGTTGCTTGTTCATGCCCGCATGCTACCAAAGTTTTCGGTAGCACGTCAAGCACTATTGCCGCGCCTTTCCACTCAGGGATGGTTGCGTGTGCGAGGCACAAGAGGGCGGTGGATGCCACAGTACTTCATGCTGCTCTCCACCTTACCCTTCGTTTGGCCGGTAAGAAAGGCACAGCCTCATCTCGCAGCCGACACGCAACGAGAAGTATCCGGCTGTTCCACTCCGGTCTGCCATCCCCGTCTCGCCCCAGCGCCACCACCTTGGCGTTGTCGCAAAGGCAGCGACCGGGCACACCTCCGAAGTACCCGAATGCATTGATGTGGCACCTGATGAAGGTCGCTACTTCGGCCCGCCGGACGAACTCGACGTAGATGGCCCGCGACCAGCTCAACACCATCACGAAGGCCCACACTCGACGCTTGCGCCTATCCACTCCAACGTAGGCGAAGCTGCCCAGTCCACCTGGGCCTGGTCACGAGGCGTCGTCTCGAACCGCACCGTCCCATGGGACTGGCGCGGCCGGCGCCGATGCCCCACGTAGTTGGTCAGCGTGGAACAGCCGCCGTCGTATACCAACTCCCTGTTCTCGCGTAGGAACACTACGCAGTTGTCCAGCCCCTCCGAAAACCGTCCATCTATGTGCTCTGTGTATGGGCCCGGTTTGACCCCCGCTTCTAGCGGGGCTCGCCCTTGGGAACTTTTGCCGAGCATACATACCTGCGCATTGTGTTCCGGGAGATCCCCAAGTCCCTCGAACTCCCTCGGATCGCCCTCCCCTCGCCCTCCAATTCGTACAACTCTTTCACCAACCTGACCTGCTCCCAGTCTTTGTACCACTCGTTATGTTAGTCCGACAAGGACTGGGAGAGGCTCTGCAGGCATGAGGGTCTCCGGCGCCGGCGGCCTGTAGCCCAGAGAGCTGTGCGGCCTGACCCGGCTGTAGGTCTGCCTGTACCGCTCCGTCAGCACGCGCACCTCGGGTAGCGCGTAGAAGACCTCCCTGTCTAGCAACTCGTCTCTCAGCTTCCCGTTGAAGCTCTCGATGTAGCCGTTCTCCCACGGTGCCCGGGGCTCAATGTAGAGCGTCCGGGCTCCCACTCTTCCAAGCCACTCACGCACAGCCCTGGCTGTGAACCCCGGTCCGTTGTCCGAGCGAGTGTGGTCCGGCACTCCTCTGATCAACATCAGTTCGGCGAGCACCTCTATCACATCGGCAGACCGTATGCTGCGGGCGGCCCGGATCGCCAGACACTCCCTGGTGTACTCGTCCATGACCGTCCGCAACCACACTCCCCCGCCGTGATGCAGCCTGACCTGCACGAAGTCGTAGGCCACACGTGGTTCTTCCACTCAGCAACTGTCATGGAAGTCAAGCGATTTGGGCTGTCTGGTGCCTGGTCGGGTCCCAGGGAGTCTGGTCTCGGAACATGACGTTGATGATCGTCAGCAGCTTCCTCATCGCTGCGGTCAGCGCCACCTTCTTCGCCTTGCCCCCGCGCACAGCCGGTCGTAGAACCCCTTGATGGCCGGATTCTTCCGTATGGCCACTAGTGTGGCCATGTACAGGACTCTGCGCACCGACGCCCTGCCTCCCCACGTCGTACGCTGGCCCCTGAACTGGCCGCTGTCCCTGTTGAAGGGCACCACTCCCACCAGGGCGGCGATCTCCCTGTGATTCAGGCGACCCAGCTCCGGCAGCTCAGCCATGAGCACGCTCGACATCACACGCCCGATCCCGGGAACGCTGGTGAGCAGGTCGTCCTTGGCTCTCCACACAGGGCTGGATCGGACGAACTCCTTGATCTGACGGTCGAGCTCTCCTCTGCCATCGGACAGCCAGGCGATGTGCTCGTCGATGTGGGGCCGCAGTACAGGGGGCGCCTGACGGAGCCGGTTGCCCTCTGACGTGATCATCTGCACGATCTGGGCCCTTCTGCGAATCAGGGCGCGCAACTCCAGCTCATCCTCATCAGGCAGAGGCCGGATCTGCGGCTTGACCGCCTCGGCAAAGCGCGCCAGTACCTTGGCGTCAAGCTGATCGGTCTTGGCGTTCATGCCGATGGAACGGCCAAAGTCGTGTACATGCCGTGGGTTGACCACCGCTACGGCGTATCCCGCCGCAGTCAACGCCGATGCCACCAGGTACTCGTACCCGCCGCTGGATTCCACGCATACGAGTCTGGGCGCTACGCGACCCAGAGACTCGTATGCAGCGCCGCGATGCCTTCAGGACTGTTTGACTCCCTCCAGCCACCGGTCTCCGACGATACGCAGATGTCCAAGTGGTCCTTGGACACGTCGATCCCTACGTACACCTCCTGACTGCTCATTGATCTCCCCCTGTCTATACTGAGGCTGGTCTCCCGCTCTGTCCCATCCTCGCAGATACGGACTCGATGTCCGGCAACTGTTCGGGTTCTGGGGAGACCGGGGCGTGACGATCCTGCTGAGTGACGGTCTGCAATGACCCGGGCCAAATCGATCTGTCACGCCCCTGTACCCTCTTCACTGTACCCGATTTCAGGATACAAGGCCGCAGACGCACACAGGAGCCGTCATTGAGCCACAGCCGTCCTCTCCTGGGCTGCTTCGCAGGTACCTTCAGCCCTTTCCTGTCGCCATATCCTCTCAACCCGCTTGTGGTTCACATGCCAGCCACGATGCCGCAGAAGGGCGGTGATCCTACGGTAGCCGTACCTGCCGAACTGACTGGCCAAATCCACGATCTCCTCGGCCAGCGCCTTCTCGTCGTCCGCGGGACTGGGCTCGTAGCGCTGTGTGGACCGAGGATGACCCAGCACCCAGCAGGCGCGCCGCTCCGAGACTCCAAAGATCACCTTCACGTGGTCGACACACTGGCGGTGACGTGGAGGGCTCAGAAGTCTCCCTCCGACGCCCCTCTCAGTATCTGGTTTCCAGCGTCAGGTCGGCCACCGCTCTCTTCAGGCGTCTGGCTTGGTCGATCCTGAGGCCTCCGTACTCGGTGCGCCACCGGTAGAAGGCCTGCTCGGTCACTCCTATCCGGCGGGCGGCCTGGCCAACTGTGCCGCCCTCGGCTATCGCCACCTCAGCCTCTCTCAGCTTGTTGATCACCTGCTCCGGCGGGATGTCTCCTCCTGGCCGTCTTTCTACGGCCCCAAGGCTAACCATTCGACTTGTACCAGTTCTTGGGGGCAGGTCAGCGCCATGAAGCCCAAGGTGAGCAGCGGTATTCGATAGCCCCGGTTGACATCGAGCTGTAACATCCCCGAACTGTTCTCAACGCCACCCGAAATTCAAGCAGAAAGCGAAAAAAGGAGGGCGGGTGATCGCGTCCATACGCCGCGGGCAGTCGAGAGAAGCCGCCTCGCAGAATACGGGACTGAGAGGTCAGCCACAAACGCGAGTCCCACTTCCCCGCCGGCTGGCCGGGTTCCCTGTTAGACCGGGGCGCCGGGGGCCGTCGCTTCGAGGGCAATCCGGTGACCCGGGTTCAAAGACATAAGAGAGCCCCGTCTGTCGTGCAGGCGGAGCTCTCTCCCTTAGGTTAGCGCGTTAGCGCCGGGGGGCTTGCAGCCGAGATTAGCTGCCGCCCTCCTCGGTTACCTCGTCCTCGGCGGGCTCCTTGGGAACGACCCACAGCGGGGCCTTGTAGTCGGTGTTGCCGGCAGAGTCGGTAACCTCGACCTGCATGGCTCCGGAACCGATCGGGTTGGTCGAGCCACCGGAGAAGATCGTCGGCTCGATTTCCGCCGTAGCGGTCCCGTCCTCACCGGCAATCAGGCTGGTCCAGATCGTGCCGTTGAGCCGGAGGGAGATCAGGTCGCCGGCATCGAAGCCAGCGGCTATGACCGTGATGTTTCCGCCCTCAGCCGCGAGGCCGTTGATGAACAGGCCGTCCTGACCCATCGAACCCACCAGGATCGAGCCCTTGACCGGGTCCGGCGGCGGAGGCGGCTGGATCGGCGACTGCGCCTTGACGGCTACAGGCGTCGACGCCCTGGTGCCGTCCTCGCCCTGCGCGACGAGCGAGAAGATCGTGCCGGCCCTGACGCCGTCGAACAGACGCTGCGCCAGGTTCGGGTTGCCACGGAAGGTGTCCGGCTCGAAGCTGACCTTCGACGTGTACTCCGCTGCGTCGGCGCTGATGCTGAACGCACCACCTTCGTCGGCGGTCGCGGTCCCAACGACCAAGTTGACGCCCTTGGAGACGTCCGGCCTGTTGTCGATATCGATGAAGACCGTCACAGGCTCGAACTTCTCGAAGCCGGAGCCCCATATCGTCGCCGTACCGTCAAGGTAGAGCGTGCCGCCCGCAACGAGTACGGCTGCATCAGGGGAGACTCCGGGAGAGCCGGTTGCGCCACGCGGCCCGACCAGGCCGGGCAGGCCGGGCTTGCCAGGCTCGCCGGGCGCGCCGGGGAGACCGGGCTTGCCGGGGTCGCCGGGATCGCCCTGGGGACCTTGCAGGCCGGGCAGGCCGGGCTTGCCCGGCAGACCCGGAGGTCCAGGTAGTCCCGGCTTGCCGGGCTCGCCGGCACAGGCCGCCAGGACCATCATCGAGAACATCGAGATGAGCACGGCCAGCAGAACAGAACGCCTTGTTAGGTTGGTAGTCATTTCGCCCCTCTCTAAAGAATCCGTTTTCAACCGATCGCCCGTAGGTTGACCATATCAGGCCTCGCCAAGACACGACGAGCGCCGCAGGGGATTCCCGGCGACCTGCCTGAAGGCTGCACTATTATATATCCACGAATGGGGTTGTCAACCCCTATCCCCGCCCTGTCGCCAAGACGTTTCGCTGTTGGTGGCTAACATCCCCCTCGCCGCCGCCGACGCGGGCCGAAGTCCGCGGGAGCCCCGCCGGGGCCGCGGTGGTCCGCCGGTCTTGTTGCGATAGGGCGGCCTTGCTATATTGACGACTGGCCCCTGTAGCTCAGCGGATAGAGCACTGGCCTCCGGAGCCAGGTGCGCGGGTTCGAGTCCCGCCGGGGGCGCTCCTAGAACCATCTCGGCTTGTCCACGATGTTCCGCAGCTCCCTGCCCTCGTCGAACCGGACGCAGTTGTCCATGAAGACCTCCGCCCGCCGCTCCTCCACGTAGGGCCCGTCCGCGGCCACGTGCGGCGTCATCAGGACGCCCGGCGTGGTCCACAGCGCATGGTCCGCCGGCAACGGCTCGGTCTCGTACACGTCCAGGCCCGCGCCCGCGATCTCCCCGGCGCGCAGCGCCTCCACCAGGTCGTCGAGCACGACCGTCGGCCCCCGCCCAATGTTGATCAGGAAGGCCGTCGGCTTCATCAGCCGGAACACGGGCGCGGCGAACATGCCCCGCGTCTCCGGGGTGTCCGGTACCGTGACGACGACGAAGTCGGCCCTGGGAAGGAGTTCGTGGAGCCGGTCGGGATCGTACAGCTCCGACACCCCAGGCGGCGGTTCCGTAACGCGGGCGTCCACACCCAGCACGGTGATGCCGAAGTCCGAGCACAGCCGTGCCGCCTCCGCGCCGATGCTGCCGACGCCCACGATGACGGCGGTGGCCTCGCGAAGGTAGACGGTCGGCGCGCCCTTCTTCCACTCCCGGCGGAGCTGCTGCGGCAGGTAGACGTGCATGCCGCGGCTGAAGGCCAGCAGGAACGCCATGATGTGCGGGCCGATGTGGTCGCTGAATATGCCCCTCATGTTCGTGACGACCACGTCGCTGTCGACGAGCGCCTGGTGATAGTAGCCGGGCCTCGGCGCGGCCCTGGGGCTCTGGATCCACCTGAGCCGCTTCGCGCGCTCGAACAGCTCAGGGATGACGTCGCCGAACACCGCGTCCGCTTCTCCGATCGCGTCCATCGCCTCCTCGACCGAGGGGCACGACGCGATCTCCACGTTCGGGATCAGATCCCGCAGTCTTCGCGGCCACTCCTCGGCCTGCTGCTCCGTGATGTGCGTGTGGATAGGCCCGTTGGCGATGATCACCAGCTTGAACCCCATCTGTCGCTCCCCTTTGTCCTGGCGTCCGCGGCTGAGCGACCGTCGTTGTCGCCCCACGACACGCGACCTTACCGCTTCCGCACCGGCCTTGTCGAGCGGGTTTGTGCTAACCTCGGACTCCTCCACACCATCCCCAGCGCCCAGCCGCAATGACGGACGACACCGCGCACGACGCCCAGAACGCCGTCGTCAGGGAGCTCCTGGACGGCTCCTTTGACCTTCACGTGCACGCCGCGCCCGACCTCGCCGGCGAGCTGCGGATGGACTCGCTCGACACCGCCAGGCACGCCCAGGAAGCGGGCATGGCGGGCTTCGTGCTCAAGTCGCACCACTACCCGACGGCGCCCCTGGCCCAGGCGCTCAGCCGGATATACCCCGGTCTGCGGGTCGCGGGCTCCCTGTGCCTCAACGACGAGGTCGGCGGGCTGAACCCGGCCGCGGTCGAGGCGTCGGCCGCGATGGGCGCTCGCGTCGTCTGGATGCCGACCGTCGCCGCGTCGCCTGCCGGGGGGCGTTCCGGCCTCGGCCTGACGGCCGGAGACGGCGGGCTGCTGCCGGCCGTGCGCGAGATCATCGACGTCGTCGGAGAGCACGACATGCTTCTCGCCTCCGGGCACGCGTCCCTGGAGGATACGCTGGCGTTGTTCCGGGCGGCCGCGGCGTCCGGCGTGCGGCGCATGATCGTCACCCATCCCGCCATGGACGCGGACAGGGAGCTGCTTCGCCGCATCCTCGACACGGGCGCCTGCGCCGAGTACCCGTTCCTGTCGTGCACGCCGTCCCGGCGCCGCGCCACGCCTGGAGAGGTCGTCGCGACGGTCCGCGATCTGGGCGTGGGCCGCTGCGTGGTCACGACCGACTTCGGCCAGTGGGTCAACCCGCCGCCCGCCGAAGGGATGCGAATGGCCATCGCCGAGCTGCTCAACGCGGGCATGGACGCCGACGAGGTCGCTGCGCTGGTCAAGCGCAACCCGCTGGACCTGGTGGGACGGGAGTAGCGGCACCGCATCTGTGCGACTTGAACCCACACGCACGTCCGTGCTATTATTCTCGCGTGACAACCACACCCGAACGCCCCAACTATCCACGCCATGAAACACCTCTGTCCCAAACTGTCCCGCCCTGTTCCACCCCAGATACGGACCGCGGAACACCACCTGTTCCATTTTCCGGCAGACCGTTCCACCGCCCGGATAGGAATGGAACACTTTGGAACACAATGGAACAGCTCACACGAAAACCGACCGCTCCGCCCCGGGGCGCTCCCGCACTCCCGAGCCCCCGCATTGCCGTCGTTCCCGCTGAGGACCGCTACCCCAACCGCGACCAGATCGCCTTGGTGTAGGCGACCCGGAGGCCGGCGCGCTCCATGTTGCGCTGGCTGGACGAGCCGGGCGTGGCCTGGGCCGCGACCAGGTCGCAGCCCTCGGCCGCGGCGTCGGCGATCCGGCGGCGGATTAACGCCGACTGGCAGCCGCGTCCGCGATACCGGGGCGCCGTGGCCGCGCCCGCAAGCGAGCCGACCCCGCCGCTGACGTACAGCGCCCCGAACGCGGCGGGCGTTCCGTCGACGGCCGCGACGTACAGCCGCCAGCCCGGCAGCGGGTGGCGCGCCTCGACGGCGGCCCTCGCCCGACTGCGGAGATCGGGAGCCAGGTCCATATCGTCGTAGTACAACATGAACAACTCGGCGAACATTCTCATATCGCCGGCGTCCACCTTCGCTACCTCGACGCCGTCGCCCGGTGGGGGGCATCCTGTATCCGGATCGCCGTACAGCGCGGTGTGGAAGCCCGACTGGTGGAAGCCGCGCCCGGCCAGATCACGGCGCACTTGCTCAGAACACAGCATCGGCGCGACGTCGAACCGGCACTCGATGCCGCGCTCCCCGTACCAGCCCAGCACCGCGTCGATCTCGGCCGGGCTCTCGTCGCGGAGGCCGATCGTCCGGTTGAACTCCCACTCGTCGACGCCCTTCATGGCGAGCGCGGTGGCGTCCCCGAAGCGCGCCACGTCGACGCCGAGCGGGTTGTCGACGCCGGTGCGCAGGGCCGACACGTCGGACGCCATGTACTCGGCCTCGGCCCGCTCCAGCCTGTCGGCGAGCTCCGCGGTGACGACCGGCGGCGTCACCGCTTCACCGCCTCGATGACGAAGTGGCCCTGGGTCAGCACGACGCCCTCGGCGCGGCCATAGGCGCGCTCCAGCGCCAGCAGCGCGTCGAGGTCGCTCTCCAGGTCGAAGCCGGGAACGGCCCACGGCACGGCCGTCAGCATGTATACGACGTCCCCCAGGCTCCCCATCGCGACCCGCAGGTCGTGCTCCCTGGCGTCGACCAGGTCGAGCCCGGAGTCCCGGAAGCCGTTGCGGTACCGCTCGAACAGGTCGCCACTTCCGCCTGTCGCTCTCGAGAAAAACTCCCCGAGCTCGCGCCAGTGGTTCCGCCCGATCTGCTGCGTGAGCACCCGCCCTCCGGTGCGGAGCGCACGCGCCACGTCCGCCGGTTCGAGGTCTTCGTGGCGGTTCAGCACCAGGTCCACGCTGGCGTCGGCCAGCGGCAGCCGCGAGCCCGACGCGTGGACCACCTGTATGCCCAGCGGCGCCAGGCGCTCGGCCGCCACGGGGACGTTCGGCGCCCAGCCTTCGGTGGCCACGGCGGCGCCCCGATAGCCCTCGCACAGCCTCGAGAAGCGCTCGCCGCCTCCGGTCCCCATGTCCACCACGGTACCGGCGTCGCGGAGCAGCCCCGCCGCGCGCTCGTCGTAGTCCCAGGGCGTCGGCGGGCCGAGGTACGCCATCTTCACGTCGAAGCTCCAGCCCCGCATCCGACGGCCCCGCTCGGCGTACGGCCTCAGCTCGGCCAGACGCTCCCCGCGCGACGCCAACAGCCTCTCCCGCTAGCCGAGAGACACGCGGGGCGCGAGGCGGGGGTCGGTCATCGTCGCCGGGTCGAGGATGCGGTCCAGCTCCTCGTCCGACAGGTCGGTCATCGCAGCCGCCACCTCGCGGACCGTCTTGCCAGTCGCCTGCGCCTCCTTCGCGATGGCCGCCGACCGGTCGTAGCCGACGTGCGGCACCAGCGTCGTGACGATCGCCAGTCCCTGGTGCACCATGTCGGCCCCGCGGCTCGTCGCCTTCAGCCCGATGACGCACTGGTCGGCGAGATTGCGCGACGCCGTCGCCAAGATGTCGATAGACTCCAGCAGGTTGTGGGCCGCCACCGGCATCATCACGTTGATCTCGAAGTTGCCGGACTGGCCCGCGACCGTTATCGCGGCGTCGTTGCCGATCACCTGCGCCGCCACCTGGCAGACCGACTCGGGGATGACCGGGTTGACCTTGCCGGGCATGATCGAGCTGCCGGGCTGCACCTCGGGAAGCTCGATCTCCGCGAGGCCGGCGCGCGGGCCGGAGCCGAGCCACCGGATGTCGTTGGCGATCTTCATCAGGCTCACGGCCACCGTCTTGAGCGCGCCGCTGCACTCGACCACGCCGTCCAGCGACGACTGCGCCTGGAAGTGGTTGTCCGTCTCCGTCACCGGGACACCCAGCATCTCCGACAGCCGGGCGCACACGGCCGCCGCGAAGTCGGGATGGCTGTTCACCCCCGTGCCCACCGCGGTGCCGCCGAGCGCGACCTCGGAGAGCCCGGCCGCGGCGTCGTTCAGACGCCTGACGCCCCGCTCGACCTGGCCCGCGTGGCCCTCGAACTCCTGCCCGAGCCGGATGGGCGTCGCGTCCTGCAGGTGAGTCCGGCCCGTCTTGACGACCGGCATGAACTCCTCGGCCTTGCGCTCCAGCTCGGCGCGCAGGTGCTCCAGCGCCGGGATCAGCGCGCCGTACAGGCCGCTCAGCGCCGCGACGTGGATCGCCGTCGGGATCACGTCGTTCGACGACTGCCCCACGTTGACGTGGTCGTTCGGGTGCACCGGGTCACGCGACCCAAGCTCGCCGCCCAGCATCTCTATGGCCCTGTTCGAGATAACCTCGTTGGCGTTCATGTTCGTCGACGTGCCCGAGCCGGTCTGGAAGACGTCGACCACGAACTGGTCGTCCAGCTTGCCGTCGGCGACCTCCCGCGCCGCGCGGACGATGGCGTCGGCGACCTCGGCGTCCAGCAGCCCCAGGTCGCGGTTGGCCTCGGCGGCCGCCAGCTTGATCTGGCCTAGCGCGCGGATGAACGACGGCGGAAAGCGCAGGTCGCTGATCGGGAAGTTGAGCACGGCCCGCATCGTCTGGGCGCCGTAGTACGCGTCCGCGGGTACCCGCAGCTCGCCCATCGAATCGCGTTCCGTGCGCTCGCTCGCCATGAGATTTTCCCTCCATGCGCAGTCTGTGTGAGTCGCAACGATGGTAGGCGACGACGACGCCGATTTACAACCTCACGGCGACAGCCGCACCTGTCGTCCCGAGCGCAGCGAGGGACCTGGGGCGGGGGCGCAGTCTTGTCCTCCCTCCCCTGGCGCCTGGCGGAAGGGAGCTAGAGGGAGGGGGATCCCGCGACATGCCTCGGCGGCGGCGCTCCCCACCCCAGGCCCTTCACTCCGTTCAGGGTGACAATGGTCGAGGGCGCCGTCCCACACAACCCGTTCACCGCGAGTAGGGCCGATGCTTCAGAGGCCCGTGTCGAGGCGCGTTAGTCCTGTCCTCCCTCCCCTGGCGGGAGGGAGCTAGAGGGAGGGGGATGCCGCAACTCGGTCCCGGCGTCGCCAACGCCATTCGTCCAGATATGGTTCTTCGATACACCCCGACGAAGCGTCGGGGCACTCAGGGCGAGCGGACTGGGGTCTTCGCCGTCCCACAAAACCCGTTCACCCCGAGTAGGGCCGCTGCTTCAGAGGCCCGTATCGAGGGGCGCTCGCGACCCCTACGCCGAACGATCCAGGCAGGGAGAGGCCACGACTTGGCTCTGGCGGCGCCCTCGCAGGCCATTCGTCCAGATATGGCCCTTCGATACACCCCGACGAAGCGGCGGGACACTCAGGGCGAGCGGGCTCGGGCCGTCGCCGCCCACACCCCCGTTCACTCCGAGTAGGGCCGCTGCTTCAGCGACCCGTATCGAGGGGCGCTGCCCCTACGCCGGGCGGTCCTTCGCCCCGGCGCCCGTGACCGGCACGAGCACCGAGTCTCCGATGCCGATCGTGCCGTCGGCTACCAGCCGCGCCAGTCCGGCGAACGCCGCGGCCGACGTCGGCTCGCCGAAGACGCCCTCGCGCGACGCGAGCCTCCGCTGCCACGGCGCTATCGACGCCTCGTCGACCGTGACGGCCGCGCCGCCGGTCGCGGTCACCGCGTCTACAATCTGTCGCAGGCGCGCCGGGGACGCCACCGCGATGCCGCCCGCGACCGTCTTCCCGGCGTCCGACGCCGACCACGCCTCACCCGCGAACGCGGCGGCGATGGGCCGCACCGCCGCGGTCTGCACACAGTGCAGCCTTGGGACGTCGGCGACAAGGCCGGCGTCGCGCAGTTCGCCGAACCCCTTGTGCGCCCCCAGCAGCAGCGAGCCGTTCCCGACCGGGAAGACGACGTGCCCGGGAAGCTCGCCGCCGGTCTGCCGGAACACCTCGTACGCGAAGGTCTTCGTGCCCTCCAGGAAGTACGGGCTCAGTGCGTGCGAAGCGTACACGATGCCCCGCTCCCGATGGAAGTCGACCGCGGCCTGGGCCGTCTCGTCCCGCGTTCCGTCGACGGCGTGGACCGACGCGCCGTACATCGCGATCTGCTTCAGCTTGGCCGCAGGCGCGCTCGCCGGCGCGAAGACGTGCGCCCGGACGCCCACACGCGCCGCGTACGCCGCGACCGACGCGCCGGCGTTGCCCGAGGAGTCCTCCACCAGCTCGGTCACGCCCGACTCGGCCGCGACGGCCAGCATCACCGACGAGCCGCGGTCCTTGAACGACCCTGTCGGGCTCTCGAACTCCAGCTTGGCCGATAGACGTCTGACGCCCAGCTCGGCCCCCAGCGTGGGCAGCGCGATCAGCGGCGTCTCCCGCGGCGGCAGCAGCGCCCGCGACCCGGCGCGGCGGAGCGGCAGGGGCGGCTCACCGGAGGCAGCCGATGCGCCGTCGTAGACGACCTGCAGCGGCGCCTCGCACTCCCGGCAGCCGAGCGTCGTCATGTCGGCGGGGTGACGCGCCCCGCACGCGGTGCAGCCGAGCCTGAAGTCCGCCGGGACGACCACCTCAGAGGCCGACGCGCGTGAAGTGCTCGAGCCGGCCCTTCACCCCCGGCCTGAGCCTGAAGAGCGCGCCCGCGTCCGCGCCGTGCTCGGCGCGGTTGTCGCCGCCTATCGTGGTGACGTACATGTCGCCCAGGTCGTCGCCGCCGAACGCGACGCTGGCCGGGATGTTGGCCGTGGGGAACGGCACGACCCCGATCTCGCGGCCGTCCGGCGCGTACCGGTATACGGCCCCGCCCATCGCCCGCGCCGACCAGACGCAGCCCTCCGCGTCGACCGTCATGCCGTCCGGCACGCCCTGCTCCGGGTCGGTCTCGACGAATGTACGCCGGTTGCAGAGCTCGCCGCTCTCCTCGTCGTAGTCGAACAGGTATATCTTGTAGGCGGTCGAGTCGGTGAAGTACATCCCCTTGCCGTCGGGCGTGAAGCCGAGGCCGTTGGGTATGCCCACGTCCGTCATGACCGTCGTCGTAGAGCCGTCCGTGTCGATGCGGTACAGCGTGCCCGCAATCAGGCCTGCCAGCGCGCTCTGGTCGTCCACCGGCATCGTGCCGCCGAAGACGCGGCCCGCCGGGTCGGCGATCACGTCGTTGAAGCGGTTGTCGTCCTCGCCGGGCAGGGCGTCGACGACGTACTCCAGCCTGCCGTCCCGCAGCACGCCTATCGCGCCGCGCTCCATGAACAGCAGCAGGGAGCCGTCCTCCTGCATCGTGAACCCGCCCATCATAGGGCCGTCCCAGACCTGGGCGTGCTCGCCGCTCGCCGGGTCGTACCGGAAGATGCGCCCGTTGGGAATGTCGATCCAGTAGAGCAGCCGCTCCCTGGGGTTCCAGGTAGGCCCCTCGCCGACGACGTTGCCGTAGTCCGCCACAACCTCCATGTCCATGACGCGCTCCTTTTCGCTACTCGATGTAGAGACGCATTATGTTGCGAGTGCTCGACCGGTCGGACGCCTCCGCGAAACCGAGCCTCTCGAACGTGGTCGAAAATCCCAGGTAGGCCTCGCCCATCTTTCGGTACTTCCGATCATGCTGAATGATCGGATATGCCTCGATTACGTCGGCGCCCCTTTCCCGGGCGTACTCGACGGCCCCTTTCGCCAGCAGTGTTGCCACCCCGCTTCTGCGAACGTCTTTCGCGACGACGAAGCAGGTGATTGACCAGACGGGAAGGTCGTCTATCGCCTTCAGCGTAGGAGAGCGCTCCAGGGCCGGATACTGGCACCTCGGAGCTATTGCGCACCAGCCGACTGCACGACCGTCCAGATATGCGAGTATTCCGATCTCCGCGCCGGACTCGACCATGCGCCTGAGGTCGCGGCGGTTCTCCGCAGCGTTCCCCTTCCACTCCGATCTCTTCTTGCGCCAGTACATGCACCAGCAGCCCCCGGCCCCGCCGACGGCGAAGAGCTGGGCGAGATCGTCCCATTCCGCGGCGGTGACAGGTCTGAGCTCCAAGTCCTGCTCCACGGCTCCTCCGAAGCTGCCGGCGGCAGGGGCGGATTATACACGCTCGGCCGGAGAGCAAAGCGCGGCCGCAGAGAGCAGCCGAGAGGCGCCCGCCTACGGCGACAGGATCGGAACCGGGATCAGGAAAGCCGGCGGAGGCGTGGCTGCGTCGCGTAGATCAGCAGCGTGACCGCGATCAGCAGCGCGGCCATCACAGCGAGCGACACCTGGACGCCCGCCCAGTCGGCCAGCAAGCCCGCGGGCAGCACGCCGAGGGGCATCAGCCCCCAGGTGAGCATGAAGACGCTCATCACGCGGCCCCGGTAGCGCTCCTCGACGTGCTCGATCAGCAGCGCCTGGTTGAGCGTCATGCGCGCCGTCTGTCCGAGTCCCAGCGGGACCATCAGCAGCAGCGCGGCGATGAACATCGGGACCGCCGACACGAGCAGCAGCGAAAGACCGGTGGCCAGGCTCGCGAAGATCAGCAGCCGTCCCCTGCGGCGGCTCCGCATCGAGGCGACCGCGAGCGAGCCGACCAGGGCGCCGATGCCAGTCGCCGCCGTCAGCAGGCCCATCGCATCCGGCCCGCGGCCGTACACGTCGACGACCAGCGCCGGCATCATGAACTGGAACGGCGCCGCAAGGATCGCCATGCCCACCGAGGCCGCCAGCAGCACCAGCACGATCTGGCTCCGGCAGGCGTAGAGCACACCCGCCTTGATCTCGCCCGTGATCTCCGCGATGGGGCGCGGCTCGGAGTCCGCGTCGCGCCCCCGGCAGTCCGGCAGTTTGGTCGTCAGCAGCAGCGCGCCGACCGTCAGCAGCGACACGAGGACGTAGACCGTCTCCGGCCCCGCGACGGCGTACACGAGGCCGCCGATCGCGGGCGCCAGCAGCGACACGACGCTCATGCCCGCCGCGTTCAGCGCTATGGCGTTGTTCACCTGCTCCTTGGATACCAGCTCCGGGATGATCGCCTGGCGGGCGGGCGCCATGAAGGCGAACAGGGAGCCCTGCACCACCGCGGCGATCAGCAGGTGCCACCACGCGACCAAGTCCAATGCGATCAGCAGCGCGACCACGAGCGCCAGCGTCGCGGACGACGCCTGGAAGGCCTGGATCAGGTATTTCTTGTTGGCCCTGTCGGCGACGGCGCCGCCGAGCAGCGACAGCGCGGCCATCGACAGCGCTCCGGCCCCGGTTATCAGCCCCAGCAGGCTGGCCGAGCCGGTCAGGTCGTACGCGAGGTATCCACGGGCGAGCATCTGCATCGACAGCCCGGACCACGCCAGCATGAAGCCGAGCCACAGGTTGCGGTATCCGGGGTTCCGCAGCGAGATGAAGGTGCGCCGCCAGCCGCGGGGCAGCGTCGGCCTGGCGCGCGCGGCCCGCGCGTCCTCGGCGGGGCGCGGGTCGGCCGGGCGAAGACGAGGCGCCGTGAAGATGCGGCGCCTCGCGATGGCGATGTCTGCCAACGCGGACACGACCTGCGGCCTGGGGCTGGCCGCGCCCGCGAATCCTGAATCTGGTTTCATGAATCAAAAGTGTAGAAGCGCCGTTCAGCCTTTGTCAAGGCTTGCGCGCACCATAATTCATGAAATTCCGATAATGAATCGGAAGGCGCCCCCGCCCCCCCCCGACTCCCTCCCCGCCAGTGGATAGTGCATAGTGAATAGTGGATAGTTGGGAGAGGCGGACGCACGACGCTCCGGACACCCCCTCCCTCTAACTCCCTCCCGCGAAGGGGAGGGAGGAGAAGATTTGCCCCCTCTCCCTTGACGGGAGAGGGCTGGGGTGAGGGTGATCGCGCTGGACGCCCCCTCCCTCTAGCTCCCTTCCGCAAAGGGGAGGGAGGACTGGGGAGCGTCGACCGTCAGGTCGTCAGGTCGACGTAGTCGGGGTCTTTCCGGTAGACCTGCAGGCGGCCGCGGCTGTCGGTGACGATGATCCGGTCGTCGGCGTCTACCGCCAGCGCCGCGGTGCGGCCGAACTTGCCCAGAACGGCGAAGCCGGCCGAGTCGCTGTGTTGGGCGAAGAGCTGCGCCGTCGACGCGTCGCGGCCCATCACGTAGTCCTGCGCCTTCGAGGGTGTCTTCGCGTCGCCGTAGAACGCCGTGATCACGTCGCCGTTGGGCTCGTAGACCTGCACCCGGCGGTTGCCCCAGTCCGCGACGTACACGTCGCCGTCGCTGTCGACCGCGACGCCCGACGGGTGGTCGAGGTCGCCGCCGTCGCCCAGGTCGGAGCCGAACGTGAGCACGTGCTCGCCCTCCGGCGTGAACTTCTGCACCCGGTCGTTGCCCCAGTCGGCGACGTAGACGTAGCCCTCGCGGTCGACCGTGATGCCCCACGGCCTGCGGAGCTGCCCCTCGGCGGAGCCGGTCTCGCCCCAGCCGGACAGGTACTCGCCGTCCTTCGTGAAGTGCTGGACGCGGTCGTTCCTGCTGTCGGCGACGAACAGGTTGTCGTCGGCGTCGAACGCCAGCCCGGCGGGGCCGTCGAGCGCGCCGGGCGCCGAGCCGCGCGTGCCCCAGTCGCCGAGCCGCTCGCCGTCCGGGTCGTACTCCGGGAACTCGAACGTCCTGTCCGGGTCGTAGAACGATATCTCGTTGTCGTACTCGTCGGCGCAGAAGACCCGGCCGTCGCCCGCCACGGCGATGCCGGATGGCCAGGAGAACTCGTTCCGGGCGAAGTCGCCGATATGCAGCTGGTCGATCGTGACCTTGCCAATGCGCTTGTACAGGTCGGCGACGCCGTCGCTGAAGGTCGGTATGCCGAACCCGCGGCTGAGCACGAACAGCATCCCGCCCGGCGCGGCCGCCACGCCGATCGGGTGCATGAAACCGCCCGTCTTGCCGTTGTGCTCCGCCGTCGGCCTGCCGATGGCGTGGCTGAAGTGCCAGACCCGGCCCGCCGCTATCGTGGTCAGCATCGTCCGCCGTCCCTGATCGACCCTGGCACCACCGTCATTCCCGCGAAGGCGAACCCTCGCATAGTCGTCATTCCCGCGAAGGCGGGAACCCAGGGGTGGGGCCCACCGCTCGGCACTCTACGCATATCAGTCACACCTGTTTCCCTCACGGAGAGTTGCGCGAAGGCCTGCTTCTACCCGCCGTTCTTCTCGACGAACGCAGGCGCGTCGAAGGCGCCCTTGACTATAGGCATCGCGTCCACCTGCAGCCAGTCCTCCAGGATCGTCGTGTAGACGCCGCGGAAGTCCTGCGTCGGCGCCAGGTCGCCGTCGTTCAGCGCCTCCGGCCGGCGCTCGGGATACGTCCCGTAGACGCCGCCCTTGACCCGCTTGCCGATGGCGAACGCCACGCCCGCCTTGCCGTGGTCGGTGCCGGTGCCGTTCTCACGCACGCGGCGGCCGAACTCGGAGAAGATGAACATGACGACGTTCTCGTCCGCCCCGTGCTCCGCCAGGTCGTCGAAGAAGTCGGCCACCGACGTCGACACGTCGGTCCACAGCCGCGGATGTGTCGTAGCCTGGGCCGCGTGGGTGTCGTAGCCGGTGTGCTCCATGTAGAAGACCTGCGTGCCCAGGTCTGCGGTGTGGACCATCGCCACGTCCCGCAGCTTGCCCGCGAGCGACGACGAGCCGTACTCGACCGAGGAGGCATAGCCGCCGGGCGCGCTGCTCAGCATGTCCGCGCCCTTCAGCGCGTCGCGCCCCGTCTGCTTCAGGTAGTCGACCACCGGGCCGGTGCCGATGGCCGGCGCGTACATGGCGGCGAAGCGCTGCAGCATCAGCTCGCGCTCCCGCTCCTGCTCCACCGACGTCAGCAGCCCGTATGCGTTCAGGTCGGACACCGACGCCGCCGAGACGCCCGGGGCCACGAGCGCGCGGGGCAGTCCTTGGCCCACGTTGACCGCCTTGACCGGGTTCTCCCCGTTCGGGTCGATCTCGGACACGGCCATGCCGAGCCAGCCCTTCTCGCCGATCACGTCGATGTCGATCGTGTGCCAGATGTCCATGCACCGGAAGTGGGAGCGGTTCGACTCGTCCCAGCCGACGCCGTGGAGGATGGCCATGTCGCCGCGGTCGTATAGCGCCTTCAATGGCGCCATCGCCGGGTTCAGACCGATCTCGGCGTCGATCCTCAGGACGTCGCTCTCGGGAACGCCGAGCGTCTGTCGGTTGTCGAAGTAGTCCGGGTCGGAGTGCGGCACCACCGTGTTCAGGTAGTCGTTGCCGCCGTTGAGCTGGAGAACCACCAGGACCGGCTGCTTGTGCGTAGTGGTCGTCATGTCGTCGCTCCTGATTTGGGCCTCCTCTCCCTCGACGGGAGAGGATTGAGGTGAGGGTGAAGCTCTTCCGAAGGTGCGAATCCCGTCCCCCTATCCGAACTGGTACTCCGTCGTCCCGGCTATCAGCGCCAGTACCGCGCCGACGCGGCCGGCGATCTCCTTGTCGTCGTCGTCTCCGTTCGCGGAGGGGACTGGGCCGGCGGCCTCGGCGTGCTCGACGAGCTCCCGCCTCGTCCCGTCCGCGACCTCCAGCGGCCCCATCATGTCGAGGCACCGGTCTACCAGCGCCTCGGCGGTCAGGCCGGCGCCGTTGCCGTTGGAGGCGACGCGCCTGACGATGTCCCGCACGCCGGGCAGGTCGGTGTTGGAGACCTGGTCGGCGACGAAGTTGACGCGTCCCATGAAGGCGCCGCTGTTGATCCACTCGCGGCCCGTGTGCCAGCCCTCGACGCTCGGCGGGTCGAGCAGCGCCTGGCCCATCCGGGCGGTCGACGACGCGACGTCCAGCCAGCGCGGGTCAGGCCCGTTGAGGTCGCCCGTCATCTTCAGCGTGCCGCCGACCAGCTCGGCCGGGTTCCTGACCTTCCGGTACGTCGACTCCTTGAAGAAGTCGGAGTTGAACAGCGTCCTGAGCACCGGGCGCATCTCCAGCCCTGACTCGACGAACGCAGCCGAGAGCGTGTCGATGGCCGCCTCGTCCAGCGGCCGCTCGACGGGCCACGCGGGCACCTGTGGCTCGTCGGCCACGAAGAAGTTGTACAGGTGGCGTGCGATGAACCGGTGCGTCGCCGGCTGCTCAACGACGATGTCGATGACGTCCTCGCCGTTGAACCGGCCCGTGTGGCCGAGGAAGGTCTTCTCGCCCGCGTCATGGTCCTCGGCCCTGTAGACGAACTGCCAGGGGAAGGCGCCGAGGCCGAATACGAAGCTGATCTTGCCGTCATACGTCCATCCGGTGAAGGCGCGCGCGCACTCGTAAACGTCCTTCTCCGTGTAGTGGCCCACCCCCATCGAGAACAGCTCCAGTAGCTCGCGCCCCCAGTTCTCGTTCGGGGCCCGCTTGTGGTTCTCGTCGTTGTCGAGCCACTTGATCATCGCGGGGCTCTTCGCCAGCTCCACCAGCAGCTCCCGGTAGTTGCCCATGCCGTGCTCGCGGAACATCTCGATCTGGGCGGTCATCGCGTTGGCGCCGCCGACCTTCGAGTTGCCCGTCGCGAAGACGTGGTGCCAGAAGAGCGCCATCTTCTCCTGCAGCGGGCGGCGGCCGTTCACGATGCGGTACAGCCAGTGGGTCTGGCCATGGTCCAGGAGCTGGGGGAACTCGACCATCGGCATGTACCGGTGCAGCTCGTACAGGTCGACGTCGGGCTCGTTTTCGGGGCTCAGCAGCCACTCGACCGTCTGCTCGTATCCCTTCTCGGCGAACGCCTCGATCTCGGAGCGCGACGCCCCGAAACCGGCCCGCCTCACCAGGTGCGCCATCAGGGCGATGTCTTCGGCGTTCCGCATGGCAGACTCCTGCGCGTCCCGTACACGGACGGCTACCTGACAACAGTATTCCGACGACCCCCTGTTGTCAACAGATATCAGAGGCCGAAATCCCCGACTGGCGATGCCCGGATTCTCCAGCCACGTCTGGACATGGGACATCTCGCCAATATACCGCGCGCGGGCCGACAGGCTCTCAGCGCTTCGTATCGACCGCGCCCAAGTATTCGGCGCAACGTGAGCGCTGACGGCAGGCCCTGTGTCCCGCAGGTGTTCGGAAGGTGGTATCATGCGGCCAGCCGGGGACGTCGCCGTGGTGCCCGGAGAGCACGGGGCGGGGCAGTGCAACCGGGCCCTGATGTCCCTTTCCGATCGCACCCGCGCGCAGGTTGGGGCACACTCCGGGGCAGGCGAGATCCCCAGGGACCGGGAGGAGAGATATGCGGACCGTCTTTCCGGGAGCCACCAGGACCGCGCTCGTCGCAGTTGCCGTGCTGGCGGCCGGAGCGATGGCGTGCTCGAGCGGCGACGACGAAGTGGACCCGCAACCCGCGGCGCCAGCCTCCGCTGCGACAGCGGCCGTGGCTCCAACGGCAGCTGCTCCAGACACCTCGACCGCCGCTGAGGACGACGACGCCAGCGGGTCCGGAGAGGAAGGCCAGCTTGCGCAGCAGTTCGATCTGAGCATCGAGCTGACGAGCTCGGAATTCAACGAGAGAAAGCGCATTCCGAAGAAGTTCGGCTGCGAACAGGAGGACGTGTCGACCCCGTTGACGTGGACAGACGTGCCCGAGGGCACGGTGTCCATCGCCCTCCTGGTCGACAGCGACCAGTTCCCGGGGTCCCGCTGGACGCACTGGGTGTTATGGGGCATCCCCCCGGACGCGAGGGAGCTCCCGGAGGGCGTGCCCAACGGCGCGGAGGCGCCGGGTATCGGCCCGGCGGCCAGGCAGGGGACCAACAGCGCCGACAAGGTCGGTTGGTCTGGTCCGTGCCCGGAGCCGGTGATCTTCAGGACCACCAGCGAGGGCCACCCGAAAGGCGACACCCTCGTGAAGCGCTACTCCTTCAGCCTGTTCGCGCTCGACACCAACATCGATCTGGGCCCGGAGGCCACGAAAGAGGACCTGCTGCAGGCAATAGACGGCCACGTCCTGGCCGGCGGTCAGTTGATCGGCGAACAGGTGGGCAAGGTCGTGCGTCAACGGTGATCGGGGCCGGGCGGACCGAGTCGTCCGGCGTGGGCGCCGCCAGCCAGCGCCCGTCCGATGAGAACTGAGCGGCCCGAATCGCTATGGGACAACCGCCTCTGGCAACCTGGGAGTTGACGCGGACGCGAGCGGCCCATACAATACCAATTCCGTTCAGAGAACGACAGATTCGTGACGCGCTGATGGTACGAAAGGAGCCAAACATGTTGTCGAGAGAGAGAGTTCTTCGCGTCTTCCTTGTGATCGCCGCTTCCCTCCTGGTTGTGGCGGTCGGGGTGGCGTGCGCTGCGGAAGAAGCTGCGGACCCTGAGCAACCACAGGCCGCGCAGGCCCCGGCCGATCCGGCCGCGCCGGCGGCGGGCACCGGACAGGGGCCCGCGCCGGCTCAGGCCGCACAGGCGGCGGACACGCCGCTTCCGGCCCAGGCCGCGGCGGCGCCCGAGGCGCCCAAGGCCGCGGACGCGCCGGCCCAGGTCTTCAAGCCCAGGGTCGAGAGGACTGGTTCAACAGAGGTCGCGCTCAACCTGCACGATACGCAGGTGATCACGATGCCCGGTCGCATGCGAAGCAACCTGGCCCCCTGGCGCGACGGCGGCGGCAACCGGCAGTACTCCATGGGAGTCTACGGGACGCTGTTCCAGTTTGACGGTCCCACCGACAAGCTGGTCCCCTGGATCGCCACGGGCTATACGGTCAACGATGACGCCACGGTATACACGGTATCGATCCGCGAGGACGCGGTCTTCCAGGACGGCACGCCACTGACCGCGGCCGACGTCAAGGCCTACTGGGAGCACGGCGCCAAGCCGGAGAACATCGCCGGTTGGGGCGCTGCCAGCATCGCCCTCGGCACCATCAAGGGATGGGACGAGCTGAAGGCCGGAGACGTCACGGACGCAGAGGGTCTGCGCGTCATCGACGACCACACCCTCGAGATCACGCAGAGCCTCCCCTGGCCCGCATGGCCTCAGTACATGGCGGTCTGGATGACGGGCCTGACCAAGCTCGACCAGGTTCTGTCCGACCCCGACTGGGGCAACAACCCGATCGGCGCCGGTCCCTACGACGTGACCTATGACCCGGACAGCGGCCTGACGGTAACGAATCGAGTGGAGTCTGTAGGCAAAGTGTGGTGGGGCCCGGACAGCACCATCGACAAGATGGTCATGCCCGCGGTGCCTGACGCGCAGGTCAAGCTCATCATGTACGAGAACAATGAGATTGACATACTGCAGATCAACGAGGTGACCTTCAACCAGGTTCTCGATCCGAGCCATCCCTGGAGCACCCACCTGCGAAGGCCGAACTACCCAGGCATCTGGTGGTGGGGGACGAAGCTCGCCCAGGCCCCGATGGAAGACGTGTTCGTGAGGAAGGCGCTGGCCCACGGTCAGGACATGGAGACGATCGTGCAGGCCGTGGTCGGCCCGGCTGCCCACATGGGCACAGGCATCTTCGGACCCGGCGCTTCCTGCTACAACCCGGACAGCCGGGGACACTTCTACGATCCCGACCTCGCGCGGCAGTACCTGTCCGAGTCGACCTACGGCAGCGGCGCGAACGTCCCCGTTATCCTGACCGACCTGTCGCGTGGCAGCTTCATCAACATGTCGGTCGCGATCAAAGAGTACTGGAAGGACAACCTCAACATCGAGCTCGACGTGCTCAGGCGCGAGAGCGGCATGCCGAGGCGGCCCAACACGCAGCTGCGGCGATTCAGCGAAGCCGCGTGGGTGCCGGACCCGACCCAGATCATGACCACCTTCACCGCCAAGGACATCGGCGTACTGGACCCCGTGCCGGGCGCGTACGACGTAATGGACGCCCTGCACGACTACGCCAGGTCGCTGCCCCTGGACCATCCGGACCGGTGCAAGGCCTACCAGGCCGTGGAGAACGAGTGGTTCGACAAGGTCTACGGGATTCCGTTCCAGTGGTTCGAGTTCCTGAACTTCGTGATCAAGCCCTGGGTGGGAGGCTTCGAGACCAACTCCAACATCAGGGTCAATCTCTGGGACATGTACGTCGAGAAGCACTAGGCACACGTAGACCGCCCTCACAGGGCGACAACCGGCGGTCTTAAGGCGAGCCTTCGGAGGGCCACCTCTCCGAAGGCTCGTTGCTTTGTCCGCCATCCCCACGTCCGGGGGATGCCGCTGTATGAGGCCCTTGCACAACCGTCATTCCCGCGCAGGCGGGAACCCAGGGGCGGGGGGCTTCTAGATACGAAGAACGACGCATCAACGCCACATCTGTTACCCACAGGTGGAGTTACGCAAAGGTCTGCGAAGGCGGGAATCCAGGGGCGGGGCCTCCAAGTGCGGAATCGACGCAGGTCCACCACTGTTCGCCGCAAGCAAGGGGTTACGCAAGGGTCTCCTGTCGCGGCGCCATCGTCCACGTACCGTCGGCGACGCCACAGAGCGGCCTGTGGCGCACGGCCGGGAGCGCGCTCCTCGGGTCACAGGAGCTACACCGCCCGGAACGCGCTTGGCACACCCCCGGGCGGTTCGTGCTCCGGCCGGTCCAGCCGATCCGCGCCTGTGAGGCGATCGGGACCGCCCGTCGTCAACCCGGCGAACGGCGTCAAGGTCTGGCCAATCGCACGCTACGCCTAGAAGCGGATGATCTCGCCCACCTGCTCGCCCGCCAGCTCGCCGCCAGCGACGATGTGGCCGTCTATGGCCCGCAGCAGGTCTTCCCGGGTCGCGTCGGGCCCCAGGTCGATCTCGGTGTCCAGCGCGTAGAGCCTGAACGTGTACTTCTTGACGACGTCCCTCGTATTCGATGGACGCGCGCTGCTCATGGGGACACGGCTGGGTTGCGGGCACGGTCCCGACCAGCCTACATTGCCCTCGCTGTTGGTCGCCTGCCGGGCGGTCGGGCCGATTGACGGCGCCTCCGGAGTGTTGGGGACGGCTTCGGGAAGCGCACGCGCGGCGGGCGGGATGCCCCAGAGCACCCAGTGCGCCCAGCGGGGCCCGGGATGCTGATTGCTGTCCACCACCAGCGCGAGGCTGACGGTCCCCTGTGGCGGCGCGGACCACGCCAGGGGAGGCGATATGTCCTCCTGGGTACAGCCGTACTTCTTCGGAATGCGCCTTCTCTCGTTGAATTCCGGGCTGGTCACCTCGATGCTCAGATCGAACTGCTGGGCCACCATGTACTCTCTGCTCGGCTCAGCATCGGTTCCGTCAGAAACCGGCGTGGCGTCGCCGGCGGCCGGGGAGCCGGCGGAGGCAGGGGGTTCGACCTGTGTGTCCACCTCGTCGTCGCCGCCCGAACACGCGGCGGCTGCGGCGACCAGGAGAGCCGCCGCAACTGCCGCCATGGTGAGACCGCGACAGGACATTCCGTTCACCCCAACGCCCATCCGGGGACATCCCAGGCCGTGGAGCGCAGCCGAGTCGTCCGGGCCGTGCTCCCGGGGACGAGCCGATTGAGCGACTCCGGCGCTCCCCTGCCGTCAACCTATCAGCGGCCCGCGTCGTCGTCAACGGCGCCCGGACCGGGGCTCCTCGCGCCAGGCGGCCGTGAACTATGATTCGTGGGACTCTGATGATGGGGTGATTTGGTGCTGAGCCTCGCCCACTCTTCGTGGCGGCCCCTCGATACACCCCGACGAAGCGTCGGGGCACTCGGGGCGAACGGGTTAGGTGTCCCCTCAACTCTGAACAGTTACCTACGAGGTGATGGCTGGTAGATGTGACATTGGATGTGGAGGTGGGGAATCTGTGCCGAGCGTTCCAGTTGACGGACATGGGGCCACTTCCCTACCATCGCGGCGGACGACATACCAGGGACAGGAGTTGAAGGTGATCAAATACAGTTTCGACGTGGGGCCCGAGGGATGGTGCTCCTACGACTACCACGGCTGCATACGCGCGGGCCGGAACATCTTCATTCTCGCCGTGTGGCAGGGAAACGGCGGGGTCGACGACGGCGGATACATTTGGAGCGACGAGCACGGTTGGAGCGCGGACACGCCCGAGAACCCCATATCGGTGTTCCCGTTCACCCTGAAGAGAAACTGGATCGGCGAAGGCCCCATAGACCTTCGAAACGCGGAGGTATCCGTATACCTGCGCGGCGATGGCCTGCAGCTTCACGGAGGCCAGTGCTACTTCCACATCCTGAGCAACGGGACGGCCTGGCACTACAACAGCCATCCCCTGGAGATCGGCGACGGCGCGTGGCCATCGGAGCCCAACAGGTTCGTCCTCGAGGACGACGAGTCCCTCTGGCATCGGTCCTGGGCCTCGGACCCGTCGAGGGCCAAGGGCGTGGGCGAGGTGCTCGCGGGGTGCACCAGCTTCGCCGTCAAGTTCGTTGGGTTCACGTCCGTGCCCTCAGGCAAGATCTCGATGGACGAGCTCGAGATCAAACTGGCGTAGCTTCGCCTCTGCGGACCACGGGGCCCTGAAGCACTGGAGGCGAACTGCACATGACAGACCACCTGAGATTCACCGAGAACCTGGTCTCCGGCGACTTCCGATACGCGTTCGGGATCTCCGTCGCCGATATCACCGGTGACGGCTCCCTCGACATCGTCGCCGCCGACACCGACATCGGCCTGTACTGGTTCGAGAACGACGGCAGCGGGAATTTCGCCAGGCACATCATCCACCTGCGTTCGGACGAGTGGCTGGAGCGGCACGCCATCGCGGACATCAACGGCGACGGCAGGCCGGAGATCGTGGTGGTGGACAACGTCGGCGGCAGCGTGCTGTGGTTCGAGTACGACGGAGACCCGAGGGACAGGGCGTCCTGGTCGCACCACTACATCTCCAGGGGCGGCCTGCCCGGAGCGTACGACGTCGCGGTCGCGGACCTGGACGGCGACGGAGACCTGGATGTCGCGGCGTCGAGCTGGGTGAAGGGAAACCAGTTCGCATGGTTCGAAAACCGCGACGGGGAGTGGGTGAAGCACGTCATCGAGGAGAACATCGCGGAGACGAGGAACATGCGCGCCGCCGACATCAACGGCGATGGTCGCATCGACCTGTTGGGAACAGCCGCCGGGGACCATCAAGTGGTCTGGTACGAGAACCCCGGCGACCCCGCTCGCGACCCGTGGATCAAGCACGTCATCGACACGCCGTACCGCCCGGCCCACGGCCACCCCGTGGACATGGACGGCGACGGCGACCTGGACGTGGTGATGGCGCTGGGCTACGCGGGCCCCGACGAGGGAAACGACCCACGCCTGCACCAGGTCGTGTGGTACGAGAACGAGGGCCGGCCCGAGCGGACGCCCTGGAAGAAGCACGTCATAGCAGAGTCGTACCTGAACGCCTTCGAGGCTTTCGCGGCAGACCTGGACGGGGACGGCCAGTTGGAGGTCGTCGCCTCGGCGTGGGGCGAAGGCAAGGGACGCGTCGCCGTCTTCAAGCACGGGGGCGACCCCAGGGGACCGTGGTCCATGCAGCTCCTCAAGGACAGGTGGAGCAAGGCCAACATGGTCTTCGTGGCCGACGTCGACGGCGACGGCCGCCCCGACGTGGTGGCCTCGGCGGAGCGCGGCAGCAACGAGGTCCGCTGGTGGCGCAACGAAGGTCCCTGACCGCCGCCGCAGAGGCGGCCAGCGTCGGACGCCGCCTCTCCGGTTGAGCCCGCTTGCGCTCGCGGCGCCGCGCCTCCGTGCACGACATCTGGCCGCCGCCGACCGACGCTCTGGTAGAATGGCGCCGCTCCGGTATCGCGGAGGGACCACATGGCCCACGACGGCGTAGCCGTGCTCTTCAAGGGCGGCAGGGTGCCAGGCTGGTACGGCCTCACCGCAGAGCAGCACGACGAGTACCAGCGCGTCCACGTCGACCTGATGCTCGACGTCGCCCGCGAGCACGGCATGACCCGCCTGGAGGGCTACCGGCTCGTCGGGACGCAGCAGTACTGGCGGCTGTTCTGGATAATCGAGTTCCCGACCGCCGAGGGCGCAGAGGCCTGGATCGCCGCCGAGGTCGAGCCGCCCTACGGCGCCTACGGCAACTTCGAGTACCACCTCGGCAGGCGATGGGCGCCGGGCCACCTCGCGCCGCTCGTCACCGGCCCGCCGGACCAGCACAGGCGCCCCGGCGTCGACCCGCACGACGTCCCAGACCTCGACGTCGACCGCGACAGCCTGGTCGTGCTCGGCTTCGGGCGGCACGTGGCGCAGGGCGGCCCGCCGGAGTCGGCAACCGCGGACGAGGCGCACGCCCGCAGCCTGGGCGACGTCGCGAAACGGCACGGGCTGTCGCGGCTCGAGAGCTTCCGGCTGGTCAACCCGCAGCCGGAATGGCACTGGGCGTACGTCGCCGAGCTGCCCGACTTCGCCGGCGCCGAGTCTTGGATCGAGGCCGAGATGGCCGCCGGACGCCAGGGCGTCGTCGCGTCCTCCGTCTACCTCGCCCGGCGCTGGGCGCCGGACTACTTCGACCTCTGGCCGCCCGGCTGACGCGCCGGGCCCGGCCGCGAAGGAGAAGCGACCATGAGAGCCGGTTTCGGACAGTTCAGAGAGGCCACGCCCGAGTACCTCCGCTTCTGCGCCCAGTACGGCGCCACCGACGTGCTGTTCAACACGCCCGACCTGCCGGGCGCGGGCGGCCGCTGGGAGCTGAGCGACCTGGTCAAGCTGAGGCTGACCGTCGAGCAGTACGGCCTGAGGCTGACGGCGCTGGAGAACGTGCCGACCAACTTCTACGACCAGATCATGCTCGGCGGCCCCAGGCGCGACGAGCAGATAGAGAACATGGTCCACACCGTCCGCAACATCGCCCGCGCGGGCATCCCCATCTTCGGCTACAACTGGATGCCGTCCCACGTCTGGCGCACGACACCGCGACTGATCCGCTGCGGCGCCGTCGCGACCGCCTTCGACTACGAGCAGGCCCGGAAGATGCCGCTCACCCACGGCCGCGAGTACACCGAAGAGGAGATGTGGGCCAACCTGGAGAGCTGGATACACATCATCACGCCCGTCGCCGAGGAGGAGGGCATACGCCTCGGCATCCACCCCTGCGACCCTCCGGTGCCGGTGCTCGGAGGGATACCCCAGCTGCTGCGCAGCTTCGAGTCCTACAGGCGGCTCGTCGAGATATACCCGTCCGACTCGAACGCGATCGAGTTCTGCCAGGGGACGTTCTCCGAGATGGAGGGCGAGGACATCTACGAGATGGTCCGCTACTTCGGCGAGCGCCGGAAGATACTCTACGTCCACTTCCGCAACGTCTCCGGCCAGGTCCCGTCGTTCCACGAGGAGTTCGTCAACACCGGCTACGTGGACATGTACCGCGCCATGACCATCTACCGCGACGTCGGCTTCGACGGCTTCTTCATCGACGACCACGTCCCCCAGACGTTCCAGGACACCCAGTGGGGCCACCGCGGCCGCGCCTTCGCCAACGGCTACATCCAGGCCATGATCGAAGCCGTAACCAAGCAGGCGACCGAGCAAAGCTGAGCGCCACAATGAGCGGACCGCACGACCGGTCCACCACGAAACGGCGCCCTTCGATACACCCCGCCCGCTTCGGCTGCGCGTATTGAGGGGCGCGCTCAACTTCCATGCCCGCGCACCCAGTTGACCATTCCCGACGCGGCACACCCCCGCAAACCGTCATTCCCGCGAAGGCGGGAAGGTGGATTCACATTTCAAGTGCAACACCTGCTTCCATATGATTTCGACGGGAGAGTAGTATCCGAGGCACTTGCGGGGGGTCATGTTGTAAGACTGCAGCAGGAGTTCGAATTGGTCGTTCGACAAGTTAGCCAGGTCTGTCTTGCGCGGTAGAGTTCGCCGCAGGCGGCCGATGGCGTTCTCGATGCCGCCTTTCTGCCAAGGGGAGTGGGTGTCGCAGAAGAAGGTCTGGATGCCCAGGTCATGGAGGCGATGATGCCGCGCGAACTCGGTGCCGTTGTCGAAGGTGATCGTCCGCCGCAGCTGCGGCGGGAATGGAGCGAGGAGTTCGGCGATGGCACTGGCTATCGGATCTGCGGCCTTGCTTGGAGGTCGAAGGGCGATGATGAGACGTGAGTGCCGCTCGTGCAGAGTGAGTACCGCCTGTCCGTAGGTTCGGAAGAGCATCAGGTCAGCCTCCCAATGACCTGGCGTCTGTCTGTCGGCGGCTTCTTGAGGCCGTTCGACGAGTGGCCTGCGCTGAGCGATGAAGGAGGCGGGGCTCCCGCCCTTGCGACCCCGCCAGCCGCGCTTGGACTTGGCTCGGGGAAGGTAGTGTCTCCATGAGTAGTCCTTGGTACGCGACAACTGAGCGTAGATGAACCGATAGATCGTCTCGTGTGAGATGACCTTCCTGCCAGATTGCAGAGCCAGGCGACCTGCGACCTGCTCAGGCGACCAGCCTGCTCTGAGGCGAGAGAGCACTTGGTCGCGCAGACGGTCGTCTCGGTCCAGACGAGAGCCGGTCCAGCGCCGTGCCCGGGCCTGCTCATCGGCATACCGCGGCCTGTACCTGCCGGATCGAACAGCCCTCGGTCTGTAGTCTGGCAATCTCACACCGCTCTTCAATGGTGACGTGACTATATCGATTTCCCATGGCAACACCCTGCCAGGGTGTTGCACTTCGTTTGTGAGTCTAGCAGCCTGTCCGAGAAACACGGCTGGTGAGTGTTTGGGGGTATGATGTTGCCAGTCCCAGTAGCAGGGAGTCGTCGATGAGCAAGACCTACCTTCCCTACGAACCGGACCAGCAGTTGCTGATGCCAGCGGCGTTGCAGGAGTGGCTGCCTGACGACCATCTGGCCTACTTCATATCCGACGTGGTGGACCAGTTGGACATGTCGGAGGTCACAGCTCGGTACGAGCGGGAACGTCGTGGCGGGCCGCCGTATCATCCACGCATGATGGTCAAGGTGTTGCTCTACGGCTACTGCGTCGGGGTGTCGTCCTCACGCCGCATCGCCCAGCGCCTCCACGAGGATATCGCCTTCAGGGTGTTGGCGGCGAACAACACACCGGACTTTCGGACCATCTCCGACTTTCGCAAGGATAATCTGGATGCGCTGTCGGGCCTGTTCATACAGGTACTGGCGTTGTGCCAGCAGGCGGGGCTGGTGAAGCTGGGGCATGTGGCGCTGGACGGCACAAAGGTCAAGGCCAACGCATCGAAGCATAAGGCGATGAGTTACCAACGGATGAAGGAGGAGGCAGCGCAGTTGGCGGCGGAGGTAGCGGAGTTGTTGCGACAGGCCCAGGCAGCGGATGATGAGGAAGACCGGCTGTATGGCAAAGACAAGCGTGGAGATGAGTTGCCCCAGGAGCTGGCCTTTCGAGAGGGTCGGTTGGAGAAGATACGGGAAGCGATGGCGGCGCTGGAAGCCGAGGCGCAGGCGGCTGCTGAACAGGCCGAGACCGAAGGTGGTAAGCACCCGGGGGTGCCCGACGACAAGGCCCAGCGTAACTTCACCGATAGCGAGTCGCGCATCATGCCCGCACTTGGAGGAAAGGACTTCCTGCAAGCGTACAACTGTCAGGCGGTGGTGGACAGCGCTCACCAGGTGATCGTGGCGGCGCGGGCCACCAACCAGACTTCGGATAAGCAACAGGCTGCGGCGATGATAGAGGAGACCATCGACAACGTCGGTGCAGTTCCCAGAGAAGTGTCCGCCGATGCTGGCTATTACTCGGCAAAGGCAGTCGACGATCTCTATGGTATGGGCGTGGACCCGTTCGTCGCTTCGGAGCAGACCCGCCACGGCCGGGTTGTACCACCCGCGCCCCGAGGTCGCATACCCAGCCATCTGTCTCCTAGGATCGGATGCGACGGAAGTTACAGACCAGCCGGGGTCGGGAGCGCTACGCTTGCGGATGCAAACTGTGGAGCCGGTGTTCGGACAGATCAAGCAGGGCCGGGGATTCCGGCAGTTCCTGCTAAGGGGACTGGACAAGGTGAACGGCGAATGGTCGCTGATCTGCACCGGCCACAACCTGCTCAAACTGTTCCGCTTTGGGGGGCAATCTGCACAAGAAAGCACGGGGCGATGGGCCAGCCCAACGCATCAGGAACTTTGCCGGGTAGTGAGCACGGCGCTATTCGCAAGCTATCTGTGGCCCGGCCGGGCCAACCGGCAAAATCAGTTGTCGCGATCCATTGTCGCTGACCCGCAAGCAACGTCAGATGATCCTCGGACGGACTGCTAGGGAATCCATCCCCGGCAGGGTGCGTCGCCCTCACTCGGGGAGACAGCCGGTTTCATCGGACCGTCGGGGCATGTGTGGTCTGGCCCCTCGACTCTGAGCAGTTACCATCGCAGGTCTCACCGTGCAGCCTCAAAATTAGCGGTTACCGGGCGAGAGAATTGACCTCAGAATTGCGGTTACCGGCAGTGTTCCAGGATAACGGCTGACCTCGCCGCCATGCCAGGCCGAGCAGCTTGTCGGTCTCGGCATCGATCTGACGACTCAGCCAGAGCGGATTGAGCGAGAGGTAGAGATTCTCGAGAACCGTGCGCCGCGCGCCCACCAGCGTTCCGCTCTGGAGCATCCGCTCGTACGGCGTCATGCCCACGTCATGGCGACGCACCACTCGGTCGCCCTGGCGACTCTTCGACGTGAGCAGCCGTACGGGCTGAAAGAAGTTCACGTGAAGTCTCGCCAAGGAGTAGACCTGCCTGAGCTGCTTGAGGGCCGCGGACGATGAGTACCGACTGTGACCGGTCAGCCTTCGCACCACCGCTCCGTTCTTCTGCTCGACGTGGGCGCTGTCGTTCTTGCGGTACGGCCGGCTCCGGGTGAACGTGATCCCATTGTCCTCGCAGTAGGTGTAAAGCCCTCGGTTTATGAATTCAGACCCATTGTCGCTGTCCAGCCCAAGCAGCGGCACGGGCAACCTCCTGTGTATCTTGCGTATCGCTGCTCCCACTCGCTCCTGGGTCTTGCCCCAGACCACATCCATCTCCACCCACCCCGTCGCCACGTCCACCGCCATCACCGTCCACAGGTGGAACCCCTCGCTCGTCGGACCGCAGTGCGCCACCGTGTCCACCTCGACAAACCCCGGGCTCGCATCGTCCCAGTCCCTGAACGTTCGCACCGCGATACGACTCCGAAGGGTCGTCCCAGGCTTGGTCAGGCTCTTCGACCTGGCTCTCACAGGCACCTGGTCCGCTGCCAGCATACGCTCCAGCGTTGCCGCACTTGCGCGTCTGAGCAGAGCCTCCGTACCGGCGTCCACTTCCAGCTCGCCAAACGCCGCCAGTCGCGACGCCAACTCCCCGACGAACGGGTGCAGCCGCTTCGCTCCGATGCCGCCAGCAGCCTCGTGCACCACTCTGACGGCGGCCGACACCTCCGGACCGTACTCTACCGGCCTGCCCACTCGACCTCCTCTAGCTTCTCGAGTCCCACCCGATAGCTGCCGGACAGCCGACTTCCTGTGGTAGCCGGTCACTAACACCACTTCATCCAGGATCCTTCCCTTCTCCGACCTGTCGGCCCTGTTGTATCTGTCCCGTTGCCGCGCGAAGTACTCTCGAATACTCTCTCGGTTCACGGTTACCTCCCCGTCCTCGGTAACCGCAATTTTGAGGCACATTCTTCGCTTCGGTAACCAAACTTTTGAGGTCATGCGCTCACTGGACATATCAGCACGCCTGTGCTATTCTGGCCCCCATGAATTCAACCCCGCGTGCTGGCGTCTTGCCTCCTCTCCCTCGACACGCGTGATGCAAATTAGGCTTATGGGTTGAAGATGGTGGCGAGAGCGAGATCAGGACGACCAAAGAGGCGGTTGATCCAGATACCGATGTTCAAGGCCACCAGCTTGGCAGCCACCCGATTTACCAGGCCCCATGAGCTGCGTGCGCCACAGAAGTGGAGGCTGAAGACCTTCTCCAGATGGCCGTTGACGGTCTCCACCACCTGCTTCCAGGCGGAGTGTTCTCTTCTTGCACTGCGCGAGCCATATCCTTGATAGTTCTTTGGCGTTAGCACGACCACTCCGTACTTCTGTCGCCAGTGCGTCTGCCACCAAGCTCCAAAGAAACCGTTATCTGCCACATAGGGCACCGCACTGGCCGAACCCACTCCGCACCTGGGTCTCACAGGCCCGGTGGGTCCCACATATCTCTCACCGTTCCGGCGGTAGATGCTGGGCAGGTCCTGGAGGCCATAGGGCGTATCTGTCTGATCGATGCGCCAACAGAAGAATGACTCGGCCATCCACCGGTCTTCCGTGCTGGCAGGGCCTAGCAGAAAACCCGTGCTGACTCCCTCCGGTGTCACCGACACAAGCAGTTTGCTTCCGTAGTACCAGTCACGGTCGCTCCCACCACGCCCGATGGCCGCTTCGTCTCCGAACAGACGGTGGCGTCGGCCCCGACAGCGACGCATCAGAGGCACTGGCACGGTATCCACAGCCTGGTATTGTCCACGATATGCCTTTAACTCTTGGGCCATCACTCCAACAAGGTCAGCCAACACGCCCGTCATGTCCCGGAGGCGGCGATTGTAGGTACTCTGGCTCACCAGCTTGGGAAAGTAGCTGCGCCAGTGCTCCGAGGCGTGACGGATAAAGGCTCGCTCAGAGGTCCCGAACCATTGGGCGCAGATGGCTAGAGTCAGAACCTCGCTGTCGGACAACTCCGGCCGTCTGCCGGGGCGACGAGGCTTTGTACCGGCATAGTGCTTCTGATAGAGGTCGTCCACCGTCGTATACAATGCCACCAGGAAAGTGTCGAGGCTTAAGGTCATGGCCTACTCCTTGGTAAGGGTAGACTACCTGTACCACTTCTCGACTCTTTCCTAAACTACTTCTTAGACCCTTGTTAATTTGCATCACGCGTTCGACGGGAGAGGACTGAGATAAGGGTGGACCACGCCAACAATCATCTTCATCATTTGAATCACACGAATCACAGTTCAGACGTTTTGGAACACCGGTGTCCCATTTTGTCCCGCGATGTTCCACCCCAGATACGAGACGTGGAACACTCACTGTTCCATTTTCCGGCGAACTGTTCCACCGCCCAGATAGGAATGGAACACTTTGGAACACAATGGCACAGCTCACACGAAAACCGACCCCGGGCCCTGGCCTCCCGACCATCTGAGACTTTCGTTTAGCCGTCCTTCCCGCGCAAAGCCTGCCCCCGAGCCCCCGGGCGCTCGGTCCAGTGGTCGCGCAGGAAGCCCAGCATCGCGTCGAACATGCGCGGCCTGCCCAGGGGCAGCCCATACGGGTCGTCTTCGAACACGACGAGGTCGCACCTGAGTCCGCAGCGGCGCACTCCGGCCTGGATCGCCTCGGCATCGTCAAGTGGCGCGCTTGGATCGCGGCCGGCGTGCAGCATCAGCAGCGGGAAGCGTATCTCGTCGGCCCGCGCGACCGGCGAGCGCCTGCGCATCTCCTCCCGATGTCCGGACGGGTCCGGCGGCATCGCCAGGGTCTCCATGTGCTGACCGATGACCGTCCGCGCCGACACCGTGACGGCGCACGACCACGGCGCCTCAGGGTATGTCAGCGCCAGGAACGCCAGGTATCCGCCCGGGAACCCGACGCCGACGAGGGCGAGCGAGCCAAGCTCCGCGCCGAAGCGGCGCTTCCAGTCCACGGCGCAGTCGACCAGGTCGTGCACGTCGTCGCGGCCGAAGACGCCCGGCTCCAGCGGCCAGCCCTGTCCGGGGGCCGGACGTGTCGCCCTGGACGCGGGCCGGACAACCTCGTACCCCTCCTCGAGCATGCGCAACAGCACCGAGGGATGAGGGTCTTGCCCCGACCAGGGGCCCGCCTCGATCATCACCGCGTGGCCGTTCGGCGCCCGTGGCAGATAGCGGCGTACGGGGACCTCGCGGCCGTTTCGAGAGGCGAAGCTGTACTCCTCGCTGCGTAGCTGGATGGTCAGCTCCTCCGGCCGGCCCTCGTGCGCCACCTCGCAGTCTCCGCCGATCCGCCAGCGATAGAGCTTCCCGTCCCTGCCGAGGAAGTAGACCGCGTCCCCTTCAGTATCGAAGCACACGGCAACGCGGGTCGATATGTGCCGCAGCGGGGCGAGACCCTCCAGTGACAGCTCGTCGAGCCGCTCGCCGGACGGGAAGGCGTGCAGGGCCAGCCTGTCCTCGGCGGCAGCGAGGACTCTACCGCCGCGCGGATCGAAGCAGCCGCCCAGCAGCGTCTCGCCCTCCAGCGTCCACGCGACGCTCATGTCGTCGACGCGGAATGCCTTGAGCCGGCGTTGGAGCGCGCCCCTGCCGTCCTTCCAGTTGTCGCCCTCCCATAGGACCAGGAACGCGCCGTCCGGCGACCAGCAGTGGCGGCTCGTGAGCTGGGACATGCCGTCCGGCAGCGGTACCTGCGTCGTCGCGGCGCCGTCGCGGTCGGTGAACATCATGGTGTGGTAGTAGATCGGGAAGTCGACCAGCGTGCGGCGGAACGCCAGCCGGGAGCCGTCGGGGCTCCAGTCCGCGAAGCGGTCGAGTCCCGGCCCTTCCGTGAGCTGGACAGTGCGCCGTTCGCCGAGGTCGAGCCGAAATATCTTCGCCTCCTCGCGTATGGCGGAGAGACCGGCGAGGGCTGAGAAGGTCAGCGACCGGCCGTCCGGCGACCACGAGACGAGGCCGGCGTAACTGTCCGCCAGGTCGACGACGGCGTCGCTGGTACCGCTCTCCAACGAATGGACGTATATCCGGCCGTCGCCCAGGAAGGCGAGCCTGCTCCCGTCGGGCGAGAACCGGGGTTCGGACGGGAAGAGCTCCGGCCCTATCCTGCCGAGGCTGTCGCCCGACTCCACGTCGAACAGGAGTATCTCCTGCGCGGCGTCGACCGTTCGCGCCAGGGCCAGGCGACGGCTGAGCGAGTGGAAGTCCAGGTCGAAGAACATGGCTCCTTACCGGATCGAGACGAACGGGCGACGGAGACGGGATCGGAAGCGGGTCCGACGGGGCCATGGAGGCATGCCAGCGGGCCCCGAACGCGCCAATCGTATGTTCAGGTCGGCGCCGGCGTCAAACCTCGCGCCGCCCGCCCCGCGACCTGTTCAGACTCGAGGTGTCCAACCGGCCCGCGACCTGTTGCTATAATCGCCGTCACGCCATATGTGGCTGGAGACAAGAGAATGGCTACCCAAGCACGACCGGACCTGAAGCGCCATAGCCGCGCCGTCAGCGAGGGGCCGAACCGCGCCCCGGCGCGCTCGATGCTGCGCGCCGTAGGGCTGCGCGACGAGGACATGGACAAGCCGTTCGTCGCGGTCGGCAACCTGGCGAGCGACGTCACGCCCTGCAACGTCCACCTGGACCGGCTCGCCGCAAGGGTGAAGGAGGGCCTCTGGGCCGCCAACGCTGTCCCCTTCCAGTTCGGCACCATCACGGTCAGCGACGGCATCTCGATGGGCACCGAGGGCATGAAGGCCTCGCTGGTCAGCCGCGAGGTGATCGCCGACTCCATCGAGACGGTGACCTTCGCCGAGAGCATGGACGGGCTGATCGTCGTGGCCGCCTGCGACAAGAACATGCCCGGCGCGCTCATGGCGATGGCGCGTCTCAACGTCCCCTCGCTGTTCGTCTACGGCGGCGCCATCCTGCCCGGCAACTTCAAGGGCGAGGACGTGAACATCCAGGACATGTACGAGGCGGTCGGCGCCTACTCGCAGGGCCGGATGTCGCTGGAGGACCTTGTCTCGATGGAGCGCGTCGCCTGCCCCGGCGAGGGCGCCTGCGCGGGCATGTTCACCGCGAACACGATGGCCTCCGCCATCGAGGCTATCGGCATGTCGCTGCCCGGCGCCGCGTCGATCCCCGCGGTCGACCGCCGGGACGAGGGCGTCGCCCACACGTCCGGGCGCCTGCTCTACAACCTGCTGGAACGCGACATCAAGCCGCGGGACATCATGACGAAGCAGGCCTTCGAGAACGCCATCACCGTCGTGCTCGCCATGGGCGGCTCGACAAACGCGGTGCTGCACCTGCTGGCGATGGCGCACGAGGCCAAGGTCGAGCTGAGCATCGAGGACTTCGACCGCCTCAGCCGCCAGACCCCGTACCTGACCGACCTGCGCCCAGGCGGCCGCTACGTCATGTCGGACGTCGACCGCTCAGGCGGCGTGCCCGTCGTGATGAACGAGCTGCTGAAGGCCGGCCTGCTGCACGGAGACGTCATGACGGTGACCGGCAGGACCATGGCCGAGAACCTCGAGGAGTTCGACACGGAGCCGGACAGCAAGGTCATCTACCCTATCTCGTCGCCTCGCAGCCCTACCGGCGGGCTTGTCATCCTCAAGGGCAACCTCGCGCCCGAGGGCGCGGTGATGAAGGTGTCCGGTACCAAGCACCTGTCGCACACGGGCCCGGCGCGGGTGTTCGACGGCGAGCGCGCCGCGTTCGACGCCGTCGCCCGCCGCGACATCCAGGCGGGCGACGTGCTCGTCATCAGGTACGAGGGCCCGAAGGGCGGCCCGGGGATGCAGGAGATGCTGGCGGTCACCGGCGCCATCATGGGCCAGGGCCTCGGCGACGACGTGATGCTTCTGACGGACGGCCGCTTCTCCGGCGCGACGCGCGGCCCGATGATCGGACACGTCGCGCCCGAGGCGGCGGTGGGCGGCCCGATCGCGCTGGTGCACGAGGGCGACACCGTAACGATGGACGTCGAGGACCGCGTGCTGCGCGTCGAGGTCTCCGACGAGGAGCTTGGCCGGCGCCGGTCCGAGTGGACGGAGCCTGCGCCGAAGTACGACTACGGCGTCATGGCGAAGTACGCCCGTCTCGTCTCCTCGGCCTCCAGAGGCGCAGTCACCCACTGACGCCGGCGGCGGCGTGACCGTCCACAGGAGGCGACCCGCTCGGGGTCGCCCGGTGTCGTTGTCCGTCGCTGTCCGAGATCGTACTGCAGCCCCTTCGCCCCGACGTGGTAAGGGGCGTCAGGGGAATGGGGGCGTACCAGGCCGGGAGGGGCTGTGTCGGACGATGAGATACGGTAACCTCACATACGAAGAGATCCGCGAGCAGGCCGGCGAAGCATTGGCGGTCGTTCCGACCGGATGCACGGAGCAGCAGGGGCCGCACCTCCCCGTGGACATCGACACATGGTTCGTCGATCAGGTGTGCAATGCCGCGTCCGACAGGGCCGCCCGCGACCACGGCGTCCAGTCCATCGTGTTACCGGCCATTCCCTTCGGGCCCACGCCGGAGCACAGGAACTACGGCGCCGGCTACGTCGACCTTCCCGTCGAGCTGCACGAGTCCCTCGTCGCGTCGACCCTCGACTCGCTCGCCGGACAGGGCTTCCGCAGGATCGTCGTATGGCGCGGCTGCGGAGGACACGACCTCAGGGATACCGTGAAGCGGTTCAACGAGGCGTACGGCGGAGCGTCGAGGGCGTTCCTGCCCGGTCTTCCGTACCACGACGTCTGGTGCCGCACGGCCGATCCATCCATACCGGGCGGTCACGCGGACAGCTTCGTCACGTCCATCGCGCTCCACCTGCGTCCCGAGGCCGTTCGCATGGACAGGATCGTCGACCCGGGACATGAGCCTGTAGACTGGGAGGACCCGGACCTCGACTTCGCGGACTACTCGGCCACAGGCGTCATCGGAGACCCGACGCACGCCAGCGCCGAGCTCGGCGCCAGGCTATGGCAGGCCGTTGTCGAAGAGGTCGCCGCGACGCTGCGTTCGATCGCCGAAGACGCCGAACCCGAAGAGCCGGTCGATGCGGACAGGCTCCACTTCCTTCGGCGTTAGCGGGCAACTGTTCAGAGTTGAGGGAACACCTGACCCGTTCGCCCCGAGTGCCCCGACGCTTCGTCGGGGTGTATCGAGGGACCGCCACGAAGAGTGGGCGAGGCTCAGCACCAAATCATCCCCATCATCAGAATCCCACGAATCACAGTTCAGACGTTCCGCCTCACCTGCTCTGAACAGTTACGTTAGCCGTGCTCCGGTGGCGCGGGCGTGGCGGCGGTGATACCCTTGACGGCCCAAAATCCGACCCTAGGGAGTCTCCCATGGCGCTCATAGACATCGCGTCCGACAAGCAGCTCTTCCTGGACGACCACCTGATCGAGAGCATGACCAAGGTGCGGCAGGTGCTCAACCCCGCCGTGAAGGCCGACAACAACCCCGTCCTGGCCGACAAGGCGCCCTGGGAGGGCAACAACACGCGGCCGCTGCGGGTCATGTACGAGGAGGACGAGGGCCTCTTCAAGATGTGGTACGCCACCCGCACCCTGAAGATCGACCCCGACCTGACGCCCGGCGGCCAGACGGGCATCGTAATCCTGGGCGAGGACGACCCCGCGCTGGTCTGCCTTGCCACCTCGGAGAACGGGATCGACTGGGAGCGCCCGGAGCTCGGCCTGGTCGAGTTCGACGGATCGAAGCGCAACAACATCCTGCCCATCGACGACGAGAAGTGGGTGCCGCATTTCAAAGACCCGGTCGAGACCGACCCGGCGAAGCGGTACAAGCACCTCGACTGGACGAAGGACACGAAGGCGCCGATGCGGGCCTTCCTGCAATACTCGCCCGACGGCTTCGAGTGGACGCCCTACGCCGGCAACCCGGTGATGGACACGACGCCGGTCATCGGGCGCTGGGGCCCGACTCACGTCATGGGCTGGGACCCGATCCGCGAGACGTACGCCGCCTACGTCGAGTGCAGCCACCACATGCGCGCGCCGTTCGGCAAGCGGATCATCGGCCGCGCCGAGAGCCCGAACATGATCGACTGGACCGAGGCTGAGACGATCCTGATCCCGGACGAGCTCGACTTCCCAGACACCGAGTTCTACCGCCTCCTCGTGATCCCGTATGAGGGCCTCTACGTGGGAGTGCTCTGGATCTTCCGCACGACGAACCTGACGCACCACCCCGAGATCATCGTCAGCCGGGACGGGTTCCACTGGGAGCGCAACTTCCGCGAGCCGTTCATATTCCGCGGCGGCAGGCGGGTCGACTTCGACTTCGGCAGCGTCTACGTCGGCGACGCGATCGTCCACGGCGACAAGATCTTCTTCTACTACATCGGCACCAACCGACGCTCGCCCGAGCAGATGTACGAGCTGGGCGACGACGGAGGCGAGGGCATCGGCCTCGCCGTGTCGCGGCTGGACGGCTTCGTGTCCATCGACGGCGGCAAGGGCTGGGTGCCGCACACGGCGACCGACGAGCAGCTATCGCAATTGCGCAACCGCGAGCACCTGGGCGAGATCTCCAAGGGGCCCGAGTCGTTCGGCCAGCTCGTGACGCGCTCCTTCTCCTTCAGCGGCTCCGCGCTGCACCTGAACTCGACGCGGGCGCCCATCGCGGCCGGTCCGGGCATCGGCGAAATCAGGGCCGAGCTGCTGACCTTCAACCACCACAAGATCGAGGGGTTCACCTTCGACGACTGCGACCCGGTCCTCGAGTCCGGGCTCGACCAGGTCGTGACCTGGAACGGCAGCCCGGACGTGAGCCGCCTGGCGGGCCAACCGGTCAAGATACGGTTCTACATAAAGAACGCGAAGCTCTACTCGTTCCAGTTCCGGTAAGCAGGCGGCCGTCGCATGGCGACGCGACCCGGCGCGAATTGCCGCCCCGAACGAAGTGAGGGGCCTGGGGCGGGGTCGACGCGCGACCGAGGTAGAGGCGACCCCGCCCCAGGTCCTTCGGCTTCGCTCAGGACGACAGAGTTGCCGCAGCCCACTGAAGTGGGGCGAGAGGCCAGCCATAGGAGGACGCCGATGTATACGACGGACATGTACGAGGGCATGGTGGCTGAGACGGTCTCCCTGGACGGCCATGGCGGCGATACGGTCTACGCCTATCTCGCCAGGCCGATCGGGGCCGGGCCCTTCCCCGGCGTCGTCCTGATCCACCACCTGCCGGGCTGGGACGAGTGGTACCGCGAGGCGACTCGACGCTTCGCCCACCACGGCTACGCGGCCATCAGCCCCAACCTCTACCATCGCGAGGGCCACGGCGACCCGGACGACGTCGGCGCGGCCGTCCGCGCCGCCGGCGGCGTGCCCGACGACCAGGTCGTCGGCGACGTGGCCGCGGCGATGAGCTTCCTGCGCTCGGCCGTCTACTGCACGGGCAAGGTCGGCGTCATCGGGAGCTGCTCGGGCGGACGGCACGCCTTCCTGGCCGCCTGCCGGCTGGACGGCTTCGACGCCGCGGTCGACCTGTGGGGCGGCAACGTCGTCATGTCCCCGGAGCAGCTGAACGAGAGGCAGCCGGTGGCGCCGATCGACTACACGGAGGACCTGTCGTGCCCGCTGCTCGGACTGTTCGGGGAGGACGACGACAGCCCGTCGCCGGAGCAGGTCGCGGCACACGAGCGAGAGCTCACGGCACACGGCAAGGACTTCGAGTTCCACATGTACGAGGGCGCCGGGCACGGCTTCTTCTACTACCACCGGCCGATGTACCGCCAGGAGCAGGCCGTCGACGGCTGGTCCAAGGTGTTCACCTTCTTCGAGAAGCACCTGGGCGCGTAGCGGTCCGCGACGCCAGCAGGGGGAAACACGCATGTGCACGATGATCGTCGAGAAGGCGGAGATATCGGGCAGCGGCAAGGGCGCCCGCGGCTGGTTCAGGCTGGACGGCGCGAACGTGGGATTCGACCACCCGACGCACGCGCCCTACGACCACGCGGTCAACATCGACTTCGTCAACGAGGCGCAGGGCCCCGGCGCCAGGGTCGCGGTCGAGCTGTCCGCCGAGTCGGCGCGCGAGCTGGTCCGCGCCATCGAAGCGGCCCTGCGGCGCGGGGAGCAGCAGCACGCGGGCGCATGAGAATGGGCTGCGCCGCGGTAATCGGCGTCAGCGCCGTTGGCGGGGGCGGCAAGACTGTGGTAACCCGGCGGCTCGCGCACGTCCTCGGCGACGCCGCGGCCATTCACTTCGACGACTACGACGACACCAACGTGCATCCCCCCGACCTCCAACGCTGGTTCGCCGACGGAGCCGACTACGACGCGTGGCAGACCCCCGTCTTCAGCAGCCACCTGCAGTCGTTGAGAGACGGAAGAAGCGTTCGCCATCCAGTCACCGGAATGACCAAAGGGCCATCGAGATACGTAGTGGCCGACGCTCCGCTAGGCCGAGCGCACACGGACTCCGGACGGTTCATCGACCTGATGGTATTCATCGACACGCCCTTGGACGTCGCCATGGCGCGGCGGCTGTTGCGAGACATCGATCCGACAGCCCGATCTACGGCCGGCGAAGCGCTCAGGCACATCAAGGGTGAGCTATCAGGCTACGAGGTTCGAGCCCGGCCGATCTACGAGCATTTCCAGGAGCGGATGCGAGCGGAAGCCGACCTCGTCGTCGACGGTACACTCGCCATCGACCTGATCGTCGACAGGATACGTTCCGAGGTGGGGTCGCGTTTAACCGGGCGACAGAGCGACAGTCCGCCACCGACTATGCGCTGACTGTCCTCTGACTCGACTCAGCCGATCTTCTTCTCGAAACTCACGACCTCGAAGCCTGCATTTCTACCCCTGCCCACCTCGTGGTATCCGCTTCGTGCGTACAGCCGGATAGCTTGTACCTGTTGAACCGTCGTTTCCAGGGACAAGATCCGGAAACACAGTTCGGCTGCGCGCTGCTCAAGCGCCGACAGCATCTGCTTTCCCAGGCCGCGCCGCTGGACGCGCGGGTGGACCCTCATCCGACGTATCTCGGCCCGGTCGTCGGATAGTCTGCGGAGGGCGCCCATGGCGACGATACGACCCTTGGCCGTCCCTACGTAGAACTCGCCTCCCGGCGCGATGTACTCGGCCTCTATACGATGAAGGTCGTCATCCCAAGGGCCGTTTCCCGCATGGGCATCGACCTGGAGCAGAGCGACGTTGTGGAGCTCCCAGACGGCGTCATGGTCCTTCGCCAAATACCGGCGAATCTCCATCAGCCATCAGCGGGCGTCCAGTCGGGGTCGTAGGCGCCCTGGCGGGCGTAGGCGGTCATGCAGGCGCGGCGGAGGTACTCCTGCTGGACGACCCCGCGGTTCGCGCTGTCGCCGCCCCACGCCTTCAGCGGGGCCGCCTGCAGCCCGCGGCCGTAGGAGAAGGTCAGCTCCCACGGGGCGCCCTCCTCGTTGGCGAGCCGGTTGATGGCGTCGAGGTTCACCGTAGACTCCTCGTCGCCCTGCCCCCCGGACAGGAAGGCGATGCCGGGAACGGCCGCGGGGACTGAGCGCCGGAGGCAGGCCAGCGTCTTCTCGGCGACCTCGCGCGGGTCGGCCCGGTCTGACGCGTCCTTGCCGGACAGCACCATGTTCGTCTTGAGGATCGTGCCCTCGAGTACGACTCGGTGCGTGCCGAGCTGGTAGTACATCTCGCGCAGCGCCTCCTCGGTCGCCTCGAAGCAGGCGTCGATGTCATGGTCGCCGTCCATCAGCACCTCGGGCTCGACCATCGGCACGAGGCCGGCCTCCTGGCTCAGCGCGGCGAAGCGGGCGAGCGCGTGCGCGTTCGCCTCGTTGCAGTAGCGGCTGGGCATGCCGTCGCCGATGGCGTAGATGCCGCGCCACTTCGTGAACCGCGCGCCGAGCTCCGCATACTCCTTCAGGCGGTCGCGCAGGCCGTCCAGGCCCTCGGTCACCTGCTCGCCGGGCGCGCCCGCCAGCGGGTGGCCGCTCTTGTCGACCTTGATGCCGGGGATCATTTCCTGGTCCCGAATCACGTCCACCAGGGGCGTGCCGTCCGTCCCGTCCTGGCGCAGCGTCTCGTCGTACAGGATTATCCCGCTTATGTACTCGTTCGCCCGCGCTGTCGTGAACAGCATCTCCCGGTAGTCGCGCCGGTTGCGCTCCGTCGACTCGACGCCGATGGAGTCGAACCGCCTCTTGATCGTGCCGGAGCTCTCGTCCGCCGCAAGGATACCCTTGCCGGGGGCGACCATGGCCCGCGCCGTATCGTTGAGCTTCTGGATGTCCACGCTGTCCTCCTTGGCGGCAGCCCGCGCGCCGGCTCAGTCTCCGTTTATGATCGCGACGGTCTCCTCGACCTCGCGCCTGTTGCCGAGTATCAGCGGCGTCCGCTGGTGCCGGGCCTCCGGCTCGATGTCCAGAATGCGCTCGCTCGACGAGTACGCCGCGCCGCCCGCCTGCTCGACGACGTAGCCCAGAGGGTTCGCCTCGTACATCAGCCGCAGCTTCCCCTCGGGGCTCTTGATGTCGCCCGGGTACAGGAACACGCCGCCCTTCAGCAGGTTGCGGTGAAAGTCGGCCACGAGCGAGCCGACGTACCTGAGCGAGTGACTGCCGCGCAGCCGCGACACGGCCCGCTGGGTCGGCTCCTCGAGCTTGCCGAAGTTGCCCTCGTTCGTGCTGTAGTACTCGCACTCGTCCGGGACGCGGATGCCGGGGTGCGTCAGCAGGAAGTCCCCCGACGCGGCGTCCAGCGTGAAGCCGGTGACCTCGCCCGGAGTCGCGACGACCATGACGGTGCTGGAGCCGTAGACGACGTACGCGGCCGCGACCTGCTCGTTGCCGGGGCGCAGCAGCAGCGCCTCGGTAACGGCCTCTCCCGGCTCGCGGCGCCATATACCGAATATGGAGCCTATGGTCACCGCGACGTCGATGTTGGACGAGCCGTCGACCGGGTCCATCTGCACGACGTAGCGCTGGGAGTCGGCGTCGCCGACCGTCTCGACGCCCTCGATCTCCTCGCTCCCGATGGCCGCGACGCCGCCGCTGTCCCGGAGCGTCTCCACGAAGATGTCCGACCCGGCCTCGTCGAGGACCTGGACCATCTCGCCGTGGACGTTCGTCTCGCCGGTGGCGCCCAGCGCGCCGCCGATGGCCGCGGCCTGCACCTGCTCGTGCACCCGCTTCGCGCCGGCGGCGATGGCGGCGACGACCGCGTCGAGCCCGGCGAGCGAGTCGTCCCACGACTCCATGAAGCCGCCCAGCGTCTGTCCGGCCGTCGTGGTGGTCATTGTCCTGACGTCACCCTCACTGTGCAACCGGGGACATGGGTAACACCTAAACCGGGCACTTGGGTAACAGTTTGGTAGGGGTATGCAGCACATGACCGGCGTGGTCGTCCAACAGCCCGATGCTGAGCGGGCCATAGATGACCGTCCAGTACCTGGGGTCCTGCTGCACCAGCCCGACCGGCTCACCCTTGAGCGCCTCGCTCAGGTAGACCAGTCCTCCGTTCCACTTGATCTGGCCGTTCGTTCTCACCCTTCGGACCGTGACTCCGCTTGCGTACTCTGGCGACTCTGCCCGTCGGGGATACTCCCGGTGCGACGGTCGGTACACGCTAGATGGAGGCTGCTGGCCAAGCGCCTCGTGCGGCCGCACCTCGTTGTAGTCGTTCCTGAAGGTGTCGAACGCCCTCTGCTGGCTCCGCTCGTTCGGCTGCGGCGGGGACGCCGTCTCCTCATCGAGCGTTCTGTGAAACCTCTCCTGCCTGCCGTTCTGCTCCGGGTGGCCGGGTTCGATGCGCTCCGGGATGATCCCCAGCTTGATCCACCAGATCGACAGAGTCGTCAGCCCTCCCAGACCGACGCTGGCGAACGGCGGGCCGTTGTCCGTGCGGATCGTCCGAGGAAGTCCGTACTCCCGAAACACTCTGTCGATCACCCGGCGCACCTGAGCTGTCCTCGGCTGGGCCAGACCGGCGCACGCCAGCAGGTAGCGCGACGCCGCGTCCTGGACGGTAAGCGGGTCGACCCGCTTACCGTCTCCGGTGCGGAACCACCCCTTGAAGTCTATGCACCACACATCGTTGGCATCTATCGCCTCGGCGAACGGCTCGCTCCACGGGGCGGTGCTCCTGCGGCGGCGCCTCCGCTTGACCAGGCCGGCCTGGTCGAGGATCGCCCCTGCGGTGCTCGGAGCCGGCCAGGGCGCCTCGGGCGCCTCAGCTCGCAGCCAGGCCACCAGCTTCTTGGGACCCCACGTCGGACGGGCTCGCTTAGCCTCGATCAACTGCCTTGCCACCTCAGGGCTCGTCGCGTTCGGATGCGAGTGCGGTGCGCTGATACGGTCGCCCAGACCCTCGTAGCCGTCCTCCTTGAATCGGTTGATCCGCTTGTAGCCCGTCTTCCGGCTGATTCCGAATCGGCGGCACAGCTCCGAAACGGACTCTTCCCCCATCGACCACCTCTCTATGAACACTCTCTGCTCACAGGCCGCGCTAGACTCGTTCCAGGGCATCACATGACTCCTCATAAGAATTGCTCCCATTTTGGAATAATGTGTTACCCAGGTGCCCGGTCTACCTGTTACCAATGTACCCGGTCTGTACCCACCCCAACCCTCTCCCGTCCAGGGAGAGGGGGCTCTTTGTCGCCCTGCCCCGCTCCCGCCGAGAGAGAGGGGACTTCCTGTCACCCCTCCCGTCGAGGGCGGGGGACTCGTCGTCACCCTAGTAGACGTCCAGCGAGAAGCGGGCGTCCTTGAAGTCCATGACGGACTTGGACAGCCGCTGGGCGAGGTCCGGGTCGACCAGCAGCACCGTCTCGCCCGCGTGGTCGACGACCATGTCGTCGTCGCCGGGGCTGTCGATCACTACGCCGAAGTCGCCCTCGCCGATCCAGACCGGCGGCGTGGCCAGCCTCAGGAACTTGCCCTCCTCCATGTCCTGGATATCGACGATGCGCCTCAGCTCCTCACGCGCGCTCTCTGTGACTTCTAGCATACGACTCGCCCCCGCCGGCGGCTACCCCGTCAGCTCGTCGCGCACGATTCGCGTCCCGGCCACCATCGCCTCCAGCTTCAGGTACGACAGCCAGCGCGGAAGCTGGAAGAACCCGCAGTCGGGGCTGACGTAGAGACGGTCGGGCGGGACCTGGTCGAGGAACATCCTGATGCGCTCGGCCACGTCCTCCGGCGTCTCGACGTAGAACGACTTGACGTCGATCACCCCGGCGCCGAGCTCGCGGTCGACGCCGAGCTCCTTCCAGAGGCCGGTCTCGGTCATCTCGCGGTTGGCGTACTCGAACACCAGCTGGTCGGCGTTGGCGTCGAGCAGGGCCGGGAACATCCAGCGGTAGCTGCGCTTGCCGCGCGGCCGGCTGCCGAGGTTGCCGAAGCAGACGTGCAGCGCCAGCTTCGCGTCGACGCCCTCGACCGACGCGTTGTACAGCGCGACCCACTCGTTCAGCTCGCCGGGGATGATGGCGAAGGATGGCTCGTCGAGCTGGATGTAGTCGGCGCCCGCGTCGACCAGCGCCTTGAGCTCCGCGTTGATGAGCGCCGCGAACTCCCACGCGAGATCCAGCCTGCTGGAGTAGCCCTCCCGTGGGCGAATGTGCATCGTCAGCGTGAGCGGCCCCGGGCACGTCACCTTGATCGGCCTGTCCGTGTGCGCCTTCGTGTACTCGTACTCGCTCACGATGCCCAGCCCGTCGGGCACCGTGACCTTGCCGGACGTGCGGTAGCGCGGCGGCGTGTCGTAGCCGTAGAGGCCCACCTTGCGCAGCGGGGGCTCCTGCTCGATCCCGGACATGCGCCGGTAGAAGCTCTGGACGAAGTACCAGCGGCGCATCTCGCCGTCGGTGATGATGTCGACCCCGGCGCGCTCCTGGTCGAGTATCGCCATGTTGACGGCGTCGTCGAAGGTCTCGCGTATGTCTGTCTGGCCGTACTCGCCCTTGTCGATCTCGCCGAGCGCGGTGTACATCCAGCTCGGGGTGGCGTAGCTGCCGATGACGGTCGTCGGCAGCAGGCGGTCGGCGTCCGGCATGTCGGTCTCCTGGTCGGAAGTCGGGCCAATTATAGTGCATCGACGCGCCCGTCCGACCGCGTTTGCCGCCGATTTCGAGCGGGCATATAATCCCGCCGACCCGGGTCAGGAACGGAGGGGCGCGACCGTTCAGGGTCGACGCCCACGCAAGCCTCTGACCCTGAGCAGGCCCGCCGCTCCGGGCGGGCCGTATCGAAGGGCGCATGCGAGGTCCCGCCGACTCGGGGCGGGCGGGCCGAACGGAGGGGCGATGGACGCGTTGAAGGTCGGGATAGCCGGCGCGGCCGGCCGCGGCGGACGCTTCAGGACGGCCGTCGAGGCCATCGACGCCCTGCGCGTACACGCCGTCTGCGACGTCGACCCAGATGGCCTCGACGCGGCGGCCGACCTCCTCGGCGCCCCCGAAAAATACGTCGACTACGAGACGATGCTCGACCGGTCGGACCTGGACGCGGTCGTCATCGGCACGCCGATGCAGTTCCACGCCCCGCAGGCGATCGCCGCGCTGGAGCGGGGCGTTCACGTGCTGAGCGAGGTGACCGCGGCGGTCTCCATCGAGGAGTGCCGGGCGCTGGTGCGCGCCTGCCGCGAGAGCTCGGCCACCTACATGATGGCGGAGAACTACACGTACAGCCGGCCCAACCAGGTCGTCAGGGAGATGGTGCGGCGCGGGGAGTTCGGCAAGACCTACTACGCCGAGGGCGAGTACCTGCACGAGGTGAAGGGGCTGAACGAGAGGACGCCCTGGCGCCGCAGGTGGCACACCGGCGTCGACGGCGTCACCTACGGCACGCACAGCCTCGGCCCGATCCTGCAGTGGATGCCCGGCGACCGCGTCGAGCGCGTCTGCGCCGCCGGCAGCGGGCGCCATCACGCCGATCCGCGGGGCGACGTCTACGAGAACCAGGCGACGTGCGTGATGCTGTGCCAGATGAGGTCGGGAGGCCTCGTCAAGGTCCGCCTCGACATGCTCTCGGACCGTCCACACTCCTTGACCAACTACCAGCTGCAGGGTACCGACGGCTGCTACGAGTCGTCCCGCGCGCCCGGCGAGCCCAACCGCGTCTGGCTGCGCTCGCGGGACAAGGCGAACGCCGGCGTCGGCCCGTACGAGGACCCGCACCGCGAGTGGAGCGACCTCGAGGAGCTCGCTGACGAGTTCCTGCCCGAGTCGTGGAGGGTCCACGGCGAGCTGGCGAAGACGGCCGGCCACGGGGGAGGAGACCTGCTCGAGTTCCTCGACTTCGTGGACGCGATCGAGCGCGGCGTCGAACCCGTCATCGGCATACACGAGGCGATGGACATGACGCTGCCGGGGCTGGTCAGCCAACAGTCCATAGCCCAGGGCGGCCGCTGGCTGCCCGTCCCCAACTCCCGCGACTGGTAGATGGCGGCCTACATTGCTATTATGGGCGCGCCCTGGGCCGTTGGGCCGGGGCCAGCTACCCGGCGCGAAGGAGTACGCAGATGAGTGACGAGTCCACGGAGCAGCGGCGACTGTCGAGGCGCGACCTTCTCACGAAGGTCCCGATAGCCGTCGTTGGCGGCGTGGCGCTGGGGATCGCCGTGGGCCGGCCGCTGGCGGCGCGCTTCTTCCGCGGGCGCCAGTCCCTCCAGGTCCCGGAGGGCTCCATCTTCACCCCCGCCGACGATACGGGGACATAGGCCGGACGCTCGGAACCGCACGAAAGCCGACGAACCGCCTACGCCAGTGGAGAGATAGCCATGCAGCAGACGCGGAGCGGAGCCGCCCTGATCGACCAGTTGATCCCACGCTCATCGATCACCGCGACGAACGTGGTGATCGACGCCCTGCTCATCGTGGGATTCGCCGCGCTCACGGGGCTCGCCGCGAAGGTCGCCGTATACATCAATCCCGCGGTTCCAATCACCGGACAGACTTTCGCGGTGCTTCTGTCCGGCGCAGTCCTGGGCAGCAAGCGCGGCGCCGCGAGCATGCTCGTCTACCTGGGCATGGGTATAGCCGGCGTACCGGTCTTCGCTCCCGACGGTGCGATTCCCCATGCGAGCAGGGGCTACCTGATCGGCTTTGTCGCCGCCGCGTTCGTCGTCGGGTGGTTCGTCGAGCAGGGTTGGGGCAGGAACCCCCTGAAGCTCGCCGGTGCGATGCTCCTGGGAGAGGTCGCGATATACGCGGGCGGGCTGCCCTGGCTCGCCTTCTACATACCCGAGTCCGAGATGGTCGAGCGCTCCAGGCTGGCCGTGGTGATCGACTGGGGCCTGGACGACTTCATCGTCGGCGACGCGATCAAGCTGATCATGGCCGCCGCCGGAGTGCCGCTGGCCTCGGAGGCGATCCGCAGGCTCAAGGGCGCGGGGCCCGGCGCGCCGCGCGAAGGAACCTGAACGGGTCGGGACGGGCAAGCCTCTCCCCGGGCCACGCGGAGACGGCTGATTCCGGGGTGTTGCTCGGCTTCGGCGGGGGCGCCTACTTCCACCGCTCCATCTCCTTCATCTCGTCGACCATCCGCTTGTGCCGGTAGACCCTGACGCCGACAAGGGCGACGAGGATGGCGGCCGCGATCCCGATCTTGACCAGGGATCCCTCGAGCACGCCTGTGATCAGGAATACCCCGAACGCGCCCGCGAACGCGCCTGCGATCACGAGGTAGGCTATGTTGGCTCCGGCTCGCATCTCCAGACACATCCCTACGGCCTCGGTAGCCCGGTCGGCCCATCGCCGCGTTCGGATTCCTTCACCCGTCACCCGCGGATACGGCCGGAAGGGCGGTGTCGGCGGCGCCGAATCCCGAACGACGCAGGGTGCATCATATCACTGACAGCGCCAACAGAAGACCGCCGGTCCGCACCCGGAATCGGCGTGCCGCGTACCGGGAAACGACCGCTGCTAGAATGCCGGTACGGCTGTCCGAGGGGGAATATCGAATGATCGTCCGAAACGCCGCGTTGGGTTCACTGGCCGTCACGGCCGCGGCGACACTGGCCCTGGCCGCGTGCGCCGGCGACTCGCAGGACGAAGGCGGCGACCAGGTCTCGCAGTCGACCCCCAGCGACTCGCGGAGCACCGCCGCCCAGACCGCCTCCGACGACGCGCAGACGTCGTCGGAGGCCACGTCGGACGCCGGCCAGCCGCAGACCGAGCGGGCCCCCGCGGAGGCCACGGCCGCCGCGAGCCAGACCGAGGCGGAGTCCTCCGGACAGCAGACCCCGGACTTCGCGCAGAAGGTGGACCGGACCCGGAGAACGCCGTCGGACGTCGAGTTCGCCGGCCTCGCGTCCTGGATCAACTCGGAGCCGTTGACGCTCGAGGGTCTCAGGGGCAACGTGGTGCTGGTCGACTTCTGGACGTACAGCTGCATCAACTGCATCAGGACGCTCCCCTACGTCAAGGACTGGCATGACAAGTACGCCGACGACGGGCTCGTCATCATCGGCGTCCACACGCCGGAGTTCTCCTTCGAGAAGGTGCGCGAGAACGTGATCGAGGCCGCCGCGAGGTTCGGCCTCAAGTACCCGATCGCCCAGGACAACGACTTCGTCACCTGGCGCGCGTTCGACAACCACTATTGGCCGACCAAGTACCTCATTGACCGCGACGGCGCGATTCGCTACACGCACATCGGCGAAGGCGCCTACGAAGAGACCGAGCAGATGATCCAGCAGTTGCTGGCCGAGCCCGACGCCTGATCGTTCGGCCGGCGCAATCACGCCCCAGGAGGTCCCTACTTTGCGCAAGAGCAGGTTCCCTATTCCCTTCATCGTTGCAGCGTTTCTGATCGTAGCGTTCATCGCCGCGGCGTGCGGCGACGGGTCGGACGACTCGCCCACGGCCGTGCCCGACCAGGCCCCGGCCGCGCAGCCGACGCAGGCGCAGGCCGACCCACAGCCGACGGAGCCGGCGCCCGCGGCCACGACCGGCCGGCCGGACAACAGCAAGCTGGCGCCCGAGCTGATCGGCATCGAGTCGTGGATCAACTCCGAGCCGCTCACCCTGGAGGGGCTGCGCGGCAAGGTCGTGCTGATCGACTTCTGGACCTACACCTGCGTCAACTGCCTCCGCACGCTCCCGTACCTCAAGGAGTGGCACGACAAGTACTCCGACACCGGGCTCGTCATCATCGGCGTGCACTCGCCTGAGTTCGAGTTCGAGAAGGTAAGGCAGAACGTCGTCGACGCCATGGAGGACGAGGGCATCGAGTGGGCGGTGGCCCAGGACAACGACTTCCGGACCTGGCGCGCGTTCGACAACCACTTCTGGCCCGCGAAGTACCTGGTCGACAAGGACGGGTACGTCCGCTACTCGCACTTCGGCGAGGGCGAGTACGTCGAGACGGAGGAGCAGATCCGCATCCTGCTGGGCGAGGCCGGGTTCAGCGTTGCGGGCGTGGAGGCCGGCGACGAGGACAGGCCGGCCATCGACTTCCGGGCCTACACCAACGACGCCGCGACGCGGATAACCAGGGAGCTGTACGCCGGGGTCGAGCGCAACTACGCCAAGGTGCTCCAGCGGCAGGAGCCGCCCTACGTCGCCCACGAGAGCTACTACAGCGGACCGAACCAGGACATCCTCTACGAGGACCCCGGCGAGCACGTCAACCAGTTCATATACCTGCAGGGCCTGTGGAACAACGGGCGCGAGAACCTGACGCACGCCAGGACGACCGAGAACTACGAGGACTACATCGCGGTCAACTTCTACGGCACGAGCGTCAACGTCGTCCTGAGCCTCGAGGACGCCGAGCCGTACGACGTCCGCGTCACGTACGACGACCGTCCCCTGCAGCCGTCGGAGGCGGGCGCCGACGTCCTGTTCGACGACGAGGGCAACAGCTTCCTGAGGGTGACCGAGTCCCGGATGTACCGGGTCGTCGACATCCCGGAGTACGGCGGACACGAGCTCAAGCTCAGCTCCAACTCGGCCGACTTCGCGGTGTTCGCCTACACCTTCGGCGCGTTCACGCAGTAGGATCCAGGACAAGAGCATGCGAGGTGGCATGAAGATGAAAGCGACGGCGCTGATCGCGGCCCTGTCCATCATGGCCTTGGCGGCCGCGGCGTGCGGCGAAGCCGCCCCGGCCTCCGACACTCCCGCGCCCACGACGGCCCCCGAGCAGGCCGCCTCGGAGCCGCAGGTCCGGGCGGACCGGCGACCCCTGATCGAGGGCCCCGTCTCCGCCGATGGCCTGCAGGCCATCCTCGGCACCGGCGACCTCGGAGTGGGCCGGAACCGCATCGGCTTCGTGATGACCTCCGACGAGGGCTTCGTGAACGACCCGGTGGCGACCGTGGCGTCGTGGTACTACGGCGACGGGACCGAGGACGGCCAGCTCAGGGAGACCGTCAGGACCGAGTTCCACCCGTGGCCCTACGGCAACCGCGGGATGTACACGGTCGACCTGGACCTGGACGCCGCGGGAAAGTGGAGCCTGGACATCACCGTGGGCGACCCGTCGCAGGGCGCCCAGACCGCGGAGCTGTTCTTCGAGGTGCTGGGCACGCCCGAGGCGCCCGCCATCGGCGCGCCCGCGCCCAGGAGCCTCAGCAAGACCCAGGCCGACGTGTCGTCTCTGAAGGAGCTGGCGACGGGCGGGCTGCAGGACCCCGACCTGTACCAGACGACCATAGCGGACGCCGTCCAGAGCGGCCTGCCGACGGTCGTCGTCTTCGCGAGCCCGGCCTTCTGCACCAACGCGGTCTGCGGGCCGCAGGTCGACGTGCTCCAGGAGCTCAAGGACAAGTACAAGGGCCAGGCCAACTTCGTCCACGTCGACTTCTACGAGAACCCGCATGAGATACAGGGAGACCTCAGCCGCGCGGTGATCTCGACGACCGTGGAGGAGTGGCGGCTGCCAAGCATCGAGTGGACCTTCGTGATCGACCGGCAGGGCAACATCACCGCCAGGTTCGAAGGGTTCGCCACCCTGGACGAGGTCGAGCAGGCGTTCCTGCAGACCCTGTAGGACCCACTCCCGGCCGCGGTCCTCGACTTCACGCGCACGGCGACCCCGCGCGCCGTCACTCGCCGTCGGGGCGTCGACCGTTGTCCCCCCGACGACGCCCCGACGGACCATCGCCCAAGTTTCAGAAAAGTATTAGAAGTCACCTAAAACGTTCTTGCGGCGCGTTCTCGCCCTCCTTTAGTCTGGCCCTCAGCAGTTCCGTCATGGCGCTTTCGACCGAGGAGGGTTTTGACTTGAAGCTAACGCGTGCCAGAGTAACCGACTACCGGAGCATCGACGACTCGGGCTGGGTCGATATCGACAACGTCACCTGCCTGATGGGCAAAAACGAGTCCGGCAAGACCGCCTTCCTGGCGGCCCTGAAGAAGCTGAACCCCGTCGGCGGCGCCGGCGGCGACTTCGACCTCAAGGACTACCCGCGCAAGGGGTACGTCAAGTACCGCCGCCAGCACAAGACCGACCCCGCCGTCGTCGTGCGGGCGCAGTTCCGGCTCGACGATGACGAGGTCCGAGAGATCGAGATGGAGTACGGCGTCGGCGTGCTCCCGTCGCCTCTCATAACCGTCAGCAAGAGCTACGACAACACGCGCACGTGGGACTTCGAGGTCGACGAGACCCCGCTCGTGCGCCACCTGGTCGCCAAGGCCGGGCTGCCGGAGGAGATACGGGAGCGCACCGCCAACATCGACACGGTCGAACAGCTGCGCTCGATGCTGCACCGGCTCGACATCAAGCCGCCCATCGTGGGCGAGCTGCTCGTCGAGCTCGCCGGCCGCTTCGACAGGAGCGTCAAGGAGCAGATCGTACAGAAGTACTTCGAGCGGCTCCTGCCAGCCTTCGTCTACTTCGACGACTACAGCTCGATGAAGGGACGCATCTCGATCCCCGACATCTGCCGCCGCAGCGAGGACCCGAACAAGCTCGACGACTCCGACCGCACGTTCCTGTCGCTCATCTCGCTGGTCGGCGCCGACCTGCACGACCTCGAGAGCCACATGGACTACGAGCACCTCAAGGCGGAGCTGGAGTCGGCCTCCATCAGCATCACCGACGACGTGTTCGAGTACTGGCACCAGAACCAGCAGCTCAGGGTCGAGTTCGACCTGTCGAACGCGAACCCGAACGATCCGCCCCCGCTGAACGAGGGCACGATCCTCCACATCCGCATCTGGAACAACCGGCACCGGGTCTCCGTCCCGTTCGACGAGCGCTCCAAGGGCTTCGTCTACTTCTTCTCCTTCCTGGCCTACTTCTCCGGTCTCGAGCTGGAGGACGAGGAGCGCAGCCTGCTGCTGTTGTTCGACGAGCCGGGCCTCAACCTGCACGCCAGGGCGCAGCGCGACTTCCTGCGCTTCATCGACGAGCGCCTCGCGCCCAAGCACCAGGTCGTCTACACGACGCACTCGCCGTTCATGGTCGACCTGAACCGGCTCGGCAGCGTCCGCACCGTCCAGGACATGGACGACCGCGGCACGGTCGTCACCGACGACGTCATGGACCACGACGCGGAGACAGTGTTCCCGCTGCAGGTCGCGATGGGCTACCGGCTGGCGCAGTCGCTGTTCCTGGCGCCCTACTGCCTGCTGGTCAACTCGCCGTCCGACCAGATATACCTGCAGGTGCTCGGCGAGCTGGCGGCCGCGAAGGGCCGCGCGCCCCTGGACCCGCGCTGGGTCACCATACCGGTCGGCGGGTCGGACAACCTGCCGACGTACCTGTCGATCCTCGGGGACAGCTACTCGAACGTCGCGATCATGATGGACGTGACGCCGAAGAGCAAGGCGCGCATCGAGGCCAAGACCGGCAAGATGAGCCGCTACAGCCCCATCAGGATGGTAGAGGTGACGAGGGTCAGGGACGCCGACCTGGAGGACCTGTTCGACCCGCAGTTCTACCTGCAGCTCGTCAACCGGGCGTACGGCCACGAGCTGCCGCGGGACCTGACGATGAAGGCCATCAGCGACTCCAACCCGCGGATCGCGCAGCGCGTCCAGAAGTTCTTCGCGCGTGAGGAGCTGTGCGGCGGTCGCTTCGACCCCTACCGCCCGGCGGCCTACCTGCTGGAGCACCACCTGGAGCTGCGCTCGCAGATCGACGAAGCGACCATCGAGCGCGCGGCGTCGATGTTCGACCGCGTCAACTCGCTGCTGTCGATGAACGGCGCCACGAACGGCGTGGCCGCGGGCCACACCAACGGCGCCTCCACCATGAGCTGGGCCGCCACCCGGTAGCACCCGTCACGGCCGCGGACCTACGGCCGCGACTACGCCAGCAGACACAGGGAGCGCCTCCGCAGCGGAGGCGCTCCTTCTCTTGTCCCCTCGGTACCCCGTCGGGCTACGCGCCGTTCTCGTCGCCCAGCGCCCTGACCACCGTCGCGGGCGACATCGGGAGCTCGCTGAGCCGCACCCCGACGGCGTCGTGGATGGCGTTCGCGACCGCGGCCAGCGGGGAGACGATGTTCGCCTCGCCCACGCCCTTGACGCCGAACGGGTGCCCCGGGTTGGGCACCTCGACGATGACCGGCTCGATCATCGGCAGGTCCAGGCTGGTGGGCATCCGGTAGTCGAGCAGGCTCGTGTTCATCAGCCTGCCGTCGTCGCCCATGTAGTACTCCTCGGTCAGCGCCCAGCCGAGTCCCTGCGCGCTGCCGCCCTGCATCTGGCCCTCCACGTAGCTCGGGTGGATGGCCGTCCCGACGTCCTGGAAGATGGTGACGCGCAGGACCGAGACCTTGCCCGTCTCCGGGTCGACCTCGACGTCGACGATGTTCGCCGCGTACGAGCCGAGCGATCCCGCCGGGTTGAGGTTGGCGCGTCCCGTCACCGGGCCGCCGGTCTCGGGGAGCATCCCCGCGACCTCCCTGAAGCTCATGCGCAGCTCGGGGTCGGACCTGTGCCGCAGGGCGCCGTCCGCGTACTCGATCTCGTCCGCCGGCACGTCCCAGACCAGCGCCGCGCGCTGGACGAGCTGGCCGACTATGTCGTTCGCCGCCTCGTACGCGGCGTAGCCGGTCTTGAAGGCGACGCCGCTGCCGCCCGTGTTGGACGTATAGCCGATCGTGTCGGTGTCGCCGATGCTGGGCATCACGTCCGTCACCGGAATGCCGAGCACCTCGGCGAGCTGCTGCGCCACGGCTGTGCGCGAGCCGCCGATGTCGACCGAGCCCTCGACCAGGCTCACGGTGCCGTTGTCGAGCACGTGGGCGACGACGGTCGACGGGCCGGTGTTGTTGCGGCAGAAGCCCATGCCGACGCCGCGGCCCGTGTTCTCGCCGCCCAGCGGCGCCGTGTAGTGGGGATGCGACCGCACGGCCTCCATCGTCTCGCGGGCGCCGATGCGCCCGTTCATCACGCCGTCGGCCCGGCGCGAGCCCTCCTCCGCTACGTTGAGCAGCCGCAGCTCGATCGGGTCGATTCCGAGTGCGTCGGCCATTTCATCGATCACGCTCTCGACCGCGAAGACTACGATCGGCGCGCCCGGCGCGCGGTACGCGGAGGTCATCGGCTTGTTGTCGACGGCCTCGTAGGCGTCCACGAGAATGTTGTCGATCTGGTACGGGGCGAGGATTGCCGCCGCCGCGGCCTGTATGGGCGACGCCCCGGGGAAGGCGCCCGCCTCGAAGGCGAAGTAGCACTCCGCGGCCGTTATGCGGCCCTCGTCGGTTACGCCCATCCTGATCCGCACCAGCGAGCCGCTGGTCGGGCCGGTGGCCTCCAGCACCTCGGTCCGGCTCATTGTGAGCTGCACCGGGTGGCCGCTCTTGCGCGAAAGCGCGGCCGCCACCGGCTCCAGGTAGACCTTCAGCTTGCCTCCGAAGCCGCCGCCGATCTCCATCGGCACGACCCTGACCTGGGAAACGGGAACGCCGAGCACCTTCGCCGCGCTGTCGCGTATCCCGAAGTGGCCCTGGCTGCTGCACCAGATCGTCAGCCGGCCGTCCGGCGACCACGACGCGGTGCCGTTCTGCGGCTCCACGTAGCCCTGGTGGACCGTCTTCGTCCTGAACTCGCGCTCGAAGACGCGGTCCGCCGCTTCGAACCCGGCTTCCAGGTCGCCCCACTTGTGCTGCTCGTGCACCGAGACGTTCGGGCCGCCGTGGGCATCCGGGTCCAGGTGGTCGTGCAGGGCGGGCGCGTCGGGCGCCATGGCCGACTCGACGGTCGTGACGTGCGGGAGCACCTCGTACTCGATGTCTATCAGCGCCAGCGCCTCCTCCGCGACGTGGGGACTGGCGGCTGCGACGGCGGCGACGGCGTGACCCGCGTAGAGGACCTTGTCGCTCGCCAGGACGTTGTCCCGCTGCAGCTTGAGCGCGAGCGCTTCGCCGGCGTCGGCGATCCCGTCGGTCGAGACGAGGTCCGCGGACGTGGCGACGGCCCTGACGTCGGGGTGGGCCTCGGCCCTGCTGGTGTCTATGGAGACGATGCGGGCGTGCGGGTGCGGGCTACGCAGCACCTTCCCATACAGCATGCCGGGCAGGCTGACGTCGGCACCGTACTGCGCCTGTCCGGTGACCTTCTCGATCCCGTCGTGCCGGACCGGGCGCGTGCCCACCGTCCTGTACTGCCGCGGCTCCCCGCCGGCCTCGGATGTCGTCTCGAGCACCTCGTCCAACTCCATCACCTCCATCGCCGCCCCCGCGGCTGGGCTGCTGGCTCTCCGGCCAACCATTCGGCCTGCGGACATGGCGCGATTTGCGGCGAATTCTAGCACAGGCCCCGGTCGAAACAGGGCCGCTCCGGACGCGCGCTGTCTCGTGGACACCCGCGCCGGCCGTTACCTATAATGTCGCCATTCCGGCGGGCCCCGGAACCCGGCCCAGCGGCGCGCCACAGGAGTCGACCATGCAGTCAGCGCTACCCGAGTCCGCAGTGCCGCTCGTGCCCCCGCGCATCCTCCTCGGCCCCGGCCCCAGCAACGCCAGCCCGCGCGTGCTGCAGGCCATGATGTCGCCGGTCATAGGCTACCTCGACCCCGCCTTCATGCTCATCATGGACGAGATATCGGCGCTGCTGAGGCGCGTCTTCCAGACGGACGAGAGCCTGACGATGGCGCTGTCCGGCACCGGCTCCGCCGGGATGGAGGCGGGCATATCTAGCCTGCTGGAGCCGGGCGACACGGTCGTGATGTGCGTATGCGGCTTCTTCGGCGACCGCATGCGGCAGATGGCCGAGCGCGTGGGCGCCAACGTCGTCGTGCTCGACAGCGACTGGGGGCGCCCGTTCCCGGCCGAGATGCTCGAGGCCGAGCTGGGGAAGCACTCCAGGGTCAAGCTGGTCACGGTAGTGCAGGCGGAGACCTCCACCGGCGTGCTCCAGCCCCTGGGCGACCTGTCGCGCCTCGCGAAAGAGCACGACGCGATGTTCATGGTCGACGCGGTCACCTCCCTGGGGGGCACCGAGGTCGCGGTCGACCGCGACGCCATCGACTACTGTTACTCCGCCTCGCAGAAGTGCCTGGCGTGCCCGCCGGGCCTCGCGCCCGCGGCCATCAGCCCGCGCGCGCAGCAGGCGGTCAGGGGCCGGGCACGCCCGCCGGCGTCCTGGTACCTGGACCTGCAGCTGATCGGGAACTACTGGGGCGAGGAGCACGTCTACCACCACACCGCGCCGGTCAGCATGCTCCTAGGCCTGCGGGAGGCGCTGCGGATCGTCGTCGAAGAGGGCGCCGAGGCCCGCGCCGAGCGCCACGCGCGCAACGCGGCCGCGCTCGGGGCCGGGCTCGAGGCGCTCGGCCTCCCGCTCGTCGTGCCCGAGGAACACCGCCTGCCCCAGATCACCGTCGTCGCGATACCCGACGGCGTCGACGATCTGGCCGTTCGCGGGGCGCTGCTGCGCGGATACGGCATCGAGATCGGCCGCGGTCTCGGCGACTTCGCGGGCAGGGTCTGGCGCGTCGGCCTCATGGGCGAGTCGAGCAAGCCCGAGCACATCTACGCGCTGCTGGCCGCCCTGGAAGAGATACTGCCCGGCGCCGGCTACGAGGTCCCGCGCGGCGCGGGCGTCGCCGCCGCCAGCACGACGCTGGCCGGGGACTAGCGCCGTGGGCAGGTTCGACGGACAGGCCGCCATCGTTACGGGCGCCGCCAGGGGCATCGGCCTCGGCATCGCACAGCGCCTGGGAGACGAGGGCGCGAGCGTGCTGCTGGTCGACGCCAACGAGCGCCGCGGCGAGGACGCGGTCGCCGCCCTGGCGGCACGTGGCATCGAGGCCCGGCTCGAGGTCGGCGACGTGGCCGAGCCGGATACCGCAGAGCGCGCAGCGGCGCAGGCCGTCCTCGCGTGGGGCAGGATAGACGTGCTCGTGAACAACGCGGGCATCGCCGGAGTCTCGGGCAACATCTGGGACCAGCCGATCGCGCAGATGGACATGGTCTACCGCACCAACCTGCGCGGCGTCTTCGTCTTCTGCCACGAGGTGATCCCGCACATGCTCAGGCGCGACTACGGGCGCATCGTCAACATCGCCTCCGTCGCGGGCAAGGAGGGCAACCCGGGCATGGTGCCGTACTCGTCCACCAAGGCGGCGGTCATCGGCCTGACAAAGTCGGTCGGCAAAGAGCTGGCCACGACCGGCATCAGGGTCAACTGCGTCACGCCAGCCGTCGTCATGACCCCGCTGCTGGAGACCGTCACCGAGGAGCAGGTGCAGTACATGGTCGAGCGGGTGCCGATGGGCCGACCTGGCGAGATCGGGGAGATCGCGGCCCTGGTCGCCTGGCTGGCATCCGACGAGTGCTCGTTCAGCACCGGCGCCGTCTTCGACATCAGCGGCGGCCGCGCGACGTACTAGCCTCGGGCGCGCGCCATCGCCGCGGGGACGGGGCGCTCGCGAACGGCCAGCGTGCAGGCCACGCCGACGACCGCCAGCACCCCCATAACCATGAACGCCCGGTCGTAGTCCCCCCACTGGTCGAAGACGGTCGCCCCGAACACGGCTCCCAGGCCGCCGGCCACCTGGTGGACCATCGACAGCAGGCCGCTGATGAACCCCAGCCGCTCCTCGCCGAACGTGTTGCGGCTGAACACCACCGTCAGCGGCGCGGTGATCATGAAGGTAAACCCGTAGGCCAGCGCGAACAGGAGCACGCCCGGCGTCTGCTGGAAGTAGAGCACCGCGCCGAAGATCGCGATCCGGATGGCGAAGCACATCACCGTGGGCCGCGACGCCCCGTGGGCGTCCGACATCACGCCCGATACGAGGACGCCCGCCAGCCCCAGGATGCCCATCAGCGCCAGGATGTTGCCGCTCAGCGTCGTCCCGACTCCCACGTCGTCCGCGAACGCGACCACGTGCGTGACGACAAAGAAGTCCTGGAAGCCGCACGTGACGTAGACGACGAGCAGCAGCAGCAGGTCGCGCGAACCCAGCAGACCCCGGAGATCGAGCCGCCGGGACCGGCCGGTCGCCGTGCCCTGTTCGCCCGCGCCGGCGCCCGTGGACGGCGCGCGCACGGCCAACAGCACCATCGGCAGCACCACGATCAGGCTCGCGGCGCCCAGCACGCCGAAGGCGTTGCGCCACCCCAGCGACTCTATCGTCGTCGCCAGCGCCGCGATGATCACGAGCTGGCCCACCGCGTTGCCGGACGTCGCGATGCTGACCGCGGCCCCCGTGCGCTCGCGGAACCAGCGGCTCACCATCACGCCGACGGTGGGGTTGGAGGCGCCGGCGTTCCCCAACCCGTTGACGACGCCGTACAGCGCGAAGGCGTGCCAGGGCGCGGTGACGTTCCGCATCAGGGCGAGTCCCGCCCCTCCGGCGGCCACTCCCGCGGCCAGTATGCCCTTGAGGCTATAGCGGTCGGCGAGGCGGCCGGCGAAAGGCATCGCCAGCGCCGAGACGAGCATGAAGCAGGTGACCAGGAGCGAAACGGTCGTACGGCTCCACTCCAAGTCGTCGACCATCGGCTTGAGCATGAGGCCGAACGCGAACCGTGAACCGCCTCCGAAGAAGTGGATCACGAACCCGGTCGCGACGATCACCCAGCCGTACTCGATTGCCCGCACTGTCCTCGCTCGGAGGCTAAGCGCCGGTCGGCCGACGCCCGAACGCCGGGCGCCGTGCTCCTTCGGTCTTCCTGGCTAGGAGGCCCTGGCCCCGCGGAGGCGGCCGAACAGCCGCCCGAAGTCCCCGGCCTCCCAGGCGACCAGGACGGACGAGGCGATTCCGATCGAGCTGTACGTCCCGACGATCACCCCGATGAGCAGCACCCACAGGAACTCCCTGATCGTGGGGCCGCCGAACAGCAGCAGCGCGAGCAGCGTGAACATCAGCGTCAGGCTCGTGTTCAGCGACCGGCCGATGCTCTCGGAGATGCTGACGTTCACGTTGTCCTTCAGCGACCTCGCGGGATAGTTGATAGCGTTCTCGCGCAGCCTGTCGAATATGACGATCGTGTCGTTGACGCTGTAGCCGTACACGAGCAGGAAGGCGATGAAGAACATCGTGTTGACCTCGACGCCGAACAGGACGCCGAGCATCGCGAAGATGCCGACCACGATGAGGGTGTCGTGCAGCAGCGCGACGAGCGCGGCCGCGCCGTAGCGCATCGGGTTGGGCACGCTGCGGAACGCCCACCACAGGAAGAAGAATATCCCCACGGCGGCCGCCAGCACCGCCCAGAGCGCGTTCACCAGTATCTCCCTGGCGAACACCGCCGACACCAGGTCGAACGACAGCAGCTCCACCTCCGCGCCCGGCGTCAGGACCGCCAGCGCCTCGACCACCGCGTTCTTCTGGTCTTCCTGAAGCTCCCTGGTCTGGATGAAGAAGGTCTCGTCCGAGCCCTGGTCCTTCTGCACCCTCGCGTCCGGGTGCCCGTTCTCGCTCAGGACGGTCCGGACGTCGACCTCGTCGACCGCATCGGCGAACCTGACGCTCAGCGAGGAGCCGCCGGTGAAGTCTATGCCTTGCTTCAGCCCGGGGCCGATGGCAAGAAAGACCAGGCCCGGCACGAGCACGAGGGCCGACAGGAGGAAGAACCAGCGCCGCTTGCCTACGAAGTCCACTTTCCCGCCTTCCTAGCTCGCACCGGCCGCCCGCCGCTGCGGCAGCTCGGATCCGCCGGACGGGATGAACCACGATGTCTTGCGGTTGAGCCGCGTCGCCGTCATCACCCTGAGCAGCGTGCGGCTCACGGTGATGGCCGAGAACATGCTGACCGCGACTCCGATGGCCAGCGTGATGGCGAACACCTGCACGATGCTGGCGCCGAGGGTGTCGGCGAACCAGAACAGGATGGCGCAGGTGATAAGCGTCGACACGTTGCCGTCCCGGATGGCGGTCCAGGCGCGGTTGAACCCGATGTTGATCGCCGACAGGAGCGTCCGGCCGGCCCGCAGCTCCTCCTTCATGCGCTCGAATATCAGGATGTTGGCGTCCACGGCCATGCCGATGGACAGTACCGCCGCCGCGACGCCCGACAGCGTCATCGAGATCGCGAGCAGCTTGACGATCCCCAGGAACAGCACGGCGTACGTCACGAGGGCGAGGGCCGCCACGACTCCCGCCATGCGGTAGTACAGCACCATGAACAGGAGCACGAGCCCCAGGCCGACCAGGCCCGCGATCAGGCTCTTCGCGAGCGACTCGTCTCCCAACGTGGCGCCGACTGTCCGCTCCTGTATGAGCTCGATGGGAATGGGAAGTACGCCCGACTCGAGCAGCAGCGACAGGTCCGTCACGCGCTCGAAGGTGAAGAATGGGCTCTCGATGAACGCCGCGCCGCCGGTGATGGGACGCCTGGCGCCCGACGAGAACAACTCGTTGTCGTCCAGGAATATTGCGATCTGGTTGCCCGTGCCGGCCACGCGCGTTGTCAGCTCCCCGAACTTGCGCGTGCCTTCCCCGTTGAACTCGATGTTGACGATTGGCAGCCCGGACGTGTGGTGCTGTCCCGCGTAGGCGCGCTCCATGTCGTCGCCCGTCAGTTCCACGTCCTCGTCTACCTTGCCCAGCACCTCGGCGAGCCGCACGTCCGGCGCCTCTCCGAACACGTCGACCGCCTCGTCGCGGCCAACGACCTGGGCGATCAGACTCACCGTGAAACTGTCGGTGTCGTCGACCCTGACGATGTTGGGAACGTCGGACAGGATGACGACCTGACCCGGCCCGATCGCTACGAGCGGGGAGTGCGGTATGCGGACCTCGGTAGACGTGCCCGCGGTGAAGGTCATCGCGAGGTAGTTCGGGTACCGGTCGCCCGTGCCCGGGATCGGATTGCCGTCGTCATCGGCCTGCTCCGTGCCCGGAATCTCCTCCGTGCTCGACGCCAGGCGCCCGACGAACCTCTCGAAGGCATCCGCGCCCTCCGGCGTGAAGTCGATCTTGATCGCCGGGACGAGCGGGGTCGACGTGGCGGACTCGTCCACGGCAGCCGGCGTAGTCGTAGCCGTGTCCTCCGGCGTCGTGGTCGCTGTCGAAGTGGCCGCGTTCTCGCCCGCGTCCGACGGGGTCGTCGTGGCGGTCGACTCGCCGTCGGCCGGTGTGGTCGTGGCGGTGGAGGTCGGCGCCACGATGCCGCCGGCCTCGTCAATGTTCACGATCGAGGCGCCGAGGATATCGTCCTGGGAGAGGTGCGGGATTGGCTGCGACACGTCGAACGTCCGGTAGTAGTAGACGAGCTGGGCCGTCTCGCCGATGATCTCCTTGGCCCTCGTGAGGTCCTTGACGCCCGGAAGCTGCACGAGCAGCCTGTCGTCGCCGAGGATCTGTATCGTCGGCTCCCCGAACCCGGACGCCGCGGCACGGTGCTCGATCGACCGCTTCAGCGCGTTCATCTGGTCGCTGGTTGGCTGCAACCTCTCTCCCGTGACCTTGTCCGTGAGGTTGGCCTGGTAGCGCAGCTCGCTCCCGCCGCGGAGGTCGAGCCCGAGCTCGATCCCCAGCGGTGAGTTGTCGGCGCCCCTCTCGAAGCCCGCTATGCTGAACGTCCTGAAGCCGAGGACCAGGGCGCCCACGACGAGCAGGACCGCGATCAGCGCCAGCGTGGTGGCGTACCTACGCACCGGCGTCCTCCGAGTTCAGCTTCTCCCGGACCAGCTCCAACGCCTCCTCCTTCGATCCGATCTCGCCCGCGGCCCGCGCCTCCCGGACCGTCTCCAGCATCGCGCCGACCGCCGGGCCGGGCTCGAGCGAGAACGCGTCCATGATATCGTGTCCGTCGATCAGGGGCCGAGGCGTCGCCGGACGGTCCGGCGCGGCGACGGCCTCCAGGATGTGGGCAGCCGTGCGGCAGCGACCGGCCCACTCCTCCTCGTCGAGCATGGGGCCGCGCGCTGCGGCGTAGTCGGCAAGGTTCAGGTAGATGGTGTCTATCGCCACGTCGCCCACGTCCCTGTAGTACCTGTAGACTGCCCTGGCCGACGGCAGGTCGTCGCCGTGCTGCATCTGGCCGGGCCGCAGGTGGTGGCGCACCATGCCGCTGACCATGTCGACGCCGCGTCCGCTGAGGCGCAGCCTGGTGAGCGCCGCCCTCGCGATCTCCTCACCCTCGGCGTGGTGGCCGATGAAACGCACGCGGCCCGAGGGCTCGACCGTCTTCGTCGCCGGCTTGCCGATGTCGTGCAGCAGTCCGGCGAGCTTGAGCATGGTGGCCCGCGTGTGTCCGTCCGCAGCCTGCTCGGCGAAGTAGTCGTCCATCCCCTCGAACCGGGGCGTCATCCGGGCGACGAATCCCTCCGGCCGGGCCTCCGGGTCGAGCAGTACCTCGACCCGCCCCGGCGTCTCCACCGCGTGGCCGAAGACGTCCCAGTAGTGCTCCTTCGGCTGCGTGACGCCCCTGGAGTCGTCCTGCTCGGGCAGCGCCGCCGACAGCAGACCCAGGTCGTCGAGCCTTCGCAGCGAGTCCGTCGCGCCCGGCAGGGCGAGGATGTTCAGCAGCTCGTCCCGGACGCGCTCGCCGGACACGAGATCGATCATGCCGGCCTGTGCCCGCACCAGCGCCTCAGTATCCGGCGACAACCGGAAGCCCAGCTGCGCCTCCAGCCGGGCCGCTCTCATCAGCCGGCCCGGATCGTCGGCGAACACGGTCGGCGACACCATCCTGATCACGCCGGCCATCAGGTCGTCGACGCCGCCGTGCGGGTCGATCACGCGAGACGCACGGTCGCCCGCGAGCTCGTAGATCGGGAGAGCCATCGCGTCCACGGTGAAGTCCCGCCGCGCGAGGTCGGCCCGGATGTCGTCTATGCCAACTACGTCGACCGCGCCGCCGCGGTGCTTCACCCTGTGTATGGCCCGCGCCACGTCCAGCGGGAAGGCGCTGCCGCCCAGGGAGGTCGCCAGGCCGGAGGCCACCTCGGCGGCGTCGGCCCTGACGGCGATGTCCAGGTCGTCGGCATCCCCGCCGCGCAGCATGTCGCGGACGGCGCCGCCGACGATGTACGTCTCGATGCCGAGCATCGAGACGTGGTCCGCCAGCGGGCCCAGCGTCTCGTTGGAGCTTGAGAGGGCCAGATCTGCAGGGCGTTCGACGTCGCCTGTGGGACTCATTGTGGGCGAGGAGAGAGTCACGCTACCGCGGCTTCCACAGGAAGCCGCTCGACCTCTTGTCGGTCCTCGACGAGCTCCTGGTGACTCTTCAGGTGGTCCATGTACATGATTCCGTTCAAGTGGTCGATCTCGTGCTCCAGGGCCTGGGCGAGCAGACCGTCCGCGTGGAGGCGGGTAACCCGGAGCTCACCGTCGAGGCCGGCGGCCCTGACCCAGACGGACCGGGTGATGACTGCCGAGTAGCCGGGGACGCTCAGGCACCCCTCGACGACATCCCTGTAGCCATGCCGGTAGACGATCCGCGGGTTCAAGTACACCCTCGGCCCGGTCTCGTCCGGCATCTGTATCACGATGACTCGTCTAAGCACTCCAACCTGGTTGGCGGCCAGTCCGACGCCCCGGGCCGCGCGCACCGTGTCGACCATGTCGTCGATCAGCCGGCGCGTCCGCCTGTCGATTCCGCGCACCGGCTTGGCTCGCCGGCGCAGCAGGGGGTCGGGAAACTCGACTATCGGAAGAACCGCCATCCCGCCTCTGGTAGGGCGTGGCAGTCGTCAGATACCCCGCAGCCACGCGTCTCAACTGTGGGATTATATCCAGCGCCCGACTTCACTGTAAAGCAGCACCGGGCCGACTCAGGGCGTTTCCGTCGTTCCGTCTCCCCTCGCGGGAGAGCGTTTGGGGTGGGGGCATTGAACATGGTGCACGCCTGTTGCACGCGAAAGGGGAGGCCTCGCTGCGATCCCTGGACACGCGCCGGCCAGGAAATTGGCCGAAAACGCATGTTCTTGCCCATTGACGCGTACATCCGTTCTGTCGTAGGCTGTATGTGACACGCCGGGTCGCGCCGCCATAAACATCGGAGCGAACCGGCGCCGGCCCGACCACCCGCCGCCCGTCGCCGCGCCGACCCCCAAAGCCAAGGCGATGCGCACCCCCGCAGCACCTCTTGCGGCGCGGCGGAGCTACCCCCTCTCCGGGCGGAGGGTGGAAGGGCTCTGTCACGACCTTCCTCGGCTCTCCACCTCCCCGTTTGCGTGCCGACCACGGACGCCCTCGCAAGCTGTGCCCGGACCGATTACGGTCGCACCATCGCGGAGCGACCGTCGTCCGGCACAGGAGCCGCGAGCATGGTCCGCAGGACCGCGCCTCCATCACCCAGACCGCTGCCGGCGGCCTACCGCCGGCCGAACTCTCGCTCGAGGCGGGCGGAGCTCATGTGGATCATGGTCGGGCGGCCGTGGGGGCAGGTGTGCGGCTGCTCGCAGGCCTCGAGCTGGCGACCGAGCTCGGTCATCTCCTCGTGCGTCAGCGTCTTGCCCGCCCTGATGGCGCCGTGGCAGGCGATCGAGTAGGCGGCGCGCTCCTCCCAAGACTCGAATCCGCCGCCCTCCGACATCAGGTCGAGCACGTCGAGGAAGCTGCGGGCCGGGTCGCCTTCGGCGATCAGCGCGGACACGCCCCTGAGGATGTAGGTCCCGCCGCCGAACGGCTCCACCTGGAACCCCATGCTCCTGACCAGGTCGCCGCGCGTCTCCATCAGCTCGCCCTGGCGGCGGTCGAGCGCGATCGTGACCGGCTCCATCAGCCCCTGCACCTGCGGCTCTCCCTCGAACGCCTCGGCTCTAACTCGCTCGAAGAGCACCCTCTCGTGGGCGGCGTGCTGGTCGATCAGGTACACGCCGTCCGGGCCCTCCGCGGCGATGTACGTCGACTGCACCTGGCCCAGCACCCGCAGGCTGGGCAGCGCGGCCGACGGCGCCAGCGACGGTGCGGGCGGTGCGAACCCGGTGTCGTGCCCCCCGTGGCCCGCGGCCGGCCCGGCTGGCGCGACTGGCTGCGGAGGGCCGCTGGCCGGCGCGCCCGGAGGCCCCACCGGCCAGAACGACGGCTCGCCCCCCGGCCGCGCCGGGGCCGGACGCGGGACTGAGGCGGCCCCCAATTCCGGGACCGGCGAGTGGGCCGTCAGCGTCTGCCGGACCGCCTGCTGCAGCGCCGCGAACACCGACCCCTCGTGCCTGAAGCGCACCTCCGACTTGCCCGGGTGCACGTTGACGTCGACGTCGTCGTACGCCATCGCGATCTCCACGACGGCGACCGGGTAGCGCCGCTCAGGCAGAAAGCCGTGGTACGCCTCCTGCAGGGCGTAGTTGAGCATGCGGTTCTGCACCCAGCGGCCGTTGACGAAGATCGTGACGTGGTTGCGGTTGGCCCGCGATATCGAACCCGGCGCGATCATCCCCGACACCCTCGGCGCCCTCCCTCCCTCCGGCGGCGCCATCGGGACGAGGTCCAGCATCGCCTCCGCCACGCTCGCGCCGTACACCGCCGCGACCGCCTCCCGCGTGTCGCCGGAGCCGGTGCTGGCGAGCGCCTCGGAGTCGTCGACGCGCAGGCTGAACCGTACGGCCGGGTACGACAACGCGTACCGGGACACCAGGGCCTGCGCCCTGCTCGCCTCGGCAGACGCCGAGCGCAGGAACTTGCGCCGGGCCGGCACGTCTCGGAAGAGCTGCCGCACGGTGATCGAGGTCCCCGGCGGGGCGCCCTCAGGCGAGTTGTCGACGACGCGCCCCCCGGACACCTCGACACGCGTCCCGGAGGTCTCCGCCGGCGGACGCGTGACCATCGTCACGTGGGCGACAGCGCCGATGCTGGGCAGCGCCTCGCCCCTGAACCCCAGCGTAGCTATCGAGCCCAGGTCGGAGGGATCGACCAGCTTGCTCGTCGCGAAACGCTCGAACGCCAGCTCCGCCTCCTCCGAGGAGATGCCGACGCCGTTGTCGACGACCCTGATCAGGTCCACGCCGCCGCCGCGGAGCTCGATCGATATATCGGTCGCCCCGGCGTCCAGCGAGTTCTCCACCAGCTCCTTGACGACGGACGCGGGGCGCTCGGTCACCTCGCCGGCGGCGATCTTGGACGAGACGTCCGGCGGGAGCACGTGGATCGGCATGAGGCGGTCGCTACCGTTGGCGGTGAATGGTCATCGGGGCGGGCGGGCTCGTGAGGGCGCTGGCATCCGTGTGCTATCGTAGCAGGTGAGCTCCCTACGGGCCACGGGCCGGTCGGAGGCCCAGATACGCATAGCCAGGAGGACGAATTGACCGAACGGCCTACCTTGGGCGACGTGCTCGACGCCCGCCGCCGAATAGAACCCCACGTCGTGCGCACGCCGCTGCACCACTACCCGGCACTGGACGACCTCGTCGGCGCCAGGGTGTACGTCAAGCACGAGAACCACCAGGCGCTCGGCGCGTTCAAGATGCGCGGCGCCCTCAATGTCGTCTCCATGCTCAGCCCCGAGGAGAAGGAGGCGGGCGTCGTCGTGGCCTCCACGGGCAATTTCGGCCAGGGCGTGGCCCACGCGGCGCGGACGTTCGGCGTGCGGGCCAACGTCGTCGTGCCGGTCGACGCCAACCCGAACAAGGTCCGGTCGATGCGGCAGCTCGGCGCGAACCTGGTCTTCCACGGCGAGGAGTTCGACGACTCGCTGGCGCACGCCGACCGGCTCTCCAGGGAGGAGGGGCTGCGCTTCATCCACTCGGCAAACGAGTGGGGGCTGGTCCCCGGCGTCGCCACCTATTCGCTCGAGATCATGGAGGACCTGCCCGAGACGGACGTGATCATCGTGCCGGTAGGGGGCGGCAGCGGCGTTTGCGGCGCCTGCATCGTCGCCAAGGCCGTGCGGCCGGGCGTGCGGGTCGTAGGCGTTCAGGCCGCCGCCGCGCCGGGCGCGTACCTGTCCTGGAAGGAGGGCCGCATCGTGGAGGCCAGGGTCGGGACCGAGGCCGAGGGCCTGGCGACCAGGATCGGCTACGAGCTGACCCAGCGGATCATGCGCGACATGCTGGACGACTTCGTGCTGGTCGAGGAGCGCGAGATCGACGACGCGATCCGGCTGCACGTCGAGCACACGCACAGTCTTCCCGAACACGCGGGCGCGTCTCCGCTCGCGGCCGCGCTCAAGATCAAGGACTCGCTGGCCGGCAAGAACGTCGTGCTCGTCATGAGCGGCGGCAACATCACCGTGAGCCAGCTCCAGGCCTCGCTCGCCCATGCCGGGTCGTAGGCGTCGCGCGCGGGGTACGCTGGCCGCCGCGCTGCTGGCGGCGCTGGTATTCCTGCTCGCCGCGTGCGGCGGGGAGTCCGAGTCCGAGGAGCGCTACCGGATCGGCGTCGAGCACTTGGAGGCCGGCCGCTACCCCGAGGCCGCCTCCGAGTTCGGCAACGCGATGAACCTCGACCCGACGAACGCCCTGGCCTTCAACGGGCGCGGCGAGGCCTACTGGGCGATGGGCAACTCGGCGGCGGCGCTCCAGCACTTCGACGCGGCGATCAGGGTAGACCCTGAGCTGGCGGTCGCGTACTCCAACAGGGCCAACGTGATCAGGGGCGTCGGCGAGCTCGAAGACGCGCTCTTCGGGTACGAGGAAGCGCTGCGCCTCGATCCCGACCTGGCCGACGCCTACGTCGGCCGCGGCCAGGTGCACGTCTTCAACGACGACATCCCGGCAGCCATCCGGGACTTCGGCGCGGCCATCGAACGCGATCCCGAGAACTTCGACGCGCTCGACGGGCGCGCGACCGCCTACGCCAGCCTCGGGCGCTACGAGGAGGCGGTGGCCGACTTCGACCGGGCCATCAGGATAGACCCGAACGCCGCGACGACCAGGTACAACCGGGGCATCGCGCTCGTCAACATCGACAGGCACCTGCGGGCGCTGGAGGACTTCGACGAGGCCATCCGGCTGAACAACCAGTACGTGGCTGCCTACGTGAACCGCGGCGTGCTGTACGGCGGCCTGGGCCAGTACGAGCGCGCCCTGGAGGACTTCGACGCCGCCATAGCGATCGACCCGGAAGACGCCCCGGCCCACGGCAACCGCGCGCTCGTCCTGTCGAGGATGGGACGCGGCGACGAGGCGGTCCTGGCCGTGGACCGCGCGGTGGAGCTGGGCGCCGACCGCGCCGAGCTGGAGCGGCGGATCGAGGAGATCAACGCCGCCGCCCAGTAGCGACCGTCTTCAGGCGCCGCGGCCGCGCGCCCCGGGCTCCAGGGCGTACATGAACGCGTCCACCCCCTCCCGGTCCATGGCGCCCAGGAGCTCCTGGCAGATCAGCTTGACTATACCGGGCCCCCTGTAGACCATCCCGGTTAGGAGCTGCACCGTCGTCGCCCCGGCATTGAGTGCGCGCCAGGCGTCCTCGCCCGAGAAGATGCCGCCGCAGGCGTTGATGGCCACGCCGTCCCCCGCCTCGCTTCGAACGGCCGCGACCATCGCGAGCATGTCATCGAGCAGGCCGCGTCCACTGAGACCGCCGGCGCCCGTAGACAGCCTGCCGTCCTCCGTGGGGCGGGTGTTGCCGACCGTGAGCCCGTCGACGCCGCCGTCGACGGATACGCGGACCAGCGCGGCAAGGCGGTCGCGCTCCCCGTCGTCGGACACCCCGCACCATGGGAGCTTCACCAGCAGCGGCTTCCTCCGCCCGTCGTTCACCTCGCCAATGAGCCGGGCTAGCGTTTCGGGCTCCTGGAACACCCGCAGCCCGCTCGTGTTCGGTGAGCTGATATTGAGCTCGATCGCGTCGGCCAGCGGCTCCAGCCGCCGGTGGCACCGGACGAACTCGTCAACGGCCGTCCCGGCTACGCTGACGACCAGCAGGGTGCCTCCTACCGCGTCCTGCGAGCGCTCCAGGGCTGCCGCGGCGGCATCCAGGCCTGCGCTCGGAAACCCTAGCGCGTTCAGCAGCGACTGTTCCTCCGGCAGCCGCAGCAGCCGGGGCGCGGCGTTGCCGGGGCGCGGTGCCTCGGTCACCGTCCCGACCGTCAGGTAGCCGAAGCCGAGCCGGGACAGCCCGGAGACCATCTCGCAGTTCTTGTCGTAGCCCGCCGCGAGACCGACCGGGTTCTCGAGAGTCACGTCGCACAGCTCGACGAAGAGCCGGCCGTTGCGCACCTGCATCCCCCGACCCAGGAGCCTCAACAGCGCGGGACGGGCCAGGAAATAGTCGGCCACCGCCTGTGCGCGCTCCGGCGGCAGCCGGAAGAGCAGCGGCCTCAGGACCCACTGGTACCCGTTGTCGATAGCCCCCGGCATCGTCTCGTCAGGCCTCCCCGCACACAAGTATAGCGCGGCGGCAAAGGGGACGGCGCACTCTGCCTCGACGGCGTATAATGGGGCGAACCCGGCCCGGTGCAAAGACATGGACTTGACGTTCAACAGAGGCAGCAGAGAGGAGCCGAAGGGCCACGCGCTGCTCTTCTTCAAGAACCCGTCCGACGCCCAGCAGGTGTGGGCGACCTACATGGTCATACTGCCCATCACCGTGGACGTCTCCAAGTACGTGCCGCCCTTCCTGATGAACCAGGTGGGCGAGCTCGGCCCCAAGGACCTGTCCGCCTTCGCGTTCCCACCCACCCCCGAGCAGGTCGAGAGCTACGCCGTCCTCGAGGAGTTGGCACGGCAGCGGGACGACGACGTCGTCTTCGGAGGGGACATCGATCCCAACGACGCCGCCCAGGGCATGATGATGATCAACGAGGCGGTGCAGGAGTATGCCGAGATATACGGCAGGTACGCGCCAGCGATCGGCGAGCCCGATGACGAGCAGGACGACGAGGACGAGGGCGCCGACGTCAAGGACGTCATCTACGAGCTGATGAGCGAGGGCGACAAGCTGGAGGAGCTCACCAAGATGGTGGGCAGGCTCAGGTTTGCCGTCGAGGGCTCCGACACCCGCCAGGTCGAAGAGGCCGAGCGGGACATCCGCCTGTTGGCCCGCCACTTCCCGGAGAACCACAACATCTCCAGTCTTGTCCGGGCGGCCAAGGCGGACGACCGGCGCGGCGCCGAGCTGGCCGACCTCTACCTGCGGCGCTGCTACTTCCTGGTGCACGAGGAGTACGCGCGGCTGGCCGACGTCGAGCGCCGCCTCACCGAGCTCGAGGACGGCCCGCCCGCCGGATAGGTGCCCCGGCGCCGTCCCTGCCCCGCGACCCGACCCTGTTGCCGCGCCAGGCGATGCGCGGTAGGATGGCAGCCACCGGCCAGTCCGGCTACGTTCATCACGACGGCGCTCGTGAACGGAGGCAACAATGTACAGTCTTCGCGGCTTCACGACCACGGTGATCGCCCTGCTGGCCCTGTCGCTAATGGCGGCGGCGTGCTCCAGCGATACCGCCGAGGAGGAGGCGCAGGTCTCCGAATCGGCCGGAGACGGCGCCCAGGCTGCCGCGGCCGCCGAGGGGTCCGGCAAGATGGAATTCACGCCGGAGTACAAGATCGCCCAGGAATTCCCGCTGACGATCGAGGTGAGCAGCGGCGTCTTCTCGAGGATCAGGCGCATCCCCATCGAGTTCACCTGCACGGACAACTACTGGTACCCCGAAACGGGCGAGGCTCGCTACGGCGAGGACAAGTCGCCGCCGCTCGCGTGGACCGCGGGCCCGGAGGGCACCGTGTCGTACGCGCTCATCGTGGACGACCCCGACGCTGTGGAGTACGACCCGGGCGTGATCTCGCCGCGGGTGCACTGGGTCATCTGGAACATACCGGCCGGCGTCACCGAGCTGGCCGAGCACGTGGCGACCACCACCGAGGTTGCGGCCATCGGCCCAAGCACCCGCCAGGGGATCAACGACTTCGACGTCACCGGCTGGAGCGGGCCCTGCCCTCCGCCCAACGTCATCACGATCTTCCAGCGCGACGACTACGTGGGGACCAAGAAGACGCAGTACCCACATGCGTACGCTTTCACCGTCTACGCGCTCGACGCTGAGCTCGACCTCGCCGCCGGATCCAACAAAAACGACCTGCTCGCCGCCATGGACGGCCATATCCTGGCGGCCGGGCAGCTCACGGGCGAGTACATCAACAAAAAGCTGTACAAGTGACTCCCGGTCGGGGCTCCTGACCGCCGGCTCGGGCGAACCGGAGCGGCGCTGAGCCGGCCGACCTGTACCTGTGACGGTGCGACTTCCCGGTGCGCCAGGAGCACGCCAGGCCCGCCGGCGATCGTAACTGTTCAGACTTGATGGGCATTCAACCCGTTCACCCTGAGTAGGCCCGCCGCTTTGGGCGGGCCGTATCGAAGGGCGCGCACCCGGTCCCTTTGAACGTGAACAGTTACCCGTCGACGATCCTGTTGCCGCATCCGGGCCTGCGCGGTAGGATGATAGCCATGGGCCGGCCCGCGGGTGAGCGGCGACCCGCCTGTGAATGGAGGAAGCCATGAACGGCCTTCGCATCTACGCGGCCACGGCGGTGGCCCTGCTCGTCCTCGCGGCTGCGGCGGCGTGCTCCAGCGACGCGGCGGAGGAGGCGGCAGGAGCCCCGGCGACTGGCGGGGAAGGCGCCCAGGCAGCGGCGGCCACAGGCGGTACCGGGAAGATGGTCGACACTCCTGAGTACAAGGTCGCCCAGGGGTTCGAGATGACGATGGAGGTGACCAGCAGCGTCTTCTCCAGGATCAGGCGCATCCCCATCGAGTTCACCTGCGCGGAAAACTACTGGTACCCCGAAACGGGCGAGGCGCGCTACGGCGAGGACAAGTCGCCGCCGCTCGCATGGGCGAACGCGCCTGAGGGCGCGCAGAGCTTCGCCATCATCGTGGACGATCCTGACGCGGTGGAGTACGAGCCGGGCATCGTGTCGCCCCGGGTGCACTGGGTCATCTGGAACATACCGGCCGACGTGACCGAGCTGGCCGAGCACGTCGCGACCACCACCGAGGTGGCGGCCATCGGCCCCAGCACCCGCCAGGGGGTCAACGACTACGGCGGCACGGGCTGGAGCGGACCATGCCCGCCGCCGAACGTCATCTCGATCTTCGCGCGAGACGACCACGTGGGGTCGAAGAAGACGCAGTACCCCCACGGGTACGTCTTCACCGTCTACGCGCTCGACGCCGAGCTCGACCTCGCCGGCGGCGCCAACAAGAACGATCTCCTCGCCGCCATGGATGGCCACATCCTGGCGGCCGGGCAGCTCAGGGGCGAGTACATCAACAAGAAGCTGTACAAGTGACCGGCCCTAGGTCAGGGGTCCCCGGCTCGCCAGAATCCCCACCTTCACGTTCAGTGTCATATCTATGAGCCGTCACCTCGTAGGGGCGGGTTTCCAACCCGCCTGCCCCTGTAATACGACGCCCTCACCATTTGGGTGGGGGATTTGGGGCTCGGCGTGCGCTGGACGACGCCGTAACCATGATGGTATGATGGCATGACGGCATGGGGAGATCGCGCACGATGAGACGAACGCAGATTCAACTGGACGAGACGACCTACGAAATGGCGCGACGGCGAGCCTTCTCCGAAGGCAAGTCGATGGCGGCGGTCGTCAGAGAAGCCCTGGCTGAGTACCTGGTCCCCAGGGCTACCGAGACGCTGACTACGGACAGCTTCACCTTCATCGGCTCCGGGCGATCCAAGCCGGGCGACCCCCGACCTCTATCCGAGCGTCACGACGAAGCGCTCGCCGAAGACTTCGCGTCTTGATCTTTTTCGATACTTCCGCGGCCGTCGCCCTGGCCGACGCGGAAGACGACAATCACGCCCATGCCGTTCGCGCCATCGGGACGATCGTGGCTGGGGGTACGACCCTCCTCACCCACAACTACGTGCTGGTGGAATCGACGGCGGTGCTGCAGAGAAGGTTGGGGCTGGCAAGCGCACTGGCCTTCCTTGCCGACTCAGAGAACTTCCACGTTCACTGGATCACGCGTGAAGACCACGTAGAGGCAGCGGCCCTGTTGGGGAAGCGAAATCGTCGGAAGCTCAGTCTCGTCGACTGCATGAGCTTCGTGATCATGGGCAAGTACGGGGTCACCACCGCACTCGCGTACGACTCCGACTTTCAGGCCGAGGGCTTCAACATCTTCGGATGACGAGGAGCTGCGCCGGGCCCGAGGCATGAATGCCGGCGGGTATCGGTTGTCCGCGCCCCTACCCCCGCAACAGGCCCTCCACCTCGTCGCGCGACGGCATGGCTGCCTGGGCGCCGGGTCGAGTCACGGCCACGGCTCCCGCGACGGAGGCGAACCGGACCGCCCCCGCCAGGTCCATGCCCTCTGCGAGCGCCACGCCCAGCGCGCCGCCGAACGCGTCGCCGGCCGCGACGGTGTCGACCGCGTTCACTTCGAGCGGCGGCACGTGGCCGGACCCGTCGCCCGACGCGTAGACGGCGCCACGGTCGCCCAGCTTCACGACCGACGCCCCGACGCCCCTGCGCAGAAGCTCCCGGGCCGCCGACAGTCCCTGGTCGACGCCGTTCACCGGATGTCCGACCAGCGCCGCGGCCTCGACCTGGTTGGGCGTCAGTAAGTCCACGAGCGCGTGGGCTTCGTCGGGCAGGGCTGACGCCGGGGCGGGGTCCAGTATCACCCGCACGCCCTTGCGTCGGGCGACTCGCGCGGCCGACAGCGACGCCTCCAGCGGGATCTCCAGCTGCAGCAACAGGCAGTCCGCGCCGTCGAGGGCCGAATCCGTCTCGCGGACCTGCTCGTCGTCGCAGCGCATGTTGGCCCCATAGACTGCGACGATGCGGTTCTCCCGGTCGGCGTCGAGCAGGATAGCCGCCGCACCGGATGAGCTGCCCGGGTCCGAGGCGACTCGGGACACGTCGACGCCGTACGAGGCGAGACCCTCCAGGAGCATCGGCCCGAAGGCGTCCTCGCCGACGCGGCCGACGATGCGGACCTCCGCGCCCAGGCGAGCCGCGGCGACGGCCTGGTTGGCGCCCTTGCCTCCCGGCGTGACGTGCAGCTCGTCCCCGGCGATCGTCTCGCCGGGGCCCGGCAGGCGTGCCGCCGTGACGACGACGTCCATGTTGACGCTGCCCAGCACGACGACGACCGGTCTCCGCTTCGGCGAGCCCAAACGGGGCCTCCTTGGGTCAGCCCAGCTCGCCGCGGTCGAGCAGCTCTTCGATCACGATGGCGACGCCGTCCTCCTCGATCGGGCGGGCCACCACGTCGGCCGCGTGCCTGGCCTCTGGGACCGCCTCGTGCGACGCGACGCCGAATCCGGCCCACCGGAGCATCTCGATGTCCTCGTGCCCGTTGCCACAGGCCACCGTCTGCTCGCGCGGGACGCCGAGGTGGTCCGCGAGCCACCGGAGGCCGTTGCGCTTTCCGCCGCCCGGATGGAGTATCTCGCACAGGGTGGGCAGCGACCGTGTCACGAACAGGTCGCCGTCCAGCGCCGCGTTGAGCCGCCGGTCCAACCCGTCGATCTCGTCCTCGTCGCCCAGCACGGCCAGCCTGGTCGGCTCGTCATGAGCCAGGGTCCTCAGGTCGGAGACGATCCTGACGCCGCCCCTGTTGCGCTCGCCGTACGCCTCGACCCACGGCGTGAGAACGTTGGCGAAGACGTCGTCCCCGACATAGACCAGGATCTCCCGGGGCCAGCCGTCCAGCGCGTCCAGCGCACGCGCCAGCATGTGCGGCTCCAGCGGCAGGTGGTGCAGCACCTCGCCCGTCTTCGGGTCGGCCACGTGCGCGCCCTGGAACGAGACGATGGGCGACGTGATGTCGATGTCCGCCGTAGCGGCGATCGCCGACCGGAACATGCGGCCGGTGACGAGAGTCACGGCGGCCCCCGCTTCCTTGGCCGCCTCAATCGCCCGGCGCGTCCTCTCCGACGGCGGATGGTCCGCCGTGCGAATGGTGCCGTCTATGTCGAGCCCGATCAGCCTGTAGCCCATCTACAGGTACGCCGTACCCGGTCAGGCTCTGGTAGAATTGCGCCCGCCGTGAAACTGTCGCCGAGAATGGTCCTCTGGCTGATCCTGCTGCCGGTGGTCATCTACATCCTGGTGCTGGCGTTCCGGGCCGGCTGACCGTAGCCGCCCGCCGCCGCGTCCCTCGTTTGTCGTCGTCGGCGTAATGTTACATCTTCCGCGCGGTTCGTGACTGTTCACCTCGTCTGTGAATCTTCGCAGCGCGCCGACGCCCTGTCGTCCCGATATCAGAGACGGACCTGGGGAGGGGTCCCCTCGACCCGGCTCACGCGCGGCCACTTCCCGCCCCAGGCCCTTCACTTCGTTCAGGGCGACATGACATCAGGCTGGGAGTCTTGGGAGAGGCGGTTTCGTGACCGGTCAGTCGACGTCTTCGGCCTGGTCCGGCTTCGCCTGGCCGCGGGCGCGCTCGGCGAGGAAGGAGCCCTCGCCGAACGACCCGAACGTGACCTGACCGGACATCCGGTCGCCCTCCAGCGTGGCGCGGAATGAGAGGGTCATCGTGCCCCTGGGGCCGGACATCTCGATCTCCCACTCCAGGTTGCCCTGGTCGAATCGGCCGCCGTCGAACTCCTGCCTGCCGCGAGGCCCCTCCCATACGCCGCCGAACGACGCGCCGCGGGCGGCCAGCTCCAGCGTGGCCTGCTGCGTCCCGCGAGGCGAGTTGACGGTCACGCTCCACGAGCCGTCGATGGTTGGCTCCCGGGCGCCGTTCTCCTCGAAGGAGTAGGACTGCAGCCGGGCGTAGAGGCCGTCGAGCGCCATCAGATCGTCGTGGCTGCCCTCCTCCACCTTCCGGCCGTCCTCCAGCACCACGATCTTGTCGGCGTTGCGCACCGTGGACAGCCGGTGAGCTATCACCAACGCCGTCCGGTCACGCAGAAGCTCGCCCAGCGCCCGCTGGATCTGGAGCTCCGTCTGCGTGTCTATGTTCGCCGTCGCCTCGTCAAGGATCAGCACACGGGGATCGGCCACCAGCGCACGCGCGAAGCTGATGAGCTGCCGCTGACCCACGCTGAGGTTACCGCCCCGCTCCTGCAGCTCGGTGTCGTAGCCCTCGGGCAGGCGCTGGATGAACTCGTGCGCTCCAACGGCCCGCGCCGCGCGCTCCACGTCCTCGTCCGTCGCGTCGAGGCGGTTGTACCGGATGTTGTCGCGTACCGTGCCGCCGAACAGGTACGGCTCCTGGAGCACCACGCTCATCTGGCGGCCCAGGGAGTCCTGGCCCAGGTCGCGAACGTCGTGGCCGTCCAGCGTTATGCGGCCCTCCGTCACGTCGTAGAACCGCAGCAGCAGCGACACGAGAGTCGTCTTGCCCGCGCCGGTGGGGCCCACGAGCGCCACCGTCTCGCCGGCCCTGGCCTCCAGGTCGACGTCCTGCAGCACCGGCACGTCCTCTTCGTACGAGAACCCGACTCCCTCGTAGCGCACGTCGCCGCGGGCCCTGTCGATCTCTACCGCGTCGGGCTTGTCCTCGAAGTCGGGCTCGACGTCCAGCAACTCGAAGATGCGTGCGCCGGACGCCATGGCGCGCTGGAGCGAGCCGTACTGCATGGTGAGATTGCGGACCGGCTCGAAGAAGCGCTGGATGTACAGGGCGAAGGCTACCAGCACGCCGACCTCCAGCTCGCCGTCGAGCACCAGCCTGCCGCCGAAGAAGACGACCAGCGCCAGGCCCAGCGCGCTGAGCACCTCGACGGAGGGCATGAGGGCCGCCGTGTAGCGGGTGGCCTCCAGGTTGGCGCCCAGGTTCTCGCGGTTCGCGGTGCCGAACTGCCTGATGTTCGCGTCCTCGCGGTTGAGGCTCTGCACCACGCGCACGCCGGAGATGTTCTCCTGCAACCCGGAGTTGACGACGGCGATGGCGCGGCGCGCCCGCATAAAAGACCTGCGCGCGTACTGCTGCCATATCGCCAGCATGATGAACAGCAGCGGGATCACCGTCAGCGTGATGAGCGCGAGCTGGAAGTCCATCAGCATCATCACCGCGACGATCCCGACGAAGCTGACCACGTCCGCTACCGTGAGCACGACGACGGTCAGAAAGTCCTGGATCTGCTGCACGTCGTTCTGGACGCGGGACATGGTCATGCCGACCTCGCTCCGGTCGAAGAACGACATCGAGAGCCTGTGAATGTGGCGGAATAGCTTCACCCGCAGGGCATAGAGCACCCGCGCGCCGACGAACGCCATCACGCGCAGGTGGAGATAGTTGGCGCCGAACTGGACGGCCGCCACGCCGACGAAGATCGCGACGATCCAGTTGATGCCGGACAGGTCTCCCGCCCGGATGTAGTCGTCGATGATCAGCTGCACCAGCCAGGGTATGGCGACCACGCTGGCCGTGTAGACCAGGATCGCGCCGATGGTGAGGAGCAGCAACGGCCAGTGCGGCTTCAGGTAGTCCGCCAGCCGCACGACGACCTTGTGGTCGTAGAGCTGCCCGCCCTGGTCCTCCTGGTCGAGCCCCATGCGGCGCTCCATCATGCGTCCGCCCACGAACCCGCCTCCGCCTCCCCCGTACATCAGGCCCGGCCTCCCTCTGGCTGGAAGAGCGTGTCCACGGAGGCCTCCTCCTGCGATACGAGCTGCGCGTCGTGGATGCGGCGGTAGAAGCCGTCACGGGCGAGCAGGTCCGCGTGAGTGCCGCGCTCGACGATGCGCCCGCCCTCGAGCACCACTATCAGGTCGGCGCTGCGGACCGTGGAGAGCCTGTGGGCTATCACGAACGTCGTGCGGTCGCGCACGACATCGGCGAGCGCCTGCTGGATCTTGTACTCAGTGCCGACGTCGACGCTGGACGTCGAGTCGTCGAGGACCAGGATCGGCGGGTCGAGCACCAGGGTCCTGGCGATGGCGAGCCGCTGGCGCTGGCCGCCGGACAGCGTTATCCCGCGCTCGCCGACCAGCGAGTCGTAGCCGTCGGGCAGGCCGTCGATGAAGTCGTGGAGCTGCGCGATCTTCGCCGCCGCGACGATCTGCTCGTGCGTGGCGTCGTCGACGCCGTAGGCGATGTTGTCCCTGATCGACGCCGCGAATACGAACACGTCCTGCTGGACGATGCCCACGTTGGAGCGGAGCGACGACAGCGTCACGTCCCGGACGTCCGTGCCGTCGATGGTGACGGCGCCGTCCGTGACGTCGTAGAAGCGGGGGATGGCGTGGACGACGGTGGTCTTGCCGGAGCCCGGCCCGCCCAGGATGGCGACGAGCTGGCCCGGCAGCGCCTCGAAGTCAACCCTTTCGATGGCGGAGTCGTCCCCGTCGTAGCTCAGGGAGACGCGGTCGAACTTCACGTGGCCCGTGGCGCGGGACATCGGCAGGGCGTCGGGCTTCTCCTCCACCGGCGACACGGCGTCGAGAACGTCGAATATGCGCTGGCCCGCCGCGGAGGCGCGGGTGAAAGTGTTGACCATCCATCCGGCCATGCGGACGGGCATCTGCATGATGCCCATCAGCAGGATGAACGACGCGAGCTCGCCCGCCGTCAGCCGTCCATCGACCACCTCGTTGCCGCCGACGAGAAGGATCGCCCCGGTCGCGAGGGTGAAGACGAAGGTCATGAACGAACCGTGGGATGCGAACAGCCTGGTGGCGGCGTAGGTCAGGTCGGCGACCGAGCGCGCCTTGCGCTCGAACTTGTCCTCCTCGTATCTCCTGCCGCCGAAGGCCTTGACGACGCGTATTCCGGCCAGGCTCTCCTGCAGGACGGTGGTCAGGTTTCCGGTCTCCTCCTGCACCCTCATCCACGTGGGCCGGAGCTTGCGGGACATGACGAGGGCGCGCCACAGGACGATCGGCACGAAGGCCATGGCCACAAGCCCGAGCCGCCAGTTGGTGAACAGCATCAACCCGCCCGCGGCGCCGATGGTCACGAAGATCGACAGCCCCCTGACCATCCCCATGCTGACGAACATCCGGACAGCGTCGACGTCGGCCGTAGCCTTGGACATCAGGTTGCCCGTCTGCTGCTTGTCGTGGAACCCGAAGCTGAGACCCTGGAGCTTGCGGAAGAAGTCCTCGCGTATGTCGAAGGCGGCGCGCTGCGAGACGGCCTCGGACAGGTACGTCTGGGCGTACCCGAACAGGCCGCGCAGGCCGCTGACGATCATGATCCCCGCGGCCAGCAGCAGCAGCCTCGACTCCTGACCGGAGGCCAGCGCGACGTCGATGGCGCGGCCCAGCAGCAGCGGCACGAACATGACCGATACCGTGGAGGCGACCATCGCCACGTATGCGCCCGCCAGGAAGGCCCTCTGCCTCCAGGCGTACGCGGTCAAACGCAGCAGGACTCTCACAGGCCCACGACCTTCCCGGCCGCCGCGCCGCGCCACTCGGCCTCCCGCCTCGCGGCGGCGCGGGTGAGTATCTCGAGGGCGGGAACGACCATCTCGAGCTCCTCGGTTGTCAGCGCATCAGCCATGGCAAGGCGGCGCTCCCTGCTCACCTGCCAGAAACGCTCGACGGCCGTCTTGCCCTCGCCCGTGAGCCTGCACGTGACGACGCGCCGGTCCGATGGGTCCTGGACGCGCTCCACCAGGCCCTTCTTGACCAGCCTGTCGACCATGCTGGTGGCCGCCGCCAGCCCCCGCCCGAGGTGCTCCGAGAGTACCCCCATGCGGGTCGGCCCCTGCCTGTGGAGCAGGAACATCGTCTTGGCCTGGGGCATGGTAAGCTCCAGGCCGTGCCAGCCGGCGAGCGTGTGGGGCCGCATTTGGAACGACATGCGCTCCATCAGCTCGACCAGCCTTTCGGAAAGCGACAACCTGTCCTGTTCCAACGCCTGCCTCGAATTATTCGTATCACACGAACTATTTTAGCGAGACGAAGGTTTCCTGTCAACCCCCGTTTTCCCGTATCTGCCCGACCTTGTCGAGCCGTCCGGGCGAGGCCGGTCCGCCGTCAAGAGTCCTCTCCGGCCGTGACCGACTGCAGTCGGGCGTAGAGGCCGTCGAGCGCCATCAGGTCGTCGTGGCTGCCCTCCTCCACCTTCCGGCCGTCCTCCATCACCACAATCTTGTCAGCGTTGCGCACCGTCGACAACCGGTGAGCTATCACCAGCGCCGTACGGTCGCGCAGAAGCTCGCCCAGCGCACGCTGTATCTGGAGCTCCGTCTGCGTGTCTATGTTCGCCGTCGCCTCGTCCAGGATCAGCACACGGGGATCGGCCACCAGCGCCCGCGCGAAGCTGACTAGCTGACGCTGGCCCACGCTCAGGTTACCGCCCCGCTCCTGCAGCTCCGTGTCGTAGCCCTCGGGCAGACGCTCTATGAACTCGTGCGCTCCAACGGCGCGCGCCGCGCGCTCAACGTCCTCGTCCGTCGCCTCCAACCGGTTGTAGCGGATGTTGTCGCGCACGGTCCCGCTGAACAGGTACGGCTCCTGGAGCACCACGCTCATCTGGCGCCCCAACGACTCCTGGACCAGGTCGCGCAGATCGTGGCCGTCCAGCGTGATACGCCCCTCCGTCACGTCGTAGAACCGCAGCAGCAGCGACACGAGTGTCGTCTTGCCCGCGCCGGTGGGGCCCACCAGCGCCACCGTCTCGCCGGCCTTGGCCTCCAGGTCGACGTCCCGCAGGACGGGCACGCCGGACTGGTACGAAAAGCCGACTCCCTCGTAGCGCACGTCGCCGCGGACGCGGTCGACCCGCACCGCGTCGGGTCGGTCGCGGACAGCCGGCTCGATGTCGAGTATCTCGAAGATGCGGTCGACGGATACTACGCTGCGCTGGATCTGGCCGAAGTCACGTGTCAGCCGCTCCATCGGCTCGAAGAACCGCTGCAGGTAGAGCGCGAAGGCGACGACCACGCCGGCCTCCAGCGAGCCGTCGAGCACCATGCTGCCTCCGAAGAAGACGACCAGCGCGAGGCCGACCGCGTTGAGCGCCTCCACCGAGGGGAAGAGCGCGGCCGAGAACTTGGTGGCCTTCAGGTTCGCGCCCAGGTTCTCGCGGTTGGCCTGGTCGAAGCTCTCCACGTTGGCCTTCTCGCGGTTCAGGCTCTGGATGACGCGGACCGCCGTGAGGCCCTCCTGGAGCTGCGCGTTCACGTCGGCCACGGCCTGCCGGGCGCGCTCGAAGGATATGCGGGCGTACCGCTGCCAGAGCATCAGCAGCGGTATGACGACTGCCACGCAGCCCAGCGTTATCAGCGCCAGGCGCACGCTCATGGCGAACATCGCGACGGTCACGCCGACCAGGCCGACGACGTGGGCCACCGAGACGACCGTGATGTTCAGCAGCTCCTGTAGCTGCTGTATGTCGTTCTGTACACGGGACATGACCCTCCCGACCTGGTTGCGGTCGTAGAAGTGCATCGAGAGCCGCGTCAGGTGCGCGAACAGGTCCGTCCTGAGCGCATAGAGCACCCGCTGACCCAGGACCACCAGGGTCCGGTGGTATACGAAGTCGCTGACGTAGTGGACCAGGACGAGCGCGCCGAATGCGAGGACGAGGGAATCCAGCCCGGACAGGTCCCCCTCCGCATCGACGATGTATCCGTCGATGATCAGCTTGATGAACCACGGGATGGCGACCAGCGTCGCCGTGAAGACCGCCATCGTGCCGAAGACGACCGCGACCCTCAGCCTGTGCACTCGAACATAGCGCAGCACCCGCCAGATCGTGCCCAGGGTGTGAGCGCCCACGCGGTGCTCGTCGTCGAGCAGCGCCCTCTCTGAGCCGCGCAAGCTCGTATCGGCGGTCGTCATCATGCCTCCTCCCGCGCGGCCCGGTACGCCTCGTCGACGGACGAGGCCGCTTCGGGCGCGAGCTGCAGGTCGTGTATGCGACGGTAGTATCCGTCCCGGGCCAGCAGGTCGTCGTGCGTCCCGCGCTCGACGATCCGGCCGCGCTCCAGGACGAGGATCTTGTCCGCGTTGCGGATGGTCGACAGGCGGTGCGCGATGACGAACGTCGTGCGGCCCTTGACGACCTCGGCGAGCGCCCGCTGTATCTGGTACTCGGTCCCCACGTCGACGCTGGAGGTCGAGTCGTCGAGGATCAGGATGGGCGGGTCGAGCAGCACCGTCCGGGCTATCGACAGCCTCTGCCGCTGTCCGCCGGACAGCGTGATGCCCCGCTCGCCGACCCACGTGTCGTAGCCGTCCGGCAGGCCGACGATGAAGTCGTGGATCTGGGCGACCCGGGCCGCCCGGACGATCTCGTCCATCGACAGGTCGTCGGCGCCGTAGGCTATGTTGTCCCGGAGGGTCGCGGCGAAGGCGAAGGGGTCCTGGAGCACGATGCCGACGTTGCCGCGGAGCGAGTCCAGGGTGGCGTCCCGCACGTCGACGCCGTCGACGAGGACGCGCCCCTCGGTCGCGTCGTAGAACCTCGGCACCATGTGCACGATGGTGCTCTTGCCGGAGCCCGGAACGCCGAGCAGCGCCACGAGCTCGCCCGGCCGCGCCTCGAAGTCGATGGTGTGGACGGCCGGCGCGTCCGCGCCGTATGCCAGGGAGACGTTCTCGAACCTGACGTGCCCCCGTGCCCTCGGCAGCGCCACGGCGTCGGGACGCTCGGCCACGGGCGGCTCCGCGTCTAGGACCTCGAGGAGCCGCCGCCCGGCGGCAGCGCCTCGCGTGAACGACGTGACCATGAACCCGGCCCAGAAGATCTGCGACCCCAGGATGCCCATGTAGAGGACGAAGGCCGCGGCGTCGCCAGCGCTGAGGCGGCCTGCGGCCACCTCCCGCGCGCCGACCCAGAGGACGGTCCCGATCGCGGCGTTGACCAGCAGCGCCGAGAGCGCCTTGCGCGAGTTCGACATCAGGCCGGAGACCGTCAGGTGCGCGCGCACCGCGTCCGCGCGTTCCGCGAACTTCGCCTGCTCGAAGCGGGCGGACCCGAAGCCCTTGATCACCCGCATGCCGGCCAGCGCCTCCTGGACCACCCGGGTCATCTGGCCGGTCTCCTCCTGGGCCTTCTCCCACGTCCGATACATCTTCGGGACGACGCTGAAGCTGCGCCACAACGCTACGGCAACGAACGCCGAGCACACCAGGGCGAGCTTCCAGTTCATCAGCACCATCAGCACGATGACGCCGCTGACGAACGCCGTAAGGTAGGCCGCGTGCGCGAAGGACCACGAGAGCTGCTTCACGCCGTCGACGTCGGTCGTGGCGCGGGACATGAGGTCGCCGGTCTGTTGGCGGTCGTGAAGGCCGAAACCGAGGCCCTGCACCTTCTTGTAGAAGTCGTTGCGCAGGTCGAAGGCGACCCTGTGATGGACCATCTCGAGCAGGTATCCCTCGACATAGCCGAACATGGCGCTGAGGACGCCGAACCCGATGACCGCCATCGCAAGCAGCAGCAGCCGGCTCTGCAGTCCGCTCGCGACGGCCTCGTCTATGGCCGTCCCCAGCAGCCGGGGGACCACTATGAAGGTCAGCGACCAGAGCACCGACGCGGCGTATCCGCCGGCGAGCGGCAGCTTGTGCCGCAGACCGTATCCAGCCATTCTGAGAAGCACCGTCATACCATCTACCATCCATTCGCGGGACATAAGAAAAGGCCTCCCGATCGGGAGGCCTTCAGGGAAAACGCGACAATGCGTCTCGTACCTAATACCTCCCCAGTCCGCCGCACGCGGGGCGGAAGGCGGTCAAGATCATGGACGTGGTGTCGGGTCGGCGCGTCATTGTCGTGGGTATTCTCGTGTGTGTCTCGTGGTTTCTGCTGAGGGCGCGAAGCTTAGCACGCCGGGAATCCGGACTGCAACCCCGACTCGCTCAGGCGCTCAGGAGCTCAGGAACGCGGCCTCGCCTTGTCGTCCCGACCGCAGAGAGGGACCTGGGGTGCGGCCCCCCTCGACGTGGCTCACGCCGCGGCCCTCCCAACCCCAGGCCCTTCACTTCGTTCAGGACGACAACCTGGAGCGCGCCCCGTCGTCCTTGCGCGTCAGTCGGCCTTGAGAGGCAGCTTGGACAGCACTTCCGGGTTGACGAGGTTGAGCGGCATCCGGCCGGTCAGCACGCGGGCGACCTCCTGGCCGCACCTGACCGGGACGGACGATATCGCGGGATCGGAGTAGTACGCGGTGTGAGGCGTCAGCACCACGTTGTCGAGCTCCATCAACGGGTCGTTGGGGTCGGGCGGCTCGAACTCTTGGACGTCGAGTCCGGCCCCCTCGATCCAACCCTCGGTCAGCGCCCTCACGAGCGCAGCGTGCTCGACGATGGGGCCGCGGGCGACGTTGACCAGGTAGGCCGTCGACTTCATCGCCCGGAACGCCGCCTCGTCGAACAGGTGGAACGTCTCGTCCGTCCGCGGGCAGTGGACCGAGATGTAGTCGGACCGCGCCAGCAGCTCGTCGAACCCGACCCGCTCGACGCCGTACTCGGCGAAGACCGAGTCGGGGACGTAGGGATCGACGGCCACGACGGTCATCTCGAACGCCGCGGCGCGGCGGGCGAAGAAGCGGCCGGAGTTGCCGAGGCCGACCAGGCCGACCGTCTCGCCGTGCAGGCTGCCGACCGGCGGCGGAGTGATCGGCTCCCACCTGCCGCCCCGGATGTCGCGGTCGAGCACGAGGAGCCTGCGGTTGCAGGCGAGCATCAGCGCGAAGGCGTGGTTGGCGACCTCCTTGATCCACAGGTCGGGAAGGTTGACCACCGCGATTCCCTTCTCGGTCGCCGCCTCCACGTCGACCACGTCCACCCCGATGCCGGTCCTCAGGATCACCCTGCAGCGCTCGAGAGCCTCGATGACGCGGCGGGGCATGGGCGACTCGCGGTCGATCACGCCGTCGGCTTCGCGCGCGGCCTCGAGCACCTCGTCGGGGTCGTCGGTGTACGGGGTGACGACGTGCCGCGCCCCGACGCGGGCGAGCTCCAGCCGTTCCGGTTCCATGGTGTCGCGTGGGTGGACCCCGACGCGGACGACAGTGTACTTGTAGTCTGTCATGGCTGTTTGGGGGCCGATAGCGGCCGGGCCGGAATTCTAGGCCACGTCCGAGCCGGGTGTCAAAGCCAGCACGGGGGCTATCGCGACGAACGCGGCCGCGTAGAGGGCGGCCGCGATGACGACGGCCCATGTAAAGCCAAGCGCCATCGCCACGAACACGACCAGGATCGTGCCGAGCACGGACGCAGCGCCGTTGATCCCCCATGCCCACGGGACGAAGTGGCGGGAGACGCGGGATACGGCGGCGAGACCGGTGGGCAGCGGCATGCCCATCAGCACGCCCGGGACCGCCATCATGAACGCCGTGACCGCGACACGCGTCCCCAGCGAGGCGCCGAGGAGGGCGTCGAACAGCGGCGACTGGACCAGCAGCAGCGCGACGACCGCGGCGGGAGCGCCGAGCAGGCCGACGGCGAGCCTGGCCCGGGGCCGGAGCGGCAGCCGCGACGACGCGTACGAGCCGATTCCGGCGAACACGAGCAGGGAGCCGAGCACGACCGGAATCGAGTATCCGGGGTGGCCGAGAAACAGCACGAAGCGCTGCATCATGCTGATCTCGACGAACATGAACGCCACGCCTATCAGGGCGAAGTAGGCGGCGGGAGACCACCATCGGACGGTCCGCAGTCCCCGCCGCCTGAACAGCGCGAGCGGGCCCAGGATCAGCGCCGCCGACAGCAGCGCCCCCACGCCCAGCATGCTGCCGAGCACGGTGATGGCCACGGGGCGGTTCACGCCCCTGAGCGACTCGTCCACCTCGCCGAAGTCGTCGAGGAACCGGGACCACCGGTAGTACTCGAAGAAGAAGGGCCGGTCGTCGTAGACCGGCGCGACGTTGTAGGGGTAGTCGTCGAGGAACTCCTCCTCGCGGCCGTCGGCGAAGGCGGCGAGCATCTCGGCGTAGGCCGTGGGCGCCTCCACGCCCGGCGCCGCGAAGATGATCCCGTCCGCCTCGGCGGCGACCTCCTCGAGGGCGGCGATCTCGTCCGGCGTGAACGGGGAGCGCTTGACCAGCGACATGGCGAGCACGGGGTTCAAGCTCATGACTACGATGTGGTCGGCCGGCTCGGCCGCGCCCAGCTCGTCGAGCGCCCGGTAGGCGATCGCGACGACGCGCAGCGTCTCCCGCGCCGGGGTCAGCCGGAACCGTGACACGGCCAGGATGCCGTCGGGGCCGAGGTGGGAGAGCAGGTCGCGAAAGGCCTCGACGGTGTAGACGTAGTTCTCGGAGAGCACGTACGCGCCGGTGGAGAGGCCCGCCCAGGTGACGACGCCGGTCATCTGTATCACGTCGAACTGCCGGCCGGAGCGCCGGACGAAGCTGCGTCCCTCGCCGACGACTGGCTCGGCGAGCGGCGACTGGTAGATGTTGCCCGCGAAATCGGCGTAGGTGTCGCGGCCCAGCTCCAGCATGGCGGGATTCAGCTCGACCCCGGTGACGGACGCCGCGCCCATCTGGTGGGCGACGTATATCTCGTGGCCGCCGCCGGGGCCGATGACCAGCACGTCGCCGCCGGGCCGCAACAGCATGGCAAGCTCGTAGTTGGTCAGCTCCACCAGCTCCGGCCGCTCGACGCCGTCGCGTACGTCCGGCCGGCGGAAGATGTAGGTCTGCGCGTCGCCGTCGACCGTTGCGACCTTGATCGCGTCGCCGGACCAGCCAGGCAGGAACGGGTGCACCGAGTCGTCGGCCTCGACGACGTCGATGCGGGCGATGGGCGTCCAGCGCGTCTCGACGATCCGGGCGCCCTGCAGCTCCATCGTCTCCGCGAGCGTCTTCGTGCCGGCGGGCCGGGCGGGCACCAGGTCGTCAGCCCAGGGCACGGCGGCCAGGAGCGCGACGGTCACGACCAGGAGACCGCCGAGCATCCGGCCGCGGTGCGAGCCGAGCGCGAAGACGGCTCCCGCCAGGGCGAGTACGGCGGCCATCAGCACCAGCGCCCGGGGCGCTCCCAGCGGCTCGATGAGGAAGAAGAAGAGGTAGCAGCCCAGGGCGGAGCCGGCCAGGTCGACGAAGTAGACCATCCCGATGCGGTCCACCCAGACCGTGAATACGATCGCCAATGCCAGGCCGGCAAACAGGAACGGCGCCGCGAACACGGCGTAGTAGAGGCCGAGGGCTCCGTAGTCCCAGCCGGACAGGTCGAAGGTATCCAGCCTGACGCGGGCTGCCAGTGCGAAGGCCGCCACCGTGGACACTCCCGCGGCGGAGGCGGACGCGGCGAGCCATGCCTCCCACCGGGGCAGGATGCGTTCCGCTCGCGCGGCGAGCAGGGCGCCGCCGGCGCCGAGTCCCAGCAGCGCGGTCGATATGACCATGTACGCCAGGTGGTGCCAGAGCATGAAGGACAGCAGCCGCATCTGCAGCAGCTCGATGCAGAGCACGGCCGCGGTCAGGAGGAAGACGCCGGTGTAGAGGAACGCGGGTCTCACGGCGCCGTACGATCCGGGGCCCGCGCGCGGCCGGGGCCGGCCAGGAGACGGAGGAGCGGCGCCGGCCCAGGCCTAGTCAAGGCCCACGGGGTCGACGTCGACGACCCAGCCTCTCGGGAGCGGCGCGTCCTCGAGGAGACGGCGCGGCGCGGGACCCCGCAGGTGCAGCCGCCACCGGTAGTGGCCGCGGACGCGCGCGGGGTATCCCGGCACGGGGCCGAGCACCTCTATGTCGGAATGGCCCCACGCGTCGCGCCCCCGGCGCAGGCCCTCGGCCAGGCGCAGCGCCTCGCGCTCGCAGGAGGCCTGGTTGGTGTGCGAGTACTCGAGGCGGACGAGCCGGGAGAACGGCGGGTTCCCCTGTTCCCCGCGATGGACGATCTCCTGCTCGTAGTAGCCGGGGTAGTCCTGGGCGGCGGCGGCCCTGATGGCGTAGTTGTCGGGCCGGAAGGTCTGGATCACCACGCTGCCGCCGGAAGGCCCCCTGCCGGCGCGCCCGGACACCTGGCACAGTAGCTGGAACGCCCGCTCCGCGGCGCGATGGTCCGGGACGTGCAGCCCCACGTCGGCCAGCACGGCGCCGACGAGCGTGACGGACGGGAAGTGCAGCCCCTTCGCGATCATCTGCGTGCCGACCAGGACCCGCGACTCGCCCGAGCGGAACTGCTCCAGCATCTCCTCGTAGGCCTTCGGGCCGCCGACCGCGTCGCGGTCCCAGCGCGTCACCTCGACCTCGGGATAGCGCCCCTGTACCTCGGCGACGACCGACTGGGTGCCGATGCCGCGGTAGCTCAGGCGGTGGCCGCCGCACCGTGGGCAGGCGGGGGGCGGCGCCCGGCGGTAGCCGCAGTGGTGGCAGACCAGGCGCGTCCCCTCCTCGTGGTAGGTCATGGCTATCGCGCATCTCCGGCAGTCTACGGTCCGGCCGCAGCCGCGGCACTGCACGTAGGAGGCCATGCCGCGCCGGTTGAGGAACAGTATGGCCTGGTTGCCCTCCCGGAGACACGCGTCGAGAGCGGACTGCAACGGCCTGCTGAAGATTCCGACGTTTCCCTCCCGGAGCTCGCTGCGCATATCCACGATCCGGATGTCCGGAAGAGGCTGCTCGCCCGGCGCTCCGCCGTTGTCGCCGGCGGCCACGCGTTGGGGGAGCCGCAGCAGGGTCGTATCGCCCCGGCGGGCGCGGTGATACGAGACGACGTCCGGGGTGGCGCTGCCCAGCAGGACGACGGCGCCGGTGAGCCCGGCCAGCGCGGAGGCGACGTCGCGGGCGTGGTAGCGGGGGCTGGCGTTGTGGTCCTTGTAGGTCCACTCGTGCTCCTCGTCCATGACGACCAGGCCGAGGTCGGGCTGCGGCGCGAATATGGCGCTCCGGGAGCCGATGACGAGGCCGTACTCGCCCTGCCGCACCTTCCACCACTGGTCGTACCGCTCGCCGGCCGACAGTCCGCTGTGGAGGACGGCCACCTGGCCGGGGAACCTGGAGGCGAAGCGCTCGATCGTCTGCCGGGTGAGCGCGATCTCGGGCACGAGCACGATGGCGCGCCGCCCGAGCGCCAGGCAGCGTTGGACGGCATCGAGGTAGACCTCCGTCTTCCCGCTGCCTGTGACGCCCTCCAGCAGGAACGTCCGCGGGGAGACAGCGCGGTCTTCCAGAGCGCGTCCGACGGCGAGGGCGGCGCGGCGCTGGGCCTCGGTGAGCACGACGGGCCGGGCCGACGGGAAGACGTCGCCGGCCAGGGGGTCGCGGTCGACGGGTACCGCCACGAGCTCAATCCACCCCTTCTCCACGAGCGCCTTGACCGCGTACCCGTACTCCCTGCGGGCATCGGACGCAGGCATCGGAGTACCCCGCGCCCGAAGGCGCTCAAGAAACGCCGTCTGGCGGGCCGCCCTTTCCGACACGGGCGCAAGCGAGTCGGGGGAGGAGACCGCGGCGTCGGTCAGCCTGACGAAGGTGCGGGTCTTCGGGGAGACCCTGGCGCCCGCCCAGCGGTGCGATCGGACGACGAGGCCCTGGTCCGCGAGCCGGGCCAGCGCCGCGCCTGTCCGGTCGCCCATGGCCCTCGCGGCCTGCTCCTCCGACGTGAGGCCACGGGCGCTCACGAGCTCGTACACCCTCCGCTGAAACGGGGTGAGCTCGTCGAGCCGGCTTTCGGCGGCGTCGGCGGCCGAGTAGTAGGTCCTGCGCCGCAGGCGGCCGCCGGGGGGGAGCATCGGGGCCGCGGCCTCGAAGAGCGAGCACAGGTAGAAGGAGCTGACCCATCTCGCCAGCCGGAGCTGGACGTCGGTCAGCGGCGGGATGGCGCCGGAGACGCTGAGGATGTCGCGGGTCTCGGGGACGGCGGGCGTCTCGGGCATCGAGAAGACGACGCCCTGGAGGCGCTGGCGACCGAACGGCACGCGCACCGAGCTGCCGACCCGGACTCTCAGCGAGGAGGGGACCGAGTAGCTGAAGGTGCGCATCGGGGCCACCGGGGCGTCTACCGCGACTTCGGCGAAGGTCATCGCCTCATCCGCCGGGAATGCGGCATCGGGGCTGCCGCGACTCGGACAGGCCGCCTGCCAGCGGCCGGGGGACGGGGCCTACCGCGCGCGCCGGCGGTCTTCCTTGATCCTGGCCGCGCGTCCCGACCTTCCCCTGAGGTAGTAGAGCCTGGCGCGGCGGACGGAGCCGTAGCGGGCCACCTCGACGGCCTCGACCGCGGGTGAGTTGGTCAGGAATGTCCGCTCGACGCCGACCTCGTGGCTGACGCGGCGTACCGTGAAGGATGCGCCAGGGCCCTTGCCCCTGCGCCGCATCACGACGCCCTCGAAGACCTGCGTGCGCACACGGTCGCCTTCCTTGACTCTCGTGCTGACGCGGACGGTGTCTCCCGGGCGGAAGTCTTCCACGTTCGGGTTGGGTTCGATGTCGATCAGGTCGTGGGCGTCCATGGGTTATCTGGCCTTGGATGGATGGTGGCGGCGGCCGGCAGGTCTCGACTGACTGGCCGGGAAAGCCTGTCCATTCTAGCCACTGGTGCGGCGCGGGCGCAAGGTCTTTGGGCGCTCCCCGACTGTTCAAATCCGAAGAGAGGCGCGGCTACAGGAGCCCGCCGGGAAGGGGCCGCATTTCGCGCGAACTGTTCCAAAACGTTCCATTCTGTTCCGTTCGTACCTGGCGGGTGGAACACCCTGGGCGGAGAATGGAACACCGGTGTTCCGCTCGCCCTATCCGCGGTGGAACGCCGCGGTACGAAGTGGAACAGGAGTGTTCCATTTTGGATGGTGGATAGTCGAGCCTTGGGACTGCCGGGTCGTTTGTCGCGGGCACATAGTAGCACGGATGTGCTTCCGACGCAACCGTCGGCGGACGCGTAACTGTTCAGAGTAGGTTAGGCGGAACGTCTGAACTGTGATTCGTGGGATCCTGATGATGGGGATGATTTGGTGCTGAGCCGCGCCCACTCTTCGTTGCGGCCCCTCGATACACCCCGACGAAGCGTCGGGGCACTCGGGGCGAACGGGTCAGGTGCCCCCTCAACTCTGAACAGTTGCGCGGCGGGGCGTAACTGCTCAGAGTTGAAGGCTCTCCCCTCTCTTCCTGTTAGCCGTGAGTGGCCCGCCGCTCCGGGCGGGCTGTATCGAAGGGCGGCGCCAGCGGTTGTGTGCGCCCCTCGATACGCGCCGCTCAAAGTGGCGGCGCTACTCGGGGTGAACAGGTTGCCTTGGAGGTGAGTTGGAGAAGTTAGCGTTCGGCCTGCAACTCGTCGAGGAGGAGGCGGTCTTCGTCGGACAGGTCGGCGGTTTCGAGCAGGTCGGGCCTGCGTTCGAGCGTGCGGCGCAGCGCCTCGCGGCGCCGCCAGCGGGCGATCTCGCCGTGGTCGCCGGAGAGGAGCACGTCCGGCACCCTCATGCCGCGGAAATCGGCCGGGCGCGTGTACTGGGGGTGCTGCAGCAGGCCGGTCGCGAACGAGTCGTCCCGCGTCGACTCGATGGACCCGACGACGCCCTCGACCAGGCGGGCGACGGCCTCGATCAGCACCATCGCCGCGAGCTCGCCGCCGCCGAGGACATAGTCGCCGATGCTGATCTCGTCGGTGGCGAGATGCCGCCGCACCCGCTCGTCGAAGCCCTCGTAACGGCCGCAGACGAGCACCAGGTCGTCGTTGCGCGACAGCTCCTCGACGACCGGCTGCGTCAGCCTCCGTCCCTGTGGCGACAGGAGGACGACGGGAACGCCGACGTCCAGTCCCGCGGAGGCGCGGACGTGCTCGACGGCGTCGAACAGCGGCTCCGGCTTCATGAGCATCCCCGGGCCGCCGCCGAAGGTGTAGTCGTCGACCGTCCTGTGCCGGTCGCGGGCGTAGTCCCTGATGTTGACGAGGTCGATGCCGATGGCGCCGTTCTCGCGGGCCCTGGCCGCGATTCCGTGGTCGAACGGGCCCGAGAACATCTCGGGGAAGAGGGTGAGGACGTGGAAGCGCATCGGCGCCATCTCCGGGCCAGCCTCGGGGGGCGGCCGCGCCGGGCCTAGTGGGATGGATGCCCGCGGCGGCCCTGGAGCATTTCGAGGCCGTGGGGGATGGCCTCGATGGCGATCTCCAGCGTCTCGCGGACGGCCTTGGGGCTGCCGGGCAGGTTGACGATGAGGCATCCCGCGCGCACGCCGGCGGCGGAGCGGCTCAGCATCGCGAGCGGCGTGACGCGCAGCGTCCCGGTGCGCATCGCCTCCGCGATGCCGGGGACCTCGAACTCGATCACGTCGCGGGTCGCCTCGGGCGTGACGTCGCGGGGGCCGAGGCCGGTGCCGCCGGTCGTGACGACGACGTCGACGGCGCCCCCGTCGCACCACTCGGCGAGCCTGGCGGCTATCAGCTCCCGCTCGTCGGGAACGATATCGCGCAGCTCCAGGGCGAACCCGGCCGCGGTCATCATTTCGACGATCACGTCACCGCTGGTGTCGGCGCGCTCTCCCTTCGAGCCGGCGTCGCTCGAGGTGAGTACGGCGAGCTTGAAGGGGCGGTTGTCTTGCGGCAATGCCGTTTCTTGAAAAAGTCTTAAATTAGTACAGAAAAACCCTTGCGGCTCAAACGGGCCGTTTGGGACACTGCGCCGTACTTGGGCCTGATAACCCTGAATCGGCCGCGCGGTTACAAGTTTAGCACGGCGCGTTCTCAGGCCCATGAGCGTCGGAGGGGGCGGAGGTCCGGTGCAGCCGGAGACGGTGGTACGCCATACCCCAGTGCTCGTCGAGGAGGTCGTCGATTCCCTCGACACCAGGGCTGGCGGAGCGTACATCGACTGCACCGTAGGAGAGGGCGGACACGCGGCGGCGGTGTTGCACCGGGCCGCGGGCAGGGCCCGGCTCCTGGGGATCGACCTGGACGGGGAGGCCCTCGAGACCGCCCGCCGGCGCCTGGGTGGATACGGAGAGCGGGCCGTCCTGGCCGAAGGCAGCTTCCGCGACCTGGGAGCGCTGGCCGGCGGCCGGGGCTTCGTCCCGGCGAACGGGGTTTTGATGGACCTGGGGGTATCGTCGCTGCAGCTGGAGTCGGCTCGACGCGGCTTCAGCTTTTCGAGGTCGGCGAGGCTGGACATGCGCTTCGGGGCTGCCCAGCGGACCACCGCCCACGACGTGGTGAACGGCGAATCGGCAGGCGGGCTGGCGGAGATCATACGACGGTACGGCGAAGAGAAGAGGCCGATGAGGATAGCCAGGGCGATAGTGGCGGCGAGACCGATAGATACCACGGTCGAGCTCGCCGAAGTGGTGTCTTCCGCCGTGGGCGGCAGGCGCGGCGGCGGCGTCCATCCGGCCACGCGCACCTTCCAGGCCGTACGGATAGCGGTCAACGAGGAGCTCCAGGCGCTGGAGCGCGGCCTGGCGGAGGCGGTGGAGGTGCTCGGGGCGGCGGGACGGCTGGTAGTGATCTCGTACCACTCCCTGGAAGACCGGATCGTCAAGAACTTCATGAGAACGGCGCAGCGCGAGTGCGTATGCCCGTCCGCGGCGCCCGAGTGCGTATGCGACCACGCGGCGACCCTGAGGATAGTGACGAGGCGGGTGGTCCGGCCGTCGGCGGCTGAGGTGGGAATGAACCCGCGAAGCCGGAGCGCGCGAATGAGAGTGGCCGAGAGGCTCTGAGACCCGGACTACGGAGCGAATCGACATGGCGACGACAACCGAAACGAGACCGAAGCAAGAGACCGAGACGACGGCAGGCGTGTCGAAGGTCCGTCCGGCGTGGCGCGAGAAGGACCTGGTCGCGGCGATCGACGTGGGCACGACCAAGGTGTGCGTCGTACTGGCCGGGCGGTCCCCGTCAGGCCATCTCGACGTGATCGCCCACAGCTCGGTGCCGTCCGGCGGCGTGCGGAGGGGCACGGTCGAGGAGGTGGCGGAGGCCGGCGAGGCCGTGCGGAGATCGGTCGAGCGCGTCAAGGAGCAGTCTGGCTTCCGGGTGCAGTCGGCCTTCGTCGGCATCACGGGGACGCACATCGCGTTCGAGAACCGGCGGCAAACGCTCGAGGTCGCCGGCCGGAACGGGGTGATCGTCGGGTCCGACCTCGCCGTACCGGAGGACGAGGGTGTCGAGGAGGACGGGCGGCGGCGGCTGCACGCGATCCGCATGAGCTACTCGGTGGACGGGCGAGAGGGCATCCGCAACCCCCTGGGCATGCACATAGACAGGCTGGACGCCGAGACGCACGTCATCTCGGGCGAGGCGGAGTTCATCGACAGGCTCTCTGAGGCGGTCGAGAACGCCGGTGTGTCCGTTTCGGGGATGGTGCTCGAGCCGCTCGCCAGCGGCCTGTCGGTGCTGACGCGGCAGGAGATGGTGCAGGGCGCGTTGCTGGTGGACATCGGCGGCGGCACGACGGACATCGTCGGCTACAAGGGCGGTCGGGTCTGCTACACGGGCGTGATCCCCGTGGGCGGCTGGCAGTTCACGAACGACATCGCGGTGACGTTCGGCACGACGTACGAGGCCGCGGAGGCGGCCAAGCTCGAGTACGCGAACGCCGAGTTCATGACGAGCGCCGGCGACAGCATCGCGATGCGAATGCCCGAGGGAGGCGAGCTGCAGGCGCCGGTGCTCGACATCTGCCAGCTTACCAGGGAGCGTGCCCATGAGCTGGCCCAGATGGTCAAGACCCATCTCGAGGAAGCCGACCTGGGAGATCCATCGGAGGTGTCGCTCGTCGTCACGGGCGGCGCGTCGAGCCTGCCGGGGATCGTCTCGCTGATGGAGCGGCAGCTCGGCGTGAGGACGCGCCAGGGCGTGCCCAGCCTGAGCGGCGAGGCACCTGAGGAGCTGAGGGTGCCCGCCCACGCGACCGGCCTCGGAATACTGAGGTGGGCGGAGGCTGAGCAACGGGCGCAAGTTCAAGAAGCCAACGGCAGCGGTAATGCAAGGAAGAAAGGGGACCGTCGGGGATTCCTGCCGCGGCTGATCGGCAGCGTGGGGAGTCTCTTTGGAACCAGAAAACGGAGGAGCTAATGGTCGTCAACAATCGGGAACCAAACACAGCGGCGAAGATCAAGGTCATAGGAGTCGGGGGCGGAGGTTCGAACGCGGTCTCCAGGATGTTCCGGGACCGGATGCCGGGCATCGAGTACATGGTCCTCAACACGGACAACCAGGCGCTGTTGGCCTGCGACGTGCCGTTGAGGATCTGCATCGGTGACCAGCTCACCGAGGGCAAGGGCGTCGGGGGCAACCCGGAGCTCGGAGCGCAGGCAGCCGAGGAGAGCCGCGACGAGCTGCATGACGCGGTGCGCGACGCGGACATGGTCTTCGTGGCCGCCGGCATGGGCGGCGGCACGGGCACGGGCGCGGCGCCGGTGCTCGCCAGCGTCGTGAAGGAGACCAACGCCCTGACGGTCGGCGTCGTGACGACGCCGTTCTCGTTCGAGGGCATACGAAGGGCCAGGGCGGCCGACGAGGGCATCGAGCGCCTCAAGCAGGAGGTCGACACCCTGCTCGTGATCCCGAACGAGCGCCTCCACATGATCTGCGAGGAGGAGATCACGGCCGAGAACTCGTTCAAGATAGCGGACGACGTCCTGCGACTGGGCGTGCAGTCGATCGCCGAGCTGGTCACGGTATCCGGCGCGATCAACCTGGACTTCGCCGACGTGCAGGCCGTGATGCGCAACGCCGGGCCCGCGTGGATGTCCATCGGCCACGGCCGGGGCGACGGCCGCGCCAAGGAGGCGGCGCAGCACGCGATCACCAACCCGCTGCTGGACGTCTCGATCGAGGGCGCCACGGGCGTGCTGTTCAACATCACCGGCGGCTCCGACCTGAAGCTCTCCGAGCTGCACGAGGCGGCCGAGGTCATCCAGCGCGTGGTGGACCCGGACGCGAACATCATCTTCGGCATGGTCACCGACCTCAAGATGGAGGAGGAGGTCAAGCTGACGGTGGTCGCCACGGGCTTCCCGACGACGGAAATGGTCGCCGAGAAGGAGGTCGAGCTGAGCGAGATCCTCAGGAACACGCTCCCGGCCGACGACGGCCAGCTGGACATCCCGCCGTTCCTGCGCCGGATGTCCAAGTTCCGGAAGAACGGCGACCGGGAGATGGTCGCCTCCTAGGCCAACCCTCCGACCGACAACCGGAGCTCGTATCGCGAGGCCGCTCCCCGCTCGGGGAGCGGCCTCTTGTCGTTCCATGCACGCGCCGCCCGGCGGGCCTCCGGGCCCAGGCGCCAAGGTAACTGTGGCGGCCCCTCGATACACCCCGACGGAGCGTCGGGGCACTCGGGGCGAACGGGTCAGGTGTCCCCTTAACTCCGAACAGATGCGCGCCAGGCCTCACGGGCAACCCTCCAGGCTGAGTGAGGACCCGGGGCCCTGGGCGACAGCCCTGTCGCATTCCCGCTGAAGGCGTCCCCCGTGGCTGTTGGGACGTGTGGCGGGGCGCCGCTCGGGCCACGGGCATCGTTTCGATTCTCGAGAATTTTCCGCCTTGCGAGATACCGGATGGGCCTTGACAAGCCACAATATATGGGGCTATGGTAGGCTCTCGAATACGACAAATTGTGCTCTGGCAGACGCCGCCCGCTACAGCAGAATGTCCAAGGGAGCGGCCGATGCCAGGAGCGCAGTCATCTCGGGGAGCTGGGTTCGGTCGTTCGTGAACTGCCCATTCTGCAATCACGACGACTCCAAGGTAGTCGACTCGCGGGACTCCGGCGACGGCATCCGGCGCAGGCGCGAATGCCTGAGTTGCGACCGCAGGTTTACGACCTACGAGCGCGTCCACGCCCGTGAGATGCTTGTCGAGAAGCGCGACGGGAGAAGCGAGGAGTTCAGCCGGGACAAGCTGTGGTCCAGCCTGACCAAGGCATGCGCGAAGCGGCCCATGCAGACCGGCGCCATCGAGCGGCTGGTCGAGGAGATCGAGACGGCTGTCTTCGAGTCGGGCAAGGCCCAGATACCGGCGCGAGCGGTTGGAGACCTGGTGATGGAGAAGCTGAAGGACCTGGACCCGGTGGCGTACATCCGATACGCGAGCGTCTACCGCGACTTCGGCGACATCGAGACCTTCCGCGACGAGATCAACGCGCTGCTGGCGCCGGTCAAGCCGGCCGCGGAGGCCAGCAACCAGCTGTCCTTCCTCGAGGACGAGGCCCTCGTGCCACCCTCCCGCCGCCGCAGGGGACGCCCCCCCAAATCTCCGACCCCGGCCTTATAGCGGCCGGCCCCACAACGGGTCGGCCTTTACTAGACCAGACGTTCTAGTCTGTGTTACCCTGAATCGGCAACGACTCAAGACGATCCACCCCCCAGGAGCCCAACGGAAAAATGACGACGGACAAGACGAACGGAGCGCACGCGCACGGTACGGCAGCGGGCAGCAAGAACGGGCACGTCGAGGTTTCCGACAACGCCCGCGTGGTGCTGGAGAAACGCTATCTGCGAAAGAACGACGAAGGCAACATCGTCGAGACCCCTGAGGGGATGTTCCGGCGTGTCGCTCACGCCATCGCGCGGGCCGAGCTGGAGTACGGCGGGCCGGAGGACGCCGAGAAGTGGGAGGAGCGGTTCTACGAGGTGATGGCGAGCCTCGAGTACCTGCCGAACTCCCCGACGCTGATGAACGCCGGGATCGAGCAGCCGGACGGCGCTGGCACGGGCACGCTGTCGGCGTGCTTCGTGATCGGCCTGGACGACAGCATGGACGGCATCATGACGACCGCGAAAGAGGCGGCGATGGTGCAGAAGTTCGGGGGCGGCACGGGCTTCGCGCTGTCCGAGATACGGCCGAAGGGCTCGCTGATCTCGACGACGCACGGCAAGGCCTGCGGGCCGATCGCGGTGCTGCGGCACCTGTCCTCGGTGTCCAAGCTGGTCACGCAGGGCGGCAAGCGCGACGGCGCGAACATGGCCGTCATGGACGTGCACCATCCGGACATCCTGGAGTTCATCGACTGCAAGCGCGTCGAGGGCGAGATCCACAACTTCAACATCTCCGTCGGGGCCAGCCACGAGTTCATGGAGGCGGTGAAGGCGGGGACCGACTACGCGCTGCGGGCGAAGGAGGACCCGCGGGACCCCGATTCGCCGGTCGTCGAGCTCGGCCGCCTCGACGCGCGCGAGGTGTTCGAGAAGATCATCGACGGCGCCTGGCGCAACGGCGAGCCGGGGATGATCTTCCTCGACTGGGTCAACCACAGGAACCCGACGCCGCACATCGGCCGGATGACGGCCACGAACCCCTGCGGGGAGCAGCCCCTGCTGCCGTACGAGTCGTGCAACCTGGGCTCGATCAACCTCGCGAGGTTCGTAAAGGAGATCGACGGCGTGCCGACGGTCGACTACCAGCGGCTGCGCGAGGTCGTCAACGTCACGGCGCGGTTCCTTGACAACGTGATCGACGCCAACTCCTACTCGGTGGACAAGATCGAGCACATGACGCGGGCGACCCGCAAGACCGGCCTGGGCGTCATGGGGTTCGCAGACCTGCTGGCGCGGCTGAGGATTCCGTACGACTCCGAGGAAGGCCTGGAGATGGGCCGGGCCATCATGAAGTTCATCCAGCGGGAGGCCGACCGGACGTCGGAGCAGCTGGCGGAGGAGCGGGGCGTGTTCCCGGCGTTCGAGGGCAGCATCTACGACGCGCCCGGGCAGCCGCGGATGCGCAACGCCTGCCGGCTGACGGTGGCGCCGACGGGAACCATCTCGATGATAGCGGGCTGCTCCAGCGGCATCGAGCCGCTGTTCGCCCTGTGCTACCGCAAGCAGAACATCCTGGGCGGAGAGAGCCTGCTGTACGTCGACGACGGCTTCGAGCAGGTGGCTCGGGACGAGGGCTTCTACACCAAGGAGCTGATGGAGTACCTCGCAGAGGGCGGGTCCCTGCAGGAGCGCGACGACGTGCCGGAGTGGGTCAAGAGCGTGTTCATCACGTCGGCGGAGATCTCGCCCGAGATGCACGTCAGGATGCAGGCCGCGTTCCAGGAGAGCGTCGACGCCGCCATATCGAAGACGATCAACTTCCCGAACGAGGCGACGAAGGAAGACGTGACCCAGGCCTACACGCTGGCATGGGAGCTGGGCTGCAAGGGGATAACGGTATACCGGGCCGGCAGCCGGGAGGCCGAGGTGCTGACCGCGGGGGCGGACGACGGAGCGAAGCGCAAGGGAGAAGAGCCGGCGGCGGCCGGCGGCACGGTCCTGCTGGTGGAGCGCCAGCGGCCGCCGGTGGTGCGCGGCATCACGGAGCGGGTGCGGACCGCCCACGGCAACCTGTTCGTCACGCTCAACTACGACGAGGAGGGCCGGCCGTTCGAGGTGTTCGCCGCCCTGGGCAAGGCGGGCAGCACCGAGTCGGCCCAGCTCGACGCGATCGCGCGTCTCGTCTCGATGTCCCTGCGCGCGGGGGTCGACCCGAGCCAGATCATCGACCACCTCAAGGGCATCACCGACGAGCCGGTGTGGGACTCGGGCAGGCTCGTGCGCTCGGCGCCGGACGCCGTGGCGCTGGTGTTGAGCCGGCACCTGCGGGAGGAGCCCGCGAAGGTCGCGTCGGCCGAGGCGCTCGAGGACGCGGCCCAGCCGGCGCTGTTCCAGATCGCGCGGCCGCAGGGCGCGCCCAGGAACGGCTCGGCGACCAACGGCCACGCGAACGGTGGGCGTGCGAGGTGCCCGGACTGCCAGGGCGCCCTCATCCACCAGGAGGGGTGCGCGCGCTGCCTCGACTGCGGCTACAACAAGTGCGAGTAGGAGGCCCCACGCTTGGATATCTTCACCCGAACGGCCCTCGTCAACGAGCGATGGGAGCTCGTGGCCGAGGCTGAGGACATCTGCACCGGCGTCATACGGATCGAGCCCGACGAGAAGGAAGGGCACGGCCGGACGCCGTCGGACCTGCGTACCAGCCGGCTTGTGGAGAACTTCGCGCGCCAGGACGAGATAACCGTCCTCCTCGCCAGGCCCTGACCGGCAGTGGCCGGGGTGTCTTGACTACGACGCGCCCGCCTGTCATTCTGAGCGTGGCGACGAAGGCTCGCCGCGGCTCGCCGACGAGCCGCACCCGGCCCCCGCCCGGAAAAACACCCCGCGGGGCTGGCCTGAGGTCGGACTTGGCACCTGATTCGCGTCCCGCTATCGCCGTCACCATGGGCGACCCCTGTGGGATCGGACCGGAGGTCACCGCGAAGGCGCTGTCGCGGCCGCACGTGTACGAACGGTGCCGCCCGCTCGTTCTCGGCAGCGCCGCCGCGCTGCGGGCTGCCATCGAGACCGCGGGAAACGGCGCCAGCGCGGAGAAGGTCCGTTCGCTGGGCGAGGCAGCCGGCGAACACGGCGCGATCGACGTGCTCGATCCCGAGGACCTGGACTACGACGCTCTCACGCCCGGCGAGCTGTCCGCCGAGGCCGGCCGGGCCTCGGTGGAGTGGGTCCTGAGAGCGGGAGAGCTTGCCGCGTCCGGCGCGGTGCGGGCCATCGTGACGGCGCCGATCAACAAGGAGGCGTGCGGCCTGGCCGGGTACGAGGACGTGGGCCACATGGAGATCCTCCAGAGGCAGAGCGGCGCCGCGGAGGTGGCGACGATGCTGATGGCGGAGGAGCTGAAGGTCGTGCACCTGACGACGCACAGGTCCCTGAGGGCCGCGTGCGACTACGTCACCCGCGAGAACGTCCTGGCGAAGATCGAGCTGACCCACAGGTCGTTCGGGGAGTGGGGTTGCCCCTCGCCGCGGATCGGCGTGGCGGCGCTGAATCCGCACGCCGGCGACGGCGGCCTCATCGGGCACGAGGAGGCGGCCGAGATCGCGCCCGCCGTGCGGGACGCCCGGTCCAGGGGCATCGATGCCGTCGGACCCGTACCCGCGGACACTGTATTCAACCAGGCCATAGATGGTAAGCTCGACGTAGTGCTGGCGATGTACCACGACCAGGGGCACATACCGATCAAGGTGCACAACTGGGCGAAGAGCGTCAGCGTGAACCTCGGCCTGCCCTTCGTGAGGACGTCGGTGGACCACGGGACCGCGTTCGACATCGCGGGCAAGGGCGGGGCCGACGAGACGAGCATGGTCGAGGCGATCGAGGTGGCGGTGGCGCTGGCGGAAGGCGAGGGGCTCAGGGACAGGGGCCGGGGAACGTAAGCTATGCGGATTTCGTTCGTAGGCGGCGGCAAGATGGGCGAGGCCATCGTGGGCGGCATGCTGGAGGCCGGAGTAGCCGACAGCGGCGACGTCAAGATCGCCGAGCCGGTCACGGCCCGCCGCGACCACCTGCGCGACAAGCTCGACATCGAGGTGAGGCCGGCGGCGTCCGACGTGCTGGACGGGGCCGACCTGGTCGTACTCGCGGTCCAGCCGAAGGACCTTCCCGCGGTCATGGGCGACGTGGGCCCCGGTCTGGCCGACGGCCAGGTGGTCGTCTCGATAGTCGCGGGCGCCGTGATGGACACCCTGCTGGAGGGACTTGGCCACGACGCGGTCGTCCGGGTGATGCCGAACACGCCGGCGCAGATCGGCGCGGGCATGACGGTCTGGACGGCGTCCGCCGCGGTGCCTGAGGCGCGGATCGAGGAGACGCGGCGGATGCTGGGGACGCTCGGTGAGGAGCTGTACGTCGCGGACGAGCGGCTGGTGGACATGGCGACGGCGCTGAGCGCCAGCGGCCCGGCGTACGTGTTCCTGTTCATCGAGGCGCTCATCGACGCAGGCGTCTACCTCGGCATGCCGCGTGACATGGCGCGCAAGCTGGCGCTGCAGACGGTGGCCGGCAGCACGCGGCTGGTCGACGAGACGGGATACCACCCGGCGCAGCTCAAGGACATGGTGACGTCGCCCGGCGGGACGACGATAGAGGCGCTGCGTACGTTCGAGCGCGGCCGGTTCAGGGGTACGGTGATCGACGCGGTCAAGGCGGCGTACGAGAAGTCGCAGGCGCTGGGGAGCCGATGACCTATCTCATCAACTTCATAGAGCTTCTGGTGCTGGTGCTGAACCTGGCGATCTTCGGCCGGGCGATCATGTCGTGGATATCGCCGGCCGGGAGCGACCCGCTCAGCGCGGTGCTGTTCCAGCTCACGGAGCCGATCCTGAAGCCTGTGCGGCAGATCATGCCAGCGACCGGGATGATCGACCTGAGCCCGCTGGTCGCCCTGATCCTGATGAACGTGGTCGCGTACTTCCTGATACTGCCCGCCCTGGGGAGATAGGACGGCCGGGTCAGGCGCCCGATCTGAGCCGGGCGAGAACGGCCGCGAGCGCGGCGTCCTCCACCCGCACCAGCTTGTCCCGGCTCCGCAGGCCGCCGACTATGGCGACTCGCCCCGTGGCGACGCCGAGCCGGTCGGCGATGAGCTTCACGGCCGCGGCGTTCGCCCTGCCCTCGTGGGCTGGGGCCGCGACGTTGACCCGGACCCGCCCTTGGGCGTCGACCGACACCGCATCGCGGCCCGACCGCGGCCGCACACGGACCTCGAGCGTCGCGTGACCGGGAGCCGCGACGTCCGGCGCGGGGTCGGTCCCGGCCCGTCCGCCGCGTCTTCGGGCCAAGGCGTGGGGCGTGGCGGCCGCGAGCGTTACGCGGGCCCACCGGGAGTCGTCGTGGCCGATCGGGCCGTCGGAGAAGGCCAAGAGGTTGTACGCCCCGGCGGCGGCCAGGAGCAGCGCCGCGACGGCGAACGCGACGGCCGGGGTGACCCTGCCGCGCATCAGCTCGATCAGCCCGTCGAGGGCGTAGCCCGCGGCCGCGTAGACCGCTGGCAGCGCGACGATCAGCCGCCCGTACATGCCGTCGTCCCGGGTCAGCCCGACCACGACCACCGCCGCGGCCGCGGCCGACCAGACGTGGAAGCTCTCTCGACTGCGCCATCTCCAGAGCGCGGCCATTAGCCCCGCCGCGGCGAGCAGGGCGGTCGCGGGGTCGAGGAGGCGGCGCGCGGGGCCGTCGTCGCCGCGCAGAGGCAGGGCGGCCGCGGTGGAGACGATATTGCCCACGGTGAAGCGCGACTGCTCCATGAACCCCGGCTGCGCCGCGTACCCGGCCGTGTTCGACAGCCACACGGCGCCGAGGCGCTCGCCGGCTTCGTCCCGGTCGGCGGCCAGCGACCAGGCGTACGGCGCCGCGACGATCAGCGCCGCCGCCAGGAAGGCGGCGAACCTGCTCCACACGACGGCAACGGGGCGCTCGCCCGCCAGGAGCTCCCGCGCCCACCAGAGCGAGACGACGACCGCGAAGACGTAGAAGGCGTTGTGGGTGTAGACGGCGGCCCCGAACACGGCGCCGGCCAGCGCGAATCCGCGCGGCCGTTCCCCGGAGCGCATGGCCGTCAGCAGCAGGTAGCTCGCGGCAAGCTGGAGGAGGACGAGCGCTCCGACGGGCAGCGCGAGGCGCGAGTACCCGATGTGCCACAGGCTGAACGCCAGCAGCATGGCGCCGAGGAGCGCGGCGCGGGGGCCGAACAGGGCGCGGCAGTAGACGAAGAACATCGCAACGGCGGCGAGTCCGAGCAGCGCGGACAGCGACCGCAGGGAGGCCGCGCCATCGCCCAGGACTCCGGCCCACCCTGCGAGTGCGTAGACGAAGCCGGTCGGCTGCCCGCCAGCGGCCTCGGACCACAGGCCGACGGCCCGGCCGTCCAGGACGCTCGAAACCGCGGCGGGTACCTGGGACTCCGGACCCGCCATTGGGTCGGGCGACGACCCAATGTCCGCGAGCCGGGCGAATGCAGCCACCCCGAAGAACAGGGCGACCCCGGCGTAGAAGAGCATGCTCGGTCGAGACGCCGACCGCGGGAGAGGTCCTTGCGCCGCGCCGCTTGCGTGAGGCGGATGCGGAGGATATGGGCCGGTTTCGTGGCTGGGAACCCCGGCGATGGATTCCCGCCTGCGCGGGAAAGACGGTTGGGCTAGAGTCTCCCCGCGCGGGAGCGACGGCCGGGCGCCGGCCTCCGGGGCGAGCCGCGACGTCGTCGCCGTCCGTGCCGCCCCGGCACGGCCCCGCAGGGGCACGCCGCACTCGTTGCAGAAACGCTGGCCGACCGGGTTGGGCGAACCGCACGACGCGCACGACGACCGCGCGTCCAGGCGCTCGCCGCAGCTTCCGCAGGCGGCCGCGGAGAGGCGGTTCTCGTAGCCGCAGCCGCTACAGGTTATCGGCATCTCTGGCTCCGGCCGAAGTGGGCGTCACCGTCATATCCCGTCCCGGCGCTATGCGTGCGCCGTCGCGCCGCCGTCGACGTAGATGGTCTGGCCGGTGACGAAGTCGGAGGCGTCGGACGCGAGGTAGACGACGAGCCCGGCGACGTCGTCCGGGCTTCCCAGGCGGCGCGACGGGATGAACCGCTCCAGGCGCTCGTCGGCGCCGGCCGCGGCCGTGGTCAGCCAGCCGGCGCCGACGGCATTGACGCGGATGCCGTGCCGCGCCCACTCGAGCGCGAGCGAGGCCGTGAGCTGCTTCACCGCGCCCTGGCTGGCGGCGTAGACGGCGGAGTTCGGCAGGCCGCGCGACGACAGGCCGGACGAGATGTTGACGATCCGGCCGTGGCCCTGCCGCAGCATCCGTCTTCCCACGGCCTGGCAGCACAGGAACATCGACCTGACGTTCACATCCATCACGGCGTCCCACTCTGCCTCCGTCACGGCATCGAAGGGCTTGCCAAGCTCCGCGTGCGCTCCGTTGACCAGGACGTCGATACGCCCCATCTCGGCGACGACGCGGTCGACCATCGTCTCGACGTCGGTCGCCCTCGCCGGGTCCGCGCCGACGGCGACCGCCCGCCTGCCCGCGGCCTCGACCGCGCGGGCCGACGCCTCGACCTCCGGGGCATACGAGCCCGCGACGGCCACGTCCGCTCCGGCGCCGGCGAGGGCCGCCGCGAGACGACGCGTCCAGCCGCGCCGGTCGGTCGTCAGCAGCACGACCTTGCCGTCCAGGTCGGGCAGTCCGGCGAGGGCGCCCATCACGGCTCCAGCGGCACGACCGGCGCGTACCCGGTCGGAGCGTAGCCCCCGGCCAGCCCTCCGCCGTCGGCGACGAAGAGCGCGCCGTTCATGTAGTCCGAGGCGTTCGACGCCAGGAATACGGCTATGGGGCCCAGCTCCCTCGCGTCGCCGACCCTGCCGACGGGTATGAAGTCGGGCCGCGGCAGCACCTCCTCCGAAGCCTCGGTCGCCTCGGTTGGGAAGTAGCCGGGCACGATGCAGTTGCTGGTCACCCCGTACCGGCCCAGGCTCGTCGCCAGCGTGCGGGTGAGCTGTATGACGCCGCCCTTGGCGCAGGCGTAGGCGTAGTTGTCCCGGCCGCCCCGCAGGCCGAAGCCGGAGGAGACGTTGACGATCTTGCCCCCGCCCCGCTCCACCATGTGCCGGGCTATGCCGCGGGAGCAGAGGAAGGCGCTGGTCAGGTTGGACTCCAGCCCGGCGCGGAACTCGTCCACGGAAATCTCCCAGATGGGCGCGCCGCCGTGGGCCGTCACCATTCCCGCGTTGTTGACCAGCACGTCCACCCGCCCCAGCTCGCCCAGTACCGTCCGGAACATGCCGCTGACGGCGTCCGGATCGGTGACGTCCGCCGGGACGGCGAGCGCGCGGCGGCCCATATCAGCCGCGTCCCGCGCGACGGCCTCCAGCGGCCCGGGGCGCCGGCCGACGACCGCGAGGTCGGCGCCCGCCGCCGCGAGCGCCAGCGCCATCTCACGCCCGAGACCGGTGCCGCCGCCGGTCACGACGGCCACCCTCCCTTCCAACACCGGCGACTCACTCATGGTTCACGACTGGAGCGTCACCTCGCCCGCGATCGCCGTCCGGACCGATCCGTCGGGGCCTGTCAGCAGCAGGTTGCCCTCCTCGTCGACGCCGGTGGCCTGCCCGACCATCTCGCTGTCCCGCCATCGAACACGGACGGTCGACCCGAGGGTGTCGAGCCTGCTCGCCCACCGGTCGGTGAGCGATCCGCCGGACCGTACCTCGGCGTACAGGTCGTCCACGTCCTCGATGACGGCCCGCAGGACCTCGGCGCGGTCGAGCGGTGCGCCCGCCTCGGCCATGAGGCTCGTGGCGGTCCCCGCGATCGCCGGGGAAGCCGACGTGTCCAGGTTGACGTTGATCCCAACGCCCAGCACCGCGTGTTTCAGCCCCTTCGCGCGCATGGACGTCTCGATCAGGATGCCGGACAGCTTCTTCCCGCCGACCCGCACGTCGTTCGGCCACTTGACGGCCGCCTCGACGCCGGCGATGCGCTCGACGGCGGACGCGACGCCCAGGGTCGCGGCCATGTTGAGCTGGCTCAGCTGCGGAAGCTCCGGCCTGAGGACAGCGGAGAAGGCGACGTTGCCGCCCGGGCCGCCTATCCAGCGCCGGTCGAATCTGCCGCGGGCGTCGGTCTGTTCGTCGGCGAGCACCACCGTCCCCTCCGCGCAACCGGCGTCGGCGAGAGCGGCGGCCTCATCCATCGTGGAGCCGACGGCGCCGAGATGCACGAGCCGGCCGCCAATCACCCGGCCATCGAGTAGCGTCCGGAGCCGCCCTGTCTCGCTCGCAGTCCATCCCAACGCGGGCCGCTCACCTCGATAGAATCTGGGCCGATGGTAGGGTCGCCCGCGGGGGGTGTCAAGAAAGCTGCGAGCCTCCGTCCCGCGCCGGTGCGACGCGTACCGAATTGCGACTACTCGACAACCGGACAATTCGTTGCCGACCCCAATTGCCCGTGATACAATCGCGCCGACTCCCAGACCGAGTGGCAAAGACGTCCCGCTTTCGACGAATTACCGGTACGAGAGTTTTCGCGACGCTTGCGACCGACGAGGAGTACCAGTTTCCAGGAAGGAGCGGCGCGTGAACATCTACGTAGGCAACCTGCCTTTTGAAGTAACGGACGAGGAGCTCGAAGCCGCATTCGCGGAGTTCGGCGAGGTATCGAGCGCGCGGGTGATAATCGACCGCTTCTCCGGCCGGTCCCGCGGTTTCGGATTCGTCGAGATGCCCACCGACTCGGAGGGTGAGGCCGCCATCGCCGCCATGAACGGCAAGGAAATGATGGGCCGCCCGCTGACGGTGAACGTGGCCCGGCCGCGCGAGGAACGGCCGAGACGAGACTTCCCCCGCTACTAGTTCGTAACCCTCTGCGCCGGGGCGCGGACGCGCTCCCGGCCAGCCGCAAGACCGCACGCACGCTACGGCGGCGTCCGCCTCCGCTTCGGAGTTTCCCGCCGTCGTGACCGCCCCGTGTGCCGTCGACCGGGCCGGGGCTCGTCCCCACCGGTCCCGAGCGGGTCGCAGACGGCGCCCCGCGCCCTACCAGCCCGCGGCGTGGCCGTCCCTCCGCAGGTCGGCGCCGCCCTGGAACACGCGCTGCTCGGCATCGTACGCGATGGCGTGCGCGCCGCCGACGCCCATCCACCACGCGTCGACCACGTTGACCTCGTGGCCGCGGGCCTCCAGGGCCGCGCGGACGTGACGCGGGAACCGCTCCTCCATCTCGATCATCCTGCCGGGCGAGCACTTGAAGCGCGGCGCGTCGATCGCCTGCTGCGGGTTCATCCCGAAGTCGAGGGCGTGTACGAGCATCTGGGTCGTCGTCTGGTGGATCCCGTAGCCGCCGGGCGTGCCGAGGCTCAGCAGGAAGCGGCCGCCGCGGTAGGTCTGGGTCGGCGCCACCACGAAGTCTACCCGCCTGCCGGGGCCGACCACGTTCGGGCTCGCGGGGTCGAGGTCGAAGTAGGACATCATGTTGTTCAGAAAAATCCCCGTATCGCCGATGGCCACGGCCGAGCCGAAACCGCCGCCAAGCGTCTGCGTGATGGTGACGACGTTGCCCTCACCGTCGGCCACGGCGAAGTGGGTGGTCATGCCGCCGCTGTGGGCCGACACGTCGCCCGGGGACAGCGAGCCCTCCGGGACGTCGGCCGTGTACTTCTCCCAGGGCAGCGACGCCGCGTTGTCCACGTCGATGCGTTTGCGCTGCTCCCTGGCGTAGCTCGCGGACAGCAGGCCGTCCAGCGGGATGTCGGTGTGGTCGGGGTCGCCCGCGTAGCGCACGCGGTCGGTCATCGACAGCTTGACCGACTCGATCGTCGCGTGGAGGGTGTCCGCATGCTGGAACGACAGCTCGTCGGGCGAGAACGTCTCCAGGAGCTTGAGGGTCTGCAGCACCTGGAACCCGCTGCAGTTGGGAGGCACGGTGTAGACGTCGAGTCCGCGGTAGCGGACGCTGATCGGGTCGGCCCAACGGGCCTCGTAGGTCGAGAAGTCCTCCAGGGAGTAGATACCGCCCATGGCCGTGCTGGCCTCGACGATGCGCCGCGCGAGGTCGCCGCGGTAGAAGGCGTCGCCGCCCCCATCCGCGACGGCCCTGAAGGACTCGGCGAGCTGCGTCATGCGGAGGCGCGCGCCGGGCGGCGGGGCACGTCCGTCGCCGTCGAGCATGATGGATGCGGAGGACGGGAACCGCCCGAGCCTGTCGGCGGACTCGGCGGTCTTGGCGCTGTTCAGGTACGTGAACGGGAAGCCGTTCTCGGCGTAGTCGATGGCGGGCTGGAAGAGGCGTCGGCGGTCCATGCTGCCGTACGTCTCGTGGAGCGTGAGCCATCCCGCGACGTTGCCCGGGACCATCGCCGCCAGGATGCCCGTCTCGGCCGTATCGTCGCTGTACAGGTCGGGACGCGCGGCCCGCGGGGCCCGGCCCGAGAAGTCGAGGGCGCGAACCCGGCCCTCGCTGGCGACACAGGCCAGGCCGACACCGATGCCGCCCATGCCCGACATGTAGGGCTCGACGACGTTCAGCACGGCTGCTGTGGCGACGGCGGCGTCGAAGGCATTGCCGCCGTCCATCAGGACGCGCAGGCCGGACGTAGTCGCCAGCGGGTGGGCCGAGGACACCATCCCGTTCACGCCCATCGCGACCGGTCTCGACGGCTGAGGGTACTGGTACGGACTGCGCATATTGACACTCCTGGCGCGGTCGTCGCCGCGGGACAACGCTATTCGCGCGCGGCGGCCCCTGTCAAGCGCCTCCATGAGAACTGGACGCCCTGGGGGCCTTCATCCAGCGGGTCTCGAAAACGCCACTGCCCGCTATCCCACGGCGGCAGCCTTGAAGTCCTCGACCTCGATCTCCCTCGCCGGTTCCCGGGCCTGCCACAGGTCATAGGCAGTCTGCATGCCGAGCCATGTCTCCGGGGTGGAGCCAAACGCCTGGGACAGGCGGAGGGACATTTCCACCGATACGCCAGCCTTCCCGTTCACGAGGTCCGACAGCGCCTGTCGGGTTACTCCCAGCCCCTGCGCCGCTCGCGTGACCGTCAGCCCCAATGGCTCGAGGCATTCGTATCGTACGATCTCACCCGGATGGGGAGGGTTGTCCGTGCCCATTCATCTCACCTTCTCAGTGGTAGTCCGTGTAGTCGACGTCGACCGCGTGTCCATCTTCGAACCTGAAGGTCGCTCGTTGTTCCCCGACACAGAGACCGCGTAGCAGCCGCTCAGCGCACTGCCCGGGTCGAGTACCGCTTGGCGCGCACCGCGCCCATTGTAGAGCGCCCGCAGTCCTCGGTGCTTGAACGACAGGACCACAAGAACGAGTCCATGGTGTCGCCTGTCAATAGACAACGTGCATGCCGCTCCCCGTCAAGCCGTGTGCACCATCCTGTCTGGACGACGCCTGCGTCGAAGACTCGCGTGATGTTGACTGGCCGGAAAACGCGCTGATACACTCGCGTTGGCTCGCGCCGATGGCGATATCGAATGCGGCCGAGACCTCGCCGGAGGAGTGTTCCATTGACGACAGACCTGATCGAACGCATCGACGACATGGTCCAGCGGCGAAGCCTGCTCACGCACCCCTTCTACGAGGCGTGGAACAGGGGCGATCTGCCACTGGAGTCGCTTCGCGAGTACGCCGGGCAGTACTACCACTTCGAGGCCGCCTACCCGACGTTCCTGAGCGGGCTCCACCACCGCTGCGACGATCCGGCCGTCAGGCAGATGGTCCTGGACAACCTCTGGGACGAGGAGCACGGCGAGGACAACCACGTCGAGTTGTGGCTGCGCTTCTGCGACGCCCTGGGGCTGGACCGGGAGCAGGTGCGCTCCGGAGCGGCCGTCGCGGCAACCGAGTCGCTGGTCGGCAGGTACCGGGAACTGACGTCGTCCGGGCCGCTGGCGCCCGGCGCGGCGGCGCTCTACGCCTTCGAGTCGCAGGTCCCTGCCGTCGCGTCCGCCAAGATCGACGGCCTTCGGCGCTTCTACGGGATGGACGACGACAGGTCGGTATCGTTCTTCCGGGTGCACCGTACGCTGGACATCGAGCACGCGGGCGCGGAGCGTGAGATGGTCGCCACGCTGGCGGAGGCGGAGTCCAGCCATGCCGAGGTCCTCGAGGCCGTAGACGAGGCCACGGCCAGCCTGTGGAGCTTCCTCGACGGCGTGTACGACTCGGACTAACCGGGACGCGTCCTCCAAATCTCAGTTCGGGGGTGGCGCTTCCGGGCAGACGTCCGTCGTCGGCCGCGAGGCTCTCGGCAGCCAGTAGAGCAGACACCATGCGACGCCGGCCGCGGCGGGCAGCAGCCCCCACAGCGCGGCGAACAGCCTGAGCACCGCGCTCTCGGACGCGCCGCTGGAGGCCGCCCAGGCCATACCCTGGGCCAGCGCGGCGAGGCCGAAGACGTGCAGCGCCACGGATCCTGTGCCTAGTCCGGCGATCCACGCCGCGCGCGCGGCCGCGCCGATCCCCACGGCGGCAAGCACCAGCACCGCGAGCAGCACCGGCCCGTAGTGCAGGACCAAGCCGTCGACAGCCAACGGGCCAGGCCGGCCGTCTACGGTGACCAGGATGTGGCGACCCGCGGAGTCCAGCTCCGCGCCGCCAGCCAGCCACCTGGCCGTCACGACCAGCATCTCGTTGTAGCGGGCGGCGACGGGGAGCCACACCAGGGGGGCCAATAGCAGCAGCACCGCGGCCCTGAAGGCGAACGTCAGCAGGTCAGGCGTTCGCAGCACGCGCCGAGGCCTGCGACCACAGCAGCCAGAGCAGGACCGCCGCGACGATCATCGCCGGCTGCCAGACCAGGAGGTGGGCCACATCGAGGTGCTCCGGATAGGCGGAGCCGGCCCAGAAGAGGCTGGCGATGCGGACCGCGTTCAGGGCCGACAGCGCGAGCAGTCCCAGCGCGGCGCCGAGCAGCCTGGCGCGGGCGTTCGACGGGTACGCGGCCACCGCGCCCATGAACAGGAACAGCGGAGCGACCGCGGTGCACTCTGCGACCACGACAACCGCGAAGCTGCCGGATGCGATCGTCGCGCCGTCGACGACGGCGGGCGTTCCGGCCAGGCCAAGCGCAAGGCCCGAGACCCTCGAGGTCCACTCGGAGACGCGTCCGACCCAGTCACTGCCCAGGTAGCCGTAGTAGAACGCCGCGGCGAGCGCGAAGCTGGCGGCCAGCACCAGCCACGACACGCGCGCAGGGCGCTCCGCGTCCTTCCCCCGCATGGCATCTCCACCCCAAGAGATCCCGCCAGCACATGTGCAGGCGCCTGCATGCACATGTGCGGCTGCGGTGCAGCATTCTACACGACAAGCGGGGGTCGCGCTACGTCCCGTGGCGCCACACCTCGACGCGCGTGTAGAGCGCCCACACGACCACTCGCAACCTTGATGGAGCGTGGCCCGGTAGCCCATAATCGTTGGACGCCAACGAATCGAGACGAGGTACGATGCCGCCCACCTCCAGTGACGACATACGCGAGGCCTTCCTGAGCTACTTCGAGTCCCGGGGCCACCAGCGGGTCGCGAGCTCTTCGCTGATCCCCGTTGGCGACCCGACGCTGCTGCTGACAAACGCGGGCATGGTGCAGTTCAAGCCGTACTTCTCCGGCGAAGCGACGCCGCCGAACCCCAGGCTGGCGTCGTCTCAGAAGTCGTTCCGCACCCTCGACATCGACGAGGTCGGCGACTCGACCCACCTGACGATGTTCGAGATGCTCGGGAACTTCAGCTTCGGCGACTACTTCAAGGACGGCGCCATGGGGTTCGCGGTGGAGTGCCTCGAGTCGGCGATGGGCCTGCCGAGGGAGAACTTCGCCGCCACCGTCCACGAGGGCGACGACGAGGCGTACGAGCTGTGGCAGAAGCACGGCATCCCGGCGGACCGCATCTACCGGTTCGGAGACGCCGACAACTGGTGGGGGCCGCCCATACACGGCGAAGAGGGGCCGTGCGGACCGTGCGCCGAGCTCCACTACGACTTCGGAGACCGGCGCCCCGGATGCGGGCTCGACGACTGCGGCCCCAACTGCGAGAACGTGGACCCGGAGACCGGGCTCGCCTGCGGGCGCTACGTGGAGCTGTGGAACCTCGTGTTCATGCAGTTCTACCGGCACCCGGACGGCAGCATGCCGCCGCTGCCGCAGACCGGCATCGACACGGGAATGGGGTTCGAACGGCTCGTCGTCGTTCTGCAGGACGTCGAGACGATCTACCAGACCGACCTGTTCCTGCCGCTCATCCGCAGGATAGAGGCGATCACGGGCCGCGACGCCGACGAGAGCGCCGAGGTGACGCAGGCGATGCGCGTCGTGGCCGAGCACGGCCGCAGCGCCGCCTTCCTGATAGCCGACGGCGTCGTGCCCTCGAACGACGGGCGCGGCTACGTCCTGAGACGCCTCGTGCGGCGGGCGATCCGCCACGCCCGCAGGCTGGGCCTCGACGAGCCGTTCCTCGGCCAGATGGCGGACGCCGTCACCGACCTGATGGGCGACGCCTACCCGGAGCTGAGGAACAACCGCGACTTCGTGCAGACGGTCATCAAGCTGGAGGAGGAGCGCTTCCTGTCCGTCTTCCAGAACGGCTACGCGATGCTGACCGACGCGCTCGCGGGCGCCGACTCGCTGTCGGGCGAGACGGCCTTCCGGCTGTGGGACACCTACGGCTTCCCGGTCGAGATGACCGAGGAGATCGCCGCGGAGAGCGGCGTAGGCGTCGACATGGACGGCTTCCAGCGCGAGATGGAGGCGCAGCGGAGCCGCGCGAGGGCGTCGGCCCAGTTTGGCGCCGACCGCGCGAAGATACGCCTCTACGAGAGCCTCGGCGTGGGCGGCGCCAGGTTCCTCGGCTACGAGCGCGTCACGGCGGACAGCGTGGTAGTCGGCATCGTCTCCAACGACCGGGTCGTGGGCGAGGCGTCCGACGGCGACGAGGTCGAGCTCGCGTTGATGGAGACGCCCTTCTACGCGGAGGGCGGCGGGCAGGTGGGAGACGCGGGCGACATAGTCGGGCCCGGCGGCAAGCTGCAGGTCACCGACACGCAGGAGGTCCTGCCGGGGCTGACGATGCACTTCGGCAAGGTAGTCGACGGGAAGCTGTCGCTGGGCGACAGGGTGGACGCGTACGTGGACCCCATACGGCGGCAGGACACGGCGCGCAACCACACGGCGACGCACATGCTCCACGCCGCGCTCCGGCAGGTGCTGGGCCCCCACGTCCGTCAGGCCGGGTCGCTCGTCGCGCCCGACCGGCTGCGGTTCGACTTCAGCCACGTCGAGGCGATGACCGCGGACGAGATAGAGTCGGTCGAGTGGCTGGTCAACGAGAAGATACGCGAGAACGCCCGCGTCCACCACAGCGAGGACTCGTACCGCTCCGCGCTCGACCGGGGCGCGCTGGCCTTCTTCGGCGACAAGTACGAGGATACGGTGCGGCTGGTGGAGATCGCCAACGGCGCGACCTTCAGCTTCGAGGTGTGCGGCGGCACCCACGTCCACAGGACCGGCGAGCTGGGCGCCGTCTACGTCATGGGCGAGTCGAGCATCGGCGCGGGCATGCGCCGCATAGAGGCCGTCAGCGGCAGGGGCGCCGAGCGCACGGTGCGCAGCCGGCTCAACGCGAGCGATACGGCGGCGGCCACCCTCAGCACGACCGTCGACGAACTCGGCGACCGCATAGAGGGGCTGCTCCAGGAGCTCGACGAGGCGCGGCGCGCCCGCGAGACAGCCGACAGGCGACTGGCGGCCTCCGCGGCCGAGAGCCTGCTCGATCTGAAGCAGGACGTCGACGGCGTGGCGCTCGTTGCCGCGAGGGTCTCGGTCGCCCAGGTCGACGCGCTCAGGGATATGGGCGACTGGCTGCGCGACAAGCTGGGCAGCGGAGTCGTCGCGCTGGGCTCCGTCGTGGACGAGAGGCCGACGCTCATCGTCATGGTCACGGCCGACCTCGTTTCGTCCGGCGTCGACGCAGCGAAGATCGCGCGCGGCGCCGCGGCGGCCATCAAGGGCGGCGGAGGCGGACGGCCCGAGGTGGCCCAGGCGGGAGGACGCGACGCCGGCGGGCTGGACGAAGCGCTGAAGCTCGTGCCTGGCCTGCTGCGAGGCGGAGACGGCGCCGCTTGAGGCTGCTCGCGCTGGACGTCGGCGAAAGGCGCATCGGCGTGGCGGTCAGCGACTCTCTCGGCATCCTGGCCTCACCGCTGACGACCATCAACAGGAGCTCCGAGGAGCGCGACTCGCGAGCCGTGCTCGACCTCGCAGCCGAGCACGAGGTCGGCGGCATCGTCGTCGGCATCCCGTACTCGCTGTCTGGCGAGCGGGGCCCGCAGGCCCTTGCGGTCGAGCGCTTCAGGGACGCGCTCGCGGCGCGGGCGGGCGTCCCCGTCATCGACCAGGACGAGCGTTACTCGACCGTGGAGGCCGAGCGCCTGCTGCGGGAGACGGGAGTCGAGCCATCCAGGGACCGCGCCCGGGTCGACGCCGCCGCGGCGGCGGTCGTACTGCAGTCCTACCTGGACGCGGGCAGGGTGACAGGACCGGGCGTCGGGGGCGGCGAGGCTTAGTCTGTCCCGCCGCGCCGACGGGGTCCGGTCACGCCGTAGCCGCTACTCCTCCTCGACCCTGCCCCACTGACCGCAGCCGATCGACCTGAACGCCACGTCGGTCGGAGCGATCTGTATCTGGACAGGGGCGCCGGTGGTGTCTGCGACGATGATGTCTTTGGCCTCACCGCTCAGGCCCCTCAGCCTTGCCCAGTAGCACCCGGGAAAGCCGAAGCTCGACGGCGGAGGTATCGTCCGATAGAGCCCGGGCTTGATCTCCTCGCCAACGCGCCACGTCCCGTCGAGGAAGCTGTCGTTGGCGGGCACGGCCCAGGGCACGGACATGAACGACCGGCCCGGCTCTCCCCGCGGCCCCTGCTCCCCGGGCTCGCCCTGGGGGCCCTGGGGTCCCTGCTCACCGGACCCACCCGTCGGCCCCTGCGGCCCCGCGGGACCTCGCAGGCCTCTCTCGCCCTCCGGCCCCTGTTCGCCGGGCGGGCCCTGGTTTCCCCGCGCTCCCGGCAGTCCGGGCGCTCCATCCTGTCCGGGCTCGCCCTGCGCTCCGGCCGGACCCTGCGGACCCTGGGGACCAGCGTCGCCCGCGGGGCCCTGGGGGCCGGCCGCGCCCTCGGGACCGGCGGGCCCGGCGTCGCCCTTGGCATCTGCCAGGCTCTCCTGCACGATCTCCCTGACCTCCTCCTCCGACAGGCCGGAGGAACACGCCAGGCCGGCTGTGACGAGCAACAGGACCAACCACCAAACGAAACCTTTTCTCACTGGACCCCCCCTTTGTCGGCAGAGGATTCGGCCCTTCGCGCGTACGCGTGCGGGCGCGGAGGCGGCACAGGCAGCCAGACCGTGCGGTCCACTGGCGGCCCACGCCGAGCCGTACTTGTACAGTGTACTAGCAATCGTATAAGAAAAATCACGCCCGAAGGTCAGCAAATCGGCAAAATACGACAGGACGCCAGCCGTGAGGGACCATTCAACCGGCCGTCGGCTCGGCCCTCCGGTCGAGGGAAGGGCCCAACCAGAATCGGTCCGGCCGGGCTGCGCTACGGTGTGTCGCGCAGGCGGTCGTAGGTCATCGGCGACAGGGCCGCGATGCCGCCGTCGACCGGCAGCACGACTCCGGTCACCCACCGGGCCTCGTCGCTGGCGAGGTAGACGGCCGCCCAGCCGACGTCCCAGCCGGTGCCCTCCATCTTCAGCATGGCGGCCGCGGCGCGGCGCTCCCGCAGGCCCTCCGTCATCGAGTCGGCCACCAGCGGCGTGTAGACGAGTCCGGGGGCGATGCAGTTGACGCGGATGTTGTCGGCGCCGTGGTCGGCGGCCATCGACATCGTGAGGCCGATGACGGCCGACTTCGACGCCGTGTAGGGCGTCGTGCCGTGGGCGCGCAGGCCCGCGATCGACGAAGTCGTGATGATCGAGCCGCCGCCGCCGCGGACCATCTCGGGTATAGCGTGCTTCGACGCGAGCATGATGCTCTTGACGTTGACCGCCATGACCCGGTCCCAGTCCTCCTCCGACACCTCGACGACCGTCTGCCTCTTGGGAATGCCGACGTTGTTGTCGAGCACGTCCAGCCTGCCGTAGCGCTCGACCGCGGCGGCGACCATGGCGCGGCAGTCGTCGTCGCTGGTCACGTCCGCCGCCATCGCGGACGCCTCGCCGCCCTCGGCCTCGATGATCTCCAGCGTCTCCTCGGCCCGCTCGCGAACGGCGTCGACCAGGAGCACCCTCGCGCCCTCGCGGGCGAAGAGCACCGCGGTCGCCTTGCCGTTGCCGATGCCGGGCCCGCGGGACCCCGCCCCGGTGACGATGGCGACCTTCCCCTCGAGCCTCGGCCTGCGTTCGATTCCCGCCATGACGCGCTCCGATGCCGTCGTCTGAACGTATCCCCGCAACGATACACGTTCACGCCAAGTCCTGGGAAGCCGGCGGCGGCGGGCGTAACTGTTCAGAGTTGATGGGACGGACGCCGCCCAGCCCCCTGGATACCCGCCTGCGCGGGTATGACGGAGCTCCGGTTACCCTGACATCCTCACGGAGTCTGAACAGTTACCGGCGGGCGTAGGGCAACCGCCCAGTTCTGTTGGGAGCAACCTGGGCCTTAGGGCGCCGTAACCGTCGAGTCCCCTCGGTGTGGGGCCGCCGTCGAACAACCCGTTCGCCCCGAGTGCCCCGACGCTCCGTCGGGGTGTATCGAGGGGCCGCGCGACTTGGCTTCTGGGTGGGGCCGAAGTCAGTATGGGTGGAGCGTTGCGTGCAACCTCGAGTCTCAGCAGCCGGCAGCATCTCGTTGACACCCCACGGGCCCTGAAATACATTACCGGCGCTCCCGCGAACCCCCGCCGCACGGAGGCTCCGACCATGAACGACCGCGACCTGATGGCCCTGCCCGGCTGGAAGCAGCGCGACATGGTCGTGAGCGGGGAGATCTCGTCCAGGGAGCTGGTCGAGGCCTCGCTCCGCCGCATAGAGGCGCTCGACGACCGGATCAACGCGTTCTACACCGTCGACCGCGAGGGCGCGCTCGCCTCCGCGGACGCGGCGGACGCCGCGGTGCGGGCGTCGTCGGACCCCGCCGCCGGGCTCGGCCCGTTCCACGGCGTCCCGATCTCGATCAAGGACCTGGAGCCGACGAAGGGCCTGCGCACCACGATGGGCAGCGTCGTGTACCGGGACTGGGTGCCGGACTACGACTCGGTCGTCGTGGAGCGGATACGGGACTCCGGGGCCATCATCGTGGGCAAGTCGGCCACGCCCGAGTTCGGGAACCTAGGCGAGACGTACACGAAGATCGCGCCGACCTGCAACAACCCGTGGGACCTGTCGCGCATCCCCGGCGGCTCCAGCGGCGGCGCCGGCGCGAGTGTGGCGGCGGCGATGACGTCGATCGCGTCCGCCTCCGACGGCGGCGGCTCGACGCGAGGGCCGGCGGGATTCTGCGGTCTGACCGGCATCAAGGCCACCCACGGCCGTGTACCGCGCTACGGCGGCATCGGCCGGCCTACGGTCAACCTGATAGCCGGCTCGGGGCCGATCACCAGGCACGTGCGCGACACGGCCATCCTGCTCCAGGTGCTGTCCGGCCACGATCCTCGGGACCCGATCTCGCTGCGCGGCCCGGTCCCCGACTTCGTCGGCGGCCTCGACGACGGCGTGCGCGGGCTGCGCGTCGGCTACGGCGTCGAGTTCGGCGTGACCGTCGCCGACCCGGACGTCGACGCGGCGGTCAAGGGCGCGGCGGCGACGTTCGAGGAGCTTGGCGCGAACGTCGAGGAGGCGCCGCTCAGGTTTGACCCGCAGCCGGCCGACTTCTACTACCCGGTGTGGATAGCGAACCAGGTCGCCATGTACGGCCACCTGTTCAAGGAGCACCTGGAAGACCTGATGCCGTACACCGTCAGGCTCAACTACTTCGGGGTGCAGATCACGGGCGCCGAGGTGACCGAGGCGCTGGGACAGGCCGACGTGCTGCGCAGCCGGCTGGCGGACTACTTCGAGGAGTTCGACCTGCTGCTGCTGCCGACCACCTACGTGACGGCGTACAGGCACCAGTCGCCGCCGGACACGGTCGGGGGCAAGCCCGTGCTGGTCTCCAGGCACGGCAGCCCGTACGGCGTCGCGCCGTTCACGATGGCGTTCAACATCTCCTGGAACCCGGCGGCGTCCGTGCCCTGCGGCTTCGACCGCGACGGTCTGCCGATCGCCCTGCAGATAGTCGGCCCCCTGGGCGACGACGCCACCGTGCTCAGGGCCGCAGCCGCGTTCGAGCAGGCCCGCCCCTGGGCCCACAAGCTCCCGCCGGTGTCCTGAGTCGAGAAGCTGGTGTCGACCCCTTGTCCACGTGGGCTGCCGTCGCTCGTCCCGATCAGTTACTATACCCTGCCCAACGGCTTATGGCGTAAGGAAGGGACTAGGCTTCAAGCACATGCGGACACCGGGCCACTCGCTGTCAACCAAACTAGGCCTGCCCCAAGAGAAGGCTCCCCCTCTTCAATGATGTACAGAAGAACAAAGTGGCTCATGTACACGGTCCTAGTAGGCCTAATACCTGTCATCGCCCGACTGTTGGTGTGGACCATTTCGCAGGATCGTAGCGGGGCCATCTTGCATGCTGCAGACTTCATGGTGTTTGGATTGATTCTACATATCTCCATCATAAACGAGCTAGAGCACTTCAGCGAGAGTCAACGATCCTGGAAGACGCTTCAGAATGGGATTTCGGCGGCATTCATCGCGGGCTACGGCGTCCTCTTCGCCGCTCACTTGTTGGGCCAAGCAAATCCTGGGCTAATAGACCGGGATGCCATAATGTTCGTCGCTATCGGGCTCTGTCTTGTCTCATTCGTCCTAGGCTTCTCCATCTACCACAGGCTCTCAAGGCTCGATGATGTGGCTCTATCGTGACTATCTTGACTGTCATACTGGTATTCTCAGCCGTCATGCTAGCTTCGTTTGGTATCGGGGTTGCCGTCTGGTCAATCATTGACACGAGACGACGGTACTATCGGGAATATCTCAGCAGGAGGAACCGTAGTGCAACCGATTAAGAGCTTCCTCTATCTCGATGAGTACAAGATGTACTCCATTTCCTCGCAGCTCTTTGGAGGTCTCACGGAATATTTGATCGATTATCAGGGCAAAGCGGAGGAGGAGGAAGAACGGCAGACCGGGCCCTTTGGTAGTGGGAGAGTCATGGCCGATATCCTACGATCGGAATCGATGACTCAGGAGAAAAAGTACCTCCACGACTACTCCTACACTCTCTTCGAACGGCACCTTAAGGAACAGAATCACGTCCATAGCGTTTCGATGAACACCACGATAATCCAGTGCATCGACCAAGTCGGCTTTGTCGAAGTTCGAGCCAAAACCGTCTTCAATGACATGGACGCAATAAAGGGCATGATTGAGGAATACAATCAGCTAGGTGAGGCACTGACATACATCACCCATCATGACGAGATCAAGGAGCTTAAGCAGCAAATTGATTCTCTCCAAGAGTCAACTCGCGACAGAAATAGGAAGGCGCAACTTAGGAACAGGTTGAAATCGTTGGGTAGAATCGAGAACCTCGCCAAGTCGAAGGGCCTGCACCAAGACCCCGAATTCCTCAAGCAGTTAGGCTTCCTACTGAATTACGGATTTCAAGATCAGTTTGAAGTCCGAATGGCTGCGGGAGAATATACGTTCTCTGCAAATCTCAAGAGAGAGCATCTTCGTGAAGATGAGCACATGCTGATGAGGAATTCTCTCGATTCTCTGAGAAACAGTTCGTCCTATTCGGCACCATTGCGCAAACGCCAATTGGTCACCTTGATGCCGTCGACGACAAGGAGGGTGCCGAGGATGACGAACCCGAACATCTCAAACAAGCAATCATGGCAATGGTTGAAGCCCTCTCCAACGTAGAGGATTCGTTTTCAGGAAAGTTGTCAAACGAAATTATCGTAGACCCGATTGCGCTGTACCGCGAGATCTGAACGTCGCCCGTACCGGTCGAACAGTCTCCGCTTCTGCGCCACTCCAGGCGGCATGCCGTCCAAAGCGACGACGGCAGGGGTGGCCACGACGATAGTGCCCACTTACCGGGCTCGCCAAACCTAACGCAATCCCGACTGGGTCCTCCAGACGCGGGATTCCTACGTGCGCCTGATGACCCCGCAGGCTACGCGGGCGCCCGTGTCCGACTCTTCCTGGCCGTAGGCGTCCGGCCTTTCGTGGACGACGATGGCCGAGCCGTTGACGTCGAATACGGAATGGCGCAGGCCCTCGGTCAGGGTGATCCCAACGGTGAAGAAGTCCGCGCGCGCGGAGCCGTCGGCGGCGGCGTAGATGTTGGGCAGGTCGCCTCCGTGGCCCCCGGGGGCATCGCCCTTCCACGCCGCATGGATGAAGCCGTGTTCCGTCTCCTCGGGATTGAAGTGGTCGCCGGCAGCGTCGAAGTCGGGCGAGCACGAGCCGGCCTCGTGGATTATGAAGGCGTGGCCGCCCCGGGTCAGTCCCTTCACGTCGGCCATGACCAGTACGCCGGTGGCCGCCTGCCGGAACGCGACGGTCCCCATGGCGTCGCCGGACGGCGATTCGAGCACCGCCTCCGCCGTCAGGCCCACTTCGAGCTGGGCGGCCTCTTCGGACCGGGCCGTCAGCAGGGCCAGGCCGGCGGCCACCGCGATCACCATGACTACCCCGGGTACCAGGAGAATAAGCAGTCGTTCCCGTCTCCCAGTCACTTGGGTCACCTCCTCGGTTCCGCCGGTTTTTGGGCGGCGCCGGCGTTCCCTGTCTCACCTCTCCAAGTTAGGACTTGGTTTCTGTAGAGCCGCGTATCCCGGGGGAAGATACATGGGCTCGGGCTGATATCTCGTATCAGGTTTGTCCGCTGAATTCTAACGTGCGTGTTGTGGGTTCTCAAAGTCTCACAGGTCTACGGAAGTCTGTCAAGAACCGACGAGGTACGTTTGGCTCATCCCGCGTAACTTTTCGGAGTTCATGGGCATGCAGCCCGTCACCTTGAACGGGCCTGTCGCCCTGGGCGGGCCGCAGCGAAGGGCGCACATCCGGTCCCTTCGAACGTGAGCAGTCACCATCCCGCGCTGCCATTGACCAAGGGACGGTTTCCGACTAGGCTCCGCAGGGACTCCCACCAGGAGGTGCCGAACGTGAAGATTTGGCGTTCCTACAACGCGACTGTCGTGCTTGGCTGGTTGTCCGCGGTGGCATTCGTGGCCGCGGCCACGGAGGCTTCGGCCTCGGACAGCGATCTGGCGGTCCAGCTATCGTACGGCGTCATGGTGGTGGCGGCCGTGGTCCTGGCGCTCACGATCTACCTGGGGAGGAAGATCAAGCGGCGGGCCGAGGACAAGGTCCGGGCGTCCGAGGTCATCCTGACGGAGGACATCCAGGTACTCGCGAAGTCGAGCTCCAGGCTGCTCGACGACGCCATCGCCCTCCACCGCGCCCAGGCGGCCGAGGAACCCGGCGCCGAGGCCTAGGCCGGTCGGCCAATCCGAACGGCGCACGGTACCGGCGTTGTGGCCGGCGCGGCGCTGCGATAACCTCGGGCCATGGCGCCGGCGCGAGGCCATCCATCGCGCCGGGAACCCCGGAGGGAGACGGACATGCTGAAGACGGCGTTCGTAGGCGCGGGCAGGAGAGCGCAGCAGGCCCACTATCCGACCGTCAGCCGGCTGGAGGACGCCCGGATCGAGGCGGTCGCCGAACTGGATGAGTCCCGCATGGGCGAGGTCGTCGACACGTACGGCATCCCCAGGGCGTTCGGCGACTACCGCGAGATGGTCGATGCCGTGGACCCGGACCTCGTATACGTCATCATGGGCGAGGAGCTCATGGCGTCCATCGCGATCGACTGCATGAGCTCCGGCAAGCACGTCTTCATCGAGAAGCCGGCCGGCGCGAGCCCGGAGGAGTCGCACGCGCTCCGCGACGCCGCGGAGGCGAACGGCGTCGTGTGCGCCGTCGGGTTCCAGCGGCGCTTCGCGGACGTGACCAGGGAGGCCATGCGCCTCGTCGCCGACGCGGGCGGCCCGACCCTGGCCGTCGGCGAGTTCCACAAGGACCTGCTCGGCAGACCGAAGCCGCCCCGCACGACCCTCTGGAACGACGTCTGCCACGCCGTAGACCTGATCAGGTACATGGCTGGCAGCGAGGTCACCGACGCGACGGCTTTCCAGGACGCCCGGGGCTCCGACTGGCGCAACGACTTCACGGCCCTCATGCGCTTCGAGAACCGCGCGGCGGGGGTCCTGCTCGCCAACAGGTCGTCCGGCGGGCGTACCCTCAGGGCGGAGCTGCACGGCATCGGCGTCGGGTGCTACATGCGCGTCCCCGACCGGTTCGAGGTGCTCCGGAGCGGCCAGGACGCGACGGACGTCCACGGCTCCGCCATACGGGGCGTGGATGCCGAGGACTCCCGCGCCTACGACGGCACGCTGGAGATGCACCGGCACGTCGCCGAGTCGATCGCGGCGGGCCGCATCCCCATCAACGACATCCGCGACGTCGTCCACACCTCCGACCTCGTGGCCCGCCTGGAAGGCGGAAGCGTCGGCTGACACAGCCCGCGGACATCGACGGTGTTGGGTCGAACGACCTCGGCGCAGCGGCGGGGCCGACGCCGGACGACCCGTTCGCACCGACCGCCCCGACGCCTCGTCGGGGTGTATCGAGGGGTCCGCCGAGCTCAGTTCGGGGCGGGGCCGCTATCGCACGACCCGTTCGCCCCGAGTGCCCCGACGCTTAGTCGGGGTGTATCGAGGGGCCACACGGCTCAGTGTTCGGGGCAGGGCCGTTGCCGCAAGACCCGTTCGCCCCGAGTGCCCCGACGCTTAGTCGGGGTGTATCGAGGGCCGCCGAGCCCAGTGCTCGGGGCGGGGCCGACGCCACACGACCCGTCCGCCCCCAAGTCCGGACAGCTACACCTACTGCGCGGTCTTGCTGATCACCTCGATGAGCCGGTAGCCGTACCGGGAGGCATCCTGGGGAGGCTCCCTTCCCGGATACGCCTCGTACCTCTCGATCTTCAGGCGGTACGAGAAACCCTCCTCGTGCTCGAACCCGCTGATGCCGTCGTAGAACAGCCCGCCGTCTACCTCCATGCACTTCATCGGGCCCACGCCCACGCAGTCCAGCAGCCTGGGCCCTACCGTTACCTCCATGATCGTTCCGGCGGTCTCCGCGGCGTCCTCATCCCCATCATCCTGGTCGAGCGTGCCGGCCTCCTCGTCGGTCCTGACCGCGTCCCCATCGGTCGACCCGTCGGGGGCGTCGCGCCCGTCCGTCTGGCACGCGGACAGAACGACTAAGGCGAGGACGATTCCGGCCGCGAAGACAGCCTCTCGCTTGAAGATTCTCATACCCCTCCTCGATGACACAGATTCCGGACCCGCACGCCGACCACACAGTCTTCCCGCTATGTGAGACCTTTGCCTGATTCCCGTGTAACTCCCCTCGCGCGCGGCGGATTTGGGGGGAGACGCGTCGATCTTGTATCTGAAAGACCCCGCCCCTGGGTTCCCGCCTGCGCGGGAATGACGGTCACACAAGGGTCCCTGCGCGCAGGAACGACGATTATGCAAGGGTCTCCCCCCGGTCTTCACGAGGGCAGGCTCTTCGCGGGAATGACGGGTATGCCAGGGTCTCCTACATTGTGGACGGATCAGGACACGTAAATGTTCCCCGGCGGCGCGACGATCGAGGATGCGGGTAGCTGGTGTGGCGGGCGGGCCCGCCCTACGACTTCCACTCGTTCCAGGCGCGCTCGACGGCGGCGCGGGCGTTGTCGTACTCCTTGCCCAGGCGGGCTATGTCGGCAACGTCGCGACGCTCGGTCGCGGCCTGCAGCTCGCCCTCGACCCGCTTCAGCCGCTCCTCCAGGCTGGCGATCGTCTGCTCGTGGTCCGGCTCCGGCTCCGCCTTCGCGGCGCGCCTGGGCGCTCCGCGCGGCCGCTTGCGGGGCGTGCCGACGCCGCGCCGTCTCCGCGGCTCGTCCCTGTCACGCCGGGGCTCGGACCGCCGCTGCGTGAGGCCCGAAGCACTCGCCCACTCGTCGAACACGCCCGGGAAGAGCGTCGCCGCGCCATCCTCGACGATCACGAGCTGCCGCGCCAGCAGCGAGATCAGGTGCCGGTCGTGAGACACGAACAGCAGCGTGCCGTCGTACTCCTCCAGCGCGCTCTCCAGCGCCTCGCGGCTGGGGATGTCGAGGTGCGTCGTCGGCTCGTCCAGCACCAGGAAGCTGGGCCCGGTCGCCATCAGCCGGGCGATGGCCAGCCGCGTGCGCTCCCCGCCGCTGAGCGCCGACATGTCCTTGAAGACGTCGTCGCCGTGGAACAGGAAGCGCCCGAGATAGGTCCGCTCCTCCTCGGGCGGGATGTTCCTGATGGCCTGCATCGCCTCGAGGACGCTGCCGCGGTCGGGCAGGTCGTCGCTGCCCTGGCGGTGGTAGCCGACGCGGACGCGCTCGCCCAGCTTGACCGACCCGCGCAGGGGCGGCCGCTCGCCGAGCAGCGTGCGCAGAAGCGTCGTCTTGCCCGCGCCGTTCTCGCCGACGATCGCCGTGCGCGAGCCGCGCTCCAGCGTCAGCTCCGGCGTCGAGATCAGCTCGACCGGCGAGCCGTTGACCGTGACGCCGACCGTCAGCTCCCGCGCCCCGGCTACGACCCGCGGCGTCCTGGCCGTCGGCGCCTGCGCGATGCGGATGCTGCGGGGATCGGGCGGCGGCGCCTCCACGAGCTCCAGGCGCCGGAGTCTCGTCTCCCGGCCGCGCGCCTCCTTCGAGCGCTGGCCGGCGCGGTACCGGGCGATGAACGACTGCTCCCTGGCGATGTACTCCTGCTGCCGCTCGTACTCCCGCGCCTGCCGGACCAGGTCCTCCGCCTTCAGCGCGCGGTACCGCGTGTAGTTGCCACGGTACGACCGCAGCCTGCCGCGCTCCAGGTCCCATATCTGCGACGCAACCGCGTCGAGGAAGTACCGGTCGTGGGATACCACGACGAAGGCGTGGCGGGTCTTGCGCAGGAAGTCCTCCAGCCAGGCCAGCCCCTTGAAGTCGAGGTAGTTCGTCGGCTCGTCGAGCACGAGCAGGTCCGGGTCGCTGAGCAGCGCGCGGGCGAGGGCGGCCCGCGTCAGCTCGCCGCCGCTCGCCGTCGACGCCGAGTTGTCCAGCGTCCGCTCGTCGAGCCCGACGCCGGCCGCGACGCGCTGCATGCTGCTCTCGTAGTCGTAGCCGCCGACCGCCTCGTAGCGTGCCAGCAGCGAGGCGTAGCGCCGCTCGGCGGAGGCGCCCGACCGCGTCACCTCCGCGGCCGCGTCCGCGATGGCCCCCTCCAACTCGACGAGCTCCTCGAAGGCGAGCATCACCTCGTCCCGGATCGTGCCCGACGTGGACGCCCGGTTCATCTGCGGCACGTACCCGACGCGCGCGCCGCCCGACCGGTACACCTCGCCGGCGTTCGGCTGCTGCTCGCCGACGAGCACCTTCAGCAGCGACGTCTTCCCGCCGCCGTTGGGGCCGACGAGGCCTATGCGGGCCCGTTCGGCAACCTCCAGCGTGACGTCGGAGAACAGGTCGAAGTCGCCGTAGGAGACGGCGAGCCTGGATGCGGTGAGGAGAGGCATGGCGTCTGCGGAGTGCGTGCCGTCGACGGACGGCGGGCCGCTACTCGCTCGCCTCCAGCTTCGCCCGCGCGCAGTTGAAGAACTGGTCCATCATTACGCGCGACGCGCTGCCAATGAGGCGCTGGCCGACGCGGGCGAGCAGGCCGGTGACCTTCGCCTCGCCCGCCACGTCGAGCCGGGTGCCGTCGCCGTCCGGCGTCATCGTGATAGTGCCGCCGCCGATGACGGACGCCCCGGCCCGCTTGCCCTCGGCCCGCATCCTGAACGAGTGCGGCTCGTCTATGTCCGAGATCGTGACCTTGCCGGTGAAGTTACCCCTTACCGCGCCTATCCCGACCGTGAGCTTCATCGCGTACTCGCCCTCGCCGGTCGCGTCGAGCTCCCGGCAGCCGGGGATGCACCCCTGCAGCAGCTCCGGGCTCATGATGCCGGCCCAGACCGTGTCCGGCCTCGCGTCCACGTGGTAAGTGCCTTCGATTTCCATTCAGACCCCCTTTACGCCCATGCGTCCCGCCCGCCCGGTCCGCCGCACTTGACCGATATTCGCATTGAAACTATAGTGAGGGCGCGGTCGCGCCCGGACGGTGCAGGTCGGTGAGAATTTCCGGGCGACCCCCAGGAACAGCGGCGGATTACGTGTCTCTATTGTATCGGTGTGAAGGGAGGTAATCTCGTGCAAGTCGAGACGAGTATCACGATTAACGGTCGCGTGTACCAGGGCAGCGTAGGTGCCCGCATGCTGCTGGTGCACTTTATCAGAGAAGTCGCGGGGCTGACGGGCACCAAGGTCGGGTGCGACACGAGCCAGTGCGGAAGCTGCACTGTGCAGATCGACGGCACGACCGTCAAGTCGTGCACGGTGCTCGCCGCGCAGGCCGACGGCTCGTCCGTCACGACGATCGAAGGCCTGGGCAGCGACGGCGACCTTCATCCGTTGCAGGATGCCTTCTGGGCCAAGCACGGGCTCCAGTGCGGCTTCTGCACTCCCGGCATGATAATGGCGTCGACGGAGCTGTTGAAGAACAATCCCAGCCCCTCCGAAGAGGAGATACGGGCGGGGCTCGAAGGCAACTACTGCAGGTGCACCGGGTACCAGAACATCGTGCGCGCCGTCGCAGAGGCCTCGAGCCAGATAGGAGGCTAGCCGATGACCACCAGGATATTCAGCTCGGGAATCCGCCGCCGCGAGGACCCGCGGCTGATCACGGGCACAGCAACCTACACGGACGACATCCAGCTTCCCGGCATGGCGCACGCGGCCATACTTCGCAGCCCGCATGCACACGCCAGGATCAAGTCGATCGACACGTCCGCCGCCGAGGCGGCTGACGGCGTAGTCGCCGTCTTCACCGGCGCCGACGTCGACATCGCGCCGATCCCGTGCGCGTGGCACGTACCCGACTCCGACCTCAAGCTGGTCGACCACCCGGCGGTGGCGAGCGAGGTCGTCCGGTACCAGGGCGACGCCGTCGCCGTGGTCGTGGCCGACTGCCGCTACGCCGCCGAGGACGCGCTGGAGCTGATCGACGTCGACTACGAGCCGCTTCCGGTGGTCATGGAGCCGGACAAGGCGATGGAGGACGGCGCGCCGCAGCTTCACGAGGACGCGCCGAACAACCAGGCGTTCAACTGGGTCATGGAGGGCGGAGACGTCGACGCGGCGTTCGACGCCGCGGAGGTCGTCGTCAAGGAGCGCATCCTGCACCAGAGGCTGATACCCAACGCGATGGAGCCGCGCTCGGCCGTCGCGCAATACACGGCGGCCTCCGGCGAGCTGACGCTCTGGAGCACGACACAGAACCCGCACATCGCGCGGTTCCTCACCTCGGTAGTCTCCGGGGTGGCGGAGCACAAGATAAGGGTGATCGCGCCCGAGGTGGGCGGAGGCTTCGGCAGCAAGATCCCCTACTACGCCGACGAAGCGATCGCCGTATTCTGCGCGATGAAGACCGGCCGCCCGGTCAAGTGGACGGCCACGCGCAGCGAGGGCTACCAGGTCACCATCCACGGCCGCGACCACGTCGAGGACGTGGAGCTGGCCGCCGACAAGTCGGGCAAGATCACCGGGCTGAGGACGACGGTCTACGCCGGAATGGGCGGCTACCTGTCGACCGCGGCGCCCGGCATCCCGACCATTCTCCACGGCCTCATGTACGCGGGGACCTACACCATCCCCAACGTGAAGGCCAACGTCTACGGCGTCTTCAACAACGGCGCCCCCGTCGAGGCCTACCGCGGCGCGGGACGCCCGGAGGCGACCTTCCTCGTGGAGAGGATGGTCGACAAGCTCGCGGGCGAGCTCGACATGGACCCGGTCGACGTGCGGCGCGCCAACCTCATCCCGGCGTTCGACGGCGGACACGACACCGCCACCGGGCTGACCTACGACAGCGGCGACTACGCCGGGTCGCTCGACTCGGCTCTGGAGGAGGTCGACTACGCGGGCCTGCGCGAGAAGCAGGCGCGTCTGCGCGGCGAGGGCCGGTATCTCGGCATCGGCGTCACCACCTACGTGGAGATATGCGGGCTCGGCCCGTCGCAGGTCGCGGGAGCCGTCGGATTCCAGGGCGGCCTCTGGGAGGGCGCCATTGTCAGGTTCCATCCGACCGGCAAGGTCAGCGTCGCCGTCGGATCGTCCCCGCACGGACAGGGCGAGGAGACGACCTTCGCGCAGATTGTCGCCGACGAGGTCGGCGTCGACGTTGACGACGTCGAGGTCGTGCACGGCGACACGGACCGCACGCCGATGGGCTGGGGCACCTACGGCAGCCGGACGACGGTCGTTTCCGGCGCCGCCGTCGCGCTCGCCACCAGGAAGATCAAGGACAAGGCGGCCCAGATAGCGGCCCACCTGCTCGAGGCGGCCGTCGAGGACATCGACTACGAGGACGGCAAGTTCTTCGTGAGGGGGTCGCCGGACCAGGCGCAGACGATCCAGGACATCGCGCTCATGGCGAACGTCGCCTGGAACATGCCCGAGGGCATCGAGCCGGGCCTGGAGGCCTCGACCTTCTACGACCCGCCCAACTTCTCGTACCCGTTCGGCACGCACATAGCGGTCGTCGAGGTGGACGTGGAGACGGGCGCGATCGACCTGAAGCGCTACCTGGCCTGCGACGACTGCGGGCCGCAGATCAACCCGATGATCGTCGAGGGCCAGATCCACGGCGGAGTGGTACAGGGCATCGGCCCGGTGCTCTGCGAGGGCGCGGTATACGACGACGACGGGCAGCTGTTGACGGGCTCGATGCTCGACTACGCGCTGCCCAGGGCGGACATGCTGCCCGAGATCGAGACGAAGCACAGCGTCACCCCGGCGCCGGACCACCCGCTGGGGGTCAAGGGCATCGGGGAGACCGGCACGATCGCGTCGACGATCACCGCCTACAACGCGGTGATGGACGCGCTCAAGCCCTTCGGCGTCGACAAGATCGACATGCCAATAACCCCCGAGAAGGTCTGGCGAGCGATCCACGAGAACGGAAAGGAGGGCTAGGCCATGTACCCGGCGAAGACATCCTACCACCGGGCGGGATCGGTCGCGGAGGCCGTCCGGCTCCTGGCCGACAACGAAGACTCGAAGATCATTGCCGGCGGCCACAGCCTGATACCGCTGATGAAGCTCAGGCTGGCCGGCCCCGCGGCGCTGGTCGACATAGGACGGATCGACGGCCTCAAGGGCGTCTCCCGCGACAACGGCACGGTGCGCATCGGCGCGCTCACGACCCACGCGGAGCTGGCGTCCTCGGCCGACCTCGAGGCGGCGTGCCCGATCGTGTCGGAGGCCGCCGAGCAGATCGGCGACCCGGCCGTGCGCAACAGGGCGACCATCGGCGGCAACCTCGTCCACGCCGACCCGGCGTCGGACCTGCCGACGGTGGCCACGGCCCTGGGCGCGTCGATCAACGCGACCGGGCCGGGCGGCGACCGCAGCATCGCGGCCGCCGACTTCTTCCAGGACCTGATGACGACGGCCGTCGGCGACGGCGAGGTTGTCACGTCCATCGACGTGCCTGCCATAGGCGCCGGCCAGGGCAGCGCGTACGCCAAGATGCCCCACCCGGCGTCGCGCTACGCGGTCGTCGGCGCGGCCGCCATCGTGACGGTCAGCGGCGGGCGCTACACGTCCGCCAGCGTGGCGGTCGGCGGCGTCGAGTCGACGCCGGTCAAGGCGAGCGCGGTCGAGGCGGCGCTCGTCGGCGCGTCGGCGGACGCGGGGACCATCTCCGCCGCGGCCAAGGCCGTGGCCTCCGACCTGACGGGCGAGGCGATCGGCGACGTGTTCGCGTCGGGCGAGTACCGGCAGGCGATGGCGGCAGTCTACGTCGCCAAGGCCCTCACGGCCGCCACAGAGCGCGCCGGCTAGAGGCCCACCGACGTCCCTCAGTGTAAAGTCGCCGCAACGCGGCGGCGGGGTCTGCGCTCCGCCGCCGCAGGTGCGTACGCGCGGCGAGCGGCGCCTGAACGCGCTGCGGGCGACGTTGCGCGCCGACCTCGATTTCCACGGTGTGGACGGCAGCCTGGGCGCCCACGCCTGGCACCCCTTCCCCGCGAAGTTCCCGCCCCAACTGCCCGCGTTCCTGATCGAGCGTCTATCGGACCCGGGCGACGTCGTCCTCGACCCGATGGCGGGCTCAGGAACGACGCTCGTCGAGGCGGCACGCCTCGGCCGCCGCGCCATCGGCTGCGACATCGACCCGCTGGCACGGATGATCGCGACAGCCAAGCTGACGCCGGTCGAAGGGCCGGCGACGCTGCGGGCCGGCCATGCCGTCCTGGATGCCGCCGAGAGCGACTGCCGGGAGGACGGAGACGGTCTTCGGCGTGGCCTCGACCTCCGGTTCGATGCGAAGACCAGGGACTTTGTCGACTACTGGTTCCTGCCACGGCACCAGCTCGAGCTGCTCGCGCTGCTCCAGCGAATCGAGGCGCTGCCTCCCGGCGGCACCCGCGCCTTCCTGGAGGTGATGTTCTCATCCACCATCATCGCCAAGTCGGGAGGCGTGTCGCTGGCCCGCGACCTCGCCCACACGCGGCCACACCGGGACCTCGACAAGAATCCGGGCTCGACGTTCGCCGAGTTCGCCAAGCGGCTCAAGCGCAGCGCGGCATCCCTGGGAACGAGTTGGGCGCCCGCTATCGGCGAGGCCGAGATACTCGAGGTTCTCGCGGACGACACCGGCCTGCCGCCATCGAGCGTCGACCTGATCGTCACGTCGCCGCCGTACGCCAACAACGCCATAGACTACATGCGGGCGCACAAGTTCTCCCTCGTGTGGTTCGGCTGGAGTATCGCCGACCTCACCAACATCCGGGCGCGGTACCTGGGACACGACGCGGCGTCACCCACCCGTTATGACGACCTGCCGGACCAGTGCGAGACGACGCTCGCGCGGCTGGCGGACCGTGACGCGAAGAAGGCATCGACCCTGCGCCGATACTTCGGAGAGATGGCAGCCGTGATCGCCGAGATGCAGCGGGTGCTGAAGCCGGACGGCGCAGCGATCATCGTGGTCGGGACATCCAACCTTCGGGGCATCGACGTGGAGACTCACAGGGGACTCGCGGCCATCGGCGAGAGCGCCGGACTCGAGCTCGCGGGAATCGGAGAGCGCCGCCTCGACCGGGACAGGCGCATGATGCCCGCGCGCTGGGGCGCCAAGCGCCACTCCCAGATCGAAGAACGCATGCACGGCGAGCACGTGATCGGTCTGGCGCAACCGTAAATGTCCGGTCGAATTGAGGCCCTTCGGCAGGACTATCACCGGCCGATTTGCCGCGACATGCCGTTTGACTTGGCAATCTAAACGCACGGGCAGATTCGTCACTGTTCAGAGTTGGTGAAGCGGAACGTCTGAACTGTGATTCGTGGGATTGTGATGATGGGGATGATTTGGTGCTGAGGCTCGCCCACTCTTCGTGGCGGCCCCTCGATACACCCCGACGAAGCGTCGGGGCACTCGGGGCGAACGGGTTAGGTGTCCCCTCAACTCTGAACAGATACGCAGATTCGCCAGGGTTGAACGCCCCGCCATCCTTCGGGTAGCATAGGTTCGCTCAGCGACTCCTGATATTAACCAGGTTGGAGCGTGGGCTACATTGAGGACCCCTGCGGGGGTTCTCTATTTTTCTCGCCTCATGGGGGCTACGTGAAGCGCTCCGCAGTCTTCCGCGGCGGCGTTCAGCACGAGATCACATCACTACGATTTGGACCAGCCGGGGACAGACCATTGGCGACGCCCAATCCCAACTACGATGCAGACTACTACGCGGCCTTGGACTACCCGGTCGCGTTGTCGAGGCGTGACGAAGACGGCGCGTCTTACTGGGTATGCGAGGTCCCGGACCTGCCCGGCTGCGTGGCGGACGGCAAGACGCCGGACGAAGCCATCGAGTCGTTGAGCGAGGCCAAGCGGCTGTGGATCGAGGCGCGACTGGAACACGGGCACCGCGTCCCGGAACCGACGACCGCCGGGGGAGGCACAGACAAGTGACGGCAACACCCACCGTGGCGCTCCTCGTCGGAACGCGAAAGGGCGCCTTCATCGTCACCAGCGACGAGCGGCGCGTCGACTGGTCGATCTCCGACATCCACATCCCCGGCGGGGACGTCTTCCACCTCGCCTGGGACGCGCGGGACGGCACGCTGTACGCCGCGGCAAACAGCGTCGTGTTCGGGCCCGACATCCAGAAGAGCCGCGACCTGGGCGCGACGTGGGAGCCCTGCGGCAGCCAGCCACGGTTCCCGGAGGACGCCAACATGAGCGTGAGCCGCGTCTGGCACGTGCTGCCCGGACGGGATAGCGAGCCGGGAGTCCTCTACGCCGGCGTGGAGCCGGCCGCGCTGTTCCGCAGCGACGACGGCGGCGACTCGTGGACCGACGTCCCGGCGCTGACGAAGCACCCCACGAGGGACCGGTGGCACCCCGGGGCGGGCGGCCTGATCCTCCACAGCATCGTGCTGGACGAATTCCGCCCCGAGCGGATGTGGACCGCCATCTCGGCCGCGGGCGTCTTCAGGACGGACGACGCTGGAGAGACATGGGCGCCGGCCAACAGGAACGTACGGGCCGACTTCAGCCCCGACAGGTTCCCCGAGTTGGGCCAGTGCACCCACAAGCTGCTGCCCGGCGCGGGCGGGTCCGGGCTGCTGTACCAGCAGAACCACTGCGGAGTCTACCGTACCGATGACGGCGCCGACTCGTGGGACGACGTCTCGGACGGGCTCCCGTCGAGGTGGGGCCTTCCCCTGGCGCTGCATCCCCGCGACCCCGACACACTCTACGTGCTGCCCGAGGACAACGCCCTCGGCTACGACGTCGGGGGCGGCCGCAGGTACGTCACCGACGGCCTGTTCCGGGTGTTCCGCAGCCGCGACGGAGGCGACAACTGGGAGCCGCTCACCAGGGGCCTGCCCGGCAGGAAGGTCTACCTCCACTCCCTGCGGGAAGGGATGACGGCCGACCGGTGCGATCCGGCCGGGGTCTACGTCGGGACGACCAGCGGCCAGGTCTTCTACAGCAGGGACGAGGGCAACAACTGGGACCTGCTGATCGACAGCCTGCCGCCCATCAACTCAGTAGACGCGGCGATGGTGGCCTGAGCGGCGGACCACCTCGGCGAAATGCACTCAATACCCGTGAGCTAAAGGGGGCAAGGTGGAACTCGGAGCATTCTCAATCAGCCTCGCCGTCGAGGACCTGCAGGCCTCCAGGGCGTTTTACGAAAAATTCGGATTCGAGGTCGTCGGCGGTGATCCATCGCAGGGCTGGCAGATACTACGCAACGGGGACCACACCATAGGGCTGTTCTGCGGCATGTTCGACAAGAACATCCTCACGTTCAATCCGGGGTGGGATGCCCAGGGCAACCCTGTCGAGTCCTTCACGGACGTCCGTGAGTTGCAGCGACAGGTCAAGGCAAAGGGGGTAAGCCTGTCCAACGAGGCGGACGAGGCTACCGAGGGCCCGGCAAGCTTCATCGCCATCGACCCCGACGGCAATCCCATCTTGGTGGACCAGCACGTCTGACCTTCGTGAAAGCGGGCTGGCCCGCGCCGAGTGTGAGGCTGCCCAGCGACCCTGGCGCCACACCCCCATATTCCGCAGCCACGCACGAATGGCTGTATCTGTTCAGAGTCGATGGGATGGACGCCTTCGCGGGTGCGGGCTCTTCGCGGGTGTGACGATGTCGTGGGCCCCTCCGCTCGACCCTGAACACCTACCCTATCCGCGCTACTGTTCAGAGTTGAGGGGACACCTAACCCGTTCGCCCCGAGTGCCCCGACGCTTCGTCGGGGTGTATCGAGGGGCTGCCACGAAGAGTGGGCGAGATTCAGCACCAAATCATCCCCATCATCAGAATCCCACGAATCACAGTTCAGACGTTCTGCCTCACCTACTCTGAACAGTTACTGCATGGGCACGAAATTGACAGTTGAGCCAGTCTCCAGATAGTATGAAATTGCCCAGCGACTACCGATAATATCCAGGTTGGAGCGTGGGCTATACTGAGGGTTCCCGCGGGGACCCTCTATTATTTTTGCCGCACGGGAACTACGCTCGGACGGCTGGGGGCGGAGCCTCAGCGAGACTGAGAATCCCGCGATGGACGGACCTGCGAATCTCCGGCAGCGCCCGTCGCGGTTGATTTGGGGCGGGCCGCCCACTACGATAGCAGTCCCAGGTGAGTACATTGGAAGCCAGCGCAGAACAGACACGCCCCACACCAGCCACCATCGACGAGCTGGAGCGGCTGCTCGCGGACCAGCTCTACATCACCGACCGCGGGCTCGCCATATCCATATTCCTGGCCCTCAAGCTCGGGCGGCCTCTCTTCCTCGAGGGCGAGTCGGGCGTCGGCAAGACCGAGGTGGCCAAGGTGCTCGCCTCCGGCCTCGGCCGCGACCTGATACGACTCCAGTGCTACGAGGGCCTCGACGTCAGCCAGGCCGTCTACGAGTGGAACTACGCCCGCCAGCTACTCGAGATACGCGTGCTGGAGGCCGCCGGACAGGTCGACCGCCAGTCGGTATCGCGTGAGATCTTCTCGGAGGACTTCCTCATCAAACGGCCGTTGCTGCAGGCGATCGAGGGCGGCGCAGACCAGCCCCCGGTGCTGCTGATCGACGAGATCGACAGGGCCGACGAGGAGTTCGAGGGCTTCCTGCTGGAGCTGCTCTCCGACTTCCAGATCACGATACCCGAGCTCGGCACCTTCCGCAGCGAGAACGCGCCCATCGTCGTCATCACGTCCAATCGGACGCGCGAGGTGCACGACGCCCTGAAGCGCCGCTGCCTCTACTTCTGGATCGAGTACCCCGACTTCCAGAAGGAGAGCCGGATCGTCTCCTCCAAGGTGCCCGAGGCGTCCCGCAAGCTCGCCGGAGAGGTCACAGGGTTCGTGCAGGAGTTGCGCGAAGGCGAGCTGTACAAGGTCCCGGGCGTCTCGGAGACCCTCGACTGGACCGCGTCACTCGTCGCGCTCGACCAGAAGCGGCTCGAGCCGTCGATCATCGACGACACGCTCGGCATACTTCTCAAGTACCACGAGGACGTCCAGGCCGTCCGCGGCGAGCAGGTGCAGACGCTATTCAACCGCGCCGCAAACCGCGGCACCCGCAGGGGAGGACGCCGGGGCTAGGGCGCGTCATGACGACGACCATCCCCGAATCACCCGCTGCCGACGACGGCGGCAACCTGCTGCACAACCTGCTCCTGTTCGGGCGCGTGCTCAGGGGGCTCGGGCTCGACGTCCACTCCGGCCGCATGGTCGACGTCGTCCACGCGCTCGGCGTCGTCGGCGTGCGCCGCAAGCGCGACTTCCGCCAGACGCTGCGCACGATGCTGGTGCACCGCCACAGGGACCTCGCGCTCTTCGACGAGGCGTTCGACGTCTTCTGGCGGCCCCCCAAGGACGAGCTGACCACGCTCGACCTCCGCTCCATCGGCGAGCAGCGACGCTTCCGCCAGCCGCAGGCCGCGCCACCGTCCGCGGGCGACGCGGCCGGAGACGACGGCGAAGGTGAGGGCGAACCCGGCGACCGCGTCGACCTGACCCGCACCTACAGCGCGCGCGAGGTGCTGCGCCAGAAGGACTTCGCCGACTTCACCGCGGAGGAGATAGACGCCGCCAGGCGAATGATGGACGATCTCCAGTGGCAGCTCGGCGAGAGGCGGTCGAGGCGCTGGGTGTCCGGACGCGGCCAGGCCATCGACCTCCGGCGGGCCGCGCGGCGCAACATGCGCTACGGCGGCGAGCTGCTCGACCTGCCGCTGCTGAAGCGCAAGCGGAAGGCCCGCAGCCTCGTGCTCATATGCGACGTCAGCGGCTCGATGGAGCGCTACACGCGCATGCTGCTGCACTTCATCCACTCCCTGGCCGACGACTGGGACAGGGTGGAGGCATTCCTGTTCGCGACGAGGCTGACGCGCGTCACCGACCGCCTGAGCCGCCGCGGCATCGACGACGCCGTCACCGGCGTGTCGCGCGCAGTTCCAGACTGGGCAGGCGGGACGCGGATCGGCGAGTCGTTCAGGACGTTCAACTACCGCTGGAGCAGGCGGACCCTGGGCTGGGGCTCGGTCGTGCTCGTCATCTCCGACGGCTGGGACAGGGGAGACCCGGAGGTCCTGGGCCGCGAGACGGCCAGGCTGCAGCGCAGCGCCTACCGGCTCATCTGGCTGAACCCGCTCCTGGGCTCCGAGACCTACGAGCCGTTGACCCGCGGGATGCAGGCGGCGCTGCCGTTCGTCGACGACCACCTGCCGGTGCACAACCTCGCGAGCCTGGAGGACCTGGCCGAGCACCTGAACGCGCTCCCGCCGCACCGGCCCGCCCGGCGCCAGCACGTCGGGCCCGTGCGGACTGGACCCGGGCCGGAGGAACCTGAAGGGCCCCCGAGCACGGCAAGGCGTCCCATCGACGCCAACCCCACGTTCCGGCACCCGCGCTGGGGCGGCGGCGCCGCCACCGGGCTCCGCGAACAGCAGCCCGACCGCTAACGGCCCCGGCCACGCCGGACGCAACTACACGCGGCCGTAACTGTTCAGAGTCGCGCAACGCCTGTCTGACCCGCGTCCACCCGCGTCCAGAGCCGCTGGACGCAGCCGCACATCTGTGCTATTATCGCCACGTGACACCGCAGCCTATAATGAAACACCCCTGTTCCATTTTGTTCCGCCCTGTTCCGCGCCAGATACGAACCGTGGAACACCTGCTGTTCCATTTTCGCGCAAAGTGTTCCACAGTCCAGATACGAACGGAACGCTTTGGAACACAATGGAACAACTCGCACGGCGCGAAGAACCACCCTCACGCAGTCCGGGGGAACCTCTCCCAACCATTCACTATCCACTAACCACCATCCACTACCCCGTCTTCATGCTATCATCATGCCGATCCCGGCCATGTGTACGAATCTGCAGCATGGAGATGCCGGACGATGTTCCCGAACGCCACCGCGGTGACGCGGGAGGGGAAGCGACCGCCGGATGCGTAGCACCGCCGAAGCCGTGGTCATCGGCGGCGGCGCCCTGGGCGCCAGCGTCTTCTACTTCCTGGCGAAGCTGGGAATGACGGACGTCGTCCTGCTCGAGAAGGGCGGCCTCGCCTCCGGGTCGACCGGCGACTCGGCCGCCTTCGTCCGACAGCACTACTCCAACGAGGTGTCGATCCGCCTCGTGAAGAAGAGCCTGGAGTTCTTCCAGTCGTTCGACGACGAGCTCGGCGTCGAGGCGTTCACCCAGACCGGCTGGCTCTTCCTCGTCCCGCACGATGCCGCCGACGCGTTCGACGCCAATATGGTCCGGCTCAGGAGCGAGGGCGTCGACACCACGGCGCTCTCCGTCGAGGAGGCGGCCGAAGAGCTGCCCTGCCTCAACACCGACGGCATCGCCAGGGTCGCCTTCGAGCCCGAGTCCGGCTACGCCGACCCCGTCGCCACGGTCCGCGCGCTGGTCGCCGCGGGCGAGGCGGCCGGGGCCGAGGCCCGCGTCGACTGCCCGGCGACCGGCATCACGAGCAACGGCGGCACGAGCACCGTCAGGACCGCCGACGGCGACGTCGAGACCCGAGTCGTAGTCAACGCGGCCGGGCCCTGGGCCCGTCGCGTAGGCAGGTGGATGGGCCTCGACCTGCCGCTGGAGATATCCCGGGAGCAGGACGTGGTCGTTCGTCCTGCGGACGGCGCCCCCAAGTTGCGCCGCTGCGTCTCCAACATGGTCGACCGCATATACATGCGCCCAACGCCGGACGGCGCCGTGCTCGCCGGCGCAGGACATCCGAAGGAGAACGAGCCCGCCGACCCCGACTCGTACGAGAGCACGGCCGACGACGACTTCATCGAGGAGACGCGAGGCCTGCTCGCCCACCGCTTCCCCGCCTTGGCGGACGCCGGGGTGGAGCACGGCTGGGCCGGCCTCTACACCATCACCCCGGACTGGAACATGGTCCTCGACCGCTCGCCGGCCAACGACAACCACTACCTGGCCGTCGGCGGCAGCGGCCACTCATTCAAGATCGCGCCGGCCATGGGCCTCTGCCTGGCCGAGACGATCGTCCACGGCAGCGCCCGCACCGTCGACATATCGCCGCTGAGGGCGGACCGCTTCGACGAGGGCGCGGCGCTCCGGTCGACCTACGGCGGAAACAGGGCATAGACGATGGCGGACCGACCCGAATACCTGGTCATGGACGGCGCGCTGGTGCGGTACGACGACGCCCGCATCCACATTTCCACGCCCGCCGTGCGCTACGGCGCGACCGCCTTCGAGGGTGTCCGGGGCTACTGGAACGAGGACGAGGAGGAGCTGTACCTGTTCCGGGCGCCGGAGCACGTCGACCGGCTGCTCCAGTCGGCCCGGCTGATGGGCATGGCGCCCGTCGAGTACTCCGCCGCCGACATACTCCGCCTGATGATCGAGTTGCTGCGCGTCAACGGCCTCCGGCAGGGCGTCCATCTTCGCCCGAGCCTCTTCGTCGCCGGCGACGGGTCGATACAGGCGCGCGGCCCGGTCTCGCTCGGCATCGTCGCCGTGCCATCCGGCGCGATCATCGACACCGGCGGATGGGACGGCCGCCCGTTCCGGCTCGCCGTGTCGTCGTGGAGACGGATCGACGACAACAGCATGCCGCCGCGCATCAAGTGCGCCGCCAACTACCAGAACGCCCGCATGGCGCTGGTACAGGCCGAGGACGACGGCTACGACGGTGCGCTCATGCTCGACGCGTCGGGCCACGTGACCGAGGAGGCCCGCGGCTGCGTATTCGCCGTCCGCGACGGCATGGCCCTCACGCCGCCGGTCACCAACGACATCCTCGAGAGCATCACGCGGGACACGGTCATCCGCCTGCTGCGGGAGGACCGCGGCGTCGAGGTCGTCGAGCGCGAGATCGACCGCACCGAGCTGTACGTCGCCGACGAGGTCTTCCTGTGCGGCACGGCTCTCGGCGTCACGCCGGTCGGCTCGGTCGACCGCTTCACGATCGGCGGCGGCGCGCCCGGCCCCGTCACGGCCGCGCTCAACCAGACCTACGTCGACGCGGCGTCGGGACGGGACAGGGGCCGCGCCGAGTGGCTCACACCGGTATACGGGAGGTAGACGACGTGCCATCCGAGATAGAAGCCTCCGCGAAGGTCCTGGTCAGGAGGCCCATAGGCGAGGTGTGGGACTTCGTCTCCGACGTGGAGACGATGGACCGGTGGGTCAAGGGCATCACGGAGACCGAACGCCCCGCCGGGGAGCTCGCGGTCGGCTCGACCTTCCCGAGCAAGTTCATCCACGGCGCCCACACGTTCGACGTCACCCACAGGGTGACCGAGCTCGACCCGCCGTCCCGGTTCGGGACAGCGTCGACCGAGGGGCCGTTCCAGTACTCGAGCGTCCTGGGTCTCGAGGATTCGGATGGTGCGACCCGCGTGACGAACACGCTGCGGGCCAGCTCGGGCGGCGCTTCGCGGCTGCTGGCGCCGGTCCTGCGCTGGGGAATGCGCCGGCAGCTATCGAAGGAGCTCAAGGACCTGCGGCGCGCCATCGAGCGCGGCAAGTAGCCCGCCGCGACCCGTCTTCACACCCACTCCGCGGCCCGCCCCGGTGCGGGACCGCTCTCTCCGAGGACTCCATGCTAGCCAAGTCGATAACGTGCGCGGTGGTCGGACTCGACGGCGTGATCGTGGAGGTCGAGGTCGACATCTCGCCCGGCCTGCCGGCGTTCCACGTCGTCGGCCTGCCCGACACCGCCGTCCAGGAGTCGCGGGAGCGTGTGCGCGCCGCGATCAGGAACTCGGGCTGCGAGTTCCCCATGCGCCGCATCGCCGCGAACCTGGCGCCGGCCGACCTGCGCAAGGCCGGGCCCGCGTACGACCTCCCGATCGCCCTGGCAGTGCTGCTCAGCTCCGGCCAGGTGCCGGCGATACCCGGAAGCTCGCTGTTCCTGGGCGAGCTGGCTATGGACGGCGCCCTCAGGCACACGAACGGCATCCTGCCGATGGTCGCCGTGGCGAAGCAGGAGGGCTACGACACCGTCTTCGTCCCCGCCGCCGACGCCGACGAGGCCGCGCTCGTCGAGGGGGTCACGGTCATTGCCGTCAACCACCTGGCGCAGCTCGTGTCGCACCTGCGGGCCGACGAGACGATCGCGCCCCGCGTCGGCGACCCCGCGGGACGCCGGGACGACTCGTCCGGGCCCGTCAGCGCCGCATCGTCCGGCGGCGTCGACCTCGCCGACATACGGGGCCAGGAGCACGCCAAGCGGGCGCTCGAGGTGGCGGCCGCCGGCGGCCACAACCTGCTCATGACCGGGCCGCCCGGAAGCGGCAAGACGCTGCTGGCGAGGTCGCTGCCCTCCGTGCTGCCGGAGCTCACCAACCAGGAGGCGCTGGAGGTCACGAAGATATACAGCGTCGGAGGGCTGCTGCCGTCGTCCGCGCCGCTGATCAGCGAGCGCCCATTCCGCGCGCCCCACTACACGATCTCAAACGCCGGGATGGTCGGAGGCGGCAGGCAGCCGCGCCCCGGCGAGATCACGCTGAGCCACCGCGGCGTGCTCTTCCTGGACGAGCTGCCGGAGTTCGGCCACTCGCTCCTCGAGGTCCTCAGGCAGCCGCTGGAGGACAAGGTCGTCACCATCAGCCGCGCCCAGGGCACGATCACCTTCCCGGCCAACTTCATGATGGTCGGCGCCATGAACCCGTGCCCGTGCGGCTTCTACGGCGACCCCGTCAAGGAGTGCTCGTGCTCCATGAGCACAGTGGCCCGCTACAAGAAGCGGATCAGCGGCCCGCTGCTCGACCGCATCGACCTCTTCGTCGACGTCCCGAGGGTCGAGTACGAAAAGCTGGTGGCGCCCGAAGGCGCCGAGAGCTCGCAGCGCATCAGGGCCCGCTCCCAGCAGGCCAGGACCGTCCAGCAGGAGCGGTTCGGCGAGACGGGGCTCATCACCAACTCGGAGATGGGGCCCGTCGAGGTGTGGGACTACTGCAAGACGGACGACACGGGCCAGGGGCTGCTGCAGGCCGCCATGAAGCAGATGAACCTCTCGGCCCGCGGCTACCACCGGGTCCTCAAGGTCGCCCGCACAATAGCCGACCTGGCGGAGTCGGCCGACATCGGCGTCGCGCACCTGGCCGAGGCCCTCCAGTACCGCCCGTCCGGCTGGGGCTAAACCGGAGGCGGGATGGCGTCCGATGGCGCACCGCGGAAGTGACCTCGGCTCGTTCCGCCGTCCCTTGGATGCGGAGTCAAGAGGCACGAGCACGCGCGCAGCGGTATCATGATGGGGAAGGCTCCAGCCGATGCGGGCCCGCCTGTCCTGAAGCTTGCGCCTCCCCTGGATGAGGTGACCAATCATGCCGCAACAGTGGTGCGTATTCTGTGAGATTGTGGCTGGCCGCGCCAGCGTCAGCGTGGTCTACGAGAACGAGTATGTACTTGCGTTTCTCGACCTGTTCTCGATAACCGAGGGACACACGCTGGTGGTCCCAAAGACGCACGCCGCTCGACTCGACGACATGGATGCGGACACCGGCATGCAGGTCTTCGCGGTGGCCCACAGGCTGGCGCGCCGGATAGGGGTATCGGGGATCAGGTGCGAAGGTGTCAACCTCCTCCTGTCCGATGGTGAGGCGGCCGGCCAGGAGATCTTCCCGTCCATCTGCACGTGTTACCGAGGTACGAGGGCGACGAGTTTGGGTTCACGATCGGTAGCAGCAGAAGCAGGCCGACCCGGGCCGACCTCGACAGAACGGCCGCGAGAGTTCGCAGCCTGGCTACCCTCTGAGGACGGGAGCGCCGTAGTACCGCTACAAGAAACGGACCACGGGCCGCAGACGGCGGCGCGTGATGGCGCCCTGCCGCAGGACGGGCATAGGCACCACGGATTTCGGTCGCCACGAATGAGATTCGATCAATGAACACCATGCACGACTCCAACCGGCGGTACTGGGACGGCGAAGCCGAGGGTTGGGAGAGGCTGAGCGACGAATATGGGTTCTGGCGGCGCTGCGTCGCAGAGCCCGAGCTTGCGTTCCCAGGCGGCGCGCTGGAGCTGATTCGCGAAGTTGGCGGCGACCTGGCAGGCAAGGACGTGTGCGTCGTCGGGAGCGGAACAATCTCGCCGCCTTCGCCCTTGCCGGCATCGGGGCGAACGTCACGTCGACGGATATCTCGGAGCGCCGGGTGGAGGTCGCCTCCAACCGGGCGGCGCGCCTGGCGTTGCCCATCACCTTCGCGCAGGCCGAGGCCGCGGATCTCGCGCCGGCAGGAGACGCGAAGTTCGACCTGGTCTGTTCCACCAACGGCTTCTTCGTCTGGATCGCGGACCTGTCCGCCGTCTTCGGCGAGGTCTCTCGGATCCTGCGTCCGGGAGGACACTACGTCTTCTACGACATCCATCCGTTCCAGCGGCCCTGGAAGGACCAGCCTCGACCGATCGAGGCCGAGAAGTCCTACTGGAAAACCGGGCCCTTCGAGGACCGGGCGGAACGCACTTTCGAGTTCCACTGGACGCTCGGGGACATACTGAACCCGTTGGCGGCCTCGGGGCTCATCATCCGGCAAATCCTGGAGAGCCCCGCGAGAGATTCGCGGTACTGGCAGGATAGTTCGTACATGCCGGGGACCGACGATAGCCTGCTGGACTGGAACGAGAACCCCGAGCGGCACTGCCGGTATGGCTCGCGGCGGCCGCGCAGAAGCCGTCGTAGCGCGAGAGGAGACACGCACGCCTGCGGAGACCGCCGCCGGGTCGACGGAGCCGGGCTACGCGTCCGACCCGCCGTCGTAGGCCAGGTTGAAGACGCGCTGCGGCTTCCATTCGCCGGCCGAGGCGTCGAACGAGACGATCGCCAGGAAGCGTCCATCGGTAGAGTAGACGCGGCACTGCTCGTCCGGGCCCAGGAACGGCATGCGCAGCGAGCCGGATAGCGGCCGTCCGTGCCGGAGGCGGTCCTCGACCTGCCTTCCCACGATGACGGCGCGCATCCTGCCCACGACGACGTCGACAGGCTGCACATATTCCCGCCACGAGCCGTCCTCGAACCGTTCCTCGGCTTCCTCGACGCCGATGGCGTCGTCCAGCCTGAGCGGGCCGCTCCGGAGACGCGTCAACGAGCTGAGGTGCCCTCCGCAGCCCAGGACCTCTCCCAGGTCGTGGGCCAGCGACCTCATGTAGAAGCCGCGACCGCAGGTGACCTCCACCGTCGCCGACGCGGGCGCCCAATCGACCAGGCTGACGTCGATCACCTCGACCTGCCGCGGCTCACGGTCGACCTCGATCCCCGACCGGGCCAGGTCGTAGAGCCGCTTGCCGCCCTTCTTCAGCGCCGAGAACATCGGCGGGACCTGGTCGATCATTCCCTCGAAGGAGATGAGCGCGGCCTCGACGTCCTGCCGCGAGACCGCCGAAGCGTCCCCACGAGCCACGACCATGCCCAACGAGTCGTACGTGTCGGTCTCGACGCCGAGCTCTATGGTGCAGCGGTACTCCTTCGTGCCGTCGACCAGGTACTCCATCATCCGCGTGGCCTGGCCGAGGCAGATCGGTATCACGCCGGTGGCGACCGGGTCCAGCGTTCCGCCGTGGCCGACCCGCTTGACGTTGCTGGCGCGCTTGATACGCCGGACGACGTCCATGCTCGTGGCACCCGCCGGCTTGTCGATGTTCAGGATTCCCGACACGGCGCTGGCGGTCGAGCGCGTCGGGGGCGGTCCTCCCGAGCGGGTCACGACTCCCCTCCGTCGCCCTCCGGCCGTACCCGGGAGATGAGGCTGAGCACGTCGGAGCCTGCCTCTATCGACTCATCGAGCCTGAACTCGACGGCCGGCACGCTCTTGAGCGCCACCTTCTCGCGCAGTCGCCGATGTACGAAGCGGGACGCCGACTTCAGCGCCTTCATGGAGCCGGCCTTGGCGTCGTCGTCACCCAGCACGCTGACGTAGACCCGCGCGGCGCCCAGGTCCGGGGAGGCGTCGACGCGTACCACGCTGACCATGCCGCCAAGCCTTGGGTCGCGCAGGTCCTCCGCCAGGACGCTGCTGATCGCCTCGCGCAGGACGACGTTGATACGATCGATGCGGCGCGGCATCCGGCCCCCTCAGTCGTGGTCAGCGGTAGAAGCGAGCTACCGGCTATTCGACCTGCCGGGTCACGTGGGCCTCCAGGACGTCGCCCTCCTGGAAGTCGCGGAAGCCATCGAGGACGATCCCGCCTTCGCTGCCCGCCGCCAGCTCCCTGACGTCGTCGCGGAAGTGCTTCAGGCTGCCGATGTGGCCCACGTACAGCGTTCGTCCGCCGCGGGTGACGTGGATCTCGGCCCGGCGCGTGATACGCCCGCCGTTCACGAATACGCCGGCGGCCCTCACGCCCCTTCCGAGCTGGAAGATGGCCCGGATAGTCGCGTAGCCCTCCACGATGTCCTCGACCTCCGGCTCGAGCAGGCCCGCGAGCGCCATTTCGATCTCGTCGATCAGGTTGTAGATCACGTCGTAGTAGCGGACGTCCACGCCTTCCTGGCTGGCAAACGTGCGCGCGCCCGGCTGCGGCTCGCTGCGGAAACCCACTATCACGGCGTTGGACGCCGCCGCCAGCATCACGTCGCTCTCGGTGATGCTGCCGGTCGCGATGTGGATCAGGTTCACGCGCGTATCGTCGGTACGGAGTGCCTCCAGGGCGCTCCTGATCGCGTCGATGCTGCCCTGGACGTCGGTCTTGACGATCAGGTCCAGCGCCGCCACCTCGCCCGACTCGATCTTCGCGTGCACGTCCTCCAGGGTCACTCCGCTCACCCGGTTCGACTGCGCCCGCTCGTCTTCCCATTCGGCGACCATGGCGCGTGCGGCCTTTTCGTCGGGGACTACCTCGAACATCTGACCCGCGGGCGGAAGGCCGTCCAGGCCAAGTATCTCGACTGGCGAGGACGGGCCGCAATTCTTGATCCGCGCGCCGTTCTCGTCCAGCATGGCCTTGACGCGGCCCCGGGAGCCTCCGGCGACGACTATGTTGCCGGTCTCGAGCGTGCCGGTCTGGACCAGGACGGTCGCGACCGGGCCCCGGCTCTTGTCCAGCCTCGCTTCGACCACGACGCCCCTGGCCTCCCTGTTGGGGTTGGCCTTCAGCTCCGCCACCTCGGTGACCACGAGAATGTTGTCGAGCAGGTCGTCGATACCCTCGTTCCTGAGCGCGGAGACGGGGACCGAGATCACGTCGCCGCCCCAGTCCTCGACGATCAGGTCGTGCTCGGAGAGCTGGCGCTTGACGCGCTCCGCGTCGGCGTTGGGCCGGTCGACCTTGTTGATGGCGACGATGATGGGCACTGCCGCGGCCTTCACGTGGTCGATGGCCTCGACCGTCTGCGGCATTACGCCGTCGTCGGCCGCTACGACGAGCACCGCCACGTCGGTGACCCTGGCGCCCCGGGCCCGCATCTCGGTGAACGCCTCGTGGCCCGGCGTGTCCAGGAACGTTACGACGTTGCCGTCGTGGGACACCTGGTAAGCGCCGATGTGCTGTGTGATCCCGCCCGCCTCACCGGCCACGACGTTCGTCTTGCGGATGGAGTCCAGGAGCGTCGTCTTGCCGTGGTCGACGTGGCCCAGGATCGTGACCACCGGCGGCCGTGCCTCGAGCTGCTCGGCCTCCGCATCGTCGGGCGTGATGACGATCGAGCCCGGAGCCTCTTCCTCGGTCTCGAGCTCCTCGACCGGAAAGCCGAAGGACCGCGCGATCAGGGACGCTGTCTGGAACTCGACCACGTCGTTGATCGCGAGCATGTGTCCGGCCCGCATGAGCTGCTTGATGACGTCTATCGGCCCGATCCGCATCAGTGCGGCCAGATCGCCGACCGTAATGGCTTCCGGCAGACTGATGGGAGCGCGGGGCGCTGCCTGGGTTTCTCTCTGTCGCGTTGTCATGGTCTCGACTGTACCGACCGATTACCCGACCGTGCGGAGCTCGCCGAGCGATGTGTCGATCCTGGCCCAGTCCTCCTCCTCGATTCGTCTGCGCAGAGCGTGGTCGAGACGGCCCTTCCTCAGGGGCTCGCCGGAGCACCGGCCGTCGGCACAGACATAGGCGCCGCGACCGGCCAGCTTGCCCGTCCGGTCGACCGTCACGTTTCCGTCAGGCGCCGCTACGATGCGCAGAAGGTCCGACTTGCCCGTCTTGCGGCCGCACACGACGCAACTCCGGAGCGGCGTGTGTTGCGTCCGTGCCCTCATGGCGGTTCGCTGCTACCTTCTCCTGTTCGGCCTCGCCCTGCGGCCCCGGCCGGACTGCCCGCCGCGTCGCGAGCCCCGGCGGCGGCCTGTACCGCCCCGGTTCAGCTCGGCAATGTCCTCCGCGAACCGGATCGCGCCCGCGTCGGAGGGATCGCGGCCGGAGATCGACCAGATCGTGTCCGGCAAGTCCTGGATCGACGTCGAGTCGGCGGCGACCGGGACAGGCTCCGGCTCGGGCCTGAGCAGCTCCTCCGGTATCTCGGCTACCGGGACAGGCTCCGGCGCCGCGACCTCAGGTTCGGGCTCGGGCTCGGGTTCGACCGCCGGGACATCCTCAGCAGGCGCCTCCACGGCTTCCGCGGCCTCCGCTTCCTGGGCCTCGGCGATCTCAGCCACCTCGGCGGGGACCGCTTCGGCAACTGGTTCCTCGACCGCCGGCTCAGGCTCTTCGACGACCTCGACCGCCTCGGCGACCGGCTCTTCGACCACGGCCGGCTCAGGCTGCGGCACCAACACCTCGACGAGGCTCAGCTGCTCGATGAGCTGTTCGATCGACTTCTCGCCCACGCTCTTGATCTCGAGGAGCTCCGACTCTCCCTTTGCCGCCAGCTTGGCTATCGTGTCGAGCTCGGCGGCGACCAGGAGGTTGTGCAGACGCGCGGGCATCTCGAGTGCGGCGATCGGCATCTCTCCGACCGCGTCCATGAAGGCTGCGATGCCGAGCTGCTCGGAGAGCGGCACGACCGGCGCCTTCGGCTCAGGCTTCGGCCTGGCCTTGTCCTCGATGTCGCTGCGGATGTCGACCCGCCAGCCGGTCAGCTTCGCGGCCAGCCGGGCGTTCTGTCCCTCCTTGCCGATCGCCAGCGAGAGCTGACGCTCCGGCACGATGGCCACAGTCTCCTGGCTCGCCTCGTCGACGTCGACGCGCAGCACCTGCGACGGGCTGAGCGCGCTGGCGATCAGGCGGGCCGGGTCCTTGTTCCACTGCACCACGTCGATCTTCTCGCCGTGCAGCTCGTTCACGATGTTCTGGATGCGTATGCCACGCAGGCCCACGCACGATCCGACCGCGTCCACGCCTTCCTGCTTCGCCCAGACGGCGACCTTGCTCCGCGAGCCGGCCTCCCGGGCGATGGCTACGATCTCGACGGCGCCGTTGTATATCTCCGGCACCTCCATCTCGAAAAGGCGCCGCACCAACTCCTTGTCGGTGCGCGACACGATCAGCTCCGGGCCCTTGGGCGACTGCCTGACCGACTGGAGCAGCACCTTCAGCTTCTGGCCGACCCTGTAGCGGTCGAACGGCGCCTGCTCGGACGGCGGCAGGATGGCCTCCGCCCGGCCAAGCTCCACGGTGATGTGCCTCGACTCCACTCGCTGGATGGTGGCCGTGTAGACCTCGCCCTCCTTGTCGGAGAACTCGTCGTAGATGAGGTCGCGCTCGGCGTCGCGGAGCCTCTGCAGGACGACTTGCTTGGCGGTCTGGGCCGCGATCCGTCCCGCGCTGTGCGGCAATGTGCCCGTTGGCACCGTCTCGCCGACCTGGGCGTTGGGCTTGAGCTTCCTGGCCTCTTCGAGAGTCAGCTCCTGCTCGGGGCTCTCGACCTCCTCGACGACCGTCTTTATCGTGTAGACGTTGACGTCGCCCGAGGCCGGGTCGAGGGTGACGGAAATGTCCTGGCCCGCGGCGATGCTGTCCCGCTTGTACGCCGAGACCAGCGCCGCCTCGATGGCGGACAGCACCACCTCTCGCGGCAGATTCCGCTCGGCCGCGAGCTGCGTCAAAGCGATTATGAAGTCGCTCTTCATTCGCTCAGCCCCTCCCGGAGGCTACAAGTCATACCCCCATGAGCAAAAAAAGTGGGCCACCCCACTTTTTCGCAACGGCGCGAATCGGCTGACCGATCCGGTCGCGTCCAGTATAGCACCTCGGGGTGTGCCCTACAACCTGACATCCCCGTTCATAGCTGCCTGGAGTCGACGCCCACGCGCCCCGCTAAACCTGGGTGTGCCCGCCGCTTTTGGGCGGGCCGTATCGGTGGCGTGCACACGGGCCGCTCGAACGGGAAACAGCTACAGCCGCCCGGCTGGTCAGGCTGGCCGTGGCGCCGGCCCCACGGTCCGCGTTCTCGCCCCGGCGCAACTCAGCCTCGGCGTGGACGTCGGTCTACCGGCGACCGCGACTCCGCGCCGTCAGGCAGGCACTACCCGGCTCGATCCGTACCGGTCGAACTCCAGCCGCAGTCCGGTCTGGCCCGCCGGGATGTTGCTCAGCTCCTCGATCGCGTCGATCCAGCCCTGGCGCTTGGCGCTGCCGTGCGGGTTGGACAGCCACTGCGCCCTCACCCCATCGTTCCACGGCATCGACGGGCTCGGCGCCGGCTTCCAGTACTTCGGCGCGATATCGCGCATCGTCTCGACCTCTTCCGGCGTCTCCGGATAGTGGAAGAAGCTGACGCAGCTCATATGCCTGTCGTTCCCGCCGCCCCACGTAGCGTGTAGCATCCTGAGGTCGAAGGCGACCGCGTCGCCGGGTCCGTACTCGCAGATGTGCGAGGGTATCTTGTCGATGGCCTCCCACGCCTCGTCCGTGTCGTGCCACCGCCGGCCCAGCGGCGGCACCGACGTCAGGACCTCCTGGTAGGACGGAATGTGCGAGCCGGGGATGAACCTCAACGCCCCGCTGCCGCCGTCCACCGGTTGCAGGGCAAACTGGAACTTGATCCCGTAGCCGTTGTAGTTGCTGGAGCCGTCGTTGTAGTGCCAGCGCGTGTTGCCGACGTACCTGTACGCATTGCTCTCGAAGGCGAACGCCCTCTCCCCGAATAGCTGCTCGGCCACCTCGTAGAACCGTGGCATCTCCGGCAGAGACGCGTAGTAGGGCGTCTCCTCCCCCTGCATGTTGAAGTACTGCATCTTCGTGCCGTCGAAGGGCTCGAAGCTGGCCGCCTTCGCGGCGGCGACGTCGAAGTCCCTCCTGATGAGCTCCAGGTCATCGGCGTCGAAGAAGTCCCTCAGCACCACGAACCCGAACGCCTTGAACTGCCTCTCCTGCTGCGGCGTCAGCCTCATGTCGTCGTGGCCCTCCTGGCTGGATGTCGGCCAGTCTATGGGCAGCCTTCACTCCTGTCAAAGGCGCGTTCTCGCCCGGCACGTCCCGGTGTCGCGGGCCCGCAGAGACAGCCCAGCGCCCAATGTGCCACCCTGCTTCACAGGGGGCCGGGCGGCGTGGTACGGTGACGCAGTCGCACTCCGTGCGGGCACGGGCGACGGATTAACGCAACGGCGGACCGGGAGAGACATATCATGCGGACGGTGTTCCTGACGACACTTGCATTCGGCTCGATGGCGCTGCTGGTACTGGCCGCCATGGCCTGCGGACAGGACGAAGAGGAGGGAGTCTACAGGATCGGCGTCATGGAATCGCTGACCGGCGCGGGCGAGACCTACGGCACCGTGGCCAACCAGGCCAAGCAGATGGCGGCGGACGAGATCAACGCCGGCGGCGGCGTCGACGGGCGCAGGCTGGAGCTCGTCGTCGAGGACTCCCAGTGCAACGCCCAGGGCGCGATCACGGCGTACAACAAGCTGACCGAGGTCGAGGGCGTCAAGATAATCCTGGGCACCTCGTGCAGCGGAGCGATGCTCGGCGCTGCGCCTCTCGCCGAGGCCGACGGCATAGTGCTGTTCTCAGGACTGGCCAGCAGCCCGGACATCGCCAACGCCGGCGACTACATCTTCCGCACCCAGATCAGCGATATCCACGTCGGCATCGGCACGGGGAACACCCTCTGGGCCGACGGCATACGCACTTTGGCCACCATCACCGAGACGACCGACTACGCGGAGGGCGTCAGGCGCACGACGGTCGAGCAGTTCGAGAAGCGGGGCGGGGCCGTCGTGGCCGCGGAGCGGTTCGCATCGGACGTCACCGACTACCGGACCCAGCTCACCAAGCTGTTCGCCGCGAACCCGGACGCGCTCCACCTGGCGCCGCAGTCAGAGTTCGCCGCCGGCACCATCGTCAAGCAGGCGCGCGAGCTGGGCTACGATGGCCCGATCTACGCCGAGACCATATCCGTCGGCACGACGGCCCTTGAGCTCGCGGGCGCGGCGGCGGACGGCATGAAGGCCATCACGGCCGACCTCGACCCCGCCAACGCGAAGGGCCAGCAGGTGCTGGCCAACTTCAGGGCCCGCTACGACTACATCACGCTGCCGTGGCACCTGGGCTCCGCGTACGACAACGTCTACATCGCCGCCGAGTGCCTGAAGCAGACCGGCGACGACCAGGACGCGGACGGCTTCCGCGACTGCCTGTACGGCATCACCTGGAGCGGCGCCATCGGCGACAACTACACCTTCGACTCCGACGGCGAGGTCGTCGGCCTGTCCAGGGTCGTAGTCGAGGTCCTCCCGGTAGCCGAGCGCACCGCGGACCGCAAGTACAAGGTCCTCGGCCCGGCGTCCCAGCCGTAGGCCTGCGGCCGCCGCACTCCCGCGCGGGAGGCCATCCCATCCGCAATTCCCGCGCAGGGAGACCTTGCATAACCGTCATTCCCGCGCAGGCGGGAACCCAGGGGCGGGGCCTTCCAGATAGGAAGACCCCGCAACCCCACCACTTTGGCTTCGCGCATGGGGAGTTACGCGAAGGCCTCCATGGAGGGCACGATGACCGATCTGATCGATCTCCTGAGCGAGTTCAACAGGAAAGAACGGTTCTTCCTGGTCAGCGAGGCGCTGGGCAACGAAGGACGCACCGACGGGTTTACGCTGGGTCCGTATTTCCGGAGGAAGCTCGGCAGGGCGATCGGTGTCGAAGTGCCTTGTAGCGCTCTCGCATGGATGGACTATCACCTGGATTGGATAGCCGCGAGCCTGCGAGCTCACAAGACATCTGGATATCTCCGCAAGACCTTTTGCAACCCGGGCCAACTAGCAGTTACGGGAACCCCGCAAGATACCGACTTGCTGATCGCGTTCAAGGCAGGGAACGACTACCACCTTGTCCTCCTGGAGGCGAAGGGCGACGACAATTGGGGCAACGACCAACTCAAGAAGAAGTCGGAGCAGTTGAAGGAAATCTTCGGCACGCACGGAGACGAGCATCCCAACGTGAAGCCGTATTTCTGCCTCATGTCACCAAGGGAACCAGAGAAGGTCAAACCCGATGGTTGGCCTACATGGATGTGGCGCACCGGCAGAAACCCGTACTACTGGCTGAAGTTGGACCTGCCGCGTCCTCGACTCCACGTCACGCGTTGCGATGCCTGCGGGAAGTCTTCAGCGGAAGGAGACTACTTCTGCATAGAGGAACGCCAGTAGCCCTGCGGCGCATCGACACCCGGCGCGACCCCGTAGAGACAGAATCGAGTACATGGTGATGATCGAGCCACGACCAGTCCGCCCCACCATGCTGATCGACCCCGGTCGGGCGCGGCGGCACATGGACGCGCGCGGCATCGACGTGCTCGTGGGCGCCGGCTACGTCAACTACGGGTACATCGCCGGGTACTTCACGCACTTCGGGCGGGACTACCCCGGCCCGCTCTACAACGGCCTCCCGATGGTGCGGTTCGCCGGACTGCCGCGCGACGCCGCGCTCCCGCCCTTCCTGGTCACCTATCCCGGCGAAGAGGGCGACATCCACGTCCAGGGCACGTGGATCGAGGACAGGCGCTTCTGGGGACCCAGGTACAACGTGCCCGGTAGGGCGTCGGCCCTGAGGGTCAACGAAGACCCGTACCTCACCCTCGCGGAAGCCCTCGACGACCGCGGCCTCGCCGGCGGCGCCGTCGGAGTCGGCATGACCGACGTATCGGTCCCGATGTTCGACCGACTGAAGACGGCCCTGCCGCGAGCGACGCTGCTCGACGCGTCGGGAGACTTCGACGCCATCCGCATGGTGAAGACTCCCGAGGAGATCAGGCGTCTCCGGGGCGCGGTGGCCGGCGCCGAGAGGGGTCACATGGCCGCCCGGGAGTGCCTGTGCGAGGGCATGACCGGCATGGAGCTCGCCGCCGAGGTGAAGCGGGCCGTCACCGACGAGCGCACCGACCGGTACATCGTCCACGTCAGCGCGGGCGCGCTCGGCTCCGTCGTCCTGGCTGCCACCGCGGACCCCCTGCCCCACGACTCGATAATCTCAGTGGACGTCGGCGCGCTCCACCAGGACTACTGCGGCGACATGTTCCGCGTCTACGCCTTCGGGAACGCACCCAGGGACGCGATCGACATCCACGACAGGCTGGACGAGGTGAACGCCCAGCTCATCGACGCGGTCAGGCCGGGCGTGACCGCGTCCGAGCTGTACCACCTGGGACGCGGCGAGATGGAGCGTCGCGGGCTGGAGCTGGCGCTCGACTTCGTGGGGCACGGGCTGGGCATCGACGTGCACGAACGGCCGTACCTGGTCGCGGCCGACCACACTCCCCTGGAGCCGAACATGGTGATCGTGCTGGAGGTGTCGACCCGCAGGTCGGACCTCGGCCACCTCTGCGCGGAGATCACCTGCCTCGTGACCGACGACGGCTGCGAGGTCCTCAACACGCTCCCATACACGATCACGCACGTTCGCTGAGCCTGACTTTCACGGCCCGACCATCAGCCTGACGAATCCTGCTCGGCCGTTTCCACGAAGCCCGGTGCATGGGTCGCGGCTGTGAACTGTCCCATTGTGTTCCAATGTGTCCCATTCCTATCTGGGCGGTGGAACAGATTGCCGGGAAATGGAACGGGGGGTGTTCCATTTTGGGATAGTCAATTCCAGGTGTTGGACGTTGATGCAAGGGTTCCCTGCGAGGGACAGACGGAGCTACCGTCCTCCACGTTTGTTCTCGGCGCAGCAGGAGCTACGCGAAGCGATTTCCGCGCTAGCGCAGCTCGGGCGGGAGGGGTATCTCGAAGCGCTGGGCGGCGGCCCTGAGGCTGTCGACCGTGCCGGGCGGCAGCGGGATGCCGTTGGACAGCCGCTGCTGGTAGACGCGGTCCTCGGGCTCGCCGGGGACCATGATCTCGTCGACGCCATCGGCCCGCGGCAGCGTCTTGATGCCCTCGATCAGGGCATCCACGTCGCGCTTGTACCCGTCGACGTCGGTGAAGGTGCCGATGTCGACGGCGGCGACCACGCTGTTCTGCATGCCGCGCCGGACGTCTCGCGTCCCAAGGAGCGACGGGGCGAGCAGGGCGTTGCCGGCCATCAGGCTTGTGAGGCACTCGAACAGCATGGCCATGCCGGAGCCCTTGGGCCCGCCGGAAGGCAGCAGGATGTCCGCCTGATTCGGGTCGGTCGTGGGGTTCCCCTCAGAGTCGAGGGCCCAGGTGTCGGGAATCGAGGCGCCCTGGTCGATGGCGAGCGACAGCTTGCCGAAGGCGGCGACGCTGGTCGCCATGTCGAGCACGAGCGGTCCCAGCCGGTCGCCCGGCACGGCCATCGAGATGGGGCTGTTGTGCACCCCGGCGGCCCTGGCGCCCGCGGGGGCCATGTTGGGCGGGCTGCAGACGATGGCGATGCCGGCCATGCCTGCCCTGGCGGCCATCAGCGAGTAGTATGCCATCGCGCCCTGGTGGGTCGTGTTGCGGATGAGGCACCAGGCCATGCCGGCCTCCCGGGCCTTGGCGATGGTGCGCTCCATCGCCATCGTGGTCACGACCGGCCCGAAGGCGAAGTCGCCCTCGATCACGAGCGTCGCGGCGGTCTCGCTCTCGACGCGGATGTCCGGGTTGGTGTTCATGATGCCGGTGTCGACCCATTCGAGGTAGAGCGGGATGCGCAGCACGCCGTGCGAGTCGACGCCGCGCAGGTTAGCCCAGACGAGCACCTCGGCCTCGGTCTCGGCGGCCCCGCGCTCGAGTCCGGCCCTGTCGAAGACTTCCGTGGTGAACTCGCGCAGCACCTTCGAGTCGATGATGACGTCGCCCGCTGCCATGGCATCCTCCCTGCTCCTGTCGTGGGCGACAGGGATACCAGATAACCGCTGCCCGTTCAAGCCCGGAGAAGCGAGGATAGTCGTATAGTGGATGGTGGGTAGTGGATAGTTTGGGTCGCCGCGTACCCGTCGGCCTGAACATCCGCGACCCCCGCTTTGTCCGCGGCCTTAAGCCCAGACCGTTACACGGGTACAATAGGCGCGCGACAATGTGCGCCAGGCGAGGTTGACATGGCTGCCAGGAAGCTCCAGCGGGGCGTATCGATAGTCGGCAGCGCCGTATCGAAGTTCGGCGCGTTCCCGGACAAGGGCTCCCGCGACCTCGTGGCGGACGCCTACTCGGAGGCGGTCGGCTCCGTCGACAAGGGCTTCGATCCGGGGGACGTCGAGGCGCTGTACGTCGGCAACTTCACGGCGGACCTGTTCGAGGGCCAGTCGCACCTGGGCCACCTGGTGGCGGACCACCTGGGGCTGGCGCCGCGGCCGGCGACGAGGGTGGAGGCCGCGTGCGCGAGCAGCAGCCTCGCGTTCCGGCAGGGCGTCATGGCGATCGCGTCGGGCCTGCACGACGTCGTGCTGGTGGCTGGCGTGGAGAAGATGACCGACGCGTCGGCGGCCGAGGTGCAGTCGAACCTCGCCGTGGCGGGGGACGTGGCGATGGAGGTCGACCAGGCCGGCTTCACCTTCCCCGCCTTCTACGCGGCGATGGCGTCGGCGTACATGGCGCGCTACGGGGCGACGCACGAGCACTTCATGCACGTGGCGATCAAGAACCACGAGAACGGCGCGCTGAACCCGAAGGCGCAGTTCAACGAGTCGCTGCGCGACACGATGGAGCGCCGCCGCAAGCGGGCCGCGGAGCGCGGAGAGCCGGCGCCCGGTTGGCGCGACGAGATCGATTTCCTGAGCGACGACAGGGCGAACCCGATGGTCGCGTCGCCGCTGCGCCTGTTCGACTGCTCGCCGGTGACGGACGGCGCGTCGTGCATGCTGCTGGCCGCGGACGAGATCGCGGGCAGCTTCACCGACCGACCGGTGTCCGTCGCGGCCAGCGCGCAGGCGAGCGCGGGGCCGTTCGGCACGTGGGGCGGGGACATCACCTCGCTTCCCGCGGCGAAGGATGCCGCGAGAGGCGCCTACGAGATGGCGGGCGTCTCGCCGGACGACATCGACCTGGCGGAGGTGCACGACTGCTTCACGCCGGCGGAGGTCTTCGCGATAGAGGACGTGGGCTTCTTCCCCGCGGGCCAGGGCGCCTTCGCCGCGGCCGAGGGACTGACGACGCGCGACTCCGACCGGCCGGTGAACGTCTCCGGCGGGCTGAAGGCGAAGGGCCATCCCGTCGGCGCGACCGGCATCGCGCAGATGCACGAGGTCTGGACGCAGCTCCGGGGCGGCGCCGGCGACCGGCAGATTACGCACAAGGACCTGCGGCTCGGTCTGGCTCACAACGCCGGAGGGACGGGCGGCACCTGCGCGGTCCACATCCTGGAGCGTCGCTGAGATGGTCGTCCATGAGCTGACGCTCGCCGCATACCGGCGCAACCTCGCGGAGGGAAGGCTCACCGGCGCGCGGTGCCGCGACTGCGGTGAGACGGCGCTGCCGCCGAGGCCGTTCTGCCCCCGTTGCCGCGGTGGCCGCATGGAGGCCGTGGACTTCGGCGGCGAGGGCGTGGTGACGGGCTTCACGTCGGTCTACGTGCCGGGCCCGGACATGGCGGCCAAGGGGTACGGGAAGCGCAACCCGTACGTCGCCGCGCTGGTCACGCTGGCGGAAGGCCCCGGCGTGGCGGCCCGGGTGGTTGCGCCGGACCCGGGCGCGTCCGATGGCGGCGTCCGCGTTGGAATGCGCGTCGTGGCCGATTTCGTGTCCGATGGCGAGTCCGGCTCCCTGGTCTTTCGGCCGGCGTAAGCCCGGAGCTGGCATCCCGCTGGCGATGATGCTATTATGACAGCATGGTTGTCCAGATCACCATAAGGAATATCCCGGAGGAAGTCCGGGACACTCTTGCCGTACGGGCCGCGCAGCAGCGCCAGTCGATGCAGGGCTTCCTGCTGAGCGAGTTGGAGCGCATGGCGTCAAGGCCGTCCGTAAGTGAGGTGCTGCGCGACGTTCGTGAACGCAAGGCGGCCAGAGGTGGCAGGGTGTCGCCGGCCAGCATTCTCGAAGCTCGCGACGCGGACCGCAGGTGACGCTCGTCGTCGACGCGTCCGTCCTCGTCGCGGCGTTGGTCGATCCGGGTAGCGAGGGTGTTTGGGCGGAGTCGGCGGTAGAGTCGGAATCCCTCTTTGCCCCGGAACTGGCGCTGGCCGAAGCGGCCAATACGCTGCGCAGGCTCGAGCAGAGCCAGGAAGTCTCCAGCCTGGAGGCCACGCTGGCATACGGCGACCTCCCGCGGCTTGGCGTTCAACTGGCGCCGTTCGGGCCGTTCGCTGAACGTGTTTGGGCACTCAGGGACAACCTGACCTGTTACGACGCCTGGTACGTGGCGCTGGCCGAGGAACTGGGCTGCCGGCTGATGACGCTGGACAGGAGGCTCAGCCGAGCCAGCGGTCCCACGTGCGAGATACTGGTACCGCCGCCGGCGCCGTCCACATCGTAACGCGCGTAACTGCCGACTTCGTGTCGGAAGGCGAGGATGTCGTTCTGGTCTGCAAAGCGATATGGGCCGGCTGAGAAACTCTAGGACAGCTTCCTCTTCAAGTTATCCCACGTCCAAACGACCATCTCACCCCCGCCACGCATCGGCTGCCACTTCTTGCCCTGCACCCTGAGTTGGAATCTACGTTTCTTCAGTCCCCTGGCAATCTTGATCTCCGTGAGAACACCAGGAGCCGAGTGTGTGTTCTCCCCCAGTATGACCACGAATACGTCAGAACGCGCTATCGCACTCTGTGCTTTGTCCAGCCAGTCGTCCTCCCGGTTGCGCTTCTTGGAGAGAGAAGTCCGTCACAGAAAACGGTGAGTCGGGCCGTTCCGCCTGGCTAATCAGGTAGCCTTTCAGTTGGAGGTCCGTTCCATAGTCGAAGCTCACAAAAGCCTTGTGCTTGGCCATCAGACACCTCGCTTGCCTACGCCGGCATGGTGCGGCCGGTGAGCTTGCGTCCCGCGTCGGCTACGCCGCGGTCGGACGTTCCGATGATTCTCGATCCGAGCACCTCGATGGCGTACTTCGCCTGTTCGTGGTGGCTGAGGGCCGGGTCCGACCAGCCGCCGTGGAAGGCTATACCCGCCTTGTGGCAGGCCTGTATGACGATGTTCATCGGCCGCTGGAGCTCGGGCGGGTACGGCATGGTGCGCAGGTCGGGGTCGCCGAAGGACATCGACATGTCTCCCGGCCCCCACTCGGCGAAGTAGACGCCGGGCGTCGCGGCGATGGCGTCGGCGTTGGGCAGGGCGTGGCGGTCCTCGATCTTGAGGCCGAGGAGCAGCTCGCCGTCGGGGTTGAGCGGCCACGGGTCGGCCCTGCGGAGGTACTGCTCCGGGCTGATGCCCCATATCGCCGCGGGCTCTCTCTGTCCGCCGCCGCCGCGCATGCCCTCCGGTATACCCTTGTCGCGTCCGATCTTCTGGAATGGGTACCGCGCCGTCGCCACGTAGGCCTTGACCGCCTCGGGGTCCCGGGCATGCGTGTGGTTGATCCCGTGGGCGCCCGTGCTCAGCACGTGCCTCGTCTGCCAGGCGTTGTAGATGACCTCGTCGCGCGTCCTGCAGTTGGACGGCAGCGAGGCGACGACCGTCGGCGTGGCGTGCCCGCTGGGCGTGGGGCCGCCGTCCCTGAGGCCGCGCATGAAGTCGGCGAGTCCCTTGATGTCGAAGGCGAAATGCTCGAACTCGACCAGCAGCAGGTCGGCCCACGTCTGGGACGCCTCGAGCCCCGACTCGTAGGTGAGCTCGGGCGCGGGCGTCGAGTAGGCGGGCTGTCCCTGCTCGAGCAGCTCGATGACCTTGTTGATTCTGCCCATGTCGTTCCCTCCTCGTTGTGGCGGTCGCTCCGGCGCGACGAGCTTGCGCTCGCCATGCGATAATGCCGTATGGCAAGCACCCCCTCCGCGGACGACGCATCCACTGTCGGCAGATCATACATCCGGTTGCCGTGGATGCGCCATGCCCGGACCAGGAAGGCGGGGCGATGAGCCACGGACGCGACACCCCGGACGCCGAGGTGCTGGCGGCGCTTTCGGAGCGCCTGAAAGCGGAGCGCCAGAAGAGCCGGCGAAGGCGACGCCGTGTCCGGATACTCCTGATCGTCGTGGCGGTGCTGCTCGTGCTCGCGGCGGTCCCCTATCTGATCAGCCAGTTCAGGCCGGACCCGGAGGCGCGCGAGCAGCAGGAGCTGATCACGGCCGCGCTCGAGCAGGTGGAGGTGGGGATGACGCTGCCCCAGGTCAACCGGCTGTTCGACGGCATGCACACTCCTCCCCGTACGGCGATCGGCCTGCAGGACGCTCGCAGAGACGATTCGGTAGTCTTCGCAGCCACGTCGGCCGACGGTGCCGAGCTGCGTTTCGCGTTCGCGCGGACGCTGGGGGCCGTGGACTTCCCCTATCTCGCGATCGTGGTGTTCCCAAGATCGCGCACGGGGCCGCCGCCCACGTTCATCGTCTTCTCCACGGAGTCCGAGAAGGTGTTGGCGGTGGTCGAGGTCGAGTGCGCCCAGGCGATGCAGATCGTCACAGACGCCCCCAAAGTCCCCGAAGAGGCGTACCAGGAGGCCCCGATACGCCCGAAGAGGGACAAGCTCGTCAGCGACGCGATGTACGAATTCTGGCTCATCGGCCGCGCGCACATCGCCGATGGCGCGGCTGCCGCGCTCCGGTGCGCGCCGTCGGGACCGTAGGGCTCCGCGGCGGCAGCGAGCGGTCCGGACCCGCACCGACGAGCCCTCCCCGAGTCCTCTCGGCGGAATAGGAGCCCGCCATGCGAGGTGATGGCTCGTCGATATGACATCGGGCCTAGGGGTGGGGGACCTGGATCGGGCTCCGCCCTTGACAGGGACGGTCGTCTTACGTGACCATCCCTGAGCGCCGGCGTCAGGCTTGGATGACCAGTTCGATGGCCCTCGATGGCAGACGCCGCGGCTTCGCAGAGACGAAGATGAACGTGTGTCACTCAATGGGTCGCGCCGATCCCCGCAGTTGGAATGGGCAGCCCTTCCGTCGGACTCATTCTTGTTGAACCGGCTGTCGATTCACAGGCCGCAATACGACCTGCCAACTCTCCGCGGGGACGTCCTGGGGGGCATCACCGCGGCGGTGGTGGGATTGCCGGTGGCGTTGGCCTTCGGCCTGGCGGCCGGTCTGAGCCCAGCCGCGGGGGTATACGGCGCGATCTCGGTTGGTTTCTTCGCCGCGGTGTTCGGTGGCACGCGGTCCCTGATTTCGGGCCCCACGGGCTCGATGACGGTCGCCATGTCGGTCATAGTCGCGAGCCACGCGGACGACATTGCCGAGGCCTTTACGATCGTCATCCTGGCAGGGCTGATACAGGTATTGTTCGGCCTGATGAGGCTTGGTCGATACGTGTCGTACACGCCGTACTCGGTCATCTCGGGTTTCATGACCGGGGTTGGGGCGATAATCATACTGGTACAGACCCTTCCCTTCCTGGGAGCGCCCGTCGCGGCTGGCGGTACGATCGGCACCATCCGCGACTTTCCGGTCGTGCTGGACCATTTCGAGCCGAGCGCCCTGGCCATCGCCGCCACGACCCTTGCCGTGGCCCTGCTGTGGCCCAAGAGATACGACGGGTATCTGCCCTCGACGCTGGTGGCGTTGGGGGTCGGGTCGCTCATAGGCGTCCTGTGGCTCAAGGACGCGCCTGCCATCGGCAATGTGCCGACGGACCTGCCGTCGTTCATGTTGCCGGACCTTTCCGCAGGCGCATTGGGGCGGGCCATTCAGCCTGCGTTGGTCATCGCGCTGGTGGGCTCGGTCGATACACTGCTCACCGCGCTCGTGGGCGACTCGATGACGCGCACGCGTCACGACCCCAACAGGGAGCTGCTGGCCCAGGGAATTGGGAACGTGTTCACCGGGTTTATCCGCGGCCTGCCCGGCTCGGGCGCCACACCGAGCACGGTGGCGAACATTCGGGCTGGGGGATGGACCTTCCTATCCGGGATCGTTGCCGTAGCAGTCCTGGCGGTCATGGTGATGGCGCTTGGCGGCTACGTGGCCGCGATACCGAACGCGGTGCTGGCGGGCATCCTGGTGAAGGTGGCGCTCGACACCGTCGACTGGCGATTCGTCACGCGGATGCACCGCGTTCAACGCGAGCACCTGGTGGTCATGTTGCTGACTTTCGGACTGACGGTGTTCCTGGACCTTGTCGCCGCCGTAGCCGTGGGCATGATAGCCGCGGCCGTGACCAGCGCCCGGCAGTTCGAGCGCCTGGAGATGGACAGCGTCGTCTCCGTGCCCCTGCTGGACCAGAGCTTCCTCGACACGGACGAGGGCGATGAGGAGCACGACCGCTTTTCCGCCAGGGTCGGCCTGGTGGCGCTCAAGGGCGCGTTCACCGTCGCGTCGTCCGGCAAGCTGATCGAGACGATCGGCGTAGACATCCGAGACCACGAGGTTGTCGTCCTGGACTTCTCCGACACCGTCTACATAGATGACAGCGCGGCACTTGTAGTGGAGCAACTCGTGGACACCGCGATACTCCAGGACACCGACTGCGTCGTGACGGGGCTGGCCGGCATGGCTGCCCACAACCTTGGCGCGCTCGACGTGCTGAAGCGCGTTCCCGCCGACCAGATCGTCGGGACCTGGGACGAGGCAAGGGAAACAGCAGCGAGGCTCCTCGCGAGACGGGAAGCTTAGCCCGCTGGCCGGGAGGCTCCGGTCGTTCCTTGACTTCGATTCAGGTGGTGTGTTACCCATGCGGCGGCCCGGAGCAGGGACGACCTGGAAGGAGCGCGCATGGCTGAATCGATACCCGAAGGCCTGATTGGCGACGACCTGCGCGAGATGTACCGGCTCATGCTGATGGGCCGCCGTTTCTCGGAGCGCGCGATGGCGCTGGCCGAGGCGGGCAGGCTGCCGACGGGGCTGCATCCAAGCGCGGGGCAGGAGGCGGTCGGCGTGGGCGCGTGCTACGGCCTGCGCGACGGCGACTGGGTGCTGCCGGCGCTGAGGACGACGGAGGCGTACTGGGCGCGCGGGGTGACGCTGCTGCAGATGATGAACGCGATCATGGGCAACGCGGGCAGCATCTCGGCGGGCAAGGAATCGTTCCACCACTGCGGCTACCCCGAGCTGGGCATCTTCGCCGGTTCCGCCATTGTCGGCGCGCAGTTCCCCACGACCGTCGGCGCCGCGCTCGGGCAGAAGATGCAGGGCAACGGCAACGTGACGGTCTGCTTCTTCGGCGACGGTGCGGCCGCGCGGGGCGACTTCCACGAGGGACTCCATCTCGCCGCGCTGCTCGACGCGCCGATCGTCTTCGTCTGCGAGAACAACCTCTACTTCCAGACCGTGGGCGCGGACACCGGGATCACCATAGAGAACGTGGCCGACCGCGCGGCCGGGTACGGGATGCCCGGCGTGGCCGTGGACGGCCAGGACGTGCTCGCCGTCCACGAGGCGACGGCGGAGGCGATACGGCGGGCCCGCCGCGGCGACGGTCCCAGCGTCGTCGAGTGCAAGACCTACCGCTTCTTCCGCCACCACTCTACCCTGAGAGAGACGAGGGACCTCGCCGAGGTGGAGCGGTGGAAGCGGCGCGACCCGCTGAACATCCTCGCGGCGACCATGGAAGACCAGGGCGTAGTGGACGACGCGGCCATCGCGGAGATGGACCGCCGCATCGGCGCGGAGCTGGACGCTGCGGTCGAGGAGTCTGCCGCCACGCCTGGGCCCGACCCAGCGGAGGCCTTCACCCATGTCTACTCCGAGCCGGTTGAGGCGATGAAGATATGAGGACCCTGCAGGTCAGAGAGGCCCTGAGGGAGGCGCTGCGGCAGAAGCTCGCGGCCGATCCCCGGGTCTTCGTGTTCGGCGAGGACATCGCCGCGTACGGCGGGCTGGACGCGGTCACCGCCGGGCTGCAGGAGGAGTTCGGATCGGAACGCGTCTTCGACACTCCGATCGCCGAGTCCGGCATCGCCGGACTGGCCGTCGGCGCGTCGTTCGTCGGCATGCGGCCGGTGGTGGAGATGCAGTTCACGGGCCTGATCACGATCGCGCTGGACCAGATCGCCAACAGCGCGGCGAAGGCCCGGTACGTGCACCAGGGCGGGATCACGGCGCCGCTGGTGGTGCGGACGGTGAACTTCCCCAAGGGCAACGTCTACGTGGCCCAGGCGCTGGAGGCCTGGCTCGCGCATATCCCGGGGCTGAAGGTCGTCGCGCCGTCGACGCCTGCTGACTCGAAGGGGCTGCTGATTGCCTCGATACGAGATCCCGATCCCGTGGTGTTCGTCGAGAACACGGCGCTATACGACCGGGAGGGCCCCGTGCCGGAGGAGCCGTACGAGACGCCCCTCGGCAAGGCCGCTATTTCGCACGAGGGCACAGACGTGACCATAGTCGCGTACTCGGGCACGGTGCCCATGGCGGAGGAGGCCGCGGCCGAGATGGCTGCCGAGAACGTGAGCGTGGAGGTCGTCGACCTGCGCACGCTGGTGCCGTTCGACCGCGACGCGGTACTCGGCTCGGTCTCCAAGACCGGCCGGCTCGTCGTCGCGCACGAGGCGGTACGCCGCGCGGGGTTCGGTGCGGAGGTCGTCGCGGTCGTCACGGAAAGCGAGGCGTTCCGCGACCTGAAGGCTCCGGTCGCCAGGGTGGCGAACAAGGGCGTGCCCGTTCCCCACAGCCACCACCTCTATCCACACGTCCTCCCGAACAAGGACGACGTGATCGCCGGCGTCCGGCGCGTGCTGGATTCCGGCTAGCGGCTACCGCGCTCACACTCCCCGGAGGGCCGCCGACTTGTACGACCTGCTGATCGTCAACGGACGAGTCATCGACGGCACGGGCAGCCCCTGGTACCGGGCCGACGTGGCTGTTGTCGGCGACGCCATCGTGGCTATCGGGCGCCTGGGCGACCGCGAGTCGGCGAAGACGATCGACGCAGAAGGCCGCTTCGTGACGCCGGGCTTCGTCGAGGAGCACTCCCACGCCGACGTGACCTACCTGGTCGACCCGCTGTCTCAGAGCTCGATCCGGCAGGGCATGACGACGCTCGTGGTCGGCAACTGCGGCATGTCGGCCGCGCCGGTGTCGGACGAGATGCTCGCCACGTACCTGCGCGGCGCGCCCCTGTTCGACTTCGAGGGCTACGACTGGACGTGGCGGGGCATGGGCGAGTACCTGGAGGCGGTCGCCGCCGCGAGGCCGTCGGTCAACGTCACCGCGCTGGCGGGCCACATGCCGGTCAGGGCGCTCGTGCTGGGCGAGGCGAACCGGCCGGCGACCGGCGACGAGCGTGACGAGATGCGGGCCGTGCTCGACCGGGCGCTGTCGGAGGGAGGGGCCGGGTTCAGCACGGGGCTCACGTATCAGCACACCGTCTTCGCGGACACGGACGAGATCGCCGAGACAGCGAAGGCGCTGAAGCGCCACGGCCGGGCCTATCACACCCACATGCGCAGCTACAACAGGGATCTTCTCGACGCAGTCGCCGAGTCGATCGAGATCGCGCGTCGCGCGGAGGTACCGCTCATCATCTCGCACATGTACCCGTCGGGCAGTGAGTTCTGGGGGCAGTCGGCCGACTGCCTGGAGCTGCTGGAGCGCGCCCGTGACGAGGGGCTGGAGGTCGGCTACGACGTGACGCCGTGGCTGCGGGGCGGCGGGCCGATCATGCAGATGTTCCCGCTGTGGGCCCGCGAGGGCGGCCACGACGCAACGCTCGAGCGCCTGAAGGACCCCGATGTCCGGGCCCGCGTGACCGCCGAGATAGAGGGCGAGGGCCCGTATGGGATCGGCGCTCCGTGGGACGACCAGCTCATCTGCCACGTCGGGGACCATGAGCACATGGGCTGGCTCGGGCGCTCGATCGCGGAAATCGCGGCCGAGCGGGGCGAGGCGCCGGCGGAGGCCGCGCTGCTGATGCTGGTGGAGGACGGCGGCAACTACTGGGTGGCCTCCACGAACAAGTGCGACGAGGATGTCGACCGGCTGATGAAGCACCCGTTGGGCGTCCCTGTGGCGGACGGGTACGCGCTGGCGCCCGAGGGTGAGCTGGCGTTCCAGGACCGTCCCAACTCCTACGGCACCTTTCCACGCGTGCTGGGCCGGTACGTGAGGGAGCGGGGCGTGCTGACGTGGGAGGAGGCCGTCCACAAGATGAGCGCCGTGCCGGCAGGCCGGCTCGGGCTGTGGGACCGCGGCGTGCTCAGGGAGGGGCTGGCCGCGGACATAGTCGTCTTCGATCCGGACACGGTCATAGAGAAGGCAGACTACCAGAATCCCCAGGAGTACCCCGAGGGCATCGACTGGGTGATAGTGAACGGTGAGATCACCGTCGCGCCCGATGGGCACACAGGCGCCCGGGCGGGCAGGGTCTTCTAGAGTGCGCGACAGTACCCCCAGCCCACAGGGAGATTGACAATGACCGAACGACTCGCCATCGACGGCGGCAGCCCCGTCCGTGAACGGACGCTGCCGTTCACCAGGATCAGCTACGGCTACGATGAGCTGCGGGAGATCCTGGACGTGTTCGAGAGCGGCACCTTCTGCTCCGTCATGCCGACGGCGACCAAGGTGCCCGCCTTCGAGGAGGCGCTTGCGGCCTACGTGGGCGCGAAGTACGCCGTGGCGTTCAGCTCGGGGACGACAGCGCAGCACGCATCGCTGGTCGCGGCCGGCGTAGGGCCGGGCGACGAGGTGATCGTGCCACCGCTCACCTTCGCGTCGACCGCCTATACCGTTCTCATGACGGGGGCGACGGCCGTCTTCGCCGACGTGGACGACAACACGATCACGCTGGACCCCGACCGCGTGGTAGAGGCGACGACCGAGAAGACGCGCGCGATCGTGCCGGTGCACTGGTTCGGGCACCCCGCCGCCATGGAAGGGATCATGGCCCACGCCGACCGGAACGGCATCGCGGTGATCGAGGACTGCGCGCACGCCTTCGGAGCGCTCTACCGCGGGCAGGGCGTGGGCACCATCGGCGCCATGTCGTGCTGGAGCCTGCAGCAGTCCAAGATCCTCACGGCCGCTGGCGAGGGGGGCGCGCTCGTCACGAACGACCTGGGCCACGCGCAGATGGCCATGTCGATGCGCGACCACGGCAAGGACAAGACCGCGCCGGCCGGCGTGGTCGACCGGTACGAGATCGTCCGGGTCGGCAACAACTACCGGCTGTCGGAGCTGCACGCCGGTTTCGCGCTGGCGCAGCTCAGGAAGGCTGGCCGAATCCAGGACGCCCGGCAGGCGCACACGGAGTACCTCGACGCGGCCCTGGGCGGCACGCCCGGCGTGCGTAGGCCGGAGCCGGCCGACGACGTGACGGTCGGCTACCCGTACTACCCGGTCCGCTTCGTGGAGGGCAGCTTCACTGCCGACCTGGCAGGCATCACGGACGCCCTCCAGGCAGAGGGGATCGACACGATCCGCGTGGCCGCGGAGGAGTTCGTGCCGGACCATCCGCTGTTTCGGGAGCACTGCGGCCCGGTCGACCTTCCTGTCGCCCGTCAGATCAGCAAGGAGCTGATGCTGCTCCCACTGTACCCCGACATGGCACGGTCGGACCTGGACGACATCATCACCGCCGTCGGCAAGGTGACGGCGGCGTACGCGGTATAGATCCGGCCCCCGGGTCGAAGGCGGACACGGAGCGTATCGAATGGCGAGAATGACCGGTGGACAGGCGTTGGCGGAGTCGCTGGTAAGGCACGGCGTCGAGGTCGTCTTCGGCGTGCCCGGGTACCAGCTCTACCACGCGACCGACCCGTTTTACGGCGACTCGCGCATCCGGTACATCACGACCCGGCACGAGCAGGGCGCGGCCTACATGGCCTACGGCTACTCGCGGACCGGCGGTGGCATGGGCACCGCGATGGTGGTGCCGGGGCCGGGTCTGCTCAACGCTACCGCTGCCATCGGCACGGCCTACTCGGCGTCCACGTCGATGCTGGTCGTCTCCGGGCAGATACCGCGGGATATGCAGGGCTTCAACCGGGGGGAGCTCCACGAGGTGGACGACCAGCTCGACTGCGTCCGTCCCATAACCAAGTGGGCTGAGCGTATCGATGATCCCCAGGCGATTCCAGACGCGGTCCAGGAGGCGTTCCGGCACCTCAACACGGGCCGGCCCAGGCCAGTCGAGATCGAGGTGCCGCTGGACACCCTGGCGGAGACGGCCGAGATCGAGCTTCCCGAGCCCGAGGCGTACGCGCGGATGGCGCCGGGCCGCGACAGCGTGGCGTCGGCAGCACACGCCGTCGCCGCGGCCAAGCGGCCCGTCATCTGGGCCGGCAGCGGCGTCTTCTCCTCCCGGGCGTCCGAGCAGCTCGAGCGGCTGGCCGGGTACCTGCAGGCGCCGGTGGTCGCCAGCTACGAGGGGCGCGGCTCCATCTCGGACCGGTGCTACCTGTCGCTGGGGGCGATGAACCTCAGGCACGACAGCCTGGACGACTTTCTCGATACCTGCGACCTGGTGCTGGCCGTAGGAACGCGGCTGGCGCGGCCCATCTTCGAGCGGCAGCAGATCGTCCAGATCGACGTCGACCCGGAGGAGATCGGCAGGAACCACCCGGATACGATCGTCGGCGTTCTCGGCGACGCGGCGCTGTCGCTCGACGCGCTGCGCGAGGCGCTGGAGGCGATGGGCCCCGCCAGGCCGAGCCGACGCGAGGAGCTCGAGGCGATCCGGGCGGAGCGGTCCGACCCGGCCAACCAGATCGAGCCGCAGGGCTCGTTCGTGCGCGCCATCCGCGCCGCGATGCCCGACGACGGCATCCTCGTGCCCGACGAGACGCAGGTGGGGTACTACAGCCGGTGCTTCTTCCCGGTATACGAGCCGGGCAGCTTCGTCACGTCGTCCTACTTCGGCAACCTGGGATACGGCTTCCCGACGGCGCTCGGCGCAAAGGTCGCGTGGCCGGACCGGGTGGTCGTGTCCATCTCGGGCGACGGCGGGTTCATGTTCAACGTGCAGGAGCTGGCAACAGCCGCAATGCACCGTATCAACGTCATCGCGCTCGTCTTCAACGACAACGCCTACGGCAACGTCATGCGCTCCCAGATCGCGCAGTTCGACGGCCGCGCTGTCGGCTCGGCGCTGGAAAACCCCGACTTCGTCAAGCTGGGCCGGTCCTTCGGCGTACGCAGCGTCCGGGTGCACGAGCCTGACGAGCTGACCGCGGCCATCGTCGAGGCGTCCGGCATCCATGCGCCGACACTGATCGAGATCCCGGTCGGGATGATGCCCGACCCGGTGTAGCCGTTCCACGCTGCCCACGGCCGGATCGAGCACCTCCACCCTGGGCCCACCCCGAAGACGCCATTGGGCATCCCCGCCGCAAGCCAAGAGGCTGGCTCAGCGCATCGCGATTCCCTCCTGGTTCATTCTGATCACTCCTGAAGGCTCCACCGTCTCGTCAGCGTTGCATCGGAACAACAGGTGCATTATAATGAATAATCCCACATTATCCAAATGCGCTGTAACCAATGTTGGCCATCGATCAACTCAAAGACCTACTGCAACGCCTTGACGGGGAGCCCGCCGATGCCCTCGAGTCCGAGACGCTCGAGTTCAAGTCGTGGAGTACACACGGGGAGGCGTTAAAGAACCAAATCCGTGACGTTAGAGAAACCGTTGTTGCATTCGCCAACGCGAACGGAGGCCTCCTCGTACTCGGAGTAGCGGACCGCAAGCGGACTCGTTCAGACGCAATTCATGGCGTCGGCGATTACGACGCCTCCGGCCTTCGGCGTGACATCTACGACGGCACCGAGCCCCATATCCTGGTCGAAGTCAGTGAGCTGTGGGAGCGGGAGGGACGGTTGCTCGTGATACGCGTCCCACCCGGCCTGCCGCCGCACACGACGACGGACGGGGTCGCGCGGGTGAGAATCGGAAAAGACTCGAAGCCCCTCACGGGATCGAACCTTGCCCAACTCTTCATGGCGAGGAGCGGGCGCGACATCACGGCAGAGATCCTGCCCGACGTAGCGCCATCCGACCTGGGCGCTGAACAGGTCCAGCGCCTTCGACAAGCCCTCGCCGCGGACAGTCAACGGCGGAACCTCGCGGCGCTTGGCGACGGCGAGCTGCTCGATGCTCTTGGCCTCACGTCCGGTTCGCAAGTCACATTGGCGGCCGTCCTCCTGCTGGGCACCCGGGGTGCGCTGGCAAGATGGGCGCCACGGCATGAGTTGATCTTCACGCGGCAACAAGGCGCCACACGCTACGACGTTCGCCGGGACTTTCGGGGCCCCATACTCGAAGCACTCGAAGAAGTTCAGAGACTGCTGGAAGCAAACCTGCTATTGCACACCGGCGACCTCGCTGGCTTCCGACAGCTGGAGTTGCCGGACATATCATGGTGGGCGGCTCGCGAGGCAGTGTTGAACGCCGTGGTTCACCGAGACTACTTCCTCCACCAGTCGATCCACATCAACCTCTACGTGGACCGGCTCGAGATCATCAGTCCGGGCGGATTCATCGGTGGAGTCACGGCAGAGAACGTCCTTCGGCACCCGCCGGTCCGGCGAAACCCCCTGCTCGCCGACGTGCTTCAGACCATGGGGCTCGTGAACCGCGCCGGCCTGGGCGTCGACCGCATCTACGAGGAGCTGCTCGCGTTGGGCAAGGACCTGCCCCGCTATGAAGCCGACGAGTCGCACGTCAGGCTCGTCTTGCCCACCAGAACGGATACCGACTTCGCCAGCTTCATCCATAGCGCACGAAATGACGGGGGAGAGCTCAGCCTCGACGACCTCATCGTGTTGCGCGTGCTCACGCGGCGTAGAACCGTGGACCGGTGGTCCGCAGCCGAGGCGCTTCAGATTCCGGAGGAAGAAGCTGCCGCGCGGCTCGTATCGCTTCGCGAACGCGGCTTCCTGGCTGTGGAAGGCAGGGGCCGGGGAGCCGCCTACACGCTCGCCCGGCGACACACTCATCTCATTCGCGACGCCGCCATCCCGTACGACGACACCTGGGCGGATGAGGAGTCGGCGCGCCTTCAACTGGTCGCACTGCTCGCGGAGCGCGGCCGACTCACCAACACGGAGATCAGGCGCCTCTCAGGGTACTCGCGCTCGCAGGTGCTGAAGCTTATGCGGTCCATGCGCGACGACGGCCTTGTCGAAGTCAGGGGGCGCGGGCGAGCTGCTCACTACGTCCCGGCGAGCAGACACCGAGCTTCCTGATTCGGTGGCGGCGCTACCAGGCAGGACCGGGCGGGATTCATTCTGTCGCATTCTAATGAATAATGGCGCGTTGTGTAAATGCGCCATTAACGGCGGGTCGGCGACGGTAAGCGGGGTTTGCCGCTATCTCGCGGCTACTCGTAGCCGTCAGCGCGGATGCAGGCGACCCAGTGATCCGGGCTTACTTCCCTCAACTCAGGGATCTCGACCCTGCACTGGTCGACGGCGATGGGGCAGCGTGTGTGGAAGACGCAGCCGGGGGGCGGGTTCATCGGGCTCGGCACCTCACCCTGCAGCACGATGTACTCCCGCTCCGCTTCGACGGCCGGGTCGGGAATCGGGATCGCCGACAGCAGCGCCTTCGTATACGGGTGCAGCGGGTTCTCGTACAGCTCGGTCCGGTTGGCGATCTCGACGATGTGCCCGAGGTACATCACCGCCACCCGGTCGCTGATGTGCCGGACCACCGACAGGTCGTGGGCGATGAACAGGTACGTCAGCCCGAACTTCTCCTGCAACTCCTCCAGCAGGTTGATCACCTGGGCCTGGATCGACACGTCGAGCGCGGACACCGGCTCGTCGCAGACGATGAACGCCGGGTCAGACGCCAGGGCGCGTGCAAGCCCTATGCGCTGCCGCTGGCCGCCACTGAACTCGTGGGGATACCGGTCGGCCATGTAGGGGTTGAGGCCGACGACCGTGAGCAGCTCCGCGACCCTGTCGCGGTACTCGCCCTTGCCGTTGGTCAGCTTGTGCACGGTGAGCGGCTCGCCAATGATGTCCCCGCAGGTCATCCTGGGGTTGAGGGAGCCGTACGGGTCCTGGAAGATGATCTGCATCCGCCGCCGGACCAGCCTCATTCCCTGGGGGCTCAAGTCGCCGAGCATCTGCCCTTCGAAAATCACGTCGCCTGCGGTTGGTTCGTGCAGCTGCAGCACGCACCGGGCGACAGTCGTCTTGCCGGAGCCGCTCTCGCCGACCAGGCCCAGCGTCTCGCCGCGCCTGATGAAGAAGCTGACGTCGTCGACCGCCTTGATATCGGCTACCCGCTTCTGGAAGAGCGTGCCCGAAGTTACCGGGAAGTACTTGCGCAGGTGGCGGACCTGCAGCAGGACGTCCTCTCCGGTCTGAGTCTGGATCACGCGCCGGCCCCTTCAGCTACAGTCATCTTGAGCTCCGGCAGCTCGGGGGCCCTGAAGCACGCGGCGAGGTGCGTGCCCTCCACCGCCATCAACTCTGGGGTCTCCTGGGCACACCTGTCGATGGCGAACCGGCAGCGCGGCGCGAACCGGCAGCCGTCGCCCATGTCGATCAGGTCCGGGGGCATCCCCTCAATCGTCTCCAGCTTGTATCCCTCTGGCTCGTCCAGGCGCGGCACCGAGTTGAGCAGCCCGAGGGTGTACGGGTGTCTCGGGTCGGCGTACATCTCCCTGGCTCCGCCGGTGTCGACAATCCTGCCGGCGTACATGACGAGCACGCGCGACGCGTATCGCGCCACGATTCCGAGGTTGTGGGTGATCAGGATCAGCGCCATGCCGAGCTGCGTCGTCAGCGACCGCATGAGCTCGAGTATCTGGGCCTGGATCGTGACGTCCAGGGCTGTCGTAGGCTCATCGGCGAGGATGAGCTTCGGGTTGCAGCTTATCGCCATGGCGATCATCACGCGCTGGCTCATTCCACCGCTGAGCTGGTGCGGGTAGTACTCTAGATGACGGTCCGCGTCGGGGATGCCGACCAGGTCGAGCAGCTCCCGGGCCCGCTTCTGCGAGTCGGGCTTGTTCATGCCCAGGTGCAACTGCAGCGTCTCGGTAAGCTGACGGCCGATCGTCAGCACGGGGTTGAGTGACGTCATCGGCTCCTGGAAGATCATCGAAATCCGGTTGCCTCGCACGCGCCTCATCTGGGCGCCGCTGAGCTTGAGCAGGTCCTGGCCGTCGAAGATCACCTCTCCGCCGACGATCTTGCCGGGCGGGGACGCGACGAGCCTCATGACGGAGAGCGCGCTGACCGTCTTGCCGCATCCGCTCTCACCAACGATGCCGATGATCTCGCCCTCGTTGAGTTCGTAGCTGATGCCGTCGACCGCTCTCACGACGCCGTCCTGCGTCGTGAACTCGGTGGCCAGGCCCTTTACTTCCAGCAGCTTCGCCATCGGAGCGCACCCGCTATCCCCGGAGAACCAAAGGCCGTCGCCCTCTTCCGGCGCCGGCCGACCTGCTCATTGTAGTCTACGTGCTTCCACCCATCAACAGGCAGGCGCGGCCGGTAACTGTTCAGAGTAGGTGAGGCGGAACGTCTGAACCGTGATTCGTGGGATTCTGATGATGGGGATGGTCTGGTGCTGAGCCTCGCCCACTCTTCGTGGCGGCCCCTCGATACACCCCGACGATGCGTCGGGCCACTCGGGGCGAACGGGCCAAGAGTCCGCTCAACTCTGAACAGTTGCCGCGGTCCGCCAGTGGCATGGCCCGGGCTCAATCCAGGTGCGACGCGTCGTTGAAGCGGTTGATCCAGTGGGTGCTCGCTACCTGCCGGCCAGGGGCGTCCTGGGCACGGCCGCCCTTTTCGATGGTGAAGTCGAACACGGCCGTGTTTCGGACGTGGATGCCCCAGAGGCGGTCGGTGCCCAGCAGCGTCGCCAGGATGTGCTGGAGGATCCCGCCGTGGGTGACCATCAGCACCGTGTCGCCGTCGGCGTGCCCGCCGACCGCGTGGTCGACCACTCTTTTGGCGCGGGCCACCCTGGCCTCCGGTAGCTCCACGCCCTCTATATCGGCGAGCCCCGTCTCCCACGCCCGGTCCATGTCCAGCCCCGGGTACCTGGCGGTGGCCTCGTCGGGCGTCAGGCCGGACAGGACGCCCACGTCGTACTCCATCAGGTCGTCGACCTCGACCACGGGCCGCGGCCAGCCTTCCGCGAGAATGGCTGCCGTCTGGCTGGTGCGCGAGAGCGGGCTCGTGTATGCGTGGGTCGGCCGAAAGCCCTCGTCGCGGAACCGCTCCGCCAGCCTCCGCGCCTGGAGCCTGCCCGCGTCTGAGAGCGGGAAGTCGGCGTGGCCCTGGTAGCGGCCCTCGGCGTTGGCCGTCGACTCGGCGTGCCTGACGAACAGGAGCCTCATCGGCCTGCCTCCCCCGCCGGCACGATGTTGCCGTCGGCGTCGGCCTCCAGCAGGGCCTCGACGTCGTACCCGCGGCGCCTGATCTCGTCGCTCCCACCCTGGCAACGGTCCAGTATGCACAGGACCTTGACGACCTCACATCCGGCCTGCTCGACGGCTTCGATCGCGTGGAGCAGGCTGCCGCCGGTGCTGCAGGTGTCGTCGACCACCGCCACTTTAGCCCCGGCCGCCAGCTGTCCCTCGATGAGACGCCCCGTCCCGTGCTCTTTCGCCTCCGGCCTGACGATCAGCGCGCCGATCGGGTTGCCCTCGAGATGGCTGACGGTGGCCACGGACCCCAGGATCGGGACCGCGGCCACGGCTGGTCCGGCCACCGCCTCGGCTCCGCACTTCACCAGCGCGGGTAAGAAGGCCGACGCCACCGTGTAGGAGCCCTCGGGGTCGAGGGTGACAAGGCGCCCGTCGAAGTAGTAGTTGGTCATCTCGCCGGACGTGAGCTTGAACTCGCCGAACTGGAGCGCGCCGACGTCGCGGGCCAGCCGTAGGATTGCCGCTGCCTCTTCCTTCACGTTATCGCTCCCTCATCGTGGTACAGGCCGTGGTTGGCGATGTAGCGCTCGACGGCGACGGGCACGAGGCCTGTTACCGACCGGCCGCGTCGCAGCCGGCGCCTCACCTCCGTGCTGCTGATCTCCACCAGCGGGCCGCCGACTACCGTCGCCACCCCTCGCGCTTCCGCATCGACCGCCTCCAGCGCGCTCAGTGCGTCGTCCGGCTGCCCCGGCCGCTCCAACACGGCCACCCGGGCCAACTGGACCACGCGCCCCGGCGCGCGCCACAACCCGATCTGCCTCAGTGCGTCCGTTCCCAGCAGCAGGAACAACTCTCGTCCCGGCGCGAGGGCCTCCAGCGTGTCTACAGTATACGTTGGGCCGGGTCTGCGCATCTCCAGGTCTGACACGGCGACCCCCGGGAGCGCCAACGCCGCCTGCCGGGCCATCTCGAGCCGGTGCATCCCGGAGGCCCCCGGCCGGCTGGCCTTGAGGCGGGGGCTACCGGCCGGGACGACGAGCACCTCGTCCAAGCCGAGCTCCTGGCGGGCGGCCTCTATCGCCGCGAGGTGCCCCGCATGGACCGGGTCGAACGTCCCGCCGAATACTCCCGTTCGCAACTATCCCCACTCCAACTCACGCGAGCCTATGCGGACGCGGTCCCCCGGCTGCACGCCGGCCGTGGCCAGGGCGGACGTCAATCCCATCCGCCTCAGTTGTTCCAGGAGTTGGGACCGGGCCTCCCAGTCGCCAAGGTCCACCATCGCCGCGATCCTCTCCGCGGCACGACTCCGCAGCACGTAGGCCTCCCCGTCTTTCGCGACCCTCGCCTCATGCCCGGCCATCCGCGGCCGAATCACCGGCACGGGCGCCTCCGGTCCCGCCTCGCCCCGGGTGGGCGGCGTCACAGCCAGGGAGGCGGTCACAGCCCGCAGCAGCTCATCCAGGCCTATCCTGGCCAGCGCTGAGATGGAGTGCACCTCTTCCTGCGGGAGCGCCGCCTGGAGGTGTCTCGCCCGCTCGGCTACACCTTCCAGGTCCGCCTTGTTGACGGCGACGACCTCCCGCTTGCCTGCCAACCGCTCGTCGAACAGCTCCAGTTCCCGGCGGATGCGGCGATACTCGGCTACCGGGTCGTCCCTTTCGCCGTCGACCAAGTGGACCAGCACCTGGGCCCGCTCGACGTGCCGCAGGAAATCGTGACCGAGGCCGACTCCGGCATGGGCCCCCTCGATAAGCCCTGGGATATCGACGACGACGATGCTGTCGTAGCCGATCTCAGCGGTGCCGAGCGACGGCTCAATCGTCGTGAACGGGTAGCTTGCCACCTTTGGACTCGCTCCCGTCAGCGCGGCGAGGAGACTCGACTTGCCCGCGTTCGGCGCACCGATGATGCCGACGTCCGCCAGCAGCTTGTGCTCCAGTCGCAGCGTCACCCGCTCCCCGGGATCTCCCTCTTCGGCCAGGACCGGGAATCTGTTCGTCGCCGAGGCGAAGCGCCTGTTCCCGCGACCGCCCCGGCCGCCGGCGGCTACTGTTACAGCCATCCCATCTCCGGCCAGGTCCGCTGTGCCATCCCGCCCCTCTTCTCGCGCTCTGACTACGGTGCCCACCGGCACCTCGATCTCGACATCACTCCCATTCGCGCCATGCCGGTTCTTGCCCGCGCCATGACCCCCATTGCCCGCGACGAATCGGCGGCGCTGCCTCAGGCGGCGGAGGCTCTTGATCGCGGCAGAACTCCTGACGACAACCGCGCCTCCCCTTCCGCCATCGCCACCATCGGGCCCGCCGCGAGGGACGAACTTCTCCCTGCGGCCGCTCACGCAGCCGTTACCCCCATCGCCTGCCTTTACTGAGATCTCCAAGGTATCGATCATTGGTAGAAGGAATACTAACAGTCCTCAGTAATCCGGTGGATTGCTTGGAAATCACGCGCGGGCGCCGTGTTGGCCTGAGGCTCCTGGTGAATCCGGTGGGGAGAGGGTCTTCGTACCTTGTGGATGGGTCAGAGGGCGAAGGCGGGCCGCTCGAAGTGCGGGGAGGTTACCCACATTGGCGGAAGGATATCCACCGGAGACGGGGAGTTATCCACAAGAAAAAGGGGTAGTCTTGGTGCCGACGAGACCGTGGCGATGGCGCCGGGGCTGCGAGGTTATCCGTCCAGAGACTCCCGGATGTTGATGAGATCCTGCCTGAGAGCGGGGTCATCATTGGCGAGTGCGGCGATGCGGACACAGGCGTGCATGACGGTCGTGTGGTCCTTGCCGCCAAGTGCGATGCCCGTCGCCTTGAGGGTAAGATGCGCGTCCTCGCGGAGCAGGAACATCGCGACCTGCCTCGCCAGGGCAGTCTGCTTGTCGCGGCGCCGACCCCTGAGGGTGTCGATATCGACTGCGAAGTACGAGCAGACGGCCTCGAGGATCTCGTGTTCCGTGACCTTCCGCCGGGCCGATGCGGCGAGAGAGTCAGCGAGGGCCTTCTTGACGAGGTCGACGGAGATCAGGTTGTTCGTCAGATGCGCATAGGCGGCGATCTTGTTCAGCGAGCCTTCCAGTTCGCGGACGTTCTTATGGACGCGGCCGGCGAGGAGATCGAGCACGTCGTCCGGGAACCGCTGGCCCGTAGCGGCAGCCTTTGCGCGGAGGATATCGATGCGCATCTCCAGGTCGGGGGTCTGGATGTCGACGACCAGGCCTGCGGCGAGTCGCGAGCTGACACGGTCTTCGAGCAGCGTGAGGTTCGTGACCGGCCGGTCGCTCGTGATGACGACCTGCTTGCCGGCAAGGTGGAGTGCGTTGAAGGTGTGGAAGAAGCCCTCCTGTGTCTGCTGCTTGCCGATGATGAACTGGATGTCGTCCAGCAGCAGGGCGTCGGCGCTGCGGTAGTGGGCCCTGAATGCGTCGGTAGTTCCTTCGCGAATGGCCCGGATGTAGCCGTTGGTGAACTCCTCCGTCGTCGCGTAGATCGGCGTGAGCCCGCGGGCGGCCAGGCTGTGGCCGATCGCGTGGAGCATGTGCGTCTTGCCGAGGCCAACGCCGGAGTAGATGAACAGCGGGTTGTAGACGCTGCCGGGGTTCTCCGACACGGCTAGGGCGGCCGCGTGGGCGAGCTCGTTTGACCGGCCGACAATGAAGGAGCCGAACACGTACTGTCGATTGAGGGCCGTCGGCGCGCGATCGGCCGGCCGATGTGATGACCCGTTGGGGGAGTGACGCGCCGGCCCCGGAGAGGGGCTGGACGGGTGCGCGGCCTGGCCCGGCGAGGTCACCTCGAAGCGGACGTCTACATCCTTGGCGACGACCCGGGCGACCGCATCGGAGATCAGGGAGAACATCCGCTGCTCCAGCATCTCCGCCACGAACGTATTGGGCGCGCCGACGATGAACTCACCGTCAGCGTAGCGTAGACCGGAGGTGTCGCGCAGCCAGGTCTCGTAGCTTGGGCGGGTCACCCGGAGCTGCAGGTCGCCGAGAACGGCCTGCCAAACGGCGCCGGGGTGCCGCTCGTCCGAAGCGGGCCCCTGGTCGGCCGGCTCGGCGGTCTTTGTCGTCGCGGTCGTCAACGGTGGTGTGCGGCCTCCGGATGGCGCTGCGGACCCTGGAGAATTCGTCCCCGGCGGGACCCGGATCGAGGACCCGGTGCGGGCGGCTGACCCGCGGGCTCAGGGGCCACGCCGCCGGGGGTGCGCGGCAGTGTAGCACCCCCCCAAGCGTCCACCGTCAAGCTACGCAGGCCGGAATTTCGAGCGGAAATTGCGGGGCTCCGGCCAGGCGCCTGCGGCGGGCGGCTTGTCACAGGGCTCCGTGTCCGGGAACGGCTTTGCCATGCGGCGGACGGGGCGCGGGCCCGGGCCGGAGCGATGGCCCGAAATCCACATCAACCGCTGTGCAGACGGGCGGAGAGGCCGGCGCGCGCGTGCCGGCGCGCGCGCGATTTATACATCGGATAAACGACGACCGCCCAACGGCATATGTCCGTTCTTAGACAAAGCCGGCACGCCCGGGCCGGCGGGTCGGGCGCGCGGCTCCGGTTGATCCGGCTCTGCTCATGGACGCCGACTGGGCCCGCCATCGTCGTCCACGAGAGCCTCGATGACCACAACACCCAGCCCATTGGAGGAGCCGGAGGGCGTATCACCTGCGGCGTGCTGAACCGGACGCGGACTCTATGGCTACGCCAGGTGGTACATACCCACCGTAATGGAGGTTCGCGTCCGCGGTCGTGTGCGGCAGCAGTCCAATCCGCTCGTCGAGTGAGGCTCGATGCTCCGCCCCCATCTGCACTCCCGAACGAAACTGGCGATTTGCCGCCACACTGGCGCTTTTCCTCCGACGCCTCCGCCAGGACCGCGTCCGGCTGGCTGGACTCGGACGGCGCGGGAGCAGTCGTTCAGGACGCAGAGGACTGGGGAACCAAGGTAGCTGGCGACCCCGACCGGATTCGAACCGGCGATCTCTGCCTTGACAGGGCAGTGTGTTAAGCCGCTACACCACGGGGCCGCGCTGTTTTGCCGGTCCCGGATGTCCGCGCTGTGCGCCGGACTGCCGGGACGATGTGGGGATGATCTGTGTTTTGGAGGTTGGCGTCCTCGGGAGCCGCTAGCCTGTTGCCGCGGCCTCCAGGGCTGCGTCGAGCTTCGCCGGGCTGTAGCCCACGACCTTCTCGTCGCCGATCACGGTCACCGGCGTAGTCCGGTAGCCCATGCCGACGAGGCTCTTCAGCGAGTCGACGCTCTGCGATATGTTGTGCTCGGTGAAGGGCACGCCCTTTCGTGAAAGATACACTTTCACCATATGGCACGGCCCTCAGCCGTTCGACGTGTATACCAGTATTTCGCTGCTCACTCCGACTCGTCCTCCGGCGTCTTCTTCGACTTCGGCCGCTTCGTCGACGCCTTCCTTCTCTCTCTATTGTACTCCCGTTTGCCGCCGGTGTTGTCGAACAGCTCCTCGCCGACCTGCACCGCCTCGCCTATCGTCTGCTCGACCGCTCCCTCTTCCTCTTCGTACTTGCGAAGAAACTCTTCGCTCACGAAGAACAGTCATATGCAGAACCCGTCCCTCTGGATGTCCTCGTGATGCCGTTCGCACGGGCATATTTTCTTGCGGTCCTCCACGGGATCGCCGCTGAGAGGCATTCAGGGGCAGTACCGGTACCCGTGGACGCGCTCGTTTTCTCCCAGGCCTTCCTGGACGATTCGGACGACCTCGGCGTCCGGGAAGAACTCGTACGGCCCACGGTCGACGTAGCGCTCCGAGAACGCCTTCGCCCTGTCGAACGCCTCCGACTCGCTCAGCTCTCTCGGCATCTATTCCTCTTCACTCTTCCCAGCCGGCGCCGCCGGCCCCATTCGCATCCTCGCGTGCATCTCGCACGGCATCCGGTGGAACGACTTCGCCTGCAGCATCAGCCGCCGCGCCAGCTCCGGCGCGGCCTTCCTCAGATCGTCCATGCCCTTGTCCGGCGCCACCTCGACGCTCAGCAGGCCCGCCGTGCCGCAGTCGCACCGGACCGCGAAGAAGACCTTTTCGAAGCCCGGGTTCGCCGTCAGGTCCAGCTTGAACCCCGCCAGCGGTCTCAGGCCCGAGTCCTCGGGAAGAGCGTCGGAAATGACCGCGCGGATCTCGCTGACCGAGGGCCGCCGCCCGACGTCCGCTACGCTATCGATATGCCACCTCGCCGTGTCGAGGTCCTGGTGGGCGGTAAAGGATTTGAACCTATGACCTCTGCGATGTCAACGCAGCGCTCTAAACCACTGAGCTAACCGCCCTCCACTCCGCCTCGAGCCGCCGCATCGGCGGATCTGAAGTTTAGCAAGGCGACGAAGAGGCGGTCAACACGACTCAGGTGGGTCGCCGACTCGCTGGGCGCGCGCAACTCGCTCCTCCTGCATGCAGCAGATGATCTGCGTGGTTCATGGCAGATTCGCGTCAACCCAGTATTCCATGTCGTCAAGGAACGAGGGATCGTACGCTTCGTCGACATGGTTATTGTTCCAGAGGCCGGACAGGCGAACCCGCTCCCGGTCGCTGAATCGGCCAAGCCATTCTCCGGACGGCCCGTCTATTGCGGGGCGGCCATAGCCACTCAGGATTGCTATAGCATTGCGCTCGATGAATCCGCGGCTGGAGTTGGGGCCGGGCTCATCGTCCACGCTCATCCACACAAAGGGCATCTGTCCGATATACTCGCTGACCGAGGCTTCGATGTCCGCTTCCGCACTACTGTCGGCAGTTCCGGCAACGCCCCACGACTCTGGTAGCAGTACATCCCCCCGGCTGGCCAACGCAACACCTACGAGCAACCGAAAAACCGACCCTCGGTGGTTACCCAGGCCAGACCGGGACGTGCCGCGATGCTGAGAGAGCCGGCCCCACAGGGTACTTCGAGAGCCATGTCTCAGCGCATGAGCGCCGACGCGAACGACTCTGGGCCCGCCCCCCGAGCCTGATCTGGACTCACCATTCTCGTAGAAGAAATACACCCCGCGCCGCGGCCAGCTCATGCCGGCGCTGCAGCTTCGCAAGAATCTGGGGCCACCGACCCGATCCGCAAGGTGATCGAGAAGCTCATAGAAGCGTACGGTGTCGCCCAACCGATCAGCCGCGCACATCCCAGTCAACCATCTCAATTGCTCCCCGATCCTCATACCTTCCATCGGGACGCAGACGGCCAGACCACGACCTCGCAAAGATGGCTCCAAGAACTCTCGGTAGCGTCGACCAGCCAAAATCACTACCGAATCGACACCATCCAAATGCGGCCCCAATTGTGCAAGCACTCTGCTGGCCCATTCACATCGGCCCGGCTTTGGAATGGCGTTCAGGGTGAGATCGTAAGGCGCGACTACTTGATCTGGATGTACAAGGCCGTGTTTGGCAGACAGTACGAACCAAGGCTGCCCGGTGCTATCTGCATAGTTGCGGGCCTTGCGGAACCAGGAAGACGTGTAAAGGTCTCTGGCAGGTGCTGGAACCGACCGCTTCCGCCCTACGCAAGACAGCAACTGGACTTGACGGAACACGACCGCTCCCCAACCTGAAGGACCGAATATCTTCCGGGTGATGCACGGTTGTGCGTATCGAAGACACGCACAACCGTGCCGCCAGCCTCCGGGTCTCTGACAGGCACAAGGACCGGTCCGCGCGCCCCCTCGGACGCGTCTAGAGCTGCGGGATCTCCTCCATCGCGTCCGCGAACTCGAAGGCCCGCGCGTCCTCCACGCCCTCCGACAGCAACGCGACCGGCTGCGGCCGCGCCTCTTCGAGTGCGAGGCGCTCGCGGCCCTCCTCCGACATGTCGTACCGGGCCGGAATCAGCCTGCCGATGATGACGTTCTCCTTCAGGCCCCGGAGCATGTCCTTGTCGCCGTTGACCGCCGACTCGGTCAGCACCCTCGTCGTCTCCTGGAACGACGCCGCCGCCAGGAAGCTCTCCATGCTCAGCGACGCGCGCGTTATCCCGAGCAGCACCGGGCTCGCGGTGGAGGGCTCGCCGCCCTCGGCGAGGACTCCGGCGTTGATCTCCTCGAACTCGCGACGGTCTACCAACTCGCCCGGCAGACGGTCGGTGTCGCCCGGCGCGTCGATGCGGACCTTCCGCAGCATCTGGGATACGACTATCTCGTTGTGCTTGTTGTGGATCGTCACGCCCTGCGAGCGGTAGACCTTCTGCACCTCTTCGATCAGGTACTTCTCGACGGAGTCGCGGCCCTGGATCCGAAGCACCTGCTGGGGGCTCTTCGGCCCGTGGGTCAGCTCCTGTCCCGCGGTGACGCGCTCACCGTCCTTGACGGCGACGTGCGCCGCGGCCGGTATCTGGTACTCCCGCCTGTCCTCGTCGGTCCACGTGATGACCATCTTGCCGTCCTCGTGGCTCACCGTCCCCGCCACGCGCGCCACCAGCTCCGTGGGCTGCAGCGCCGTCGACTCGTCGTCCGCCGGCTCCTCCGGCTCGGCGAGCGGCGTGCCTATGACTACCTCCTGACCGTCGCCGACGAGCGCCTTGTAGCCCTCAGGGAACGGGTACTCGTCTGTGAACTGGTCGGTGCTCACGACAGTGACGATCCTGGACTCGCCGGCCTCAGGTATCTCGACGAGGCCGTCGATCTCCGAGAGCACGGCCTCGCCCTTGGGGGTGCGCGCCTCGAGCAGCTCCTCGACCCTGGGAAGGCCGCTCGTGATGTCGGCCTCGGCGATGCCGCCCGTGTGGAACGTGCGCATCGTGAGCTGCGTTCCCGGCTCTCCGATGCTCTGGGCCGCGATGATGCCGACCGCCTCGCCCATCATCACGGGCTGGCCCGTCGCCAGCGACATCCCGTAGCAGTTCCGGCAGACGCCCCGCTCCGCCTCGCACGACAGCGGCGAGCGGACCATCACCCCGTCCACCGCCGCGTCCTTGATGCGCGAGATGACCTCGTCGGTAAGCGGCTCGTTGCGGTCGACGATGATCTCGCCCGTCTCGGGGTCGGCCACCGGCTGGGCGGCCCTGCGGCTGACGAGCTGCTCTTCGAACGCCGTCACCAGCGGCTCGTCCGGCCGGTTCTCCACCCACATCCCGTTCTCGGTCTCGCAGTCCTCGACCGTGACGGTGACCTCCTGCGCGACGTCGATCAGGCGCCGGGTCAGGTAACCGCTGTCCGCCGTGCGGAGCGCGGTGTCGGCCAGGCCCTTGCGTGCGCCGTGCGTCGACAGGAAGTACTCCAGGACGCTGAGGCCCTCTCGGAAGTTGGACTTGATGGGACGGTCGATGATGCGCCCCTTCGGGTTCGACATCAGGCCTCTCATGCCGGCCATCTGCTTGATCTGCGCGATGTTGCCCTTCGCGCCGGACGTGGCCATCAGGTACATGCCGCCGTAGTTGCGCAGGTTCGTCTCGATCACCTTCGTCAGGTGGTCGTTGGCGTCCGTCCAGATCTGCACGGCGTTCGTGTACCGCTCGTCCTCGGTGATCAGGCCGTCCATGTACTGCTGCTCCAGCATCGCGACCTTGCCCTCGGCCTCACCGATGATGACCTCCTTCTCGTCGGAGACCTCGATGTCGTTGATGGCGATCGTGATCCCGGACTTCGACGCGTACCTGAAGCCGATGTCCTTGACCGCGTCGAGCACCTCGCGCGCGCCCTCGTTGCCGAGCGCCCGGTAGGCGTCGCCCGTGATGTCCTTCAGCGCGGTCTTGTCGATCTCCTGGTTGCGGAACCCCAGCTCGTCCGGGAGCACCTCGTTGAAGATGATCCGACCGAGCGTCGTCTCGTGCCAGACCTCCGAGCCGTTGTCGGCCGAGCGGTCGCGCACCTTGACCAGCGCGCGCAGGTCCACGTTGCCCAGCTCGTACTCGAGCCGGGCGTCTTCGAAGCTCGCGAAGCTGCGGCCGGCGCCCTTCGCGCCCTCCTTGACCATCGTCAGGTAGTAGCAGCCGAGCACCATGTCCAGCGTCGGCGCGACTATCGGCTCGCCGGAGCTGGGCGACAGCATGTTGTAGAGGCTCAGCATCACGCGCTTCGCCTCCTGCACCGCGCCGCTGGACAGCGGCACGTGCACCGCCATCTGGTCGCCGTCGAAGTCGGCGTTGAAGGCCGCGCACACCAGCGGGTGCACCTGGATCGAGCCGCCGTCGATCAGCTTCGGCTGGAACGCCTGGATGCCGAGCCTGTGCAGCGTCGGCGCGCGGTTCAGGAGCACGGGCCGCTGGCTGACCACGTCCTCCAGGATGTCCCACACCTCGGGACGCGCCCGCTCCGCCAGGCGCTTGGCGCTCTTGATGTTGTGCGCGTGGCCCTTGACCACCAGCTGGTGCATGACGAAGGGCTTGAACAGCTCCAGCGCCATCCGCCGCGGCAACCCGCACTCGTGCAGCTTCAGCGTCGGCCCAACGGTGATGACCGAGCGCCCGCTGTAGTCCACCCGCTTGCCCAGCAGGTTCTGCCTGAACCGGCCCTGCTTGCCGCGGAGAAGGTCCGACAGCGACTTCAGCTTGTGGTTGTGGCTGCCCGACACCGCCCGGCCGCGCCGGCCGTTGTCGATCAGAGCGTCGACCGCCTCCTGCAGCATCCGCTTCTCGTTGCGGACGATGATCTCCGGCGCCTGGAGCTCGATCAGCTTCCTCAGCCTGTTGTTCCTGTTGATCACCCGCCGGTACAGGTCGTTCAGGTCGCTGGTCGCGAACCGGCCGCCGTCGAGCTGCACCATAGGACGCAGCTCCGGCGGCAGCACCGGCAGCACCGAGATGACCATCCACTCCGGCTTGTTGCCGCTCTTGCGGAAGGCCTCGACGACCCTGAGCGTCTTGGTGGCCTTCTTGCGCTTCTGGCCGGAGGTGGACCGGAGGTCCTCCTGCAGCCTCTCGCGCTCCTGCTCCAGGTCGTACTCCTTGAGCACGCTCAGCACGGCCTCGGCGCCCATGCCGGCGGTGAACACGTCGGAGTACTTCTCGCGCATCTCCCGGTACCGGGTCTCGGTCATCAGCTCGCGCACCCTGAGGGCCTCGACCTCGTCGACCTGGGCGCCGAGATCGTTCTCGAACGCCAGCGTCTCTTCGGCGATCTTCTCTTCGACTGCGACGGTCGACGCCTCGCGGCGCTTCGCGAGCTCCTCGTCGAACCCGGCGTTGAATGCCTCACGCCGCTTGTCGAGCTCCGCGTCCAGCTCGCTCTCGAGCTCGGCGCGCCGCTCGGCCAGCTTCTCCTCGATCTGCTCCGGAGTCGCCGCGTCCGTCTCCTCGTCGCCCTCGGCTCCGTTCGCCTCGGCTCGCACCTCTTCCTCCAGCTTGCCGAGAACCTCCTCGCGCCTGGCGCGAATCTCCTCCTCGATCTTCTCCAGGCCCGCGGCCCGCTCCGCCTCCGCCTCCTCTTCCAGGGCCTTCAGCGCCTCTTCGCGCTTCGCCTGCGCCTCGTTCTCGAGACGCTCCAGGCCCTCTTCGAGCTGCTTGTTGAGGCGGTCCAGCGTCAGTTCGCGCATCTGCTCGTCGACGTGCGTGACCAGGTACTGCGCGAAGTAGACGACGCGCTCGAGGTTGCGCGGAGACAGGTCGAGCAGCAGCCCGATCCGGCTCGGCGTGCCCTTGGAGAACCAGATGTGCGCCACCGGAGCGGCCAGCGTGATCCGCCCCATGCGCTCGCGGCGCACCTTGGCACGCGCGACCTCCACGCCGCAGCGGTCGCAGATCACGCCCTTGTAGCGGATCTTCTTGTACTTGCCGCAGTAGCACTCCCAGTCCTTCGTCGGGCCGAAGATCCGCTCGCAGAACAGGCCGTCCTTCTCCGGACGGAGCGTGCGGTAGTTGATCGTCTCCGGCTTCGTGACCTCTCCGTAGGACCACATCCTGATCTGGTCCGGCGACGCGAGAGAAATCCGAACAGCGTTGAAGTCGTTGCCACTATGGGCCATATCCATCTCCTGAGATAGCTGTCAGGCCGTCCATTCCGGGCTTGCCTGTGCGGCGAGGTCGCGCCCGCCGCGGGGCGCGGACTCAGCCGGCGGGACCGTCGGACATTTCGATCAGCGGGTCTGCCCCGTTGGAGTCGCCACCGCCGATCGCCATCGGGACCTCCGCGAGGATCGGGGTCGGCAGCCCCGGCGTCTCGCCCGCGAGATCGTCCGGGAGCTCCAGGTCGTCGGGTTGCTCGTGCAGCAGCTCCACGGCGAGCCCCAGGCTCTGGAGCTCCTTGAGCAGCACGTGGAACGACTCGGGGATGCCGGGCTGCACGATGTCTTCGCCCTTGACGATGGCCTCGTACGCCTTGACCCTGCCGACGACGTCGTCCGACTTGACCGTCAGCATCTCCTGCAGGTTGTAGGCCGCGCTGTACGCCTCGAGCGCCCAGACCTCCATCTCGCCGAAGCGCTGGCCGCCGAACTGCGCCTTGCCGCCCAGCGGCTGCTGGGTGATCAGCGAGTACGGGCCCGTGGACCGGGCGTGGATCTTGTCCTCGACCAGGTGGATCAGCTTCATCATGTAGATGTAGCCTACCGTTATCGGCTGGTCGAACAGCTCGCCCGTCCGGCCGTCCCGCAGAGTCGACTTGCCAAGGATCGGCGCGGCCACCTGCTCCTCGCGGTTCAGCCGCAGCGCCTCGTCCTTCAGCCTTTCCACCGACCAGTCCGCCAGGTTGCGGCCGACCTCCTCCTGGAACCATATCCGCAGGCAGGCCTCACGCGCCTCGCCGGGGTTCTCCTTCGAGAAGACGCGGTCCAGGTTGTAGCCGCGCTCGGCCAGCCACCTGCGGGTGACCTCCAGGTTGAAGTGCGGCGTCCCGTCGTCGCTGGCCTTCGAGTTTATGGCGCCCGACCTGTGGATCATCCACGCCTGGCCGAGCGCGTCCTCGATCGCCACGTCCGGGGTGCTGTCGAACACCGGGGTGACCGCCTTGAAGCCGAGCGTGCTCGCCGCCATGCCCAGGTGCGTCTCCAGCACCTGGCCCAGGTTCATGCGCGCTGGCACGCCTATCGGGTTCAGTATGATGTCCACAGGCGTGCCGTCCGGCAGGAACGGCATGTCCTCCTCCGGCAGGATGCGCGCGATCACGCCCTTGTTGCCGTGCCGGCCGGCCATCTTGTCGCCCACCGCCACCTTGCGGGTCTGGGCGATCCACAGCCGCACCATCTTGTTGACGCCCGGCGAAAGCTCGTCGCCGTTCGCCTTGCTCAGCACCTTGACGTTGATCACCTTGCCGTGCTCGCCGTGCGGCACGCGCAGGGAGGTGTCCTTCACGTCGCGGGCCTTCTCGCCGAAGATCGCCCGGAGCAGCTTCTCCTCGGCGCTCAGCTCCGTCTCGCCCTTGGGCGTGATCTTGCCGACGAGGATGTCGCCCGGGCCGGTCTCGGCGCCGAGCCTGATGATGCCCTCCTCGTCGAGATCGCGCAGGCTCTCCTCGCCCACGTTCGGAATGTCCCGCGTGATCTCCTCCGGGCCCAGCTTCGTGTCCCGCGACTCCACCTCGTACTTCTCGATGTGGATCGAGGTGAACCGGTCTTCGCGCACCATCTTCTCGCTGATGATGATCGCGTCCTCGAAGTTGTACCCCTCCCAGCTCATGAAGGCGACGAGGGTGTTCTGCCCGAGGGCCAGCTCGCCCTCGGCGGTCGACGAGCTGTCCGCGAGGATGTCGCGGACCGTGACCCTGTCGCCCTTGCGCACTATGGGCCGCTGGTTGATGCAGGTGCCCTGGTTGCTGCGGACGAACTTCTGCAGCCTGTACGTCTCGTCTTCGCCGTCCTCGCCGCGCACCACCAGCCGGCCGCCGGAGACCTCGGTCACCACGCCGTCCTTGCGGGCGAGCATCACCTGGCCGCTGTCCTGCGCGACCCGGCGCTCCATCCCGGTGCCGACGAGCGGCGGCTCGGGGCGGAGCAGGGGCACCGCCTGCCGCTGCATGTTCGATCCCATCAGCGCCCGGGGGCCGTCGTCGTGCTCCAGGAACGGGATCAGAGCCGTCGACACGCTGACGAGCTGCATCGGCGATACGTCCATGTAGTCGACGTTCTCCGGAGGCTCCATCGACACGCCGTCGCCTATGCGTATCTCGATCTGCTCGTCGACGAACTGCCCCTTCTCGTCCAGGTGCGAGCTCGCCTGGGCGACCCGTTTGTCCTCCTCCTGGTGCGCCGACAGGTAGGTGATCTCGTTCGACGCGTACGGCGCCACCGCCAGGGTGCGCTCCGGTATCTTGGAGATGCGCGTCCGCAGGCCCTTGCTGATCACCTTGCCGGCGTTGACGATCGTGTTCCCGTCCACGCCGACGACGGCCTCCGCGATCGTCCGGCCGACGAGGTCGGGCGACTGGCTCGATATCTCGCGGCGCACCTCGCGGTACGGCGTCTCGATGAAACCGAACTCGTTCGTCCGGGCGTAGGTCGCCATTGAGCCGAGGAGGCCGATGTTCGGGCCCTCCGGGGTCTCGATCGGGCAGATGCGCCCGTAGTGGGAGTGGTGGACGTCCCTCACGTCGAAGCCGGCGCGCTCCCGCGAGAGCCCGCCGGGCCCGAGGGCCGACAGCCGGCGCTTGTGCGTCAGCTCCGCCAGGGGGTTCGTCTGGTCCATGAACTGCGACAGCTGCGAGCCGCCGAAGAACTCCCGGATCGCCGCGACCACCGGCCTGATGTTCATCAGCGCGGCCGGCGTCGTTGTCGACGGGTCCATCTGGGTCGTCATCCGCTCCTTGATGACCCGCTCCATCCGCACGAGTCCCAGCCGGACCTGCTTCTGGATCAGCTCTCCCACCGCGCGGACGCGGCGGTTGCCGAGGTGGTCGATGTCGTCCGCCGACTCTACGCCCCGGTTGATCAGGATCATCATGCGCAGCAGGCTGATGATGTCGTGGGGCGACAGAGTGCCCTCTTCGGACGGCGCGTCGAGGCCGAGACGCAGGTTCAGCTTGTAGCGCCCCACGCGGCTCAGGTCGTACCGTCTCGCGTTGAAGAACAGGTTGTCCAGCAGCGTCCGCGCGTTCTCCACGCTGGGCGGCTCGCCGGGGCGGAGCCTCCGGTAGAACTCGAGCAGCGCCTCCTGGTGGTTGTCGACGGGCGTGTCCTTGGCGATCGTCGCCTTCATGAACTGGTGCTGAGGGTCGACGTCCACGTCCTCGAACAGCTCGTGGACCTGCTCGTCGGTCACGTATCCGAGCGCCCGGAGCAGCATGCTGACCGGGCTCTTGCGCTTCCGGTCGACCTTCACCGAGATCACGTCCCGGTTGCTGGTCTCGAACTCCATCCACGCTCCCCGCGCCGGGATCAGCTTCGCCAACGACAGCGGCCGCCCCGTCGCCGGGTCGGCGTCGGTCGTGAAGTAGACGCCCGGGGACCGCACGAGCTGGCTGACGACCACGCGCTCGGCGCCGTTGATGATGAACGTCCCGGTCGACGTCATCATCGGGATGTCGCCGATGAACAGGTCCTGGATCTTTCGCTCGCCCTCGCCGGGGCCGGGCGCCTTCGTGTGCAGCTCCACCGTCACGTGGAGCGGCGCGGAGTAGGTTATCTCCCGCTCCCGGCACTCGTCTTCGGTGTGGGCCGGGTCCTTGAAGCTGTGATCCAGGAACCTGAGCTCGAACCGCCCTCCGGGGAAGTCCTCGATGGGCGATATCTCATCGAAGAGCTCCTTGAGGCCGTTCGTCTTGAACCACTCGAAGGAGTCGATCTGTACCTGGATCAGGTTCGGGACATCCAGGACCGACTCTATCTTGCCGTACGAACGCTCGTTGATACCGATACCGTTGCTGACCTGCGACGAGGACAGGGTCATTCGTTCCTCACTCCTGAATACTGGTGACTGTTAGAACGCGGAGGAGAGAGCCCGCGGGCGGGGTGAAAAATGGCGCATTTATAGCAGGGTGCAGAAACCGCGGAATACGCCGTGGGGAGAGGCTGTGGACATAATCCAACATCGTAAGCCTAGCAAAGCCCAGCGCCGCCGTCAAGGCCATTTCGCCCCAATCTGAACAGTCTTGACGCTACTTTGGACGAGCCATAGAATGGCCCAATGGCAAACAAGGGGCCCCCCGTCGAGCTCGTTTCGGCGGGCGGCGTCGTCGTCAGGAAGGGCCGCGGAGGCAACGAGGTCGTGCTGTGCGGCCGCACGGACCCGCTCCGGTGGGCGCTGCCGAAAGGCACGCCAGACCCGGGTGAAACCCGAGAGCAGACCGCCCTCCGAGAGGTGAGGGAGGAGACCGGCCTCGACGTCGAAATCGTCCGGCGCCTCGAAAGCATCCAGTACTGGTTCCTGAGGCCATCGGACGGCGCTCGATGCCACAAGACCGTCCACTACTACCTCATGTCACCCACCGGAGGCGACACCTCGCGCCACGACGACGAGTTCGACGTCGTCGAGTGGTTTCCGCTCGCCCAGGCTGTGGAGACGATGACCTACCCGAACGAGGCCAGAATTGTTGAAAAGAGCGCTGCCGTGGCTGCGCAATAGGCGCGAGCCGGCACTGGCTGCAACGGTCGAGATCAGGGGACGCAAGGTCGTCATCCGCGAGAAGCGGCTCGACGACGTCGCCGACGACTACGCCTGGCGCACCGACGAAGAGCTCTCAAAACTCGACGCGACCCAACCGCTCAGGATGTCGTTCTCCGACTTCGCCAGGTTCTCCCGCGAGGAGATCCTCTTCAGCAGCCCCGCGTCGAAGCGGCTGGCCATCGACACGTTCGACGGCCTCCACATCGGCAACTGCATGTACTACGACATCGACCTGAGGCGCGGCGAAGCCGAGCTCGGGATCATGATCGGCAACCGCGAATACTGGGACATGGGCTACGGGACCGACTCGGTCGACGCGCTGCTCGAGCACATCTTCAACACCACCACCCTCGACAGGATCTACCTCCACACGTTGGAGTGGAACCTCCGCGCCCAACGCTCCTTCGCCAAGTCGGGCTTCCGCGAGGTCAAGAAGGTCCGGCGTAGCGGGCTCGACTTCCTCCGGATGGACATCCGCCGCGAGGACTGGGACAGCCGCCACAACGGCGCCGGGCCGGAGCCCGGGCCGGGCGAACCCGGCCCCGCGGGCAGCGAGTAGCAGCCAGCGGGAGGGGCCAGATGTACTGCGGGGGCTGCGGCGCCGAGCGCGAGGACAGGGCGCGGTTCTGCAAGCGCTGCGGCAGAGCCCTGGACGCCCCGCCGGACCCCCGGGTCGACGCCCCGGAACCTCCTCAGCGCGTGGACAACTACCTCGTGCCCGCCATTCTCGTGACGGTCTTCTGCTGCCTGCCCTTCGGGATCGTGTCCATCGTCTACGCGGCGCAGGTCAACGGGAAGCTGGAGGCCGGAGACATCGAGGGCGCCCGGCGGACCTCCGAAAGGGCGAAGATGTGGGCGTGGATTGCGTTCGGGACCGGCCTGGTCGTTCCCGCGTTCCTGCTGTCGGCGTTCGTCTCCGCGCTGTGAGCCCGCGATGACCGGGGTCCTGACAACGCCGCGCCTGTCGATATCGCCGAGGCTCGCGTACGCCGGGCTGGCTCTCGCCGGGGTCGCGGCGCTCGCGATGCTGTACGCCATCGACCCCCGGGACCCCGGCAGCTACCCCGTATGCCCGTTCCTGGGCCTGACCGGGTGCTACTGCCCCGGCTGCGGCACGCTGCGCGCCCTGCACCGGCTGATGTTCGGCGACGTGTCGGGCGCGCTCGGGTACAACGCCCTCACCGTGATGTCGCTGCCCTTCGTCGCCTACTCCCTCGCGGCGGGAGCCCTGAGAGCGTACGGCCTCCCGTCGCCGCGCCCGGTCTTCCTGCGCTCGCGCTGGATATGGGCGCTGCTCGCCGGCGTCGTCGCCTTCTGGGCGCTCAGGAACATACCCGTAGGCCCACTCACCACCCTCGCGCCGTAGCGCCGGGGGGCAACTGTTCAGAGTTGAGCGGACACCTAACCCGTTCGCCCCGAGTGCCCCGACGCTTCGTCGGGGTGTATCGAGGGGCCGCCACGAAGAGCGGGCGAGGCTCAGCACCAAATCATCCCCATCATCAGAATCCCACGAATCACAGTTCAAACGTTCCGCCTCACCTACTCTGAACAGTTACGCCGGCGGAGCACCTCGGCGACGACCCTTCGCGGCACGTCCGCGCCCTGTCGTCCCGAGCGCAGAGAGCGACCTGGGGCGGCCCCCCGATCCGGGCCGCTGCACGACCGCACCACCCCAGGCCCTTCACGCCGTTCAGGGCGACATTCTCCTGGAACTCGGGCATCCCAAATCTGCGAGCCGTCACCTCGTGGGGGTGGGTTTCCAACCCACCCGGTCCCTGCAATACGGCGCCCTCACCATAGGGTCGGCAATACGGGCATGCGCCCCCCTTTTGACGCCCCGGCGGGGCGCTGAGTATAATCGTACGCGGTGAGGTTGAAGTGCCCAAGAGAACGTACCAGCCCAAGAAGCGCAGGCGGAGCCGTGTCCACGGCTTCCGAGGCCGCATGCGGACACGCGGCGGCCGCGCCGTGATCAAACGCCGCATGTTCAAGGGACGGAGTCGACTCTCCGTCTAGCCCACGCGCGACCGAGAGGCCCGCGCCCGATGGCCCATGCCCAGCGCCTCACCAGACAGGCCGACTTCGCCGCTACGCGCCGCGACGGCCGCCCCTGGTCGGACCGCCTCCTCGTACTCGTAGCCCGGCCCAACGGCCTGTCCGCAAGCCGCGCCGGCTACTCCGTCAGCAAGCGCGTCGGCAACGCGGTCGTGCGCAACCGTGTCAAGCGCCTGCTGCGCGAGTCCGTGCGCCACATCCCCCTGCGGGAGGGCTGGGACCTCGTCTTCATCGCCCGCAACGGCGCCTCCGACGCCGACTTCCACGCCGTCGATCGCTCGGTGACACGGTTGGTCCGCCGCGCCGGCATCGCCGCGCGGGCGGGTGACGGGGAGTAGCCGTGCGCACCGCCGTCCTGCTCGCCATCAGGCTCTACCAGAGGGCCATCTCGCCCTACATGGCGGGCCTCTGCCGCCACACCCCGACATGCTCGCGCTACACCTACGAGGCCGTATCGCGCCACGGCGTCCTCAGGGGGACCTGGCTCGGCGTCAAACGCCTCGCACGCTGCCAGCCCTTCGGCACCAGCGGCTACGACCCCGTCCCGTAGCCGTCGCGACCGGGCCTCGTCGCGCCCCCTTCCCAACCGGGGCAGCCGCATGCCTGTTCAGCGTTGCTGAGACGACCGGAGCCGGACCCTGTGGGTTCCCGATTACGGAGACCCTTGCATAATCGTCGTTCCCGCCAAGAGCCCGCCCCCGTGGAGACGGGGGGAGACCTTTGCACAATCGTCATTCCCGCGAAGAGCCTGCCCCCGTGCAGACGGGGGCGGGAATCCAGGGGCGGGGCCTTCCAGGTACGAAATCGACGTACGGCCACCACTGTTCGCCGCAACCAAGGGGGTTACGCAGAGGTCTGATTTTCGCGGACATGACGGCGCGGTGGCCATCGACGTCCAGGCAGGGGTGGGGCCGCTTCGCCACGCGACCCGTTCGCCCCGAGTGCCCCGACGCTTCGTCGGGGCGTATCGAGGGGCCCGCGACAGTCCAGTCCCTGGGGCGTGGCCTGCGCCAGCCACCGGGTCTGCGCTGTTTGTGCGCTCGCACCTGTCGCCTCCCAATCATCTCAATCGCAGAATCCCACGAATCACAGTTCAGACGCTCCCCGGCGACAGGATCGCGCCCGCCCTTCAACTCCGAACAGCTACACACCCGCGACACGAAGACACGAGGCGTCCCGTTCAGGCATAATCTACCAATGCGTTTTCGACTCTGGCCTCTGCTGCTGCTCGCCGGACTTGTGCTGATCGGCTGCGCGCGTCTCCCGACCCCGGAGGGTTGGTCGGGCGGCGCCGTCGTGGAAGACGTCACCTACCGTGGCGACGTCTACGGCAGCGTCCTCTATGTCGGCACCCGGGAGGGAGACCTCAGGGCGCTCGTCGCCGGGGACCAGGCCGGACCCAATGCCAGCGGCGGCGAGGAGCTCTGGAGCTTCCCACTGCGAGGCGACGTCGAGGCCGACCTCGTCATCTACGGCACGCCCGTCGTGGCCCGCGACACCATCTTCTTCGCCTCCTACCACGGCTTCCTCTACTCCCTCAGCCTCGACGGCGAGGAGCTCTGGGACACCAGGGTCGGCGACGGAGACCACGTCGTGGGCGGCGTCGCGGTCGCCGACAACCTCGTGCTGGTCGGATCGAACGACGGCAACGTCTACGCCTACGAGTACGACTTCGATAGCCATGCCGCCGCGCTGCGGTGGACGTTCTCGACGGGCGGCCAGGTCTGGTCCACCCCAGCCGTCCACGACGGCGTCGCCTACTTCGGATCGCTCGACCAGCACGTCTACGCGGTCGACGTCGCCACCGGCGCCCAGGTATGGAGGTTCAGGACCGAGGGCGGCGTGGTCGCCGGCACGGTCGTCGCCGACGGCAAGGTGCTCGTCGGCTCCTTCGACAGCACCTTCTACGCCATCGACGCGGAGACCGGCGCCGCCGCGTGGACGTTCGAGGGCGCCGACAGGTGGTACTGGGCACGAGCGGCCGTCAAGGGCGACACCGTCTACGCGCCGTCCCTGGACGGCAACGTCTACGCCATAGGCCTCCAGGACGGCCTCAGGCGCTGGACGCTCGAGACCGAGGGGCCGATCATCGGAGGGCCCGCCGTCATCGGCGACAGGCTCGCCGTGCCGTCCAAGGACGGCGGCGTCTACCTGGTCGGCGTCGCCGACGGAGCCCAGGAGGACCAGTGCGGCCTCGACGACCACCTCAGGGCGTCGCTGACCGTGCACGGAAGCTCGATATACCTGTCCGACTCGGGCCGCTCCGTGCGCGAGCTCATCGTCAAGGCCAACGGCAAGTTCGACGAGGGATGGTCCCACAAGACCAACGCCGGCCAGGACGAGCCGGAGTCGGGAAACTGGAACTGCGGCTAGGCCCGGGGAGGTAGACATGGGGTCCGCCAGGCTCGACGCGGAGGTCTCCCGCTACGCCGCCAGCACGCCGAAGTCGAAGGCGCTCATGGACGAGGCCGCCGCGCACCTGCCCGGCGGCAGCTCACGCGGGACCCAGTACTTCGCGCCACACCCGTTCTTCGCCGAACGCGGCGAGGGACACTACCTCTACGACGTCGACGGCAACCGCTACCTCGACTTCATGCTCAACGCGACGACGCTCATCGTCGGCCACGCGCACCCGGACGTCACCGCCGCCGTCCAGGAGCAGGCCGCGAAGGGCGTGTCCTTCAGCGTCCCGACCGACTCGCAGGCCCGGCTCGCGAAGCTCCTCTGCGACCGCGTGCCCTCCATCGACCAGGTGCGCTTCACCAACTCGGGCACCGAGGCGACTCTCTACGCCATCAGGGCCGCCCGCGTCTTCACCGGCCGCCACAGGATCGCCAAGTTCGAGGGCGCCTACCACGGCACCCACGAGTACGTCTCGGTCAGCTACAGCCCGTCCCTCGACCAGCTCGACCCGGAGGGGCCGACACCGATACCGGAATTCCCCGCGATGCCGCCCTCGGTCATGGACGACGTGGTCGTGCTCCCCTACAACGACCTCGCGCGCACCGAACAACTGCTGCGCGACAACGCCGACGACCTCGCGTGCGTCATCATGGAGCCCGTCGTGGCCTCCTTCGGATACCTGCCCGGCGACCCGGACTTCCTGCGTGGCGTCCGAGCCGTCACGGAGGAGCTCGGCATCCTGCTGGTCTATGACGAGGTGCAGAGTCTGCGTGTCGCCCCCGGCGGCGGGCAGGAGCTGTTCGGCATCACGCCCGACATGACCGCGATGGGCAAGATCGTGGGCGGCGGCATGCCGGCCGGCGCCTTCGGGGGCCGAGCCGACGTCATGGCCCTGTTCGACCCCGCGGACCCCGTCATCGCCCACGCGGGCACCTTCAACGGCAACCCGATGACCATGGTCGCCGGCGAGGTCACCATGAGCGCGCTGACGCCGGAGGCCTACCGGCGCATGAGCGACCTCGGTGACTCGCTCCGCGCCAGGCTGCAGGCCGTCCTGGACGAGCTCGACGTCGAGGCGCAGATCACCGGCGTCGCCTCGCTGTGGGGAGTCCACTTCACGTCCGAGGAGATAACCGACTACCGCTCGGTGCTGCGTGCCGACCGCGACATGAAGCAGCGCCTCTTCATGGCCATGCTCAACGAGGGAGTGCTGCTGCAGGTCCACTGCAGCGGCGCACTGTCGACGCTCACCACCGAGGCGGACGTCGACACCCTCATCGCCGCCTACCGCAACGCCATCCAACGCGTGCGCTAGCAGCCCCACGCGGCGAACAGTTACCATCGCAGGTGACTGTTCAGAGTTGAGGGGACACCTGGCCTGTTCGCTCCGAGTGCCCCGACGCTTCGTCGGGGTGTATCGAGGGGCCGCCGCGAAGAGTGCGCGAGGCTCAGCACCAAATCATCCCCATGATCAGAATCCCACGAATCACAGTTCAGACGTTCCGCCTCATCTGCTCTGAACAGTTACCACCGCAGGTAACTGTTCAGACTTGCTGAGAGGAACGCCACCACTACCGTCATTCCCGCGAAGGCGGGAACCCAGAGACGGAGGCGCGGGGATGGGTCCCCGTCGCCGCGGAACGTCTGAATTGTGATTCGTGTGATTGGGGTGACTGGAAGGCGACGGGTGCACGTTCGTCCAGGCGCCTCTGAACAGATGCGAGCGCCCGCCTGCCTGACATGCCGGCCGTAAACGGCTACCATAGCCCCCTGACATGCCGGGCCACCTGTTCGCCAGCTACTTCCTGACCGACGGCATCCGGGACACACCGGAGTGGAAGGCCTCGCTCGCCGACCCGGAGCGGTTCGCCGCCTTCGAGGAGGACATCCGCCGGCGCTACGAGGTCCTCGACGCCGCCGCCGACCCCAACGAGGCGGTCACCGAGCAGGAGCTGGTCCGCCCCGTGCTCGAGCTGCTGGGATGGGAACACTACCTGCCGCAGCAGGGCGCCGCCCGCAATGAGGACATCCCCGACCACCTGCTCTTCCCCGACGCCGAAGCCAAGGCCCGCGCCGCCGCGAAACCCAACCCCGAGGCGAGATATCCGGACGCCATCGTCGTCGAAGAGAGCAAGCGGTTCGACCTGAACCTCGACGCCCGCGACCCCGACGCCCGCCAGCGCTCACGGACGCCGCACGGGCAGATACTCCGCTACCTGTCGACCGCCGACGTCGAGTCGGAGAGCCGCATCCGCTGGGGCATCCTGACCAACGGCCGCGTGTGGCGCCTCTACGACTACCGCGCCCGCCCTCGCGCTTCCGGCTACTTCGAGACCGACCTGGGCGAGGCGCTGCAACCGGACAACGAGGACGACCTGCGCCTCTTCTGGCTGCTGCTGCGCCGGAGCTCCTTCACGCCGCAGGACGGCGCGACCTTCAGCTTCCTGGAGGCGGCGCTGGCGGAGGGCCGCCGACACGAACAGCAGGTAGCCCAGGACATCTCCGCCGTGGTGTTCGAGCGTGTCTTCCCGACCCTCGTCCGGGCCCTGGCAGCAGCCACGGACGAGGATCTCCCGGCCGTCCGCGAGGCCGCTCTCATCTTCCTGTACCGGCTGCTCTTCGTGCTCTACGCCGAGGACCGGGGCCTGCTCCCCGTCAACGACTCGCGGTACGAGGACTACGGTCTGCGCAAGCCGGTGCGAGAGGACGTCGCGCGCCGGATGGACGCCGGCGCCACCTTCTCCTACACCGCCTCGAAATACTACGGCCACTTGGAGACGCTCTTCGGATTGATCGACCAGGGCGACCCGTCCATCGGCCTCCCGCCCTACAACGGCGGCCTCTTCTCCCGGGACGCCGCGCCGCTGCTGGAACGTCCGCCTCTCGGACGCGGCCGTCGCCTTCATGGTCTACGACCTCAGCCACGCCGAGACCGCCGGCGGCAGGCGCTTCATCAACTACCGCGACATGTCCGTGCAGCAGCTCGGCTCGATCTACGAGCGCCTGCTGGAGCGGGAGCCCGTCAGGGACGAGCTGGGCATGATCGTCGTGCGTCCCAACAGCTACGCCCGCAAGGACAGCGGCAGCTTCTACACGCCCCAGGAGCTCGTCGACCTGATCGTCGACCGCACCCTGAAGCCACTTGCCGATGAGCGTCTGGCCGCCTTCGAGAAGAAGTCCAAGGAGCTGAAGCGCGACCATAGGCCGAAGGACGTGCGGGAGGCCGAGCTGCGCGATCTGGACCCGGCTGAGGCCGTGCTCGACCTGAAGGTGCTCGACCCGGCGATGGGCAGTGGCCACTTCCTCGTCACCGCCGTCGACTTCCTGTCCGACTATGTCGCCGAGCTGGTCGAGTACGTGCCCGCGGTGCCCGAATGGCTCGCCGGCGAGTACGCGTCGCCGCTCGTGGAGCGCATCGCCGCAATCAGGCGCGACATCCTCGAACGGGCGCGGCAGGCCGACTGGGTGATCGACGAGGCGCAGCTCACCGACGAGGCCATCGTCCGTCGGATGGTGCTGAAGCGCTGCATCTACGGCGTCGACAAGAACCCGCTCACCGTCGAGCTCGCCAAGGTCTCGCTGTGGCTGCACAGCTTCACCGTCGGCGCGCCGCTGTCGTTCCTCGACCACCACCTGCGCACAGGCGACTCGCTCGTCGGTATGCGCGTGCTGGAGGCGACACAAGAGCTGAACCGCCTTGGCGGACTGTTTGCGAGCTCGGCCATTTCCGGCGCCGAGAAGGCAACATGCGGCATGCAGCGCATCGAGGAGATGTCGGACGCCGACGTGTCCGAGGTCCGAGAGTCCGCCTCGCTGTTCCAGAACGTCGAGGAGACGACCGCCGATCTGCGCGGTCTGCTCGACTTCATGTGCGGCCTCCGCTGGCTGACCGCAGGAATGGGGAAGAATGAGCGGGAGTCCTTCGAGTCGCCGATTATGGACGCGTTGGGCTGGGAACTGGACGACGCGTTCAACCTGTTGGCCAATGGTCCGGAGGTCTTCATATACGAAGATTCACTTGAAGCGACCTTCGAGTCGCTGTGGCTCGAGGTCAAGTCGGTCGCCAAGCGCGAGAGCTTCCTGCACTGGGAGGTCGCATTCCCCGGCGTCTGGCACGGATGGCAGGACGCGCACCCGGCTGGGGGCTTCGACGCCGTGATCGGCAACCCGCCCTGGGACCGTATCGAACAACAGGAAGTGGAGTGGTTCGCCATGCGCGACGAAGAGATCGCGCTGGCAAGCACTGGAGCCGCGCGCAAGGCGATGATCCAAAGGCGCCTGCGCCAAGGCGATAGACTCGCTCTTGAGTACGAGCAGGTGCGGGCAAGAGCGGCGACGTTGCGCGCACTGGTTCGAGACTCGGACGAGTATCCGCTCCTGAGCGGGGGGCGCATCAACCTCTACTCGCTCTTCGTCGAGCGCGCGATGGGCCTCGTCAAGCCCGACGGCTTCGTCGGCCTGCTCACGCCGTCCGGCATATACGCCGACAAGACGGCGGCGAAGTTCTTTCGGTCGATCTCGACCGGCGGGCGCGTGTCAGGCCTGTTCGACTTCGAGAACCGGCGGCTCGGAACTGGGCTGCCGCCGTTCTTCCCAGACGTCGACTCGCGCTTCAAGTTCTGCGCGTTCGTCCTCGGCGGCGATGAGCGGCGCTTCAACGAGACGGCTTGCGCCTTCTTCCTCCCCGATACCGAGACCATCGACGACCCGGACCGCTGCTTCCCGCTGACGCCCGACGACTTCGCCCGCGTCAACCCGAACACCGGCACTGCGCCCGTCTTCCGCACGCGACGCAGAGATCACCCGCCGCATCTACGAGCGGCATCCCGTCCTGGTCAACCGCTCAGGCAGCAAGATACGCCGCGCATGGCCGGTGAGGTTCATGCAGGGGCTGTTCAACATGACGTCCGACTCCAATCTGTTCAGGACGTCGGAGCAACTCGACTCCATGGGCTTCTACCCCGTCCAGGGCAACCGATGGAAGAGAGGAGGGAAACTGTATCTGCCGTTGTACGAAGGAAAAATGGTGCAACTGTATGATCACCGCGCCGCAGGCGTATTGGCAAATCCTGAGAACCTAAACCGTCCGAATCAGCCTCTCGAGGCCCGAACTGATGAACACGCTGATCCCAACTGGTTGCCGACACCCCTGTATTGGGTCGACGAGGGATCGTTCGACTGGCCAAATCACCTAGGCTGGACAATAGCGTTCAAGGATGCAACCGCCCCTACGAATGCACGAACCATGATCGCCGCACTAGTATCGGCTCAAAGCTTCGGCAACACTCTCCCCATCCTGATGCCCAATTCATCTGAACTAGACACCTACAAGAAACGGGCATGGCTACTGGTTGGCTGCCTCAATTCAATGGCGTACGACTTCGTGGCCCGACAGAAGGTTCAAGGCCAACATCTCAACTGGTTCATCGTGGAGCAGCTTCCCGTCGTCGCGGCCGACGACTACGGCCGGCGGTTCGGCGACACGACCGCCCGCGAGCTCGTCCGCGACCATGTGCTGCGGCTCACCTACACGGCGCACGACATGGCGCCGTTCGCGCGCGACCTCGGGTACGACGGCCCGCCGTTCACCTGGGACGAGGAGGAGCGCCGGCACCTGAGAGCGCGGCTCGACGCGCTCTACTTCCACCTCTACGGCCTCTCGCGCGACGACGCCGACTACGTCCTGGGCACCTTCCCCATCGTCCGCCGCGAGGACGAGAAGGAGTTCGGCAGCTACCGCACCCGCGACCTCATCCTCGCCTACATGAACGCCCTCGCCGCCGGCGACACCGAAACGGTCGTCTCGGCCTAGCGCAGGCCTCCCAGGCTCTCAGCTCCAGGCGTAGACCTCGGCGTTCTCGGCTATGAATCGCTTCAGCGGGCCGTCGGCGGTCTTCGCGCCCGTAGTCGGGCGGGGACTGACGTAGCTCACGACCGAACCCGAGCTTCCGGCCCACGACAGACCGGCCTCGACATACGCCGGCGACGCTTTCGCCACGGCCGCCTCCCTGAGGAACTGCGACGTGCTGAGCCCGGCCTCTTGCGCCGCCGCCGCGACTACCTGGAACACGTCGCTCGGCAGCGACACGGAGACGACCGTCCTACGGTTCCTGACCGGCCCCGACCTCTCCGGGTCGTCCAGGTCCCAGCTCCGCGCGTCCTCCATCTCCGCCGTTTCTCGTTCGGTCATCTATATTCGCTCCCTCTCGAGCCGGGCTTCGTCGTCAATGGGATGCAGCCCCCAACCGCCCTTGGGTTCCCGCCTTCGGAGACCTTTGCGTAACTCCTCGCGGGGGAGCCCGACAGGGCGGACATCCGTCGATTTCGTACGTGATCCCCCACCCCCTGGGTTCCCGCCTGCGCGGGAATGACGGTTATGCAAGGGTCTCCCCCCGTCTCCACGGGGGCGGGCTCTTCGCGGGAAAGACGATTGTGCAAAGGCCTCCCTCCGCGGACCTGACCGGTGAGGACGCGTCCCACCACACGGCGTAGCCGGCAGTCGTCGAACACGAAGGTGCGGATCGTCGGTCTTGACACGGAGCCGCGGCCCTCCTACTCTTGTAGTAGAGTATACTACAGCCGTAGGAGAACAGCCACATGGACGTCGAATGGCTGATTATCGCTGACGCCGCGCAGGTCGTCGGCGGCAAGCTGTACCTGATGGGCGGCGGGTACGACCGCGTCACGCTGCCCAACGAGCCGCCCGCGCAGCACAACATGGCCGTCGCCGTCGCATTCCGCGTGTCCTGGCACGAGACGAACGTCAAGCACGACTTCGAGCTCGAGGTCCTGGACGGCGACGGGCACCGGATCGTCCGCGGCAACGGCCAGTTCGAGGTCGGCCGGCCCCTCGGCATCCCGCCGGGACAGGACCAGCGCGCACAGATGGCAATGAACCTCGGCTGGAGCGTCAAGAGCCTCGGCTCGTACGAGGTCGTCGCCCGCGTCGGAGAGGCGGAGCGCCGGTTCCCCTTCCACGTCGTCGCCAGCGGCAAGGGCGCCACCGGCTAGACAGCGCACCCCTGTGCGCCGGGCCGTGCCCGCGACGAGCCTGCCACGAGGTGGGGGGGGCAGGGATGGGTTCCCGCCTGCGCGGGAATGACGGTTACGCAAAGGTCTCCCCCCGTCTCCACGGGGACGGGCTCTGCGCGGGAATGACGAGCGTGTGTGGCGTGGGTTCCCGCCCGCACGGGCATGACGGTTGAGCAAGACTCTCGGCCACGGGGACGACGGTCTGCGGCGGGCCTGCCATTATCCCCCCGGCGAGGTCCGATATCTGCTACGGTTAGCCCCACTGACGCTGTCATGAAAATACACCTGGTCGACGGCACCTACGAGCTCTTCCGGGCGCACTTCGGCGCCCCGCCGGCCACCGCGCCCGACGGCCGGCCGGTCGGCGCCGTGCGCGGCCTGGTGCAGACCCTGCTCTCCCTGCTGCGGCAGGACGACGTGACACACGCCGCAATCGCCTTCGACACGGTGATCGAGTCGTTCCGCAACGACCTCTTCGACGGCTACAAGACCGGCGAGGGCGTTCCCGAAGAGCTGCAGGCGCAGTTCGAGCCCGCGGAGCGCGCTGCCGCCGCGCTGGGCATCGTCGTCTGGCCGATGGTCGAGTTCGAGGCCGACGACGCCATCGCCACCGCCGCCGCGCGATGGGCCCGCGAGCCGGACGTCGACCAGGTCGTCATCTGCTCCCCGGACAAGGACCTGGCCCAGCTCGTGACCGGCGACAGGATCGTCTGCCTCGACCGCCGGAGGAACATCACGCTCGACGAGGCGGGCGTCCGCGACAAGTTCGGCGTCGCCGCCGAGTCGATTCCCGACTACCTGGCGCTGGTGGGCGACTCGGCCGACGGCATCCCCGGCGTGCCGCGATGGGGCGCCAAGTCGACGGCGACCATGCTCGCCCGGTACACCCACATCGAGAGAATCCCGGACGGCGTCGACGACTGGGACGTGACGCCGAGGGGCGCACGCGCGATGGCCGACAGCCTGCGGCAGCACGCCGGCGCCGTGGAGCTGTACCGCCGGCTCGCCACCCTCCGCCTCGACGTCCCCCTGCCCGAGTCCCTCGCGGACCTCGAGTGGCGCGGGGCGCGCCGGGCCGGGTACGAGGCGCTCTGCGCCGAGCACGGCCTCGAAGGTCTGCTGGACGCGCCCCACGAGTGGGCGGCGGATTGACCCCGCGCCGTGTATCATGCCGCAAGACGACCACGGTGAGCGGTAAGGAGCTGCGAGAATGACCGGACGAGACCTGCGGACCGCCAGGCGCGAGGCGGCTTGGCGCCGGCGGCGAATCATCCTCGACGACGATGGCGACCTCTGCTTCTCCGACGACGCGAAGAAGGGTCCCGAGCCCTTCCTCGCCCAGCGCTTCTACCCCGTCCTGGGGCGCCCTGTAGACTCGATCGCCTGGTGCATCATGTGGGGCATCGCCGTCGGCCGGGGCGAGACCAGCTACTGGCGGGCGCAGCAGCGCGGCGAGCCGCTCAACGACGCCATCGCCGACCCGACGCCCGTCATGGCGGACGCCGCCCGGAGCAAGGGCATCGAGATCTTCGGCTCCATTCGCATGAACGACAGCCACGACGCCTTCGGGAAGCCGCACAGGCGTCTCGACTACCACCTCAAGACCGACCATCCCGAGTGGCTCATCGGGCGCGAGGGAATGCGGGGCGACATAACCACCTCGGCGCCCGCGCTGTACTGGTCCGGGCTCGACTACGCCGTGCCCGAGGTGCGCGACGACCGCCTCTGGTGGATACGCAACACCGCCGCGAGCTACGACCTCGACGGCATCGACCTCAACTTCTTCCGCATGCCCTACTACTTCAAGCCCGGCGCGGAGCGCGACGGCATCCCGCTCATGACCGAGCTCGTGCGGACCGCCCGGCGCATAGTCGACGAGGCGGCCTCGCGCAGGGGCCGCCTCATGCTTCTCGGCGTCAGGACGCCCGGCACGGTCGAGACCTGCCTGACCATCGGCCTGGACGTCGAGACCTGGCTGAAGGAGGGCCTGGTGGACCGGCTGCTGATCGGCGGCGGATACATGCCGCTGACCAGCCCCGCCGAGGAGCTCGTGCGCCTGGGCCACCGGTACGACGTCCCGGTGTACCCCTGCATCAACTGCGGCGCTCCGACGCAGGGCACCGGCGACGAGCTGCGCGCCGCCGCGTCCAACATCCTGTGGGCCGGCGCCGACGGCATCTACCTGTGGAACTACCAGTACGGCAGCGTCGAGATGCTCGGCTACGGCAGACCGGTCGACGAGGCCTATGAGATGCTCGAACAGCTCGGCTCCGCCCCGGCGCTCAGGTACGCCGACAAGAGCTTCAGCATCGAGCACCGGGTGGGCGTCGAGTCCTACGTCCGCGCCTGCCATCCCGCCCAGCTCCCGGCGCGGGTCGACGGCTTCAGCGGCGTCGCCCTCAGGCTCCGGGTCGGCGACGACCTGCGGGCCGCGGACGACGTGGGACGCGTCGAGGGCACGACGCTCAGGCTGGACCCCTACGGCATCTCTCCCGGGGCCCGCGTCCACGTGGAGCTGAACGGACTCCAGCTCGCCCCGGAGAGCCCGGACAGCCCCAACACCGCGTTCGCCGTGCCTGCCCCGGCCGTCCGGCGCGGCGACAACGATGTCCAGGTCCACGTCACGGGGCAGACGGTGGGCAGCGTCTCCCTGCGCGAGGTCGCGCTCGACGTCGTGTACAGGAGGTAGCCGATGATCGATCTCACCGGCAGGGTCGCGCTGATAACCGGCTCGTCGCGCGGCATCGGCCGCGGCTGCGCCGAGGAGATGGCCCGCGCCGGCGCAGGGATCACCGTCAACTACAACAGCCACCGGGAGGACGGCGAGGAGGTCGCCGACGCGGTCCGCGCGCTCGGCGCCGACGCCATCGTCGTCCAGGCCGACGTCTCCGACCGCGACGCCGTCGACGCCATGGTCGCCGAGACGGTCGACCACTTCGGCCGGCTCGACATAGTCGTCGCCAACGCCTACTACAGCCGCCGCGAGCCCTTCCTCGACATGTCCGCCGAGGGCATGCGGCGGACGGTCGACGTCAGCCTGTTCGGCGCGTTCCACGCCGCGCAGGCGGGCGCCCGGCAGATGGTCGCACAGGGCGGCGGCGGCGCCATACTGTTCATCAGCTCGATCCACGCCATCATCCCGGTCCCGACCTCGCTCGCCTACAACGCCGCCAAGGCGGGCATGGACCACATGGCCGCGACGATGGCCCGGGAGCTGGCCGCGCAGCGCATCCGCGTCAACGTGATCGAGCCGGGCTGGACCGACACCCCCGGCGAGCGCCAGTACTCGACCGACGAGGAGATCCGCGAGGGCGCGTCCCGCATGCCCTGGGGCAGGCTGGGCACCATCCAGGACATCGGCCGCGCCGCCGCCTTCCTGTGCTCCGACGCCGCCGACTACGTGACCGGCTCCGTCCTCAAGGTCGACGGCGGCCTCTCCCTCGAGATGTAGCGGCTTCCAATAGCCGTCGTCCGCTCGACGGGAGGCCGTTACCCAACCGTCATTCCCGCGCAGAGCCCGCCCCCGTGGAGACGGGGGCGGGAACCCAGGGGCGGGGGGCTTCCAGCTACGAAATCGCCGCATGTCCGCCAGGTCGGTCTCCCGCAAGCGGGGTTAACGCAAGGTCTCCGACGGCGGAGAGGCATATCCGTCCACTCAAGCCCCGCCCCGGGGTCGAAACGCGGCCCAGGTCTTGACGACCCCGCCCCAGGTCCTTCGCGTTGCCCAGGACGACATTCACCGCTCACCGCACGCCGCCGCGGGACGGGTGGGGCGGGCGGGTCTCCAACGGCTCGCCGTCAGGCGAGGCCGGCGCGTTGGGCGAGCCACCGCCGGGCGATGGCGCCCTGGGCGTCCTGGAAGGCGCGGACCGTGGGCAGGCCGGGCGGCGGGGGCTGCGCGGCGTGGTAGGTGAAGAAGCCGGCGAGCCCGGCGACGGCCGTCGTGACGGCGTCCGGGTCGGCGGCCCGGTACGCGGAGTGCCTGCACGCGACCTCCTCCGGGGGCGGCCCGCCCTGCATCGTCACGCTGGGCGCGAAGGCGACCACGTCCAGCCATGGAGGGCCGAGGCATGCGTGTGGCCAGTCCACGAACCAGGTGCGGTCCGGCGTGAGCAGGATGTTGTCGGCGCGCACGTCGTAGTTCACTAGCGTGTCGCCGGACACGGCGTCGCCGATGGAGGCCTCGATCTCGACCAGCGTGTCCAGGTGGCGCCGCGTCCAGCCGTCCACGCGGTCGAGCCGGGAGGGCCGTTCGTCCCGGAGGCGGCGCCAGACCCGGAGGCCCAGGAAGCGCTCGCCCGCCGTGCCCACGGCGGACGCGGGCAGCGGCGACGGCGTCAGCGTCTCGGCGAGCTGCTCCGTCGCCGCGACGACGCGGTCGAGCTCGTCGAGGCGCCAGGGCTGGGCGGGATGGCGGCCGTCGACGTCCTCGAAGACGAGGAGCACCCAGCCGTGGTCGGGCTCGTGGGGCCCCCCGGCCCCTGGGTTCCCGCCTTCGCGGGAATGACGGTTGTGTGAGGGTTCGCCTTCGCTGGTATAGCGGTTGGGCGGAGGGCCCTCGTCGCAGGACCAGAGCAGGCGCGGGACCGGGGTGGAAGCGGGCAGGCTGGCGGCGATGGAGATCTCGCGGCGGTGGATCGCCGGCGCGTCGGCGTTGGGCTCGGGACCGACCGCCTTGGCGAAGACGCGACGGCCGTCGGCCGCGGTCAGCCGCGCGGCCACGCCGGGCGAGAAGCCGGTGGGCTGCGTTACGGCGCTGACGACCGGGCTGCCGAGCCAGCGGTCGACCTCGTCCCGGACGCGCCGGGGCATGTCGGCCCAGGCGAGCCTGGCGCCGCGGTCGGGCGGTGGCTGTCGATCTGGCATCAGAGTCTTGGTTTCGAGGCTGGTTGGGTCAACGCGATGCTACCGAGGGACGCGGCCCAACCAGGCGAGTGTCGCCCCGAACGAAGTGAGGGGACTGGGGCGGGGTTGGCACGCTGTCGAAGTCGCGGCGACCCCGCCCCAGGTCCTTCGCGTTACTCAGGACGACAGCTATCCGCACACGCTGAGACTCGCCGGCGCGGGACGGCTACAGGGGGAAACTGACCGTCTGGCCGGTCTCGCCCGACTTGCGCATGGCGAGCGCGGCCTCGATCGACGCGCGGCCGTCGTGCCCGTCCGACTTGGGCGGGCGCCCCTCGTTGATGCTGGCGATGAACTCCTGGAACTCGGTCAGGAACCCCTGGTAGTGTGTCGCCCCGCTGAGCCGCTCGAACCCCTCGACCGGCGGGTCGTCCCGGTGCGGGTAGTCGACCTCGACCCAGTCGCCCTTGCCGAGCCTGACCCTGCTGCCTGTGAGCTCGATCATGCCCTTCGTGCCGCCTATCCGCCAGTCGGAGTAGCTCCCTCCGGGGTCGGACTTGGCGTCGATGAGCGCGGCGAAGGCGCCGTTTTTGAAGGTGAAGCCGCCGATGATGACGTCCTCGCCGTCGCCGCCGGAGGCGTACCGCCCCATCCCGATGGCCGTTGCGGTCTCGTAGTCGCTGCCGGCCAGCCAGCGGAGCTGGTCGGTGTAGTGCGGGCCCTCGTAGGTGAGCGTGCCCCCGCCGGTCTCCCTCCACCGGTGCCACCTGTTCGACGTGGGGTCGCCGCTGCCGGTGCGGGTGAAGGTGACCCAGACCACGGCGCCGATCTCCCCGGCGTCGATCATGCTCTTGATCTTGACGTTGAAGGGATAGTACCGGTGGGTCTGGGCGTACATGAGGTTGACGCCCGCCTTGTCGGTGGCCTCGATCATCCGGTCGCACTCCTCCAGGGTCACCGCGAAGGGCACCTCGACGAGGCAGTGCTTGCCGGCCTTGGCCGCCGCGATCACCGGCGGGGCGTGCGACCCTGAGTTGACCGCGTTGATGGCCTGGACCCGGTCGTCGTTCACGAGGTCTTCGATGCTGGCGAACGCCTCGACCCCGTGGCGCCTGGCCACGAGCTGGGCCGCCTCCGGGATCAGGTCGTAGACGCCGATCAGCTCCGTCTCGTCCATCGCGTTGTACAGCTCCGCGTGCCGCCTGCCGTTGCCGCCGCAGCCGACCACTCCGACACCTACCTTGGCCATCGTTTCCCTCCTCCGAGGACTGCCGACAGATTGTCCGCCTACCTGAACAGGATGTCCAGCTTCTCCATCGCCTCGCCGGATACGTCGATCAGGACGGGCCGCTGCGCGTCGACCGCGCGCATGACCACGTCGGGCAGGTCGTCGAGCCTGTCCGCCCTGAGCCCCAGCACGCCGAAGGACTCGGCCAGCGCCACCAGGTTCGGGTTGCGCAGGTCGGTCCCGACGACGCGGCCGCCGAACCGGCCCTCCTCCTGGTCGTACTGGGACGCGCCGAACTTGCCGTTGTTGAAGACGAGCGTGACCAGGCCGATGTCGTACTGGGCCGCCGTCGCGAGGTCGCCGACGGCGTACATGAAGCCGCCGTCGCCGGAGAGCGAGATCACGGGCGCGTCCGGGTTGCCGACCTTCGCCCCAAGTCCGGTGGGAAAGGCGTAGCCGAGCGTCGTCATGTAGGACGAGGTGAGCATGCCGCCGGGCCTGACCGCGTCGATGCCGGCCATGAACCATCTCGAGCCGACCGTGACGCCGGCCACGTAGACCGTCTCGTCGGGCAGCCTGGCGCCGAGCTCGGCGATCGCGGCCATCTGCGCCGGATACGTCCGCTCCAGGTCGCGGCGCCTCTTCCCGTGGACCTCGGCGAGCAGGTCGGCGTTCCAGGCCGACGCTGTCCGGCGTCCATCGAGCTCGGCGGCGAGGGCCGACAGCGCCGACCGGGCGTCGGCCTCGACGGTCAGCGCCGGGTCGAAGGCCGTCTCCAGCCGCGACCGGTCGATGTCGACGTGGACCCAGGTCTGCCCCGGCTCGACGCCCATGAGCTCGGCCGCGCTCTCGTTGACCCGGCCGCCCACTACCATGACGACGTCGGCGTCGCGGAGCAGGCGCAGCGTCTCCCGGTCCGAATACGGGGTGTGCGGCGACGTGAAGGCGAGCGGATGGCTGTCCGGCATGGCTCCGCGCGCGTCGGTGCTGAACAGCACGGGCGCCCCGAGCGCCTCGGCCACGCGCCGCAGGTCCCGGCCCGCGTCGGCGCGCACGACGCCGTCCCCGGCGACGATGGCCGGCCTCTCCGCGCCGGCGAGCATCGACGCGGCGCGCGCCATCAGCGCGGGGTCGGACGGCGGCGCGGGGTAGCTCTCGGCCTCGATCACGTCGAAGTCCCGAGTCTCGGCCAGGAAGTCCTGCGGCACCTCGACCTCGACGGGCTGCGGACGCCCCGTCTTGAGCTGCCTGAAGGCCTCGTGCAGCAACGCGGGCACCTCGTCCGGCGACTCGGCCCGTCGGAGCCACTTCGCGACCGGGCTCATGAAGTCGAGCTGGTCGTTGATCTCGTGCAGCGCGCCATGCTTGCGGGCGATCTCGACCGAGGACATCTGGCCGGACACGAGGAGCACGGGCGAGCTGCTGGCGTAGGCGGTGGCCATCGCCGCGCCCGCGTTGTAGGCGCCCGGTCCCGGGACCACCAGCGCGACGCCGGTCTTGCCCGTCGTGCGGGCGTAGCCGTCGGCGGCGAAGACCGCCGTCTGCTCGTGGCGGCAGGTGATCAGGCGGATTTCGGGCGAGTCGTGGAAGCCGTCGTAGATGTGCATCACCTGGTAGCCGGGGACAGCGAAGACGGTGTCCACGCCCTCGGCCACGAGCTGCCTGACCACGGCGTGGCCGGCGGTCATGCGCGTCATCTGCTCACCTCGGTCAATGTCACCCTCACCCCAGCCCTCTCCCGTCAAGGAAGAGGGGGTTCAATGGCTCGATTATACGACTGGGCCGTCATCCCAGGTAGACCGCCACCTGGGCGTGCGGGAAGAGGACCTCCAGGCTGCCGCCCCTGTCCCGCTGGAGCTGGAGCACGTAGTCGACGTGTCCCGGGTCGTCGGCGGGCAGCCGGTGCGGGCATGGCTGCATGCGCTCCTCCTGCGGGCAGAGGTGCATGTCCGCCCGCGTGTCCCAGAAGCCGACCAGCCGCATGGGGAAGTAGAGCGTCTCGGCCGCGTTGCGCAGGTCCGCCACCGTCTCGGTGGCCCTGTAGTCGCCGCCGGTCGTTATCTCTACTACGACGCGTTCCAACTCCTCTAGACCTCTCGTACAGCCTGTCAGCGTGACCGGAAGTGGTCCCAGCCGCCGGTGTCGACGACCAACGGCTGGCCGCGCTCGTCGATGACGGTGACGCCGGCGTCTTTGTGCACTATCTCCCCGATGACGGACAGCGGCGCGCCACCCTCTCGGGCGACCTTCTCCAGCGTGTCCACGGTCGCCGCCGCCAGGAGCTCGTAGTCCTCGCCGCCGGCGAGTACCAGCGACAGCCAGTCGTCCGGGTAGGCGGAGCGCAGGAAGGCGTCCGCGGGCAGTTGGTCCGCCAGGACGACGGCGCCGACGCCGCTGGCGCCGCACAGCTTCCCGAGGTCGTCCAGCAGCCCGTCGCTGACGTCGATTGCGGCGTGGGCGCCGTAACGGGCGAGCGCCTGGCCCTCGGACAGCCGCGGCTCCGGACGGACGTGCGCGGCACGGAGATGGGCGGCGGTCTCGCCGTCGAGCCTGTGCCGCTCAGCCATCATCTTCAGTCCGCCGGCCGAGCGGCCGAGGTATCCGGTGACCACGACGAGGTCGCCGAGGCGCGCGCCGTGCCGGGAGAGCAGGGGCTGGCCGGCTGTGCCGTCGCCGTCGGCCTGCGCCACGCCGGTGAGGGCCACGGAGACGAAGAAGGTCGGGCTGCGGACGATGTCGCCGCCGACGAGCGCGCATCCGTACCGTTCGCACGCGTCGAGCATGCCCTCGTACATCTCTACGAGATCGTCCTCCCTCAGGCCGTAGGGCAGGCCGAGGCCGACCACGGCGGAGACGGGCAGGCAGCCCATCGCCGCCACGTCGCTCAGGTTGACGGCGATGGACTTCCAGCCCAGGTCGCGCCAGCCCGTCGAGGCGAGATCGAAGTGGATGCCCTCGACCAGCACGTCGTTGGTGATCACGTCTACGCCGGCCGGTCTCTCCCAAGCCGCGGCGTCGTCGCCCAGGCCGATCTTGAGGCGATGCCCGTCGGCGGCCGGCCGGTCGAGCCCGCGCCGCTCGATCAGCCCGGTCAGCACGCGAATAAGGTCGAACTCCCCGATGTCCTCTACGCGCATGCCGCAGATTATACCCGCGCGGACGCCACTCCGGCGCCGCCCCATGACGACGGGAACCCGCCGGCGCCGCGATTGCATCAAATCGTATAGGATGGACTGGACGGCCGGTGTCCCCGCCGCTTCAGCAGTCCACGATGGGTCCGCCGTACGCAATCGAAACGGGAGCGAAAATGCTCAAGAAGCTGGGCAAGATCACTAAGGTCAAGCAGAACGACCAGGGCCGAAAGGCGCCTCCGGGGCAGTACGTCACCACGAAGTTCCCGGTGCTCTCCTTCGGCCCGACGCCGAAGATCGACCTGGCCGCGTGGCGGTTCCGGGTCTTCGGCCTCGTCGACCAGGAGGTCGAGCTCGACTGGCGGCAGTTCACGCAGCTGCCGAAGGTGACCGTCGACGCCGAGTTCCACTGCGTCACGCAGTGGAGCCGGCTGGACAACACGTGGGAGGGCGTGCCGTTCTCCGAGGTCCTGAAGCTGGCGCCGCCGAAGCCGGAGGCGAAGTTCGTCATGGCCCACTGCTACGGCGGCTACACGACCAACGTCGGCCTCGACGTGCTTGGCGATTCGGACGTGCTGTTCGCCTACGGGCACGATGGCGAGCCGCTGGAGCCCGACCACGGCGGCCCGCTGAGACTGGTCGTCCCGAAGCGCTACGGCTGGAAGTCTGCGAAGTGGATCAACGGCATCGAGTACCTGGCCGAGGACGCCCCCGGGTTCTGGGAGCTGAGGGGCTACCACATGGAGGGCGACCCGCTGAAGGAGCAGCGCTTCTGGGAGCGCCCGCCCCTGCGCCAGGCCGCCGGTCCCGGCCGGTAGAGCACCGGGCCCAGCCCGCTACCGCCGTGCGCGGGTGGGAATGGGATCCACGTCAGCGTCGAGGTCGCTTGCCGCCCTTGTCACCGCAATCGACGGGCCGTCGGAAGACACCGCGCCTGGCGTCGGACCAGTCTGGAATCTCCGGGGCGTCAGTCGTGTCGATCTGATCGTCGGGCAGAGCCTTCAACGCCCGTATCTGTTCCTGGACGTCTGGCGGCTGCTCAGTAATGTCCTTCTTCATGGGCCTCCCTCTCATGCCTCGTCGCCCTGGCCGGGGGCTGGACCACCCAGGGCAACCGGGCCGTGCTATGGCGAGCGTCGCGACGCCCTGGACAGAGCGGGCTCTCTGCCCCTACCTCGCACAACCCGGTCACCCCGAGTGTCGGTAGAGAGGGACGATAATTTCTGGTAGCGGCTTTCGATTACCTCTCGTAGAGGGTTGTTTGTGCCGCGGCGCGGCTAGGCGACCTTCTTCGCCTCAGCCTTCTGCTCCGCGGCCTCCGTGCGCTCTCGCACGATCGAGGCAAGGATGTCGTCCACCCGTTCGATGTCGACGACCATGCCGCACTGCAGGCACTGCTTGTAGTCGCCGTAGAAGTCGCTGCCTATCTGCATGTCGCCGTGGCACTTTGCGCAAGCCTTGAAGAGTAGCATCGTCGGGCACCTCCTCTCGTCCATTCGGGCCCTTTCTCGCCCGTGCGGCCCGGTTGCGGGCCATTCACTCTTGTGATGTTGCTGTATATATACGTAAGATGCGCCGATTTGGATTTCGGTTTGGCCCACGGATTTGAGATTCAGGAACAAAATTGGAATGCCGTAGTATACCACTTGACACACTGCGTATCAAGTGCTACCCTTCGTCATGACGCAGGGAGATGCCGGAAGCCCGGCGTTCTCCCGAGACGGCCCGACGGACGGAGCCCATGAGACAGAGAAGGTTCACGACGCGCGTTCCCCAGGACCCGGACGCCGGCAGCGGGGTCTACATCATCAGCGTGGCCGCCCGCATCCTGTCGATGCACCCGCAGACGTTGCGGAAGTACGAGCGGGCCGAGCTGGTGAGGCCCTCGCGGACGCAGGGCAAGCTGCGCCTGTACTCCGAGGAGGACATCGCCCGACTCAGGCTGATCAAGCACCTGGTGGACCGGGGGCTGAACCTGGCGGGCGTGCGGCTCGTGCTCGACCTGTTCAACCGCCTGCTGGAGATGCGAGGCTCGATGAACGCCGTCAGCGACGACGAGTTGAGACGCCACATCGCGGACAGCATGGACGAGGTCTTCGCCCTGCTCGACGTGCGCTGGCGCTAGACCGACACGGAGACCGACAGCAATGAGCCAACCGGAGCAACCACAGGAGCCGCCCTGCCCCGAAGAGAACGAGGACGGGCGCGACGACGCCGACCTGCGGCAGCGCCTGGAGGAGGCCGAACGGGAGACGGGCCAGTTCCGCAAGCTGGCGCAGCGCGCCCAGGCCGACCTGACCAACTACAGGAAGCGGGCCGCGGAGGAGGTCGAGGAGGCGAGGCGCCAGACGGCGGCCGGCCTGCTGCTGAGAATCGTCGCCACCAGGGACGACATACAGCGCGCGCTCGACCTCGTCCCGGAGGACGGCGCCTCCGAGGGCTGGGCCGAGGGCCTCGCTCTGGTGATGAGGAACATCGACAGAGCCCTCGAGGCCGAGGGCGTTACCCGGACCGACGCGCTCGGCAAGCCGTTCGAGCCCTGGGAGTGCGAGGCGGTGCAGTATGAGGAGACGAACGAGGCCGCCGACGGGACCGTCGTGAGCGTGTTCAGGGACGGATTCAGCCACCGCGGGCGCGTGCTCCGGGCCGCGCAGGTGGTGGTGGCCAAGAGACCGGAAACAACCGAAGCGGCACAGCCGCAGAACGAGAACGCTGAGGAGACTCACTAGATGCCAAAGGTACTGGGAATTGATCTGGGAACGACCAACTCATGCATGGCCGTCATCGAGGGCGGCGAGCCCCGGGTGCTCGAGAACGCCGAGGGCGGCCGGACGACACCGTCGGTGGTGGGCACCAACCCCAAGTCGGGCGAGCGCTACATCGGCCAGACCGCCAAGCGGCAGGCCGTCACCAACCCGGACGGGACGATCTTTTCGGTCAAGCGCTTCATGGGGCGCAGGTTCGAAGAGGACACGATCAAGCACGACATCGGCCTGGTCCCCTTCGAGGTGACCCGGCACACAAACGGCGACGCCTACGTCAAGCTGGGCGACAAAAGCATGGCGCCGCCGGAGGTCTCGGCGATGATCCTGCAGAAGCTCAAGCAGGACGCCGAGGCGAAGCTCGGCGAGCGGATCACGCAGGCGGTCATCACGGTGCCCGCCTACTTCAACGACAGCCAGCGCAACGCGACCAAGGACGCGGGCCGCATCGCCGGGCTCGAGGTGCTGCGCATCATCAACGAGCCCACCGCCGCGTCGCTGGCCTACGGCCTCGACAAGAAGGCCGACGAGACGATCGCCGTCTACGACATGGGCGGCGGCACCTTCGACGTCACCATCCTGCAGATCGGCGAGGGCGTCTTCGAGGTCAAGGCCACCAACGGCGACACGCACCTGGGCGGCGACGACTTCGACCAGCGCATCATCGACTGGATCGCCGAGGAGTTCCTGCGCGACCAGGGGATCGACCTCAAGAACGACCGGATGGCGCTCCAGCGGCTCCGGGAGGGCGCTGAGCGCGCCAAGATCGAGCTCTCCACCGTCACGCAGACCGAGATCAACCTCCCGTTCATCACGGCCGACGCGTCGGGGCCGAAGCATCTCGTCATGCCGCTGAGCCGCTCCAAGCTCGAACAGCTCGTCGCCGACCTGGTGCAGCGGTCCGTCGGGCCATGCAGGCAGGCGATGCAGGACGCGGGCATGGCCGCGGGCGAGGTGGACGAGGTTGTGCTCGTGGGCGGCATGACCCGCATGCCCGCCGTGCAGAAGGCGGTCGTCGACCTGTTCGGCAAGGAGCCGCACCAGGGCGTCAACCCGGACGAGGTCGTCGCGGTAGGCGCCGCGATACAGGCGGGCGTGCTGCAGGGCGACGTGCAGGACCTGCTGCTGCTCGACGTCACCCCGCTCACGCTGGGCATCGAGACCCTCGGCGGCGTCACGACGGCGCTGATAACGCGCAACACCACGGTGCCGACGGCGAAGACGGAGGTGTTCACGACGGCGGCCGACGGGCAGACGAGCGTCGAGGTGCACGTGCTCCAGGGCGAGCGCACGCAGGCCACGGACAACAAGACGATCGGCCGGTTCATGCTCGACGGCATCCTGCCCGCCCCGCGGGGGACGCCGCAGATCGAGGTCACGTTCGACATCGACGCGGACGGCATCCTCAACGTGTCGGCCCGGGACAAGGGCACGGGCAAGGAGCAGCGCATCACCATCACCGCCAGCTCCGGCCTGAGCCAGGAAGAGATCGACGGTATGGTCAAGGACGCCGAGGCGCACGCGGAGGAGGACCGGCGCAAGCGGGAGGAGATCGAGCTGCGCAACGGCGCGGAGTCGGCCGCCTTCGCGGCCGAGAAGCTGCTGGCCGACAACGCGGACAAGGTGCCCGAGGACCTCAAGACGGAGGTCGAGGGCAAGATAGCCGCGGTCCGCACGGCCCTGGAGGGCGACGACATCGAGCCGGTCAGGTCGGCGTCCGAGGAGCTGCAGCAGGCGCTGCAGCGCGTGGGCGAGCACGTCTACAAGCAGGACGCCCCCGGCGCCGACGGCCCCGAGACGCCCAACGAGGGCGACTCAACGCCCGGCTCCAACGACACCGTGGAGGGCGAGTACCGGGAGGTGTAGGCCGCTGGCGGGGACTACCCGTGGGCGGCCATGGCCGTCTCTGGGTCGGGCGACGCTTTACAATGGTCACCCATGGCGAGCTCAAGATCGGGACCTTCCACGGTATGCTGAAGCAGTTGGGGATCAGGCAGGAGGAGTTCTGAATGCGGTACTCATATCCCTGCGTCCTTTCGCCTGAAGAGGATGGTGGATTCTCCGTCTCCTTTCCCGATGTACCGGAAGCCATCACCTGCGGGGATGATCGGTCGGACGCTATCGCGATGGCGGAGGATGCCCTGGCCGGCGCCCTGGCCGGTTATGTCCAGGAGCAGTGGGACATACCGCATCCGGGGCCGGTGTCGGAGGGACAGGATGTTGTTGCCGTTCCACCGATCGCAGCGGCCAAGGTCGCGCTCTATCTGGCCATGCGCGAGCAGGGTATCTCCAAAGGAGACCTCGGCACGCGCCTGGGACTGAGTGAGACGTCCATCGACAGGCTCGTAAATCCCGACCATAGGTCCCATATCAGCCAGCTGCAAGAGGCCCTGAGAGCAGTTGGCCGCACCCTGGTCATAGAGGACAGGGCGGCATAGCGGGCGCCGCAAGCCGATCGGACAAGCAGCGGAGATACTATGTCCGCCCGAGGCCGGAGACCCGGGATGCGCCGGTGATGGTGCGGCGCCGTGAGCCGGACGGGCAACGTTGGCCGGGTTTCTGCTAGAATGATTGGGCGCATGTGACCAGCGCGCCCCGGCTTATACAGCGACTGACTGTCCTCCGCCCCACCGTCTCGCCCTATCCGCCCGCGCCGGCCCCATTACTCCACCGCACCAGTCAGTAGAGGTACGCTCTTCAGTATGTCATCCAGACCCACGACCACCCGCGCCCGTCGATCCGACCGCACACGGCGCCACCCGGCGGTATGCGCCGCCTGCAATGCGTCCACGACCGTTCCCTTCGTGCCGAGTCCTGGCAGGCAGGTGTACTGCGGCCCGTGCTTCCAGTCCCGTCGCCACCGTCCGCCAGCCGCGGCCAGGGCGCACGTGAACGATCCGGCAACGGGCGACGCACGCCCAGGCGACGCCGCCGACGCCGATGAGCCCGTGTTTCCCGGAATGGCCCTGGAGGCCGCGACCAGGCGGGCGATTGCCGAGATGGACATATCGGAACCCACACCTGTCCAGGCGAAGTCCATCCCGCACCTGCTGGAGGGCCGCGACCTGATCGGTCAGGCGCGCACCGGGTCCGGCAAAACGCTCGCGTTCGCCGTTCCGATGGTGGAGCGGTGCGACCCGTCGGTCCGGCGGGTCCAGGCGCTTGTCCTGGTGCCCACGCGCGAGCTGGCCATCCAGGTGGCCGAAGTCACGGAGGCGCTGGCATCATCGCACCGCCTTCGCGTGACGTTGCTGTACGGCGGCCGGTCGTTGAAGCCGGAGCACGCGGCGTTGAGGAACGGGGCCCAGATCGTCATCGGCACGCCGGGCCGGACGCTGGACCACATACGCCAGGGCAGCCTCGACCTGCGGTCGGTGCGCTTCGCGGTGCTGGACGAGGCCGACGAGATGCTGGATAGAGGCTTCGCCCGCGACGTCGAGGCGATCCTCGGCGCGACTCCCCAGGCGCGCCAGACGGCGCTCCTGTCGGCCACCATGCCGGAGTGGGTGGCCAGCACGGCCGCGAAGCACCTGAAGGACCCCGTAACGGTCGCGGTGGACGCGGAGCTGCAATCCCTGCCCACGGTGGAACACCTCGTGTACACCATCCGCAAGAGCGACAAGATCGAGGTCCTCCGAGACCTGCTGAACGAGCGGCGCGGCGCCCCGGTCATCGTCTTCGGCAGGACCAAGCACGGCGTCAAGAGGCTGGCGAAACAGCTCTACGGAATGGGCTATCCCGTCGGCGCGCTCCAGGGTAACCTCAGTCAGAACGCCCGCGAGCGCGTGATGAAGGACTTCCGCTCCGGCGAAGCCCCAATCCTGGTCGCGACGAACGTCGCCGCCAGGGGCCTGGACATAGAGGGCATCGAACAGGTCATCAACTATGACCTGCCGGACACGGAGCTGCTCTTCACACACCGCGTCGGACGGACCGGCCGCATGGGCCGCTCCGGCGAGGCCGTGACGTTGATCACGCCGGACGAAGAGGGGAAGTGGCGGGAGATCGAGCGGGGCCTCGGGCGCCGGTTCAAACGCCTGACCTGGAGTTTCACCCGCCAGAAGGCGCAGTCTGGCGAGAGCTACGCATAGGGCTTCCGGCCCCTGGGCCGAGCGTCGCGAGGGCCACCGCCTGTGGGCGGGCCGGCCGTCGGCGCATCGGTTGTGATGGCGTGGCCTCCTCGACGATGGGGATGAGCCGCGTGCGGATGATGTGCTGGAAAGCGCGGCGCTCGCGAGGCTTGAAGGGGCGACTCGGTCGGGCTGCCTTCCCTGAATGGGTAACGCTGTCAGTCCCTTATGTACACGGGGACATATATCGTAGGGTCATAACTTCCGATGGGCGGAGCAATAGTCACCCTCTGATATCCTATATGGTATATTGAGGGCGAGTTATGACCTATTCCAAGGGAAATTCTCTGTCTGCAATATATCACGAGAGTGGTTCGTTCGCTGGCGTGACCGGCCAGCGTCGGAGGCAACTGGGGACGCTCCATCGGGCGTTCCCCGGCCCATTCGACGCCCGCCAAGCCGCATCCGTGCTTGGCATCGATCTCGCTCGTACACGCCGCCTCCTCGCGGCGCTTGCCGCCGGTGGCTGGCTTGCCCGTGTGCGCAAGGGCTGGTATATCGGGGTGCCCCTCGACGCGTCCGAGCCGGGGGAGTGGCGTGAAGACCCGTGGGTGGTCGCGGAGACGCTGTTCTCTCCCGGCTACATCGGCGGGTGGAGCGCTGTTGAGCACTGGGAGCTGACCGACCAGATATTCAACGTGATCTACGTCATCGCGGGACGCAAGGTCGCGCCAACGCGGCAGACCGTCCAAGGGACCGACTTCTTGATCCGAACCGTGCCGGAACGCGACCTGTTCGGGACGCGCCGCGTCTGGCGCCAGCGCGTGGCGGTGAACGTTTCAGACCCCCATCGTACGGTGATTGATGTACTCGACGTTCCCGCCTCGGCAGGCGGTATACTCCACGCGTCCGACGTCGTCGAGGCGTACCTGGAGGGCGAGTACGGCGATCCGGCGAAGCTCCTGCAGTATGGCGAACGGCTCGGCCGGGGCACGGTGTTCAAGCGGCTGGGATACCTCGCGGAACGAGCCGGGCTCGCCGGCGACCACTTCTTGGAGGCATGTCGCAGCCGAATCACGAAGGGCGTAAGCCGTCTCGATCCCGACGGGCCGATGAAGGGGCGGATCGTATCCAGGTGGAACCTGCGCGTGAACACTCAGAGGCTCGCTCCTGACCGAGGAACCGGGTCGTGATCACGCGCGCCGACATCGACGACCGTGTTCGGCTCTGGGGGCTTCGTGAAGACGTGGTCGAGAAAGACTACGTACTCGGATGGGTCCTCTGGGGCATAGGAACGGATCAGCAACTGGACCGCAGCTGGGTGTTCAAAGGCGGGACGTGCCTGAAGAAATACTATATCGAAACGTATCGCTTCTCTCTAAGGCGGACGAGGTCCGGCGACATTCTCCTCCACGCCATTCGTGCAGACGATGGGGAGAACCGCACATATCGGATCGATCGTATCCAGTCCGTCGCGGTGACTACCCACCCGTTCAGGCCGCGATTCGTGGTCGAATTCCCTGTAGCCGGCGCGATTCCTACCCCGCCCTCACGGAGGCGAAGCGTCTCGCGTAGACGAAGGGTAAGGCGGGCGAGACGTCGCCGGTAGGAGCCATCTTCGTTCCCGCCGCTTAACAACGCCGAGGGACCTGCTCCAATTGTGGGTCAAGTCTCCGCCACGGACTCACGGGCCCTCTTCGTTGTGGTGGCGGATGGCGCGGGGCGGCTGCTCGACGTAGGGGTTGGCGAGCAGGGCCTGCTCGTCGAGGTCGAGTCCGAGGCCCGGGCGGTCTGGGAGCGTGACGTAGCCGTTCTCGACCGTGAGCGGCTCTACGGATATCTCGTTGCCGGTCTCCTCGAAGTTGACGAAGTACTCGGTGATCAGGAAGTTGGGCATCGTCGCGGCGGCCTGGACGGTCGCGGCCAAGGCGACCGTCGTGCTGTTGTAGTTGTGCGGCGAGACTGCGACGTAGTACGGCTCCGCCATCGCCGCGATCTCCTTCAGCTCCAGGATGCCGCCGCAGTTGGCCACGTCCGGGTTGATGATGTCGGCGGCCCGCCGCTCGAACACCTCCCTGAACGCGGCCTTCGTGTATAGCGTCTCGCCCGTGACGACGGGGACGCGCGTCCGGGCGCGCACCTCGGCCAGCGCGGGGATGTTCTCGGCCGGCACCGGCTCCTCGTACCAGAACGGCCTGAACCGCTCCAGCTCGCGGCCGAAGCGGACCGCGTTCATCGGCGACAGCCGGCGGTGGCCCTCGATCAGCAGGTCGATCTCCGGGCCGACGGCCTCGCGCACGGCGCCGACGACCTCGATGGCCGACCGCTCGACCTCCTTCGAGACGAACGACCGCCACGGCCTCGGGAACGGGTCGAACTTCATGGCGGTGAAGCCGCGGGAGACCGTCTCGGCGGCCCTCTCGGCGAACTCGTCGGGGCGCGACGATCCGGCGTACCAGCCGTTGGCGTAGACGCGGACGCGGTCCCGGCACGGCCCGCCGAGCAGCCGGTGGACGGGCACGCCCAGCGTCTTGCCGACGACGTCCCACAGCGCCTGCTCGATGCCGCTGAGCGCGCAGTAGAGGTCCATCGAGCCGCGGCGGCTGCTGAAGTCGTCGTAGACGATGGCGCTGAAGTGCTTGATGGCGAACGGGTCGCGGCCGACCAGGTACCGGGCCATCTCGCGGACGTGCTCCTCGATGGCGCGGTCGCGGTCGAGCTGCGTGTAGGCCTCTCCCCAGCCCTCGGTCCCATCGTCCGTCTCGACCTTGACGAAGAGCCAGTTCTTGGCCCCGACCACGCCGGCCCTCTTGGCCGACGGCGTCACGAGAAATGTCTTCACCGCGGTGGTTTTCATGCTGGATCTCCGGTCGGGGACTTGCAGCGGGCGTTATCCGAGTCGATGCGTCGGGAAGACGGCGCGCTGGACCTCCAGCACGCTGCGCTCGGCGAAGGTGCGCGCGTCGTCCAGCACCTGCCGCCTGATCGGTAGCTCGTCGGCGTCCCGCAGCGCGGAGACGCCGTGGGCGTCGCGGTAAGACGGGGCGATCTCGTCGGGAAGCTCCTGTTCGGACAGCACGCCGAAGGCGAGCGTCCAGGCGCGGGCGACGGCCTGCAGGTCGTAGCCGCCGCCGCCGAGCGTCAGCCAGAGCGGCGCGACGCCCGCGAACCCGGCCACGGCCTCCGCGAAGCCCTGCACCGTCAGCGCCAGGTGCGTGATCGGGTCGCGGTAGTGGGAGTCGATGCCGACCTGGGTGACCAGCGCGTCGGGACGGAACGCGTCCAGCAGCGGGACGACCGTCTCCCGGAACGCCCACAGGTACGTCTCGTCGGTCGTGTAGGGGTAGAGCGGGACGTTGACGGAGTAGCCGGCGCCGCTGCCGGCGCCCGTCTCGTTGGTGAAGCCGGTGCCGGGGAAGATGAACTGGCCCGACTCGTGGACGGAGATCGTCAGCACCTCGTCGGTGTCGTAGAAGGCGGCCTGCACGCCATCGCCGTGGTGGCAGTCGATGTCGACGTAGGCGACGCGCATGCCCGCCCTCGTCAGCGCCATGATCGCCAGCACCGGGTCGTTGAAGACGCAGAAGCCGGAGGCGCGGTCGGCCCAGGCGTGGTGGAGCCCGCCCGATATGCTCATCGCGGCGTCGGCCTCGCCCGCCAGCAGCATGTCGGCGGCCTTCAGCGACGCGCCGGTCGACCATAGCGCGGCCTCGTACATCCCCTCGTAGATCGGGTTGTCTCCCGCGCCCAGGTTGAAGGTGCTGGGGTAGCCGGGGAGCAGACCCGCGCTGAAGCTGCGAACCGCCTCGACGTACTCACGGACGTGGAAGGCAAGCACCTCCTCCTCAGCCGCCATCCGCGGCTGCACGAGCGACGCGTTCGGGGCCGCGAAGGCGTCGTAAGACTCGAGCAGCTCGTAGACGTACCTCAGCCGCACGGGCTTCATCGGGTGCTCGGGGCTCAATTCGTGGCGCGACAGTACGTCGCTGTAGACGAATGCTGCCTTCCTGGCGGTCACGGCTACCTCGTGCGGAAGATCCCGAAGGAGCTGGTGTAGCCGTGCAGGAAGGTCGTGCCGCCTACCGGGCCGATCTCGCCGTTGCAGAAGAAGCCGGTGAGAGGCATCGCGTTGACCTTCTCGCGGAACATGTCCGTGTCGTGGTCGGCGCGGCCGAACAGGCTCTGGCCCCGGCCCAGGCACGAAAACAGCAGCGCGCCCGTCTCCTCGTAGAGCGGGCGCTCCGTCGAGTAGCGGCCGAGCATGGCGTCGAGGTCCTCCGTAGACGTCTGCGCGTCGCGCAGGTGGAACTGCACGATCTGCCCCTCGGACGGCAGCTCGCCGACGGCGAGGAAGCCCTTGGACTGGTCGACGCCGATGATGTTGCGGATGAGGAAGTCGCCCATCGACGGCGTCTCGTTGAGCCGGTCCATGGCGATGCCCAGGAAGAGCGAGTGGCGCGCCAGGCTCCGGTCTCGCTCGTCGAGCCGTCCGACGACGTCCATCAGCGCCTGCACGGGGGTCTTTCCGTCCAACTCGAGGAGCCAGTTGCCCGAGCACGACGTGATTTGCATCGTCCCGCCTATCGGGCGGCACCCCTGGGCGACGACGGTGTCTATGGTGACCGAGCCCGCCACGGCGACGCCGACCGCGCCCGACGTCCGGACGTCGCCGCCGACGTACAGTGCGTTGCCACCCGGCGCGTGCGCGCCGCTCGCCAGCCCGCCTATGGTCGCGCTCCCCGGGTACGCGTAGTCGAGACCGGCGATGAGCCTGTCGCACGCGAAGCTGAACGGGTCCGCGAGCAGCACGAAGTCGGGCTTGCCGTCAGGATGGCTGCCAACGAGGTCCCACCAACGCTCAGGCGGCGAGTCCTGGTCGGGCAGGTCGTCGTTCTCGACGTGGAACAGCGACAGGTCCGCCTCGGGCAGCGCGGCCGCGGCGAGCGCGAATCCGGGGCCGCCCTCCACCTCGCGGCCGGCGCCTATGACGCCGCCGCCCGAGCATCCCAGCAGCGGGCAGTCGCCGAGAGCGCGGCGGACCAGGGCGGGCACGTCGCCGTAGCCGCCCGCGTGGGCCGCGGAGGGGAACACGAACGCGAGGTCGGTGCGCCGGCCCTCGAGGCCTTCGAGGACGCTCGCGGCGCACTCGTCGACGGCGCCCTCCAGCGAGGGGTCGCCCGAAACGGCCGAGCTCCACTTCATGCGTCTACTCCCACCCGTCGTCCTCCTCTTCCCGCGGCTCGAAGCCTAGCGCCCGCAGGTCCTCCATGAGGCTGGGCAGCCAGTCCCGCGTCGGGACCGCGGCGGGCGCCGTGATCTCCAGGCCGCCGTCCGGGGCGCGTACCACGCGGCCGTTGCCCTTTTTCTCCAGCGGCACGCTGATCGTCTCGCGGTCGATGCCGAACAGGTCGGTCACCTCGTAGACGGCCATCATGTCGTCCATGCCGATGATCTGCTCGGACACCGCAGACTCCGTGGCGCCGCTACTCAACCACCGCGGCGCGGGCTAGAATGACCGTCCGGGCACATTGTAACCGCTTGGGATGGCGCGCACGACCGAAGCGCTCTGAATACCAGAATGATGACACTGCCTGACTACCTGGCTCCCGGCCTCGACGTCGTGTTCGTCGGGATCAATCCCGGCGCGTACTCGGCCGAGGTCGGCCACTACTTCGCGACGCCGGCGAACCGGTTCTGGCCGGCCGTCAACCGGTCGGGCCTCTTCCCGGAGCCGCTGACGGCCGAGGACGACCATCGCGTCCTGGAGTTCGGCGTTGGACTGACCGACGTGGTGAAGCGGCCGTCGAACAGCGCGTCGAAGCTGCGGGCGGCCGACTACCGCCAATGGGCGCCGGTGCTCAGGGACAAGCTGGAGCGCTTCGCGCCGGCCATCGTGTGCTTCCACGGCGTCACCGCGTACAGGGGCTACCTGAAGTACGCCGAGGGCGTCGACGTGCGCCCCGAATTGGGCCTCCAGGACCGGCCGATAGGGGCATCCCGGGTGTTCGTCGTGCCGAATCCGAGCCCGGCGAACGCGGTCTACTCGGTCGACGACCTCGCGGCCTGGTACCGGCGGCTCAAAGAGCTGAGAGACGGGCTGGGGGAGACGTGAGCGAGTCGGTCCGGGCGTTCGTGGCGGTGGAGCTGCCGCCGGGGGTGAAGCAGGCGCTGTCGGCCGTCGCGCGGCACCTGGACGGCCACGGGATCGCGGGACTGCGCACCGTCGACCCGGCGTCCGCCCACCTGACGCTGAAGTTCCTGGGCAATGTTCCGGCGGCGCGGGTTGATGCCATCCAGGAGGCGCTGGTCGATGCAGTGTCGCGGTCGGCGCCGTTCATGCTGAGGCTCGGAGAGACGGGGACGTTTCCCGAGCGCGGGGCGCCCCGTGTGTTGTGGGTCGGGCTGGCCGGGGACACCGACGCGCTGGCCGCGCTGCGGGGCCGGATCGAGGAAGCGCTCGAGTTGTTGGGATTCACGCCTGAGAGCCGCCCCTTCCGGCCTCATCTCACGCTGGCCCGCATGGCAGACCGGAGCGCGCGGTCAGAGCGCAACCGGGCGCGGAAGGCGCTGTCGTCGGCGCCGTTCGAGCCGGGGTTGGCGTTCGACGTGGGCAGCGTGAGCCTGATGCGGAGCATCCTCCGGACCGAGGGGGCACGCTACGTTCGCCTGGCGTCGGCCCCGCTCCGGGGTCCGGCGAACATGGAAGCATGAGCAACTGTTCAGACTTGCTGAGAGGAACGCCACCACCGTCGTTCCCGCGAAGGGAGACCCTTGAATAACCGTCATTCCCGCGCAGGGAGACGTTTGCACAATCGTCGTTCCCGGGCAGGGAGACCCTTGTACAACCGTCATTCCCGCGCAGGCGGGAACCCAGGGGGTGGCGGCTCAGCTACGAGATCGACGGATGTCCGCCCTGTCGGCTCCCCTGCGCGGAGTCATGCAAAGGTCTCCGAAGGCGGGAATCCATCCCCGGCCGGGTGCGTCGCCGTCACTCGGGAAAACAGCCGGTTTCATCGGGCCGTCGGGTTGTGTGTTGTTTGGCCCCTTGACTCTGAACAGTTACAAGCATGAGATTGCCTTGGCGGGGGTTGGAACGCGGTGCTATACTTGCCGCGTTTTTTGAATCTGGCGGTATGTGAGGAGGGTCAAGTGGGGAACGACAACTGGCCGGTGTGCCAGGCATGCGAGCGGGGCAGCCTGTTGCCCCTGTCCGACTTCGGAGGGCAGGGCGCCCCCATTCACTACAAGGCCTGGGTGTGCAGCTCCCCGGGCTGTGGATTCAACATCAAGATCCGCAACGGCGACGTCTATCTCAACGAGCCGATCGGCAGCGGCGCCTCGCACGCCCCGCGCGTTCGCTGATCGCCCCACGCTGGAAACCGCATTCGCGTCTCACGGGACGCGCGAGCGCTCCAATCGCCCGGCCGCCGTCACGCGGCGACGGGTCATCCTGAGGACAGCCCCCGATGCTCGGCTTTCTGCGCCGCGTAACCCAGGAGAAGACCGACCGGGCCGTCGCAAAGACACGCGGCGCCTGGTTCGGGCACATCACGTCCCTGTTTGCCGGCGGACGCCTCGACGACGAGACCTGGGAGGAGCTGGAGGAGCTGCTGGTAGCGTCGGACGTCGGCGCCGCCACCGCGCGGGACCTGCTCGGCCGCGTCAGGCAACTGGTACGTGACGAGGGGGCGGAGGGACCCGAGGGCGCCTTCGCCGTCCTGAAGCGAGAGATGGCCGCCATGCTCTCGATCGACGCCGGCCGGGACCCCATGCGGACGGACGCGAACGGCCCCCATGTCGTGCTGCTGGTCGGCGTGAACGGCGCCGGCAAGACGACGAGCGCCGCCAAGCTGGCGCGGCTCTATCTAGAACAGGACAGGACGGTGCTGCTCGCCGCCGCGGACACCTTCCGCGCCGCCGCAATCGACCAGCTGCAGGAGTGGGGCCGGCGGCTGGACCTGGACGTGATCGCCCACCGGCCCGGCTCCGACGCAGGGGCCGTCGCGTTCGACGCCGTGGAGGCCGCCGCCGCGCGGGGGGCCGACGTGGTCATCGTGGACACGGCGGGCCGCCTTCACACGAAGTTCAACCTCATGGAGGAGATCAAGAAGGTCCGCCGGGTCGTCTCCCGGCGCGTCCCCGAGCAGGCGCAGACTGTCGTGCTCGCGCTCGACGCGACCTCCGGCCAGAACGGCCTCCTGCAGGCCCGCGCCTTCACCGAAGCGCTCGAGTGCGACGGCGTGTTTCTCGCCAAGCTCGACTCTTCGGCGAAGGGCGGGATCGTATTCGCCATAGCCGCCGAACTCGGTCTCCCCGTGCTCTTCATCGGCACCGGCGAGCAGCCGGACGACATAGCCCCGTTCGACGCGGAGACGTTCGTGGAGTCCCTCTTCTCCAGGGCCGGCCCGGACTGACGCCCGACGGCCGTTTTCACGTATCATCTACGTGATGTCCAGCTTCATTCTGTGGCTCGCGGCCGTCGAGGTCATCGGACTGGCGGCATTCCCGATCTGCCACTTCCTGTTCCCCCGGCTCCGAGACAGGGGCTACGCCGTGAGCAAGGTCTTCGGGCTGCTGCTCATCGGCTACGTGTCGTGGGTGCTGAGCGCGCTGCACCTTGTCCCCAGCGTGCGGCTCACCATCTTCGGACTGCTCCTCCTGATGGCGGCCGTATCGGCCTGGTACGCGTGGGGCCGACGACGCGAGCTGGCCGAGTTCTTCCGCCGCGAGCGGGACGGCATCCTGCTGGCCGAGGGCGCGTTCCTGGTCGTCCTCATCGCCTGGACCGTCTACCGCGCCTACGATTCGGCCATCACCCACACCGAGCAGCCGATGGACTTCGCGTTCCTGAACGCGTCGGTCCGCAACGTATTCGGCCAGCCGGAGGACCCCTGGCTGCGCGGCGAGTCGATCAGCTACTACTACTTCGGCTACTGGGTCATGGGCGTCCTGAGCGAGCTGACGGCACTGCCGTCGAACGTCAGCTACAACCTGTCCCTGGCGCTGGTGCCCGCGCTCGCGGCGTCCGGCATCGTCGGGCTCGTGTACGGGATGGTGCGCTCCGAGTCCCGCGGGCTGTACTACGCGGCGGCCGCGGGAGTCGCCGCGGCCGTGCTCGTCGGCTTCGTCGCCAACCTGGAGGGCGTGCTCGAGTTCATGCACGTCAACCGGATGGGCTCCGGCGGCTTCTGGGAGTGGCTGCGCATCGCCGGCCTCGACGCCCCGGCTGCCGACGCCTCGGACTCGTGGAGGCCGACGCAGCACTGGTGGTGGTGGAAGGCGACCCGCGTCATCGGCTCGTTCGACGGCGCCACGCAGGTCGACTACACCATCCACGAGTTCCCGTTCTTCAGCTTCATCCTCGGCGACCTCCACCCGCACGTGATGTCGCTGCCGTTCGTCGTGCTCTTCGTGACGATGTGCTGGAACCTGTTGCAGTCGCCCGTGCACGTCTGGTCGGACCTCAGCTTCCGTCCCTACGCCGGGCTGCTGGTCCTGGCCGTCGCGCTCGGCGGGGTCGCGTTCACGAACATGTGGGACCTGCCCATCATGGTGGCGCTGCTGGTCGGCGTGCTCGCAGTCAGGTCGTACGTCGCCAGGGGCGGCGACGTCGTGACCATGGCCGGGGACTCCCTGCCCGTGGCCGGCGCCGTCCTCGGCGCGGCCGCCCTGCTGATCCTGCCGTACCTGCTCTCGTTCACGTCCCAGGTGTCGGGCATAGGCCCGGTCGGCCACTACGACGACGTCAGGGTCGCGACGACCCGGCCGGTCCACAGCTTCATCGTCTGGGGGCTGCTGTTGACGGCGGTCGCGCCGTTCGTCGTCGTCGAGTTCTGGCGCACGACGGTGACGAGGGAGTGGGTCACGGTCACGGCGGTATCGGTGGGCTCGGTGGCGGCGCCAGTCGCGCTCTGGGCCGTGCTGCACCTGGACAGGGACGGTGGCATTGACGAAGTGATCGGCAGGGCGATACACGTCCTGCCCTACGCCCTGCTGATCGTCATGGCCGTCTACACCGCGCTGTGGCTGGCCAGGCGCCCCCGCCCGCCGATGGGGCGCCTGTTCGCGCTGGCGCTCACCGCCCTGGGGCTGCTGCTCGTCATGGGGCCGGAGCTGCTCTACGTCGACGACTCGTTCGGCGGCGCGTCGGAGCGTATGAACACGGTCTTCAAGCTGTACTACGCGGGGTGGCTGCTCCTCGGCATCGGGGCAGGCTTCTCCGTCTACTACTGGGCCGCGCTGAGGGACCGGCTGGGAGGATGGAAGCGGTTCCTGACCGGCGTCTGGTCGGTCGCGTTCGTCGCCCTGCTCCTCGGCAGCGCCTACTACCCGCTCGCCGCCGTGGCCAGCAAGGGCGGGTTCGACGGCCCCCCAACGCTCGACGGGCTGGCGTTCATCGGCCGGGACAGCGCCGAGTACAGGGCCATCGAGCGTATACGCGCCGAGGCGGGGAGCGACTCGGCCGTACTCGAGGCGTCCGACTCCGCCAGCTACTACACCAACGGGCCCTTCGGCCGCGTGTCGTCCAGCACGGGCGTGCCCACGGTGCTCGGCTGGCCGGGGCACGAGAGCCAGTGGCGCGGCTCGGACGCCGCGTACGCGGGCAGGCCGGAGGACGTCGAGACGATCTACAAGACCCGGGACGTCGAGCTCGCCAAAAACCTTTTGGCCAGGTACGACGTAGAATATGTATACGTCGGTCCCCTCGAGCGCCGGCAGTACGGCGAGGAGAGGCTCGACAAGTTCGAGACGTTCATGGAGGTCTTCTTCGACCAGGATGGCGTCAGGGTCTACCGGTGGAATCGATGATGAGTGGGCAAGGGATGGGTTCACGCTTTCGGAGACCCTTGCAGAATCGTCGTTCCCGCGAAGGCGGGAATCCAGGGGTGGTGCAAGGGTCGCCCTCCGCGCGAACGACTGAGGCAGGGAATTGACGACGGAACAGGCAGCACTCGAAGAGAACGCCGGCCCCTCGCCGCGGTGGGCCGGCTGGGCGCGGCGTCTGCGGCTCCCCGTAGACGCCGACTCCTCGTGCTCGCTGCCGCTGCGTACCTGGGAGCTGCCGGGCTACGGGCTGCTGGTCCTCATCGGCGCCGTAATGCGCCTGTGGGACCTGGGCTCGCGCGCGATGCACCACGACGAGAGCCTCCACGCGCTGTACTCGTGGAACTTCGCCGAGGGCCGCGGCTACGCCCACGACCCGATGATGCACGGGCCGTTCCAGATGGAGGCGACCGCCGCGGTCTTCTACGTCCTCGGCGACGGCGAGGTGACGGCCAGGCTGCTGTACGCCATCGCGGGCACGGTGCTCATCGCCCTGCCGTTCTTCCTCCGATACCGCCTCGGCCGCATCGGCGCGATGCTCGTCGCGGTCATGCTGACCTTCTCGCCGGCGATGCTCTACTTCAGCCGGTTCGCCCGCAACGACATCCTGATGTCCGTCTGGGTGCTCGGCCTCGTGATCGCCATGTGGCGATACCTCGACTCCGGCAGGAGCCGATACCTGTACGTGGCCTCGGCGCTGCTGGCGCTCGCGTTCGCCACCAAGGAGAACGCCTACTTCATCTCCGGCTGCCTGGGGCTGTTCCTCCTCATCGTGGCGGTGTCGCGGAACTGGCGCCCGGTCGTCAGCGGCGTCGAGATCGGCCGGACGTCGACGCCGGCGGCGATCGGCAGGCTCGTCAGGGGCGTGTGGGGCGCGATACCGTTCGGGGCCCGGCTGGCGACCGTCGGCCGGCCGGCCGACTTCTTGATCGTGCTCTTCACGCTCTCCATGCCGCTCGGCGCCGCCTTCGTCGGCTGGCTGCACGACGAGCTGCTCCTGGGATGGACGAGGCTTCTGCTGATCACGCCGGACGTCGCGGGCGACCCGCGGGTGATATTCGATCCCGGCAACCCCGGCTACGACGCGCGACTCGTCGACCTGCGCTACGAGGGGCTGAACCTGGCCGAGCCGATGGGAGCGCCCGCCGGCGGAGGACTGGTCGTCGCGTTCCTGATCGCTGCCGCCCTGCTGGCAGGCGCCATCTACATCGGCATGAGATGGAGACCGGGCGTGTGGTGGCGATGCGCCGTCATCTTCGGCGCGATCTGGACGCTGGCCTACAGCAGCTTCTTCACCAACTGGGCCGGCATCGCGTCCGGCGGCTGGCGCTCCGCCGGCTACTGGCTCGCGCAGCAGCAGCTTCCCATCGCGAGGGGCAACCAGCCCACCTACTACTACGTCATACTGACGACGGTCTACGAGTTCCTGCCGCTCATACTCGCCGTCGCCGGGGCCTTCTACTACGTCCGCCGCCGGGACTTCTTCGGCGTATTCCTCGTCTTCTGGGCCGGCCTGACGTTCCTGCTCTACACGATGGCCGGCGAGAAGATGCCCTGGCTGCTCGTGAACGTCGCGCTGCCCCTGATCGTCCTCGGCGGCCGGTTCCTCGGCGACATGGTGGAGCGCGTCGAATGGAGGCGCCTGGTGTCCGGCGACGGGCTGTACCTCGTCGGCGGCGTGCCCGTGACCCTCCTGCTGCTCTACGCCCTCGTCTTCCTTGAGGTCTCGGCCGACGACCCCTTCAGCCTCGTCCTGCTCGCGGCGTCGCTCGGGTCGCTCGCGGCCATCGCCGTATCCGGCTACTGGATCGCCAGGCGCGTCGGCCCACGGACCTTCTTCGCGTTCGCGACCATACCGCTCGCCGTCTTCCTCTTCGCGCTGACCGTGCGGACCTCCTGGAACGCCGCCTACGAGAACGGCGACATCCCCGTCGAGATGCTCGTCTACACGCAGACCACGCCCCACATTTCGGGACTCTACCGGCACGTGGGACAGGCGCGCACGCGGGAGTCCGAGCCGGTGCTGCTCACGGTCGACGACACCAGCGGCTTTTCGTGGCCCTGGGCGTGGTACCTGAGAGACCCGGACAACTTCGCCGTCAGCTACAACTCGTTCGCGGCCGCCGACCTCCCGAGCTACGCGTCCGACTCGTCGGTGCTCCTCGTCCACCGGAACAACCGCCAGGAGGCCGACCCGAAGATCGGCGATGAGTTCGGCGAGGGCACGCTCGTCAGGCACCGCTGGTGGTTCCCGGAGCACAAGTACCGCGACCTGACGCTGGGCAAGCTGGTCCGGGGCGTCCTCGACCGGTCGCTGCTGCGAGGCGGTCTCGAGTACTTCCTGGACCGCGACGTCGTGTTCGACGAGATCGGCAGCGAGGACTCCTACGTCTACTTCCGCGACGGCTTCCCGGCCAACTTCACCCCACGCCCGTAACGGCGACCAACCCATGTTCGAGACAACGCAGCCAACCACCGCGGACGAGCTTCTCCAAATGCCGGACGACGGCTTTCGATACGAGCTCGTGAGAGGAAAGCTGAGAAGGAGGCCCTACATGGGCCAGCGGGAGAGAAGCGTCGCTGGCTCGATGGCCGTCTGGCTGGGCGGATACGTGAGCCGGAACGGCCTCGGCGTCGCTACCTCGGCGTCGGGCTACAGGTTGGAATCCGACCCCGATCACGTCCTCGCTCCCGCCGTGGGCGTTGTGTTGCGGGAAAGGGCGGAAGCGTTGGGGCGGGCGGACGACTACTTCCCGGGTGCGCCCGACGTCGCCGTAGAGGTGATATCGTCCAGCGACCGCTACACGGACGTCGAGGACAAGACCCGCGACTACCTCTCCGCCGGAACGGTCGCCGTCATACTGGTGGATCCCCGCGAGCGGACCGCAACCGTCCATCGCCCTGACTCCGGCCCAGACGTGCTGACCGAGGACGACACGTTGGCCATCGAACACGCCATCCCCGGCTGGCGGCTGCCCGTCAGGGATATCTTCGAGTAGGTGCACCGCGGAGGCCCTCCAGCCTCGTCCGCCGTTCGGGTCCGGCGACATCCCCTCCAGCCGTATGGTACGTCGGCGTACGCCGCCCTCCGCAGCCGTTGCTTCCTGGGCGCCGGCCGCGGTCTTGTATCATGGTACCGGGAGTCTTCATTTGCCCGGCAGCGCCAAGTTCTGGATTGGAATCGCCGTCAGCGTCGTCTTCCTGGCGCTGTTCGTCTTCACCGTAGACCTGGAGCGCTTTCTCGACGCGCTCTCGCGGGCCGACTACGCCCTCCTCGCCCCCGCGACCGCGCTCTACCTGGTGTCGCTGCTGTTCAGGACCCTGCGCTGGCAGCGGCTGCTGAGACACCTCAAGCGCGTGAGCGTCGTCCGCCTGTATCCGGTCGTCGTCGTCGGGTACATGGCGAACAACCTGCTGCCGATGCGCATCGGCGAGCTCGTGCGCAGCTACTACGTCGGCGAGCGGGAGGGCGTCAGCAAGACGACGGCGCTGATGACGATCGTCGTCGAGCGCCTGCTGGACGCGCTGACGCTGCTGGCCATGGTCGCCGTGGTCGCCCTCTTCGTCCCCGTGCTCGGAGTGGCCGAGGGGCTCGGACGGCTCTCCAGCGTTCCGTGGCCGCTGCTCGTCGCCGCGGTGACGCTGCCGTTCATCGCCGGGTTCACCGTCCTCGTGCTGACGGCGCTGGCGCCCGACAGGGCGGGACGGTGGGCGAAGACCGCCCTGCGTCCCCTTCCACGTGGCCTGGAGTCGCGCGGCGCCGACACGGTCGACATGCTGCTCGGCGGCCTCATCTCGCTGCGAAGCCCCCGGAGCGTCGTCGTGCTCTTCCTGCTGTCGGTGCCGGTCTGGCTGTTCGAGGCGGGGCTGTTCATGGTCATCGCCTACTCGTTCGACCTTGACCTCGCCTTCGACAACGTCTACGAGATGGTGGCCGCCATCGTGCTCGTGATGGCCATCGCCAATATCGGCGCCTCCGTGCCGGCCGCGCCCGGCGGCATCGGCCTGTTCGAGCTGATCGCCCGCGAGACGCTCGTGCTGCTCCCGCTGGCCGCCGTGGACAGGGCCGACGCCGGGGCGTACGCCGCTGTCGTGCACGCCGTCCTGCTGGTCCCGATGATCGTGCTCGGGCAGGTCTTCCTGTGGACGCAGAACGTCTCCCTCGGCAGCCTGTCGCGGGCGGGCCGGTCGATGGCGTCCGAGCGCGCCGCGGTCGCCGGGGCTGAGGAGGCGTCGTGAGGGTCGGCGTAGTCGGCGGCGGCGCGGCGGGGCTGACAGCCGCGCACGAGCTGGCGAAGGCCGGCGTGCCGGTCTCGGTCTACGAGCGCGCGCCGTTCCTCGGAGGGCAGGCCTCGACGTTCGACGTCGCCGGCGCACGGCTGGAGCGCGGCTACCACCACCTGTTCAACAGCGACACCGACATCATCTCGCTGATGGAGGAGATCGGGCTCGGCGACCGCGTGCGGTACATCGAATCGAAGGTCGGCACGCTGTACGACGGCCGGATCTACAACTTCGTCACCCCCATCGACCTGCTCAAGTTCACCCCGCTCGGACTGGTCGACCGGTTCCGCCTCGGCCTCGTCACGCTGATGCTGCAGCGGATGAAGAACTGGCGCCGCCTGGAGGACGTCACCGCGAACGAGTGGCTGCGCGGCAAGGCGGGCCGGCGCGCCTACGACGTCTTCTGGGGGCCGATGCTACGCGGCAAGTTCGGGGAGAGCTACTACGACCAGGTGACCATGGCCTGGATCTGGGGCAAGGTGCATACCCGGTTCGCGTCACGCGGCAGAGGGCTGTCGAAGGAGATGCTCGTCTACCCCGAGGGCAGCTTCGGCGAGGTCTTCGACGTCCTCGGCGAGAGGGTCTCGGAGCTCGGCGGCGAGAGTTTTCTGTCCCGCCTGGTCACGGAGGTCGCTGTAGACGGTGGCCGCGTTGCCGGTCTGAACGTCGCCGAGGCGCCGGCCACGTGGACCTCCCCCCAGCCGCTGGCCGACCCGGAGGAGGGCGGGGACAACGTCCCGGACGCCGTGGGGGAGCCGGTCTTCGAGCCGTTCGACGCGGTGATCGCCACCGTACCGTCCTACTCCTTCGCGCGGCTACTGCCGTCGCTGCCGGACGACTACATGGACAAGCTGACCGGCGTCCGCTACATGTCCGCGGTGCTGCTCATCCTGGTGCTCGACAGGCCGCTGTCGCACGTCTACTGGCTCAACGTGGCCGACCGCTCCATCCCCTTCGTCGGCGTCATCGAGCAGACAAACCTGCTCGGCCCCGAGCACTACGGCGGCAAGCACATCGTCTACCTCTCCAACTACCTGGACAGGGACCACCCGATGTACCGGATGGAGCACGGGGAGCTGCTCGACGCGTACGTCCCGCACCTGCGGAAGATCAACCCGGAGTTCGACCCGTCGTGGATCGAGGAGAGCTACCACCACCGTGTCGACGCGGCGCAGCCGATCATCGGCACCGGCTACTCCCGGCGCGTCCCCGAGCACCGCACTCCGGTGAAGGGCGTCTACCTGGCGAACACGACGCAGGTCTACCCCGAGGACCGGGGCACCAACTACAGCGTCCGCATAGGCAAGCGCGTAGCGGCGATGTTGCTGGAGGACCTCCGGACAACCCGCTGAGGCGTGAATCAAGGCGCCTTTGCGGCCGAATTCACGCTTTATTGCTCCACTGGGGTGAACATTCCCCGAGACCGTACCCTCGCGTCCTCCCGGCGAGCAATCGGTATCCGTTACCTCAACCGCCCCAATATCCCGTGAATTCCGGTTCGTTTATCCCTCTATTCACGGAATATTGACTGTACAGCATGAATCCAGTATGATATAGACATGGCGACGCCACAGCCGATACGGGACCGCATCGGGGCCCTCAAGCGCGAGTACGACACCCTGAAGCAGGGCAAGGACTCGCTGCTGTCGATGATCGACGAGGTGGAGGCGCCCGAGAGCGTGTACAACTCGAACGCGATCGAGAACTCGACTCTCACGCTGCGGGAGACGGAGCAGGTGCTGCTGGAGCAGATGCTGGCCCGGAACGTCGCGGTGAGGGAGGTCTTCGAGGCGAAGAACCTCGCCCGCGTCATCGAGTTCGAGCGCGACAAGGTTGCCGACGGCGAGCTGACCAGGGACCTGATACTTCTCATGCACGGAATGCTGCTCGTCGGCATCGACGACTCTATTGCGGGCCGCTTTCGCCGGCCGGGCGAGTACGTGCGCGTCGGAACGCACATCGCCCCGGCGCCCGAGCTCGTGGAGCGCATGATCGACAACACGATGCTCGCCTACTCCAGCGACCTGGACTCCTACTTCCTGGACAAGATCGCCCGGTTCCACCTCGACTTCGAGAGCATCCACCCCTTCTGCGACGGCAACGGTCGCATCGGCCGCGTCATCATCGACTTCCAGCTTCTCAGGCTAGGACTGCCGCCGCTCGTCGTCCGCAACTCGGACAAGCACAGCCTCTACTACCCTGCGTTCCAGGAGTACGAGTACGGCGGCGGCACCAGGACGATGGAGCGGATCCTGGCGCTGGCCCTGACGGAGGCCCTGCACAAGAGGCTGGCCTACCTGCGCGGCGATGAGATCGTCAGGCTGTCGGACTACATAAGGCGCAACGGGCTCTCGGCGCCCGGCGTGACCAACGCCGCCCGGCGCCAGACCGTCCCCGCGTTCCGCGAGAAGGGCGTGTGGAAAATCGGCCAGCAGCTCACCCCCGCGTAACCGGCGACGGGTAGCCGCCGCGGGCGCGATGTCCGGGCACAGTTGGAAGACGGTTCTGTCTACCATTCAGGTCGGTGGGGCGTGTACTTCACCGATCGGATGAGATGGCGATCAGTGGAGGCGCCCGTGGCCCCGATGAACCCGAAGTATGCGTACGATGGGTCGAAGCCCTCGATGGTGTGGTCTACCAGCAGGGTTCTGCCCATACCGCTCCCTTCGTTTGACAGGTAGACTCTGACATTGCCGTCGAGACCGAGAACGACCTCGGCTTCGAAGGGCCCGGAATCCCTGAGATCCACACTGAGGTCCCTGGTCGCCAGGTGGTCCATGTCAAAGACATCGCCCCCCGCTCCCAATTCGATCAGAGCGACGAAGTTCCCGGATGGATCGGCAACGGGAGAATGGAAGTCGCGCCCTCCCAGGCTCCAGCGACCTGCCCGGTTGAAGAAGGTGTCGAAGGCGACGACGTAGCCTTCCAGGTATCGGGAGCCCCAGCCACCGCCGGCGTGATAAGTGGGTTCGATCCGGCTGAAGTCCGGCATGGACTGCAGCAGCAGCAGGCCAAGCCCATCAGCCCCGGTTCCTCCGCCTATCTCGAACGAGAACTCGATGCTGGACCCGTGAAGGCGAACAGGTCGTCTCAGCATGAGGAAGCCCAGTTGATTTCGTTGGGCCTCGGTCAACCGTATCGATCCCTCCGACGGCAAGTGATCGGCTGATCCGTACAACAACCAACGATCGGTATCGAGGGTTCGAAAGAAGCTCTCCGTGAACCCGGCCATCGGTCGCCCGGTATCGGCAGGGGCCGCTACTTCGACGTTGATCCACGCCCCTGCGCCTCCGGCATGGACGGAGATGACCGCTTCGCCAGGGGCGACGCCGGTAACGACTCCATCCCGGGAAACGGTGGCGATCTCCGGGGCGCTGCTGCTCCAATCGAAGCCCCAACGGCCGGCGTCATGGCCCGAACGCGTCGTGGCGCTGGCCCGGAGCCCCTCGATCTCGCCCGGCGCGAGGGTGAGGGCTCCCGAGAAGCGGGGACGTCCGGTACGGGCGCAGCCGCGGTCGTTTCCGGCCGCAAGGTCCTGCGACCCCCGACCGTAGATGCTCCGCATGGCGGTCGCGCCACGGTCCGTTCCATCTGCCGATCCATAGAGCCGCGTCGCGCGGCCGTCGTCAGCACTGATGCAGTAGTCGGCCGGACTGAAGCGGCGGTTCCGTTCATCGCCCCCGGTAGCACTTCGATGAGGACATCGTTCTCCTCCTCAGAGTGAGTGGGGCGTCGCTGTTCGTATGTCCCTTCGATCCGGGCGTCGGCGCCGACAGAGCGACGGCCGTCGCGTCCAACCGTCACTGTGGCCGAGGGAGTGGCCACCTTCTCGTCGGTCCCCGGCGACGCCCAGAAGACCCTGCAGTAGACGCGGTACTCTCCGGGCTCGGTCAGCGCTGTCTGGTACGTCAACTCGAAGCTGTCGCCCCAGCCAACAGCCGTGACGTCGGTGCGGACCGAGGACCCACCGGTGACAACGACGCCATCAGCCCGGGCCAATGCCGGCGCCATGTAGATGCCGATTGCTCCCAACGTGAAGCTCGTGCCCGTCGAGATCACCCTCAGCGTCTGTCCCGCTTCGACTTCGCCCGGCGACGCTGTGCATGAAGCCTCGACGTTCACCGAAAGCGAGGAGAATAGCGTCAGCCGATCCGTCGTCACGGCTATCGTGCGAGCGTATTCGTCGACCAGGCCCGGAACGGGCTCCCACCAGCCTCTTTCTTCGTCCCAGTGGAGCGCGCGTACCGACGCCGCGTCCTGGCCCGGATTCAACTCGAATGGGATGTGGACCGTCACCGGTCCCAGCAACTGGGAACCGTTCACTGAGAAGTCGAAGGCACGACGGACGTCCAGGGGGCTCGACGGGGGGTTCACCTGCGCGATCGAGACCGTCGTCCGCCCTTCGGTCGCCCCCTTGGGGACATCGATCCGCGCCCCGCTGTCGTGCTCTACCCGGCCGGCCTGCCCCGCTGGCAGCCGCAATGTGATGGGCGGCGAAGCCACGATACTGTGCGGTCGCGGTTCCAGGGCCTCCTCTGAGCTCCGGTCGGAGACGACGCGAACGAGGATGCATCCACCCGATACGACCGCGACGAGGACCGCAACCATGACGGCGAAGTAGCCTGTCGCGTTGGTAGTGATGGTAGGCCCCCGATGTTGGTTCGCCCGCTATCCCGGTTTGGCGGGTCGCGGAACAGGCCTCGGCTGATGCAAGGCCTGCACGACTATATATACGACGCAAGTGCGCGATCGGATTCGTCCGCCGTGTTATGCGGGCCGTTGAACGCTGAACGGCTGCCGCGCCCGCCAGGTCATTTCGGCGGGACACCTGCTCTGATACAATCGCCCCCGGCGGCTGCCGGAGCGGCCGGGGCGCGGGAGGAGCGCATGGAGATCGAACGGGGCGACTTCGTTGGCGCGGTGTCCAGGCTGGGCGACAGCGTCTACTCCTTCCACGACCGTTTCGGGATTCCGACCCTGGACGACGCGGACAGGGACACCGTGCTCGAGACGCTGCGGCGACGGCTCTCGCTGCTTTCCGAGGAGGTCGGCGAGCACGCCCGGGAGCTGAATCGGGGCAACATCGACGACGCCGTCTCGGAGGCGGTCGACATCGCCTATGTCGCGCTCGGGACGGTGCTCACGCTGGGCAACGCGGGCCGCGACTCCTGCTACGCGATTTCCGACAAGAACGACGCCAAGACGCTCAGCACCCACGGCAACCGGAGCGCCACGGGCAAGGTGGTCGCGCGGTAGCACGATGGACGGCGAGGTCTGCATAGTCACCGGCGCGGGCAGCGGCATCGGCCGCGCCACGGCCCTCAAGCTGGCGGACGCCGGCGCGCTCCCGGTGCTGGTGGGACGCACCGCCACCAAGCTGTGCGACGTCGCCGCCGAGATCGGCGCCGGCGGCGGGACCTGCGACATCGAGCTGGCCGACGTCACCGACTACGACGCGGTGCGCGCGCTGGCCGAGTCGGTGCTGGGCAGGCACGGCAGGATCGACGCGATCGTCAACAACGCCGGCTTCACCAGCCGGAACCGCTACCTGCTCGACACGACCCACCGGGAGGCGGAGGACGTCGTCAGGGTCAACCTGCTCGGGCCGTTCTTCCTGGTACAGGCGGCGCTGCCGTCGATGCTCGAGCGCCGCTCCGGGACGATCGTGAACGTCTCGTCGCGCGCGGGCCTCGATCCGGTGCTGCTCGGTGGCGCGATGTACAGCGCTTCCAAGGCGGCCATCATCAACCTGACCAAGTACATCAACGTCGAGCTCAAGAACACGGGAATCAGGGCCTGCAACATCATCCCCGGCGAGACCGACACGCCCGTCCTCCAGACGCGCCTGGTCCCTCCGGGGCCCGATCAGCTCGCCGTGATGCTACAGCCCGAGGACGTCGCGGACGCTATCCTGCTGGCCATCGCCAGCCCGGGCCGCGTGCTCATCGACGAGGTGATCGTCAAGCCGCGGTTCCAGAGGGATGTCTCCGGCGAGGTCCCGGACCCGATTCCGCCCGACCTGCGGCAGCCGCCAGTGTAGCCCAGCCTCCCGCCGCAGGCCGCGGCGGGCCAACCACCGCACGCGAGGTGACCCGATGAGACTGTCCCTGTCCGTCCGCGTGGCGGAGCAGTACTACGACAAGCGCCAGACGTCGATGACGCTGGAGGAGCTGGCGCCCATCGCCGCCGAGGTCGGCTACAGCGCCCTGTGCATGCGGGCGTCGCAGCTCGGCTTGGAGACGCCGCCGGACGTGGTGCGCCGGAAGCGCGCCGAGCTGGCCGACATGGGCCTGGCGGTCTCGATGTCGACGGGCGACTTCCCGATACCGGAGAACTCCTTTGAGTCCACCGCGGCGCTGCGAAACATCACGCCCTACCTCGACCTCGCCGATCTGCTCGAGTGCGACCTGATACGCGTGTCGCTGAAGAAAGACGAGGACGTCGAGTGGGCCCAACGGGCCGCCGACGAGGCCCGTGAGCGGGGCATACGGCTTGCGCAGCAGTGCCACGTCGCCAGCCTGTTCGAGCGGGTGGATGACACGCTGGACGTGCTGCGGCGCATAGGCCGTACGAACTTCGGCGTCACCTACGAGCCGGCCAACCTGGAGGCGTGCGGGGAGGACTACGGGCCGGAGACGATCGAGCGCCTGTCGCCGCACATGGTGAACGTCTACGTGCAGAACCAGCGGCTGGGCCCGATCGGCAAGGACACGCTGAGCACCTGGGTGCGCGGCGAGATGAGGGTCGACCACATACCGATCTCCGCCCCCGGCGGCCTCGACTTCCCGCCGATACTGGAGACGCTGGAACGGATCGGCTACTCCGGCTACGTCACGGTGCACCAGGCGTCCACCGGCTCGGAGACGCCGGTGGAGACGATCAGGAACAGCGCCCGCTACCTGAAGACGCTGGCCGACTTCGGAGACTAGCCGGCGACTACGATGTCGCTCCGGCGGACGTCGGCCGGGGTGGCGCGGCCGCTGAATGCGAGCACACGGTCGAGCTCAGCGCGAAGTATCTCCAGCGCCCTGCGCACGCCATCCTCGCCGCCCCAAGCGAGGCCCCAGTGGACGGGCCGTCCGACGAACACGGCGCGCGCCCCCATCGCCAGCACCCTGAAGACGTCCAGGCCGGAGCGGACGCCGGAGTCCATGTAGACCTCCAGCCGGTCGCCGACCGCGTCGGATATCTCCGGCAGCAGCTCGATGGCCGACAGGCCTCCGTCGAACTGCCTGCCGCCGTGGTTGGAGACGACGATGCCGTCGACGCCGTGCTCGACGCACAGGGCCGCGTCCTCGACGTTCCTGATGCCCTTCAGGACCAGCGGCAGGTCGCCCGAGAGCGTCCTGAGCCAGTCGAGCCTGTCCCAAGTGATGTTCGGCGGCGCCCAGCGCACGGCGCCGTCCTCGCCCAGCAGGTCGGGCCTGTCGCGCAGGCTGCCGAACATCGGGCCCACGTCCGCCGGCTTCGGCGACGCGTGCGCCTCGAGCGGGAACGGCCCGAGCACGTCGACCGTCAGTACGACGGCCGCGTACCCGGCCGGCTTCAGCCGGGGCAGCAGCTCCTCGCTGACGCCGTCGTTGTAGTGGATGTGCTGGAACCAGATCGGCCCGGACGCCGCGTCGGCTACCTCCTCCAGGCCGTAGCCGGAGCCTACGGGAAGCGCCATCAGCGTGCCCGCGGCGCCCGCCGCCCGCGCGGTCGCCAGCTCGCCGTCCGGGTGGCTTCCGCACTGGCCGCCGGCGGGCGCGCACATCACCGGAAAGCTTATCCGCTGTCCGAGCACCGTCGTCGACAGCTCGCGGTCGGCGACGGAGACGAGAAGCCGCGGGTCGAGGGCTATCTCGTCGAGCTTTGCCCTGTTGCGGTCGCGGGTCCAGTTGCCGCCCCAGCCGCGCCGGACGAAGTCGCGCTGCGTGGGCGACATCCCGGCCTCGGCGAGCCGCTGCAGCTCGGCTATGGTTGTCGGCTCTGCTGTCAACGTGCGCCGACTTCCGCCCGCAGGGCGTCGATGAGCCGGCCGACCTCTTCCTCGTCGTTGAAGGCGGCCACGGATATGCGCATGCCGGTCCGCTCCAGGTCGAGCGGCGCGGTCAGCCACTGGAACTTGACCACGGCGTTGTGCCGCTCGTAGACGCGCGCCACGAGCCGCTGCAGGTCCTCGGCGCTGTGGCCGTCGAAGGTCAGCGTCGTGATGCCGGCGGAGCGTCCGGGCTCCGTCGGCGTCAGCACCTCGACGCCGCCGATCCGCGACGCCTCCTCCCTGAGAGTGCGGGAGAGTCCGGCGACCCTGGCGGCTATCGCGTCCGTGCCGAGCTCGTCGATGATCTCGACGGCCCTGCCGAGCCCGATGGCCATAGCCGCGTTGTGCGTCCCTCCCTCGGCGCGGTCGTGCGCCGTCGGGGCGGGAACGGGTGCGTCCGGCATGCTCCAGGGCCCGCGGTCGGGCAGCGGGTCCGGCATGAAGTCGGCGAGCGCGTCGGGGGAGACCCACAGGATGCCGACGCCCATAGGTCCCAGCAACCACTTGTGGCCGGAGCCCACCATGAAGTCGCACCCCAGGGCGGGCACGTCGACCGGGAGCTGCCCCAGCGACTGCGCCGTGTCTACGACGACGGGCACGCCGCGCTCGTGGGCAAGCGCGGAGGCCTCGGCGACCGGGAGTATCCTGCCGTCCGGCGACGCCACGTGGCTGACGCACAGCAGCCGTGTGCGGTCGGTGATGGCCGATTTCAGCGCCTCCAGGAACTCCGCGTCTCCCTGGTCCGCCTCGACGACGCGGAGCCGCGCGCCGGCCGTCTTCTCGAGGCCGGTGCCGAGGGTGACGGTGCTGACGTGCTCCAGCGACGTGATCAGCAGCTCGTCGCCGTCCCTCCAGTCGATGCTGCGGGACACGAGCCGCATAGCCTGGGTCGTGTTGGGCGTCAGCGCGACCTCGTCTGCGCCCGCCCCGATGAACGACGCCACGCGCGCCCTGGCCGCCGTCTCTCGCCTTGCCTGCTCCGCCTTGACCGACGGCACGGAGTGGTAGTGGGCCTCCAGCGCCATCTCGTCCCGGACCGCGTCCAGCACAGGGTCGGGAGTCGGGCCGTGGCTGCCGACCTGGAAGTAGGCGACGTTCCTGGTGATCGGCAGATCATCCCTGAGCTTCTCGAACGTCATCCGGTCAGGCGGCATCTTCTCCTCACCATGGCAGGCGCCGGGTGTCGGTGTCGGGATTGCCGCGCGCCCCTCGGTACACGCCGACGAAGCGTCGGCGCTACTCGGGGTAAACGGGTAGCAGAGAACGCGACCACGCCTCCCGCCATTGTGGAAGCAGCGACCGGCCGAATCACGACGTTGGCTTCGGCCGGCGGCCGTCAGCTCTCGTTGATGATGATCGTCGCGATGGCGTCGCCCGGCCCTCTCGCCGTCTGCGGGTCCCGGATCGAGATGCCGTTGACTACGTCCATGCCCTCGGTCACCTTGCCGAACACCGTGTGACACGACCCTTGCGTGCAGTCCTTCGCGGTACCGTCCGGGTTGTAGCCGTCCAGGAACGGCGTCTCGACGAAGGTGATGAAGAACTGGCTGCCGTTGGTTCCCCGGCCGCCCTTGATTCCGCTGTTCGCCATAGACAGGATGCCGGGGCTGTCGTGCCGCCGCTCGGGGCTCAGCTCGTTGTCGAACTTGTAGCCCGGGCCCCCGGTGCCGGTGCCCGTGGGGTCTCCTCCCTGCGCCATGAAGTTCTCGATGACCCTGTGGAAGGTCACGCCGTTGTAGAAGCCCTCGCGGGCCAGGAAGACGAAGCTGTTCACCGTGTTCGGGGCCTCTTTCGCGTAGAGCTCGGCGGTGAACTGCCCGCCCTTCTCCAGGCAGAAGGTCGCGGTGTAGCTCTTGTTCGGGTCGATCGTCATCGCCGGGGGCGCGCTGTAAGTCTTGCTTGTGCTCATCGGAATGTCGTCCTCGCAACTCTGGGGCGTGTCCACCTGGGCCGCGGGCGCGGCCCCGCCCGATGCGGGCTCGGGCTCGGTGGCGGTGGTGTCGGCGTCGTCGCTGCCGCACGCGAACGCCAGCGCGAGTAGAGCGAATCCGACGTGGGGGAGCATCTTCCTGACATGGTTGAACAGCATCGGTCTTGCCACCTCCGGTGAGTGTCCCCGCGCGGAAGCCCCGCCCGGCGCCGTCGCCAACGGCCGACGACGCGTCATTCTACACGCTGCGAGGCGCGTTGTCTCGCCGCGGAACGGAGGGTGGCTGTTCCGACGTACTGGGAGGAACGGAGCCTACGCCTGGCGGACTCTCGGTCTCGCTCACATTACGACGCCATGGCGCTCGAATCCACGATCCGACCTTCTCCGAGGCCTGGTTCGTCGAGCAGCGTTGGCCTGCGAGACCTACATCTGCGACGCGGAGGCGCGCCAGACCGGATAGCCCGGATGTCTACGGGATGGGAGCGAAGCGGCTCAGGTACAGTGACCTGGTATCCAAGGACGAAGGCGCGGCCTAGAGGTACGATATTGGCGTAGGAATCAGCTTGTGGTGGGACGTATCGGGGATCAGGCCAAGTACCTGGAGTGTTGTAGCGCCCAGAAGGTACCGGTTTTCGCTCCCGAACACTACGGGAGTATGGGCTTCCCTGCCCTCGACGACGATTCGGACTTCTCCTACCGGCAGCGTTACCTGACTTCCGTCGGCGATCTGGAAGTCCTCGAACCGCTTTGGCCTTATCCCGATCTCGTCGCGCAGCAGGGTCTCCGGGAGCACCGAGTGAGACGCGCCTGTATCGACCATCGCTTCGACCCACCGTGTAGGCCCGCCGTTGCCGTCGTTGACTCCGATGCGGGTAGCGAATGTACCCATGGGTGTCTCCATCTGCCCTGATACCGGTAAGTGTAAGGCTGACACCGCTCGGCGTCAAAAGGGCTCAGCATCAGTGCGATGGACTGCGTCGGTGCTCCAGGTGGAGGCTGGTCGTCGTTGGGACCCCCGAGCCGGAATGACGGCCAGGGGTCAGGAGGCCAGGCCCGCGCCCGCCCTACATCCCCAGCGCGCCGTAGCACGCGGCCATGATGCTGTCGACGCCGATCTCGTACTCGCGATAGAGGTCCGCCGGGCTGCCCGACTGCCCGAACTGGTGGACCCCGAGCGGAAAGGTCGCAGTCTTCATCGCCGCGCCGATCCACGCCAGCGAGTGCGAGTGGCCGTCCACGACGGTCACGATCGGCGCGGTCCGCTCGCGGATCGTGATCACGCCCTCGAGGAACGGTCGCACCTCGCCCTCGCCCCGCATCGACGCCCTGATCGACTCCTGGAAGCGCCGGTAGAGCGGCCCGGGGCCCGTCACGTTGATGACGTTGGCGAAGACGCCCTCCGCCAGCAGCCGGTCGCTCGCCTCCACCGCCTCCGGCACCATCGCGCCGCACGCCATGATGTTGACGACGTTGTAGCCGTGGCCGTACTCGGGCTCCGCGCCCCGGTCGACCAGCTTGTACGCCCCGGAGAGCACCTGCCGCCGGAGACGCTCGCGCTCCTCCGGCGTCGACGGGCTGTCGAACAACCCCTGGTCGACGCGGCGGGTCGTCAGCCTCAGGTACGTAGACTCCTCCCGGCGCGCTATCTTGCGCAGCGCGTCCAGCAGTATCCACTCGAGCTCCTGGCCGAACGCCGGCTCGTAGAAGGCCGTCTCGGGCAGCTCCGCGCCGATGGACGGGGTGACGAGCGACTGGTGGCTGCCCCCCTCCGGGCCCAGGGTGACGCCCGAGGGCGTGCCGACGACGATGAAACGCCCGCCCGAGTAGGCGCTGTAGACCAGGGCGTCCAGGCCGCGCCGGAGGAACGGGTCGTACAGCGTGCCGATGGGGAACAGCAGCTCGCCGTTCATCTCGTACGACACCCCGAGCTGGCCCAGCATCATGAACAGGTTGTTCTCCGAGATGCCCAGCTCTATGTGCTGCCCCTTGTCCGACTCTACCCACTGCAGCGCGCGCGCTCCGTCGTGCTCGGGAAGCTCCTCGTGGTAGTCGCGCGACCACACGCCGACCTTGTTGATCCAGCCGCCCAGGTTGGTGGAGCTGGCGACGTCCGGGCTGACCGTGACGACGCGCTCGGACACGGCCGGGATGTTCCGGGCGATGTCTGTCAGCACGAGGCCGAATATCTGCTGCGACGACATCGCGCCGCGGTAGCCGCGGCCGAAGCCGTCGGGAATCTTGAGGTTGAGTGCGCTCCGGGGCTCCTCGACGCCGACGTGAAGGCGCTCGGCGGCCTCGCTCGCGGCGCGCCCCGGCGCGCTCCGCGGGTCCAGGGGCGCGGTCACGTCGTTCCGGTCGACCCCCACCTGGACGCGAAGCGTCTCCATCTGCGCCTTGTTCATCGTGACGGCGTGGTTCCTCGGGTCGCCGATGAACGGCAGCTTCCAGCCCTTCAGCGTGTAGGCGAACAGTATGTTGGGCCCGGCCGCCAGGTCGACCCGGCCGAAGGCGTCGCGCAGCTCGGCGAAGTCGTGCCCGCCCAGGTTCGTGAGCAGCTCGTCGAGCTGCTCGTCGTCCCACCGCGACAGCAGCCGGCGCAGGTCGTCCGGGTAGCGGCTGGCCCGCGGCATCCACTCGCGGACGGTCTGCGCGTCGACCCTGAGCAGCCGCTGGTACATGTCGTTCGACATGTCGTCGATCGCGGCGCGCAGCAGCTCGCCGTTCGGCTCGTGGAAGGCGGCCTGCAGCTTCTTGCCGTACTTGGCGTCGATCACCGTCCAGCCGTTCGCCGCGAACATCTCCCGCCACACCCGGACGCGGATGCCGGGGATGATGCGGTCGAGGCTCTGGCGATTTAGGTCCACCACCCACAGGACGTTCTCCGCGAAGGTGAGGGCGTGGTCCGCGATCGCCTCCCAGACGACGCCCTCGTCGAGCTCCGCGTCGCCGAGCAGGCTGATGTAGCGCCGCTCGACCCTGTGGTCCGGGTCGAACCTGGCCCGGGCGTACGCCTCCGTCAGCGACGCGAAGTTCGGGGCCACCGCCCCCAGGCCAACCGGCCCCGCCGAGAAGTCCACGTTGTCAGGGTCCTTCGTCCGGCTCGGGTACGCCTGCAGGCCGTGCAGCCAGCGCAGCGAGTCCAGGTACTCGGGATCGAGGTTGCCCAGCAGGTACTGGATCGCGTGGTAGACGGGCGACGCGTGCGGCTTGATGGAGATGCGGTCGCCGGCGCGCATGTACTCGAAGAAGATGTACGTCAGCGCCGTCACGACCGAGGAGCTGGACGCCTGGTGCCCGCCGATCTTAAGGTCGCCGGAGCTCGGCCGGGTGTTGTTGGCGTGGTCGACCATGTACATCGCCAGCCACAAGACCCGGTCTTGGATCTCCTGGAGGACTGTGTCCCGGTCGACCGCGCTCGCGACGGCCGTCTCCGCCCTGGTGGCCATATGGCTCTCCCCGATGGCGCCCGGGCCCGGATTCCGGCCCGCGCATGGTGAAACGAGTATAGCACCACCGCGTCAACCGTCCGCCCCGATGGGCGTAACTGTTCAGAGCAGGTCAGGCGGAACGTCTGAACTGTGATTCGCGGGATCCTGATGATGGGGATGATGGGGTGCTGAGCCTCTCCCGCACTTCATGGCGGCCCCGCCGAGGACTCGCCGGGTGAACACCCTGTGGCTACGCAATCCAGTGGCGAAACAGCGGCTTGGCGCGGTCGGGCAGCGCCTCGTACGTCTCGAGCGGCACGTTGGGGTTGACGTGGTCCTTGCCGTTCGTCTCGACGACGATGCCCTCCCGGTCCGGATGGCCCTCGCGCTGCACGTTCAGGTTCAGCCACCACGGCGCGTAGCGGACGCTTATCGCGACCCGCGCAGTGTCGCTGGGGTTCTCGGCCACCGAGTGCCACAGCCGGCTGTCGTAGAAGACGGTGTCCCCAGGGCCGCCCTCGACGGTCATCTCAGTCGGGTACGGCGCGTCCCGGTCGACGCCGTTGTCGCCGGAAGGGTTGTTCGGAGACCGGTGGCTGCCCGGCACGATCAGCGTGCCGCCCTTCTCCTTCGAGAACTCCGTCAGCATGAAGATGGACGACAGGTGCATGACCGCGTCCGGGTACGGCGCGGGCACGTGCGACGCCACCGTCTGGTTGAAAGGCCAGTCGGAGTGCCAGTAGCCCCTCTCGACTCCCGGGTTGTTGACCAGGGCGGTGACCGTCGAGATGCGGACGTGGTTGCCGAGCATCTTCTCCGCGGCGCCGAGGATCGACTCGGCGGCGAGGTACTTCCCGATGTCCGGGAGGATGGCGACGAGCCCCGTCGCGAAACCTATTCCCGTTCCGCTGATGCGGTGTCCCTTGGCCCTGAGGTTCTCGACGAAGGCCTCGCGCTCGGCGCTGGCCTTCGCCTCCTCCTCGAGCACCAGCTCGCGCACCCCGGCCACCTCGCCCTCCGGTATCACGCCGGGGAGCACGCACCAGCCGTCCATCGTCACGCGCCGCACGATCTCGTCAGTGTTCAAGTCGTTCCTCCTGGTGTAACCGTCTGCGTTCGAGGGGACCGCGCGCGCCCCCTTCGCCGCTGCACGCCCAAGGCGGCGCGCCCACCCAGGGTCAGCGGGTTGCGCGTCCCATCGACTATGAGCAGATTCCTGCTGTCGTGTTTTCCCTCGTCCCGCGGCCCGGTCAGCCTGCCGGGCCCTCGTTGCGCCACCAGCGGACGTCGTTGGCGCCACGCTCGGACGTGGCGACGACGTCCAGCCGACCGTCGCCGTCCACGTCCACGACGATGGCCTGGGTCGCGTTCGACCAGCCGTCCTTGAGCGCCTGCTTTCGCCACGGGCCGCGCGGGTCGCCGTCGTGCTTGAAGATCGCCACGCCGCCGTCATCGCCCCATCGCGTCCCGACGACCTCCATCTGGCCGTCGCCGTCGATGTCCGCCGCGATCGCCTCGAAGGCCAGCGGGAACGGCTCCCAGATGACGTGCTTTCGCCACGGGCCCGCCGCCGGGTCGCCGTCGTTCTCGTACCAGGCGATCTGCCCGGCCTCCGGGCCGTGGTTGTCGGAGCCGCGCAGCGCGGCCACCACGTCCAGGTCGCCGTCGCCGTCCAGGTCGACGGGGGTCGCGTGGTGCGGCCCGATCGGGGTGTCGATCACGTGCCGCTCCCAGGGGTCGACGCGCGGGTCTCCCGGGTTGCGGTACCAGAGGAGCTCCTTGCCCGCGGCCACGCTGCCCAGCAGGTCGAGACGGCCGTCGCCGTCGAAGTCGACCGCGTGGATCGCCCTGGTCTCCGGCAGGTTGTCCTCGATCAGGTGGCGCACCCACACGCCGTCACGGTTCTCGAACCAGGCGAAGTGGTTGCCAATGCGCCAGCACGACGCCGCCACGTCCAGGTCGCCGTCGCCGTCCAGGTCCGCCACCGTCAGGTCGTAGGCGCCCGGAAGCCCGCCCTCCGTGATGTACCGGTGACTCCACGCCGATGGGTCCCGCGGGTCGCCGTCGCACTCGAAGTAGACGATGCAGCCGTTGATGTTGTCGACGCACACGATCTCCAGCCTGCCGTCGCCGTCGATATCGACGATGGAGTGGCGCTCGATCCACTCCCCGACGCGCTCGCGCACGACGCGGCGCGTGAAGTTGCCCGCACCGTCGTTCTCGTACCAGAACATGCCCACGTTGGTGTCGCTCACGACCAGGTCGGGGCTGCCGCTCCCCGTCAGGTCCGCGGCCGACACCGCGTAGGCGTACGAGAATCCGTCCGCGACCAAGTGCTCGGTGACGCGTATGAAGTCGGCCATCTTAGGTTTGACCTCCGTGGTGTGCGGCGCTACGCTACGGCAAACCGGGCCGCCGGTCAACCGGGCGGCGGCCCAATACGGGAAGCGAGGCATCATTGACCAGGATCAGACTTGGCGCGGTAGGGGCGAACGTCTCGGGCTGGGTCAATCCCCACCTGCAGGCCATCGCGGCGCTGCCGCAGTACCGGATCACGGCAACCTGTACGACCAGGATGGAGTCGGCGCGAGAGGCGGCCGAGGCGTTCGGCGCGGACCACGCCTTCGACGACTACCGCGAGATGGTCCGCAGCGACGACGTCGACGCGGTGCTCGTCTGCCTGCAGGCGCCGCGGCACATCGGCCCGACGACCGCCGCCCTCGAGGCCGGCAAGCACGTCTACACCGAGTGGCCCTTCGGCAAGGACCTCGCCGAGTCGCGGCAGATGGCCGACCTGGCACGCGACAGGGGCGTCCGCACCATGGTCGGCATCCAGGCGCGCTCGTCTCCCATTTACGCCCGCCTCGAGGAGCTGGTCGACGAAGGATACGTCGGCGACCAGCTCGCCGCCAGGGTGAGCTGGATGGCGAACGAGAAGACTTCCCCCGCGTTCAACATCGAGTCGGACAAGGCCTGGAGGGCCAGGCGCGAGGGCGGCGCCAACGCGCTCACCATCGCCTTCGGGCACGTCATCGACCCGTTCTGCGCCGCCGTCGGCGAGTTCACCGAGCTCTCCGCCATAGCGGCCGCACAGGTCGGGACCTGGAACCTGACCGACACCGGAGAGACGGTCGAGGCCACCGCGCCCGACAACATCCTCGTCACCGGCCGCGTCGAGAGCGGCGCGGTCGTCACCGCACAGGTCGCCTGGCTGCCGGGGTACAACTACAGCAGCGACTACCGGGCGGAGATCTACGGCACGAAGGGCAGCCTGCTCGTCACCTCCTCACAGAAGAGCCTGATCGGCGCCATGGAGATATTCGGCTCCAGGGACGGCGCGGCGCTGGAGAAGATCGACATCCCCGAGCGCCTCGACCGCGTCGGCGACCTGGTCGAGGACAAGGGCGGTGTCGTCTTCTACCTGGCGCAGGCGTGGGCCCGGTTCGCCGAGGCCATCGAGACCGGCCAGCGCATGGAGCCCGACTTCGACTCCGGCGTCACCCGCCGCCGCCTCATCGACGCGATCTACGCCGCGTCCGACACCGGGCAGGTGCAGAAGTTATAGGGGCAACGCTCGGCCTCCCGCGGCCAACCATCCCGCCCAACCCCGGCGTCTGGCCCCAATATCGCTTCTTCCCCCGGCGGGAGGGCTGCAAACGTCCCTTCTCCCCTGGCGGGAGAAGGTGAGGATGAGGGGGAAGCCGTCCCACCCGTTCGCCACCCGCGGGCGCAGGTATACGCTACGACGCCGGGCGAATCGCGGCACGGTACAGGAGAACGCCATGAAACAGACGCTCGTCCTCACGGGCGACATCCACCTCGGGCACGTCGTCGACCCGGCAGAGCCGTTCGCCCTCGTCGAGGACGTTCTTCACGAGGCCGACGTCGTCTTCGGCAACCTCGAGGGCTGCCTCTACGACTCGTCCGTCACCGTCGACTACAAGCCCGGCTGGCATCACGTCGGGCCTGTGCCGGCGCCGGCGCTTCAACACGGCGGATTCCACGCCCTCGGATGCGCCAACAACGTCAACTTCGGCGCCGAGGCCATCATGGCGACCCTTGCGCTGCTCGACGACATGGGCATCGCCCATACCGGCGCCGGCGCCGACAGGGCCGCCGCACGCGCGCCCGCCATCGTCGAGCGCGACGGCGTCCGGTTCGGCTTCCTGCAGTACACGTCCGTCTTCTGGCCCCTCGGACACGAGGCCTCCGACGACAGCCCCGGCGTCGCCGCCATACTCGCCCACACCGCCTACCGGCCCAACCCGCGCATCGCCGAGATGCCCGGAGGTCCGCCCATCGTCGTCACGTGGCCCGACCCCGACTACCTGGACGCCTTCACGCGCGACGTCGAGGCCCTGCGGGAGCGCGTCGACTTCCTCGTCGCCTCGTTCCACTGGGGCATATCCGGCAGCGTCGAGACCGCCGACTACCAGGTCGCCATCGCCCACGCGGCCATCGACGCCGGCGCCGACGTCGTCATGGGCCACGGCCCACACGAAATCCAGGCCGTCGAGATATACGAAGGCAGGCCTATACTCTACTCGCTGGGCAACTTCTTCTTCGGCGAGGAGCCCCTCTACGACTTCGTGGGCATGGCCGCCTTCGTCGAAATCGAGGACGGCAACGCCGTCGAGGTCCGCTGCGCCCCGGTCCGCCCCAACGCGCGCAGCCAGACGACGATACGTTCATTCGCCGGCGAGCCCGACGCGGCAAAGTCGCTGGAGACGCTGTCGCGCCGCTTCGGCACGGACATCGAGCTCCGCGACGGCGGCGCAGTCGTCTGGCGCCGGGGCTAGCCCTGCGCCGACTCGCCCGACGCGCTGACGATCTGCGTCCGCACGAGCTGAGCGTACAGCCCGCCGTTGGACAGAAGCTCGTCGTGGCTGCCCTGCTCCGCGACACGCCCACGGTCCAGCACCACGATCGTGTCCGCGTCACGCACCGTCGACAGCCGGTGCGCGATCACCAGCGTCGTACGGCCCTCCATCAGCCGCTCCAGCGCCTCACGGATCTGCTGCTCGTTCACCGCGTCCAGGTGCGAAGTCGCCTCGTCCAGGATCAGCACCGGCGCGTCCTTGATCAGCGCCCGCGCTATCGAGATGCGCTGCCGCTGCCCGCCCGATAGCTGCATCCCCCGCTCGCCCACCAGCGTCTCGTAGCCGTCCGGCATCGCGTCGATGAACTCCGTCGCGTTCGCCAGCTCCGCCGCACGCTCGATCTCCGCGTCGGGGGCGTCCTGCCCCGCGATCCGCAGGTTCTCGCGTATCGTCGCGTTGAACAGGTAGGTGTCCTGCGCCACCAGCGCGATATTCCGACGTAGCTCGTCCAGCCTGTAGTCGCGCAGGTCGTGCCCCTGCAGCGTCACGCGGCCGGAGAGCGGGTCCCACCAGCGCAGCAGCATGTGCGCGCACGTCGTCTTGCCCGCGCCCGACCTGCCCACCAGCGCCACCGTCTGGCCCGAGTCGATGCTCAGCGACACGTCCTGCAGCGCCGGCGGCAGGTCCGCTCCGTAGGCGAACCCGACCGACTCGAAGGCTATCGCGCCGGCCGTCCGCGCAGGGGCGTCCGGCAGTCCGGGGCCATCCTTGACCACGACCGGCTCGTCGTGCACCTCGAACACCCGCCGCGCTGCCGCGTGCGTCTCCATCATGTGCTTCAGCGTCGTCGCCAGCTCCGTCACCGGCCCGAACGACGTCAGCGCCAGCAGCGTCGCCAGCGGCAGGTCCGCCCGGTCCATGCTGCCCTCTACGACCAGCCACGCGCCCGTGGCCAGCACCGCCAGGCCTCCGACCGCAGTCAGTGCCTCGATGAACACCGCGTGTGAGGCCTGTGCGTCCAGGAAGCGGACGCGGCGGGCGGAGAAGTCGCGGCCGAGCCGGTCCGTCTCCTCGACACGGTCGCCTCCCGCCCCGAACGCCGCGATCTCCCGCATGCCCTGGATGCCGTCCACCACGAACGCCGTCAGGTCGCCCAGACGCGTACGCATCTCGTGGCCCAGCCGCTCCGCCGTGCGCTGCGCGTAGAACGGGCTGACCGCCGCCAGCACCAGGAACGGCGCCAGCACGATGGCCAGCGGCCACGACACGAACGCCAGCACACCCAGCACCACGGCAGGCACGAGGAACGCGACCACAGCGGGGGTAATCACGTGCGCGAAGAAATACTCGATCGTCTCGATGTCGCCGCCCACGATGCTGACGAGATCGCCCGACCTCCGCCGCACCAGGTACGCGGGCGCCAGCGGCTCCAGCGCCTCGTACATGTCGATACGCATCTCCGCCAGCAGCCTGAACGCAAGGTCGTGAGACGCCCATGACTCGCCCCAGCGCGTCAGCGCCGACAGCGGCGCGAGCACCGCCAGCGCCAGCAGGTACGGCACGTAGTCGCCGCCCAGGAACACCTCGGCCACCAGCAGCGCGCTCGTCGCCCCCAGCGCTATCGTCGACGCGTGGTACAGCAGCCCGAGCGTCAGGCTCAGCGCCAGCTCCGCGCGCCACCGCCGCACCAGGTCGAACAGCCGCCGCCATATCTCCACCGAGCTTACGTGCCTGGCGGGAGTGTCCGCGGCAGAGATATCCGCCGCCGGAGGCGCCCGGAGCAGAGCGCCTCGCGCCGGCGCCTCGGCCCGCGAGGCGGGCAGCGTCTCCGCAAGCAGGTCGGCCTCGGGCGTCGACTGCTGGCTCGCCATCAGCTTCGAGTATTCCCCGCCGGCCCCTGCCAACTCGGCGTGGCTGCCCGTCTCCACCAGCCGGCCCCGCTCCAGCACCAGGATGCGGTCCGCCGACACGACGCTCGACAGCCGGTGGGCGATGATCAGCGTCGTCCTGCCGACCATCAGCCGCTCCAGCGCCTCCTGGATCGCCGCCTCGTTCTCCGAGTCGACGCTCGACAGCGCCTCGTCCAGCAGCAGGATCGGGGCCGACTTCAGCAGCGCTCGCGCTATCGCCAGCCGCTGCCGCTCTCCGCCCGACAGCCGGACGCCGCGCTCGCCGATCCACGTGTCGTACCCGTCCGGCAGCTCCGAGATGTACTCGTGCGCGTTCGCCGCACGCGCCGCCTCCTCCATCTCCGCCGGAGTGGCGTCCGGCTTGCCCAGCCGCAGGTTGTCGGCGACCGTCCCCTGGAAGACGTAGGTGTCCTGCGTCACCACCGAGAACTGCCGGCGCAGCGTCTCCAGCGGGAGCTCCCGCACGTCGTGTCCGCCCAGCGTCACGCGCCCGGACTGCGGGTCGTGGAAGCGCAGCAGCAGCCACACGAGCGTCGACTTGCCCGCCCCGCTCGGGCCGACGACGCCCAGCACCTCGCCCGCGTTCAGCGTGAAACTGACGTTCGCGAGCGCCGGCCTGCGCCCGCCCTCGTACGCGAACTCGACGATCTCGAACCGGACCTCCGGCGCGAGATCGCCGTCCGACACGTCGGCCGGCCTCTCCGGCTCGCGCACCTCCACCGGGGTGTCCAGCATCGCGAAGACGCCCTCCGCGGCCGCCATCGACACCATGCCCTGGTGGTAGAGCTGGACCAGCTCCCGCAGCGGCCTGAACACCTCGCCGCCAAGCATCAGGATGATGAGCAGCGTCTGCAGCTCCATCAGCCCGTCGTTGACGCGCATGCCGCCCCACACCAGCGCGACCGACGCGCCCGCCGAGATGCCCAGCACCGTCGCCGCCCCGGACAGGCCGTCCGCCGCGAGCACCTTCATCGTCGTGCGGAACAGCGCCCGCGCCCGGACGGCCAGCAGCTCGCCCCGCCGCTTCGCCTGACCGAACGCCTTCAGCGTCGCCAGGCCCTGCACGCTGTCCAGGAAGTCGGCCCCCAGGTCGCCGTACGCCTTCCGCCGCGCCTGGTTCCGGCGACGGTTCAGCTTCTGGACGACCGCCGGCAGGAACAGCGTCACCAGCGCGAAGACGACGAACACCAGCCCGATGCGCACGTCCAGCACGGACATGAACACGAAGATCAGCACCGGCGCGGTGGCGGCGACCATGAACTGGGGCAGATACTGGCCAAAGAAGACCTCGAGGCTCTCCACGCCGTCCACGATCGACGTGAGCACGTCGCCCGTGCGCCGCTGGTCGAAGTGTCCCGGCCCAAGCGCCAACGAGTGCTGGTACAGCCGTCTGCGCAGCAGGATCTTCGTCTGCGTCGCCGTCCGGTAGCCGACCGCGTCGCGGACGTACTGGAACGCGCCGCGCAGCAGTATCAGCGCCGCTACGAGTACCAGCGCCGGCACCACGTCCGCGAAGCTGTCGCCCTGGAAGAGGCGCGCGATCACCACGCCCGTGATCGCGAGGCGGGCGATCCCTATGCCTATCGCGATCAGCCCGACGAGGGCGGCGAGGAAGATCGCCCCCCGCAGGCCCTTGGTCATGCCCCACAGGCGAAGGTTGAAGTACACGTTACTCCTCTCGGTGAATCCTGACGTCTAGGCGAAGTACGGGACCACCTCGTCCATGAACAGCTTCATATCGTCCAGCTCCTGGAAGCGCGGCAGCACGGTGATGAACAGATCGAACCCGATGTCGACCAGCTCCTCCATGTGGTCGCGGACGGCGGACGGGTCGCCCACGATGGGAGGCTGCTCGTTGCCCAGCCACCCCTCCGCCATGCTCATCGCCTTCGCGTGCGAGCGGTCGATGAACACCCGCCCCGTGACAGTCTTGCGCAGGCTGTCGAAGTCGCGCCCGTTCTCCTCGCAGCGCTGCCTGAGCACGTCCAGCTTGTGCCGCGTCACGTCGAGCGGCCGCGAGAGGTCGTTCCACCAGTCCGCCTGCCGGGCGACGACTCCCAGCGTGTATTTCTCGCCGGCGCCGCCCAGCATGATCGGCGGCGTCGGATCGGGCAGCGGCGTGCCGTACGCGTTCTCGACGCGGTAGTGCTTGCCCGTGAAGTTCGCCGGCGTTTGCGTCCACAGCGCCCGGATCACCTGCACGCCCTCCTCCAGCATCTCCAGCCGTGTGCGGAACGGCGGGAAGTCGTAGCCGTACGCCGTGTACTCCGGCTCGTACCAGCCCGCGCCGTAGCCCAGGATGAACCGGCCGGACGTCAGGTGCTGCAGGCTCGCGCCCATCTTCGCCAGCATCGAAGGGTTCCTGAACGAGTTGCACATCACGATCGTGCTCAGGTCCACGCCGGGGTAGCGGGCCGCGATCCAGGTCAGCAGCGTCCAGCACTCGATCCGGAACTCGTCAGAGTAGTTCAGGTGGTCCGAGACCCAGACCGAGCCGAACCCCTGCGTCGCCACGTCCAGGGCCCGGTCGAGGTCCGACAGGAACTCCCGCGGCCGGACCACCTCCATGTTCCGCGCGCCCGTGGGCGGGTTGTACCCGAACTCCATCCTCGGCTTCGGAGCCATCAGTTCACCTTCTTTCGCAAGATGCCGTCACAGGTCGAGCGGACGGCACAAGTCGACACCTTTGGGGATGGCGGGACTCTGTCCAACGTCGACGCCACCGCAACCGGTCCACCCGAACCGTCGTTCCCGCGTAGAGCCCGCCCTCGTGCAGACGGGAGAGACCTGTGCACAACCGTCATTCCCGCGCAGGCGGGAACCCAGTGTCGACGCCCTCGCAACCCGCTCACCCTGAGTAGCGCCGGGGCCTCGACCGGCGCGTATCGAAGGGCGCGCGCAACCGTCCCGCCAACGCTGATGTCGGCCCCACCCGGAATTGCTGAACTGAGCGCCCTCACGCGGCCGGATGAATCCCGAGCCCCGGCTCCGCCACCGGAGGCCGCTGCCCGTCCACGATGCGCCGCTGCTCCGCGGCGGCCAGCGGCGTAAACCGCTCCGCCGCGTCCAGTATCTTGCCCAGCACCGACGCCTCGCCCGTGCTCGGCGCCGTGTGGACCGGCTGCGACAGCAGCCACCACAGCGCGTCGTCGATCTCCGCCTGCTCGCGGTGCGGGTCGTACCACGTCGCGCACTCCCGCTCCCCGTCGCCCCAGCCGCCGCGCGCCAGCATCTTGATGCACTGTATGCCGACGTCCCTGGCGGACGCCTCCGCCATCAGCGCCTCCGCGTCGCGACGGTACTCAGGATTGCGCCAGATCGCCGCGCTGACAGGGAACATGACCGTGTCGAAGTCGAACCGCCGCAGCGCCTCCATGTGCACGCGTGGCGCCTGGGGCCCGTGGCCGGTAATCCCGATCCACCGCGTGACGCCCCGATCCCGCGCCTCGACGATCGCCTCCAGCGCGCTCCCGGCCCGCGTCACCTCGTCGAGGTGCTCCATCGTCCCGACGCCGTGTAGCTGGAACAGGTCGAACTCCCCTACTCCCAGCCGGGACATGCAGCTACGGATGCTCTCCCAGGCGCCGTCCCTGTCCCGCACGCCGGTCTTCGCGCCGAGAAAGATGTCGTCGCGTACCCTCGGCATCCAGGGCGCCAGCCGCTCCATCGCATTGCCGTACGTGGGCGCGACGTCGAAGTGGTTCACCCCGTGCTCCAGCACCAGCTCGATCAGCTCGTCCGCCCGGTCCTGGGGCGTCTCGTTGCGACCCGTGACGATGGCGCCGAACGTCACCACCGTGCTGTGGTGGCCGGTCCTGCCGAGCAGCCGCTTCTCCATGTTGGGGCACCTCCGCCGGGAGCGCCGCAATCTTATCAACGCCCCTGCGCCAATTCAAACCTGGATTCCCAGGGGCCAGACCCACATGATCAACGGAATCGAGACCGCGACAACCACGATCTCCAGGGGAAGGCCCATTCTCATGTAGTCTCCGAAGTGATAGCCGCCAGGCCCCATTACGATCGTGTTGGACTGGTGGCCTATCGGGGAAATGAATGCGGAAGACGCGCCTATGGCCACCGCCATCAGGAACGGGTCGGAGGCCGCCCCAATCGTATCCGCCACGCCGATTCCGATCGGCGCCATCAGGATCACGGCGGCGGCGTTGTTGATTATCGCGGACAGGAGCATGGTGATGACCAGGACGGCGCCCAGTATCGCCCAGTGGGGCAGCGAGCTTCCCATCTCCGCGACGGTCGTCGCGATCCGGGCTGCGCCGCCCGTCGTTTCCAGGGCTTCGCCCACTGGAATCATGGCCCCCAACAGGATGATCACCGGCCAGTCTATCGCCTGGTAGGCTGCCTGGAGCGTGAGGAAGCGGCCGATGAGAAGAACGGCTGCCGCGGCTACGAACGCAATCTGGACCGGCATCACATCGAATGAGGACAGCAGTATCGCCGCGGCGAATGCGGCCAGGGGAAACAGTAGCTGGCGCTGCTGTCCGATCCGAAGCTCGCGCTCGGCAAGTGGAAGAAGCCCAAGCCTGGGCATTGCCGCCTGCACCAGCTCCGTCTTTCCCTGGAGAAGGAGGACGTCGCCGGCGCGAAACTCGATTCTGCCCAGTCGACGCGCAAGCCTGGTCCCCCGTCTGGACACGCCGAGCAGATTCACGCCGTAGGCGGCATGCAGGTGGAGACGCCGGGCCGACATGCCCTGCGCGGGACTGTCCGGACTTACTATGGCCTCCACGACGGATACGTCTTCCGAGCTGAGGGTCTGGTCGATCTCCTCGCGTATGTTCCTCGACCCCTCGAGTATGAAGCCGGTAGCGTCGACGAATGCCTTCAGGTCTTCGGGGTCGGCCTCGATGATGAAGATGTCGTCGGCGTCAATGATCTGATAGCTGGAGGGCGCGCCGTAGACCACCTCCCGGTGAATCAGGCCCGCTATCGCGACATCCTCCTTGGCCAGTTCCTCGAGGTCCCTGACGAGTTTGCCTATGAACCTCGAGTCCTCCGGAACACGGACCTCGGTCATATAGTCCTCGATGTCCAGCGTGTCGCCCAGGGCCAGAGGGGCTTTCCTCGGGGGGAGGAGGCGCCAGCCGACGAGGCCCACAAAGAACACCCCCGAGGTGGCGACGGCAAGCCCAACGGGAGCGAAGTCGAACATGTGAAAGGGGGCTCCGGATTCCTCCTGGCGAAAGTTCGAGATGATGAGGTTGGGAGGCGTACCTATCAGCGTTGTCAGCCCGCCGAGGAGCGATGCGAAAGCCAGTGGCATCAGGAAGAGTGAGGGAAGCTGCCTGCTCCGGCGTGAAGCCCTGATCGCAACCGGCATGAGGAGGCTCACTGCGCCGACGTTGTTCATGAACGCCGAAAGGAACGCCGTGATTGCCGACAGCGAAACTATGCGAACGGTGATGTAGTTCGGTATGCGGGTAATCCAGCCGGCCATCATGTCGACCGCGCCCGAAACATAGAGCGCCCGGCTCAGGATCAGGACGGCGGTCACGGTAACCACGGCCGGATGACCGAACCCCCTGAAGGCCTCGGAAGGGGGCACGATACCGGCGATCGCCAGGATGAGCAGGGCCAGCAGGGCCACGATGTCGTATCGCCACTTCCCCACTACGAACATGGCCAGGGCGAATGCGAGGACCCCGAAGACTATCGCCTCATCCATCGATATTCCATTCCTCCAACACAGGGGGTGGCGAACGACGCTGTTCACGGCCAACCGTCTTCACCCGGCCGAGACCTGCGCTAGCCACGACGTCAACCGCTCGATTGCGTCCGGCGGACCCTGCCGGCCGCTCCTCCGCCCCCGGAATGACAGCCCGTGGGCATGGAGCGGTTCCAATCCTATCACCCTCTGCCCGCGCAACCCCGGATTCGCAACGTCCGTTTGGACCGGCCTCCACCATGCTCGACGAAGCCTTGCGCACGCTGCGTAGCTGTTCAGACTCGATGGGCATACAGCCGCTAGCCTGCTGGGCGGCTGGACTCCCGCAGCACACATGGGCTATGGTTGCCGCTCGAAGGGCATCTCGTCTTCGTGCAGGCGGGCAGGCCCTGTGCCGCGGGCACCGGGTGTGCCACAATCCGGCCGGGACGACACACCCGACAGATGCGAACGGCCCAAGATGGCACATCTCAGACGACACTCCGGCAGCCGGCCCCGGCGACCGCAGCCGGGAACCGCGTCCCGCGTCCCTTCTGCCGACCGCGCCGCGAAATAGCATGATCGAGAAGCACGACGTTCCCCTCGACCCGCCGCTCGCCCACGAGCTGGTCGACTTCTGGACGGGCATCTGGAACGACCCGCCCGACATGCCCATCGACGCCTTCCTCGGCTCCGAGGTCGGGCACAACAGCCTGGCCGTCTTCTTCGAGCGCGGATGTGTCGGCGTCGCGTCGACCTGCATGATCGTCGCCTCCAGGGCAGTGCCCGCCATCGCCGACCTCGGCGCCGTCGCGACGCACCCCGACCTCCGCAACCGCGGCCTGGCGACGCGGGTCTGTGGCGCCGCTGTCGACCACGCCTTCGAGAACGGCTGCGAGGCGCTGTTCGTCGGCACCGGCGGCGGCGCGGCACGCGTCTACGAGAGGCTCGGCTTCCGCAAGCTGCCGGGCGCCAACTGGTGGATCAACGTCGCCAACGGCGACCCGCCCGAGGCGTTCGTCGTCGACTACTTCCGCCGGCCCGCCGCCTCGGTGACCGTGTGGCCCGGGTCGCCCGCCGACAGGCTGATCATGATCCCGCTCATCGTCTCCCCGAACCGGTGGCGGCTCCTCGACGCCAATGCCGGGATTTTCTCGTCCGCCTACGCCACCATCGGATCCTTCACCCACTACCTGCGCTACACGAAGACCGTCACCGACGCGGGCGGCGCCTGGTTCACCGCCGTCACCGACGATGCGCGCGCCGTCGGCCTCTCCACCGCGCTCCCCATCGGCCCGGACACGTGGCGCGTCGACGCCTTCGCGCAGTCGTGGTTCTCAGACGCGTGGCCGGCCCTGATCGAATCCGCGGTCGTCGCCGCCGCCGCGAGCGGCGGGAAGATCTGCTGCATCGACGTAACGCCCTGGGATGAAGAGAAGACCGCTCTCGCCGAGTCGGCCGGCTTCCGCCACGCCGGGCCCGGCGAAACCCTCGACTGCTACGGCGACGAGATGCCGACAACGCGCCTCGAACGCCGCCTCTGACGCCGCCCGCAAGACGACGCGGTCTGGTACGATTGGCGCCGCGACAGGCCGGACAGAGGCCATGCGGAGGCGATGCAATGTCGTGGGGCGACGGAGCGATCTACAACAAACTCGGAGTGCGCCCGTTCGTCAACGCGCAGGGCCATGGCACATTCGTCGGCGGACGTAACCACGCCGCCGTCCAGCAGGCCATCGAGTCCGCCGGGCTCCTCTTCGTGGACACGCGGGAGCTCCAGGCCAGCGCCGGCGAGTACATCGCCGACCTGCTCGGCGTCGAGGCCGCCCTGCCCACACCCGGGTGCGCCGCCGCCGTCATGTTCAGCATCGCGGGGTGCATGGCCGGCGACGACGTCGAGAAGCAGCGCCGCCTGCCCGATACGACCGGCATGAAGAACAAGGTCGTGCTCCAGGCGCCCCACCGCTACGGCGCCAACAGGATGTACGAGGTCCCCGGCGCCACCATCGTCTACGCCGGGAGCGAAGACCGGTGCACCGCGGACGACCTCGCCGCCGCCATCGGCCCGGACACCGCGGCAGTCGGCTACGAGGTGCGCTCCGCCGACCACCCCGACTGGACCGACGGCACCCTCCCCATCGAGGACGCCCTGCGCGTAGCCCACGAGAGGGGCGTCCCGGTCATCGCCGACGCCGCCAGCCGGAGCGACCCGCCCGACTATATGCGCCACAACGCTCGCTCGGCCGACCTCGTCTGCTTCGGCGCCAAGTACTTCGGCGGCCCCAACAACGGCGGCTTCGTCTGCGGCAGGCGGGACCTGATGGAGGCCGCCGCCGCGCACAACTTCGTCGGAGAGGTCCACGCCGACGACATGATGCCCTGGGGAAGGGGGCACAAGCTCGACCGCATCTCCATCGTCGGCACCGTCGCCGCCCTCGAGGAGTGGCTCACCGCCGACCACGAGGACCGCGTCATCGAGTACCGCCGCCGCATCGCCGTCGTCCAGGACGCGCTCTCCGGCATCGCGGGCGTCGACACCCGCCCGTCAGACGACGGCAACCACGTCGACGTAGTCCTGTCCGCCCCGGTCGCCATGACCGCCGAGCAGGTCGCCGCGGAGCTCGACGAGGGCGAGCCCAGGGTCAAGGTCAACGGCTCCGGCAACACCGTCAACGTCGCCGTCTTCCCCCTCAACCCGGGAGACGAGACGATAGTCGCCGAGCGCCTCGCCGCCGTCCTCGGCACGTAGCGCGCGATATCCACACCACCGAACAGGAGATACACATGACAGAGAAGCTGAGAGCCGGAGTGATGGGTTGCGGCCTGGGCGCGGCCCACGCGTACGCCTACGACAGGTCCGACAGGTTCGACCTGGTCGCCGTCTGCGACCTCAAGCCGGAGGTGCTCGACGCGCTCTGGGACAAGGCGAAGCTGGAGCGCGGCTCCGTGCCCCAGTACGCCTCCCACCAGGAGATGCTCGACGCCCACGACCTCGACGTCGTCAGCGTCGCCACGCCCGACCACCTCCACGTGGGCCCGATCTGCGACGCCTCCAACGCCGGCGTCAAGGGCATCATCTGCGAAAAGCCCATCTCGACCACCCTGGAGGACGCCGACAGGATCATCGAGGTCACCGAGGCCAACGGTACCGTCATGTCCGTCGACCACACGCGGAGCTGGATACCCAGCTTCCAGGCCGTCAAGCGCGAGATACAGGCAGGCAAGATCGGCGGCCTGACCCGGATCATCGCCCACCTCGGCGGACACCGCGCCATGCTCTTCCGCAACGGCACCCATACCGTCGACGCCGTCTGCTACTTCGCCGACGCGCCGCCCGTCTGGGTGATGGCGGCCCACGAGCCCGCGCTGGAAGACTACGGCGTCGTCTACGCCGGCCAGGGCGGCAAGGACCCCGACCTCGACCCGGCCTCCACCGTCATCATCGAGTTCGCCAACGGCGTACGAGGCATCCTCAACGGCGCCAAGATGACGCCCGCGCTACACGAGATCGACCTGCAGGGTCCCGAGGGCCGATACGTCCTCGACGACGAGAACCTGAGGGCCTGGCGCACCGACAGGGTAGAGGGCCCGCCCATCGAGATCGACCCGCCCGACGCCCGCGGATACGCGGATTTCTTCGGCGACAACCTCATACCGGCCGTCGACGAACTGGCCGACATGGTGCTGCACGGCGCGCCCAGCAGCTCGCCCGCCCGCCGCGGCAGGGACACGCTGGAGATACTGATCGGCACCCTCGTCTCGCAGACCCAGAACGGCGCCCGCGTCCCCATCCCCCAACCCCGCGGCTGACCCGCCGCGCCGATGACCTCCCCTGGCCCCTCATCGCAGCTCTACCGCGACGCCATCGTCGTCGACGGCCTGAACGTCAGCAACTGGGACAGCGACGCCGTCTACGACAGCCTCAACGCCGGCGGCGTCACCGCCATCAACGCGACCGTCGCCACCTGGGAGGGCTTCCTCGAGACGGTCGACAACCTCGTCCGGTGGGACGTCAGGCTGCGCGAGCGCGCCGACACGATCTCCCCGGTCAGGACGGCCGACGACATCCTCGCCGCCAAGCGTGATGGGAAGACCGGCATCATCTTCGGCTTCCAGAACGCCTCGCCCATCGAGGACCGGATCGACCGGCTCGCACTCTTCCACCGCCTCGGCGTCCGCATCGTGCAGGTCACCTACAACGAGCGCAACCTGCTCGGCGACGGCTGCTACGAGCGCGTCTCCGGGGGGCTCACCCACTTCGGGGCCGACGCCGTCGCCGAGATGAACCGCCTCGGCATCCTCATCGACCTGTCCCACGTCGGCGAGCGCACGACCCTGGACGTCATCGACGCCTCCGAGCAGCCGGTCTCGTGCACCCACGCCAACGCGAAGTCGTACTACGACGTGCGCCGCAACAAGACGGACGAGGCGCTACGGCGTCTCGCCGAGCGCGGCGGGGTCGTCGGCGCGACGTGCATTATCACTTTCCTCAAGACGGGCGAAGACTCCACGCTGCCCGACTACGTCGACGCCATCGACGACCTCGTCCAGCGCATCGGCATCGACCACGTCGCCATCGGGACCGACTTCACCCAGGACCAGACCCAAGGCTTCTGGCGCTACATCGGCTCCCAGCAGGGCTCGAAGTACCCCGCCCGGTATATCGACCCCAACGTCCGCAACGACCGGCGGCTGCTCTACCCCAGGGGGCTGGAGACGCCCGACAGGCTGCCCGCCCTGGCGGACGCGCTATCCGACCGCGGCTACCGGTGGGACGACGTCGAGAAGCTCCTCGGCGGCAACTGGATGCGCCTCTTCCGCCAGGTCTGGCAATCGTAGGAGCCCGCTGGGGACGACACCCGCATTCGCCCACGCCCGTTCGGCCTGAGCGCCACGCCCCTACATACGCTTCGCTACTCGGGATGAACGGATTGGCCGATACCCACGCCCGCTCCCCCTGAGCGCCACGCCGCTTTGGGCGGGGTGTATCGAAGGGCCCAAGGCGCGAGCGGGTTGTCTCGACCTCGTACGTCTGAACAGTCCCGAACGCTCAGCCCAGGATCGGCAGATACAGGACCATCTCCCGTAGGCTGCGGTAGAACTCGATGCTCGGGCGCGACTCGTCCCACGGGCGCTCGTCGACCATCGCCGCGAACTCCGCGCCGATCCGGTGCTCCTGGCCCACCCAGTCGGCCAGCTTGCGCCGGGCGTACAGCCCGCCCGGAACAGTCCACGTTTCGAGCCCCAGCGCCGCCGGCTCGGCGGAGTGCTTCGGGATGACGCACGCCCTGTAGCGCTCGCCGTCGAACGTCCCGTAGAACCGCCTGCCCCTGGGGCCGCCGAGCCGCCGCTCCAGCTCCTGGAACGCCGCGGGCGCTCCCCTCAGACCGTCGACGGCCTCGACGTACATCACCTCGAAGCCATCGAGACGTTCTTCCGTCAACGGCCTGTTGTTGCGGGCCATTGCGGGCCGCCCCTAGTCGATCGCGGGCCAGTCGCGGCCGACCTCGTCGAAGCGCCGGTGCAGCTCGGCGACGACCTCCGGCGCCAGCGCGCCGTGCTCCTCCGTCGCCCGGATGTTGGCCAGCATGTGCGCGTGGCTGCGCGTGCCGACGATAGACGTGTGCGCCTCCGGATGCGCGTAGACGAATCCCAGCGCCAGCGCGATCGGGTCCTCCGGCGCGCCCGGCAGCGGCCCCATCTCCAGCATCACACGGGCGCGCTGCAGCCGGTCCGCGCTACGACCCGTCTCTCCCGCGCCGCTGTCGCCCGCCAGCACCCGCGACCAGACGGCGTTCGCGATGGGCCGCTTGGCGATGATGCCCATGCCCCGGGCCCGCGCCTTGTCGAACAGGCCGTACCGCGCCTTCTGGTCGACCAGGTTGAAGGACGATTGCAGCGCGTCGAAAAGGCCCGACTCGACCGCCTGCTCGGCCTGCTCGTTCTCCTGGCTGTAGCCGACGAGCCTGGCCTTGCCCGCGCGCTTCGCCTCCAGGGCGACCTCGATCACCTCCTGGGCCTCCGACCAGTCGATGCTGTGAGCGTGCACCTGGAGCAGGTCGACGTGGTCCGTGCGCAGCCGCGACAGGCTCCGGTCGATCGTCTTGCGCGCCGTCTCGGCCGTCCAGTGCGGGCCGACCTCGTCCGGCCCGGTGTGCCCGACCTTGGTCGCGAGAACGAACTCGTCGCGCCGGTGAGAGACCGTGCGGCCGAGCAGCTCCTCGCTGTTGCCGTAGCACTCCGCCGTGTCCAGGAAGTTGATCCCGGCGTCCAGCGCGGAGCCCAGGATGCGACCCGCCTCCGCCGTTTCGCCCAGCTCGTAGGCGCCGATCTCGGCCATCCCGAAGCCGAGACGGCTCACCCTGTACCCGGTCGCGCCGAAGTCGGTCAGCTCCATGCGCCCGAGTCTAGCCCCACGCTCGCGGCGCGTCAATGAGAACGTCCGCACTCAGGTTTCCAGCCGATGTCGCCGTGAACGAAGTGAAGGGCCTGGGGTGGGGAGGCCCGCGTCGTAGAGACCAGGGCGACGGGCCCCGCCCCAGGTCCCTCCCTGCGGTCGGGACAACAAGAATCGCCGAGCAGCGACCAGGCCAGCCAGACCAATGTCGCCCTGAAGTGAAGGGCCTGGGGTGGGGAGGCCCGCGTCGTAGAGACCAGGGCGACGGACCCCGCCCCAGGTCCCTCCCTGCGGTCGGGACGACAAGAATCGCCGAGCAGCGACCAGGCCAGCCAAACCAATGTCGCCCTGAACGAAGTGAAGGGCCTGGGGTGGGGAGGCCCGCGTCGTAGACCAGGGCGACGGACCCCGCCCCAAGTCCCTCCCTGCGGTCGGGACGACAAGAATCGCCGAGCAGCGACCAGGCCAGCCAAACCAATGTCGCCCTGAACGAAGTGAAGGGCCTGGGGTGGGGAGGCCCGCGTCGTAGAGACCAGGGCGACGGACCCCGCCCAGGTCCCTCCCTGCGGTCGGGACGACAAGAATCGCCGAGCAGCACCGCGGCTCCGGGCTGACGCAGACGCGCTCCTACAGCAGGGCCGTCATCCGCTCCAGCCAGGCGTCACGCGACCCGGGCCCCAGGCCCACGAACAGTTCGCGCCGCACCTGCTCGCCGGGCCGAAGGTCGCGGAAGTCCAGCGTCGCGTCCGTGCACGGCCACACGATGTTCGACGCGATGGCCAGCGCGTCGCGCGAGCCGATAACGCTGACGAAGCTGCCGCCATCGTGCACCGTCTCCGAGAACAAGAGGGGCTCCGCCAGCTCCGGTAACGCGGGCGGATTGTCCAGGCCTCGCAGGTCGTACCGGATGAAGTCCGACTCGATCCTGAAGAACTGGTAGTACTGGCGGAAGTCCACCCATCCCGTCTCCGCCCGGACGTACAGCTCGCGGCCCAGCATCGGCGACCGGCGATGGTTGAAGCAGACGTGGGTCGAGACGGCCTCCATCGGCCGGGCCGGGCCGCTCTCGACCGTGAGCGCGATCCTCAGGGTCTCGTCGTCGACCAGGTCCACCCGGGCCGACAGTCGGCCGGGCGACTCGCCGAACATGTTGCTCACCGGGATGTCGCGGTACTCAAGCCCGCCATCCGAGAGCGACCACCGCTGCCCGACCTGGTAGTGATGGTTGTCCTTCGATAGCGTCGACGGCGAGAGACGGTCTTGCCGGCCCACCCGACGCCCTCGGGAACGCGCAGCAGGCACCGGCTGTCCTCGAGCGCCGAGTGCCGGACCCAGAGCACCTGCTCGTTCAGGTAGCCGGCGCGGCCGTCGGGCGTCACGCCGTCGTGGTCCGACGGCCCGCCCTGGGGCCAGACCTCCACCACCGGCGAGCGAAGCGCGAGCCCGGCGTCCGCGCTCATCGCAGACCTCCTAGTCGGGCGCGAGAATCACCACCGCGGGACCGGCGATCCAGCCCGGAGGCTCGCGCGCGGAGGCGCTCACGGGCAGGTGGCTGCCGAAGGAGCCGGGCCGAGGCTCATCCTCGGACCGCGGGGCGTAGGCGCCGCCGCCGTCCGGGCAGGCGCCGCGGATGGCCGGACCGCCCCGGGCTCCTCCGTCTCCAGTGAGCAGTCCCGCGACCCGCCTCGCGAGCGGGGACTGCTCGACCGTCTGCAATACCGGGATGAGAAGCTGTCTGTAGTGATGGACCACGAATACGAAAGCGAATATCCACGCCGCCGCGCCGGGGTTACCCAAGTCGTTCCTCCGCTCCCGCCGGGGGTAGACCCGCGGGAGCACGGCGCGATGGTGCGCTATTCCTCGGGCTCATCCTGTCGTCCTCTCTCCGCGATGCGTTCGTTTTCCGGGCCTAGTCGTCGCTGCCGCCGGACGGGACGGGCAGAGGCTCCGTCATGAAGGCGAACAGCTTTCCTTCGGTGCCGATCCAGGTCCTGTCGTAGACCGACGCCTCGTCGATCAGGGGCTGGTTGTTCACCCGCACCGTCGGATGCCTTCCGCGGCCGACGACCGTGATGTGGTCGGGGCTGAACCGGAAGGACAGCCCCTCCAGCGCGGGAATGCCCAGCTCCCGGCCGCGGATCGTGTCCCTGAACAACAGGTTCATCAGCGGATGACGCTGCACTTCGGCGAAGTCGACCAGCGGCCGCGCGCTGTCGTCGTACAGGTAGCCGTGCGGCTTCGTGCGCGTCAGCCAGTACAGCGCGGCCGCGCCGGCGGTCCCCAGCGATATGACGAGCGATACGGCCAGGCTCACCCAGGGGAACCCTTCCGCCGTCGGCTCAGGCTCGGAGGGCGCCGCGACAGGGGCCGACGGCTGCTCCAGGGGCGTGGCCGGCTTCGGCTCCGCGGCCTTGGGCTCCTCGGCCACGAACGGTGACACGGCGTCCAGCGTGAACGGACGCGAGGTCTGGGCATGGTCCCGGCCGGCGTAGCTGAGATGCAGTGTGAGCGACAGCGCGTGTCTGCCCGCCTCCGCCGCCGTGAAGTATACGTCGTACTGCCAGGCCGGGCCTTCGCCGTACAGCCTTCTCGGCTCCAGCTCGATCACGCCCGACTTGCCGGGCTCCGATACGAGCGCCGGCATCACCGCCGACGGCTCGACCGGGTACGGGTCGCCGTCGACGTGTATCGACACCGTGGCGACGTGGGTGCGCTCACCGGGCCTGATCTCCCCTACTGCCACCGATTCCATGTCGAGGGTCGGGAAGTGGTCGGCCTCCATCTGGGTGAGCGACGTAATCGTATGCTCGTAACGGTTCCACGCGAGCTCCAGCTCCACCTGGTACGTGCCGCGCGCCTCCAGCGCGGGTATGATCGCGGCGAAGTAGCCGTCCTGGGCCGTGTTGTCGGCGTCACGGCCGTTGTCGTACAACTCGAAGACGCGCGTCGCTCCGTCCGGCGCCGTGATGTTGGCGAACACGCGCGCGTCGGACAGCACCGCGATCTGGTCGCCGTCCTTGACGTAGGCGGATATCGGCAGCGGCTCGCCGAGCGCGACCGGCCCGGGCGACCTGAGCATCAGGGTGAAGCGGTTCGTGTGGTGCACCCACTTCGACACGGGCCCGGTCACGCCCCTGGCATCTACGCGCCAGCGGCCGGGGGCCGGGTCGACGAGCTGCCACGCGACCATGTTCGGCGTCTCCAACGCCCGCGCGACCGCAGCGTCGTGCGCGGCCACGTTCTGGCCCGAGGGATTCGTCAGCACCAGCGAGCCGTAGGGGTTCTCCTTGAATATCAGCAGCGTCGCTTCCTGCGTACCGGGCAGGACCGTGATCAGCGTCGACATCACCTCGCCGTACCCGAGAGAGCTCGTGCCGGCCTCGTACAGGGAACCGCTGACGTCCTGCCTGAGAATCGAGTCGCCCGTCGGACCAAGGTCCAGCGCCTCGGACAGCGACGACACGTGCCCGCCGCTGGCCGACGAGATCGACTGCAGGAATGAGCTTCCTTCGGCCGAAGAGTCTGGGAGCATCAGGCTGTCGACGTACCATCCGCCGGTGGCGAAGCCTTCCGCGACACCGGGCAGATGACCGCTATGCCGGGCATAGTCCGCGCCGCCCGAGCCCCCGGCGACGAGGTAGACCGCCGAACCCGGAGCCGCGTCGTTGACCGCCAGCAGGGACCGCATCTCGGACACGGCCTCAAGGGCGCTCGCCTGGCCCGACACGGGAGTCTGGAGCATCGCTTCTATGCTGCTCTGGAACTCCGGCAGACGCACGTTGGTGCCGCGGAACGGGCCCACGACCTCGGTCGGATTCTCGATCGTCGAGAACCCGATGTAGTCGTCGGCCCTCAGGAGCGCGACCAACCCCACGAGCGACTGGACGAGCCCGACGCCGCCATCCACGCGGCGGACGGCCTCCGCATCCGCCATGATCAGCGTCATGCGGTTGCCTGACGACGTGTCCGCGCTGGCCGCGTCCGGCGCGCCAAGCTGGGGCGCCGCGAACAACGCAAGGAGGAACAGGACCGCTGCTGAAACTCCCACTCTTCTCATCTTCTACCTCCACATATGGACAGAGATTAAACAAAGTATTAAACAGTAGTCAATCGAGACGCAGGTGTCGGTTTGACGAATCGGGAGCCGGACGCCGGGCTCGTCCGGCGGTCGGATATACTGCCCTGGAACGCCATGTGGGCGTCCAGACACCGGAGGTCGAGCCAGCGCCGTGGGAACTTCGAGACCGCCTGGACGACCGCCCCGCGGAAACGCCTCCAGGGCGCCGGCATGGCCGGCGGTCGTCCTGCTGGCGGCCTGGCTGGCCGCGGCCGGGTGCGCCGGCGGCGCCGCGACGGACGACACTGGGCCGCCCCAGTCGGTCAGGGGCGTGGTCGTCCGCGTGGAGGCCCGCTCGCTCACCGAGCTGGAGTTCCTGGACGTGAGGGACGAAACCGGCTTCGTCTGGAGGTTCCGGCCCGGCATCTCCCACCGGGGCTTCACGCCGTCACACCTCAGGGAGCACATGGTCCTGGCGCAGCCCGTGACCGTCATCTTCCGGTGGAACGGCGACACGCCGCTGATCGAGGACGTGGCCGACTAGGACCTGGTCGCGCCCTCGGCCCGGCGCCAGACGCCGGCGCTCAGCCGGTCGGGCCCCGGCGCTCCATCGTCCCGGCCGACATCATGCGCATCGCCTGCTCGGCGGCATTCGCGACGAGCTCCTCGACCTGGGCAGACGCCTCATCCAGCGTCATCGGCCGGCTCGTGATCGCCAGCACCGCGTCGATCCCGTGATCGTGGACCTCCCGGTACCGTTCGCCCAGCGAGCCCGCGATCGCCACCACCGGGATGCCGCGCGCCTTCGCCAGCCGGGCCACCCCGATAGGCGCCTTGTTGTAGACGGTCTGGTAGTCGACCGAGCCCTCCCCGGTGATGACCAGGTCGGCGCCCTCCAGCCGGCCCTCCAGGCCGACCGTCTCCAGCACGATGTCCACCCCGGCCTCGAGGTGGCCGCCGAGAAAGCCGATCATCCCGCCGCCCAGGCCGCCCGCGGCGCCCGCGCCCGGAATCGCGTCTATCTCGACTCCCAGGTCCCGCCGGACGACCGCCGCCAGGTGCGCCAGCGCCGCGTCGAGCTGCGCCACCATCTCCGGCGTCGCGCCCTTCTGCGGACCGTACACCGCCGACGCGCCCTCCGGCCCGGTCAGCGGGTTGGAGACGTCGCACGCGACCGCGACGTCCGACTCGCCGATGCGCGCGTCCAGGCCCGACAGGTCGACCCGGTCGAGGTCGGCCAGCGCAGCGCCTCCCGGCGGCAGGTCGTTGCCGCCTGCGTCCAGCAGCCGCGCCCCGAGCGCCTGCGCCATCCCGGCGCCCGCGTCGTTCGTCGCGCTGCCTCCTATGCCCAGGATGAACCGGCGGAAGCCCGAGTCGAGCGCGTCGCGTATTGCCTCGCCGAGACCATACGTCGTCGCCGCCAGCGGGTTGCGGTCCTCTATCGCCACCAGCGCCAGGCCCGAAGTGCGGGCCATCTCGATCACCGCCGTGCGGCCGTCCCCCATCGCGCCCCAGACAGCCGTCCGCCGCTCGCCCAGCGGGCCGGTCACCTCCGAGCTTCGGACCTCGCCGCCCGACGCCTCGACCAGCGTCTCCAGCGTCCCGTCGCCGCCGTCGGCGACGGGCGCCAGCTCGGTGCGCGCGTCCGGGCAGACGCGGCGAACGCCCTCCGCCATCATCTCCGCGGCACGCAGCGCCGAAATGCTGCCCTTGAACGCCTGTGGCGCGATCACGATCTTCATTCGCAGACTCCCTACGAGAAGCCCGCGAATTATATCACCCGCACCCCCCACGGCCCGGCGAGGTCCACAACCGTCGTTCCCGCGAAGAGAGACCCTTGCATAACCTGCATAACCGTCATTCCCGCGCAGGCGGGAACCCAGGGCGCGGTGCCGGTGCCGCACGACCCGTTCACCCCGAGTGCCCCGACGCCGCGTCGGGGTGTATCGAGGGGCCGCCAATTATCGCCATCTTCTGAATCCTATGAATCACAGTTCAGACGTTCCGCCCCGCCTGTCCTGTTCCGACGCCCGCCGGTGTACCATAGCGGGCCGTACGAACCTGGGCAGGGCCAGCGTGGCCAGGTAATTCGCCACACGCAGGAGAGGTGCATGTCAGTCACGGATGAGCTCCTGGAGCACAACGCCCGTTACGCCGGTCGCTTCGACAAAGGAGGGCTGCGGGCGCCGCCTGCCCGTGGGGTCGCGGTCGTCGCATGCATGGACGCCAGGCTCGACGTCTACAGGCTGCTCGGCCTCTCCGAAGGCGACGCCCACGTCATCCGCAATGCGGGCGGCGTGGTGAGCGACGACGTGGTACGTTCGCTCACGATCTCCCAGCTCCTGCTGGGGACCCGCGAGGTGGTGCTCGTCCAGCACACCGACTGCGGGATGATGACCTTCAGGGACGACGACATCAAGGACAGGATCGAGGCGGACACCGGACTGAGGCCACCGTTCGCGCTCGAAGCGTTCCGGGACCTGGAGCAGAGCGTGCGGCAGTCCATCGGCCGCATCCGCGCCAACCCGTTCATCCCCGTCAAGGACCAGGTCAGGGGCTTCGTCTACGACTGCGCCACCGGGCTGCTCAACGAGGTCTCGCCCCCGGCCGACGACCAACCCGCCCGAGGCCCGATCCCCTTGGACGACTCCTCTCACTGATATAGGGCCCACCCTCGCGGCGAGCCACCTCTCCTGTCGTCCCGAGCGGAGAGAGGGACCTGGGGAGGGGCGCCCATCTCGTCCTCCCTGGCGGGCGGGAGCTGGCCCCCATCTTGTCCTCCCTCCCCCGGCGGGAGTCCCGGCGGGAGGCAGCTGGGTCTCATCTTATCCTCCCTCCCCTGGCGGGAGGGAGCTAGAGGGAGGGGGGTCCCGCGAGCCGGCACACCACTTCGTGAGCGCGACCGGCCCGGCGAAATCACACCGTTGGTCTCGCTCCCCGCCTGTGATACTCTCCGCCCCGGACGACCGCGGAAGCGGGGGAGGCTCGACCATGACCAGCGTAACCGTGATCAGGCCGCACCAGCGGAGCGCCAACACGGCCCAGACTCCCAACATGGTCCGGCAGGCCGGCATCGCGGACGACACCTGCGGCAGCCGCGGGCTGTGGATCGGCTACGTCTCGTCGCCGCCCGGCCCCAGCGGCGCCCACCATCACGGCGACGCCGAGTCCGGCATCTACGTCCTGAGCGGCCGCGTCAGGATGCACTTCGGCGACAGGCTCGACCAGAGCCTCGACGCCGAGGCGGGCGACTTCATCTTCGTCCCGCCCAACACCGTCCACGTCGAGGAGAACGTCGGAGACGAGCCCGCCGAGCTCATCGTAGCCCGCAACACCGCCGAATACCTCGTAGTCAACGTCGACGACCCGAGGAGCTGAGGAGCAGGTAGGCCGCGTCTCAAAGGCTATCGAGCCGGCGAAGGGCCACACCTCTCACCTGAGAGTGTCGCACCAGAGCGCACCCGCGGCTACCCTGGACGGTCAAATGGCCGACAGCCGGTGACCTTCATGCCGCGCGGCGAGTATCTCCTCCGTGGAGAAGGCCACGCGCTCCCATCCGGCGCGGCGCTGGTGGAAGCGCTCTACAGCCCGCTCGCGGTTGGCGCGGTCCTGCGCGGGAGCGGGCACCAGGTGCGCGACCGGCTTGCCGCGCCGGGTTATGGCAACGGTCTCCCCTTGCTCGACAACGCGTAGAAGCTCGCCCAGGCGCGTCCTGGCTTCGGTGGCTCGAATCTCACGCAAGAATGGTCTCCCTGTCAGATGCGCTTCCCAGCGAACTGCCGCAATGCAGGCCCTGTCAGGCCCGCCCGCCTACTTCCGGTTGTAGAAGTAGTCCGCCACCTTCTGGATCGCCGTCCCGATCTCACGCGCCACGGTCTCGTCGTGGAGATTGCTCGACCCGATGAACTGCATCTTCGGCATCTCGCGCTCCACCACCGGAAGCTCCATCGAGGGATAGTCGATGCGGCGGTTCCCCGCCTCGTCGTAGAACGGGTACTTCGACGTGCCGTAGGTGTTCTCCTCCGCGAACAGCGGGAACTTGTACAGCGGCTGCCCCGCCAGTACTCCCTGCGTGTTGTCGACCCCCTCGGCCGCCAGCGCCTCCGAGAACTCCCGCGGCGACGCCCCCATCTGGTCTTCCTCGATCTTGTAGCAGTAGACGTAGTACGACATCCTGTCGCCCGGCCGCACCTTCGGGCGCACGAATCCCGGCACCTCGGACGTCATCTCGTCGACTATGTCCGCCATCCGGCGGCGGACGCCCAGCGTCCGGTGCACCTTCTTGAGCTGCTCGTACCCCACCGCCGCCATCAACGGGCTCATGTGGTGGTAGTCGCCCAGGAACTCGTACCCGCGCGACGAGCCGCGGAACTCAGACGTCGGCCGCAGCGAGTTGCGCAGCTCGTCGTCGTACTCCGATCCCTTCGCCGCGAAGCCCTTGGCGCGCCGCGTCGTCGGCTCGTCGTCCGATATGAACATCCCGCCGCCCGCCGCCGTGATCAGCTTGCTGCCCAGGGAGAAGCAACCCATGTCGCCGACCGTCCCCACCAGCTTGCCCTGGTACTCAGACAGGTGCGCGTGGGAGCAGTCCTCGATGATCGGGATGTTGTGGCGCCGGCCGATGTCCATGAACGCGTCCATGTCGCACGGGTTGCCAGCCCAGTGGACTACGAGGATCGCGCGCGTGCGGTCGGTGATCCGGCTCTCCGCGTCCGCCGCGTCCATGTTCATAGTGTCCGCGTCCCAGTCCGCGAACACCGGTATCGCGTTCTGGATCAGGATGCCCAACACCGACCCTATGTCCGTCGCCGGCGCCGTGATTATCTCGTCCCCCGGCTCCGGGTTGACCGCGCCGATCGCCGCGTGGATCGCGCCCGTGCCCGAGTCGGTCGAAAAGGCGTACCGCACGCCGTGGATCTCCGCGAACAGATCCTCCAGCTTGCGTACGTGGCCCGACTTGCCCCAGCTCTCCTCCGCCCCGTCCATCACCTCCATCACCGCGTCGATCTCGTCGTCGCCGATGAACCAGCCACCGCTGGGCAGCGGCTCCGAGCGGACGGGCGTGCCCCCATGGATAGCAAGCTTCTCCGGTGCCATGATTCCCCCCTGGAACTGCGATTGCGCCGGATTCTAGACACTTCCTGCCAAATCCGCCACCCCCCATTCTTCACTCCCAACTATCCACTACTCACTACCCACTATCCACCATCCCTGATATGCTGAAAGGCGAGCGGCCCAAGCCGCGCAAGACCAACGGGCGCCGGGCGACCCCGGCCCCGAGCGGAGGCAGACAATGCGCGCGCACAGGATCCACTGGCTACTACCGGGCATGGCGCTCCTTCTCGCATTCGCCTTCGCCGCCTGCTCCAGCGGCGGCGACGGCGGCGACACGGGGGCGGGAGATGAGGGCGGCTCCGCCCCGGCCGCCGCGGCGTCCGAGGGCGGAGCCCCCGGTGAACCCGCCGGCGGCGCGGCCGGCGGCTACAAGATCGCCCAGACCGTCGACATGAGCATCGAGGTCACAAGCCCCGTCTTCAACCGCATTCGCCGCATCCCCAAGACCCACACCTGCCCGCCCGTCGCGACAAAGGCCGGCCAGTCCTACGTGCAGGACTACACCAAGGTCGTGTCGTACGACAACACCTCGCCGCCCCTGGACTGGACAGGCATCCCGGAGGGCACCGTCAGCATCGCCCTCGTGATGGGCAGCGACCAGCTCCTCGAAGAACGCAAGGTCGACGCGATCCCGGACGAGGAAATCGTGGAAACCTGGTCGCACTGGGTGATCTGGAACATCCCCGCGGACGCTACAGGCCTGCCCGAGGCCGTCGCGAGCACCACCCAGGTCGCCGCAATCGGCCCCAAGACGATGCAGGGCACCAACGACGACAACACCATCGGATACTCCGGCCCGTGCCCCATACCCGTCACCGTCGAGCGCTCCGGCTACCTGGGCGCCCCCAAGCTCGTCTTCAGCTACATCTTCCACGTCTACGCCCTGGACACCGAGCTCGAACTCGGGCCGGAGACGACCAGGGACGACCTGCTGAAGGCGATCGACGGCCACATCCTGGCCAGCGGCCAGGTCAAGGGCGAGTTCCTGGCCCAGAAGAACCTCAAGGAGAACTGATCGGCAGGACCGCACCGGACGCTCGGGGGGCGCTACTCCTCGAACGTCCGGATGTAGTTCACCACGTGCCAGATCTCCTCGTCGGTCAGCAGGCCGCCGAGCGGCACCATGTCCGTGCCGGGCACCCCGTCGTGGACGAAGCCGAACAGGTCGCGGTCGGGGTGCAGCGGCACGTGGACCGCCAGGTCGGCCGGCGGCGTCCGCAGCCGCTCCGCCACCGTACCGTCGCCCCTGCCCGACAGCCCGTGGCAAGACTCGCACCGTAGCTCGTACACCTCCCTGCCGGCCTCCAGCGACGCCTGGTCCGGCGGGAACGGGTTGCGGACCGGAACGCCTCCGTCTGACGCGAGCTGCGCGGCCGCCAGTACGGCGCCCGCCATGAACGCCGCCAGGCCCGGCGCCATGACGGCCGCGCCCCTCCTCGTCCAAAGGCCGCCCAGCGGAACCCCGGCCGCCAGGAACAGCAGCCCGATCAGCGCAAGCTCGACGCCCCAGAGCGTCCTCCCGGTCTCCGGCGAGGGCGCCAGCGCGGAGCTGCCAGAGATGCCGCCGGCCACCGTCTCGAACCGGAACGCCGTCCGCGCGTCGAACGCGTCCGGCCGCCTGACGACGACCTCCGCCTGCCACGGCCCCGCGATGCCTATGGGCACCTCGTCGATGCGGTACGTCCCGTCGGCCCCGTTCACCGCCGACGCGGCCTCCTCGCCCAGGTCGGCTTCGAGATACGTCAACCGGACGCTCACGTCCGTCGCGTCCGCTATCGGGTCGCCCCGCCGGTCCGCCAGCGACACGACCACCTCGTTCGGCCCGACGCCGCCCGGAGCGACCGCGAGGGAGATGGCCGCTCCCTCCACGACCTCGCTGAACTCGAGCCGATCCGGCACTCCGATACCCTCGCGGGCGGCGACCTGACGCGCGGGCTCCAGGCTCGTCAGCACCCCGACGGCGGCCAGGACGGCCACCGCCACCACCGCCTCGACGGCCACGAGCCGCTTCAGCCAGACCGCCGCCGCGTCTCCCCCCGACAGCCGGGGACGTACCCACAGCAGGTTCGCGGCCCCCAGCGCCAGCAGGACGGCGACCAGCGCGATCTTGACCATCAGCGCCGAGCCGTACGGCGTCCCCAGGGCGGCCCAGGCCGTCACCTGCGCCCATGCCGCGTAGATGCCGGTTATGACAAGCACTCCGACGCTCAGGGCCGCCACGATCGAGAACCTCGGCACCATCCGCGACAGGACGGCCCGACGGTCCCGGGAGGGCAGCTCCCGCGTCAGCAACGGCAGCCCGAGCGCAAGGTGGAAGAGCGCGCCCACCCAGAACGCCGACGCCGCCAGGTGCAGCAGGTCGGAGAATACCGCGGCGGTCTCGACCCCCGCCGTCGCAGCCCCGTGACTCGTCCGGCTGAGCATCACCAGCACCCCGAGCGATAGCGCGAGGGCCAGCGCCCGGACCAGCCGCGGGTAGGGGTCCCGCTCCGGCCGGCCCGCCGCATTCCGGCGGAAGCGTGCGTAGACCGCCGCCAGGACGGCGGCAGACGCCAGGACCAACCCTGCGCGCCACAGCCACAGGCGCCCCCACTCCGTCTCGGTGGCAATCGACCAGGCCGGACTCCCGGCCGCTCCCCACCACGAAGTCTCGAACGTGCTCCCGGCCTGCAGGACTAGCTGGGCGAAGGACGCCATCGCCAGCAGCGCCATCCCGAGCCACACCACACGCAGCCCCCGCCCTGTGGCCGCGTCGGCGACGCGCCTGACCGCCGGGCTCGCCCGCCGGTCGAGCACCACGGGACGGAGCACGAGCAGATCGAATCCCAAGCCGCCAACGACGGCCATCGACGCGAGCAGCACCGCCCAGCGGACGACCGGCTCCCACGGCGACTGGAACAGCGGCTGGCCGGGCGCCTCCACCTCCACGGCCGACAGGGGCTCTCCCACCGAGAACAGAAACGACCCGCGTACGAGGTGGCCGTCCACGGTCGACACGTTCTTCCACGCGACGGTGTACGTCCCGTCGGCCAGCGGCTCCAACCCGACCGACATCGCCGTGGGATCGTTGGGGTCGACGGCCGTGTCGCCCCGGTCTACACGCGCTCCCGACGAGTCGAGCACCCGGATCTCGCTCAGACCGGCCTCGATCGGCTCGGTGAACCAGGCGATGACCGCCTCCGGCGCCGTCTCCAGCACCGAGTTGGGCGCAGGCCTCGCGTCGGCGAGGTTCGCGTGCGCCATCGCGGTCCGCTCCGGGCCCAGCATCCACCACAGGGCAAGCCCAAGGGCGACGGCCGCCAGCGGCAGCAGCCGGCCCGCCCCGGCCCGCGAGGACCCTCTTGGGCCATTTGTCTCCGTCCCGATTCCAGCCTTCACACCACTACCCCCGATTCGTCCCCCGCTCCAAGAGAGGGGAGACCCTTCGACTCTGAACAGTCACAACTACTCCAGCGACTTGATGTACTCGACGATAGAGGTTATCTCGGCATTCGTGAGCTGAACAGGCAGCATGACGTCCGCAAGGTAGCCTTCGGCGATCTGCGCGTTCGGCTCCCGCACCGAGGCCCACAGGTACCCCTCGTCGGCGACGACCACCCTGCCGTCGGCGAGCGTGACCTCGCTCCCGTAGAGCGACTTCCACGTGGGGCCGATCTGGTCGCGGCCGTCGGTCGTGTGGCAGTCGAGACAGCCGTGGGTCTCGACCAGCCGCTTCCCCCTGGCGATCTCTCGCGCGACGTTGACCGTCGGCGTGGGCTCCGCGGCGGTCGGGCTCGCCTCGGCGACTCCTGGCGCGGCGCCGCCTCCGCACCCGCCCAGGACGGCCGCGGCTGCCGACGCGACCGCGACGAGCAGCACCGCCGCTGAAAGCCGGCGCTCGGCGGACGCCATCATCCGCGCCTGATCGCCACGACCAGCGACCCCACGCCCGCCGCCGCGCCGACGGCCCCCAGCACGATCCCGACCAGCGCCAGCATGGTGGCCGTCGACGCGGCGTCGCCGGCCTCGATGGCCGAGTCCTCCGCGTCGCGGGCCGTGTTCTGCGCCCCGGCCACGCCAGCCTCGATCTCCCGCGCCGACCTCGCCACCTCGGGAAACTGGAGCTCGCTCGCCGGCCTCACGTCGTCGAACCCGCCTCCGCCGCCCGCCGACACGAACGACTCGTTTATCGGCTTGCCACCTATGTCGCCGAAGAAGCGGAACTCGTACACGCCGGGCGCCGTGGGGATCAGGTCGGCGGTGTACTCGCCCGGCGAGCCGGCGATCGGCCGCAGCGCAAGCTCCACCGACTTCCCGGTAGGAACGTGGGTCACCTCGACGCTCAACGTCTCGTGGACGCCCTCCACGGCGACGGTCGTCCCGCCGCCGTGGGCCTGCCCCACCGGCGTCTGGATGCCGCTCGTGGCCGTCTGCGGCGTGGACGCGCGGTTCGTCCAGACCAACGTCGTGCCCGGCCGCACCGTCACGTCGGCCGGCATGTACATGCCGTCGTGGATCATGATCCGCACCGTCCCCGACAACTCGGCGTCCCCGGCGACGGTTATCGAGCCGATGACGTCGTGGTCCTCGTGGCTGTGGTACGGGACCGTCAGGCCCGCCAGCGCGTCCGTCACCTGGAAGCTGAATGTCTGGTCGACCGCGAGCACCGGCGATCCGAATATCCCGCCGTGCTCGTTCACGTCGACCATGCTCATCCCGCCGCCGTCGTGCCCTTCGTCGGCGACGGCCGGCTTTGTCACACCGAGGTATACGCCGTTCTTGATCCCCTCGAACGCCGGCTCCACCAGGAAGCCGACGTCGAGTATGTAGCCGTGCGTGTCTCTCTCCTCGTGCGCCGAGACGACGCCAACGCCGAGCGCCAGCGCCAACAACAGCGCCAGTGCCGCGGTGGCCGCGGTCTTGTATATGGGTCTCATTCCGAACCTCCTCCGGGTTCTGGGTTGCCGGCCTTTCGGCCGACGCTGCGGGGACGCCCTCGCGCTCGACGTACGAGACACGGGAGGTCGCCCAGGGCAGGCGGCCGTTCGACCGGGACGGAAGCTGAGGGGAGGCTCAGACTCTCGGAGGCTGGTCGAGAGGCGGGACGGACACGCCCGCCAGGGGCGCGTCGTCGCCGGGAGGCGGGAACGGGGAGCCGCGGTCCTCGGGGACCGACGGCGCCAGGTTGTCGGTCACGGGCGGCACGACGAGGGTCATCGGCCCGTGCGACATGCCGTCATTCGAGACGAAGAAGAGTATGTCCGCCAACGGCGCTTCGGGACCACCCGCCTCCCCATCGACGTGGACGTGGCTGTGGCCGTCGTCGTGGTGATGGTGCGGGATGGCGTACGCGTGGACGTGGTCCGGCTCCGCGGACGAAACGTAGATGTGGCCGTGGTGCGGGAACCGCTCCGCGAAGTGGTGGTCGACGATCGGCCCGAAGAACGGCGCCATCAGCGCGAGCGCAAGCACCCCGGCCGTCGCCTGGACGGCCGACTGCGTCAGCACGGCGCGGACGCCCGACTTCCTCTCCATACCGACAATTATAGCCGAGCGGCGCCCACGGCCACCGCCCCGGCTGATATCCTCGATATGTGCCGTGACCGATGTGTGGACTCACCTGACCAGAGCAGCAGCCTGCCGTTCCGCCGATGACCGGATGGCCGGAGAGTACGGTGCGCGCGCCCTCGCGTGCCTCGTCACCGTACTCTGCGCCGCGCTCATCGCGTGCGGCAACGGTGGGCCTGGGCCCGACGCCACGGCCGCGCCATCCCAGGCGACGCAGGCCTCACCGACGACGGCCCAGGAGAGTCCCACCGCCGCGGCCTCCACGCCAGCGCCGCGCGGCCTTCCCGACCTCGACGTCGAGCCCGCGTTCCCGAACATTTCGCTGCAGCGCATGGTCCACCTCACCTACTCGTCGGAGAACGACGGCCGGCTGTTCGTGGTGCTGCAGCCCGGCCGCATAGTCTTCTTCGAAGACCGGCCGGACGCCGAGGACGTCCGCACCTTCATGGACATACGCGAGCGGGTCCGCGACCGCGGCAACGAGGAGGGGCTGCTCGGCCTCGCCTTCGATCCCGACTACGAGGCCAACGGCTACTTCTACGTCTACTACTCGGCCTCCAATCCCAGGCGCTCCGTCATCTCCAGGTTCTCCGTAGACCCCGGCGACCGGGACCTGGGAGACCCGTCCAGCGAGACCGAGATCATGACCGTCCCGCAGCCCTACAGCAACCACAACGGCGGCCACCTCGTCTTCGGGCCCGACGGGTACCTGTACGTAGGGCTCGGCGATGGGGGGAGCGCGAACGATCCCGACGGCAACGGCCAGGACAGGACCACCCTGCTCGGGACCATCCTGCGCATCGACGTCTCGACACTCGACTCGCTGGGACGCTACTCCGTGCCGCCCGACAACCCGTTCGTCGGAGAGGGAGGCGGGGTACGGCCGGAGATATGGGCCTACGGCCTTCGGAACCCCTGGCGCTTCAACTTCGACCCCGCGACCGGCGAGCTGTGGGTGGCGGACGTCGGCCAGAACGCATGGGAGGAGGTCGACCTCATCCGCCCCGGCGCCAACTACGGCTGGGACATCATGGAAGGCGCCCACTGCACACCCCAACGCGGCATCACCGGCCTGCTGCGAAGAGGCCCGGAGGAGTGCGACCGCGCCGGCCTGGAACTGCCCATAGTCGAGTACGGCCGGGACGGCGGCTGCTCGATCACCGGCGGCTACGTCTACCGGGGCGCCCGTCTGCCGTCGCTCGCGGGCGCGTACGTCTACGGCGACTTCTGCAGCGGCAAGCTATGGGCCCTGCGCGCCGAGAACGGCGCCCTGGTCGAGCACAAGCTGCTCGTCGACACCGCCATCAGCCTGTCCGCCTTCGGCGAGAACCCCGAGGGGGAGCTGTTCATGCTCTCCTTCGACCGCACGATCTACCGCTTCGTCCAGCCCTGAGCTCCACACCCCCGCAAGGCGGAGTCGCTGGCGCCCTGGCTGCCCGCGCCAGGCAAGCGGGCAGGGAGCACCCGCGCCTACCCGAGCATTGGCAACTGTTCCGGAGGCACCAGGACACGGATGCTGCGGGGCTGTCCCCGGACCCTATCGATGAGCGCCCTTTCTTCCAGCCGCAGCACCATCCCGTGAACGGCCGCGGCCGTCACGTTGAAGTATCGTCGCATGTCATCCTCCGACGGCGGATACCCGTTGACCGTCGTGTAGTAGTGGATGAACGAGAGATATTGGCCCTGCTTCTTCGTGTATCCGCGCCGCCGGCGGAAGCTACCAAGCGCCCGGTTCACGCGGTCGGCGTCAAAGGCGTCGGGATCGAACCCCTCACCGAGCCATTCCATCCGGTCGAGATGCTCCGGATGCCCGGAGTCTCCAACAGCCTCCAGCAGCTCCGCGTAGCCCCACGGGCCGCCACAGTCCTCGGGCAGGCAAGCCCGCCTCCCTCCCAAACAGAGCGGATATTCCGTGCCCGGCTCGCGCTTGAGAACGTCCTCCAGGAGGAGCCCGTGGCGCCAATAGTCTCCGAAGTCGTACACGTACAGGAAGCGGGCTCCAGGGTAGCTGACCACTCGTCCCAGGGTGACCTGTGTCGAGTCCTCGTAATCGAGCCCGTAGTCCTGCTCGTCGTCGGGCTCGCTGTATTCGGTCGATCCGATCTCGAACCGGTAGAGGTGATAGTTATCCCAACCCATCACCTGTTGAAGTACCAGGTGCAGCCGATGGAGCGAGACCTCCGCGGGCACCTGGAACCGGCGCCACACCGGGGGAGCGATGTCCAGCAGCGTGACCTTGAGCTGGTAGACCGACTTGTCGTCGGAGGGCGATGCAGCTGACATAGTCCGCCATCGGTTCGATTCGCCAAAGCATACGCCATGAAGACGCCATACGCTATGGCGCGAACCGTCTCGATAGCCGGGTCACGAGGGCCACCCGACCGTGACGATGGCGGTCGGCGCTGACCGGAGGCTGCTCCGGGTGTTTTCCAGTACGGGAGCGCGCTTCACCGGGTCGGCTGACCTCGTCGCGCTCGGTCCCCGGTTGCAGACCCGCCGTTCGGCAGGCCGCGCTCCAGGGACCGCGATCGCCCTCCAAATGCCAGGGCGGAGGGCGCTTCTGCCTTGACTCAGGACGCCGGTTGCAGCAGAATTCAGGGCGAGACATTTTCGCGCCAGCATGGAGGGCACGATGGACTACTACAAGGCGGAATACATCTGGATCGACGGCGGCCAGCCGACGGCCAAGCTCCGCTCCAAGGGCAAGATAGTTCCCATGGGCGAGGAGCCGCCGGTCTGGGGCTTCGACGGGTCGAGCACAAACCAGGCTCCCGGGGAGAACTCCGACTGCGTGTTGCTGCCGGTGTTCACCTGTCCCGACCCGATCCGGGGCGGCGACAACAAGCTCGTGATGTGCGAGGTCATGCTCACGGACATGTCCCCGCATCCGACGAACACCCGCGCGGCCTGCAGGGAGGCCGCCGAGAAGTACGCCGACTTCGACATGTGGTTCGGCATCGAGCAGGAGTACACCTTCTTCGACGGCATCAAGCCGCTCGGATGGCCGGACAACGGCTTCCCCGCGCCACAGGGCGGATACTACTGCGGCGTCGGCACCGACGAGGTCTTCGGCAGACCCATCGTCGAGGCCCACATGGACGCCTGCCTCGAGGCCGGCCTGCTGATTTCCGGCATCAACGCCGAGGTGATGCCGTCCCAGTGGGAGTTCCAGATCGGGCCGATCGGCGCTCCCGCGGTGGGAGACCACATCTGGCTCGCCCGGTGGCTCCTCTACCGCATCGGGGAGGACATACACATCTCGGACGAGGACAACAGGGGCGCCACGGCCAGGCTGGACCCCAAGCCCGTCAAGGGCGACTGGAACGGCGCGGGCGCTCACACGAACTTCTCGACCAGGCAGATGCGCGAGAGCTACGAGGCATGCGTTGCCGCGGCGGAGGCCCTCGGCGCCAATCACGATGAGCACATCGCCCACTACGGCGACCGCATCGAGGAACGCCTGACCGGCCTCCACGAGACCTGCTCCTACAGGGAGTTCAGGTACGGCGTATCCGACAGGGGCGCGTCCGTCCGCATCCCCTGGCAGGTGCACCGCGACGGGAAGGGCTACATCGAGGACAGGCGCCCCAATGCCAACTGCGACCCGTACAAGGTGACTGAGCTGATACTCAACACCGTGTGCGGAGCGGCTTCCTCCTAGACCAACCCCGGCGGCGAGCGGCCGGGACACCCTGCCCAGTTCGTCGACCGGTACGTGGACCAGACCGCGGGGGCGGGCATCGGCCCCCCCTCGCGGTCGCGCGTCGGAATCCCGCCTCACTCGCGGAGGAAGGTCGGGAAATCGGGAATGGCGCTCGCGGCGCCTTCGGAGCGTCCCGGGTCCGGACGCTCTCTTCCGGGCTAGCCCGTGGGGCGCGGCGTCATCGCGATGTCGACGTCGAGCCGCGTCTCGGCCACGCCCTGGAAGACGCCGCGCGTCGGCGCCACGTCGCCGTAGTCGCGGCCCACGGCCATGCGGACGTGCCGTTCGTCGGCGGGCCCATCGTTCGTGGGGTCGAAGCCGACCCACCCGAGCTCGGGCAGGCGGCACTCGACCCACGCGTGGGTGGCCGTGCCGCGCGCCGCGTCGCCGGGACCGCCGGCCACGTAGAAATAGCCGGACACGTACCGCGTCGGCACACCCCACGAGCGCGCGATCGCGATCATCACGTGCGCGTAGTCCTGGCAGACGCCCTGTCCCGATTCCAGTATGTGGTCGATCGGCGAGATCACGGACGTGCTGCCCGGGGCATATTCGAAGCTGCCGTGCAGAGTGTCCGAAAGCTCCGTCAGGGCCTGCAACGGATCGCCGCCGGGCGTCGCGATTCCATGCCTGTCGACGAATGAGTCCAGCGCGGGCGAGTAACGGGTGAACTCGCTCGGATGGGTGAAGTCCCAGTCGCGGAACGACTCGCTCCACGAGCGGACCTCATCCCACGCGTCCTCGCCCAGCGAGCCGAGCCACGGCGGCGACGGCGATGTCTCCACAGTCGACCGCGCGGTCACCACCAGCGAGTCGTGCTCCCGGTGCACGTTGAGGACGTGCTTGGCGTTCCCGAAGTAGTCCGTCTCCTCGTTGAGGGGGACGAGCGGGTCGGTCGTGACGTCGAAGCGCAGCAGCCGCTGCCCCAGGTCGTTTCGAGGCTCCAGGCAAAGCGTCATCACGCAGTTGCGCACGGGCGACGTGTAGGAGTATCGCGAGACGTGCTCTATGTCGTATCGAAACGGGCCGGTCATTGCCTCAGCGTTCGGGGCTGTCGTCGATGGGATAGTCGAAATAGCTGTCCGTGATCAGGTCGTGAAGGTCGCGGCAGTAGCCGTTGATCCTCCTCAGCAGCTCCTCGCGGTCGTCGCGGTCAGGCCATTCGTAGTGGACCAGGGCCCGTGCCTGGCCGATCAGCCTACGTGTCGCGTCGCTCGACTGAGCGTTCGGGCCCGGGCCGATACCGGCGAGGTCCGCCGCGGCGGCGTCCAGCGACCTGCACAGCGAGCCGGGCAGAAGCGGATCGGTCGCCAAAAAGTCCAACACCTGGCCGGGCTCCACCTCGACGCCGTACCGGCGGTTGTAGGCCTCGAGGGCGTGACACAGGCGCAGCAGGCTCGTCCAGTCCGCGTCAGACGACTCCTCGCGCGCGTTGTCCTCGGCGATCTGGGTCAACAGCAGCGTCGCCGAGAGCTGCGCGCGCTCGATCACGTGGCCGAGCCTCATGAACCGCCAGCCCTCGTCCCGGTACATCGTCGCCGAGGCGATCCCCGTGAGGGTGTCAATCGAAGCCGCCGTCTCCGCGTAGAAGCTCTCGGGCGACACCCTCCAGATATCCTGTATTCTCACCTTCTGGAGACGCAGGTACGTCATGTTCAGCGTGGTCCACATCTCGGCGCTGATCGACCGCCGCATCTGGCGGGCGTTCTCGCGCCCGAGCGCGAAGCAGCTCCAGACCGAGTCGGGATTCGCGCGCTCGAACGTCAACTCGTCCGCGAGCGTGTAAGAATCGGCCAGTGTGTACTCGTCGCTGTCGAGCATTTCAAGGCCGCCCCACGGAGGCTCGCGGTTGATGCTGCCGTAGATGCGGCTCCAGCCGAAGTATATCTCCCGGATGGGCCGGTCGACGAGCGCCTCCGTCTGCAGCCTGAGCATGCGGCACAGGTGCTCGGCTCGCTGGAAGTACCGGCTCATCCAGTACAGTCCCTGGGCGCTGCGGGCTAGCACGGCTCAGCCCTCCCGGTCATGCCCAGGAACCCCCTGCCCTCGAGTCCGCGGCTCATTCCTGCAACACCCACAGGTCCTTCCCCCCGCCGCCCTGGCTGGAGTTCACGACGAGGCTGCCCCGGCGCAGCGCGACCCGGCAGAAGGCTCCCGGCACGATGCGGGTCTGGAGACCGTGCAGCACGAACGGCCGCAGGTCGACGTGGCGCGGCTCGAACCGGCCGTCGATCAGGCACGGCGAGCGCGAAAGCGCCAGCGTCGGCTGCGATATGAAGTCGGCTGGGTCCGCGCGCACCTGCTCGGCGTACTCCGCCCGCTCCTCGGGCGTGGCGTGCGGGCCCACCAGCATGCCGTACCCGCCGGACTCGCCCACGCGCTTGACGACGAGCTTGTCGAGGTTGTCGAGCGTGTACTCCAGGTCTTCCGGCCGGCGGCACAGGTACGTCTCGACGTTGGCAAGGATCGGCTCCTCGCCCAGGTAGTAGCGGATCATGTCCGGCACGTACGCGTACACGCTCTTGTCGTCCGCGACACCCGTCCCCGGCGCGTTCACCAGGGCCACGTTCCCGAGCTTGTAGGCGTGCATCAGTCCGGGTACGCCGAGCATGGAGTCCGGGCGGAATACCAGCGGGTCGATGAAGTCGTCGTCGACGCGCCGGTACAGCACATCGATGCGGCGCAACCCCGTCGTCGTGCGGATGTACACGAACCCGTTGTCTACCAGCAGGTCCCGGCCCTCGACCAGCTCGGCCCCGATCTCGCCCGCCAGAAACATGTGCTCGTAGAATGCGGAGTTGGCGACGCCGGGGGTCAGCAGGGCGATGGACGGGTCCGAACGGCCCCGGGGAGCGAGCTCGCGCAGCGTCTGGCGCAGTATGCTGCCGTAGTGCTCGATCTCGCGCACGCGGTAGCTCCGGTACAGTCGGCGCATGCTCGCCTTGACCGCCTTGCGGTTGGCGATCATGTACGACACGCCTGAGGGGACCCGCAGATTGTCCTCCAGCACCTTGAACCCGTCGTTCGTCCGCACAAGGTCCGTGCCGCAGATCGCCACCCAGGTCCCGTGGGGGGGCGTGAAGCCCCGCATCTCCACGCGGTACTGGGGACAACCGCGCACCACGTCGACCGGGATGACGCCGTCCTCGACGATCTGGCCCTCCCCGTATACGTCGCTCAGGAAGAGGTTGATCGCCTTCAGCCGCTGCGTCAGGCCGGTCTCGAGATGCTGCCAGTCGGCGCCCGAGAGCACGCGTGGAATGCAGTCGACGGGGATGATGCGCTCGTCGGCCTCCTCGTCCCCGTACACGGTGAAGGTGATGCCCTCGGTGGAGAACGAGCGCGTGACCCGCTCCTGTATGCTGCCGAGCTCCTCGGCCGTCAGCAGGTTCAGGGCGTCGTAAAGCTCACGGGAGTGCTCACGGGGTGCGCCGCCCGGGAGAAACATCTCGTCGTATACCGGTGCGTCGAGCTGGTAGCCGTCAAACTCCACGGCGCTCACCATGGCCGGTGCGATCCGGCGCCGCTACGTCGGGCATCTCAGCCGATGCGCCGAAAGACTTGTCCGCTGCGTCAGTCATCTTCGATCACGTCTATCCGGGGAAACCGCGCGCCGCCTGTCGGCGTCTCCCGCGCCCACGGGACGGCGACGCGTCCGACGCCTAGTCTACCACGGTACGCGGGCGCTCCCAAAACGCCCCTCCGGCAGTGCGGCCATCCCACGCGGACAGGTTGCTCCGCAGCCATCGGCGCCTGGCGGCGCCGACGATGGAACCCGCCACGCACCAGACCGCCCGGCCACAAGATTCAAGAAAGGTCTCGCTTGAAGTTCGACGGGTTCGGGGTTAACATCGTTTTTCCGGTCAGGCGCCCCAACGGCCCGTTGCGCTCCGCAATCGAGGTAGCTGCCGATGGTCTCTCCCGAGTTCGAAGTCAAACGGCCCGTGCTGATAGGCGACACGGCCGACGTGTACCTGCAGCGCACGCTGACCATCCTGAGGAACGAGAGCATCAACCCGGACGTGGCGATGGAGTTCGCTCCCCGCCGGGCCGGGATCTTCTGCGGCGTCTCGGAGGTGAGGACGCTCCTGGCCAGGGTCCTCCCGGAGACCGGGCGAGAGGTCTGGGCCCTCGACGAGGGCCAGGCCGTGGAGGCCGGCGAGGTCGCGCTGCGTGTCAAGGCGCCCTACAGCTCCATCGGCCTGTACGAAACGGCGATCACCGGTGCGCTGTCTTCCGGCACGGCCTGGGCCACCGCCGCCAGCGAGTGCGTAGAAGCCGCCGCGGGCACCCCGGTCGTTTCGCTCGGCGCCCGGCACGTGCACCCCAACGTGGTCGCGGACATGGACTACGCCGCCATCGTCGGCGGGTGCGTGTCGTGCTCGACCATCCAGGGCGCCCGCCTCGCCGGCGTAACGCCGGCCGGACACATGCCCCACGCGCTCCCGATACTGATCGGGGGCTCCGTCACCGCGATGCAGGCGTTCGACTCCCACATGCCCCAGGAGGTCCCCCGGATCGCCCTCGTCGACACGTTCCGCGACGAGGCCGAGGAGGCGCTGAACGTCGCGAGAGCGATGGGCGACAAGCTGCGCGGCGTATGCCTCGCCACGCCCCCGGAGCGCGGCGGAGTCACCATCGAGCTCGTCAGGGAGGTGCGGACCCGGCTCGACCAGTCGGACTTCCGCCACGTCGAGATCATGGTGACGGGCGGATTCACCCCGGACCGCATCCGCAAGTTCGTGGCCGCCGAGGCCAGGGTCAACATCTTCGGCGTCGGCGCCTACATCGCGACCGCGCCCTCGAACACCTTCGCGGCCGAAATCCATGAGATAGACGGGCGTCCCTTCGCCAGGCGCGGCAGGATTCCCGGCGTAACGGCCAACCCGAGGCTCGACCGCGTCATCTAGCGTTCCGCCGCGCGCTCCCGCGTCTCCGCCGGCTCAGATCCGGTACAGCCGCTCCGCGTTTCGCGAGAACATCGCCGCCCGCTCGTCGCGGCTGAAGCCCGAGACGATCTCCCTGTACGCCTCGATCAGCGTGTCGTAGCTGCTGTAGAGCCTGTCGACCGGCCAGTTGGTCCCGAAGACGCACCGGGCCGGCCCGAACGCGTCGATGCAGTGCCGCACCCATGGCCTGATCGACTCGATCGTCCAGCCCCAGTCGCCCATGCCCAGTCCGGAGATCTTGCAGTGGACGTTCCCCGCCTCTGCCGCGACGTTCATCGCCCGCTGCCACGCCTGGAAGTATTCGTCCGTGCGACTCTCCGGCAGTCCGCAGTGGTCGACGACGGCGGGGATGTTCGGGAAAGCGCGGGCGATGTCGCGCACGGCCTCCATGTGCTCCAGGCTTACGTTCATCGACGCCACGAGACCGTACCGCTCCAGTAGCGCGTATCCCTTGCGGTACGCCGGATCGCCGAGACTCTCCGCCGCGTCGAAGTCACGCACGCCGCGCGTCACCGGGTACCGCAGGTGCCGCTCGAGCTCAGCCTGCGCCGACGGCTGGCCCAGGTCGACGTATACGACGGCCGCGTGCGGAAATCCCGTGCGTTCGGACTCAGACTGCAGCCACTCGGTCTCGTCCACAGGGTCGGCCGTGCCGAGCGCGGCCTGCACGTGCACCGCCTTCGTGACGTTCGCGGCGCGCGTCTCGGCGATGAAGTCGTTCGCCAGGTAGTCGCGCTTCAGGTCGTCGAAGCCGGGCCCGACCCGCGGGAACCCGGCGTCCGGGCCTAGCCAGTCGTACGTCACCTTCGGATGCGCCAGGTCCCACAGGTGGACGTGGGTCTCTACGAATTCCAGATCGCTCATGCCCGATACGGCGTCGCCGTCACTCGTAGAGCGACTCTACGCTGACCGCCTTGCCGCCCTGCGCCGCCGAGCGGTACGCCGCGTCCAGCATCTCCACCACACGCCAGCCGACCTCGCCCGGCGACCCGTTCGGCGCCTTGCCCGTGATCACGTCCACCAGGTTGCCCGCCGTCGCGAACAGCGGGTACGCCTCCTCGCCGCCCTCGGCGCCGGCCGACTGGTTGCCGCCGGCCAGCGGCGCAAGCTCCTCGTCGGTGCCGTCGGCGTGCCGGATGCGCCCGGCCCCGGACACGAAGTTGATATCCAGCCACCCATAGTCGCAGTTGACCTGGATGGAGAGCTTGCCCGGATCGCCCAGCGGCAGGTTGCCGGCGCCGCCTACGTTTGCCAGCGCGCCGTTGTCCATCCGCACGGTCATCGCGTCGATCAGGTCCAGGTTCAGACCGAGATTGTCCATCAGCGCCATGACGGAGACCGGCCTGAGCCCGGTTATGAAGTACATCAGCCCGGCCGAGTGCGTGATCTGCAGGTGGCCTTCGCCGCCGCCCGACCGCTTGGGGTCGGAGTAGACGTCTCCGGGGCCGTGCACCGGGTATTCGAAGATGGCCTCGTACGGCGTGTCGTCGCCGCGCACGAAATTGAGGATGAACGAAGTGAAGTAGCAGTTGACGTAGCGTATCTCGCCGAGCTCCCCCGACTGGAGCACCTCGCGGGCGCGCAGCCCCCGCGACTGGAAGTGCCACGGGTAACCGACGATGATCTCGCGGCCCTGGCTCTCCGCCAGCTCCACAAGGTGCCGGGCATGGGTCGCCTCGAGCACCATCGGCTTCTCGATCATCACGTGCAGCCCGCGCTCCAGGCACGCGCGCGCCACCTCGTAGTGCGTCGCGTGCCACGTCGACACCACCGCCCCATCCAGCCGCTCCCTGTCGAGCATCTCCTCGACGTCGGTGTACTGGTTGTGGATGCCGTACGCCTCCGCGGCCTTCGCCAGCCTGTCGGGACGCGCGTCGGCCACCGCGACGATCTCTGCGTCCGGGTGCCGCTGAAGCGATGGGAAGTGCGCCGTCGTCGCCCACCAGCCGGTCCCGACGATCGCTACTCTCGCCTTGTCGGTCATCTCCGCCTCCTGTGCGAACGGCCCGCTCGGCCGGACCTGCGCCCGTCTACGAGAAGTAGGGAATCACCTCGTCCATGAACAGCTCGATGTCGTCCGTGTCCGGGAAGCTCATGAAGGCCAGGTTGGCCAGGTCGAACCCGAGCTCGACCTGCTTCTCCAGCTGGTCCCGCACGGCCGACGGGTCGCCGGCGATGGCCCTCGACTCCCAGCCCTTCGACGCCTCGATCCCCTTGGAGTGCGTCTTGTCGATGAAGACGAACGCGGCGAACGTCTTGCGTATGCTGTCGAAGTCCCGGCCCTCCTCCTCGCAGTAGCGCTTCAGCACGCTCAGCTTGCGCTCCGACCCCTCCTTCCAGACGTTGCTTCCCGCGTTCCACCAGTCGGCCTGGCGGGCGACGACCCGCAGCGTGAACTGCTCGCCCGAGCCGCCGATGAGGACCGGCGGCGGCGGGTCCGGCCTCGGCTCGCAGTGCGCGTTCGACAGGCTGTAGTACTTGCCGCTGAAGTTGGCCGGAGAGTCCGTCCACATCGTACGGATAACCTCCAGCGCCTCCTCCATCATCTCGACGCGGACGCGAGGGCTGGGCAACGAGGGGTAGCCGTAGCCGTCGTACTCCGCGACGGTGCTGGTGCCGACGCCGTAGCCGAGCACGAACCGGCCCGCGGTAAGCTCCTGCAGCGAGGCGGCCATCTTGGCCATGAGGGCCGGGTTCCGGAAGGGGTTGCAGATGACGTGGGAGCCGACCTGCACGCCGGGATAGCGGGCCGCGATCCACGTCAGCATAGTCCAGCCCTCGATCGTGTACCCGGGGTCGCCGTTCATGTGGTCGCCGATCCAGATGCCGCCTCTGAATCCCTGCGTGGCGATGTCCAGGGTGCGGTTCATGGCCGGCATGTACTCCTTCGGGGTGAACGAGTACAGCGGGGTGCCTCCGCGCTGCGGCGGCGTGTATCCGAACTCCAAGCGTGCTGGCATCGGCGATGACCTCCGGGCAGATTGGGCGGCCTATCGTATCACAGCATCGCGGCCGCCTCGACGGGCCCCTCTCCGCCTTGGAGACCCTACATGACCGTCATTCCCGCGCAGCGCCTGCCCCCGTGCAGACGGGGGCGGGAACCCAGGGGCGGGGGGCTTCCAGATACGAAAACCTGCTCATCGCCACCACGTTTGCCGTCTGAAACGGGAGTTACGCTAGGTCTTCCTTGCGGGACAGGGTGAGGGGGCTGCCTTGTCCCCTCTCCCCACCGCGGGAGAGGGTCAGGGTGAGGGGGCGTCGAACCCGGTGCAAGTCTGCAACCCTCATCCGTGGCGACCTTGGAAGGGCCCCGCGCCCGGCGCTCTACCAGACCGTCAGCGCTATGCCGGCGAACGAAGCGGCCGTGCCCACGAGCACCTTCCGCGTCATGCGCTCGTGCAGGACCAGGGACGCCATCGGCACCGCGAACAGCGGGGACGTCGAGTTGAGCACGACGACCGACGCCGGCGAGGCGAACTTGAGCGACGACATGAACAGGAGCGCCGACACGCCGTTGACGAGGCCGCTGCCGAATATGACGAGGTGATCGCGCCCGCTGCCGTGCGGCACGCGCCGGTCGGAGCCCAGGCCGATCACCGTCAGGCCGATCGTCACCATCGCCATCATGCGCACGACGTTTGCCAGGACGGGGCTCATCGTCTCCACCACGTCGTTCTGCACCAGGACGCTGCTCGACCACGCGACGCCGGTGAGGACGCAGAGCGCCAGCGCCAGCAGTCCGAACGTCTCTTCCTCCTGCTGGGCAGCCTCCTGCTGGCGCCGCACCGACAGGACGTAGAGAGCCTGTTTCAAATGTGGCATGTATTTGACGGTGGGGTTTCCAGTTTGGTCATGCCGGCTGTGTGCGGAGCCTCATGGTTCGCAGCGAGGCGCCCGAAGCGGCCATGATCACCATCCGGGCCGCCCGATAGGCTGAATGCGCGCTCGAAACGGCAGCTAGACTCCGATTCCACGCCCCCGTGGCTCGCCACGCCCTCCACAGGGTGCGCAGGTTGAAGGCCGTGGCTAGCAGAGTCCACTCAGCCACCACGTTGGGTAAGCCGCGTAGCAGGAACCGCTGGGCCTGCTGTTGCTCTTTGATGATCCCGAAGACCGGCTCGACCAGTTGTTTTCTTTGCCTGTACGCCTCTTTGGCTTCTTCCGTGGACATCCAGGCGCGGTGGCGGCGCAGGTCTGCATCATGGGGACTTATCTCCAGAGAGCGGCCATGGCGCTCGTTCTTCGTACAGACCCCGAAGGCCGGACAGGCCCGGCACACGGCCGCGGAGGAGCGGTAAACGCGCACAATGGTGCGGCGGCCTCGCCTGACGCCGGCAAAGCGCAGCGTGTAACCCTCCGGGCATCGGTAGCTGTCGCTCGCCTCGTCGTAGGTGAAGCGGTCCTTGTGATACGGGCTCTCCAGAGCCCGGTCCTGCGACTCCGGCATGATCACCTGTTGGCCCCTCCGGGCGCACTCCTCCAGATTGCTCCCTGAGTGATACCCCGCATCGGCCAAAGTCGTCTCCGATCTGTGACCTGAGGTCTCCTCCGCCTGCTCCATCATTGGACCCAGTTGCGACTGGTCGGTCGTGTCGGCCACCACCTCGGCAGCCGTGATCAGCATGCCGGACACCTTCCCTTCACCCATTACCGGAGAGACCATCGCCTGGGCGTTGTATGCCATCGCGATACCCTGGCGGGTCTTCATCATTCGGGCGTCGGGATCGGTCAGGTTGATGAGCTTTTGTCCATCCCGGCTGGCAAGCTCGCCCATCGTCTCACGCACCTGATCCCGCAATACCTTGCGGTCGTGCAACGCCGCTGGCAGATGGCCGGTAGCCGGCTCATCGCCCGTCTCGTTCTGCGCCTCCAACTCGGCTACCGCCCGATCCGTCCGGCCCAACAGATGGCGCAACCCCTCGGCGTCGTGGGTCCGGCTCCTTGCCGCGTTCGCCCCGACCTTCGTCCCGTCCACCGCCTGCACCGCCAACTCCACAAGCTCCATCTTGACAGCCGTCTGCACCGTGCGCTTGAGCAACTCCCTCATACCATCCCGGTGGGAGCGGTAAAAGCGCCACAACGTCACGTGATCCGGTCGCTGGCAGCCCGTCAGCCACAAGTACGGTATCTGGTCGCGACACGCCGCCTCCAGCTTGCGGCTCGATCGCACTCCGGTCATGAAGCCGTAAAGCCACACGCCCAACAGCGCACGGGGATGGTAGGACGGAGCTCCCATCGGGTCACCCTCTCTATCAACCCCGATACCAGCCCAGTCATCGCCGTCCAGAGCATCGACGAACTCAGCCACGAATCGGGCAGGATGACCGGCCTCCAGCAACTCGTCGAGACTCGGAGGCAGAATCCACATCTGCTCACGGTTGAGTGGTCGATGCGGCATACTCTACTACCTCCAATTCACGGTCTGACTCTCCACCAAGATACCCTATCGCCAATACCCACGACTTATGAAACAGGCTCGTAGATGCCGCCCAGGACCAGGGCTCCACCGGCCACCGTCCTCCAGGAGACCGCCTCGTCGGCTATGATGATCGTGCCGACGATGCTGGACATGATGTACAGCCCGTTCGTCGTCGGGAAGACCCGGGACACCGGGGCGATGGACAGCGCCTTCACGAACGCGACGTGGCCGACGATGGCGAAGAGCCCGGAGACTACCAGGAAGAGCACCGCGATGGCCGTCAGCGTGCCGAGAGAGTCCGCCACGACGAAGGCGGCCGCTATGGCCAGGGCGGTCAACAGGCTCGCCACCGCCCTGAGGGCGACGATGTACATGGCCCCGAAGCGGGACGACACCATCTTCAGCATGATGCCCGAGAGGGCCCACGATATCGCGGACCCCAAGGCGAAGGCCTCGCCCAACATCGACCGCCTCCTTCGGCGAGAAGATAGGCGCTGCCTTCGCACGGCGTCAATCGGCCCACGGGCCGGATTCAGGGAGGAAACCGCATGTGCAGGAGCATAAGGACGCTCAGGCCGCCCTACGCGGAGGCCACCGACGAGGACGTGCGCGCCGCCGCGCTGCAGTTCGTCCGCAAGGTCAGCGGCTACAGGACACCGTCCCGGGCCAACGCCGAGGCCTTCGACACCGCCGTCGACGAGATAGCCGCCTCGTCCGCAAGGCTGCTCGCCTCGCTCCAGCTGCGCGGCCGCTAGACGTCTGCGACGCTACGTGTTCAGCATCCGGTAGGGGACGCCGAAGAGGTACTTGTCGTCCCCCACTATCTCCTTGATGGCGTCCCGCTCGCTCATCGACATGTACACGATGCGGATGTCCGCCTTGCCGGGACAAGACTCCGTGGTGTTCAGCTCGACCATGACGATCCCGGGGTTCACCGACTCGATACGCATGACCAGGTCCGCGTTCCGGTCTATCGCCTGCGCGACCTCCGTGGGCGTCGGCCACTCTTCGCAGGGCACCCGGTGCGGCTTCCAGCCGTAGGCCGCCTCCGCGAGCCGGTCCCGGACGTAGTAGGTCTCGGCCTCGAAGGCCGCCACGACCACGAACCCCAGCAGCAGGAGGGCGGCGGCGACCAGGCGCGCGCGTCGAGAACGCCACACCCTGAGAAACAGCATTCCCGCAAGCCCCCCCCCCGCGTCGGGCAGTCCGCCGACCGTCGAGAGGCCCGTCGCACGCTGCCCAGTATCAACTAGGCCATGTTAACAGTAGCCGCGAACCCGTGCATCGTCTCGACATGGCCGCGCGCCTACAGGTCGTACAGCCTCGCGGCGTTGCCGTAGAAGATGTCCTCGACCTGGGAGTCGGTCAGGCCCAGGTGCCGCGCCGCCAGCTTGTGCACGCGCAGCGACTCGAAGCCGGCGAACGGGACGTGCGTGGCGCCGTAGGGAGACTCCGGGAAGTCGCCCTCGTGGAGCCAGACGAACGAGTCGCCCAGGGCGATCTCGCGTCCCCGCGTGTGCGAGACGGGGAAGTCGGAGCCGTACAGGACGGCCTGGTGGCCTATGGTCTGCACGATTGCCTCGATCGCGCCGCAGTCGGTCACGACGGCCGTGTCGAAGTAGACGTTGGGCAGCCCCGTCATGGAGCCGATGCCCTCGGCGGTGTGGTGCGGGTTGAACCCTCTCGCCGCGTGGGCCAGTATCAATCGCATGTCCGGGTACTTCTCGGCGTAGCGCCGCAGCGTACGCTGGTTCTCCGGGTCTGCCAGCGAGCGCTCCTTCACGATGTGAAGCGTGATACTGAGCTTCTCCTCGTGGGCGACGCGCACCTGCTCCTCGGGCAGAAAGGCCTCGATGGGCGCGTCGAATGTCGGCGTCACCGGCGAGTACAGGTGATAGCACTTGAGCCCCACCAGCCCGAGCGACCGGACCGTCTCCCGGACCATCTCGGGGTCGTCGCCGGGCGCGACCATCATCTGGGCTCGCGAGTACGGCAGCTTCGCCGTCTCCCTCGCGACGAACCTGTTCGCCTCCTCCATCCGCAGCCGCGCTCGTGGAAACGGGAACGCCAGTCCCCCGATGGTGCGGCCAGGCATCAGCTCGGCCAGGTGTTCGAGGTACACGTCGGCGCCGACGACCCTGGGGCCGTCGGCCAGCGCCGGCGGGATGTCATCCTGCGGGAAGTAGTCGACGTCGTAGAGGTGGACGTGCGAGTCGAAGATGCGGTCCGGAACGAAGCCGTCAAGCTCGCGGCGGAAGAGCTCCCGGTCCTGGTCGTTGGCCCGCCAGCCGCTCATCGCCCGTCGTCCCCGGCGCCCGCGATGGCGAAGCGGGTCTCGATCTCCCGGAAGCGGCTCACGCCGATCACGTCCTCGAACTCCGCGAACGACACCATGCGGCCGTAGCCCGCCGTGCTCCCGGTGCTCCTGAGGTGGGCGGCCATCTCCTGCACCGCCCGCGTCGCCGCGAACAACCCCGACAGCGGATAGACGACCATCTTGAAGCCGATGCGCTCCAGCTCGTCCGCCGACAGGAAGGGCGTTTTGCCGCCCTCGATCATGTTGGCGAACAGCGGCGCGTCGAACGAGGCGGCGATCTTCTCCAGCTCGCCGACCGACTGCGGCGCCTCGACGAACACGACGTCCGCGCCGGCCTCGGAGTAGGCCCGTCCCCGACGTATCGCCTCGTCGAGCCCCAGCGGCGCGCGCGCGTCGGTCCTGCCGATTATGACAAGGTCCTCGCCGCCGCGGGCGTACACCGCCGCGCGGAGTTTCTCGACCTGCTCCTCGGCGGGGATCACCTGCTTGTTCTCCATGTGGCCGCACTTCTTCGGCCAGAGCTGGTCCTCGAGGATGATGCCGGCCACGCCGAGCCTGACGCACTCCTCCACGGTCCGCACCACGTTCAGCGGGTTCCCGTAGCCGGTGTCCATGTCCGCGACCACCGGGACCGACACCGCGTCGACGATGCGCCGCACCCTGTCCAGCGCCTCGGTCATCGTGAGCAGCCCCAGGTCGGGCATGCCCAGCGCCGACGCCGATATCCCGAATCCCGACGTGAACACGACCGGGAACCCGGCCTGCTCTATCAGCCGCGCCGACAGCACGTCGTGCGCTCCGGGCAGCACCACGATGCCGGGCTCCTCGATCAGCTTCCTGAGCCGCGCGACCTTGCTCATCCGTAGGCCTCCCTGGGAATGCCGACGAAGTGTATGCCGCGACCGTCAACCGTGTCAAAACGCCGATTCGACCTTTCCGACAGGCGTGGATATAATGGTAGTCCGTCTCCGAATCGTATCTGGGTGGCCGCGGCGCCGCGGCGGCGTCCCGGCCCTGGGAGAGCCATGGCGCGGGTCAGGACAATGTACTGGAAGGAAGTGCCGCTGCAGGTGCAGGCCGAGGACGACTCGGGCCAGGTATCGAAGCCGCTCGACGACCGCTTCCAGACCGGGGCGGACGCCATCTCGATGTTCGACGGCAGCGCCGGCGGCGACGACTATCTCGACGGCTTCCAGTGGGGCGACTACGTCGAGGTGGGCGGCTCGGCCCAAGATGCGGCCTCGGCGGCGGCCGAGCGCTTCAATTCCGGCTTCCCCGAGGACTTCGTCGCCAGGGTGCGGGATCTGCACCGCGCGGGCAGGCGCGATCCCAGGCCCGGGGCCGCCGACGGCTGGCTGGGAGAATAGGCGATGGCAGCCAACGGCCAGCACCCTCTGCTCCAACGGATCGCGGAAGGCAAGCCGCTCGTGTCCGACGGCGCCATGGGCACATACCTGCAGTCCAGGGGTCTGCCGCCCGGCGGCAGCCCGGAGGAGATGAACGCCAGCGCGCCCGACACCATCCGGGAGATGGCCGCCGCCTACTTCGACGCCGGCTCCGACATGGTGCTGACGGCCTCCTTCGGCGGCAGCAGGTTCATGCTGAAGAAATACGGTCTCGATGGCAGGGGAGCCGAGCTCAACCGCCTCGCGGCGGAGCACGCGCGGTCCGCCGCGCCCGAGGGGCGCTTCGTCGTCGGCTCGGTCGGCCCGACCGGCGAGATCCTCGAGAGCAACGGCGGTGAGGCGAGCGAGGAGGAGGTGCTCGACGCTTTCGTCGAGCAGGTCACCGCGCTGGAGGACGGCGGCGCCGACGCCGTCGCCGTCGAGACGATGATATCCGCGCGCGAGGCCGCCCTGGCCATACGCGCGGCGAAAGAGAACACCGACCTCGTCGTCTTCGGGACGATGATGTTCGACAAGGGCCCCAGGGGCTGGTTCACCATGATGGGCGACACCCCCGAGAGCGCTGTCAAGGACATGCTGGACGCCGGCGCGGACGTCGTCGGCGCCAACTGCGGCAACGGCGTGGAGAAGATGGTCGAGCTGGCGGGCGAGATACGGGCGGCCACGGACGGCCCCATGCTCGTCCACTCGAACGCCGGCATCCCCACGATCAGGCAGGGCCAGATCGTCTACCCGGAGAACCCCGGGTACATGGCCGACCACTTCTCCACGATGGCCGACATGGGCGTGAACATCATCGGAGGGTGCTGCGGCACCACTCCCGACCACATCAGGGCGCTGTCCGAGAGGCTGCGCGGCAACGGCGCGGCGGGCGCGTCGACCCCGGAGGTGACGACATGACGAGTCTGAAGACGGCCGCGCGCGGGAGGGCCGCCGCGGTCCTGGAACGGATCGGCCACTGCGTCGAGCTGGTCCCGCTCGACCCGAACTTCCACGACATCACCGTCGGACTCTACGTCAAGGACGGCGTCGCCACCGTGTGGACCTTCAGCGGAAAGCCCGGCGTCGCGCGGCGCATCGAGACGATCCGCGATCAGTTAGTCTCGCTCGGGGGAATGACCGCGGTCGAGGGCACGCACGACCAGGTCAGGTACGACTGCGGCCAGCTCCACGAGCGGCCGCTGAAGTTCCTCATGAAGCAGGCCGTCGAGAAGCCGCCCGACCACAGGCTGCCCGAGGGCCGGGTCAAGGACCTCCGATCGCCGCTGATGCTCGACATCGAGGGCTCCGAGGAGGACGGCCGCTGGGTATACCGGGTCAACGCCGAGGGCGAGGCCCGCAACGAGGCGGCGCGCCTCCGCGCCGTCACCGGCGGACTCGTCCGCTACGGCGACATGGAGAAGGTCGGCGCCGACGCAGCCGGGTTCAAGTGCGGCTACCGCCACGACGAGCTCGCCCGCCTCGTCCTCCCGTTCGCCCGCAACGTCAGCCAGGTCGAGGACATGCTCGCCGCCGACGCCCTCCGCGGCCAGATGACCACAGGCACCCTCGGCTTCGCCCCACCGACGTAGGATACGGGAGCAACGAGGAGCACCACTACGATGACGCAACAGCCGGGAACGATCGAGAGTGTTGACATCCGCGAGGTCTGGCGGACCGAGGACGACTTCGCAGCTTGGGTCGCTGATCATGTGCCTGAGCTTGGGTCTGCTTTGGGACTGGACTTGAAGCCGCCAACCAAGTCACCGACGGTGGGATTTTGGCGGGCGCACGGCACGGCCGTGGAAGTTCAATTCGGACCGACTGACGACTCCCATCTCTGCCATCTACTCGCTCACGCTGGCAACAGCGGGAAGGCGCTGATCTGGATCGCCGGTGATTTCAGAGGCGAGCACGCGGCGGCCCTGTCATGGCTCAATCGTCGCGCTCGGCAGACGGAATTCTTCGGGGTAGTGGTCGATACTACGAAGAGCAATGAGTCAGACCTGCGCTTCAAGGTTGTGGAGGGCCCGAACGGTTGGCACTATCGTCGGTTCTTTCGACATCTCGTTGGCAAGCTGAACGAGCAAGGCAGACCGACGGGCGGCAAAGTCTGGCGGCAGAACTATCATGCTTTACCCACCGGCGTCGGAGGCTTTCGATACGCCGCCTCCTTCTACAAGAAACGGCCCACGGTTGAGCTCTATATCGATTGTGGAGACAAGGATCGGAATGAACGCAGATTCGACCAGCTCGAGAAGACCAGAGGAGAGGTCGAATCGCAGATCGGGGGCGCTCTCGAGTGGGAACGCCTTGACGATGACGACAAGCGAGCTTGCCGCATCTCAACCTGCCGGGAGGGCTCCATCGACGATGATGAAGAGACGTTGGGCGATATCCGAGATTGGATGATCGCTCGGCTACGGTTGTTCGAGGGAGTATTCGGCCGGCGACTGGCCGAACTTCGGGATGTCTAGCGCGAGGAGCGGCGTCATGACCGACAATAGGGTGCCCACCACAACCGAGGACAGCGTTACCCACTGCGACCATGGCACCAAAAGCAGCAGACCAGTCTTCGAAGGAACCGATGTCCCGATCCAATCCCTCTTCGACTGTCTGAATAGCGGTTACAATCTGTACTTCTTCCTCGAGCAGTTCCCCTCGGTCAGCCAGAACGACGCATTGGCCGCGATGAGGGCGAGACTCGACGAGGAAAGCGTTGTTCACAGTGACAGACGGATCGTAAGCGGCACCCCGGTCTTCAAGGGAACCCGTGTACCAGTCAAGAGCCTCTTTGATTACCTTGAAGGCGGCGATAATCTGGACGAGTTCCTATATCAATTCCCAACCGTGACACGAGAGCAGGCATCTCGGGCGCTCGACGCAGCACGAAGGACTTTGGAGAGGGACGCATATGAGGTTGCTGTCCAGTGAGCAGATGCCGAGACGCGCCGTGGACTTCTCGCTTCAGGCTTAGAGCCCATGGCGCTGTGACTATCCGACGCTAGGAGTGGAACCGTCGTGTACCAAACCGGCAAGACCATCAAAGAAACGCTCGATGAAATCCATCGGCACGATCTCGTGCTACCCGCCATCCAACGTGAGTTCGTATGGGGGGATGAGCAGATATGCCGGTTATTCGACAGTCTTATGCAAGGGTACCCGTTCGGTACCTTTCTCTATTGGCGGGTCGATCCTGCAAACAGCGGCAGCTTCAAGTTCTTCGACTTCGTGCTGAACTACCACGAAAGGGACAACCCTCATTGTCCACCTCTGCCTGACATGCCGCACACGCCGTTGACGGCGGTCCTTGACGGCCAGCAGCGGTTGACCGCGCTGAATATCGGTCTGCGCGGAAGTGCGTCATGGAAACTCCCGCGACTTTGGCGGAACAACCCGGACGCCTATCCGGAGCAGTTGCTCTATCTGGACCTGCTTTGGACGCCCGGCGACGAAGATGAGGGACTGGAGTATCGTTTCAATTTCCGTACCGGTGAGCAGTCCGCTGTTGCCAACGGCGAGTGCTGGTTTCCCATCAGAGATGTGCTGAAGATGAAGAGTGGGCCTGCCATGGTGCAGTGGCTGAACCAACGACTTCCTCAAAACGATGTCGACCAAGCCTACGAGAACTTGGATCGCCTCTACCGCATTGTTCACAACGAACGTGTCGTGGTGCCTTATGAAGAGAACGGGCAGGAGTTGGATAAAGTCCTACAGATCTTCATACGTATGAACGACGGAGGTACGCCGCTATCTCATTCGGACATGCTGCTTTCGATCGCCGTAGCGCAGTGGACTGATCACGACGCACGGAAAGAGATTCATGAGTTAGTGGATGATCTCAACGAGATCGGAGGCGGGTTCACTTTCTCTAAGGATCTCGTGCTCAAGGCCGGCTTGATGCTAAGCGACATCGGCAGTGTCGGATTCAGGGTGGACAATTTCAACCGAGAGAACATGGACGTCTTCGAGAGAAACTGGGATGATGTGAAACGCGCCCTGATGCTGACCATTCAACTGGTGTCTGACTTTGGATTCAATGGGCAGAACCTGCGCGCACACAACGCCATCCTGCCAATCGCGTACTATCTCTACACGAGGGAGCCGGGAGACTCATACCTAACACACAGTCAATTTGAGAAGGATCGACAGACCGTTCGCGAGTGGCTGATCCGAAGTCTGCTTAAGTCAGGTATTTGGGGCAGCGGCCTCGATACCCAGTTGACGGCCCTGCGCCGCGTGATCAGGGAGAACGATGACGGTGATTTCCCGGCCACGCGCATCTATCAGGACATGGCGAGCCGTGGGAGGTCGCTCGTCTTCGAAGACGAGGAAATCGAGGAGTTGGCGGACATGTCAGCCGGCAACGGGCTCACGTTCGGTCTGCTGTCGCTGCTCTTCCCTTTCGTTAACCTTCGCAACCAGTTCCATATCGACCACGTCTTCCCTAGATCAAGATTCACGGAGAGGCGTCTCAGAAATGCCGGCGTCGTGGATGACCAGATACGCGACTTCATACAGTCCAGAGATCGGCTCGCGAACCTTCAACTGCTTGAAGGATCAAAGAACTTGGAGAAGAGCGCAAAGATGCCCGCCGAATGGCTGATTGACGAGCTCCCTCACTCATCGAGCAGGCTGAACTACCAAAGCCTTCACTTGCTGGGGGACCTGCCCGATTCCATAGAGCAATTCGACGTCTTCTATGACGCAAGGAGAGCGCGGCTGAAGAATCGAATCGCGGAGTTGCTGGGTAGATAGGCTCTCCGAACTCAAGCAGGCAAGATAGGAGGGACATCATGGTATTCACCGAGACGATGACCTCTCGCGAGCGCGTCATGAACGCGCTGGCGGGGCGGCCGGTCGACCGGCCGCCGGTGTGCAACCCCACCAACGTCGCCACCGTCGACCTGATGGACATGGTCGACGCGCCGTTCCCCGACGCCTGCCGCGACCCGGAGCTCAACGCCCGGCTCGCCGCGACCGGCTACACGGAGCTCGGATTCGACGCCATCGCGCCCTACTTCACCATCATCCAGGAGTCCTCGGCGCTCGGTTGCGACATGCAGTGGGAGCAGAAGGACAACTGGCCCACCGTCCGCATGAGCAACCCTATCTGGAAGGGCCCGGACGACGTCCGCATCCCGTCCAACTTCCTCGAGCACCCCGACAACATCGCCATCACCAGGTCGATCTCGATCCTCAAGCAGGAGCTCGGAGACGAGGTCGCCATCGTCGGCAAGACGATGGGCCCATGGACGCTGAGCTACCACGTCTTCGGCGTCGAGCCCTTCCTGCTCATGACCATCGACGACCCCAAGATGACGATGGACTGCATGGACCGCCTCAAGGAGATCTCCGTGCTCTTCGGGCAGGCCCAGATCGACGCCGGCGCGGACGCCCTCACCTTCCCCGACCACGCCACCGGCGACCTGGTCAGCGGCGAGTACTATCGCCGGTTCCTGCTGGAGCTGCACCAGGAGATGGCAGAGCGGCTCAACGTCCCCCTTATCCTGCACATCTGCGGCAGAACGCTCGACCGCATGGACTACATCGCGCAGAACAACATGGCGATGTTCCACTTCGACTCCAAGAACGACCCGCAGGAGGCGATGGACATCGTCGACGGCAGGATCGGCCTGGTCGGCAACGTCAACAACCCCGAGACGCTCTTCGCCCGCGGCCCGGCGGAGGTCCGCCAGGAGGTCTACCGCTGCATGGACGCCGGCGTTAACATGATCGCGCCCGAGTGCGCCGTGCCGCTCGCCACCAAGCTCGAGAACCTGATGGAGATACCCAAGGCCGTCCGCGCCTGGTGCGAGGAGCACCAGGACGGCGACGGCCACTAGAGGACGTGCGACCTTGCCCAGAGTAGTCGATACCCCCGACCAGTTCACGATCGTCGGCGAGAACATCCACGCCACCCGCGTGCTGCTCCGCAACGGCCGCCGCGTCGTCACACTCGACGACGGCACCGAGGCCGTGCCGTTCAAGGGAGACTCCGGCGAGGACCGGCTGCTGACGGTGCCCGACTGGTTCAGGGAGACCCAGCCCTACGACCAGGGCCAGATCAAGCACTTCATGATCGCGATGCGAAAGGGCATCGGGGACGACGCCGACGAGCGCGAGCAGGCGGCTGCCTACGTCCGGCACGAGGTCCGGCGACAGGTTGCCGCCGGCGCCCAGTACCTGGACGTCAACCCGGACGAGGTCCACTACGACCTCGACATCCAGAAGCGCTGCATGAGGTGGACGGTCGAGACGGTGCAGGAGGCTTCGCCCGTGCCGCCGAGCATCGACTCGTCCAGCTCGGAGCTCATAGAGGAGGGGCTGGCCGCGTACGACGGCCGTGCGGGCAGGCCGATCATCAACTCGATCGCCCCGGAGCGGCCCGAGACGACCGACCTGATCGCCGAGCACGGCGCCCGCGTCATCGTCATGGCGACGAGCGAGACCGGCATGCCGCAGGACGCCCAGGAACGCCTCGATAACGCCGCGGCGCTGATCTCGGACGTGACCGCCCGCGGCGTCGAGCTGAGCGACATCTTCGTCGACGCGATCATCTTTCCGATCTCCGTCGACTCGCAGAACGGCAACCACTACTTCGACGCCGTCAGGATGCTGCGAGACGAGTACGGCAACGACATCCACGTCGGCATGGGGCTCAGCAACATATCCTTCGGGATGCCCAACCGAAGGCTCATCAACCGCGCCTTCATCCACCTGGCGCTGAAGGCCGGCATCGACGCCGGCATCCTCGACCCCATAGCCACCAAGCTCGACTCCATCCTCGCCCTCGATACCGACTCCGAGCCCGTCAGGCTCGCGATCGACATGCTGGAGGGCCGCGACGACTTCTGCGCCAACTACATCATGGCGCACCGCGACGGCCGGCTCAGGGGCTGATTCCGATTGACAATGGCGGCGGCATCCCCGAATAATTGTCGTGCCCAAATCGCGTAGTCACGGAGCCAAAGGTCGATGCCGTTAGAACACGAAGGAATACTGAAGGAGCTCGAGTACGTCACGAGACCCTTCGAGATCAAGCACATAAGGTCCCTCTACGAGGACTCCGATCCCAAGATGCACGATATCGCCTACGCGCTGATCGTGGGCGATAACCACGAGGTCGACCGGCTCACCGGCCAGGCCCTCGAGGACGGCTTCTCCGCCAACACCGTCATGGACGACGGTCTCATCGCCGGGATGGCCATCGTCGGGATCAAGTTCCGCGACAACGTCATCTTCGTGCCCGAGGTGCTCATCTCGGCGCGGGCGATGAAGGCCGGCATGGCCCACATCGAGCCCATCCTGTCCGCGTCGGGCATCGAGCCGATCGGCACCGTCATCATGGGCACGGTCAAGGGCGACCTGCACGACATCGGCAAGAACCTGTGCATCATGATGCTGCGCGGCGCGGGCTTCGTCGTCCACGACCTGGGCGTCGACACCAAGCCGGAGGAGTTCATCGACGCCGTACTCGAGCACGAGGCGGGCGTCCTCGGGATGTCGGCGCTGCTGACAACCACGATGCCCAACATGGGCCGGACCATCGAGGCGTTCGAGGACGAGGGGCTTCGCGAGCAGGTCAAGATCATGGTCGGCGGCGCGCCCGTCACCCAGGAGTTCGCCGAGGACATGGGCGCCGACGGCTACGGCGAGAACGCCATCGCATGCGTCGACATGGCCAAGGAGCTCTCCGGCGTCGACGGCGTGGTCCCCGCCGACATGGCCGACTGAGCTACCCGGAGCCGACCTGTGGCCCAACCCGTAGACAGGGCGCGGTACGAGGCCAGCGTCGCTCGCCTCTACGACATCTTCGCCGACATCTCCGACACGGTCACCCGCGTGTCGAAGACCCGATGCCCGTACATGAACGTCGAGACGCGCTGCACGGCCAGCTTCGGCTGCCGCAACCAGGACCGTAACGTCCCCGCCGGCGAGCTCTACGTCTGCACCGGCAGCGAAGACCTCGACTACCGATCCGCCTGGGAGATCCAGCCCCCCAGGTAGACAGTCATTCCCGCGAAGACATAGCCGGGCACCCGTCATCCCCGCGCAGGGGGACCTTTGCACAATCGTCATTCGCGCGAAGGGCCTGCCCCCGCGAAGGCGGGGGCGGGAACCCAGGGCGGGGTGAGTGGATGGGTCCCCGCCTCCGCGGGGACGACGATGGGGGGCGCCCGCATATCGAGCACATGACATAGTCCGCTCGGGAGACCCGGCCCGCGTAGTCCCACCGTCATTCCGGCGATGGGGGCGCCCGAACCTCGAAGCCACTCCGGAAATCGAGTACACGACATTGCCAGACCTGGAAATACGCGCCCTCACCGAAAACGACGCCGAGGACTTCCAGCCCCTGAGGCTCAGGGCGCTGAAGGAGCACCCGGACGCCTTCGGCTCGTCCTACGAGTCGGAGAGCGGGCTGTCGCTGGAGACGGTGGCGGCCCGCATGCGCCGCACCGCCGAGTCCCCGAACGCCTTCACACTCGGCGCCTACCGCGACGGGCGTCTCATCGGGATGGTCGGCTTCTACCGCGACGCATGGGGAGAGAAGGTGCGGCACAAGGGGCACGTCTGGGGCATGTACGTCGTCTCCGAGCGGCAGGGCGAGGGCGTCGGCCGGAGACTGATGCGCGAGCTCCTGGCGCGCGCCGCGCGGCTCGACGGCCTGGGGCAGGTGCACCTCTGCGTCGTCGCCGGGAACGCGAGCGCGCGGGGCCTGTACGCCTCCCTCGGCTTCGAGACCTACGGCATCGAGCCCAACGCCCTCATCGTCGACGGGCAGCGCCTCGACGAGGCGCACATGGTCTACTTCCTGGAACGCGGCTGACCGGATCGCGCGCGCCTCGATACGCGCCGCATCGGCGCCACTCGGGGTGAACGGGTTGTGCGCAGGGACTTCACCCTCTCCCCAACCCTCTCCCGTCAAGGGCGGGGGGTGACGCGCGGCGGCGGTGCTACACTAGCCGCATGCCTCCGCTCCACCACGGCGACCGCACCCTCGACCTCGTCGCGGGCAGGACCGTCTTCGACTACGCAGACAGCCTGCGCGTTCGCGTGCCCACCTCGTGCGGCAGGAGCGGCGAGTGCCACGAGTGCATCGTCGAGATCAAGCGCGGCATGGACGCGCTCAGCCCGCCCTCCGGGGCCGAGTCGTTCCTGCGCGGCAGCTACCGCCTCGCCTGCCAGGCAACCGTCGCGGACGTCGACGCCGACGTCGAGTTCGCCGTGCTGCGCCGCCAGCCGCGCATACTCACCCACTCGGTGCGCCGCGACGTAGAGCCCGACCCCGTCCCCGTCCGGCGAGGCGACGACGTCTACGCCGGAGATACGCGGATCGACTCCTACCGCGGGCGGATACACGGGCTCGCCATCGACGTCGGCACGACGACGGTCGTGATGAACCTGGTCGACCTGGAGTCCGGCGAGGTGCTGCGGACGTCGTCGTTTGAGAACCCGCAGCGGTTCGGCGGCAGCGACATCATGCACCGCATCTCCTACGACGGCGGGGAGTTCGCGGGCGAGCTGCGGCAGGTGGCGCTGTCGGCCCTCAACTTCGAGATCGGCCACGTCTGCCGTCAGGCCCGGTCGCACCGGCGCCAGATATACGACGTCGTGATCGTCGGCAACGCGACGATGCGCGACATGCTGTTCGGACTCGACGTGCAGACTATCGGCGAGAAGCCCTACATGTCGCTGACCGAGCTGGAGATGGAGGACGGCCTCCGGGAGACGACCTCGCTCCAGGTCGCGGCGTCGGACCTGGGCCTCCGCGTCTTCCCCGGGGCGAACGTCTACTCACCGCCGCTCGTCGGATGCCACGTCGGCGCCGACGTGACGGCCGACCTGCTGGCCATCGGCATGGACGAGGCCGACGAGACGCTCATGCTGGTCGACGTGGGCACGAACACCGAGGTCGTCGTCGGGGACCGGCACGGCATGATGGCCGCGTCGTGCCCGGCGGGGCCCGCCTTCGAGGGCGGAGAGGTCACCTACGGCATGCCCGGCTACGACGGCGCGGTCGAGAGCGTGGTGCTGGAGGACGGGGCGGCGAGGGTGACCACGATCGGCGGGGCGGAGCCGCAGGGCATCTGCGGCTCGGGGCTGGTCGACCTGATCGCCGAGCTGCGGCGCACCGGGGCCATGAACGAGCTCGGCGTCTTCGCGGACGGCTCCGGGGAGTTCTTCTTCGCGCCGGAGCGTGGCATGTCGCTGTCGCGGGCCGACATCAGCGCGCTCGCGCAGGCGAAGTCGGCCAACTACTGCGGGCAGAAGATCGTGCTGAGGCGGTACGGTCGCCCGCTGGACGAGATCTCGAAGCTCTGCCTGGCGGGCGGCTTCGCCAACTACGTCGACGTCGCGAACGCGGCGCGCATAGGCTTCATCGCGGACGTGCCGCCCGACCGGGTGGCCAAGGTCGGCAACGCCGCCTTGGAGGGCGCGACGATCATGCTCGTCTCACGCCGCATGCGAGTCGTCGCCGAGGACCTGGTCGGCCGCATCGAGCACGTCGAGCTGGAGACGACCCCCGACTTCTTCGACATATTCGTCGAGGGCTGCATGTTCAAGCCGATGGGGGGGTAGCGGATAGTGGATAGTTGGTAGTGGATAGTTGGGACACGCCGTACCGAGTGCGCCGCGCTTCGCCGGCCCAGCCGATGTCGCCCTGAACGAAGTGAAGGGCCTGGGGCGGGGAGGCCGCGTCGTCAGCCGGGGCGAGGAGACCACACCCCAGGTCCCTCTCTCCGTTCGGGACGACAAGAAGTGGCCCACACGCTACCGTTCGGCCTGAGTGCCCCGACGCTTCGTCGGGGCCAGCCGACGTCGCCGCGCCCCGGACGGTCGGCGACCAATGTCGCCCTGAACGAAGTGAAGGGCCTGGGGTGGGGAGGCCGCGCCGTCAGTCAGGGCGAGGGGACACCACCCCAGGTCCCTCTCTGCGCTCGGGACGACAAGACGTGGCCCACACGCTACCGTTCGGCCTGAGTGCCCCGACGCTTCGTCGGGGTGTATCGAAGGCCCACACGAGGCAGTCCTCGGGTGGGCCGTCATCAGCATTGGGGCCTGCGCGACCGCTCATCGCCGTGCGAGCTGTTCCGTTGTGTACCAAACTGTTCCATTCCTATCTGGGCGATGGAACACTTCGCCGGGAAATGGAACACCATGTGTTCCGCGCTCCGTATCTGAGGTGGAACAGCGCGGGACAAGATGGAACAGCGGTGTTCCACGGTGGATGTCGGGTAGTCGTTTGTCGTCAGTTGTGCCACGGGGAGATAGTAGCACGCATGTGCTGTCACCCGCAAGGCGCCGGGGTAACTGTTCAGAGTTGAAGGGACGAACCCAAGAACCCCTAGCGTAGGGTTTGGCATTGGTGTCATAAGGGAGAGGTGGAAGCTGACGTAGACCTGCAGAATGCGAGCCGGGAGACGCTGCTGGCGGCGATTGCCGTTCAGCGGGCGGTGATTGGCGATCTACGACGGCGTGTAGAGAGGCTGGAAGCTCAGTTGAGCAGTCGCGGGGGAACGACAGGGATACCTGGCAATAAGCCGTCCAACAAGCGGCGTCATCCGGAGAGGAAGGGATCGAGGAAACGGCGTCTGCACGGCTTTGCCCGGCAGAGGATGGAACCCACGCATCGGGTGGTACATGCGCCTGAGTCGTGCCCTGAGTGTGGTACTGGCCTGTCAGGCGGCTGGGTCCAGCGGACACGGGAAGTGATCGAGCTTCCGGTGGCGCCAGCAGAGGTGACCGAGCACGTCTTTGTGGCCCGGACATGTCCGATGTGCGACAAGCGGCGGTTGCCTCAAGAGCCGTTGGCGGGGTTGGCAATGGGGCGCCGGCGCTTGGGCCCCAACCTGATAGGCCTGATCGTGACGCTTCGGGAAGAGGGACGGCTGCCGATCAGGAGCATCCAGTGGTACCTGCGAACAGTCCATCAACTGAAGCTGAGCGTGGGTGCTATCACTGATGTGATACATGCCGCAGCCCAACGGGCCGAACCGGTCGTGGCTGAGATGCTGGAACGCATCCGCGGCTCTCCGGTAGTGCACGCCGATGAGACCGGCTGGCGGCAGGATGGCGTCAACGGCTATGTGTGGACCTTCAGCACTCCCACGGAGCGGTACTTCCTGCGCCGTGGACGTGGCAAGGTTATGGTGGACGAGGTGTTGGGAGAGTCTCCCGGTAGCACGCCCTTCAGCGGAGTGCTCGTGAGTGACTTCTACGCTGCATACAGCCATTACCCCGGCCTCAAGCAGCGCTGCTGGGTACACCTGTTGCGGGACGTCGATGAACTCGAGGCGGTGTTCCCTCAAGACACCGCCCTGGCTCTATGGGCCAAAGCGGTACGCCAACTCTACAACAGGGCAAAGACGTGCGCTGACAACCTCGGCCGACCAGATGTTGGCTACCAGCGATCAGCGTCTGCCAACCAGTTGATGTTGGAGAAGCTGCTGCTGTCGCTGTGTCAGCCATTCTCCGACGACGATACGGTGCCTCAAGCCAAGCTCTGCAGGCGCATGGAGCGGTTCATCAAGGAGTTGTTCGTCTTTGTGTCCCATCCGGGTGTGCCATCCGAGAACAACGCGGCTGAACGGAGCCTACGCCACCTGGTGGTCAGCCGTAAGATCAGCGGCGGCACTCGCTCCGAGCGTGGCACCGACACCAAAATGGTTCTCGCGTCTCTCTTCGGCACTTGGAGGGTTAACGGCCTCAACCCTCTCTTGCAGTGCCGAGACCTGCTCGTTTCCCCGCAAGTCTGAACAGTTACGCGCCGGGGCACACGGGCACACCCGTCATTCCCGCGACGGCGGGAATCCACCGGCCGGGTGGGAGTGGGGATGGGTCCCCGTCTCCACGGGGACGACGGGGCGGCGGTGCGCTTGTCCCTCTTCCCACGCGGGAGAGGCGGAACGTCTGAACTGGGATTCGTGGGATTTGGGAGATGGGGATGATTGGGAGAGGAGGTCAACGGCGGCGATATGGGTCTATAATCCGCAGACAGTTCCTGGGGCCGGGAGGTTACGTCGATGGGGGCCGCGCGTCTGCCGGAGGGTTACGTCGAGATAGACCGATGGACCCTGGACCACGCATCGGTGCAGGAGCTGCTGCTCCTCATCCTGGTCGGCCTCGTCGCCTTCTTCGGGTCGCTGTTCGCGGCGCTCCTCATCGTCGGCGCGGCGACCGGCACCGGCGAAGCGACGATCGGCGGGGACACGCTCGTCGTCGGGTTCCTGGTCGGGCTGGTCGTGGGAATCGTACTGCACGAGGGCGTCCACGGCGTCCTGTTCCTCGCCTTCGGCGGCCGGCCGCGCTTCGGCTTCAAGCCGTGGACGCGCTTCGGGCCCGTCTTCTACGCGGCCGCGCCCGGCAGCTACCTCGACCGGCCCAGATACCTCGCGGCCGGGCTGGGGCCGGCGGTGCTGCTGACCGTTGTCCTGGCGACGGCGCTCGCCCTCGTGGCCGACGACGACCTGCTCGCCTCCGTCGTCACCTGGGCCTTCGTGCTCAACGTCGCCGGCTCGGCGGGAGACATGCTCATGATGCGCAAGGTGGCGTCCTATCCCGGCGCGACCCGCTTCGAGGACACCGGGGAGGGATTCGTCGCCTTCGGCCCACACACAACCCGGTCACTCTGAGGGCCCGCCGCCCTGGACGGGCCGTATCGAAGGGCGCGCACCCGGCCCGTCACATCACCCAAGGAGCCTCGAACATCCTGCTCAGAGTTGACGCCCATATAACCCGCTCACCCTGAGTGGCCCGCCGCCCTGGGCGGGCCGTATCGAAGGGCGCACACCCGGCCCGTCACACAACCAAAGGAGACCCGAACATGACGAAAAAAGTGCTGGTTACCGACTACGTCTGGCCGAGCGTGGAGCCGGAGCGTGCCGTGCTGGCCGAGGTCGGCGCCGAGCTCGTCGTCGCCCCGGACGGCAGCGAGGAGACGCTCGCCGCGCTGGCGCGTGACGTCGACGGCATCCTGACCTGCTTCGAGAAGGTGACCGAGAAGGTCGTCCGCGCCGCCGAGCGGTGCGTGGTCATCGGCCGCTACGGCGTCGGCGTCGACAACATCGACGTCGAGACCGCGACCGAGCTGGGCATCGTGGTGACGTACGTGCCCGACTACTGCGTCGACGAGGTGTCTGACCACGTCTTCGCGCTGCTGCTGGCGTGGAACCGTCGCATCGTGCTGTTCGACAACGCGACGAAGCGGGTGGCGTGGGGCAGCGAGGGCCTGGGCATGCGAATCATGCGCCTGCGGGGCAAGAAGATGGGCGTCGTCGGCTTCGGACGCATCGGCCGCGAGGTGGCCCGCAAGGCGGTGGCATTCGGCATGGACGTGCTCGCGTCCGACCCGCTGCTGACGCCGGAGGTCGCCGCCGAGAACGGCGTCGCGATGGTCGACCTGCCGGAGCTGCTGGCGGAATCCGACTTCGTGACGCTGCACGCGCCGCTGGTCCCGGCGACCGAGAAGATGATCGGCGCCGCGGAGCTGGCTGCGATGAAGAGCGAGGCGTTCCTGGTCAACGCGGCGCGGGGCCCGCTGATAGACGAGGACGCGCTGCACCACGCGCTGACGACGGGCGAGATCGCGGGCGCCGGCCTCGACGTGCTGGTCGACCTCGAGCCGCCGACCGACCACCCGCTGGTCGCGCTCGACAACGTCATCGTAACGCCGCACACGGCGTTCTTCTCGCAGGAGGCGGTGCTGGAGCTCGAGGAGCGCGCCGCGGGCGAGGTGGCCCGCGTCCTCACCGGCCGGATGCCCGACAACCCCGTCAACCCCGCCGTCTTCTCCCACTCCCGCGCGACGATCGAGGGCGCGTAGGGGCGTATCGAGCGAAGGGCTGGTGCTATGCCTTTTCGTAGGATCCGCTCTATTGCGGGCTTGGAGGGGTATCGAGGTCGCCAACGTTCATTGATGGAATGTGCTCGCTCCACGTCAGTCGCACCAGGTACGATTCCAAGAAGTCCTTAAGTGATTCACTATGGTCGCCCCACGGGCCTTCTACAACCAAGTGACCACGGATGGGTCGTGAAGTCGGGTCGGCGTCCATCCATATGTAGTGCAGTACCTGACCCAGTCCTGTCCTCACCTGATGGACGACTGATTCTGGCGACGTGGACTTCACTTCAAAGTAGATGTCGGCATCCGTGGCCTCCACGATACAGTCAACGAGTCCATCGTACCGTGGGACGATGCCGATCTGCTTGAGTCGAGCCCTCAGCCGATCCAATATCTCTTGGTGCCGAGAGGTATTGGGGGTATGTCCCGCCGCTGCTACATCTTCGTTAATGCCGCGTTGCACCGACTCCCGTGTCAGTATATGACGCCGACGGGGGACGGAGGGGCTGCGTGCTAGGATCGGCCCTAGGGCCTGTCGCGCGGCGTTCTGGTAGACGGGAGCGGGGCCTGGCAGCTGTGACGTCACATAGTTGCGGCGCAGGAACGATTCCGCTATTTCTAAGTCGGGCCGCTGGTCACCGTCCCGTCTTGCTCGGGCCACATTGGTTCTAACTTGCTTAGTGACGGCATCCCAGCGAACCGGAACCGCCGCAGAGAAGTCATGAGAACCGCACGCCCCTTCCAACTGCTGGGCCGATTCCGAGTTGGGTCGTCGCTGGCGGGAGTGACGGCTGGACGGGCCAGCCGTCCCGATTCCCAACTATCCACTATTCACCATCCACTATCCACTACCTCGTGCTAACCTAGGCCGGAACGCTGGACTGGAGGCCGACGTGGGCAAGGCAGTGGAGCCGAAGGTGTTCCTGATAGGCGAGACGCAGGCCAACGCGGACGGCATCGCCGCGCTCATGGCCCACTACGGCGTCCCGGACTGGCGGTCGGACGCCGGGTCGGACGCCGAGCTGCTGACCGAGATCTACGGCCGCTGCTGCTACCGGTCGTTCGGGACGGAGCTGAACCCGAACATCACGCGGGTGCGCAAAACGAGCCGGGCGTACCTGACGAACACGCTCGAGAAGGGCGACGGCTCGATCTTCGAGCACGCGACGGCCAACTTCTTCTTCGCGGACGTGAGCAGGGTGTTCACCCACGAGCTCGTCCGCCACCGCGCGGGAACGGCGATGTCGCAGGAGAGCCTGCGGTTCGCGCGGCTGACGGACCTGGACTGGTACGCGCCGACGGCGATCCGGGAGTCGACCGAGGGCATGGAGATATTCGCCCGCACGATGGAGGAGCTGTCGCGGCTGCAGGCCGAGCTCGCGGAGCTGTTCGAGATCGACGAGGGCGACAAGCCGTTCGACGAGAAGAAGAAGCTCACGTCGGCGTTCCGCCGCGTCGCCCCGATCGGGCTCGCCACCAACATCGGCTGGTCGGCGAACATGCGCGCGATCCGGCACGTGATCGAGCAGCGCACGGCGCCGTGGGCCGAGGAGGAGATCCGGCTCGTCTTCGGTCAGGTGGCGGAGATCGCCATGGGCCGCTGGGGCAACATCTTCGCCGACTACAAGATGGAGATGGCCGACGGCCTGCCCTGGTACACGACAAAGAACCGCAAGGTGTAGCTCTACGCCCCCTCACCCTAACCCTCTCCCGCGTGGGGGAGAGGGGACTGTCGTGCCTCCTCTCCGTTGACGGGAGAGAGCCTGCCCCGTACTACGATACGGGGACTGAGGTGAAGGTGATCCCGCAGCGCGGCCCCACCCGTCGTGCCGACGTCGAGCCGACCCCCGCCCCAGGTCCTTCGGCTTCGCTCAGGACGACAGTCGCGTCTCGCCCTTTCGGCACCACGGCGACGCCGCCCACTGTCACCCCGAACGCAGTGAGGGGCCTGGGGTGGGGCGGGACGACGCGCCGGCCACGTCGAGGCAACCCCGCCCCAGGTCCTTCGGCTTCGCTCAGGACGACAGACCCCGCACACCCTTTTCGCCAACTGGGCGACGCCGCCCAATGTCGCCCCGAACGCAGTGAGGGGCCTGGGGAGGGGCGGCCCGACATGCCGGCCACGTCGAGCGGACCCCGCCCCAGGTCCTTCGGCTTCGCTCAGGACGACAGAATCGTCGCATCCCGCTGGCGACCCGAGGTCCGCCTGACGCCGCCTCGATCACGCGTCGAGGCGGGGGAAGAGGGGCGGGCCGGGCGCCACCGGCGTGCCCGGCTCCAGGCATCCCCAGGACAGGCCGTCGTACAGCGGGGTCGGCGCGTCCCAGCCGAGACGGCGCCACAGCTCGGCCATTCGCTCCGGCATGACCGGCCACAGCAGCACCGACGCCAGCCGCAGCGCCTCCGCGGCGTGGTACAGCGCCGTTTCGACGTCGCCCGCGCGGCCTTCCCTCGCGGCCGCCCAGGGCGCGGCGTGCTCGACGTAACGGTTGATCTCGCCCACCGCCTCGACCGCCAGCGTCGCGGCCCGGTTCGCCTCGAGCGCCTCGACGCGGTCGAACACCGCTGCGGGCAGGCCCTCGAACCTGCGCCGAAGCGCGATGTCGGCGTCGGACGCGGCGCCCGGGGCCGGGACGCTTCCGCCGCAGTACCGGCCGATCATGTCGACGACGCGGTGCAGCAGGTTGCCCAGGTCGTTGGCCAGCTCGGACCGGTAGCGGGCGCGCAGCACGTCCTCGTCGAAGTCGGCGTCGCGGCCGGCGCCGATGCCGCTGACCAGGTAGAAGCGGAGCGCGTCTACGCCGTACGTCCCGGCCAGCTCCAGCGGCTTGACGACGCCGCCGCGCGACTTGGACATCTTCGCTCCGCCGAGCAGCCACCAGGCGTGGGCGAGGATCGTACGCGGCGGCGTCAGCCCGATGGCATGGAGCATCGTCGGCCAGTAGACGGCGTGCGTGACCAGGATGTCCTTGCCGATGACGTGCGTGACGGACGGCCACAGCTCCGCGAAGCGGGCGTCGTCGGAGAGGTACCCGGCCGCGGTGACGTAGTTGAGCAGCGCGTCGAACCAGACGTAGGTGACGTACCCGGGGTCGAACGGCAGCGGTATGCCCCAGCCGACGCGGGCGGCCGGGCGCGAGATGCACAGGTCGCCCAGGGGCTGCCGCAGGTAGCCGAGCACCTCGTTGCGCCGGCTCTCGGGCTGGATGAAGTCCGCGTGCGACTCGACGTGATCGATCAGCCACTCCCGGTACCTGCTCATTCGGAAGAAATAGTTCTCCTCGGACAGCCGCTCCACAGGTCGGCCGCAGTCGGGGCAGCGTCGGTCGGTGACATCCTTGTCGGTCCAGAAGCGCTCGTCCGGCACGCAGTACCATCCCTCGTAGGCGGCCCGGTATATCTCGCCCGAGCCCCACAGCCGCTGCAGGACGGCGGTGACGACGCGCCGGTGGCGCTCCTCGGTGGTGCGGATGAAGTCGTCGTGGTCGACGCGCAGCCCGCGCCAGGTCTCCCGGAACCTGACGACGAGCCGGTCGGCCTGGGTGCGCGGATCGACGCCGTTGGCGCGGACGGCAGCCTGCACCTTCTGGCCGTGCTCGTCGGTGCCGACCAGGAAGAAGGCGTCGCGGCCGCGGAGGCGGGCGTAGCGGGCCATGACGTCGCCGAGCACGGTCGTGTAGGCGTGGCCGTGGTGGGGCTCGTCGTTGACGTAGTAGATCGGCGTGGTGATGTAGTTGGTCTCGTTCATCGGGCTTTCTCCAATTTCAGCGGAAATAGAAGAGGGCCTCCCGCTCGGGGAGGCCCTCTTGAAAGAGACTTCTTGATGCGTTACGTCGCGCTACGTCCTCCCCGACATGGTACGGCCATGGCGCATGGCCATGGCGCTGCTCATCATCCTTCCGCCCTGGGGAGTCGTTGCCGTGTTCATCTGACGCTCACCCCAACCTACCATCTCCCACTTGCCGATATCAACCCTTGGCGAGTTCACGAATTGCCGCCGCAGCGGCGGGTTTGAAACCCGCCTTCCCTGTGGGCCATACGAAGCATCCGGAACTACTCGAATATGGCCGCATAGCGGTGAAATGGTACGCCCTGCACGCTGTGGTAGCCTGAGCAACGCACGACGCGGTCGAAATACAAGAGCATCCCGGACGACACGAGGCCGAGTTGAAGCCCGCTGACGATCCTTTGGTCGACTACAAGGCCCTCGTTCGGAGGAGCTACGATCGGTGCGCCGCCGGCTACGCCGAAGCCCGGATGGCAGAGGCGCACCCTGAGCTGGCGCTGCTGGAGGAGCGCCTGGAAGACGGCGCTTCGGTCCTCGACGTCGGCTGCGGCGCCGGGGTCCCGGTGACGCGAACGCTGGCACGAAGGTTCGCCGTTACAGGAGTGGACATTTCGAGCAAGATGCTCAGACAGGCCCAGGCGAACGTCCCGGACGCGCGTTTCGTTCATGGCGACATCTCATCAATCGAGTTCGCGAAGTCGAGCTTCGATGCCGTCGTCGCCTTCTATTCGATATTTCACTTGCCAAGGGAGGAGCATCGAGCCCTGTTCCATCGAATCCTCCATTGGCTGAAGCCGGGCGGCTATCTCATGTGCACGCTCACTCGCTACGACGAGGCCGCCTACACGGAAGAGTTCTACGGCCAGACCATGTACTGGAGCAACTACAGCCTGGCTGAGTACAGGAAGATCCTGGACGGACTTGGATTCACCCTGCTGAGCACTTCCGGCATTGGCCACGGCTACTCAGACGACTCTGAGGCGCCGCGGGAGGACCACCCCCTTGTGTTCGCGGCGAAGCGGTGACCACGCCGTATCAGCTGAGCCGGTCGCGGTTCTCCTCCAGCCAGGCCTCGATGCCCTTGACGAAGAAGTTGGTCGCCCGGTCGGCGACGACCATGTCGCCGAAATAGCGCTTGCCCGCGGCCTCCGCGGCGCGCTTCACCTGCTCGGTCACCTCGGCGATCCGCGGATGGTCCGGCTGGCCGCCGAGCCCCAGCGACACCGACATGTCCTGCGGGCCGACGTAGTAGGCGTGGATGCCGTCGACCGCGAGGATGTCTTCCAGGTTGTCGAGCGCCTCGGCGTGCTCCAGGAAGGCGACGACCAGCATCTCCCGGTTCGCGCCGTCAAGGTAGTCGCGACCGGCCAGGTTGACGTAGTCGGCGGCGCGCGGCGCACCGCCGAGTCCGCGCCGGCCGAGCGGCGCGTAGTAGCAGGCGTCGACGAGCTGCTGCGCCTGCTCGGCGGTGTCGATGCCGGGGCCCAGGATGCCCTGCACGCCCCGGTCGAGGTACCGCAGGATGGTCGACTCCTCGATGTTGGGCACGCGGGCTATGGTCGTGACGCCGGCGAGATCGGCCGCACGGCACATGTCCTCGATACTCTCCCACGAGAAGGTGCCGTGCTCGCCATCGAGGATGACGAAGTCGATCCCGGCCAGGCCCGTCAGCTCGATCAGCGCGGCCGACGGAAACGCCATCTGGCTGCCGGTGGCCGGCCTGCCCTCCCGCATCCGGGCGAGTATCCTGTTGGGTCGCACGTCGTTTCCTCCTGGGTCAGCTTTCCCGGCGGCCCGAACTGGCAGGCGTTCCGCCGTCGATTCGCGCCCGCTCCAGGGCGAGCCGGTAGTTGGCCTCCAGCCGGGTCCACAACTGCGCCGGGACCCCCAGCACGCGCTCCAGCTCCAGCGCGGTACGCGGCGTGAGGGCCTTGCGTCCGAGTACGATGCTGTTGACGGTCTGGACCGGCCGTCCCATCGCCCTCGCCAGCTTTCGCTGGCTCATGCCCCTGGCTTCGAGCTCTCGCCTCAGCGTCGCGCCGGGCGGGACGGGCGGGGCAGGCGCGAAACCCGGTGCGAGGCGTATCTCCCCGCGGCGATACGCCTCCACCAGCTCCGGGTCCGCCTCGGCGGCGGGACGGGCGTGCCTGAACCACTCCGCGTCCTTCTCGAAGTCGTCCGGGTCCCGGGCGATCCCCACGTTGATGGCGACCTCCTCTCCGTACAACGCCTCGATAGCAATCTCAGTCAGCGGGCCTGCGACCAGCTCGTCGAACGTGACATCCGCACCGGTCCTGGCCAGTTCCGACCGCGCGTACTCCAGAAACGAAAGGCTCTTTACGTCAGTCGCGGTACTCATACTGTCTCCTCTCCCGCGGGTTCGCTCTCCGAAGGCTGATGACCCGACGCCTGGCCCCGCGCTGAGTGTAGACGACATGGTACAGGCGTCCCTCGATGTATCCGATTGCCGCCCAGCGGGGCTCACCGCGCCGGTCGCTGGACCTGATCACGGCTGTCGCCCACTGGAAGTTCGCCACAGATGCGAAGTCGAGCTCACGCTCTTCCAGGGTTTCCTGGCGCTTCGCCTCGTCCCACTCGAACTCCAAGGTCAAAGTATACACCTATGGAGTGCACATGTCAGCCCATAGGGTGCACATTCCACCAGCCCCGCTCCGGCCACGCGCACCTACGCCGGGAGCGGCAGGTGGACGACCCGGTTCTCGCGCGATGACTGGAGGGCGGCCAGCGTGATCTCGAGGATGTCCCGCGCGTCCCTCGGGCCGCACATCGGCTGCCTGTCCTCCAGGATGCAGGAGACGAAGTGCTCCACCATCGACTCGGGCTGCGCCGGGCCGTACTTCGCGTTCGAGGCCCCGGACCGGCCGTGGACCGTCCAGCTCGGCCGGTTCGCGTCGAGGAAGAGCATCCCGTGGGTGCCCATCACCCTGATCGTCTGGTCGCCGCCGTAGCCGTTCGTGTGGGCGATGGGCGTCCTGCCCAGCGACGTCGTGGCGATGATGCCGCGGTCCATCTCCATCGTGATGAAGCCCATGTCGTCGACGCCGGCCTCCTTCGCGTTGTCGAAGAAGTAGGCGCCCGTGATCGCGTAGACGCTCTTCACCCGCTCCGGCACCAGGTACAGGATCGCGTCGAGGGGGTACATGCCGTGGTTGCGCAGCTCGCCGATGCCAGCGGCCTGCCGGCCCGTGGCGATCACCCACTCGGAGTGGATGGCCCACGGCAGCCCGACGTCCCCGCGCCTCAGCGCCTCGCGCGCCTCGAGGATGGCGGCGTTGAAGGTGAAGTTGTGGCCGACCATCATCTTGACGCCCGCGCGGTCGACCGCGTCGACGATGGCGTCGCCGTCGGCCAGCGTCTCCGTCAGCGGCTTGTCGCCCAGGATGTGCTTGCCGGCCGCGGCGGCCTTCTCCACCAGCGCTACCCGGCGGTCGAAGGTGCTGCACAGGCTGACCGCCTGCACGTCGTCGCGCGCCAGCACCGCTTCCAGGTCCGGGACGAAGGGCACGCCGTGCTCGTCGGCCCAGGCGCGGTTCGCCTGCTCCTCCGCGGCCGGAGGATCGTCGTCCGTGACGGCGACCACGTCGACCCTCGGGTTGTCGTACAGGGTCTGCGCGTAGGTGCCCTGCTGGCCCGACATGCTGATGATCGCGACGCCAATCCTGTCGGTGGTCATCTTCAACCCGCCTCGCCCAGGTTCACGACTTCGCCGGAGGATATCGACTCCATCGCCGCCAGGCATGTCGCCAGCGCCACGCGGCCGTCCTCGCCGGTCACGGGGGGTGTCCTGTCTTCGGCGATCGCGTCGACGAACGCCTGTATCTCGGCGTCGAACCCGCGCTGGATGCCCTCCTCGCCAAACGTCAGGCCCTGGTCGCCGTAGCTCCACAGGCTGGAGTGCTGGGTCCCGGAGTTGAGCTCGCCCTCGGTGCCCAGGACCATGAGCGACTCGAACGCGTTGGAGCGCGGCATGTTGGCCCGGCTGAGCTCGCAGACGCCGATGGCGCCGTTCTCGTACCTGAGCGTCAGCATGAAGTAGTCGTCCATCTCGAGGTGGGGCGACGTGATGTTGCGGGCCTGGGCGTACACGGAGACCGGCCTGGCGCCGAGCCAGAAGTTCAGCGTGTCCGCCAGGTGCACGCCGTTCGTGACGACATTGCCGCCCGTGTCTCCCGCGCTGATCCGGGTACCCGTCCAGTCCTGCTTCCAGGTGCCCGCGCCCGTGACGAACCGGACGTAGACGGGCTCGCCGATCTCGCCGGAGTCTATGGCGTCCTTCGCGGCGCGGCTGTAGTCGTAAAAGCGGTGCGTGTGGGCCACCATCAGCTTGACGCCGTTGGCCGCGGCCGCCGCCATCATGCGGTCGGCGTCCTCCAGCGTCGTCGCGATGGGCTTCTCGACGAGGATGTGTTTGCCGCTCTCGGCCGCGTCGACCGCGACCTGGGCGTGCGCGTTCTCCGTGGTGCAAATGTCGACGGCGCGCACATCCGGCGAGCCGAGCAGCTCGCGGTAGTCGGCGGCCGTCCGCTCCGCGCCCAGGGCGTCCGCGGCCTTCGCGGCCCGGTCCCCGGCGACGTCCGCGACGCCGACGACGCGTGCCCCGCGGGCGTTCCGCCACGCCGCGACGTGCCTGCGGGATACGTTGCCCGCGCCTATGAGCCCGACCTTCACCATACGCTCGATCCTCGGACGCCTCTCTCAGACGTCCCGCCGAAAGCCCGTTGACGGTAGCACCGGCGCGGGCCGCGGTCAACACGTCGCCCGACCCGCCGGAGAGCGGAGCCGCCGGGGCCCTGGAAGTCCCGATAGTCGCACCTTCCGGCGCTTTTGCGTGGGTATGTCCGTATGCGTTAGAATTGGGCATGAGGACTGGCGTCCTCCCCGGACTCCGGTCTTCAGTATTCTTCACCGTAAGAGGGACAATGAGCTCCCGCCTGATGCGCAACAGCTTCATCTACCTGCTGATAGCCGTAGCGGTAGTCGCCATCTTCTTCACGCTGTTCGGCAACGTCGGCGAGTCCCGGGAGATCCGGCTCGACGAGGTTATGCAGATGGCCCGCGACGGCGATGTCGAGATGATCACCGTCAGCGGCGACAAGCTGACCGTGACGACCACGCTCGGCGAGACATTCACCTCCCGCAAGGAGGAAGGGATCAGCGTCGTCGAGGCGATGGACCGCTTCGGCGTCGACCTCGTCAGCGTGCCGGCAGGCATCAGCGTCAGGGGCTCGAGCGGCCTGGGCAGCATCTTCGGGGTGCTGCTGAACTTCCTGCCGCTGATCTTCTTCGGCGTCGTCCTGCTGTTCATGATGCGGCAGGCGCAGGGCAACACGAGCCAGACGTTCAGCTTCGGCCGCAGCCGCGCCCGCATGCTCGTCGGCAACCAGCCGACGGTTACGTTCTCCGACGTCGCGGGCGTCGAGGAAGCCAAGATGGAGCTGGAGGAGGTCGTCGACTTCCTCAAGTACGCCGAGCGGTTCCTGACGCTCGGGGCGCGCATCCCGCGCGGCGTGCTGCTGGTGGGCCCGCCCGGCACGGGCAAGACGCTGTTGGCCCGCGCCGTCGCAGGCGAGGCCGGTGTGCCCTTCTTCTCCATCAGCGGCAGCGAGTTCGTCGAGATGTTCGTCGGCGTCGGCGCGTCACGCGTACGCGACCTGTTCGACCAGGCGAAGCGCAACGCGCCGTGCATCGTCTTCGTGGACGAGATCGACGCGGTCGGACGCCACCGCGGCGCCGGCCTGGGCGGCGGCCACGACGAGCGCGAGCAGACGCTGAACCAGATCCTCGTCGAGATGGACGGCTTCGACACGAGCGTCAACGTGATCGTCATAGCGGCCACCAACAGGCCCGACATCCTGGACCCGGCGCTGCTCAGGCCGGGCAGGTTCGACCGCCGCGTGATGCTGGACAACCCGGACACCGTGGGCCGGCAGGAGATCCTGAAGGTGCACGTCAAGGGCAAGCCTATCGGCGACGACGTGGACCTGGAGCGCATCGCGAAGCAGACGCCGGGGTTCAGCGGCGCCGACCTGGCCAACCTGGTCAACGAGGCCGCCATTCTCGCGGCGCGCAGGAAGAGCGACACGATCGCCTACGACGAGTTCGCCGAGTCTATCGACCGCGTCAGCTTCGGCCCGGCGCGCAGGTCGCGCGTCATCACCCCGCGCGAGCGGGAGTTGACCGCGTACCACGAAGGGGGGCACGCGCTCGTCGCCCACCTACTGGAGCACGCGGACCCGGTCGCGAAGGTCACCATCGTGTCCCGCGGCGCCATGGGCGGCTACACCAAGTACCTGCCCGAAGAGGACCGCCACCTCTGGACGCTGAACCAGTTCCTCGACCAGATGGCGATGGCCATGGGAGGCCGCGTCGCCGAAGAGATCATGTTCGGCTCGGACGAGGTCACGACGGGCGCGAGCAACGACCTGGAGCAGGCCACCAACATGGCCCGCACGATGGTCACCCGCTACGGCATGAGCGCCAAGCTGGGCCCGCGCACCTTCGGCAAGCGCGAGGAGCTGGTATTCCTCGGGCGCGAGATATCCGAGCAGCGCGACTACAGCGACAAGGTTGCCGAGACGATAGACGACGAGGTCCACAGCCTGGTCGAGAACGCCTACAACCGGGCGACCCAGATACTGACGGACAACAAGGCGAAGCTCGTGCAGATCGCCCGGCACCTCGTCGAGCACGAGACGCTGGAGGGCGACGAGCTGCAGACGCTGTTCGACTCGCCCGCGCCCGACCTGGACGCGGACACCCCGCCGCCTTCAGACGACACGCCCCCGCCACCGGACCTCAAGCCGACACCCGCGCCCGCCGTATAGGCCTCTCCCCGGGTCTTCCCTCCGACCGCGCGGCGTGGTGTGCAGGTCCTACGAGCGAATCGTGCTGCCAGTCCCTCTATGGGTACGCGCCGTCCCTGCGGAGATGTTGCAATCCAAGTACATGCTTGTCGTTCTTGAATGGCCCTGCGGATTCTCGTTTGGCGTCACTCAAAGAATCACCATCCCGACGGTTTGGTTATAACTCCAACCTCGTCCCTCAAAGTGTCGGGCATGAGGCTTCGTCTTAGATGGCTCTTCCAAAGGCGTTTGACGTAGGTCGAGGCGTGGGCAAGCTCCCTCGGGCTGGCGTTCCTGGCATCGGGGTTGACCAGAGTGACACGAAGGCCGAGACCGTCCCGAACGTAGCGCATCGCCCCCGCGAAGTCGGCATCGTTGGACACCACGGCCGCCTGCTCGTATTCCCCGTTGAACCCGTCCTCCAGCAGTTGGGTGGCCAGATTCACGTCCGACCCTTTCTCCTCAGAGTCCCTGACCAGGACGTAATCGGGCAGCCCCGGCACTGGCTTGGCCAGAGGGCGGCGCTTGACACCGGACCGGAAGACGCCATAGTAGGCGCGGAAGCCCGGAAGCGTCGCCAACGCTCTGAGGTACGCCTGCTGTCGCTGGCGTCGGGACGGATTCCCTGGGCCCGCGTCGAGCCTGGCCGTGAAGTAGCAGACGCGGTTGATCGAGTCTCGTGGGAAGAGCGTCTCGGCCAGCTTCCGCAGGTCCAACCATCGGAATGGCGTGTCATTCAGAGCGCGGTAGTAGAGGTTGAAGCCGTCTATGTTGAGGTTCGTGATCAAGCGTCGCTCCTCACAAAGACAGAGACCGCCCCGGAGGACGGTCTCGACCCTACCGCCGAAGAGGTAGGGGTGGTATCGAAAACGTACCATCGGCAACGGTGACTGTCAAGACTCCGAGTTGCCTCATAACAGATGTTACCGAAGGGGGTATCGTTGCTTCAAAAGTACTGTTACCGGGCGTGGCATGAGGAGAAGCAGCGTGGAAGAGTATGCGGAATGATGCGAGGGCGTTCCAGAGGAGCGAGTTGCCCCATAGTTGATTGCTACCGAAGGGGGTATCGTTGCTTCAAAGGTGTTGTTACCGGGGGTGGCATGAGGTGGAGCAACCTGGAAGACCGTGAGGAATCTATGAGAGGACGTCACAGAGGGACGAGGCGACGGAGGAGGGACGTCTATTGGACGAGTTCACGGAGTTGAAGGGCGGGCGGAGCCCAGGTGGCTCGAGCCGTGCCGCCCCCAAGTTCAGCGCGGCTGCCCCGCGTCTTGAACACCGGACTTCATGCTGCTACCGTTCTGGCCTGCGGCCGCCACCCGTTTCCCGCGGCCGCGAGACCGCGACGTACGGAGGAACGAAATGCTGTTCGAGCTGCGCCAGTACAGGATGAAGCCGGGCAAGCGCGACGCCTGGGTGTCCTTCATGGAGACGGAGATCATCCCGTTCCAGGTCTCACAGGGCATGGTGATCGCCGGGAGCTGGGTGGGCGAGGAGGAGGAGGACCTGTACGTCTGGATACGCCGGTTCGACTCCGAGGAGGAGCGCGAGCGGCTGTACGAGGCCGTCTACCAGTCTGACACCTGGCTCAACGACATCGGCCCCCGAGTCCCCGACTACATCGACCGCGAGCAGTCCGTCATCACGCGCCTGGAGCCGACGCCGAAGTCGGTCCTGCGGTAGGCGGCCCCCACTTGCGGAGCTTTCGAATAACCGTCTTGCCCGCGCAGAGCCTGCACTCGTGAAGACGGGGGCGGGTATCCACGGTGGGGAGGGGATGGGTTCCCGTCTCCACGGGAACGACGGGCGACATAGAAGGAGATGCAGATGACGAAGATAGGTGTGGCCGTTGTAGGAACGGGCGGCAGGGGCTCGGGCCAGGCCAGGAGGTACACGACCAAGGACAACGCCGAGCTCGTAGCGGTGTGCGACGTCATCCCGGAGCGGGCGGAGAGGGCCGCGGCCGAGCACGGGGTCAAGGCGTACACCAGCGTCGAGGAGCTGGTGAAGGACCCGGCCGTAGACGCGGTGGACGTCGTGACGCCCTCGGTGCACCACGCCGCCCCGGCGATCGTCGCGGCCGAGGCCGGAAAGCACGTCATGGTCGCGACGCCGTTCGCGGTGACGCTCGACGAGTGCGACCGGATGATCGCCGCGGCCGAGAAGACCGGCGTCAACCTGATGTACGCCCAGACGTGGCGCTTCAACCCCGGCGACCGCAAGGCCAAGGAGCTGCTCGACGGGGGCGAGATCGGGGAGCTGATCTGGATAAGCTGGACGCGGCTCAAGCCCCCCTACGGCACGCGGCACGAGTCCTGGTCGCGCTGGATCGACCAGGGCGGCGGCTTCTGGGTCTGGGAGGGTACGCACTTCACCGACCAGATCCGGTGGTTCGCCGGCCAGGAGTTCTCCCAGGCGTACAGCGCCGGCATGGGCAACTACGTCTCGACGGGAGACGGCGAGGACAACGGCATCGGCGCGTTCAAGTTCGATGGCGGCGCCTTCGCCGTCGTGCTGGAGGGCAACTCGGAGCCCGGCGCGAGCCGGGGCGAGTGGCGCTTCGTCGGCACGAAGGGCATGATGGAGGTGGAAGGCGGCGAGGTGCGGCTCGGCAAGGGCGGCTGGCAGACCATCGACACCGGCGAGCGGGACACCGCGGCCGAGACCGAAGAGTTCGTCGCCAGCATCATCGAGGGCCGCCCGCCGATCATGACGGGCCTCGACGGCAGAACGTCGCTGGAGGCCGCCCTCGCGCTGCACAGGTCCCACGCAACGGGCCAGGCGGTGGACATACCGATGGCGTAGGACTGCGTGCGGACTCGGGCAGTCACAGCGGCACGTCGACCGTGCTATCGCCTTCCCACTCGCACCCGCCCCGTCAGTGTCGCGCCCGCCGCGCCCCCAGGCGCACCGACCTCCAGCCGTTGGGAACCTGCGGGCAGTGGCGCGTCGACTTCCCCATGCTCGCTACTCCCGCGCGTCCAGCCGGTTCAGGTCCCCTCCCCATCTCAGGATGCGTTCGTCGGCGGTGATGAGCCTGTGGCCCCCCAGGGCCGTGGCGACGATGATGCGGTCGGCAGGGTCACCGTGCATTTCAGTCAACAGGCCCGCCCGGGCCGCGATGGCGCCGTTCACGGGTATCTCAACAACGCCGGCCTCGATTAACTCCTCCCGCCATGCGTCCAAGCTCCGGCCGAGGCTCAGCCTCCCTTTCTGGACCCGCATTCCAGCTTCCCAAAAGGTTATGGCCGAGACTGCGGCGTTACCCTCTTCCAGCGCAACCTCCACCTGACCCCGCGTCTGGGGGCCCAGCCGGTCGTCACCGGTCCGTACCCAGATCACCACGTGTGTGTCGAGGAGAATCAATACAGCGCCTCATCACCGTCGTTGGGGTCTTCGAACCACTCGGAGGGCATGGGAGAGACGATGTCGCCAAGAATCTCGATCTTGCCCCGGTCGATGCCGAAGAGAGTCTTGGGCCTTTCACGGTAGGGTGCCAGCCGCGCCGTGGGACTGCCGTTCTTGGTAATTACGATCTCCTCGCCGCTTTCCGCCACCTCGTCCATCAGCTTCAGGCACCTGGCCTTGAACTCCGACGCCTTCATGGTCCGAGTACCTGCCGGTGTGTCGCTGCTCGTATCCATGACACTGCTCCTCCGGACCGGACGTGTGTCCATCGTACCATAGTCACGACCATGGTCATACCCTATCTCCGCCCGCAGGGCGTCCATCCTGGCAACCGCCTCGTCGGACGTTTGCGCCTTACTGGCCTTCAGGCTCGTTGCTCTTGCTCCTCGTCATGGGCAGTGAGCTCATGCAACGTAAGCCCACGTCCCTCGCGCTTCGCTTCCAGCCAGCGTTTGAAGGAGCTCTGGCTTTCTCCCGATGGCCAGCCGCCCAGCAGCATTTCCACGCTGATATCCTCATCCAGGGCGGGCCAGTGGATGCCTTCGCCCCCGCCGATCAGCCGCCAGTCCCGGCGTTCCTCCGGCGTGGCGTGAATGAGCCTGGGGTACCAGGACAGCGGCACCGACACGGTCCGACCGTCCGAGAGCTCGGCGGTCAACGTATCGCCAGTCACCTCGACCGTCATGGCCTCCGGAACACTCACCTTAAGCGTTGAAACGTTCATTCCAAGCCTCCAGGAACGAAACCTGGTTCTCCTCGACTATCCTCTCGATGCGGCGAATCTCATGTCGCCTCAATCCGCCCGTCTTTTGAAGCCTGACCGGATCCAGCCAGAACTTGGCGACTGTTATCCCGCTCAACGTGAATGTGGGGAGGCTCTCCCCGGTCGCTCGCGTAGAAGAAGAACCGGTACGGACCCTCCCTCAATATGACCGGCATGGTCCAGCAAGTCTCCTACCTGGCATAGCCCATCTCCGCCAGCAGGTCGTCCATTCTAGCAACCGCCTCGTCGCGCCTCCGCTCCGCGTCCCGGAGCTGCGCAAGGGCGTCCTCGACGCTCATCACCTCCACCGGCTCGGTCGTGTCGACGTAGCGGCTGATGTTCAGGTTGAAGGCGTTCGCCTCGATCTCCTCCGCGTCCGCGACGTGGGCGAAGCGGTCCACGTCCTCGAAGGCCTGGTACGCCTCGACTATCCCGGGACTGCCCAGTGTCGACACACGGCGATCCAACAGGCCACGCCTGCCGGCGCGGCCGCGAGTTCTCAGGCAGTCGCCCTTGGCAGGGCCGCCTTGAGGGCGTCCAGGGTCTCCTGGATCTCCTGGGGCGCGACGCGGCCCATGTGGCCGATGCGGAACACCTTGCCCTTCTGGGCGCCCTGGCCCGCGGCGAGCACGACGCCGTACTCCTCGCGCACGATGGCGAGAAGCTTGTCGCAGTCGACGGCGTCGGGCACCGCGACGGCGGTCACCGTGTCGGACGCGACGGCTTCGTCGGGGAAGATCGACAGCCCGAGCGCCCTGATGCCGTCGCGCGTCATCTGCGCGATGGAGGCGTGGCGCTGCCACAGGGCTTCGACGCCCTCCTCCATGATGCTCTCCAGCGCCGCGTCCAGCGCGAAGATGACCGACAGCGCGGGCGTGTAGGGCGGCTGGCCCATCTCGAAGTAGTGCTGGTACTGCTCGACGTCGAAGTAGTACCGCGGCATCGTCGCCCCCGCGTGGGCCTCCCACGCCGCCTCGCTGAAGCTCAGGAACGCGAGGCCGGGCGGCAGCATCCAGCCCTTCTGCGACGCCGTAGCGACCACGTCGCAGCCCCAGGCGTCCGTCTCCAGCGGCAGCGAGCAGACGGAGCTGATGCCGTCGACCAGCAGCAGCCGGCCGAACTCTCCCTTGACCACGCCGCCGATCGCCTCCATGTCGTTCGCCACGCCGGTCGACGTCTCGTTGTGGGTAACGAGCACCGCCTTGACGTCGGGATCGCCCTCCAGGGCGCTCCTGACGGCGTCCGGGTCGACGGCCGCGCCGGGGTCGAAGTTCAGCATCCTCACGTCCGCCCCGTAGCGGCCCGCGATCTCGCCGAACCTGTCGCCGAAGTACCCCATGCTCGCGCACAGCACGCGGTCGCCGGGCGACAGCGTGTTGACGATGGCCGCCTCCATCGCGCCCGTCCCGGAGGAGGTCAGGACGAAGACGTCGCCATCCGTCCTGAAGACCTGCTTCAGCCTGTCGGTGACCCTGTAGAGCATCTCCGCGAACTGCGGACCGCGGTGGTTGATCATGGGCCGCGACATCGTCTCCAGGATGTCGTCGGGTACGGGTATCGGGCCGGGCAGTCGCAGGTTCAAGTCACGCGCTCCACAGGTATGGATTCGGTATGGGCCGATTCTAGCACAGCGCCTGTGGTGCGCCGCCGGACGCAACTGTTCAGACTTGAAGGGCCTCCCCTGTCGTCCGCTGGCCCTGAGTGGCCCGCCCACTCGGGGTGAACGGGGTGCCCCGATAATGAGGTGAGGAAGACCGGCGTCCTGCGACCCTGAACAGTTACCGCCGGACGACCGGGCGAAGATCTGTGGCTCGGCCGCGCTACGGGACGACGATCCTGGCGTAGCGGCCGCGGCCCACCCTGACCACGTCGTCCGTGGCCAGTCCCAGCGCGTCCGCCGCCAGGTTGCCCTCCACCGTCTCGCCGTTGATCGAGACGGCGCCCTGGTCGATCAGCCGCCTGGCTTCGCCCCCGCTGGACGCGAGCCCGGCGTCGGCCAGCAGGTGGCTGAGTCGCTTGCCCTCCAGGCCGCCGGCCGCGGGCAGCCTGTACACGGCCATGTCCTCGGGCGTCTCGCCCTGCTGCACCGTGCGCTCGAAGCTGCGCTCCGCCGCGATCGCCTCGCCAGGGCCGTGGAACTGCGTGACGAGCTCGCGCGCGAGCCGCTTCTTGAGCTCCATCGGGTTCACCGCGTCGTTCTCGAGCGCGTCGCGCATCCCTGCGATCTCGGCGTCCGGCACGTCGGTCAGACACTCGAGGAAGAGCAGTATCAGCGACAGCCGGCCGCCCACGCGCGTCGCGGCGGTGCCGGCCGTGGGCCGGTCCAGCGCCTCCTCGTCGACCGGATCGCCCGGGAAGTCGGGCAGCCGCATCGTCTTGAGGTACATCTCGTTCGGCGGGTCGTCCACGCCGACGTAGTTGTCCAGGCTCTTGCTCATCTTCTGCACGCCGTCTGTGCCCGGCAGCAGCGGCATCAGCAGGCACTGCTGGGCGCGCTGGCCCACCATCTCCTGCAGGTCGCGGCCCAGGAGCAGGTTGAATTTCTGGTCGGTGCCGCCCAGCTCGACGTCGGCCTCGACCTCGATGGAGTCGTATGCCTGCAACATCGGGTAGAGCAGCTCGGTGACGGCGATGGGGTGATTGGCCTTGTACCGCTTCGCGAAGTCGTCGCGGGCCAGTATCTGCGCGACCGTGAAGCGGCTGGTCAGCCTCAGCACGTCGGCGAGTGAGAAGGGCCCGAACCAGTCGCTCTGCAAACGCGTCTCGGTCCGCTCGCGGTCGACTATCTTGAAGAACTGCGCCAGGTACGTCTCGGCGTTCGCGAGCACCTGGTCTCGTGTGAGCATCGGCCGGGTGGCGGAGCGTCCGCTGGGGTCGCCGATCTGCGCCGTCCAGTCGCCCACGATGACGACGACCCTGTGGCCCAGCTCCTGGAGCTGCCGCAGCTTGCGCAGGCCGACGGCGTGCCCCATGTGCAGGTCCGGGGCGCTCGGGTCGAAGCCCATCTTGAGGCGTAGCGGCCGGCCGCTGTCCAGCAGCTCGACGAGCTCCGACTCTACGATGACCTCGGTGACGCCCCGGCGGAGGAGCCGGTGCCGCAGCGAATCGTCCACGTCAGACCGTCTCCGCCATCCTGGACGTATCCTGCGCGCCTGCGCTCGACTCCAGCATCGTCCGCGTATCGGCGACGTCCCTCCGGACCTGTTCCTGCAGGGCCTCCACCGTGTCGAATCTCTCCTCGGGCCTGAGCCATCCGACGAACTCCAAGCCGACCTCGCGGCCGTACAGGTCGCCGTCGAAATCGAGGATGAACGCCTCCACGGTGCGCTCGCCTGCGCCGAAGGTGGGGCGCACGCCGATGCTCGTGGCCGCCATGTAGCGTCTCCCGGCCACGTGCGCCCAGGCGGCGTAGATGCCGTCGCCGGGTACGGCCATCCCGGCCGGCAGCTCCAGGTTCGCGGTGGGGAACCCGAGAGGCCCGCCGCGGCCGTGGCCCGACACCACGGTCCCGCTCAGCGCGTAGTTGCGCCCAAGCAGCCCGGCCGCGGCCGCGACGTCGCCCCTCGACAGGGCGTCGCGGACGTGAGTGCTCCTGATCGGCTGGCCCGCGTCGTCCAGCAGCGGCTCGACCACGTGCAGGGAGAAGCCGACCTCGCGGCCGAGGACGGCGAGCGTCTCGACGTCGCCATCCCGGTTGCGTCCCATCGCGAAGTCCGGCCCGACGACCAGGTCCTTCATCAGGAAGCGGGTCCGGAGCAGCACCGCGAACTCGAGGGCTGTCAGCCGCGACAGTCCCAGGTCGAAGGTTATCGGCACCAGTTGGTCCACGCCGGCGGCGCTTACCAGGCGCAGCCGGTCCTGCAGCATGGTCAGGTACCGGGCCTGGAAGTCGGGTCTGAGGACCGAGGCCGGGTGGTTCCTGAACGTCAGGACGATCGACACCCTGCCGGCCTCGCGCGCGACCTCGCCCAGGCGGCCCAGCAGGTGACGGTGGCCGCGGTGCACGCCGTCGAACACGCCGATGGTCACCGCCGTCCCGTGGGGATATCTGTGGTGTGCGAGATGGCTGTCTTTACTCATGTGCGCTCGTCGCGGGACCCCGGTCTCTGAGTGGCGGCGCCGGGCGCTCGGGGCGCGACGCCGCGAAGGGGCCTGTCGGGTGCGGATGCTAGCACAATCCGGGCATCCTGAGACGACGCGAGCGAGGGCTATCTCGTCCTCCCTCCCCTCGCGGGAGGGAATTAGGGGGAGGGGGAATGGGGAAACGACGTCTTCCGGGCTATCCGCCGGCGCCCGCGGCGGCCCCGAGATGCCTGCGCACGAGCAGGCTCGCGGGCAGGATCAGCATAGTCGCCGCGGCCATGACCGTCATCGTCGCGCGCAGGTTCGTCACGTCGGCTATCCACCCGTATATGACGGGCGCGATCGCCGACGCCTCGGTGACCGTGTAGTAATAGCCGTACGTGCTGGCGCGGCGCTCGCCGGGCGCGAACTTCGCGACCGCCGCGTACAGGATCGACGATGTGCCGTTCAGCCCGAACCCGAGGACGAGCATCAGCACCGGCGCCGCGACGACCGGCGTGAACAGCACCGCGAGCAGCAGCAGCGCGGTCATGCCCTTCGTCCACCAGACCAGGCCGATGGAGCCGTAGCGGTCGTCGAGCCAGCCGCAGCCGTACTTGCCGGCCGCGCCGCCCGCCAGCAGCAGGGTCAGCAGGATGAGCACCTCGCGCGTGCCGGCGCCACGGTCGGCGAGCACGAATGGGACGAAGGTCAGCGCGGCGGTCCGGGTGGCCGCGTCCATGAACCCGATCGATGCGAGGGTGACGAGGCCGCGGGCCGGCTTCGCGGACCCGGCCATCGACGGGCGGCCGCCCCCGGCGGGGCCAGCGACGGCGCGTGGCGAGCCGACGCTGCGCCACGCCAGCATCGACAGCGCCATGAACACGATCCCGACGGCGCCTACGAGCCGCATCGTCGACCGCCAGCCCAGCCCGATCACGACCACCAACGGGGCCAGCAGCTTGCCGATGTCTCCCGCGAAGTTCACCGTGCCGACCGCCGCGCTGTGGCCGCTGTCGCGGTACGTCCGCGAGACCATGCTCGTCGCCAGGGGGTGCTGCGTCCCGCCGCCGAGCCCGCCCAGGACGGTGGCGGCGAACAGCGGCACGAACGAGGTCACCGACGCCATCGCCAGGAACCCCACGCCCACCCATATGTTGCCCGCGATCAGCAGCCAGAACTCGTTCCACCGCTCCGCCAGGAAGCCGGCCGGCACCTGCAGGACTATCGACGCCGTGCCGAAGCCGGTCCGCAGCAGGCCGACCTCCGTGTACGACAGGTCCAGCACGGGGTCCTCCCGCATGATCGGCAGCAGCGGGATCATCAGCGCGAAGAACAGGTCGCTCCACACGTGGGTCGCCGAGGCGAACACGAGGGTGCGCCCGCGGCGAGCGGACCGGTCAGACGTTTCGGTCATGTCGCGCGCGGAGCCTCAGGCCGGTGCGACGCCGGCCGCGTCCCGCCATCCCCGGAAGGAACGAAAGACGGGCCGGACGCCGCGCACCCTAGTACCCGAGCTCGCCGAGCTGCGCGTGAGCGTGCCGGAGGAGCTCGTCGGTGTGCTGCCAGTCGATGCAGGCATCGGTGATCGACACGCCGTAGGCGAGGTCAGCCGGGTCGTCGCCGAGGGTCTGGTTGCCGGCGTTTAGGTGGCTCTCCAGCATCAGGCCCACGACGCCGTCGTTACCTGCGAGGCGCTGACCGACCACGTCCCTGAATACGACCGGCTGCCGCCGGTGGTCCTTGCCCGAGTTCGCGTGCGAGCAGTCGACGACCAGGTTCGGGTCGAGCCCTGAGCCGCGCAGGATGTCCTGCGCGCTGGCGACGGACTCGGCGTCGTAGTTGGGCCCTCTCGCCCCACCGCGCAGGACGAGGTGCCCGGCCGGGTTGCCCATAGTCTTGACGATGGACGCGACGCCGTCGTCGTCGATGCCGAGAAATACGTGCTCCTCTCGCGCCGCCAGAACGCCGTCGGCGGCGATCTGCACGGTGCCGCCCGTGCCGTTCTTGAAGCCGATGGGCATGCTCAGCCCGCTCGCGATCAGCCTGTGCACCTGGCTCTCGGTCGTGCGGGCGCCGATGGCGCCCCACGCTATCAGGTCGCCCAGGTACTGCGGCGTGAAGGGCTCGAGGAACTCGGTCGCGGCGGGCAGGCCCGTCTCGCAGACCTGCAGCAGGAACTGCCGGGCCCTGGCCATGCCGTCCTTGACGTCGTAGGTGCCGTTCAGGTTGGGGTCGTTGATGTAGCCCTTCCAGCCGACCGTGGTCCGGGGCTTCTCGAAGTAGACCCGCATGGCGACGAATATGCGGTCGCTGACCTCTTCAGCCAAGGCCGCCAGGCGCCGCGCGTACTCTATCCCGGCCACGGGATCGTGAATGGAGCACGGGCCGACGATGACCAGCAGGCGTGGGTCGTCGCCCGCGATAATTCGCTCGATCGCGGCTCGATGCTCTGCTACCTGCGCCGTGATCTCTTCGGTGGTCGGGTACCGCTTCCAGTACTCCGCCGGGGAGTCCAGCGGAGTGATGCTCTGCACCCGAACGTTGTGTACCTGCGGTTGAACCATTGCTCGCCTCCGTTTCAGCGTGTGGGGATGATCGTCCGATGGAGTGCGCCGAAATACAGCGGCGCCACCTCCGCCAGATCGAACCAGCCCCGCGCCGGGGTACGAGCCGGTCTACGGCCTTCTACCCTTGGCGACAAGGTTCACACCTCCTCCGTGCCCCTGCTCCGCAAGTTGGACGCCCCCTTCAGGTATACGAAATCGATCTCTTCGAGGGCTTTGTCCGTGTTCACCAGGAGCAGGACTCTTATGCATCTGCCCGCGCCATCGCCGACGTTCATCTCACGGGCGCACATCAGCGCCGTCTGCGTCCATCCCATCTGCCGGGCGGCCAGCGCGGGGAACTCGGCGTCCAGGTCGTCGGTGGCGGTGAAGTATGCCGCCGCCACGTCATTCACGTCGATGTCGTTGGCCTCGACCAGCCTTCCGAGAAGCTCTTTGGTCGCCTCCAGTATCGCCTCTTTGGAGTTGGTATCGGCCGTGGTGGCGCCCCTGATACCCCTGACTCCGGTCATTCACGCGCTCCGCTCTTTGCGCGCGGCTTCCGCCGCCTCTCAGCCGACGGGCCGCTTCAGATTCGTCAAAAACTCTCGCGCCGCCTGGGCTGCTTCCCCAGGCGGCACGTCTCCAATCGCGTCCAGCAGGGCGCTTGCCACAATCGCTCCGTCGGCGAACCCCGCTATCTCATCCAGGTGCTGGGTGCTGGAGACGCCAAAGCCGACCACTGTGGGGAGGTCGGTGTGCCTGCGGATGCGCTCGACCAGCCTGGCGGCGGCCTCATATCGCAGTCCGGGTCTCGCACCCGTCACGCCGGTAAGGCTGACACAGTATATGAACCCCCCAGCGCCTTTGCAAGCAAGCTCTATGCGCCTGTCCGTGCTCGTCGGCGCCAGCATCGGTATCAGGTGGACGCCGTAGTCCGCGCATATGCGGGCGAACCCGGCGCCGTCGTCCGGCGGCAGGTCGGGGACGATCAGGCCGTCCGCGCCGGCACTGGCGGCGTCCGTCACGAACCGCTCCTGGCCGTAGCGCATGAAGGGGTTGAAGTAGCCCATCAGCACCAGCGGGGAGACGATACCGCGCTCCCTGAGCCTGCGCACCACGTCCAGGCACGTGGGAACGGTGACACCGTTGCGCAGGGCCTCCGCGCTCGACCGCTGGACCGTGGGGCCGTCCGCGAGCGGATCGCTGAACGGCACTCCCATCTCCAGCATGTCGCCGCCCGACTCGAGCAGCGCGGCCGCGATCTCCTCCGACGATGCGACGTCGGGGTACCCGACCGTCACGAACGGCGCGAGCACCGAGACGCCGGCCCTTCTCGCGTTCTCGAAAGTCGTGTCTATCCTGTTGGCCAATGGGAAACCGCCTCTTCGCGCCGCGGCTCAGCTCGACGCGAGCAGACCTATTATAGCCAGCGAGTTCTGGCCGGCGTGCGCCAGCATGGGCGGCCATATCGACCGCGTTCTCAGGTAGAGCCATGAGAGCAGCAGCCCGGTGAAGAAGAACGGGACCATCACGCCCACGTCGACGTGTCCCACCGCGAACAGGGCGGACGCGAGGACGGCGCCCCTGAACGCGCCCAGCGTCGGGACCAGCGCTGCCAGCAGGAATCCACGGAAGAACACCTCCTCTGCGAACGGGCCGACCAGCACCGCGATGGCGACGTTCACTACGAGAAAGACGCCCGAGCCCAGCCTGTCGACGTCGAGCGGCTCGGGCACGAGGATGTCGGGCCCGAAGCGGTCCGCCAGCGAGACAAACACGACGAGGAACCCTATACTGAGGACGAGGCAGGCCGCCGACAGCGCGATCGTCGAGGCGCCGGCGGGAGCGGCGAGACCGAGCGACCTCCACGGCGCACCGTACTTCCGCACCGCGAACAGCCAGACGGCGACGAGCAGGAGGCCGGTCAGGGCGGCGAGGGCCGCCGTGCTGACCGCGTCTACGAGAGTCCCGGAGCCACCGCGGAACGGCCAGACGAAGAGAATGGCGGCCCCGGCGCCGGCAATCACGAGGCCCACGGCGCGCGCCGCGTCCGCCGCGTCCCACGGGGCGTCGATGGGCGGCAGCGCCTGGTCGGACGGTCTGAAGAGCGACATCGTTCTCCTCGGAGTGTACCACCGCGACGAAGCGGCGCACGGCCCGAGGGTCTTGTCCTCCCTCCCCTCGCGGGAGGGAGTTAGAGGGAGGGGGCGTCCGCAAACGCCGTGAACAAGCAGCGAGGGCTAAGGAATGAACGCGTCAGGACTCGATATCAAGGGATCGTCCGGGAGCAAGCGGGTCGAGGTGGGCTGCGAGCACCAGAGGGGGATGCTCTACGTCGTGCGCGCCGAGCGTAGCTGGGTGTGCTCAGACGACATGCTGCAGGCCCATGCGCTCGCGGGATTCTTCAAGCAGATCGCCGCGTCGGACGAGCCCGCGGTGAAAGAGGCGATGCGGCAGTGGGGGCTCTACTTCCGCGAGCTTCCGCTGGAGGACGGGGAGGAAGAGGGCGGCTAGAGCGCCGCCTGCCCGATTGTCGCCCTGAACAGAGTGAGGGGCCTGGGGCGGGGGCAAGGTCGCCGCGCGGTCCAGGGCGAGAAGCCCCACCCCAGGTCCTTCGCGTTGCTGAGACCCTTGCATGACCGTCATTCCCGCGCAGGCGGGAACCCAGGGCGGGGCCTCCCAGGTACGGAATCGACGCGTCTCCACCACATCCGCCGCTCGCGAGCGGAGTTACGCAGGAGTTACGCAAAGGTCTCTTGCCCGGGGCGACAGTCGTCCGGGTCCCGCTACAGCTCCGACTCGGCATCCTCGTCGGGGTCGATGATGCGGTGGACCATCGAATCGAACACCTCGTCGTCGCCGGGCTCGGTGTCGTCATCCGACCAGTCCTTGATGGCCGCCGGCTCTGCCGCATCGATCCCGACCGGCCCGCTCGCGGCGAGCACCCGCATGGCCCTGCCCTCCGGCGACGGGAAAGAGACCGTGCCGGCCTGCGAGGGGTGCCTGTACGTCTCCCTGATGAAGACCGCGAGGCTGCGCTCCTCCACGCCGGTCACCACGGCCTCGTAGCGGTTGCCTCCCCTCGTCAGCCTGACGAGCCGGGCCGCGAGCCTGGGCTCCACCTGGCCAAGGTACTCGCCCGACTGGGACGACACCTTCAGCGCGCCCCCGTCCACGTCGAGCGCCACCGGATGCCCCGGCGCAAGCTCCAGCAGACGCTCGGACGGGCCCAGGTTGATGAGCGACGTGACGCCGGACCTGCCGCGTTCCTCGATGAATGCACGGCTGCGCCTCGCGGGGGAGGCGCCGGCCCTGGGCCCCTCGTCGCCGAGCCTGGCGAGACGGTCCAGGTTCTTCTTCGCGATCGGGTTCCTGGGCGATACGGACAGCGCCCGCTCGAACGCCTCCCGGGCCTCGCCGTTCCGGCCCAGCTCGCTGAGGGCCTTGCCCAGCCGGTTGAAGGTCTCCAGGTCGTTCGGGAAGTCCTCCAGTATCGACTGGTTGACCTCGACCGCCTCCTCCCAGCGGCTCTCCATCGCCAGCGCGACGGCCTGCCTGGACAGGTCGTTCTTCTTCTCCTGCACCGTCCCGGCTTCGAACGTCATGGCGTCAGCTTACCAAACCTGGTTGGATTCCTGCCTAATGAACGCGCTTCGGGCTGCGCGACACATGGGGGAGCGGGCGGGCGAGCGGTGTCCGGTACAGCGACGGCTCCCCGGGGATGGCCTGAGCAGGTCCGTGGACCGTGGCGCGCTCGCCCCCAACCATCCCAATCACCGGATCTCACGAACCACGGTTCAGGCGTCCCCTAGTACCGGTAGCTGACCCGGCGAAAGCCCTCGGCGTACTGCAGCCCGGTGCCGATGGCCCGTTTCCAGCGCCAGCGCTTCATCATCTCGATCGTCTCCTCGACGGGCCCGCCGACCTGGGACACGTGCGCCGCCAGCGCCCTCGCGCCCGTCTCGACGTGGTCGGTGACGTCGACCCAGTGGTCGGGCTCCGGGTGGTTCATGATCCACACCTCGGCGACCTTGTGCGGCTCCAGGCCCTCGTCGAGCAGCTCCGGGAAGGTCATGTGGTCGCGCGCCGTCGGGAAGACCGCCGAGAGCGCCGCCTCGCCCGCCGCGAGGTGGTCGGGATGGCCGCCCGGGCCCTGCAGGCTGCGCACCGGGTTCGGGCATATCAGCACGTCCGGCCTGTGGCGGCGAATCTCGCGGGCGACGTCTCGCCGGAGCTCCAGCGTCGGCTGCAGCTTGCTGTCCTCGTGGTCGAGGAAGGCTACCCCGGAGAGACCGAGGATCTTGCCCGCGTTGGACTGCTCCTCGCGCCTGATAGCCGACAGACGCTCCTGCGTCATCTCGCGGTCGCCGCTGCCCTTGCTGCCGTCGGTGCAGATCACGTAGACGACATCCCAGCCCTCGGCGCACCACTTCGCGACGGTGCCCGAGCAGCCGTACTCGGCGTCGTCCGCGTGCGCGACGACGACCATGCCCCTGCTGTACTCGCGTTCCTCAGCCATTCCCCTGCCTGCGCTCGCGCCCTCCCGGTCGCCGGGCAGGCGCTGCGTCCTCCAGCCCGGACAAACGACAGCCTCCCTACTGGCAAGCGGGGAGGCTCCGATTCAAGCCGTCTCCAGACTGACTGGCCGGAGTTTAGCAAAGGCATTCCCAACGCGTCCAGTATACGAGCCCAAGCGAGGCTGTCCCCTCTTGGCAGGTACCACTACTGACCCGTCATTCCCGCGCAGAGCCTGCCCTCGTGGAGACGGGGGGAGACCTTTGCACAACCGTCTTGCCCGCGAAGGCGGGCATCCATGGTGGGCGGGGGATGGGTTCCCGTCTCCAGAGACCTTTGCCTAACCCACCTGTGGGAGGCAGATGCGGCGTCGATGCGTCTATTTCGTATCTGGGGACCTCACCCTGGGTTCCCGCCTGCGGAGACCTTTGCGTAACCCCCTTGCTTGCGGCGAACAGTGGTGGACGTACGTCGATTCCGTAGTTGGGAGACCCCGCCCCTGGATTCCCGCCTGCGCGGGAACGACGATTATGCAAGGGTCTCCCTGCGCGGGAAAGCCGGTTGTGCGAGGGTCTCCCTGCGCGGGAATGACGGTTATGCAAGGGTCTCTCTCCACGGGAACGACGGGCACCATTGCACCCTCAAGACGTTAGAGTAGGTTACGCAAGAAGTCTCCGCAGGCGGGAATGACGGGTGGGGCCGACGCCGCACGACCCGTCCGCCCCGAGTGCCCCGACGCTCCGTCGGGGTGTATCGAGGGGTCCGCACAACTCAATGCCTGCGATCATGCCGGCGGCCAGCCACCAGGATCGCGCCGACCATGCGCTCGCGTATTTGTCGCCTCCCAATCATCCCAATCACCGGAATCCCACGAATCACAGTTCAGGACGTTCCCCGGCGCCAGGGTTGCGTGCGCCCCTCGAAGTCTGAACAGCGACGCCTACGACGCGAAGTAGCGGGCCAGCTCGTCGCGGTCGAAACGCGGCAGGTCCCGGACTCCGCCCGCGCCGGCCAGCTTCAGGCCCTCGCCCACGTCGGTAGCGCGGCCGATCTCGGCGGCGGCGATGCCCTCGCCGGCCAGCGCCGCGACGACGGCCGGGGCATCCTCCGGCGCGACTGCGGCCAGCAGCGCGCCCGAGGCGATCAGCCCCAGCGGGTCGAGCCCGAGGGCCGAGCAGACCTCCGCGCACTCCGGCACGACCGGGATGCGGTCGCCGTCGATCGCTAGCCCGACGCCAGCGGCGTTGGCCATCTCGAGCAGCCCGGTGGCCACGCCGCCCTCCGTGGGGTCGTGCATCGCGTGGACCTGGGCGGCGGCGCGCGCAATCCGGGCGTCCCTGAGAACGCTGATGCCGGGCGAGAAGAGCATGTCGCGCGCCCGCTCGATCACCTCGGCATCGACCCCGGCGGACGCGAGCGCCTCCGGCGCCTCCCGCGCCAGGATGGACGTGCCCTCGATCGCGACGCCCTTGGTCAGCAGGATGCTGTCGCCCGGCCGGACGCCCGACGTCAGCACGACGTCGTCCTTCTCCGCCTCGCCCAGCAGCGCGCCGACCGCGACGGGCCGGGGGAGGTCGTAGGTGATCTCCGTGTGGCCGCCGACGAGCGCGATGTCCAGCGCCGCGCATGCCTCCCGCAGCTGCCGGAAGATGTCGGCGACCGTGTCCGGCGCGGCGCCTTCGGGGAGCAGCAGCGTCACCATGAGCCAGCGCGGCGTCGCGCCGACAACGGCAAGGTCGTTGACGTTGACCTGGACGAGATACCAGCCGATCAGGTCCGTCGCGAACGTTATCGGGTCGGTCTTGGCGACCAGGTACCGGTCGCCGAAATCGATGATCGCGGCGTCCTCGCCGGCCCGAGGGCCTACGACGACGCGCGGGTCTGTGGCCTCGACCTGGTCGAGGAGTCCCGCCAGCATGTCCAACGGCAGCTTGCCCGCCTGCATGGCGTCCTCAGACTTCCTGCCCGTCCGCTAGGCTTCGAGGCGGTACAGCGCCTTCGGCCGTCTACCGACCTCCGACTCTGTCTGATCTGCCTGGCAGACCTGCCCAGTTTGTGGTCGAACTCGACAGTGTGCGTTCGGCCAAACGATGGATCTGGCGCCCCAAACCCCCCAGATCACCTGCATGGCTGATGTTTGGACACGTCTCCCTGAGCGCCATATGCCGCTCTCGGCGACCGTCATTAGTCGTAGCACGACAAGGCCGTTGTGCATCTCAGCTAGAGGAAGCTGGAGGTGGAAAAACTGCCTCGCCGCACCGGCATCGCGACGAGTCGACGGTTCCTCGATGCCACACCCGAGTCCCGCACGTCTCACAGGTAAATCGCGCTTGAAGGTCGCCAACGCGGCCAAGGGCATCCTGAATCTCCTGGTTTGATGTCCCTCCCTGGCTCGCGTGCGACTCGACATTCAGGGCCGCCTGTAGATCCGCTTCCAGCGATCGGAGGAGCGGAGTCAGTTCGCTGTACACTGGCTTGGCGCGGTCCCTCAGGGTTCGCCGAAGTCCGCTCATTACCTCATCGGCCATTCTCTCATCGTTCCGCTGTCCTCTCCTAAACGGAAGGAGCGCCTGCAACGCTTCACACGCTTCCTGAAGAAACTCCTCTAGGGCGCGCCGCCCCTTCTGCGCCGCGCCGACGCGATTCCCATATCCCAACTCCTCACCTGCTTCTACAAGAAACCGATCTCCCTTGTATTGCCTTGTGCGAGGACCATCTTCGTATGACCATGACGTAAAGTGCTCGTCGATCCAAGATGGTGCGAGCACGCGAATGCGACGGTAAAACTGCTCGTCGTGGGTCAGGACGATGAGTTGCTTGGTGTCGAATTCATTGACCAGTAACTCGGCCAGACGCCCGCGGTGGTCGCGGTCAAAGCTGTTCACGACATCATCCAACACGAGGAAGTCGATCTCTTCGTTGAAGGTCTCGGCCATAGCAAGGAACAGAGAGAGCCCTAGGGAATTCATGTGTGACTCACTCAAGACACGGTGCGGGGGAAGCTCCCGCTTCCCAAAGTGGTCGACAGAGAGTTCAATGCCTTTCTCGCCAACCGTCTCGACCTTGACATCTCCAACCCCTTCATGACGGTGAAGAAACCGGTAGATCTCGGCAGAACGGTTAGATATCTGTTGAATGATGTTGTCGAAGTAATCGCGTTGTCTCAGTTGATATCGATCGAATACTCTGGCGGCGAGCGTGGACGCAGCGACGGCCTCCTCCCATGCACACGTTGCCGAGTGCCATTCCAATGCCTGAGCGTGGAGGACTCCAATGTCAACGAGAATCTGCCCCCGTGCCGTCTCAGGCGCGGGAAGCGCAGCGTCGAGAATCAGAATCGACGAGGCAACCCAAGCGGCCACGTCATCTTGGTACCGGTTGGCCGCACCCCTACAGAGCGCCTTGAACGCCTCTACGTTCGGACCAAACTCGCCGTGGAGGCTACCCGGGGGTTGGGGAAGCTCCACGTCTTGTCCGCCCGCGCGTCGAACTATATCTGAGCGGCGCTCGTCCGCCGCCCGCAGTTTGTCAAGACAAGCCTGTATCTCTTGGCGCTCTCTCTGGAGATCACGCTCGGCACCCTCTAGCTCTTCGAGCACTGCGACGATTTTCTGTCGCAGCTCCCCCAAGAAAACTGGCTGACCGCACAGCGGGCACTCATCCGATCCCCGCGTCGAGCCGAGCAACGAGTCGGCTGCCCGATAAAGGTTCAACGGAAGCATATCCGGTTTGCCCTCACTGACGAATCGATTCCAGACATCAATCGGGGCCAACGAGATAGAATGCTCCGACATCGCCTCAAGCTCTGTAAGCATCCCTTTCAACGCTGCGGCACGATCGTCACTGGAGCCCCCCGGCACGACGGTCCTGATCCACTCCGGGGTGAATGCCTCCGCCATGGACCTAGGGGTCTGAATTCCGACTGCAGTGCACTTCTCCCTAAGGGTCGCAAGAATTCCCTCTTCCGAGACTTTCTCCACCAACTGGCCTAAAGATAGTCGCCTCGTCGTAAGTTCATCCGCACGGCCACGAGCCTCAGTCTCTAGCACATTCCTTGTGTATTGGAGGTCAAGACGCAACTGATCGATGGCCTCAAGGCCTAACAGTTCTGCGAGGGCATGCCATTTCTCGCCTTTAGTCTTGTCCACAAACTCAGCGAGTGTCCGACCGCGCAGTATGAGTAGCTCAGACCCTCCGATCTCCAGGACCCTTCCATGCGGAGGTGTGTCGCTGGTGACCGAACCCCCAAGCGACCCGTCCGTCTCTATAACGACCGCCGTTTGGAGATCTCCAGATGCTCCCGAGTTTCGGATGGCGTCGCTTCGCTTCTCTTTCTTGAGGAATTCAACCTGGCCCTTGAAATACCATTCGATAGCGTCTGCAATGCTGCTCTTGCCGGTTCCGTTGTCTCCGAGAACCACGCAACTTCGTCCGTCCTGCAACTCCAGGGCGAGAGTGCCCGGGACCCCGCGGAAAGCCTGCATCTTGATCTCAGTCATGCGCTCAGGCACTAGTCACCTCAGAGAACAGCTTTCTGATCCGCTCCTTTCGCTGAGTTGGTGGCAAATTCACGAGCTTCAACAGATGTTGCTTGAACCCATCCGGGAGGGCGTCGATTTCCTTGAGGACATCTTGAAGGAAGTCGTCCGCCTTGAGTTTCTTCATCGCGATTCCTTCTGAATATCTGAAAGGGGCCACGGGCAAGGGAAGAAACCTAGGCGGTTGCAGCCCCGGCTGCCGCACTAGCCTGAGCTTCACTCACCCCTTCTCTTGCAAGAACAAACTATACAGGATAGTGATCGCACATATGCTTCAGTGTCGTGCATCAAGGAGCGCGCGCGGCCCGGTGCTTCCGTCCACGATACCGCCCTCCGCGCCGGGGCGCCAATGCTAACATGAACCCATGGCGATCAAGGCGGTCTTCTTCGACATGTACGGCACCCTGGCCGGCTTTCGCCCATCCCGCTTCGAGGTGCAGTCGCAGGCCTGCGCCCGCTTCGGGATAGAGGTCACGCCCGAGGGCATAACGGCGGGCTACGCGCTGGCCGACGCCTTCATGGCGAAGCAGAACTCGGTGTCGCCCGTCAGGCTCATGAACCCAGCCGATACGGAAAAGTTCTTTGCCGAGTACGAGCGCCTGGTGCTGCGCGGCGCGGGCATCGACGTGACGGCCGAGCGCGCCCTCGAGGTGTGGCGCGCCATCGGCCGCATGGAGTACGGCTTCGCCGCATACGACGACGTCGTCCCGGTGCTCGACGCGCTCAGGGAGCGCGGGCTGATCGTCGGCATGATCACCAACATCGACCGCGACGGCGCCGGGCTGGCGGCGAGCATCGGCCTCACGGGCCGCCTCCACGTCGTCGTAACGTCGGGGGAGGTCCGGGCCGAAAAACCGTCGAGGCGGATATTCGACGTGGCGCTCAGGCGCGCCGGCGTCGAGGCCCGCGACGCCGTGCACGTCGGCGACCAGCCGACGACCGACATCGACGGCGCGCTCGGCGCCGGTCTGTCCGCAGTGCTCATCGACCGCGACGGCAACCACCCCAACTTCCGCCGCTGCCCGCGCATCGTGTCGCTGTTCGAGCTGCCCGCCCTCCTCGACGCGATGGACTGAGGGCTACGCCCCGTCGGAAAGCTGCAGGTCGCGGAGCCCGCGGGCGAAGCCGCCTTCCGGCAGATCGACCTGGCCGAGGCCCACCGTCTGGCCCTCGACCAGCGGTCTTCGGACCTTCGCGCCGTGGCACAGCCCGATGGGCAGCAGACGCTCGGCCGTGGCGTGAATCGCGTCGACCAGGATGCCGTAGACGGTCGACCCGCCCTCGCCGTCGAGCACGTCGCCCGGGGCCAGGCGCTTCTTGGTCATCGCCACCACCTCGCCCACGCGCTCCTCGGGAGCGCCCGTGGCCTCCCCGTACAGCGCCGCCTTCGCGATTGAGACCGGCGCCTCCATGCCGACGAGGTGGTACGGCCGGTAGACCGCGGCGTAGCGCCCTGAAGGGTCCGTCGGCAGCCCGTAGTCGCCCAGGCACCGCCGCAGGTACGCGCTGTCGCTCGTTATCACCGCGTAGACGCCCCACCGGGTCGACTCCGCGACCTCTGAGCCGTCGCGGTCCAGCGAGCTGACCACCTCAACGACGCCCCGCCGCGACAGTATGCCGCCGTCCTCCTCCGGGATGAGCACGCGCGGCAGGTCGCTGACCCCCGCGGGCGGGAAGTGCATGCCGGGGATGTCCGGCACGAGCCCCGTCATGTTGGCGACGGCGCACATCTCGATCGCGGATTTGGTGCCGTCGAGGAACGAGTTGTACATCTGGGGGTTCAGCCCGCTCGCGGCCACCTCCTCCGGCGAGTAGCCGTACCGGGCCAGCGCGCCGTCGGGCGTGCCCTTGCGGTACTCGGGCAGGTACATCGTCCCCTTGCCCGCGGCGACCACCTCGAAGCCCAGGCCCGCGGCCCAGTCGTACATCTCCTCGATGATGGCCGGCTGGTCCCCGAACGCGAGGCTGTACACCACCCCCGCCCGGTCGGCCATCCGCTTCAGGATCGGCCCCACGAGCACGTCCGCCTCCACGTTCACCATTACGACGTGACGGCCGGCCATGATCGCCTCGAACGCATGCTGCGCCCCCGCGTCGGGGATGCCGGTCGCCTCGACGACCACATCGACCTCCGCCTCGATGGCGACCCGGGGCGACTCCGTCACGACGGGCACGCCGCGCTCGATCGCGTCGTTCGCCTCCGACGGGCTGTCGGCCGCGACCGGCGTCACGCCGTCGTCGCCGCGTCCCAGCGCCTCCCGCGCGCGGTCCGCGCTCAGGTCGCACGCCACGGCGACCCGCATGCCGGGGGCGCGCGCGATCTGCGCCACCATCATCGAGCCGAAACGGCCGCAGCCGATGATCGATACCTGTATCGGGCTGTCCCACTCATCCAGCGCCATCAGCCGGTCACGCATGGAAATACCTCCACGGTCACGTTGTCGTGTCTATTGTCCGGCGACTGCCGCGAGCTCCGCAATCACGCGGCTCCGGAAATCGGCCAGCGTCTCTACCGTCCTCATCAGCGGGCCCTGCCAGCCCCCGGACATGGCGTCCAGGTCGAGCCTGACCTGGCTGTGGCCCGCCTCCACGCCGCGCTCGAACCTGCGCTGCAGCGCTCCCCTGGCGCCGCCGATCTCGTCGTGGAGCTGCAGCGTGATCCTGTCGCCGTTCTTCGCGATCGACCGCACTCCCGCCTCGGCGGCCGCGACCCGGAGCCGCGCGACGTACACCAGGTTCTGCGCCTGCCACGGCAGCGGCCCGAACCGGTCGCGCAACTCGTCCTCGATGGCCTTCGCCGCGGCATCGTCGCGCAGCCCGACGAGCCTGCGGTAGACGCCGATCCGCGTCGCCAGGTCCGTGACGTAGCTCTCCGGGATGTTGGCGGGAATCTCCAGGTCCACCGACGCCGGCGGCAGCTCCGGCAGCGCCTCGGGCGACCCGGCGCCCTCGCCGGCGGACTCCTGCCGCGCCCGCATCGCCTCCACCGCGTCGCCGAGCAGCCGGCTGTACAGGTCGAAGCCCACCGCGTGAATGTGCCCGCTCTGGTGGGCGCCCAGGATGCTGCCGGCGCCCCGGATCTCCAGGTCGGTCATCGCGATCCGGAACCCGGCGCCCAGCTCGGTCGCCGCGAGCATCGTCTTCAACCGCTTCTCCGCCGTCTCGGTCAGGCTCTTCGACGGCGGGATCAGCAGGTACGCGTAGGCCCGCCGCGCCCCCCGGCCGACGCGCCCCCGAAGCTGGTAGAGCTGCGCCAGCCCGAAGGAGTCGGCCCGGTTCACGATCAGCGTGTTCACGTTGGGCATGTCGAGGCCGGACTCGATGATCGTCGTGCAGACCAGCACGTCGGTGCGCCCCTCCGAGAACTCCACCATTGCGCGCTCGAGCTGCTCCTCCGGCATCTGGCCGTGCGCCACCCCGACCTCAGCCTCCGGCACCAGCGCCCGGACGTAGCCCGCCATGTAGTCGATGTTGTAGACGCGGTTGTGCAGGAAGAAGACCTGCCCCTGGCGGTCTATCTCGCGCCGGACCGCCTCGCGTATCAGCTCGTCGCTGAGCTCAGAGACGTACGTCTTGATCGGCAGCCGCTCCTCCGGCGGCGTCGCCATCGTGCTCATGTCCCGCAGGCCCGCCAGCGAAAGGTGGAGCGTCCGCGGTATCGGCGTGGCCGTCATGGTCAGCACGTCCACCTCGTGCCGCATCTGCTTCAGCCGCTCCTTGTGCCCCACGCCGAAGCGCTGCTCCTCGTCGATGACCACGAGCCCGAGGTCCTTGAACCCAACGTCCTTCTGTATGAGGCGGTGGGTGCCGACGCAGATGTCCACCGTTCCGTCGGCGAGGCCGTCGACGATGGCACGCTGCTCGCCGGGAGACCGGAACCGGCTCAGCACCTCCACCTTCACCGGGTACGCGGCGAGCCGCTGCGAGAAGGTCGTGTGGTGCTGCTGCGCCAGCACGGTCGTCGGCACCAGGACCGCCACCTGCTTGCCGCTCATCACCGTCTTGAAGGCGGCGCGCAGCGCGACCTCCGTCTTGCCGTAGCCGACGTCGCCGCAGACGAGGCGGTCCATCGGCTTGGCGCGCTCCATGTCCGTCTTGACGTCCCCTATCGCGGCTACCTGGTCGGCCGTCTCCTCGAACGGGAACGAGGCCTCGAGCTCCGTCTGCCAGGGCGTGTCCGGGCCGGACGCCCGCCCCTCTGTGATCTCCCGCGCCGCGTACAGGGATAGCAGCTCGGACGCCATCTCTCTCGTCGAGCGCTCGACCCGAGCCTTCGTGCGGCTCCACTCCTGGCTGCCCAGCCGGGTCAGCGTCGGCGCCCGGTCGAGCGGGGCAATGTACGGCGTGACGCGGTCCAGGTGGTCCATCGGCACGTAGAGCCGGTCGCCGTCCGCGTACTGCAGCATCAGGTACTCGCGGTCGCCGTCGTCCCACTCGGGACTGCCCGTGCCCGTGAACTTGCCGATCCCGTGCTCGACGTGGACGACGAAGTCGCCGGGACTCAGCTCGGAGAGCAGCGTGTCGCGACGGGCCGCCCTGCGGCGCGCCGACCTCCGCCGCTTCGCGACGCCGAAGATCTCCGCGTCGCTGAACACCGCCAGCTCGCCGCCGTCCGCCGCGAGCGCGACGCCCTCGTCCAGCCCTGCGCCCTCGGCCTGCACGACCGTGACGGCCCCGGGAGCAGGCGTGGCGTCCAGCGTCTCCGACACCATCGCCTCGACCCCGTAGCCGTCCAGTATCTCGGCCAGCCGCCTGGGCACGGTCGTCACGGCGAGCACCCGGTGGCCCTCGCCCGCCATCCGGGCCGCGGCCTCGACGAACGCCTCGGGCTTGCCGAAGAAGCCCGGCGACGAGAACGGCAGGCTGTGAGCGTCGTGGTGGGTGATGTCCGTCGCGCCCCAGGGCGAGACCTCCAGCCGCCTGGAGACGTCGTTGCACCGGCGCCGGACCTCCTCCCAGGCCATGTTGGGCGACGGAAAGTCGGCCGGCAGCTCCCCCCGGCGCTCCTTCGTCCGGCGGAGCTGCAGCGCGCGTTCGTCCAGGCCCAGGCCCGCCTCGGCGACGTCGACGGGGCGGTGCATCACCAGCAGGCTGTCGTGCGCCAGGTACTGCGGGAGCGAGCCGTGGTTGAAGAGCCCCGCGTAGAAGCCGATGTCCTCGACTACCTGGCCCTCCACCAGCAGGGCGAGCTCGTCGGAGATTCTCTGCGCCGCGCCCGCGCCGCAGCCCGACAGGTCGACGGCGCGGGCGGTCTCTTCGAGCTCGGCCTGCGGCACGAGCCCGGGCAGCGTCTCCTTGCACGGGATGACCGTCAGGGAGTCGACAGGAGACGACGACCTCTGGCTCGACGGGTCGAACAGGCGGATCGAGTCGATCTCGTTGCCCCACAGCTCGACGCGCGCGGGCGCCTCCATGTCCGGCGGGAAGACGTCGAGGATGCCGCCGCGGCTGCTGGCCACGCCCGGCGCGTCCACGTTCGGCTCGAAACGGTAGCCCATCCTGTGCCACCGGTCGCGCAGCGCCGCCGGGTCGATCGTCTCGCCCACGGCCAGCGTGTGGCGCGACGACTCGAAGACGGCACGGTCGACGGTGCTCTGCACCAGCGCGGCGACGGAGGCCACGACGACGACGTCCCGCTCGCCGCCGGACAGCCGGGCCAGCGTCCCGATGCGCTGGTGGACGGTGTCGTCGTCGGACAGGACCCGCTCGAACGGCAGCGCCTCCGTCTCCGGGAAGTGCAGCACGGCGGTCTCGGGCCCCGCCCAGACCGCTATCTGCTCGTAGAGCCTGCGCGCCTCCTCCGGCTTCGGGGCGATCACCACCATCGGACAGCCGAGCCCGCGCGACAGGGTGGAGAGCACGAAGGGGACCGCGTTCGGCAGCACCTGCAGGTCGACGCGCGGCCGCTCCCCGCGCAGCGACGCGAGCAGCCCCCGGTACCGGGGCGCCCCGTCGAGCAGACCGTGCAGTACGTCCAGCCCCATGCGTCCCTCACGCGCCTCGAGCAACGTCGAAAGGGCCAGCCCGCGCCGACCGGGCTAGCCTGCGCCAAATTCTAGCACGCAGAAGTCTGAACTGTGACTCGCGTGATTCAGGGCAGGGTCATTCCATTGTTCCCTCTCCCCTTGCGGGAGAGGGTTAGGGTGAGGGGGCGTTGAACGCGGTGCAAGGCTGTCACCCTCGAGCTATGGCGACTTTGGAAGGCCCTGGATTCGGGGATTGGGATGATTTGGGAGCGGCGCGGCCGGTGCAACTCCTACACGTCTACGGCCATCAGCTCCTCGGAGAAGACGACCTCGCCGTCGTAGATGCGCTTGACGTCGTCGAGGCCCTTCTCCATCACCGGGCGCCGCGACAGGTTGGGGCCCATGTGGACGAGCACCAGCTTCTTCACGCCCGCCTCCTGCGCCATGCGCGCCGCGTCCTTCGTGCCGCACTGGCGAGACGCCTCGCCGTTCTCGTCCATCACGTCCTGGTCGTCCCAGCACATGCACAGCATCATGTCGGCGTCGCGGGCCAGGTCGACCACCGACTCGCACGGCTCGGTGTCGCCCGTGAAGACGACGCTGCCCTCCGGGCTGTCCAGCCTGTAGGCAAGCGAGTCGAGGAACGGCTGCACGTGCTCGGCCCGCGCGGCCGACATCTCCCAGTCGGACCCGGAGTAGACGCGGCCGGGCCCGATGTCCCGCGCGAACACGTCGGGCGGCTTCCGGGGGAGCGTCCCGCCCCGGTTGACGTGCACGTTCTGGCTGGCCGGGTGGCCGACCCGCGCCTTCCAGTCGTGGGCGAACACACCGTCCTCGCCGAGGATGCCCTCTGTGATCTTCTCGGTCAGGTTGGGCCCGTACACCTGGAGCCGGTTCTCTTTTCCGATGCTCTGGTCCCAGCGGCAGAGCAGGAAGCACGGGTAGTCGATGTCGTGGTCGAAGTGGTGGTGGGTGAAGAACAGGTAGTCGATCTCGGTCGGCCACAGCCCGGCCTTGACCAGCTTGTGCGTCGTCGCCGGGCCGCAGTCGACCATGACCTGCGTGTCGCCGAAGCGGGCGACGTAGGAGGAGCCGAACCTCGTTGGCGTCGGCGTCGGCGTGCCCGCGCCGAGAACGTGTATGCGTGCCATGGTGCCGTCCCTCCCGCTGGAGTGACGCGAGTGTAGCAGGTCGGGCTGGCGCGGCTACTCGTACGAGAGCAGCCGCACTGAGCCGTTGTCGGGCACGACCAGCACCCTGCCGCCGATCAGGTCCCCGATGCGACGGGCCACTTCGGCGGTCTCGTCGGCCGACAGCCGCGGCGCGCGCGCGTCCCCGTCGACCCACTCCAGCGGCGTCACCGCGTACCCGAGCGCTCCCTCGAGCTCGGAGACGAACTCCCACCCGTCCGGGCCCGCGAGGACGGTGACCGACTTCTTCCTCCGCGCGGGCTCGTCGGGGCCCGCGAGCCTGCGGTCCTCTCTGTAGACCAGCCAGTGGTACGGCAGGAAGACCCCCACCGGCGCCAGGACGACGACGCCCGGCCGGGCGTCGTCGAAGAAGTCGGTCAGGTCGACCGCCAGGACTCCCTTGATGAGCGCGAAGACGACGACGCTCAGGCCCCCGATGAGGGCGATCATGCCGACGCCCTGCGCTCCGGTGAGGTAGAAGCGCCGCGGCCGGGCCGCGCGCGCCTCCGGGCCGGCCGTCTGGACGCTCCGCTGCAGGCGACTCCAGCAGTAACCCCACAGGCCGCCCCCCATCAGCCCGATCGCGAGCACGAGGGCCAGCGATTGCCCCAGGAGATGCCTGGTCGAGACCGCCGTCTCGCGTTCGAGGGCGAACTCGAACAGGGTGTCGACCAGCATCGTTATCGCGAAGGCCAGTGTGAGCAGCCCGACTCCCGCGAGCGCGTAGGCGTAGGCGCCGGCGGCCTCGCTCGGAGTCTCGGGCCTCTCCTCGCGCGCGGCGGTGTTGTGGTATCCCAGCACGCCTCCCGCGACGAGCAGGACCGCGAACGCGCCGGGAAGCGAGCGGAAGTGGTCCGCGGTCCCGGTGTCTCCGGCCCCGGCCGCCCACACCAGGACCCGGTCCACTATGAAGATGGCCGTGACGAAGACCGTCACGAACGGCACGAACTGCGCGAGGACGTAGGCGTAAACCTGCCGGAGGACCGACTCCCCGTCGCCTCGGGCGAACCAGAGCCAGTGCCCCGCCCAGACCGCGCCACCGACCAGCAGCAGGACCAGGGCCTGTCTCACCGGCTCGTGGGCCGCGCCGGAGAACGCCGCCGCCGGGGGCAGCGCGAGTGCGCCGTACACCTCTCGGAGCACGACGTGCGCCGCCCATCCAAGCCCCAGGGCGGCCGTGAGCAACGCCGACGCGGCCGTGGCGTAGACGTAGACGCGCCGTACCGCGAGAGTCTCCGCCGTGGGCTGGCCCTCGAACGTCTCCCGCCGCCAGTGGAACGCCCACACGGCCGCCCACACGACGACGGCTGCCCAGGGGCGGCCGTCGAACTCCTGGACCCGGACGACGAACTCGAGCGCGGAGACGCCGCCCTCGGACACGAAGCCGACCCCGATGGCCAGCACGACGTAGACGTACAGCTTGCGGACGATGGAGCGCGTCTCTACCGGCAGCCGCGACACGTGGCCCTCGATCAGCCTCCAGTGCAGCCACCAGAGCGGCAACCCAACCACGGTCATCGAGAGTCCGACGGCCTGCCCCGTCGTCGAGGCGGAGACCTGGCCTCCGATGAATATGGCCTCGAGGACGAACGTGACGACGAAGACCAGGCCGAGCGCGCCCGTGACGAGCGCGGCCAGGGAGACGCCGTACAGGTAGAGCCGCCGCGCCGTGCCTATGCCCGGATCGGGGGCGGACGGCCCGCGCCCGCGGTGGGCCAGCCTCGTAGCCCCGTAGGCCGCCCCGCCGATGACCGCGGCCAGCAGCAGGAGGCCGCCGGCTGTCAGGAGCAGTACCTCCACGGCGGTCAGCCTGCCGGCGGCCGGGCCTGGCCCAGGCCGCGCGGCCCGTCCATGCCGCTTCGCGACCTGTCAGGAGGACATCCCGACGAGGGCCACGGCGCCTCGGTGAACTTCCATTCGCCCAGCTCGGACACGAGGGAGTAGCGTTGCTCGTTGGACCACTCCGAGGTGCTGAATGGCCCGTCGCCGGAGACGTGAGTCTCCCGGGTCAACACGACCGCTCGCTGCCGGTCGTCGCCGACGTACTCGGTATCGGTGATCCGGACCCGGCTGTCGGCCAGCCTGCCGCCGCTCCCCACGGCCTGATGGACATACTCGTCCCGGCCGCAGTCCTGTCTCAGCTCCTCGGACCACATGTCGTAGACGCGGCCGAAGTCCTCCGCGTCGTACGCCTTCAGGAAGTCCTGCACGGCCCGCTCTGGCGTGCCGGCTTCGAAGGACTGCTCCCGCTGCAGCAGCGTCAGGACGATCGCGGCGATGACGAGCACGCCGACGAACGCCGCTCCCGCGAACAACCATACCCTGGCCATCGCTCAGGACCTCCCCGCTGCGGTATTCGGGCCTGATGCTCGACAGCCCGTTCACCCCGAGTGGCGCCGCTGCTTCAGCGGCGCGTGGCGCGTATCGAGGGGCGCGCGCGGCGCCCATCAGGAGTGAACGGTCGCCTGCTGTGGGGAGTATCGCATAGTCGCGGCGCGAGATTCGCCCTCGGCGGCTCAAAGCAGCGGGGCCGCGCCCGGGGGCGACCGAACGACCGGCCTGCGGGAGAGGCGGTGAGGCCTACTCTTCCGCGGAGGCGGTTTCCGCCTCGCCTTCCTCGGCCCCTTCCTCGGCCTCCCCGTCGACCTCGCCCTCGAGCTCCTCTTCGAGCGGGACCTCTTCCTCCTCGACGCGCGGCGGGACGACCGTTGCGATCATCTCGTCCGGATCGTTGAGGATGGTCACGTCGTCATCAGTCTCCAGGGAGTCCACGCGGATCGTCTTGTCGAAATCGTCCAGCCCGGAGATGTCGACGGTGAAGGACGCCGGCATGCTCATGGGCAGCGCCTCGACGCTGATCGACGCGAGGGTCTGGAGAAGCGTGCCGTCCATCTCCAGCACGGCGGGGGACACTCCCTCGACGTAGAGGGGCACCTCGGCGGTGACCTTCTGGGAGACGTCGACCCGCTGGAAGTCCACGTGCAGGAGCGCCTCGGAAACGGGGTGTCTCTGGACCTGGCGCACGAAGCAGACGTTCTCGCCGTCCGCCCCGTCGACGTCGATGGTGATCGGGACGTTCGTCCCGGCCTGCGGCAGCAGCACGCCGAGAACGCGTTCCTCGGCCTGCAGGGACTGCGATTCGATTCCCCGCCCGAACATGTGGATCGGCACCACGCCGTCGCGGCGCAGCGTCTTCACCTTCTTGCCGGTAACGGTCCTGGGGATGGCTGTGAAAGTTAGGGCGTCCATCTCTGCTCGTACCTGCCTGCTATCTGGGGAAACACACGGCCCCGACAGATCGGGGCCTACGGCGCGATATTGTAGCACAAGGCCCTACCATCGTTCCCTCTCACCTCGCGGGAGAGGGCCAGGGTGAGGGGACGTTCCTCCCCTCTCCCCTCGCGGGAGAGGGCCAGGGTGAGGGGGCGTTGAACCAGGTGCAGGCATCTCCCTGATTCGGTGCCGACCCTGAAAGGGCCCCTGTCTCCGCCGCTACGAATCGAGGAAGCGGCCCCAGGCTTCCATCCGCTCTGGGGGCGGTACCGCGACGGCTTTGCCGGTCGCCAGCGAGATCGCTACGGCCTCCGAGAACTCCATGTACTTGGCGCCCTCCGGGAAGTCCGGGAAGACGGGCGTCCCCTCCAGGATGGCGCGCACGAACTCGGAGTCGGTCGTCTGGCGCCGCTCTTCCGACTCAGGTACCGGAATGGGCCGCAGTGCGTCGTCTCCGGAGGTCGCGCCTTCGATCCTCTCCTCGAACAGCGTGTAGACGAGGGCGCCCCTCGAGCCATATATCTCTATCGACGACCCCGGCCCGAACGCGGCGGCCGTCGAGAAGTGGTACGTGGCCGTCGCCCCGCACTCGAGGTCGGCGGCGATCCCCAGGGAGTCGGGCACGACCGAGTCGACCGCGGCGCCGTCGGCCGTCGTTCGCGTCCGGCGGTGCGAGGCGCCGGTCGCCATGACGCGGGTCGCGGGGCCGACCCACCGGTTGAGCACCTCCGCCCACATGCCCATCGTCATGGCGTTCACGCCGGTGACGTCCGGGTCCTGCTGCCAGGAGTAGCCGTCTCCCGGCTCCAGCAGGGACACGCCGGTGACCCGCACATCCGCCAGGTCGCCGACGTAGCCGTCGGCAAGCAGCCGCTTCATGACGCGGTCGCCCTTGAGCCCCGGCAGCGGAGGGTACAGGCAGGTCACAAGGTGCGGAGCGGCCTCAGCGGCGCGCAGCATCTCCCGCGCTTCCCCCAGGTTCCGCGCCATCCGGGCCTGGCACAGCACGTGCTTGCCGGCCGACAACGCTCGCAGCGTGGCGGGATGGTGGAGCACCGGGGGCGTCGCCACGATGACCGCGTCGATCTCGTCCGACTCGACGATCTCCTCCCAGGACGACGCGGCGGCTCCGATGCCGAACTCGTCCGCCACCGCGGCGGACCTGGCCGGGTCGCGGGACCACACGAGCCTGAGGTCCGCTTCCGGGATCTTCGCGAGCGCGGGGAGATGGCGGGTCCGGGCCACTCCGCCCGCGCCTATGAGTCCAATTCGAACTCTGTCCATCGGGGTCCTCCTGGCGCGACGGATCGAAACCCTCGCTGTGCCGTATCCTGACTAGACCAGCCCCTGTTCCCGCATCCAGGTCACGACGCTGTCCAGCGCCGACGTGGGAATCCGGGTGCCGTCGTGGCCGGGGATGTCCATGAGCTCGTGCATGAACCTGGGGCTCGCGCCGGCGGCGCCGTAGGCCTCCGAGATGCGGCTCACCGCACGGTCGAGCCAGTCCTGGCCGACGCGTTGGTCATTGTAGCCGGTCTGTACCATGACGGGCCTGGGCGGGAAGCGCCCGGCGAGCTCGTACAGGCTGTGGGCCAGCACGATGGCGTTGTCGTCCATGCCCCGGAACTCCTTCATCCGGGGCCACCAGACGACGGGCTGGTGCGCGACGCATGCGGCGATGCCCGGGATGTTCGCCATCGCGTGCAGGACGGCGAAGCCGTGCCGGGAGCTGCCCATCGCGACGAAACGGCCCGGATCGCCATAGCCGTGCGCTCCGGCGTGATCGACGACCATCGCCATCCGCTCCAGCCAGCGCGCGAAGCCGTCACGCCCGTCTCGCGCGTCCGACGCCAGCCTCCGCAGGTTGTCGAACCATTCGCCGTGGACCAGCAGGACGTTTGTCCCGGCGGCCGTGAGCCGGTCGAGCCACTGCGACATGACGTTGGGCTTCCGCCTGAGGCCGACCGGGTCTTCGACGACCTGCCTGGCCTGCGTGGGAATTATGCACAGCGCCGCGGACCCGGCGCCCGGGGCCGGGTTGAAGTTGCACACGACCGACTGGCCGCCCCGGCGGACCGTCACCGGATGCCATGCCTCCTCGAGGTACTGCCGGGACGTCATCGCTTCCCGTCACTCCCAGGATGGAACGCCCGTCCATCCTGCCCGCCCTCGACCAGCCGGTGTTCCCGCATCCAGTCGACGACGTTGTCCGGCGCGGAGGCGGGTATCGGGGCGTCGGTGTGGCCGGGGATGTCCATTCGCTCGTGCGTGAAACCGTGAGGGGAGCCCGCTGCACGGTATGCGTCGGCAAGATGGCGCATGGCGCGCTCGGTCCAGTCCTGGCCGAGCCGCTGGTCGTTGTAGCCGGTCTGGGCCAGCACCGGCCTTGGCGGAAGTCTTTCGGTGAACTCGAACAGGCTATGGGCCAGCACGACGCCGTTGTCGTCCATGCCCTCGAACTCCCTCAATCGAGGCCACCAGGCGACGGGCTGATGGGCGACGGCGGCGGAGATGCCGGGAACCTCAGCCATGGCGCGCAGGGAGGCGAAGCCATACCGGGAGACGCCCATCGCGACGAACCGGTCGGGAGCACCGTAGCCATGCGACGCGGCGTGTTCGACAACCATCCCGGTCCGCTCCACCGAGCGGGCGAAGCGGTCGTCGCCGCCACGCACCGCCGCCGCGAGTCCCCACAGGTCGTCGAAGCACTCGCCGTGGACGAGCAGGACGTTCGCCCCCGCGGCCGACAGCCGGTCGAGCCAGCTCGACACGACGCCGGCCGCCCGATCGAGGCCGGCCGGGTCTTCGAGGTGGCCCGCGTCCGTGAGGATCATGCAGAGCAGCGCGGAGTCCGCGCCGGGCGCCGCGTGGAAGCTGCATGCGGCCGACAGCCCACCCCGGCGCACGGTTACCGGACGCCATGCCCCTTGTACGTTTCGCGTGGCCCTCATGAGTCTCCGCCGCGCGCCAGGACTGGCGACGACGCTCGGCCCCGGGCTCCCGGGGCCAGCAGGTTCATGGGCGGCGGGTCCTCGGCGGCGCGGCGGAAGCGGAAGGAGTACAGCGCGGCGTTCGTGAGGTGGAACCGCAGCCGGACCGGACGACGCCCGAGCCGCCCCACGTCCTCGCTGCCATTCCAGGTCGCGGTATGCCGCACCTCGTCGCCCGTGAAGGCATCGAAGTCATCAGCGGAGAAGCCGGGCAGCGGCTCTCCGCCCACGTCCAGCAGCTCGACTCTCAGGCGGCCGAAGGGCGCCGCGGGGGCCGACTCGGCGCCGAAGGGCCTGTCGGGCGCGCGGGCGTTGACCACGAGGGAGTCCCCGTCGAGGAGGACCGGCTTCGTGGTGAGGGCGCCGGTCGGCTCGTAGCCGTCCATCGAGGCGAACCCGTCGCGGCGCATCCTCGCGACGCCGATGGCGAAGCCCAGCCGCTCGCCGCCCACTATTTCGTGGACCAGGTCGTGCTGCGGATGGGCCGCGTGGGCGACGCCGCCGGGCAGGTTGCTGCCCGTGTAGTAGATGAGGATCTCGTCGTCCAGGACGATCGGCTTCGAGAGCCCGACGAGGCTGCTGTCCCACGTGCCCCACAGGCCGGGGCGCATGAACTCCCAGTGCGGCGCGACCCGCGTCCACTCGTCGCCGTCCCGGCTGACCAGGAGCTCCGTCCTGTAGTCCGCGAACTCGCCTCGGTGGGCCTCCCAGACCTCCCCGGGGACGTCCTCTACCCAGTGCGTCGAGCACGAGTCGACGAAGCCGACGTACAGGTCCTCCGTGTACAGGACGGCGGCCAGGTCCACCCCGTGCGCGGGGCTCCACCCCGGAGGGTCTGCCTCGCTCTTCGAGATGACCTCCCGAGTGTCTCCCCACCCGGAGAAGTCCTCGCTGGTCGACCTGACGGTGGCCGAGCGGCTGCGGGTAATCCGCCCGTCGACGTCGGCACGGACGGAGTCGGACTTCCGGTGGTAGTGGACGAACCTGCGCATCCTGGGGTCCCAGCCGAACAGGATGCCGTTGGGGGCCACGGGCCGGGCGAAGAACGACGGCTCTCCGACGTTCATCGTCCAGTGAATGCCGTCGGCCGAGTAGCCCTTGGCGAGACCCCACCGGCCGTCGAAGTTGTCCATGTAGGCGATCTTGTAACGACGTTGCGGGTCGGGGTCGGCGTAGTCCTTGATCAGGTTGGGCCGCCTGATGTGCGCTCTCGTGCCCTGGGCCGGCGGCAGCATGTTGTTGTCGGTCGAGCCGCCGTGCTCGACCAGTCCCAGCGGCTGCCGCTCCCACCGCAGGCCGTCGTCCGAGACGGCGTAGCACGCCTTGTACGCCCCCGGAACTTCAGCGGGCTTCCCGCCCGAGACGTCCACGTCGACGGACGCGGTCCGGTACCACATCTTGAACACGCCGTCTTCCTCGTCGAACATCACCGTGCCGCCGTACAGGTAGACGCCGTTGCCGCCCTGTTCCCAGGGCATGTCCGCCCGCAGAACGGGATTGCCGCCGTACCTGGTCGGCCGGTGGAGCTGCCGCCGGACGTCGACGACCGATTCGACGACGTGGTCGTCGAGGAAGAGCTGGGAGCGGCAGCCCACGTCGATGGGCTTTGACGTCATCGGGTTTCTCCTGCTGCGGGGACGCTCGCGGAGCCGATTCTACCACCGCATGCGGCCCACGCTTCGTCGGCAGCCTCGAGGCCCAGCCATCGAACCCAGACTCGATGGTACACTCGGCGACGCCGTCGGCTCCCGGGTTCTCAGATGGCCGAGGCGAGGTGAGGACAGTGTCACTACCCGACCTGCGAACGAGAAAGGCGACGGCCGCCGACGTCGAAGCAATAGTCGAGATGAACGCCGAGATGGCCCGCGAGATGGAGGGCAAGGCCCTCGACCTGGCGCGGCTCGGGAAGGGCGTGGCCGCGGTGCTGGACTCGCCGGACGACCGTCTCGGCTTCTACGTCGTGGCCGAGGTCTCCGCGCGGGCGGTCGGCGTGATGCACGTCACCTACGAGTGGAGCCCCTGGCGCAACGCTACCTTCTGGTGGCTCGCCAACGTGTTCGTCCGTCGGGACTGGCGCCGACGCGGCGTCTACACGGCTATGCACCGGTTCGTCGAGACGCGGGCCGCGCGGGACCCCGGGATATGCGGCATCCGGCTCTTCACGACTGCGGAAAATGACGCCGCTCAACGGGCCTACGACCGCGTGGGAATGACGTCGGAGGCGGCCTTCTTCTGCGAGGTGGACTACGTCTTCGGGGCCTAGAGGCGGACGGCCACGATCTTGAGCCAGTTGCGCGGCATGTGCGTGACCTTCAGCTCCTCGAAGGTCTGGTTGATGCCCGACTTCAGCGCCGCGCTCGCCTTGTCCAGCGGCACGCCCGGCATCACGCCGATGATGAAGTCGGAGAAGGAGCTGATGTCGAGCCAGCCCTCTATCGGCACCTGGACCGTGTCGATCTCCTGCTCGGCTATCCTGAAACCGTTGCTCTCCAGCAGCTCCCGGTACTCTTCCGGGGTGAGCTGCCGCCGCGACTCGACCTTGTCGGCCCTGGACGGGGTCAGCCCGTACTCGCGGCGCAGGATCCGCGAGGCCTTCATCATCCACTTGCGGGCGAACACGTTCGTCTCCGGGGGGTGGGCGCCGTCGAAGAAGGCCGTGTTGAAGGCGAGCTTGCCGCCGGGCTTGAGGGTCTTGGAGATCTCGCCCAGCAGACTCTGCTTGTCCGGCACGTAGTGTATGGCGTTGCAGAAGATGACGGTGTCGACCGATCCCTTCACCGAGTCGGAAAGGTGCTCGACCTTGCTCTGCACGAACTGGACCGCGTTGCTGCGGACGTCCTTCAGGTCCTCCATCGCCTGTCTGAGCATCTCGCCCGAGTGGTCGATGCCAATGACGACGGAGTTGCGGGCGCCCCGAAGCCGGTCCAGTATCAGCCGCGTCACGCCGCCGTTGCCGCAGGCGAGATCGACGATCCGCTGGTCGGAGCCGATGTCGGCCATGTCGACGAGACGAGCGTTCTGCACGCGGTAGAACGGATTGTTCGCGAATTTTGCGAAGGTGAAGTCGTCCTGGCCCACGGGTAGCCACCCTCCTGTGACGCTCCGCCTATCCTACCACAGATTGGGCCTGCGCCCAATCGCCTGCGATGTTCGTAACTGTTCAGACTCCGTGAGGATGTCAGGGTAAACCGGAGCTCCGTCATACCCGCGCAGGCGGGTATCCAGGGGCTGGGCGGCGTCCGGCCCTTCGACTCTGAACAGTTACCGACGTTCGCGGGCGAACGTGAACAGGTACAGGCGGAACGGCAGGGGCGGGACACTTGACGGGCGCTACGTAATGCTACATAATGCGACGCAACAGAGGATATTCCCGGAGGACCAGTTGGCTGAGTACGACCACAGGCACAAGGGCTTCCTCACCATCAACGAGGCCGCCGTCCAGTACTCGGTGAGCCGCGCCAAGGTGCACCGGCTCATACGGGCGGGCGAGCTGCACGCCCGTGAGGACCCGCGGGACCGGCGCGTGACCCTGCTGCCGCAGGACGAGCTGGACAGGCTCTTCGACATACCCCAACAGGCGACGCGTGACGACATGGCCTACGAAACGACGAACACCACAGGCAGGCTGACCGCAGAGATGCGCGCGCGGGTCGACGTAATCCGCGGCCGCATGGCCGCCCGCGGCGTCGACCGCGTCACCGACAGCGCGGCGATCATCCGGGCCGAGCGCGAGCGCCGCAGCGCGGAGCTGGGCGACGCCGCCATCGGAGGGTAGCCGGCCGCCATGACGGTCGTCGTCGACGCCAGCGTCGCCCTGAGGTGGGTCATCGAGGAGGACGGCACCGACGAGGCGCTGGCGCTCTGGGACCGCTGGCAGGCGGCCGGCGAGCGTCTCATCGCCCCGCCCATCTTCCGGGCAGAGGTCGCCAACACGCTGCGTCAATTCGTCCGGAGGAGCGTCGTGACCGCCAGCGAGGCCGACGACCTCCTCGACACATTGTTGGAGATCGTCGCGATGGAGGAGCCGCCCTCGCTGTACGCCCGTGCGCTGCGGATGGCCCACGAGCTCGACCTCGGCGCCGTCTACGACGCCCTGTACCTGGCGCTCGCCGAGCGCCAGAGCTGCGAGATCTGGACGGCCGACCGGAAGCTGGCCCGCGCCGTGGGCAACCGGTTCCCTCTCCTGCAATGCATCGGACCCTGGCAGTAATTCGGCGGCACCCGCCGCCACCCGAGGTGACATCGAGATGGGCATGACATACGTGGAGACGTTCGACGACGGACCGGGCGGCTGGGTCGGCTGGGACCGCGGGCTGACCGCCCTCGAGACCGGCCCCGGGACAGTCGTGTCGCGCAGCCCGTGGTGGATCGACGCGAACCACGCGCCGCCCGGAGGCGGCTACCTGCACCTGCTCTTCGCCCTGTACCCCACCCAGCTCAACATGCCTCTCCCCGTCGGCGAGGTCAACCGCTTCGTGGAGGGCGGCTTCCCGAGCGACTTCACGAACGCCCGCATGACTCTCCGGCTGCGCGGCGACCTCGACACGAAGGGCACCAGCCTGGTGCTGCTGGCCCAGGCGCGCGTCGGGGACCGCGCGCTGAACCACGTGCTCACGGCCCAGCCGTTCGAGGTCACGCCCAACTGGTCAGAGCAGACCATCACACTTGTGCCGGACGACGCCCAGTGGCTCTGCCTGGGGTCCCGGCACGACCGGTTGGACACCTACGGCTGGGGCGACATCGCGGACGTGCTGAAGGACATCAACGCGGACATCATCCTGGTGCTGCACCCCGTGGACGCGGCCCCGGCGGCCCCCATCGAGCACGATCAGCACTACCTCTACGCGGGCCGGGACTACGAGGCGGACACCTCGCGCCTGCCGTCGGGCTACGTGGAGATCGACGAGGTGCGGATCGAGTTCCCCGACTGACGCCGCCCGGAGCGCGCCGTCACAGCAGGTCGAGGTACTTCAGGCCCGACCCGGTGTTGAGCAGCAGCACCCTCTCGTCCGGCGACACGGAGCCGTCGGCGAGCAGCTTCGGGAGCGCCGCGGCCGTGGCGGCGCCCTCCGGGCTCATGAAGAGGCCCTCCAGCGCGGCCACCTCCCGCACCGACGCCATCATCTCGTCGTCGGTCACGGTCAGCGCGCCGCCGCCGCTCTCCCTGAGCACGGCCAGCATCAGGTAGTCGCCGATCGCGCCCGGCACGCGGAGCCCCGCGGCGATCGTCTCCGCGCCGACCCACGGCTCGGCGTGGTCGGCGCCCTCGTGGAACGCCCGGACGATCGGGGCGCATCCCTCGGCCTGCACGCAGTACATCCTCGGCCGCCGGCCGTCCAGCCAGCCCAGCGCCTCCATCTCCTCGAAGGCCTTCCAGATGCCGACTATCCCCGTGCCGCCGCCCGTGGGGTACACGATCGCGTCCGGCACGTCCCAGCCGAGCTGCTCGGCGATCTCGTAGCCCATCGTCTTCTTGCCCTCGACCCTGTACGGCTCCTGCAGGGTCGACACGTCGAACAGGCCGAGCTCCTCCGCGGCGGCCCTCGACGCCTTGCCTGCGTCCGATATCAGCCCGTCCACCAGCACCGCGCGGGCGCCCGCGACCTCCACCTCCTCGCGGTTGGCGGCCGGCACGTCCCTGGGCATGAAGACGTGGGCCTCGACGCCGGCGCGGGCGGCGTACGCGGCCACGGCGCCGCCCGCATTGCCCGCCGACGGTATCGTGAACCCGGTCACCCCCAGCTCCACGGCCTTCGACACCGCGGCCGAAAGCCCGCGGGCCTTGAACGACGACGTGGGGTTGACCCCCTCGTCCTTGACCAGCAGGTTCGAGCAACCCACACGGCCGCCAAGCCGGTCGGCCCGGGCCAGCGGCGTGAACCCCTCGCCCAGGCTGATCACGCCGGCGGGGCTGCGCACCGGCATCAGCTCGAAGTAGCGCCACATGTCGCCCGGACGGCCGGCCAGGTCGTCGCGGGCGAGCGCCCCGCCCGCCGCTTCGAGGTCGTAGCGGGCGTAGAGCACCTTGCCGCACGAGGCGCAAAGGCGGTGCGGCTCGTCGGCCGGGAACGTGTCTCCGCAGGCGGTACACTCGAGGTGCGTGAGGTAGCTTTTCATACGTGAGATCGGCTGGGCGCGGCGGGCGCTCCACGTGGCGATTCGCCGGGAACGCGCCGCGTATTTCGAGAATGAGCGACTATGATACACTCATTTTCCGGCCCACACTCCTTCCCAGCGCAGGTGCAGCATGGTCAGCCCAATCGAGCAGCGCTACATAGACCTGCATCCGAAATCCGCCGAGCAGTTCGCGCAGGCCCGGGACATCTTCCCCAACGGCGTGACGCACGACGCCCGGAACCTGACCCCGTTCCCCTACTACGTGACACACGCCGAGGGCCCGCACAAGTTCGACCTGGACGGGCACCGGCTGATCGACTACCGCACCGGCCACGGCGCGCTGCTGCTGGGCCATTCCCATCCCGAGATCGTCGAGGCCGTCTCCCGGCAGATGGCGCTGGGCACGCACTACAGCGCGTCCACGACGCTGGAGATCGAGTGGGCCCGGCTCGTCCAGGAGCTCGTGCCCTGCTCGGAGAAGGTGCGGTTCCACAGCTCCGGCACCGAGGCCACCATGATGGCCTTTCGTATGGCCCGCGCCTACACCGGCAAGTCGAAGATCGTCAAGTTCAGCAAGCACTTCCACGGCTGGCACGACTACGCCGTCGTCGACGGCCCCGGCAACGGCGGCATCCCGGACGAGACGGCCAGCACCATGATCGTGCTCGAGCCGAACGATATCTCGCTCGTCGAGGACACCCTCCGCGCCAACGACGACGTCGCGGCGGTCATCCTGGAGCCCACCGGCGCCCACATGGGCCAGGACGCGATCGGGCCCGGCTTCCTGGCCGAGCTGAGAGAGGTCACCCGGCGTTACGGCGTCGTGCTCATCTTCGACGAGGTGGTCACGGGATTCAGGGTGTCGCGGGGCGGCGCGCAGGGCCTCTACGGCGTCACCCCGGACATGTCGACCCACGCCAAGGTCCTCGGCGGCGGGCTGCCCGGAGGCGGCGTCACCGGCAGGGCCGAGATCATCGACATGATCCAGCTCAGCGACGACCCCGGGTTCAACAGCACCCGGCGCGTGGGGCACAACGGCACCTTCAACGCCAACCCGCTCTCCGCGGCGGCCGGCATCAAGGCGCTGCAGATCGTCGCCGGGACCGACGTCAACGAGCGGGCCGACGCGATGGGCTCGCGGCTGAAGGACGGGCTGAACGACGTGCTGTCGCGCCTGGAGGTACCGGGCTGCGCCTCGGGCGTCAGCTCGCTCATCTTCCTCAGGCTCGGCGTCGACCACGAGTGCGACGGCGAGGTCTGCGTGCTGACCCCGGAGCAGCGAAAGATCGAGCAGGACGCCGCCCGGAACCACCAGCTCGGACTGGCGCTGTACAACCGCGGGGTCGACTCAGGATCGGGACGGTTCATGCTGAGCGCCACGCACACCGAGCAGGACATCGACGACACGGTCGACGCGGCGGCGGACGCCCTCGCCGAGATCAGGTCGCTGGGCCTCGTCTGACGCCGGCGCACGCATCTTGAGCAGCGACGTGGCAGCCGAAGCATACGACGTCGCGGTCATCGGCGGCGGCGCCGCGGGAATGACCGCGGGACTCTACGCCAGCCGGGCCGGCATGAGGACGGTCGTGCTCGAGCGGCTGATGCCCGGCGGCCAGGTGATCAACGCCCACAGGATCGAGAACCTGCCCGGATTCCCCGATGGCATCTCCGGCCCCGACTTCGCCATGTCCATCCAGGACCAGGCCACGCGCTACGGGGCCGAGGTCGAGCTGACCGAGGTCAGCGAGATGCGCCGCGACGGGCCGTTCTGGCGCCTGGCCTGCTACGGCGAGGAGATCGCCGCCCGCGCGGTCATCGTCGCCGGAGGCTCGACGCTGAGGCGGCTCGGCGTCCCCGGCGAGGACAGGCTGCACGGCGCCGGCGTCTCCTACTGCGCGACCTGCGACGGCGCCTTCTTCGCCGACCAGGTCGTCGCCGTAGTCGGCGGGGGAGACTCCGCGCTGGACGAGGCGGCCGTGCTGACCGAGTTCGCCTCCAGGGTCATCGTCTTCCACCGCCGAGACAGCTTCCGCGGGCAGCGGGTGCTCCAGGAGCGCGTGCTGTCCAACCCCAGGGTCGAGGTGCGCTGGAACACGGCGGTCGACTCGATAGTCGGCGAGACGCAGGTGGAGGGCGTCGGCATCACCGACGTGACGACCGGCGAGCCCTCGCGGGTCGACCTCGCGGGCGTCTTCATCTACGTAGGCCTGGAGCCCAACACCGACTACCTGCGGGACGTCGTGGACCTGGACAACGCCGGGCACGTGCCGACCGACATATGGATGCGCACGTCCAGGCCGGGGCTGCTCGCCGCGGGCGACATCCGCCAGGGCTCGGCGTCGCAGCTCGTCAGCGCGGCGGGCGACGGAGCGACGGCCGCCATAGCCGCGCAACGCTACGTAGAGAGCGGCTACTGGCCCGAGTAGCCAGCTTTCCCACCTCCACGTTCAACGTCATATCTGCCAGCCATCACCTCGTAGGGGCGGGTTTCCGGAGCCTGTTTCAAATGTGGCATGTATTTGACGGTGGGGTTTCCTGTTTGGTCATGCCGGCTGTGTGCGGAGCCTCATGGTTCGCAGCGAGGCGCCCGAAGCGGCCATGATCACCATCCGGGCCGCCCAATAGGCTGAATGCGCGCTCGAAACGGCAGCTAGACTCCGATTCCACGCCCCCGTGGCTCGCCACGCCCTCCACAGGGTGCGCAGGTTGAAGGCCGTGGCTAGCAGAGTCCACTCAGCCACCACGTTGGGTAAGCCGCGTAGCAGGAACCGCTGGGCCTGCTGTTGCTCTTTGATGATCCCGAAGACCGGCTCGACCAGTTGTTTTCTTTGCCTGTACGCCTCTTTGGCTTCTTCCGTGGACATCCAGGCGCGGTGGCGGCGCAGGTCTGTATCATGGGGACTTATCTCCAGAGAGCGGCCATGGCGCTCGTTCTTCGTACAGACCCCGAAGGCCGGACAGGCCCGGCACACGGCCGCGGAGGAGCGGTAAACGCGCACAATGGTGCGGCGGCCTCGCCTGACGCCGGCAAAGCGCAGCGTGTAACCCTCCGGGCATCGGTAGCTGTCGCTCGCCTCGTCGTAGGTGAAGCGGTCCTTGTGATACGGGCTCTCCAGAGCCCGGTCCTGCGACTCCGGCATGATCACCTGTTGGCCCCTCCGGGCGCACTCCTGCAGATTGCTCCCTGAGTGATACCCCGCATCGGCCAAAGTCGTCTCCGATCTGTGACCTGAGGTCTCCTCCGCCTGCTCCATCATTGGACCCAGTTGCGACTGGTCGGTCGTGTCGGCCACCACCTCGGCAGCCGTGATCAGCATGCCGGACACCTTCCCTTCACCCATTACCGGAGAGACCATCGCCTGGGCGTTGTATGCCATCGCGATACCCTGGCGGGTCTTCATCATTCGGGCGTCGGGATCGGTCAGGTTGATGAGCTTTTGTCCATCCCGGCTGGCAAGCTCGCCCATCGTCTCACGCACCTGATCCCGCAATACCTTGCGGTCGTGCAACGCCTCTGGCAGATGGCCGGTAGCCGGCTCATCGCCCGCCTCGTTCTGCGCCTCCAACTCGGCAACCGCCCGATCCGTCCGGCCCAACAGACGGCGCAACCCCTCGGCGTCGTGGGTCCGGTTCCTTGCCGCGTTCGCCCCGACCTTCGTCCCGTCCACCGCCTGCACCGCCAACTCCACAAGCTCCATCTTGACAGCCGTCTGCACCGTGCGCTTGAGCAACCCCCTCATACCATCCCGGTGGGAACGGTAAAAGCGCCACAATGTGACGTGGTCCGGTCGCTGGCAGCCCGTCAGCCACAAGTACGGTATCTGGTCGCGACACGCCGCCTCCAGCTTGCGGCTCGATCGCACTCCGGTCATGAAGCCGTAAAGCCACACGCCCAACAGGGCACGGGGATGGTAGGACGGAGCTCCCATCGGGTCACCCTCTCTATCAACCCCGATACCAGCCCAGTCATCGCCGTCCAGAGCATCGACGAACTCAGCCACGAATCGGGCAGGATGACCGGCCTCCAGCAACTCGTCGAGACTCGGAGGCAGAATCCACATCTGCTCACGGTTGAGTGGTCGATGCGGCATACTCTACTACCTCCAATTCACGGTCTGACTCTCCACCAAGATACCCTATCGCCAATACCCACGACTTATGAAACAGGCTCTTCCAACCCGCCCTGGCCCTGCGACACGGCACCCTTGCCACCAGGGGGGACCCAACCCGCAGCCCCGGTTCGCCGAGACGCGCCGGTCAAAAGAGGGCGCGCCAGAGCAGCATCAGCCCGATCACCAGCAGCACCGCGCCGACGGCCTTGATCAGCCTGTCCAGCGTCACCCTGCCGGTGTACCGGGCGCCGATATAGCTGCCCACCACCGCGGTGGCCGCCATCAGCAGCATGACCGGGTAATTCACGTGGCCGCCCGAGACGTGGCCGATCCACCCGACCGAGCCCATCGCGAAGCCGATCGTCAGGTTCGTGCCGACCGCCGCGCGCGGGTCCATGCGCAGCACCCGGATCAGGGCGGGCAGGCGCAGGCTTCCCAGGATCAGCCCGACCGCGCCTCCGAGCGCGCCGATCCCCAGGCCGGCCGCCGCCGTGATGGCGCGTCGGACTCCGCTGGCGGAGGCTGAGTCGCCGCCGTCCTTCGTGACGGCCGCGAGAAGCTGCGCGCGGGCGAGGAACTCCACGCCCTGCCAGAAGACCAGCACGCCCGCGGCGCCCAGCAGCACCGGCTCGGGGACGCTCTCGCTCGCGAACCCCGCTGCGAAGGCGCCGACCATGCTCGGCACGCCCACCAGCAGCACGACCCTCCTGTCCACCCGGCCCTCGCGGACGTGGCGCACGGAGCCAGAGGCCGCGGTCGCGGTGCTGACGGCGATGTTGGTGCCCGCCGCCGTCGCCGCGTCGAAGCCGAGCAGCAGCAGGGCCGGCAGCCTCATGGTGCCCAGCGCGAGCCCGACGAAGCCCCCCAGGATGCCGACCACGAACGAGATGGCCGACAGCAGGGCTGCCTGCCACAGGGGAACGTCGGTGAACGGGAGCTCCAGCGACTCCATCGCTACGCGGGCTCGGCGGCGATGCCGTCCACAGCCGCCCTCATCTCGTCGATCTGCTCCTCCGGCGACGGAAGCAGGCCGTAGTAGGCGCGCGCGAAGGCCGCGCTCGCACGGTGCACCAGGTCGCCTGGAAGCACCTCAGCCATCCTGACCGCCATCTCGCCGGTCGTCTCGTGCGGCTGTCTCAGCACGCCCCGCTCCTCGGCGAGCAGCAGGAGGTCGTAGTAGATCTCCAGCACCCGGACGATGCCCGGGGGGCCGTCCGGCAGCAGCGTGCCATCGTCGCGCCGGCGCCTGAGCCACGACGGGCGCAGGGACCACAGCAGGTTGGCGAAATCGACGAGCGGGTCGGCGTCTTCCAGCACCGACTCCCTCAGCCCCTCGACCGGCACGACGCGTCGGCTCTGGGGCCGCCGGAACGCCTTGGCGCCCCAGTACAGCAGCGCCGCCGCCGCGAGGCCGAGAACCAGCCCCAGCAGTATCTGTCCGACCCATACGTTGGCCCCCGTGCCCTCCAGCTCCTCGAGCGCGTCCGGCGTCGTGGTCGCGATCCGGGTCGCCTCCTGGGGTTGACGCGGGGGCGGTTCGCCGCCGAACAGCAGGTTGTAGAGCCACGCCAGGACTTCGGCCACCGCGTCGACAATCAACGCGGCGGGGAGCAGGATCACCCACGCGAAGATGAGCGCGACGAGCGTCAGCGCCTGCCTGATCGGCCACGTGATCACGTCGAGGACGGCCCCCGGCACGACGGTGAACGCCAGACCGACCGCCACGACGATCACGACGACCGCTATGACGAGACGCGGCCAGATGTTCCTGCTGGTGGACTTGGACTTCGGCAGCAGGTGCCCCATCGCGAGGCCCGCGAGGGAGGCCCCGAAGAAGATGAACACCATCAGGAAGGTGTCCAGGTCGGCGTCGTTGATCAGGTCGATCAGCGTGGCGACCGTGAGGGCCGCGACGCCGATCCTGAAGGTGATCGCGAGCTGGTCGGTGGGGTACGTCGCGACGCCGAGCTTGCCTCCCCTGAACCAGATCGCGGCGCCGGCCAGGCCGCCAGCCATGAACGTGAACCAGAACCCGTCCGGCTCCGAGGCGGAGAAGGCCTTGAATATCCAGATCAGGTCGACGAAGGGGAGCTCCTCGGTCAGCTCGACGGCGATGGCGACGTAGACGAGCAGCGCGCCGATGAGCATCCGGACCACTATCTCGGTGCCGGGACCTATCTTCTCGGACGGGCCCAGGCGGCCAACGTACAGGGCCGCGAACATCAGCACGACGACGGTCGGCCACATGAACGGGCCCGAGTCCTGTCCCATCCACAGGCCGAGAACGCCGAGGACGGCGTACACCCACGCGCTCTCCGCGATCACCAGGGCCCACAGCACCAGCCTCGTCTGGGCGGCGTTCACCGGCGCGCTCCGAACATCTCGGACGCCTCCATGTCCACCAGGTGCGACCTGAGCAGGTGGAGCTTCACTCGCGGCGGCAGGTCGGGCGGGTCCGCCCGGCCCACGTAGAGCACGACGATCTTCGCGCCGCCGCGGTCGAGGTCGTCGAGAGTGGCGACCATCTCGTCCGTTATCAGCGCGGTGCACAGCACGATCGTGGTCCCGAAGGGGAACCGGGGGCCGTGCTCGGCCAGGTGGCGGGCCATCGGGCCGGACGCCATCGGCGGCGTCGTGGCGAGCGCCGCCATCACCTCGCCCAGCTGCGCCGGGCCCTGGCTGGGCGGCACCTTCATCGAACGCCGGACCTGGACCGCCATGTCGTTCGCGAACACGCCAAAGGTGTAGTCCAGCTCCGCGACGTAGTTGGCCACCGAAGCCGCCACGGTGATCACTCGCTCCAGCTCCACCGGAGCGTCCAGCCGCCAGAACGGCTCCGTCGTGTCGACCGCGACCGCGATGATCACGTTGACCGTGGAGCTCGGGTCGAAGGTGCGGACCAGCAGCTTCTGGTTCCTGGCCGTCGCCTTCCAGTCGATCCTGGTGAGAGGGTCGCCCTTCTGGTACTCGCGCAGGCCGGCGGGACGGGTGACGTCCTCGTAGATCCTGTCGCCGCCCCTGACCTCGCCGAGCGGCCTCACGGCCGGAAGGCCCAGGTCCACGAGCGGCACTATCCGCGGCAGCACGAGGATGTTGCTGCGGTGGTGCTGGATCTTCTGCGTGCGCACGAAGCCGAACGGGTCGCCGCTCTCGAGCGTCGCCGGCCCCATGCGGTACAGGCCCCTCTTGGTGCACTTGACCTCGTAGTCCCAGTGAATCCGCTCGTACCAGCCCATCGAGGTGAGGTGCCGGAGGCTCTGGATCTTCGTGTTGGCGTTCTGCACGACATCGCCGCCCACCACCTTGACCGCGTTGGGGAACTCGTCCTCGACCTTGACCCACACGAGCGGCACAGGCTTGCGGTTGACAAGCGTGACGGTTATGGGCACCGTCTCGCCGACCTCGACGCGCTCGTGGGCGACCTCCATGTCGTAGGCGAGGTCCACGAGGGCGACGCGGTTCCACACCATCGAGATCGCGGTGGCGACGAGGCCCATGACGCCGAGCGCCACGACGATCCCCTCGGCTATGAACAGGCCGACGATCACGATGCCGCCAAAGGCGATGACGAGGAATGCCAGCCAGTTGAAGCGGGACGCCGGGATCAGGTGCGGATGGTCGGCGGCCCCATCCGGGAGGCGTTGACGCTGGGCCATCGAGCTACCCCTCGATGGGGACGGGCACGCTCGACAGGATGCTGTCCACGACCTGCTCGGGTGAGTCTCCCCTCATCCTCGCGGAGGCGCTCAGCACGGTCCGGTGGGGCAGCACCGCGGGCGCCATCGCCTTGACGTCGTCCGGCGTGACGAAGTCGCGGCCGTCGATGGCGGCCCAGGCCTGCGTCGCCTTGTAGAGGGCCATCCCGGCCCTGGGGCTGGCCCCGAGCGAGATGCCCACGTGGTCCCTCGTGCCCCTGACAACCGCGATGATGTAGTCGCGGACCGGCTCCTCGACCCGGACCGTGGGCGTCAGGTCCTGCATGCGCCGTATCTCGTCGCCGTCGGTGACCGCCTCGATCTGCGGGGGCGTCGAGTCCTTCTCGAAACGGAGGTATATGTCCGCCTCCTCCTCCAGCGACGGGTACCCGAGGGTGAGACGCACCATGAAGCGGTCGAGCTGCGCCTCGGGGAGCGGAAAGGTCCCCTCCATCTCAACGGGGTTCTGCGTCGCGAGTACGAGAAAGGGCTCCGGGAGCGGGCGCGTGACGCCATCGACGGTCGCCTGCCGCTCCTGCATAGCCTCCAGCAGGGACGACTGCGTGCGCGGCGTCGCCCGGTTGATCTCGTCGGCGAGGAGCACCTGGCTGACGATCGGGCCCGGGAGGAACTCGAACTCGGAACTCTTCTGGTTGAAGAAGTTGACGCCGAGCACGTCGCTCGGCATCAGGTCCGGCGTGAACTGGATGCGGCCGAACGTGCAGCCGAGCGACTGCGCCAGGGCCTTGGACATGGTGGTCTTGCCGATACCCGGCACGTCCTCGACCAGGATGTGTCCCTTGCAGAGGAGCGCCACGAGCGCGAGGTCGATGGCCTCGCCCTTGCCCACGATGACGCGCTGAACGTTGGTCCTGACCCTGTCGGCCAGCTCGGCGATGCTCTCCACGCCTGCCGTCGCTTCCATCTCGCCTCCTCGCCGAGGCCAGGCTCGCGCAGGCCCCACTCGTTTGTTACCTGCTTCACAATATACCAGTATCAGGGACTAGTGGATAGGTTGGCATCGAAGAGGGAAGTGCAAAAGTCCCCCTGCGGCGTTGTAGACTGGCCCCTGTGCAGATAGACAGGTCGGTCCGGCGGGGCTCGGTGTCACATCTGCGAGACTCGGAGCCGCCCGAGGCGCGGCGGCGGCGCATACGGCGTATGCCAAAGGGATTGACGCCCCGCGAACCCGTGAGCTAGGGTTAGGTACCGAGGTGCTGCCATGAGAAAAGTGCAGCCGAGTGACCCGCGAGTGTGGGACGCGATGCTCGATGCCAGCCGCCTGGGCCGCTATTACCTGGCGCTCGCCAACAGGTGGCAGCGCTACCACTTGGCTCTCTCGCTTTCGTCCATCCTCGGTGCCATTGCGGCGGCCACCGTGTTGCTGTCGCCCCTCGGGGGCAATTGGGACGATGTGCTCGGCGCAGGGCTATTCTTCGTAGCCGCCGTCGCGACCACCGTGATGGTGGTCTACGACTTCTCCGGTCGTGCGCAGAAGGCCCGCTCCGTGGCCGAGGAAATGAACAGCATCGAGGTGGAGCATCGCCGCATATATCTACATGGGGCAGATGGAGAACTGCTCAGGATGTTGGAGGACCGACTTGACGTTGCGAACCGAAACGACTTGCCAATCGACTACGACCTCAACGACAAATCTAACTGTGAAGCCGCTGAGGTACTCGACAGCTTCTACGAGCGACCGACAGCCGACTCCCAAACCCGACAGACGTGAAACCCCATCGCCACCGCAACGCCCTGCTGACTCGCCGGGCAGAAGAGATTTCGGCGAGCCCTCTGCTCCTGGGCCACAGCGCCCGCCGCGACCTCGCCCCCGCGAGTAGGCAGGCTTGATCGCCCATGGCCCACACGAGGCAGGCCCATCTCGCGATGCTGATGGAGATGCGGTCGGAGATCGCGGCGCGGCACGAAGAGGCGGCGTCCGAGCTCGAGGCCGTCGACGTTCTGGTCGCCATGCTGCATCGGCAGGGCGCCGCCGCCCCAGCGCCGGCCGCCGAGGTCGAAGAGGCCGTCAGGGCCATTCTGTCCAAGGAAGGGCCGATGCACCGCACGAAGATCATGAGCCGCCTGAACCGGCGCGGCACCTACGTCAACGGCGAGAAGCCGCTGGCCAGCCTGAGCTCGATCATGTACCGAGCAGACGACATGGAGCCCTACGGCGACGGCACATGGGGCCTGACCGAGCAGCGCAACGGCAGCGCGCCTACGCTGGCGAGCAGCCGGGCGAAGGGCAAGGGGCCATTCGGGGCATAGGGCCGTGCCGAGGTGGAGCGCCGTCGGTCGGCTCAACCGCAGCGGGCGATTCGAGCACCACCGGACGGCGGCCGGTCGATGGGACAGGTTCACGCTCTACGGCTACGACCACGCGTCCATCTATGTAGAGCCGTCGGACCGGCGATTCTACATCTTCGCCGGGGCCATCGAGAACCGGCGCTTTCCCAACACCGACCGGCTGCACGACTATCTATGCAGGCGCGGCAAGCTGGTCGGCGGCGTCTACGGCCCGCACCGTTACGTCCTGACCGTCCACCATCTTCACCGAGTCCTCGAGATCATCGGCGTGACGACGTGATGCGCAGAGGGGATTGACGGTCAGCACAGGGCCGAGTAGCATGGCCCAAAATATGAAAGAGCGCCGCTGCTGACGGCGCTCCTTCGTTGCAGGGTGAAGACGCTTACAAGCCCACCCCACAAAGCGGCTGGAGCTTAGTGCAGTTCCGGCGGGCTTGTCAAGCGTCCCTATCTCCGCGACGGAGGGAAAGGGCGCAAGATGCACTGCCCCCTCGTCTCCATAGGCGTTTTCCTGTCTAGGTGCGCCGCCGTCAGGTCGGTGTTACGCAGGCTTCAGGCTGCGTGGGACTGGTGGTTTGAGGACCACGACCGCCAACGCAGGCGCGTGAACCGGATCGTGTCCATGTCGAAGCGGCGCTATGCCGGTCGCCGCTTCGCGTGGCTGCGGCAAGAGTGCCACATCACCGTCGTCCTTTTGGTCGACTTCTGGCGCCTCGTGCCGAAGACGGAGAGGTTCATAGCCGCCGGGGGGTTCTTCCTCATTCTGGGCTATACCAGTACTTGGATATTTCTGCCGTGGGCCACGGTGCGGGGGCGCCGGGCGCTGGTCGAGACCCTCGACGCGGTTGATGGCGCCGAGATCATCGACGCTATCAAGGACGAACGCTACATGGGCCGCCATGGCTACTCGCCCCGTGGCATGTGGCGCGCCTACCTGGCCAGCTTCGTCCTCGGGCTGCCGAGCATAAATGCCCTGATTCGGGAACTCGAGGACGACCCCGAGTTGCGTCTGACCTGCGGCCTCGGCGACAACCTGCCGCACCGTACCACCTTCAATCGGTTCATCCGCAGGCTGAGCCGCCATCAGGAACTCGTCGACCGCTGCATGGCGAAGCTGACCGACCAGCTGGGCGAACTGCTGCCGGGACTTGGCGACGAGGTTGCGGTGGACTCCACGGCGGTCCGTTCGCACTCTAACCCCAACAAAACGAGCAAGGTGACGGGTGGCCCCACCGACCCCGATGCCGGCTGGACGGCAAAGAACAGCGCGAGCGCCAAGGGCGGCAAGGAGTGGTACTGGGGCTACAAACTGCACCTGATGGTGGACGCCAACTACGGTGTGCCAATCTACGGATACACGACGCCGGCGAACATGAGCGACGTGCGCGAGCTGCCCCGCCTCATGACGCGGGCCACCAAGGTGCTGCCGTGGCTGAATTCCAAGTACGTGGTGGCCGACAAAGGGTATGACTCAAAGGCCGCTCACGAGAACGTCAAGGCGTTCGGGGGCGTGCTGATAAGCCCGGCGCGACGGGCCCCGAATGCCAAGTTGTACGAGGGGATATACACGTCCGAGGGCGTCCCCACGTGCTTGGGCATGGTGCCGATGGAGTACGTGCGGTCCGACCCTGAGCGCGGCCACCTGTACCGCTGCCCCCGCGAAGGCTGCCACCTGAAAGGCCGGACGGGCGCCGTCCGCTACTGCAACGACGAGGTGTGGGAGAACCGGAACGATAATCCGCGCCTCTTCGGCCCGCTGCGGCAGCAGTCACAGGTGTGGAAGAACCTGTACGCCAAACGACAGACCGTCGAGCAGGTGAACAAGAGCCTGAAGGAGTCGCGCCGCCTCGAGCGGCACTACGTCCGCAGGCTGGCCAACATGGCCCTGCATATCGCCATGTCGGTGCTGGCCTACAGCGCGACCGTGCTGGTGAACGTGCTGGCCGGAGAGGCCGAGCCCCGCTGGCAGGTTAGAAAGGTCGCTTAGGGAGGGGGCCACTCCCCCAATCAGCCCAGAACACAAGCCAGACCCTACTTAGGCTACAGCTTGCCTCATTCTGTCGCCTCGTCACCTCGTCACGTCTTCTTGCGTCGTCGACGTCGCCGGCGGTCGATTTGGCCGATTTCCCAAGAGGCTCCATGGCCCTGCATGGGGTGACCGGCGCCCAGAGGCCAGACCCGGTACTCAAAGACCCGGCCCCGGTATATCAACATCCGTCCGGCTTCGCCCGCGCCGCGCAACGCGTCCCTGTCTGGGCGTATCCACCTTGGCCACGAGCGTCGGGGCAGGGGCCGCCAGCCGCCGGAGTACTTGGACCTGTAAGGCTTCGACAGCAGGCCCTTCAGTATCCACAGCATGTTACAGTGATCAGCTCTTGCCTCATTCTGTCGCCTTCAACTACGTGATTGGAACCTCGCCACACCGCCGACAGGGTCGCGTTGGGGCGGGCATCTCATACATCATCATTTCGGCAACGGGCGGATGGCCTTGATTGGCGCAATCGTCCGCGATGTGGCAAGCGACAAAATGGTCGATCGCGTCCTGCGGCCCACATGGGCAACTCTCACGTCCACCGCATATACAGCAGCGTCGGGGATTCCTGAATAGAAAGCCAGCCGACCCAAGCTCAACTTCCGTAGCAGCCATCGATCCGGTCGGCCCGGGAGATTGTCCCATCCGTCGTCCACGGCGATGTATCTATCTCAGTTGGGTTGGTGGAGCCGCGTCAGTCTATCTGCCCCTGCCCCCAGTTGTCGACCTCCCACGGTCTGACGCCTAAGATTCGGATGGCCGGCTACGGTTGTCCAGCGCCTGATTTCCTGATATCTTCCCGCCCGTCACAACGAGCGGGTTCCCGACAAAGCGAACCCAACTGCCGATTTGGAGCGCGCATACGTTCGTTGCTCGCGTATGCGCGCCTCCCGGCAGTCCATGCGTACCCCGGCAGCTCGTTGTGACAAGTGAGCGACGGAACGTCCTGCCGGGAGGCACCCCGTCAGCCCGCACACAATACTTGGCATCGGCCTAGACGCCGACGCGCGCGAGGTTCGGCGAGCCTTTCGCCGTCTCGCTCTTCAACACCACCCCGACCGGAGCGACGACCCCGACGCGGCGTCCCGCTACGAAGAGATACGCGCCGCCTACGAAACGCTGCTCGGCGAAACTCCCCCGCATCCCGCCCCTTGCGGCGTGTGCGACGGTCATGGGAAGACCATCACGGGCATGTCGCAATGGATTCGCTGTCCCTTCTGCATGGGCACGGGAACCACCTTTGCGGCCATGTCCGAGAAGCCGACCGGGCGCCCGCCGCCCGTCGACGAGGCGGCCGAGCGCGCCCGTGTCCGGCGAGAGGTCGAAGCGGAGCTCGCGCGACAGTCGCTCGAGGACGCCGACGCGCCGCCGGAGCCGCCGCCGGAGCCGGTCCATGGTCTCGCCGACCTGCTCGCTCGCCAGAGGGCCGAGCGAGACGCCATCGAACAGCCTCGGGCAACGCTCGCTAAGGTGCGGACCACTCCTGTCCGGCGCCCACCAAGCCCGCCCCCCGCCGCGCTCCCTGCACGCCGGCCCCCCCGCCGACTGGTGCGGCGACTGTTGCCGTTGGCGCTAGCCGTCGCCGTGCCTCTCACGGCAGTCGGAGCACTGGGATACCACGATGCGCTCGGGGAAGTGATTGAAATGCTGACGGGGCATCAAGGAGAGGGAGAGCGGCCGGAGCGCGCTGACCACCACCACTCCGGCGGCGACGGGGATGGCGGGCCCCTGATTTTGGCGGCCTCTCCGCCGACCCCGACGTCGACCGCTACCCCGACAGCAACCCCAAGGCTCACTCCTGCTCGGAAAGCCCGGACGCCGGTGCCCCCGTCAGGAACACCGATAGTGGCATGGAACAACCCGGGCCCGACCTTGACCTTGACTTCGACGCCGGCACCGTCAGTCAAGGCGACCGGGCCTAAGTCTATTGGCCTCCGGCGACTCAACCCGAAGGAGATAGCCAGGTGGATAGTCGTTCTAACCAATCAGGAGCGGAAGAAGGCAAGGCTGGCGCCGCTCAAGCATGACCCTCGCATCTCCGAGATCGCTCAGGCCCACTCGCGCAACATGATCCGACGTGGCTACTCGCACAGACTACAGGGAATGGGGCCCACAGACAGGGCTCGGGTCGCCGGGTACGGCTGTCCGCTCGGCGGGCGGTTCAACCAGCCGATGGAGATAGGGAAGATAAGCAGTGGGCCCGCAGGGCTCAACGCCGCCAAGCTGAATCATGGGCTGGCCGAGAACATCGCTAAGTATCCCAGAGCGCTGAAGTGGCAGGGGCGTGGCCCCGAAGGGGGGCCGTACACCTGGTGGCCCGCAACCTACGCGACAGACGAACAGGAGATGGCCCGCCAGATCGTCAAGGGATGGATGGGCAGCGAAGGCCACAGGGCGAACATCTTGAATTCCAATTACGTCCGCCTCGGCGTCGGCGTGGCGGTGGAAACGAAATCAAAGTACGGGTACATCGACGAGGTCTTCTACGCCACGCAGAACTTCTCGTCGTGTAGATAGGAGAGATGCGAGGACAATGATGGACCACTTGAAAGCCAATCAGGCTAGGCATCCAGCGGCCTGCACTTGTGTTCGTTGCGAGCAGCGACGGTTGGGAGACTCGGCCTCTCCCAGAGGCACGCCGCGCTCGGTTCGAAGAGCGTCTGTCTTGTTTGCTTTCGGACTTATCGCTATTGCAGTAGGCGCCGGTATCTGGTGGTGGAGTGGCGAGCGCGGCGAGGAATCAGCCATCGTCCAAGCGACTACCCTGAAGAACGGAGAGACGGTGACGGCAAGACGCAATGAGTCGTTGCGGTTTCTCCCGACACCTACGCCAGACCCTCAGTTGGCCAAACTGGCCGACATAAAGGCGGTAGTTGAACAGTCCGGTATTGACAGTTCCCTGCGTGGGATGGCGCGTACTGCCGCGTTCTATCTGCTCGTAGACGAGTGCGGTGGCCCGATCACGATCCGGGATGGGCTAATCAAGGCAACAGTCCCGCGAGAACTGCTGATCAACGACGAAGGGACTAGATGGCTGATGCTAGACGGAAACATCGAGCGCCCTCTCCGAGTCTCCTTGTGGCAGAATTGGAGTCACGATGTCGAGTGGCAGGTTCTGGTCCGAGTGCGTGGCATGTGGGAGCAATTCGCTTCAGGCCAGATCACGAGCGGCTGCGCTGTTAGGCAAGACCGGGGCGTGTGAATTGGCGGACGAGCAACTACGGCCGGACGCAGAAAAAGTGGGTCCCGGACTAGGGGCTTCCTAGGGTGTTCTTTCTGCTCTGGCTGCTAAGGGGCCTGCTGTCGAAACCGTACAAGTCCAAGTATTCCGAAGGCTGGCGCCCCATACCCGGACGCTCATGGCCTAAGTGGATACGGCCAGACTCACAGACGTTGCGCGGCGCGGCCGAAGACGAACGGCTGTTGATCTACCGGGGCAGGGTATTCGAGTACCGGGTCTGGCCTATGGGCGAGGGGGGCCACGGCGGTTCTTGGATGATCGGGCAAATCGACCGCCGCCGCCGCAAGAGGACGCGAGGCGACAGAAAACGGCGATAGGCCGCTCGACGCTCTCGTGGCAACCCCGTCGGCCGCCCGCGTGCCGAAGGTCAAGGCCCGGTCGGGCCCCGCATCTCCCAGGCCGAACGCGTACCCAGGGTTTAGGTCGGGCTAACTACATCACACGCGACCTCGTGCCGCCGGCGCTTCTGGAATCCCGTCGGCGGCCCTACCACACCACGAACCCGTCGTCAACTCTGTCAAGCGCCACCGGCGACGCGCACGCCCGTCTTTTTGGGTGCAGAACCTCCCACCCCAGGAAGAAAAACGGAACAAATGCCCCAATCAATGCAGAAAGTCACGAAAACTTAGTGGTTTAATATATTGACAATGGCTGCTAGACTCGCGGGCCCATAGCAGCAGTGGAAGGGAGGTCGCAATGTCAAGTGCAGAGATTGAGGCGGTCAGAGAACTGATGGGGGACCCTCAGCGAGCTCACGAGGACATGCAGGCCTTCGAGGAAAACGCGATCTGCTTCATCAGGACCTATCCTACACTCATGGAGTCCTATCCCAGAAAGTGGGTGGCCGTTCATGACTGCGCGGTCAAGCTGAGCGGCGATTCCATTGAGGACGTTCTGCGAGAGATTGAGAGCACAGGGTTGCAGCGTCGGCCTGTCTACATTGGATATGTTGACCCGGAGCCTGCGACCATGCTTCTCTGATGGCTCTGATCGGTTGGCCTGGGGCGAGGGGGGAGCCGCTTGTCCCAGGCTATCTTTTTGTCCCAAGGCTCAGGCTTGTGAAGCAGGTCGTTTTCCTGGTGGACACCGGAGCTGATTCCACCACCCTGATGCCCAGGGATGCTTTGTATATCGGCGTCGATTACAGGCTGCTTGGGCGGCAGTCCGAGGTCACAGGTCTCGGCGGCACAGTCTCTTGCTTCCAAGAGCCCGCCTATATCGCGTTCAATTCGGGAAGGCGCTGGGACTACTACCAGATCAACTTGGATATCGCCCCATTCTCGCTTGATGCCCTAAAGCTCCAGTCGGTACTCGGTCGAGATATCATAGACCGCTGGCGGGTGCTCTATTCGCCGAGTGAGGGCACGAGAGTCTTTGAGCCTCTGGCCCCCGACTGGTCTTCGCCCCTGTAACAGCATGGCCTGAGAGTCCCATTCGAACATGAACCACTGGGAAGCCAATCAGGCCAATCACCCGTCCGCCTGTACCTGTAAGAGATGCAACGACCGGCGCCTCCAGCGCCTGTTCCCAAAGGCCGTCGCGGAAGACACTACCCCGCCACCCGCTACCCATCCCTTCGAGCTCGTCTGGCAGCACTACCCATCGTATTCCGCCCTCGATGTGAACGGGCGGCGTTACGCGGAAGGATATGTGGCGGGCGTCGGGCACCATCGCCAGTACCGGATGGATACTCCCCAGGGCAACATACTCGTCGCCACGACCCTCGATGCCCTAAAGGACAAAGTCGACCGGCACCTTGCCCTCTACCAAAAGACGGTGTGGACCTGGCTCAGCCGCCCCACCGCACCCTAACGACAAAGGACACCGCGCGCGCCGGCGCGTTCTGGCCTGCTCGCGGGTCCCTACCTACGTCCCTACCTGAGTAGAACGCCCTGTCGGATAGTTCGCTCAGGCCCTACCATTACCCCGTCGTGACCTACCTGGTAGTAAGCAAGTTCGGCGGGGTGGCCGAAAAAGACCGGTGTAAGGACTGGTGGCAGACTATGGCGGTCGCCCACCCTGATCTGTGGGACTGAGCGGTCTGTCGCTGTCTTGTCCGCAGTCCGCCGGGCACTGGCGGGCTTGGCCCGAATGATCCCTGGCCTGCCCGAAGGCTCGTATCAGACGGGTTTAGGGCCGTCAATTCTGGAGACTTGACGGGCCTACTAGCCCCCGGTAGGCTTCTGCTCATGGTCGAGATCATCGCCGCCCTCAGCTTGGGTGTCGGCGCAGCCGCCCTAGGGTTGGCCACCTACACCCGCATCGAGCGGCGCCGGGACCGCAAGGATGCGCAGCGCGAACAAGAGCGCCAACGGAAGATCAGGGAAGTCGTCCACCTGCATCACAGGGGCGGCGACTTCGACTCCGACGACGAAACCGCCCGAATCGAGTACATGGTGCTCGACGCGCCGACCGGCTACACGCGCTGCAAAAGGCCGCGTGACGAGGTCACGTCCCACCCTGCGAGCATGACGACGTACCTAGGCGCGGACGGGGTGGTACACCAGCCGACCAGCGAGCTCGAGGACCACCCGCCGATCAAGTGTGAAGAGTGCTGGCTGCCGATGGTGGGGCCTATCGCTGGGCTTTGAGCCATGGACGAGAAAGAGCGAATCCGCATCGGCGTCACCATCGCGGTCGCCGTAGCGGTCGTATCAGCGACCTTGGGAGTTCCGATGGTCGGGGCGCAGCCCGCCGAGTTGAGGGTGCTGCCTCTGATCGTGGCCGGGGCCGCCATCGTGGGCGCGTATCTGCTGGCATTCGGGCTCGATTGGCCTTGGCACCCCAAGAAACCGAAGTGCCAACTCCAAGCCGTCTATTATCGCGCGCCGCGCCCACCTAAACGGAATCCGGCGGGGCCCTGGCTTGCTGCGGTGTTCTACAGCGTGATGGGAGTCAACATAACTGCCGCCATCGGCGGCTGGTATCCGCCGGCGACGCCCTACGTGTTAGGTGCTCTGGAACTGTTCGTGGTGGCGGTTGTGATCGTCGTGCCCTCAATCATTGTGTACCGCCTTTGGCGCTTGTGCCAGCTGTACCGCAGCCCCTACTGGCGGAAACTGCGATTGCGGCAACTCCGCCGCGAGCCGCCTCTGCCTGCCGGTGGCCCGTGGCCCCGGACCCCGGACGCCTGCGTAGACTGATGTCTGCCCTCTTCAGAACATGCGTCGGTGCCGTCGCTCCCTGCTCGGGCAACACTGCCAGCGACCTCTCCGCGCCTCATGCGGACTGCTTCATCTACTCTTGCACTACTCTCGCCTTACTCTCGCCATAACACCCATCGGACATTACAAATCGTGATACCTTAGCAGGTCACGGCCCATCAATCGCTCCCATGCCTGCTTGCAGTTACAACCTTTAGGTCATATGCAGTCTTGGTGTAGGTGAGGAGTCTTCTAATGGCAACGCTATTGAGGATACTTCGTTGGCTAGAGAAGCAGCCACTCCGCGATCGGGAATCGTTGACGAAACTAGCACACAGAGGTTGGTTTCTTGGCCCCCGCTTCCCCGTAGGTACTATTCCTCAACTTGGTAGCTCGGTCGAGATTAGGCCAAGTGATGTAGATGAAGTTGTTGCACGACACGTTCGGCAGCATCTCGACGACATTGAAGCAACGCTGATCGGATTATATCCCAGCCGGACTTACTTGTTTCAGGAAGCATTCTGGGCACACCGAGAAGGTAGGTACTCGCTCTCAATCCAAGCATTCCTTACGCAGGCTGATGGTATCTTCTGCGACAGATTCGGAAAGCAATTGTTTCGCGGAGGGAGTCAGGAAGCAGCCAGCGACTTCAGGTCCGAAGTAAGAGGCCGATTCTTCCAGGCACATCTGCACTCTCTCACACAGTCCATCCCACTATGGATGGACAGCCGTTGTCTGGGCGACGACTTTGAGGGCCTGAATCGGCACCAGGTTCTTCATGGAATGAAAGTGGACTACAACACCGAACTCAACAGTCTGCAGGCAGTTTCGCTTCTCGATTACCTATCCTGGGTGCTGAATAGGCAAGCCGACGGATGTTGATACCCGTGTGGCTAAGCGTGGTGGACTTCACCGCAACAGAACCGCTTTGCGGGGCCTCGTATCACATTCGCCCAAGATTCGCGGGAAATTCCCAATTCAGATAGGGAAACGGACTTTTGCACTTCTCTCCATCGAATGGACAACTGCTCAGAGCTGATGAGCATACAACGCGTTCACCCCGAGCAGCCCCGCCGCTCCGACCGGCGCGTATCGAGGGGCGCGCACCCGGTCCCCGCGAACGTGAACAGCTACGCGGATGGCGCCGGGCGGGCGGCCGGGGAGGCGCATTGCCCCCTCATACCAGAATCAGGGACCAGCGGGTAGTTGGTAGCGGATGGTACATAGCGAGCGATCGGGGAGGCGCAATGCCCCCTCTCCCTCGACGGGAGAGGGCTGGGGTGAGGGTGAACACCATCCCCGGCAAGCTGCCCCGCACCCGACGGGCCCTTCCCCAGCTACTCACCCCACACAACCCGTTCACCCCGAGTAGCGCCGCCACTCCGGGCGGCGCGTATCGAGGGGCGCGACCAACACCGGACGTAACTGTTCAGACCTGCTGAGAGGAACGCCACCACTACCGTCGTTCCCGCGCAGGAGACCGTTGCACAACCGTCATTCCCGCGAAGGGAGACCCTTGGATGCATAACCGTCATTCCCGCGCAGGCGGGAACCCAGGGGGTTGGGAACTCAGCTACGAAATCCACGGGTGTCCGCCCTGTCGGGCTCCCTCGCTAGGGGTTACGCAAAGGTCTCCGAAGAGCCTGCCCTCGTGAAGACGGGGGCGGGAATCCATCCCCGGCAGGGTGCGTCGCCGTCACTCGGGGTAACAGCCGGTTTCATCGGGCCGTCGGGGTGTGTATGGTCTGGCCCCTCGACTCTGAACAGCTACCCTTGGACAGCCAACCTTGCCCTCCGTAACTGCGCGTGCTACATTACACGTAACGCAGCAACAACGAGGTCCACGACAATGACCGAAGACAACCGCGACAGGAAACCCATCTCCCAGAGAGTCAAGACCATCGTCGACGAGGCCGCCGGCGTCGCCGAAGACGTCGGTGAGACCGTCCGCGGGACCGTCGAGGAAGCCCTCAACGCCCGCAAGAGGGTCGTCATGGTCAGGCTCAACGACACCAGCGTCGACCGCCTCGACGACCTCGTCGAGGCCGGCATCGCCGGCAGCCGCTCCGAGGCCGCCGCCTACCTCATCGCCCAGGGCATCGACGCCAACCAGGGCCTCTTCGACCGCATCAAGGGCAAGATAGCCGAGATCCGCAAGGCCAAAGAAGAGCTCAAGGAGCTCATGAAAAACAAGCCCACCGGCGACTAGCTATCCCGATGCCCGCACGAGCACGCGTAGATGACTGACGCACTTCACGCGGTACGGCGCATGGTCTCTCGCACGGCCCGCCGTGGCGGAGCGACCGCCGGCATCGTGGTCGGAACAGCCGTCAGGCCAGCCCCGGCCGGATGGCACAACCTCTCCCGCTCCACTCAACGTCGGTTCGAAACTGGCGGTCTGGGTCGCGGCCTGAGGCCCCGCACTCCGGCGATGGCCAGGCGACTCTTTGAGAAGGAAGTGCCTGCGGCGATTCGCAGGATGGGAGAACCCACTCTTAGAGACTGGATGAGGGGACAACACTTCAGCCACGATAGGTCAGTGGCCAATGCGCCCGGCAGGGCCAGGGCGCCGAGCAACGTACTCCTGGAAAACGCGAGGGACAACCTGTCTCGCGGCAGCCGAAACATGACCGCGGCGGCCCGTGCCGCCGCACAGTCGGCAGGACGAGCTGCGGCGATCAGGACCGGAGCCAGGACCGCCGTCAGGGCGGGCGCGAAGGCGGGACTCATTGCCGCCGCAATGGAAGCCCCCGTCACGGTCACGGAGAACGTCCTGCACTGCAAGCGCGGCCGAAAGTCTCGTGGACAGGCCACGCGGGACGCGGTCAAGAGCATCGCGACGGCCGGCTGCGCAGGCGTTGCGACCGGCGTAGTCGCGACGGGCGCGGCTGCCGTTGGGCTGTCTCTGGGGCCCTTCGGAGTTCCGCTCATGGTCGCCGGAGGGGTTGTCTTTGCTGGAAGCGCCACATATCGCATCGCCAATGCTGCGAGACGAACCACAGTTCAGACGGTAACTGTTCAGACTTGATGGGCATTCAACCCGTTCACCCTGAGTAGGCCCGCCGCTTTGGGCGGGCCGTATCGAAGGGCGTGCACCCGGTCCCTTCGAACGTGAATAGCTACTTCAGACGTCCCAACTTGCACGACACGAACGCCTGTGCTATTCTCTTCCCGCGGGACAACCTCTCCGGTCGTCCCGACTACTCTCACAGACGGCCCAACTCCGATGACCATGAAGCGGTACACCACTGTTCCATTTTGTCCCACCGTGTTCCACCTCAGATACGGACAGTGGAACACCCGGTGTTCCATTCTCCCGCAAACTGTTCCGCCCGCCAGATAGGAACGGAACACAATGGAACAGGATGGAACAGACCACACGGGTCACGCGGACGGCCTGACCGAAAAACAGATGGTCGCGCTCCCATACGTCGCCGCCACGACGTCCCTCTCCGAGGGCGCCCGGCTCGCCAGCATCGGACGCACCACCCTCCACCGCTGGATGGAGGATGACCGGTTCCGGCGCGCGCTCCAAAACGCCCGCGAGGAGGCTGCCGACCTCGCCCGCACCGAGCTCCAGGGACTCATGCTCAAGGCCGTCCACGTCCTCGCCGAGTCCCTCGAACACCCCAAGCCGGAGGTGCGGCTGAGGGCCGCCAGCGCCGCCATGGCCCTCGGCCTCAAGGTCGTCGACATCAAGGAGCTCAACCAGCGCCTCGACTACCTCGACGACACCGTCGACCTCATGCGCAACAAGCGCGCCCGCTCCCCCTTCCTCGGCATCGGACGCGGCTGACCCGTGCCCGCCGGACGCGTACGCAGGCTCGAACGCGCGCTGCTTCTCGAAAGGGCCGAGGCCGTCGTCCCGACAATCGTCCGCCAATACCTCGAAGACTGGGACCCGGACGACTGGGAGTACCCGCTCGACCTCGCCATGCGGGTGCGGCGGGCCGGCATAACCCTCCCCAGCTACAGCCACACCGAGGCCCGAACCTATCTAGAAAACTGCCGGCGACGCGGCATCGAGCCCACTCAGAAGCCCATCCTCTCCGCCCTCCTCCCCTGGACCGTCCGCCTCTGACCCGCCTCGGCCCTACGGCGACCTCCATCACTCACACCCCCTTTGCCCAGGGGATGAACGGCCAGGGTCGCCTTGCTGCGGGTCGGCGGCGCGTGTTAGCTTGGCTGGACGGCGGATATCGGACCGATACACGACGAGCGGCCCCGGCGAGCACCATGGCAGACCACACGGCAGACAGCGCGGACACCGACGCGGCAGCTCCCTCGTCGGAGCCTGAGCAGGCCCCGGTCGCGCTCTTTCGCGACTGGCTGCTGCTCGCGCCGCTGCTCGGAGTCCTGGCGCTCGACCAGGCGACCAAGTACGCCGTCAAGTCGAGCCTCGATCTGTACGAGGCCTGGCCGGCGGAGGGCTTCTTCCGCATCGCCTACAGGACCAACAGCGGCTCGGTATTCGGGCTGTTCCCGGGCCAGACGGTCACGCTGATCTTCCTGTCCCTGTTCGCCATCGGCTTCCTGTTCTACTTCTACCGCACGCGCGCGCTGTCGTACCCGCTGCTGCGGCTCGCGATAGGCCTCCAGCTCGGGGGCGCGATCGGCAACCTCATCGACCGCCTCTTCCTCGGCGCGGTCGTCGACTTCATCGACGTGGGGCCCTGGCCGACCTTCAACATCGCCGACTCGTCGATCGTTATCGGGATCCTCATCCTGGCGGTCATGCTCGCCGTCTCGGGCGCCGAGAAGGACGACAAGGGCGAGGCGCCTGAAGAACCGGGCACCACCTGAGTCCGCCGTCATGGCCGACCCTGAGGTGCTGACGCCCACCGAAGACGGCCAGCGGCTCGACGCCTTCCTGGCCGACAATCTCCCCGACCTGTCGCGCAGCCGGGCGCAGCGCCTGATCGCCGACGGCCTCGTCGCGGTCGACGGCGAGCGCGCAAGGGCGTCCCACAGGCTCTCGGCCGGCCAGACCGTCGCCGTCACGCTGCCGGAGCCTCTCCCGACCGGGCTGAGGCCGCAGCCGGCGCGCCTGTCGGTCGTCTACGACGACGCCGACGTGGTGGTGGTCGACAAGCCGCCAGGCCTGACGGTGCACCCCGCCGCCGGACAGCCGGACGGCACGCTCGCGAACGCGCTGCTGGCGCTCTACCCGGAGGTCGAGGGCGTCGGAGGGCCGGGGCGCGCCGGCATCGTGCACCGGCTGGACAAGGGGACTTCCGGGCTGCTGGTCGCCGCCAGGAACGAGTCGGCCCACGCCGGGCTGTCGGCGCAGTTCAAGGAACGTCTCGTATCGAAGCGGTATCTGGCGCTCGCGGTCGGCTCGCTCTCCGAGGAGCGGGCCGTGATCGAGGCGCCCATCGGCCGTCATCCGACGCAGCGTCAGCGCATGGCCGCGGTGAGCGACGGCAGGCCGGCCGCGACGCCGTACCGGGTGCTGGAGCGGTACCGCGGCTACACGCTGGTGGAGGCGTCGCCGAAGACGGGACGCACGCACCAGGTGAGAGTCCACTTCGCGTCGATCGGGCACCCGCTGGCGGGCGACGCGACGTACGGGCGTCGGGTCGCGGGGCTGGGCCGCCACTTCCTGCACGCGGCGTTCCTGGCGTTCCGGCACCCGCGGTCTGGCGAGACGGTCGAGCTGCGGTCGGAGCTGCCGGCGGACCTGCGCCGGTTCCTGGCGTCGCTGGAGCCGGTGGTGGCGTGAGCCACCGGTCGGACTCGAGCGGCATCCCCGACGGTTCATCCCGCTGGCCCTGGGTGCCCCGCCGCTTTCGGCGGGGTGTATCGAAGGGCGGGCCCGCCCCGGCAAGGTCACATGCGCCCCTCGATACGCGCCGGTGAAGCGGCGGCGCCACTCGGGGTGGACGGGCTGCGCCCCCGTGGAGTCACCCGCGCGCCCGGTCGGGCCCGTGGACGTGTGGTCTGTGATAGTCTAGGCGCCGCGTTGCGAATCGGGTCGGATACGCATGCGGGAGGTGAACGATGGTGGAGTCCGCGCCGCTGGTTTCGTACCCGGACGTCGAGAGCCAGGTGGAGGCGCTCAGAAGGGACGGCTACGTCTACTTCCCCGGCGTGCTGAGCGCCGACGAGGTCGCGGAGCTGCGGGCCGCGATGGACCGGCTCGAAGCCCGCCCGGAGAGCTTCGACCGCGACGGCGCCGACCGCGGGTTCCACGAAAAGCACATCAAGTGCGTCTTCAACCGCGACGCGCACTTCCTGCAGTTCCTCGACCGGCCGGGAGTCTTCGAGGTCGCGCAGAAGGGCCTGACGAGCCGCGCGGGCAGGCGGCCCATCGAGTGCCACATCATCGGCATGACGGCGTGGGTGACGGGCCCCGGACGGCCCGACCAGGACCTTCACGTCGACTGGCTGCCGTTCCCGCTGCCGGAGGACGTCGCGTCCGATCCGCGCGTCCAGGTGCCGGTGATGGTCGCGACCGCGCACTACTATCTCGACGACCTGTACGAGGAGCTGGGCCCAACGAAGTTCATCCCCGGCAGCCACCGGGCGGGCAGGCCGCCGGACGGCGCGACGGAATGGCATGGCCAAGGCGAGCAGTCGCTGCTGTGCAAGGCGGGCGACGTGGTGATGTTCAGGAGCGAGGTGTGGCACCGGGGCACGGCGAACCGGAGCGATCGGTACCGGTACCTGCTGCAGGTGCACTACGCGAACCGGATGATCGCGCAGAAGTTCCCGCCGTACCTGAACCGCTTCCAGTTCGACCCGGAGATCCTGGCCGCCGCGACTCCCCAACAGCGGCGGCTGATGGGGGACCACGACCCGGCGGCGTATGACTAGGGAACCTCTGAACAACTCGCCGTAGCGTAGGGTGAGGTTGATTCGAGCGGTTTAGGGAGAACAATGAAGCCCCCTGCGCCACCCTTGGCGGGGATTATGTCGTCCTGTTCTTGCTCCTGGCGGGGCGTTTGCGCCCTTGCCAGCCCTTTTGGGCACACCTATACAAGGGCATGCGCCAAGCACTGCTCAGACCTCATCAGGTTGGCGAACCCCAGCAACGTCATGAGCCGCTGCGTATTCTTGGCCAGCCCTCGATAGCGGACCTTGCCGTAGCCGAAGTGCCGTTTGATATACAGGAATGGGTGCTCCACCTTGGCCCTGACCGACGCTTTGCGCTTCTCCGCCACAGCGTCATCGCTCCCAGGCTCCAGCTTACGCCTCTGGCTGGGCCTCAACGCTATCTGCCATTCCACATCCAGGTGCCGATTCTCCGGCCTCTTGTGGACTCCCTGGTACCCCGCATCGCCCCATACATGGGTCTCCTCACCGTGCAGCAACTGGGGTGTCTGAGTCACGTCATTGACATTCGCCGGTGTCGTCGACACGCTATGCACCACTCCCGTCTGAGAGTCCACTCCGATATGCACCTTCATCCCGAAGTGCCACTCGTTACCCTTCTTCGTCTGGTGCATCTCAGGGTCACGCTCCTTGCTCCGATTCTTCGTCGATGACGGCGCCGCTATGATGCTCGCGTCAACTATCGTCCCAGCCTGTAGTCGAAGCCCCTGAGACTCCAGATGACGGCCGATCTCCTCGAACAGGCCTGCGCCCAACTCATGCTGCTCCAACAGATGGCGGAAGTTCAGGATCGTAGTCTCGTCAGGCAACGGGCCAGACAGCTTCAGCCCTACGAATCGCCGCACCGAATCCACCTCGTAGAGCATGTCCTCCATCCCAGGGTCACTCAGGTTGTAGAACAACTGCACGCAGTGTATCCGAAGCATCGCCGACAACTCATACGGACGACGTCCACGCCCGGCCTTGGGGTAGAACGGCCGGATGCGCTCTTCCAACTGTTCCCACGGAATCAGACCGTCCATGCGTTCCAAAAACTGCTCCCGGCGGGTCTTGCGCTTCTTGCCCTCATATTCCAAGTCCGCAAACGTCGGCTGGCTCATGGCTTCCTATCCTCCCTCGTCAGCTATGACGCTGTTACTATGCCACAATACCATCAGGACTTATTCAGAGAGTCCCTAGGGGGAGAGTGGATAGTGGTTAGTGAATAGTGGATAGTTGGGAGGGCGTCGGGCAAACGCGGCTTCTCCTCCCTCCAGCTCCCTCCCGCCAGGGGCGCGAGGACAGGCCTTGCCCCCTCTCCCTTGACGGGAGAGAGCCTGCCCCGTACTGCGATACGGGGGCTGGGGTGAGGGTGATGCCTGCCGCAGGCGGGGTGTTCCCCCTCCCTCTAGCTCCCTCCCGCCAGGGGAGGGAGAACAAGAAATGATCGGAGGTAGAGATTGGCCACGATAGGTGAGAACGGCTACGTTTACGAGACGACGGGCGACGACTTCGGGGCGCTGCCGGACGGCTGGGAGTACCACGAGACGGGCGGCGTCGCGGTCGACGCCGACGACAACGTCTACGTCTTCAACCGCAGCGACCACCCGGTGATCGTGCTGGACCGCGACGGCAACTTCCTGCGGTCGTGGGGTGAGGGCGTGTTCACGACTCCCCACGGCGCGTCGACGGGCGTCGACGACTCGATCTTCCTGATCGACGCGGGCGACCACACGGTGCGCAAGTTCAGCCTGGACGGCAGGCTGCTGATGACGCTGGGCGAGGCCGGCAGGCCATCCGGCAGGATGAGCGGCGACCCGTTCTTCGGCCCGACGCACGTCGCGGTGCATCCCGGCAACGGCCACGTCTACGTCTCGGACGGCTACAGCAACGCGCGGGTGCACGAGTTCGACCCTGGCGGCGGGCTGGTCAAGTCGTGGGGCCGGTCGGGCACCGATCCGGGGGAGTTCAACACGGTCCACAACATCGCCGTCGACGGGAACGGCTGGGTGTACGTCGCCGACCGTGAGAACCACCGCATCCAGGTGTTCGACTCGGAGGGCCGGTTCGAATCGCAGTGGGGCAACCTCGCGATGGCGTCGTGCCTGTGCATTGACCAGTCGGACCCGGTTATCTACATCGGCGAGTTCTTCGCGGGCATCGGCGAGAACCCGGGCGGCGTCGGCAACTGGACCGGCCAGCGGCTCGGGCCGCGCGTCACGGTGATGAGCACGCGGGGCGAGCTGGTGGCCCGGGTGGGCGAGGACCCGGCAGGCCCGGAGGCCGGGCGCTTCTACGCGCCGCACGGCATCGCAGTCGACTCTCGCGGCGACCTGTACGTCGGCGACGTGTCGGTGAGCGCGTTCGGGGGTGCGAAGGGGATCACCGGCGGGCTGCGTTCGTTTCAGAAGCTGGTGAGGGTAGCGGGATAGTGGGTAGTGAATAGTGGATAGTTGGGAGGGCGTGGTCCCGTGGCCTCCCCCTCCCTCTAGCTCCCTCCCGCCAGGGGAGGGAGGATCGAGAGGCCGCGGTAGGACTTGTCGTCCTGAGCAACGCCGAAGGACCTGGGGCGGGGTCGACACCGCAGCGAGGTTGAGGCAACCCCACCCCAGGCCCCTCACTCCGTTCGGGGCGACAACGTCACGGCCCGCCAGCTTAGTCGGCAACCTGTCTAGAGACGCTGTAGCTTCACTACCTTGTCGCGACCCAGCTCGGTTACGTAGATGCTGCCCTGGGAGTCGACGCAGACGCCGTGGGAAGACGTGAAGACTCCGGCTGCCGGACCGGTGTCGCCGCGCCAGCGGGTGATCAGCTCGCCATCGAGCGTCCAGATGCTGACTCCGGGCCGCCCGAGCTGCTCGACGACGTAGACGACGTCGTCTATCCAGAGGTCGCTCGGGCCGGCGAGGTCGGTCCACTGCTCGAGGAAGCGGCCGTCGCCGTCGAATAGCTGGATGCGGTCGCCCTCGCGGTCGCAGACGAATATGCGGCCGCGGCCATCGACGCCGATGTTGTGCAGCAGCGCGAACTCCCCGGGGCCGCTGCCCGGCCCGCCCCACGACCACACCAGGTTGCCACCCGCGTCGAAGCGGTGGACGCGATGCCCGCCGTAGCCGTCGGACACGACGACGCCTCCGTCGGGCGTGGATGCGACGCCGGTGGGCATGTTGAAGGGCCTGGCGTCCCAGCCCGGCGACGGCAACATGCGCATGCCGAGCTCGAGCAGCCGCTCGCCGCCGGGGGCGTGCTTCGTGACGACGTGCTCGTACATGTCGGTCAGCCAGACGTGGTCGTCCGGCGCGATATGGATGCCGTGTGGCCCGCGGAGGTCGAAGTCGCCCTCTCCCCAGGACGAGATGAAGTTGCCGTCGGTGTCCCAGATCGTCACGGGATGGACGCCGCGACTGAAGACGTAGACCTCGTCCGCGGAGTTGACGGCGGCGTCGGACGGCCCGCCGAAGTTCCAGTACTTCGGCATCTTCGCCCACGACTCGACGATCTCGTACCTGTAGTCGCCCGACCCCACGATCGCGGCCATGTCGGTCTCCTCCAGCCGGGTAGTTCGGCCAGCCCGGCCGCGCGCGTCACATCATACCCGGTGGGGCCGCCTGTACGCGGCGGCCGCAGAGACTACGAGCATGGCCGGCTCAGGTGTGTGGATGGTTTGCATCATTCGGGCGGCCTTGCCTGGCCAAAGTCCGACCATCCCCAGCAGACGACGCTCCGATCGTGCCGTAGACCGCAGGTGTGGTCTCCACCGCTGCTGATGGCGACGAATCGCTCTCCCTCAGGGGGCGACGACTGGCCGGCTACGTCGTCGCCCCAGCAGATCGGTGAGCCATCCCCTCGGAGTCCGCAGGTGTGGGCGCCGCCGCTGCTGAGTGCAACCAGTTGCTCTCCCTCCGGAGGAGATGACTGGCCCCAGTGGTCGCCGCCCCAGCACACGGGCGTACCGTCGAGCCTCAAGGCACAGGTGTAGTATCCCCCACTGCTGATAGAGGAGAACTTCTCGTCTTCAGGCGGGGACGTCTGGCCGAAGTCGAGCGTGGAATCGAACTCGCCCCAGCAGAAGGCGGTCCCGTCATGGCGAAGCGCGCAAGTGTGGCCTTCACCAGCGCTGACGGCCGTGAATCGTCCTTCCACCATCGGCATCGCCCTCTCGTATGAGTCCCAATCCCAGCAGCTGAGAGTGCCATCGTCACGGATGCCACAGGTTCGGCTGGGACGCTCCGATTTCCCGCCGGTTTCGACTGCGATGAAGCGGTGGTCCTGAGGCGGTGTTGCTGCCCTGACTTGGGCCCCACCCCAGCAGACCATCGAGCCGCCTCTGCGCAGCGCGCAAGTGTAGAAGGAACTGCTGATCGCGATGAAGTCCTCACCATCGTGTAGCCCTGACCCGAATGGTCGACTCGTTCCCGCTCCCCAGCAGGACACCTCGCCTCGGCTGATTCCGCAAGTACGTTGTCTCACGCTGCTGATGGCCGTGAACTCCCCGTCCGGCGTTGAGGATGCATCGACTCCCCAGCAGGAAGGCGTGCCGTCCGTTCGGAGCGCGCAGACGTGATACGCGCCGGCGCTGATGGCCGTGAAGGGCCCACTATTCGGCGGTGGTACCTGACCGTGACCTACGCCTCTCTCTAGACTTTCTCGACCGTACCTGCGGGCTAGGCACCATGGGGAGCCATCATCGCGCAACCCGCACAGATAGCCGTGGCTGACGCTCATTGCATTCAAGCGGTCGGGTGTCACACGAGAATACCTGTCTGAAATAGCTACGTCTCCCCAACAGATAAGAGCGCCGTCCTCGCGAAGTCCGCATGAATAGGGACCACTGACGTCTACGGCAGAATATCGCTCGCTATGCAGGGGCGATGACTCGCGGCTTCCGTCGTACCCCCAGCAAGCTATGGTCCCATCCTCTCTTCGGGCGCAGGTGTGGCTCCAGCCGGTGCTGATGGCTGTGAAACGCTCCCCTTCGGGCGGAGACGACTGGCCGTGCTCATCCGACCCCCAACAGACGGCTGAGCCGTCCGTCCGGAGCGCACAGGTATGTTTGAGCTCGGTGCTGATGGCTGTGAAACGCTCCCCTTCGGGCGGAGACGACTGGCCGTGCTCATCCGACCCCCAGCAGACGGGCGAGCCGTCCGTCCGGAGGCCACAGGTATCTCTGCTCCCGCTGCTGATGGCTATGAACCGTTGCCCTACAGGCGGCGATGACTGGCCGTACCGATCGTCGCCCCAGCAGACGACGTGGCCATCTGCGCGCAGGGCGCATGTGTGCAGCTCACCGCTGCTGATGTCGACGAACCGGTCGCCGTCTTCTAGCGGCCAGGGGTATGGGGTAGCCGTTGGTACCCGGGTCTGGGTAGGAACGGCAGTTGGCGTAGCCGTTGGCGCGGGTGTCGGCGGCGGGACAGAGGTGAGCGTAGCGGCCGGCGGGGTGTGGGTGGGCTGCGGGGCAGCTGTCGGCGCTGCGGTCTCGGCAGGCGCGTCGCCGAGACATGCGGTGGCGGCAGCTATCAGCGCGGCCGAGGCGACGAGTGCGAGAAATCTGGGTCCCAAAACGCCGGACGACATCCGGTCCCCCCGTCCTTCGAGGTTCTGTCCAAGGCTACTCTAGCCGGGTGACGGTCCCTGTCAATGCCTCGGAGTCCGAGGCAGGTCCCGGGCTGGTTGGATCGACCGCGCGCGACGGGTGCGGCGCGGGCATCGCACTGCGCCGCCCGACGGGCTATCCGCCGGGGATGTAGAGGCTCCGGTCGGCGACGGGGAGCGATACGCGGGCGCCGCCCGCCAGGTGCGAGTGTGCGATGCCGAACTGGGCCTCGACGGCCTGCATGGTCACGTCGATGTTGCCGTCGGTGCGAACGCCGGTCTCGAGCTCCTGGATGATGTTGCGTATGGTGGTGACGGTGGGGCCCTCGCCCTCGGGGTGGATGATCGTCTCGGTGGGCCCGGAGTCGCCGCCGTTCCGGCGGACGCGGAAGTCGGCGCCGTTGCCCCAGGCGTAGGCGCGTCCCTCGGCGCCGTGCACTTCGACGTCGAAGCCGCCGGGTCGGGGCACGAAGAGTCCCTCGGCGCCGTTCGCGTAGCCGATGCGGAAGAAGTCGACGTACGGGTCCGCGATCTCCTGGCCGGGGGGCGGCACGAAGCGGTGGCCGTCCGGGTCGTAGTCGGGCAGCGGCAGCGGCAGGCGGGTGCTCAGCGTCTTGCCGTCGCGGGGGCCGCCGCGGCTGTCGCCCGGGTCGAGCGGTTCGCCCTTCTCGACGAGGCGTCCCTCTACCCAGACCGGCGCCGGGTCTCCGAGCAGCATCTGGACGGCGTCGATGGTGTGGGGATGGTGCTTGATCAGGTCGGTGACCTGGTACATCGTCGCGAAGAGGGGTTTCCCTATGTCGCCGCGGACGACGGCGTCGCGGAGCTTCTTGTATCCGTCGTGGTGTCGTCGCATGGCGCCCCAGTTGAAGGCGACGTTGTTGCGCCGGCAGGCGTCGGCGATGCGGTCGGCCTCCTCGAGCGAGGCGCACAGGCCCTTCTCGGAGTAGATGCCGCGCACGCCGTTCTCGGCCGCGAAGATCAGGGGCTCGGCGCGCGCGAACGACGGCGTGGTGACGCTGACGATGTCGGGCCGCTCCTTCTCGATCATCCGGCGGTAGTCCAGGTAGGTGTTGTCTACGCCGAAGCGGCGCGCGAAGTGGCCCATCCGGTCGGCGCCGCGGTTGGCGACGGCGACGACCTCGGTCTGCTCGATGGCCTGGTAGGCGCTGAAGTGGGCGTAGGGCTTGTCGAAGCGGTTGGTGAGGGGGGTCTCGTCCTCCATGAGGCCGCCCATGCGGCCGGTCCCGATGATCGCGACCCTGTAGCTCGGTTTGGGCATCGTGGTTGTCTCCGCTGTTGGGATTGGTGTTCGGGCTGCTTGCGGCCGGGACTACTGTATCAGGCGCGGCCGGCGTCCGCATGAGTCGTCGCGCCGGCTGCTTTGTCCTATACTTGGCTCGACCGAGACTTGGCCAGGGAGTGCGAGGAGCGATTGAGGACCGTTGCAGTCGTCCTGCTGACCGCGTGGACCGCGGCCGTCGCGGCCTGCGGCGGCGGGAGCGCGCCCACGCCGACGCCGCTGCCGACGATTCCGGCGGTCGGGTTCACGCCGGGGATCGAGGTGCTGGCCGACCGCTACTACGAGGCGCTCAACGCGGGCAACATCAACGTGGTCGTGACCCTGCTCGACCAGAATGTCGTGCTTACGGACGACGAGGGGCAGGTAGTCGGCAAGGCGGACGTGATAGCGCGGCTGATCGCGGGCTTCTCGTCGTTCGCGAAGTACGCCTACTCGGACGCCCGGATTGAGGTCAACAGCTTCTTCGGGAACCACACGTACGAGGTCGACCCGGAGCGCGACACGGGCCTGTTCCCCCTTGCGTCCGGGCCGATCGAGCTGGTCGCGCAGGACGGCAGGATCACCTTCATCAACTTTGGCGCGGCGGCCGAGCCCGCGGCCGCGCGGCCGACCGCCGAGCCGACTCCGACAGCCGCCGCGGAGGGAGACCCGGAGACGTTGACAGCGCTCAAGCAGCTCGCGTTCGAGTACTGGATCGCGTTCAACGAGTACGACGTGGAGAAGGTGCTGTCATACCTGGAGGAGTCGTACCGGGCGGAGCGGGCGGAGGAGATCGCGGCTGAGATCGAGCAGCTCGACCTCTTCGACGTCACGCTGGGCGTGAGCGAGCGGAGCGCGCCGACGCTGCTGAGTCCCACGGAGGGCGAGATGATGCTCAACGTCCGGGAGCCGCTGGGCACGCGGAAGTACCGGGTGGGGTTCGTGATGGTCGAGGGCGAGTGGAGGATCAGCTTCGTCGGCGAGATCGAGTAGGGCCGGGGGGCGGCAGCTCTGAAGGCTTGAGTGGCGGGGACTCGCCTGTTGTGTCGATTGTGTGGATTCTCATATAATCCCGCAGGGTTGCAGGCGACGGTCCCGGAGCCTCCGCAGGCGCCGGCGGCGGCGGACATCGAAGCGTCTGTCGGCCGAACTGAAGCGGCAGAGGACCCGAATACGCGGATAGACCATGTCGAACGAATCAACGGCCCCTGTAGTCCTCGCGAGGGACGTGCACAAGACGTACCACTTCGGCGAAGTGGAGGTGCAGGTGCTGAAGGGCGTGAGCCTGGAGGTGCAACGGGGCGAGATGGTCGCGATCATGGGGCCGAGCGGCGGCGGCAAGACGACGCTGCTCAACTGCCTCTCCGGCCTGGACGACGTCGACTCCGGGGTCATCACGATCTCCGGGTCCGACCTGGGCGACATGAACGACCGCGAGAAGACGCGCTTCCGGGCGACCCGGATGGGTTACATCTTCCAGTCGTTCAACCTGCTGCCCGTGCTGACCGCGCTGGAGAACGTGGAGATGCCCCTGCTGGTCACGGGCTTCCCGGAGAAGGAGGCCCGCGCGAAGGCGCTGGAGGCGCTGGGGCTCGTCGGGCTGTCGGAGCGCACCGGCCACTACCCGGCGCAGATGTCCGGGGGACAGCAGCAGCGCGTGACGATCGCCCGAGCGCTGGTGAACCGGCCTGAGATCGTCTGGGCGGACGAGCCGACGGGCAACCTGGACAGCGAGAACGCCGGCGAGGTGATGGACCTGCTGATCCGGCTGAACAAGGAGCTCGACGAGACGTTCGTCATCGTGACGCACTCGGACGAGGTGGCGGAGATGTCGCACCGCACGGTGCGGATGCGCGACGGGCTCATCGTCGACGACGGCACGGGAAGCACGGCCTAGCGCGTCATGGACGAGCTGTTCGGGGCGCCGATCACGAGCATAGCGGCCGTGCTTGCGGCCCTCTTCGGACTCGCCGTCGCGTTCCTGGCGTTCATACGGGTGCGCAGCCCGATCCTCGTCCGCATGGCGTTCCGAAACGTGCTCCGGCGGCCGGGACAGAGCCTGCTGATTCTCACGGGCCTCATGCTGGCGACGGCGATCATCTCGAGCGCGTTCACCATCGGGGACTCGGTAACCTACAGCATCAAGAAGAACGCCGCGGCGTCGCTCCTCGCCCTGGACGAGCTGCTCGTGGTGGACGAGGACTCGCCGGTCTGGGAAGGACGCGCCCTGCCGGACGGATTCCCGGAGAGCGTCTTCGAGGAGCTGGCGCCGGCCCTTGACGCCGACGCGGACATCGACGGCGTGCTGCCCGCGCTGACGGAGGACGTGGCGGTCATCAACAGGGCGAGCCGGCAGTTCGAGGCGGCGTCGATGCTGGCGGGGCTCGACCCGCGGCGCGCGGCGGCCTTCCACGAGCTGCTCGACACAGGCGGCGCGCCGATTGACCTCGCCTCCCTGGGGGCCAACGAGGTCTACATCACGAAGGACGGCGCCGAAGCGCTGCGGGCGGAACGCGGGAGCGTGCTCGACGTGTCGCTGGGGCCGGGCGCGCCGACGGCGGTCACGGTGCGCGCCGTGGTGGACGGGTCGTACGTCGTGCAGCAGGGCACCGACGTCGTCCTGATGGCGTCGCTCTCGGCCGTCCAGGAGCTGCTCGGCCGTCCGGGCGAGCTCTCCGCGGTGCTCATCTCGAACCGCGGCGACGTGTTCGGCGGCGTGGGCCTGACGGACACGGTGATCGAGCGCTACAGGGACCATCCGGCGGTCGGCGGCAACGGGCTGGAGCTGGTGGGCGTCAAGCGGGACGTGATCGACCTGGCTAACGAGATCGGTGGGGTGTTCGTCTCCATCTTCACGACGTTCGGCCTGTTCTCGATCGGCGTGGGCCTTCTGCTGATCTTCCTGATCTTCTCGATGCTGGCGGCGGAGCGCAAGAGCGAGATGGGGATGGCGCGGGCCGTGGGCATGCAGCGTCATCACCTTGTGCGCATGTTCACGGTGGAGGGCGCGATTTACGGCATCGGCTCGGCGATCGTGGGCGCGGTGATCGGGGTCGGGCTGGGCCTCGTCCTGGTGGAGGTCGTATCGGCGATCATCAGCCAGTCGGTCGAGGGCTTCTCGTTCACGCCCCACGTCCGGCCCGTGAGCTTCCTGTCGGCGTTCCTGGCCGGCAGCGTGCTCACGTTCGTCACCGTCATCCTCTCGGCGCGGCGCATCAGCCGGCTGAACATCGTGCGCGCCGTCCGGAACCTGCCCGAACCCCAGGTCGAAGGCTCCCGGCGCGGACCGCTGCTGCGCGCCGGGGCGGTGATCGTGTTTGGCGTGCTGGTGCTGGTGGCCGCATTCCTGGCGGCCCACCTGCCCTTCTTCGGACTCGGTCTCTCCCTGATCGCGCTCGGGATCGCGATGGTGCTGCGCGCAATGGGCGTGCCTTCGCGCTGGGTCTTCACAGGCGCCGGCCTGTTCCTGGTCGTCTACTGGCTGATCCCCCACAGCGTCCTGAAGTCGGCAAAGTCGGACTTCACGGAGGACATGTCCGGGTTCTTCCTGATCGGGACCTTCCTGGTAGCGGGCGCCGTGCTCGTGACGGTCAACAACGCCCCGGTCGTGCTGGCCCTGATGAGCAAGACCGTGGGCCGGATCCGGCGGTACTCACCGGTGGTCAAGTCGGCCGTGTCGTACCCGCTGCAGTCCCGGAGCCGGACGGGCCTGTCGCTCGCGATGTTCGCGATCGTGATCTTTTCGGTGACCGTGATGGCGACGTTCGTGGACGTGCTGGACAACCTGCTGGACAACCATGAGCGGATCGGGGGCGGCTACGAGGTGATCGGCTTTGTGGGCGCCAACCTGAACCCCATCGACGACCTGGGAGCCGCGGTGAAAGCCAACCCGGACCTGGGCTTCGTCGAGCGCGTCGACGGGGCTCCCTCCGTCGGGACATTCCACACGGTCGACAAGGCGGACGCGCGGCTGGTATCCGACCCCGCCGGCGAGTACGCGGACACGACGGTGACCGGCGTCGGCGACGACTTCTTCGCGACGAACGGGTTCGGCATCGCGCTGGCCGCGCCCGAGTACACGGGGGGAGGCGGTCCCGACAGCGCGGCGGTGTGGCGCGCCGTGAGGGAGAATCCGGGGCTGGCCATAGTGAGCGCCACGATCGTGCCGACGCGCAATGCGTCCGGGTTCGCGCTGACCTCGGACCGGTTCACGCTGGACGGCGTGGAGGGCCTGCTCATCGAGAACGACGACATGGAGCCGGTGCGGATTATGGTGCGCGACCTGGAGGGCGGCGGCACGCTGGAGCTGACGGTCGTCGGGGTGCTGGACACACTCGCTTCGACCGGGCCGATGCCCGTGGGCTTCTACGTCTCCAACGAGACCCTGGGCCGCGAGGTGAATGCGACACAGCTCTTCTTCAACGTCGAGGAGGGCTTCGACGACCCGGCCGGCACGATAGAGGCGGCCTTCTTCCAGAACGGGGTCGCGACGCTGGACCTGGACGAGTCGATTGAAGAAGCGCAGGCGTCGCAGAAGGCGCTGTTCAACCTGATGATCGGGTTCATGTCGCTGGGCCTGCTCGTGGGCATCGCCGCCCTCGGAGTCATCAGCGCGCGGACCGTGGTGGAACGGCGACACGGGATCGGCGTGCTGCGGGCGATCGGCTTCTCGCCCGGGATGGTGCAGCTCAGCTTCATCGCGGAGGCATCGTTTCTCTCGCTGCTCGGCATCGGGCTCGGCCTCGGGCTGGGCCTGGTATCGTCCATCGAGCTGATCGACGAGATGCGGCTGGACGAGCCTGAGGTGGAGTTCGTGCTGCCGTGGATGAAGATCATCCTGATCTCGGTCGGGGCGTACTTCTTCTCGCTGCTCACGACGGTGCTGCCCGCGCGGCAGGCGGCCTCGATCGCGCCCGCGGAGGCGCTCCGGTACGAGTAGCCGCGGCAAGAGGCTCTCTTCTCCTCCCTCCCTGACGAGAGGGAGCTAGAGGGAGGCGGCGTCAAGTGCGGTCACCCTCACTGTGCAACCGGGGACATGGGTAACACCTAAACCGGGCACTTGGGTAACAGTTTGGTAGGGGTATGCAGCACATGACCGGTGTGGTCGTCCAACAGCCCGATGCTGAGCGGGCCATAGATGACCGTCCAGTACCTGGGGTCCTGCTGCACCAGCCCGACCGGCTCACCCTTGAGCGCCTCGCTCAGGTAGACCAGTCCTCCGTTCCACTTGATCTGGCCGTTCGTTCTCACCCTTCGGACCGTGACTCCGCTTGCGTACTCTGGCGACTCTGCGCGTCGGGGATACTCCCGGTGCGACGGTCGGTACACGCTAGATGGAGGCTGCTGGCCAAGCGCCTCGTGCGGCCGCACCTCGTTGTAGTCGTTCCTGAAGGTGTCGAACGCCCTCTGCTGGCTCCGCTCGTTCGGCTGCGGCGGGGACGCCGTCTCCTCATCGAGCGTTCTGTGAAACCTCTCCTGCCTGCCGTTCTGCTCCGGGTGGCCGGGTTCGATGCGCTCCGGGATGATCCCCAGCTTGATCCACCAGATCGACAGAGTCGTCAGCCCTCCCAGACCGACGCTGGCGAACGGCGGGCCGTTGTCGGTGCGGATCGTCCGAGGAAGTCCGTACTCCCGAAACACTCTGTCGATCACCCGTCGCACCTGAGCTGTCCTCGGCTGGGCCAGACCGGCGCACGCCAGCAGGTAGCGCGACGCCGCGTCCTGGACGGTAAGCGGGTCGACCCGCTTACCGTCGCCGGTGCGGAACCACCCCTTGAAGTCTATGCACCACACGTCGTTGGCATCTATCGCCTCGGCGAACGGCTCGCTCCACGGGGCGGTGCTCCTGCGGCGGCGCCTCCGCTTGACCAGGCCGGCCTGGTCAAGGATCGCCCCTGCGGTGCTCGGAGCCGGCCATGGCGTATCGGGAGCCTCAGCTCGCAGCCAGGCCACCAGCTTCTTGGGACCCCACGTCGGACGGGCTCGCTTAGCCTCGATCAACCGCCTTGCCACCTCAGGGCTCGTCGCGTTCGGATGCGAGTGCGGTGCGCTGATACGGTCGCCCAGACCCTCGTAGCCGTCCTCCTTGAATCGGTTGATCCGCTTGTAGCCCGTCTTCCGGCTGATCCCGAATCGGCGGCACAGCTCCGAAACGGACTCTTCCCCCATCGACCACCTCTCTATGAACACTCTCTGCTCACAGGCCGCGCTAGACTCGTTCCAGGGCATCGCATGACTCCTCATAAGAATTGCTCCTATTTTGGAATAATGTGTTACCCAGGTGCCCGGTCTACCTGTTACCAATGTACCCGGTCTGTACCCACCCCAGCCCTCTCCCGTCGAGGGAGAGGGGGTTAGTCTTCTCCTCCCTCCCCTCGCGGGAGGGAGCTAGAGGGAGAGGGCGTCAGGTGCGGTCACCCTCACCCCAGCCCTCTCCCGTCGAGGGAGAGGGGGTTAGTCTTCTCCTCCCTCCCCTCGCGGGAGGGAGCTAGAGGGAGGCGGCGTCAAGTGCGTTCACCCAGGTACTTCGCGGCCCAGCCGAGACCCTCTTCGGTGGTGGTGAGCGGCTTGTACTCGCAGCCGACCCAGCCTGTGTAGCCCAGCCGGTCTAGCTCGGCGAGCACGAAGTCGTAGTTAATCTCGCCCGTGCCGGGCTCGTTGCGGCCCGGGTTGTCGGCGATCTGCACGTGGCGGATGATCGGGAGGTTCGCCTCGATGGTCGGGACCAGGTCGCCCTCCATGATCTGCATGTGGTAGACGTCGTACTGCAGCGACAGGTTGTCGGAGCCCACCTCGTCGAATATGGACAGCGCCTGCGCCGTGCTCGTCAGGTAGAAGCCCGGGATATCGCGCGTGTTGATGGGCTCGGCGACGAGCGCGATTCCCGCGTCCTTCAGCTTCGACGCGGCGAACTCCAGGTTGGCGACGAGCGTCTCGCGCAACGTGTCGTCATCCGCGCCCTCCGGCGCCACGCCGGCGAGGCAGTTCACCTGCGCGCATCCGAGGGCCGTCGCGTACTCGATGGCGGCGCCAACGCCGTCCTGGAACTCGGCGACGCGGTCGGGCAGGCAGGCGATGCCGCGCTCGCCGGCGTCCCAGTCGCCGGCGGGCAGGTTGTGCAGCGCCTGCGCCAGTCCGTTGCCGCGCAGCCTGTCGGCGAGGACTTCCTTGTCGTAGTCGTACGGGAACAGGTACTCGACGCCCTCGAAGCCGGCGCGGGCCGCGGCCTCGAAGCGGTCGAGGAAGTCGACCTCGTTGAACAGCATCGTCAGGTTCGCGGCGAGTCTCGGCATTTTTCTTGCTCCGGCGGTGGTGCGCGAGTCTGTCGGTCGGTCTAGGAGGCGGCGGTGCGCTCGACGAGCTCGATCCAGTTGCCCTCCGGGTCTCGGAAGTAGCATATGCCGGCGCGGCCGCCGTCGGGCAGATCGTTGTAGATGGGCGGCGTCACGAACTCGATGCCCTCCGCGGTCAGCTTCTCGTGCAGCGCGGCCAGCCCGTCGACGTTGAAGCAGACGTGCGACGCGCCGAGCTGGTTGCGGGCGAGATGACCTTCGGGGCTCACAGGCTCCCGGTACCAGACGAGCTCCAGGACGTGCTCGCCCTCGGGCTTGCCGACGAATACGAGCATGCGCTGCGAGCCGGGGATGCCGGTGTGGTTGCCCTCCGGCGGCGCGATGCTCTCGACCTCGCGGACCACGCTGAGGCCCAGCGTGTCGCGGTAGAAGGACACCATCCTGTCGATGTCCCTCACGACGATGCCCGAGTGGTTGAATCCGGTGACCATGTCGGCCCTCCGTGTTTCGGCGTTCCGCGGAACCCGCAGTTTAGTGGAGGGCCGTCACGGGCCGCAAGCGGCTAGTTGGACCCGGCGGACGTCTCGACGTACTTCCCGCTGGCCGAATCGTAGACGTACTCTCTCGTGTTCGCGGGACCGTTCTCATCGAAGACCCGCAGGTGAGTGATCCTCAGGCCGTCCCAGTCCCTGGCCCAGTCGTCGCTGGCCTTGCGGCAGACCTTCATGGCCTCGTAGTTCGAAAGACGCCCCAACTGTTCCGTCCTGGCGTATACGATCGCTGACCGGTCGAGCTCTTCGTCAGCGAAATCGCACCCCCTCACGGTTCCGAGCAGCATATAGGCCACGGCGCCAAGGCTCGAATCGCTCGTGAACCTCTCGGGAATTCCCCAAACTATGCCCCAGTCGTTCAGAGAGATTCGAGTGTATCCTGACGGCCCGGATGCCTCGAAAGCCTCCCGGGCCGTGTCAGACCCGGCCGGCGGAGTGGAGCGCCCTGGCGATGGCGTCGCCTGCTTGCCCGCATCCGAACCGCGACCCTCCGATGCTGTAGCAGATCCAGCCATCAAGGGATGGTGCTGGATGCGCCATTCCTTCCGGGACTCCAATTCGATCGCGACCAGGTCGTCGCTGACCTCCACCATGTAGCTCGAACACACGGTGGTCGACTCTCTTAGCAGGCAGATGTCGTGATAGCCGAACTCGGCTTCGGCCTCGATGTACAAGAGGGCGCTGCCGTCCTCCAGTTCGCACCCCTCTCCCGGATTCAGTTTCAGGCCGACCTCGCAGACGCCGACAATCGACGAAGGCAGGGCGGGGCCGCTGGTTCTGGCTGTGCGCATCGACTCCGTGAGAGGGGAACACCCCGCCTTGTTGCACGCCCTGACCTGATAGCGCTTGCTGAGGGGAACACCAAACGATCGACCCATATCCGTATGGCCGCTACGATTCCCTGGAGCACTTATCTCGTTCAGCAGTTCTCCAGACCTGAATACTTCGTAGTAGGTCGCGCCCTTCACACCGACCCAGGTCACCTCGTCTATGTCGGGGCCAAAGACATCCTTCCTTACGACGCGAACCGCAAACGGCGTGCCGGGGATATCGACGTCAGCAGCGGACTCGGTGACTCCTCCCCCAGTGTCGCGCGAAAGGTCCGAGCACCCAAGGTGGTTACAGGCCCTCAATTTGTAATAGTAGACGCTATCCGGTTCCAGACCCTGTTCCACAAACCTGGTCGCGGCTATGTCGGATGCCACGACAGAATAGTCCCCGTGCTCGGACGAGCTCCGTTGTAATTCGTAAGATCTGGCACGCAAGGGTGCGGACCAAGAGACTGTCAGTGAGTATGGCGTCCTGTCGACCACGGAAATCAAACTGGGGGGCCAAGAGGGCGGTCTGGTTGGGGGAGGTGCCGGGGTAGGCGTTGGTATTGCATCCTCAGTGAGACCACATCCCCAGGCGACCACTGCCAGTGCCACAGCCAAGGCTGTCAAGGCGGTCCATCGAAGCCCCGTTGCCGCGTCGCTCGACTCTCGAAATACGAAGCCGGTAGCGTGCCGAGCCAGGGACGAGGCGGTCCGTCGATTTCGTCCAGCCAGATGGGCGCGTCCCGTATACATCGGCGCTAGTCTATACCAAGCCACTACAGGATGACCATGAACCTGCAACGGCCTCACAGTGGCGCGTCACAGGTCGGTTGGCGGGAGGGTTGGCGTCGGATTGCCCCGGATGGTGCGTCACCGCAACGGCCGAAGCGTCTTCCTGGCCGGAGTGCCAGATCACGCCGCGCTGTGGGTACCGTCGGGTCGTTGCAATCGGGGCGGTCGGCGGGATATGCTCTTTCAACCTCACAGCGGGGACGGTTGGTTGATCTACCTGTACGTGTTCACGACTTCCGACGATGTGGCGCCCGCAGCGCTGGAAGGCCTGCAGGCCGCACATCCGCAGCGGACCAGGTTGAAGCCGGCCGTGATCGGGACGCGTGCGGTCGAGGGCCGCCTTCCCGGGGGTGACGAGGAGTTCGCGAGGGAGACGGCCGTGACGGTGTGCGAGGAGGCTGGCATCGCGTTCGACCCGGACAACGACGGCGCGACGTACGCGGTCGAAGAGGTTGACGGGAAGAAGTACGGCGTGCTCGTGATCGACACGCGGCGCTACCCGAGAGCCTCCGTGCTGGCCGTTGGCGCCGTGTTCTTCGTGCTCGGGCTGGGTCTCGGTGTCAGCACACTGGCGGTCTGGCTGCTGGCGGCGGGGTTCGCCGGCTTCGCCGCGTACCTGTGGCTCAGGGGGCCCGCCAGACAGGGCCGAGAAGGATGGCTGATCGCCGTCGGGCCGACCCTGCTCATGAGCTGGGTCGCGGGGTTTATCGTCCGGGGCCTCGTTCTCTGAACGGGAAGAGGCGCGGCCGCCGCTAACCGCTTGACCGCTCGCGCCGTCTGAGCGCGCGACGCGACTGGTACCAGACTAACAGGACTCCGCCGACCAACGCCCCGCTGATCAGCACGAACACCAGGGTGCCGGCGACGGCGCGCGCCGGGATAAGCTGGGGCGCGACCGTCATCGGCACCTCGAAGGTCGCCGATCCGGTGCCGGGCTGCTCGATGTCTACGACGAGGGTCCACTCGCCGGCCTCGTGGAAGGTGATGTTGGCGTCGTAGTACTGCCGTTCCTGGGGGGTGTTGACGGCGCGGACCTGGTACCGCTCGGCGCCCTCCGCGTCCTTGGCCAGGACGCCGACCATCGCGTCCTCGACCGGCTCCCCGGTCGCCGCCATGGTCGGCTCGAAAGTCAGGTGGACGGCCCCGAGCACCGGCTCCTCGGGCTGCACGCGGACGACGAGCTGGAACGGGCCCTCGACGCCGCGGAATATCTCCGCGCCGGCGCCGTTGGCGAGCGCGGCCGGGGTTGCGGACGCCAACAGGGCCAGCACGACGATTGCGGCGGCGGCCGCGCGGCGGATGGTCATGACGCTCCCAGCACGGCCGTCAGGGCGGCCTCCAGCTCACCACTGGTGACGAAGCCCTCGAACTTCGCGGCCACCAGGCCGCCGGCGTCGACGACGAAGGTGAACGGCTCCGTAATCAGGCCCCACTCCCCCATGGCGGGATCGAGGCGCAGCTTCGACGCGTCGCCGTCGACCTCGTGGGCGTTCTCGTAGACCTCCACGTGCACGAAGTTGGCGTCTGAGCCGAACCTGTCGCGCAGCGCGGAGAGCACCTCGACCTGGGGACCGCAGGTGGCGGTGCGGCAGAAGGCCGGGGTCGCGAAGGAGATGACGCTGGGCCTGCCGCTCGACACGGCGCCGGCGACGGTCATGGCGTAGAGGTCCGGGTCGGGCTCGGGCGAGGTCGTGATCTCGGCCAGGTCGGCGACGTCGGCGGAAGTCCTGGTGACGCTCGCGGGCGCGGGGCTTCCGATCGCGGGCGCGGACGTCGCCTGCTTGACCTGGAAGACGCCGGACTGGGCGGTCCTGACGGCGCCGTCGTCTCCCGCGATCTCGGCGACGATGCCCCACTGCCCGGCCGCGTCGAGCTCGACGTCCGCGACGTATACCCCGTGCCGCCCGTGGTGCCACGGAACGAAGGTAGCCAGCGCGGACGTCCTCGGCCTGTCCGCGGTCGTGTCGACGTGGAAGAGGAGCACCTTCGCCTCGGTGGCGCGCACCTGCCGGGCGTCGCCCTCGATTATCCCGAACGCGAGCCTGTTTCGGCCCACGCCCAGGTCGATCGAGGCGAGCACGACCCTGAGTGTCTCCGCCCGGGCCGGCGCCGGCGTCGGCAGCACCGACTCGGGCTGCGGCACCGACGTGGGCGACGCGGGGACGGCGGTCGGCGCGGGCTGACCGCCTCCCGAGCAGGCGGCGGCGATGAGCGAGGCCACGAGCATGGCGGCGCGAACGAGATGCGCAATCAAGTTACGTTCTGGCGCCTCGAGGGCAGGGCGCTCGCAGTCCAATGGAGTCCTGGGATGAAGCGGGCCACACCTCGATTATACAGGGACTGTCTAGCGGCCCGTGTGGATCAGAGGGGATTGCGCCAGCGGAGTCCGGGAAAGCGTGCGAAGTCGGCGTCGTTCGAGTGGACCTCGGCCTGGTACTCCATGGCGACGGCTGCGATATGCGCGTCGGTCACCAGGTTGGCGCCGACGCCCGCGGCCGCCAGGTTCCGGCGGAGGTGGGCCAGGTGGTCGGCGCCGGGGTTGATCGGCACCACCTGCGGGAACCTGAACCACTCGCGCACGTAGTCGACGGCGCGCTCCGGGGTCGTAGGGCGGCTGAGCACCCTGGGGTGGGTCATGAGCCGCACGAAGCCGGTCGACACGACCCAGGGCACGCCTATGCGCTCCGGGCCGTTGACCAGGTCTTCCCACCATCGCCTGGCGGCGTCGTGATTGGGCGCGCCGGAGTCGTGGGCGTAGACGAGCAGGTTGAGATCGGGGACTATCACCCCGCGCTGGGCCCGCCGAACTCCTCGGCCTCGAGCTGGTCGTTGAGCTGGTTCAGCTTCAGTGGGTCGACGCCCGGCGCGAACCCGCTGTCGATCGGGTCGACGCGATAGGGCTCCGGGGTCTCCCTGACGGAGGGAGACATGCCACGGCGCAGGGCGTCGTTCACGACCTGCTTGAATGGCCTGCCCTGAAGCCGCGCCTGCTCCTTGAGGGAGTCGGCTATGTCGTCGTCGACGGTCAGCGTAGTTCTCATGGAGGCATCATAGTGCGCGGCATTTCTGATGTCAAGATGCCTACGACCACTCGCACGAGGCATCGTTGCTTCAGAATTCAGGTTACCGGGGACGGCCGGACCCGTGAGGGCGGCCGAAGACAGGATCGGGACGAGGCCTACGAGCTGGTCTTGACGGCCGTGCCGTAGACGAGGATCTCGGACGCGCCCTGGGCGATGCCCGCGGTGATGAAACGGGTGGCGACGACCGCGTCCGCGCCCATCGCCTCCGCCCGCTCGATCATCCTCCGCACGGCGAGCTCGCGCGACTCGGCCATCAGCTTCGTGTACTCGGTGATCTCGCCGCCGGCGAGATTGCGGAAGCCGGCCATGATGTCCTTGCCCAGGTGCTTTGCGCGCACCGAGTTGGCCATGACCATGCCCAGCACCTCGTCGACCTGCCTGCCCGGAATCTCGTCCGTCGTCACTACGATCAATAGTCCACTCCTTCGAGGTCTTCGTCCCTGCGGTCGCGGAGTCGCTGCAGCACTGCCACGAGCAGTAGTACGACTGAGCCTCCGACGACGGCCGGCACGGCTATCCTGATGAGGATCGGCACCTCTTCCGCGTCGAGCAGCTCGCCGAAGACCGCCACGAACCAGTAGGCGGCGAGCACCGCGAACCCACCGGCCAGCGCGATCGCTGCGGCCCAGGTCGCGATCTTCATGGCGCCATCCTTCCCGGCCGGCGCGCCAGATCGTCGGCGAGCGCCTGGGTGCCGTAGCCCTCGTTGCGGACGCGCAGGTCGACGTAGACGAGCACACTGCCTGCGTAGTATACGGGCGTAAGCAGGGCCCCGATCAGCGCCACCCCGATCGTCAGCACGAGGTCGTTGTCCGCGGCGGCGGCGATAACGGCAAAGACTATCCCGACCGGTATTGCCACGGCGATGATCAGCAGCGTGAAGACGGTCCCGATGCCGAACAGCCTCCACCAGCTTCCGCGCGTCAGCTCCCGACTTCGTTTCAGGGCGTCTATCCCGTCCCTGCCCTCGATGACGACGGCCGGCACCGCGAAGAACCAGATCACGAGCAGGTAGAAGAACAGCGGGATGCCGATCAGGATCAGCCACAGGATGCCCGAGGCAATGAGCGCTATGGTCACGATGATGGTGGCGACCGCGGCCGGGACCAGGACTCCAAAGGCGCTGGAGTAGCTCGTCACGATGTCCGCCTTGCGGCCCGTGAGCGCCCGCGCGGCGCAGAAGACCCCCGCCGCCGTCGATGGGATGCCGATCAGGAACGCCACCAGGCCCAGGACGATCGAGGTCGGATCGAAGGTGGCCGCAACCGAATCGTCGGCGGGCTCGCCGGCGAGCACGGCGCTCAGAACGCTCGGGACCTGCGGGACCAGGGCGATGAGGAAGAGCGTCAGGAACACGTTCCTGTAGGTGCTGATGCTCTCGCTGATAAGGGCGCCAAGGTCGCGTGGCGCGATGTCAGAGGGAGCGGGGACGCCGCCGGACTCCGCATCGTCGTCGAAGGGGCGGTACGAGCCCAGGCCCTCGCCATCTTCCTGCTGCGGGACGCCGCACTCAGCGCAGAACCTTACGTCGTCCGCGTTCTCGTGACCGCATCGCGAGCAGAACATGGTTCGCCTCCCCGTACCGGCCGAGCTTCGCCCATGATACACCACCGCCATCGGCAACTTCACCGCAGGCAACCGACCCGAACGCCGGTTACCGGCGCCGACGGTCCCGGAATATAATTTCGCCACGGACACAGCGCCCCTCGCACCGGAGGCGGGAAGGAGGTCGGACATGGAAAGAGTCACCGTGATCACTTGCAGAAACGACCCTGTTCGCCTCGCTCCCGGAGGGCCGAGTCCGTAGACAGCGCCTCCGGTCTCCAGCAACAACGCGGAACGACATGAGCGCGGCGACAGTGCCGCGCTCATCGCTTTTCTCCAGGCAGGCGGCGTAGCCGACCGCGACGCCGCCGCCACCGAAGGGCCATGAGCCACCACGCTCACGGCCCTTTTCTTTTGGGCGCTTACACACGGAGGAGATGTGTTGACAGGCGAACGACCCGAACACCATCGCAACTCGGACAAACGACTCAGCAGGACCGAAGGCCACATGGCGCAGAGGCGTCAGTCCCGGCGCACCAAGAGGATGGTCAGGGGGCAGCGACGCAACCTCGAGCCCAGGCCGCCTCGCAAGAAGGACTGGGACCTGGAAGAGTACGACGACTGGGACGAGCACGACCACGAGCTTGTCGAACGGATCATGCCGATCGACGAGAATGCCCGCCGCCGCGGCCTCGAGCAGGCCGCCTTCCGGGCCGCCGCCACCACGACGGGCGCGGAGAGCCCGGCGCCGGCCGCGGTCGATGGCGCCGGCACTGTCGTCTCGGTCAGCAGCGGGCTGTGCGTCGTGGAGATCGGCGGGACCAGGCTCCGGTGCCGGCTGAGGAGCGGCCTGACGGCCGCCGAGACGTCCTTCACGAACGTCGTCGCCGTCGGAGACCGGGTCGTCGTGAGCGGCCACGGCGCCGGGGGCGGCACCGTCGACGAGGTGCTGCCGAGATCGACCATCCTGGCGCGCCCGGACGTCTTCCACGCTCATCGCCGGCAGGTGATCGCGGCGAACGTCGAGAAGTTGCTCATAGTCTCGTCCTGGCGCGAGCCGCCATTCTGGCCCGAGCTGGTGGACCGGTGCGAGATCGCCGCTCGCCGCAGCGGCCTCGCGCCCGTCGTGTGCGTTAACAAGGTCGACCTCGCGGGGGACATGCGCGAGCTCGATGACGCCGTTCGGCCGTACGAGGCGCTGGGACACGCCGTCGTCAGGACCAGCGCCGTCACCGGAGAGGGAATCGACGTCCTGCGAGGCGTCCTGTGGGGCAGCACGACCGCGCTGGCGGGCCCGTCCGGGGCGGGCAAGTCGACGCTGATCGCGGCGGTCCAGCCGGGGCTCGACCTGCGCGTCGCCGACGTGGACCGCTCCGGAGAGGGCCGGCACACGACGACGCAGGCCATGATGCTGGGCCTGGACGGCGGCGGGTTCGTCGTCGACACGCCCGGCGTGCGCGAGTTCGGCCTCGCCGGGCTCCGAAAGCGCGAGCTCGCCGGCTTCTACCCGGAGATCGCCTCCCTCGCTCCCGGATGCCGGTTCGGGGACTGCGCCCATCTCGAGGAGCCGGGGTGCGCGGTGAGCGCCGGACTGGAGAACGGCGTGGTGCCCGCAAGTCGCTACCGCTCCTACAGGGCGGTCCGGGAAACGCTTCCGGAGTAGGCGGCGCCGGATTCCATACGTCAAACAGGAGGAGATGATGAGAACGTCGAACAAGAGACAACCGGCGCAGTCCAGCTACTGGACGGACGTTGACCGGCAGCTTGATGAGATGGCACGCATCGTCAACCACACGAGCGCGGCCCAGTTGAGGCACCGCATGGCGCTCGTGGAGTACTGGGCGCCGGCCCGCGGCAACCGGGTGCTGGAGACCGGCTGCGGACAGGGGGCCTGCACCGCGGTCCTCGCCCATGCGGTGGGCGACGGCGGTAGCGTCGTCGCGGTGGACATCGAGCCGGACACCGCGGGCGCGCCGGTCTCCCTGGGAGACGCGCACAAGTCCATGAAGTCTTCTGCCGTCGGCAGGCGCATCGAATTTCGCACCCGCGCCGACCTGCTCGACTCCGAGTGGGACTTCCCCGACGGGCACTTCGACCTCGCGGTGTTCGCCCACAGCTCGTGGTACATGGCCTCCCGCGGGGTGCTGGAGAAGCTGCTCGCACGCGTCCGGCCGTGGTCGAAGCGGCTTGGATACGCGGAGTGGCATCCGCGGCCCCGGAACGCGAGACAGCTCCCTCATCTTGTGGCCGTCCTCGCCCAGCTGCACGTCAACTCGCACTGGTCACGGGAACACGGGAGGCCCCTCTTCAACGTCCAGTGCATGATCACCCCCGACCAGGCCCGATCGATGGCGCGGGACGCGGGCTGGCAGGTCACCAGCGAGTGGGTGACCGACTCCTCAGTGGGCCTGGAGGACGGCCGGGCCTGGGAGATAGAGAACGCGAGGCAGTTGGCCCGGCAGATGATCGCGTCGAGGCCGCCGTCGGCCTCAGCGGCCGCACTCGAGGCGGTGAGCGCCGAGCTCGCCCTGCTGGACATGCTCGCCGGAGAGCCGGACGCGGAATCGCTGCCCACGTACGCGTTCGTCGCGGAGTGACCCTCCATTGGACGCGCTGGTCGAGCCCAATGCGCTCGTTCCGTTCCTCGCCCGGAGGTATGGCCTGTCGCCCGCCGCGCGCTGCTCGTTCATCCGTCGCGGCGGCAACGACCATTACCTCGTCGACGAGGGCGACCGGAGGTACGTCCTCAGGCTCTACCTGAACGGGAAGTACTACATCGGTACTGCGGACGACCTGCGCTTCGAGCTGGACCTGCTCGCGTTCCTGGAGGCGGAAGGGCTACCGGTGGCCGCTCCTGTCCCGGACGTTGGCGGCCAGACCCTCGCTCGGTTCGAGTCCAGCGGCGAGACTCGCCATGCCGCGTTGTTCGAGTTCGCTGAGGGAAAAGACATCTGGGAGACGATGGATGACCGGCACGCGTGGGAGTTGGGGAGCACCGTGGCGGCACTCCACCTGGCGATGGATCGGTTTGCCAGCGAGTACGACCGGTATCACCTCGATCTGGAGTTCCTGCTGCATGAGCCGCTGCGGCTGTTGGAGGCTCGCATGGTAAGCCGGAACAGGACGACTCCGGCGTTCCTTCACGAGCTCGCCGGCGTCCTGCGCGAGAACGTGAGCCGGGTGCCGATGGAGGCAGGGGCTTACGGGCTGGTGCACTGCGACCTGGGCTGGCACAACATCCACTACGATTCGGACTCGGGCATGACGCTGTTCGACTTCGATCTGTGCGGGTACGGCTGGCGCGCGTTCGATCTCGCGCTCGTGAGACTCCAGTTCGACGACACGCACTGGGACGCCTTTCTCGCCGCGTATGGCTCGGCACGGCCGATGTCGGATGCGGAGAGGGACTCGATCCACGACTTCGTCTGCCTCTGGCCGATGTGGCACATCGGAGACCTGCTCCGCAACCGAAGCCCGATCCTCCAGCTTGGACACGGCACTGTCGACGAGGAGCTGGACGGCTGGCTGGAGTACCTCAGGGGACTGTCTGGGCGCCAGTGACCGAAGTGACACCCGGAGCGCGGATGCCGAACTCGCGCTCATCCAGGTGGCGTGCAGTCCGGCTCGAAGAGCATGTGGTGGTGGGCCGCACTCTCGTTGACGACCCGGAACCCCAGACGCTCGTAGAGGCGCCGGGCGGCGGCGTTCGCCTTCAGGACCCTGAGCCTCACGGGAAGGCCCCTGGCGAGGATGTCACGCAGCAGGGCCGTCCCCACTCCCCGGCCGCGGTGGCCGGATGCGATGAATATCTGCTCCAGGGTGATAACCCCTTCCCTCTCCGCGACTCTGAGGAAGCCGATCTCGCTCCCAGCCGCCAGGATGACCTGCGTTGCTTCCGGATCGAAGCCCTGGCGAAAGCGTTCTCTCTGGAAATCCTCGTCCCAGCCCCACATCTGCTGGACGTAGGACCTCATGCCTTCCCTGTGGATGGCGTAGAGCCATTCGCGGTCTCTCGCCGTAGCCCGGCGAAGGCTGAATTGCTTCATCCGACAAGCCCGTTCCTGGTGGCTCCCGCTTCTGCTGCTCGTGTCGGCAGCTATCCCTTTTTCGCAAGCACGATCAGCGCGAAGTTGACGTCCATGAAGTTCTCCAGCATGAACTCGCTGGCGAAGCCTCCAGGGACCTCCCTGCCGGGAACGTCCAGTACCGTGGATGGGCGCAGACCTGCGGCCGCGATGGCCCGCACGTAGTCGTCGCGGGTGTGCGGCTCGTTGCGCAGGACGTAGGTCACGTCGTTCTCGCGGAACTGTGTCGGCATGCCCGCGGCGACGAAGTCCGGGTGCACGTCGGTCACGAGCAAGTGTCCTCCCGGCGCCAACGCCCTGTGGAACTCCCCAATGGCCTCTCGGAGATCGGGTACGTGACAAAGCGCCAGCGCGCAGACCACGAGATCGAAGGCGCCGGCCTCCACCGGCAGGCCGTCCTCTATGGCCGCGAGCGTGCATTCCACGGGAAGTCCCTCGCGGGCCGCCGCCTGTCGTGCGACGGCCAGCATCTCGGGGCTCGGGTCGATTGCCGTGACCTTCCAACCCCGTCGCGCGAGCTTCAGCGCCAACCGGCCGGTACCCGCCCCGACGTCGAGGGCGGCCTCCCCGTCAAGGCCGTCGAGCAGACCCAACGAGTACAGCTCCTCGGTGGCTATGAGCGTGTTCCAGGTCGTATCGTAGCTCTTCGCCCAGCGGGAGTAGCCTTCCATCACGCCAAGCTCGATTTGAGGTTGTCCTTCCATGTGAGTAGCGTACCTGTCGGTCTAGCCCTGCTCTACGGTGACGCTTTCCACGACGCAGCGCACGTCCATGCCAGGCAGGTCGAGGACTACGAATGAGGGCGTGTCCAGCCTGCGCCAGAGGCCGATCGAGTCGACGCCGGCGACGCTCGCCGCGTAGAGCGACATCACCGTGCCGTGGGTTACGACGATGTTGTCGGCCTCCCCCGTCTCGATGATGGCATCGATCGCGGCCGTGAACCTGCCTAGGGCCTGCTCGGCCGTCTCCGTCCCAAGGACACGCTCGCCGGGCCTCTCGAAGAGACGCCCGACCGCGGCCCCGAACTCTTCCCGCGTCGGAAAGTACGGCACGCCGTCCCTGTGGTGCTCCTCAAGCCCATCCGCGGTCCGGACGGGGACTCCGAAGGCCTCTGCAACGATCTCCGCCGTCTCGACCGCCTTGGGCTCCCTGCTGGACCAGACGACAGCGGGACTGACGTCGCGGAGCCTGGCGGCCAGGAGCTCGGCACGGCGCCGGCCGACGTCGTTCAGCCTCCAGGCCGACGCCGGCCTGCCTGGCTCGATATCGGGGCGCGAGTGGCGTACCAGCACGAGGCGGCTCAACGGTTACCCATTCCGCGCCTGCTCCCAGTCTTCCCGGAGCAGGCCGTAGAAGGCCATGTCGATCCGCGGGCGGCCGGGCCTCGGGTCCTTGCGGCGGCTTCGCGACACGCCCTCCCGCCTCATGCCGATCTTCTCCATGACCCTCCACGACCGACGGTTCCGGACGTCCGCCTGGGACGACATCCTGGCCAGCCGGCGCTCCCGGAACGCCCAGTCGACCACGGCGGCGGCGGCCTCCGGCATGAGACCCTGGCCCCAGTGCGACTTCGCGAGGGCGTAGTCTACCTGGCCGGTCTCGTGCTTCGCGTCGACGCGCAGGATGATGCCACCGATGCCCGTGCCGTCCTGCACTATGGCCCAGGAGAGCTCCGTACGCGGTGCCGTCATCCTGCCCGCGACGAACTGCTCCGCGTCTCGCCGCGTGTACGGCTGGGGCGCCGAGTCGAGGAGGAACTCCGCCCACTCGGGGTCCCGCGCGTACTCGAAGACGTCGTCGACGTCGCCGGGGGCGAACGGCCGCAGCAGCAGACGAGCGGTGGTCAGCTCGGGGATGTCGTCCCGGTCTGTCGTGCTCCACTCCTCCGGTGGGAGGGCTACGGTCGGCAACGGCCCGCCGCGCCCGCGCCACTCCGATCTGAGCACGGCGTAGGAGACGCCGTCGACGCGCTCTCCCCGTTCGACTTCGTCGCTTCGATAGACCGCCTCGCGCCTCATGCCCAGCTTTTCCATCACGCGCAGGGAGCGGCCGTTGCGCGCGTCCGCCAGCGTGTAGACTTTCGCGAGCCCATACTCGCGGAACGCCCAGTCGCAGACGGCCGCCGCGGCCTCAGTAGCCAGGCCCTGTCCCCACATTTCCCTCGCGATGTCGTAGCCGAGCTCCGCCTTCTTGTCCTCGTCCCCGGGATCGACGCGCAGGCTGACCAGGCCCACGACGCGTCCGTCGTACACCACCGCGAACGTGGCGCCCTTGTCCCAGCAGGTCTGCACCGCGTGCGCGACCACGTACTCAGCCTGGCCCCTGTCGTATGGCCGCAGGTAGTACGTAGCCCACTCGGGATCGCTGGCGTACTCGAGCACCGCGTCTATGTCCGACAGGCTGAACGGCCTGAGGAGAAGGCGCTCCGTTCTCAGCTCGGTGGGTCTGGTCATGTCGCCATCTCCTGCCGATCCGTTCTGTCACCCGCGGTCGTCGTCATGGCCTGCCGGGTATCATGTGGCCACGCAGTTGGCACGATACCGTTGACGCATGGAGCATATTAGCTTGTCCGACCGACGCATTGTCATCCCCGGCGCCTTCAACGTCCGCGACCTGGGCGGACTGCCGACCGTGGACGGCGGGACAACGAGACCGGGGCGCCTCGTGCGGGCCGATCTACTGTCCGGCCTTCCCGCCGAGGCGCGGGAGGCCCTGTTCGACCACGGCGTGCGGACCGTGGTCGACCTGCGGACCATCGAGGAAACGGTGCGGCAGCCCTGCTCCCTCGCCGGCGATGCCCGGTTCGACTATCGTCACCACAACCTCGAGGGAGACGAGCCGGTGCCCGGATACGTCCTCGGCCCGGACAGCCGCAAGCTGGCAGACGCGTACGCCGCGCTTCTCGCCGCACGCGGTGCGGTGGTCCGCGACGTGTTCGCGGCGCTCGCCGACGGCGACGGGGCACCGGCGGTGTTCTTCTGCGCCGGCGGGACGGACCGCACCGGCATGATCGCCGCGCTGGTCCTTGGGCTATGCGGCGTACCCGACGAGGCCATCGCCGACGACTACTCGCTCAGTGCGCAGGGCCTCGTGGACCGCTTCGTCGCCAACGGCGCTCCGTCGTGGATGCCGACACAGGACCTCGCGTCAGGACGAGCTCTGGAGACGCTGGCGCGCCGGGAGACGATGCTGTACACGTTGCGGCTGCTGCGCCGGGACCACGGCGGCGTCACGTCGTACCTGCGGAGCGCCGGGGTCACGGCGGGCGAGATCGACGCGGTCCGGGACGGATTCGTCGAGTAGAGTCCTCGCGTCCAAGCGTGGGGTTCGGGCAGGACAGGGCAGCACGGAGACGAGCAATGACTGAGCGGGGCGCCCCGTCGGATGGCGGCGAGATTCTCTCGTACTACGAGAGCTTCGACGAGGCGGGCCGGCTCGCGAAGGGCGGCGGCATGCTGGAGAACATTCGCATGCGGGAGCTCATCCTGCGGTTCCTCCCTCCGCCGCCCGGCGTCGTGCTCGACGTAGGAGGCGGCCCGGGCAGGTATTCGTGCTGGCTGGCAGGGCTGGGCTACCAGGTACACCTCATCGACCCTGTCGAGAAGCACGTGAGGCAGGCGCGCGAGGCCTCCGATTCGCAGCCGCGTCGCCCCCTGGCAAGCGTGGCCCTGGGCGACGCGCGGTCGCTCGACCACGGGGACGGCGCCGCGGACGCCGTGCTGCTGATGGGCCCGCTGTACCACCTGGTCGACCGCGAGCAGCGGCTCAGAGCGCTGCGGGAGGCGCACAGGGTGCTGCGGCCCGGCGGCCTGCTGATCGCCAAGGCGGTCAACAGGTTCGCCTCCCTGCTGGACGCCCTGACCAGGGGCTTCATCGACGACCCGGACTACATTCCCATACTGCGCCGCGACCTCGAGGACGGACAGCACCGGGGCCACGAGGATGGTTCCAGCTACTTCACGACGGCGTTCTTCCACCGGCCCGAAGAGCTGGAGGACGAGGTCTGCGAGGCCGGATTCCGCCAACAGGGCCTCTACTCGGTCAAGGGGCCGGGAGAGCTGGCCACGGACCTGGAGGGGCGCTTGTCCGACCCCGAAAGGAGAGAGCTGCTGCTCGACCTGGTCCGCTCCGTCGAGCAGGAGAAGACACTGCTGGGAGTGTCCAGCCACTTCATCGTAGCCGCGACGACGTGACCGCGAACCGGAGCGGGGGAGATTATCTGCGCATTTTGGGGCTCCGACAGTGTAGAATCCAGTCTATGGACAGCTACGGGACAGGAGTGTGGAATCCAGTCCATCAGCCGCTACAGGACAGGAAGGAGAAAATGAAAGCCTGGAAGACCTCGATACTGGCAATCGCTGCCATTATCGCTTTGACGTTCCCATCGACCGCCGCAAGTGCCGAGATGCTGTGCCATACCCACGAGAGCGCTGTCATCCCCGGCACGAGCCTGCGCCTCCTGCTGGCCCACCAGGCCACGGACACCAAGGCCGCGACGGTCGCACTGGAGGGCGTCGACCAGCTCATGACCCAGGACATCACGTACACGCCCGACATCGCACCCGAGTACCGGCTGCCGGACGACCACCGTGTCCCCGAAGACGGTTCGTACGTTGTCCACGTGATCGAGTTCCGCGCTATCGAGCCCGTCCAGAGGTTGGAGAGCTGCTTCGACTCCGCCGACTCGCCCTACCCCATCTACGGCCCGATTTCGACGGGCTACGACCCGGACTTCGAGCCCGAGGTCCCGGACCTTCCGATCACCGGGCCGGCTATCGGGGGCTACTGGCAGGTGGCGGCAGCGGCAGGTCTGGCGCTGGCCCTCGGAGGACTGCTCGCGCTGCGGACCGGAAGGACACGCCGCACGGCTGCGTGATCGCCTCCAACTGAGGGATCAGGCACGGCTACGTCCCGGACGTGCCCGGCGGCGTCCCGGCGCAGTTCGTCGACTGCGTCGTCGGGTCCACGGCCCCCTCGGCGGCGCATGTCCCGCTGCTTCGCGGTGGTCTCGACGCGGCGACCAACGGCGCTCGACCGCTTGCCGGCCGTGCCGGACTGACGTGACGGGTTGTACAGGGACCACGACTCGAGCCCGTCGAAACGCCGAGGAGGAGCCGCCGTGAAGTACGCCGATGACGTTGCCCGGTACAACAAGGGGCGCTGGGAGGAGATGGCCGCGGAGGGCCTCAAGTACACGAGGCCCATGCTCGACCTGGACGCCGCGTCGGCGCTCGAGCTGGTCGACAGCCACGGGCTCGCCGGAGACGTCGCGGGAACGGACGTGCTCTGCCTCGCCGGGGCGGGCGGGCAGCAGTCGGCCGCGTTCGCGCTCCTGGGAGCGAACGTGACGGTGTTCGACCTGACGGAGACGCAACTGGAGCGCGACCGCGAGGCGGCGGCCCACTACGGCCTGGACGTGCGCACCGTCCAGGGCGACATGCGGGACCTGTCGGCCTTCGACGACGACTCCTTCGACCTGGTGCACCAGGCCCACTCGATCAACTTCGTCCCCGACCCGCTGCCGGTGTTCCGCGAGGCCGCCCGCGTGCTGCGTCCCGGCGGGCTGTACATGCTGAGCTGCTCCAACCCGTTCGTCCACGGGCTGTACGAGCGCTGGAACGGCGAGGGCTACGTCCTGAACGCTCCCTACGAGGACGCGGAGATCGAAGGCGACGATCCCCACCGGAAGTTCGAAGGGTTCGACGGATCCGAGAAGAGAGTCGTGGGGCCCAGGGAGTTCCGGCACACCCTGGGCACCCTGCTCAACGGTCTCGCCGGGCTGGGGATGGTGCTGCTCGGCCTGTGGGAAGACGGTACCGACGATACCGACCTGGAGCCCGGCTCCTGGGGGCACTTCGCGTCGATCGCCCCGCCCTACCTGACCATCCGGGCGCGGCTGTCGACGTAACACCGCCAACGACCGAGGGAGGCGAATCGTGGCAACGACACCGACGAGTAGCCGGCCGGCCGTGATGGGCGCGACGCACATGGTGTCTGCGGGGCATCCCCTCGCCGCCGCGGCGGGCTTCCGGGTCTTCCAGGAGGGTGGCAACGCCATCGACGCGGGCGTGGCCTCGGGCATCGCGCTGAACGTCGTTCGGCCCACCAGCACCAACTTCGGCGGCGTCGCGCCCATCATCATCTACATGGCGGAGTCCGACTCGGTGGTGACCATCAGCGGGCTCGGACGCTGGCCCCGTGCCGCCTCGATCGAGTACTTCGACCGCAACGCCGGCGGCGAGATACCGATGGGCATCCTCAGGACGGTGGTGCCCGCCGCGGCCGACGCCTGGCTCACGGCGCTGGAGAGATACGGCACGATGAGCTTCGCGCAGGTCGTCGCTCCGGCGCTCGACCTCGCCGAGCGTGGCCACCCGGTCTCGGCGTCCGTACTGCGCGCCCTGCTCAGGTCCTCCGACGACGAGTGGCCTTCGGGAGTTGGGGACCTGTTGGTGCAGCCGGACCTGGCCCGCACGTTCAGGCGCCTCGCGGACGTAGAGAGGGCCAGCAGCGCCCAGGGGCGTGAGGCCGCCATCAGGGCGGCGCGGGACTACTTCTACAAGGGCGACATCGCCGAGGAGATGGCGCGCTTCAGCCGCGAGCAGGGCGGGCTCCTGGCGCTGGAGGACATCAGGGATTTTTCCGTAAAGGTCGAGGAGCCGGAGGTGGGGCGCTTCCGGGACTACAGCGTCTACACCTGCGGGGCGTGGTGCCAGGGTCCGGTGCTGGCGCAGGCGCTGCAGATACTCGAGGACGACGACCTCGCCGGCCTCGGCCACAACAGCGCGGACTACATCCACCTGCTGTCGCAGGCGCTCAACCTCGCCTTCTCCGACAGGGAGCACTACTACGGCGACCCCGACCACGTCGACGTGCCGATGAAGGGCCTGCTAGCCAAGGAGTACGCCATCGCCCGTCGCGGCGATATGGACATGGAGCGCGCGTTCCCGGAGATGCCCCCGCCGGGAGACCCCTGGCCCTACCAGGGCGACGCGCGGGCAGCCGCGGCGGCGCGGCAACCGGCCGCCCGGGCGTCCGGAGTCCGGGAGCAGGACACGAGCTACACGTGCACCGTCGACCGGTGGGGCAACGCCTTCTCGGCGACGCCCAGCGACGGCGTCGGCGGGTGCAAGGTCATCCCCGGTCTCGGGTTCACACTGTCGGCGAGGGGGACGCAGAGCTGGCTGGAGCCGGACCACGCGTCCAGCCTGCAGCCATGGAAGCGCCCCCGCCTGACGCCCAACCCGGCCATCGCGTTCAAACGGGGGAAACTGCTCATGCCGTTCGGCGCGCCCGGCGGCGACGCGCAGTGCCCCGCCATGCTGCAGATGTTACTGAACATCGTCGAGTTCGGCATGGAGCCCCAGGCAGCGGTCGAGCAGCCGCGGTTCACCTCCTGGAACTTCCCCAACTCGTTCTGGCCGCACGAGTACCTGCCGGGCCGCCTGTCGGTGGAGGACACCCTGCCGGAGGACACGGTCCGCGAGCTCGGCCGCCGGGGCCACGACGTCGAGGTGCTGTCCGACGCGGGCGCGGTCACCGGCTCGCTCAAGGGCGTCGTCGTCGACCAGGAGTCGGGAGTGCTCAGGGGCGCGGCCGACCCACGCCGCGAGGCCTGCTGCATCGGCTGGTAGGGGCTCGCCAGCAGAATTCAGCGGACCCGGTACCCGAGCGCCCGCCGTTCCCGCGGAGACGAGGACCCGTCCCGCCCTGGACTCCCGCCTGCGGAGGCCCTTGCATAGCCGTCATTCCCACGCAGAGCCTGCCCTCGTGGAGACGGGGGGAGACCCTTGCATAATCGTCGTTCCCGCGAAGGCGGGAATCCAGGGGCGGGGCCTCCCGGCCAGCGGAAACCACGCTATCTCTACAAACGGTCTTCCCCCGTCTCCACCGGGGGCAGGCTCTGCGTGAGCATGTACGTGTGCAAAGGCCTACGAGCGGGACCCCTGACGCCGGGCGTCAGACGGGCATCGGGCGGCCGAGGCCGCGCTCTCGCGCCATGCGGTAGACGCGGATGCCGACGGCGATGTCCTCGATGGCGGCGCCCTGGGACTCGAAGAGGGTGACGTCGTCGTCCGACGCGCGGCCCGCGACTCGGCCGGTCACCACGTCGGCGAGGCCGCGGACGCGGTCCCACGTCAGCATGCCGCGGTCGATGGGCTCGACGAGGTCGCCGCACTCGATCTTCGCCTGCTCGACGTCGTCGGTGACGATCACGCGGGCCCGGCGGACGACCTCGGAGTCGACCTCCTGCTTCATCCAGTGGTTGTTCCCGGCGGCGTTGACGTGCGCGCCGGGGCTCAGCCACTCCCCCAGCAGCACGGGCGTGGGCGACGTGGTGATGACGTTGACGACGTCGGCGCCCTCGACGCACTCACGGCCGCTGCCGGCGGGGCGGACCTCGATGCCGAGGCGCCGCTCCATGTCCGCGGCGAGGCGCTCGCGGTTCTCACGCGTCCGCGAGTAGACCCTCGCGCTCGTGATGCCCCTGACCGCGCAGACGGCCTCGAGCTGGGTGCTGGCCTGGTAGCCGGAGCCGATCATGCCGACGGTGGAGGCGTCGTCGCGGGCCATGTGCCTCGTGGCGATGCCGCTCGCGGCGCCGGTGCGGACCTGGCCCAAGCCGTTGGCCTCGATGAAGGCGATCAGCTCCGCCGTGGCGGTGTCGTATAGCTGGACGTAGAAGCGCGAGCTGTTTGCGACGAAGTCGTAGGTCTTCATGCCCATGACGCCGAGCTCGGGGGCGGTCGCGGCCATGAAGTTGAAGGCGCCGTCGCCGTTGGGCAGGCGGTTACGCGGGAAGTTGAACGCCCTGCCCTCCGCAAGGTGAACGAAGCCCTTCTCCACCTCCTCCAGGGCGATCCCCATCGTCAACACGGCAGCAACGTCGGCTTCCGTCAGGTAGAGGGCCATGTGGAGTACTCCGTGCGCTGTTGGGCCCGAGCCCTGTGCCAAGTGTATACTTCCGACGCATAGACCGTGCCGGTGGAGACAGTGTCGTGGACTTCGACCGCGATCACGACCGTAGGGTACGAGGAGCGGCGTTCGACTGGCTTGCCGGCCAAGTCTCAATCCGAGGGGACGTGCTCCCGCGAGCTGTTCTCGCCCAGGGATTCGAACTCGATCGGCGACGGGTGCCGCTGGTTGGCCCCCAAGGCATCTTCAAGCCCGCCGTCATGCAAGTGCCGCTTTCGATTACGACGTCGCCCAGGAGCACGTACGGCGATGAGGTAGGCTCCGACAATCTCTTGCGGTACCGCTATCGAGGAACCGATCCGGATCACCCCGATAACGTCGGGCTACGGTCTGCAATGCACAACAGGCTTCCGCTCGTCTACTTCTACGGACTCGTCCCGGGCAGATACCTGGCGATGTGGCCCGTGTACGTGTTCGCCGATGCGCCCGAGTCCCTGGTCTTTTCGATCGCGATTGAAGACGCCGTCGAGTCCGGCTCCCTTCCGCGGCCGGACGAACACAGGGGAGGGATCGCGGAAATCAGACGCGAATACGTCACTGCGCTGACCCGGAGTCGACTCCACCAGAGGGCGTTCCGCGAGCGTGTTCTCCGCGCATATCGAGACCAGTGCGCCGTCTGCCGGCTGCGGCACACTGAACTGCTCGACGCCGCCCACATCGTGCCGGATACGGAGCCGGAGGGCGAGCCTGTTGTCCCGAACGGAATCGCCCTGTGCCGCCTGCACCACGCGGCCTTCGACCGGTTCTTCCTGGCGGTGCGGCCGGACCACATCATCGAGGTACGCGGCGACGTTCTTGTGGAAGTCGATGGCCCTACCCTCGAGCATGCAATTCAAGGGCTGCACGGTCAATCGATTGTGTTGCCGGCAAGGATGGCTGAGCGGCCCGCACCCGAGGCCCTGTCCCAGCGGTACGAACGATTCCTCCAGGTAGCCGCGGCGCGATGACCCCCTCTAAGATCGCAGGCCAGTGGATATAGAGAGTCGATTCCACCAGGAGATGGTCGGGATCTATCGCGACGTCGGTGAGTTCGGATACTACCCGACCTACTTCCTCCGGATGGTTATTGATCGTGGAGGGCTAGCCGCAGCCAAGCAGTTGCTCAGCGGTACCGACCACTCCTCGGGGCTTGTGCGGTTGTGGCAGGAGCGGCGGCTCGACCTGTCGGTGGAGGCCCTGGTTCTCCAAGAGCCGTGGTCGGACCTGTTCACCGATGCGGAGCTTAGTGAGGCCGCTCGGCGTTTGGAAGAATTGGGATACGTCCCTCGAACACGAGGCTGAGATCGTATCGTGCCGTGCAGTCGCCGCTACGTTGGCGGGCGGCTGATCCGACGACACATAGACAGGACCGCCGTCGGTCATCAGTCTCCGGGGCTCTTCAGCTCGGGGAAGTAGCTGGAGAAGAACCCGCGGTCGCGGGTGAGAAACGCCTCGGCCGCGGACAGGGCGTGGGCTCCGATCAGGAAGTCGGTGATCACCCGCTGGCGGGGCCCGCCGGCCGAGCGGTACCGCTTCCACCGGAGCCCCGCCTCGTAGGCGATCGCGGAGTCGATCGGGGACAGCGTCGCCCCTATGTCGCGCAGCGCGTCGTCCAGCGTCGCGCGGTCCGGGAACGCGGGGGCGAGCTCTCCGTACACCACGTCGCACACGATCACGGCGCCCCTGTCGTAGGCCTCCCGAAGCCACGTGCGCGACTGGGAGTGGTGCGGCGCGCCGGTCCAGAACAGGTCGAACAGGACGTTCGTGTCGACCGCGGAGATCACCGTCCCCGGATCTGCTCGATGTACTCGTCGACGTCGAAGCCGGCGCCGTCCAGAATGCCGGCGGCCCGGTCCACGGGGTGCAGCGCCGTGGTCCGCTTCCTGATCAGCAGGCCCTGCTCGGTCGCGCTGATGTCGACCTCCGTGTCCTGGTAGAACCCGAATCGCTCCCGCAGGACCTTGGGTATGGTGATCTGGCCTCTTTCGGAAATCTTCATGATGTTACCAGTATGAAATACGGCTACGGGAAATCATACCACCATCCGCAGCTACCGCGCAACCCGGCTACGGCCTGGCCAGCCGCCGCGGCAACCGTCGCTACGGACTCCAGACCTCGACCAGGCTCGTGGGAGTGCGGCCCCGGTACCGGGAGACGGTCTTCCTTCAGTCCCTCGATATAGAGCTCGATGGCCTCACTGATGAGCTTGTACACCTCTTCCCTGGTTTCCGCGGCGGCTACGCACCCTGGCAGATCAGGCACATGGGCTCCGTAGCTCGTGGGTCCCTGCTCGATGACCACAGCGTATTTCAAGATCGGCCCCCTCCCTCAGTCCCGCCCAAGCCTCACCGCCTGATCTCGTCCAGGACCTTTTGGCTGACGTGGTAGGAGTGGTCGTCCGTGGGGAACTCGCCGCTCGTGACGTCGTCGACGTAGGCCTCGAAGGCGCCGAGTACCTGCTCGCTCAGGTTGGCGTACTTCTTGACGAACTTCGGGGTGAACCGGTCGAACAGGCCCAGGATGTCGTGCGCGACGAGGCCCTGCCCGTCGCAGTGGACGCCGGCGCCGTAGCTGATCGTGGGGACCTCGAGACGCTCCGTCACGATCTTCGCGACCTGGTCCGGCACGCACTCCAGGATGACGGCGAACGCGCCGGCCTCCTCGACCGCCAGCGCGTCGTCGATGACCTGCCGCGCGGTCCGCACGTCACGGCCCTGGGCCCTGTAGCCGCCGAGTAGCGAGATGTGCTGGGGCGTCAGACCGACGTGCCCCATGACCGGCATCCCCGCTCTCACGATCGCCCTGACGACGTGCGCCGCGTCGACTCCGCCCTCGACCTTCACCGCGTCGGCGCCGCCCTCCTGCATGAACCGCCCCGCGTTGATGATGGCGTCGCGCTCAGACGTGTTGTTCGACATGAACGGCATGTCGCCGACCACGAAGGCGTACTTCGTAGCGCGCGTCACGGCCTTCGTGTGGTGGAGCATCTCGTCCAGGGTCACGGAGACGGTCGTCTCGTAGCCCAGGACGGTCATGGCCAGCGAGTCGCCTACGAGAATGGTGTCGAGTCCGGCCCGGTCGGCGAGCAGCGCCACCGGGTAGTCCGGGATGCTCAACATGGTGATCTTGCGGCCCTGCCGCTTCATCTCCTGGAGGTCCAGGATCGTGGTCTTCCTTCGTTCGACCTGCCTGTCGCCCATGCTGGCACCTCATCGCTCATTTGCCGCGGCGTCAGATTCGGGAGCCACCGTCCCGATCCAGACCCGGCACATGCCGGGCCCGCGGCGCCGGGCTTCACATTATCGCACTACTTGCGGCGACCTCCTGGGCTACACTACCGCCAGGGCGTTGGATGTTCGCAACATGTTCCGATGAAAGCTGTTGGACTCTACCGGCGGGGTGGGCCCGAACCCCGCTCTCCCGCGCAGGACGGGAAGCTCGATGAACCTGAGCGGCCTTGCCGTGAGTACATGGGACGATTTCGCGGGTCAAGAGCCCATGTGGGACTACTACGCCTACCACGATCTGATCGAGCAACACCCGGGCAAGGTACTGGACGTCGGCTGCGGGACTGGCCGGCTGCTCATTCCTTATCTGGCCCTGGGGATCGAAATCGAGGGCGTGGACCCCTCTGAGGAAGCGCTCGCGATCTGTCATCGCAAGTCTGCCGCCAGGGGGCTATCGCCTGCCCTCTACCGGCAACACATGCAGGACCTCTATCTCAACTCGCGGTATCGGGCGATCATCCTGCCCGGAGGGACATTCCATCTGGTCGGTGAATCCGACACGGCCCGCAAGACGCTGCGGAGGTTCCATGAGCACCTGGAGCCCGGCGGTATCCTGGCGCTTTCCCTTGACGATCCACACAGTGAGCTGGCTCTCGACGCGGTCGGGCGGTGGCATCCCCGAGGAGTAGTGAAACGCCCGAACGGGCTGCAGGTTCATCAGGACCGCATGGTCGTCAGCGTCGATGTGGGTCGACAGACCAGCACGACGCACATTCGATTCAGGGCGGTCAGGGCCGGCGAAGTCGTCAGAGAGGAGACCCATGTGATGAGGATGCGTCTCTTCTTCAAGGACGAGATAAGTTCGCTACTGGAGCAGGCGGGGTTCCGGAGCGTGGAAGGCATAGCCGCACCCGGCACCGACAGCCAGACGGACCATCGGGCATGGGAGCCGATCGTCACGGCGATCAAGCCCCGGACGCGGCCGTGAGGGGGTGTTCTGGCACGTACCACTCGAGGTGGGTCAGATCCGGCAGTGGACCAATTCGCGATCGTCACCTGAAGCTCGAAGGAGTCATTCGTCATCGGACGGATGACGAGCGATCCCGGGAACCGGTCACACCGGTCCCGCAGATCTATGGGCAGGTTGGGATCAGGCGTCGATCCACAGGACGTGGTAGCGGAGACGGTCGTCGCGATGAGGCCGGCTCGCGCGGCCGGCCACCGCGAGTCCCCAGGACGCTATCTCCTCCTCCAGGGAGTCCGGCCGGGTACTCTCCCCGGTGTACGTTCCAACGATCAGGCGCCCACCATCGGACAGGAAGCCATCGAGAATCCGATGTACGAGGTCGCGCCTGCGGCGGTGCGGCACGTACTCCAGGCCGGTCCGCACGAAATCGAAGCGCTGAGGCGGCGTCCACGTCATGACGTTGCCCGCATGGATCCGGTGCGCCCAGCCGGGTAGGCGGCTGCGGGCCAGGTCCACCAGCTCCGGCGAGATGTCGAGCCCGTGAGGCTCGATCCGTCGCCCGCGCTCAGACGCCCACCTCGCCATGCACTCCATCAGGTAGCCGTTGGCGCAGCCGACGTCGAGGAAGGAGCCATCCCTGTCGATGGCGTCGCATACCAGGCTTCTCGCCCAGGTCCAGCTACGCTCGTCGCCCAGCCTCCCGGACTGGCCCCACGGCGTATCGGCGGCCAGGTACGCGGGCGTGATGACCGACCCTATCCGGCGGTGCCACTCGTCCTCGTCGATCTCTCCGGCCTCGAGGGCCGCCTCCACCTCCTCCACGATCCAGTAAGCCCTGTCCTTCACCCTCTCGATCAGCTCTCTTTCGGTCATCGTGAACCCCTATGTGAAGCCATCGTCGCCCAGCTGACGCCACAAACCCAGGACCTTCGTCTCGAGAGTCGCTCTGGACCTCTCGCCAGCACCGTACCGGCCGACTCGGGTCCTGTCCACCACCTCAGCTGGATCGGCAATGACTACGCGAACGAAGGCCGAGGAGTGCGGTCCAATTCACCGACACTCTTCAGCCCGGCGGGCGATGGCCCTGATCATCCCGCGGAATATCCAGGCATGGATCGGGTAAAGGGCATACCAGTACAGAAGTCCCATCAGGCCCCTGGGAGCCCAGCCGGTTTGGGGGTCATCCAGTGCACCCAATACGAGGAGAGTCGAGGAGTGAGCACCGGCACAGGGATGAGCAATCGGCGTAGCCCCCTTGCCCTGGCATAGCCCAGCATCAACTCCTTGTAGTTGGTAACGTCTTTTCCCCCAACCTCGATGATGTGGTCACTGGACTGAGCCGAGCCTAGAGCAGAAGCCAGGTACTCCAGGAGGTCATCCACCGCTATGGGCTGAATTCGGGAGAAGATCCAACGGGGGCATACCATCACGACCATCACCCTCCACGACGGCCGCGGGTTCGGCGTGGTCCCGCCAGGGTCTGGCCCTGCGGCGCCGCTCACTCCACGACCGGCTGCGAGCCAGAGCCGAGTACGGCTGCAGGCGTCGTCCTGACACCGTCCTGATCCTCACCTCCAGCGTCCGGGAGCTGTTCGGGCGGGGAGGTTCCGCATTTGAACGGAATCTCAGCGACTGCTCTGCCGCCGTGGAGTCCGGGGCCCGCTCGCAAGCAGGGACCTCGCCTCTGGTTGGACCGACGTGGGTGTTCGGACTCTCGTACCGCTCGCCGGACACCGTGAGCTCCCAAGGCAGCCCCGACGGAGCGCCACGCACGGGGTCGACGCGGCGAAAGCGGGCATCGCTACCTCATCCCGAGCGGACGGTGCGGGCCGCCCCGTCGTTCGGCATCAGCACGCCGTGCCGTAACTGTTCACGTACGAAGGGGCCGGGTGCGCGCCCTTCGATACGGCCCGCCCAAAGCGGCGGGCCTCTCGGGGTGAACGGGTTGAATGCCCATCAAGTCCGAACAGATACCTCGTGCCGGTCCGATTTGCGCCCGCCTCGATTTCTCGGTAGCCTGAGCGGGAATTGGCAATACGGAGCAACACGAGAGCTTGAACGTCATCCTCCTCGGGGCCGGACGAGGCGAACGCCTCATGCCCCTCACCGCGTCGCAGCCAAAGTGTTTTACCGAAGTAGCGGGCGCCAGGATTCTCGATTGGACGCTGAGCGCATTTCGACAGAATGGCCTGGACCGGTTTGTATTCGTGGGCGGGTATCTCATGGACGTGGTCCAGGACGCCTACCCGGACTTCTCCTACGTGGAAAACCCCGCCTGGCCGACGACGAACATCCTCGCTTCCCTGGTCTGCGCGCGTGAACACATGGCCCGCGGCTTTTTCGCGACATACACCGATACGCTGTACCTCGGCGACGCGGTGAAGGCGCTCAAGGACTCGCCACACGACATCACGCTCGTCATGGACACTCGTTGGCGCGAGAGGTACGTGTTCCGGAGCATGCACCCGGAGTCGGACGCCGAGAAGATGCTCGTGGACGGCGACCGCGTGGTGGAGGTCTCACGGACGATCGAGCCGCGCGAGGCATCCGGAGAGTATACGGGCGTGATCAGGATGACCGCCGAGGGCGCTTCCCGGTTCCTGCAATTCCACGACGAACTCCACGCCGAGCTCGGCGATGAGCAGGTCATCGCCGATGGCAGGCCCTTCCGCATGGCGTATGTGATCCATCTGCTGGACCGGATGATCCGAGCCGGGATTCCGGTACACTGCGTCAAGGTACCCGGTGACTACCATGAGGTCGACACCGTCCAGGACTACCACCTGGCCACCGCCGACTGGATGCGGTTCGCGACCTGACCTGTTCACGGGCCACGTCCAACCAGGAGCGGAGAGGCCGCACGATATCTTCCCTGGAACCCAAATGAAAGAAGACCTGTTCCCGACCACCGTCGTCGGCTCCATGCCGCGGCCCCAATACGTGCGAGACCTGATCGAATCGCAGGTCGTCGGCGGCGGCTCTTCGGACGACTTCCGGCGGATGATGGACTCCGCCATACCATACGTCGCGCAGATGCAGGAGCTTGCCGGCATCGACATCATTTCCGACGGGGAATGGCGCAGAAAGTCATACATCGGGGTGATAGCCGATATCTGCGGCGGGTTCGATCTATCCATCAGGGAGGTCCTCGGACAGCGCCAGACGTGGCACGTCGTCACTTCGGAGATCGAAGTCGCGAACCCCGGCCTGCTGGCGAAGGAGGCCAGGTTCCTCAAGCGGCATACGGGACGCGATGTCAAGGTCGCCATACCATCGCCGTACCTGATCGGCGAGCGGATGTGGGACCCCGAGCTGTCGAAGGCCGCGTATCCCACCCGGCGTGACTTCACAGAGGCGCTCGTGCCCGTGCTCCGGCAGGAGCTCACGGCCCTGCGCGACGAAGGGGTAGCGATCGCGCAGTTCGACGACCCTCACCTGTGCCTGTTCGTGGACCCGAAGGTCCGGGCGGACTACGACGACCCGCAGGCCGAGATGGCGTACTGCGTAGACCTGCTGAACCGCGTCGTCGAGGGAGTCGACGGAGTCCGGTTGGCGCTCCACGTCTGCCGGCGCAACAAGGGTCGCGCCGGATGGGTCGGCGAGGGTGGATACGAGCCGATTCTTCCAGCCCTGGCCGGTCTCGAGGTCGATATTCTCATGTTGGAGTTTGCGATACCGGCGGCGGGCGACTTCGCCGTATTGCGCGACATGCCGGAGCGCTTCGATATCGGCCTGGGATGCGTCGACTGCCGCGGCAGCCACATTGACACGCCGGACGAGATCGCCGCCCGCGTCAGGCGGGCCGCCCAATATGTCGCGCCCGAGCGGCTGATGCTGCACCCCGACTGCGGTTTCGCGCCGGGAAGCGCCGCCGACATCCCGCTCGACGAGGCGTACCTGAAACTCAGGAACGAGTCCCTCGCGGCCGAGATGCTCAGGGACGAATTCCGGTAGCCCAGCACACTGCCGGAAAGCGCAGCCGACGCTCGGACAGCAGACCGGCTACGCCAGGGCGGCGGTCCTGAAGTCCTCGACCTCGATCTCCTGCGCCCGTTCCCGGGCCTGCCACAGGTCATAGGCAGTCTGCATGCCGAGCCACGTCTCCGGAGTGGAGCCGAACGCCCGGGACAGGCGAAGGGACATCTCCACCGATACGCCAGCCTTCCCGTTCACGAGGTCCGACAGCGCCTGTCGGGTTATTCCCAACCCCTGCGCCGCCCGCGTGACCGTCAGACCCAGCGGTTCGAGGCACTCGTACCTTACGATCTCACCCGGATGGGGAGGGTTGCGCATTCCCATTCGTCTCACCTCCTCAGTGGTAGTCCGTGTAGTCGACGTCGACCGCGTGTCCATCCTCGAACCTGAAGGTCACTCGCCAATTCCCCGACACCGAGACGGCGTAGTGGCCGCTGAGCTGACCTGACAACGGGTGCAGCCGAAACCCCGGCAGGTTCATGTCCTGGGGCGCACCGCTGCGGTCGAGCACCGCGAGGATGTGAGTCAGCTTGCGGACGTGCTCCGGGGACACTCGTCCCGCGCCACGGCCGTTGTACAGCGCCCGCAGCCCTCGGTGCTTGAACGACAGGATCACATGAGGAGTCTAAGTTGTCGCCTGTCGCCTGTCAATAGACAACATGCAGCTTGTTCAGAGTTGATGCCAACACAACCCGTTCTCCCTGAGTAGGCCCGCCGCTTTGGGCGGGCTGTATCGAAGGGCGGCGCCACTCGGGGTGAACGGATTGCCTTGGGCGTGAGGCGAGCAAGACGGTCCGCCCGCTGGACTTCGCCCCATAACCGGTGTGATACCCTCTTCGCGGACCCACCGCTCTCCCAACCCGGATCGACGGGTTCACGCACCAGTATGCCGCGACAGACCGAGCCGAACGCCGATAGCGCCCTCGGCTGCCTGCTCAGGAAATGCTGCCCGGCAGGCAGGTGTGGTCCGAGAACACCATCACCGGCCGCCCCGGACTGCGCCCCGACATCATCGTCACCGCGCCCGGCCACTCGCCCGTCGTCATCGACGCCGAGTACATGCCCGCACCGTCGAGTCGGAGGCCAGGCCCCGCCTGGGGATGGAGGTGACCGCCCGCGCCCGCGTCATCAAGGCCGCCATCGCGCTCCGCTACCCGGCCGAGATCGGCGACGCCCGCGACCTGCTGGCAATTCGGTCTTACGCGGCTCGCCTCAGAAGCCCACGTTCAGGCCGACGGCGAGCAGCACCAACCAGGCCAGGACTGCCGCGAGTACCAGGCCGGAGACGACGATGGCCGCTATGGCGGCGAGCCTGCGGAAGCGTCCTCGGCCGAGTTGTTTCTGCCGCTTGCGGAGCGCGGCGTCGATCTCGGCCTGGAGCTCACGGGCAGACTTGCCTCTTGTGGCCATGCGGGGTCCTCGGACCGCTACCGGGTGGCCCCGTCGGGCCTGATGACGATCTTGCCCGCCATGCCGGACCGCAGCAGCTCGATTGCCGCGTCGATCTCCGGGAGGCGCATCTCGTGGGTGACGATGGGATTGAGGTCCACGGTCCCGCTCTCCAGCAGCCAGCGCGTCCTGTACCAGGTCTCGAATATCCGCCTGCCGCTGAGGGCCCTGACGGTGAGGTTCTTGAAGATGACGTCTCCGGCCATGTCCTCGATGCTGACCGCGCGGGACGGGATGCCGAAGAGCGTGACGCGCGCGCCGGGCGCGGCGGCCTTGAAGGCGGTGTTTATGGCGGTCTCCGCCCCGCTCATCTCGAGCACGACGTCCACGCCGTGGCCGCCGGTGGCCTCCGTGAGCAGCTCGGCGACGTCGCCCGCGGTCGCGCTTCGGTCCGGGTCGAAGGTCCAGCTGGCGCCCATCTTGCGCGCGAGCTCCAGTCGGTACTCGTGCGGGTCGACCGCGAGCACCGACGCGGCCCCGGACGAACTGGCGATCGCGATGGCGAACAGGCCGACGGGCCCGCAGCCCAGCACGCCGACCGTGCGCCCTGCCAGAGCGTGGTCCAGTGTGGAGAAGACGGCGTTGCCGAACGGCTCCTGTAGCGTCGCGATCTCCGGCGGCAGCTTGTCGCGGTCGTTCTGCCAGACGACCTTCTCGGGGACGGCCACGTAGTCCGCGAAGGCGCCGTCACGATGAACGCCCAGGATGCTCGGGTCGACGCACATGTGGCGGGTGCCCGAGCGACACTGAACGCAGACGTCGCAGGTCACGTGGCTCTCCGCGGAAACGTAGTCGCCCACGGCGACGGTCTCGACGGCGGCGCCGAGGTCGACGACCGTGCCCGCGAACTCGTGCCCCAGGGTGACCGGCGGGGTGATGTACTGGGAGCTCCAGTCGTCCCAGTCCCAGATGTGCAGGTCGGTGCCGCAGATGCTGGCCGCCTCGACCCGCACCAGGACCTCGTCGCTGGCGATCTCGGGGATGGGAATCTCTTCGACCACAAGGCCGCGCCCGGGCGCGGCCTTGCGTACGGCCGTCATGGTCTGTGTCATGGAAGTCCTGTGCTTCGTGAGAACATCGGGGAGTGTAGGTTGGCGCCTCGCGGGGTGTCAACTTCCGCGGGCTTGAGGCGGACCCGGCGGCGCGCCGCCGCCCGCGTCTTTGACTGGGCCGGGCGACGAAAGTAGACTCTGGCTGCGGAGCCCCGGAACCCGCGCGCCAGGAGGGCTGTCGATGAACCTGATAATCACCGGCTGCGAATACGCCGGAAAGTCGACGCTGGTCAAACGAGTCGCCGAGTGGAAGGAGAGCGTGCTGGGGACATCGGTGCCGATAGTCTGGTTCGGCGACCACAGGATGCCCCAGTACCACGACCACTTCAGCTTTCCCGAGCTTGGGGCCAACGACCTGACGGACGAGGAGGCGGAGGCGATGTGGTCGCTGAGCCCGCGTCTCCGCAAGTTCTTCCTCACTTGGGGGATGTACTACCACCTGAGCCAGGTCTTCTACGACGACCACGACCACATCCTCGTCGGCTTCCACCTGGAGGAGTCGGTCTACGCCCCGCTGTACTACGGGTACGGCGAGCCGGGCACCCGGCCGAGCCTGTCGCGGACGCTGGACCAGGAGATCATGAAGAAGGCGCCGGACACGGTGCTCGTCATGCTGAAGGCGTCGCCGGAGACGATCCGGGAGCGCATGAGGGCCAGCCCCCACGAGCGCGGCCTGCTGCAGGAGAAGGACGTCGAGCACGTGTTGGAGCGGTTCGACCGGGAGTTCCTGGAGTCGACCATCCGGTACAAGTTCATGATCGACACGACGGACAACAGCGAGGAGGAGACGTTCCGGCAGTTCGTCGCCAGGATGTATCCGCACCTGAGCGCGGCCGACCGCCTGCGGATGCAGACGAAGCGGCCGCCCGAAGACGCATAGGCCGGGACACACACGACGCCAGGGACCGAAGGGAGGACGCAACATGGAACGCGCGGGATTCGTGCTGAAGGTCAAGAAGCACATGCTGGACGAGTACAAGCGGCGGCACCGGGAGGTGTGGCCGGAGCTGCTGGACGCGATCCGGCGCAACGGCTTCCGCAACTACTCGATCTTCCTGGACGAAGAGGGCAACCTGTTCGGCTACTTCGAGGCGGAGGAGAGCTTCGAGAAGTGCCTGGAGGGCATGGCGACCGAGGAGGCCAACCTGCGCTGGCAGGCCGACATGGCCGACTTCTTCGAGGGTCTCAGCGGCCGTCCGGACCAGTCGATGCTGAAGCTGGAGCACGTCTTCTACACCGCGTAGTGCCGGAACGGCCCGCGGCCGGGGCCGGGTTCAGGCGTCGGCCCTGAGGCTGATCTCGACGACCCGTCGGTCTTCGGGGGTCACCCGGCACCACTCCGCGACGCGCCATCCGGCGACCCACGCGATGCCCTTGGGGGTCACGAGCAGCGGGACGCGGTCCCGCCAGGCGGCCGGCACCCTGGCGTCGCCGAAGAAGTCCTTCAGCTTCTTGCTGCCGGGAGCGCCGAGTGGGTGAAAGCGGTCGCCGGGCCTCCGCGTTCTGAGGGCGAGGCCGCCGTCCAAAGCGCCGGGGCTCAGCCGGGCGACCGGATTGTGGAAGGCCTTGCCGCGTCCCTCGCCGGAGATACGCAGCGTGTCCTCGCTCGGCCTGTCCACCAGCCGTACTTCGACCAGCCACTCGCCGACCCGCGTCTCCCCCGGCACGGTGAGCGCGTGCTCGCCGTGGAGGCGGGGCAGCGGGCAGAGATCGGCATCTGCGCGCGCGATGATGGCCTCGTCGTAGCCCACGTGGAAGCGCAGGTTGCCGGGCAGGTCGATCGACCTGCCGGCGGAGCCTCCCAGCAGCCGCGTCATGTCGTCGACGTGGCGCATGTGGAGGCCTTCTAGGTCGCCCTTGACGGCGCCGACGGCGCGTCTGAGCAGGTGTGTCAGCAGCGCCGAGGGGAGCCGGCCGACCGCGCGCCGGTCCAGTGCCACGCCGTCATCCCGCACCGCCGCGGCGTCTGCCCATACCCGATCCGTCTCCGCGTCGAGAAAGGCCAGCTCACGCGCGGCGGCGGTGGACAGCCGCAGCAGGGCGTCCCGGATGGCCGGGTTCAGCTCTTCGAGCAGCGGCAGCAGCTCGGTCCGTATCCGGTTGCGGGTGAACTCGGGCGAGCGGTTCGACTCGTCCATCCTGGGCCGCAGGCCGAGGGCGTCGCAGTACGCCTCGGTGTCGGCGCGTGTCAGGCCGAGCAGGGGGCGCACGAAGCGCGCCTCGGCCCCGTTTACTGGACGCGTCGAGCAGGCCTCCATGCCGCGCAGGCCGGTCAGGCCGCTGCCCCGCGCAATGTGCATGAGTACCGTCTCGACCTGGTCGTCCGCGGTGTGTCCGAGCGCGACCGCGTCGGCGCCGTGCTCGCGGCAGACGCGGGCCAGGAACGAGTAGCGCACGTCGCGCGCCGCCTGCTCCGGCGACAGGCGGTGCGCCGCCCTGTATGCGGCGACGTCGGCCCTCTCTGCGTCGCAGGGCACCCCCAGGTCGTCGAACGCCGCAGCCACGAACGCCGCGTCGTCGGCCCCGGCTTCTCCCCGGAGGCCGTGGTCGAGATGCGCGCCGCGCAGGTCCAGGCCCAGCCGGTCGCGCAGGTGGAGCAGGGCGTGCAGCAGCGCCATCGAGTCCGGCCCGCCGGAGACGGCGACGACCAGCGACGAAACGCCGGCGGCCGGTCCGTTCAGCGCGGCCTCCACCTCGCGGTGCACCCGGTCGACTACGGAGTCGCTCACGTCAACAGGGCGCCGCGGTCGACACGGCAGGCCTCGGTCGCAGGTTGGAGAGAGTGGCTGGGTCGAACGGCGAATTTCCCGCCTTGAGCGCCTCGACCCATGCCGCCCTGCTCGCCCCGTAGTGGTTCCGGCAACCGTCCTTCGGTGATCTGTCGACCCAGGCGAGAAATGCCTCGAAGTCGGCTATCGCCGCGCTGTCGCGCCCGAGCAGCGCGTTGGCGAGCCCGCGGCTGTCGCTGGAGAGCCGGCCGGGATCGGACGCGACGGCCTGGTCGCAATACGGCATCGCCTCCTCGGCGTTGCCCGACACCGCGAGCTGCAGGCAGAGAGTACTGCCGTACACGAGCCGGCGCGGCTCGAGGTCGTGCGCGCGCCGCAGGTCCGCAAGCGACGCGCTCCAGTCCTCGAGCTCGGAATGGACCAGGCCGCGGTTGAAGTAGGCTGCAGGCGAATCGGGCTCAAGCTCGATCGCGCGGCTGAACTCGGCGATGGCCTGCTCTGCGTCGCCAGGCTCGCTGCGGGCCAGGTACGCGTTCCCGCGGGTGAGGTAGGCTGAGGCGAGATCGGGGTCGATGTCCAGCGCCTCTTCCAGGTCGTCGAGCGCGCGGTCGACGTCGCCGGGCCCACCGCGGGCGACGTAGGCCCCGGCGCGGTTGACGTACGCGCTGGCGTATTCGGGGTCGGTATCCAGGGCCACCTCCAGGCTGGAGATGGCGCGGCCAGGGTCGCCCTCCTCGCCGCGCTCCAGGTATGCGACGGCGAGGTTGAGGCCGGTCGCCGCGCGGCCTGGGTCGATGGTCTCGGCCCGCAGCAGGTCGGCGACGGCGAGGTCGGGATCGCCGGGTCTGGACCGCGCCAGGTAGGCGAGCGCCCGGCTGTTGAGGGCCTCGACGGACCTGGAATGCACGGCGAGGACCTGCGTGAACAGCCAGACCGCCTCGTCGTAGTCTGCGAAGTCGCCGCCCATGTAGGCGCGTCCCAGCAGGAACCGCAGACTGGCCAGCGCCGCGGGCTCCGAGGGCGGCGGGTCCATCGCGCTGGCCAGCACAGTCTTGGCGCGGTCGAAGTCGTCCTGCTCCAGGTAGAGCTGGCCGAGGGTCAGAAGGGCCACGTATCGCACCTCGTCGGTCAGACCGATGTTGATCGTGGCTGGCAGCTCGGCGGGTGAGGACGCGATGTCGACGATCTGCTGGGCGTGGAGTGTCGAGCGGCCCCGCGGGACGGTGAACCGCGCGATGACGCGGCCGCTGTCGTACTCGCCCCAGATGACGACAGCGGCGCCGGAACGCCTGCCCGCCTCCTCGGCGGCCTCCTCGCCGTCGATCTCCCGGGGCCACTCGGCGGTGCGCACGGAGGCGAGCCCCGCCTCGCGGACCTCGGCGTCGATGGCCGGCCTCAGCCGGCCGACGACGTTGAACCCCTGGCCGCCCGCCGTGTAGTTGACGAACGGCGCCAGCACGATCAGGGACTCGTCGCCCATCGCGGCGGGATAGACGGTGTCGTCGCGCAGTCTCAGTACTAACACGGCCACGATGGCCGCGACAACCAGCAGCGCCGCCGCGACTCCGGTGATCCAGAAGCGTCGGCGGAAGAGCCCGGGAGCCGGATCGGCAGGAGCTTCATCCGCCTCCGCGGGGGGGCGGACCGGCCGCGGCGATTCAGCGGGCGGCGGCGCGGTCTCTGGGGAGAACCCGGCCGCCAGGAGCAGCTCGTCTGTCTCGTCGGCCGTCAGGCGGAGTATCTCCGCGCAGCGGACGATGTCCTCCCGGTGACGCGGCCGGGCGGTAACGCCCTCCTTCCAGCGGAGGAGCGTGGGCCGGCTTACCGGGATGCGGCGCGCCAGCTCGGCGTCGCCGATGCCGGTCCGGTCCATGTAGGCGGTCAGCAGATCGGCGAAAGTCTGCAATTGCTACATCGGTGATACGCTAAACTCGCTGAATGAGACACGGATGTAGTCCGGAGTGTACACCATCTCGTGGGACGCTGGCCGTGGCCGCCGAATCGGAACCGGCGGACACAGTCATAACCCAGGAGGTAGGCGAGATGATCTGCAGACTGACAGCACTCATGGCGATTGCGGTAACGGTTATGGTCCTGGCCGCCTGCGCGGAAGGGGTCGACTATGAGCCGACTCCGGCGACCTTGGCCGCGCCCACGACCGCGCCGGCATTCATGCCCACGACCGCGCCCGCGATGGCCCAGCCGGTACCGGTTCAACAGCAGGCGCAGACGGAGGGGTTCAACGCGATAGGCGGGAGCGCGACGGTAAACGACGCCGCGTACGACCTGACGTTCTTCAAGCACTACGGGGTCAACCCGTTCATCGACACCGAGGACGACCACCTGTCGACCTTCGCCATGGACGTGGACACGGCGTCGTACTCGGTGGCGCGCCGGTTCGTGCAGGACGGCAACCTGCCGGACCCGGCCTCGGTGCGTGTCGAGGAGTTCGTAAACTACTTCGACCAGAACTACGACCCGCCGACCGAGGACGCGTTCGCGATACACCTCGAGGGGTCTCCGTCGCCGTTCGGCGGTGAGAAGCACTGGCTGCTGCGAGTGGGACTCCAGGGGCGGGAGGTCTCCGACGACGCGCGCAAGGACGCGACGCTCGTCTTCGCCATCGACGTGTCCGGGTCCATGGCCCGCGAGGACCGGCTTGGCCTGGTCAAGCGGTCGCTCAGGCTGCTCGTCGACGAGCTGAGGCACACCGACGAGGTGGGGATAGTCGTCTACGGCGACCGCGGCAGGGTGCTGCTCGAGCCCGCGGACGGCGGCGAGAGCCGCGCGATAATGCGCGCGATAGACGCCCTGGAGCCGGGCGGGTCCACCTACGTCGAGGACGGGCTGCGGCTGGCCTACGAGATGGCGTCGAAGCGGGTGCGGCCGGGGCGCATAACGCGGGTGATGCTGCTGTCCGACGGTGTCGGCAACGTCGGGCGGACCGGCGCCGACTCGATCCTCGGGCAGATCCGGTCGCACGTCGACGGCGGCGTGACGCTCACGACCGTCGGTTTCGGCATGGGCAACTACAACGACATCCTGATGGAGCAGCTCGCCAACGACGGCGACGGGACGTACCACTACGTCGACTCGCTGACGGAGGCCCGCCGGGTCTTCGTCGACAACCTGGTGGGCACTCTTCAGCACATCGCGAAGGACGCCAAGGTCCAGGTCGACTTCAACCCCGAGGTGGTGCGCAGCTACCGGCTCATCGGGTATGAGAACCGGGACGTGGCGGACGAGGACTTCCGCAACGACGAGGTCGACGCGGGCGAGGTCGGCGCCGGGCACAGCGTGACAGCGCTGTACGAGGTGAAGCTGCACGAGGGCGTGGAAGGAGCGCTCGGCACCGTCTTCCTGCGCTACGAGGACCCCGACTCCGGCGAGGTGACCGAGCTCAGGCGCGACCTGCCGCGGAGCGAGCTGGCGGCGAGCTTCGAGGACGCGTCGCCGACGTTCCAGCTATCCGCCGTGGTGGCCGAGTACGCGGAGGTGCTGCGCGAGAGCTACTGGGCGCGGGAGGGAACGCTTGGCGCCGTCGCCCGCGAGGCGGCGCGGCTCGCGCGACTGATACCCGGGGACAACGACGTAGTCGAGTTCGCCGCGCTGACCGCCCAGGCTGAGCGCATCCAGTAGGCGGCGCGCAGGTAACACGGCAGAGATTGAGAGCGAGGGGCCGGCGCCATGGCGCCGGCCCCTTCACGTTCGCGCCCGGACTGCCTCCCAGACGAGGCGGGCGCATCCCCTACTCTCCCGCTCCAGTAAGAGTGGAATGGATACGCGGCCGCAGGTGCCAGGTCTCGTTGGCGGAGACGATTTCGGCGCCGGCCGGAGTGAGCTCGATCCTGGCCATCGCGCCGAGGTCGAGGCGGACGCGGCGGAAGTGCCGGAGCGGCATCTCCAGGACCCTCGCCACCACGGTCGAGATCGTGAAGCAGTGGCTCACGGCTACGACCGTCCCGTCCGGGTGGGCGTCGTAGAGGCGCCGGACGGCGCGCCATGCCCTGTCCTGGAGCTCCTGTACGGTCTCGCCGCCGGGTGGCCTCGATGTCGCGTTGTCCCTTTCCCACTCGGCGAAGTACCCGGGATACGCCAGGCGCAGCTCGTGCTCGGTGAGGCCTTCGATGGCCCCGACGTCGGTCTCAGCCAGGTCATCGACGACCGTGAACGGGACGCCCAGGGCCTCCGAGACGAGTCCGGCGGTCTCCCTTGCACGCCTGGCGGAGCTGGAGTACAGGCGGAACGGAAGCGCATCCTTCAGCGCGGAGGCGATATGGCCGGCCTGGGCCCTGCCGGCGGCGTTCAGGGGCGGGCCGCCATTGCTGCTCATCATTCTGCCATCGCGGTTGTCGTCGGTCTCGCCGTGTCGGACGAGTATCAGGCGCACTTGGGCCTCGTTCTCCAGATGAGGGTCGAGTGCCGGACAGGATAGCGGAACGGGGCCCTCGCGGTGCGGGTCAGCCCGCGTCGCCCGGCAGCTCCTCGTCGACGGCGGCGGTCTCGTCCATGAGCTTCCGCATAGCGCGGCGGGAAACGGACTGGCTGAATCCTCGCCGCTGGAGGTAGCCGAGCAGCCGGCGCTGGAACGCGTCGTCCGTTCGTCCGCCGGTCCTGGCGTACTTCAGGCACGCCTGGTACGCCGACTCGTCGTCGTCTACCTCGCGGACAGCCGCCTCCGCCAGCGCGTCGTCGACGCCCTTTGCCCGCAGCTCTCGGGCGATCATCCGCGCGCTCCGCGGGTTTCGGGCCGACCGGCTCTCAGTCCACTGCGTGGAGAGCCGGGCGTCGTCCAGCAGGCCCTGTGCCCTGAGCGAGTCGACGACGTCCGCGGCGGTTTCTTCGGGGAACCTGCGGGCGAGGCGGTCGCGGACCTCGCGCTCGGTGCGCGGGCGGTATGAGAGGAGCCGGAGCGCGGCGCCCCAAGCTGCGTCGTAGTGGCGGCTGCCGCTCATCGGTCTCGACGTCGCGTGTGGCGGCCGCGGAAGGGCTGGATGGCGGCCCTACGACCCGCCGGCGGCGTCGTTGGCCCCGACGGGCTCCGGCGCGTCGAGCGCTTCGGCGGACCGGATCATGCTCTCGATCCTCGCCGCGACGTCGGGGTTTTCCTTCAGGAAGGCCTTCGCGTTCTCCCGTCCCTGTCCGAGCCGCGTTTCGTCGAACGAGTAGAAGGAGCCGCTCTTTTTGATGATCCCGGCCTCATCGCCCAGCTCGATCAGGTCGCCCTCTTTGCTGATCCCCTGGTTGAACATCACGTCGAACTCGGCGACACGGAACGGCGGCGCGACCTTGTTCTTGACGACCCGCGCGCGTATGCGGCTGCCGACGATGTCGCCGCCCTGCTTGATCGACTCGAGCCTGCGCAGGTCGATGCGCACGGAGCTGTAGAACTTCAGCGCCCGGCCGCCGGGAGTGACCTCGGGGCTGCCCCAGATTACGCCGACCTTCTCACGGATCTGGTTGATGAAGACGACGACGACGTTCGACCGGCTGATCGCCGCGGTCAGCTTGCGCAGCGCCTGGGACATCAGTCGGGCCTGCAGGCCCACGTGGCTGTCGCCCATCTCGCCCTCGATCTCGGCACGAGGCACGAGCGCGGCGACGCTATCGACGACCACTATGTCGATCGCGCCGCTACGGACGAGGTACTCGGTGATCTCGAGGCACTGCTCGGCGGAATCGGGCTGCGAGACGAGGAGGTCCTCGGTGTCGACTCCGCACCGGGCGGCATACGCGGGGTCGAGGGCGTGCTCGGCGTCGAGATAGGCTGCCGTGCCGCCCGCGCGCTGCGCCTCCGCCATGACGTGGAACGCCAGTGTGCTCTTGGCGGAGGATTCCACGCCGTATATCTCCGTGACGCGGCCCCGCGGGATGCCGCCCACGCCAAGGGCGACGTCCAAAGCCAGCGATCCGGTGGGGACGACCTGGGTCCGACCGTCCGAGCCGGAGTCTCCCAGCCGCATGACGGTACCCCTGCCGAACTGCCGGTCTATCTGGCCTATGGCAAGCTCCAGGGCCTTCGCTTTTTCAGTGACCATTCAGCACTTCCGTTCGCCCGGCTGGCCAGCGTTCTGAGGGCGCAGGCGCATCGGGGAGAGTAGCCGGAATGATAACATGGACATACGCCGCTGCCAACCGTGACTATTCGCACACACAGCCGCGCGCCGCTGTGCAGATGGCGATATGCGGCCCGGGCAGCACACATGAGGCGAACAGGAGCCTGGACATGGCGCAAGAGGAACCCCGAATCGGCATCGTCGGCGCGGATCCATCGGACGCGGCGCTGCTGGAGAAGACGGTCGACCGTTTGGGCGGTGTACCGGTGGTGCTGTCTGCCGATGGAGCGGAGACCGCGGGTCTCGGCGGGCTGGTGGTCGCGGGCGAGGGGAGTTGTGTCGACTCGGCCGTGGACCGGGACATGCCGGTGCTCGGCGTCGGCGCCGGAATGATAGCGCTGAACGTCGTGTTCGGGGGTGGCGCGCCAGCCGAGATATCGGGCCACGACGTCGAACACGAGGATGGGGAGCCCGTGTCGGCGTACCACCGCATCTACATCGCGCCGGGGAGCAAGCTCGCGGCCATCGTCGGCTCCGGGGGGTTCGTGCGGGTCAACAGCCGTCACGGCGCAGGCCTCAGGGAGGCGCAGAAGTCGCCCCGGCTGCTGGCGTCGGCCTACGGGCTGGACGACGGCGTCGTCGAGGCGCTGGAGAGTCCTGAGCACGACTGGGTGATCGCCGTGCAGTTCAACCCGGAGCGGAGGATGGAGGTGCCGCCGCACTTCGACCGGCTGTTCCAGGGCCTGATCGAGCGTGCGGCGCGATAGGCGTCACACGGATTCGCGCCGCTGTTGGGACCGTGTCCGCGGGTGTGCCGACCGGCGAAAAAGAGCGTGCCGTTTTCCTTATCGGGAGCTACCCAAAATGTTATACTTGTACAAACACGGCCGCCAGGGCCTCGCCGCCGCCGAAACACGCCGCTCCAACGCGCGCCCGATTCGGCATTACGCGGCGCCATGAGAGAGACCATGAAACTGCTCCGCTCGGACCGGCGAGCGACGGTCGACAGACCGAACACGCAGAGGTGATCGATGGTTAACAAGACCGAGTACGGTTTCATCAAGCCGGCGCAGCTCGAAGACGAGATGCGTACCTCCTACATGGAGTACGCGATGAGCGTCATCGTCGCTCGCGCGCTGCCGGACGTGCGCGACGGCCTGAAGCCGGTGCAGCGCCGCATCCTGTACGCCATGGACGACCTTGGGATGCGTCCCAACTCGCAGTACAAGAAAAGCGCACGTCTCGTCGGCGAGGTGCTCGGCAAGTGGCACCCCCATGGCGACGGCCCCGTCTACGACGCGCTCGTGCGGATGGCGCAGCCTTTCTCCCTCCGGTTGCCGCTGGTCGACGGCCAGGGCAACTTCGGCAGCGTCGACAACGACCCGCCCGCGGCCATGCGCTACACGGAGGCCCGGCTCAGCCAGGCCGCGACCCAGATGCTGGACAACCTCGACCAGGAAACGGTCGACTTCGCCGAGAACTTCGACGGCACTCTGCAGGAACCCGTCGTGCTTCCCGCCCGGCTGCCGAACCTGCTGATCAACGGCGCTGCCGGCATCGCTGTCGGGATGGCGACCAACATCCCGCCCCACAACCCCACCGAGGTCTGCAACGGGGTGCTCGCCCTGATAGCGAACCCTGAAGCGACCACCGAGGAGCTGATGCGGATCGTCCGGGGGCCGGACTTCCCCACCGGCGCGACGATCATGGGGCGGGAGGGAATAAAGAACGCTTACGAAACCGGCCGCGGCCAGATGGTCGTCAGGGCCGTTGCCGATATAGAGCAGCCCAAGCGGTCCGGCCGGCAGCAGATAATCGTCAGCGAGCTGCCCTACCAGGTCAACAAGGCCGCCCTGATCGAGAAGATAGCCGCGCTCGTGAAGGCCAAGCGGATCGAGGGCATCTCCGACATACGGGACGAGTCGAACCGCCAGGGCATGCGCATCGTGATCGAGCTGCGCTCGGGCGCGCAGGGCCTGGTCGTGCTCAACAACCTGTACAAGCTCACGGCCATGCAGAGCTCCTTCTCGGCGAACATGCTGGCGCTGGTCGGCGGCATGCCGAAGGTGATCACCCTCAAGTCCGCCCTGCAGAGCTACATCGACTTCCGGCGCGAGGTCGTCACCCGGCGCGCGCGCTTCGAGCTGAAGCGGGCGCGTGAGCGGGCCCACATCCTCGAAGGCCTGCGCATCGCGCTGGCGAACTTGGACGCGATCATCGCGCTGATCAGGAACGCGCCGGACGCCGACGCCGCCAAGCAGGGCCTGATCGAGTGGTACGACCTGGACGCCGTGCAGGCCCAGGCGATCCTGGACATGCAGCTCCGCCGGATCGCCGCGCTCGAGCGCGAGAAGATCGAGTCGGAGTACCAGGCGCTGCAGCAGACGATCGCCGAGCTGGAGGCGCTGCTGGCCGACCCTGAGAAGGTCTCCGCCGAGGTGGCCCGGGAGACCGAGGAGCTCAAGAAGAAGGTCCGCGGGGCGCGTCGGACCCGGATCGCCGGCGAAGCCCAGGAGTTCAGCCGCGAGGAGCTTGAGGCGCACGAGCAGGTGGTCGTGACGCTGAGCCAGGGAGGCTACATCAAGCGGATCCCGGCGAGCACATATCGCAACCAGCATCGCGGCGGCAAGGGCGTCTACAGCATGCGTACCAGGGAGGACGACCCTGTCCGCCACATCCTGGTGGGCGACACCCACGACACGGTGCTGTTCTTCACCAACACGGGCCGCGTGCTGTCGACCAGGTCCTACGAGCTGAGGGCGGACGTGTCACGCAACACCCGGGGCGTGCCGGTGGCGAACGTCGTTCCGCTGAGCGACAGGGAGCACATCAACGCCATCGTCGGTGTGCGCAGCCTGCAGGAGGAGGGCCTGTTCCTGGCCCTGATCACCCGCAAGGGGACGATCAAGCGGGTCGCGCTGGAGCAGGTCTCGAAGATACGGCGCTCCGGTCTGATCATCATGAACCTCAAGGAGGGCGATGAGCTGGTGACCGCTCGTCTCGTCAGGGAAGAGGACGACGTGATCATGGTCACCGAGCAGGGTATGTCGATCCGCTTCCCGGTGTCCGACGTTCGCACGATGCTTCGCGCCGCGGGCGGCGTGAAGGCGATGACCCTGGCGAAGAAGGACCGCATCATGGCGATGGACGTCGTGATACCCGACAGCAAGCTGCTGGTGATCGGCAAGCGGGGGTACGGCAAGCTGACCGACCTCAACCGCTACAGGCGGCAGGGCCGCGGCGGCTCCGGCATCCTGACGTTGAAGGTCACGAGGAAGACCGGCACGCTGGCCGCGGCAGAGGTGATAGCCGACAGCGACCAGGTGTACGTCGTCTCGAGAAAGTCGCTGGTGCTGCGCACCAACCTGTCGGAGATCCGCAGCACCGGCAGGGCCACCCAGGGCGTGACAATATTCAAGCTGGATAGCGACGACGCGGTCTCCGCGATCGCGTGCGTCGGCGATCTGCAGGCCCCTGAAACGCCGGAGGCGCTGCCGGACCTCGAGGTCAAGCCCGGGTCCAACGGCAGGCGCAACGGGCGGGTAGCCCCCAAGAACGGGAAGTAGCCTGGACGCGGTCCGCGGACGACACCGCGGACCGCGCCGAAAACCGTTTCGGCCCGTGCCTCGTACCACTATGTAGAAGTACGAGGACCTCCGGGTCGACAGGAGCCCGCGCCACCGTGATCCATTCCGTCGTGTCCAGACAACTGCTCGCCGTCACCGTCGTGGTTCTCGCCGCTCTCCTGGCGGCGTGCGGCACGGCCGCCGGGCCGACGCCGGTTCCGGCGAGTCCGGTCCCGTCTCCATCACCGACCGCGGTCGGCGAGGTTACGCCCGTGCCGCCGGCGCCGACCGCGGTCGCCGAGGTCAGCTCCGCGCGGCCGGCGCCGACTGCGGTCGTCGAGCCCACGCCCGCGCGCCCGAAGCCGACACCCGACGCCCGGAGCGGCCTCGCGGAGCTGACCGAGGAGACGTGGTCGTTCCTCCAGACGTTCACGAGCGAGCTCAGCCCGCGCGAGAGCGCAACCGACGAGGAACTGGCGGCTGCGGAGTTCCTGGTTTCCGAGCTGGAGGCGCTGGGCCTGGAGCCGGATATCCAGCCGTTCACGGTGCAGGTCCTGGACAGGGCCGTGCCCGTGCTGGCGATCGAGGGCGAGGAGCAGCCCGATTTCGGCGGCATCCCCCTGCGGCTCTCGGCGGAGGGGCGTGTCACGGGGGCGCTGGTCGACGTTGGGCTCGCATTTCCCGAGGACGTCGACGCCGAGCAGGTGCGCGGGAAGATCGCGCTGATCGGGAGAGGCACGCTCACCTTCCAGGCCAAGGTGCGCCGCGTGCAGGAGGCGGGAGCGGTCGCGGCAATCATCTACAACGACCGGCCCGGGCGCTTCGCCGGCCGCCTCTCGAGCGCCTCGGAGATCCCGGCGATCTCGATCTCGCAGGAGAGCGGGGACGCATTGAGGGCGCTCGTGGCCGGAGGCGAGGTCACGGCGACCGTGTCCACCGTGCTGGAGACGGCGGACTCCCGGAACATCGTCGTGAAGGCGCCGAGCGAGTCCCCAGGCGGGCGCGTGGTCGTCGTGGGCGCTCACTACGACACGACGCCGGGCACGCAGGGCGCCAACGACAACGGCTCCGGCGTGGCCGCGCTGATGACGATCATCCGCGAGATCGCCGACGAGGACTTCCCGTTCGACCTGTGGTTCATCCTGTTCGGCTCCGAGGAGATCGGGCTCCACGGCAGCGACTACTTCGTCAAGAGCCTGTCCATGGAGGAGCGCGACTCGATCGTGGCGATGCTGAACTTCGACGTCGTTGGCACAGGCGGGTTCGCCGAGGTGATCGGCGACGACCACCTGGTGGATGCGGCGATAGCCTCTGGCGCCGCGGTTGGCGTCGAGGTGCGCCGCGGGGCGCCGCTGGACGGCGCCGCCAGCGACCACACGCCGTTCCAGGTCGTCGGCATACCCACGGCGTTCTTCCTCGCCGACGACCTCACGCGCATCAACTCGCCGGCCGACACGATCGAGTTCGTCCGCCCCGAGCTGCTCGGGATAACCGCGGCTATCGGTATCGGCGTGCTCGACTCGCTGGCGGGACGCCAGGCGCCCGCGACTACTTCAGGCTGAAAGGCGGGTAGCTGTCGGTGAGGCCCACGAGCCACGCCGTCGCCCTGTACTCCCACCGCTGGACCCCGGAGACGAAGTTGAACAGTCCTTCTGGGTACCGCGCCGTCACGAGCACTATCCAGTATCCGACGTAGACCGCGAAGAGCAGGATGATGCCCAGGGCATACAGCACGATCAGGTGCGGAACGAGCAGGACGAGCTTGGCGAAGAAGAGTGCGCCGAGCAGCGCCCGCCATCTCGACGACATCTCCGGGTAGTCGGCCTCGAACGCCGCAGGGTAGTCAGCTTCGGTGAAGCTGAAGGGCGGATAGCCGTCCGACAGGCCGTACAGCCACGAGTCCGTCCTCGAGTTCCATCGCTGGACTCCGACCAGGAAGTCGAACAGTCCCTGGGGATATCGGCCGGTGATGAGCACCGCCCAGTACCCAATGTAAGTCACGACGATGGCCGCGAGGCCCAGGAAGTACAGGATGACCAGGTGCGGGATCAGGAGCACGAGCTTGGGGAAGACGAAGAGCACCCCCAGCAGTGCGCGCCATCTCGACGAGGACTCCGGATGGGCGACCTCGAATCTGACGGAGTAGTCAACACCGGTTGTAGACATGGTGGCTTCCTCCCAGGCTGAGTTGGGCCATAGCTTGTCACGTCTCCCTGACGAAAGCAAATCCGGGGGAAGTAGTGGGTAGTGGATAGTGAATAGTTGGGAACACCAGGGCCGCTCGCCACTACTCCCCATCCTTCCCCGCCGCGTGTGATAGATTAGGGCGTGTTCACACTACGTAACGCATCGAATATGAGCGCCACGAGAATGAAGCCGAGAAAGAGCGCATCGAGCTTGTCAAAGCGAGAGAAGATGCGGCGAAAGCCCTTCAATCGTCGGAACAGACGCTCTACCTCGTTGCGCCTCTTGTAGAGCTCCTTGTCGTACTCCCACGGGCTGATGCGAGTCGAGAGTGGAGGAACGACGGGCTCAATGCCCAACTCCAGGGCAAGCTGGCGAGTCTCGTTGCCCTCGTATGCGCGATCCATCACCACAGACAGGTTATCTCGCAGGGGTCCAAGGCGCTTGAGCAACCTGCGCCCCTCCGGTGCGTCGTGAGCCTGTCCAGGGGAGAGTGAGAAGGTCATGGCTGTTCGAGCATTCGCGGCAACCATATGAATCTTGGTGGTCCATCCACCTCTGGACTTGCCGATGGACTGCGGTCCGTTTTTTTTTTAGCGCCCCCGTGCCATCAGGATGCACCTTGACGATGGTGCTGTCCATCGAGACGACCTCGAGCTTGACGCGCACGATCTGTTCTCGCTGCAGGTGTTCGAATATCCTGTCGAGCACGCCGCTCTTGGCCCAGCGGTTCATACGGGTGTAGATGGTATGCCACCTGCCGAACCTGGGAGGCAACCCACGCCACTTGCAGCCATGCTCAGTAACATACAAAATGGCATTGAGCACCTGTAGATTCGGAATCCTCACATTGCCCCGCTGCACTGGCAATAGATGTTCGATGCATTCGTACTGGTCCTGTGTTAGTTCCATGAGCCAAGCATATCACATCAGACCTGATAGTGTGAACAGGCCCTAGGCGCTCCGGTCCCGCCGGCGGACTACGACACAGGAAGGGGTTATGGAGTACAGGACGCTCGGCCGCACGGGGTTCGAGGTGTCGCTGCTGAGCTTGGGGTCGGGCGGCGCCCGCGTTCTCGGGCAGGCGCTCGGCTACACCCAGGACGAGCAGACGGCGCTCGTCCGGCGCGCCCTCGACCTTGGCGTCAACCTGATAGACACCTCGGCGCAGTACCGCGACTCGGAGGCGATCTTGGGCCGCGCGCTGGAGGGCGTGCCAAGGGACTCGTACTTCCTGGCGACGAAGTGGCTCGCCCTGGAGGACGGCAAGCTCGTGCCCGACCCTGCGCTCCTGACGAAGGGCGTCGAAGAGAGCCTGTCGCGGCTGCGGACCGACTACGTCGACGTCATGATGTTCCACGGCCCGATGCCGGACGAGTACCCCGGCATCGTCGACAAGGTCTACCCGGCGATGGCGCGGCTGCGCGAGCAGGGCAAGGTGAGAGCCGTCGGCATCAGCACCCGCTACGTCATGGACCCGGCGCAGGTCACGGCCAGGCTCGCGCTGGAGCGCAACCCGGAGCTGTTCGACGTCGTGATGCTCAAGTACGGAATCCTGAACCAGCACGCGGCCGAGCGGATGCTGCCGCTGGCCATGGAGCACAACGTCGGCATCATGAACATGGCCGTCATCCGCGAGAAGCTGCCCGACCCGGCGCTGCTGGAGCAGTTGGTCCGCGACTGGAAGGCCGCCGGCCACGTCCCGGCCGACGCCCTGCCGGACGAGGACCCGCTGGGGTGGCTCGTGCGTGACGACGTCGACTCGGTCGTCACCGCGGGCTACAAGTTCGCGGCCGACCATCCGGCCATTGGCACGGTGGTCACCGGCACCGCGAGCATCGGGCACCTGGAGTCGAACGCGGCGGCGCTGGAGACGCCCAGGCTTCCGCCGGAGGACACGCGGCGCCTGAAGGAGTTGTTCGGGCATATCGTCGAGTACGCCTGAACCGGCACGACCGGGCCTCGAAGGCCAAGGAGCTGTGTGTCGTGAGGATCACCGACGTGAAGGCGGTCTATCCGCGCTGGGAGCACCAGCCGGAGGGCGCGTGGCAAAGCCACTTCTGGCAGATCGTGGTGCGCGTCGAAACGGACTCGGGCGTCGTCGGCCTTGGGTACGGCGGTGGCGGCGAGCCGGCGGTCGCGGTCGTGAACTCGCACATGAGGGACCTCCTCGTCGGCCGCGTGATCGAGTCGGTCGCCGACATACGAGACACGTGGGACTGGCTCTACTACAAGGCTGTCCCGTACGGCCGGTCGGGCATACCCGTCATGGGGCTCAGCGGCGTCGACCTGGCGCTGTGGGACATGCTCGGGAAGGCGCAGGGCCGGCCGGTCTACGACCTGCTGGGCGGCCTCGCCGTCGAGCGCGTCCGGGCCTACGCGACCTCGGGCGAGCTCGAGCGCGACCGCGACTCCGGCTACACGGCGGTGAAGGTCAGCACTGCCCTCGCCAGCGACCATGACAGGCAGCGTCCGCCGTGGGCTCCGCGTCCGGATGACGACACGGAGCGGGCGGTGGGCAGAGTCGCGGCGGCCAGGGAGGCATATGGCCCCGACGCGCTGGTCATGACCGACTGCGGCATGACGTGGAACGCGGACGACGCGCTGTACATGGCCGACCGGATGGCCGACTGGGACGTCTACTGGTTCGAGGACGTGCTGACGCCCGACCATCTCGGCGAGCTGGCGGAGCTGAGGCCGAGGGTGAAGCCGGTGCTGCTGGTCGGCGGCGAGCACAACTACACGCACCACGACTTCGCGGCCATCGCCGAAGCCGGAGCGCTCGACCTGTGGCAGCCGGACATCACCTGGTGCGGCGGGATCACCGCCGGCCTGCGCATCATCGATCTGGCGCGCGAGGCGGGCGTGCCTGTCGTGCCGCACCGCGGCGGCGAGATATGGGGGCTGCACCTGCTGGCCGCCACGGCCTGCGGCGAGCTGGCAGAGACGATGCCGCACCGCTGGTCGCCGCCGCAGGACGAGCTGTGGCTCGACGAGCCCCGGGCCGAGGACGGCTACATCGCGCCGCCGGACAGGCCGGGCTTCGGCGTCGTGCTGAACGAGGCCATGCTGTAGCAGGGAACAGGAGCAGCCGCGTGACCGACAGCATCGTGCTCGACCGGGTGGAGTTCGCCGCGGTGGAGGTGAACGCCCATACGGAGTGGCGGTGGGCCGAGGTGTTCGACCGCGACGGCGCCAGCGCCGTGGCCGAGTTCGTCGAGCGGACGAGCGAGCCCGCGGTCACGGGGCTCATCGCGGACCTGGTGGGCGCGCTCGCCGGAAAGCGCCTGGCGGGCGACGAGTCGGTCGCGGAGGTGGCGGGCCTCGACGAGAGCGGCTTCGAGCTGTTCGGCGTACAGACGATCGCCACCAGCGCCGTGCGGTCGGTCGTGACCATCCTGCAGGCCGTGCGCGCCGGGGTCAGCCTGACGGAGTATCTCGGGGGCGAGCCGAAGGACAGCGTCGAGCTGTACGCCAACATCAACCGGGGGCTGTTTGGCGCCGACCGGTCGCCCGACGGCTTCGGCCGGATGGCCGAGCGGATGGCGGCGAGGGGCTTTCGAACGATCAAGTGCGCCCCGTTCGACGAGGTCGACCCGTCGACCAGTGCCGGCGCGGACGCCGTCCGCGCGGCGCGCACCGGGATCGAGCGGGTCGCGGCCATGCGGTCCGCCATAGGGCCCGACGTGCGTCTGCTGGTCGACTGCCACAGGCGGTTCGACCTGGAGAGCGCCCTCATCGTCGCCGACGAGCTCGCGAAGCAGGACATCGGCTGGTTCGAGGAGCCGGTCGACACGGAGACGGAGCAGGACGACATGGCGCAGATCGCGCGCCGCGTCCCGATGCCGGTCGCGGGCGGGGAGTCGCTGTACGGCGGCGCGTCGTTCGGTGCGCTGATGGAGAAGGGCGCCGCGCACGTGATCATGCCGGACGTGATGTTCGGCGGCGGCGCGGCCGAGGTGCACAGGGCCGGCCTGCTGGCCGGGCGCATGGGCGTCGGCTTCTCGCCGCACAGCCCGTCCGGGACGGTGTCGCTGCTGACGGCCGCCCACGTCTGCGCGGCCACGCCCGGAGCGATGCCCCTGGAGCACGCGGTGGCGGAGTCTCCCTGGCGACACGAGCTGATGGACCCGCACGAGCGCGTCGAGGACAGCCGCCTGTGGCTCAACCCGGGGCCGGGCCTGGGAGGCGGGCCCAACTGGCCCGTGATCGAGCGCCGCGGCCGCCGCTGGACCCCGTAGCCGCCCCGCCGTCTGCTATCGTGTTTACCCGTGAGGGCTGGTCGGGATGCGTGTCTGGCGCAGGAAACGTATGAGAAGGCGTGTCGAGCAGGGCGTCGTGCTTGCCCTGATCATAGTACTCGGGGTCGCGACCCTGCTCGTCGGGTTGATGGCCGGCCTTGCGCTCGGGGGGGAGGAGTTCGACGCCTACCCGACGCCCGAGGAGGCGGTCCAGGGCTACCTCGAAGTGACGAGAGAGCCCGCCGAGTCGGCGGGATTCCACCTGAAGGGGACGCTGCTGGTCTGGAGCGGCGCCCTCGTCGTCTACAGCCTGCCGGGCCCGCCCGGGACCGAGCTGCTCGGCTACCGCCTCGCCAAGCATGGCGAATCGGGCTGGCGGGCGGATACGGGCGCCGAGTTCTCCGTCGCGTCGCCCGCCAATCCGAACGACGTAATCGACTGGCACATCGACTCCCGCGTCGACCACTCGCGTGACCTGAACGGGCCGGTCGAGACGGCCGTCGCGTTCGGGCGTGTCAACTTCAGCGGCGTCTCGATCGTCGAGGTCACGTTCGACCGGGGCCAGGTGCACCAGACGACGGCCGCCTCCGGCTTCTTCGCCGTCGCGGCCGCGGGCACGACCGACGTGCGTGTCATCCGGGCGCTCACGGCTGACGGCTCCGAGGTGCTGGCAATCGACAGGACGACGAGGTAGAGGATGTTCGAGGCGCTTACGGAAAAACTGGGCGCGACCTTCGGCAGGCTGAGCAACAAGGGCAGGCTGACCGAGAAGGACGTGGACGCGGCGCTGCGCGAGGTGCGCATGGCGCTGCTGGAGGCGGACGTCAACTTCCGCGTCGCGCGGCAGCTCACGTCGCGCATCCGCGAGCGGGCTCTCGGCGACGACGTACTGAAGAGCCTCAGCCCCGGGCAGCAGGTCGTCAAGATCACGAACGAGGAGCTGACCGACGTCCTCGGCGGCGGGGCGAAGCAGCTCGTCCCCGCATCGTCCCAGCCGTCGGTGATGCTCATGGTCGGCCTGAACGGCGCCGGGAAGACGACCGCGTCGGCCAAGATCGCCCGCCATCTGAAGGCGGCGGGCCAGGCGCCGCTGCTGGTCGCGGCGGACCTGCGGCGGCCGGCCGCGGTCAAGCAGCTACAGACGCTCGGCGCCCAGATCGACGTCGAGGTCTACAGCGACGACCCGTCGAAAGAGACGGCCCAGGTGGCCCGCGACGGCGTCAAGCGGGGAAGCGAAGTCGGCGCGTCCTGGGTTATCGTCGACACGTCGGGCCGGTTCCAGGTCGACGACGACCTGATGGAGGAGCTGGAGGACGTGCGTCAGGCCTTGTCTCCCGCCGAGACGCTGTTGGCGGTCGACGCGATGACCGGCCAGGAGGCCGTCAACGTCGCGGAGGCGTTCCACTCCCGCATCGGCCTGACGGGCCTGGTGCTGACGAAGCTGGACGGCGACGCGAGGGGCGGCGCGGCCCTCTCGGTCGTGTCGGTCACCGGCGTGCCGATTAAGTTCATCGGCACCGGCGAGCGTGTGGCCGCGCTGGAGGAGTTTCACCCGGACCGGCTCGCGTCGCGCATCCTGGGCATGGGCGACGTGCTGACGCTGATCGAGAAGGCGCAGACGACGATCGACGAGGACCAGGCGGTCGAGCTGGAGCGCAAGATGCGCCAGGCGACGTTCGACCTGGAGGACTTCCTCGCGCAGCTGCAGCAGCTCAAGAGCATGGGGCCGCTCAGCCAGATCATGGAGATGGTGCCGGGGATGTCGTCCATCGCCGGGCGAATGTCGGACGAGGGCCTGGAGGACGACCAGGTACGCAAGGTCGAGGCGGTAATCCGGTCGATGACGCCCGAGGAGCGCCGCCGGCCTGAGATCATCGGCGGCAGCCGCAGGCGGCGCATCGCCCGCGGCAGCGGGACGAAGCCCCAGGACGTCAATCAGCTCCTGAACCAGTTCAGCCGGATGCAGAAGATGATGCGGCAGATGGCCTCCGGCAAGCGGCCGCCGGACCTGCGAAGCCTGCTGAGGTAGGCGGGGCGGGCGTCTGTCGTCGCGAGCGCAGAGAGAAACCTGGGGAGGGGATTCCCCGACCTGGCCCACGACGGCGCCTTGCCCCCGCCCCAGGCCCTTCACTTCGTTCAGGGCGACATTCGTGGTGGCATCTCCCACGTCCCGGGATTGCGTCTGCGCCTTGTCGTCGCGAGCGCAGAGAGAAACCTGGGGACGGGCCCCTCGACCTTGGCCCACGACGGTGCCTTGCCCCCGCCCCAGACCCTTCACTTCGTTCATGGCGACAATGGCGGCGGAACCCGCACGTTCCGCGTTGTTGCCCGCGGTTGGGGCAGCGACTACAATACGAAGGTTGGCCCAGGCGTTCGCGGGCCTAACGGGCCCCGAGCGCCGATTGCTGTCCGGAGGGGTGGCCGAGCGGCTTAAGGCGCCAGTCTTGAAAACTGGATTCTCGAAAGGGAACGTGGGTTCGAATCCCACCCCCTCCGCCACGCCTGAAGCGCGGGCGGCCCGATGGCTGGCGGCGCCCAAATGACCCTGCAGGAGAAGATCGACTGAAAGTACACGAGTACCAGGCAAAGGAGCTGCTGGCCAGGGGCGGAGTGCCCGTCCCCGAGGGCGCCGTCGCGTCGACGCCGGCGGAGGCGCGGGAGATCGCCGCCGGGCTCGGCCGGCCGAGCGTCGTCAAGGCGCAGGTCCACGCGGGCGGACGCGGAAAGGCCGGCGGGATCAAGCTGGTGTCGACGCCGGAAGAGGCCGGGGCGGCGGCTGATGCGCTGCTGGGCACCTTCCTCGTCACGGCGCAGACGGGCCCCGAGGGCGTGCCGGTGCGGCACGTCCTGGTCGAGGAGCAGCTCGACGTCGGGCGGGAGCTGTACCTCGGCATGCTGGTCGACGGCGCCGCGCGCGGCGTGGTCGTCATGGCCAGCGAGGCGGGCGGCATGGACATCGAGGAGGTCGCCGATACGACGCCAGAGAAGATCCTGCGCGTCGCCGTCGACCCCTCTCTCGGCCTCCGTCCCTACCAGGCGCGGACACTGGCCTACCGGCTCGAGTTCGCCCCCGGGCAGGTCCGGGCCGCGGCCGGGCTGATCGAGAACCTGTACCGCGTCTTCGACGGCAACGACTGCTCGCTGGCGGAGATCAACCCGCTGGTCGTGACGGGCGACGGCCGCGTCCTGGCCGCGGACGCGAAGCTGGGCTTCGACGACGACGCGCTGTTCAAGCACCCCGGCCTGGAGGAGCTGCGCGACCCGGAGCAGGACGACCCGCTGGAGGAGCGAGCCGCGAGCGCCGGCATCAGCTACGTGAAGCTCGACGGCGACGTGGGGTGCATGGTGAACGGCGCGGGGCTCGCGATGGCGACGATGGACGTGGCCCGGGCAGCCGGGGCCGCGCCCGCGAACTTCCTCGACGTGGGCGGCAGCGCGGACGAGGAGAAGGTCACGCAGGCGATGGAGATCATCCTGTCCGACGCCGACGTGAAGACGACCCTGATCAACATATTCGGCGGCATACTCCGGTGCGACATCGTGTCGCGGGGAGTGATCGCCGCCGCGGAGTCCACGTCCCACGAGATGAGGCCGCTGGTGGTCCGCATGTCGGGCACGAACGCCGACGAGGGTCGGGCGCTGCTGAGCGAGTCGGGCCTGGCGGTGACCCTGGTGGACGACCTCGACGAGGCGGCCGAGGCGCTGCGCGCCGGCGCGTGAGCGTCTCCGGGACGGGACCGACGGAGCACACCGAATGAGCATACTGGTCGGCGAGAACACGCGCCTGCTGGTGCAGGGCATCACCGGCAGGGAGGGCAGCTTCCACGCCCTCCGGTGCCGGGAGTACGGCACGAACCTTGTCGCGGGCGTTACCCCCGGCAAGGGCGGGCAGACGTTCGACGGCGACGTGCCGGTGTTCAACACCGTGCGGGAGGCGGTGGACGAGACGGGCGCGAACACGTCGATGATCTTCGTGCCGCCGCGGCTCGGGGCCGACGACGCGATAGTCGAGGCAGTCGACGCGGGCATCGGCGTCGTCGCCTGCATCACGGAGGGCGTGCCGGTGCGCGACACGGCCAGGGTCGTCAACTACATCCGCGACAAGGACGTCACGCTGATCGGCCCGAACTGTCCGGGCATGATCTCTCCCGGCGCGCGCTGCAAGGTCGGCATAATGCCGGGCGCGATCCACGAGCCGGGCAACGTCGGTGTCGTGTCCCGCAGCGGGACGCTCACCTACGAGGCGGTGGGGCAGCTCTCCGGCCTGGGCATCGGCCAGTCGACCTGCGTCGGCATAGGCGGCGACCCGGTCAGCGGCACGTCGTTCATCGACATCCTTGAGATGTTCGAGGCGGACGACGAGACGAAGAGCGTGGTGCTGATCGGGGAGATCGGCGGCACCCGCGAGCAGGAGGCCGCCGAGTACATCAGCAGCGACTTCACCAAGCCGGTCGCCGCGCTGATCGTCGGCCGGACGGCGCCGCCGGGCCGCCGGATGGGCCACGCGGGCGCGATCATCACCGGCCGGGCGGGCCGCGCCGACGAGAAGATCAAGGCGCTGTCCGCCGCGGGCGCGGCCATAGTCCCGACCCCGGCCAGCATAGGCCGCACCGTCCAGGAGCAGATGGAAGCGGGGTAGGCACGGGCCGCACAATCACCATCGACTCCCTCACGCTGTGGAGACGGGAGCCGGTCCCCTCCCGGCCGTCGATTCCCGCCTTCGGAGACCTTTGCGTAACTCCTCGCGGGGGAGCCCAACAGGGCGGACATCCGTCGATTTCGTAGCTGAGCCCCCGCCCCCTGGGTTCCCGCCTGCGCGGGAATGACGGTTATACAAGGGTCTCCCTGCGCGGGATTGACGGTTGTGCAAAGGTCTTCCTTCGCGGGAACGACGATTATGCAAGGGACTCCCTGCGCGGGAACGACGGGTCTGTAGAGATTGTACAGGCCACCGCAGGGAGAGTAGCGATTCAGACGACGGTTACGTCGTTTTCGAGCAGGCCGATCTTGGCTATGGTTATCTGGACTACGTCGCCTTCGTGGAGGGTGACGTCGGGCGGGGGGACGATGGGGGTGCCGGTCAGCACCGTCGTCATGTTGGGGATGACGTTGTGGCGGTGCAGCCAGTCGGATAGCTCTTCGCACTTGCGGGCCATCTCGGACGTCGAGGTCTTGCCGCTGAAGAGCGTCTCGTGGTCGCGCAGGATGGCGCACTCGATGTCGAGGGAGTGCGGGTCGCCGATGGCGTCGGCGGTGACGAAGCAGGGGCCGATGGCGCAGCTGTTGGCGTAGAGCTTGGCCTGCGGCAGGTACAGCGGGTTCTCACCCTCGATCGACCGGCTGCTCACGTCGTTGCCGGCGGTGTAGCCGATGATCTCGCCTTTGTAGACGACGAACGCGAGCTCCGGCTCGGGGACGTTCCAGTCCGAGTCCTCCCGGATGCCGACCGACTCGAAGGGGCCCATGCAGCGCTCGGGCGTCGCCTTGAAGAAGATCTCCGGCCGCTCGGCCGCGTACACCTTGGAGTAGACGTCCGGGGTGTCGGACTCGCGGCGGCGTTCCATCTCGCTCGTCCTGTAGGTGACGCCGGCGGCCCAGACCTCGGGCGGATCGAAGGGCCGGTCGAGCCACAGCTCGCCCGTGCCATCGCGCGAGTCCTCGATGAGCTGCGGCAGGTCGTAGGTGTCGGCGTCGCCGCCGTCGAGGACTGCCGACGCGAGCGCGTCGATGCTGCTGCCCGACAGCGACGCCGCGGACGCGAGGTGGTCGACCTCGGTCAGGTCTTCGTCGATGGACGTCAGGTCGTGGAGGACGCCGTCCTCGACCTCGACGGCGAGACGGGGCTCTCCGTCGTCGGCCGCCACCCGGTAGTACCTCATGGGGCTCTCCGCTCCTGGTGGTCTCTCACGCGCCCGCCATCCTGGCAGGGTCGATCTGGATGATGGAGAAGTGGGCGCCCTGTGGGTCCTGTATTGGCGCTATCCTGCCGACGCCGGGGACCTCGATCGGCGGCGCGACGACGGTTGCCCCGAGGTCCGCGGCCTTCGCCAGCGAGGCGTCGAGGTTGGCTACTGCGAAGTAGATCGACCAGTAGCAGGGCACCTCGCCCCACTCTTCCCGGATCGCCATCATGCCGGCCGCCGACTGCCCGCCGAGGCGGTACTCGAGGTATTCGCCGCCGCCATGGGCAGGATGCGTGTTCGCCGTCCAGCCGAACAGCCCGCCGTAGAAGGCGGCGGCCCTGTCGGTGTCGTTGGTGTACAGCTCGTTCCAGGCGAGCGCGCCGGGCTCCCCGAAGATGCCGGCGCCGATGTGGTCCCGCGGCTCCCAGGCGGCGAACATGGCGCCCGTCGGGTCCATGGCGACCACCATGCGGCCGGACGTGAAGACGTCGAACGGGCCGTTGACGACGGTGCCGCCGAGCTCGGTTATCCGCGGCGCTATCTCGTCCGCGCTCTCGACGGTGAAGTAGCTCAGCCACGCCGGCCGGCCGCCGGTCATCCGCTCCATCTCCTCGGGCATCCTGTAGAGCGCGCAGGAGCTCCTGCCGCGCTTGCTCAGCATCGAGTAGGACATGCCCTCGCCCATCGGCATGTCGGTGGCGTCCAGCTCCAGCAGCCCGGTGTAGAAGCGCTTGGCCCCGTCGGGGTCGGTAGTGCCGAGGTCGGCCCAGCTGAACATTCCGGGTTCGTGTTTGGTTACTTCCATTGTGCCTCCTTGGGTATGCAGCAACCAGTATATCCGAAAGCGGGTCGCCGGAAGGCGTGCCGGCTTCGGACGCCGTTCGGCATGGTCTACAATGATCCGCGGTGAGCGAGTGGCCGTGACCGTGCATGGAAGCGCCCTTGGAAAAGGCGACGAGAGGGACGGTGCGAAAGTGGGTAACGACATCTTCGACCTGAGCGGCAGGGCCGCCATCGTGACGGGCGGCAACGGCGGGATCGGGCTCGGCATCGCCGAGGGCCTGGCCGCCGCGGGCGCGAACGTGGCGGTCGTCGGCCGGGACGAGGCCAAGACGGAGGCGGCGGCCGAGCGGCTGCGCGGCCACGGCGTCGAGGCGCTGGGACTGACGGCGGACGTGAGCGACGCGGCGGCCGTCGACGAGGTGGTGTCGTCGACCGCGGAGCGGTTCGGCCGCATCGACATCCTGGTCAACAACGCGGGCATCGCGAGGCGCGGGCTGCTCCAGGACTATACGGAGGAGGACTGGGACGATGTCGTGGACATCAACCTGAAGGGCATGTTCCTCTTCTCGCGGGCCGTCCACTCGCACATGGTCAGGGCCGGCGGCGGGAAGGTCATCAACATCGGGTCGATGGCGTCGATATTCGGGCTCGACTGGGCGCCGGCGTACGGCGCGAGCAAGGGCGGCGCGGTGCAGTTGGCCAAGAACATGGCCGTCGCCTGGGCGAAGGACAACATCCAGGCCAACGCCATACTGCCCGGATGGATCGAGACGGACCTGACGGCGCCGCTCCCTGAGATCGCCCCGGAGCGCTACGCGCTGATCAACTCGCGGGTACCGCAGGGGCGCTGGGGCGTGCCGGCCGACTTCGCCGGGGTCGCCGTCTTCCTGGCCAGCAGCGCGTCGGACTACGTCACCGGGGCCGTCATCACGGTCGACGGCGGTTTTTCGTCCTTCTGACATGGCGGGCGGAGGCGACTCAAGCGGCTCCGGGGACGCCATTCTGCTGGCCGTCGCGGACGGGATCGCGACGATCACGCTGAACCGTCCCGAGCGGCGGAACGCGGTCGACTACGAGGGCTGGAAGCTGCTGCGGAGCACGGCGTGCGAGGTGGCGGAGCGCGACGACGTGCGGGTCGTGGTGCTGACGGGCGCGGGGGACGCGGCGTTCTCGGCCGGGGCGGACATCTCCGACTTCGGCCGGCACCGGAGCGACTCGGAGCAGGGCGCGGTCTACGCCGAGGCGTTCGACGGCGCTATCGACGCGGTGGAGGACATCCCGCAGCCGACGTTGTGCCTGATCAGGGGCGCCTGCGTGGGCGGCGGGTGCGAGCTGACGCTGGCCGCCGACATGCGCATCGCGGCGGACAACAGCCGGTTCGGCATACCGGCCGCGAAGCTGGGCATCCTGATCGGCTACGGGGAGATGCGCCGCCTGGTCGACCTGGTGGGCCGGGGCAACGCCAGCGACCTGCTGCTGACGGGCAGGTTGGTCGACGCCGCAGAGGCGCTGCGGATGGGGCTGGTGAACGAGGTCGTTCCCGCGGCCGAGGTCGGCGAGCGGGTCTATTCGCTGGCGGCGGAGATCGCCGCGCTGGCGCCGCTGTCGCATCGCCGGCACAAGGAGATCATGCGGACCGCGCTGCGCGATCCCGGCCTGGAGGGCCTGAGCGACGAGGAGACGCGGCTGCCGTACGCGAACTTCGACTCGGCCGACTTCCACGAAGGCCGCCGTGCGTTCAGGGAGCGCAGGCCGCCGCGCTTCGAGGGGCGCTAGGGGTTACAGGACGCGCTCGGTCGGGTCCCAGCGGGGGCGCCGGGGTCGATTTCCTGTGAGCTGTGCCATTGTGTTCCAAAGTGTTCCATTCCTATCCGGGCGGTGGAACAGTTTGGCGGAAAATGGAACAGTGGGTGTTGTGCGGCCCCCTCGATACGCCCCGACGAAGAGTCGGGGCACTCGGGGCGAACGGGTTGTATGCCCACCAACTCTGAACAGTTGCGCTTCGTGCTCGAACCAGATTCCGAAGACGTCTGAACTGTGATTCGTGGGGTTCTGATGATTGGGATGATTGGTGCTGAGCCTCGCCCACTCTTTGTTGCGGCCCCTCGATACACCCCGACGAAGCGTCGGGGCACTCGGGGTGAACGGGGCCATGCGGCATCGGCCCCGCCCTGAACATCGAACTGTGCGGGCCCCTCGATACACCCCGGTTAAGCGTCGGGGCACTCGGGGCGAACGGGTTGGGCGGCAACGGCCCCGCCCCAAACACCGAGTTGTGCGGCCCCCTCGATACACCCCGACGAAGCGTCGGGGCACTCGGGGTGAACGGGGTCGTGCGGCATCGGCCCCGCCCCAAACACCGAGTTGTGCGGCCCCCTCGATACACCCCGACGAAGCGTCGGGGCACTCGGGGCGGACGGGTCCCGTAGCGACGGCCTCCACCCAGCCTCGTAGTGATCAGGCTGCGGCATCCCCCTCCCGCTGGCTCCCTCCCGCCAGTAGGGACGACAAGGCGCACCCCTCTCCCCTGGGAGGCTACCCCTGCCGCGCGGAGGGCTGGCCGCCGCCGAGGCGCCGGCTGACGTAGGTCTCCTCCTCCTCGCGGGTGGAGACGAGGCCGTCGAGCCTTGCGTCGAGGAGCGCCGTGAGTATCTCGCCGACGCGGGGCCCCTGAGGGACTCCCAGTGCGAGGAGGTCGTTGCCGTCGAGCAGGGGCCTGACGTGCCTGAGCTCGTCGAGGTACAGGCGCATGCGCTCGGCGGCGCGGGGCCGGCGGCAAGTCAGCGCGACGCCCTCTATCGCCGCGGGCTCGACCCCGTGGAGCAGGGCGTAGACGCGGCTGCGGGCTTGTCGCGGCGCGTCGAGCGGGTCGAGCAGGCCGGCCATGCGGGCCACGCCCGTCGCGATGGCGGCCGACTCGCCGGTCGCGTCGAGCCGGGCGGCGGCGCCGGCGAGCTGTCCGGGCGGCGCGAGAGAGAGCGTCGCCGCGAGGCGGACGGACTCGGGCGCGGACGCGTGGGCGCCGAGGACGTCGAGCGGCGCGCCCTCGAGCGCGAGCGCGGGATGGACGGCGGCGAGAACGCCGTGGTCGCGGGCGATTCGCAGGCAGGTTGGCCACCTGTCCTCCGCGAGCAGCAGCTGCAGCTCACGCCGCAGGCGGTCGCCGCTGATCGTGTCGAGCCGGCCCAGATCGCGCTCGAGCAGGCCGCGCGTCGTGGGCTCGATCTGGAAGCCGAGCCTGCCCGCGTAGCGCACGGCTCTCAGGATGCGGGTGGCGTCGTCGACGAAGCTGCCGGGATGCAGTATTCGGACGAGGCGGGCCCGGATGTCGGCCGCGCCGCCATGGGGGTCGAGCAGCGTTCCCCAGTCGTCTTCGGCCAGGCTGGCGGCCATGGCGTTCATGGAGAAATCGCGGCGCGCCGCGTCCTGTTGCATCGTGCCGGGGCCGACGTCCGGTAGGGCGCCGGGACGGGCGTACGATTCGGTCCTGGCCCTTGCGAGGTCCAGCGTGAGTCCGTCGACGTCCAGCTTCGCGGTGTCGAACCGGGAGCGGGCGGTCACCTCGCCACCCAGGCCGGATGCCAACGCGTCCGGCAGGCCGTCGAATGCGCCGTCGGCGACGACGTCGAGGTCGACGGGCTTGCCGCCGAGCAGCAGGTCGCGCACGGCGCCGCCGACGAGGTAGAGCCCGGCTCCGCGCTCATCGGCTATGGCGGCGGCGCGGCGGAGCAGGCGTACCTGGTCGGCTGTGAGCTGGCGTTCGAGCCGGTCGGCGATGGAGGACATGGCTGCGCGGGCACCGGTGGGGTAGGTCGATTGTAGCAGCCGCCCTCACAGTGACGAGTCTTGCGTACCTTCCTTGGCAGCAGATCGCAGCGGTTGAGCAGAGGATTCCCTATTGGGAAGCCCCACCCCCTGGATTCCCGCCTTCGCGGGAACGACGATTATGCAAGGGTCTCCCCCCGTCTCCATGGGGCGGGCTCTGCGCGTGAAAGACGGTTGGCCGGGTGTCTGCTGCTCGGTCCCGGCTACCGCCGGGGGAGTCGGGCCTGCAGCCAGTCGCGGTGGCCTTCGAGCACCGGCCTGAGCTCCGGGTTGTCGGTGACGGCGGACATCTCGCCGGGGTCGGACTGGAGGTCGATGAGCTGCTCGCGGTCGCGGCCCTCGTCGTAGAGGACGTACTTGTAGCGTTCGGCGGCGACCATGTGGCCGAACTCGCTCTCGACGTGAAGGCGGTCGCGCCAGCGGTCGGGCGGGACGCCCTCGACCAGCGGCCTCAGGCTGGCGCCCTCGAGGCAGGCGGGCGGCGCGACGCCGGCGTAGTCGCAGACGGTGGGCAGCAGGTCGAGGCCGTTCGACACGAGGTGGTCGCGGTCGACGCGGCCGGCGTGCGTCACGCCCTTCCAGCTCACGATCATGGGCACACGCGTCGCCTCCTCGTAGAGCACGGACTTGTGCTCCATGCGGTGTGCGCCGCCCATGTCGCCGTGGTCGGTGCTGAATACGACGAGCGTGTCCTCCTCCTGCCCCGACTCTCGCAGCGCGTCGAGCACGCGGCCGATCTGCCGGTCGACCATCTCGGTCAGGCGGCAGTAGGCCCAGCGGTGCAGCCGCCAGCGCTCCGCCGACCACGTCTCGCGGGCGTTTCTCCTGAAAGGCCGCTGGTCGAGGATGTTCGCCACGGCCTCCGGCTCCGGGTCCTGCGGCTCCAGGTTGGCCGGCGCCGGGGGGCAGACTTTCCCGAAAAACTCCTGCTCGGACATGCCCACAGGAATTTGGAGGGCCTCGTCGAGGGCTACAAGCTCCGCCCGCCGGCGCTCCGGGCTCACGTCGATGCCGAACGTCTCGTCGCCGCCGGCGTCCCTGATTGCCATGAAGCAGATGTCGTGCGGGTTGATGAAGGACGAGACGAGCAGGAAGGGCCGGTCGCGCTCGCGGCGGATGAACTCCGCGCTGGCGTCGGCGAGGCCGTCCCGCTGGTCCGCGGTCAGGTACGTGAAGCCGATCTCCTCGGGGGACATGCCCGGCGGCAGGTGCGTCTTGCCCCCGTAGGCGGTTTCGTACCCGGCCTCCCGCAGCAGCCGTCCCATGGCGTTCGACACGATCTCGGACGGTACGCTGGCCGCGTCGCCGTCGTGGTTGCTGCGGATGCCTATCTCGCCCGGCATGCGGCCGGTCATCATGCTGTACCGGGACGGCAGGCAGACAGGGTTGGCGCAGTAGGCGCGGTCGAATCGCACCCCGTTGGCGGCGATGCTGTTCATGGCGGGCGTGCGGACGTACGGGTTGCCGGCGCAGCCCATCATGCAGGCCTGCTGCTGGTCGGTGAAGACGTAGAGGATGTTGGGACGGCTTCGGCCGCCCATCGGGGCCCCCGCGGTCTAGCTCGACGCCCTGGCGACGCGGTCGAGGAACGCCCTGCCGCCGGCCTCGGCCCACGCCGTCCACTGCGTGTTGAGGAACTGGACGCCCATGGCGATGTTGTGGTCGACGTTCGCGTCGTTGGTCAGCGCTCCGGCTACTTTGCCCGCGCCGACGATCTGCTCGTAGGCGCGGTCGACGACGGCCTGCACCTCGGGGTGGCTCGGCTCTCCCAGGCGGCCCATCGACTGCGCGAGGTCGCCCGGCGCGACGAAGAAGACGTCGATTCCCTCCACCTGCAGTATCTCGCCGAGATTGTCGATGGCGACGACGTCCTCGATCAGGATGACGGCCAGCGTCTCGGCGTTGGCCTTCTTGGCGTAGTCGGCGACGCCGACGCCCTGCCGGCTCGTGTAGTTGCCCCTGTGCCCGATGGGGTGGAACTTGGAGGCGTCGGCGACGGCTCTGGCCTCTTCGGCGGTGTTGACGTGGGGGACTACGATCGCCTGAGCGCCGACGTCCAGCGTCCGGTAGATGACGCCGGGCAGGTTGAGGTTGACGCGCACGACGGAGGTCATGCCCCACAGGTCGCACGCCCGCGTCAGGTTGGGGATATCGGCGAAGTCGACCGGGCCGTGCTCGCCCTCGATCCACACGCCGGCGAAGCCGTAGCTGCCCAGGAACTCGATCATCTCCGCGGTGTGCGGCCCGCCCACGACGGTGGCGACCCCGCCCTCGTCCAGGATGCGCTTGACCCGGTTCTGCCTGAGCTCTGCCACGGCGTACCTCCTTGGTTGGCGCGGCAATTGTATGGGCGCGTCCCTGGCCGGTCAACCGATCGGCGGCCGCGGGCGTCACCCTCACCCCAGCCCCCGTATCGTAGTACGGGTCGGCTCTCTCGCGTCGAGGGAGAGGCGGCAAGGCCTGTCCTCCCTCCCCTGGCGGGAGGGAGCTAGAGGGAGGGGGAGTTGGCGGCGCGAGGAAGCCGTGGCTTTGCAGCCGGAGTTGTTGGAGGGAGGAGGACAATTGCGCGGCTCTGGGCGCCAGAGGGTTGGAAGGCGTCACCCTCACCCCAGCCCCCGTATCGTAGTACGGGTCGGCTCTCTCGCGTCGAGGGAGAGGGGGCAAGGCTTGTCCTCCCTCCCCTGGCGGGAGGGAGCTAGAGGGAGGGGGAGTTGGCGGCGCGAGGAAGGCGTGGCTTTGCAGCCGGAGTTGTTGGAGGGAGGAGGACAATTTGCGCGGCTCTGGGTGCCAGAGGGTTGGAAGGCGTCACCCTCACCCCAGCCCTCTCCCGTCAAGGGAGAGGGGGCAAGAGGATTCAGCAGTGGTCGAGTTCCCAGATGGGGAAGTAGTACGGGAAGACGGCGCGGAAGACGTCGCCGGCGGGGCCGTCGACCTCCACGGGCTTGGCGGCGCGGTGCGGGCCGAAGACGAGCCGGGCCACGTCGCGGCGGCTCAGCTCGATGTCGTGGGCCATCGGGCCGGCGGCTATTTCGACGTCGCCGCCGCGGAAGATGAGGCCGACCGACTCGCCCGTGTCCGGGCAGGACAGCGACAGCTCGGCGTCGAGTCCCCCCGCCCGGCTCCTGAGTTGGCCGCGGATGGCGTTCATCAGCCCGGCGACGCTGTTCACCCGCATCATCTGGTAGCCGATGCCGTCGCCCTCCTCGACGGGACGCCGCGCGTCCGGCCTGCGGGCCTCCAGGAGCCGGCCCAGCGGGGACGACGTCAGCGGGACCGGCGCCTGGATGCCGCTTCCCGGCTCCAACCGGTCGAGCGCACGGCGCACGAGCGTCTCCAGCCCGGCGGGATCGCCGCCGCCCTCGATCAACCCCGGCTTGTTGAAGCCCTCGCCGATGACCAGGTACGCGACCGGCTCGCCGGCGTCGAGCGCCAGCGTCGTGGACACCTTGGGCAGCGTCAGAAGCGCCCGGTAGTCGCCCCGCGAGCGGACGATGCGCCGCGGCTCGGCGTCGTGGGCGCCGACGACCAGGTCCACGTGCGATTTTTCCGCCGGGTCGAAGACGGCCACGTCGTGGGATCCGGGTGCGAACAGCTCCCGGTCGTCGCGTCCGAGCGCGTAGACGAAGCCCTGGGAGGCGACGGCCTCCCAGCCCGAGTTCCAGTAGAAGGGGAAGGTCGCCTCGCGCGTCCACAGCACCGCGACGGGCCACCCGCGCTCGGTCTGGATGCGGGTCGCGTCGCGTAGGCACCGCGTCGCGTAGCCGCGATGGCGGTGGTCCGGGTGCGTCCCCGTCGGCCCGATTATCCCGATGGTGAACCGGTCGCCGCCGTTGACGACCTCCCTGGGCGCGACGGGGACGTGGGCGACGATCCGGCCGTCCACGCTGAGCACGCGGTGGAGGTCCAGCCGCGGCTCGCGGAAGATGAGCGGGTAGTCGGTGGCGATGTCCTGGTCGGTGCCGGCCCGGAAGACGGAGTTGATGAACGCGACGGTCTCCTCGAACTCCGACTCGCGGCACGCCCTGGGGCCGTCCACGCGCCCGGCGTCTCCCGGGGTCATCCGACCCGGCCCCAGGCGACGGTCCTGGCCGGCGTGATGGCGATGACGGCGCAGCCCGGTTCGAGAAACTCGCGGTACTGGGGGTACCTGTCGCGCAGCAGTCTTTCCGATGCGTCCCGTTCCTCGCCTTCCTCCAGGAGCTCGGCCGTGCCGCGCACCATGACCCAGGCGAGCTCCGACCAGTCCTCGGAGTAGTCGTCGACGACGAGCGCGACGTTGGGGTTCTCCAGGATGTTGGCGACCCGTTTCAGGCCGCGCGCCGGGCGGCTCTTGGGCTTGCGGTCGACGGCGGTGTAGACGCGGCGGCCGTCGAAGGCGTAGCAGACCGGCACGACGTGGGGGCGGCCCTCCGCGTCGGCCGTGGCGAGCCGGCCCACCCTGCGCTCGGCGAGGAACGCCGCGGCCGCCGCCGGGACGGCCGGCGCGTCACCGCCCATTTCCCCATACCTGCTCGAAGAGCCGCAGCCAGTTCCCGCCGAGGATTTTCCTGGCATCCTCGGCGGAGTAGCCGCGGTCCACCAGCTCGACGGCGATGTTGGACATCGAGTCGGGCGTCTCGAGTCCCTCCGGGTGGTAGTGGGGGTCCGCGATGGGGACGGGCCGCTCCAGGGGCCGGACGCCCTGCCGCGAGAAGAGCCACTCGAAGAAGGAGTGTGGCTGGTCCTGGCAGAAGTCGGTGCCGATGCCGACGTGGTCGATCCCGACGCGCTCGACAAGGTCGTCGATGGAGTCGACGTAGTCCTTCACCGTCGACTCGTAGCCGGTGCGGAGGTGTATCGGGAAGGCGTTGGCGCCTACGACGCCGCCCTTCTCCGCGAGGGCCCGCAGCGCGTCGTCCGGCTTGTTGCGCGGGTGGTCGAAGAAGGAGCGCGCGTTGGCGTGGGTGAAGGCTACCGGCGCTTCGGAGGCCTCTATCGTGTCCATTGTTGTGCGGTCGCCCACGTGGGACAGGTCCATCAGGATGCCGAGGCGGTTCATCTCGCGGACGGCGTCGAGGCCGAAGTTGCTCAGGCCGTCGTCGGTGCGCTCGAAGCAGCCGTTGCCCAGCAAGTTGCGCTCGTTGTAGGTGACCTGGACGATGCGCACGCCGAGCGCGTGGAAGACCGCCAGCCGGTCTAGGTCGTTGCCGATGGGCGACGCGTTCTGCCATCCGAAGACGACGGCCGTCCTGCCCTCGGCCTTGGCGCGCCGTACGTCGTCGACGCTGCCGGCCTGCAGGACCAGGTCGTCGTGCTCGCGGAAGCGGCGCAGCCACGCGGCGATGTTGTCCAGCGTCTGCTCGTAGCCCTCCCAGACGGCGATCGTCGCGTTGATCGCGGTCACGCCGCCCGCGTGGAGGCTGTCGTAGACGGCGGCGCTGTCCCAGCGGCTGACGTTCAGGCCGTCGATGACGATCGCGTCGCGGTAGATTTTCTCGGCCGTTGTCGCGCTCATGGGCGCGCCTCCCTTGGGGTCCGCGCCGCAATCACTCCGGCTGCCAGCGGCGCCTGCCTCCGCTGCGCACGAAGCGCCCGAATCCCGGCTCGGGAAAATGTCCCGCGGAGACGAGCGAGCCCTCCTCCTCCAGCCGGTCGAATATCCGGTGCCGGGTCGGCTGCGCCAGGTCGGGGTCGACGTCGAACGCCGGGTTCCAGTCGGTGTAGTGCGCCTGCGCCGGGCTGTGCGCCACGTCTCCCAGGATGAAGCCGTGAACGCCCGCGGAGACGATCGCTATGGAGACGTGGCCCGGCGTGTGTCCGGGCGTCGGCACCGTCGTCAGCTCGGACGTCAGCGAGTGCTCGCCCTCGATCAGGTCGAGCGCCCCGAGCGCGTCCAGGGGCACGACGCTGTCGCTGACGTGCGGCGACTCCTCCAGCACGCCCGGGCCGGTCCAGTAGTCGTAGTCCTTCTTCGGCACGAGGTAGCGGGCGTTGGGGAAGGTCGGCCTGGTGTCCGTCAGGTTCCAGCCGACGTGGTCGGGATGCAGGTGCGTGGTGACTACGACGTCGACGGCCTCGCGGTCCACGCCCTTGCGCTTCATCTCGTCGAGGAGCGCGCCGGTGGGCGGGCCGCCGCCGGTGTCGACCACGATGAGCCTGCCGTCGGAGCGGACGGCGACGGAGCCGTACCGGGGGTGTATGAGCTTGTCGGCGTCGAGCAGCTCGGGGTATTCGGCGCGCCACGTCTCCATCGTGCTGGCCGGAAAGACGACGGTCGCCGGCCCGGCGCCGTGGTCGTCCGTGAGCGATACGAGCTCGACGTTGCCTACCGTCTTCCTGTAGTCGGCCATCGTTACCCTCCCGCGCGCGGGCCGCTCCCTGTCTGAGGGGGCCATTCTACGCCTGGCCGCGCCGCAGTTCCAATATATGCGGTCGCGGGAGGGCCGCGTGATATACTGCGCCGACCCCTTGGAGCCCGTGCCGCGGCGAACGCGGACGGGCGGGGATGGACGATGGCCGATGCCGAGAAAGAGGTGCGGCTGACCTCGCTGGCAAGCTGCGCGGGCTGAGCCTCCAAGTTCAGTCCAGCGGACCTGGCGCAGGTGCTGCGCCAGCTGCCCGAGGTGAGCGATCCGGACCTGCTGGTCGGGCCCGGAACGGGCGACGACGCCGCCGTCTACCGGCTTAACGACGAGGCGGCGCTGGTGCAGACGGTCGACTTCTTCCCGCCCATCGTCGACGACCCGTTCGTCTTCGGCGAGATCGCCGCGGCCAACGCCGTCAGCGACGTGTACGCGATGGGCGGCCACCCGCTGCTGGCGCTGAACATCGTCGGCTTCCCGGTGGACATGCCCAAGGAGACGCTAGGCGCCATCCTCAGGGGCGGGGCGTCGAAGGCGGCCGAGGCGGGCCTGCTCGTCGTCGGCGGACACACGGTCGACGACGCGGAGCCGAAGTACGGCATGGCGGTCACCGGCCTGATCGGCCCCGGCGAGCAGATGACGAACGCCGGTGCGCGGCCGGGCGACGCGCTGGTGCTGACGAAGCCGATCGGGACCGGCATCATAACCACCGCCGGCAAGCAGCAGAGGGTGACCGCGGCGGTGCTCGACGGCGCGGTCGCGACGATGCGCGAGCTGAACGGGGCCGCTTCGAAGGCCGCGAAGGAGGCGGGCGTCCGGGCCTGCGTCGACGTCACCGGCTTCGGACTGGTGGGCCACCTGCTCGGCATGCTGCGCTCCAGCAACGTCGGCGCGCGGATATCCCGCGGCGCGGTGCCCGTGCTGGATGGCGCGCTCGAGCTGCTGGAGCAGGAAGTTGCCCCCGGCGGCACGCGGCGCAACCTGAGCTCCGCCGAGCCGGAGGTCGCCTGGGGCGAGGACCTCGACTCGACGGCGCGTCTCCTGCTGTGCGACGCCCAGACGTCCGGTGGCCTGCTGATGGCGGTCGCGCCGGACGCTCTCGACGGCCTGCTCTCGGCGCTGGAGCGCGGGGGCGTCGCGACCCGGGCGGTCGTGGGCGAGATCGTGGGGCCGTCGGACGACGGACGACTCCTCGAGGTCACCGCGTAGCCCTCCCCGCCGCGTCTGCTAACCTTTAGGCCGCGGCGAGGAAGAGTTGACCACGATACGAGACCACATATCGGCGCTGGTCGGCGCGGCGCTCGCGGACGCCCAGGCCCGGGGGCTGCTGCCGGAGGCGGACGTCGAGGGGCCGCTGGTGGAGCGGCCGCAACGGGCCGACCACGGCGACTTCGCGTCGAGCGTCCCTATGCGGCTGGCGCGCGCGATGCGCATGAGCCCCATGGCGATCGCGGAGCGGATCGTAGCCGCGATGGCCGACGACGAGACGGTCGGCGACGTGTCGATAGCGCCGCCGGGCTTCGTCAACGTCTCCCTCAGCCCGGAGTGGCTGGCGCGGCAGGTCGACGCCATCGTCCGGGCCGGGGCATGCTACGGCGACGTTGACGTCGGGGCGGGCCGGCGCGTGCAGATTGAGTTCGTCAGCGTCAACCCGACGGGGCCGATCCACGTCGGGCACGCCCGCGGCGCCGTCTTCGGCAGCGCGCTCGCGGAGGTGATGGCCGCTGCCGGGTACGACGTGCAGCGCGAGTACTACTTCAACGACGCCGGCAGCCAGATGGAGCGCTTCAACCGCAGCCTGCTCGCGCGCTACCTGCAGCAGCATGGCAAGGAGGCAGAGCTGCCGGAGGACGGCTACGTCGGCGAGTACATGGTGGACCTGGCGCGGGAGATCGTCGACGAGGTCGGCGCGAAGTTTCTCGACGCGCCCGAGGAGGAGGCGGCCGCCGGAGTGGGCGCGCTGGGGCTCCAGAAGATGACGGCCGTCGCCAGGGACGACATGCGCGACCTGAGGGTCGTGTACGACAACTGGTTCACCGAGCGCAGCCTGTACGAGAACGGGCAGTTCGACCGCGCGATGGCGCTGCTCGACGAGGCGGGCCTGCTCGTCCGGCGCGAGGGCGCGACCTGGTTCAGGTCGTCGTCGCTGGGCGACGACGAGGACAAGGTGATGGTGCGCCGCAACGGCGCGCCGACCTACTTCGCCACCGACATCGCCTACCACTACAACAAGTTTCTTGAACGCCGATTCGACCGCGTGGTCGATGTCCTGGGCGCCGACCACCAGGGGCACGCGCGCTTCATGGGCACCGTCCCGACGGCCCTGGGGGTCGAGCCGGACAGGCTCGACCTGGTCGTCTACCAGATCGTGTCGATCAGGCGGGGCGAGACGGCGGTGCGGTTCTCGAAGCGGGCAGGCGAGGTCGAGACGCTCCGGGAGCTGGTGGAGGATGTCGGCGCGGACGCGTGCCGCTTCTTCTTCCTGACGCGGTCGCCGCAGAGCCAGATGGAGTTCGACGTCGAGCTCGCGAAGAAGCAGGCGGACGAGAACCCGGTCTACTACGTGCAGTACGCCCACGCCCGGATCGCGGGCATCCTGCGGACGGCCGCGGAGCGCGGGATCGACCACGCCGACGGGGACCTCTCGCTGCTGGAGCACGAGGCGGAGCTGGCGCTGGTGCGCAAGATGCTGGTGCTGCTGGAGCTGGTGCAGACGATGTCGGAGCGGCTGGAGCCGCACCACCTGCCCCACTACGCGGTGGAGCTTGCGACGGCGTTCCACAACTTCTACGAGCGCTGCCGGGTGGTCTCCAGCGTCCCGGAGGAGATGGAGCTCTCCAGGGCGCGGCTCAGGCTGGTGGAGGCGGCGAGGACGGCGCTGGCGCGCTGCCTGTCGCTGATGCTGATGTCGGCGCCGGAGCGGATGTAGGGCCGGCGGCTAGCTGACGGGCCAGCTTCTGCCCTCGGCCTCGAGCGCGCCCTGTCGCTTGTAGTGCGCGGCCTTCCCGGCGTAGCCGGCGGCCGTGGCGGCGATCATGCGCGTGTGCCGCTCCTGGACCGGGCCGCGTACGCGCGCCGGCACCCCGACCACCATCGACCCCGGCGGTATCTTCATGCGCTCGATCACCATCGCGCCGGACGCGACGAGGCTGCCGGCGCCTATGTCGGCGCCGTCGTTGACCACCGCGCCGTTGCCGATCAGCGACCCGTCGCCGACGGTCCCGGCGTGGCACATCACCCGGTGGCCGATCACCACACCGTCGCCGATCTCTACATCGGCGTCGCCGTGCAGCACCGAGTTGTCCTGGATGCACGTCCGGCTGCCGATGGAGATCCTGCCCGCGTCGGCGCGGATGACGGTGCCGGGCCAGACGCTGGACGACTCGCCGATCTCGACGTCGCCGATCACGTAGGCGAACTCGCTCACGAAGGCCGAGGGGTGTATCCGGGGGAAGACGCCGTCGAGACCGCGAATCATGGGCTGCACCTCGAAACCGTGTGGGCCCGCGCTCCCGCGGGCGCGGGCAAGTCTACCAGAAAAGGGCGGCGGCTATGGTATGCTTGCCTTGGAGGAGTGTCACTGGAGGTCTCATAGCCTGCTCTCCCCCGACGGGAGGGGACCGAGGTGAGGGTGACGATGAAGGTAGCGCCGGCACGGGTTCCCCCTCATCCCGACCTTCTCCCGCCAGGGGAGAAGGGACACGAACACCCTCTCAGCTCACGATGAACCGGAACGGCGGTCTGCACATGAGGTCGATGGTCGGCGCGGCGACGTGGGCCGCGCTTTTCGCGTTGGCGGCCCTGGCCGCCGCCTGCGGCTCCGAGGAGCCGCCCCCGACTGCCGTGCCCGAGCCCACGGCTACCGCCACGCCGGCTCCCACGGCGACGGCGACCCCCGAGCCGACCCCGACGCCGCGTTCGGGCACGATATTCGCCCGGTACCTTCGCGCGCAGGCGCTGCTCCGGTCCGGGCAGTACGAGGAGTCGATCCCGCAGTTCGACGTCGTCATCCGGCTCGTCCCGGACTTCGCGGAGGCCTACCACGGCAGGGGGCTCGCCTACTACAACGAGGACCAGATCGACAAGGCGATCGCGGACTTCGACAAGGCCATCGAGCTCAAGCCCGGGTACGCCGACGCCTACAGGAACCGGGGCGTCCTCTACATGAACAGGGGTCAGATCACGCTCGGCGTGGCCGACCTGCGGCTGGCGCTGCAGCTCTACGAGGAGAAGGACGAGGAGGAGCGCGCGGCGGACGTCCGGAGGCTGCTCTCCGGGGTCATTCCCTAGGCCTCGGCCGCGGCGCGCATCATCGCCGGCCACTCCGTCCGGGCCATCCCCGGCAGCGTCGTGACGTTGTACAGGTGCGCCAGTCCCTGGTGGCGGCGGGCACCCCTCGCGGAGACCTCGAGACCGCGGTCGGCGACGAGCCGCTTCATCTCCCGCGTGATGTCGTTGTCGGCGAGGCTTGGGAAGGCCCTGTAGGCCTCGAGGTACCGCGCCGCGGCCTCCCTGTCCCTGCTTGCGCCGGCCAGCGCGTGGGCGAAGGGCAGCACGACGTTGACGGCCATGTCCCGCGCCCGGCCCGCGCCGATGAGCGGCGGCTCCGACAGGGCCCGGACGAGCGCCGAGGGCTTCCCGTGGTCCGCCGCGCCCATCACGTAGGCGGCGGGCCCTACATCCAGAAAACGGTCGACCAGCCGGGCCGCGCCCTCGACGCGCCTGACCGGGTGGTTGGACGGCCTGACCCTGAACAGGCGCCACTCGCTCTCCGACAGCCTGCGCGTCCGCGGCAGGCGTCTCACGAGCCCCCGATCGAGTGCGCCGCTGCCGGTGTCCGCGGCGCGGGCCAGCCCGGAGGCGGTCAGCAGCAGCGCCCGCAGTGCGGCGAGCCTGGTGCCAGCCGGCTCCCCGACGAGCGACGCGGCTGCGGCATACGAAAAAAACTCGGCGAGGCGGCGGAACGGCCTGCGGTTGGCGGCGTACCCGAGCGCCTCGAACAGGGCGGCGTAGACGACCTGGTCGGCGTCCCCGGCGTCCAGCTCCCGCGCGAAGCCGCGGCTGCGCGCGAGAAATCTCCTGTCGCCCGCCGCGTCCAGTATTTTTTCGAAGGCGCTCGAGGACAGGCCTTCCCACGGCGCCGCTGCCGGCCCAGCCGCCGCGTCGGCATGGCGCAGGCGGTCGACCACCGGCTCCAGCGAGGCGACCGGCGCCGTGCCCCGCGACTGCTGCGGGGACGAGACGCTGCCGCCGGCGCGCAGCACGACGTGCAGCACGACGCCGTTGTAGCCCGGGTCGGCGTGGTGGCCGTGGCTGCGCCAGCCCGGCGCCTCGACGTGCAGCTCGACGTCGCCGGTGACGAGCCTGCCGTCCTCGGTGGCGAGCACGCTGTCGCGGAAGTCGGGGCCGGCCCTGCCGCTCGGCCGTCCGGGGTAGACGACCCTGAAGCGCCTGCCGTCCTCGGTGAGCAGGCCGTCAGGGAGGGTGTGGGCGCGTTGCCACAGCACGGCCAGCGCGCTCTCGCCGTACGGCGCGGGCCGCTCGCGCACCCGCGACAGCCCCGCCCGCCGGGGCGCGGAGCGGCACGGCCGGGCGTCCCGGACTGTCCTCTGTTCCTCCGCGGCGATCGACAGCAGCATGCGGGTCCCTGGACTCGATAGCGTAGAGACGCATCGATAGTAGCACAAGACCAGAACGGGGCAGCCCGCGTAACTGTTCAGGGTTGGTGAGGCGGAACGTCTGAACTGTGATTCGTGGGATTCCGATGACGGGGATGATCTGGTGCTGGGCCTCGCCCATTCTTCGTGGCGGCCCCTCGATACACCCCGACGAAGCGTCGGGGCACTCGGGGCGAACGGGTCAGGTGTCCCCTCGACTCTGAACAGTTGCCAAAGCGGCGGGCCTGCTCGCGGTGAGCGGGTTCGTGTGGCCATCGACTCCGAACCGTCGCGCCCGCCGCGGTGGCCGTGGCGCGTCGCGGGGCCGTGCTGTTACGATTCCCAGCAGTCCGCCGCCGGAGGTTCGAAAAATGTCGCCCATAGATCCGAACGAGGTCCGCCTGACCGGAGAGAACTCTTTCGTGCGGCTGGGCGCCGAAGACGCGGTCACGACGCACGCCAGCCACTGGCGGGTCGTCCTCTCGCCGGCCGGCTCCGGCCACGCCCTCTTCTTCAGGAGCGACCTGACCGGCGGCGATCTGAGGGTCTACTCCGACAACATCGCGCTTGCGAGGTGGCTGCAGCGGGACATAGAGGCGTCGATGCGGCCCGACTACGCAGACCCGGCACTGCCGGTGATCGAGGCCAGCTTCTCGCGTGAGGGAGACGTCGCCACGTACTGGACGGAGCGCGTCGACACGGAGGAGGAGTCGCTCTCGCTGACGTGGTACGGCCTCGGGGAGGCGTACGCCGTCAGGAACGAGGCGGGCAGCATCCCGGACCAGCCCCACGGCGTCTACAGCGTCATCGTGCCGGCGGCGCGGGCGCAGGTGACGCTGAACGGCCGCTTCGCCGCCGGCGACGCGTACCCCCGCGACCACGGGGGCCGGCCCAGCAGCTCTTCCTGCCTGGCCTTCTCGGAGACCTGGGTCAGGCCGCGCCGCTGACGGCCCGGGGCCGCCCGTCTTCCCGCGCTATCCGGGCCGCGACGGGCGAAAGCGCGCGTGGAAGTCGCGCCTGTATGCGTCGAACCGGCACTCGACGATCGCCGCGCGCATCTCCTCCATGAGCCGCAGCACGAAGCGGACGTTGTGTATCGTCCCCAGGCGGTAGGCGAGCAGCTCGCGGGCGCGGAACAGGTGGTTCAGGTACGCGGTCGAGTATTTTCCGCAGGTCCCGCAGTCGCATGACGGGTCGACCGGTCCCTCGCGCTCCTTGAACCGCGCCGTGTCGACGTTGATCCGGCCCTCCGGGACGTAGAGCGAGCCGCCGCGGGCGATGCGGGTCGGCAGCACGCAGTCGAACATGTCGACGCCGCGTGCGACGCACTCGACCAGGTCCTCCGGCGCGCCGACGCCCATCAGGTACCGCGGCCGGCCGGTCGGCAGCAGCGCCGCCGTGTGGCCGGCGGTCTCGTACATCGCCGTCTTCGACTCGCCGACGCTCAGCCCGCCGATGGCGTAGCCGGGAAAGTCCATGGAGGTGATCTCGGCTGCCGACCTCTCGCGAATGTCCTCGAACACGCCGCCCTGCACGATGCCGAAGAGCGACTGCCCGCCGCCGCGGTGGGCCTCCAGCGATCGCGCCGCCCAGCGCCCGGTGCGCGCCGCCGCCGCGTCGACCTCGTCGCGCTCGCTGTCCGAGGCGACGCACACGTCGAGCGGCATTATGACGTCGGCGCCCAGGCCGCGCTGATGGGCGACCGCGGACTCCGGGGTGAACCTGTGGAGGCTGCCGTCCAGGTGCGACTTGAAGACGATGCCGGACTCGTCGAGCTCCCGCATGTGCTCGAGGCTGAACCCCTGGAATCCGCCGGAGTCGGTCAGGACGGGTCCGGGCCACGACATGAAGCCGTGCAGCCCGCCGAGGCGCGAGACGGTCTCCACGCCGGGACGCAGGTACAGGTGGTACGTGTTCGCCAGCACGATGGTCGCGCCGACCTGGCGCAGGTCGTCCGGGTCGAGCGCCTTGACGCTGCCCTGGGTCGCGACCGGCATGAAGGCCGGCGTCGGCACGTCGCCGCGGGCGGTGCGCAGCACGCCGGCGCGGGCGACGCCGTCGCTCGTCTTCAGCTCGAATATCGGGCTCACGGCGATGCTACAGCCCCGCGGCCTGCGCCAGGAGCGAGACGCCCATGACGATCAGCAGGCCCGCCAGCATGCGGATTATCCAGACGGCCGGGACCCTCGTTCCGAGCCGGGCCCCTATCTGGCTGCCGAACAGGAAGCCGGCGCCCGCCCAGACAAAGGTGGGGTACCAGTCCACGTGGCCGAGCCCGGCGTGCACCGCCGCGCCGGCCGTCGCGTAGATGGCGAGGGCGAAGACCGACGTGGCGACGGCGATGCGTATGGGGAAGCCAAACCCGGCGACCAGCACGGGGGTCCTGACGAACCCGCCCCCGGTGCCGAGAAAGGTCGTCCCGAAGCCGAGCAGGGCGTTGAACCCGACCGCGAGCCCCTCGTTGAACTCGTACTCGTAGACCCGGTCGGCGCGGCCGACGTGGCGCACGCTGCGCCGCCAGCCGACACGGAGGCGCCTGGGCCCGGCCCTTCGCTTCCCCTCGCGTCGCGTGCCGATCCCTCGCGCGAGCATGTGGGCGGCAAGGGCCAGAAGCAGCACGGCGAAGATGGCCCTGAACAGCTCCGGCGCGACCGCGGCGACGAGGAACGGCGCCCCCACCGAGCCGGGCAACGCGGCGAGCGCGAACAGGAGGCCGCTGCGACGGTCGACGAGCCGCATGTGGCTGTACGCCGCCGCGCCGGAGAAGCTGTTCAGCGCGACGAGCCCCAGCGAGGTGCCCGCGACCTCGGCCGGGTCGATGTCGAAGAACAGCAACAGCACCGGCGCCATGATGATGCCGCCGCCCGCGCCGACCATGACGCCGAACGCGCCGGCCCCCAGCCCCACGAGCGCCAGCGCCAGCGGCTGCAAGTCTGCTCAGCACCCGTTGGCCGGGGTCACCGGCAGACGCCGTCCAGCGCGGCGTCGACGAGCGCCTCGGGAACGTCCCGCCGGGTCGTCGCCTGGCCGATGCGCTCCAGCAGCACCCAGCGGATGACGCCCGCGGAGGTCTTCTTGTCCATGGTCATTGCCGACTTGACCGCGGCCCGGTCGACGCCCTCGACCGACGCCGGCAGCCCGTAACGGTCGATGACGGCCCGCTGCCTGGAGATTTCCACGGCCGAGAGCATGCCCATCTCGCCCGCGATGAAGGCGGCGGCCGTCATGCCCACGGCCACGGCCTCGCCGTGCAGGTATTTCCCGTAGCCGGCCGCGGCCTCGATGGCGTGGCCGACGGTGTGGCCGTAGTTGAGCAGCACCCTGAGACCCAGCGTCTCCCTCTCGTCCCTGGAGACGACCCGGGCCTTGACGGCCGCGCTTCGCCGGATCGCCTCGGTGGCGATATCCTCGTCCAGGTCCAGGATGCGGTCGGCGTTGTCCTCCAGCAGGCGCAGCAGCCCCTCGTCGAGGATAAGGCCGTGCTTGACCGCCTCCGCCCAGCCGGCGGCTGCCTCGCGCCTCGGCAGGCTGGTCAGGGTGCGCGCGTCCTCGAGCACGAAGCTCGGCTGGTAGAAGGCGCCGACCAGGTTCTTGCCCTGCGGCAGGTCGACGGCCGTCTTGCCGCCGATGGCCGAGTCCATCATCGCGAGCACGGTCGTCGGCACGAGCGCGAGGCGCATGCCGCGGACGTACGTGGCGGCCACGAAGCCGGCCAGGTCGCCGACGACGCCGCCCCCGACCGCGACGAGCAGGTGGCCGCGCTCGGCCCGCAGGCCCGCGAGCCAGTCGTACAGGTGGCCCGCGCTCCGGAGCGTCTTGCTCTGCTCCCCCGGCGGCAGCACGAAGACGTGCGTGACGATGCCGGCGGCCTCCATCGACGCCTGCGCGCGCTTGGCGTGGCGCAGGGCGCCGAGGTCGGTCACGACGTAGGCCGTGGCCGGCGACACGGTGCGCGCGGCGCGCTCACCGAGATCGTCGAGGATGCCCCAGCCGGCCCACACCGGGTAGTCGCCGGCCGAGGTGCGCACCACGGCTGACAGGTCGTCCCAGGCCGCGTGCGCTGCGTTCCCGGATTCGTCTCCGAGCATGTGCCAGGCGCGCACCACCTCGGCGGCCGCCCGGTCGGGATCGAGCCGGTCGGTGGAGACCGTCCAATCGCACCGGGCGTAGTCGGCCTGCCGGCTGGCCTTGAGCGACACGATCCGGCCGAGCGGGTCGGGGTCGTCGAGCATGGGGCGCACGACGCGCTCGCCCGTCTCCCGCTGGTGCTGGAGCCGCTCGTACAGCACCTCGGGCGCCGCCTCCAGGCAGACGACGATCCCGGACTCGCCCATCAGCCCCCGGTTCCTGTCGAAGGCGACCAGCCCCCCGCCGGTCGACACGACCTGCTCCTCGCCTCCGCAGACCTCGGCCAGGCTGGCGTGCTCGAGGTCCCTGAAGGCGTCCTCGCCATCCTGCGCGAAGATCTCGTCGATGGGCCGGCCCGCGGCCGCGACGATCTCCTCGTCGACGTCGACGAAGCGCCAGCCCAGCGTCCGGGCGACCTCCCGCCCCGTCGTCGTCTTCCCTGAGCCGGAAAAACCGGTTATGAAGATGTTGCGTTTCACGTTCCGGCTCGCTCCGCGGCCGACTGCGCGGCCATCGCCGCCTCCGCGGCGGCGAACATCACCCGCACGGGCGCCTCGACCCCTGTCCACATCTCGAACGAGGCCGCGCCCTGGAACACGAGCATCGGCAGGCCGCCCACCGGCCGCGCTCCCGCCGCGGCGGCCTGTTTCAGCAGCGGCGTCTCGGTCGGAGTGTAGACCATGTCGAAGACGACCGCCCCCTGCCGGATGGCGCCGTCCGGGAGTGGGCTCTCGCCCTCGGCCGGGCCGTGCCTCATGCCGACCGACGTGGCGTTGACGACCAGGTCTGCCTCGCCGCAGACCTCGGCCAGGGCGTCCGCGGCGGCGGGGGCGGAAACCACCTCGCAGCCGTCGCGGCGCGCTTCGGCGGCCAGCGCCTCGGCCCGCTCCGGCGTGCGGTTGGCGATTGTCAGCCTGGCCGCGCCGGCCGCGGCCAGCCCGAACGCCGCGGCCCGCGCCGCGCCGCCGGCGCCCAGCAGCGCCGCGTTCTTCCCCGCCGGATCGAGGTTCCCTGTCTCCCGCAGGCTGCGCATGAAGCCGTACTCGTCCGTGTTGCGGCCGATCAGGCGGCCTCCCGCCTTGACGATCGTGTTGACGGCCCGCAGCCGGCGCGCCACTTCGTCGACCTCGTCGACCAGGCCGGCCACGGCCTCCTTGTGCGGGATGGTGACGTTGGCGCCCAGGCGGTCGTCCGCGCGCAGCCGCTCGACCTCGGCCGGAAGCTGTTCCGGGGGCACCGCCCACCGTTGATAGCAGGCTGGTATTGCGCAGTGGTCCAGGGCCGCTTGCTGGAAGGCCGGGGAGATCGAGTGTGACAGGGGATAGCCGAACAGACCGACCTGCTGAGTCACGGGGGCGCCCACGCCGCCAAGTATAGCAGCGCCCCTATTCACTATCCACTGTCCCGCCGTCCACTATCCCGCTATTCACCATCGTCGGGCGCTGTGATATCATTGTGACGCTTTCAGCAATCTCCCCCCGAGGCCGCTCTGCTGACGTGTCTAGCGACGAACTGAGGGAACGTACACGCACAGCCCTGGCCTCCCAGAAGCGGCCTACGATCACCGTCCTTTCGTCCCTGCTCGCCGCGCACGACGAGCTGGGATACCTGCCGGACGAGGCCGTCGAGGAGGTCGCCGCCTTCACGGACGCCAGCGTCAACGAGGTCTGGGGCGTCGCGACGTTCTACACGAACTTCCGCTTCACGCCGCCGGCCGCGAACGCCGTTGAGGTCTGCTGGGGCCCGACCTGCCACCTGACCGGCGCGCCGGCCATCGTCAGGGGCCTGCTCGACGACCTCGGCCTCGAGGGCGAGGGCGACACCGAGGACGGCCGCGTCTCCTTCAAGTACAACACCTGCCTGGGGGCCTGCTCCCAGGCGCCGGTCATCAGCGTGAACCACAGGCTGCGCGGCCGCGTCTCCGCGGGGGACGCGCGGGAGAGGGTGGCCGGCCTGTCGGCCAACGGCCACCGATGACGCAGTTCGACGACCTCAAGCGCCGGGCGGACGAGCGATGGAACGAGCTCGTCGCCGGCGAGCGGCCATGGATCAGGGTCGGCGCGGCGATGTGCGGCCACTCGGCGGGGGCGCTCGACGTGCTCGACGCCGTCCGGGCCGAGGTAGAGTCCGGCCGTATCGACGCCAACGTCGACACGGTGGGCTGCATCGGCCTCTGCTACGCCGAGCCGCTCGTAGACGTGCTCAAGCCCGGCGGCTCCCGGGTCTTTTTCAAGAGGGTCGCCACGGACGACGTGTCGCGGGTCGTGGGCGGCTACCTGCGCGACGGCGCCGTCGACGCGGAGCACGCGCTCGGGTACCTGGGCGACGAGCCGGTGGACGGCCTGGCCGACGTGAGCGCGCTGTCCGGCATTCGGCTCCAGGAGCGCATCGCGCTGCGGAACGCCGGCAACACGGCCCCGGACGACGTCCTCCAGTACATCGCCAACGGCGGCTACGCCGGGCTGAGCAGGGCGCTCGGCGAGATGGAGCCGTCCGCCGTCATCGACGAGATGAAGGCATCCGGCCTGCGTGGCCGGGGCGGCGCCGGGTTCCCCACGGGGCTCAAGTGGAGCTTCATGGTCGGCTCGCCGGGTCCGCGCAAGTACATCCTGTGCAACTGCGAGGAGGGCGACCCGGGCGCCTACAACGACAAGGGCATCCTGGAGAGCGACCCTTACACGCTGCTGGAGGGCATGACGCTCGCCGGCTACGCGACGGGGGCGACCAACGGCTTCGTCTTCATACGCCACGGCCACGACGGGCCGATCTCGAGCACCGAGAAGGCCATCGAGCAGGCGTACGACGCGGGGCTGCTCGGACCGGACATCCTCGGCTCCGGCTTCGGCTTCGACATAGAGGTATCGCTCACCGGAGAGTCGTACGTCGCGGGCGAGGAGACGGCGCTGATGGAGTCGGTCGAGGGCAAGCGCTCGATGCCGCGGTTCAAGCCGCCGTTCCCGGCCGCGTTCGGGGTGTGGGGCAAGCCCAGCACGATCAACAACGTGAAGAGCCTATCGTACGCGCCCGAGATCGTCTCCAGGGGCGGCGAGTGGTTCAAGGGCGTCGGCCGGGAGAGCTGCACCGGCACCGTGATCGCGTGCCTGTCCGGAGACGTGAAGTACCCGGGGATGTACGAGGTCCCGATGGGCATGCCGATGGGCCAGGTCATCCACGAGATCGGCGGGGGCACGCCGAGCGGCAGGCCCGTCAAGATGGTGCAGCTCGGCGGACCGCTGGGCCACATCCTCGACGACAGCTACCTCGAGTACGGGCTCGACTTCGACGAGATGAGGGAGCACGGGGCGATGCTCGGCTCCGGCGGCATCATCGTCGGCGACGCGGACCGCTGCGCGGTCGACATGGCCCGCGTGCTCGTCGCGTTCTGCCAGTACGAGTCGTGCGGCAAGTGCTTCCCGTGCCGCCTCGGCATGTCGCACCTGCTGGAGCTGATCACCGGCGTGGCCGCCGGCGACGCCACGCCCGACCAGCTCAAGCTCATGGAGAGCATCGGCGGGACGATGGAGGCGGCGTCGCTCTGCTTCCACGGCCAGCTCGGCTTCAACCCGCTGCGATCGGCGATCGTGAACTTCGCGGACGACTTCAGGGCGCACCTCGAGGAGAAGCGCTGCCCGAGCGGCGGCTGCGACGAGCCGCTGAACATGCCCACCAACATGCGCCCGTTCGCCGAGGAGTACCGGGCGGTGACGATGACGGGCGCCGTATAGACCGCAGCCAGCAAGGGGGTACGGGCTGATGCCCGACGAGATAACGCTCACCATCGACGGCGCCGAGGTCAAGACCCGGCCTGGCACGAACGTGCTCCAGGCCGCGATGGACGCCGGCATCTACATCCCGTACCTGTGCTACTACCCGGGCATGAAGGCGTTCGGCGCGTGCCGCATGTGCGTCGTCAAGTTCGACGAGGGCGGGCCGCCCGGCAACCAGGCGTCGTGCACGGTGCCGGCGGCCGACGGCATGGTCGTCAGCACGGTGGCGGATGACACGAAGGCCGTGCGCAAGGGCATCATGGAGCTGCTGATCTCCGAGCATCCCCACGGCTGCCTCACCTGCCACCGCATAGACCTGTGCGGCCCGGCCGACATCTGCCTGCGCCACGTGTCCGTCAACGACCGGTGCGTCACCTGTCCGAAGAACGAGCGGTGCGAGCTGAAGGACACGGTGCGGTACGTCGAGATGGACATGGACACGCCGCTCACGTACAACAACCGGCAACTGCCGCAGAAGGTCGCCGACCCGTTCTGGGAGATGGACCTGAACCTGTGCATCGTCTGCGGCCGCTGCGTGCGGGTCTGCGACGAGGTGCGGGGCGACAGCGCCCTGACCTTCACCGACAGGGCGGGCCGCAGCCTGATCGGCACGTCCCACGGCACGTCGCTGCTCGAGTCCGGCTGCGAGATGTGCGGCGCCTGCATCGACATCTGCCCCACGGGCGCGCTGGTGGAACGCGACCACAAGTGGGACAAGGCGGTCAGGAAGGTCGCCACGACCTGCAGCCTGTGCCCGGTCGGCTGCCAGATGGTGCTGGAGGTCGACAAGCGCGGCAGGCTGATACGCGCCGCGGGCGACCTGCACGCCGATGCCAACCACGGCCAGCTCTGCTACAAGGGCAAGTTCGGCCTCGACTTCGTAAACGACCGGCAGAGGCTGCGCAAGCCGCAGGTCCGCGTCGACGGCGACCTCGCCGAGGCCGCATGGAACGACGCGATCGGCGTCGTGGCCGAGCGCCTCGAGGAGTACAGGGACGGCCGATTCGCCCTGCTCGCCTCTCCGAACGGCGCCAACGAGGACGCATACGTCGCGCAGAAGTTCGCGCGGACCGTCATGCGCACCAACAGCGTCGACGTATCGTCCAACATACGCCCCGAGCTGTTCCCCGCGCTCGGCGAAATGCTCGGGTACCAGGCCGGCACGAACCCGACGTGGGAGCTCGAAGGCGCCAACGGCTTCCTCGTCGTGTCCAGCAACGTGACCGAGGAGCAGACCGTCGCCGCCGTGCCGGTGAAGAAGGCTGTCAGGAACGGCGCGTCGCTGATCGTCGTCGACCCGCGGGAGACGGAGTTGACCCGCTACGCCGACGTCTGGCTCCGCCCCATACCGGGTAGCGAGACGGCCCTGATCGGCGGCATGGTCCGCGTCATCGTCGACGAGTCGCTCGACGACCACGACTTCCTGGCCGACCACTGCGAGGGCGCGGAACAGCTTCGCAACAGCCTCTGGGAGTTCGACCTGATCCGGGTCGAGTCGGCGACCGGCATCCCGCAGGAGCGCATACGCGAGGCGGCCCGGCTGTTCGCCCAAGCCGATGCCGGGGCGACGCTCTACGGACTCGAGACGATCGCGCCCGAGCTGAGAGAGGACTGCGTCCGCGCACTCGTCAGCCTCGCGCTCGTGACCGGGAACGTGGGCAGGCCGCACACAGGGCTCTACCCGCTCTACCCGGGCGCGAACGAGGGCGGCGCGAGGGACGCCGGGTGCGTCCCGGACCACCTGCCCGGTTACGAGAGAGTGTCCGACCCCGAGGCCCGCTCCAGGCTCGAGAACATCTGGGGAGTCCCGCCCCTGCCGTCGGCGCCGGGCCTCGGCGTCCGCGATCTCGCCGACGCGATACGCGGCGGGCGCGTCCGGGCGATGCTCGTCTCCGGCGACAGCGTCAACTTCGCCAACGGCCAGGCGGGCGACCTGATCGGCGCGCTCGCGGAGCTCGACTTCCTGGTCGTCGTAGACACGTTCGCCAGCGAGCTCACGGAGATCGCCGACGTCGTGCTGCCGGCGTCCACATTCGCGGACAGGGACGGGACGATCACCAACCTCGAGCGAAGGGTGCAGCTGCTGAGGCCCGCGGTGGGCTCCAAGGGCGACGAGGAGGCCGACTGGCGCATCCTCAGTCGGATCGCACGCCGCATGGGCGCTCCGGGCTTCGACCACGAGGGCGCGGAGCAGGTCTTCGGCGAGATGTGCGACGTCGTGGAGGTCTACGGCGGCCTGTCCTACCAGCGCCTGGGCGACGGCGGACTGCAGTGGCCCTGTCTGGCCGCCGACATGGCCGACACGCCGGTGCTGTACGCCGCCGACGGTCTGGACCACAAGGCCCGCCTCAGGGCGATGTCGATGCCCGAGACCCAGGCCCACTCCGATCCGGTGTACCCCCTGCTGCTGGCCCGCGGGCGGCTGCTCCACGACGACACGCGGCCAATGGAGATCGAGCTCGTCGGCAAGCGGAACGAGATACGCAGGACCGACGTCATCGAGCTGCACCCGGAGGACGCCGGCGCGCTCGGCGTCGTCGCGGGCGAGTGGGTATCGGTCGTATCCAGCGGCGAGACGATGCGGGGCGAGGCGCGGCTGACCGGGCCCCAGAAGGGCCTCGTGTCGACCACGGCGCTCTTCGGGCAGATGGCGACGGCGCTGGAGCAGTCGGACCGGCCCGCGCCCATGCTCATGGTAGACGGCCTGCCCCTGGTCCCGGTGCGAGTCGAGCGGCTGGAAGAGGCCGCCGCCGACTAGCTTTTCTCCCTCTCCCTCGACGGGAGAGGGCTGGGGTGAGGGTGAACGCTCCCGCCGCCTCAGGCGTCGAGGTAGAGCGCCAGCTCGTACGGGTGCGGACGCCGCGCCACCTCGGCGACCTCGTTGGTCCGCTTGTAGTCCAGCCACGCCCCGATGAGGTCGTCGGTGAACACGCCGTCCCTCGTCAGGAAGTCGTGGTCCGTCTCCAGGGCGTCGAGCGCCTCGCCCAGCGACGCCGGGAGCCGGCCGGCCGGGTTGGCGGCCAGGGGCTCGCCCGGGTCCGTCCCGTTCAGGACGCCGTCGATGCCCGCCATGAGCATCGCCGCGAACGCCAGGTACGGGTTGCAGGTCGCGTCAGGGTAGCGGAACTCCACCTGCCCGTCCGAGCGCGCGGATGCCCGGCCCTTGGTGGAGTAGCCGACGGCCGCGGGGGCGTCGGGGCCTGCCGCCAGTCGCCGGTACGAGTTCGTGGTCGGCGCGCAAAACGCCATCAGCGCGGGCGCGTGGTCGAGCAGCCCGCCGACGCAGTGGGCCATCGTCCCGCTGGTCCCGTCTTCGCCGTCGAAAACGTTGCGGCCGTTTTTCCAGAGGCTCAGCCGCGTGGGCATCCCGGCGCTGGCGTCGCCGGCCGTCGGCTTCGGCATGAAGGTCGCCGACCTGCCGTAGTCGCGGGCGGCGCCCTTCAGCAGGTACTTGCACGCCATCACGGCGTCGGCCGCGCCGGTGAGCGAATCGGACTCGAACGCGATCTCGCCGTGCCCGGCGGTCTCCAGGTGGCGGTGCCGGCCGACGTCCACCCCGAAGCCCGCGAGCTTGATCGCCGTCTCCGACCGGATGTCGGTCGTCGTGTCGACGGGCGGCGACGGGGAGTGGTCCGCCCCGTGCGGGCCGGGCGTCTCCGCGTCGAGGATGAAGAACTGCGGCGCGGCCCGCCAGCGGCTCGCGTCCGCGACGCCGGACGCCTCGAGGTAGCGCTCCGCCTTCCGGGCGACCCACCGGGAATCGCGCGGGTGGCGCCCGCCGGTGGCCGGGTCGAGGACGTCGCAGACCAGGCTGAGGGTCGGGATCTCCGGGACGGGGTCGACCGCCGCGGTCGCCGGGTCGGCGAGGAGCGCCAGCTCGCCCCCGTCGGCATCGAAGCCGCGGATGGACGACCCGTCGAGGGCAACGCCCTTCTCGAACAGGACTTCGGTCAGCCGGCCGACCGGAACGGTGACGTGCCGCATCGCGCCCGGCAGGTCGACCAGCTTCAGGTCGACCATGTCGACGCCGTTCTCCTCCGCGAACACGATCACTTCCGCCGGCGTTCTACCCATGTCGGCCATGTGGGAGTCCTCCCTGGCGTCGGTCGTCCGTGGCGCGCGCCGCGTCCCTGGCGGCATCGTCTCCGGGCCTGGGTCAGGCGAGCTGCCGGCCCCAGTCCGGGCCGGACAGGCCGTCGGTGTCGTGGCCCAGGCGCGAGCGTATGGTAACGATCTCGCCGCCGTGAATGAAGTGGTGGGCCGATATCCGCAGCAGCGCGTAGCTGAGCCGCAGGCCCGTCTCGCGCAGGAACTCTATCGACCCGGCGTACGGGACGACGGTGTCGACGGGCGGGTCCGAGTCGAGATACAGCCGCGCCCGCCGCCGGACCTCCTCCGTCGCGGCGAGCACCTCCTCCCAGTCGTCGCACTCGCCCGTCCCGCCGTTGCGGAACCGGTCGCCGGCGATGAACGGGTGCGGCGGCAGGCCCTGGAAGTTCGCGTTGAGCCACGAGTCGACCATCGTGGCGACGTGGCCGATCGTCCACGCCACGCTGCTCCCGCCGAAGTGGCGCGTCGTGGCCTCCTCGCGCGTCAGCCCCGCGACCGACTCGTCGAGGTACGTCCAGGACTGGTAGAGGAACAGAATGAGTCTGTCAGGCATGAGAGGGAATGGTAGCGCGTACGGGATTGGATTCAGATACGATTATAGCTGCTTTCCGTTGGCAAACGACTCTTGCCATCGGGACGCGTCTTGCGCGAACAGTCTGGCGCATCAGTCGTCCGCCATCAAGAGAGGGAACTAGGAGGTCAGGGGTTTGTTGAGCGCTAAGCCACTTAAGGAGTTGCGAGGATTATCCGAAGACGAGCTCATTGATCAGCATGATCAGGAAGCAGCCAGGACGGGCGCTGGGGTTGACTACTATTTGACCGAACTCAACCGACGTAGCCAGAATCGTCAAACGAGATGGATAGTAGCCATGACGGTGATCATCACCGTCGCAACACTCTTCAACGTCGGTTTTCTCATGTACGACATCTTCGCAAGGAACTGATAGCCGGGGCACGCCACTCGGGGCTGTCAGTTAGCCGTTGCCGTCCAACGTGTCTACCCAGCGTCGTGGCGCAACTCTGCAAGAGTAGGCGCGAACCCGCATTTGCGGTTGGTGGGCTGTGTGCGGCTTAGGTTGAAGCGTAAGCCGGATGGCGTGTGCGACCACACGTAGACATCTGACAACCGTGACAACCCTTTCCGTGGTTGCGGATATAGGAGGCGATAGGGGACGAAGAAGATAGGGACGTGAGGCAAGCGGGGAAGACCACATTTGTGCAACCATGTACCCGAAATGGTTGTCAAGATGGTCGCCCATGAATAGTGGGGAAATGGAAGTACGAGGAGTCAGAGAGATGGAACATCTGAAAACCGAAAGTGGATTGGCAATCGCAAAAGTCACCCAGCCAGACGGCGGACTCTTGGTTCGATTGGATGAACCGAATGGAAAGACCTTCGCGTCCATAACTTTCGATGAAGTAAGGGGACAGTGGACTTGGGGAGGCAGCTATTCCACGTATTTGACCCAAGTGATTGATTGGGCCGATGAGACGTTCGCCAAGCGGTTGCACGAGGAAGAAGAGGAAAGAAAGCAACAGCGGGAAGTATAGAGAGCGGAAGAGCGAGGCGATGGAAAAGCACTGGCAACGGGTCATTGAACGTTATGGGCAACCAACGGACGCCTGACGCGTAGGGCACCCCCGAAGTAGTCGTGGCGGGCGTCTTGGGCACATAGTTGAACACGACTCAACGCTAGGAGGTCAAGTGATGAGTAACGGCCAGCAGACGGGTAGGGAACTGCTTAAGCAGACGTTGCGAAGCGTCGCCAGTGGCCGCAGCGGCAACGCTACAGCTACGGAACGAATGAGGGCAGCACTGTCATTGGCACATCTCCAAGGCGAGGTGACATCTCCAGAAGTTGCCGCTCTGAACATGTTCATCAATGGATCGTCCAAATGACTTAGTCCACTACCCCTCTGCCCTATCTGTCACGCAGGGCGGGTTGCTGGGCAGCCGCGCCCCTGCTGCGGTGGGCGCGGTGCTCCATTCGCGGCGCGTTCCGTGATGGCGTGACGGACGCCACCCGGAGCGTTGGACACGCCAAGCAGAGCCAGCAATCCGCGGTAGGGGAGGTCACATCGCTGCGGTCGCCGGGTGAACTTCCGCCGCGCTCACAGTCGGCGACTTCAAGACCTGTAGCAGGGCACCCTGCTCCTCTTTAGGGAGAGAGAAGTACCTTGCAGGGCCGGCCATTTCACTGGCTCATCGGATCAACTGCGCCCAAGGAACGCAGACAGCAGGACCCCGCAGGACGCAGAATGGGCAGGACGCCGGCGATGTGGCGTTCTATGGGCGGTTCGTACGACGGAAGCTGTGGTGGTAGCGCGTACGGGATTCGAACCCGTGATCTCCGCCTTGAGAGGGCGGTGTCCTTGGCCGCTAGACGAACGCGCCACGCAGTCGGCCAAAAATAGCTATGGCTGGGGATCGAGGATTCGAACCTCGGCTTACAGATCCAGAGTCTGTCGTCCTACCACTAGACGAATCCCCATCTGCACCGATTTTATCAGGGTCTAGAAGCCGCTTCAACCTGAACGCGGGTGTCGTATCTGTTCAGAGTAGAGGGGCCAGACCACACACAACCCGACGGCCCGATGCAACCGGCTGTTTGACGGCCCCACCTGTGGGACGCCGATGTGGCGTCGATGCGTCGATTTCGTATCTGGGGACCCCACCCCTGAGTTCCCGCCTGCGCGGGAATGACGGTTATGCAAGGGTCTCCCTGCGCGGGAATGACGGCTATACAAGGGCCTCTCTGCGCGGGAACGACGGTAGTGGTGGCGTTCCTCTCAGCAGGTCTGAACGGTTACCGGGTGTTCGTTCCCGGTGCTTCACCCGGCTATCTCGATTGCGGAGAGCGCCATCTGTCTGCCGCCGATCGCGTACGGCGAGAGCACCCTGTCCGCCCCGGCCCTCAGCAGCTTCTCCTTCGCTTCGAGACGGGAAGCCCGGGCCACGATGTGCAGGTCGGGGTTCAGGCTGCGCGCCGCGAGGATGATGTAGACGTTCTCGCTGTCGTTCCCCGCCGCCGCGACCACCCCCGCCGCCTCGTCCACGTGCGCGGAGAGCAGGTCAGCGTCCCTGGTGGAGTCGCCTTCCAGGCACAGCAGGCCATTCTCCTCGGCCTCGGCCAGCGCGGCGGGGTCCTTGTCGAGCACGATCAGAGACCGCCCCTCTTCGTGCAGCGTCAGCGCGACCGCTCTGCCCACGCGCCCGAAACCGCATACGATGAAGTGCCCGCGCAGCTTTCCCATCCGCGTCCTCATTCGATGCCTCCTGACGAGCGCTCCAACGATCTCGTGCGCGACGACTATTTCGACCAGGCTGGTCAATATGTAGAGCATGACGCCGACGCCGGCGACCATCATGACCAAGTTGAAGACGCGGCCGGCCGACGACAGCGGGTGCACCTCGTCGTAGCCCACGGTCGTGAAGGTGACGATGGTCATGTAGGCCGCGTCCAACAGCGACCAGCCCTCGACCAACATGTAGCCCGACGTGCCAAGCAGAATGAGCACCGCCAGGGCGAACAGGCTTCTCGCGAGCTGGGACTTGAAGATCCTCATTGGCGTGTTTCTGAAGATACTCCCGCGGGGCAACGACTGTCCAGATGAGGGAGTGTGGATAGTGAATGGTGGATAGTGGATAGCGGGATCGTCGAAGAGGGTCGGGTGAAGGCGTCTCGGGATCGAGGGGTAACTGTTCAGAGTTGGTGAAGCGGAACGTCTGAACTGTGATTTGTGGGATTCAGATGATTGGGATGATCTTGGTGCTGAGCCTCGCCCATCTTCGTGGCGGCCCCTCGATACACCCCGACGAAGCGTCGGGGCACTCGGGGCGAACGGGTCAGGTGTCCCCTCAACTCTGAACAGTTGCATCGAGGGACCCGCGTTGACCGTGGCCGATCCCAACTGGTAGCATTCCCGTTAGTGAACAGGTTCACAATGATGGCGGCGTCCATCGCCGGGCGCCGCGCACGGAAAGGCTGAGATGAGAGCGCTTCCTCGACTGTTCCCGATGTTCCTGGTGCTTGCCCTGCTGGTGGCCGCGCTGGGCGCGGCATGCGGCGGAGACAGCGCCGACCCGACGCCGAGCTCAGGCCGCACTTCTCCACCGCCGCCCCCGGCAGCGCCGCAGGCGACGCCCACGCCGGTCCCGACCCCGGATCCCGACGGCGCGGAGGAGGGCACGCCGATCACCGTGGTCAACGAGGACGTCGGGGGCAGCGGCCAGTACGCCTTCAACCCCGCGGACATGAGCTTCGCCGTCGGCGAGACGGTCACGTTCACCCTGACCGCGGAGACGGAGTTCCACACCTTCACCGTCGAAGACCTGGGCATCGACGAGTCGCTGGAGGCGGGCGAGACCCGCAAGTTCACGTTCGTCTTCAAAGAGGCCGGGTCGTTCGACCTGATCTGCCTGGCCCACCCGGACATGATCGGCACCATCACCGTGCGGTAGACCCGCACCCCGGAGGGCCTCGATGAGGTCACGCTCTCGCTTCCTGTGGCTGTTGGCCGCCGCGCTGGCCGTCGGCGCGGCGCTCGCGTGCGAGGGCGAGGAATGGACGGGCAACCGGAACCCGGTTACCCTCGACACCACGCCGAGCGCCAGGCTCCGGCCGACGCCTATTCCGCCTCCGATGTTCGCGGGGGAGGCGACCATCGTCGCCAGGGACGGCGGCGGCAGCGGCGCCTACGAGTTCGACCCGCCGGCCTTCTTCGTCCGGGCCCGCGAGCCCCTCGTCCTGACGCTGCGGTCCGAGACCGAGGCGCACACCTTCACGATCGACCCGCTGGAGATCGACGAGCAGGTCCCGGCGGGCGGAGAGGCCGAGGTCGAGGTCACCTTCGCGCAGTCGGGCTCCTTCACCTTCGCGTGCTCCATCCACCCCCAGATGACCGGCGTCGTCCACGTCCAGTAACCCCCGCTTCCGGCACACCGCCGACCGTCGCGTTCCCGGCTATCCGCCGTTCGCTGCCCACCATCGAACTACCCGCGCTGCCGCCCGTTTCGGTTGCCATCTCCCCTATGCGCATCTATACTTACGCTCACTACTTCAAACCGCAAATCGGAGGCCCTGAATGAAGCTGTCCTGCCTTCAAGAAAACCTGAGCCCGGCCCTCGGCGTCGTAGGCCGGGCCGCGGCAAGCCGCACCACGCTGCCGATCACCCAGAACGTCAAGCTATCCACGGACCAGGGCCGGCTCAAGCTGGCCGCGACCAACCTCGAGATCGCGATCAGCCTCTGGATGGGCGCGCAGATAGAGGAGGACGGCGAGGTCACGGTGCCGGCGAGGCTGCTGACCGAGCTGGTCAACTCGCTGCCGCCCGAGCGCGTCGACCTCGAGACGACGGCAGACCCGACCGCGCTCAAGATCAACTGCGCCCGCTCCGAGGCGCAGATCAACGGCACCGACGCCGAGGAGTTCCCGCCGATCCCCGAGGTCGAGTCCGCCCTGGCCGGCAAGGTCGACGCGAAGGTGCTGAACGACGCGATCACGCACGTCGCCTTCGCGGCCGCAACCGAAGACTCCCGGCCGGTCCTCACCGGCGTGCAGGTCGAGCTCTCCGGCGACGACTTCACCTTCGCCGGCGCCGACGGTTTCAGGCTCGCGGTCTACAAGGGGAAGCTGAGGGAGCCCGTCTCCGAGGACGCCGACTTCATCGTCCCCGCCCGCTCGCTGCAGGAGATCGGCCGGTCGCTCGCTCCCACGGAAGACCCCGTGGAGTTCATGGTGACGCCGACCAAGGGTCAGGCGCTGTTCAAGTTCGGGGACACCGAGTTCGTCACCCAGCTCGTCCAGGGCGCCTTCCCCAACTACAGCCAGCTCATCCCGGAGTCGTTCGAGACGCGCGCGGTCGTGGACCTGGCCGGATTCCTCGGCGCGACCCGGACGGCCTCGATCTTCGCGCGAGACGGCGCGGGAATCGTGCGGCTGCACGTGAGCGAAGGCGCCGACGGCGGGCCGGGCCAGCTCTCCATCGTCTCAACGGCGGAGGAGGTGGGCGAGAACCGCGGCGACATCGACGCCCAGGTCGAGGGGAGCGAGGCGAAGATCGCCTTCAACAGCAAGTACCTGCAAGACGTGCTCCAGGTCCTGGAGCAGGACAGCGTCGCCCTGGAGGTCACCACCCCGTCCAGCCCCGGCGTGCTCAAGCCCACCGGCTCGGACAACTACGTCCACGTAGTCATGCCGATGTTCGTCCAGTGGTGAGCCAGGGAACGTCTGAACTGCGATTCGTGTGATCCGGTGATTGGGATGATTGGGAACAGCCCGCCAACGCAGACGGCTCTCCCAACTATTCACTATTCACTATCCACTATTCACTATCCCACTACCTTCTCCTCCACCCAGAACGAGTAGAGGCTCGCGCGGTCCAGCGCGAACCGGACGCGCACCGGCCGCTCGCCGGACACGCCGCCGCACTCGCGCCACGCCAGCCGTCCCCGCAGGTCGTCGCCCCGCAGGGCCACGGAGTCGTCCAGCGCCATCCCCGGCAGCGGCTCCCCGGTCCCGGCGTCCAGCACCTCGGCCCGTATCGCCCCGTCGGACGCGTCGGCGTTCACGTATAGCGCCCCGCCGTCGGCCCGGAACGGCTTCGTGGTGACGTAGCCGCGGCCGTCGGCGTCGAGCGACACGAAGCCGTCGAGCCGCAGCTTGCCGAGACACAGCGCGCCCCGCTGGCGGAGGTACTTGTCCGGCACGTCGGCGTACAGCTCGATCGGCCCGCGGAACCGTGACGCGCCGTAGTAGACCCACAGCTCGTCCCCGCGGCGGATGGGCGGGCCGCACAGCGCGAGCTGCGCGCTCTCGAAGTTGACGCCGTCCCACGGCAGCACGTCGAGGAACAGCGCACGGTCGGCGACGCGCTCCCAGTCGACCAGGTCGCGGGAGACGGCAAGCTCCGTCTGGTTGAGCGCGGTGAAGTTGCCGTGCGGGGGCGGGATCGCGCCCGCCGGGTTGAAGATCATCGGGAAGCCGATGTAGACGCCCTCGTAGGCCGTCAGCGCCATCTGGTAGATCTCGGCCAGGTAGTCCACGCCGTCGACGAGGGGCGGGGACAGGTACGCCGGATCGCGCACCACGGCCTCGACGCGCGCCTTCCGGTTCCTGCGGTCCTCCAGGTCGGAGTGCAGCACCAGCCTGGGAGTCGTCCACGTCACGAAGTCCTCGCTCGTGGTCAGCCAGACGGACCGGCCCCACTCCGTTCCGTGCTTCACCATCCCGACGAACCTGCCCTGATCGACGTCGTGCAGATAGTTGGAGGTGTCCTTGCTGGGCACCGGCTCCGCGTCTGGAAAGGTCCAGGAGAAGCCGTCGGGCGAGAAGCCGGGGATGCGGTCGGCAAGGTGGTGGGCCCTGGCGAATATGCCCTTGAAGCGGCGTTCCGGGTCGGGCTCCGCGTCGTCCCTGATGATGTGGTAGAGCGCCAGCCCGCGCTCCGACGAGTCGTAGGCGACGTTGTTGTCCTTCGACCCGCGGAGCTCGTGGATGCCGAGATTGGGGATGTCCCAGTCGACGCCGTTTGTCGACGTGGCGTAGTGGTTGACCCTGCCCTCGGCCGCGTACATCCGGCCCGGCGTCTCGTCGTACATCGCCCAGTACCACCACTCCCAGGCGCCCAGGTCGGGGTTCCACCACGGCGGGCTCTTGCTCTGCACCGCGATCTGGCCGCGGGAGACGTCCGGCTCCAGGACGGCGCCCAGCCTCTCCGGCTGGTGGAGCGCCCGCCGTACCCCTGAAGACTCCTCGATGGCGTAGTCGTCGAGAAATAGCTGCCGGTGCGCGTACGGGTCGATGTCGTGCGAATCGTTGGCCATGGATCGCCTCCGTGGGAAGATGGCGTCGTCCGGAGAAGGGCGTCAGTATATCCCAGGCGGCCGCCCCCGGCGACGGGCCGGCGCCGTTGGTAACTGTTCAGACTTGCTGAGAACAGCGCGACCCTGCCGGTGATTCCGGCTCTCCATGCGCGTAACGGGTCGGCGCAACGCTACCCGTTCGCCCTTCGATACGCGTCGGTCAAAGCACCGGCGCTACTCAGGATGAGCGGGTTGTGTGGACACCTCGACTCCGAACAGCCGCCGCTACGGCCCGGCGAGAGTGATCTCGAGCTCGTCCATGGCGAACCGACCCCTTGGAACCTGGTGGAAGCCTACGAACGAGAAGCCGTAGCTGTGGCACTCTCCCAGCAGGTCGTCGAGCGACGGCGGGGCCTCCGGGTCCTTGGACCAGCTCCGGCGCCAGAGCGACTCGTCGTTGTGCAGGGTGATGACGTTCGGCTCGTCCGCCCAGCGGCCGGCGCCTATCTCCAGCGGGGCGCTCGTGCAGTGCCAGCGGCCGCGGTCTTCGCTGCCCACGACCCAGAAGTAGCACCGGGCGCCGAACAGCTCCAGGCCGTCGCCCCGGAGGTAGACCGACACCCGCGCCCCGCGCAGGTCGAGCGGGCCCGCGCCGACCCAGTACCGGTACAGCATGAGCGGCAGCACGGACACGGGGCTCTCCGGCGTGTCGGCGCTCCAGGCGTGCTCGTCCGTCCAGACGTAGCCGCCGCCGTCCGCCCCTCCCTCGGGCTCCCATACGGTCAGGACCATCATACGGCGGTCGGCCCGTATGCAGCCGTTGTAGTCGTACGAGCACCAGCCCTCCTGTCCGACGTCGAAGCTCGATCTCATCTCGTATGCCTCCGCCGCGTACTTCCCCAGGTCGTCACACTACCGCGAGGCTGGCCAGCAGCCCCTTCACGCAAGTCCTCAATTGTCCCCCTCGCTGGCGGGAGGGAGCTAGAGGGGGGTGGAGCCACGCGACCAGTCCGCCGAACGCCCTCCCAACTATCCATCATTCACTATCCACTATCCCACTACCGCGAGGCTGGCCAGCAGCGCCTTGATGTAGCCGACCGAGTAGGCCAGCGCCTGCTCGGCGCCCCTGCCATCGCCCTCCAGCGGGAAGTAGTGGTCCGGGTTCAGGCAGCCGTCGAAGCCGACCTTGCGCAGCTCCAGCACGATCTTGAACATGTTCATGTCGCCGTCGTCGAGCAGCACCTCCTCGTACCCGCCGGAGGTGGCTAGGCTGCCGCGCACGTTGCGGAGGTGGACGGTGAAGATGCGCCCCTTGCGGCCGTAGTTGTGTATCTCGTCGAGCACCACCGGCAGCCCGCCGGCCTCGGCCCGCGTGCCGCAGCAGTAGACGTAGCCGACGTTGCGGCTCGGGTAGGCGTCGATGATGCGGTGGAAGCCGAGCGTTCCGAACGGCGCGTCCGGCAGCGGTATGTCCGCCGGGTGCGTCGCCAGCTTCATGTCGTACTCCTCGGCGATGGGCACCAGCCTGTCGTAGACGCGGCGGAAGCCGGACCACCACGCGTCGAGCTCCGCCTTCGCGGGCGGCTCGTCGTACGCGAACCGCGGCCAGTAGGCCGCGCGGCCGCCGCCGCCCGTGCGGGCGTGCTCGAGCTCCTCCGGCGTCAGCTCCGGCGGCCGCCTCCCCGTTCGCCAGACGCTCCCGCCGCTGCCGAGGTACCCGCCCCGGTGCTCGGAGCGGTAGAACGTCACGAGGTGGTTGAAGTTGCTCCCCTCGAATCGCTGCGACGCCAGCGTGAAGCCCGCGTCGCCGAACACCTTCAGCGACTTCGCCGCGTCGTCCAACTCCCGCTCGGCGCCAGCCTCGCCCCTCATGAAGTCCTGGGAGACGTCCGGCAGCGTGACGCGGTTGACGTCGAGGCCCCATGAGCGCACGCGCTTCCGGCGCTCGATCATCGCGTCGAGGTCGGGATAGCCCCGCTCCCGGACGCCGGGCAGCTCCCGCGCCTCGCCGAACTCCACGGCGTCGACGCCAAGCTGCGTGATCCTGCGCAGATAGCTGTCCGAGAGGTCGCCCGCGCCCGCGGATATTTTCATCATCGCGTCCTCCTGCCGCCGTCTTCGCGTTATCGGCGAACCGGCCCGGTGTGGCGCCCAGTATAATGGCGGACGCCGCATCCGTCGCGTCACCTGGAAGCAGACAGGGCCCTCGTTGTCCCCTCTCCCCTTTGCGGGAGAGGGTTGGGGTGAGGGGGCGTCAATGGGTGGCGACTCTGGAAAAGTCCTTGGGGGGGGGCAGAGGTCTCGTCTTGTTCGACATCCTGATAGTCAACGGCGCCGTGGTCGACGGCACCGGCGCGCCCGGCTACAGGGCCGACGTCGGCGTCGTCGGGGACAGGATCGAGGCGATCGGCCGCCTGGACGGCGCCGAGGCGCGCCGGGTCGTCGACGCCTCCGGCATGGTCGTGTCGCCCGGATTCGTCGACCCGCACACGCACTCCGAGGGTGGCCTGCTCGTCGACCCGCAGCACGCCAACGGGCTGCGGCAGGGGATCACGACCGAGATACTCGGCCTTGGCGGAATGTCGTTCGGCCCGCTGTCCGCTCCGAACTACCGGCTCTACCGGCGCTGGCTCGCCGGCATTCTCGGCGACCCTCCCGAGGACGCCGACATGAGCAGCGTCTCGGCCATGCGCGCCAACTACGACCGCCGCGTCGCCATCAACACGGCCTGGCTTGTGCCCAACGGCGCGATACGGCTGGAGACCAACGGCTTCCAGAGCGGCAGGCTGTCGGAAGAGCAGTTGGGCCGCGCGAAGAGACTGGTCCGCGAGGGCCTGGACCAGGGCGCCGTCGGCTTCTCCAACACGACGCTCAACTACCCCGGCGCATGGAGCGACACGGCGGAGCTGATCGATCTGGCCGGGGCGGTCCGCGAGGGCGGGGGAGTCTACGTCGACGCGTCCGAGCCGTTCGGCGGCCGGATGGCCTACGGCGACGGTGACGCGCCCGAGTGGCTGGAGATCGCCCGCAAGTCCGGCGTTGCCATGCACTTCGCCCACTACAGGACCTCGGCGAAGACGGCCGGACGGGCCGAGGAGATCATGCTGGACAGGGACTCGGCGAGGGCCGAGGGCATCGACTTCACGCTGGACGTCTATCCGTACCCGACCGGGGCCACCGTCCCGGTGACCTTCCTGCCCGGCCGATTCCAGGAGGGCGGGCCCGACGAGATACTCAGGCGGCTCGAAGACCCGGCGCTGCGCAAGGAGGCCGTCGCACACTTGGAAGGCAGCCGCGTGGCGGGCCTGGACTCGATGGTCCTCTCCTACGTCCACGGCATGCCCGAGCTGGAGGGCATGAGCCTGCCGGACGTCGCCCGCGAGCGGGGTGTCTCTCCCGGCGAGGCGCTGTGCTCGCTGTTCGTCGAGACCGGTCTGAAGGTCGGCTACTGGGGCGCTCCGCCCGACAGCGTGGCCCTCTGGCGCCAGGTGGACCGCGACTCGATGGCGCTCCTGGCGCGGCCGGACTACATGGTCTGCAGCGACATCACGCCGGCGGGCGGGCTGCCGCACCCGCGGTCGTTCGGGGCGTACCCGCGCTTCCTGGGCCGCATGCGCCGCCGCATCGGCGGGCTGAGCCTCGAGGAGATGGTCCACCGGATGACGGACCGGCCCGCGCGTCGCTTCGGAATTATCCGCCGCGGCCGGATCGAGAAGGGCTGCTACGCCGACCTCGTGGTCTTCGACCCGGATCGGGTCGTCGACACGGCCACGTACGACGACCCGCGCCGGTTCCCCCTCGGCATCCCCTACGTTCTGGTCAACGGCAGCATGGCCGTCGACGGCGAGCGGTGCACCGGCGTCATGGCCGGCCGCGCCGTGCCGTAGCCCGGCCCTCCGGGGATCCCGGCCCTGGCCCAGCAGGCCGGCCAGGTCGTCGACGGCATGGACTCGTCCGCGCGGCTCCGGGCAGGTCGCGCGCCTCGCCGAAGTCGACGGCGGGCTGGCGGTCCCGCGAAGGCCGGCTGTCCGGTGCGGGGGACTGTGCGGCCTAGGCGCCCGGCGGGCGGTAGGTCACCGTCTTCTCGCAGGCTGCGTCGATCTCCTCGGGGGAAATCAACTGGGTGGTGGTGATGCTGAGGGCGCCCCCGGCGCTGATGGACAGCGATACGGCGGCGGCGGTGGCGGTATCCGGCAGGTCGAAGGTCATGTACAGGTCGGTCCCGCCGAAAGCGTAGTAGAAGGACTCCAGGGCCCCTCCCTGCTCGCTGGCGATGTCTTCGAAGACACGTCGGCGTGAGCTGCCTCCCTCCTTCAACAGTCCCTGAACACCCTGGGCTGTGTAGCTGGCTTGGAAGAGGTACTTGGGCATCGCGTTCGTCTCCTGCGCCTGGCGTCTGTCCCGCCATTTCAGCGTCGTAGTCGTATGCTCACCGATGCGGCGGAATCAGCGGTTGCGAGTATACCAGCTACCGCACCACCCGCTTCGGACCTGTCCCACTGCATCTCCAGCATCGACGCGCAGGGCCTGCCTGCCAGACACGACGGAGGGCCAAGGCATAGCAGCGGGACCAGGGTGGACCGCTACTCCTCGGCCTGGATGGCGACGCGGCCGCCGTCCCGGACCTGGATGCTCAGGTCGTGGCGGTCCAGCAGGCGCATGCCGACGAGGGGCGTGGTGTCGGCGGCGTCGGCCCTGATCTGTCTCGGTTCTCCGTCCCAGATCACGGTAACCCTGTAGACGCTGAAGGTTGCCTCGCTGCCATCCGCCAGGGTCGCCCGGCCAATGCCCAAGAAGGGTAGTCCCGATTCCGTGATCACATCTGGCGACAGAGTCAGGAATCCCGTGAAGCCTGTGTCTATGACGGCTTCAACTTCCCTCGCCTGTCCCGACGGTCCTTGCACGGTGAGAGGTATGACTGCTTCGTAGGAGTCGTTCACAACGCCCTGGATCAATGGGGTCTCCGGATAGGGCGCCCTCCGAAGTGGTGCAGCGCGCGATGCCCGACCCGCAGTAGCCAGACATCAACGGCGTCTGGGCGCTCCGTCCGCAGACGGTCTGCTGCGTCCAGGAGATCGTCGGCGATGGCCCAGCTGCCGCTGCTGACGTCGATCGCGACGTACTCCCCGTCGTGGTCCGCTTCGACCTGCGCCCGTACGTCCCGCTCGTAGATTGCGTCGCCCATCCGGGCGATATCTTCTGACGGGCGGGTCGGCGCGGTCGGCCAGGATGATTGCATGGGCGTTGGGGTTCCTGCGTCTGGCATTCGTTCTCCTTTCGCCACCATACCTACAACACTGACATTCTACGCTTTCGCGGCGGTCACCGGCAAAACGGCCGCATCCCGTCGGACGGACACCGAGACCGGACGACCGGCAAGAGTCACGGCGCACGCGGTTTGGTCGATGGTCGGGTCCTGGCGAGCTACAAATGCCCCATGCCCAAGCAGGGTCCGCGTGGGCCGTCCCGTAGCTCAGGCTTGCGGGATCTCGACCCGGGCCAGCAGGCCGGCCAGGTCCTCCACCGGCACCGACTCCAGGTCCCGCACCGCGTCGGCGATCTCGTTGCGCAGCGCCGCGTCCGCGTAGGGCTCGCACAGGCCGTCGAACTTGGCCCGCACCGTGTCCCAACGCATCGGGTTCGTGTGGAAGCCCTCGTAGCTCGTCTTGTCCCTGGTCAACACGCGGCCGTCCGACAGGTGGACGCGTATCTGGTTGACCATCTCGCCGGGGAAGCGCGCCGAGTACTCGTCGATGGGGCGGGCGACCAGCTTGCGCAGCAGCGTCTGCACGTCGTCCGCCATGATCCGCTCGTCATCGTACTGCTCCGGCATGACGTTGCCGTCGAGTATCGCGACCGCGACCATGTAGTGGAGGCTGTGGTCGGCCTGCTCCTTGTTGACCACGAGCGTCTTGTCGCCCTCCTCGCCGCCGCCGATGATGTTCCAGGCGACGTCGAAGGTGTCGATCTCGATGCGCTCCACGTCGTCGCCGGTGAAGCCGTGCTCCGCCTGCAGCTCCAGCACGCCCTCTATCGACTGCTGCGAGTGGCCCTCGGCGTTGTACTTCTTGACCTCGGTGCGGACGACCCTCTCCAGGTCCTCCCTGCTCCAGTCGATCTCGAACGGGCCGGCGATGCTCTCCATGAAGCCCTTGTTGCCCTCGAACACCTCCGGCGGCCCGGTCACCCCGCGCATGGCGAGAAAGGCCGCGTGGGTGGAGGTGAACGCCTGGCTGGGGTATGCCAGCCCCTTCCAGTGCGACAGCGCGCCCGTCCGCGTGACCCTGAGCGCGTTGAACGGCGTTCCGGCGATGGCGATGGCGTTGAAGGTGCGCTCCGCGTCCAGCCCCAGCGCCTTCGAGACGCCCGCGGCGACGGCGTAGGAGCCCTGGGTCGTGTGGTCGAACCCCTTGTGCCGCACCGGGGCCTCGTCGCTGATCCGCGCCTGCACCTGGTACGACACGGCGAGCGCCGTCATCAGGTCGGCCCCGTCGCCGCCCGCGTACTCCAGCGCCGCCAGCACGGCGCCCAGGTTGTCGCTCGGGTGGCAGCTCTCGCCCTTGGCCAGGTAGAAGTCGTTGAAGTCGAGGTAGCGCGTCAGCGCCGAGTTGTAGAAGGCGGCCCGGTCCGGCGACGTCCTGCCGCCGCCGACCAGGGTGCTCTGCCCGGCGCCGCCGAAGTCCTCGATCTGGCTGCGTATGTGCCTGATCGGCTCGCCCTCGACCGCTCCGATGGCGCAGCCGAGGCTGTCCAGTATCCGGATCTTCATCTCGTGACGGGCGGTCGGCGACATGTCGTCGTACGAGACGCGGACGACGAACGAGGCCAGCTCCTGTGCGATGGTCATGTGTCTATCCTGCCTTCCTGATGTCGGGTTGGCGGTCCGGCGGAGGCCGTGCCGGGCCTATCCGCCGAGCTCTTCGCGGACGATGCGGGCGCCGGCGACCATCGCGTCGAGCTTTTCGACGGCGATGTAGCGGGGCGACCAACCGAAGCCGCAGTCGGGGTTGACGTACACCTTGTCGGCGTCCGCGTACTCCAGCACGGCGCGCAGGCGCTCGGCCACGTCCTCCGGCGTCTCGGGGTAGAACGATTTGACGTCGATGATCCCGGCGCCGAGCTCCCGGCCGTCGTTCCAGCGCGGCCACATCTCGATCTCGGCCATCTCCCGGCTCGCGAACTCCAGCACGAACTGGTGCGCGTTGGCCTCCATCGCGCCGGGGAAGTAGTCTGCGTAGACGCGCTTGAACCGCGCCTGTCCGAACCGGTTGCCGAAGCAGATGTGGAAGGCGAGCTTCGCGTCGACGCCTTCGGTCGCCATGTTGAACAGCCGAGCCATCTCCTGGCCGGTGACCGTGCCCCTCGCCGGCTCGTCGATCTGGATGAAGTCCGCCCCGGCGGCGACGAGGCCCTTCAGCTCCTCGTTGATGACGCTGGCGAACTCGGCCGCGATCTCCACGGTGCTCGCGTACACGTCGCCAGGCCGGATGCGCGACGCGAAGGTCAGCGGGCCGGCGCAGGTGGCCTTGGTCGGCCGGTCGGTGTGTGCGTGCAGGTACTCGAACTCGGCGACGATGCCCAGCCCGGAGGGCGCCTCGATCGGGCCCGTCGCCAGGTACCGCGTCTGCTGGTCGTAGCCCCACGGCCCGGCCTTGCGCGCGGGCTCCGTCGACTCGATCCCCTCGATGATCGCGTAGTAGCCGTCGACGTAGCCGTCGAGACGGCGCGACTCTCCGTCGCTGATGATGTCGACGCCGGCGCGCCGCTGGTCCAGGATAGCGACGTCCACCGCGTCGTCGAGCAGCTCCTCCAGGTCCGCCTCGCCCCACTCGCCGTAGTCGAACAGGTCCTTGCACGCGTGCCACCAGGCGGGCTTCGCGTGGGAGCCGATGACGGTCGTCGGCAATACAGGAAGGTCGCTCATTTGGCGCTGTCTCCGTCGAGGCTGAGGCCGCGTTGTCCGACGTACCGTGCGCGCGGCCGGATCAGGCGGTTGTTGGCGTACTGCTCCAGGACGTGGGCCGACCAGCCCGCGATCCGGGAGCTGGCGACGACGTTGGTCATCAGGGGCAGCGGGAAGCCGACCTGGTGCAGCACGATGGCGGCGAAGTAGTCGACGTTGGGGATGATCCCCTTCGTCTCGCCCATCCGCTTCTCGCACGCCTCGGCGATGTCGAACCACTTCCTGTCGCCGAGGGCGTCGCCCAGGTCGCGGGCCATCCCGCGCAGCACGCCCGCCCTGGGGTCGCCCGCCCTGTAGACGCGGTGTCCGAAGCCGGGCAGCAGGCGCCGCGCCGCCAGCTCGCCGTCCACGTAGGCAGCGGCCCTCTCCGGCTCGCCGACCTTCATGAACATCTTCAGCGCGCCCTCTATGGCGCCGCCGTGCAGCGGCCCTTTGATCGCCCCGATGCCCGCGACCACCGCGGAATAAAAGTCGGACAGCGTGCCGGCCACGACGCGCGCCGCGAAGGTCGACGCGTTCGTCTCGTGCTCCGCGTAGAGCACCAGCGTGGCGTCGAGGGCGCGCCGCGTCGTCTCCTCGGGCTCGTCGTCGGTCACCATGTGGAGGTAGTTCGCCGCGTGGCCCAGCGACGGGTCGGGGGGCACAGGCGGCTCGCCCGCGGCGGCTCTCACCTGGGCCGCGACTATCGTCGGCATCACCGCGGTCAGCCGCGCCGCCTTGCGCAGGTTGTCCTCGGGCGTCACGTCGTTGGCGCTCGGGTCGTCCGCGCCGACCATCGACACGGCGGTGCGCAGCACTGCCATCGGATGCGCCGACCGCGGGGCGGCCGCGACCATCCGCAGCACGGCGTCGGGCGCCGTCCTCTGCGCCGCCAGATCGGCCGTGAAGTCGGCGAGCTCGCCGGCGGACGGCGGGCGCTCGTGCCAGAGGAGGAACGCCATCTCCTCGTAGCCCATCGTTTCCGCGATCTGCTCGATGGAGTATCCGCGGACCGAGAGCTCGGGCGCGTTCCCGTCGATGTACGCGACGCTCGACTCGAACGCCAGCACGCCCTCCAGGCCCGCGACCACCTCGCCGGAAGCTGCGCTCATCCGCTCCTCCGCGACAGACTGCCCCCGGAACGCCGGGGGAGCGCCCATTATCCGCAGCGGCCGGCAGACGTGTCAACGCGGGCCGGCCACGTCGCTATCCAGGTCGAGGTCCCCTCCTTAGGTCCCCTCTCTGCGATTGGGCCATTCCCGGCCTACCCTTCGAATGCAGTTCGATTCGAGATCCGTTTGGGGGCGGCGTCCGTATAACTTACAGGTAGTCGTCTGTCGAGGTGTGGCGTGTATCGGACCTGGACCGCATTCTCGGAAAACCTCAAGCCCAGTCTTCGAGCCGGCTCGATTGCGCTTGCCATGCTCGTTATCGCGATAGCCGCGACGCCCGCGGCGGCTCAGACAGCCTCGCACGCCGGGGACCGGGCCGTGTTGGTAGCGCTGTACAACGCGACCGACGGCCCCAACTGGGCCAACGACGCCAACTGGCTCAGCGACAAGCCGCTCTCCGACTGGCACGGCGTCACCACCGACGACAGCGGCCGCGTCACCCAGTTGTGGCTCAATCGCAACGAGTTGAACGGGCCGATTCCCACCGAGATCGGCAGTCTGGGCAACCTGACACTGGTGGAGCTCAGCAACAACCGGTTGAGCGGGCCGATTCCCCCTGAACTCGGCAGCCTGCGCAATCTGACATCGCTCAATCTATATGGCAACGAGTTGAGCGGGCCGATTCCCTCCGAGCTCGGCAATCTCGCCAAGCTTCGCTGGTTGTATCTCAACGACAACCAGTTGAACGGACCGATTCCCTCCGAGCTTGGGAGTCTCGCCAATCTGGATTGGTTGCACCTCGACCGCAACGAGTTGAGCGGACCGATTCCATCCGAGCTCAGTAGTCTGAGCAATCTGACATGGCTGAACCTCGACCACAACCAACTCAGCGGGAAACTTCCTCGCAACCTGACGGGCCTTGAGGCGTTGCGCCAACTCTACTATCGCGACAACGCGGGGCTCTGCGCACCCAGAACCGCAGCCTTTGTCGAGTGGCTGGTCGGGATGGACAGTATCTGGCCGGGCCGCTTCTGCCCGCATGTGGGCGACCGAGCGGCCCTCGTCGCGCTCTACGAGGCCACCGGCGGCCCTGGCTGGGCCAACAACGCCAATTGGCTCAGCCACGAGCCGCTGGGCACGTGGCACGGCGTCACCGTAGACAACATCGATCGCGTCACCAGGCTGTCCCTCGACGATAACGGCCTGACCGGGACGATGCCGCCCGAGCTCGGCAACCTTGCGAACCTGACGTCGCTGGACCTCAGCGACAACAGGCTGGGCGGCCTGATTCCGTCGGAGCTCGGCAACCTCGCCAATCTGTCATCGCTCCTGCTCAGGCACAACCGGCTAAGGGGGCAGATTCCCTCGGAGCTTGGCAGCCTGGGCAACCTGACATGGCTGGACCTCAGCCACAACAGGTTGGACGGCCAGGTCCCCTCGGACCTCGCCAGTCTGGGCAACCTGTCATGGCTGGATCTCAACCACAACAGGTTGAGTGGGCCGATTCCTTCGGAGCTTGGCAGCCTGCCCAACCTGAATTGGCTGGACCTCCGGTACAACCAGTTGACCGACCAAATCCCCTCCGAGCTCGACAACCTCGCCAATCTGTCATCGCTGCTCCTCAGCGGCAACCAACTGAGCGGCCAGATTCCCCTTGCGCTCGGCAACGTGTCCGGCCTGATGTGGCTGGATCTTGGTCACAATCGGCTGAGCGGCCGGGTTCCTCCCGAGATCGGTGGCCTGTCCAGCCTGACGTCGCTGTCCCTGGACTACAACCAGCTCGATGGCGAGCTTCCTGGCAGCCTGACAGGGCTTACGGCGTTGGGCGAGTTTCACTACGGCGGCAACGCGGGACTCTGTGCGCCGGTCGACGATGCATTTGGCGCGTGGCTGAACGGGATCCCCAACAGATCGGGCCCCGACTGCACGTCTGACTCCGGCCGGGACAGCGCCCCGACCGATACTCCTACCGCTACGCCGACACCGGCCAACGGGCTCGGCGCCGTCCAGACCCAGGCGCCGACGGACACACCGGCGCCGGAGTCCACACCTGCGCCGCCGGCGCTGGACTCGGGCGGCGGCTGCAACGCGCGGGCCGGGGGCTGGGGCGTCGTTGGCGCCGGCGACGTGGCCGTGATGGTCCTGCCGCTGCTCGGCCTGGTGGGCCTCGCGGGCCGCCGGCGATGGAACCGAGCCATCGCATCGAGAGGCCGTGCGCCCCTGTCTCAGGCACGATAGGTCGACGCAGCAACGCTTCCGTACTATCCTGAACGCCGATGGATTCGGGTCAAGACGCGCGGACGCGGCGTCTTTGACTCCTTCACTCGACCGGAGAAGAACGAGGTGTGGGTGAGTGTCGCCATTTATCTCCATCACCAGAATCACACGAATCACAGCTCGGACGTTCGGCTCGCCAAGGGAGACGACGCTATGGCCATCGAGATCGTGGAGCAGCCCGCAGACTCGCTGCGGGAGTACGGGAAGATCCCCATCTCGTTCACGGTCGACTCTCGGTACCGGGTCGAGGCGGTCGACCGGGGGCTCGGCGGCTGGCGGCTGACCGAGGAGCCGGTGGACCCGCCGTACGTCAAGGACTACGACGACGTGGGAGACGAGCGCCCGCTCCGTTGGGCGAGGCGGTGGGACACGTCGAACTGGGTGTTTCTCGCGGCCGTCGACGGCGGGGAGCGGATCGGCGGCGCCGCCGTCGCCCGCGACACGCCGGGATCGCACATGCTGGAGGGGCGCGCCGACCTGGCAGTCCTCTGGGATATCCGCGTCCACCCGGACCGCCGGCGGGAGGGCGTGGGTGCGCTGCTGTTCCGCCGCGCCGTCGAGTGGGCGCGGGCCAGCGGGTGCCGGGACCTGAAGATCGAGACTCAGAACATCAACGTGCGGGCCTGCCGATTCTACGCCAGCCAGGGCTGCCATCTCAGGGCGATACACCACGACGTCAACGACGACTTCCCGGACGAGGTGCAGCTCCTCTGGTACCTGCGCCTCTGAGGCGCGGTCGACCCCGGTGGCCCTATTCCAACGTCGCCCCCGGATCGAGGGGTGACGGATTCGCACCGGGTTCAACGTCCCCTCACCCTAACCCTCTCCCGCAGCGTGGAGAGGGAACAATTCTGGGGCGCGGTCGACCCCGGTGGGCCTATTCCAACGTCGCCCACGGATCGAGGGGTGACGGATTCGCACCGGGTTCAACGTCCCCTCACCCTAACCCTCTCCCGCAGCGTGGAGAGGGAACAATTCTGGGGCGCGGTCGACCCCGGTGGGCCTATTCCAACGTCGCCCACGGATCGAGGGGTGACGGATTCGCACCGGGTTCAACATCCCCCTCACCCTGACCCTCTCCCGCGGGGGGAGAGGGAACAATTCTGGGGCGCGGTCGATCCTGGTGCCCCTTTCCAACGTCGCCCACGGATTGAGGGATGACGGATTTGCACCGGGTTCAACGTCCCCCTCACCCTAACCCTCTCCCGCAGTGGGGAGAGGGAACAATTCTGGGGGGCGGTCGACCGCGGTGGCCCTATTCCAACGTCGCCCACGTATTGATGGGTGACGGATTTGCACCGGGTTCAACGTCCCCCCACTGTGCAACCGGGGACATGGGTAACACCTAAACCGGGCACTTGGGTAACAGTTTGGTAGGGGTATGCAGCACATGACCGGTGTGGTCGTCCAACAGCCCGATGCTGAGCGGGCCATAGATGACCGTCCAGTACCTGGGGTCCTGCTGCACCAGCCCGACCGGCTCACCCTTGAGCGCCTCGCTCAGGTAGACCAGTCCTCCGTTCCACTTGATCTGGCCGTTCGTTCTCACCCTTCGGACCGTGACTCCGCTTGCGTACTCTGGCGACTCTGCGCGTCGGGGATACTCCCGGTGCGACGGTCGGTACACGCTAGATGGAGGCTGCTGGCCAAGCGCCTCGTGCGGCCGCACCTCGTTGTAGTCGTTCCTGAAGGTGTCGAACGCCCTCTGCTGGCTCCGCTCGTTCGGCTGCGGCGGGGACGCCGTCTCCTCATCGAGCGTTCTGTGAAACCTCTCCTGCCTGCCGTTCTGCTCCGGGTGGCCGGGTTCGATGCGCTCCGGGATGATCCCCAGCTTGATCCACCAGATCGACAGAGTCGTCAGCCCTCCCAGACCGACGCTGGCGAACGGCGGGCCGTTGTCGGTGCGGATCGTCCGAGGAAGTCCGTACTCCCGAAACACTCTGTCGATCACCCGTCGCACCTGAGCTGTCCTCGGCTGGGCCAGACCGGCGCACGCCAGCAGGTAGCGCGACGCCGCGTCCTGGACGGTAAGCGGGTCGACCCGCTTACCGTCGCCGGTGCGGAACCACCCCTTGAAGTCTATGCACCACACGTCGTTGGCATCTATCGCCTCGGCGAACGGCTCGCTCCACGGGGCGGTGCTCCTGCGGCGGCGCCTCCGCTTGACCAGGCCGGCCTGGTCAAGGATCGCCCCTGCGGTGCTCGGAGCCGGCCATGGCGTATCGGGAGCCTCAGCTCGCAGCCAGGCCACCAGCTTCTTGGGACCCCACGTCGGACGGGCTCGCTTAGCCTCGATCAACCGCCTTGCCACCTCAGGGCTCGTCGCGTTCGGATGCGAGTGCGGTGCGCTGATACGGTCGCCCAGACCCTCGTAGCCGTCCTCCTTGAATCGGTTGATCCGCTTGTAGCCCGTCTTCCGGCTGATCCCGAATCGGCGGCACAGCTCCGAAACGGACTCTTCCCCCATCGACCACCTCTCTATGAACACTCTCTGCTCACAGGCCGCGCTAGACTCGTTCCAGGGCATCGCATGACTCCTCATAAGAATTGCTCCTATTTTGGAATAATGTGTTACCCAGGTGCCCGGTCTACCTGTTACCAATGTACCCGGTCTGTACCCACCCTAACCCTCTCCCGCAGCGGGGAGAGGGAACGATGGAAGGGCCCTGGGTCGATCCCACTGGCCACGGCCACCGCCGTGAAAACTGCTGTAGAATGCCGCCCGTCGGCACGCCGACCCGGAGAGCGGCATGGTCGTCAGGTCCCTGCTATTCGCGCCCGGCAACGAGCCCCGCAAGCTCGCCAGAGTCGGCTCGTTCGGCGCGGACGGCGTCATCCTGGACCTGGAGGATTCGGTGCCGCCGGCCGGGAAGATCGCCGCGAGGGCGAACGTGACGGCCGCCGCCCGGGACGTCTCCGGGGCCGGCCGCGTTTACGTCCGCGTCAATCCCACTACAGCCAAGACCGGCTTCTCGGCCGACCACGGCGCCGACGACATCGCGGCGGTAGTCTCCCCTGGGGTCGACGGCCTGCTGGTTCCCAAGGTCGAGTCGGCGGACGAGGTCGCTGAGATAGAGGCGCTGATCTCCTCCGCTGAGCGGGACCGGGGCATGACCGAGGGTGGCTTGGAGGTCGTGCCTCTGATCGAGTCGGCGACCGGGCTGTGGAACGCATACGAGATAGCCCGCGCCAGCCCGCGCGTGCGAATGCTGCTCTTCGGAGCGGCAGACTTCACCCGCGACCTGGGCATCGACTGGTCGCGCGACGAGACCGAGGTCGCCTACGCCAGGTCGCGGCTCGTCGTCATCTCGCGCGCCGCGGGCATCGAGCCGCCCCTCGACTCGCCGTGGGTGCGGCTGTCCGACGACGACGGGCTGGCGCACTCGATCTCGGAGGCCCGGCGGCTCGGCTTCCAGGGCAAACTGTGCATCCACCCGCGGCAGGTGCCCATCGTGAACCGCGGCTTCTGCAGCGTCGCTCCGGACGACGTGGCCCACGCCAGGAGGGTGGTGGAGGCGTTCGCCGATGCCGAGAGCCGCGGCAGCGCTTCCATCGTGGTCGACGACCAATTCGTCGACTACCCGATGGTCGAGAAGGCGCGGCGTACGCTCGAGCTCCACGCCATGTCGGAGGAGGATTAGCGTGATGGGCACGCGGCAGCGCGACGGCCCGCTGCGGGACATCCGCATTCTCGACGTGGCGACCTTCATCGCGGGCCCGTTCTGCGCCACGCTGCTCGCCGAGTTCGGCGCCGACGTCATCAAGGTGGAGATGCCGGGCCGGGGCGACCCGATGCGGCAGATGGGCCAGCAGCACAACGGCGTCGGGCTCACCTGGGCGCAGGAGGGGCGCAACCGGCGCGGCATCTCCTGCGACCTGCGCAACCCGAAGGGCCAGCGGCTCGTCCGGGAGCTGGCGAAACACTGCGACGTGCTCGTGGAGAACTTCAGGCCGGGTACGATGGAGCGCTGGAATCTCGGGTACGACGCGCTCAGCGAGGTCAACCCCCGGCTCGTCATGGTGCGCGTGTCCGGCTACGGCCAGACTGGGCCGTACAGCGAGAAGCCGGGCTTCGGCCGCGTCGCCCAGGCCTACGGCGGCCTCACCTATCTCGCCGGCTTCCCTGACCAGCCGCCGGTCACGCCCGGCTCGCCGACGATAGCCGACTACCTCGCAGGCCTCTACGGCGCCTACTCGACGCTGGTCGCGCTGGAGCACCGGCGCGCCACCGGCAGGGGACAGGTCATCGACATATCGCTGTTCGAGGGCGTCTTCCGCATCCTCGACAACCTGACGATCGCCTACAACAAGCTCGGCCTCGTGCGGGAGCGGTCGGGCACGGCGACGGCCAACGTCGTCCCGCACAACCACTACCCGACGCGCGACGACAGGTGGGTCGCCATCGCCTGCACGACGGACCGCATCTTCGAGCGCCTGGCGGAGGCGATGGGACGCGCCGAGATGGGCGGCGACCCGCGTTACGCCACCGGCGCGGCCCGGGTCGAGAACCGCGACGAGGTCGACGCGGCCGTGTCCGGGTGGACTCGCACGCTCGACATGGACGACCTGGTGCGCGAGCTCGACGAGCGTGAGGTGCCCGTCAGCCCGATCAACAGCATCGCCGACATCTTCCGCGACCCGCACTTCGCGTCCAGGGGCTCCATAGTCGAGGTCGACGATCCCATACTCGGGCCGACTAGGATGCCCGGAGTCGTGCCGCGTCTCAGCGACAGCCCGGGCCGTGTCGAGCGTCTCGCGCCGTCGCTCGGCGAGCACAACGAGGAGGTCTACGGCGAGCTGCTCGGCCTCGACGCAACCGAGCTGGCGGCGCTCTCCGCCGAGGGCGTGATATAGCGACGGGAGGCGCACAATTTCTCGGCCGGTGATGACCTTGCAGGCTGGTCAAGCCGCAATCCGGATTCGCGACAACAACCGAGGAGGGATCGGTACTGTCGTTCTACGCTGAAGCTACCGTTACGGTCCTGCGGGCGTGGCGTCTGGTCTCGCAGCCAGGAGCATAACTATGACCACCGAGACACCCAGACACAAGGTATTCATCAGTTACTTTCACGAGGATGACCAGAAGTACAAGGACCGGCTCGTCCAAGCATTGGACGATAGGTCTGTCGACAAGTCCGTCAGTCAAGGGGACGTCCATGACGAGGGCCTTCGTCTGGATGAGATACGCCGCAGAATCCGCGACGACCACATAGCGGACGCGACGGTGACAATCATCCTGATTGGCCCGTGCACATGGCAACGTAAACACGTGGACTGGGAAATCTCGGCCAGCCTCATCCATAGACCGAATAATCGAAGATGCGGGCTACTTGGTCTGCTGCTACCGACGCACCCTGACCATTCCAAGGGCGCCAAAGAGCGTAACCCTCGCCTAATTCCGCCGAGGTTGGCGCGCAACATCGAGGGCAAAAGCCCTTTCGCAGCTATCTATGACTGGCCCAGGAGTGGTCTGGCCAAGAAAGTCCTGCCGAAGATTCATGCGGCATACCTGAGGAGGAACAAGACCCCTTGGCCGGATGACAGCCTCGAACTGTTCGCGCGAAATCGGAGCGGTGAGTGCTCCAATGGATGGTAGAAAACACTAGCCTGAACGAGAAGGATCGTAACCCATGCCAACCTACCGCGCGGGCATAATCGGGCGGACGGGCCGGGGCGACTACGGCCACAGCCTCGACGTCGCCTTCGTCGGCGTGCCGGGAGTCGAGGTGGTCGCGCTGGCCGACGATGACCCTGCCGGGCGGCGCACGGTGGGCGAGCGCACCGGCGCACGCACCCTCTACGCCGACTACCGCGAGATGCTGGACAGGGAGCGCCCCGACCTGGTGGCCGTCTGCCCGCGGTGGATAGACTGCCACGAGGATATGGTCGTCGCGGCCGCCGAGGCCGGCGCGAAGGGCATCCTGTGCGAGAAGCCGTTCGCCCCCACGCCCGCCGCGGCCGACGAGATGCTCGAGGCCTGCGACCGGGCCGGGACGCGCGTCGCCGTCGCCCACCACCGCGCGAACCCGTACGAGCACCGCGTCAAGCGGATGGTCGACGACGGCGTGATCGGCGACCTGCAGGTGATCCGGAGCCGCGGCAAGTGCGACTGGCGCTCCGGGGGCGAGGACCTGTTCGTCCTCGGCAGCCACATGATGGAGAGCATGCGCTACATCGCGGGCGCGGACGCCGCGTGGGCCTTCGGACACGTGACGCAGCGGGGACGCGACGTGACGGTCGACGACGCCGTGGACGGCGACGAGGGCCTGGGACTGCTGGCCGGGGACGTCGTGGCGTCCTACTTCGCCTTCGAGAACGGCGTCGCGGGACACTTCGAATCGTACCCCGCCGACCTGTCCGAGCGGCCCGACTGGCACCAGGGGCGGTGGTTCGGCTACGAAGTGTACGGCACGAAGGGAGTCGTCTCGGTGCGCAACCCGCCCAGGGCCGAGACGTACTTCTACCCCCACGGCCAGTGGATCGCCCGCGAGGAAGACGGCCGGTGGGAGCGCATCGTCATCGACGAGTGGGAGCGGGACATGGGCCTGACCGATCGCGGACCGGCCCTGAAGCGCAGCAACCGCATCATGGTCGACGAGCTGCTGCGGGCCATCGAAGAGGACCGCGAGGTCGTCGCCTGCGCCAGCGGCCGGGACGGCCGCGCCGCCGTCGAGATGGTGATGGCCGTGCACGAGTCGCACCGGCTCAAGCGGCCCGTGCTGCTGCCGCTCGACAACCGGGGTAACCCTTACGAGACGTGGCGACGCGAGGTTGCGGTGCGTGAGGCGTAGAGCGGCCCCGCGCCTGGCATCAGCGCCAGGGACGGGGCTCCGGCCGTTCCCGCACTGCCAGACGCGCGGTATCCCGATAACCCGATGCCCCGACGCCGAGGCTGCGAGGGCGCGGACGGTAGCTCCCGGCCTTCTCCTCCAGGGCCTCCCGGACCAGGGCCGCAATCGAGATGCGTCGTCTGGCAGCCATCAGGCGCAGCCGGTCCAGGAGCTCGTCTGGCATGGATACTGTGGTGCGTTTCATGCCACCATCATTGCATATATCATGTCCACGGTTAACGACAACCCGCAGGAGACGAGGCGAGGTGACGCCCCAGGGCAGCGTCCGGCGGCGGTGAGGAGAAAGGCGATTGAGACGAGTCAAGGTCCTCTTCCTGCCACAGCCCGGCGGGAGGGTCGACAGCCAGGAGAACCTGGTCGCGGCGATGGGAGACCGTCACGACCTGTCCATCTTCGACCACGGCCTGCCGGTCGCGCCGCAGTTCGAGGGGATCGAGGTCGTGGTGGACACGGGCGGCTCGGTCGGCACCCGCGAGATGATGGACGCCGCGACCGAGACGCGCGTCTGGCAGGTCATGGGCACCGGTCTCGACCACGTCGACCTGGAGTACATGAAGTCCCGCGGCTTCACCATCACCCACTGCCCGGGCGCCCTGAGCGCCGTCGCCATGGCCGAGGCCGCGATGGCGTTCATGCTCATGATCTCGCGCCGCCGCAACGAGGCGATGGCTACGTTCGCGCGGGCGCGGGCGGGCCGCCCCCTGGGGGAGAACCTCGAGGGCAAGGTGCTCGGACTGGTCGGCTTCGGCGCCAGCGCGCAGGCGCTGGCCGCGCGCGCCCGCGCCTTCGACATGCGCGTCTTCGCCGTCGACGTCCGGGAGATCGAGCCCGAGGTCCTGGAGCGGACAGGCCCTGAGTTTCTGGGCACGCCCGGCGACCTGGACTACGTCGTCGGCGAGAGCGACTTCCTGTCGCTCCACCTGCACCTGAACGAGTCGACCCGGCACACGATCGACGCGCGTCGCATAGGCCTGATGAAGCCGACAGGGGCGCTGATCAACGTGGCGCGCGGCGCGCTTGTGGACGAAGAGGCGCTGTACGCGGCGCTGTGGGAGGGCCGCATCGGAGGCGCGGGCCTCGACGTGTTCGCCGACGAACCGCCGGACCCGACATTGCCGGTCTACAGGCTGCCCAACGTCTACGTCACGCCCCACGTCGGCGGGACGACCATCAACACGGTGCGGGGCCGTGCGGCCCTCATGGCCGAGAACGTGGACCGGATCGCGCGCGGCCTGGAGCCCTGCACCAGGTCGAGCCGGGCGTCAACCTCTGAGAGAGGATACCGTATGGCCTCCTCCCTCGACGGGAGAGGACTGAGGTGAGGGTGAGGATGAAGGAGCCGGCACGGGTTCCCCCTCATCCTGACTTCTCCTGCCAGGGGAGAAGGAACAAAGACTCTCCAAGGAGCCGTGGAATGGTCGATAGCGCAGGCGAGTTAATCGCGGAAACCGAACGCCTGCAGGTGCGCCGCGTCGCGCAGGACGACTTCGACGACCTCCTGGCGCTATACACCGACCCGGACGTGATGCGGTACTCGCCAAAGGGGCCGCTGCCCGCTGACGAGGTGCGGGCGTGGCTCGACCGGAATCTCGCGAGCTACGCGTCGTGGGGGTTCGGAATGTACGCCGTCGTGCTGCGGGACGAGGGCTTCGCCGGGGTGTGCGGGATCAACCGGTTCGACGACGTCGAGGGCCGGCTGGAGCTCGAGATCGGTTTCCGCACCGCGAAGCGCCACTGGAACCGGGGCATCACGACGGAGGCGGCATCGGCCGTGCGCGACCACGGCTTCGGCGAGCTTGGCCTCGGGCGCCTCGTGTCGCTGGTCAACCCGCTCAACGTCCCTTCCGTCCGCGTGGCCGAGAAGGTCGGCATGACCTTCGACGGGCCCGTGCGCTTCCTCGGCATGGACCTGCACTGCTACGCCATCCACCGCGACGCCTGGCTGCGGGCCCGCGAGGCCACGTAAGCCGATACCGCCTATTTCCCATCCAGGAGAAAGAAGATGCTCACCAAAGCCACGTTCAAGATAACGAGCTGGGACGAGGAGCCATTCGACGATCCGGAAGACGGGCCGAAGCTGACCCGGGCGCACGTCAGGAAGTCCTTCCACGGCGATCTGTCCGGGACGGGCAACCTCATGTACGTCATGGCGCACCTCGACGCCGGAAACGCCACGTTCACGGGTTTCGAGAAGGTCGTGGGCAGCCTGGGCGGTCGGACGGGCAGCTTCGTGCTGCGGCACGCTGGGTCCTACGACGGGGAGAAGGCGACGGCGGTGTACGAGGTGGTCTCTGGGTCGGGCACCGACGGCCTGACCGGCCTGTCGGGTACGGGCGGCTTCTCCGCCGGGCACGCCGAGGAGCACGACATGACGCTGGACTACGAGGTTTAGCTCGCCGCCGGCCTGCCCTAGGCCGTTCGCGCCAGCGCCAGTCTCGCTCCGCCATCGGCGGATATCCGCCGATGCGTGCCCTGGCGCAGCATCGCGACGTCTCCGACCGCCATTTCGGCGCTGGTCCCGTTCGCCTCGATGCGGGCAGCGCCGAGAATCACGACCCAGTGCTCGTTGGCGTCCAGGACCTCATCCGCGATTTCGCCGCCCGGCTCCAGGTCGACGAGGCGCAGGTCGGTGAACGGGCAGCGCTCACCGCGGTCGGCTATCGGGCCCGTGTTCACGGCGCCGGGCACGACGAATCCGGGGACGGTGGGTACCGGCGTACCGTGCTCCTCCGGGAACAGGTGCGTGTCGCGCTTCCGGCGCTCCAGCTTCGTGACCACCGATACGTTGTCGTACTCGGTGAACATCTGGAACCGGTGAATCGCGCCCATCGGCGTGTAGACCGCCGTGTTGTCGGTCAGCTCGTAGAGCCGGCCGTCGAGCCACGCCTCGCCCCGCCCGCCGACGAAGATCCACACCTCGTCGGCGTCGTGGTAGTGGGGCTCCACGCCCGTCCCCATGCGCTCCGCGGGGTAGTGCTTGATCGAGCCCACGACGGTCCAGTCCGGCGACTTCGTCTTGCCCCAGTAGTCGTCGTTGGAGTTGCGGGAGATGAGCCAGAAGCCGTCGGACTTGACTATCAAGTACGCGCCCCCAGGGGGCATTTGTTCCTTCTCCAATCGCCGGAGAAGGCCAGGATGAGGGGGAGCCGTGCCGACATCGTCACATTCACCCTCTCCTCAGTCCTCTCCCGTCAATGGAGAGGAGGCGGTCAAGTTCAGGACACGGGCGGCCGCAGGTGCGCCCAGGGGTGGGCGCGCTCGAACGCCGCCGACGCGGCCAGCACCGTCGCCTCGTCGCCCGGACGGCCGACTATGTGCAGGCCAATCGGCAGCCCGTCGGCCGAGAAGCCGCAGGGGACGCTGGCCGCCGTGTAGCCGATCATGTTGATCGGGTAGGTGAACGGGAACGCGCCGGCGAACGGGTCGACGCCCCGACCGTCGATCTCGTCCGGCGGGCTGCCGACCGGGAACGCCGGCACCGCCATGACCGGCGACAGCAGCAGGTCGTACCGCTCGAACACGTCGGCGAACCGCGCCTTCATCACGTCGACGTAGCCGAGCGCCGACACGTACTCCGAGCCCCGGAGCGCCGCGCCCCGCTCGATGCACTCGAGGGCGTAGTCGGTCAGCTTGTCCCGGTACTGTTCCAGCACGGCGGCGTAGCGCCCGTGGACGACGCCCGAGAACAGCATCCAGAACGGCTCGAACGGCTCGTCGAGCGCGAGGTCGGCGTCGCCGAGCTCGCAGCCCAGGCCCTCGAACACGCTCGCAGCGCGGGACGTGATCTCGACGACCTCCGGGTCGACGGCCCCGTAGCCGTAGTCGGGGCTCCAGGCCAGCCGCAGGCCGTCGACGCCGCGCTCCGTGGCCGCGAGGTAGTCCTCCGGCTCGTCGCGCAGCGATTGGGGGTACCGCGGGTCGCGCCCGGCCATCACCTGTAGCAGCACGGCCGAGTCGGCGACGGTGCGGGTCATCGGGCCGGACTGGCTGAACATGTTGTAGACGCCCATAGACGCGGGGCCGGCGTACATGGGCACGCGATGCTGGGTAGGCTTGATCCCGTAGATTCCGCAGAAGCTGGACGGGATGCGGATGGAGCCTCCGCCGTCGCTGCCGGTCGCCAGCGAGCAGAGTCCCGCGGCCACCGCGGCGCCCGCGCCGCCGGACGAGCCGCCGGTCGTGCGCTCGGTGTTCCAAGGGTTGCGGCAGTGGTCGCCGAGCAGGTTCTGAGTGTGTCCGAGCAGGCCGAACTCGGGAGTGTTCGTCTTGCCCAGTATCACGGCCCCGGCGGCCCTGACGCGCTCGACCACGCTGGAGTCCTCGTCGGGCACTCTGTCCTGGAAGGCCAGCGAGCCCCCGGTGGTGCGTATTCCCCGCGTCAGCTCCAGGTCCTTGATCGAGATGGGGACGCCGTGCAGCGGTCCCAGGTCGTCGCCGCGCGCGACCGCCGCCTCGGCCTCTCTGGCGGAGTCGATGGCGTGGTCGGCCGTCACGGTCAGGTACGAGTTGAGCCGCGAGTCGAGCCGCTCGATGCGGTCCAGGTACAGCTCCGTCACCTCGACGGGCGAGACCTCCCCGGACGCGATCAGCGCCCTGAGCTCGGTGGCCGACGTGAAAGCGAGGTCGTCGTTGCTGCTCATGCTCCGTCCTGTTCGGGTCGTTCGTCGGAGCGAGACTATACACCAGGGTGTCGGGCCCGACAACGGCGCCGGCTGCGTCGCGGAAGTCCTGTGCTAGAATTGGCAGCCGCTCTCATGGAATCGGACGACCTGAAGTACTGGGTAGCCTTCGGCCGCATCCCGCGGATAGGCCGCGTGCGCATCAAGCTGCTGGAGGAACGCTTCGGCAGCCTGGCCGCGGCGTGGGGCGCCGGCATGACCGAGCTGGTAGCCGCCGGACTGGACGAGAAGACCGCCAGGCTCGTGTCGACGCGCAAGCTGGCGATCGACCCCGACGCCGAGCTCGCCCGCCTCAGGGACGCGGGCGTTCGCCCCGTCACGTGGCACGACGACGGGTTCCCGGCCCGGCTCAAGGAGATATACGACGTCCCGCCCGTCCTCTACCTGCGCGGTGAAATCCTGCCGGAGGACGACCGGTCCGTGGCCGTCGTCGGCACCCGGAAGCCGACCGCGTACGGCCGGCAGGTCGCGTACCAGATGGCCTACGACCTGGCGCGCTCGGGCGTCACCGTCGTCAGCGGGCTGGCGAGAGGGGTCGACGCCATCGCGCACAGGGCGGCGCTGGAGGCTGGCGGACGCACGATCGCCGTGATGGGCAGCGGCCATGACGTCGTCTACCCGCGCGAGCACGCCCGGCTCGCCGACCAGGTCGCCGAGAACGGCGTCGTGGCGACCGAGCACAGCCTCGGCGTCCGGCCCGACGCCCAGAACTTCCCCCGGCGCAACCGCATCATGAGCGGCATGACCCTTGGCATCGTCGTCATCGAGGCAGGAGAGACGAGCGGCGCGCTCATCACCGCGAGCCACGCCCTCGAGCAGGACAGGGAGGTGTTCGCCGTCCCCGGCAACGTCTTCTCCCACAACAGCCGTGGCACCAACGGCCTGATCAGGGACTCGGCGGCCAAGCTGGTGATCGACCATACGGACGTGCTGGAGGAGCTCAACCTGACCGCGAGAGCGCAGCAGATCGAGATGACCGCCCTCTTCCCGCAGGACGAGAGCGAGGCGGACATCCTCAAGCACGTCACCTTCGACCCGGTGCACATCGACGAGATCATTCGCGGCTCCGGGATGAACATATCGACGGTCAGCAGCGCGCTGGCTATGATGGAGTTGAGGGGCGTCGTCAGACAGGTCGGCGGGATGAACTACGTGCGACTCAAAGAGGCGACGGCCATGTACCAGGCGGTGTAGCAGATGGCAAAGGACTTGGTCATAGTAGAGTCGCCCGCGAAGGCGCGGACGATTGAGCGGTTCCTGGGCAAGGACGTCGTCGCGAAGGCGTCGATGGGTCACGTGCGCGACATCCCGAAGCGCGAGATGGGCGTCAACGTGGAGAACCTCAGCTTCTCGCCGAAGTACACGGTACTGCCCGAGAAGCGGAAGGTCGTCAGCGAGCTGGCAAAGGCCTCCAAAGCCGCGAGCACCGTCTATCTCGCCACCGACCCCGACCGCGAGGGCGAGGCGATCTCCTGGCACCTCTTGAAGGCGGCCAGGATCGACGAGTCGAAGGCGAAGCGGGTCGTCTTCCACGAGATCACGCAACACGCCGTCAGGGAGGCATTTGAAAACCCGCGCGACCTGGACCACGACCTGATCGACGCTCAACAGGCAAGGCGCGTGCTCGACCGGATCGTCGGCTACGAGCTCAGCCCCGTGCTGTGGCGCAAGGTGAAACGCGGCCTCTCGGCCGGCCGGGTGCAGTCCGTCGCCCTCCGTCTGGTCGTTGACCGCGAACAGGAGATACAGGCCTTCAAGCCCAGGGAGTACTGGACGATCGAGGCAGGGCTTGCCAGGCACGGCGCCGACGCGACCAGGATCAAGGCCGCGCTGCGCGCGATCAAGGGCAGAAAAGGCAAGCTGGACATACCGGACGAGGCCGAGGCCAGCCGGATTGTCGCGGACCTCGACGGCGCGGCGTACGCCGTCGAGAAGGTGACCCGCAAGGAGCGCCGCAGCAGGCCCGCCCCTCCGTTCATCACCAGCACCCTGCAGCAGGAGGCCGCGCGCAAGCTCAGGTTCACGGCCCGAAGGACGATGCAGGTCGCGCAGCAGCTCTACGAAGGCGTCAACCTCGGCGACCAGGGTTCCACCGGGCTGATCACATACATGCGGACAGACTCCACCAACGTGTCGTCGCTCGCGCTCAGTGAGACCGGCAGGTACGTAAAGGAGAAGTTCGGCGAGAGCTACGTACCGCCTGCGCCCCGTCGCTACCGGCGCAAGGTCAAGGGCGCGCAGGAAGCCCACGAGGCCATACGGCCGACGAACGTCTACGCCGAGCCGACCAGGGTGAAGCAGTACCTCACCAGGGAGCAGGCCCGGCTCTACGAGTTGATCTGGAAGCGCATGGTCGCCAGCCAGATGGCGGACGCGCTGTTCGATTCGACCACGGTCGACGTCGAGGCCGCGAGCGCCAGGTCGGACTCGAAGTACGCCTTCCGCGCCGAGGGCTCGGTGCTGAAGTTCGCGGGTTTCAGGCGGCTGTACATGGAGGACGTGGACGATAAGCCCGCGGACGACGACAAGGACGATCAGGCGCTCCCCGACCTCCAGGAGAACGAGCCGCTGCGGTGCCTCGGCGTCACGCCGGACCAGCACTTCACCCAGCCGCCGCCGCGATACACCGAGGCGACGCTGGTCAAGGCGCTCGAGGAGCGCGGCATCGGCCGCCCCAGCACCTACGCGCCGACCCTTGCCACGGTCATGGACCGCGACTACGTGCGCAAGGAGAAGAACCGGTTCGTGCCGACCAAGCTCGGCATCGCCGTGACCGGCCTGCTCATCGCCCACTTTCCCGACGTGATCGACGTCGGCTTCACCGCGCGCGTCGAGGAGGAGCTCGACGACATCGCCGCTGGCGAGCGCGCGTGGGTGCCGGTGCTTCGTGAGTTCTACGGCCCGTTCAACGAGGCCGTGACCCAGGCGATCGAGAACGCCGAGAGAGTTCCACGGAGCGCGCTCGACGAGGAGACCGACATCGTCTGCGAAAAGTGCGAGCGGCCGATGGTCATCAAGAGCGGCAGGTATGGACGCTTCCTCTCCTGCAGCGGCTTCCCGGAGTGCCGCAACTCCCGGCCGCTGGTCGCCCAGGTCGGGGTACCATGCCCCGAGTGCGGCGGCGACCTGGTCGAGCGGCGAGGCGGCAAGAGCAGGCGGACCTTCTACGGCTGCTCGAACTACCCGAAGTGCGACTTCACCGTCAGCCGCAAGCCGCTGCCCGTACCCTGCCCCGAGTGCTCCAAGCTTCTCATATCGTCCGGCCGCAACAATGCCCGCTGCACATCGTGCGACTACCGCGGTCCCGTCCCCGAGCCGGAACCGGCCGAGGCCGCCGTCTAGCGCCGACCGGTCGCGGCCGGTCTTGTTTCCGGGGAGCGCCTTGTCCTGGGCTCGTCGCTACGGGCGGGGCACGTGTATGAACAGGGCATTGACAACCTCCCAAGGAATATGGAGAATTACACATAGTCATTTATCAGGAGGATCGGCTTGCCCGTCTTCCGGGAATTCTGGGGATGGGCTGCCTTTGCCGCCCTGGCTATCGTGGGTCTGGTGGCGGCCATCGCCACTACCGAATGGGATGGCGCCTGGGACTTTGCGATATCCGTCGGGCACAAGGTCGAGCCGCTTTGGGTAAGTTCCGCGATCCTCGTCTACACCGTCGTGGAGGGAGTCGGCATGCTGGCTAATGCGTTCGCCCGGAAACTGCGGGCAAAGTACATAGCCGAAGGCAAGGCCGAAGGTGAAGCCACAACCCTGTCTGCCGTACAGGAAGCGGCAAGGCGCAGGGGCGCAGACCCGGCGGAGATCCAGGGCGTGATCGAAGAGGCGCGCAAGATCGTCCGCAACGGGCGCGCCTAGTACAACGCCCCCACAATCCGGCCCCGTATCGGTCGGTGGAGGGAGTCTGCATGCTGGCTGATGCGTTCGCCCGGAAGCTGCGGGCCAAATACAAGGCCGAAGGCAGGGCCCTAGGCAAGGCTGAGGCAAGGGCCCAAGCCAAGGCTGAGGGCAGAGCCGAAGGTGAAGCCGCAATCCTGTCTGCCGTCCAGGAAGCCGCAAGGCGCAGGGGCGCAGACCCGGCGGAAATCCAGGGCGTGATCGAAGAGGCGCGCAAGATTCTGCGCAACGGGCGCGCCCAGGACAACGCCTCCACACTCCGGCCTGACCGATCGTAGCCGGGCGCGCCTGGCGACCGTCGCGTAGTCCAGGGCTGAAGGCACAACTTCTTGCTCCCGTTGTGGAGACCCTTGCGTAACCCCACCTGTGGGGACCAGATGTGGCGTCGATGCGTCGTTTTCGTATCTGGAAGGCCCCCGCCCCTGGGTTCCCGCCCCCGTCTGCACGGGGGCAGGCTCTGCGCGGGAATGACGGTTGTGCAAAGGTCTCTTGTGCGGCCGGAAGAGGGCGTTCCCAGACCTCCGTTCTTCTGGAAGCCCTGCGCCGTGCGGTGTTACGGTGGCGTCATGGAACACGACGCCTGGCGCTCGCTGATAGCCCGCTTCGAGACCCACCTTGCTGCCGAGAAGGGGCTCGCGCCGCTGACCGTCCGCAACTACCGGACGGACATACAGCCGCTCTTCGAATTCATGCGGATGCGCGACGTCGACGGCCTCGCCGCGCTCGACCGGTACGCCCTGAGGGCATACCTGGCGTGGCTGGTCGAGCTCGGATACGTGCGCCCCAGTGTCGTCAGGAAGCTGAGCACGCTGCGCACCTTCCTGCGCTGGCTCATCCGCGAAAAGGAGCTCGACAAGGACCCGCTGCCCCGCCGGGGCGTAATGAAGAGGGAGGCCAGGCTGCCCCGGTTCCTGTCCGAGGACGACGCGGCCAGCCTGGTGGAGGCGCCCGACGCCTCCCGCAACCTCGGCGCGCGCGACAAGGCGATGCTGGAGCTGCTCTATGCGGGCGGGCTGCGGGTCAGCGAGCTGGCCGGGCTCGACCTGCGCGACGTCGCGATCGAGACGATGGAGGTCCGCGTCCGCGGCAAAGGTGGCAAGGAGCGCGTCGTGCTGATGGGAGCGTCGGCCCGCGACGCGGTGGCGCACTACGTGCGGCACGTGCGGCCGGGGCTAGTCCGGTCGCCCAGGGCGGGCGGCGCGCTCTTCCTTAACCGCTACGGCACCCGGCTGAGCGCGCGCTCGATCCAGGAGAAGGTGCGACGCTACTCGGCCGCCGTCGGGCTTCCCTCCGGCGTGCACACACACACGCTGCGCCACTCGTTCGCCACGCACATGCTTGACGGCGGCGCCGACCTCCGCGTCGTCCAGGAGCTCCTGGGCCACTCGAGTCCCGCGACGACGCAGATATACACCCACGTCAGCGGAGCACAGGCGCGGCGCGTCTACCTCGGCGCCCACCCCAGGGCCGGGCTGAGTGACGGCGACCTTCCCGACTCCGAGGCGGGACCGGAACGGGACCGGGAGCCGACCCCGGTATCGTAGCCAGCTCCGCCGTGGCGCCTGGGGAGGTGAGTGCCGCCCCACGCCTCCCACCTTCCGCCGCTCTTCCTCATAGCAGTCGGGGCCCCTCGACCCTCCAGCTATTCGCTATCCACTATCTACTATCCGCCATCCGGTGCCGGGAGCGCCGCCCCCGTATGTTACCCTTGCCGGCAGGTTGGCTGAGATGTTCCCCAAGACCCGTGAAGGCGGCTTTTCCGCGATGTCGTGGCGTGCGTGCGCGGTCGCGCTGCTGCTCGTTGCCGCGGCCGGCTGCTCGCGCGGCGACGACGTACCCGACCTCGAGCAACGCGCGCAGGCGATCAACCGCGACCTGATGTGCCCCGTCTGCCCCGGAGAGTCGATCGACCAGTCGCAGAACCCGGTGGCCGTCCAGATGCGCGGCATCGTGATGGACCGGCTCCGCGACGGCTGGACCGACGACGAGATCAAGGCCTACTTCGTCGAACGCTATGAGAGCCGCGTGCTGATGGAGCCGCCCCGCAGCGGGCCCAACCTGCTCGCCTGGCTGGTCCCCCCGGCCGCCGTCGCCGTGGCGCTCGCCGCGCTCGCCCTCGTGCACTGGTCGATGCGCACACGCCGTGAGCCGGAGGAGGCGCCGGGCCTCACCGACGCGGAGCGCGCGGGCTACTTCGCGCGCATCGAGGCGGTCGCGGGCGAGCCGGAGGCGGATCGGTGATCGTCGACGCGGGCTACCAGGCGCTGCCCATTGCCCTGGTCGTGGCAGTCTACGCCGCTGCCGGGTCGTTCATCGGAGCTTCCCGCGGCGTGCCCGCGCTGGCGGTCAGCGCGCGGTACGGACTGTACACGCTTCCGCTGCTGCTCGGCGTCTCCACGGCGGCCCTGGTCTACGCCTTCGTCACCGACGACTTCTCCGTCAGGTACGTCGCCGAGAACAGCAGCCTGGCGATGGCGGACAGGTACACCTGGGTCGCGATGTACGCGGGGAACTCCGGATCGCTGCTGTTCATCGCCGTCGCCTTCTCCGCGGTTGCCGCCGTTGCCTCCGGCGCACTTTCGAGGAAGCTGTCGTACACCGCCCCGTTCGCGACGGGGCTGATGGCAGTCGTGCTGGCCTTCTTCATCGGCGTCATGGTGCTGATGGCCAACCCGCTCGACCGCCTGTCCTTCACCCCGCTGGACGGCCGCGGGATCAACCCGCTGCTGATCCACTTCGGGATGTTCATTCACCCGCCAGTCCAGATGCTCGGGCTCGTCTCGGTCGCCATCCCGTTCAGCATCGCCATGGGCGCGCTGCTCGCCGGCAGGGGAGGCCGCGACGAGTGGGTGGACCAGGGCAGGCTGTGGGGCGTGCTGTCGTGGCTCGTGCTGACCACCGGCCTGCTGCTCGGAAGCTGGTGGGCGTACACGATCCTCGGATGGGGCGGCTACTGGGCCTGGGACCCGGTGGAGAACTCGGCGCTCATGCCCTGGCTCGCGATGACCGCCTTCGTCCACTCGATCATGGTGCAGAAGCGCCGCGGCATGTTCCGCATGTGGAACATCGTCCTAGTGGCCATCGGCTTCACGCTGGCCGAGATGGGGATGTTCATCAACCGCGGTGGCCCGGTGCCCTCGGTGCACTCCTTCGCCCAGTCGACGATGGGGTGGACCTTCCTCGCGTTCATGACCCTCACTCTGCTCGGCTCTCTGGCCGCCTTCGCCTGGAGGATCGACTCGCTGAAGAGCCGCGAGAAGCTGGAGTCGACCCTCTCCCGCGAGAGCGCCTTCATGGCGCAGAACGTGCTGCTGCTGGCGGTCGCCTTCGTGACGCTGTGGGGCACCGTGTACCCGGTGCTGGCCGAGGCGTTCCTGGGCGAGACGGTCACGGTCGGCGAGCCGTTCTTCAACCGGGTCAACGGGCCGATACTGCTGGTCATCGTGCTGCTCATGGGGATCGGACCGCTGCTGCCCTGGCGCAGGGCCTCCGCGCGCACCGCCCTGCGCCTCATCAGGTACCCCGTTATCGCGGCCATCGTGACGGCGGCCGTCCTGGCAGTCGCCGGCGTTCGGCAACCCGTCGCGCTCCTGGCGCTGGCCGTCGTCGCCCTCGGCGTGACCGGCATTCTCCACGAGATGCTGCGCGGAACGCTCTCCCGCCATCGCCGGGGCGAGAGCTACCCGGTCGCGCTCGCCCGGCTGCTGTCCGCCAACCGGCCGCGGTACGGGGGCTACATCGTCCATCTCGGCATCGCCATGCTCGCCGTGGGGGCGATCGGGTCCTCCTTCTACGCGATCCAGCGCGACTTCTCGATGGCGCCGGGAGACGAGCGCAGCCTGGCCGGGTACACGTTCCGGTACGACGACGTCGAGCGGACCGGGTACGCCGACCGGGACGAGGTCGTCGCCACGTTCACGGTGTGGAAGGGCGACGACGCGCTCGGCTCGATGAGCACCCACCGGTCCTTCTACCCGGAGCACCGGATCTTCGCCAACCAGGCCGCGATCAGGAGCACGCCGATCGAGGACTTCTACATCGTGCCGTCCGAGTTCCAGGACGATGGGACGGCTGTCTTCCGCGTCTACGTGAACCCGCTCGTGTGGTGGATGTGGTGGTCGTGGCCGGTGCTGTTTGTCGGCACGCTGTTCGCAATCTCGCCGCGCCGGCGTCCGGCCGAGGCGCCGCAGCGCGTCTTCGTTCGAGCCCCGGCCGCGGGTTCCGGGGAAGGCGCCCGGCTCGCCAGCGCCGGGGGAGCGGCGCGCCGGTGATCGTGCTCATCACGATCGCGCTGGTGCTGGTGCCGGCCGTCGCCGTGCTCTACCCGTTCCTGAGGCGGGGCACGCTCCCCGACGCCCTGGAGGACGAGACCTCCCCCCGGGCGGAGATGGAGCGCCGCTGGGACTCCGCGCTGGCGGGCCTGAGGACCGCCGAGCTGGAGCGCGCCGTCGGCAGCCTGACCGATGACGACTACCGCTGGCTGCGAGACCGGTACATGACGGACGCCGCGGTCGTCATGAAGTCGATGGAGCTGGAGGAGCAGGAAGAGCGCGAGATGCTGGCATCTATCGACGACGAGATGCGGCGTGCGCGCGAGCGCGTCCTCGGCGGCGACACCGGCTCTCCTCCGGGGCCGTCCGAAGAGTCGACGACGGGGATCGGGTAGGAGACCGGCGATGCGGCCGACCGTGTGCGTCGCTCGTCTCGCGGGGCGCCTGGCCCTGGGCGCGATCGCGGCGGTCCTTCTCGCCTCCGCCGTCGGCGCGCAGGAACCGCAGTCCATGCGGTCGGTGGAGGGCAGGCTGGTCAACGGGACGGATGGCGGGCCCGTCCCCGCCGGCGCCACGGTGGTGTTGCACGAGGAGAGCGCCACCCGCCACGAGCACCGCGAGTTCGTCACCGACGCCGGGGGCGGCTTCAGGTTCGATGACATCGCGGTCGAACCTGAGACCGTCTACGGTGTTTCGGTCAACTACGGCGGGGCCGTCTACGGGGTGGACCTGGACCTCTCCGTTCAGCCTGAGCCCGTGACGCTGACTGTCTACGAGCCGCTCCAGGACGACTCCATCCTGACAGTGCCGACCGCGTCGGTGCTCTTCGCCCAGGTGGACAAGGCGACGCAGACGCTGTGGGCGCTGGAGATCGTGTCCGTCACGAACGACACCGACAGGACGTACGTCCCCGGCCCCGAGCCCATGCAGATCCTGCGATTCGGGCTGCCCGCCGGCGCCGAGGGGCTCACCGTCGACACCAGGCTGATCCAGCCGAGCGTCATCCAGGTGGACCGGGGGTTCGGCCTGTTCGCGAGCGTGCCGCCCGGCGAGCACGAGGTGATGTACGCCTACAGGTTCCCCTACTCAGGGCCCGAGGCCGAGTTCTCCCGTCCGTTCCGGTACGGCGCCGAGCGGCTCCGCGTGCTGGCCCCACGCGACGTGGCCGCGCTCTCGGCCGGCTCCGGCGTCTCCGAGACGGTCGCGATTGGCGAGCAGGACTACAACGTCGTCACGCTGGCCGACGTCGGCAGGGGAGACCGCGTCGCGGTGACGCTGCGAGACCTGCCCACCAGCTCGTTCGTCGAAGGCGTCCGGCGCCGCGCGGACGGTCTTCCGTGGCAGCTCGCGGCGCCCGCGTTCCTGGCGGTCCTGCTGGCCGGGGTCGTCGTGGTGGCCGTGTGGCGCCGCGGCTCCGGGACGCCGGCAGAGGTCCAGCCGGCGACTGTCCGGCCCCCCCAGGGCGAGTACGAGCAGCTCTTGCTGGCGCTCGTCAGCCTGGAGCGCAGATTCGAGGACGGGGAGATCGACGACGCCGACTACGACCGGAGGCGTGCGGCGCTCGCAACCCGCCTGGCCGCGGCTTCCAGGCGCCGCGGAGCCCTTCCATAGCCGCCTTTCCGGCGAAGAGCCTGGCCTCGTGGAGACGGGGGCGGGAATCCAGGGAAGGGGTAGGAACGGCCGGCTTCTTGACAAATCGACAGATTGTGCAAAGATAGCCCCATAGCAGTAACGCAGCCGCCCCGCCGGTCTGCCAGGAGGCGGGACGCGGAATCCACAATCGTCTACACGGGAGGTGTTGCTACAAATGACCACCGAACGAGAGGCTCTCGCGAAGAACGCTGAGGGCGTTCGCCTTCACCAGTCGGGAGACGCCGAGGGTGCGATCAAGGTGTTGACCGAGGCAGTCGAAGCTGCCCCCGAGCACGCCAACATTTACCGCAACCGGGCCGATGCCTACCGCGCAGCGAACATGACCGCCGAGGCCGAAGCCGATACGGCGAAGGCGGACGCGCTGGTGCAGGCGGCGGTAGAAGCGGAGATCGAGGCCCACAAGAAGACATTCGCGCAGAAGCTGTGGAATTTCATCGCCCGCGAGTCCTAGGGCTCAGGCGGTCGGCGAGTCCGTCGCTCCCGATCTGGCTGCGTACTCACCAGCCAGCATTCCCATAACCACCGAGTCGAACCGCGCCCCCTCATGGGGCCGGCTTTTCCTCAGCGTCCCCTCGTGCACGAACCCGAGGTGGCGGAACATCTCCAGCGCCGCCGTGTTGTACTCGGGGATGTCGACCCACACGCGGAACAGCCCCCACTCTCCAAATGAGAGCCTGAGCGTCTCCAGGGTGCCGGCAGTCCCGTAGCCGTGGTGCCACATGTCCTTGCGGCCGATGAGGATGGAGAGGTGGCCGTCGCCCAGGCTCTCCTCGATCGCCACGTGCACCTCGCCGACGTGATCGCCCTCCCGGGTGTAGATCGACAGGATGCGGTGCTCCGGGTCGTTGAAGACGCGCTCCCACTCCGCGTCGGACACGTCGTCCATCTCCTCGGGGTGGTACCCGAGGTGCGCCGGATCGCCGTACGAGTACCGGCCGAACCAACTCTCCGAGACCTCTTCGTCCTCCAGCCAGCCGCGGAGGCGCGCGACGTCCTCCCTGGTAACCGGCCTCAATGTCACCGTTTGCGTAGCCATCCCCATCCTCCAACGAACGTCTTGCCCTCAGTGTAACTGTTCAGACTCGAAGGGCTTTGCCCTCACTCCCCATTGGTCCCGAGTGGCCCACCGCTCCGGGCGCGCCGCATCTAACGTCGACCGTCTCTTCCGGGACATGAAGGGCGGCGGCGGTCTTGTGCGCTCCTCGGTTCGCGCCGCTCAAGGCAGCGACGCCAATCGAGGCGAACGGGTTGCCTGGGGGGCAAGGTGAGGAAGACAGGCGTTTCTGCGACTCTGAACGGCTACCCCTCAGTCCCCCAACGCTACCCCCATTCGCTATCCACCACCAAAGACCTTCACGGCGCCGTATTCGCCATCGTAACCCGGCTCGATCAGTATGTCTCCGCTCCTGACCCTCCCCACGCCCTCGGCGGTGCGGCCTCCCGCCGCCGAGGCGACTTCGGCTATCGGCGCGTCTATCAGCACGGCCATCTCTGTGCCGAAGCGTGAGACGAGCCGGTCGTACACGGCCGTCGCCTTCTTCGCCTGCGGACGGCAGCCGAGCGCTTCGGCGACTATGTCGACCAGCGCGACCAGCGACCTGAACGGCGGCCGCCCGTTGACCGACCGCACGAGCCCGTCTTCTCCGCGCCGCGTCTCGACGGCCCTCCCCGACAGCTCCTCGACCCGCTGCATCACCCCGATGGTCGGCGGCCGGCCGCACGCGGGGCAGCGAACGCCCTGCTCGGCGACCTGCTCCGGAGTGTACCGCACCCCGCACTTGCGGTGCCCGGAGTGGTGGTACTTGCCCTCCTCCGGGAAGAACTCGACGGTGTAGCGGACTCCGCCGGTCCTCAGGGCGTGCGCCAGGCCGTCGTAGCTCAGGTCGCCGTCGAACACGGTCAGCTCCCTGCCCAGCTTGGCGGGCGAATGAGCATCGGAGAAGGAGACGATCGAGACGTCGTCCAGCGAGGGCACGCCCCAGTTCATCGCGGGGTCGCTCGAAAGGCCCGTCTCCACGGCAGGCACCCTGTCCGCCAGGTCGCCGAACGCCTCCTCGAGCGAGTCGAACCCGGACTTGGAGCCGTACAGCCCGTACCAGGGCGTCCACAGGTGGGCCGGGACCATGATGCATCGGTCGTCGATCTCCAGCAGCGTCTCCAGCAGGTCACGCGGAGTCAGCTTCAGGATGGGCCGCCCGTCGCTGGCGAGTCTTCCGCGCGATGCCAGCGCCACGTTGATCCTCTCCACCGTATCGAGCTCCGGCGCCAGGACCAGCACGTGGACGCGCCGTGAACGCCCTCCCTGGGGTGCGACGCAGCTCAGCTCAGTGCCCAGGACGAAGTGCACGCCGCCCAGGGTGAAGAGCCCGTTGCCCGCGTCGGCGAGCCGGTGCTTCGTCTCCTCGATCCACAGCGGGTGTGTGAAGTCGCCGGAGGCCAGCAGGTCGATCCCCTTGACCCTGGCCCAGTGCGCCAGGCCGTCGAAAGTCAGGTGCCTGCTGGTGCCGCGCGCGAACGGGGAGTGGACGTGCAGATCGGCGGCATACGACACGCCGCGATTCTACCAGACGCGGGCTTCCCGGCTGATATCCCCGGCGCCCTTCGATACACCCCGACGAAGCGTCGGGGCACTCGGCGAGTGGCCTTGACCTCTTGCCGCCCACGCAATCCGTTCACGCCGAGTAGCGCCGCTGCTTCGAGCGGCGCGTATCGAGGCGCGCACGACCGCCATCCGGCTCACGCTGCGGGACGAAGCCGCAGCTCCTCGTCCCGCAGCGCGACGACCTTGTCGGCCAGCCACTTCACGCCGGCGAGCACTTCGTCGAACTCGCCCGACAGATCGAGCGCGGCGACCTCCAGCCGCTTCCCCGAGTGGCGGACGACGTGCTCCGCCGTGTCCGCCTCGCCCTTGGCGTAGACGAGCAGACCGCCCGGCAGGTCGAGCGCGGTCGTGTACGCGAGAAGCTGGTACAGGTCGGCGTTAGGAACGGAGTCTACCGTGACGCGCTTGTACTTCGCGTCGCCGACGAACACACACCTGCCGCCGAGCCACCACGTCAGGTCGGGTCTCAGGCCCACTCGGCCGGCGACGTCGAGACTATCTATGGGCTTCTCGCCGAAAACGCTCTCGGAGACGCCGAGAGCCTCCCGCAGGGCCACCGTCACGAACTCCTGGAAGGCGGCGTTCATGTCCATCAGGAACCCGGACGCCCGCACCTGCCCGCGGCCGGACTCGAACGCGCTGTGCCGCAGCACGAGACGCGACAGCGCTACAACCTCCCGGTAGTGTTCGTTCAGCCTGTCGAAGCCGACCTCGGGCACCAAGCGTCGGGGAAACTCCTGGGGCGAGACGTTGTCGAGCATCCCGGCGGTCCAGCCCAGTCCCCTGCGCGCCTCGCTGGAGCGGAGGGGCATCGCGCCGAGCCGCGTCGCCGCCGCCCTCACGAGCCGGTTCTCCAGGATGTCGTCGGTGAACTCGTCGTAGCGCACCTCGACGGGCAGCGGGATGCCGAACCTGCGCCGCATCTGCTCGGCGACCCTGATGCGCCCGCGCACGGTATACAGCGCCTCCTCCTCCGTGCGGTAGCCGTGGAGCAGCCCTCGCGAGAATGCCCTATGGGCGGCAGCCGAGAGCGCGCGGGCCAGCACGTCCGGCAGCGCATCTTCGCGCTCGAAGTCGAACATCTCAGCACGGGGCTTGAACCTGCCCTGGGCATAGCAGGCGAGAGACAGCAGTTTCGGGATGCCGATCTTCGGCCTGATCAACACGGACACGTCGCCGACCTCGACCGCTCCGACGGTCGACCCGGGCGTGAGGAGGTATGCGCCCTCCAAGCCTGGCGCCGGCTGGATGGTGACAGACGGCAGCACCTTCTTCAACGCATCTCGCTCGGCGGCTGAGAGTCGGTGCGGCTCGCTGTCCCTGTACTCCGTTAGGTCGATCCGGCGGGTCACTGGGAGTTGCCCTCTCTGTCCGCCGCGCCTTCTTGTACTTCGTCCTGCTCTGGCGCTGCGCCATGGCCCGTCTCACGCCTCAGCCGGTCGAGGTCGAACTGTACGAGTCGGTCGTCGCCTTCGCCGATCAGGCGTTCTTCGATGTAGGAAAGCACGCTGTGTTGCCAGATGCGCCTGACGTCGGTCTCGTCAAGGTCGTCCTTCATGAAGTAGCTCGGCCCGATGGCGGCGTGCCGGTCCCTCTTCAGGAGCTCGTTCGCGCGATCGACGACGTCCGCTACCCAGTCCATGTCCCGCGCCTTCTTCTCCAGCCACTTGCGTAGCACGCTCTTCACCGGGTCGTCGTCCGGGTGGAACTCGACGAAGTAGAACCTGCGGCGCAGCGCGAGGTCGACCAGCGCGATGGAGCGGTCGGCGGTGTTCATCGTGCCGATGAAGTACAGGTTCGGTGGCAGCGAGAAGTCCTCGTCGGAGTACTGGAGGCGAATCTTCTCGTCCCGGTACTCGAGCAGGAAATAGAGCTCGCCAAGCACCTTGGCCGGTGCGCCGCGGTTGATCTCGTCGATGACCAGGAAGTGTTTTTGATGCGGCTCGTCCCGCGCCCGCTTAGCCGCCCGCAGCAGCGGCCCGTCCCTGAGGGCGAATCCGGCCTGCCCGCCTTCCAGCGTGGGGCGGAAGCCCTGTACGAAGTCCTCGTAGGCGTACGACGGATGTAGCTGCACCAGCGTCACGCGCTCCTCCGACCCCGCCAGGTGCCGGGCCAGCTTCTGGGCAACGTACGTCTTCCCCGTGCCCGGCGGCCCCTGGAAGATGACCTGCTTCTTGCCCATGAGCAGTGTCTCGATCTCCTCCAGGAATTCGGCGGTGAGGTGGAGGTCGTTGGCGAGCGAGTCCAGGTCATTGAGTAGCGGTGGTGGTAGTGGGTGGCTACCTCCATTGTCCGCGAGGTCCCACATTTCCGGGAACTTGGTGAGCCAGACCACCGACTGCGCATGGAGGCGGTCGGGCAGCGACAGCCCGCGCTCCGACGCTTCCTCTATGAGCTTGTCGAGGAAGCCAATGGCATGTTCGTACACCCCCGCTTCGGCATCGCGCACCGGCCGCATGTTGTACTTGGTGCGCTCGTATGCCAGGTCGAACGCCTCCGTCCTGAATGGCGGGTACTGCTTGACTTCCAAGCCCATAAGTAGCACAGACGCTACAGTAGCCCGCGTTCCCGCACCGCCTATCACGGACTTTGGAAATTGCTCTGCGAAGGCACGTACCCGGTCTACGTGGGAAGAATCGTCTCTTGCCCAAATCGTCCGCAGCGCGCTCAGCGCGTCGTCCGGGGAATTGGTTATCCAATCCTTGAACTTTGCCAGCTGAATTGGGTGGATGATCGGAAAGCCTTTGGAAGAGGCGCTGCTCTTGACCTTCGCTGCCCAGTCTGGATCTCCCTCAAGCACCGCCTCCCGCGCTGCCGCGAGCGCGCGACCTGTCTCAATCTTGGGTGGAATGTCGACTCCCATCGGTTCTTCATGGTCGACAATCGCTTTGGCGTGCCTAATGAACTCATCCCAGGGATCCGCATTTGGGTACCACCGGACGATAATTTCAGAGTGATAGAAGTCAAAGTCTCTCTTCAACTCAGTCTCAAGACCCTTGCGGATTTGTTGGATCCTGCGATCGACATCGTCGGTAGGTTCTCTGACGAATTGCGCGAAGGCCTCGGCGCCAGCGATAGACTCCTTTGCTCGACGGAGACGGTCCCCTCGAAGGTGTCGGGGAAGACCAAGTGAAGGAGGGCTTCCACTTGTACGCCGTGGGCGTAGGGGAACTTCTGGTTCAACTCCCCTCGAAACTCGACTCCCGCCGATGCGAACCGTTTGAACTCCCAAGGCTCCGCTAGGGCACGTCGGCGTTCCTCCGACCCCAACTGCTTCCACTGTTCCACAAACTCGACGACGTATCCCACGTAGTAAGGAAACCAGCCAGCCCAGCCTCCCCCGGGGTTGGCTACGCCAGACGCCAGCCCGGCGGCAAGTTCAGAGGGAAATTCTATATCCTTCCCCGACCAACCAAGTACGCGGGTGATCCGATCCTGCTTCGTGTCACCCTTCATGGCGCTAGGCCAGATGATGAGGAAGTGCAGATAGAGTACCTCGGCCATCAACTGGTACACCTCTGGCGGACTGCCCGCCAACTGCGCCTCCAGCTTGTCATAGAAGCCTCCCTGGCCCACGTCTGGCTGGTCCAAGAACCGCTCCCGCAGTTCCTTCAGCCAACGGCTCGACCATATCGGCTTGCCTGGGGTAAAGAGCGAGTCGTCCTTGCGCAGCGCGCAATCGACCCACTTCTGCGCCGCCGCGTAGACCGCTTCCGCTCCCTCGTGTGTCTTCCTGCTGCCCATCGTTCTCCTCCGGCCATCCTAGGTCGGGGCAATCATCCGGTCAGCTAGGTGCCGAGTCAAGGCTCCGGTTGCGCTGGAACCTCGCTGGGCGGTTCGTGTGCACCTCGTCGGTGACTCTTCGCAGCGCGGCCGCGCCTTGTCATCCCGATCGCAGAGAGGGACCTGGGGAGGGGTCCCTCGATCTGGCTGGAGACGCGGCCTCTCCCCACCCCAGACCCTTCACTTCGTTCAGGGTGACAGTCAGCCGAGGAATCCTGGTTCCCCAACTATCCACTATCCACCATTCACTATCCACTACCCCTGTGATACGCTGTAGCCACTCCGGCTTGAGGCTCTCGTCCCTTGTTCGTCATCGGCACCGCCGGGCACGTCGACCACGGCAAGTCCACCCTTGTGCAGGCCTTGACCGGGATCGACCCCGACCGTCTCCGCGAGGAGAAGGAGCGGGGGATGACCATCGACCTGGGCTTTGCCTGGATGCGTCTGCCGAGCGGCAACGAGGTCAGCATCGTCGACGTACCGGGCCACGAGCGGTTCGTCAACAACATGCTGGCAGGCGTCGGCGGCATCGACCTCGCCCTGCTCGTCGTCGCCGCCGACGAGTCGGTGATGCCGCAGACCCGCGAGCACCTCGCCATCGTCGACCTGCTCGAGATCGACCGTGGGCTGGCCGTCGTCACGAAGAAAGACCTGGTGGACGACGACTGGCTCGAGCTGGTCGTCGCAGACGTGGAGGACGTGCTGCAGGAGACCTCCCTCGAGGGCGCCCAGGTGCTCACCGTGTCGGGGGAGACCGGGGAAGGCCTGCCGGATCTGACCGCCGCCATCGATTCGATCCTCGCCCAAACCGAGACTCGGCGCGATCTCGGCCGACCGCGGCTGAACGTCGACCGCGCCTTCACCATCGCCGGGTTCGGCACCGTCGTGACCGGCACGCTCATCGACGGCGTCCTGGACGTCGGGCAGCAGGTCACACTGGCGCCCCGCGGCCGCGAAGCCCGGATCAGGAACCTCCAGACCCACAGGCAGACCGTGGAGCGGGCGCTTCCCGGCAGCCGCGTGGCAGCCAACCTCGTCGGCGTCTCGCACGAGGAGATCGTCCGCGGCGACGTGCTCACGACGCCGGGCTGGCTCACGCCGTCGACCGCCGTGGACGTGCGACTGCGCATGATCGAGGACGCGCCGAGGCCGGTCCGCCACAACATGTTCGTCACCGTGCACGCCGGCACGAGCGAGACGGTCGCCCGCGTGCGCCTGCTGGACGCCCAGGCGGCGCAGCCGGGGGAGTCGGTCTGGGCGCAGCTCAAGCTGGAGGAGCCGGTCGCGGTCGTGAAGGGGGACTACTTCGTGCTCCGCTCGAACCAGGCCACCCTGGGCGGCGGGACGATCGTCGAGACCCACGCCCGGCGACACCGCAGGATGCACGCGCCGGTGCTCGACCGGCTCGCCGTCATGGAGGCCGGCTCGGACCGGGAGCTGCTCGTCAAGGGAATCGAAACCGCGGAGCCGATCGAGTTCCAGGCGCTGGTCAACCTCGCCAACCTGGAGACGGCAACCGCGAAGTCGGAGCTGGAGCGCATGGCCGAGGAGGGCGAGGTGGTCGTCCTCGGCGACTCGGGCGTCCGGCCGGGCGCGCTGATCTTCACGGCCAATGGCAGCGAGTCGGTGGCGCGCCGGGCCCGCGATTTCCTGGAGACGTACCACCGCGATCACCCGTTGAGGCAGGGCGCTCCCAAGGAGGAGCTGCGCAGCCGCCTCCGCATGACGCCGCAGGTCTTCGCCCAGGCGTTGCCGCGGCTGCGGAGCGCCGCGGCGGTCGAGGAGCGAGGCGCCGTCGTCCGGCTGGCCGACCACACGCCGCGGCTATCCGGAGAGCACCGGGACGTCGCCGAAGCGTACATGCGGCAGCTCGAGGCGGACCGATACTCGCCGCCCACCGATGCGGCGCCCGACGCGGACGTGCTCGACCTGCTGGCCGAGGAGGGCAGGATCGTCCGGGTCAACGATTCGGTGGCGTTCTCCGCGGCCGCGTACGAGGACATGGTGGGGAAGGTCGCCGACCACCTCCGCACGCACGGCCGGATCACGGTAGCGGACGTGCGCGACCTGTTCGGCACGAGCCGCAAGTACGCTCTTGCGCTGCTCGAGCACCTGGACAAGCGGCGCATCACGAGAAGGGTCGAGGACGCGCGCGTCCTGCGCTAGCGCGGCGGCAACGGCAATGACTCCAGAGACGGCAAACCCACGGCGCGACATGCTCGAGGTACGGCTGCCGAACTACAACGTGCAGGTGTCCTACCTGTCGTCGCTGCTCCGCGTCGTGCAGGTGGCGCTCCGGGAGGTGGCGCGCAACGTCGAGGGCCCGGCCCGGCGCTTCGAGCAGAGTCCCCAACCCGTGCTGGTGCTGTCCTGGCTCGCCGCGGGCGACGAGCTGGTCCTCGGCTTCACCTTCGTCGACCCCATCGACGATACGCCCTTGGAGCAACTCTCGGAAGAGACCTTCGAGGCGCTGCTGAGCAGCTTCGCCGAGTTCATCCGCCGGCTGCCCCAGCCCGGCCTGTGGGGAGGCCCGGCGCGGAGGCCGCCGTCCAGCCCGCTGGAGTCCGACCTCGCCAAACGCATGGACCAGCTCCACAGGGAGCTGCGCCGGTCGCCGAGGGCGGTGGTCGCCCATCGCGGCCGCCGCGTCGTGGTTGAGGGCGACCTGATGGAGTTCTCGTAGGCTTGTCGCTCGACCTGAACAGCACGGCCGCGCAGATCGACGGCATGGCCCAGGCGCTCCGGGCCCGCCAGCACGCCCGCGAGGAGCGGGTCGCCCGCGCGCTGCATGCGGTCCGGACGTTCGACCCCGGCGCCTACGAGGCCCGCCGCATCGACAGCGAGCAGTCCGAGTACCTGCCGGGGGTGTCCGAGCACCCCGCGACGGTCCACGACGCGCCGCCGGCCCCGGGCGACTTCCGCGTCGTCGCCGCGGACGGCTCCCACGTCGACGTCGACCGCCACATGCCCGCCCGGTGTTTTCTCATAAACATCGGCGTATCGGTGCTGACCTACGGCGCGGCGCCGAGGGCCGACCTGCACAGCGAGCCGACGCTATACGCCAGCGACGACGAGCTGGCGATACGCGACCCGGCCACCTACCGGGAGCAGCCGATAGAGGGCGCCGTGCTGGCGGCCAAGCGCACCGTGGAGGAGGTGCGGGCCCTCGCCCGGACGGTGGCCGACCTGCCGGAAGCCACGCCCACGCTCGCCATCATGGACGGCTCGCTGGCGATGATCGGGCTCTCAGGGGCCGGCAACCAGGACTTCGTGCTGCGCGATCTGGTCGACGAGGGGTACGGCCGCGAGATGGACCGCCTGGCCGAGTTTTCTCGGCACCGTCCATTGAGTCTCGCGGGCTACGTCAGTCTGCCCGGCAGCGCAGAGATCGTGCGCGCGCTGCGGCTGATGGCGTGCTCGTACGACGGCCTCGAGGCCGGGTACCGGTGCGGCATCCGCGGGCCGGGCCGCGAGCCGTGTGCCGGCTGCGTCGGTGGGCTCCTGGACCGCGATGTCTTCGCGCGGCTCCTGGGGCCCGGACAGCGCTCGGCGCTGTTCTCGACCTCCTTCTCGGGCGTCGACCGGTACTACGCGGCGGACCTGTCGTTCTTCTACGTCAACGTCGGCCGCGAGATCGCCCGCGTCGAGGTGCCGTCGTGGGTCGCCGAGGATGAGACCCGGCTGTCCCTCGCGCACAGCCTGGTGATCGACCAGTGCGAGCGCGGCAGGGGCTATCCGGTGGCGCTGATGGAGGCGCACGAGCAGGCCGTCGTCAGCGGCCCGGACCGCCGCTTCTTCGTCCGCGCCGTCGAGGGCGCCCTTTACGCCCGCCGGCTGCCGGTCTACACCTCCGAGAAGGCCCACTCCAAGCGCGTCCGAATGATGTAACTGTCCAGGGCCCGGTATCTCTGCGGCCCTAGGGACCCGAGGCGTTCGCCCACTCGTATCGCGGCTTAAGGCGGGTAAGCCTGCTGTAGGCTATCCGCTTTTCCCGCTGCAGCCTGCCGACCACGATGAACGGGGCAATGCCGACAGAGCGCGCGAACCGCTTGACTGAGCTTGCCGTGAACTGGCCCTCCGCGCAGAAGTCACTCCACTTCCTTGGATCGATAAGGAAGTCTCTCGCGAACCGGTCGGCATCCGCTTCGATCCCGGCGGACTCCGGGTCGGCATCAAGGCCGTCGATTACGATCCGGCGCTGCGTCCGATGCCTGAGCAGGTGGCACGCCTCGTGAAAGAAGGTAAACCAGAAGACGTCGGCCCATTTGTTCCTGATGCTCATCTGGATCATCGCCTTGCGGTCGGTCAGCCAACGGGTGGCGCCATTGGCGCCGCTCTTGGGAAGCTCCTGCACCATGCAGAACGCTACACCCGACTGCGCGCAGAGGTCTGACATCGCGGGCAGGAATTCTTCCGGCGGTTGGGTGGTCATCTGCCTGATTCGGGAGAGTGCCTCCGTGAAGGCCTGCTCGTCGTAGTCGGCGGTAGGCGTTTCCTGGGCGTCAAGCTCGCCCTTCCGGAGCCAGACCGCCAGCGCCCCCAGGGAGATCGCCTGTTGGGCGGCCTCGGTAATCCGGAACCCTATGGCCTTCTGGAACGCCTGGGGCTCCGCCACTGCTACGCCAAGAAAGCTCATGAGCGCCTTGAGTCTGCCCGGCCTGTCCCGCCCGGCCTGTATCCACCCCCTCTTGAGCATCGCCCGAACGGGGTATTCGTCCAGCCACTGCACATTGGCCTCGAGCATCTCCTGCTCGCGCTTGCGGGCCAGGGTCATGCGGTAGGCGGCCTCGAGGTTGGTCCAGAACTGCGCGTCGATCCCAAGCACCCTCCCCAGTCCAATCGCAGTTTCCGGCGTGATGGCCTTCTTTGCCCTGATGATCTCGTTGATCGCCTGCGCGGGCCGGCCGAGCCTTGTGGCAAGCTCCTTCTGGGTCATCCCGCGGGCTTCCAGCTCCTCTTCCAGCACCTCGCCCGGCGGAATCGGCAGGTCGGAATATACGCGCGGGCTGCTAGTCGCCATAGTGGTTGCTCACCTCCTTCACTAGAATTTGCTCCTCCGAGTCTCCCTTCTCCACTATCAGGCGCCATTGCCCCGTCAGGTAGATGGACAATTCTCCTCTCTTCGATCCTTTCAGTGGATGCAGACGCATCGACCGGATGCCGTAGACTTGCTGGAGGTTCCTGGCCGCGTAGAGCTCGTTGATGCGGGTGATGTACTTCCGCCCAGCAGCCTCGCCCCACTGCCGCGCTGCTCTGGCCGACTCTTCATAGCTCCGTTGGAGTTGCCTGGTTCTGAAGACGACTTCCACCATTCACCCTATAGGTGAAGATATAGCAAGTCGCGCAGTCTGTCAAAGATGGCGAGCCGTCCCAGAAACCCGCGCACTAAGTCGCCTTGGGATCGGCGCGTTCGCACGTTGTAGGCCAACAGGGTGTTTGATATACTTGGCGCCGATTCGCCCGCCCGTATTTCCATGCCCCTGAAATGGGCGCCTTTCGGGCGGGTGGTTCCGTCTCTGGCCGTATCCGGCCTTCGAGATAATCGGCAACGGATTGATGAACAGAAAGGAGTGGGCCATTGAAATGGATTGATTTTGCCCGGCCCGAAACGCTGGACGAGGCCGTGGGCCTGCTGGCGCAGCACGGCGACGGGGCCCGGGTCCTGGCCGGCGGGACAGACCTGCTGGTGCATCTCAGGGCGGGCGCCCTGACCCCGGACCTGGTCGTCGACGGCAAGGGAATCGCCGAGCTGAACGAGCTCAGCTACAGCCCGGACTGCGGGCTGACGCTCGGCGCCGCCGTACCGTGCTACAGGGTCTACCAGGACGAAGAGATATCTGCCGCCTACCCGGGCCTGATCGACGCGGCGTCCCTCATCGGGGGCACGCAGATACAGGGCAGGGCGTCCTTCGGCGGCAACCTGTGCAACGCCGTCCCGAGCGCCGACTCGATCCCGGCGATGATCGCCCACAACGGCACCTGCACGATCGCGGGCCCGAACGGCACCCGCGAGGTCGCGGTGGAGGACTTCTGCACCGCGCCCCGGCAGAACGTGCTGGCGGCCAACGAGCTGCTGGTCTCGATACACTTCCCGGCGCCGCAGCCCGGCTTCGGAGGACGCTACATCAGGTTCATCCCGCGGAACGAGATGGACATCGCCGTCGCGGGCGCCGGCGTCTCCGTGCAGCTTTCCAACGGCACGGTGAGCTCGGCGAGGGTCTCCCTCGCGGCCGTGGCGCCGACCCCGCTGCTGGTAGCCGAGGCCGCCGCGGCACTCGAGGGCAACGCGCCCTCGGCCGAGAACATCCAGGCGGCGGCGGAGGCGGCGCGAGAGGCCGCCAGACCGATCACCGACATGCGCGGCACCGTCGAGTTCCGGAAGCACCTCTGCGAGGTGCTGACCCGGCGCGCCCTGACGACCGCAGTCGAGAGAGCCAAGGAGGCCCAGTAGGATGCCCACCAAGACTCACGTTCAGACCCGAATCAACGGCGAAGACGTCGAATTCCTCTGCGAGCCGCGCCAGAGCCTGCTCGAGTGCCTGAGGGACGTCGTCGGACTGACAGGCTCCAAGGAAGGCTGTAACGACGGCAACTGCGGCGCGTGCACGGTCAACCTGGACGGCCGCATCGTCGACTCCTGCCTGGTGCTGGGCGTCGAGGCCCAGGGCGCCGAGATCCTGACGATCGAGGGCGTCGCGACGCCCGCCGGGCTGCACCCGATACAGACGGCCTTCCTCGAGAACGCGGCGCTGCAGTGCGGCATCTGCACGCCCGGCTTCATCGTCGCGTCGAAGGCGCTGCTGGAGGCCGAGCCCAACCCGTCGGAGCACAGGATCCGCGAGTGGCTGGCCGGCAACCTGTGCCGGTGCACCGGCTACGACAAGATAGTCCGCGCGGTGATGGACGCCGCCGGCAAGATGTAGGAGGTGGGGACATGACGACAACCTACGAGCGCAACGTCGTTCTCTCGACCGAGACCTTCGACGTGGTGGGCACGCGCCCCGTGCGCCACGACGGCCACGAGAAGGTGACCGGCAGGGCGCAGTACGGGGCCGACTTCACCACGACCAAGCTGCTGTACGGCAAGGTGCTGCGGAGCCCGCACGCCCATGCCCGGATAAAGTCGATCGACACCAGCAAGGCCGACGCGCTTCCGGGCGTCATGGCGACCGTGACCGCCGCGGACCTGCCGGAGGGCAATCCCGGCGACACATTCCACAACAGCACGCTCGGCGACCCGAACATCCAGCGCGAGCGCGACGCCATCCTCGCCAGGGAGAAGGTGCTCTACAGGGGCCACCCGGTGGCGGGCGTGGCCGCGACCAACGCCCATATCGCCGAGGAGGCGCTCGGGCTGATAGAGGTCGACTACGAGGTGCTGCCCTCCGTGGCCACGGCCCCCGAGGCCATGGCCGACGGCGCGCCCGTGCTGCTCGACTACCTCGAGCCCGAGGACACGCCCGACTTCTTCGACCCGGACGAGGCGTCCGACACGCCGACGAACGTCACGCTGCACGTTCAGTACAAGAACGGCGACCTGGACAAGGGGTTCGCCGAGGCGGACGTCATAATCGAGAAGGAGTTCGACACCGCCACGGTGCACCAGGGCTATATCGAGCCGCACAACTGCACCGTCAACTGGGGCAAGGACGGCCGGGTGTACATCTGGAACAGCACTCAGGCGCCCTTCGAGGTGCGCGACTGCACGGCGGCCATCCTCGGAGTGCCGCTGTCGATGGTCAAGCTGACGCCGCTGGAGATCGGCGGCGGGTTCGGCGGCAAGTGGCAGCCCTACGGCGAGCCGATAGCCGCCCTTCTGTCGAGGAAGACGGACCACGCCGTCAAGATCGTGATGAGCCGCGAGGAGGAGTTCGAGGCCACCGGCCCGACCCCCGGCTCGCACATGAAGGTCAAGATCGGCTCGACGAAGGACGGCAAGATCGTCGCGGCGCAGGCCTTCGTCGCGTTCGAGTCCGGCGCCTGGCCGGGGTCGCCCATCGAGCCCGGTTGCATGTGCGTCTTCGCCGTCTACGACATCCCGAACCTGCTGGTCGACGGCTACGACGTCGTCGTCAACAAGCCGAAGTCGGCCGCCTACAGGGCGCCCGGCTCCACCCACGTCGCGTTCGCGACCGAGACGGTCGTGAACGAGCTGGCCGAGAAGCTCGGCATGGACCCGCTGGAGCTCCGGCTGATGAACGCGTCGAAGGAGGGCACCCGCCGGGCAGACGGCCCGCGGTTCGCCCGCATCGGCAACGTCGAGGTCATGGAGGCGATGCGGGACCATCCGCACTACAGCGAGCCGCTCGAAGGCCCGAACAGGGGCCGCGGCGTCGGCGTTGGGTTCTGGTTCAATGCCGGTATGCCGTCGAGCTGCTCCATTTCCGTGAACGCCGACGGGACGATCAGCCTCGTCGAGGGCTCCACCGACATCGGAGGCTCCCGGACGTCGATCGCCATGCAGGCGGCCGAGGTCCTGGGCATCGCCGCCGAGGACGTGCACCCGGAGACGGCGGACACCGACTCCGTGGGCTACACCGCGGGGACGGGCGGAAGCCGCGTCACCTTCGCCACCGGCTGGGCGGCCCACGAGGCGGCCCAGGAGGTCAAGAGCAAGATGCTCGACCGGGCGTCGATGATCTGGGACGTCGACCGCGACTCGCTCCAGATGGAGGGAGGCGTGATCAGCTCCAAGACCGACCCCGAGCTGAACATGAGCTTCAAGGAGATGTGCGCTCAGATGGAGGCGACGGGCGGCCCGATCATGGGCTCCGGCACCGTCGACCCCAAGGGCGAGGGCGGCTCCTTCTGCGGCAACATCGTCGACGTGGAGGTCGACCCCGAGACCGGCAAGGTGACCATCCTCCGGTTCACGGTCGTCCAGGACGCCGGCAAGGCGATCCACCCGAGCTACGTCGAGGGCCAGATGCAGGGCGGCAGCGTCCAGGGCATCGGCTGGGCGTTGAACGAAGAGTACTTCATGGACGACGCCGGCCGCATGGCCAACACGACGCTGCTCGACTACCGGATGCCGGTCGCGCTCGACCTGCCGATGATCGACACGGTGATCGTGGAGGTCGCCAACCCCGGCCACCCGTTCGGCGTCAGGGGAGTCGGCGAGGCCAACATCGTGCCGCCGCCGGCCGCGATCGCGGACGCGATCTACAACGCCACCGGCGTGCGCATGGACAGGCTGCCGATGAACCCGGTGGCGGTCACCGAGGCGATCCAGGCGAAGTAGTCCCATGGCCACGGTCTTCATCCCATCGCTGATGCGCAACCTGACCGGCGACCGGGAGACGGTCGTCGTGCCCGGCTCTACCGTCAGGGAGATCATCAACAACCTGGAGGCCGAGCATCCGGGGATGAAGGACAAGCTCGTCGACAAGTTCAGGCTGAAGGGGAACATCACGGTCGCCGTCGACGGCGAGGTGTCCCCCCTGGGCATACTGGAGAAGGTAGGCGAGGATAGCGAGGTCCACTTCCTGCCCGCCATAGGCGGCGGCTGACCGGAGGGGCCGACTTATAGTGATCCGATATGGCGGCGGCGCGGGTTACCCGCGCCGCCGCTCGCGTTCCCCGTACCCTCCCGAACGGAGACCACCGCATAACCGTCATTCCCACGAAGAGCCTGCCCTCGTGAAGACGGGGGCGGGGACCCAGGGCGGGGCTTCCCCGTCAAACCACACACCACCAGAGGTGCCACGTGCTCGATAACAGGATCAAGGGCGTAATCGTCCCGATAGTCACGCCGCTGACGCCGGACGAGAAGGTCGACGTGCCGTCGCTCCGGCGGCTGGTCGACTACATGATCGACGGCGGCGTCAACGGCATCTGGGCCGCCGGGACGACCGGCGAGTTCGCGGCGCTGACCGACGACCAGCGGCTGGTCTGCATCGAGACGACCGCCGACCAGGCCGCCGGCCGGGTGCCGGTCATCGCCAACGTGTCGGCCGCGGCGACGGCGCTTACCGTCGACCTCGGGCTGTCGGTCCGGGAGATGGGCCTCGACGGCATCGCCGCGACGCCGCCGTACTACTACCCGTGCGGCCAGGACGAGATCGCCGACCACTTCCGCCGCATCTCCGAGCGCGTCGGGATGCCGCTGTGGGCGTACAACATCCCGCCGACCGTCAAGACCGCGATCGAGCCGGGCGTTCTCGCCGCGCTGGGCGCCGAGGGGCAGGTCGTCGGCACCAAGGACAGCTCCGGCTCCGGCGAGCCGCTCGCCGAGCTCAACGCGCTGTGCCGGCAGGGCGGCGTCGACATGTACCGCTTCCTCGGCTCCGTCTACCGCATCACGACGACGAACGGCGTAGGCGTGCACGGCGTCATACCGGGCATCGCCAACCTCGTGCCGGCAATCGCGGCCCGGGCGTGGGAGGCGGGCGTCAGCGGCGACGAGGAGGCCGCGGACGAGTGCCTGGCCGGGATGATGACCGCGACGCGGGTGATCCGTATCGCGTCCGGCGGCGGCGCCAACTCATCCGCGATGGCGGGCATCAAGTCGGCGCTCAAGCACCTCGGCGTCATAGACCACGACACGCTGACGGCCCCGCTCCGAAGCCTCACCGCCGAAGAAAAGCAGCAGATCCCGCCCATCCTCGAGGACCTGGGCCTGGCCGCGGCCTAGCGTTCCGAGCTGGCCGACGGACGGTTAGGAATGGATCAGGCTGCCGGGAGGGTGATCCGTAAATCGCAACTACCACGTCTCTGGACGGCAGAGCGATCATTGCTCTTGTTCATCTATCTGCCAGGCGACACAACGTACTACTTGATGCGTGGGATGCACCAACTGGGTCCTCCTTTCCTCAAATCGCTGTCCTAGCGGGATTTTCACTATGGACCTGGAGACTAGCTCGAATGAAGAAAACAGCGGCTCCAAGTCGATTCGAGCAGGGTCGTGTTCATACCCAATGGCAAAAAGGCCCTTCTTGGGATAAGAGTCGAGTTTCGACAGCTTGATCGCGTCGCCAATAAGGCTTATGTTCCCTTCGTATGGATGGAGCAGGTTCTGGCTCCAACTCTCAGCCTCCTTGTCGTTGTTCCCAAACGGCCGAACTATCTTGAACTCAAAGGCCCATATGTCCTGGATGTCCATATCAGCTGGAGTCTGTCGAGTGCGAGCGGGGATTCCCTGCCTAGTCAGTCGCTGTGCGATCTCGATGAGAAGCTGCGGTTCTCCAAACGGCCCAATTCCCGGCTTGAATGACTTGTGGGAAGGACGTTCTGAGTCAAAGTCCTTCAGGATATCGGCTATGGCGCCGACGATCTCCGATAGTTGCACTGGTGAGCTCCTCTACTAGATGCTGATGTGGGACCATCATACTAAAGCCGCTATTGGACTCCTAGCATCCTGATCCTCCGAAGCGTTGCCGCCGCTATGTCATAGGCGTGAAGCGCGGTACCTACAGTGAGGACGCGGATGGCAGTAAATCGAACGTCCGACGGATTCACTCCCATCCATATCCACGGTACCCAGAAGCGCCCAAATTCTGGATTCTATCGTCCACCACGGCTCGTGTAATATAATCCGCCGTATTCTCCGGGAGAAGCTGATGTACGAGCTTGATTTTCAGAAATTCACGTTGTCCAACGGCCTGCAGGTCGTGCTGCACGAGGACCACGCGCTGCCCACGGTGGGGGTCAACCTCTGGTACCACGTCGGCTCGAAGAACGAGGAGACCGGCCGGACCGGCTTCGCCCACCTGTTCGAGCACGTCATGTTCGAGGGGTCCAAGAACCACAACAAGCTCTTCTTCGAGCCCCTGCAGAAGGTCGGGGCGGCCGTCAACGGCTCGACCAGCTCAGACAAGACCAACTACTGGGAGACGGTGCCGTCCAACCACCTGGAGCTGGCGCTCTGGCTCGAGTCGGACAGGATGGGATTCCTGCTGGAGGCGCTCGACCAGAAGCGGTTCGACGTCCAGCGCGACGTGGTCAAGAACGAGCGGCGCCAGAGCTACGAGAACCGGCCGTACGGCATGTCGCACCTGCTGCTGCAGCCCGCCCTGTTCCCGGCGCCGCACCCGTATAGCTGGCCGGTCATCGGCTCTCAGGAGGACCTCGACGCCGCCCACCTGGACGACGTCAAGGCCTTCTTCAGGCGCTTCTACTCGCCGTCGAACGCCAGCCTGACCCTCGCGGGCGACTTCGACCCGGACGAGGCCAGGAAGCTGGTCGAGCGCTACTTCGGCGACATCGAGCCGGGGCCGCCGGTCAGCCGCATCGGCCGGATGGACTCCGGGCTGCGCGGCGAGGTGCGCCTCGACCTGCGCGACAGGGTGCAGCTATCGCGGCTGTACCTGGTCTGGCCCGCGCCGCCGATGTTCGATCCCGACGAGGCGCCCCTGGAGGCGCTGGCCGCGCTGCTGGGCGAGGGCAAGAGCTCCAGGCTCCACAGGTCGCTCGTCTACGAGAAGCGGATCGCCCGCGACGTGAACGTCGCCAGCTACCCGCAGGAGATCGCCGGCGAGTTTCAACTCGTGGTCACCGCCAACCCCGGCCACACCCTGGAGGAGATACAGGACGTGGTCGAGGAGGAGATCGACCGCGTGCGCAGGGAGCCGCCCTCGGAGCGCGATGTCCAGCGCACGATCAACATAATCGAGAGCCACCACGTCCGGCAGCTACAGCACGTCGGGGGCTTCGGCGGCAGGGCCGACCAGTTCAACCACTACAACGTCTTCGCCGGCGACGCGGGCGAGCTCAACACCGCGCTCGACCGATACCGCGCCGTCACGCCCGACGACGTGGTCAGGGTCGCGCGGACGGCGCTCGGGCCCAACCGCGTTCGCATGGCGGTGCTGCCGCAGGACCAGGCCACGGCATCGACGAGCACGGTGGACCGGGAGTCGGCGCCGGCCGCCGGGGCCGTGAGAGGGTTCACGCCGCCTACTCCGACGCGCCACAGGCTGTCCAACGGCCTGGACGTGCTGTTCGTGGAGAAGCGGGGCCTGCCGCTCGTCAGCGCCGCGCTCGTTGCCAGGGCAGGCGGGGCCGGCGACCCGGAGGGCGCGCCGGGCACGGCGCAGGTCGCCGCTACCATGCTGGTCGAGGGCACCGGCTCGATGACCAGCGTCGAAATCGCCGACGAGATGGAGTTCATGGGCTCGAGTCTCGCCAGCTCTGCCAGCCGCGAGCATTCCGTCGTGGGCGCCCAGACGCTGACCGCGCACTGGCCGCGCGCCTTGGAGATCGCCGCGGACGTCGTGCGCAATCCGACGTTCCCGGACCGCGAGCTCGACCGGGTGCGCAACGAGAGGCTGGCCGATCTCAGGCGCATAGGCGACGACGCGGGCGCGGTGGCCGAGCGCGCGGCGCGTGGGCTCGTCTACGGCCCCGACACGCCGTCGGGCCATGCGATGAGCGGCACCATCGCGTCCGTCGAGGCGCTGACACGCGACGCGCTGGCCGACCACCACGCCCGGAGCTACGTGCCCGACGGCTCGACGCTCATCGTCGTCGGCGACGCGAGCGAGGACGAGGTCTTGTCGCGGGCCGAGTCGCTGTTCGGCGACTGGGCCGGCCGGGCGCCGGAGGCCCCCGCGGCGGCCGACGCCGCCGGTCCGGGCGCGACGACTATCTTCATCGCGGACCGGCCGGGCGCGCCGCAGTCGATGATCAGGGCGGGGCAGCTCACCGTCCCGCGCGGCCACCCGGACTTCTACGCCCTGACGCTGGTCAACTACGCCTTCGGCGCCCACCCGTCGGCGCGCCTGTTCATGAACCTGCGGCAGGACAAGGGGTACAGCTACGGCTTCTACTCGACGCTCGACTGGGGCAGCCAGGTCTCCGCGCTATTCGCGGGCGGCGCCGTCGAGACGTCGGTAACGAAGGAGTCGGTGATCGAGACTCTCAAGGAGTTCGCGGACATCCGCGGCGGAAGGCCCGTGACCGAGCAGGAGCACGACGACTCGCGCGACGGCATATCCAGGGGCTTCCCGGCCCAGTTCGAGACGCACGGCCAGATCATGACCCGCCTCGTGCAGATCGCCCTCCACCGGCTGCCCGACGACTACTACGGCGATTTCCTGGCGAACATGGCCGAGGTCAGCCTCGAGCAGCTGAACGAGACCGCGTCCGCGAGGATCGACGATGGGCACCTCGTCGTGCTCGTCGTGGGCGACCGCGCGGCCATCGAGCCGGGCCTGGGAGAGCTTGGGCTGCCCATCGTGCCGGTCGACTTCGACGGCCGGCGGCTGGAATAGCCCCGCGTGGTAGCCAGGGGACACGGGAGACGCTTTGGGTAACCGGTTCGAGGGCAGGGTAGCCATCGTCACGGACGCGGCCTCGCCAGTGGCGTCGGAGCTCGCCGGGCTGCTGGGCGCGGAGGGAGCGTCGCTCGTCGTCAACAACCCCGGACCCTCGTCGTCCGGCGCCTTGCCGTCCGGGTCGGTGTCGACGGAGTACGACGTCGCGGACATGGCCGATGCGGAGGCGCTGATCGCGGCCGCGTTCGACGCCTTCGGGCGGCTCGACGTGCTGGTCAACAGCGCCGGGCTTCGCGTCGACGCGCCGGCGCTCACGATGGAACCGGACGACTTCCACCGCGTCGTGTCGTCGAATCTCAAGGCGGTCTTCGCTACGACTAAGTTCGCGGCGGTCCGGTTCCGCCAGCAGCGGAGCGGGCGCATCGTCAACCTGGCGTCCGACGCCGGCCTCGGCGTCGCCGGGGCGTCGGCCTTCTCGGCCGCGTCCGAGGGCGTCGTTGGCATGACCCGCACGGTCGCGCGCGACCTTGGCAAGTACGGCGTCACGTGCAACGCCCTCTGCGTCGGAGATGAGCCGGAGGGCGCCGCGGCCCTTGCGGCGCTGCTGTGCACCGAACGGCTGCCGCACGTCAACGGGTACGCCTTCGGGGCGCGCGCCGGCTCCCTCGCCGTCTACACCGACCCCGCCATCGGGCGCAGCATCCACAGGTGGGGCACGATGACGCTGGACGACATCGACGCGCACGCTCCGGACCTCCTGGAGGCGCACTGATGGGCGCCAGGCTCGAAGGCCGCGTGGCCATAGTGACCGGCGCGGGACGCGGCATAGGTCGCACCGTGTCGCTGCTGCTCGCCGAGGAGGGCGCCGCCGTGGTCGTCAACGACCTGGGCGGCTCGGTCGACGGCTCAGGCGCGTCGGCCGGCCCGGCAGAGGACGTCGCCGCCGAGATCCGGGCGGCGGGCGGAGAGGCCGTCGCCAGCTTCGACTCGGTCGCGGACTTCGACTCCGCAGGGGCCATAGTCCGGACCGCCGTCGAGAACTACGGCCGCGTAAACGTGCTGTGCAACGCGGCGGGCATCCTGCGCGACCGGATGGTCTTCAACATGACCGAGGAGGAGTGGGACGACGTGCTGCGCGTCCACCTGTACGGCTCCTTCAACATGGTCAGGCAGTGCCTCCCGCACATGATCGAGCAGCGGTACGGCCGCATCGCGCTCTTCTCGTCCGTGTCGGGCCTCGGCTCCGCCGGCCAGGCGAACTACACCTCGGCCAAGGAGGGCATCGTAGGTTTCGCGCGGTCGCTGGCGAAGGAGCTCGCCCCTTCGGGGATAACCGTCAACGCCATCTACCCCGGCGCCAACACGAGGATGATGGCGACCGTGCCGGAGCACGTGCGTCACCGGACCGGCGGCGGGGGCGCGGCGGAGATCGTAGGATCGCACGAGCCGGAGGAGGCTTTGTCCCCGGAGAACAACGCGGCCAAGATCGTGTACCTCTGCACCGAGGCGGGCGGGGCGTTCACCGGCCGCGTCGTCGCGACGAACGGCTGGGCGATGTCCCTCTACTCCACGCGCCGCGTATCGAAGAGCATCCACACTTCCGGCGAGTGGACGCTGGACGAGCTCGAGCGGCTCGTCCCCGCATCCCTCGCGTCCGGCCTCACGAACCCGGCCCCAGCCGAGCCTCCGCGGACGTAACCCCGCTCCTTCCTGCCCGGCTACGGCGCAGAGGCAGGCAAATTGACGCTCACTGGGCCCCGCGCTACCATGAACCCGGAGGCAACGTAGATGCCGCATTTCGTCCATCCGTGGGAGCTCGGCATAGTCCTGGTCATCGTCGTCATCATCTTCGGCGTCGGCCGGCTGCCCGAGGTCGGCGGCGCGGTGGGCAAGGCGATACGCGAGTTCAAGTCCTCCGTCACCGGCGGCTCGGACTCCGACAAGGACGACACGGAGTCCGAAGGCGACGCCAAGCCGAAGGAGTGACGCCGAGCGTCGTTCCCGTAGAGTAGGTACCCAATCCACCTTCCTCCCGGCCTTGGGACTCCCGCTGTCGAAGACCTTTGCGCAACCCCGCCAGCGAGCGACAGATGTGGCGGCGACGCCCCTGGGTTCCCGCCTTCGGAGACCTTGCGTAACTCGTTGCGGGGGAGCGCGACAGGGCGGACATCCGTCGATTTCGTAGTTGAGCCCCCACCCCCTGGGTTCCCGCCTGCGCGGGAATGACGGTTATACAAGGGTCTCCCGTCGCGGGAATGACGAATCCTGGGGCGATGCTGCCGCTGCGGGAATGACTACGTGGGCGCGTTGCCGACGCAGGTGTTCAGCCGACCCGTACCCCTAGACGTCCTGGCTTTCGGTTTCGAGCTGCTGCGCGGCGCGGCGGCGGCCGCGGGCTCCCAGCTTCGCGAGCCAGATTCCGGCTTCGTACATCACGATCACGGGCAGCGCCACGAGCGCCTGGTTCACCGGGTCGATGGTCGGCGTGATCATCGCGCCCAGGACGAAGGCCACGACGATGGCGAACCGGCGGTTCTTCGACAGCATCGACGGCGTCACCACCCCGATCCGGGACAGGAAGAACATCACCACCGGCGTCTCGAAGATCAGCCCCATCCAGAACAGCAGCGTCATCATCAGGTTGGCGTAGCTGCCAATGCTGATCAACGGCTCGGCGACGTCGCCGCTGAAGCCCAGCAGGAACCGCACCGCGGGCGGGAAGAGCACGCGGTACCCGAAGGCGGCGCCCGCGATGAAGACGAGCACGCTGACGGGAAGCAGTACGTAGAGGTAGCGCCGCTCGCCCTTGGTCAGCCCCGGCGTCACGAACATCACGATCTGGAACAGCGTGAACGGGAGCGAGACGACGAACCCGGTCACGAGCGAGACCTTGAACGCGATGCCGATGAACTCGGTCAGCTCGGTGTATATGGGCTTCTGGTTGGGGATGCCCGCGAACCCCTCCGCGGGCTCCATCAGGAACCTGAGTATCTCCTGGTGGAACGCGAACGCGACCGCCGTGGCGATCACCAGGAACAGCACAGAGTAGACCAGCCGACGCCGCAGCTCGTTCAGGTGCTGCCTGAACGACAGCTTCCCCTCGTTCACGCCGGGTCCCCGGTCTTTCTGGCCCCGGTGTCGTCCGGCCCTTCGGATGCAGCCTGGGAGGACGCCTTGAAGCCGACCGGCCCGTCGGACCCGGGCTCCGGCTCGTCTCCGGCGCTATCGTCGGACTCGTTCTCCGGCCTGGCGGCGTCCGTCGGGGCAGCGGGTCCGCCGCGTTTGTGCACTATCGGCCTCTCGACCGGCTCCTCGTCCAGCGATATCTGCGGCAGGCCGTCGGCGAGCCGCCTCAGCTCCCCGGTCACCTTGCCGATCGTCCGCGCCGCGCTGAGCATCCTGTCCGGCCCCATCACGATGAACGCCACCAGCAGCACGACGAGGATCTCCAGCGGCCCCATCCCGACGAAGGTCATCGGACCGCCTCCGCGACGGCCAGGGGGCACTTGACGCACTCCGGGGGCGGGCTCCAGCCGGCGTCGAGCCCGGCATCGGCGCCCACGCCCGCGAGCAGGGTCAGCGTGTCGCAGAGCGGCAGGCCGACCACGTTCAGGTAGCACCCGCTCACCGACTCGGCCGGGGCGAACACGGGGTCCTGCACGCCGTAGCCGCCCGCCTTGTCGAACGGGCTGCCGGAGTCGACGTAGGCCGATATCTCGTCGTCGCCGTATCGTCGCATCAGCACGTCGGTAGATCTCGACGTCGAGAGCGGGTGTCCCGAGCCGCCGTCTACGACGGTAACGCCGGTCACGACGCGGTGGGTCCTCGCCCGGAGCCGCCGCAGCATCTCGACGGCCTCCGCGCGGTCTCGGGGCTTGCCCAGCACCTCGCCGTCGACGACCACCGCGGTATCGGCCCCGATGACGATGTCGCCGCCGTCGACCCGCCGCGACACCTCGCGCGCCTTGGATGCCGAGAGCCTGACCACGAACTCATCGGGCGTCTCCGAGTCCCGCCGCGGCTCCTCATCCGCCGTGGGCGCCATCGCCCTCACTGGCGACCGGAATGCCCCCACCAGCGCCCGCCGGCGGGGCGACGCGGAGGCCAGCACGAGCCTCGTCGCGCTCATCGTCCCGGCCCCAGCGTCGCCACGCACTCGACGTGGTGGGTCTGCGGGAACATGTCGACCGGCAGGACGTCGAGCACGTCCAGTCCCGCGTCGACGAGAATGTCGAGATCGCGTGCGAGGCTGGCCGGATCGCAGGAGACGTAGACGGTGCGCCGCGGCCTCCACGCCGCGACCGCCTCCAGCGCTGCCCGGTCGCAGCCGGCCCGCGGCGGGTCCAGGATCACCGCGTCGGGAGTCGAGCCGAGGTCGGATATGACATCCTCGGTCCGGCCCTGCCTGTACTCGATGTTCTCGAGGTCGAGCGTGTTGACCGCGGCGTCCTTGACCGCCGCCTCCGACTCCTCGATCGCGACCACGCGGGCGACGTGAGGCGCCAGCAGCGCGGCGAACGTACCGACGCCCGCGTAGGCGTCGATCAGCGTCTCGCCGCCCCGGAGATCCAGCTTCTCGCGCACGATCTCCGCCAGCCGCTCGGCCTGCGCGGTGTTGACCTGGAAGAACGAAGGCGACGCGATGCGGAAGGTGCGGCCCAGCAGCTCCTCCGTGTAGTGCGTCTGCCCGGTCGGCAGCGGGATCTCCTCGCTGCGGAGCGTCGGCTGCACGAGCACGTCGTCGGTGTTGATGCCGTAGCGGACCGAGAGCTGGCTCGTCTCCTGGCTGCGGCCGTCGAGCTCGCCGAGCACGTCGTTGATCCCGTCCGCCATGAGCATGCACCGGTCGACGTCGACGAAGCGCCGCGTGATGCGGTTGACGAAGCCCAATTTCCCGCCGCGGCGCACCGTGAACCGGCCGTGGTTGCGGTACCCGAACTGTTCCGACGCGGGCAGGGGCGGAGACACGGCGACATCGCCAAGGGCCGGGTACGCCTCCAGCTCGCTGAGGACGGCGTCGCGCTTGAGGTCGAGCTGGTGCGCGTAGTCGATGTGCTGCCACTGGCAGCCGCTGCACGGCCCGAACCAGGGACAGGGCGGGTACACTCGGTGAGGAGAGGGTTTGAGGACCTCGGTGACGATGGCCGAGACGTGGCGCTTCCTCCTGCGGCGATAGCGCACGACGCGCGCGACGACCGTCTCGCCCGGTATGCCTCCGAAGACGTTGATGCGCCCGTCCTCGAAGGGCGCCATCGTATCGCCGAGCGGCCCCATCTCCTCCAGCGTCAGGGTCGCCAGCTCCGGCTCCTCTGGCTCCTGCTCTCGCCCGTAGGGCCGTCTCACAACGGTGGTCATCTCGAAGCTCAGGCCCAATATAGCACAGGGCCCCACGCGCCCCCGGTGACGGCAACTGTTCAGAGTTGAGGGGACACCTGACCCGTTCGCCCCGAGTGCCCCGACGCTTCGTCGGGGTGTATCGAGGGGCCGCCGCGAAGAGTGGGCGAGGCTCAGCACCAAAGCACCCCCATCACCAGAATCCCACGAATCACAGTTCAGACGTTCCGCCTCACCTTCTCTGAACAGTTACCCGTGACGGCGGAGTCCTCTATTGAATCTGATATTATGGTCGCCTGGAGGTGACGATGGCCCCCGAACGGCGGCTACCTTCCTGGCTCAAGGCGAAAATGCCGGGCGGTCCCAACTACGTCGCGCTGAAGACGCTGATGCGCGACAACGAGCTCCACACGGTATGCGAGGAGGCGCACTGCCCGAACATCGGGGAGTGCTGGGAGCGCGGCACCGCGACGTTCATGATCCTGGGCGACATCTGCACCCGCGCCTGCGGCTACTGCGCCGTCACCACCGGCAAGCCGCTGGGACTCGACCTCGAGGAGCCGGCCAGGCTCGCCGAGACGGTCGAGCGGATGGGGCTGAGCTACGCTGTCATCACATCGGTCAACCGCGACGACCTCCCCGACGGCGGCGCCTTCGTATTCGCGCAGTGCGTACGCCAGGTGCGCAAGCGCGTTCCGGGCTGCAAGGTGGAGGCGCTGATCCCGGACTTCGACGGCAACTGGGCCGCGCTCGACACCGTCATGGCGGCGAAGCCCGACACGCTGAACCACAACATCGAGACGGTGCGCAGGATATTCGGCCGCGTCCGGCCCAGGGGCGACTACGACCAGTCGCTGGAGCTGCTGTCACGCGTCAGGGCGATCGATCCCGGCGCCGTCACCAAGTCGGGCATGATGGTCGGCCTCGGCGAGACCTGGGACGAGATCCTGCAGACGATGAGCGACCTGCGGTCGGTCGACTGCGACCTGCTGACGATCGGGCAGTACCTGCGTCCGTCGCAGAAGCACGTGGCGCTCGCCAAGTGGTACACGCCGGAGGAGTTCGAGGAGCTGGCGCGCGAGGCGCAGTCGATGGGCTTCCAGCACGTCGCCTCGGGGCCGCTGGTCCGCAGCTCCTACCACGCCGACGAGCAGCACGCCACGGCGACCGCGGTCGCCGTCTGAGCCGCTAGCGCGCGGGACGTTACGTAGCTCCTCCGGTCGTTTGCGTGGCCCCCTTTCTCCCCGCCGTTGATTCCCGCCTTCGGAGACCTTTGCGTAACCCCACCTGTGGGTAACAGATGTGGCGTCGATGCGTCGTCTTCGTATCTGGAGACCCCCTGCCCCTGGGTTCCCGCCTGCGCGGGAATGACGGTTATGCGAAGGTCTCCCCGCGCGGGAGTGAGGGTTGTGCAAGGGCCTCCCTTCGCGGGAATGACGGCTATAGAGGGTTCTCTCTTTGGGTGAGTGACGGCCCGTTAGCGCGGGAAGCCTTCGAGCACGCGGGCGGCCGCCTCGTAGTCGCGGCGCCCCGCTCGCAGTATCGGCGGCACCAGGTATATCGACCTGAAGCCGGCCTCCACGAAGTCGTGCAGCACGGCGAGGGCGATCTCCACCGCGTCCCGGCCCTTGTCGAGGTCGGCGGTTATCCACTCCGGTACGGCGCCGAACACCATGCCGCCCGGCGTGACCACCTGCAGCCCGCAGAATATGGGGCTGGTCAGCTCCTCGCCGTAGTTCTCGGCGTAGCCGTCGAGAAAGCGCCGCACCCGCGCGGGGTCGAACACGGGCTGCATCAGGAAGTACCGGGCGCCCGCGTCGATCTTGCGGCGCGTGAGCTTTGTCTGCGCCTCCAGCCCCAGCCCCAGGTCGATGGTGGCTCCCACGCAGAGCTCCGTCGGCGAGCGCAGCTTGCCGCCCCTGTAGTCCAGCCCGCTGTTCATGGCGGTGGCCGCCGCGAGCAGCCCTGTCGGCGTGAAGTCGTCGACTGCCTTCAGGTTGGACAGCTCGCGCTCGGTGAAGCGGTCGCCCATCACGACCACCGCGTTCTCCAGCCCGAGCAGGCCCGCGCCCAGCAGCATGCTTTCGAGGGCAAGCTTGTTCATGTCCCGCGTCGCGACCGTGAACAGCACGTCCCGGCCGGTGTTCTGCCTGATCCAGTGGGCCGCCAGCAGGGACGTCACGCGGACCGACTTGCCGGGGTTGTACGCGACGGAGATGAAGTCGGCCCGCAGGTCGCGGGCGGGCTGCAGAAGGGCGGGGTCGGGCCCCCGAGGCGGCGTGAAGTCGCACACGAAGAGCACCCGGCCTGGATCGCGTTCGCGCAGCTCGACGATGGAGGTCACTTTGGATCGCACCTCAGCGCAGGGAACGGTCCCGCGAGTGCGGGGGATGCGCAGTGAAGACGGGCGCCGGCCTTCGCGTGCCGGCGCCCCTGGGCGCTGCCCGCCAGGACCGTGGGAGAGGCGGCTGGCGGGAAGGCCGAGTGTAGTTTCGAGGCGACTAGCGCCAGCCGAGCATTCCCCGCCTGGCCGGGACCAGGGAGATCCTGTGCCCTTCGGAGCACTTGTAGCGCTGCTCCCGCGCGTCGGGACGCTTGCCCGAGAGCGACGACTGCTCCATCACCTTGTCGCAGAACGGGCAGTTCACGGCGTAGGCCACCCGGTTGCGTATGCGAACGGCCCGCGCGTACACGAGAGTCTCCGCCAGGTTGGCGAAGTCTCCGCAGTAGCGCAGCACGTACCTGGTGGCGGCGCTGATGATGCTGGCGCCGTTGCTGCTGATGGTGGCGTTCGTGTGGGAGTAGTCGACCCAGCCGCAGCTCAGACACTCCGGCTCGTCGTAGCCCATGACCAGCCGCGTTCCGCACCTGTGACAGTGCGTCAGCGGCTTCGGCGCAGGGGCGACCTGGGCCCCTGGGGCCGGTGCGACCTCGACCAACTGGGCTGGTAGCGCTGATGCTTCGGGCCTGGCTGCTGCGATGACCATGGAGACTCTCCTTAGACCGGGCTGTACCCGTCCGGAACAAGAATGGATGGGGCTCGAGCCCGTCCACCGGAGTGTTCCTGAGGAAGAATCGCGCGCACGGAGGTAAGGTCCTCCGTCCGCCGGCGCATCCCGCGGCCGTCCATATCTATGCGCACCCCAGTCGTCCCTCCAGAAGCACCTGAGCCGAATCGAACCCCCAAAGCACGTTCTATACTAAGTCTAAGAAATAGACTAGTCAAGTACCTATCAAAGTAATTAGCAATGTGATTAAATTCACGTTCGGACCCCTCCTCCCTCGCCGGGAGAGCGCCGCTCTTCTCCCTCTCCCTCGACGGGAGAGGGCTGGGGTGAGGGTGAAGGTCAACCCAGGCGCGGGTTCTTCAAGGGTGAAGCGCGAGGTCAGGGCGCCGCCCGCCTTGGCAACGAAACCGTGGCAATGCTAGGCTTCCGACCTGACAGGGAGGCGGTATGTCGCTGAGAATGGTCGTCTGCGTCAAGCAGGTCTTGGACCCGGAGATGCCCGCGTCCGCCTTCCGGGTTGACGCGGACAAAAACCGGGCCGCGGACGCGCCAGGTATCCCGCCGGTCATCAACGGCTTCGACGAGAACGCCGTCGAGGCCGCGCTGCGCATTAAGGACGCGTCCGACGCCGCGATCACCGTGCTGTCCGTCGGGGACGGCTTCCAGGCCGACGTGATGAAGAAGCCGCTGTCGATGGGCGTGGACGAGCTCGTGCTCGTGGAAGACGAGTCGCTGGCGCACCTGGACTCGTACGCCACCGCGCTCGTCCTGTACAGGGCCATCCGGAAGCTGGGTGGCGCCGACCTGGTGCTGTGCGGCCGACAGGCGTCCGACTGGGATAACGCACAGGTCCCGCTCGGCCTGGCCGAGATGCTGGAGCTACCCTGCGTCACGGTCGCGCGGGACGTACAGGTGGTCGACGGCGGCGTGGTCGTCCACCGGGTGCTGCCCGACGGATACGAGGTGGTCGAGGCCCGCCTGCCAGCGCTGGTCACGGTGAGCAACGAGCTCGGCGAGCCGAGGTACCCCACGCTGCGCGGCATCATGGCCGCCGGACGCAAGACGCCGACGGTCTGGACCGCGGCCGACCTGGACGTCGACCCGGTCGACCTGGAACCCAGGGTCCGGGTGGTCGACCTCGCCGTTCCGGTGGTCGACCGGGAGTGCGAGATCGTCAGCGCGGAGACCGACGCGGATGCGGGCAGGGCGCTCGCCCTGAGGCTCCGCGAGGATGGCCTGATATGAGACCGACCGCCGCGAGGCAGGAGATGGCGCCATGGTAGACGTGCTCGTCTTCGGCGAGACCCGCGGCGTCGCCCTCGACCCCTCCACGGCGGAGCTCCTGGGCGCGGCCCGCGACCTGGGCGGCGAGGTGGGCGTGACGCTGATGGGCCAGTCGCCGTCCGGCGCGGCCGCGGCGGCCGTCGCGCTCGGCGCCGACCGCGTCTACCAGGTGATGGACCCGCTGCTGGACGGCGTATCCACGGATGCCGCGGTCGCGGCCTTCGAGCGGATGTGCAAGAGCGAGTCGCCGTCGGTCGTGCTCGCTGCGGCCACGCCGGAGGGGCGCGAAATCGGCCCGCGGGTGGCCTTCCGGCTCGGCGTCGGCGCGGCCCAGGACTGCGTCGGCGTGGCGCGGGACGTGGGGACCGGCCGCGTGGTCGCCCGCAGGCCCGTCTACGGCGGTAACGCGGTTGCGACTGTGACGTTCCCCGACGCCGACCCGCAGGTGGTGCTGCTCAGGCCCGGCGCGCGCGAGATCTCCGAGCCCGACCCGGCGCGCTCGGGCGAGATAGTCGAGGTGCTGCCGGGCCTGGACCCGTCCGTAGTGCGGACCAGGCACGTCGAGACCGTCGCCGCCGAGGCGGAGGGCGTGCGCCTGGAGGACGCGTCGGTGGTGGTATCGGGGGGCCGGGGCCTTGGAGGCCCGGAGCCGTTCGAGCAGCTACGCGAGCTCGCGTCCGTCCTCGGCGGGGCCGTCGGCGCGTCGCGCGCCGCCTGCGACGCCGGGTGGGTCGACCACGCCTGCCAGGTCGGGCTCACGGGCAAGACGGTCACGCCCGATCTCTACATCGCCGTGGGCGTGTCGGGGGCCAGCCAGCACATGGCGGGCTGCTCCGGGTCGAGAAACATCGTGACGATCAACCGCGACCCGGACGCGAATATCTTCAGGGAGTCGGCCTACGGGGTCGTGGGCGACTGGAAGGCCGTGCTGCCGTCGTTTATCGAGACGGTGCGGGAGCTCACCGGTGACTGAGTCCCCTGGCGAGCCAGTGGGCGTCTAGCCCATGCCGAGCTGGTAGTGCTTGCCCTCGGTGCGGATCGCGGGCGCGACTATGACCTCGGCCGCGTGCATCTCCCGGATCGTCCTCGCGCCGACCATGCCCATGCACGCCTGCAGCGCGCCGAGCATGTTCTGCGTGCCGTCGGTCTTGGAGGTAGGGCCGTAGAGCACCTGCTCCAGCGTGCCGGTGATGCCGACCTCGACGCGCGTGCCCCTGGGCAGCGCGGCGTGGTGGCTGGCCATCCCCCAGTTGTAGCCCTTGCCGGGGGCCTCGCTCGCCTGCGCGAACGGCGTGCCGAGCATCACCGCGTCCGCGCCCGACGCGAACGCCTTGCACAGGTCGCCGCCGGTCCGGATGCCGCCGTCCGTGATGATGGGAACGTAGCGGCCGCTGCGCCTGTGGTGCTCGTCGCGGGCCGCCGCGCAGTCGAGCGTCGCCGTCACCTGAGGGACGCCGACGCCGGTTACCTCCCTGGTCGTGCAGATGGCGCCGGGGCCGACGCCGACCAGCACCGCGTGAATGCCCGTCTCCATCAGCTCCAGCGCGGAGTCGTAGCCGACGCAGTTGCCGACGATGACCGGCACGTCCAGCGTCTCCAGCAGCTCGGGAAGCACCAGCCCCCTCGCGCTCTTGGAGATGTGCCGGGCTGTCGTGACGGTCGACTGGACCACCAGCACGTCGGCGCCCGCCTCGACCGCGACGGGGGCGAGCTTCTTCGTGCTCGCCGGGGTAACAGAAACGGCGCACCTGGCGCCGCTCGACTTCGTATCTTCTATCCGCGTCCCGATCAGGTCCTGCCTGATGGGCTCGGCGTAGACTCGCTGGAGGGTCTCGATGACCTCCTCCTGTGGCGCCTCGACGATCTCGTCGAGCGCCTTCTGGGGGTCGTCGTACCGGGTCTGGATGCCCTCCAGGTTCATGACCGCCATGCCTCCGAGGCGGTCCATCTCGGCTGCGAAGGCGGGGGAGGCGATGGCGTCGACGGCGGATGCGAGAACGGGCGCCGACAGGTCTATCCCGTCGATCGAGAAGTCGATGCTCGTCAGGTCGGGGTTGACGGTTACGTCGCCGGGGGCGATCGCGACCTCGTCGAACCCGTACGCCCTGCGCAGCTCCGGCACGTGGCCTATCGCCATATGGCACCCCCGGTGGGATATTCTGTGAAGTATAGTAGTCGCGTCGATTCCCGCGCAAGGGCATGTCGGGGGAAAATGGCGGGGTACCAGCGGTTGTGGCGGAGGGTCGGCCGACGCGGCCATGTTGCGCATTTGCGCGGTGGTGCTATGCTGGTAGCCGGGCGGTCCGGCGGTGGCGCCCGCGCGCCCCACGGCCGATACTCCAACCGGGTCCCGGAGGGTAGCCATGACAAGGATCGAGACCTACACGATTGCGGCCATCATGGTGCTGGCCGCGGCGATTGCGGCCTGCTCCAGCGATTCGGTGGAAGAGGCGGCGCCGGACGACTCCACGGGCGCCGCGCCGGCCGCGGCCGACGCCGACAGCGGGCTGATGCTCGACACGCCCGAGTACAAGATCGCGCAGCAGTTCCCGATGGACATCGAGCTGACGAGCACCGTCTTCAGCAGGATTCGCAGGATCCCCATCGAGTTCACCTGCGTCGACAACTACTGGTACCCGGAGACGGGTGAGGCGCGGTACGGCGAGGACAAGTCGCCGCCCCTGGCATGGACCGCTGGCCCGGAGGGCACCGTGTCGTACGCTCTCATCGTGGACGACCCGGACGCGGTGAAGTACGACCCGGGCGTGATCTCGCCGCGGGTGCACTGGGTCATCTGGAACATACCGGCCGGCGTCACCGAGCTGGCCGAGCACGTCGCGACCACCACCGAGGTGGCGTCCATCGGGCCCAGCACCCGCCAGGGGACCAACGACTACCTGAACACCGGGTGGAGCGGCCCCTGTCCGCCGCCCAACGTCATCTCGATATACTCCCGCGACGACCATCCCGGCGGCGGCAAGACGACCCAGTATCCCCATGCCTACCGGTTCACCGTCTACGCGCTCGACTCCGAGCTGGACCTGGGGTCCGACGCCACGAAGAACGACCTGCTCGAAGCGATGGACGGCCACGTCCTGTCGGCCGGGATGCTGACGGGCGAGTACATCAACAAGAAGCTCTACAAGTAGCGGCCCCGGGACACCATGCACTGCCCAACGCCCGCACCGGAGCCGTCCGCCGCGTGAGTGACGACAGGCCGAAGCTGCGCCCCGTCGAGTCGCGCTGGGTCGAGCACCAGGGCCGGCCGTTCGTCAGCCTGAGCGACCCGCTGGGCCTGGGGCGGCGCGGCATCCTGGTGCCGCAGCCGCTGGCGCCCCTGCTCAACCTGTGCAACGGCACCCGCGACGTCATGGGGCTGACGACCGCCCTGGCGCTGACCGCGGGCGTGCAGCTCTCGCCCGCGCAGGTCCGGGAGTTCGTCCAGGCCCTCGACTCCGCGCTGCTGCTCGACAACGAGTCGTTCAGGCGGGCGTCCGACGCGGCGCTGAGGAAGTACCGGAACGCGCCTCACCGGCGTCCCGCGCTCGCCGATCGCGTGTACCCGGCCGACCGCGGCGAGCTGGCGGACGTGCTGGACCACTACTGCGAGCGCGCGCCCGCCAGGGAAGGCCCCATGCCGGCGTCGACTCGCCTGCGCGGGATGGTCTGCCCGCACATCGACTACGAGCGCGGCAACGCCACCTACGCCCAGCTCTGGCAGCGCTGCGCGCCCGCGCTCCGGGACGTCGAGCTCGTCATCGTGCTGGGCACGGACCACTCAGGCGGGTTCGGACGGCTGACGCCGACGCGCCAGCACTACGCGACTCCGTTCGGCGTCCTGCCGACCGACCGCGAGATCGTCGACGGCCTCGCCGAGGCGCTTGGCGAGCGGGACGCTTTCGCGGAGGAGCTCCACCACGTGGAGGAGCACTCGATCGAGCTCGCAGCGGTCTGGCTTCACAGGCTCATGGGCGGCCGCGCCTGCCCTGTCGTGCCCGTGCTGTGCGGCTCCTTCTACGGATACACGAACGGGGGTCTCGACCCGGCCGAGGACGAGCGGCTCGACGCGGCGGTCGACCACCTCAGGGGCGTCATCGCGGGCCGGAACACGCTGGTCGTCGCGGCAGGCGACCTGGCCCACGTGGGCCCTAACTTCGGCGACGCCGCGCCCATCGACGCCGTCGGCCGCGCGACGCTGGCGGCCGAGGACGCCGCGTCCGTCGACGCCATATCCCGGGGCGACGCGGCCGGCTTCTTCGAGCTTTCGCGCGCCGAGGGCGACCGGCGCCGCATCTGCGGCCTCTCCCCGATCTACCTGATGCTGCGGCTGCTGGGCCCGATGGAGGGCGAGTCCATGGGCTACGACCAGTGCCCGGCGGACGTCGACGGCGGCTCGCTCGTGTCCATCGTGGGCGCGCTGCTGTACGAGACTGGGTAGGGCAGTATCGTTGGCGGCCACGCTGCAACCTCTCGATCCTGGCGGGGTCCGTCGGCTGATCGACGCGCTGGACGAGACGCCCGAGACCATAATCCCTCTCCACCTTCTAATCCAGGGCACCTGCAAGGCTTACGCGGTCGGCGACCCGGGGTCCTCGGACGCCATGGTCGTGCAGAGCGACAGCCTGCGGGCTGAGCCCTTCGGCATCGGCGACGATGCGGAGGGACTGTGGAGCCTGCTGCGCCATCTTGACGACTGGAGGTGCGTCGATGTATCGCCCGAGGTCGCGCCCCTGCTCGGAGCGCTCGTCAGGGAGGCCACAGGACAACGCGTCTGCTACTACGGCGACGTCTACCACACGCTGACGAGGCCGGCGCAGGCGGTCGAAGCGCGGGCGGTGCGAGAGCTGACCTGGGACGACGTCGGTCTGCTGGAGGCGGCCGGCGTCCGCGGCGCGAGCTTCCGCCGAGGGCTCTCGACACTGCTCGAGGCGGGGACCGTGGCCGGCGCCGTGGTGGACGGCCAGATCGTGGCAACGGCCCAGACGGCCGCCCTGACCGACCGCTACGCCGACATCGGGGTCAGCACGGACGAGCCGTGGCGCGGTCGAGGGTTCGCCACGGCGGCTGCGTCGATCGTCGCCAGGCGGATGCAGGCGATGGGCAGGGTCCCGGTGTGGAGCTGCGGCGAGGACAACATGGCGTCCCTGCGGGTCGCCCGCAAGCTGGGGTTCGAGGAGGTCTCCCGCCTGACCTACGTGATCAGAGGCAGATAGCCGACCCGCCACCGCGTAGTCTGGCTATCTGCCCAGCATGTGGGACAGCAGCGCCATCCGGACGAACAGGCCGTTCTCGGCCTGGCGGTAGAAGGCCAGCCGCTCGTCCTCCACCTCGATTGGGAAGTCGCCGCCGCGTTGCATCGGGTCGAGGATGACGCAGCCCGGCTTCAGCATCGCCATGAACGCGTCGTCGATCCGCACCCGCATGTATCCGCGCGACCTGAGCAGATCGGCATGGGCGACGGTGCGAGGCGCGTTCAGGTAGATCGCGTCCGCCTCGCGGGCAGCCTCCACGTCCGTCTCGGTCGTCAGCCGCATCCCCCGGGCCTCGCAGTACTCGACGACCTCCGGCGCCGCCCGGCCGCTGAGCGGGATGAGCGTGACGCCAATGTCCTCGAACAGCGCGAGCCCCATGAGCAGCGCGTTCACGTTCCTGTGGTCGAGCCGTCCGACGACCGCGACGTGCGCGCCGTCCACGCCGTCGAGCTCGCGGTGCAGGGTGTAGACGTCGCCCAGCGCCTGCGTGGGGTGGTCTACGTCGCTGCCGCCGTTGACGATCGGGATCGCATCCACCTCCGCCGCCCGGTCGACGGCGCCCGCCTCGCCGCACCTCAGCACGACCAGGTCGACGTGGAGGCTGGCCAGCATCTCGATGGTGTGGTCGATGAAGTTCGGCGTCCGGACCGGGAAGAACTGCGACGCGTCCTCGGTGTGGTACGCGGCGCCGCCGAGAAGGCCGATGGCGCGCTCGAACGACGTCCTCGTCAGGAAGCTGGGCTCGTAGAACAGGCAGTACAGCGACTGGCCCCGCAGCCCGTCGCCGGCCGCGCCGCCCAAGCGCATGCGCTCGCACGCCGCGAACAGGTCGTCTTCGACCCACGCCCGGTCGAGCTGCTTCGTGCTGGTGAGATGTCGGTCTACGGCCATGCGGGTACCGGATCCGCGCGCCGGTTCCTGGGACAGCGGGCCGCGCGGCGGATTTCGTCAGCCGAGTGTACAACACGACTCCCCGCGCCCGCCAACGGCGTGCGCTGCCCTGGCTGTACGGGGTCGATGGGCACACAGCCCGATGCGAGTCGCCACAGCGCCGGCGTCGAGGGGGGACCGGGCACAGCTCCACCGGGTGTGAACAGTCGCGATCGGCGCCCCGGTTCAGATTGACCGCCCGTTCGGGCAAACGCTATAATTTCACCGTCAGCCGCCCCGTGGGGATATAGCTCAACTGGGAGAGCGCGGCGTTCGCAATGCCGAGGTTGGGGGTTCGAGTCCCCCTATCTCCACCACCACACCTTTTCTCCACCATTCCCATCCCTCTTCTTCGCATCTCACTAAAGCTCAATCCATAGCTGTATCGAGTATCAAGAACGTCCGATTCGTCTGTAGAAGGTATCCCCTGCGGTCTCCCGCAATCGCTTGTTGTCTCGCCACAATTGTGGTAATAATTGTGGTAATCGATTGAGGAGGTTACATGGGTCTTGAAGCTATCGGCAACCAGGGTGAAGGCGCTCACAGACCCCGGCCGCTACTCGGACGGCGACGGTCTGCACCTGTTCATCAACAAGAAGGGCCGCAAGAGCTGGGTCCAGAGGATAACCGTCGACGGTCGAAGACGCGACATCGGCCTGGGCGGCTATCCGAGCGTCTCGCTGGCCCAGGCCAGGAAGCGCGCATCGGACAACCGCGAGGCGATTGGAAACGGAATGGACCCGGTCGCGGAGAGGCGCAGACCCTCGATACCCACCTTCAGCGAAGCATCCCATACTGTCCACGAAGCCAACAAACCTCGTTGGCGTAACCGGAGCCACACGATGGCGTGGATTCAGACACTCGAGCGACACGCCTTCCCCAAGATCGGCAACAAACCCGTAGACACGATAAGCCGCACGGACGTGTTGACGGTCCTCACGCCCATATGGTCGGCGCGTCCCGAGACCGCCCGGCGAGTGCGGCAGAGGATGCGAACGATATTCAAGTGGGCCATGGCCAACGAGCTGATAGAGACCAACCCGGCCGGGGAAGTTATCGACGGGGCATTGCCGTCAATGCCCAAGGTCAAGGCACACCTCCGTGCGCTTCCCTACCAGGAGGTGGGCCCGGCCCTCGAGGCCATCGATGCGTCCCAGACATCCCCCGCCTCGAAGCACTGTCTGAAGCTCCTGGTCTTCACGGCGGCGCGCTCCGGTGAGGCGAGAGGAGCCACCTGGGACGAGATCGATCTCGATAGTGCAGCTTGGACGATACCCGGATCACGCATGAAGGCAGGCGTAGAGCATCGGGCACCACTGAGCGCCCAGGCCCTCGATGTGTTGGCACTGGCACAACAGCTTGAAGATGGATCCGGGCTCTGCTTCCCGTCCCCCTTGCGGCCTGGCCGGATGCTGAGCGACATGACCCTGACGAATATACTCCGCAAGTCTGGCCTCGCGGATCGAGCCACGGTTCACGGATTCCGGACGTCCTTCAAGACCTGGACCATGGAACAGACCGATGCGCCGTGGGCAGTCGGAGAGGCGGCCCTGGCGCATCAGCTTGGCGGCAGCGTCGAGCAGGCATATGCACGTTCCGACCTGTTCGACCGGCGCCGTGTGCTCATGCAGCAATGGGCAGACTACCTTACGGCCTGATCGCGTCACCTCGGCCGAGTGTTTCTCAAGCTGCAGGCGTCGATCCGTCGTCACTCGTTGCCGCCGGCCTGGAATGCACTCTGGTGGCGATGTCACCTGTGCCCGACACTGATTACTGCGCGGCCGCTTGCGGGCCGATATAGTCGCGACCAAAGGTTCCCTCACCACCCCTGTCTCCTTTGCTCGCTTAAGTATCCTGCCTAGCATCGACGTCTACACCGACCACCCAGCGGCTCTCAGGAGCACGACCAGCTTGTCCTTGCCCCACCCTCGGTAACGTTTCACGCAGTTCCAGGACAGCTTGCGCCAGTTCTGGGCTCCAACTCGGCATGAGAACGCCGAGACGTGACCGTCGCAGAACGCCTCAGACGTCTCAGCGGGATAGGCCTTGACGAAGCATGCGTAGCTGTGGGCAAGATCCAGCACGAAGTAGTGGATGGTCTGCTCCACTCCGCCGATCACCGCAGTGGCCTGCCCGAAGTCGCACTGGGCATCTCCGGGCGGATGGGACAGCGGAACGTACATCTCCCGTGTCCGGCGGCTACGCTCCCGCACGTAGTCCTTGACTATCGTGTACTTGCCGTCGAACCCGTGCTCGGCTCTCAGACGCTCGTAGATCCGCTTCGCGGTCTGACGTTGCTTCTTCGGAAGACTACGGTCCTCGTCCAGGATCCGATCGATCACTCCGCGGTACGGGTCCAGCTTCGGCCGGCGAGGCGGTGACTGCCGGCGGTACCCGGGAGGCACCGAGTACCGCAAGAGCCAGCGGCAGATAGCGAGCGGGACGGGGCTGTCGAGGAAGACAGTCCGCAGGTACATCGCAGCGGGAATGGAGGTAGGCCTGACGCGCGATGGCCCATCTCCGAGTGAAGATCAGCTAACTCGCCTGTCTGGTCTGAACGTGAGCAGTCCTCGGAAGGTCGAGCGCCGACCGAGGAGATGCTTGCTCCGTGGGCCGACCAGGTCTATGGCAATATCGCAGCGGCTTCGTATATCCTGTGCCGCCAACCGTCGTTTCCGGGATGTGGGAATGCTGGGAAGTCTGCGACTCTATTCGGCGCTGCAGGGGCGGTACCTGAGGCCGTACTGGCCGCTGGTGCTGCTGCTGGGCGTGCTGCTGCTCGGCATGACCGCGCTGCAGCTCGTCGCGCCCCAGATCGTGCGCCACTTCATCGACCGCGCCGTCGAGCGTGAGGCGCTCACGTCCCTCTACGCCGCCGTCGGGCTGTTCGTAGCCGCCGGCCTGTCCGTCCGAGTGCTGCAGGCCATCACGGACTACCTGGGACGCGACGTTGCCTGGAGGGCCACGAACCGGCTCCGTGCCGATCTGACGCTGCACGTCCTGCGGCTCGACATGGGCTTCCACAACGCCCGCACTCCGGGAGACCTGCTGGAGCGCATCGACGGCGACATAGAGCGGCTGACCAACTTCTTCTCCCAGTTCTTCGTCCGGCTCGTGGGGGCGCTCCTGCTTCTCGTCGGGCTGGTCGTCGTGACGTGGATGGAAGACTGGCGCTTTGGCCTCGCCGTGGCGGTGTTCGCCGGCTTCTTCCTCCTGTCCCGGGTGAGGCTGCTGGCCTTCATCGTGCCGCTGTGGCAGGTCGAGAGCCAGGCCAGGGCCGAGATGTACGGCTTCCTCGGTGAACGGCTCGCCGGCGTGCGGGACATCCGGAAGAGCGGCGCCGTCGCGTACACCATGGCCCGGTTCTACGAGGTGCTGCGGGTACGACTCTTCTCGTGGCTGAAGGCCTCGATCGTCAACAATCTGGCGTGGGGGTTCGTATCCGCGTTCAACAGCACCAGGTTCTCGATCGGACTGGCCGTCGGCGCCTACCTGTTCATGCAGGGAGAGATCACGATCGGGACTGTCTACCTCATCTACCAGTACCTGGAGCTGCTCTGGGTCCCGATCAACTCGATCTCCCGGGAGTTCGAAGACCTCCAGATGGCGGGGGCGAGCATACGCCGCGTCAAGGAGCTGCTGGACACGGAGCCGACTGTACAGGACGGCCGCGGAGCCGACCTGCCCGACGGCCCGCTGGGCGTGGAGTTCAGCGGCGTCTCGTTCGCCTACAGGCCCGGAGTCACCGTGCTGGACGACGTGTCGTTCAGACTGGAGCCCGGCAGGTCGCTCGGGCTGCTCGGCCGCACGGGCAGCGGCAAGACCACGATGTCGCGCCTGCTGTTCCGCTTCTACGACCCGGACCGGGGCGAGGTTCGCCTGGGCGACGCCGACCTGAGGCAGATGCCGTTGAATGCCCTGCGCGGCCGAGTCGGACTGGTGACACAGGAGGTGCAGCTCTTCCAGGCGTCGGTGCGGGACAACCTCACCTTCTTCGACCGCACCATCCCGGACGGCAGGATAGAGGCGACGCTGCGCGAGCTTGGCCTTGGCCCGTGGTACGCCGCGCTGCCGGACGGACTCGACACGGAGCTGGCGGCCGGCGGCGGCCAGCTCTCGGCGGGCGAGGCGCAGCTCCTTGCCTTCGCCCGCGTCTTCCTCAAGGACCCCGACTGCGTGGTGCTCGACGAGGCGTCGTCGCGGCTCGATCCCGCGACCGAGCGGCTGATCGAGCGGGCCGTGTCGCGCCTGCTGTCCGGCAGGACCGCGGTCATAATCGCCCACAGGCTGTCGACCGTCCAGCAGCTCGACCGGATCATGATCATCCAGGACGGACGCGTGCAGGAGCAGGGCCCGCGCGAGACGCTGGCCGCCGACCCGTCGTCGCGCTTCGCCGGGCTGCTCAGGACAGGGCTCGAGGAGGCGCTGTCTTGAGCACGACGCCGTACCTGCTGCGGCTGGCCTGGCGCGGCGCTCCTGTGCTGGCGCTGGCCGGACTCTTCGCGCTGATCGACCGGGGATTCGTCGTTCCGCTCGCGCTTCTCCTCCGGGCCATATTCGACACGATCACCGGAGAGGCGGCGGCGGGCCTCAACGTATGGACGCTGATAGCGATCATGACCGCTGCGAACTGGTTCAGCCTGGTCGTGGTAGTGCCGGTCGGCCGGGTGGTGACGCAGTTCCTGCAGGGCCTGCTGGAGGGACGGGTCCAGAGAAACCTGATCGAGACCCTCCTCGAGAGACGGCCTACGGGGACCGGCGTCAGCGCGGGCGACATGCTCAACCGCTTCAGGGACGACGTGGAGGCGCTGACGGCGCCGGTGCTGAAGCTGGCGACCATCTTCGGGGTGGCCGTGTCGGGCGCCGTGTCGATCTACATAATGGCGACGATCGACCCGCTGATCACCGTGGTTGGGTTGCTCCCCGGCGTGCTGGTCTTCGGCTTCACCAAGGCGCTCGGCCGCCGTATAGACGCCCTCCGGCGTCGTACCCGGGAGACGACGGGACAGGTTTCGTCCTCCCTGGGAGAGTTCCTGGGCGCGGTCCAGGCCATCCAGGTGGCGAACGCCGAGGAGCGGGCCGTGGACCACTTCCAGGCGCTGAGCGCCGGGCGGCGCAGGGCCGACCTGAAGGAGGGCATCCTCGACGGCGTCCTGCGCTCGGTCAACGGCAGCACCGTCGTCGTCACGACCGCCCTGCTCCTGGCGCTGTCGGCGCCGCTCATGCGCGACGGCTCGTTCACCGTCGGCGACTTCGCGCTGTTCGTCACCATGATCGGCGGCAACTACATGGCTTTCCTCATGCAGGACCTGGGCGAGTTCCTCGCGGAGCTGAGGCGGTCCCGCGTCTCGCTGGAGCGGCTGGTCGAGCTGGTACCGGAGTCGCCGCCGCGCACGATCGTCCGCGGCGGCTCGCTGCACGTGCGGGGTCCAATCCCGGAGGAGCCCTACCCGGAGAAGACGGCAGCGCACCGCCTGGAGTCGGTCGAGTTGGACGGCCTGACCTTCAGCCATCCTGAGTCCGGGCGCGGCATCGAGGACGTCAGCCTGACCGTGCCCCGGGGGTCGTTCGTCGTCGTCACGGGCAGGATCGGCTCGGGCAAGACGACGCTGCTGGAGGCGATGCTCGGACTGCTGCCGCCGGACGCCGGCGAGATCAGGCTGAACGGCCAGCCCGTGGACAACCCGTGGGACGTGTTCGCGCCGCCGCTGTGCGCCTACACGCCGCAGGCGCCGTGGCTCTTCAGCGACACGCTGCGCGCCAACATCCTGATGGGCCTCGGCGCCGGCGATGCCGAGCTGGCGGCCGCGGTGCGGCTGGGCGTCATGGAGGAGGACGTGGAATCCCTGGAGGCCGGGCTGGAGACGGTCGTCGGCCCACGAGGCGTCCGCCTCTCCGGCGGACAGGTGCAGCGGACGGCCGCGGCGCGGATGTACGCCAGGCAACCCGAGTTGCTCGTGTTCGACGACCTGTCCAGCGCCCTCGACGTCGAGACGGAACAGCGGCTGTGGGCCCGGCTGTTCGAGCTGCCGCAGACGACCGCGCTGGTCGTGTCGCACCGACGCGCCGCCTACCGGCGCGCCGACACGATAGTCGTGCTCAAGAACGGACGCGTCGTTGGAGAAGGCGAGCTAGACGACTTGCTCAATAAGTCGGAAGAGATGCGGGGACTGTGGGAGGGCGACGTGCAGGCTTGAGCACCCGACCACCCTCGTCGTCGTAACTCCCCCGAATCGCCTGTGCTCTTGCCGAGTTACGTTCTGCGCGTGAGCGTATCCTTGGCTGGACGTTGTATCCTAGTAGTCCGTATTCTCGCTGCGGCATCTGTATGGCAGTGATTGATACGGCGCTATTGCTGACGGCTATGGAGTCCTCCATTCAGCCCAAGCCTCTCATCTTAGCTACGCAGCATGGAGTTATGTTGAAACCCGGCAAGTCCATTGTCGTCACCAACTATATCGGGCGTATCGTTGCTTCAAAAGTATTCATGGGATAGACGACGATCTGAAGCCCGCCGTGCCGTGCCTCCCCGGTCAGTCGTTCCTCGACCGTGTAACCTTCCCCCAACGGCATCGCGGTGAACTGCCGGACCATCCCCTTGTCAACGCAGAAGCCGTCAAGCCTCGGTTGGTCAGGAACCACCATGTAGTCCTGGGGATCCATGGAGAGCTAGTTCGTCCACTGTTCGCTCGTCAACGCGTCTATCTTGCCGGCGGTCACCCTCACGGCCATGGGATACGACGCGTCGAAGTCCATCACACGACCTCCGACCTACTGGACAACACCGAGGTCCGGGCCGTCAGCCTCCGCTGCGCATAGAGGACCAACCTTCAAGGGCCACGGACGCTCCATTACCTCGAGCACGATGGCGTCGACCGGCACTCCCGAAGGCGCAAGAATCTCCTCCAGCACCGCACCGACACGGGCAAGACTACCCTCGCAGTCCACCCCGAATACGATGTGCCCACGCCTAAGGGCCATCGAATGAACCTCGTCAGGAGACCCTATCACAGGCAGATCTCGCCAAAGAAACGCCCAAAGCTCCGAGTACGAGTAATCACCCCGCCGCACCGTAGGCACAGGAGTAGGCTCAACAGCAGGCCCAAGAGTCGGGGCCGGAGTGACCGTCGAAACAGACACCCCGGCCCCCTGAGTGGGCGTGCCGACCGAACCGCTACAGGCCATCCCGATCAGCACAAGCCACGCCATCCACGCAGCCAGGAAACGTACGGTACGCATCAGCAACTATAGCCCGAAGCGCACGAGTCCCAGGCAGCATTCCGGCCCAGGTCGTAGTAGATCCTGCCAACCGTGCTGAACCAGATCTTGTTACCACTGCTGTTGGCTCCCCACAGCGAGCCGAGAATCTCCACGTCATTACCACTGCTGACCGAAAACACCGGCGAACCACTATCGCCCTCGCCGGCACGAACATTGGCGATCCCCTGACAGAGCAACGTGCGGTTGCCCGTAATGTCGACCTTTATGCAGGTCTCCGACACATAACCGCCAGTCCAGCCCGTGGTCCTACCGACCTTGTAGATAAACTCACCATCGGTCAGCGCCGTACGCTCCGCAATGATACGGAACTTCGCGCTGTGATCCACGTTCAGACTCCCGATCGTCGTCGTCTTGGCAATCTTGCCCTGGTTGTACGACGTCCCCGAACTATACTCGATGAACGCCGCATCCGAGTAGCGACACACCCTACCGGACGGACACCCGGGCAGGGACGACGAGAACGCCGGGTCGTACTTCTCGACACCAATGGCCGTCGAGTTAACCGACCTCTTCGGCTGGTAGAACTTCGTCCCATCAACACCACCGTCGTAATCGCCAGTCTGTGTGCAGTGACCGTTCGTGATGAAGCCGGCCACCCCGGACCGCTCAACGTTGAAGCCGAGTGTACACTCGCCAAGCCCCGCTCCCTTAATCTGGTAGCCGCCCTCCATCTCATCGTTCGTCGCCCTGTCCCTGAGCGTATGAGACAAGAGAACGGGACGCTCCCTGGCCGTGACGATCACCGCCCCGTCAGGAATTGCGAGAGCAGCCAACGAAGCCCTCAGAGAAGACTCCACACTCAGGCTATCGACGCCGATCTCGATTCGGTTCTTCCCCTCGTCAAGATCGGTCAGCACCACGTTCGGGTTCGCAAAGACCACGTCCTGCATGGCGCCGTACCAACCGTGGAGTTGCACCAAGGTGTAGTCCGCAGCGACCAGCCGTATACTCCGCCCGGCTGCAGGGCTGGCCGCCATAACACCGCTAATGGCACGCTCCGCCTCCACAGCCTTCGAGACAACGGCATCGCCCGTCACATAGACACTCAGGACGCTGCCGCCATCGGAGATGTACATCCCACCAAACTCCGGCATTCGCCTGCCGATGTCCAGCAGCAGGTCGTCATGGGTCCTGTCCGTGGACGAGACACCCTGACCTGCCGAAGCCGCACCTCCATCACCCGCTCCCGCAAAGAGGATCGTCGCCGCAATCATCGCCGCCAGTACGCCGGTGACTTTGAGCTTCATCGCCTGCCTCCTTTTCACCTGCCTCTGACCTTCGTCCGTCGCTTCTCATCGCCTTACTCTTGACGGTACCGACGATAAGGGACAGACATGAAATGGCCATGAACCACACCCCCACTTTCGTGAAGGAACCCATGAAAGCCCCCCGTATTTCCATGAAAACTTCCCGATTTCCATGAAGGCCCCACTGGGAGACGGTGATACAATCGCCCGAGAAGCCACCTCATGAACAGCGGGAGCGTGAATCCCCAGAGGGCGGTCGTCGAAGAAGGACGATTCTGAGATGCGAGAGGTCGACAGGCTGAGGGCGCGCCTCGCCATGATGAGCGAGGTCAGCCGCCGCATCACCCAGAGCTGGGACCTCAACACCGTTCTTCAGGAGGTCGTGGACGGCGCTCGCTCGCTGACCGACGCCCGCTATGGCGCAGTCGGGGTGTTCGACGACTCCGGTCGGATTCGAGAGTTCATCACTTCAGGCATCACGCCTGAACAGCGCCGACTGTTGGGAGAACCGCCTAAGGGTCTGGGTGTCCTGGGCTACCTGAACGAAGTTCAAAGGCCTCTGCGACTCGCCGATCTCACGCAGCACTCCCATTCGGTCGGCTTTCCCGAGCACCACCCGCCGATGGCGACCTTCCTCGGAGTGCCCATCCACTATCTGGGCGAGCCTGTCGGCAACATCTACCTCACGGAGAAGGAGGGCGCCGAGGAGTTTTCGGAAGAAGACGAAGAGACCCTCGTGCTGTTCGCTTCACAGGCTGCAATAGCCATTGGCAACGCCCTCAGGTACCGGGAAGAGCAGTGGGCCAGGGATGAGACGGAAACCGAGAGGCGTCGATTGACGGCGCTCGTGGAGTCGTCGCCCGTGGGTGTCATGGTGGTTGACGCTGCGACGAGGACATTCGCGTCGGTCAATCAGGAGGCCGAGCGCATTTTGGGAATGTCTCCGGAGCCCGGCTCCACGCTCGTGCGGTATCACGAGGTGGCGATCTATCGGCGTACGGACGGAAAGAAGTACGAGAGTAACGAACGCCCGCTGGCGAGGGCGCTGGACCGCGGTGAGGTGGTGCGAGCAGAGGAGATCCTGTTCGACCTACCGGACGGGCGAAAGGTAAACACCCTGGTCAATGCCACGCCGATCTACTCGGATGATGGGAAGATCGTATCCGCCATCGCCGTTATCCAGGACATGACTCCCCTGGAGGAGATTGAACGGCTGCGCAACGAGTTCCTGGCGATGGTGAGCCATGAGCTGCGGACCCCTCTGACCACCATCAAGGGCTGCACAAGTATCGTGCTGGGCACTTCGGACCCGATCGACATCTCCGAGGTGCTCCAGTACTTCCGAGTGATTGACGAGCAGTCCGATCACCTGCGCGGCCTCGTCAACAACCTTCTCGACATGACTCGGATAGAGGCCGGGGCCTTGTCGGTAACTCCCAGACCCACGGATGTGAAGGCCCTTGTCGACGAGGCGCGGGCCGCCTTCCTCCGCAGGGGGGCTCGGAACACCGTTGAGATGGACCTCGACCCGGACCTGCCCCGGATCACGGCTGACCCAAGGCGCATCACCCAGGTGCTGGACAATCTTCTGTCCAATGCCTCCAAGTACTCGCCGGAGTTCTCCACGATCAGGGTGACCGGATCGCGAGAGGGGCATCACGTGCGCATCTCGGTAACGGATGAAGGCATGGGAATCCCTTCCGACCAGGTGTCGATGCTGTTCAAGAAGTTCTCTCGGATAGATGGCGGTGGTCACGAGCGGAAGATTGCGGGCGAGGGCCTGGGGCTTGCGATTTGCAAGGGAATAGTCGAGGCGCATGGAGGCCGAATCACAGCCGAGAGTGGTGGCGAGGAGCGTGGCACGCGGATCACGTTTACGATCCCCGATGCCGCCGATGCCGCTCCGCTGCCCTACGGCGAAGTTACCGCCGCACCGGGTGATCAGATCAGGATTCTCGCGGTGGACGATGAGCCCCAAGCGCTGTGGCTCCTCCGGAACATCCTCTCCGAACACGGGTACAAGCTCTTTGGGGCCGGCAACCCGGACGAGATGATGCGGCTGTTGGAGATAGAGCAACCGCACCTCGTCCTACTGGACCTGATGCTCCCCGGCACCAGCGGATTCGAGCTGATGGGCCGCACGCGCGAGGTGTCTGACGTACCGATCATCTTCCTGTCCGCGAACGACCAGGAGGAGAACGTGGTGAAGGCTCTCTCTATGGGAGCCGAGGACTATATTGTAAAGCCCTTCTCGTCGACCGAACTGCTCGCCAGAGTCGCGTCGTCCCTGCGCAAGCGGAGAGGGGCGGGTGCGAATGTATCCCGTCGGCCCTACCGGCTGGGGGATCTGACCATCGGATACTCAGACCGCAGTGTGACCGTTTCCGGGGCTTCCGTGAAGTTGTCCGCGACCGAGTACAAGCTTCTCTTCGAGCTTTCGATCAATGCCGGTCGTGTACTGACCCACGATCAGATATTGCATCGTGTCTGGGGCTGGGAGTACTCAGGCGAGGTCGATGTACTTCGGAGCACCGTGAAGAACCTGCGTCGCAAGCTGAGGGACGCTGCGAACGACCCAAGGTACATCTTCACCGAGCCCCGCGTCGGCTACCGCATGGCGAAGAACGAAACTCAAGAGTAGGCGTAGACGTGGCAGCTACGACGCCATCCTGATTGCTGGGCCTCATCAGCATCGACACCACGATGCTCTTGTACCAGTCGGGATTCGGCGACTGAACGCGGAAGCCGAGATCCCTCCAGCCAGCGCCACATCTCTCCGGTGCGCCCAGGGTTCATGATGCGCCGGCTGGCCCGACAGGTTCTCGGCCCTGGCCTGTCGAACCGCCCGGAGCGCACTGCAGGACTCCCAGCCGCAGTTTGACGCGTGTGCCTGCTGGGGGCGCTTCGGCGCATCGAGGTACGTCGGCGGATTTCGCCATTCGCTGGGCGCGTGCGCGACCCGAGCGCTACCGTGCATCATCTGGGCGGCTGGGCCGGCAACCTTCGTGCTCGCACCTGGGGCCTAAAATCTGCGGGTACCGCAAACGGGCGCTGTACGAGCTACCGTCGACGGCGCGCAGATCCCGGGCGGTGTCTGGCCGCTGACTCTCGCTCAGTGGGAGGCGTGGGGCACGCATACTAAGCACGAGGACAGCAACAGCAACCTCGTGCTCACGGAGCAGTAGGAAGGCGATTATGGCGACGCCGAACGAGCCGCTCAGCAGGGCGGAGTTTTGCGATGCGATACTGCCTCAACTGGCCACCAAGGCTGACGTGGCCGAGTTGAAGGTCGAGTTGATCGGAGAGAGTGGGATTCGTATCTAGGTAGAAAACAGAAGGCTTGCGCCACAAGTTACCACACTTGTTACCACCACATCGAGCCATAGAGCGATCCCCGAAGCACTACATCATCCAGCCGTGCATCGAGACAACGCTTGGCTGTCCACGGCGGCCGCGACGGTGAGGCTCTCCTCGAGCAGGTCGGGGACCCTAACGACCGCCAGGTATCCTTCGTGGTAGTCGATCTCTAACGCCTTGCCACATGACCCACCTCTTGCAACTGTTTCGGCCACTCTAACCGGAGCCCGAGGGGCCGACAACCCGTGAGTCGCGCCATATCAGAAATGCATGTGCAAGAGTCCTCCGCCGGGTGTTCTGGTTCAGATAGGGGTCGGATAGGGACGGCGGGGGCGACTGGGGATCGACAGAAACGGGGCGTTGCCTCAGAACACGGCGCAGCAAGAGTGCGCGAATCGCGCTGAGACTCGCTGCTCCCCGGCCTACCGGGATGCCCTGTCAGTGTGGTATTGCTTCGTCCATACACGGTTGAACGCGACGTGGGCGACGTGGTAGATCGACACGAGCATGTGGTCAGCCCGAGCGTTACGGGTTGGGGCGAGTGGAGCGGCCCGCAGCTCAGTTCTATGACGCTGGACGAAATGGGCCAGATGCTCCGTGACTACCTCGGACGACACACAACGTCAGACCTACGGAAGCGTATTCGAGCGTTCAGAGGCCTTGACCTTCGGTTCCGAACATACCCGGAAGTCCAGAGGGCGATCACTGAGGTTCTGGCCGGGGATGGGACGGGCGTGGTCCTGTCCCGCTCGTCGACGACCCCGCCAACGGGCACAAAGTTCTTCCGGGTGCGACGTTTTGAGAACGAGAAGAATCCTGTTGGCTCCGCTGCTGACTGCTGGGCACCGCCGCCCGACGCGACAGGAACGTGAACACGAGGCGGGCGAGGTGGACTTTCGCCCTGAGCCGCGCCATGCGGAGTCCCTGTCGGAGCGGGGCATAGCGCCCGCTCCAACCTGCTCAGGAACGGGGAGATTCGAGCCAGATCACGACGAATCGGTCAGCGCAGCGGTGCAACCCGGTCGACGATCTTGCCATCGTCGTTCCGCACGATAGCATTGCCGTCCTTGTCCTTTACAGGGTAGCGCTCCCACACCAATTCACTGTCGTCGCCTCTGCGGTAGAGAAGCGGCTGGTCTATTTCCTCACGAGAAACGCCGAGGGCCTTGGCAATGGCCCCATACGTCCATCCATCGTCGAACAGGGCATTCGCGCATATGAACAGTTGGCGAGCATTCATCGGGGTATCTCTTGGCGAGCTAGGTACCGCGCCCCTGTTCTGGCCGCATGGTCGTGGACGAAGTGGAGCGCGGCGTTGTCGATCTCAACGCGGATGCGGGCCCTCTTGGTCGGCCACGACAGGTCCCGGAGCCGCAGGATGGCGCGAATTGCGGGCATGACGTTGAACATCGCCGCGAACTGCAACCCGAACCGCGTGCTGCGCCCGGGATCCGGCAGCCCCACGCCGGCCCGCTGCCCGCCGCCGCGCAGCTTGACGTCGAGAGCGGGGACGTCGATAATTCGACCTCGTCATGGGTCTACTTCCGGGCGGGCTGTCTTTCCGAGGGGGAGATGCTGGACTCCCCGTCAGCCTTTCCCGCAATTTCCGCCTATTCTACCGCTCGATCTCCTGTACCATGACTCTACCACACGGGCATCGCATCCCGGTAGGCTCGGAGCACTCGGTTTTCGCCCGAATTAGAACACATGATTTGAGACATAGCGGTGGTGCCCAGTCGTATGAGGCCGGTGCATCCCGGCGAGATATTGGGTGAGGAGCTCGAGGAGCTTGGTCTGTCGGCTAACGCACTAGCCGAGGCTCTGGACGTGCCCACGAATCGAATCACGGCGATTCTTAAGGGACAGAGAGGCGTGACGGCTGATACGGCTCTAGGCCTTGTTCGGTACTTCGGCACCACGCCCCAACTATGGCAGAACCTTCAGAAGGCTTTCGAGTTGCGCGTGGCGGAAATCGAATCGGGGCCGCAGATCGAGGAGCGCGTGCAACGACATGAAACTACCAAGGTGAGTGGCGGATGAATCGAGGACCAATCGCCAGGTGCCTACCTCTACGGGACAGGACGCCGAGTTTCTGTGCATCTTGATACGAACAACCCCAAGTATCACCACTCCGGCCGAGACAGGTGACTGACATGCCAAGGCTGGTCAATGTGAAGATTGATCTAAAGATCCCGGGCATTGGGGGCATAGCGGGGACCTGGGAACCTGACGAATCTGAAATACAGGCAGCCTGGGAACTCTACGTAGAAATGGTCACCCGCACACCGCTCGGAGGCTCTGCTTTCCATGAGGGATCGGTTCGTGAAGCCCTGAGTTCCGTCTACTCTTTGTTCGACACCACAAGGGGCATTCTAAGGAAATATGGTCCTACCGTCGCCCGACCGAAGAGTGGAGAGAAACTGTCCTTCGGGTTCCTCGCCGTGTCAATGCTCAATCTAGTATTGCGCCCGCTGCTCACGGAATGGCATCCGAAGCTCCAGAGTTGGGAGCGAAGCCACCCAAATCTTGGCGAGGATGAATGGAAGGAACGTTCCAGCTTTCTTCTGGCAGCTAACGAGGTCGGCGAGCAACTCAGTCAATACGCCAGCCTGTTTGCTGAGGTCGCAGAGGTCCCGGAACTGGTGGAGGGTGAAGATGCTACGAGTTGCCCGCCATAAGGTCTTCGTAAGCTATCACCACGCCAACGATCAGGGTTACCGGAACCGCTTTGAAGAGCTGTTCGCCAATGTCTACGACATAATGGACTCCAGGTCGGTAGGGATTGGAGACATACCGAGAGGACTGAACACCGACGAAGTGAGCCGACGTATTCGTGATAACAACCTCAGAGATTCCACAGTGACCGTGGTTCTTGTCGGGAAAGATACATGGAGAAGAATGCACGTCGATTGGGAAATTGCGGCGACGGTTCGTGACACGTACGCAAACGACAGGTCGGGACTGATGGGAATCCTATTGCCCGCACATCCCTCATTTGGCAAGGATGACTATGATCCGTACACGATTCCGCCTCGTCTTCACGACAACGTCGAGTGCGGCTTTGCAGAACTGTACGACTGGAACGAGTCTTCCAATGACGTTGCAGGCTGGATAGATAGCGCTTTCAGGCGTCGGGACAGCGTCAATCCAGATAACTCTCACGTCAGATTTGCAAGAAACTGCAGAGGAACACGGTGGTACCCTCAGAGGTCCCATGAGGACCGCCGGTGACAAAGCCAAGAGGGAGGATGTGGGCATGATCCTCAGTGGAAAAGCAATTCGCGAACGACTGGGGGAGGACGAGATCTTCAGGAAAGGAACTTGGGACAAAGCTGGTTTGAAAGAAGCGTCTTATGCTCTCAGGCTTGCTCCAGATGGCTTGATCCTGGAGGGGAAGCAGTACAAGCCCGGAAAAACCTTCGAGGGAGACTACATCGAAATCAAGCCAGGCAGGATAGCGATTCTCTCCACTGTCGAACGGATGAACATGCCGAGTAACCTGGTGGGGAAGATAGGAATTCGGCTCGATCATGCCCAACAGGGCATGACTGGGCTCATGGGCATTCAGGTTGATCCGCTCTATGGTTGTGACAAGGCTGATGAGCGGCTTTTCGTACGAGTTGCCAATCTGGGTAATGAGTCGATAAGGCTCTCTCCTGGTGAGCAAGTCTTCACTTTTGAGGTCCATACAGTGAAGGGCGATGTCGAGGGCCCACCAGAAGGGAGGGAATGCTCTTGGACGCGGATCACTAGAGTGTTGTCCAATCAACGCAATTCAAGCTGGACATATGTCACCAGAGTAAGGTCCGATCTGTCGGCTGAGACGGAGAGAATCCGGGACGCTTTCCAACCCGTCGTCCTGTTCGGCGTATTTCTGGTGGCGGCGACAATCCTTGCGGTTGCAATAACCGTGATGCTGAGTGTGCGTGATGGCCCAGAGGTGCAGGTCCCGACCTGGGTGCCCGATTGGAGTTGGGGTCTACTGATTGGTACGCTGTGTGTTGCGGCAGTTGCCACCGCGTGTGTGGGATTCGCGACTGCGCTGCAGGTCATAAGATCGCTCTTCGGGCAGAGGGGGTAACGTGGACTGGGATGTGGTCACGGGTTGGAAGAGCCTTGTACGGCGGTCACGGAACAGGATCGCTCACCTGAAGGCTCAATGCTGTTGGCGGTTAGCCAACAATTGAGACAGTACCCTGCTCCACGTTAGCTTGAAGGACGCACCTGCCTCTCGTACGAACATCTCGCCAGAGTTCAAAGCCCAGCAATATCGCTCTCTCCCATTCACCTTCGCTTCTGTTCCCCACTTCCAGGTAGGCGGTCATTTCCTTGATCGTGCGAAGCAGCTCGTAGTCGACGCTTTTCACGCCCTCGAGGAAATTGCGACGCTCCGCGTAGCTGAACACCATCGCAGCTATCCCTTCCTCAATGACGATGGCTCGTCCGCCGTCCTCCACCTCGTCCACCTTCGGATCACTCTTCCTCTTTCGTCTCAGCAATGCCCGCAGAGTTGGGGACCATCCGAGCACACTTGCGTAGGTCAGATGAAACACATCATGGAACCTGTACCCATCGTCTTCGAACCGGTTGTCAGTCAGCGGGTCGCCGATACTGACACCGTTTATGATCATGGCAGTTCTCTTCCCATCCTCCTCTGCGATTGATACTTCCATCAGCCGTGGAAGACGTTCCTCCGTCGGAAACCCGTCATCGAACAGCCCGGGAGGGTTGAGGCTTCTGAGCGGAGAGCACCATCGGTTGCCAGTCTTGCGAAGGTTGTCCCTCGCAATGTCCTCCAAAGAGAGGCCATGTTTTGTGGCCACATTTGAGAGGTACCAGAGGAGATCGCCGAGTTCCTCCTTGACGCGAGCGGGGAACACTCTGTATGAATCGCCATCCCTCAGCCACTTCTTGTGTTCGCTCAGGAGTTCACCGGCTTCTCCCACCAGTCCAAGCAAGGGAACCAGAATACTTGGCGACTTCGCGTCCTCAATGTCCGTTCCGGGTTGTTGATCGGTCTGCTTGGCGAGGTCCTGATAGTGATTGAGTTCCATAAGGCTCACCTCCAATCCAGCGGAGCACCGCAATAACCAGCTTCCTCAAGGCTTCTAATCCACTTCACGAACTGGACCACCGTTTCTTCAGAGAATCGGTTCAGGTGTCCGACACCATCACGAACGACGTTCTTCCCATCGAACATCGGGACCCTGGGCCCTTCTCCACCGAAATAGACAAAGTCGTCACTAACGAGGACTCGATTCACCGATGTATCACGGCGCACGTTCCGGATGTTGACAGTGCCATCCACCAAGCTGTGATGGGAGTCGACCTGGATCCACGATTCCTGTTCGCCATTCCACTGATATATGTTGTCTCCGAAGGCTTGCCGTTTACTCGCATATAGGTCGGGGCGCTTGATGGCGAAACGCGGATCTTGAGAATAGTCGCCGAACGACAGCGCTTCGCTCACTCGCATTGCAAAGACGAGGTACCCGTCCCTTTGCTTTGTCTTTGAGCCTGTGCCGATCACCCAGTCTCCAATCGCGGCCACACGCCGAACCCTGGGCTTGCAGGTAGCAAGCGTGCAGAAACCGAAGAAGGGGTTGGGAGCGAACCCGAAGTCTCTGGCAACGACGTATGAGTGAAGTCTAGTCATCCTTACGCCTACCTACAGGAATGTCTGGGGATGGGCCTGCGATCTTGTCTGGCTCCGTCCTGCTTGAACCAATCGCTCGACTTGCCGTCTATGGCGTCTACGATGCTCTCCCCATTCCAGCCAACCACCGCGTCTGCATACCGGTCTAGCGCCTCGGGCAGTTCGCAGTCTTTAGAACCCCACTCCCATATCCCAACAATCCTCTTGCCGAGCTTGTGGGCATACTCGATTTCCCAGTTCACCCAATCACTATCCTTAGTGTCAGGTGAGACATACACCACGACCACGCTTGCCCACCTAATATGTGGTGCGAGTATCTCATACTTGATGTAGTCCGGATTAGAGGCTTCGTTCGGCTTATCGGCGGTGATCGACGAGTCGCGCAGCACCATCCCATGTTCACGGACCAACTTCTTGATCTGCCTGAGTCCCTCATCGTCCTCGTGTATGTGTGGTATGAATATGTTTCGGGTTTCTTCCGTCATTGCTAATCGCTCCGTGGTCTATGATCAGCTAGTCCGACCGAATCACTTTCACTAGGATCCACAAACGAAACCGAACCATGAGAGGCCCCTAGTTCGACAGGGGCAACGTCGCCTCGGCCTGCCGGGGCCTGCTCGAGAACCATCTGGACCAGAGTTGCCTGTAAGCAGGGTTTGTGCAGCGAGCCATGATGCGGGTTGCCGCCTTCGCCAGGTTTCGACGACGAAGAGCTTCGGCAGTGAGGACGACTGCTATGTTCCTATAAGCCTCGGGAGCGTCTTCCCATGAGGCCAGTCCTTCTAGTGAATCCGGCTTGGCTTTCTCATCGATCATCAAGAGGATGCGGCGTTCCAGCTGCTTGAACACGCGGTCCGACTCCTGCTTGGGCAGGGTGAGTCTGTCGGTGTTTCGAGAAACGCCCGGGAGAGCCGTCGAATCCACCACTCTCTTCCAGTTGTGATCGTACACGTGCAGGCTGTCGCTGATCTGGGTGTATGAGCCGCACTCGACTCCCAGCCAGCCGGCCAGTATCTCCTGAATAGATGTGAACTGTACGAAGTTGTGAGGCACCCCAAGGAACAAGTCGTTGCTGCGGATGACCTGCATCCACTCGAGCTTTCCATCACGAATCTTCGGCATTGCAACTATGTTGCAGGGGACGTCCTGATCAGCCGGGGTCCCGTCAGGGGCGGGAAGGTCTTCCCGGGAGTCCCAGATTTGTAGAGCCACCTGCCTTGTGTCGGGATTGCGTTCAAGCGCCTGGTGGGCCCGCTCAAGCTGGTCGATGCCAAGGTGGTGGCGTAAGCGGTACCCGTAGGCCCCGTGGAGCTCGGGCCCAGGCCCAACGAAGTCGCGATACTTGGTGTTCCAGTACTCCAGGAATGCGAGATCGCGCCGTCCGGTCATGATCCAGACGACTTCCACCAACGCGAAGGCCAAGTTCAACGGCGGCTGCCTGGAGACGACCCAGCGCTGGCGCGGGTCCGTGATTGAGGTAGCGACGTGAAGAATCTCCCTGGTAGGCCCTCGCCTGCTCTCCTGTCTGCGGACTCCATCCGACCGCCGAAATGCCTCGGCCGCCTGCTGCCAGACGTGGTCGGCGGATTGCCCCCGAATGGCCGAGATCATCCCGGTCCTCCTTGACGAGCAAACAGGTGGTTGATGCCCCACTTGGGCGGGTACCAATACCCAATTGGGTTGGCTTTAGGACGATACAGCTGCTTGATGCGAGAGCGCTTGCTCACTCCCACGATCTCCGGATGCTTCACACGGGCGTACTTGGACACCTCGCAGAAGAGGTTCTGGCAATCTATAAGTTGAAGGTGTCTTCCTCCCAGCATGCGGAATTTCAGCCCCAGGCGCTCGAACTCCCGTTCCTGACTCTCGGTAACCAATCTGATGATGTCGGCGTCGTTCAGCCCGCCCTGGTCGGCGAAGCATTTTCGGATGCCATCCAGCGCTCCAGGGCCCGGTATGACGAACTCCATCTCGGAGAAATCGGTCAAGCTGCTGTAGTTGAGGTCCGTCACGAACTGATAGCCGAGAAAGTCGCCTATCGTTGGATACGAGCGGAGCACATCGAAGGCCTGGGCCATAGTCGGCGCCTCGGTGATCCTCTGCGGGACCCCATCCTCCATCATCCTCTCCATGAGCATCAGTTGATTGCGATGCTTCTGCGTGTAGCCGAACGAACTCCTTCCCGACGGCATCATATAGGCCGCCGAGTAGATTCTTGTGCCGGCGGCAAGGGCCTCGGTCAACACGCGGTCGTAGTCCTCGAAGGAGTAGTCCGATTGGCTCATTGTCTTCAGTCTGTCTTGCAGTAGCTCCCACGTTTCGATCTTGTTGAAGAGCTTGAATAGGATGGTGCGGAAGAACACCTCCTCGGGGGACTGGTCCCCCTCGTAGATCACGTTCCTGATGAGGTACTGGCTGACCCGATCGGATGCCCGATATGCGTTGGTGAACTTGTGCTTTGCGAGGATGGGGTCGCCTGTCCACGGAGGCGGGCGTCTTTCGAGTTTGCGGAAGAACACTTCCTGACGCTCGACGGCGAAGCGCCAGTAGCTCTCATACACGACCGTGGTTCGAGCTGGAGATAGAGTCGTGAAGGCGGCAGGGGCCTTCGTGCGGGGAGGGGGAAGTTGTAACTGGTCACTCGGTCCTGACGGCGGGCCTCCCTCCTCTATAGGAGCCTCGTATCCCACCTGGGAAATGAGGTCTCGGAGAGAAGCGAGCAGTTGACTCAGAGACTCTTCGACCGCCGCATCATTCCGTACCCGGTGGATTGGGTACTGGCCTCTTTCCTTGTGAGAAAGCCGCTCGTATCCCTCTCGGAGCACTGGAAGAGTGCCATCTTCGAACTCAGCCCGGGAGCGGTCCACCAAGAAGAGGGCATCAGGCTTGATGTCACGCCAATGTAGGCGCTCGACTCTTATCAGGGCGTCCAATGCGGCGCTGTCGACCGATGATGCCTGGCCGTAGACCCATGTAGACCACCAGAAGCGGTCGAGGATCACCCAACGACCCTCACGGAGCGCCGGCAGGATGGTCCGGTCTATCTCATCGAGATGCGCTGCTATGTGCAGGGCCTGCAGACCGGTGGCCGTAATCCCCTTCAAGCCATATGAAGCCGGGTCGTGGTGCGCATCATAGACGAGGCGGCCGACCGTCCCCTCCTGCTTGCCGGGAAAGGACAGGTGGTCGCACTTGAGGCCCATCGCGTTGAGCCTGCCGGCGAGGGCCCGAGAAAGCGTGGACTTTCCGACACCGTCAGGCCCCTCGAAGACGATCAGCCTTCCTTGATTCAGGACCTCGGGAGGCCGAGTTACTCCGGAACTAGGTTCTTGACGGTCCTCGAAGTCCAAGAGGGCGGACTCCACCTGGCGTGCAAGCCCGGCGAGATGCCTCTTGGGACGGTCCCGAGCTGCAGGGGTCGAAATGCAGACGACCTGCGACAGCGTCAGTCCCATCTCATGGGCCATGAAGCGCCCGAGGCGGCAGAGTCCCAGATAGTTGCCGTAAGCGCGTTCGAACATGTGCTGCTTCGCATAGAAGCCGGTGACCGCTAGTCCGCCATCGCCCACAGGTGCGAAGGCGACCTGCTGCAGGCAGGGAAAGCCTCGCTGGCGCTGATGTGTGTGGTCCACTCTTGGATCAATGAGGGAGGCCTGTAGAGCGGACCTGCGATGATTCCCCCGGTTCCACGTGCTGATGATGTGCTCCAGCTGGTTCACGTCCTCTTCGGTCTCGCTGTCGGCGCCATGGGCGATGAGACGCTGGAAGTACACGCCGTATCTGTTGCCACGATGTTTGCGGATGCGATGAATGATCTTCAGATACCGGTCGTACAGGTCAGCCCTCGGCTTATCGGGATTCCAGAGAGAGATCGGGAAGATGGTGTTCGCCACCTGCAGGCAAGATAGTCCTCTTCCTTCCTCTCTCAGCTCCCCGTCGAGTGCGCGGCGGATGGCCGGGATCTCCGGAGGGTCCGCGTTGTCCAGACCCTCGATGACGACGACAAGCGGGGCGATCTCGTTGGACTCGAAGACGCTGAGGAAGGCCCTGCCCCACGCTGCTGAAAGGTTTCTCTCCACAATTACGGGAGGTGTGCTAATGATCCACCTCCTCTCGGTGGCGGTGGACGTTTCGCCCGATAAAGTCACGCCTAGACACCCGGATGAAGGCAGACCAACCGGAACGGTCTTCCAGCCTGCCTATGCCCGGTACCTTGGCGCGAAGCAGCCTGCCACCCTCCATATCGATTACTCGTTCGGCGCAGTCGCCCTCGACTAGCGTCTCCTCATGAAGAAGGATCAGGTCGCCGGCCTCAACGTCTACCGGTCTGTCAACCCAGTGCCTGTCTACAACCCACACTGTGCCCGGTGTCTCCCATCCGACCGCCAAAGCCTGGGCGCGTCGTGGCGGGATCTCCAAGAGCCGCTCCGCACGGGAGCCTGATAGAAGCAGTAGGCCGCGGCTCAGGTGGTGCACGAGGGTCGTGTACCCTACGCCAAAGTAGTTCGATACGGCATAGACCTGCTCTGGAGTACACTCATCGATGGGCCACTGGCGAAGGGAGAAGGCCCGCTCTACAGCCGTCTTCGGCATCAAGAGGGCACCCGCGAAGCGGTCAGCAGAGAACTCCGTCGGGTCGAAACGTGTCCCTGCCCACTGCTCCACCATCTCGTCTAGGTAAGTTCCGTCTCCACTGGAGTGATGGCCCAGCTCGTGGGCGCATGTGAAGGCACGGCGCCCTGGGGGACGCAGGGATGAGAGTATGATGTGGGGCCTTCGGGCGTTGTAGTACATTCCCTCCAGGCTGGGAATGTCAAAGAACCGGACCTCAACGCCTATTCGCTCGGCCAGATCGTAGACACAGATAGGCTGGTCCAACCGATAGCCAGCCCGCAGTCGTGTCCGAAGAGCGGCGGCGGTAGCCTTCCTGGCTATGGTTCGTCGATCCATCATTCATCGACACCTTGCGAAGTCCTCAAGGACCGGATCACCTCTAGCAGGCGATCCAGGTCTTCGTCCCTGAGATTGCCCAGTTCCCGAGCCGCTAGCCGTGCACGATCGCTGGATAGAGAGTGTTCCTCTTCTTCTTCCACTATCCAGGACACGCTGACTCCGTAGAGTTCCGCCAAACTGGTCAGTTCATCTGCAGACACCCTCCGGCGGCCGGCCTCAATCTCAGAGACCGTGGGCCTATGCCAGCCCCTGATCTTCGCAACCTGACCTTGGGTGAGGCCTGCCAGTTCCCTTCCCAATCGGAGCCGCGCCGCAATGGCCTGGCGGGAGTCCTCTACGTTACTCATTCGGTCTCTGACCTCACTGTCTCGGGCACGAGGCCGATGGTCTTGCACAAGTTGTCCGCGACCTCGGCAATAGAACGGGCTCTTCGGCCATCCTCGGAGACGAAGAGATTGTCGTCGGGGAGTTCGTGTCCCAGGGATTGGGCAAGAGCGACCGTGACCTCAATGCCGCTCAAGCTGTCGAAGCCCATAGCGTCTCCGATAGGCCTAGTTGCAGCCCCGATTCCTCCCGCAGCTCTTCCACTGGCCTCTTGAACCTCTACGACAGCCTGGATCACCTGCTGCGTGACGCGTTCCTTGTCCATACGCATGCTCCTTACATGGAGGTAAGATTATCTTACTATCCTCCCCAAGACCTGTCAAGAGACCCACCCAAGACCTTACACCTTCTGCCCGTGGGATCTCGAGCGTCGGGAACAAGGTGGATCGGTGCGATGGCAGGCCATAGCAGCCAGACTACTCCCGGGCGGTGGTGTCCGAGCCGAGTTCGGTCGCCGCCACCGGCCGGGATTCTATCCAGGCGGTGATGTCGCTTGACTTCCATCTGACGGCCGTATCGCTGACCCTTACAGATGCAGGGAATCTTCCACTCCGCATCAACCTGTAGATCGAGGCGCGGCTCAGTCCGGTAAGTTCCTCTACTTCTCGGCGACGTAGCAGTCTGTCTTTCACTCGTCCGCTCCTTAGTCTCTTGGGATGACTCTTGTCGCGTCATCGCGTCTGCGTGCTCGCATGCCGTCTGGTCGCTCATTACGGGTCTGTCGGCTGGGCCGGTGACGCTGACGGGATCGGGCGAGCGCCCACGGCTGCTCAACTCGGCTCTGCTATGGACTGCGGGTCGGGTCCGACCCCGCCGCGCCGCCGATGCGCATTAGACCGCGCCAACGGGATCGGGTACTAGCTCTCCTCCTGCTCGAAGAACCTCAGCTGGACGCCCTTGCCCATGAGGATCTCGACGCCTCCGGGCATCCGGCTGGCGAAGCGCAGCAGGGAGAGCATAGCTCCCCCTGAGGGCTCGACTCCCTGGTGAGCCCACCTGAGCAGGCTCTTGGGGTCGATGCCGATCGCCTGGGCCATGCCGTTCCAGGTGAACTTGCTGGCCTTCTTGAGCCGCACGATGCGCTTGCCGAAGCCCTCCGGCAGCACGGCGTTCTCCAGGGGCATGGTGCGTCCGTCGATGGTGATGTAGTCGGTGTTTCCGGTGTCACTGTTGTTCATCGGTCACCTCCAAGTGAAAGAGTTGGTGGAAGTCGTCCACGGCGAGGGCCTGCTGCATCCGGCGGCGGATGCGGCCGGAGGGCGAGCGCTCCCCGTTGACCAGCATCGACATGTAGCTGGGGCTTATCCCAATCTCGGCGGCGAGCCAGTTCTGGGAGCGGTTCAGCACAGCGAGCCGCTGCCAGAGGACTACCGTGTTGAGCCGGACAACGTTCCGTCCTCTGCGCCTCCGAGGGCCGTTCTTCTTGTCGGTGTTTCTTGAGGGCATGGGTGTTCTCGGTGGTTGTTCATCGCTCCACAAGCGGCTGGGCGGGTTCCTCGTCGGCGGGTCTGCGCCAGGCGCGTCCCAGAGGTCCCAACTCGTCAATGGCCTTCCTGTGGGAAACCCACAGGGGCACCTCGACTTGCTCCGCCTGCATCTCCTCCCGCGCCACTTTCAGGAAGTGAATGGCGGCGAGGTCGTCGTCGAAGACGATGAGGACAGCGGGCTCCGCGCCGTGATCGTCGGTGGGTCTGTGAGATGAGAAGTAGCGCAGATATGGAGCGATCCGGTCCGCCATGGTCGAGGGGCGCACGGCGCGACGCTCCCACTCCAGGAAGAAGGGCCATGTCGCAGGGCCTCTGCTCAGGACGCCGAAGGCGTCGGGGTAGACCGATCGGTTTCTCCCGTCGTGCCTGAAGTGCCTCGACGCCCTCCTGGGCGGGTCGATCTGGACGAGCTCCCAGCCCAGGGCATGGGCCTGTCGCGCTAGGGCAGCGACGAAGGAGTGGACGGCCTGGGTGTGCTCGATGTTCCTGAGCAGCTGCCTGCTCCTGCCGCCTGTGACGTTGCGCCACTGGAGCGGGGCCTCGTAGTCCAGTGACGCGACGCTCCACCGCCTCCTGGCCACGGCAACGGATGTCCGGTCCCTGCGGGAAAGGAGGGACAGCCCCCGGTCGGTGAGGGCCATTCGTCCGCTTCCCTCTACGGGCCTGACGACGAGTCCGAACCCTTCGAGAGGGGTGGTGAGCTGGGACGCCCTCGGCTCGGAGACTGCCATCAGACTGGCGAGCTCGCCGCGCTGAATCCAGGGCCAGTCGGAGACCAGGTCGAGGGCCCGCTTCTCCGCCGGGCTCAGCAGCGCGGGCAGGGCATGGGATGGGTCGGGAACGCCATCGCCGGGCATCTCGATCGTCGAGGGTGGATCCTCCTCCGGCGCCTTGCCACCAGGGGCGAGCCGTTCAACGGCGTCCTGCAGGTCGATGGGCGCGCCGTAGGCTGCGGGACGCCACACGCGGTCGGCGGATGTTGAAAGAACGGCGTCCCGCTCCAGGGCCAGCAGCGCGTTGACAGCGCGGGGCGTCCTCTGCCGGGCGTGCCTCAGCCGCACCTCGTCAGTCACCAGGATAAGAACGACTCCGGGCAGCGGGACCTGTCGCAGTTTCCACAGCCGCCGCGAGAAGGCCGACCTGTCTGCGGTCAGGCCCTGCCTGACGATGCCGACGGTCTTCCCTCCGGGGAGGGTCAGGGCGGCGTCGAGGGGGCTAGCCCGGTAGAGCCGGAGACTGATGGGAGGTTCCTTGTCGGCTACGGCCGATGCCAGCCGGTACACGACGGCCAGGGCGTCGATGCGGTCCACCGCGAGACGCAGCCATCGGGCCGAGACGGGGCGGCTGACCAGCAGCTCGTCCACCGTCGCGTCCCCGGACTCGGCGAGGCGGCGCAGCCCGTCGGCGGTGATGCGGTAGCGGCGGGTGGGCGGTATCAGGTCGGATGCGTGGGGAACGGAGGCCGCAAGGCCCGCATTCTCCAGTCTGCTGAAGCCCTCGTAGACCGCTCCCCTCGACGAGCCGGTTACGGCGACTGTCTCCAGCCGGTCGATGAAGGGCATCGAGGCTAGGGCGTCCAAGAGCTCCATGTCTGTGGGTGTGAGTTTCATCGGTTGACCTCCTTGCTGGTCTTCTTCCGCTTGCTGGTCTGCTTCCAGCGCACCGTGTCCCGGGGAGCCTGCTCCTGAGGCTCCGGAGCGGGGTCCTTGCCGTCCTTCAAGTCCTCGATGGCGCTCTGGTACTCGTTCACCTTCCGGTGGCCCTCGACTTCGGCGTAGTCCGCCTGGCGAGCCGAGGTGGTGTACGAGGAGGTCTCGGCCCGGATTCGTGAGGCCACGGCGGGGTCTCCCGGCTCCGGCTTTCTGACCATCATCGAAAAGGCGGGCATCCGCTCTTTGCCCACCGTGGCGCGGACGTAGCAGTGGTGGACGGGGAGCGACACAATGTCCTCCTCGGTCACCCGCTCCTTGCCCAGCTCCCACACCAGGGTCCGCGCGTCGTTGCCCGCAACCTGGAAGACCGCGAGGCAGCCCACGTTAGCGAGAATGGTGTCTCGCATCGTGCGTGATAGGTCGTCCAGCTTCGCAAGGCTCTGGGTGGCCAGGATGTAGGACGCTCCGAACTTGCCCAGTTCGGACAACATGCCCTCGTAATCGACGCCGGGCATGGTCTGCATCTCGTCGACGACCACCAGCGCGCCGCGACGCTGGCTGAGGGAGACGCTTCCCTGCTCGCGAATCACGGCGTCCACGAGATTGAGGAGGGACGCGCCCACCAGGGCGGCGACGTCCCTGCCCACGGTCCCCTGGGACGTGGACACGAGAAGCACGCCGCCTTCGAGGATGGTCTCGCGCAGGTCGATGGTGGAGCGGCGCTGGCCCAGGATGGCCCGCGCGCGCTTGGATGATGCGTAGTAGGAGAGGCGGGTCTGGACGGGGGCGAGGGCCTCGGCGCGGTACTGTCTGTGCCAGCTGCCGAAGTCCCTTGCCCACCACTCCAGGAGATACGGGTCGTTCACCTTCGCCAGGACCGAATTGCGGTAGGGGTCGTTGGACAGGAGCTTGAGGGCGTCCAGGATGGTGTACTGCTCGTGCTCGTCGGTGGTTGGGTGCTCATTCGCCTCGTGGAGGGTCTTGACGGTCTGTTCGAGGATGGACTGCATCCGCGGCCCCCACTGGTCCCACAGTCCTTTCGCCACGCGCACGACCGAGTCGGCGGTGCGGTCCCGGTCGGCGAAGATGCGGGTGTCCAGCAGGTTGATGCCCGGGGCCCGCGTGTGGTCGGACAGGTCAATGAGCCGCACCCTGTTGGCGATCTCGCCGGGGATCTGCTCTAGCAGTCCGCCTACGAGGTCGGTGTGGGGGTCAATGACGACGATGGCGTCGTCGTCCCTGCCCGCCGCCTTCTCGTGCATCTTGTGGAGAGCGACGTGGTGCATGAGGGTCGACTTGCCCATACGCGTGCGGGCGACGTAGAGGTGGTGGCGGCGGAGCAAGTCGTCGGGGAATCGGATGGGCATGGTCTTGCCCGAGGTGGTGTCGCCCACCAGGGCGCCTCCCCTGACGCCCCTGGCCCAGGGTGACAGCCCCCTTGCGCCGGAGCGCTCCACCAAGGGCGTCTCGTCGCCCGCTCCCGGCGGATGCCAGAGGGCGGCAACCTCGCGGACTCCCAGGACGCTGCGCCTCCCGAACAGGCCGGGGCCTGCGGGGTGCAGGTTGTCCGGGTCGGGAACGATCCGCTTCACCTTCCCCACCTTGAACCGCGCCCCCGCGGGGTTGTCGAAGTGGCGGTAAGCGAGGGCCACCGGCTCCAACAGCTCGGCGGCCCGCTGCGTCCCCGTGTCGGCGGGCAGGACGGCGACGACCTGTAGCTCGGCGTCGAATGCAATGCGGCTGACCTTCTCCCGTATCAGGATGGGGTCCTCGACGCGGCTCCCTGCCTTCTTCCAGCGGTGCCACGCCCAACCACCCGCGGCCAGCACCAGCGCCGTGCCGACGCCCAGGAGAGCGGCCTTCCATGTCTCCCCGTCCCGTATCCACAGGTAGCCCTTGAGGGCGGCGAGCGAGCCGATGCCGAGTACAGCCATCGTCACACCGTCCAACTGGAGGGGCCTGGTTTGGTAGGTGTAGGAGGGATCCTGGCGGTCGTCCACGGCCCGAGTGTGGGCCTTTTCCAGGTGGTGCTGAGACCAGTCAGGGCCGAGGGACCGCAGCATGAGCCGCGCCACGGTGCGCTCTCCGGGGTGGAGCGCCGTCAGAGCGCCCAGCAGGGCGATGAGGGGGTCGGAGCCGGGGTCGAGCAGGTCGTCGTCTCTGAAGGTGCGCAGGGGGACGTACTCGGGGGCGTCGGCCCTCAGGATCATGCTCCACGCCTGCTCACCGTCGCGGACCCACAGTGGGTCTTCGCCGGGATGCAGCACCTCGATGCGGGCCTGCGGGTAGTGGGCGGAGAGCTGGTCCCGCACCACCTGGTCGTCTAGGCAGCGGGCCATGAGGGTCACGCCGTCCGCGGTGCCGGCAAGTTCCAGCGAGAAGGGTTCCGGGACCGCGATGGACTGGAGCAGGTTCTCCACGCCTAGGAGGGTGCGTTCGCCCGTCTTGGGCGGGGTCACCGCCAGGAGGACGGGTCCTCTCTTATGGTCGTCGTTACCTGACAGGATTTTCATCGGGCTGAACTTCATGAGTGACATTCCTTTCTCTAATGGGGTCCGGGTCTCCACTCGATGACCTCTGCCTCCTCCGGCGTTGCCTCGATGCGGACAGGGAAGCGGTTACCCCTAGCGAGAAGGAGGCCGTCTCCACGCGGGCAGGACAGCAGCCAGCGCTGGAGGTCTTCGGGCAGATCGAAGGCGTCTCCGACGGTGCTTATCGCCGCGGCGTCCTGCTGCAAGAGCAGCTTGAAGGCGGCGTTCTGTAGCAGGGCGCGCCCGGAGTGGCCGGTGATGGTTCTCGAAGAATCCTCGGAGAGAAGGTCCTGGACGTCCTGGGTGATGAACTGGAGACCGAGGCGGTGCTTGCGGGCGCGCTTGGCCAAAGAAACCATGAAGGCCGCTCCCTCGGGGTGCTGCATGATCGACCAGACCTCGTCCACCACGAGAAGACGTGGCTTGGGGTCCTGGGCGGCCGCGGCCCACACCGTCTCGGTGCAGACCATCGCGGCGGCGGGCCTCAGGTCTGGCTCCAGCAGCCGCAGGTCGAAGACGGTGACGAGGGCCTCGTTGGAGAGGAGGTCTTCTCCCTCGTCGGACAGGAGGTGGCGCAGGCTGCCGGTGGCGAAGGGCCTGAGAAGCCGTGCGAGATCGGGGTCTCCCGTCTCGCTCTCTTGCAGGTACGAATAGAAATCCCTGAAGCCCGTGCGCTCGCGGGACCGGGCATAGTAGCCCGCCAGGGCGTGGTCGAGAGACGCGCGGCGGTCGGCTCCGAGGCCCTCGCCAACCATGACTTCAATCAGGCGGCGGAGACTGCCGATGCGTTGGAGCATCTCCTCGGAGTCGCCCTTATCTATGACAAAAGGGTTCATGCCCTCGCCCGGCACTCCGGGGGAAAGGACGCGCCCGCCCGCCGCCCTCGCCATGTCCGCGTACTCCCCTTCCGGGTCGATGACGTAGGCGGTGACGCCCCGGCACAGGCCCCTGAGAACTCCCAGCTTGGTTGCGAAGCTCTTGCCTGAGCCGGAGCGTGCGAGGACGGCGGTGTTGGCGTTGAGGTGAGTCCCATCCCAGGGGTCGTAGACGACCGGGGAGCAGGCCCTCATGTCGATGCCGTAGAGGGTGCCGCTGCGGGTGTCCAGATCGGGTGGCGAGAAGGGGAAGAGCCTCGCAAGGCTCGATGTGTCCAGACTGCGCCACTCGCCGACGGCATTCAGGGCCAGAGGCAGCGTCGAGAGCAGCCCCTCGCGCTGTCTGAAAGCCAGGTTGTCGAGCTTGCCCAGGGTGGCGGCGAAGTGGGCCTTCGCCCGCTGGGTCATCTCCTTCAGCGAGTCGGCATCCTTCGCGTGAAGGGTCACGGACAGTGAGGAGTGGAACAGGCGCTCGCGGCCGCGCTGCACGTCGTCCCTCAGCCGCGTTACGTCCTCCAGTGCGATCTCCGCCTCGGGGGACATGGTGCGCCCTCTCCTGAGGGAGAGTGACTGGGCCGACTCGAACCGCACCTTCTGCCACTCCAGGGTCCTGGCCGCCTGCTCGGCAGGTATCGGGCCGACATGGACGGACAGGTCCATCGGTGCTCCCGCCGCCATGAGTCCCTGCAGGAAGCCGGGAGCGAGGGAGCGGGGCCATCGGCTTAGGTGAAGTGAGCGAACGAGGCGGTCTCCGACGCGCATGTCGCGCCGGTTGATCACCACTTCGACGGTCGTCTCCTCGTCGAAGTCGGCGGGGGAGCCTCCAAGGGCCGCCGACACCAGGAACAACCGAAGCTGGCGTCCTCTCAGGGGATGAACGGAGAGCCCTGCCCTTGCCAGCAGGCCGCGCAGATCGTCGACGCGGGCGAACTCGCACACGGCGTAGAAGCGACGGTCGAGGATGCCATCCCGGGTCTCAAGGTCGGTGAGCAGTCTCTCGAGCGACTCGGCGGCCGCCTTCGTCTGAGAGGGCAGATTGTCGGGATGGGCCAGCTTCAGCTTCTCCCGCATCAGTCCAAGGCGGGGCGGGTGCTGTCTGACGAGGAGCTGGGCCGGGAAGTCGAGGGCGTTGAGCGCCCCGGCGAAGGCCCCGAGCTTCGGCTCATCCAGCTCCAGGCCCATCACCTCGCACAAGCCGAGCTTCACCCCGTCCAGCCGCACCGGGCCGTCGTCCTCGAGGTGCGACAGCATGAAGAAGAACGGCAGGTTGGGCGGCGGCTTGGGGCCGAAGCCTCGGATTGTGAGCCGGCCTTCGGTTCGTTGGGCGGCGTGGGTTGGCGGACGTCGTCCGCTTCGAGAGGCTTCCTCGGTCCGCGTCTCAGAAGTTGTCGAATAAGCTGTCCCAAAGAGGAGGTTCTCCTTCGCTCTATGGGGTTGGGATGGTGGGGATGAGGCCGTGCCTGAGAAGGGCGGCCACACCTTTGGCCGAGAGCACGAGGACCAGGCCGACGATTGCCAGCGCCACGGCGGTCCTGGCCCGTCCCCCTCCGCGCTCCTCGGCGCCCTCGGCCATCAGCACGAACCCGGCCCAGACGATGGCGAAGAAGCACAGGCCTGAGCCCGCGTAGGCCATCGCCGTGAGCGCCCTGTCGAAGGCGTGAAGCATTGCTTCCTCTTCCGGCGTGGCCCCCACGAAGACGAGGGCCGCGCCGGTGAGAATCGAAAAGGTCGCGGCCTGCTTCACCAGGGCCACTCCCATCCGAGCGACTCGAACCACCAGCGCAGCCCGCCCGCGGGAGTCTGCTCCGCGTGCTCCTCCTCGGGCTCGGGCTCCGGCAGGGCCAGGACGCTGAAGGGGTCATCGGATCCCACGCCAGACTGCAGAGCGAGGCTCTCGTCCCTGCTCCCGGTGATGGGCTCACGCTGCAACACCTCGGCCTTCACGTGTTCGGGGTGGACGATGGTGAGCGTGACCTGCTTCTGGATCGTCCTGCTTGGCACGTAGGCGTAGGCGTGGGCGGAGACGGTGTGCTCCGTCGTGGTGCCGTCGTCGTGGGTGACGGTGATGGTCTCGCTGTCGCTGTCGGAGTCGCTGGCCCCCGGCCGGTATAGGCTCACCGTCTCGGTGCGCTCCTCCGTCCGCTCGGGGTGGTGGGTGAGCACGGTCAGTGGCGGGATGGAGATGCTGAGCGCGGCCTCCAGGTCCACGCCGATGGCGACGTCGTGGATTGCCTCGCCGTGTCCCACTCGCAGCTTGAAACGGGTCTCGCCGTCAGCCAGGAAGGGGACGCTGGCGGTCGATGCGCCGGTGGCAGCGGCGAGCGTTCCCGTGATCGCCGTCACCTGGGCGTCCATAAGGGCCGTCTCGGTGACGCTCTCGTGCCCGGCGACGGTCTGAAGCTCGACAGGGTGCTCGATGCGCGTCACGCAGTCGGACTCGACCACGCCGCTGACCGTCCCGGGCGTCCAGCCCAGGGAAGTGAGCATGATGTTGCAGAGCTCGCCCGCTACTTCGGGGAGAGGGTGCGGTATCCATCCGTGCTCGACGGTGAACGCCCCCGCCTGGCCCGTGCCGTCCTCCCACGAGAATGTGAAGGACGGCACGGGGCCGTGCAGGGGGAGGGAGTAGTGGACCCGCTCCCCCTCGTCGAGCGACGCTGAGCCCCAGAAACGGAGCCACGTCCCCTCCGGGCCGCCGTATGCCCTCGCTCGCAGGTCGACGTTGGTGGCTGCTCTCAGGGTTACGGCGGCCCGGTCTCCGGAGACGGTCAGCTCCTCGACGAATAGCCGGCGGCCCTTCACCTGCTCGGTCAGATCGAATTCGATATCGTCCCGCCAGGGCTCGTGACCGTCTGCCAGGACGGCCTGGGGCGCCGTCGCGGCCATCGCCACCAGCACGACACCGACGACCGACACCCATCCCGGGCGGGGCTTTCGCCTGCTCTCCAGCGTCTCGGCCCGGTGGCCCAGGTGGTTCCTACCGTTCTTGCGGCGCTTGCCGAACCAGCCGTGCGGCCTGAAAGGACGCCGTCGGTTGCGCCGGTCCTTGTCCTTCCCCCTGCGCTTCGTCCTTCCGCGCAGTCTGCGGAGGGCGCGCTTCGATCTCCTCGCCATCAGCCGCAGGGGGCCGGGGCCGCGCTTCAGCGGCTGCGGAGGCGCCGGAGCCACGGTCCGCACGAGCTGGGCCAACTGCCCGGCGTAGCGCCGAGCGCCCAGCCTGTACTTGAGCAGGTCGGCAGCCACCAGGGGCAGCCGCCTCCCGCCGATCTTGCCCACGATCATGGCTATGCCGACGAGTCCGAAGACGACGCCAATCGCCATGCGCACCTCGGACGGACCGATCGGGGCGTACCGGTAGGCCCCGTAGGACAGGGCGGCCACCGCCGTCACCGCGACGATCTGAGGGAAGGTGAACCACAGCAGCACCCGGTCCTCGGCCTGAACGTGAGTCGGTACCTCGTGTTCTTTCATATATCTCTCCTCCTCACGTCCGCCTAGCCGTCGTCGCCGTCGTCGCCATCCTCACCACCAGCGTCGGGCGCATCCGGTTCGGGTAGCGCGTCTGTGATGTCCACACCCGGGTTCACGACGGCGTTCATCACCAGCTCCACCACGCCGTAGGCGACAAGGGCCAGAACGATGCCTGCGAGGGCCGTCATCATTGCGCTCTTGCCGCGCTCCATCTGGTGGGGCGCTCCGCTGGCCGTCAGATACAGGTACGCGCCGTATATGAAGAATCCGACGCCCACCGCGCCCACGATCCCCAGCAGGATGCCCACCAGGTTCGAGATGGTCTGAGTAAGGTCTTCCATTTCGTTTGCTCCTCTCTGATTCCGACCCTAGCGCTCGTGTCTATCGGTCGGTGCTCCGTGGTCCCTCTACCTGCACATCGCTTCGCCTCGGTCCCGGCTGGCGCTCTCTCGTCTGCGACTGTCTGTTCCGCTCGGTCGTTTACTCGCCGCTGCTTCTGGGCGCTCCACCGCCGTCTCCCCCTGCGGAGGGGGTCGCCATCGAGGCCGCCGAGCTGAGGCCGCTGGTGGCTGCCGAGAGCCCCGCGCTGGCCGTCATCGCTCCTACGGCCACGCCTCCCGGCCCTCCCGCCGCTCCCCCCGCGATGAGGCCGATGGTCTTGGCGGACCTGACCATCGACGCGGGAAGGTTCATGCCGAAGTAGAGGGTGTTCAGCCATGCGTCGAAGGTCCCTGTGTTACCCAGCATCGAGGGCACCCTGGTAGCCATGTAGACGAAGGCTAGGGACATGAGCAGCTTCCAGATGAGGTCCCGTACAGGCTCAAACGCGCCGATGGCGGCGACTTCGTTGAGGAAGCCGAGGCCGAGTGCCAACGCGATGAGTTGAATTGCCTGCTGGAAGGTGGTCGTCATGAAGAGCCGCAGCCAGTGGCGGCCCCAGCCCGCCGTGTGCGGCAGGATCCAGAGCCCCAGGGCAATCGGGGCCAGTGCGAGAAGGACGTCGATCAGTGCCAGACGGAGAATCATCTGAACGATGACGTAGAGGACGAAGAAGCCGTAGACGAGGTAGAGCATGGCCAGCAAGAGCCCCATGCCCACGCTTCCCGCCTCCACCCCGGTGAGCAGGGTGCGGAGGGTGGAGCGCAGCATGTCCCCAGCCGTCACGTCGAGGGAGGCGGCGACGAAGCCGGAAACGGCGTCGGCGATGTCCAGGACCAGCGCGCACCACCAGAGGGACGACGCGGCGGCGACGAGGCCGAGCACGAGACGGGGGACCATCTCCCGCCATCCCGCTGGCCGGCTTCCCAGGTGCTCGGCCATGATCAGACTGAGGCCCATCCAGCCGAGGACGATCGCCAGCGCGGCGGATGCGACGGCCCATACGACGGTCCACGCCTGGCGCACCAACTCGTGCCCGTAGGTGAGGCTCTCGGGGGTGCCGGTGAGGATGTCCGCCATCAGCCGGAGTCCCCCCGGCAGTTGTCGACGTCCTCGCCGGACGCCCGCTCAATCACTCCGCACAGGGTCCCGTGGACTCCCTCAATCAACCAGACGGCGAAGGCCCTGGCCCAGCGTGCGGGATCGAGCGCTGACAGGATCCTGTCCCAGATCTTCGACGGCTCGTAGATGGGGACGACGGCGTAGAAGTCTCCCAACCTGCCGTCCTCGGCCGTCGCCAGCATGACCAGCAGGTAGGACCTGTCGGGGCCGAGGTTGGGCTGCTCGTCCAGTGCCGGGTACTCCCAGGAGTACTCCCAGCCGTCGCTACGCTTCTTCTCTCCGCCCTTGACCCGGTACACGGCGCTTATCCAGTCGCCGGTGTCGGCATCGCGCACGGCGTAGAAGAGGTCCGCGATTTCCCGGTCGAACACGGGGCGAGCGACGAATTCGCCCTTCTTCTTGCGCTCCACGAAGTCCCGGTCGGCGTTGACGAGGGTCAGCTCGTCGCCGGGAGGGGTCTGGGCCTGGGCGCCCCCGGTTGACGGGACCGCAACCAGCGCCACCAGGGTCAGCGTGGCGATCAGGGAAATGTGCCGCCTTGCCGGCCGGAGCTTCGATTTCAGCGCCAAGATGTTCACCTCTCTGCGGTTTCGTCGGTCTCATCTGATCGAGGCCGACGCAAGAGAGTGTGGACAAACGAATCGCGCTGCAAAACCTCCGCAAAGTTTGTGCACCAGTGCATAACCACAAGGGTTTGTGCATGAGTGCACAAACCTTCGAGAGGTGTTACTTGGAGGGCGGTTCGTGGTGTAGTTGACGTGTACAGGAAATGGGCTTTGGTGGGAGGTTCCAAGTCGCGTTGAGGGCAAGCTGGAACAGGGAGAATCACCCCCTACAGGACGCAGGCAGTGAACACTTTGTCGTAAGGGTTCCTTCCACGTGACTGTCGGAAGAAGCAGGAGCGGAACTTGGGCGTAACTCGGATGAGCCGGACCGGGGAAACCGCCGGAGAGTTGGAAGCCACAGGAGTGAGACTCGGACGATATGAGAGGAGGCGTGAGCGATGAAGACGAGAGAGCCTATCTTCGAGAAGAGCAGGACCATCGAGGACCTTCAACACATGAGGTTGATGGCACTGCTGGAAGAGCTGGTGCGGGACATGGGGGTGATGAAGGCCACCAGGGCGTTGGGCGTGGACTACAAGACGTTGACCGCATGTCTCAAGAGCGGGAGACTGTCCAGGCGGATGCGCCAGGTGTTGGACAAGGCGCTGCTTGAGGGCGGCGGCTCCCCTGCCGCGGAGCAGCGGAAGCGCAACGACAGGCTGGAGGAAGAGCTCACCGGCGTCGTGGGCCGGGTCGAGGCGCTGGAGAAGAGCGTGAGCAAGGGCTTCGCTGCAGTCCAGGGTGATGTGAAGGCGTTCGCCGAAGAGTATGGCCAGCGGCTGTCGCAGCTGGAGTCGGGCCAGGCAGCCGGGGAGCAGGGAGATGCGCAGGACACAGCCAGGGGAAGCACGCAGCCGAGACGCAGGCCGACGCTGCGGCGGGAGTTTCCAGACCTGGTGACCCTCGACGCTGCCGACGACGACGAAGAGGTATTCGGGGACGTGTGGCCGCTGATCGTCGAGTGGCGTGGGCTGAAGGCGACGCACCCCAACAAGGGCAAGGGCATCGAGTGGCTGCGGGTCGAGGAGCACTTCCTGGACCTGGAGCTGACGCTGTTGGAGGAGCACGGGATGACGCTGCCCCCGGAGACTTACCCGCTGCGGGGGTTCGAGCGGGGCGGCCAGGTCAACTGGCGCAGAACAGCGCTCTCCGACACGCGGAGGGCGCTGCAAAAGCACGAGCTTCTGTGGTGGGTCGTCGGGCTCTGCACCTTCGGCCGCTGGCGAAAGTAGACAGAGCCGGGTTTGGACGGGGTTCCTGTGAAATTTTGTGAACACTTTTGCGTAGGGACACGGATGACCTTTTCACGTGGTTCAGGGTGCGGCGATAATTGATGCAGTTTCAGGCTTTTCCAGCGTTTCCCGCCCTAGAAACCTGGGGGGTTCTTCCCTCAGCCCGGGTCAGACCGAAGTGGCGGCCCACGAGGGACTGCTGCCGACGCGGAGTGATAAGCCCTTCGCAGGCAGCACGGGTCGAGTCGACGGAGTGGTAAGCCCTCCGTCATCGGCCCATCGTCCGGCGGTTGGAGTGTTTAGCCCTTCTCCCGCCAGGCATCGTTCAGCGGACCGGGGGTTGATCGCTCTCGCTGCTGGACACCCGTCCGGCGACCGGAGTTGATCGCTCCATCCGTCGGGTACCGGTCTGGCGACCTGGGGTTGATCGCCTCATCGTCGGACCATTGACCACAGTCGGTCGAAGTGCGTCTCGCGCCTCGACCGACTACACATGCCTGCGGCATGGCTGTCATCCAGCCTGGTCGCCGCTTCGACACGCGCCGGTCTGCGGTTCCGAGCAGGCTGGCCGGGCTTCATGTCTCGCAGCCTTCCCCACGGTGGTTGTTCACCCTGGGCGAGTTGCGTCTTCGGAACGAGGTCACGGAGTCCACGGCAAGCAGTTCAAGCAAGGAGGTATGACGGCATGGACGCATCACGGATACAGGCGATGGCGGAGAGGTACACAGGGCCGAGCGCGCTGCGGATAGCGAATCTACTGCCGCACCGAGTCAGCTGCGAGCGAGGCTGGTTCTGGACGTCGACGGCGGTCTGCCACGGCGGCAAGTCCGACGGACTGGCGTTTCGGCAGAGGCCGGACGGCAGCGGCATCGACACGAGGTGCCACACCCGGGGCTGCTCCCGCGGCGTGGTGATAACCGAGTTGGAGGCGCTCGTCGGGCTGCCCATCTGGACGGCCTACGAGCCGGTCAGCGACGTGGCGGTCAAGGCCCCCGAGAAGCTGCCCTGGTGGAAGCGCAAGCGGGTCATCGTGGCCGGGGTCGTCGTCTTGGTCGTCGCGGCGCCGCTGCTGACCCTCGACCTGGAGCTCTTCTTCCTGAACCTCTTCGGTCTTGGCATCGGGGCGCTGCTGCTCAGGCGGTTCATGCCCGGCGTCCTCCGGTAGGGAGGTTCCGGCGCTGACCGGGCGGGCTCCGGCCCCTCACAACTCATTCCAAACACGCAAGGGTCGTCCCCATCCGGGGGCGGCCCTTCTCTTTTGCCCGCAGGCGGGCGCAGTTCGGCAAGGCAACACAGAGCAGATGCACTGAGGAGGTGCGAAATGACGACGGCGACATTGGTAGCAGGCAATCGGACAGTGGACCCGGAGGTGGTGCGGCCCAGGCGCAGCCTCGAGGAGTTGGTCGACAACTTGATCGACGCGCTGTTCAAGGTGAACACGGAGACGGAGACCGTGGAGCAGACCCCGGCGCGCTCGATTCACGAGGCCCGGCGGCTCAGGCAGGCTGGGGACGTGGACTCGGCCCTGGCGGTGCTGGGAGATGTGGACGCGGGCAAGGCGACGCAAGGGGAGGCGCGGTGGGCGTTCTCCGAGTGGAAGGGCCTGGTGAAGCGGCGGTTCGGGGACCGGGACGCGGTGCTCTACAGCCAGGGCACGGGCCGGGCCGCAGCCCTGGTGCCCCAGGGCAACGGGACGCTGGAGGTGGTCGCGGCGCTGGGGATGCGCTGGCGGCCCGGCAAGGTGGTCTCGGGGCGCAGCCTCCGGGGTCTCAGGCCACTGGCCGGGGGTGCGTGATGGTCACGGCCAACGTGGACATTCCCGCGCTGAAGGCCCGCCACCCCCTGGGCGACACGGTGGAGGCTGCCGGGGTGCGTCTCAGGGGCCGGGGCAGGGTCCGCCAGGGCGTCTGTCCCTTCCACGACGAGATGGAGGGCTCATTCACGGTGTACGCCGACTCGGAAAGGTTCTACTGCTTCGGCTGCGGCGAGGGCGGGGACGTGCTGGACTTCATCCAGCGCTCGGAGAACCTGAGCCTGCCGGAGGCGATCCGGCGGCTGGACGGCAGCCCAGGTCTTGCGCCCCGGGCCGCCATTCGTCCAGCGGGTTCGCGGCGTCCTGCGTCCGCCGCGCTGCCGCCGAGGGACCCGTCCCTGCTGACGGCGGCGGCGCACTTCTACGCCGGTTGTCTCCGGCGTTCGTCAGAAGCGCGGAAGTACCTGGCCTCCCGGGGCGTCGGCCCCGTCGCCGCAGCCCGCCTCTCTCTCGGCTACTCGCCGGGCGGCGGGCTGCGGCAGGCCCTGGAGTCCCTCGGCTTCTCAGCCTACAGGCTCAGGGACTCCGGGCTGTTCATGGAGCGGGGCTCTGAGCGGTTCGCCGGCATGGTGGTCGTCCCGGACGCCTCCGGCGGCCTCGTCCGCTGGTTGAAGGGCCGGGCCCTGGAACCCAACGCGAAGCCCCGGTTCCAGGCCCTTCCCGGCCCCAAGCCGGTTCTCGGGCTCGGCAGGCTCGGCCCCGCGCCGCCCTGGACGGTCGTCACGGAGGGCGTCTTCGACTGGCTGCTCCTTACCGGCTGGGGCCTTCCGGCCTGCGCTGCCCTGGGCACCCAGGGCGTTGAGAGGGTCGCCTCCGCCCTACGGGGCTGCCCCCGCGTCTTCCTCGCCTTCGACAGCGACGACGCGGGCCGGGAGGCGACCGACGGGCTTTTGACCCTGCTGGGTCGCAGGGCCGCCGCCGTCGCTCTCCCTCAGGGCGTCGGCGACGTGGCCGAGCTTGCGTCCCTTCCCCAGGGCCGCGCCCTCTTCCTCCGCCTGCTCTCGCTGGCGGCACGCTCGGCCCGGTAGCGGCTCCCCGCCGCTCCTCTGCGGGCATCCCCGCCCGCTTCACCCCGTCCCCTCTCTCATCGCCCAAGAACCTGCCCCCGACTCGGACCGGGGGAGGACCTCTGCCCATTTCACGTCGGGCCTCGCCCGCACACGGACTCCCGTAGGGATTCCGCATCTGTCATTCGCGACAGGAACAACACCCGATAAGGAGACACGAGATGTTCAACAGGAACGGCAGCAACAACGGAACTCAGAAGAACGGCGCCGGGGTCGCCGCCAAGAACGGGCACAAGCCCGACGCCGCCATTCCCGCCGAGCACGAGCTGCTCTGGGACGGGCTCCCGCCCGCCGTCATCAACGCCCTGGGACAGCCCCTCGACTCGGCGCTGGTCTCCCAGCGCAAGGGGCGCGGCGGCAAGTTCTTCGACTACCTCGAAGGCCACGCCGTCATCGACCAAGCCAACCGCATCTTCGGCTACGGGGGCTGGGGCTACGAGCTGGTCGGCGACGTGCAACTGCGGCAGTTCGACACGGTCGATCCCCAGACCGGCGAGGTCAAGACTGCCAGCGTCTACATGGCCCCGGTGCGGGTCACCGTCGCGGGCGCACAGCCCCGCACCGATCTCGGCTTCCACGCCGTGACGGACGAGACCCCCGACGGGCACGACACTGCTTCCAAGGGCGCCGTCACTGACGGGATGAAGCGGGCCTTTAGGAGCTTCGGCATCCAGTTTGGGAATGGGTTCTACGGAGACCAGTCGCCGCCGGCCGCCGCTTCGCACCCGGAGCACGTCCCCGCCCAGGCCAAAGCCGGCTCCGGCCAAGCCCAGGCCAACGGGCGCGGCGACTCCCGGCTGGAGACCCTGCGCAAGCGGCTCATGGAGCTGTGCGCCAAGCAGGGCTTCGACGAGGAGCAGATACAGGCCGCGATCCAGAGGGAGACGGGCAAGAGCATCGACGACCTGACGGCCGACGAGCTCGGGTCGCTGATCGAGGCGGCGGCCAACAAGCTCAACCAGATGCGGCAGGCGCAGGCCGCCTAGCCTCTCGACCATCGGCACACGGAATCGAGCGGGGCCGTCTCCATCGGGACGGTCCCGTTCTCATTCCAACGAGGAAGGAGCAAACAGATGGACAGCACAACCAGCGCTTGCCGCTACTGCGGCGGCCCGGTGGTCAGGCTGCCTCACTGCCGGTGGTGCGGGATGGTTATCTCCACTATCGGCGAGGCGATGGACTGGCTAGCGGGAGAAGGGAGGACGAACGATGACCACGACGACGACACGGGACAGGCCCCGCACGCTTCCCAGCACGACAACCCGGCTGCAGACGGAGATGGGGAACCTCTTCGTCACCGTCTCGACTGACCAGGACGGCGAGCCCTTCGAGGTATTCGGGGCTCTTGGAAAGGGCGGCAGCTTCCAGCACGGCGTGACCGAGCTGGCGTGTCGCCTGATCTCCCTGCACCTACGGCGGGGCACACCGGTGGAGGAGATAGTCGACCAGATCCAGGGCATTCAGGAGATGGCGCCGTTCTGGAACAACCTTGGCGACGGTAGGAGCGTGCCGATCCACGGCCTAGGCGACGGCATCGCCCACATCCTCAAAGACCACCTGAAGGCCAGAGAGGAGAGGCAGGCGGCGAAGGCCGAGACGGAACGGGAAGCCGCAGAGAAGGCGGCCGCATGAGCGGCCCACGCAGACGGGAATCGAGGCGGGGTTGTCTCCTCCGGGGGATGGCCCCGACTCTCATCTAGAGGAAGGACAAGGAGCGTGAGACATGACGACTGAGACCACAGACAGGGCGGAGGTGTTCTCCCGTCCTGCGGCGCGTTTCGACGACGACGGCAACATCGAGGTGCGGGCATCGGCGGCCCTGGGCTGCCGCCGCGCCCTCTGGTACGCCGCGACCAACTACGAGCCGACGAACCCGCCTTCGGCAGAGTCGCTGACGGCGATAGAGGCCGGCAACGCCCTGGAGCCGGTGGTGGTCCGGGCGATGGAGCGGGCGGGCTGGCACGTCGACGCCGCCGACCCGCAGGACCCGAAGCAGGTGACCGTCAGGGTCGGCCCCAACATCCTCGTCACGGGCCACCCCGACGGCACGGTGCGGGTCCCTCTGCCGGAGGATGAGGCCCCGCCGCAGATGTTCCTCTTTGAGGGGGAACCGGACACCCCGGCCCTCGGCGACCCGGTGGTCGTCGAGATCAAGACGCGGGGTCCCGAGGCGTTCCGCCGCTGGCGAACCCTGGGGGCCGAGCGCAGCCACCCGGCGTCGGTGGCCCAGGCCGCCTTCTACACCCTCGGCGAGTTCGGCGATATGCGGGACGCCGTGATCGCCACGATGGACACGGGCAGCCGCACCTGGGACTGGGAACGCATCCCCGCAGAACGGCTGGAGAGGGCCTTGCAGGACGCCTGCGAATGGCTCGGCCAGCTTGCAGCGCACCAGGTCGAGAACGGGCCGGACCCCGACGCGCTCCCGGAGCGGGACTTCACGGCCAACTCCTGGCAGTGCCGGTCATGCCCGTTCCTGTCGCTATGCCTGCCGGGCTCGGTGGAAGGGGACGAGGAGAACGAGACCGAAGGAAAGGAGGTGACGGACGAGGAGGCGCGGGACGCTGTGGCGGCCTACGCCGAGGCCCAGGACTCCGTGAAGGAGCCTGAGAAGGCCAAGCGTGGGGCGCTCGACACCCTGAAGGCGTGGATGCGCCGCCAGGGCGACACGAAGGCGACCGTGAACGGACGGACGGTCAGCCTCGTGCGGACAACGCGCTACGCCGTGAACCACCGGAAGCTCAACGAGGCGCTCGATCCTGAGACCAGGGCCGACATCGTCACCGAGAGCGAATCGGAGTACGTCCGGGTCAGCTAGCCGCTTCGACATCGGAGCGCAGGACGGGGCCGTCATCCCGCTACACACGACAGCCCCGCCTTCACGCGAACGGGCGCGGAAAGACCGCGCCACATCCACACAGGAGGATACCGGAACATGGCAGGCACGATCAATCGAGTGGAACTGTTGGGCCGGGTCGGGACCGACCCGGAGATGGTCTATACGCCGGGCGGCACCGCCATGACCAAGCTGCGGCTGGCGACGGACCGCTACCGGAAGGACGCCGACGAAGAGACGGATTGGCACAATCTCGTGGTCTGGAGTGCGACGGCCGAGGCCGTCAACCAGTACGTGACCAAAGGCCAGCGGATCTACGTCGCCGGCCGCCTGGTCCAGAACACCTGGGAAACCGAGGACGGCCAGCGCCGCCACCGCACCGAGGTCCACGCCTCCGAGGTCGTGTTCCTCGACGGCGGGAACGGCAACGGGAACGGCGGACAGGCGGACGACGCCTCCCCCTTCGAGTAGGCCGCCGTTCAACAACTGAATTCAGACGCCCGCCTCGCACCGGGCGCGACGCCACGGGGCCACCCCCCAATACGGGGAGTGGCCCCGCTCTATTTCTAGAGAAGGAGGCCGTCATGACCACCATAACGGCGCAACACGCCGACACCCTTCTGGACGCCCTGCGACGCAACGTGAGCCTGCTCGGCGAGCTCGCCATGCGCTACGAGGTGGAGACTCATCCCGAACGCCCGGCCACAGACGTCTCCCGCATCTCGTGCCCCGAGGACGCGTATACGCTGCTCGAAGCAGAGATGGCACCGCTGGCCCAGGAGCAGCTCCGCGTGCTGCTGCTCGACACCAAGAACGTCGTCGTCGGACAGCGCGTGATCTACCAGGGCAACATATCGTCGTCCCAGGTACGCACGGCGGAGGTCTTCAGGCCCGCCGTGATCGAGGCGGTGCCCCACGTCATGGTGGCGCACAACCACCCCAGCGGCGATCCAACCCCCAGCCCCGAGGACGTGATGATCACGCGGACGCTGTCCCAGGCGGCGAAGCTGCTGGACATCGAATTGCTCGATCACGTGGTGATCGGCCGCAAGCGGTTCGTCAGCCTCAAGAGCAAGGGCTTCATGCCCTGACCCCAATCCCTTCGGGAAAGGGCTCCACGACCGGACAGCGCTCGCCGTCCGGCTCCTCACGCGGCGGACACCGTCGCCGCGCATCGATTCAACCCACACTCAAAGGAGGTCGCAATGCTCGCGACTCACACCATAGACCCCGAGGACCCCGCATCGAGCGCGGGGCAGGCTCTGTTCACGATAAACGCGGGCGGCTTTTCGGCAACCGTCGACGCCTTCGCCCGCGACGAGCGCACCGAGGGCCTCTGGTTCGTCTCGATGGTCGGCTCCCAGACGGCGCTCAAGGCCATCTGGGCATCTCTCCTAAAGCAGCCCCCGGACACCGCCCACCTGATACGGGGCGCGGACGGAATGGCGCTGAGCGGAGGCTATCAGCGATGCCAGATTCCGCACGAGACGGTGGGCACGTGGACGACCAAAATCACCCGGTTGCCCTCGACCGGGGGCTGGCACGCCCTCGTGTATACGAAACAGGCTGAGTACGCCTTCGAGAAGGACTCCTTCCTGCTGCTGGCGCAGAGCGCGGAGGAAGCGCCGGCGCTCCACCACCGCTTCCTCGACAGGCGCAGCCCGCTGCCGCTCCACGGCTCCTGGGCCGGGTGGCTCTGGGAGCGGGGCATCGACGAGAAGGAGATAGTCCCTCTGCAGTCGGTCGGGGTTGCCGCCTACAGGTGCTCGCCGAAGGCCAGGAAGCTTCGGAAGGACCTGTCCGACGCGGTGGCGTCCGGCAGACTCACGCTGCCCGGCGAGGCGTCCGATGGATAGGACGTTGAAGAAGGCATGGCGCCACAGCAAGCGGCGGGGCCAGCGCAACCACGGGGCATGGCAGCGGTTCTCCCCGGATGGGAAGACCTGCCGCCACTGCCCGCACGACATCACCGACCACCTGATGAGCAGTGGGCAGCCCCATTTCTTCAGGCCAGCGACGGAGGCGGAGCGGCGCGACCCTCACCTCATGCTCTACCGGCACAGGCTGCCGGAGGGCGGCTCGGTGCTGGTGCGGCGCATGACCGTCGCCAACCGCGCCGAGCTGATAACCGCCTACTGCACGGCATGCGCCGGCAGCATGGAGACGAGCCAGGTGCTGTGCTTCCAGCGCAACCTGGCCATCGGAGAGGTAGTCGGGCTCAAGGCCGAACACAGGGACATCGCAATCGCCGCCTGAAGGCGGCGGGAAAGGAGAGACGACATGAGACTGGCTGCACAGGCGAAGGGGGGCTTCTACCCGACTCCCGAGCGGGTCGTCGACCTCATCGCCGATCTGATTCACACCCCCTCCAGCCACTACCACCGGGACCGCGAGACGCTCCGAATCCTCGACCCCTGTTGCGGGGCGGGAGAGGCGCTGGCACAGCTGGCCGATCGCCTCGACAGGCCCAACGCCATGTCCATCGAGACCTACGGCGTCGAGCTGCACCGGGACCGGGCCGAGGAGGCCGAGAAGCGGCTCGACCGCACCCTCGCCTCCGACCTGTTCGCCACGTCCATAGCGAACGGCGCCTTCGGCCTGCTCCTGCTCAATCCTCCGTATGATTTTGACTCGGAGGACAGGCGGACGGAGCACGCATTCCTGACGCAGACGACGCGCTACCTGGCCGAGAGCGGCCTGCTGGTGTTCATCGTGCCCAGACAGCGTCTCGCGGTCTCGGCGCGCTACCTGTCCACCCACTACGGGCGGATGCGGTGCTGGGCGTTCCCGTCGCCCGAGCGCGAGGTCTTCGACCAGGTCGTGCTGATGGGATACCGGAAGGCCGATCCCGTTCCCGACGCGGCGGCCGAGAGCATGGTGAGGGAGTGGTCCCTGGGCGAGCCGGAGCCGCTGCGCCCCCACCCGTATACGGAGTACACCCCCGCCACGACGTCGAGCGGCGATGTCCTTTTCACGACCCGCACCGGCGACCCCGTCGCTGCGGCCTCCGAGGCGCGGCGATCGGGACTGTGGGCGAACACGGAGATCACCGACGCGCTCTGGCCCGCCGGGGACGACCGCACCCGCCCGCTGATGCCCCTCAGGCGCGGGCACATGGCGATGCTGGTTGCCGCGGGCTTCCTCGACAACCTCGTCCTGGAGTCCGACGGGACGCGCATCCTGGTCAAGGGGCGCACCAGCAAGGAGATGCAACTGGTCGAGGACTCCCCCGACAGGGAGGTCCACCGAGAGAAGCTCAGGACGACCGTGGTGGCCCTCGACCTGGACGACGGCCGGATCGAGGACATCGCCGCCTAAGCCCGGGCGGTCGACCTATTCGCAACACGTGGCCCCGTCGGTCTCTCTCGACCCTCGGGGCCTTCGCTCTATCGGAACGGCTCGAGACACCCCTATCTCTCGAGACACGCCTATCTGAGGAAAGGAGAGGCAAGACGATGCTAACGACGATGAGGATGGAGTCCTGCTGCCGGTGCGGGCAGCCGATCGCTCCCGACGAGCCCGCCATGCAGACCGCCTCGGTGGACATCGACGACTGCGGAAGGGCGGCGTCCTCCTCGGTGAGGGCATACCACCTGAGCGGCGCCTGCTACCACGAGCACAGGCGCCGGGCGCGCCTTCCGGACGCCACATAGCCGGCTCATCCAGAGCCGCCAGCACGAGACGCCGCAGGTCCCATCGACTGGCGGCTCCGCATCGTGGAAGAAGAAGAAACACCGTAGAACGCATCAGAGGGCGCCTCACGGCGCTTCCCAGTAAGCCCATTTCGGGGCGCCCTTAGACACACCCATCCGTGGGTGGGCGAGGTGCGCCTCGCGCCAGGCCCGCCCGACGCGGGCCCGGCGCAGCAGCGGGCGCTCACAGGGGGTTCCGTGGGGTCCCTCCACAAAGGAGACACCCCATGAACCTCGGAGACTTCATAGACACCTTCAAAGACGCCATCGCCGCAAGGGTCGTCGAGTCCTACCCGCCGCTCTACCGCCCCTCGGAGAACGGCGGCATTCTGCCCCGCCTGCTCCGAAAGCCCCTGGGGGCGCAGGCCGACGCCATCAGGGGCGCGGCCCTCTCCCTCCAAGCCCACCGGGGCACGACGGTGGTGGGCGAGATGGGCACCGGCAAGACCTTCATCGGCGCCGCCGCCGCTCACATGGCGGGCTTCAGGAGCATCCTCGTACTCTGCCCGCCTCACCTGGTGCCCAAGTGGAAGCGGGAGGTGGAGATGACCGTGCCCGGCGCACGGGCCGCAATCGTCAGGTCAATCACCGATTTGGAGAAGCTCCGCCACTCGATCGGCTCCGGTCCCCTCTTCGTCGTCATGTCGAGGGAGAGGGCCAAGCTGTCCTACCGCTGGAAGGCAGCCGTCATCGAGCGGTGGGCCGTGTCCGGCGGGACGGAGACCAGGCCGGCGAGGCTCATACGGCGGTCGGGGACAGGAGAGCCCTTCCGAGTGCCCTGCTGCCCGGCGTGCACCGCGCAGGTCGTGGATAGGGACGGCGTTCCGCTGACGGACGCCGACCTGAACCGCAGAAAGCGCACCTGCGAGACCTGCGGCTCGCCACTCTGGCAGGCCGACAGGTCCGGGCCCAGGAGGTACCCGCTCGCCGACTACGTCAAGCACCGGATGAAGGGCTTCTTCGACCTGCTGGTCGGCGATGAGATCCACGAGTACAAGGGGCGCGGTTCGGCCCAGGGCATCGCCGCCGGAGTCCTCTCGGACGTCTGCGGCAAGTCACTCAGCCTGACGGGGACCATGATGGGAGGGTATGCCTCGACGCTCTTCCACCTCTTGTACAGGTTCTCGCCCGAGATCAGGACGGAGTTCGGGCGCTCCGACGAGCGCCGATGGGTGCAGCGGTACGGCTTCGAGGAGCACACCATCGGCAAGGACGACGACGGCCCGCTGGAGGACGGGCGCAACAGCCGACGACGCAAGTTCCGCAAGGTCGTGCGCGAGAAACCGGGACTCGTCCCCTCGGCGCTGTTCCATATCATCGCCAACACGGTGTTCCTGCGGCTGTCGGACGTTGCCTCGGGGCTGCCCGACTACGACGAGCAGATCCTCCTGTCATCGATGGACACGGAGGAGGACGCCACCGGCTACTCCCAGCGCAGCGCCTACGACAGGGTGTTCGCGGAGCTGAAGGCGGAGCTGGCGAAGGCTCTGAAGAGCGGCTCCAAGCGACTGCTGGCGACCTACCTGCAGACCCTGCTCGCCTACCCCGACGGCTGCACCAGGGGGGAGACGGTCTTCGACCCCAGTTCGGGCGACGTCATCGTGCAGGTGCCGCCGCTGTCCGAGGAGAAGATCTACCCGAAGGAGAGGGCGCTGGTCGACCTGGTGGCCGCCGAGCGGCTCGCCGGGCGCAGGGTGCTGGTCTACGTGACCCACACGGGCACGCGCGACATCACGGGGCGGATGGAGGACATCCTCACCCGGCACGGGTTCAGAACGGCGGTGATGAAGGCCGACGCCGTGGCCCCGGACCGCAGGGAGGCGTGGGTCGCCGACAGGGTCAAGAAGGGGCTGGACGTCCTCATCTGCCACCCCAGGCTGGTGCAGACCGGCCTCGACCTGATCGATTTCCCAACCCTGGTCTGGTTCGAAACTGAGTACTCGGTTCGGCAATCGACATGACATCCTCGGTGGGGATGGCCAGGGTCAGATCGACGTTGTTGCCCCGGTCGATGGTGGCCCCGTCCAGGAGGAGCCGCAGCACCTCCCTCCGCTCGTTCTCGCCCAGGTCGTCCAGCCTGCCGCCGAGCCGGTTCGCCCACTCGACGATGTGCTCGCCCAAGGCCCGCTTCTCCGCCTCGGCCATCTCCCTGGCGCGGTAGTCGTCCAGCTTCAGCCTGAGCGTCTCCAGACGCTCGGTGATGAACTTGCGCTGGCGGTCGAGCTGCTTCTCGGTTATCTTCCCCGACACGTAGAGCCTGATGGCGCGGTCCTCCTCCAACTGCACCTTTTGCAACTCCCGCTCCGCCATGGCGATCTCCTCGACCAGCTCTCCGTCGTCCGCCCGGGAGTCCATGGCCTCGATGCCGGCGACAATCAGGTCCGGGGTCTCCAGCACCTTTTTGACCTCGTTCCAGACCAGACCTTCAAGCCGCTCGGCCCTGATATAGGGGCGCTCCCGGCATCTCTGGCCCTGGGTCATCATCCCGTAGCAGCAGTAGTAACGTTTTGGAGTGTCCAGCTCGTACAGGAAGGGCTTGCCGTTTCGACTAGATTTCTGACGCCTGTTGGCCCGGCAGCCCATGAGCAAGCCGCACTCGGCGCACCTGACCAGATGCTGGAGCAGGTAGAATATCTTCGTGTTGCGACCCGAGCGGGTCAGGCGGCGCTTCCTGGCCTCCTGCGCCAGGTCCCATATCTTCTCGTCCACGATGCGGGGGAAGGGAACCTCGACCCACTCTTCCTCGGGCCGGTCGTACCTCCTCATCCCGTTCTCGGTGGCGACGTGGCGACGCTTGCCGAAATACCAGGTGCCCTTGTAAGCCTCGTGCCTCAGGATGCGGGTGACGGTGCCGTCTATCCATTTCCCGACGGCCCTCGGCGTGGGGACTCCCTCGGCGGTCAACTGCTTGGCGATGGCCGGAGCCCCCATCCCCTCGCGGACGCACATGCGGAAGACGCGGCGGATGACCTCGGCCTCGGACTCCACGATCTCCGCCTTGCGGTCCTCTCCAAGCCTGTACCCGAAGGGGACGTTGTTGGTGGGGATGCGGCCCTGCTTGGCGGAGCCTCGCTTGCCCATCGACGCTCTCTCCCGGAAGTTGTCGAGCTCTATCTTGCCGATGGCCGCCATCAGGCCGAAGGTCTTCATGTCGATGGCGTCCATGACGGCCTCAAGCTCTATCTGGTACGCCTCGACCACCTCCATGAGGACGGCTGCGGGGTACATGCCCCGGCTGAGCCGGTCGGACTTCCAGCAGACTATGGTGTCGAAGCGTCCCCGTCTGGCGTCGGCCAGCATCCGCTGGAACTCCGGACGGTTCTTCGACCAGCCCCGACCCACCTCCTGGTAACGTGCGGTGATGGTCAGACCCCTGCGCTCGCAGTGGGCCTCCATGTCGGATATCTGCTCGGAGATGGAGGTCTTGTCCTCCGTGTCTTGGCTCTTGTCCGACACGCGGGCGTAGATGGCCGTTCGCTTCCCTTCTGTCTTCCTATCGGTTCCTGTCGTCATGTCTGCCTCCTGTCGTGTTCCCTAAAATAAAGAAGACCCGCCTCCTGTCGGAGCGGGTCTGCGAGTAGTACAATCTATTCGCATCACCTGTTCCCGCAGGTGGCGCCACGGTCCGGGGTGTTAGCGCACCGCCGGACCAACCTTCTGCTCCCATCATACCGCGATGGCTGAGGGACGTCAAAGTGCCCGACCACGCCGTAGAGTATTGGTTTCACAAGAAGCAAACCTCTAACCGCAGATCTCACTCAGCTTATCTCATGAGTTCGTGTTCGAGAGCAGTAGGTTATCGGCAGTTCGAACAACCGCGCCAACTTTCTTACGGTTGGCCGGATGTCATCACGCTTCATGCGCCTCGTGTCGATGTCGAACATCAGATAGTAAAACGAGGCCCAGAAGATTGCGGCTTGATCGAAATAGACATCCTCGCTGGGACCTATGGTTGATAGGCATCCTGAGCCTTTCATCACATCTCGTCGAAATTGGTCGTTCACGACACTACAAGCCGAGATGAACAGCCGTTTGTCTCGTAAGTATGGCCTCAGAAGATCGCCTAGCTTTTGAAACGGGATCTTGTCAAAGGTGGTATAGATGGCTCGACTATTCCCGTGGCAGGATAAATGCAAGTAACGATATCCGCTTTCATGAAAGTCCTTCAAGAAGTGTATTAGTTCCCGCTTCGTTCGAATGTAGACGTATCGCGGGGACTTACCAGACAGCTTGAGAATCTGCGTAAGCGCCTCTCCTTCTCGTTCACCCTTCTCTTCGTTTTCCAAGTCCACCGACTCAATTATGTAGATATCCGGTTTGTCAAGAACCACAGTAACCTCCCATTCGTCGGCGTACTTCACTAGACCCAAACTAGGACACTACCAGCTTTCCGTTCTGTCCTACTCTGATGTCAGACGATACAGGGCAGGGCGATGGCTGACCTGCACAAAGAGTTCGGTATCGCTGCCAGGGTTGCCGACGCGATGCTTGGGGAGGAACGTTCCTGCCCAGTGAATGCCCAATGTGTTGTTCACCTCTCGTGGGCTGAACGGCTCCTCAAGGTGTCCGAAGCGTACTGCATCCCGAATGCGCTGGATGGTCACTCTAGTCATTGAATCGCTCCCAAATAAGTGTTCAGCGTGGGACTCGTGTAACGCCGAATGATACGTTCCGCTTTGCTCATCTCGTCAAGCTCGTTGCAGGTCAAGGCTCAATCCATACATTGAGCGTGTCCTTATGCTTCAGCAGAAGAGATCCGATTTCCCTGCCCACGAAATCGAAGTAGTTCCCGTCGTTTTCCCCTGTGAAGTCTCGATGACTCTCCATGAATCGGCCCCGCGCAATGCTGGCGTGCAAGAGAGGAAAGACGTTTAGATCTTGAGGATCGAAGTCTCTGAGGCTGAATCGAAACTCCCTACCTAAACTCTCGGTCGTCCAATCGCTGAACCTCTTCTTCGGTCCTCTTCCGAGGCTCCTTCTTGCAAACTCGTAGGCGAAAGAGCCGAACGTAAACACCAGTCTCGGCTTGTTCGTTCCTAACAGATTGGCGAAGTCGGCAGCCTCTCTGGAGAGTCTAGTGCCCCATTCCATCGCGTTGCCGCGAGGTTTATCACTTGGGTTATGAACTGCGTTTCTCACATACAGTTGGGAATCATTCACCCTTCGCCGATCAGGAAGGAACACTTGCCTCTGGATTTCCTCAAGCACCGGCGTCCAGATATTGTGGCGCGCCGGGTGTCTTGCATCCAGCGGATTGTCCAGGAGTTCTTCCCACCTTGGCGGGCTGGAATCCCCCAACAACCAGATTGTAGAGTTGACGTCTCCCGAATCTCGTTTCAAGGGCATCTCCTTCAACTGTTTTAACTGTTTGACTATTCTACAAGAGCGGTGTTGGTTCGCAGCGAACGGGTTGGAGGGATTTCCAAGAGTCTCACGACACCATCACGTACGTCACATAATCCAACATCCCGCAAGAACAGGGATTCAATCAAATCCGGTGGATATTCGATGCCGAAGCTTCGGCCGTGACGGAGCCGCGCAGCTCCATCGCCTGCCTTGTCCGGTCGAGCTCCGCAGCCAGGACCGTCTCATCGGGCAGGGTAATCCGGTACTCCCCGGCCATCACGTTATTCGGCAGTCCGTCGAGGGCGTACCGCGCCAGCGCCTCATCCTTCTCGGAGCACAGGATCAGTCCAACGGGCGGGTTCTCGCCCTCTCGGACCCAGTGCTCCCGGGCGTAGTTGAGGTAGAAGTGCATCTGCCCGGCGTCGGCGTGGGTGAACGCCCCGATCTTCAGGTCGATGACCACGAGACACCGCAGTCCCCGGTGATAGAACAGCAGATCAACCCTGTACCACTGGCCGCCGACGCGGAGCCTCTTCTGCCTGCCGATGAAGCAGAAGTCGTCCCCCATCTCCATGAGGAAGGTCTCCAGGTGGCGGATGAGGGCCTCTTCGAGGTCACTCTCAGAGTACTCGTCCCTGAGGTCGAGGAACTCTAGGACGAAGGGGTCCTTGACTTGCTCCTCGGGCCGCACCATGTCTTCGTTCTTGGGCTTCCGTCCCGATGTGAGCATGGCGGCCTTGTTCCTGGACAGTGCGGTGCGCTCGTAGAACTGGGAAGCGATCTGCCGGTCGAGCTGGCGGACCGACCATCCCCCTCGCAGCGCCTCGGTCTCGTAGAACTCGCGGGCGCTCTCATCCCCGACCGAAAGCAGCCGCACGTAGGCCGACCATGGCAGCGGAAAGGCAGCAAGCAGGTCGTCGAGGCCAACCTCGGCGGATGGAGACTCGAATTCTCCCGACGGCGTCGAGAGAATTCTACGTCGATGGGGTGGAGCCGATTTTCCCGACGGTGTCGAGAGAATCCGGTCGGGCGGGAATGCGAGGTAGAAGAGGCGCATTCTGTAGATGTTCTGAAGGGAGAACCCACGTCCGAACTGCCCGGTCAGATCCTCCGCCAGTCTTTCGATGAGCGCCGCTCCGTACTCGGCCCGCTCCTCTCCCGACTGCTCGAACTCGACGATGCGCCTTCCGATGAGCCAGTAGGCGGCGGTCATGGCGGCGTTCACCGAACGGGCGGCCGACTCCCTGGCCGCGTCGATGATCCTCGACACGTCGCCGTAGACCGCCTGGTAGGGGGCGTCCTGGCTGAGAGCTGCACGCCTCGGCGATAGCTGGTTGCTGTTGGGTGACGACTCGGGCTGCATCAGGCTTCCGCCTCCTGGAGGCCGCCGTCTTGCCGGTCATCCAGGGATGAATCCTCTTCAGACGCGGCCTCACCGTCGCTGGCCGGGGGCTTGAGCAGCAGGGTGAAGAGACGGCGCAGCCGGTCGTCGGCGTCGGGGGCGGGTCTGGAGATGACCCGCACCTCGCCGAACTCCGAGAAGTCCTCTTCGGGCGTCCTCTGCCCGTTCTGTCTGCTCTTGCCCTTCATCGCTCTCTTCGCCGGACTCGCGTGAGTCCGCAACGGGCTGTCACTGTCGGTCTGAATGCCATCGAGTTTGGGGAGCCGTGGGGCAGGACGCCATGCCGCATATGGGAGGACTCGCGAGTCCCCCCTTTTGGGGCAACGGGCGGAAATGGGCGGCATCTGCTGTCATACCCGTGTACAGGGATTTGCGAGAGTTGTAGGAATCCAAGCCGGGGGCCTTTCCAACGTGAAATAGGCGAGACGGGTGCAAGTCGAGGCTGTTGTTGCGAGCACTTTGGCGAAAGGGCTGGCTCCGAAGGATTGCACCAATACAAGTGGGCTGACGGCGAGAGTCCCTGCTAAATCGGAGCGAGCGATTGGACGTGCAGCGTGGAAACCGGCGGGTGCAACCCCCTATTGGACGGCCCACTACAGGACATGGGGCCTGGGGAGAACTACCGGGGGACACGGCGATAGCGACGGTGGAACTCGACCGTCCGCTGCACCACAGCCACGTGCTCAACATCCGCAGTCCGGGCATCCCTCGTCCGCTTTGTGTCTTCGTATCTTTCATTTCGTCTGGTTGCAGTTGCCTCATCCGAAGCCGGTCATGGTCGCTGCGTTCCGCCCATCTCGTGTGCACCGGCGCTGTCCAGGGTCTGGCTCCACTGACTGCGAATCGGCTGGATCGCGATTCCTGCAGAGCAATGTGATGGCATTGGGTACGCCGGGGTCTGTGGTCTGCGGCGAGTTCGCCAGCCGGGTCCTGGTGACTCGGTGCAAGTGTGAGCGATTGAAATGCGGCGGGAAACTACTCGTAAGGTGCATCACGATTGATGCACCTTGCAGGTAGTATCCAGGCCACTACTTCTGTGCTCTCATTGGCGGTGTCCCCAGCCAGGTTCTCGGCGGTTCCGATTCAAGTGTGAGCGGTCGGACTGGGGATGGAAACTGGTTGAAGGGTGCAACATATGTTGCACCTTCCAACCGGTTGGAATGCGGCATCCCCTGTGCTGTGATAAGGGGTGTGGGAGTCCGGGTAGTGGGCCGGTCGGCGGGCAACCCGATGCCCGGATTGTCCGTCCATACCGGACCTCCGCGACCCCACACCGACCGCTGGACAACGGCGGCGAGTTCACAGCAGCCGGGCTGTCCGAGGCGAGGTCAAACGATCCAAAAGGAACGCTCTCAGGGGATGCGGCTGGCGCAGGTGGTGGCCCAGGCTGGCCCAGCCTGTTGGGGGCAAATTTCAGTGCAGGGGCTGTACAGGAAATAGCGACTTGGGGGAGACATGGACATTCTGGGCCAATGTAGCTAGGAAAACAGGTGAATTTCGGGGGGTTTAGGCCCCGTCCAGTGAACACTTTTTTGAAAGGGTGGGTTCCGGTGAAAAAGAGGTCCGCGTTGCAAACCTGGGCCACCCTACAGGACCCCCTACAGGAGGGTAGTGATGAGGAACAGGACGGCAGAGAGGAACGGCGGTCGGAAGGCCGGGGCGCGTGCAGATGAACCCGATTTGAAGTGGGCTGTGGAGTGGCTGGTCAGGCGGAAAGGGCAGCGTCGAGCGGCGAGTCTGCTGGGGGTGGACCGCAAGACTGTGGCCCTGGCCCTGCGACGGGAACGGCTGACGCCCAGGATGACTTACGCAGTGCAGACCCTCATGGCCAGGGAGGACGACCCCGAGGCCCGGGAAGCCATGCCGTTGGACCGGATGGAGTCACAGATCAGGTTCCTGCTGGAGTCGATGGGGGAAGTGGAGGACCTGGTCGAAGGGTTGACCCTGCGGGTGGAGGCTTTGGAAGAGGCGCAGTCGCTGGCACAGCCCGAAGCGGCGGCTCTGAGGGGCTCTGAGGCGGAGAGCGGGGGACGGCGTCAGGTGGGGTAGCCGGACAGGCTGCCGTGGCGGAAAGCCCCCCTACTGGATGTGACGGGGACGGCCAGCACGGGGGAGTCGCAGCTGAGTTCGGAGAATCGGGCATATGGACAGGACAGAGAGAGGAGCAACCGGATGAAACAGGAAGGGACGGTCACCGAAGACAGGGAGGTCGTGGACATGCGACTCCTGGCGTTTCTGCGGGAGTTTGCGCGCGACCACGGACGCAAGAAGGCGGCGGCCATGCTGGGGGTAGACCGCAGGACACTGGACGCCGGTCTGGACGACGGAGTGCTGTCCAGGCGCATGAGGAGAGCCCTCGACCGGGCTCTTCAGTCGGGATTGGGCTCCGTCGCAGAAGAACAGCGGGAGCGCAACGACAGGCTGGAGGGGCGGTTGACGGACATGGAGGGCGCGGTCGATGGGTTGGCCAAGGAGGTGCGCAGGCGTCTGGCCGGCATCGAGGGTGTGGTCGAGGGTCTGCGGCGGCACGACGGCATGGGGACCGGGGCCGGTCACGCCGGCGCCGGTCCCTCTGGGGCGGCAGCGGACGGCTCGGAAGGCAGTGTGACGGCCCAGGGCGAAAGACCCAGGCCGAAGTACAGAGTGAGGCGTGAGTACCCCTCGCTTGTGACTGAGGAGCCTGCCGAGGACGACGAGGAGGTGTTCGGCGAAGCCTGGCCGCTGATCGTCGAGTGGCGGGAGATGACGAACACTCACCCCATCAAGGGCAAGGGCTTCAAGTGGCTGTCGGAGGAAATGCGTCTGTTGACGTTGGAGCTCATCTTGCTCGAAGAGCACGGGATGACGCTGCCGCCGGAGAAGCAGCCGCTGCGGGACTTCGACCGGAGCGGGCAGACCAACTGGCGCTGGACCGCGCTCTACGACACGCGACAGGCGTGGTTCTGGCGATGGCGTGTGAGGCAGGTCCTGAGGTTCGTCACGTTCGGGCGGTTGTGGCGGGATCTGCCGTCCGGCCCGGGACCGCTCCCTCAACGAGATCAAGGGAGAAGGAGTTGACATGAGAACGACAGAACACGGCATCGACAGCAGTAGGGACGTGGCGAACTTCTACCACATGCGGCTCATGGCTCTGCTGCAAGAACTGGTGCGGAAGAAGGGATACAAGGGCGCGGCCCAGGTGCTGGAGATCGACCCAAAGACGGTGACCAGCAGCATGAAGTCGGGCCAGCTCACGCACCGGGTGCGGGAGGCCCTGGAGCGTGCGTTGCAGGAGGGTGTCGGGACGGCGGCGGAGCGGCAGCGCAGGCGCAACGAGAAGCTGGAGGCGGAACTCAAGGAATTGAAGGAGGAACTCCGAGGCGGCCTCAAGGGATTGAACAAGCTGGAAGGCCGGCTGGACAAGCTGGAAGGACAGGTCAAGGAGATGAGGGAGACTCTCCCATCCGACCTCAAGAGGGTGAGGATGTCGCTGGACGGGGTGCGGAAGTACTACGGCGTCCAGCGTCGACTGGTCGAGCAGAGGCTCCTGGCGTTGGAGGCGGGCCGCGAGATGCCGGAGCCCGAAGCAGACGCGGACAATGGAAATGGAGATCCCGAGTCGGCTAGCGTTGCGGCAAGTACGCCACAGCCCAGGCAATTCAAGGGTCCTACACAGGCCGAGGTGCTGGGTGCCGAAGAGCGTTTCAGCTTGGTGACGGCACGCGACATATGGGCGGTGCCCTCCGACGGCGAGGAGGGTACTGAAGTTCCCGCCGAGACTGATGTTCCCAGAAGGGAACAGCGGTCGAAGCGGAAACGTGCCCGGATCAGGGGCCAATGAGGAGACTCAGCCGGTCATGGACAAGGGCTGTCGTCGCTAGGAGCCGTAGCTGACGGGCGAGGGGGACGGGCAGGTGTGTGGCCTCCTCTGCGTTTTCGGGCGAGACGACAAGGGTGGACTTCTTGGACATCGCCCGACGGCCCCACTCTGATAGAGTATCCCGGCGAACGAAAGGGCCGATGTTTGTTCTTGACGGAGGTGAGCTATACCGGCGGGTTTCGGCCTCGTAGTGAACGAGAGAAACGAGGTCCTCCTGATCCAGTGGGGGTATGGCGAGCAGAAGGGCCAGTGGAGTCTGCCGGGAGGAAATCAGGACAGGGGTGAGAGCCTGAGGAAGACCGCCGTGAGGGAAACACTCGAAGAGACGGGCATCAAGATGACCGCCGACGACCTGTGCTACAAGAGCGAGCGGCGCCGCTTTGAAATATGGCGTGGAAGACGCATCGGCGGACGCCTGAGGATCCAGAGGAAAGAGTGCCTGGACGCCGCGTGGTTCAGCAACGACATGCTTCCCCATGATGACAATTTGGCCTTTGGTCCGGATAGGACGGCCATTGGCAAGTGGGAAGACGAGAATCCGGGAAGTCGTAGGGTGCACTATCCCCCGCGGCGCAAGATGGGCAGAGCAGGCTTCGGCATCGTGGTGAATCACAGGAAAAAGGTCCTCCCAATACAACGCCACAAGGGCAGGTGGGCAGGCAAGTGGAGTCTGCCCGGCGGCAACGCTGGGGAGAGGAAGGATCGGCGTAGCGCCGCCGCTTATTGGACGCAACAGGCCACAGGGATCGAGTTCACCCCTGAGCGTTTGTACTACGAGAACAGGCACGACGCCCAAATCTGGTTTGGCGAATACCCTCTGTGGCTCTTCAGCGTTCGTTGGTTCGGCCATCTCGTCAAGAGTCTTGTAGGCCGCCGCCCCGGGGGCGCTGGTTCTCGATAGACGAGCTGCCCGATGACGACAGCCTGGCTTACGCCATAGACGTGAGGACCATCGATAAATGGGCATCCGAGAACAGCGGAAGCCGTCGGATACAGCGCCTTATCTCCAGCGCATTGCCCCACTTGACATCTCTGGGGAACTCTAGAAGGAAGCAATCCCTGATTGGCCTAACCCAAGTCCGGCGGTACGAGAGATAAGCTCCTATGCCGAATGGAGACGAACACTACGAACGTCTGGGTTCCTGCCCGAGATGCGGGAGCCTCAACATTCGCACCAGGCGGCGCAGGCGCCGTCGCCTGCTGTGGAGATGCCGGGCCTGCAACCGCGTGTTCGAGACTCCCAAGGTTGCAGACTACGCCATACCTCCGGGCGACGATGGGAGCCGCTACGTATTCGCCGAGTTGATTCCGCACATGGAGCGGCGAGCCAGGAGCCGTGGCCGTCGCAACTTAACGGCCCCCAAGCTCATTGCCGCTATGGTCCTTGTGATTGCGGTGGGCGCTGTTGCGTACTTCGCCTTCATGGATGGATCGGGGCTCGACATTGGTGGGTCCGGCCAACGCCCGATTTCCGACGAGCCTATTGCGGCGGCTGCGCCCCAGTCCCCTACCCCCATCCTGGCTGCCAGCATATCGACGCCGATTCTAATCGACACACCAACCCCAACCCCTCAGCCGATGGACACACCGACTCCCATGCCGGCAAACATACCCTCATCCACCAACATCCCGACTCCTGTGCCCACCAGCACACTCGCGCCCACTAGCACTCCGACTCCTCTGCCAGCCAGCACGCCTATTCCCGCGAACACGCCGACGTCGCTACCCACCAGCACACTCACGCCCACCAGCACGCCCGTCCCCGTCGTCAGGCTCGTCCTGGATGCCGAATCTACGGTGGTCGGCTACTGGTCGGACGGCACAGCCGATGTCGAGGTGAACGCGACGCTGCGTAACGACGGCACGCTCCGACTCGACGGCGCCCAGGTGTTGACGGCTACCTGCATCGCAGAAGGCGATGAGCGCAGGGACTGCCGACAGGAGCTAAGCCTGGCACTGCCGGATGGATTCGCACCGGCTTCCGCCAGCTTCACCCTGCGGCTTCCCATGGGCACGACGACGCTGGTGTTCGATTACGGCGAGAGCGAGCCGCTCATCCAGGACATAGATGTGCCGGAGCGCATCCTGGGCGTCGAACGTGAGGTCTGGGAATGCTATGCGGATCGTCCGCCGGTTCAGGAATTCCTGGCCGGTTGCGGCGGTTGGGCCACCAAGACCGTCGAGAAGTGGCTCAGTGATGTCCCCGTGAAGGTGTGGGCAACCGGAGATCCGACCCACATCGCAGTCCTCGAAACGGTCCTGGTCGATCTGGCTCCGATATTGAATCTGGAGTTCGAGTGGGTAGACGCCGAGGAAGAGGCGGACCTAAAGGCGTTCGTGGGCGTGCCGCGGTCCGAGGCAGACTCCCTTGGCGTCAGTGACCCCTTCTATGTACACGAGGCTTGGGGTTTCGCAAGCGCATCAGTTAACGGAGGGGAGGCCACATCAGGGTACATCGTCATATGGCATCTCGACTTGACCGAGTCTTGGTCGCCGATCGATTCGATCAGGGCAGTAACCATACACGAGGCCCTGCACGCCCTGACTCTCATCAGTCACAGCACCCGGCCGGTGAGCATCATGGGAGGGTCGCCACTCAATACATGGAGTCCCCGAGACAGGCAACTGTTCGAGCTCAACTCGCACCAGTTGGTGCGGCCTGGGATGTCGATGGATGACGTTCGGGATGTGATCGTGCTCACCGACGAACTTCTGGACTACCCACAGGTCGAGTCGGACGGAACGCCTGACGATCCCTTCGGTCCCGTATGGCGGGCCTACGTTGCGCTCCAAGAGGCAGGTTCTGCGAGCTTCCGTCTGAGCGGGGGCTGGGTCGACAGGGGCTGCAACAAACCCTTCGGTGCCAGGCGGGGCCCGATAGGAATGACGATGGGAGAATTCGAAGTGTTAGGGGACGATCCGGCCTTGGTACACCTCGATTTCGGCACGAGCCGCTTTCTCATAAGGTATGAAGACAGCGAGTGGCTCCATTGGTGGCTCTCACCAGGAGGAGACTGGGGGATGGTCCACAGGGAGGCGGTTGAGACTGCCAGCTCGTATTGGCTATGGAACGGCAAGCTCCACCGAGCCATCGGCAGCGTCCTGATGGATGCAGCTCCAGAGAGCATAACCGTTGATGAGACCGCCGACGGGAACCTGCGCATCCACGTCACGCTGGACCATTCCTACGTCAATCTGTGGGAGTGGGCCCCCACTGACAAGTCTGTGGACTTTACGCTCGTCGTGGACCCAGAGACCTACGCGATTGTGGGTTATACGTGGGAGCTGCACAGAGACCCCGATGTGCATTCCGGCCCATGCCTTACATACAAGGAAGTGGCGGCCGACGGCCGTCTCGGCGTCGACATGGACAGACTCATAGACCAGCCGGAGGTCGCATCTGAAGACTCGCTTGACATTGTATGGCAAGCCTACTTGGCGCTCGAAAAAGCAGGTTCAGCGAGCTTCCGTCTAAGCGGGGGCTGGGTCGACAGGGCCTGCAACCATACCTTCGGCGTCAGGCGGGGACCCATCGAGATAATCTTGGGGGACTTTAGATACTTCAAGAACGAGCCCGTCCTCTTGTATCTCAATCTTCACACGATCCAATTCTACGTGATCTATTCCCAAACAGACCAGGAATGGACCCACTGGCAGCTCTCGCCGGAGGGCGCATGGGAGAGGGTCGACGGGGAGACCGTCATAGATGCCAGCTCGTATTGGGTGTGGAACGGCAAGCTCCATGCAGCGATTCAAGGCGTGCTAATGGACGCGTCTCCTGAGGACGTAAGCGTAGATGAGACCTCTGACGGGAATCTCAGTCTCCAGGTCACGCTGGACGAGTACTATGTCGACCGTTGGGACTGGACTCCGGGTGACTCTGTGGACTTCACACTTGTCGTGACCCCCGAGACCTTCGGTGTGGTGGGGTACACATGGGAACTCAGCAAGGACCCTGCCAAGCATCCCAACGCGTGCCTAACATACAAGGAAGTCGCGACAGACGGCCGCCTCGGAGTGGAGATACCGGTGCCCGAGTCCATCAGGAACCAGCTAGCCGCTTCCCCCTGACCATCACACTGCCATGGCAGCGACCTTCATGTCCTCAATCCCCGTCCCAGAGGGAAGCTGATCAGGCGCAACCACAGGCTCGCTGAGTATCACCTGAGCCATGGTGGTCTTGCCGTCGCGGTACACATCACCTAGTGGGCGATCCTTACTCGCCGCCCCGTGAGAAGGGGTTCAGCTTGTCCGTGATGGACTCACATATCAGGTGTCACGGACTCATGCCTTCCCACTCTCAGCGGAAAGACGACAGAACTCAGGAGATGCACAGGCCTTGCGCTACTCGTCCTTGGTCCTGCGACGTCGCCGGCGGCGCTCGGGTCCCTCACCCTCTGCCCAGAAGTAGACTACGTCGCCCAGGCGGTTCACGACGAGGCTCTTGCCCAGCAGATCAGCTGCGGCACCGAGACGGCGTCGAATGGCAGCCGTAGTCTCGCCCTCGTCCGGGATGAGCTTGCCGGCCTGGCCAGCTTCGAGTTGTCCGATATAGTCCATGTACTGCCGGATCATCACGCCACGCTTTCCGGTCAGCGATAGCTCTAGCTGTGCGTCCTTAAGTGATACAACCTCGAGTGTTGGCACGTCTATCAGGGACCTCCTGTCAGTCAGTGGTTCAAGGATATCTTAGACCGAGTCTGCGCACTCCAACAAGCTCTGCCATGTATGCCGGTAATCTCACGTGGTCGGTGTCAGTCTTGGCCCATCAGGAACCGGGCGCCACCGTGTTAGGCCGAGGCTGGAGTTTGTGAACGAGGCTGTGGCATCATTCATTCCTATCCGCTAGGTGCTGCGAGCAAGACCAGATCGGCGACCGTACGGCCCCTGTAGACGAACAGCGGCAAAGGCCTGGAGGCATCGCTTGCCTACATCTCGCGAGAACCTTGTCGAGGAAATCGTTCGGCAGCACTTCATTGAAGGAAGTAGTGGGGCCATCTCCGCCAGTGCCGTCGGGCGGTATGTGTCGTCGCCCTTCGCCCTGTATTGCGACCATCATGCGCCTGAGCACGAGCGCGACGCTGACTCTGAGCCACTGGCGATGCAGAAGGCCCGCGGCATCGCTCACGAAGAGGAGCTGATCGAGGGTGAGATTGTCCCTGTCCCCTACGAAACTTGGGAAGAGGGGTTCCGGCTGACGATCGAGATGATGGTTGCCGGTGAGCCGACGATCCTCCAAGGGCTGCTCGTCTCGAACCCGCTGGGCATGATTGGCAAACCTGACCAGCTTCGGAGGGTACGTAGCTCGAAGTCCATATTCGGGAACTACAGGTACCGTGTAGTTGAAGTGAAGCTTGCCGCCAATATCACGCAAGCACACGTGATGCAGGCTGCGTTCTACAATCGCCTGCTGGGAGCCATCCAAGGTCTAACCCCGAAGACATTCGTAATAGTCAACGGCAGAGGTGAGGAATCAGTCCAGAAGTTTGCCTCAAGGGAGCCTGACCTCGATAGGAGTGTAAGAGGGGCACGCGAAGTAGTCGTGGGAGACTTTGTGCCGACGCCAGAGTATGGCAAGACGCCGCCACCGTGGCGGTCCTTCGGGAACAAGCTTGCGGAGAATGATCTCACGAGTCTGCCGCAGATCGGCGGTCCCCGAAGAACCGAACTCATAAGGGCGGGGTATCACACAATAACTGACATAGCGAATACGCGTGAACGTGATTTGGCAGAACTTCCCAAGATGAACTACTACGTCGCCAACAGGATTGTGCCTTCGGCGAAAGCGCGGCTTGCGGACGCTCCGATTCCCAAAAGACCCGTGAACTTCCCTAGGGCGACGGTAGAGATGTTCTTGGACATGGAGAACGTGAATGAAGGCATTGGACTGCCGTTTTGCAATTACCTCATCGGGGTGATCGTCAGGTCGGAGTTCGAAGAGCGTTACGTCAGCTTCTTCGCTGATACGCCGACACCGACAGAGGAGGGGAAATGTTGGCGGGCGTTCTACGACCTCGTAGCATCCTCCGGCAAGGTAGCCATCTACCACTGGGGTCCGTCAGCCGAGCCTGTCTATATCAGGAAGATGTTGGAAAGGCATGAAGTAGCATCGGCGAGTCAGGACAAAATATGGGACTCTCTGGTTGACCTCTATCGGCTGACCACCGACTCCTTTGCTTTTCCGGCGCCAAAGGAAAGGCTAAAGGACATCGCGGGCAGTCTAGGTTTCAGATGGCGCAACCCAAATGCCGATGGACTCCTCGTTATGGTCAAGTACATGCAGTTTGTGGATTCTGGCTCAACGGATTCTGCTCTTCGTGACGAGATACTGACGTACAACGAAGATGATTGCCGGGCAGTCATGTTCGTCAAGGACTGGCTCGCAGCGCAGTGAGATTCTAGGGGCGATGTTCTTGCCCCGGTAGCATATGTGTGGGCTGACGCTGAACCTGGGGCGAGCGTAGTCTCTGGCATCAGCGAGCGTCGCGAATCCGGCGGTCGCGATCAGGCGGTCGAGACTGCCCAAGACGGTCCGCCGGGTCTGTCGAAGCACCCTCCAGTCACGAAATCGGCCCCGGCTTTCGGTCTTGCGGAGCGCGAGCCGATTGGTAGATAATCTCAGTCACAGTCTGGTCGAAGGTTGAGAGAACATCGGTGCCCATGGGCTCTCTCCACCCAACATCAGTCCAAGGCACGGCGCGGTTCCGTCGGCGAGGAGCACGACGGGCTGCGCTCACTCGCTAAGCAAGTCCACTCGAAGGGGGGATGATGCCTGCCGGTTTCCGTGATCCCGCGTTCGCCTCGAACCGCTCCGCCCCCGTTCACCGATGGGTGCCCTGGATTGCGGGCTTCTCCAAGCACTTCATCGAAGACGCGATTTCCACCTACCTCTCCGGGCATCGGCAGACCGTCTTAGACCCGTTTGCCGGCGTCGGCACAACGCTCGTGGAGGCCGACTTAGCCGGTCACGATGCGGTGGGATTCGAGATCAACCCATATGCCGCCTTCGCCGCGCGCCTCAAGCTGGGGGCGCACAGGCTTCCGGTCGGCGCGCTGCGCGAGACGGTCCAAGCCCTTGAGGAGCACGCCAGCACGGTGGCGGAGAACGGTGCTAAGCCAAGAGCCGTGGCGCCGGAGCGATTCCGCACGCGAGCGCCATTCTACAGTCCCGCTGTGGAGCGCAAGGTTCTGCTGTTTCACGACTTCATGCGCGGTCAATCGGACGATCGGATCGTCGGGATGCTCCAGTTGGCATTCGCGTCCACCATGGTCGAATACTCCAACTACTCGTACGAGCCGAGTCTCGGACGGCGTGAGTCGGCAGGTCGCGCCGGCGTCGATGATCACCCGGTCGCCGAAACCATCGCGGCCAAACTGTCTCAGATGGTGGACGATGCCGACTGGTACCGTAGGACGAGGAAATGGAGCGAGTATCCTGATGGACGGGTGTACGTCGAGTCGTTCTTCGACGGCTACAACAGACTCGACCAACGAAGCGTTGACCTGCTGGTCACGTCGCCCCCGTACGCCAACAACTACCACTACAACCGCAACACACGCCCGCAACTGTACTGGCTGGGGTTCTACGATTCTACGGACGAGATCAAGCAGCTGGAGTTCCAGAACTTCGGCACGTACTGGCAGCGGGCGCGCGAGCGCGAGCACGTCTCGCTGCACCCGTCCATCACCGACGGCGACATCCACTACACCGTGGATGCCATCAGAGAGAAGAATCCAGACCGCGGCATCTACGGCGGCAACGGCTGGGCCAACTACCTCACGCTCTACCTGAACGATTGCGTCAGGTTCGTCGCCGGCGTGAGATGGTGTCTGCGCCCCGGCGCGACGGCGCTGGTGGTGATCGGCAACAGCATAGTGCAGGGTGTGCACGTTCCAACCGACCGGTTCCTGGCCAGGATCGCGCAGGACCATGGGCTGACGGTGGTGGACATCCACAAGCCACGCGCGACCCGAGTCGGCAACAGCATCATCAATTCCAGCGTGCGCGCTGGGCCTGGCAAGTCGGCCATCCTGTACGAGGCGGTCGTCGAGATGAGACAGCCATGACCGATCTATACGATCCTCTAACGTACGACAACCTCATGGCCGGCTTGATCGTCCACTTCGAACGTCAGGCGCGAGTTGGCCTATCAGCCGTGCCTGACGTGCGCGGACCGGGGATATACGCCCTGTTCTACACGGGGACACACGGGGCCTATCGGCCGATTTCTGAAACGTCCACGCCTATCTATGTGGGAAAGGCCGTGCCGCCGGGAGCCCGCAAGGGCACGAACGTGGATGTCGAAGCACCGGCTCTCCAGCGTCGGATTAGTGAACATGCGCGGTCCCTCGACGAGGCCACAAACCTCGCACTTACCGACTTCGAGTGCCGCTACTTGGCCGTGGTACCGGTATGGATCACTCTCGCCGAGCGGTTTCTGGTCGACCACTACAAGCCGGTCTGGAACCTGTGCCTGGACGGGTTCGGCAATCATGACCCGGGGGCCGGTCGACGGCAGGGGGAGGCGAGTTGGTGGGACACTCTTCACCCCGGTCGAAGATGGGCTGGCCAGTTGCGGCGAGTCAAGACCGAATCCGGTGCGCTTGACCGCATCGCCCAGTTCATGAGTGAAGCCTAGGCTTTCGCTGGGCCGCAAGGCCTTCGAAGAGTATCAGGTACGGTCGTGTTGCTGGACGACCAACAATCTCAGCTCCTTGCGCTACCGGAAGGATTGTGTGATGAAGCCGTTCGACGACTACCCGGGGAGAGGCCTCGGAATCCTGAAGAAGATGCCCCGCGCGAACACCAGACGTGAAGACGGGCGGTGGTTGATGGAGAACGCTCACCAGGATAGATGCGCCTACTGCGCGGTCAGCCTAGTGGGCGATTACTATGGCTGGCTGCTGACTAATGTGGATCACGTCATCCCCGTCAGCGAATGCACGCGGCTAAACATTCCTAAGAAATGGCATGACTCGTTCACCAATGCCGTACTGGCATGCTCGGGCTGCAACCAGTTCGATAACCGCTACACAATCGAATGGCGGCAGCCGCAGCCACTGGACGCATGGACGGTATCCGACTTCGTCTCCTTGCGGGATAGAGTCTTCAAAGAGAGAAGATCACGCATCCTCAACCGCCGCACTGATGAGATCCGCTTCTTCTCAGAGAGAATTGAGAGCTTGATGGCTTGAGTCTCTCGCTTCAACCCCGCTCCGAGAGGGCCGCGACTCAAACGGGACGCTGATAGCCGGGAGATGAGGGACGACGGGAGGGGTAGCATACGATGAACTCGATTCAGAAGGACGGGCTGTTCTGGCTACCACACGACCCCGGAAAGGAAGTAGGTGGACGCTTGACATTCAGTCCGCAGGATGGCTTGGAGCTACATTTGCTTGGTTCCCTGCGGAGCAACCCGAATTCGAGACTTCACAATTCTCTCCCACTACTTATTCACGGCGTCACAAAGTCAACACCGATAACCCTTGGCAACTGCCTGCTCAAGACGGCGTCAGAGAGCATCGGAAGCGGAGGACTCACTGTCATAAGCGAGACATACCGACCAGAGCTAGTCTTGGATGGCGAACACTTTCAGGACATAGAGGCACTAAAGTTTGACCAAGCATATATAGGACTTTTCAATCTTAATCAATGGGTTTGGCGAAATGGCGTCACTCTCAGCGATGAGAGCATCGTCTATAGCCCTCCTGAAGAGCTATCTGTGGGCACAGAATTTGGCCAACTGGGACTAGTCGCACAATCTGAGTTCATACATGGCGTCACGAGGACCTACACGCTGAAGGTGTCTCGTCTGCTGAAGCTGGTTCTCGCTCAACCGATTCCGGTCGATTCGATCACCAAGTTCGCTTCACAGCTACAAGACCTGCTCACGATCTGCACGTGCAACCCATCCGCAGTGGAATCACTCGCGGTTGCGAATTCTGGCTCTCAACAGCGTGTAGGAGTCTTGAGGAACATGATCGGCCCAGATCTCCATGAGCTGAAAGTGGAGCATCCAGCTAGCATGTACTTGACCTTTGACGATATCGGCGGAATGGAGTGTGTCAGGGCGTGGCTAGAGATTAGTGCCAAGTACGGTATCGTCCCGCGGTTGCTAGTCGATCATACATACAACAAGGATACATATGTTGATATTCGTTTCTTGAATACAGTCATTGCAGCAGAGACACTCTTACGTGTGCGCACGAACAAGAGAAAGATCAAATTGCGTGAAGGGCTTCAGCAGTTGGCCGAGGAGTCGGGAACAGTCGCAAGCGATCTTGTCGGAGATATTGGTCTATGGGCAGAGAATGTTAGGACAACCAGGAACGCTCTGGTACACAGAGATGTGGCAAGGAGGAAAGAGCCAGACTATTTCGCACTGGCGGAGTCGGTGTATTGGATTGTGGTGATGAGTATGCTGAGGGAGTGCGGAGTTCCCGATACGGCACTCTCCAAGGTCAGGAATACCAGGTGGTTCGAGCACACCAGATCGTATTTGCGGTGGTCATAGTGGCTCGGAGCTTGACCAGCTTTGGAGAGCCTACTCACCCACACCGTCTCACTGCCGATGCCCAATGACCTGTGGGAGCCAAAGTGCCCTCACCCAATTGGACAGTCCTGTAGAATCAGAGCGGGAGGGCAACATGATACCCTGCAAGGAAGACCATGAAGAAGGCGCGAGTGAGTGGCACTCGGACGGACGTCTCTGTCAAGAGTGGCTGAAGAACCTCGAGCGAGGGAAGTTCGACCCTAGACTCTGTCGCACAATCAGCAGACTGATCATGTCGGACGGAATAATGCACTTCAACCACATTGACCGCGGGCAATTGGTTCGGTTGGAGGTATCGCTCTCCCAGACGCTCCCCCAAAGAACTTGGTTTCGATCGTTGAAAGCTGCACTAGGTCCCTTCAAGGGGAAGTTCATGCGGGACATAGAGCAGTTCGCCACAGATAGAGAACGGCCGCGAATATAGGGACATTACATGGGAATACTCCAGCGCGACCATCTTCGTATCTGGAGCAGTATCGAGCATTAGCCTTTGGGTTTACCGTTCGGTAGCCTTCAGTAATTCTTGCTCCGAAGAGCCGTAGATGAATCGCTGTGCTCCTTGGTACATGGCTTTGTTTGTTATGTCTATGGCTCTATCGTCCACTTCGTTTGCTCTACTTACCAACCCGCTTAGTTGCCTCCACTCACCCCACTGACCCATAAGAAAGAGGTGAGAACTAATAGGCAGAGTAAACGATTTGTATCCCTGATACTGAGGTTCTGGGCCTAAGATGAGAGTAGTTGAAGGTATGTCGGAAGTGATATAGCTTCTGTCACCTATCGTGTGGTCAAAACGCCAGCTCCCATCGGCAATATCGTGGTATAGTTGCTGTGCCTCTGAGCCATGTGGAAACGGGTTGATCATTACTGCTTCAAATACTCGTTCGTCGTCGGCCCCCATCATCTCTCTTAGTATAGGAAAGAGGTCGCTATACTTTTCATATTCCTCTGGGTGCTTGGCAGCGAAGGATGTTTCTTGTTCATTGATAAACTTACGTAGTTTGAGCCATTGGTCGTGTGACCCCTTGATTCGCATTTGCTCGCGCAGACCTCGGCTACGCATCCTAGTTTCGATGACAAAGCAAGTTAGCCAACGTCTGAAATTGTGCGACTTTTCCCGGTCAGCGATATAGTTGTTCAAACGGTCGGCGCTGAGGCTGCTAATATCACGGAACATTCTTCCTAAGACAGTTTCCCGAGATTGAAGTCGTGCGTCCTGCTCAACAGAATAGGCATAGCGCGACACTTCAACATCGGCTATAGATCGCACCTGCACACCATCGTCTAATGCTTGCTTGTCCAACTGATAGATGAGCTTAGGTTTTCCTTCTATGGCAAAACCTCTCAAGTAGAACTGTGGTACGTAGTGCTTTCGTGTGTTGTCTACCTGGAACAAGACGTATCCCCCCTTCAGATGACATAATAGCAAAAGCCGCCGGGATGAAAAATGGCTTGGCTCATAGGGCACTCTCCCGCCTGTCAGATCGCCGGTAGACGATCTTAACCACCCGTAGGTTCATACTCCTAACCAAGTGGTGCCTATCGGCGCTACGCCTAATCCACGTCGACACTGGAGAGCCGGATTCGGTAAGAGCCGCACGGCCGTTTGGAAGTGGGCCGACGGAAAAGTGCCCTGAGCCATCAGGGTAACTCGCCGGCGGCCTATCTTACCCCGTGCCCAGCAGGCTCGCCCTTTCTGTCAGAGTCTCGCGGGCAGCCTATTGTCCGGGAATCCTGGCCTGCCCTATATGGACCTAGCCAACGAGTACCTAGGTTCTACGTTGCTATTTGGCCGCCAGATGAAGGCCTCGGAAAGCTGGCACTCGCAGCGGTCGGCAGACCGGTTCTTTGGGTCCACCGCCTGGCGCCTCCCTGGCCAGCTACTCAAACCCCGGCTGTCTCCAATTCGGCTGTCCATGAGAACCGTATTTTCTTATGTCGATTGGCAGACGAAGAACGACTACTCGGTCTACGTGATGCGGCAGGCGTCGCGGCGGTCGTGGCGCATCGGGCAGACGAGGCCGGTCAAGGTCGTGTTCATGTCCTACCGGAACACCCTGCAGGCGGACGCCCTGAAGCTGGTGGCGAAGAAGCTGCAGAGCTCCCTAGCCGTCGAGGGCGAGCTGCCGGAGGACGGGCTTGCCGTCTACGGAGACGACGGCGACGACCTGATGATGGCCCTGGCCCGCAGGATCGTCAGCGGCGATGAGGAGACCGAAGACGCCGAGACGGTGGAGGAGGCGTTCGCCCAGGCGCGGGACGCCGAGGCCGACGCTGAGGAGTACCTGGTGGACGACGGCTGGAAGGCCGTCGCAGTCGAGCCGGAGGCCGTCGCGGTCAACGGAAACGGCCACGACGCCAACGGTCACGACGACCTGTTCGGCGTCGGGCCCGCGGTCGAGTTGGCGCCGGTGCCTGCGAACGGAAACGGGGCCAACGGCCACCACGACGACGGCGAGGCCGACGAGCCTCAGCGGTCGCTGGTCTCCTGGGCCGAGTTCATGGCAGGGGAGCCGGCGAAGCCGAGGCGCCGCAACGGCAAGCCCCAGCCCGCAAGCCTCTCGATGTTCGAGTGGGCGCTGGAGCAGGAGCGCGAGAAGGAGACGGTCGGCGCCGGACGCTAGACCGCAGTTGACCGAGGGGGGCCGCCGCTTCGCTGGTGGCCTCCCCCGCTCGCCAATGGACGGAAGCATCGACGATCAGAAGGGAGACCAAGTGATGGCAAGAGTATTCGTGTACGACGACAGGGAGTTCCCGGACCCCGACCCCGCAATGACCGTCGACCAGGTCAAGGCGACACTCGCCGACTTCTACGGGGAGATCGCCAACGCCTCGGTCAAGAAGACCAAGCGCGGAAACGACACCGTCTACGAGTTCCAGCGGCGGGTGGGCACCAAGGGGCGCTTCACCCCGGCCCGGAGCTAGGAAGGGGGCCACATGGACACCCGCACCTTTGCCGGTCTGCTGGCGGCGACCCCGCCGGTGGACCTGGGCATCATCAAGCTCACGGCGGAGCTCACACGGCCCGACGGCTCCCTCGACCTAGACGCCGCGGCCGCACGACAGAACGACGTTGAGACGGCCTGCGCCCAGGCCCAGGACTACGCCTCGGCAACGGGAAGACTGAAGGAGGCGCTGCGGTGGCAACTGCGGCCCCGGCGCTCCTGAGCGAGCTTGCGAAAACACTCCTGCGGCGTCCGCCGTCGCTGCGGGAGCTTGTAACGCTGGTCGGCTACGCCGACGACTACGCATGGTTCACGGGGCTGGTGCGCCGCCTGTTTCCCGACGAGGCGGAGGCGGCGCTCTCGGCCCCCGACGTGCGCACCAGGGTGGAGCGCTTCGCCAATCTCTTCGGCGCGGAGCACTTCCCTCTCTACATGCCGGTGATCGAGTTCTGGACCGAGGCCGATGACGAGCCGCCATGGTCGTGGCTGCGGAGGGGCATCCCCTTCGACCTGATGGGTTTCGGCTACGACGGCCTCCACGAGATGTGGAACGGCTACCGCGAGGGCCTCTCGGCCCTGCTCCTGCTGGTCAAACCCCCGGACTCCTTCCACGGGGAGTCCGACGAGATACGGACGGCCTGGCTGGAGTCGGCCGCAGACCGCATCCCGCAATCGACCCTGGAGAGGATTCCCCGGGGCGGCATACCGGTCGAAACCCTCGCGGAGGCGCTGAAGGATACCCGATTCGACGGGGCGGCCAGGGCGGCCTCATGGGTCTTCGCAGAGACCGGCAACTGGTTCCTCGACCACAACTACGAGGACGGCAGCTACGACGGCTTCGCCGACCCCTGGGAGGACGACGTCATCGCCGAGGGCACCGAGGAGTGGCGGAAGGCCAGAGCCCTCATGGACTCGGTGTACACGCTGGCCGACTGGCTGGAGGAGGACCTTCCGGCCCGCTTCGCCGAGATGCTGGACGCCATCCTGCCTCGGCTCCCCGAACAAGAACAAGGAAAGGAGGACAACGACCATGACAACCGACGCGGAAAGGACCGAGTGGTCCCTGCCGGGCGCGGATGAGATGCCCAGGGACACGCTCCATCTCCAGCTGGAGGTCTACGAAGAGACCATCCTGCTGCGGGGCTTCAACGGCGACGCCAACTGGGTGAGGACCGTCTCGGCGGACGAGATCGCCAACGTCTTCACCCAGCACCTGGGCTTCTCATCCGGCCTTCTGCCCCGGGACGCGCTCTGGTGGAACCAGGGCGAGACCGGCCAGGTGGTGGCCCTCTGGCGGCCGCCGCAGGTCTGGCCCGTGGCCCTGCAACGGGAGGCGTTCAGGCCCCCCGGTCGGCTCCGGCTTCCCATGCCGGGGCTGGTCTTCGTCTGCTCGCCGGGCCGGGCGCCCTGGGTCTACGCAGCCCTGGAGCGTCCCACCAACGCCGAACAGCAGCTCTACCGGATGCCCGCCTTCAACGTCTTCAGCGACGGGCGGGTCTGTCCCGGAAGCCACAGGTTCCCAGAGAAGGTGGGACAGGTACCGGAGTCCTTCTTTCAGTCCTACTTCTCGGGCACCGGGGACTCCCGCAACCGTTCGAAGAAGCACCCCGACAACCTGCACGCGCTATGGGAGGAGATTGATGGAAAGACTGAGTACCCGGTTGAGGACCTTGTTCCGCAGTGCACGGTGGCCCAGGTCATCGCTGCCTCCCAGGGGAGACGGGGCTATGGCTACCGCTAGCGACAGACCTGCCGCGACCGAACGCCCTGAGCCGGTCGGCTACCTCGTCAATCACAGCGACGGGCTGACCGGATCGAACGGCATCGGATACGACTACGTTCTCGGATCGGGCGGCCTCTACGTCCAGTCCGAGAGCGCGCACCTGACGGCGCGGATCCTCGTTGCCCCCTGCGAGGTGCGGGGGATCGCCCCCGTGGCCGAGATGGTGGAGCTTGCCCACGGCCCCATACCGGCCGGGATGTTCGAGGTGGGGCTACGCTGGTTCAAGGACGACCCGGACACCGAGCGGTTCTTCGCCGTGCGGTGCGACGGGCGAGGCTACAGGCCGGTGGTGCCCCCGCAGATGGGGACGCCAACGTCCCTCGCATACGCGCCGCCCGCAGGGGTGGTCGCAGAGTTCCACTCCCACGGACGCTCTCGCGCCTTCTTCTCGAAGACCGACGACAAAGACGAGCAGGGGTTTCGAGTCTACGGCGTCGTAGGACGCCTCGACACCGACCGGCCCGAGCTGGGCCTCCGGACCGGCGTCTACGGCCACTTCGCCCCGGTGGACTGGTCGCAGGTGTTCAGCGGCCCGCATCCCGGCCTCCGGCTGGTGGGCGAAGACAAGGGTGCGGGAGACATCAGCTGAGTAAGGAGGTGAACGAGAAATGCCATACTACCTGGATAACGCCTTCCTGCTGGAGGCCCCCTGGATAACGGTGGTCGGCTGCGGCGGGACCGGCGGCTTCGTGGCCGAGGGCCTCTGCCGACTCTTCCAGGGGCGGAAGGCCACCATCGTCCTGGTCGACCACGACCGGGTCGAGCCCCACAACCTGCTCCGCCAGAACTTCTACGCCGGGGACGTGGGCGGCTTCAAGAGCCAGGTCCTCGCGGACCGGCTGGCCGAAGCCTACAACCGGCCCGTCGGGTACTCCGTCTACCCCTTCCGGGAGTACGACCATGACTCCCGCACCAACGCTCATGGCTACCCCGGTCTCAACGACTACGGCGAGAGCCTGATCATCGGCTGCGCCGACAACGCCCTCGCACGTAGGGCCATGGCGGAGTGTCTGCCGGGACACCCCGCACGCTGGCTCATCGACGCCGGCAACGACACCAACTGGGGACAGGTCCTCGTCGGCAACGTCTCCGGTCGGGTGGACTGGGAGGAGCCCCCCTTCGAGGGCGAGACCTGCCACCTGGCTCCGGCGCCCACGCTCCAGCGACCCGACCTGCTGACGGCGGTCTCGACCAGGCCGCCGGACGTGGACTGTGCGGCGGCCCTCGACCTCACCGACCAGGACCCGACCATCAACCAGATGATGGCGTCGCTGGTGCTACAGCTTGTCCGCCGTATGGTGGCGGGCACCTGCCCCTTCATGGGCCTCTACCTGGACATGGACCAGGGAACGGTCACACCCACCTTCGTCACCCCGGAGATCGTGGAGCGGACGGTGGGGACCTACGTCGAGTGATCGGCGCAACGGAACTGAGTCTGAGAACGAACCGGGAGGAGAAGTCATGACGGACAAGAACGGGACCACGACCTGGCAGGACCCGAACAGCGGGCCGCGCGGGCACAAGCTGATGACGAAGAAACTCGGGGAGGAGGTCCCCGTCCTCTACGCAAACGAGAACGTAGCCGACTACGACGACGTGGTGGCCCACGTCAAGTTGTTCAGCCCGTACGCCAACTGGACCTGGTACGTGACGGAGTGGGACGCCGAGACCGGCGAGTGCTTCGGCCTCGTAGAGGGGTTCGAGACGGAACTGGGGTATTTCGACCTCGCCGAGATGGCGTCTGCGACGGTGTTCGGAAGCGTCCCCGCCGTGGAGCGCGACCTGCACTGGAAGCCGAAGACCCTAGGCGAGATCAGGAGGGAGTCATCGAGGATGGCGGCCTAGCGATCTGTGCTCGGGAGCACGGCGAGACAGGAACCAATGAAAGGAGAGACCATGCCTGACGAAGTTGGAATGGAAGCGACCCGCTCGGATGCTCCGGGCGCCGGCGATAGTCCCTTCGGCGACACGGCGGGCGACAAGCCCGCCGCGCCTGTCGAAGAGAAGGATCCTCCCAGGGCCGAGGCCGCAGAGGACGCGCAGGGTTCCGAAGACGGAGGGGGGCAGGACGCCCTTCCAGAGGACCTGAAGGTGGTGGTGTCGATCAAGGGCGGCAGGGCCACCATCGGCGTGCAGCGGCCCTCGGCGGACCCGCACATCGAGACCTTCGACGACCGTGACCTGCCCGGGCTGGCGCTGGAGGTTCCGGCGGTGACCGAGAGGGCGAGGGCCAGGTGGGAAGACCAGCCCAAGCACCCGGCCTACGCGAGACCCGCTCCTCAGGCCAGGCGGCGGCACCGGCGCGGACAGGGAGCCGCACTGGGTTCAACCGCCGAAGCAGGGGCGCCGACGGAGCAGCCGCAGCAGCAGACGTTGAGGCTTTTCTAGGGCCTCGGCGCAACACACGGGGGAGGACGTGGCACTCCTCCCCTGCACGGGCATGTATGTGGCCTTTTCTGCGTTCAACGGGCTTTGAGAAAGGAGAACTTTCGATGGAAGCAACCAGAGACCAGAACTACGAGTTGCGTCCATATGGCACGAGAAGGCTGCAGATGATCGAGATGCACCTGTTCGACGATGACGCGCCCGAGGAGAAGGCTCTCTGCGGAGCCGACGCCTCAGACGATTACATCAGGAGCGCGATGTGCTACCTGGAGGACCGCTTTCGCGGCTCTGATGTCGGCGCCGTCTGCGAGGGGTGCAAGGGCCTAGCAATCCCGTTCGCGGCGAACCTCGCCCAAGACTTGGAGGCCGGGGAACTGCTGGCCTCGGCAGCGGAGTACCGCGAGGTTGTTGAGACCCTCTTGAGAGAGACCGGCCGGAATCTGCCGAGCGTCTAGCTGAGAGGCTCGTTGGTCCATGTGTGGACTTCTTGCGTGCTGCAGCGGTGGCGAACCACGGGGAGAGTTCCGATACTCTTGTGACGGGTCCCCTGCCCAGCGCGTAAATGTGTGCGGCCTACTTTGCGTTTCGGTCCTTCCGCTACAAGGTCTCAGTCGGTGAAAAGGTGGCCTAGGTCTAGGTCGTCGGCTAACTTGAGCAGTGCCAACATGTGCTGCATGTTTGGCCGAGTCTTGCCTTCAGTCCAACGCCACACCGTGTGAGGATAGGTACCGATTCGGCGGGCAATCTCCGACCACGGCAGACCAGACTCCTCCCTAAAGCGCTTCAACCTTTCCGGGAAGTCGTCGGTGAAAGTGTGGATAATTCTGGTGTGCTGAGTACGAACTCGTGGCACTATCTCCGGCCTTCCTGCCCGGGGAATGACTATGGAGGCTTATGAACTGCGTATGGCTGGACCGCCGATTGAGCAGGGCCTCTCGAGGGCCTCGCGGTCGCTGATTCTCCCTACCCAAGAGTGCCTAGGGCGAGTACCAGCGGTCGGCGAAGGAGTCCTGGTACCGCGCCAACTCCTCTTCCGTCAGGCATTCCAGCAGGCGACGACCATCGTCCGCCGTCTCGGCAATCTCCTCAGTGCTCAGGGTCGAGATGTCCAGATTGCGGGATTGCGCCAGAACCATGTAGTGCGGGTGATCCCTGGTGAATCGGAGAACGCGCCGCCGACTCCTCATTGAGCCCGTCTGTCCGTTTCGCAAATCCGCCGACGAAGATGCGGTTGTTGATGTCCGGCTCAAGGCAGACCCCGGCTGCAGATACGACTCCGGGGATGACGAACGCCTCTCTAAGGGATGCAACCTTGCGAATCGAACCCAAGGAGCCTTCAAGGAGGTTCTCTTCCAGGTAGCCGATCTCCCCCTCGTTGAGAATCCCTTCCAGCAGGCCTTGCCCGTTTACTCCTTCGCTTACCGACCACGAATGGACGGTGAACTCGACCTTCTCCTCGTCCGTGAAACAGTCCCAGAGGTTGAGGAGATAGGTGTGGGTCGTCTGGACGTGCTCTGCCACCGAGGGGTGCAGATCTTTGACTCCGAGCCAGACGTATACGACTTCGGGGTGCTCGTAGACGATGCCGCTGATGCAATCACGGGTCTCCCCGGCCCAGCCTCCGGCATGCCCGTCCATGACCGCTATGCCTAAGAGCGAGGTGTTGTCAGCGTTCATGCAGCTGAACAACGTGCTTAGGAGGGCACGCTCGATCAGCGGACGCTCGTAGGCCCTTTCCAGCTCCGTTACAAACGGTCCCGTCTGGAAAGCCTGGTAGTCCATGTCACCTAGTTCCGTCCGGATGCACGTTGCCTCCTCCTCGGAGAGCCGGTCTGTAAGGTCCTTTCCTTTCGTCGCCGCGCTCTGCGCCAACGTATCCGATGACTTCTGTGGTGGCGTTGGTTCCAGGTGGAAGTCGGGGCCGGAGTTGGTGCTGGCGTGAGAGTCGCGTCGGAACCGTCTCCGCAAGCCGCGGCAAGTGCGCAGACCGCGGCTGTCAGGACAAAACACCCTGATCGTCTGAGAAAGCTTCAAATCCGGCATCGACGCTCTGCTGCACGTGACATACTCGACTCGCAATTGGCCATTCCCTTGGGGTACGTTCGAGAGGCCTTCATCAGGGAATCCTCCGCGAGAAAGGGGTACTAGATGCGGAGTTCCCCCTTCCATGATAGGCTACATTCCGTTCAAGGACCGTATTGGTCGCTCCGGTGACAGGCCTGTCCCTGCCCATACTACCCCTATGGCAAGCAATCCGCTCCAACTTCACTTGGCTATACTGGAGTCCATTCTACAACATAAATCGTATCATCTACATATTGTAGCGGCTCTATAACGTATCTTATCCATGTCCACTTGGCGAGCCTCCTTGCTATAATCCGTGTCGCCGAAAGGCGCGAGAGTTCGCAATGCACGTCGCGGAGCCGAGGCGAAGCGGCCAGTCGGGCTGGAGGCCGATTGATGCTGCGCACTCGGAGGTCGATGCGGCTGTGAGACTAGATTCCATAGACCGTATTCTGGTCGTTGGTCTTCTCCCCCTTATCGTATTGGGGTCAGTTGCCTGCGACGACGCGAAACGGGTGGGCGGGCCGACCCGCACCCCGGGCCAGGAATCTGCCGAGCCGTTGGCCACGCTTACAGACGTGTCTCCCATCCTTGCACCGCTTCCATCACCGATTCAGAGCGCTGAAAGCGGCGATCCTGCCACCCCAACGACCGGGGCGGACTCGGCTGACGAGCGGATCGAGTGGACAACCTGCGGGACCGGTCTTGAGTGTGGATTCGTAGAGGTCCCCGCTGACTACGGTGACCACCAGGCCGGCAGCATTACGATTGCGGTCAGTGTGCATCGGGCCACATCGCCTGAGAGTCGAATCGGCTACCTGCTCGTCAACCCCGGCGGACCGGGAGAGAGTGGCGTCGAGTTGGTCGAGGGAGTTCCTCTTGGAGTATTCTCGGATGAGGTCGTCGCCCACTTCGACATCGTCGGATTCGACCCTCGTGGGGTCGGGTCGTCGGAGCCCGCCTTCAAGTGCGGGGCGCCCGGTGAGCAGATCGCGCTCTTGGCCGCGATTGACGGCCCGATCGACACTCCGGACGATATGGTCGCAGGCGAGGCCGCCGCCCACCTGTGCATCGAATCGATGGGTCCTGTGGGAGGCCTACTCCACAGCGCGTACGTCGCCAAGGACATGGACGAGATTCGCAAGGCCTTGGGCACCGACCGGATTTCGTATCTGGGTTTCTCCTACGGCTCCACGCTTGGGGTCTGGTACGCCACGCTCTTTCCGGGATCGGTCAGGGCGATGGTCGTCGACGGTGCCGAAAACCCGGTAAAGCTGGTCGCCACTCAGCGGGAACGCATCGACGAGGAGATGGAGCAAGCTGGAACGTTCGCCACCTTCCTCGAACGAGCCCTGAAAGCGTGCGACGGTTCCGACTGCCCCATCTACAACAATGGAGACCCCGTCGGATACTTCCACATGGCCGTCGAGAAACTGTACCTGGTCAACGTCGCGGCGGACGGCCATCCGCTGGCGGGCGCGTTGGGAGTGATCTCCACTCTGTACAGCGAGGATACGTGGCCCGCCCTGTGGCACGGGCTGTACGAACTCCACGAGGAGGACGACCCCGTCATCCTGCTCGACTTCGCGCGTCTTCAGCTTGGAGCTGAGCCCGGAGCCGCCAGCTTCGCGGCCCACGTCAACTGCTTGGACAGTTGGGCGCTGCATCCGGAGTTGGGCCGCGCCACACGGCTGGATGATCTCGCGATGATCGACGCGGCCATCAGAGAGAGGTTCCAGTTGCTGGCGGCATTGGACCCCTTCCAGCCCGATCCCTGCCCGTTCTACGACCAGTTCGCTCCCCAACCGCTTGACGGTCCCCTGAACGGCGGCGGGGTCGCCGTACTGGTGATTGGCAACCACGGCGACCCGTTCACCGCGTTCCGCGAGTCCGAAGAACTGGCGACCGAGACTCTCGCCAACGGCTACCTAGTGGAAACCGATCACCCGACCCACGTCGTCTATCCCAACGACGGATGCGTAAATCGCCACGTTCACAAAGCGCTGATCGGCGGTGCCTACCCGGACGAGCGCCGGGTCTTGTGCGAGTGAGAGGGCTGGGGCCGGAGCGCCGCATCCGCGAACGTTGTGTGTCCCGGCCCCGCTTCGCGGAGGAGGAGTTGCCCTGGAGGGCAGTTCGCAATTCCATAGCTGGACGTCTCCGAGGTCGTAGGGCCGACGAGCGTAGCGGTGTATGTCGTACCTTCGACACGAACGCCGACTCGCCGGCAATGTGTCGGCTTGCCTATACTCAGGCACCCGTGCGGGAAGGGAAGGTGATGGACATTGAGCACGACATGGAGAACCCTATCGGTCGTCGGCGCTATCGTCTTCGTCTTTGGTTGCGGCGCGACGGACGATGGGGAGACCCTGGAGGTGACTGTGGGACCGCGGTTGAAGGAGTGCGTAGTTGTCGTTCCTATGCAGTGCATGGTGGTCGATGGAGAGTTCTTCTTCGACTCGATGAAAGGGGTGTACTCCTGAAGAGGGGGTTCGTCTATCGGTTGAAGATAGAACGTTTCTATGCGTGGCCCGAACCAGAGGAACCGCCACAGGACGCATCCCGGTACGGATACCGTCTCATTGATGTCATGAGCAAGACTCCTGCAGAGTGAATGAACGGTCTGCAGTCCTACCATCGCCTCGCGCAGTGCCAGGTCGGCTGCGGGGATCATTGTCAAGTGTGCGCCTGCCCACCGGCCGCCTCCTACGGCGTCGTCATGATGCTCGATGTCCCACGGTACTGAATGCACGGGGTTCAACGACATAGGATGGACACGTCGCGAACGGGCGACCGTCGTTAGGCTGAAACAGTGAAAGGTAGGTGTAGGTTCTCATGACGATGGTCTTGCGAGGGATTGGCGCAATCATGATGGTGTACGCTGCGCTCTATCTGGCTCAGTACATCTTCAGCGCGCTCTACGAAAACCCGCAACGCGTGTGGGACGTGATGAACGTCGTGTCAGGGCTGGGCATTCTCATCGCCCTGGCGGTGAACCTCCGGGAGATGCACTCGCAGTCATCAGGCGAGTCCACCACCCTGAGCCGGGTGGGTGCCCAAGCGATGTTCTACGCCAACGCCACCCTGGCGATCTGGTTCTTCCACAACTGGACAAGGCTGATGACCCTGGAGGAAGGCGAGTCCACGAAGTTGCACCACGAGGTGGTCTGGCAGCTCATAGCGGTGATGATCCCCTTGGTGCTTGGCACGACGGGATGGAGGCTCTGGCGGAAGAAGCCCCGATCACTGTGACGGGGGAGCACTCGTGCAGGCGCTTGTAGTTGCCTGGGCCTAGTCCCGCGGATTGATGCCTCTCGCGCGGGAGGTGGGGCAGTATCCCATGATGGAACGCCGGTATCAAGCCGGCGGTATCGGGGACAATCGCGGCCCATCAGCCGTCTCTATGGGGACGGCCGATTCAGTCGTGGTGTGTGAGCGATCCTTTCCGCATAGGTACGTACGTCGGGAAGTGTGAGTCTTGATGTGTGGCATTAGTTGTCGCGATCCATTGTCGCTGACCCGCAAGCACCGTCAGATGATCCTCGGACGGACTGCTAGCGTCGACGGCTACACCGGCGCAGACGGTCTTAGAATCGCCCCCGCCCTCGCCGACGGTCGCCAGAACACGCCCGTCCGTCTCTAATACTGTCGTATTAGAATCTCTTGGCTCCGGGCCATCGTCCGGAGGTGGCCACAATCAATCTTCTAGGTCAAACCCAAAGGGTGGCTTCGGCCCGTCCTCGGCTTCCACATGATCCGCATACCGCTGTCGCAGGTACGCCTCTACCTCCTGTGATACCGTTATGTAATGAAACAGGTCTTGTTCAGCCCGAGGGGAAACAGCATGGAGCCGTAGCCTCAACTCCTTACACTTTTCCACCAAACCGTCCAAACTAGGGTCTACAGCCGCGCGCCGCATCTTCCCATCGGCACCAATCCGCAACGCTATGAATAGCGACTCGTCACAATCCAAGACGTAGAGACCCTCGGACATTTCTGATTCTCCTGCTCCGCCGTGTACATGTGAGAGATAGAATAGCACGGCCATACATTCGCGCCTCGACGCCCCTACTAGTTCTACTACGCAACTCTTTCTCCAAGACCAATCCAGCAACCGCACACGGAGAACCTCACGCTGTCCAAGTCCCGCAACACCGGTGCCAGAATAGCCGCAGCCACATATGCCGCCCTCGGAGCATCCCACATGAGCTTCTTATTCATGCAGTTGGCCGACCCGCAGTTCGGCCTGTTCGCCGACCTGAGCGGCATGGGCCCGGCGGAGATCGAGGCGAAGCACCGGAGATGAATGCCCGTCCGGCCGGCGCCGAAGATAGCCGGATTCGCCGACGAGACCCGGCTCTACGGCAAGGCCATCGCGGAGGCCAGCCGCCTGCGCCTGGACTTCGTCGTCACCTGCGGCGACATGGTCACCGACGCCGACGACCCAGGCGCAGCTCGACGAGCTTTTCCGCATCACCGGCCTGCTCGACCCGGCTATCCCGATGCACTGGGTCGCCGGCAACCACGACTTCAGCAACGGGCCCATCCGCTGACCAGCTTGGGGACTGGACCCGGCCGTTCACGGTTCGGAAGGACTGTTGAGAGGCAGAAAGATGGCCACGGGAGATGAGCGCATCACGGCCCTTGCCCCGAGCGGATGTTGTAGGCTGCGTGCCAGCCCGTCTGAGAAGCGGACTTTCAACCTTGTCAACGACCGCCCGATGATTTAGCTCGTACACGCCCGCCGCCTACGCGCTCGAGGTCAACGCTGGAGAAGTCGACCGATTCGGGATCAGAGTCGGCGACAGGGTGAAGTTCGACAACATCGACAACGGCTGCTGACCTGGCGCTGGGGTACAGTGGTGCACGCCTATGCCGGCCTCCACGCATATCGGGTCCTCGACGAGTATCTACTGAACATGTCCCGCAAACTGATGCACATCCTGGCGGTAATCGATCGACGCAGTGCGCCTCAGGACATGAACCCTCAGGGTTCATCGCCGCCGTCGTGCCGACCACATGAAGGGCATCTTCGGAGTCTCGGAGCGGCCCGCCTGCAGTTCGGTAGATACGACTACCGGAGGACAGCCGCCCCTTCTGAGGAACCGTGGCTGACATGTGACCCACAACTGGGTGGAGTGGCTAGGGTAACGCGAAGGGTGAAGGTGTCTGCGAAACGGCCTAGGAGGTGAACCTCGCGGTTCTGCCTGGTGTAGTCAGCGCTGCTGCCGAACGCGTTGAGGACTGTGGGTACCTACGCGAGCAGTCCAACCGTGGAGATCTGAGGCCGACCGGCTACGGGATACTGACATCCATCCACAACCCGACGAAGTCGAGGACGAGGTTCAAGGCGCAATCGGCGTCGCCAAGGCGATCACGCACATGTACCAGAGTGGGCCGACGAGAGCGCGTACTGTCTCTGCTAATGCAGCAGTTGTAGGATAGCCCCCGTCAGCCCAAGACCTATTGTATATCGAGTGCCTATTCAAGACCATATGCTGCCGCGTATTATCTACAACGCACCCAGACTGCAGCGATAATCCGTAGTGTATGCGTATTGCAAGGCCCTCAGCGCATATCCGTGCTACGTCCCTGCCACGCCGCTGTGGTATTATCACAGGGGTCCGGTAGGATCGAGGGTTCTCATAGGACATCAAAGGGCAGCGGTTGATCGGTCCCGAGACCCGCCAGTGAGGGTTTCCCGCTTCCTGCTGACCATCGAGAGGTTCTCTGGACGGCCCTGAATTGACACCCGCACGCGAAATGGCGGTCTTGGAAGTGGTTATCCGACCATCGTTCATTTCTAGAGATCCGGGGCTTCTATGTCCTGAGATGTCCCGCAACGGTTGACGAGGGTGCGATGGGCGTCCTCGCTGCCTTCGGAAGAGCGCTGATCAGCTGGTATCTGCTTGCGCCGGTTGTTGTGACGATGGGAGCTACGACGGGCGCACTGCTCTTCATCTTGGTGTCTCCCGGCCAACCCAAGATCGGTGTGATAAGTCTGCCCTACCTCGTCATCAACCAGGGGTCGGCCAATGGGATCAGCGAGTACCTCGACTACGCCCGTCGAGACGATTCGATCAAAGCGGTGGTCATCAAGCTGAACTCGCCCGGCGGAGAGGCTGCCGCGAGCGAACGCCTGTACATCGAAACCCGTAGACTGCGGGAAGAAAAGCCCGTCGTCATCGTCATGGGCGGGTTGGTCGCCAGCGGTGGGTACATGATGTCGATGGGTGCTTCTTACACCTACGCCCAGACCTCTTCCCTGGTCGGAAACGTGGGTGTGATTGCAGTCGCGGGGCCGCTGATACCCGAGCTGCCCGACGAGACGACGGTGTTCAGCAGTCCGTACAAGCTCGAGGGAGCGACCAGGAGGGAGTGGATCGGGATGGTGGACCTGCTAGCCGCTGCCTTCGCTCAGTTGGTGGTTGCCGAGCGGGGGGACAGGCTTCGCATTTCCAGGGAGGAGCTAAGCTCAGCTCGCATCTATCCGGGCATGGCCGCCGTGAGGCTAGGTCTGGCGGACGAGGTCGGCGGCGACAGTGACGGTATCCGGAAGGCGGCTGAACTGGCGGGAATCTCCGACTACGGGTTCGTAGACGTGAACTTCGAGGTGCTCCGGCAACGCCTCGAGAAGCTGGAGCAGACTACTCGCCCTTCCGGGGAAGCCGGGACGGATTTGATGGACCTACTGACCCTGCTCTCTAGGGGCCGCAGCGCTGGAGGAGACGCCTTAGAGGAAGCGGAGGCTGGCAGCGCCATTTCAGGGCTTCAGACCCTGCGAGAGCTGATCGCGCCGGGGAGCTTATCGGACGAGGAAGACCCGCTCCCGGACTTGCCCCTGGAGATACGCCGCCCGAACATATACTACCTGTACGTAGGTCATGGTCACTAGACTGGCAATACTTGCGATGCTCCCCGTATCCGCCGCAGCTACGTTTGCGGGAGCGTTCCTTTTCCTCGACCGAGGTAGTTACGAGCCGCCGCCCTTGGTGGATATCCCCTTCGAACAGATAGCTTCCCCAGGCGTGGCCGCGGCAGCCCCGGTCGACTCCGGTTCGCCCCAGGTACGGAGCGGCCTGCTGGTCGTGGACGCCCTGCACCGGAACTCGTTCACGCCGAGCGAACTGGTCACCCTGAGTTCGTGGGTCGCCAACCGTGGGTATGACGTGGAGGTCCTTGGCAGCTTTACCCGGCCGAGAGCGGAGCTCAGGCTGAGCTTGCTGGAGCAAGAGTTGAGGCGCGCCGACAGCTTCGTTGTCATCGTTCCCGAAGATGCCTACACGGAATCGGAAATGAACCTGGTCGAACGGTTCGTCGAGAAGGGCGGGAAGTTGGTGCTCGTTTCGGACCCCACCCGTCCCAACCAGATCAACACCCTGGCAAAGAGGTTTGGGCTGGAGTTCCAACCCGATTATCTCTACAACACGGTCGAGTACGACCAGAATTTCCGGAACATCTTCGTCAGAGACTTCCAGCCCGACCCACTTACCAGCGGTCTGGACACCATAGCGTTGTACATCGCCGGATCGATCAGGTCTTCGGGCAGCGGACTGGTCCTCACCGACGCCAACACGAGGTCTTCTCTCGTGGAAGCCGGCCAGGAGTTCCACCCGATCGCCTGGGGCGACCGACGGAACGTTCTCGCTATCGGGGACTTCACCTTCATGGTCCCGCCCTACAATTCCCTGCTGGACAACGACAGGCTCCTGTCGAATCTGGCAGACTACCTGACAGACAGCCAGCGAGAGTTCGATCTGGACGATTTCCCTTACTTCTTCGAGGGAGGGCCCGACGACACCATAGACATCCTGCTGGGCCAGCCGTCTCATTGGGACATCGGCATACAGATGAGAACTGGCCTTGCCGCCTATGGACTGCCCTCCGGCATCAGCGGAGTGGAGGACGTAAGCCGGGACACCGTGTTCCTGGGGCTGTACGATGATGCTCTTCCGGTGAGTCAGTACCTCCAGGCCGCCGGGATACGAATCGGCGATGCCCTGAGCGCGCCCTTTGCCCCTGATCTGCAACGGAAAGGGACGGCGATTACCCTGCTCCACCGGGACCGAGAGCGGCACGTACTGGTGGTGCTGGCAGATACGGTGGACGCGTTGACCGACGCCGTGGGCGGCCTGCTCAGCGGCGACTTCAGGAAGGATCTGGCCAGCGATTTCGTAGGGATGCGCAAGAGTCAATGAAGACAAGATTCGGCTATTACCCTCTGCTGCCCGCTCTCGTATTCGTGCTGGCCATGGCGCTGGCTTGTGGGGATACAGGCGGGCCCGCAACCGTGCCTGTCGTCCTGCCCACAGAATCGGCCCCGCAGCAGGCCAAGCCGCTATCGGCCAATGATCTGGAAGCGATTGACGAGTTTGGACGTCAGCAGGAGGCCGTTGGCAAGGAGTGGGACCGATTCCACCAAGAGTTCGACCTGTGGCGCACCGGGCTGACCGTCTGCCACGGAAGCTCGATGCAGGAGGCCCTGCAGGATTTCGCAGTCGGCTTCAACGCCGTGACCGAACAGGCCAGGGACCTACCGAGGACCTCGGTCAACCCCGACCTAGCTGACGTGCTGATAGGGGCCGCAGAGGCGGAGGAGGCCGCGTTCCGCCAGCTGCGGGACCGGTGGCAGCCCAACAGCGTATCGCTGTTCGAGGCGGTGGAACAGCAGCGTTCCAATGCGGCCCGAGCCCAGAAGGGAGTGGAAGACCTGGCGCTGGAGTTGCAGGAAGTACTTGAGAGAGCCGCCGACCCGAGAGAACTTCAGGCAATGGATGATTTCTCCGCGGCGTTCGATATCCTCCGCGATGACTGGGAGGAATTTCACGATGACTACGTCGACCTGTTGCGGGCGGCGCCCAGCCTGAAAGACCGTGAGGCGCTCGCCCGGCTCGACCAACTTATCCGGCAGTTCGGTGTCGTGTCCCGGGCCATAGACCGACTTCCGGTGGCGGACGCAGCCGAGGATGCAGCCGAAGCCCTCGAGGATGCAGCGGAAGCCGAGCTGGCGCTCCTGACAAGCATTCGTGACGCCCTTGCCCAGACCATCTATGAGGCTGGTGAAGAGACCGAAGACGGAGAGTCGGGTGAGGCAGCCGTATCGTTGCTGGAGACGATGGACGCCACGATCAAGGAGGTCGAGACGATTCTCAAGGTAGTTGGCCAGAACATCCATGAGTCACTTGACCGGAACGAGGTGGCGGACCTGGAAGAGATACGGGTGTTCATAGGAGACTACAAGAGGCTGGTAGCAAGCTGGGACGCGTTTCATGAGCGGTACAACGAGTGGCGCAGAACCGAGGGTGGGTGCGACCGTAGCGAAGTGCTCCAGTCCCTGGGCCAGTTCAACACGCGCATCGTCGAGCTTGCGCGCCAGGTGCGGGACCTTCCCCAGTCCGGTTATCTGCTGTCCATCTACAAGGTGCTGGTGGAAGCGGCGGAACGAGAAGAGGGCGCCATCCGGACGCTGCGCAATACCTGGCAGCCCTTCACCGTAGACGCCTTCATAGCAGTGGATCAAGAGCGGGACGCCGCCGATAGGCTACGCCGAGAGGCCAGTATCGCCCTAGAGGAGCTCCGCAACCGTCCCTGAGTGTTGCGAGCGATGAGAATCGCCTGCCGAGACGCGATGTATCGTGCTTGCGAGTCATCTCTTGGGTATGTCTTCAGAATACGTCGAGGGTCGATTCTCTAGTTACCCTCGTTCTACTGGTGGCAACACCATGAAGGAGGATATCTGATGGGCAACTCAGACGAGCCGGGCCCCAACAGCCTGTGCTGGTCGATTCACAACATAGCCGGCGAAGACCCGCTGCAGGTCGTGTTGCTGAAGACGGATGAATTCCGAGAAGGGGTGTACAGGGTTTTCCCAAGGAAGAGCGATTCATCGACATGGTCCGCCGATTCGACAACCCGGTCGTGATCGACATTGGCGAGGGGAACAAGACGCTCCGCATCACCGTCGAGCAGCTAGGCCGGGACGGCTCGGTCTTGACGCGGCAGATGGTAGCGATCGCCTACGGCGAAGACGACGACCAGGTGCGCCCCAGCCTGAAACAGATAGAAGGTTTCCTGAGGGCACCTGACCGGTAGGCCGATGCTGAACAGCAATAGTTCACAAGGACGCAGATCCCGGAAACGACGGCTACGACACGCCAATATCGTCGCGCTTTTCATGCTCGTCACCGTGCACATGGCGGGGTGTTCAACTCCGCCGAAGGTTGCGGACGTAGACGCCCAACTCACCGAGCGTCTGGGATGGGATTACACAATTGACCTCGCCTGCAGCTTCACCAACATCGGCGGCGACGGAAGCGTCACCGTATTCGCCAGGGTCGAGCAGGGGGCGGAGTCGTGGGAGAGGCAGCAGCCTCTTGAAGTCCTCGACGGTGAACGGAAGTCCACGGTGCTCACGTTTCCCGAACCGACCTTCGAATGGCAGCGCCTAAAGCCGCTGCTGCCCCTCGTCGCGGGGGACTTCGCCGGCGTGGCGACCTCCATCCTTGTTCAAAGCGGGGGCCAAGGCGAGGGCGGGATACGCGGCTCGTGTCAAGTGATACCGGAGCGGTAGTTGAGCAGGTAGTAGACTGCCAGAGCGCCGATCAGCACGCCGGCCGCCAGCAGGCCAACCCCGAACGTGACGAACGCGATTCTCCAGGTCGATACTCCCTGAAGGCTCGTGCGCCAGCGGTATCGTGGCTGTCGTCGTCTTGCCATTGTCAGAGCACGTAGTACAACACCACCACGAACACCAGCGCAGCGACCGTGGCGACCACCGCGAATATCAAGCCGTCTCTGTTCACTGTCCGCCGCGAACGGTAGCGGCGGACAAGACCCAGTGTCAAGGTCGTGCGCCCCGGCTTGACAACATGGCCAAATCTGGGCTGGATTGTGGCGGCAGAGGGGACCGCCCGCTGATTACGAGGCAGTTCTCGTGCTTGGCGGAGGTGGCGCGAAACCGACGCCTCGAGCCGATGCAAGACATGTTGGAATCTACAGCCCAAGGGCGGCAAGAGCGTCACCTGAAGCCCATGCTGCATTGCTGCCATCACTAGGCCGGACATACGAGTCGAACGGAACGCTGCTACGTCGCGCGCCTCCCAACAATCACCGGACACGCGCTGTTGCCCCCATACCCGGCCGCCGCAGCGACAGGTCTTCCGACTAGGTCGTGTTCATACTACGAGCAGTCAGATACGACATACGGAAGATCGGGGGCCCGTGGCCGGGATCCAGTGCCCCCGAGCTACCTGGGCTAGGCTCTCCGAGCGACAAGCGTGAACAGGCCCTAAGCCGCCCTTCTGAGTGCTCGGTCCCGTCCTACGGCTCCGCCTCCTCCTGCGCTTCACTCTTGGCCATGCGATAGCCTACGCGCGGCTCGGTCATGATGTATATGGGGTTGCCGGCGTCGTCCCCGAGCTTGCTGCGCAGCCTCTTGATCACGTTGCGCACCAGCCAGGGTTCGCCTTTCCTCTCCCGGCCCCAGGCCCATTGCAGCAGCTGGTCGTGGGTCAGTACCCGTCCGGGAACCGCCGAGAGCCGGTGGAGGACCTCGTACTCGGTGGCGGTCAGCCGCACCGAGCGCTCGGCCACCGTGACCCGGCGCTCGGCATAGTCGATGCGTAACTCTCCCACAGAATATGGCGGCGGGGATTCGGCCCATCCGGGCGCTGACCGCCCGCGCAGGGCCGCTCTGATCCTGGCCGCCAGCTCAGTTGGCGAGAAGGGCTTGACCACGTAGTCGGCGGCGCCCATGTCGATTGCCCTCGCGATCACCTCCTCGTCTCCGTACACCGATAGGAAGATCACCGGCACGTCCGCCGTCTGCAGGACGATGTTCATCACCTCGATCCCGTCGCTACCGGGCAGCAGCATGTCCAGCAGCACGAGGTGGGGCTGCCGCTCCTCCATGAGTCGAGGCACCTCTCCCGGGTCTGCGGTGACGATGGGCGAGTAGCCCGACCTGGACAGGGCGTCCCGAACGTACCTTAGCGTCTGGGGATCGTCGTCCACCACGAGTATGGGCACCTGCTCCGTCGGAGACGGCCGCAACTGCACCGCGGGAGGCGGGAGGTCGACCGCCGCTCCCACCTCGACGGAGGGCAGTGTGAAGGTGAACCGCGTCCCCATCCCTGGGCCATCGCTCTCAGCCCATATGCGGCCTCCGTGGGCTTCCACTATCCCCTTGCAGATGGCGAGGCCCAGGCCGGACCGGACGGCGCTGCTTCCTCTATCCCCGACATCGGTTCCTCGCGAGAACCTCCTGAACAGGTGCGGCAGGAAATCCGCCGCCACGCCCGTTCCCTCGTCGGAAACGGATATGGCAACGTGCGCTTCCTCTCGACGGGCGCCCACGCGGATGGGGGAACCCTCGGGCGAATGCCTGGCCGCGTTGGAGAGGAGGTTGCCCAATACTTGGACGATGCGGCCCCCGTCTGCTATGACCCAGGGGAGGTCCGCAGGCAGTTCGATCTCAATGCCGTGCCTGCCGCCCGCGCTTGCGAAGGCCTTCCTCGCCTCCTCCATGAGGCCCTTCACATCCGTGGGATTCAGCTCGACTGACAGCGTCCCTGTCTCGATGCGAGCCACATCCAGCAGTCCCCCGATCAGGTCGTGCATGCGGTCGGCCTGCAGGTCGATGATGCGGAAGAACTGGACGACCTCGGCTCGCTCCATGGAGGCCGGGTCGTTCAGCACGGTGGCGGCTGAGCCCTTTATGGAGGTGAGGGGCATCCGCAACTCGTGGCTCACCATGGCCAGGAACTCGGCGCGAAGCCGCTCCAGGTCCTCCAGAGGGGCGATGTCCTGGAGGGTCACGACGAAGGACTCGACATCGCCGTCCTCGTTGCGTATGGGCGTGGCGTTGACCAGGACGCTGACGCTGCGGCCGTCGGGCACCCGCATGACGATCTCCTCGGCCCGCACGGTCTCGGCATCGACCATGATCTGCGCCAGCGACAGATCGTCCAGTTGCACCTCCCTACCGTCCCCACGCCGCACGGTGATGACGTCCAGCAGCTGCTCCGGCGACTGGTCCGGGTCCTTGAGGACGTCGACGAGTCGCCTCGCCTCTCGGTTGAACGACACCGGGGCGCCTGTCCTAGCGTTGAAGACCACTACGCCTACCGGTGAGGTGTTGATCAGGGTCTCCAGGTCGCTCCTCGCCCGCAGCTCATCCCGGTAACGGCGGGCGTTGGCGATTACCAGCGCCGCCTGGGACGCGAACATGACGAGGGTCTCCTCGTCTTCGAGGTAGAACTCATCGCCCGCCCCCCTGTCGGCGACGAATATGTGGCCCACGCGCTCTCCCCGGTGAAGCACCGGTGCGGCCAGGAAGGTCAGGACGTTCTGCACGGACTCCGGCGGCCGGACTTCGGGGAGGCCCATCGCTTTCAGGTGTCCCAGCAAGTCCGGGATGCGAAGGGGTTCCGAGAGGCTGCCGAGGTACTCGAATATCCGCATCCCGTCGGGGGTGTCCCAGATGCGCCGCGCCTCCTCAGCGGTCATGCCCGAGGAAAGGAAGTCCTGTATGCGTTGCGCATCGTCCAGCAGCGTCATCACCCCGTAGCGAGCCCCGGTGAGGGCCCTAGCCGAGTCCAGTACGCCCTGCAGCACGGCGTCCAGCTCGAGGCTCTCGTTGATGCGGAGGCTCGCCTCACTCAGCCGCGATAGGCGGTCGCGCAGCGTCCGGTTCTCCCGTTCCAGTTCGTTCGATCGATGCATTTCTGACACCTCGATTGATCCTCGGAACTCCGGGCTTGCTGAAGCCGCAGGAAGAGTAACCCAGGCCTAGAACCGATTGTATCAGGGCGATACGCCGATAACACGTAACCGATACGTGATTGAAGGTCAAGAATACGTGGTGGATATGGTATGCGGGCTATAGTCGATTCGTCGAAGTCTTAGGGACAGGTCCGGGCCCACAAGTTCGCCGAGCAACGCTTCAGCCTTCGCCGTTGTCCGGTACTGCCAGGGTCAGGGCTATCACTGAACAGGCCTTGGGGAATGAGATGGAGGCATGACTGAGAAGAGACGGAAGCGTTGGCGTCCGGCGCGCCCGATGCCTGAGCGGATCTACGCTTCGTCTGGGAGATCGCTGACGAGGTACTCGGCCAGCCGTCTAAACGCGACAGGCGCCAGCTTCGCAAGACCGAATGGGACGCACGAGTCTCCTCGATGACCTGCTCCCAGAAGCTCGGGCTCGCGGGCGTCGCCGTCACTATGCTTCTGGTCGGCTGCTTTGTTGTCACGCCTACCCCTACCCCGACAGCCACGCCCACTCACACGCCGACCGCGACCCCTACCCCGACGGCCACGCCCACTCACACGCCGACCGCGACCCCTACCCCGACGGCCACGCCCACTCACACGCCGACCGCGACCCCTACCCCGACAGCCACGCCCACTCACACGCCGACCGCGACCCCTACCCCGACAGCCACGCCCACTCACACGCCGACCGCGACCCCTACCCCGACGGCCACGCCCACTCACACGCCGACCGCGACCCCTACCCCGACGGCCACGCCCAAACCGATGTGTACAGACGGAATAGACGCCGATCTCTTGGCGGATTGCCAGACTCTGCTCGAAATGAGGGAAGCGCTGGCTGGGGAAGGCAGCCTCAACTGGGACGAATCCGTCTTACTGGAGGAGTGGTGGGGTGTCGAATTTGGAGAGAATCCGTACATCGTGGTGGGATTGCATCTCCAAAGGAGCGGACTGACAGGAGTGATCCCGAACGCACTGGGCCAATTGTCGGCTCTGGAGACCCTGGACCTGAGCCACAACCGCCTGACGGGCGACATTCCCGGAGAGTTGAGCGGTCTGGCCGCCGTTCAGGTCATCCGTCTCGACGTCAACGAGCTATCGGGCGGTATCCCAGCTACACTTGGCAGCCTGGTCAACCTGTCCACGCTGAATCTGGGCCAGAACCAGTTGGAGGGGGAGATTCCTCGGGGGCTCGGGCAACTGGCCAACCTCCGTCACCTGCATCTCGGCGACAACGTCCTTACAGGAGAGGTCCCGAGTTCCCTAGGCAGTCTGGCCCATCTGGAGACGCTGGACCTCGGTCGAAACCAACTCGTCGGAGCGATCCCGAACGCACTGGGCGAGTTGTCAGCTCTGGAGACCCTGGACCTGAGCCACAACCGCCTGACGGGCGACATTCCCGGGGAGTTGAGCGGTCTTGTTGCTGTTCAGATCATCCGTCTCGACGTCAACGAGCTATCGGGCGGTGTCCCAGCTACACTTGGCAGCCTGGTCAACCTGTCCACGCTGAATCTGGGCCAGAACCAGTTGGAGGGGGAGATTCCTCGGGGGCTCGGGCAACTGGCCAACCTCCGTCACCTGCATCTCGGCGACAACGTCCTTACAGGAGAGGTCCCGAGTTCCCTAGGCAGTCTGGCCCATCTGGAGACGCTGGACCTCGGTCGAAACCAACTCGTCGGAGCGATCCCGAACGCACTGGGCGAGTTGTCAGCTCTGGAGACCCTGGACCTGAGCCACAACCGCCTGACGGGCGACATTCCCGGGGAGTTGAGCGGTCTTGTTGCTGTTCAGATCATCCGTCTCGACGTCAACGAGCTATCGGGCGGTATCCCAGCTACACTTGGCAGCCTGGTCAACCTGTCCACGCTGAATCTGGGCCAGAACCAGTTGGAGGGGGAGATTCCTCGGGGGCTCGGGCAACTGGCCAACCTCCGTCACCTGCATCTCGGCGACAACGTCCTTACAGGAGAGGTCCCGAGTTCCCTAGGCAGTCTGGCCCATCTGGAGACGCTGGACCTCGGTCGAAACCAACTCGTCGGAGCGATCCCGAACGCACTGGGCGAGTTGTCAGCTCTGGAGACCCTGGACCTGAGCCACAACCGCCTGACGGGCGACATTCCCGGGGAGTTGAGCGGTCTTGTTGCTGTTCAGATCATCCGTCTCGACGTCAACGAGCTATCGGGCGGTATCCCAGCTACACTTGGCAGCCTGGTCAACCTGTCCACGCTGAATCTGGGCCAGAACCAGTTGGAGGGGGAGATTCCTCGGGGGCTCGGGCAACTGGCCAACCTCCGTCACCTGCATCTCGGCGACAACGTCCTTACAGGAGAGGTCCCGAGTTCCCTAGGCAGTCTGGCCCATCTGGAGACGCTGGACCTCGGTCGAAACCAACTCGTCGGAGCGATCCCGAACGCACTGGGCGAGTTGTCAGCTCTGGAGACCCTGGACCTGAGCCACAACCGCCTGACGGGCGACATTCCCGGGGAGTTGAGCGGTCTTGTTGCTGTTCAGATCATCCGTCTCGACGTCAACGAGCTATCGGGCGGTATCCCAGCTACACTTGGCAGCCTGGTCAACCTGTCCACGCTGAATCTGGGCCAGAACCAGTTGGAGGGGGAGATTCCTCGGGGGCTCGGGCAACTGGCCAACCTCCGTCACCTGCATCTCGGCGACAACGTCCTTACAGGAGAGGTCCCGAGTTCCCTAGGCAGTCTGGCCCATCTGGAGACGCTGGACCTCGGTCGAAACCAACTCGTCGGAGCGATCCCGAACGCACTGGGCGAGTTGTCAGCTCTGGAGACCCTGGACCTGAGCCACAACCGCCTGACGGGCGACATTCCCGGGGAGTTGAGCGGTCTTGTTGCTGTTCAGATCATCCGTCTCGACGTCAACGAGCTATCGGGCGGTATCCCAGCTACACTTGGCAGCCTGGTCAACCTGTCCACGCTGAATCTGGGCCAGAACCAGTTGGAGGGGGAGATTCCTCGGGGGCTCGGGCAACTGGCCAACCTCCGTCACCTGCATCTCGGCGACAACGTCCTTACAGGAGAGGTCCCGAGTTCCCTAGGCAGTCTGGCCCATCTGGAGACGCTGGACCTCGGTCGAAACCAACTCGTCGGAGCGATCCCGAACGCACTGGGCGAGTTGTCAGCTCTGGAGACCCTGGACCTGAGCCACAACCGCCTGACGGGCGACATTCCCGGGGAGTTGAGCGGTCTTGTTGCTGTTCAGATCATCCGTCTCGACGTCAACGAGCTATCGGGCGGTATCCCAGCTACACTTGGCAGCCTGGTCAACCTGTCCACGCTGAATCTGGGCCAGAACCAGTTGGAGGGGGAGATTCCTCGGGGGCTCGGGCAACTGGCCAACCTCCGTCACCTGCATCTCGGCGACAACGTCCTTACAGGAGAGGTCCCGAGTTCCCTAGGCAGTCTGGCCCATCTGGAGACGCTGGACCTCGGTCGAAACCAACTCGTCGGAGCGATCCCGAACGCACTGGGCGAGTTGTCAGCTCTGGAGACCCTGGACCTGAGCCACAACCGCCTGACGGGCGACATTCCCGGGGAGTTGAGCGGTCTTGTTGCTGTTCAGATCATCCGTCTCGACGTCAACGAGCTATCGGGCGGTATCCCAGCTACACTTGGCAGCCTGGTCAACCTGTCCACGCTGAATCTGGGCCAGAACCAGTTGGAGGGGGAGATTCCTCGGGGGCTCGGGCAACTGGCCAACCTCCGTCACCTGCATCTCGGCGACAACGTCCTTACAGGAGAGGTCCCGAGTTCCCTAGGCAGTCTGGCCCATCTGGAGACGCTGGACCTCGGTCGAAACCAACTCGTCGGAGTGATCCCGGACGAACTGGGGCAATTGTCGGAGCTCCAGCTACTGTTGCTTGGCCAAAACTCTCTGAGGGGTGCGCTGCCAGATGCATTAGCTCTCCTCCCGAGGCTGCGGGTACTTGACATAGACAGCAATGCCCTAAGTGGATGTGTTCCAGATGAGATGAGGGACATCGACTGGAGAGTCGGGTCAATGCAGTTTTGTGGCGACTTGCCGCCCGTGTACGAAGGTGGCATAGATCTTGGCGTTACGTACATCGAACGGTTGCCACGGTATCAGAGATACAAGATCGCGTACTTTACGCACGGAGAGTGCCGCTACCGATTCGATCAGTTCAAGGGTGCGATCGTTTGTCCTGAACAAGCCGGCATCAAGCGCTGGCCGGACCCTGGAGAGCCCATTGAACTGGTCGCCCATGTGCGGAATTTTGGCGACACCGAATCAGGTTCGTTTGACTATGAGTGGAAGATTGACGATGAACTGGCCATGTCAGGACGTCACGAAGGCCTGAAGCCCGGAGAGCATATCGCGCTCGTAATCTCAATGGAGTGGCCAGATGCTGCAACCAATCCTGTCGTGTACTTCGGTGTCGATACCCGCGATGAAGTCGCTGAACTCATCGAAGACAATAATGCAATTGTCGATTGGATAAAGGGTTACAGCCTCGGCTTTGCGTTCACGCCAGGGGCATACGAGTCCCTTCGACTCTCCGCCGACTTGCCCGGCGGGATGCAGTCGCCGGAACAATGGATGCGTCAGCACATCGTGGAATTGAATCGAATGCTGATTGAGGCAGGGCTGAGAGACCGGGTGCGGGCCGAACTGTTCCTTATCTCCGACTATGAGATAAGACCTCCACGGCATGAGCTTGGGTGGTACATGGATGGTTGGTGGACAATCCGGGATCCTGCCGACAGCCATTTCACAGTACAGAACTACGAGAGGCGGCCCACAATAGATTGGGGACTCATACATGAGCTACTGCACCAATTGGGGGTGATAGACATCTATCGAATGCACCTGTCCATAGATCAGGTATTGGTGCCAGACGCCAACAGACCAGGACATGTGGCCGGGTGTGGTTCGTACTACTGGCCCGGATATGGTGAATATGTATGTTTCCGGTTTCCGCATGGTGTTGAGGACATAATGTCGTCAGCGGGTAGGTTTATCGGCCCTCACACGGCAGGTGGTCTCAAGACCAACGCAGGATATCGTAGGGGGTTCTACGGTGAATATCTCTACGATACACCGGAGAGGACAGTCTTGAGAGTAGTGGGTCCCGACGGTCAGGAATTACCGGATGTAGCCTTGCGTCTCTATCAACTGGACGAGGTACTGGACGCCACCCCTGAGATCACGGTAACGACAGATGGGGCCGGGTTGGCCATCCTGCCAAATCGAGGCATTACCGGAATCGTCACGGCGACGGGGCATCAGCTAAGGCCAAATCCCTTTGGTTTGATCGACGTTGTAGGAACCAATGGTGTTTTTCTCATAGAAATGGACGGTCCGTGCATCAACTACGAATGGCTGACTGTTGTCGAGTTGAATCTGCAGTACTGGGAGGGCAGGACCGAAGAGGCGGTAATCGCCAAGACGCTTCAGTGCCCGCCCATGATGAGGACGCCTCCCACCCAATTGGAACGAGAACCTGCCGTCATTCACTCAGTGTCCCCTGGGCGCCCAAGCTGCATCCTGCTAGATTCTAGGCACCGCTGGGAGCGTCTCCTCACTATCAGGGGAGAGAATTTCGGTTCATTCGGCAACCGCCACCTGCAATTCCGGCTGGTGAATGAAGGAGTCGACACAATCCATTTTGGGGCTGAGGTTGAATGGGCCACACCTTCGCTGATCAAGATTGACATAGGGCGGATTTCGGGTGTATTCGAAAAAAGGGACAGGCAGCTAGTGATGGTCAGGGTCACGGGCTTTTCGTACGAACCTCTGTCCGATTGGTCGGACGCCTTTGTCGTAGCAGCGAACGCCGCCGCGTGTTGACCGCGACTTGCAAGCTTCGACTGGACATTACTTGATGAGACGTGGTTCTTCCCAGGACGTCAGTAGAAGGTCGCCGCGGAGTCGTCGAGTCGGAACCGGGGGCACTACCGCCGTCCCGAGCGGATGTTGCAGGCTGCGCCGGCCTTGGGCGTCGGCCCCGCTGAGAGGCGGACATTCGACCTCATCACCGACCACCTGATGATCGCCGCGAGCACCTTGCTAACTGGCTCGGCGTCTCGGAGGACCGTTGCAGCCAGGATGATGCCCAGCCTAGCGAACCGTCACCCGCAGCGACCATGCCCAGCTGCCTAGGACACAGGGCATAGGAACACGAACCTCGCCACCAACGAACAGGTGTCAAGGGCGGAGTAAAATGGGACGCCATGTTACCCATGTATCCGCAAGCACTACGGGTTGTGAGGGGAGAGAAGATGGGTCTTGGCTACTGACTCACGTATCATGCCGGTCCGCCGACCGCGCGGCCGGAGACACACGGTAGGAGGTGCGGGGTGGAAACTAGGGACATTGAACTCAGCGCTATTAGGGTGTCCGACCTCAATACTCGCAAGGACCTCGATGCTGGAACCGAGGATGCCAGTCTCACTGATCTGGCGAATAGCATCAAGGAAAATGGCTTGCTCAACCCCATCACCGTGAGAAGTGGCTCAGACGGTCAATACGATTTGATCGCCGGTCAGAGGCGCTTCCTGGCCTGTCGCCAGTTGGGGATGGAGACAATCTCCGTGATCGTCAGGGACGATCTTGCCGATACTGATGCCGCAGTCGTATCGTTGGTAGAGAACGTCCAAAGAGCCGACATGAGTCCTATAGATAAGGCGATGGCCTACCAGGGTATCTACGACAAGCACGGGAGTGAACGGCGTGTGGCGAAAGAAACGGGAGTGACCCTGAAGACCGTTCGCCGCTACATGGCTCTTCTCAAGCTCGCGCCCTCAATTCGGGACAGGATGACCACTTCCGAAGGCCCGGCTGGGGTAGGAACACTCGAAGTGTTAGGGAACCTCTGAACAACTCGCCGTAGCGTAGGGTGAGGTTGATTCGAGCGGTTTAGGGAGAACAATGAAGCCCCCTGCGCCACCCTTGGCGGGGATTATGTCGTCCTGTTCTTGCTCCTGGCGGGGCGTTTGCGCCCTTGCCAGCCCTTTTGGGCACACCTATACAAGGGCATGCGCCAAGCACTGCTCAGACCTCATCAGGTTGGCGAACCCCAGCAACGTCATGAGCCGCTGCGTATTCTTGGCCAGCCCTCGATAGCGGACCTTGCCGTAGCCGAAGTGCCGTTTGATATACAGGAATGGGTGCTCCACCTTGGCCCTGACCGACGCTTTGCGCTTCTCCGCCACAGCGTCATCGCTCCCAGGCTCCAGCTTACGCCTCTGGCTGGGCCTCAACGCTATCTGCCATTCCACATCCAGGTGCCGATTCTCCGGCCTCTTGTGGACTCCCTGGTACCCCGCATCGCCCCATACATGGGTCTCCTCACCGTGCAGCAACTGGGGTGTCTGAGTCACGTCATTGACATTCGCCGGTGTCGTCGACACGCTATGCACCACTCCCGTCTGAGAGTCCACTCCGATATGCACCTTCATCCCGAAGTGCCACTCGTTACCCTTCTTCGTCTGGTGCATCTCAGGGTCACGCTCCTTGCTCCGATTCTTCGTCGATGACGGCGCCGCTATGATGCTCGCGTCAACTATCGTCCCAGCCTGTAGTCGAAGCCCCTGAGACTCCAGATGACGGCCGATCTCCTCGAACAGGCCTGCGCCCAACTCATGCTGCTCCAACAGATGGCGGAAGTTCAGGATCGTAGTCTCGTCAGGCAACGGGCCAGACAGCTTCAGCCCTACGAATCGCCGCACCGAATCCACCTCGTAGAGCATGTCCTCCATCCCAGGGTCACTCAGGTTGTAGAACAACTGCACGCAGTGTATCCGAAGCATCGCCGACAACTCATACGGACGACGTCCACGCCCGGCCTTGGGGTAGAACGGCCGGATGCGCTCTTCCAACTGTTCCCACGGAATCAGACCGTCCATGCGTTCCAAAAACTGCTCCCGGCGGGTCTTGCGCTTCTTGCCCTCATATTCCAAGTCCGCAAACGTCGGCTGGCTCATGGCTTCCTATCCTCCCTCGTCAGCTATGACGCTGTTACTATGCCACAATACCATCAGGACTTATTCAGAGAGTCCTTAGCGAAGACGTTTCCTGCGGAGGAGCAGGAACGCGTCCTTCAACACATAGCCGGGTTCAAGCTGGACATCCAAAAGGAGATACTCAGAAAGAGCAAAGGCGACCTAGACAAGATCCCGGGATTGACAAGCCAGGCTATGGAAGGAGCCTTCGACACTCGATTGTGCAGGGATGGCCTGTGCTTCGATATGTCGGACGAACTGAAGGCGGCGGTCAAGGCTCAGTTGGAGCGGGGCGGCTAGGTAATCGCCGTCGTCGCAGCGGCCTCCGCCCGTACCCGCCGATTTCCTGTTGGCATCAGCCCATTCGGCCTGTAGCGAGCTGGACGAGGGGATAGCCGCGTTCCACCAGATCGTCGCCGCATGGTCTCCACACATGCTGGACGACCGAAGCCAGGCTGCTAATCTGGCGCTGGTCCGTGTAGCCAGAAGGCGAAGCACCATCAACGGCAATCCCTCACGCTGCTTGACGGGGTTCCGGCGCTCCCGGTAGACTCGCCGCCACCCCAATGGAGGCAGCCAGATTGAACGGTACTGGCGGATTGCCGTTGTTACTCGAAGACGCAGCCGAACAACTGACCGACACCGTGGCCGCGTTTGATTCAGTCTTGGCCGCATGGTCTGACCTGGACGCGATGTGCCGAGTTGCGTACGTGGCGTTGGTCCGTACGGCGAGACGGCGAGGCACGATCTCCTATAGCGCGCTCACGAGGATGGTCGGTCTCGAACCGGTGCAGGCCCGCCGAGTTCTCGACCCCATCTACTATCATGAGGAACGCGCGGGCAGACCACCACTCACCGAGTTGGTAGTTGGCAAGAATACGGGAGTGCCTAGCAGAGATCGGGTGAACCGCCCCGACAACTGGGAGACTGCACGCGAGTCGGTCTACGAGTACTGGGCAGACTGACGGCGGTTTGAACATGCGGACTGCACTTGTGACCATCGCGGCCCTGGTGGTCGCCTCGTGCGCCGGTGAACAGGTGGCCCCGACTCCCACGGCATCTGCGCCGCCCATTCCTGGTATCAGGGCACCGTCTCTGATGCCCACGCCGACCCCTGAGCCGACCGTGGTGCCAACGCTCCTGCCCACGCCCGAGCCGACGGAGCGGGCCCATGCGATTGCATACGAATGGGCCGTCAACGATGCCGACACCGTAGCGCAGCTCGTGGCCGACGCCGAAGAACAGGTTCCGGCGCTACTGCGGGTCAGCTTCGGCGGGCTCCTGAAGGGCATCGTGGCTGACGAGATGGGCAACGCGCTGGGCGTGGAAGTGGAATCGCTAGCCCATCACGGCGACGCGATCTATAGCGTAACGCTGGCCGTGTCCGGTACGGTCGTCGTGGAGATCGGCCCTGTCGAGGCCGTCGACCTTGCGGTACCCATCGTCGTCACGGTCGACCTGGACAGCGAGCAGGCTACGACCTGGGAAGCTAACTCAGAGCAGGTGGAAGTGACAATCCGCTAGGGGCAACGAGAGAATCGTGTGGCCCAGCGGTATCGTCCCAACCCCAAGGCGCTGTCCAGAGACAGTCATGGGTTCAGAGGCACCTTGAGTGGGGTCACCTCCCGCGACGGGGCCTGGGCCATAGACCTGTCCGATGTATTGCCTCCTCCGGGATGGACTGTAGGACCCGCGATAGCCGTAGTCCGCTTCGAGGGGCAGGAGTTCGTGAGGGTCCTGTCGCTTGCGGATATCAACCTGGCGTTCTGGACAGGTTCGGCGGAGCCTACCCCGGCGATGAAGCTGGACGGGACAAGGGACGGCTTCCCCGCGGTGCTGTTGGCGGGTGACATGCCGACCGAGGGCCAGCCAGCGAGGCAGACCCTCAGAGGTCCGATGATGGTGGCGTGCAGCTCGAGATCTGGCCCCCGCAGGGGCTTTCGACCCGCGCCTAAATTTGTGGCGTCGTTTCCGGGCGCACTCGTAACAGAACGACATCGTCGCGGCGGCGCCAATCAAGTTGTCTCTCCACCCCTGACTGCCCAGCCAACGCCGTTGGCGCATACGATGCGCAATGTGGCCACTCTGAGATGCCCGCAGACATCAGGAGGCCTACCTAGACCCAGCCAGCAGGCCAACACCGTCCGCCAAGCCGCCCAATGCCGCCGCCATTAGGCAGTCTACTAGCGGAACGTCGTACCCAACGCCGTCCCGTGCATCGAGCGCGATTTCGAAGATACCCTGCCCCACCTCAACTGCTACAGCAACGTCTGGAGCCTCCCATTGACAGTCTCTCACCCAATGGTCAGAACGCTACCGTCTCCACAGCATAGGAGGTACGGCGCATTGAGAAGACCGTGAGCTAGGTTGTGGTGACCAAGAGTTGAGACTTTGCGCGTCGGAGCTAGGTACCTTCGATAGAGGGCGACGGATCCTGCGAGAGCAGGACCCTCAGCCGCCCCGTTTTGGGCCGGTTGCGTCTGCCTTGAAGAACTAATGGCAGTAATGCAATCATATGCAACATTGAAAGAGCACTTGAGAATATGCGTCGAAACCCTCGAAACGTCCGGTTCGACGACCTTAGGAGAGTCTGTGACTACTACTTCGGAAAGGCGAGATCGAGAGGCAGCCATCTGTTCTACCGGATGCCCTGGCAGGGCAGACCGCTGGTGAATATCCAGCCGATCCGGGGCATGGCCAAACCGTATCAGGTCCGTCAGGCACTCAGGGCAATCGACAAACTGGAGGAGATGAATGGCTGAATTGATTGATCGCTACACCTACCGGGTTATCTGGTCCGATGAGGACGAGGAATACGTTGGTCTATGCGCCGAATTCGGTCTACTCAGTCACTTGGACGATGCGCCGGAAAGCGCCTTGACCGGGATTAGAGAATTGGTGTCCCACGCTGTCCAGCTCAATATGGAGGAGGGTATTCCAGTCCCAGAGCTGTTATCCACACGCCGCTACAGTGGAACGCTTACCGTGCGCATCCCACCGGAGACTCACCGCGCTTTGGTGATGGACGCTGCCGAGGCCGGCGTCAGCATGAATCGACTGGTCGCTGAACGGCTGACACTGCGACGTTAGCCGCCGGGCTGAAGGTAGCCAGATCCTACACATGAGACGAGGCAATCTATGAGCGAGGTGAAGCGGGTGATCCAGAACCCCGGGTTGCTGGCGGTCGTGCTCGTATTCACAACGCTGCTTTCAATCGCGTGCCAGGGCCCACCCGGACCTATAGGCCCACAAGGGCCGCAAGGAGAGCCGGGGATTCAAGGGGATCGGGGAGAGATTGGGGCCACAGGACCGCAGGGCCCACCTGGTACTCGAGGAGAGCAGGGACCGGCTGGCGAACAGGGGGAGTTGGGTCCCACCGGCAGGAAGGGACCCGTTGGCCCTCGTGGGCAACATGGGGCCACAGGACCACAGGGCTTACCTGGGCCGCAAGGAGAGCCAGGGATTCAAGGGGATCGGGGAGCGATTGGAGCCACAGGACCACAGGGCCTGCCTGGACCTCAAGGTCCTCCTGGACGTCAGGGACCCACTGGCCCTCGTGGGCAACAAGGCCGACCTGGTGATCGTGGTCCTGACTTCTCGGATTTCCTCTACGAAAAGAGAGATGCTGTCGTAGCGATTTTCGATTCCGGCCAACTGATTGGTTCAGGCGTACGCATTTCCAACGGCGAAGTGCTCACCGCCGAACACGTTGTCGACGGATTGAGTGGCGTTAACCTATCCGTTCGGGGTGAGGGTCTGATTTTTGGGACCGTGCGCGGGTATGACGCAGACCGCGATGTTGCTCTCGTGACGTTCCAAGGTTCGAACGACGGCGAAAGAGTAGCGATTACACCTTCTTACACGGCGACCGATGCCAGCGGCAATCGCTACCGGAAGTGGAGTGTGGGAACCGAGGTGGCGCTAGTTGCATACTCTTCGAGAGTCTCAGAGACAACCCCCGTAGCAACGTTCGGACGAATCGGAGTCGTTTGGAACGTCGTACCTGGAGACTACACCGTCGGGCAGACCGATGCTGCGGCAACCCCGGGGATGAGCGGTGGAGCTGTCTTCAACAGATGGGGCGACTTCATCGGTATCCTTCTGAGCCGGGATGCGTACTTCGACGGGAACGTTCGTTTCATAATGGTGTCCGAGGTTGATGAAGTCATTGACGACCTGAGAAGGGGCAAACGCACCCAATGACGTAAACAGCCGATGGCGACGAAAGAAAGGGAGGCGCTTCCAACGGAGAGTACCCAAATGCAACTGGCTCTTGCCCTTCGCCATTTCATCCGCCCAGCCTGTCCCCAGGTCCTAACGCAACGCACAAGGCAAATGAAACTCTGGAGGGGTCAGTCCGGGGTTCGCATTGGCGAGTCTGCGCAGAGAGCCTCTGTTTCAAGGGGCCATCCAGCCCTTCCCATAAGGCTAAGCGTGTACCACAGCGAGAAGATGGACGGCTGCACTGTATTGTGTGCGGCTTGTCTTCACCGATCCATTTCTTGACAAGATGCAGCCATGTCAGCGTGCCTGCGGAAAAAGACACGATGACCGCGGAGATATTAACTGCAAGGATCCAAGCGATCAGGCGCCGACACAGTTGATTCATCACTCAATGAATCCAAGGGGTGCAAGGCCACCGCTGGGGGCCGGCGAGTCCCCGGGGCGTCGTCAAGCGAACAGCATGCAGTGCGCCGGCCCTCTAAGCGAACCATTTGTATCCGAGCAGGCTACAAGAGGTTCCCACCAGCGGTAGCCCAATCATGACGGAGATCCCTTGTTCAACGTGGCGCCTCTTCTCCTCCTGGAAGATCACCTCGTATTCCCTGCCCGCAAACGCCGATCTGATGTGCATCAGCCGGGCGATACGGTCTCGTTCCAGGTCTGCAGTGCCAAAAGTGACGAAGACTATCACGGTCGCAAGCAGAACGGAGAACCAAGTCGGGGAAGGGGATCACCACCAATCGAGACGTTCGCCAGGGTCCGTGACCAGGCTGGCGGGCGGCTGACGGCACAGGACCCTGCTCGAGATTCCTGATCTATCGTTGGGCCATTGAGTCGCGAAGTGTCTCTTCCGTTTACAGCAGCCAACCCCCATAACCCGGAACGGCTTCACGGCCCACTGGTCTCGTGAGCAAGGAGTCTCGCGGATTCTCAACGGAACTGTGGTAATCGATGTGGGAACTCCTGGCGAATTGGCCCGAATTCGTAGTTAAATCCGAGTCCCCCTATCTCCACCACCACTCATCCGCCAACCGGTCCTGTCCGCCGCCCGGCCGTTGAATCAGCCGCCGCCCTCGGCCCGTACCGTGACTGTCGACGGCGACGCCGTGAATGGGCATGACGTGGTGCGTGCGGGCAGCACTGCCGTACGCAGCTGACGAATCGCGGAGCGGGCCGCGGCGAGGGCGACGCCGATAGACGGTCGGTATGCCCTCGCCGCGTGAAAGCAAATTTCGGGATGCGGCGCCGTGCAGCGCGTCGCATCCTTCTCCGCATGGCGGCGGACGACGCCCGGACTATAATGGTCTGGTGCGCCCTGGAAAATACCGGGGGCGCCGGAGGGCTACCCGATTGTTCCGAGGCATAGCCGGTGAGCGATAGACCGAACCAGGTCCGGAGAGGCCTGAGGGAGCCGTCGTACCTCGTCCGCGCGGTGCGCGCGCCGATACAGTCGTTCATTCACACGGAGGAGATCGGCGCGATCGTCCTGCTTGCGGGCGCGGCCGCGGCGATCATCTGGGCGAACTCACCCTGGTCGGGCTCGTACTCCGACTTCTGGCACACCTATGTCTCGTTCGACATCCACGTCTTCGCCATCTCGGAGAACCTCGAGCACCTGGTGAACGAAGGCCTGATGGCCGTCTTCTTTTTCGTCGTCGGCCTCGAGATAAAGCGAGAGCTGATGCACGGGGAGCTGTCGTCGTTCAGGAAGGCGGCCCTGCCGGTCGTGGCGGCGTTCGGCGGGATGGCGACCCCCGCGCTGATCTACCTGGCCTTCAACGCCACCGGCGACGGCGCCGTCGGCTGGGGTGTCCCGATGGCGACCGACATCGCGTTCGCCCTTGGAGTGCTCGCGCTGCTGGGACGGAGAGTCCCGGCCGAGCTGAGGGTCTTCCTCCTGGGTCTCGCGGTCGTGGACGACCTGGGGGCGATTGCCGTCATCGCCACCTTCTACACGGATACGATCCACTGGGCGAACCTCGGCCTGGGGGTCGCTCTGTTCCTGGTCATCGCCGGATGCATACGCGTTGGCATCCGATCGCTGGGCTTCTACATCATCCTGTCCGTTGTCATGTGGCAGTTCTTCCTCGAGTCGGGGATCCATGCCACGCTCGCGGGTGTGCTGTTGGCGGCAATCGTGCCCTCCGAGCCCTATCTCCAACGCAAGGAGTACGCCTCCGCCGTTGATGACCTGCTCCACGACTTCAGGCTGGCGATGGAGAACGGCGACGAGGAGAAGGCGCAGACCATAGTCGAGCAGATCGAGGAGCTCAGCAGCGGCACCGAAGGCCCCATGGAACGACTCGAAAGCATCGTCCACCCGTGGGTCGCCTTCGTCGTCCTGCCCCTGTTCGCGCTCGCCAACGCTGGGATCGTCGTCTCCTCGGACGCGCTGTCCGAGGCCGTCTCCAGCCCCATCACGCTGGGCGTCGCCGCCGGGCTCCTGCTGGGCAATCCACTGGGCGTCCTCGGCCTGACGTGGATCGCCGTTCGCGTCGGCCTCGGCCAGCTGCCCTCCGGCGTCGGCTGGAGACACGTCCTGGGCGCCGGGTTCCTGGCCGGGATAGGGTTCACGGTCGCCATCTTCGTCGCCGGAATCGCATTCGACGATCCCGCCGTGGTGGCCCAGGCGAAGATGGGCATCTTCGGCGCGTCGATCATCGCCGGCGTCACGGGATACCTGTTCCTGCGCTTCGCGGGCGGGCGGGCCGCCGACCCTGAACCTCAGGCGCAGGCCGAGGGCGAGTAGGTCGAAGCGGAGGGCGCCCCGCCGTCGGAGCCGCTCTCGTCGCGGGTGTACGCCATCTATCCGTACGAGGCGCCCGGCCGGCGCGTGCGCCCGTTACTCCTTCCGGAACTGGAACGAGTACAGGTCGGCGTCCCTGATGACGAATCGCAGCCTCGCCGGCCGGCCGGCGAGCTTCGACACGTCGGTCGTGTCGCCCCACTTCACCGTGCGCGCCAGGTCGTCGCCCCATATCTCGTGGCAGTCGGACAGGGTGTAGCCCTCGATGGCGAATCCCCGCTCGTCCTGCAGCTCCACCCTCACGTCGCCGGCTGCCGATGACGAGAAGTTCAGCGCGAGCGCGTTGCCGTCGAATACGAGCGGCTTCGTCAGCAGCTCGCCGCCCGAGAGCGGCGCGGCAGCGGACACGAAGCCGTCTATGCGGATCGTGTAACGGCGCAGGCGCTCGGAGACGGTTCCACGGGGGAGGTGGCCGGCCTCGCTCGCGTACACCGATATCTCGTTCGCCGCCGCCTCTATCGTCGACGGCGTCTCGATCAAGCCCCAGTTCTGGTAGTTGTCGCCGTAGAACCAGTTCTCCCGCAGGCGAAGCCCCGGCCTGAGGAACGACTCGGGCCACACGTTGAAGCTCTCCCCGTCGCGGCTCGACATGAACATGCCGTCCGTGACCGCAGTGCCCTCTCGCGGCGACCGGCTTCCCCTGATGCGCCGGTACTCGAGCTGGGGCAGGTGGTCGGTCGACTCGGTCCAGCCCCGGTCGACGTATCGCGTCGGGAAGCCCAGGAAGATGTGCGGCGCCCGGTAGTACGGAGTCACGCCGTTGGTGTACAGCTCGCTGACCCTGCCGGGCGAGTAGCCGATCCAATCCGGGTCCGGCCAGCTCATGAAGTCTCCCGACACGGCGGTCTTGATGTCCCGCCCCCGGTAGTCCGTACGGAGGAAGTCCCTGTGGTACTCGCGGTACTGGCCGCGGTACTCGTCCCAGAAGACGAGGTTCTGGGAGTCGAAGTAGCCGTCCGTGATGATCGGCTCGTCGGCCATCCTCGTCCACCGGACGCCGTCCGACGACTTGTAGGCGATGAGGCCGTCCTTGCCGCCCCCGACGCCCTTGTAGGTCTCGTCGGGCTTGCACCCGGGGTTGGCGTCCTTGAATGGCGTGAAGTTGTGGGTGGCCGGCTTCTCGTCGAGGATGATGTTGTTGTCGGTCGAGCCCTCGAACTCGACGAGCCCCAGCGACGGCTTGCGCCACTCGACCCCGTCGCTGCTCTCCGCGTAGCAGTAGACCTCCGGGTGCCACTCACCCTCGTCTTCGCCGTACCTGTGGCCGCTGCCCCGGTAGTACATGCGGTAGACGTCGCCGTCCTGGAAGACGGTCACGTAGCCGCACGTGTTCCCCTCCCAGGGCGCGTCGAAGGTGAGGGCGACGTTCTGCGGCTCCGGCCGGTGCAGGCGAAGCTCGGCCCCGCGCAGCCGCTCGATGAGATGGTCGTCTACGAACAGCTCCAGCCGGGAGCCGATGTCTATCGTCGTGTTGGACATGGTCGGTTCCTCCATGTTGGCCCGCGTGTTGGCGGGGCGCTCTGCCGTCCTGGTGCTCGCCCGCGGCCAGGGGACGGGTAGTCTACTACGTCCCCGAGCGGCTGTCATTGGGTCCCCCCCTGGGAGAACTGTTCAGAGTTAAGGGGACGAATGCTCCCCAATCTCTGGATCCCCACGCGCCTTCGCGGGTGTGACAGTGCTGTGGTCAAGGCAGCCTGACCGGGGTGGGGCGGTCGCCAACACATCCCGATCGCCCCGAGTGCCCCGACGCTTCGTCGGGGTGTATCGAAGGGCCGGCATGACCTGGTCGTCCGGCGGGGCCGAGACCCGTAGTGGGAGACCTTGCGTAACCCCACGTGCGGGCGACAGGCGTGGCGGATATGCGGCGGTTTCGTATCTGGGAACCCCATCCGTGGGTTCCCGCCTTCGCGGGAATGACGGTTGTGCAAGGGTCTCTATTGGCGTCAAGGCTGCGTGCGCCCCTCGATACGCGCCGCTCAGAGCAGCGGCGCTACTCGGGGTGAACGGGTTGTGTGGACACCTGGAGTCTGAGCCGTTACCCCCGAGGTTCCCCTCGGTCACCTTGGCATGGTTCTGACCCGCCCTGCCCCCCCGATGCGGGGCCCTCGCCACCTGGGCGGCAACCTGGGTTACCGCGTGTCGCGGCGAGCGGAGCGATGTGCCCGGGATGGAGCGGGCGCGCATTGAGGCGAGGTCGCGTGGGCCCCTCCCCGCGCTCGGGACGACAGGGGGCCGCGCCGGCTACGGCAGCGGGCTCCAGCGAAGACCGAGCCCCACGGCGGAGAGCGCCAGCAGGGCGCTGACCGCCGTCAGCACGGCCGAGACCTCCATACGCACCTTCTTCTTCTCGGTCTCCACGGGGATCGTCGAGAAGACCTCGAGCAGCTCGTCGGCGCTCTCGGCCGAGTAGTACTCCGCGTCCGTGATCTGGGCGATGCGGCTCAGCGTCGGCTCGTCGAGCCTGGTGAAGTTGCCGAGCGTGAAGGCGAGCCCGAACCTCCCGAAGCCGCCCCGCCTGAGGCGGCTGGCCAGCTCGTCTCCCCCGAGCTGCTCCGGCGTGCACCTGAGCACCGTCCGGCCCTCCGTCCCGAACCCGATCGTGTACACGCGCACCCCCCTGTCGCGGGCCGCGAAGGCGGCGGCCAGCGGGCGCACGCCCCGGTTGCTGGCGCCGTCGGTCAGCAGGACGACGATGTCCGGCTGCAGGTCCACCTCCAGGCCCGCTCCCTCCACCTCCTCGCGGGGCGGCACGTATACGCGGATGGGCGCGATGTCCGGGTTCACCTCGGACAGCGCGTCCAGCGACCGGGCTATCGCGCTGCCCACCGCCGTCGCGCGCGCCGTCGTCAGGTTCGCCACCGCGTCCAGCAGCACCTCCTTGTCGGTCGTCGGTGGGACGATCAGCTGCGCGAGGCCCGCGAAGGCGACTATCCCGACGCGGGTCCCCGGCGCCTGGCCCTCGATGAACCTCTCGGTCGCCTGCTGCGCTACCGTCAGCCGGTTCGGGTCGATGTCGTCGGCGCACATGCTCAGCGACACGTCCAACGCCAGCATCACGGTCGTCCGCGTGGAGGCGACGGTCACGTCCGCGAACGGGCGAGTGAGGGCGACGATGAGCAGCGCGATGGCAAGCACCATCAGTGCGAACGGCAGGTGGCGCCTCCAGCGGAAGCCGCCGGGCATCGCCTGCCGTATCAGCGACAGGCTGGAGTAGTGGACGGCGAACCGCCTCCTGCGCCTCAGCACGAGGACGTACGCCGCGACGATCAGCGGTATCGCGATCAGCACCAGCAGGTAGATCGGCCAGAGCAGTCCCATTCCAACGACCTCCCGCTACGGCATCCGCCCGAACCAGAACAGCGAGAGCGCCCCGCCGGCAAGCAGCAGCAGCGCGCCGACGCCCGCGAAGGCGGACGTCACCTCGACCTCCCGCGACTCCACGACGAACTCGGTCTCCAACTGGTCGTACACCGCCGCCATGTTCTCGATGTCCTCCGCCCTGAAGTAGACGCCCTCCGTCACCAGCGCGATCTCCTCCAGAACAGGCTCGTTGAGCTGAGTGAACAGGTTGAAGCCTTCGACCTCTATGGTCGCCCCTTCTTCGGTGCCGAGTCCCACGGTGTGGACGCGCACTCCCCGGTCGGCGGCCATCTGCGCGACCTCCAGCGGGTCCGGCGGGTCCGTGTTCTCTCCGTCGGTCAGCAGCACGATGACCGCCGGCGCGAAGGCGCTCCGGGGCGCCGTCCCGTCCGTCCGGTTCGGCGCCTCCGGGCCGAAGTCCGACTCCGGCGCGACGGTGTTCAGCGCCGTCAGCACGCCCCTGCCGAGCGACGTGGCGCTCTGCGGCTCCAGGCGGTCGATCGTCGCGTCGAGCGCCAGCCTGTCGTCGGTCGGCGGCTGCACCACCAGTCCGCCCTCGCCGAAGGCCACCACGCCCACCCTCGCGTGGTCGGGGCGCCGCTCTATGAGCGTCCTCGCGGCGAGCTTGGCGACCTCTATCCTCGTGGGCTCCACGTCATCGGCGGCCATGCTGGAAGACACGTCCAGCGCCAGCATGACGGTGCCCTCCTGCCGGGGCAGCGGCAGGGTGAGCTGCGGGCGGGCGGTGGCCACGGCCAGCAGGGCGACGGCGACCAGGAATACGACGGGCGCCACGTGGCGGCGCCGCCCCGCCAGGACGGGGCCGTCTTCGCCCACCGCGCCCAGGGCGCCAAGGCTCTCCGCGTCCCGGCTGCGCTTGCGCTGCAGGCGCGCGTACACGTAGACGCACGCCGGCAGCAGAAGCAGAGAGACGAGCACCCATGGCCAGATGAAAGACACTGGAGCCGCCCCCTACCGTTGACGGTGCCGCGCCCTGCCGCGCAGCGACGCGAACCGGAGAATGGCCAGCACCATGTCCTCGTCCGTGGACAGGGACAGCTCGTCCACGCCGGCGCGCTTGAAGGTCCGCGCCAGCTCCTCTTCGCGGCGCAGCGCGGCATAGTGGAAGCGCCGCCGGAAACCCCTGTCGCTCGTGTCCACGCTCATCTGCGCGCCCGTCTCCGAGTCCTCCACGAGCACCACGCCGACGTCCGGAAGGTCCGCCTCCCGCGGGTCCCACAGCCGCACGGCCATCAGATCGTGCCTCCTGTTCAACTGGTCCACGCCCCTGTCCCACCCGGGCATGCAGAGGAAGTCGGAGACCAGCAGGACGAGCGAGCGCCGCTTGATGCCGTTGTAGGCGGACTGCAGCAGCTTCGCCAGGTCCGTCATCGCCCCGCCGGCCGACGACTGCTGCCGCTGGATCTCGTTGAGCAGCCGCAGCACCTGCAGACGGCCGCCGCGGGGAGGAATCGTGATCTCGACGTTGTTGTCGTACAGGATGGCGCCGACCCGGTTCCCGTTGCGCGTCAGCAGTCGGGCGAGCACGCCCACCAGGTCGACCAGGACGGTCTCCTTGCGCCGGTCCGCCGCGCCGAAGGCCATCGACGGGCTCAGGTCGAGCAGGAACCACGCCGTGACTTCCCGGTCCTCCATGTACTTGCGAACGTATGGCGCATCCATGCGCGCCGTCACGTTCCAGTCTATGTGGCGGATGTCGTCCGGCGGCTGGTACTCGCGCAGCTCGGCGAAGTCCAGCCCGCTGCCCATGAAGAGGCTGCGGTAGTCCCCGTGGAGTATCCCGTCGAGCCGGCGCAGCACCTGCCAGTCGAGGCGGTGCAGCACCCGCTCGGGAGACTCCCGCTCACTGGAGAACGCGGGCGCCTGCGTACTCACGTAACGGTACCTCCGGCAACGGGACGGCCTCCATCAGCCGGTTCAGTATGTCGTCGCCCTGGACATTGTCGGACAGGGCCTCGTAGGTGAGCACGAGCCGGTGCCTCATGACGTCGAGCGCCACGTCGCGGATGTCCTCGGGCAGGGTGTAGTCGCGGCCGCGGACGAAGGCGAGCGCGCGGCCGGTGATGATCATGTTGATCGACGCCCGCGGGCTGGCGCCGAACAGGATGTAGCGCTTCAGGTCGCCCAGCCCGCACACCTCCGGCTCGCGGGAGGCCGTCACCAGACGGACCGAGTACTCGATCAGCGCCGGGTCCACGTATACGGCGTCCGCCTGGCGCTGCAGCGCGGTCAGCTCCTGGGTGTCCACGATGGGCTGGACCTCCTGCAGCGCGCCGGTCATCCGCTCCACGATCACGAACTCCTCGGTCGCGCTCGGGTACCCGACGAGCACCTTGAGCATGAACCGGTCGACCTGCGCCTCCGGCAGCGGGTACGTGCCCTCCGACTCGATCGGGTTCTGCGTGGCCATCACCAGGAATGGCCTCGGCACCGGGAACGTCTCGCGGCCTATCGTAACCTGCCGCTCCTGCATCACCTCCAGCAGGGCGCTCTGCACCTTCGCGGGGGCGCGGTTGATCTCGTCGGCCAGCAGCAGGTTGGTGAAGACGGGGCCCTTCGACGTGTCGAACTCGCCCGTCCTCTGGTTGTAGATGCGCGTGCCGACCAGGTCCGCGGGCAGCAGGTCGGGCGTGAACTGGATGCGCTGGAACTCGCCGCTGATCGCCTGCGCCAGCGTCTTGACCGCCATCGTCTTCGCCAGTCCCGGCACGCCCTCCACGAGTATATGCCCCCTGGAGAGCAGCGCCACAACCATCCGCTCGAGCAGGTGGTCCTGGCCCACGATGACCTTCTTCACCTCGTACAGCACCTTCTCCATCGGTTGGCTGTTGTTGCTGTCGGTCATGCTGATGTACACCCCTGGTGCGACTACTGTCCCGGCCCGCCGGCGGCCCTGGCGGCGACGTCGATCGGGACCGCGAACCCTATGCCAATAAAGACGTTCTGATTGCTGGGATTGGTCAGCCCGATGACGAGGCCCACGACCTGCCCTCCGCGATTAACCAGCGGCCCGCCCGAGCTGCCCGGGTTCACCGCCGCGTCGAACTGGATCAGGTCCCGGATCGAGTGGTCCCGGCCCGGCGGCCTGAACTCGCGTCCGAGCCCCGACACGACGCCCGCGCTGAGCGAGCCCGCCAGCCCCAACGGGTTTCCGACCGCGAACACCTCGTCGCCGACGCTCAGGGCCGAGGCGCTGCCGATGGTCGCGGGCGCGACCAGCCCCGGCATCGCGTCCGGCGCCAGCACGGCGATGTCCTTCGCCAGGTCCATGCTCGCGACGCTGGCATTCGCCCTGGTGCCGTCGGCGAACGAGAGCTGGATCTGGCTCGCGCCATCGATAACGTGGTGCGCCGTCAGCACCTGCGCTCCGCTGTCGATGACCACGCCCGTCCCCATGCCGAAGCCCGATCCCTCGCCGGACTTGTCCGTCCGCACGACAACCAGGGACGGCAGTATGGCCTGGTAGACCAGCGTGGATGCGGCCGGGGCGGGCGTCTGGGAGGCGAGCGCCTCTTCCACGGCCTCCTCGACGTTCACGGCCGGGAGCTCCTGGCCATCCGCGCGGGAGGCCCACCAGAGCACGAGGGCAAGGGCCAGCAGCGCCACGCCGAGCGCGACGAGCGCAAGCGGGGTGGCCCGCTCACGCAGGGTCTCCCAGGGCCTCCTCCAAGCTGGCGGCCCGGTCCCCGGGGCGTCGGCCGTCGTCTCCGCGGCGGGACGCCCCGGATCGGGCCTGTTCGGTCGCATCGTTCCGGCGCGCGAGAGATGCCTCCTCGCCGCGGGCTGGTCGCCCGCCAAAGGCGTTCAGGGGCGCAACCCCATCCACAGGTTCGAGGTGCGCCCCTTCAAACGTATCACAGTAGTGTCAAGAAAGTGTGAAGGGGGGGGGGTAGTGGATAGTGGATAGTGAATAGTGGATAGTTGGGACATGCCCCGACTGCTCGGGGCATGTCCTTGCGGGAGAGCCGGTCAGGGTCACATACCCGTCGTTCCCGCGCAGGCCGACCCTCGCACAATTGCCGTTCCCGCGAAGGTTGGAACCCAGAGATGGGGCTCCCCGGCCAGGGAATCGTGGTGCTCTGTCCCTGTGTCCCCAACTATCCACTATCCGCTACCAACTATCCACTATTCCGTTTGACACGCTGCGGGGCTGCCAGTAAACTCGCCGAAATCCTCGGCGGTCTCCCTAGGGTACTCGCGTGAGCAGTCTGACCGACAACGGACGCGGCGCCGGCAGCTACGACATGTTCGTAATCGGCACCGGCCCCGCCGGTCAGCGCGCCGCCATACAGGCGGCCAAGCTCGGCAAGCGCGTCGCGATCTGCGAGCGCAGGGAGGTCGTCGGCGGCGTCTGCATCAACACCGGCACCATTCCCTCCAAGACCTTCCGCGAGGCCGTCCTCTACCTGACGGGGTACAGGCAGCGGGGAGTCTACGGCCCCTCCTTCATGGTCAAGGAGGACATCTCCATGGCCGACCTGTTGTACCGCTGCAATCACGTGATCAGCCGCGAGACGGACGTCATACGCCACCAGATGCGGCGCAACCGCGTCCAGGTGCTGCAGGGCGAGGCCACGTTCGAGGGGCCGCACGCGCTCTCGGTGTCGGGAAGCGGCGGCGCCGTCAGGGTCGAGACAGACAAGGTGGTCATCGCCGTGGGGACGACACCGGCCCCCCCGCCGGCCTTCGACACGGATGGCCGGGTCATCGTCGACTCCGACGGCATCCTCAGCCTCGACGAGATACCCCGCACCATGACCGTGGTCGGCGCCGGAGTCATAGGGATCGAGTACGCCTCGATCTTCGCCGCCCTCGGCTCCGAGGTCACGGTGGTGGAGAAGCGGCCCGGCATCCTCGACTTCGTAGACAGCGAGCTGTCCGAGGCGCTCGTCTACCACATGCGGAGCATGGGCTGCATCTTCCGGCTCGGCGAGGAGGTGGAGCGCGTCGAGACGGTCAACGGCCAGGCCGTCGCCGCCCTCAAGTCCGGCAAGAGGATCGTCTCCGAGCTGCTGCTCTACTCGGTGGGGCGGGAGGGCGCGACCGCGAACCTGAACCTCGATTCGGCCGGCCTGACCGCCGACCACCGCGGACGGATCTCGGTAGACGACCACTACCAGACGGAGCAGCCGCACATATACGCGGTCGGCGACGTCGTGGGTTTCCCCTCGCTGGCCTCGACCTCGATGGAGCAGGGCAGGACCGCGGCTTGCCACGCCTTCGGAATCGAGTACCGCTCCAGGCCCGACCGCTTCCCGTACGGCATCTACTCCGTGCCCGAGATGTCCATGGTCGGCGGCACCGAGCAGGAGCTGACCGAGGCCGGCGTCCCGTACGAGGTGGGGCTCGCCAGGTACCGTGAGATCGCCCGCGGCACCATTCTCGGGGACGACTCGGGGATGCTCAAGCTGCTGTTCCACAGGGAGACAGGCGAGCTGCTCGGCGTCCACATAATCGGCGCGGAGGCCTCCGAGCTTATCCACATCGGCCAGGCCGTCCTGTCGTTCGGCGGCAAGCTCGACTACTTCGTCAACACCGTCTTCAACTATCCGACGTTGGCGGAGTGCTACAAGGTCGCGGCGCTCGACTGCTACAACAAGATCGGCCCCGGCTCCCTCCAGATCACCGCCGCCGGCTAGCCCCCGGCACCCTCCCACCTCCCGCCCAACGAGGCGATTGCCGTCGTTTCCGCCCAGGGAGACCTTGGCACAACCGTCGTTCCCACGCAGGGAGACCTTTGCACAACCGTCATTCCCGCGAAGAGCCTGCCCTCGTGAAGACGGGGGCGGGAACCCAGGGGCGGGAGCTCCCAGACGCCCTGCCCCATAGCGAGGGTTCCTGATATAGTCTGCGCGACGGAGCACGACGGGTCCGACGAAGGGGAGGTTTGACTGTTGTCCACGGAGCAAGAGAACAGGTACGTCCGGTACGAGCCGAACGAGGCCCTTCCGCGGCTGGTTGCCATCGGCGCCGGCCTGCAGGCCGCCTCGATCATCTTGGCGCCGATCGTGCTGACCGTCGTCATAGTGGCGCGCATCGCCGAGCAGCCCGACAGCTACACGACATGGGCGGTCTTCGCCGCGCTGATCGTCAGCGGCGTCACCACCGTCCTGCAGGCCGTGAGGGTCGGGCGCGTCGGCTCCGGGTACGTGCTCATCATGGGCACCTCCGGCGCGTTCATCGCCGTCTGCGTCGCGGCCCTGGTCGAGGGCGGTCCCGCCACGATGGCCAGCCTGGTCGTCGTGTCGTCCCTGTTCCAGTTCGCGATGGCGGCGCGGCTCTCACTGATGCGCCGCATCCTCACCCCCGTCGTATCCGGCACCGTCATCATGTTGATAACCGCGACGGTCATGCCGGTCGTCTTCGACACGATGGGCGACGTCCCCGAAGGCACGGCGCCCGAAGCGGCGCCGATCGCCGCGCTGGTCACGATCGTGGTCGTCGCGGGACTGGTGCTGCGCGCTCCGCCGGCCCTGCGCCTGTGGTCGCCTGTCATCGGCATAGCCGCCGGCTGCGCCGCGGCCGCGCCCTTCGGGCTGTACGACACGCAGCAGGTGCTGGACGCCGCCTGGGTGGGTGTTCCCTTCAGCGAGTGGCCGGGGCTCGAGCTGACCCCGGGCGTCGAGTTCTGGGCGCTTCTGCCCGCGTTCGTGGTCGTCACCCTCGTCGGCGCGATAGAGACCATCGGCGACGGGGTCGCCATCCAGCGGGTCTCCCAGCGCAAGTCCAGGGCGACCGACTTCCGGGTGGTGCAGGGCGCACTCAACGCCGACGGCGTCGGCAACCTGCTGTCCGGCCTGGGCGGAACGCTGCCCAACACGACCTACTCGACCAGCATCTCGCTCGCCGAGGTGACCGGAATAGGCGCGCGGCGCGTGGGCGTCGTCATCGGCGTCATCTTCCTGGTGCTGGCCTTCTTCCCCAAGATCTCGGCGCTGCTGATCGCGATCCCCGGCCCGGTGGCGGCCGCTTACCTCACGGTCCTCCTGGCGCTGCTCTTCGTGCAGGGGATGAAGATCGTGGTACAGGACGGTCTCGATCCCAAGAAGGCCGTCGTCGCGGGCGTGTCGTTCTGGATCGGCGTCGGCTTCCAGAACGGGGCGATCTTCGCGGACCAGCTTGGCGACGGGTTCTTGGGAGTGCTGCTGGGCAACGGCATGACGTCGGGCGCCATCGTCGCGATCGTGTTGATGCTGTTCATCGAGCTGACCTCGCCCAGGCGCAGGCGCCTGGACGTCCCGCTGGACGACGACGCGCTGCCGCAGATGGGGGAGTTCCTGCGCGGCTTCGCCTCGAAGACCCGATGGGACCCGGCCTCGACCGACCGCCTCGTGCTCGTCGGTGAGGAGACGCTGGCCAGCCTGTCAGAGGCCGACGACGCGGAGGACGGCCCGCGGCGCCTCGTCGTGACGGCACGCGCGACCGGCGGCGGGGCGGAGCTGGAGTTCCTGTGCGCCGCGGACGGCGAGAACCTGGAGGACCGGCTGTCGTACATGGGGGAGACGCCCGAGATACCGGACACCCGGGAGATCTCGTTTCGGCTGCTGCGCCACTACGCCTCGTCGGTGCGCCACCAGAAGTACCACGGCGTCGACATCGTCACGGTCAACGTCGAGGGCTCGCGCCAGCCCGCCGGCGCGTGACGGCAATACGGGAGGTCTGACCTTCTGGGCAACGCGGCGGTACTCGGTCTCGTCCAGGGCGTCTTCGAGTGGCTGCCGGTCAGCTCGGAGGGGCTGGTAGCCGCCGCGTACACGCTGCTCTACGACGCCGAGCTGGACGAGGCCGTCGGCTTCGCGCTCTGGCTGCACCTGGGGACCGCGCCCGCCGCCCTCATCGCGCTGCGCCGCGAGGTCGTCGAGCTGGCTCGCGGACTGCTTGCCCGCCCGTCCAGGCCCTCCCCGGCCGTAGCCTTCCTCGCCGTGGCGACCGTCGCAAGCGCGGCCGTGGCGTTTCCGTTGCTGCTGACGCTGTCGGATCTGTCGTCCGCGCTGGGCGGCGGCGCGATGCTCATGGTCGGCGCGGCGATGCTCGTCACCGGCGCCGTGCAGCTCCGCCGCCCGGCCGCCGGCGGCCGCACCGGGGACGACACCAGCGCCGTCGACGGCGTGCTGGCAGGCGTGGCCCAGGGCGTCGCGGTGATTCCCGGCCTGAGCCGGTCGGGGCTGACGGTGGCTGTGCTGCTCGCCCGCCGGATCGAGGCGCGGCAGGCGCTGGCGCTGAGCTTCCTGATGAGCGTGCCGGCGAGCCTGGGCGCCGCCCTCTACGTCGCGGCGTCGTCCGGGGTCGAGATCGACGCCGAGGCGGTGGTCGCGGCCGTCGTCGCGTTCGCAACCGGGCTCGTCACGATCAGGCTGCTGCTCGGCGTGGCGGGCCGGATCAACTTCGCCGGCTTCGCGTTCGCGGTCGGCGCCCTCATGGTCGCCGGGGCCGTCTGGGACATGCTCCGGTGACGGCGCCGCTCCGATGAGGACACATCGGCGGTTCGCGGACGACGTGCTGGAGACGCTCCGGGGGCACCTGGCGCCGGCAGAGGTGACCTTCCGCGGGTCGCATCTCACGGGCGACGCCGACGAGTACAGCGACGTCGACCTTCACGCGCGGGTCGCCCGTCAGCTCGACCAGGAGTTCTTCGACTCGCTGACGGAACGCCTCGAGAATCGGTTCGGCCGCCTGACCGCGAGGTACGACCCGGACTTCAGGCACGACACGCGGGCCCAGTACGTCAGCATCAACCTCCACGAGTACCCGATATTCTGGAGACTCGACCTGCTCGTCACGTCCGACCGGGAGAGCCCGCGAAAGCACCCGGACCCGTTCCCGGAGTGGTCCGTCCCCACATCCGCGTTCTGGAACCTGGTCTGGGCGGTCAAGTACGAAAGGCGCGGCAGGCCGGAGGTCGCGGGCGACTACGTGGCGGCCGCCTGTGACAAGCTGCGGACCGCCAGGCTGGAGTTCTCGGACGGCGCCGTGCGGACACTTCTGGCGATGCTCTCCGACACGGGCGACGTGGAACGCGAGCTGATAGCGAAGCTCCGCGCCGAGATGCCGGCGCGCCCGTCGTGACTTAGCGCCACCCTCTTGTCCTGGAAGAGATTCGGATTGCCGGGATGACTGTCAGGCGCAGAGGCCGGGCGTCAGGGGTGCAACTCCAACATTCTGCTATACTCTCGGTTCCAAGCTAGTAGTTCGTCCCCAAGCGAGGTTCGTGGGCATGAGTTAGGTTTCGCGGCGGAATCGCGGCCCGAGAGTCGGGTGAGCAACGTCCCGTTCAATGAGGTTCGCTGCTCCCTGGTGGGTCGCATCTGTCGTCGAACGTGGTGGTCGACCGCAAGACTGCCAGCCCACGAGTTGCTTCTGGTCGGATGGCGAATAGCCCTTCGCGCTCGCCCGACCAAGTACAACAGCCGCTGACCCAGTTCAGCCCCAGAGTTCCTCGACCTCGCCTCCCGGCCGCGTTACTAGTCGATTCCGCCGCCTTTGCCATGTCCTGGTTCGTCGATATATGCGGCGGTCATGGTCTCCCCGAATCATTGCGCCTTCGTTACGTTTCTGATGCTCAACGAGAGCTACCTGCCTGGAGCGCTGCTCCAGGGCTACTCGCTGGCGGAACACGCCCCCGACTTCGCGCGGATCTGCCTCGTGACGGAGGAGGTCTCCGATGACGCGAGGACAGCCCTTGGCTCCGTCTTCGATCACATCGTTCCGGTAGAGAAGATATACGTACCCCATCGGCGCCGGCAGGCGCGCCAGGACCGTCCGTTCCTTCTGACCAGGCTGCAGGCCCTCAGACTGGGCCCGGATGGCGATCTGGGTCACCGCTTCAGGAAGATCGTTCTTCTCGACGCGGACATCCTTCCTCTCAAGCGTCTTGACCAGCTCTTCATGCTTCCAGGCCCCGCGGGCGTCCTCAACGAGCGCAAGTCACACTTCGTAGCGACCGATTCCCAGGGTCGTTACGCGCAGCCGACGGACGTCGACATCACCGGTCGCTGGATATGGCACGAGGTCTACGGGGGACTCGGCCATGGGCGACGAATCCCCGCGGCCATCACGGACAGGCCGCGTCACGACCCAGCAAACCTGGGAGTCAACACCGCTTTGATGGTGCTCGAGCCATCACAGGATGAGTATCTCGACATGCTTGAGGAGATTTCTCGCCCTGACACCGTGACGCTCCTCTCCGAGACGTTCGACTGGCCCGACATGCAGTATCTGACGCTTCGATGGTCAGGTCGGTGGGTGAACGTGGACGCAAGCTTCTGCGGGTTCCGCGGCTACCCAAGTCTGGCCGCGCTGTGCGCAACACACTTCGCCGGAGTCAAGCCGTGGGCATCTGGGAACTCGTCCTGGGGCCACTACTCACAGTTCCCGGACTTTCGGTACTGGCACCGACGGTTTCTCGAATTGATGGCTCGACACCCCGAGCTCTCAGAGATAAAGCGGCTGGCGCGGCTTTCGGATGCGATTCGACGTCTGCGGCACAAGTCGGCGCGTTGACCGGGTTGGATCATCGGCCCGTCTGCCGGGGCCGCCGGAGGACTGTGATAGGATGGGCGCCCGCCGCCGGGAACCCGACCCTGACCGCCCGCGCCGGAGGTGCACCATGACCAGCCCGACCACCATCGCCATATCCACGCCGATGGCGCCGCCGCGGTGGGCGCTGCTGGAGCGCGAGCTGATCCGCGCGCAGGCCCGCGCCTGTGAGGAGTTCTTCGCCCACTATTTCGACGCCTCGGGATACCTCCTCTGCGTCCCGCGTTGGTCGGGCGACGACGGCGCGGACGACGCCCTCGAGAACGTCGCCAACTGGACGACGCTGCACGCCCTGGGCGCCCCCGACGTCGTGCTCGATCTGTACAAGCGCGCCTGGGAGGGCCACATCAGGCAATACACCGAGGCGAAGACGGTCGACGTGCCGTTCGCCCGCGACGGCATGTACTTCAAAGAGTTCCCCGTGATGTTCGACTGGATGCACAACGGCGAGGGCCTGACCGCCTTCATGCTCGAGGGCCTGTGCGATCCGCACGACCCCAGGCTGATCGCGCGCACGAAGCGCTTCGCCGGCTTCTACATGGGCGACGACCCGATCGCCGACAACTACGACCCGGAGCACCGGGTCATCCGCAGCATGTTCAACGGCAGCCGGGGCCCGATGCTGCGCAAGGCGACCGCCGTCGACTGGGCGGGCGATCCGATCGAGGTCGAGGGGCGCTTCAAGCCGCTGCACGGCGAGTCGAGCTACGAGCAGATGCTCGAGCACTTCGAGCACTACAACGACGTCGCCGGGGACCACCCGCTCAACCTCGGCACGACGACGCTGGCGCTCAACGCCTACATGCTCACCGGAGAGGAGCGCTACCGGGACTGGACGCTCGGGTACGTAGACGCGTGGGTGGAGCGCTTCGAGGCCAACGGCGGCATCATCCCCACCAACATCGGGCTCGACGGCGCCATCGGCGGCGAGTGCGACGGCAAGTGGTACGGCGGCGTCTACGGCTGGGCGCACTCCACGCTCGATCCCGCCACCAACCAGATCAGGCACCGCCCCAGCTTCCAGATCCGGTCGCACTACGGCTTCGCGAACGCGCTGCTGCTCACCGGCGACCGCCGCTACGTCGAGCCCTGGAGCCGCATGATCGACCTGGTCAACGAGAACGCGAAGACGGTCGACGGCCGGACGGTCTACCCGCACATGTACGGCGACGACGGCTGGTACGACTACACGCCGGCGCCGTTCGACGCGGGCGCACTCCAGTCCTGGTACTGGACGATGGACCGGCACGATCTCGACCGGCTGCCGGTGACCGGGTGGACCGCGTACCTGGGGGGCAACGACCCCGGCTACCCTGAGCGTACGCTGGCGGAGGGTCTCGAAGACGTCAGGTCGCGCATGGAGGACATGTACGCCGACACCGCGTCGAAGGACACGCGCATGTCCGACGACCCGAACAGGATCAACCCCGCGCTGGTCGGCGGCCTGATCGAGCTGATGCTCGGCGGGCTGCCCACCAACCACGAGGGATATCCGCTCCACTGCCGGCTGCGCTACTTCGACCCGGAACGCCGGCGCGCCGGCATCCCGGAGGACGTCGCCGCACTCGTCGACGAGCTGACGGCGGACAGCGTCTCGGTCACCCTGGTCAACGTCAACCAGGTCGAGCCGCGCACCATAGTGGTGCAGGGCGGCGCCTACGCCGAGCACCAGGTGCTCACGGCGTCCGTGGGCGACAGCGAGGTCCAGATCGACGCGAGCGACTTCGCGGTGCGCCTAGCCCCCGGCGCAGGCGGACGGCTCACGCTGCGCACCAGGCGCTACGCGAACCAGCCCACGCTGGCCTTCCCGTGGGTGTAGTACCGCAGGTCTCAAGTCCGTTGCACAGGGAGTTGGGCACGCTGGCAGCATTCACCTTCACCCCAGCCCTCTCCCGTCGAGGGAGAGGGGGAAAGACGCCTCGCCCATCGCAGTGTTTCCCGATAGGAGACAGATATGGCACTGATTGACATCGGCTCGCGGAAGCAGCTCCTGTTCGACGACCACGTCATCGAGAGCCTGACCTACGCCAAACAGGGCATGAATCGCGCGATCAAGGCCGACGACAACCCGGTCGTGAGGGCCGACAGGCCGTGGGAGGGCACCCACATGAGGCCCCTCGCCACCATCTTCGACGAGGAGGACGGGCTGTTCAAGATGTGGTACCGCTCCTCGAACAACACGGTGCGGGTCGAGAACGGCGTGCCCGTCCTCGGCGGGCCCGACGGCATGGTCGTCGACGAGCGGGACATGCGCATCTGCTACGCGACTTCCGGGGACGGCTTCGACTGGGACAAGCCGGAGATGGGCCTGGTAGAGTTCGACGGCTCGACGCGAAACAACATCCTGCCGCTGCGGGAACTGTCCCTCGACGCACCGGGAGCGCCGTCTTTCCTCGACACCCACGACCCGGACCCGGCCCGGCGCTACAAGGGCATGGTCAGGGCCGGCGACACGACCAGCCAGGGGATGAAGTACCACCTGTACCACTCGCCCGACGGCATCTCATGGACGCCCGACCCGGCCAACCCGGTCATCGACACTACGCCGGAGCTGGGGCGCTGGCAAGGCCGGTTCCTCGGCTGGGACCCGATACGCGAGACCTACCACGTGACGATGGAGTGCAGCCACCACTGGAGGGCGCCGCTGGGCAAGAGGCTCATCGGCCGCGCCGAGAGCCCCGACATGGTCCACTGGACCGAGCCGGAGCTGATCTTGGCGCCCGACGACGACGACTTTCCGGACACGGAGTTCTACAGCATGCCGCTCATCGCCTACGAGGGCGTCTACGTCGGCATGCCCTGGATATTCCGCACGACGAACACGACGCACCATCCGGAGCTGGCCTTCAGCCGCGACGGGGCCCGCTTTCGCCGGGACTACCGGGAGCCGTTCATCCCCTTCGGCGGCGCCGCGCCCGACTTCGACTCGAACAACATCCACGTGCAGGACATCATCGTCCATGGCGACAGGATACTCATCTACTACCTCGGCGAGAACTGGCGGGCGCCCCAGACGTACTTCGACGTCGGCCCGGACAGGGCGACCGGGGGCATAGGCCTCGCGACCTGCCGGCTCGACGGCTTCGTGTCCGTCGACGGCGGCAACGGCTGGGTGCCGCACATGGGTCTCGACGACGACCTGCTCGGCATCTCCGGGAAGGAGTACCTGTTCGAGCGGTCGGTCGGCCCGTCTTCTTTCAGCCAGATGGCGACGCGGACGTTCAGCTTCGCCGGCTCCGGCCTCTACCTGAACGAGACGGTCACGCCGCTCGCAGCGGGGCCGGGCCCCGCAGAGATACGCGTCGAGGTGCTGAAGTCGAACTACAAGCGTGTGCCGGGGTTCACCTTCGACGACTGCGACCCTATCACCGACTCGGGCCTCGCCCGGCGCGTGACCTGGAACGGCAACGGCGACCTGGGCGCCCTCGCGGGCAGGCCGGTGAAGCTGCGGTTCTATTTCAAGAACGCGAAGCTCTACTCGTTCCAGTTTAAGTAGGCGCGAGTCGGCACCAGGTCGGCACCGCTCGGCACCGCAGCCCTCCGGCGGACTATCCCAGCGGGACTTCGACGACCCTGTCACGCCTTCTTGCCTGGAGGCAGGAAACCGGGGCACGCGCTTGACGAGACGTACATCCGTGCTATGATGGGCTCCCCGAGGACTCGGGCGTGTACGCAACAAGGGAGCGCGGCGCTGGTCACCAAGCGGTACCACGAGATCAGAGACCCGATCCATGGCTTCATCACGCTGGACAGCGATGAACGCCAGGTTCTGAATTCGCCTCCGGTCCAGCGGCTGAGGAACATTCATCAGCTGGCGATGTCCTACCTGGTTTAACCCGGAGCGACCCACAAGCGCTTCGAACATAGCTTGGGCGTCATGGAGTTGGCGGGCAGGGTCTATGACACAGTAACGGCCCCGGACAACATCCACGAGTTGTTCAGGCGGACGGTGAACTTTACCGAGGAGGAGGGGCGCTACTGGCGTCGGGTTGTCAGGATGGCAGCCTTGTGCCACGACATAGGGCACCTCCCGTTTTCCCACGCCGCCGAGATGGAGCTACTCCCACCGGGCAGAAGCCATGAGTCGATTACTGCCGACCTCATTCAGGGAGAGCTCATGGGCGAGATATGGGAGTCAATGACGCCGCCGCTGCGGGCCACGGATATCGCGAAGGTTGCCGTGGGTCAGAAGTACATGCCCGGCGTAGAATTCGGAGACTGGGAGAAACTGTTGTATGAAATCATCGGCGGCGATGCCCTGGGGGTGGACAGGATGGACTACCTCCTGCGAGACTCACACCACACCGGGGTGGCATACGGAAGGTTCGACCACTATAGACTCATCGAGTCCGTGAGGATTCTGCCGGCAAGTGAAGAGTCTGACGCCCTCGCACTGGGTATCGAAGCTGGGGGGATCCACTCGACAGAGGCTCTCTTGTTGGCCAGACATTTTATGTTCATGCAGGTCTACCATCATCATGTGAGAGTGGCCTACGACCTGCATCTCGAAGAGTTTCTGCAAGACTGGCTTCCCGGAGCTCAGTTCCCGGAGAACTGGCAACGACTGAGCGGCCTGACCGACAACGAGATACTGAGCGCCATCTACGCGTCATCCCGGGGCGTGTCAGCACCAGGGCACGATGCCGCCAACCGGATCGTGGCGCGTGGCCACTTCAGGCGCGCGTATTCGCCGACGATACATGATCGAGAGCTCCTCGATGATCCAGTTGGGGCAGTCGCTGACGCCTGCACCGAGGAATTTGGGTCCGACGCTGTGAGGCAGCGTGCGTTTCCTCCGAAAGCAGGCCCGGTGACCGATTTTCCCGTGACAGACTCTCAAGGCAAGGTAGAGTCTTCCAACGCAATTTCGCTGCCTCTAAGGCAGATTCCGATTGTGGATGTCGGGTACGTCCTTATGGCGCCGGAAAAAGTGGTCGATGCCAGAAAGTGGATCCAGTCGAACAAGGACTCGATTCTCTGCAACGCGGCGAATGGAGGCTAACTGTATGGAGCGACTGAATCAGACTGAGCGGAGAACGTTGGTCTGCCACTTGGTAGACAGCATGCGCCAACATGATAGCTGGGCGGGTGAGACGCACATCCAGAAGTGTGTCATGTTCCTTCAAAAGCTGATGGGCGTCCCAACGGGCTATCAGTTCGTCCTCTACCTCCACGGGCCATTCAGCTTCGATCTCAGGAAGCCCAATCCTTCCTATGGACCCTCGTTCACGTTGGGCGTCCGTGGCAAGCTGGCGCTCCGATCCTTAACTGGCTATGAGGACGCCATAGGCGTCATTGCCAAGGAAGTCTCGGTCAAGGACACCCGAGCGCTTGAACGCCTTTCAACAGCGTTCTTTCTCTTGGACGGGTATCCTGGCAGAAGTCCAATGCAGACTGCCGAAGAGTTGAACCGGCTGAAGCCGCACATCAGTGTTGAGCAGGCCCTGCAAGCGATCGAAGGGGTCAACGATCTGCGGCAAACGGTTAGGCGCCAGCGACCCAGGCAGACTGCTCGGGATAGCCTGGCCTAGGGGTCAGGCCAGGAACTGAAACTCGGTACTGCGCTCCGGCGTAAGCTACTCGGAGCTGGTCTCGCGCTTGAGCTCTTCTTCCAGCTGCTGGCGTTCTCTCTGCATGCGTCGATGCCAGACGACCCACAGGACCAGGCCGAGAATCCAGGCGACGATGGAAAGGTACACCCCTTCCATGCCGACCTTTTCGTATCTCAATATCGCATTCATCGTGAGCGTAAGAAGAATGCTGACGACGAACGCTACGACTACGATTGCGCCGAAAGACATCGCGCCGCTCCTTGGGACAGTCTCTTCTTCCCGCCGCCCGCGCGGCGCCGGGGAAGTCCCGATTTGTCGCGGGACATAATACCACCTTTGGCGAGCGCCGTGGACGGTACGCGCTGACGAGCCCCCTACTCGCCCGGCGCTTCCCGCAGCTCCCAGAACCGGTCGAGGTCCTCGCCGTCGCCTCCCGACAGGCCTTCGCCCGTCGCCAGCGCCTCGACCCAGGCCGAGAGGCGCCACTCGGGGACCGCGCCCACCCACCTTCGCTGGACAGTGCCGTCGCGGTCTATGAAGAAGGTCACGGGCAGGCCGATGACGCCGTAGTCGACCGTGATCGTGCCGGACGGATCGGGGCCGTTCGGATAAGTCGCCGCGAACTCGGACAGGTGGGCCCTCGCCGCCTCGTCCGAGTCCTGGATGTTCACGCCCACGAACATGACTCCGCTGTCCCTGTAAGTCTGCCAGGCGCGCTCGAGGGCCGGGGCCTCGTCGCGGCACGGCGTGCACCAGGACGCCCAGAAGTTCAGCACGACCGGCGCGCCCTCGAGCTCCGACAGCGTGAGCGATCCGCCGTCGAACAGCCGGACCGTGAAGTCCTTCGCGGGCCGCCCGACCACCGTGGCGCCGCTCAGTCCGGTGACGGGGCTCCTGTTGGACAGGCCCCACGCCATCAGCCCGACGAACGCGAGTATCAGCAGCGCGGGGAGCCCGAATATGGCCAACCGCAGCCCGGCGGACATCCCGCCGGCGGACGCCGACCGATCCTCGTAGGACGTGCTAGACCTCCCTGATGCCGACCAGGGCAGCCGTCACCAGCAGCCGGTGGTCGTAGTAGAAGCGCGGCGTGCAGGTCACGAGGGTGATGTCGTGGGCGCCGCTGTCCGACAGGGCGATCTCGTCTTCGTGAACGACCTCTGTCACGTACACCTGGTAGGCGTAGTGGCGGTCCGCCGTCTCCAGGAAGACGAATATCGGTGAGTCGGCGGCGAGCTCCGGTATCTCCGGCAGCCGGGCGAAGACGTTGCCCTCGCCCCTCAGCGGGCTCTCGAGATGTCCGAAGTACCAGCCCTGGCCCGCCGCGCCCGCCTTCGCGGTCGCGGGAATGTGCCCGACGACCCTCTTCGGCGTCTCCCACGCCAGGCTGTTCCCAAGCTGCCGGATTCTGAGCTCGCTGACGTCGGCGTCCACCTCGATGGCGGGTATCCGCATCCGCTTGGCGAGCGCCCCGGTGGAGGCGAGGTCCTCCGGCGTCGGGGCGAAGTACGTGGCCACCTCGGCGATGGAGGCCCTGATCGCAGCCCAGATATCGGCCGATCGCTCATCGGGCTCGGGCGTCCTCGCGACCCCGCCCGACGACGGCGGCTCCGTATCGAGCGACGTATAACGCTGTGTGTCCGGCGAGTCCGTCGCATCCGTGGCGGCGGCCGGCGTCGGGCGGGCGCCGACCGAGCTGGACGGCGTCCGCGACACGTTGGCGGACGGGACAGCGGTCGCGACAGCATCGGACGCCCGGACCGACTGGGACGGCCCGTCGGCGTCTTCGGTCTGCCCGAAACTCTCCGCGCCCGCGCCCGCCCCAATCTGGCGGAACCCGGACGGCGCGACGCCGGCCGTGCCCGAAGCTGGCTCCGCGGAGGCGGGCGGCGCCGGCTGCGCCGTCGGAGCCTGCACGGCGGCGCCGCCTGGAGCGACGCCCGTCGACGCGCCCGAGTCCGCCCGCGCGGCTCCCTGTGATGCACTCCCCGACTGTGTGACGGCGGCCGCGGGCGTGGCCGGCGTTTCGTTGGGCGCCGCGGCCTCGGTGCGCGGCGGCGCCTGCGGCGGCGCGCCGGTGCTGGGCAACGCCGTCCCGACGTAGCCTTCGCCGGCGAACCGCGGACGCTCGATCTCGAAGTCGAGATCGTCGAGATTCGAGCGGGCGAGTGTGCCGTACAGGTAGTAGCCGCCGGTCGCCGCGAGCAGGACTACGCCTGCGGCGAGCAGCGATATCCCGAAGACGACCCGCGCGCGGCTTCTGCGCGAGGGACCGTCACGGGAGCCCGTTCGAATCGTCTCCGTCGCCATCAGTATCCCGCCGTTGGAGGTAGGCTTCGCCGCGGTCCGACACGACCATTATACGCCCCGCCCGCCGGCGCGAGTCGCGGGGCCTAGGCCAGGGCGGGGGAGAGCGTGTGCCAGTCGGTTGCCTGCTCGTAGGCGTAGGCGGCCCGCAGCAGCGTCGGCTCCCCCATGTGGGGGCCCATGAGCTGCAGGCCGACGGGCAGCCCGTCGGCCATCCCCGCCTGGACCGATATGGCGGGGATTCCGGCGATGTTCGCCGGCTGGGTGAAGATGTCGTTGAGGTACATCTGCACCGGGTCGTCCATCTTCTCGCCGAGCCTGAACGCGACCGAGGGCGACGTGGGCGACGCCAGCACGTCGAACCGCTCGAAGGCCTCGTCGAACTCCCTGCGGATCAGCGTCCGCACCTTCTGGGCCTTGAGGTAGTAGGCGTCGTAGTAGCCGGCCGACAGCGCGTACGTGCCGAGCATGATCCGACGCTTCACCTCCGGCCCGAATCCCTCCTGCCGCGTCTTCTCCAGCGCGTCCCACATGTTCTCCGCCTCGCCCGCCGAGTGCCCGTACTTGACGCCGTCGTACCGCGCCAGGTTGGCCGACGCCTCCGACGGGGCGATGATGTAGTAGACCGCCATCGCGTATGACGAGTGCGGCAGCGAGGTCTCCTCGACCTCGGCGCCCAGGTCCGAGAGCGCCTCGACGGCCTGGCGCACCGACGCCTCCACGGCCGGGGCGATGCCCTCTACGAAATACTCACGCGGCACGCCGACACGCAGCCCCTCGATGCCCGCGTCGAGCCCCTCGGTGTAGTCGGGCGGCTCGAATTCGATCGAGGTCGAGTCCCGACGGTCGTGGCCCGCGATGGCATTCAGCACCAGCGCCGCGCCCTCGACGTCCCTCGTCAGCGGGCCGATCTGGTCCAGCGAGCTCGCGAACGCAATCAGGCCGTAGCGGCTCACCAGCCCGTAGGTGGGCTTTAGCCCCACGACGCCGCACAGCGCGGCGGGCTGGCGTATGCTGCCGCCGGTGTCCGACCCGAGTGCGAACAGGGACTCGCCCGCGGCCACCGCCGCCGCCGGACCGCCGCTGCTGCCGCCCGGCACACGCTCGACGTCCCAGGGGTTCATCGTTGGATGGAACGCCGAGTTCTCGGTAGACGAACCCATCGCGAACTCGTCCAGGTTGGCCTTCCCGACGAGCACCGCGCCCGCGTCGTACAGCCTGCGCGCGGCGTCGGCGTCGTAAGTCGGCACGAAGCGCTCCAGCATCCGGGACGAGCAGGTCGTTGGGATGCCGGCCGTGCACATGTTGTCCTTCAGCGCCATCGGCACGCCCGTCAGCGGGCCCCCGTTCCCCGCGGCGATCCTCGCGTCCGCCTCCCGCGCCTGCTCGAGGGCCGTCTCCGTCGTCACCGTGACGAACGCCCCGACGCTCGGCTCCACGCGGCCGATGCGGGCCAGGACCGCCTCCGTCAGCTCGACGGAGGAAAGCTCGCGGCTCGCGAGCAGGGCAGAGGCTTGGGGGAGGGTCAGCGAGTCGAGATCGATGGCGCTCATCGTGGAGGTCGCCCGGCGGCGGCCCTACTCGAGGACGGCCCGCACTCTAACGAAGTCGCCCTCGCGCCGCGGAGCGTTGGACAGCGCGTCTTCCCTGTCTACCGACGCGGCGACGCGGTCGTCGCGCAGCACGGTGTCGACGTCCGCGGAGTGGCCCGTCGGCTCGACCTCGTCGGTGTCCAGCTCCCGCAGCACGTCGAAGTGACTGAGGATGTTCGATAGCTGGCCGCGCATGAGCTCGACCTCGGCTTCGGTCATCCCGATTCGAGCCAGGAGAGCGATGTGGCGGACTTCGTCGCTGTCAAGTCGCTGCTCGGTCATCGTGGGCCAGCCGACCTCCCCGCCCGTCGTAGAGTGTGCCGAAGTGTAGCAAGGCGATACCGGGCCATCAAGGAAAGCCGCACTCCCACAACCGTTTCAGCCTTGAGGGGCGGAGACCACCCCCGCAACGGCCGTAGCATCACCGTCGATCAGACGGCGCGGCTCGTTCAAGGATGGGACAGGAAGCGGCTCCAGCACGTCAGTTGATGGACGTTGAGACGCAGCCTAGGACTCTGGCGGGACAATAGCGTCAGCGTCCAAGGCCTCGAATGTGAGTCGACCCTCGGCCGGCGAATATACCGATCTACCGCGGCCAAGGATATCCCGCCCGAGGAGCGATGGGATGGAATCCAATTCGCCGTCCTCGTCGGGTTTCAGGATCGTCAGGTCTAGCCTGTAGACCGCCAGCCTGGCTTGGTCAGAATTGAACATCACATAGGCGGGCTCTTGCGCGCTGGCGGTCGATCCGCCCACGCCACGACTCCGTTTCGTAAAGCATAGCTGCGAGTAGTCCAGATTGAGACGGTTGCCGTCGGCAGGCGCCAACGTTGTGCTAGCGGCACCCGTGTCCAGGACGAAAACGACAGGCTGGGAGATACCAAGACGCGGAATGAGAAGCCGCCCAGTGAGCACCGGGGTATTCGTCCTGCCGACGATAAAGCCGTGTATGACCACGCCCGCTAGAGGATCAGGGTCGATGGCTCCGGGTCCATGTAGCCGACACAGACGTGTTGTCGCGACCAGCCCGCGTCGTCGATGGCCCGCAGGACGTCCTTCAGGGTAGAGCCGTGCGCCCTGACTGCGCCATCGTGGAACGCAACCCAGCACTTCGGGTATTCCCTCAGGATTTCTTCATGGGCCGCAGCAAAGCCCCGACTATTGTCGTCGAAGATTCGCAGGTCTTCGCGTACCTGGTGCGGGTTGCCCATTGCCCGAATCAAGTCATCGGGTTCAAGGACTGTTGAGCGTGCCATTTCCTGGGTAGCCCCTCCCTGGGAATCCTGGCAACGTTTCGTGGCCGGCAGTATAGCACGGTAGGGGCATTGACAATTGCGGGTCCGCGCGCGGCCCGCGCACGCCCGACGCCCGATGCCGGGCCACTCTGATACGATGGCCGGCATCCGACCCCGTGCCTGTATCGCCGGAGCTGACATGACTCGCCTGTACACATGGCAGGAGTGCGCGGAGCTCGACGCGGCGACGACCCGTGAGCTCTACCGGCAGTACGTGAACGGAAGCCAGGTCGACCTGCTCGGCCTGTTCGAGTTCGGCAGGGACGTGGCCGTCAGCGCCGAGGGGATGTACATCTCCACGGCGAGCGGCCGCAGGGTGCTCGACTTCACGGGCGGCTTCGGCGTGCTCAGCCACGGCCACAACCACCCCAGGATACTGGCCGCGAGGACCGAGTTCCAACGCCAGGCCAGGATGGAGGTCCACAAGAACTTCGTCTCCCAGTACGTCGCCGGTCTCAGCCACAACATCGGCCGGCTCCTCCCCGAAGACCTGGACGTCTCATACTTCTGCAACTCCGGCGCTGAGGCGGTGGAAGGGGCGATCAAGCTCGCCTACAAGTACCACGAGGGGCGCCGCAAGCACGTCCTGCACTCGAACATCTCCTTCCACGGCAACCTGCTAGGGGCCGCCAGCATCACCGCTTCGCCCGAGCGAAAATTCCCGTTCCCCGGCATTCCCAACGTGGCGTCTTTTCCCTACGACTCGATCGAGGGCGTGAGGCGCGAGGTCGAGCGGCTGCGCCGCGACGACGGCGAGAGTGACGTCTACGCAATCGTTCTCGAGCCCTTCAGCGCGAGCACGATGACCGCCTGCTCGGACGACTTCCTGGTCGATCTCCGCCGCCTGTGCGCCGACGAGAGGATCGTGCTGGTATTCGACGAGGTCTACACGGGCTGGGCGAAGGCGGGCCCGCTCTTCTACTTCATGAAGTCCGGTGTCGTGCCCGACGTCGTCGCCATGTCGAAGGCGCTGGGCGGAGGCAAGTCCTCCATCTCGTGCTACACCGCGCGCGGGCCCCTTTTCAGGGCGGCATACGACAACGTGTCCGACGTCACGCTGCACAGCACCACCTACAACGGGTTCGGCGAGGAGTGCGTAACCGCCATCGAGGCGGTCAACATCGTCGTGGACGACGACTACGTCGGCCGGGCACATCACATCGGCGACCGCCTCGGGGCCGGCCTGGCGGAGATACGGGACCGGCACCCCGACATGGTCCGCGAGATCAGGGGAGAGGGGGCCCTGTTCGGGCTCGTGCTGAACGCCGAGGCCGGCCCGGTCGTCAGGGCCGCCGCAAACGTCGCGCCCGGCGCTCTCTTCCACGACGAAAGATTCTTCGACAAGCTGGTCACGTCTTCCGTGGTCGCAGAGCTGTACCGTTCGCACGACGTGCTGACCTTCTTCAGGTCGAACCGCGAGATCGTGCTCGTAGTCTCGCCCGCGCTCATAGCCACCGACGGCGAGATCGACCGCTTCCTCGATGCCCTGGACCAGACCCTCGCCGTTGGCAAGCTCAACCTGGTCGCCAGGTTCGCCAGGGACTACCTGTCCAGGAAGGTCCCTGGCACGCGGCTGGCCGAGCCGGCGCGAAGGCTCGTTGGTCATGGCTGATAGGCCCCGCCGCCGTGGCTGACTTCAGCAGGCGCGGTCGGCGCGCGATGCTGGCCCGGATGTCCTCCGGGCCGCTGGACCTGCTGGTGCTTGGCGGCGGGATCGCCGGCGCTTCGATCTTCAGGGACGCCGTCCTCAGAGGCATGAGAGCAGGACTCGTGGAGGCCGACGACTTCGGCTCCGGGGCCAGCGGACGCAGCTCGAAGCTCATGCACGGCGGCCTGCGCTACCTGCGGAACCTCCGCTTTCGCCGCGCATGGGAGGCGAGCCACGAGCGCGATCTGCACCTGGCGCTGAACGGCCGCCACGTCGAGCCGGTCTCCATACTCATCCCCACGTACCGCCGCGGAGGCGACTCGCCCTCCAAGGTGAGAATCGCGATGTGGCTGTACCGGATGATGTCCGGCCCGGGTGGCGCCAGTCGCCACAGGTTCCTCGACAGGGCCGAGACGCTGGAGCTGGGGCCGGGACTCGAGGACTCCCGCCTGACGGGCGGCGTCGTCTACCGCGACGCCGTTGTCGACGACGCCCGCTGGACGCTGGAGACGGTCAGGGACGGCGCGCTCCGCGGCGGCGCGGCCGCCAACCACGCCCCGGCGGCCGCCCTCGTCAAGGATGGGGACGCCGTCCGCGGAGCGGTCGTCCGCGACGCTCTCGAAGACCGCGATTACTCGATCGAGGCTTCCATCGTGGTGAACGCGACCGGGGCGTGGGCCGACCGGGTGCGCGAGATGGACACCCCCGGACGCCCGCCCCTGGTGAGGCTCTCGAGGGGGGCCCACCTTGTCCTCTCCAGCGACGCCGTTCCCCTGGACGTGAGCTGCGTCTTCCCCTCGCCGCTGGACGACAGGCATCTGTTCCTCGTGCGGAGGGACGACTGCTTCGTGTACGGCACGACCGACGCCTGGCACGACGGCCCGCCGGACGATCCCGGTCCCGGCGAGACCGACACGGCTTACCTCGTGGAGGCGTTCCGCCGCTTCTTCCCCGGCGCGTCCCTGGCGCCGTCGAGCGTCCTCTACTGCTACAGCGGTTACAGGACGCTCCCGGCGTCCAATGCCAACAGGGGCCTGCCCTGGTCCGTCGGCCGGGACGACGTCGTGGAGGTGGCGCACTCGGGCCTGGCGACGGTCGTCTCGGGAAAGCTCACGACCTCCCGCGCTCTCGCCGGGCGGGTGCTCGACCGGCTGACACGGGGCGCCGGCCGCTGGTCCGCCTGTCGGACCGGCCGCGTGCCCGTCGGCGGGTCCGACCCCGCGGGCGCGAATGGCCGGGCCCCGGCCGTGGAGATGGTCGCCGACGAGGCCGGCACGTCCCTAGACGCGCAGGTGCTGCACGCCAGCCGGAGCGAGATGGCCTGCACGCTCGCGGACCTGGCGCGGCGAGTCGCGCCCCTGTCGTGGAGCCTCGCTCAGCGCCTGGAGTACCCGCGGACGGCCGCCCCGGTCATCCGGCGCGCGCTCGAGATGAGCGAAGAGGAGTTCGCCTCCGGGTACGAGGAGTACCGTCGCGACCTCATCCGACACCACGCGCTGCCGGATTCGTCCGGCGCCGTGTCGCGCGGTGGAAGCGAGCCCGTGGCGCGGCTCAGTTGAAGCGGTTCATCGCGGCGACGATGCCGTCCTCGACGATCGCCGCGACGGCCTGGGCCGCCCGGTCTACGGCGTCGTCCATCGTCCGACGCTCGTCGTCGGACGGGCGCCCAAGCACGTGATCGATCTCGTCCGAGTCGGCCGCCGGACGGCCGATGCCGATGCGCAGCCGGGCGAAGTCCTGCGTGCCGATGGCGCCGATGATCGACTTCATGCCGTTGTGGCCGCCTGAGCCGCCCCCGGCGCGCAGGCGTATGCGGCCGGCCGGCAGGTCGAGGTCGTCGTACACGACGATCAGTTCCCCCGGCTTCGCGCGCAGGCGGGCCAGAATCGCCGTCACCGCCTGGCCGCTCTCGTTGACGTACGTCCGGGGCTTGACCAGCGCGACCGACGCGCCGCCGGCGGCGCCCTCGCCCCAGACGAACAGCCTGCGCCGCCGGGACACGTCGATTCCCCACTCGGCCGCGAGGCGGTCGACGCACCAGAAGCCCAGGTTGTGCCGCGTCCCGGCGTACTGCTTGCCGGGATTACCGAGGCCGACGACGATTCTTCGCTCCGCCGGACCGCCGCTGCCCTGCCGCCCGAGGAGGCGGTCGAGAACGGCCCCGATGTCGCTCATCGCAACGCGCTCCGTTCAGGGTGACGGCCGCAGCGAGGCTCCCGCGCGACTCCCGCTCCCTCGACGGGTGAGGGTGGAAGGCCAACTCCCGCGAGAGTCATGGATCGAGGACGAGGTCGCCGCTCCTGCCGCCGCTCTTGCTGGCCAGCCGGACGCCGTCTATGCGCATGGCCCGGTCGCTGCTCTTGCACATGTCGTAGACCGTCAGGGCCGCGACGCTGACCGCCGCCAGCGCCTCCATCTCCACGCCCGTCTTCCCGGTCGTCCGCGCCGTCGCGGTGATGTCCACCGCGCCGCGCTCCTCGTCGAGCTCGAACTCCACCAGCACCTGGTCGAGCGGCAGCGGGTGGCACAGCGGAATGAGCTGCGGCGTGTTCTTGGCGGCCATGATGCCGGCAACGCGCGCCACTCCGAGCACGTCGCCCTTCTCGAAGCGGTTCTCCGCGACCAGCGCGAGGGTCTCCGCGCGTATGAGCACGGAGCCCTTCGCCACGGCGACGCGTCTCGTCTCAGCCTTGTCGCCCACGTCGACCATGCGGGCTACGCCGGCGGCGTCCACGTGGGACAGCGCCGGCTCGTCCCCGCTGCCGCCTCCGACGGCCTCGCCCGGCCGCCTCCGGCCGCCGCCCCCGCCGTGGCGCTTCGACTCCATCACCGCGAGCCGGTCGGCCTCGTTGTTCATCGGGTCGTCCCCGTGGCCCTTGACCCATTGCCAACTCACCCGCCGCGCGGCCGCCGCCTCGTCCAGCCTCTCCCAGAGGTCGCGGTTCTTGTTGCGCTTCCAGCCCAGCGTCATCGTGTTGACGAGCAGCCGGCTGTCGCTGAACACGGTCACTTTCGATGACCGGGGCACCGCCTCCAGGCCCTCGATCGCCGCGAGCATCTCCATCCGGTTGTTGGTCGTGCGGTCCTCTCCGCCGTGGAGCTTCTCGATCTTCCCGTCCGACACGATGAGCGCGGCCCATCCGCCGGGGCCCGGATTGCCTGAGCATGCGCCGTCTGTGTAGATCTGGATCATCTGAAAGGCCGGAGGGCTCGGATGGGCCGCTATCCCCCGATGTGGTACATCTCCACCTTGTCCGTGACGGGCTCCGTCAGCGACGTGCGTATCTCCGAGTACCGGTCCTCGCGCACGTTCCACACCGAGGTGACCAGCGATCTCAGCTCGTCGTCGCCTGCGCCGTCCCGGAGCGGGGCGCGCAGGTCGGTGCCCCTGCTGGAGAACAGGCACGTGTAGATGCTGCCCTCGGGCGACAGGCGCAGCCGCGTGCAGTCGCCGCAGAACGGCTTGGTCACGGACGCGATGACGCCGACCTCTCCCCCGCCGTCGACGTAGCGGTAGCGCAGCGCGACCTCGCCCCGGTAGTTGCTCTCCACCGGCTCGAGCGGCATCTCGGCGTCGATCCGGGCGACGATCTCGTCCGCCGGGACGACGTGGTCCATACGCCAACCGTTGCGGTTGCCGACGTCCATGTACTCGATGAAGCGCATGATGTGGCCGCGCTCCTTGAAGTGCCGCGCGAGGTCGACGATCGTGTGGTCGTTCACACCGCGCTGCACCACGGCGTTGACCTTGATCGGGTAGAACCCGGCCGACTCGGCGGCCGCTATTCCCTCGAGCACCTTCTCCGTGCCGAAGCCGCGGCCGTTCATCTCGCGGAATATCTCGTCGTCGAGCGTGTCCAGGCTCACCGAGATCCTGTCGAGCCCGGCCTCCCTGAGCGCCGCCGCCTTGTCGGACAGCAGGTAGGCGTTGGTGGTTAGCGTCAGGTCGTCGACGCCGTCCGTGGCGGCCAGGTCGGCCACCAGGCGCTCAAGGTCCCTGCGCACCAGCGGCTCGCCGCCCGTGAGACGCACCTTGACGGCGCCGAGGTCGACGCAGATGCGCACGACCCGGGCGATCTCCTCGAACGTCAGCAGCTCCTCGCGCGGCAGGAACTCGTACCGCTCCCCGTAGATCTCGGCCGGCATGCAGTACCGGCACCGGAAGTTGCACCGGTCCGTGACCGAGACCCTCAGGTCCCTGAACGGCCGTCCGAACGTATCCTGGACCATCTTGAGTTGGTGTCCCTACTCCAGCCGCCGCAGCGCCGCCGCCGCCCTGGCCGCAGCCTTGCCCCGGTGGCTCACCCTGTTCTTCTCCGCCTGGCTCAGCTCCGCCATCGTCCTTCCCAGCTCCGGCATGAAGAATACCGGGTCGTAGCCGAAGCCGTTGCGCCCGCGCGGCGTCGTCACTATCAGGCCCGGACATACGCCGTCGTACAGGTCGGCCGGGCGGCCGGGCGCCTTCACCGCGATGACGCACCGGAAGCGCGCGGGCCACCGGTCGCCTCCGACATTGTTCAGCTTCTGCAGCAGAAACGCAATCCTCTCCGGGTCCGTCTTGTCCTCGCCCGCGTACCTGGAGGACATCACGCCCGGCTCGCCGCCGAGCGCGTCGACCTCCAGCCCCGAGTCGTCGGCGAGGGTGAGCAGGCCGCTCGCCTCAGAGTAGGCCGTCGCCTTGAGCAGGGCGTTCTCCTCCAGCGTCGCGCCCGTCTCGGGGATGTCGTCCACGATACCCAGTTCGACCGGGGACACGATGTCCAGCCGGCACGCCGCGAGCGCGGAAGACAGCTCCCGGATCTTGCCGGGGTTGCTCGTGCCGATCAGCAGGCGGGTGTGACGCACTTCGAAGCGGTCCGAAAGGAGAGGTGCGCGGCCCATCCGGATCGTTCTCGGTACCGAAGCCGCGTCTCGCCGATTCTAGCACGGCCCCCACACGAGGCCGGCTCCGCCCATTTCGGCGTCTGATAGAATACCGCGACTGTACGAGCCCCGCTGACCTGGGAGAAGTGCCATGACCGACGCGGACCTTTGGCGAGAGCTTGGACAGCAGTTGCGGGTCGACTCGGTCCGCGCCAGCGCGGCCGCCGGATCGGGCCACCCCACCTCCGCGATGTCCGCCGCCGATCTGGCCGCCGTTCTCCTCGCCAATCACCTGCGCTACCGCTTCGACAGGCCCAACCACCACACCAACGACCGGCTCGTCTTCTCCAAGGGCCACGCATCGCCGCTGCTGTACTCGATATTCAAGGCCGCCGGCGCCATCACGGACGAGGAGCTCCTCAGCTTCCGCAAGTCCGGTAGCCGCATGCAGGGCCACCCGACGCCCGAGATCCCCTGGGTCGACGTCGCCACCGGCTCCCTCGGGCAGGGACTGCCGATAGCCGTCGGAATCGCCCTCGCGGGCAAGCGGCTCGACAGGCTGCCGTACCGGGTGTGGGTGCTGTGCGGCGACAGCGAGATGTCCGAAGGATCGATGTGGGAGGCCTTCGAGCACGCCGGGTTCGCCGGCCTGGACAACCTCACCGCGGTCGTCGACGTCAACCGCCTCGGCCAGCGGGGCGAGACGATGGCCGGGTGGGACACCGGGGGCTACGCCAACCGGGCCCGCGCCTTCGGCTGGCACGCCATCGAGATCGACGGTCACGACGTCGAGCAGATCGACAGGGCGTACACCGAGGCGGCTGCCACCGATGGCAGGCCCACCGTCATCGTCGCGAGGACGCTGAAGGGGCGCGGCGTATCCTCCGTCGAGAACAAGGACGGCTTCCACGGCAAGGCGCTGGACGAGGCCGCCGCCGCCGTCGAGGAGCTTGGCGGCATCCGGCGCATGAACGTCGAGGTCAGGGCGCCGCGGAGAGGCCGGGCTCCGACGTTCTCCTCGGAGATGTTCGTAGCGCCGACGTACCCCGTGGGCGCCAGCATCGCCACGCGGCGGGCCTACGGCGACGCCCTCACGGCACTGGGCGCGTCCCGGTCGGACGTCGTCGCGCTGGACGCCGAGGTGAGCAACTCGACGTACGCCGAGACCTTCGGAGAGAGCTGCCCCGACCGGTACTTCGAGATGTACATCGCCGAGCAGCTCATGGTCGCCGCGGCCATCGGGATGCAGGTCCGCGGATACGTTCCCTTCGCGTCGAGCTTCGCGGCCTTCCTGACCCGCGCCTACGACTTCATACGCATGGCCGCCGTGAGCCAGGCGGACGTCAGGATCGTCGGCTCCCACGCCGGAGTCTCCATCGGCCAGGACGGGCCGTCGCAGATGGGCCTGGAGGACATCGCCTCGTTCCGCGCCGTCTACGGCAGCACGGTGCTGTACCCGTCGGACCCGAACCAGGCCGCCAAGCTGGTGGGCGCCATGGCCGAGCAGAGCGGCATCGTATACATGCGCACCACCCGCGAGAACACGCCCGTGATCTACGGCGCCGACGAGCAGTTCGCCATCGGCGGCAGCCGACTCGTACGCGCGTCCGACAATGACGACGTGACGATCGTCGCCGCGGGCATCACGCTGCACGAGGCCCGCACCGCGGCCGACAAGCTGCAGACCGAGGGCATCTCCGCGCGGGTGATCGACCTGTACTCGGTCAAGCCCATCGACTCGCGGACGCTGATGAACGCCGCCGCCGCCACCGGCGCCTTCGTCACCGTGGAGGACCACTGGAGCGAGGGCGGAATCGGCGACGCGGTGCTCGACGTGTTCGCCAACCAGGCCGTGCGGCCGAGGGTCGTCAAGCTGGCTGTCAGGTCGATGCCCGGCTCCGGCACCCCCACCGAGATGCTCGCCTCCGCCGGCATCGACGCCTACCACATAGCCGAGGCAGCCCGCCGCGTGGCCTCACCCACAGGCCGCTCCTAGGAGCCGAGCGCGTCGGGGTCGGGCCGCAGCGCGGACCTGACCATCTCCAGCACCGGCCTGTCCGGTGCGACGATGATCGTCGTTTCGGCGCCCGCGATCGCCGCCGCGATTGCCTGCGACGGCCGCGTCATGAGCATCGTGTCGTCGTCCAGCGGCTCCCAGTCGCCGGCGGTGCGGAGGACCGTGAACCGGACGAAGGCGTCGTAGAACTCCCGCGCGTCCCGCTCCGTGTCCCACAGCGCGGACAGCAGCACGACCGTCTCGTCGTCGGGGCCGGCGTAGAGCGCGACGCGGTCGCCGCCCCAGCCCGCGGCCGCGTTCGCCGGATCGCCTATCAGGAACCGCGTCCCCAGGTACGCGCGCAGGATCATCTCGCCCAGGGTGTCCTCGAACAGCAGGGCCCACCCCTCGCCCAGCGCGGGAAGCAGGTCGGGCAGCACGACATCGAGCGGCGCCTCGGCCGACTCGTACTTCTCCGGGTGCATCACCTGCTCGGTGCTGCTGGGCGGCCGCGCGAAGGCCGCGTCCACGGCCCGCCAGCCGCCCCTGCCGTACAGGACGTCCACGAACCTGCTGCCTTCCTGGTACGGGAAGACGTACTGGGTCTGGATCACGCGGGGCGTCGACCGGAACAGGTTGACCAGCGCGGGGCTCGCCGGAGGCTCCGTCACCCGCTCCGCCGGCGTCATGTGCTCGACAGCGTAGCCCGCCGTCGCGAGGATCGCGTCGCCCTCGATCAGCGCCCGCAGCGCGAGCTCAGCGTCCGAGTTGTCGTCGACGGCCTCCCTCATCGCCTCGATGTCGAAGTGCTGCTGCTGGATGCCGTGGACCATCTCGTGCACGTAGGTGCGCTCCTCGTACGGCTCCAGCTCGCCGGCGCCCGTGACGACGTACAGGCGCTCCTCCTCCGAGTCGTAGAAGCCGAGGACGCCCGCTCCGAGCAGCTCCACGAGCAGCTCGAACAGGTCCTGGCCGTCGGGCATCGCGCCCAGCGCGACGTACAGCCTCTGGGTCTTGTAGATGTCCTCCCTGTCCTCTTCGATCTCCTGTTTCAGCTCTTCGCCGGCCTCCTCGCGTGTCAGGAACCGGCGCTCGACCGGCCGCAGCAGCGGCAGGTCGCGGATCGCGCTCGTCCTCGCGTCGATCTGGTCCAGCTCGGCCGCGAACCCCGGCTCCCCGGAGGAGGGGGTCGACGTTGCGTCGGGCGTGGACGTGCCGGAAACGCCCGCCACGGGCGTCGCGGGGGGAGCGGCAGTTGCGGTCGGAGATGGCGTCGGAGTCGGAGCGGCCGCCGTGGCAGTGGGAACCGCCGGCGCCGTCGGCGCTGGGGGAGGCGACTCCCCGCACGCCGCCGAGAGCAGCAGCGCCGCCGCTGCCGCGAGCGAGACGCCGGCCGCCGCCAGGCGTCCTGCGGGCGTCCGGGCCATGGCCGTGCTCAGGGCGACCTGCCGGGGCCGGGACTACGCCTCGGCGAACCGGAACGCGAACAGGTCGGCGTCCCGCATCCGGACGCGGAGACGCACCGCGCGGCCGCTCAGGCCCGACACGTCGACGCTGCCGCCCCAGCTCACCGGCGCCTCGATCTTGTCGCCGAACACCACGTCGCAGTCGTCCAGCGCGAATCCCGGCGCGGGCGCGCCCGACTCGTCCAGTATCTCCACCAGGATGCTCCCGCCGCCCGCCGTGCTGTAGTTCATCTGCAGCGTCCCGCCGGCGAAGGTCAGCGGGGGCGTCGTGAACTCGCTCCAGCCCACGTATGGCGCGTTCACCGAGACGAAGCCGTCCGTGCGTATCGTGCAGCGGCGGATCCGCGTCTTGTTCAGGCCGGCGCGCAGGAGCTCCGCGAAGTACAGGGACAGCTCGTCCGGCGCGGTCTCCAGGATGCCCGCGCCCATGATCGGGTTGCGGTCGACCCAGTTGCGTTCGTCCCGGCCGGGGCGGATGAACGCCTCCCGGAACCGCCGGTCCCACGACACGCCGTCCCGGCTCGTCATGAGCTGGATGTCCGCGAGGCCGATCTGCGGCGCTCCCGGGTACTGCCGCTCCGAGTGCAGCACCATCGGGAACATGAAGAAGGCGTTCGCCGCCCTCGCGTACCTGGTCGCCGCGTTGGTGTAGAAGTGGAAGTCCGGCGGATCGTCCCCGTCTGCCTCCACCACGGTCTCGGGGCGGGTCCACGTCCGGAAGTCGGCCGACTCGCTGCGCCGGATGCTCCGGTGCCCGCCCTTGAACGTGCCGGCGACCGACTCCGAAACGCCCCTCATGTAGACCACGTAGCGCTCGCGCTCGTCGTCCCATACCAGGATGTTCTGGCTGTCGAACGGCCCCTCCGTCTGGATCGGGTTCGACTCCAGCGGCGTCCATCGCAGACCGTCCGGCGAGGTGTAGCCGCGCAGGTCGCGCCGGCCGCGGTTCACCATCTTGTATCGCTCCTCCGCCGGCGCGCGCGGGTCGACGATCACGGACGGGTTGATCGACGGGTCGCCCTGCGTCGGGAAGAAGACGTTGTTCTCAGTCGTGTCGTGGACCTCGATCAGGCCGAGGCTCGGCTTCTCCCAGGCGACGCCGTCGTCGCTCTCGGCGTAGCAGCTCACGGAGACGATGTCCCTGTTCGAGTCCTCTCCCGGGTCCGACCGGTACCACATCTTGAAACGGTCGCCGTCCCGCAGCACGGTCGAGTAGTGCATGCCGCCCAGCTCCCACGGCCGGTCGTTGGGAATGGCGATCTCGCGCACCGTCGGCTGGTGCATCTTCAACTCGACTCCCTGGCGCGAGTCGAGCCACGTGTCGTCGACGAATAGCTGCCGCTGCGAGCCTGCGTAGATGGGTTCCATGTGTGCCGCCTCGCTTCTGTCTACTCGCGCGGCCGCCGGGCTAGGCGCAGCGGGAGTCCTGGTCCGCGGTGAGAAGGTACGGGTTGTCGGGTGTCTTGTAGTCGACGGCCTCCAGGGCGGCCTGCGCGTCCCTCCATAGCCGGTCCCACTCGTCGAAGTCGCGCACCTCGGTCTCGGGGTTCGACCGGCTCCGGGCCACGAACCCGGGGAACCAGGGGCGCCCCGTAGGCTGCCCTGTCGGGTTGTAGCGCAGGTCGAAGCTGAAGCGGACCCCGTCGCTGACGTTGACGAGCGACGCGTGCTTTGTGCCCTTCGACATGAACAGCACGTCGCCCGACTCCATCACCAGTGGCAGCCTGTCGTCGCCGATGACCTCCTCGGGGATGGCGCCTATCGTCTTGCAGTGCAGCTCCATGCCCTCGCGGTGGCTGCCCGGCGCGACGACGAGACAGCCGTTCTCTTCCGTCGCGTCGGAGATCGCCACCCAGACGGTGAGCATCTCCGTGTCGACGGCCTCCGGCTGCACCACGGCCATGTCCTGGTGCCAGGGCGACTTGCTGTTCAGCGCGTTGCGCCCGTCGTCGGGGATCATCCGCTCGGGGACCTTGACGCGAACGTGCTGGACGGGATTGGAGTATATCTCCGGCCCGATGAAGAGCTCGGCCCCGTCGAGCAGCCTGGGGCTGCGCAGCAGGTCGAAGACGGCCGGGCCCCTGTGCATCAGGCCGGCTGCGAGGGAGATGTCGATGTGCCGCGAGTACGGCGCGCCCTCCGCGGCGAGCTCTGCCAGCCGACGCTCGAACGGCAGGTCGTCGTAGGTCGACGACACCACGCCCTCTTCGAACCACCTGGCGGCGAGGGAGTCGATCAGCGCCTCGTACTCGTTTTTCACGGGCTGGACGTCCTGGTCGTCGTCCAGCAGGCCGCGTATGACGACGTAGCCCTGGTCTTCGAAGAGATCGGTGGCGGTTCTGTCCAGCGAGTCTGCGCAGGCGACCTGTGCGACGGTCATTTCACGCCTCCCCATGGCGGTACCCCGGCTAGCGCCGAAGTTTACCACGCCCGGCGAACCGGCAGCGGCGAGTCACGGGTAGTCCCAGCTATTGTCGCCCTGAACGGAGTTGAAGGGCCTGGGGCGGGGAGGTCGCGTCGTGCGCCAGGTGGGGGCGACCCCTCCCCAAGTCCCTCCGCGATTCGGGACGACAGGTCGTGAGCCCCTACGCCTCCACGCCGTGCTCCCTCATTCGCGCCAGCACCGCGTCGCGGGCCTCGAGGAACGGCCTCGACAGGTATGCGAGATGGTCGGCCTCGCCGTGGTGGTGCGTCACCGTGCCCGGCTCGTGCTGGTGGACGACGTTTCTCATGAAGGCCAGGTCGCCCTCGAACACGGTCAGCATGTGGCGCGCCGTCGCCTCGTCGAACATCCACCACTCGCCGCCGCACGCCACGTAGATAGGAGAGGTGTGCGCGAAGAGGCCCCGGCGCCAGCCGTCGTAGTGCGTGCCCGGCACGTCCCTGTTTGCGCTCGCGCGTTCCGCCCACGACGGGCTCCTGGAGCTCGACAGGTTGCCGGGCGCGAAGTAGCCCGGCCCTCCGCAGCGCGCCGCCAGCCACGAGTGGCCGTCGATCCTGACCCGCTCGCGAAGCTCGAGCCTGCGGGTCCCGTTCGCCGCTTCGGTGGACGCGACGACCTCGCCGTTGAGGACGATCTGCAGCGTGTGGATCGGCAACACGCTCTCGGCCCACGCCTCCACCTCCACCGTGCCGGGTCCTGAGATCTCGACCGTGTCGCCGATCTCGCGCCCGTCGACGGCCAGGTGGATCATCGGCCCGCCGCTGTGGAACGTGCGGCCCCTCGCCACATTGTCGCACCAGCTCTGGTAGTCGAACTCCTCGCCGTCCCGCATCTTGACGTACGTCCGGTACATGCCGACCGGAACGTCGGCGTACATCTTGTCGGTGCCGCCGAGCAGCGGCAGCCGGTAGCCCGCGTTCAGGCTCCGGTAGTACTCCCAGTGCATGCCGTCCGACTGACGGTGCATCTCGACCGCGGACAGCCGGCCCGTCGCCACCAGCGCGGCCGTCTCGCCGTTGAGGCCGCCGAAGTGCGGCGCCACCGCCATCGCGCCCTGTGCGCGGGCCTGGTCCACCCAGTCGCTCAGCGTCGCCTCCATCGAGCCCGCCATCTCGGCCTCGCCGTACTCGCCCGTGCACCACGGCATCACCGGCCGCTTCAGTCCCCACAGGATCAGGTGGCCGTAGAAGTGCTGCCGGTTCTCCTGCCCCACGTAGACGATGCTGCCGCCCTCCTCCGAGATGCTCGGACGGCCGGTGAAGTCCTCCGTGTTCGTGAAGAGGCTGCCCCACTGCGACTGGAGCAGGTTGACGACGTCCAGGTCCTCGCCCTGGGCCTCGCGGTGCGCGCCCTGCGCGCCCACGAAGTGGACGTGCGAGTCGCCGCTGTACCAGCCCTGCGCGTTCATGTCCGTCCACCGCCCGATGCGCAGCGTCAGCTCGCGCTGCCCCGGCTCGATGTTCACCGTCGTCCGCAGCGGCTCGTACTCGAAGCCCCGCGCGACGTCCACGATCACCTCGCCGCGCGGGAGCCACCCCTGGCACCTGCCGTCGATGTATGCGTAGGTGATCTGGCCCAGGCGCAGGTCGCCGCCGATGTCGACGTGGAAGGTGTTCAGGTTCGAGTTGACGTGGTTGTGGTGACCGTACGGCTGGTACGGCACGCCCTCGGGCGACCGGAAGTGCACCCGGCACGGAACGGGCTTGCCGGTCTCGTCGTCCAGCACGGTCACGTGGACCCAGTTCTTGCCCCGGTCCATCAGGCGAAACCGGGCCGACGGCGTGTCTACCTCGCCCTTCTCCTGCAAGGCGCCCCAGCGGACGTCCGCGACGCGCTCGCCGTCCTGGTCCACCGATACGGTGGCCGACGGCACGGCCGACACCTCGACGTACGACGGGCTGGCGGTAGTGTTCTGCGCCTCGCCCCAGCCCCTGTACCGGTCGCCCAGGAAGTCGTCGCCGGACTGCTCGGGCAGAGCGTACACGAACGTGGCGTCGCCGCGGTCGACCGAGACCTCGACGGCGAACGGCCTGTCGCGGAGCCCGCCGTCCTTCAGCTCGATGCTGACCGGACTGCGGCTCCGGAGCGCGAAGGGGTGCTCGTCTACCTTCGCGAGCGTCAGCCCGCCGAGCGCTATCGCCCCCGCGTCGGGGACGATCTCCAGCGACTCGATGACGTCGTCCGGGCGGGGGTTGACCCAGGCCCACAGGGTGAACGGCAGCTCGCCGCCGGCCTGGCCCTCCATCTGGCGTGTGCCCGCGTCGCCGAAGCTGCCCTCGTACCGGGGCTGGAGCGACGTGTACTCCTTGGCAATGGCCGCGAACACGCCGCGGTCCGAGCGCGGCGTCCCGATCTCGAACTGCTCCCGCACGTCGACGCGCTCCTCGCCGCCTCCCGCGAACCGGAACACGTACTCGGCGACGCGCGCCCCCGTCGGCGAGCCCTCCGCGACCTCGAGCAGGCGATGCGCGACGACCACGCGGTAGCCCGTCCCGCCTACCGGGACCGTGACAGGGCCCGCGTCGGCCACGACGACCCGGTCCGCGCCACCGGAGCCCAGCAGGAACGGTAGCCCGCGCATCGTCCGCGCGCCCAGGGCCAGGTCGGCATCGACCGAGTCGCCCGCCCTGTTGCATGCGTCCGTCAGGTCGATCGGCTCGTAGTCCCGCATGTGCTCCCCTCCCTGTTCACGCCGAAATCGCGCCGTGATCGGTCTCCGGCTTGCGTGGAAGCCGGATTATATCGGGGATTCTCCGGCGGCGCAGCTACGCGCCGCGCGCCCGCCGCGTCAGTGGATGCCGGGCATGGGATGGGCCAGCGCGGCGCGTCCGTTGCCGTTCGCCTGGACGACCGTCTCGAGCGACCGCAGCGCGTCTTCGCCCTGCGCCTCGATGACGCGTCCCGGCCACTCCTCGGCGTTCCACGTGGGCTGCAGGCCCGTCGCCACCAGCGTGACCTTGACCCGGCGCCTCATCCCGCGGTCCTGCACGACGCCCAGCAGCACGCCGGCGTCCGAGCCGCTGGCCCGGCGCACCAGCTCGGCCGTCTCGCGCACCTGCCCGAGCGTGAGGTCCTCGCCGCCGGTCACGTTCAGCAGGATGCCGCCTGCCCCGCCCAGGGGAGCGTCGAAAAGCGGGTTCGACAACGCCGCGTGTGCGGCCTCGTCGGCCGCGGCGCGCCCTCGCCCCTCTCCCAGGGCCATGTACGAAGGGCCGCCGTTCTTCATCAGCGCCCGCAGGTCGGCGAAGTCCACGTTGATCAGTCCCGGCGCCGTGACCAGGTCCGATATCCCCTGGACGCCCTGCCGCAATACCTCGTCCGCGAGGCTGAACGCCCTGTCCAGGCGCACCTCGCCGTCGACGGCGTCGAGCAGCCTGTCGTTCTCGACCGCGATCAGGGTGTCGACCTTGCCGCGGAGCTGCCCGATCCCCTCGATGGCCGCGGCTCGCCGCTCGGGGCCCTCGAAGGAGAAGGGCAGGGTGGCCACGCCGACGGTCAGGGCCCCCGCCCGCCTCGCGATATCGGCCACCACGGGCGCCGCGCCCGTGCCCGTGCCACCGCCCATCCCGCACGTCACGAAGACCATGTCCGAGCCATCGAGCAGCTCCGCCACCTGCGACTGGCTCTCCTTGACCGCCTTGCGCCCTACCTCCGGCCTGCCGCCGGAGCCCATCCCGCCCGTGGTGTTGGGGCCGATGGCGAAGGTGTGGGCGCCCTTCAGCCTGCTCAGCGCCTGCACGTCCGTGTTGAGGGCCAGCATCCTGACACCCCGCACGCCGCCGTCGACCATCCGGGCGACGGCGTTGCCGCCGGCCCCTCCCGTACCGACCACCGCGACCCTCACGGGGGCATGTCCCGCGTCTCGCGCCGCCGCGTGCGGCATCACGTTTCTCGAGCCCGTCAGCGCCTCTATCAGACCTGCGAAGATGGACGTTTTCATGTCTCTTGCTCCTCTCGTTTGTCGTCCCGTACATGGCGGGACTCGCCGTTGGTCCCGCGCCGGACGTCCAGAACAGATTAGAACAGAACACATATTCGCGTCAACCCCTATCTGGTGGTCTTTTTCCGCGGCATGTTTGCGCGGGTTTCGGGGGGTGATCGGCCGGCGAAGCCGTGTGCCGAAAGTGGTGCAAGATGTGGTTCGCGCCGAGGCCGACCACCAAATACGGTGCAATTTGGTCTGCAATTGCTCAAAAATTGTTTGACGTTCGAACGCGTGCGTGTTAGTCTTCGCGTTAGCATGATCAAGTGGAGCGTTCTTGAGTTATGAAACTGAGCATTAGTGCCGTCCAAAACTGGTTCTCGCTAGGTTCCGCACGGTGGGTTCTGGGCGTGGTGGCTCTTCTAGTTATGGTCCCTTTCCTGTTCGTCCTCGCCTGCGCGGGCGACCCGGGAGCCACGGGCCCCCAGGGCCCGCAAGGTCCCCAGGGTTCGGCGGGCGCGAAGGGCGACACCGGGCCGCAGGGTGATCCGGGGCCGCAGGGCGACCGCGGACTCCAGGGCGACCGGGGTCCACAGGGTATCCAGGGCGACACCGGCTCTCAGGGCCCCAAGGGCGATCAGGGCCCGGCGGGTGCGAAGGGCGACCAGGGCCCGATGGGTGAGCAGGGCGAAAGAGGCCCTGCCGGCGCGAAGGGCGACACGGGCGCCCAAGGCGCGAAGGGTGATCCGGGAGCGAAGGGCGATCCGGGAGAGCAAGGCCCACCGGGTATCCCCGGGCTGCCGGGCGGCCCTCCCGGCCCGCAGGGCGAGGTTGGCCCGCAGGGCGAGGTTGGCCCGGAGGGTCCCGAGGGTCCGGAAGGTCCCCAGGGTCCGCAGGGCGAGCCCGGAACTCCGGGCGGTCCTCCTGGCCCGGCAGGCCCGCAGGGCCCGGCCGGTCCGCAGGGCCCGATCGGCGCCCGCGGCGTGCAGGGCAACACCGGCCCCCAGGGTCCGCAGGGCATCAAGGGCGACACGGGCGACGCCGGTCCCCAGGGCCCCCAGGGCCCCCAGGGTCCCCAGGGTATCCAGGGTGAGGAGGGACCTCAGGGCGAGCAGGGTCCTCCCGGCCAGACGGGCCCTCAGGGCGAGCAGGGACCTGGCGGACAGCCCGGTGTGGCGGGTGCGCAGGGTCCTCCGGGCCCGCACGGCCCGCAGGGCATACAGGGTGAGCCCGGGATCAACAACGTCACGATCGCGACGAGCGCCGATACCGGTCTGGCCGGCAACTCCCCGCAGACCTCGACCGCTAGCTGTTCCAGTGCGGGCGAGACGTTCCGCGCCATCGGCGGCGGATACTTCCTCAACGGCGCCAAGACCGGCGTGGTTATCACTGAGTCCAGGCCCGACGGGGTTGCAGGCGAGGTGCCCGGTGCCTGGAGGGTGACGGCGGAGCGAATCTCTGGAGACGCAACTGGTCTGTGGAGCGTCCGCGCCTACGCGATCTGCGCCGAGGTAACCACCCGAGACGAATAGGACACCAACCCCCAAGGGGGTAGTCCGGATGAAGACGCGGTCGCGGTTCAAAGCTGCGGCCGCGGTTGTCCCTCTGTGGGTCATCGCTGGGTGGGGTGGCTACGTGGTTCCTTGTGGGTAGAGAATGCTGAGCCCGGCAGAGCCACGACAATTGCCTGCTGTTGCAGTCAGGCGAACGAGCCACATGGGACGTCGTCTGCCCGATGTATGAGTGCCGTCCTTCCCGGGGGTCTGCTGACGGGCAGCTCGCAGTCCTTCTATCACCACGACCTTGTCTCGGCGGCTCTGATCCAGTCAGGCCCCCCATGCGCGTTTACTTTTACCCGGCTCGAAATCGCCGCGGTCCCGGCCCCGCGAGCCGGCGCGGCGCACAAACCTGGGGGCGAACCATGGCGCGAATCAAGCGGGTCCTGATCACCGGCGCGGCGGGGACTATAGGCGGCGTACTAGGGCGCGCCCTCGCCGACGACTACGACCTCACGGGCGTCGACCTCGAGCCGGCGGCCGAGATGGAGACGAGGGTCGCCGACATGACGGACGCGGCCGCCGTGGGCGAGGCGTTCGCCGGGCAGGACGCGGTCATCGACCTCGCGGCCGCATCGGCCTCCTCCACGCCGTGGGCTCCCGTCTACCAGAACAATCTCGCAGCCACCTACAACGCCCTGGAGGCCGCGCGCGACGCCGGCGTCAGGAGGCTCATCTTCGCCAGCTCCAACCACGTCACCGGAATGTACGAGAGCGACGCCCCTTACTCGGCGATCGTCGCCGGAGACTACTCCGGGCTCGACCCGGCCGATATCCCCATGATCACGACCGACATGCCGATCAGGCCCGACGGCCCCTACGGCATCGCGAAGGCGTTCGGCGAGGCCTCCGGCCGCTACTTTTCGGACAACTTCGGGCTCTCCGTGATGTGCCTGCGCATCGGCACGCTGAATCCTGCCAGCCGTCCGATGGACGTGCGCCAATTCGCCACGCTGCTCACCCACCACGACCTGGTGCACCTGGTCGACCGGTGCCTCTCCGCGCCGGACAGCGTCAGGTACGGCATCTACTACGGCGTCTCCAACAACCACTGGCGCTTCTGGGACATCTCCAACTCCGCCGAGGAGATCGGCTACAGTCCCCAGGACAACGCGGAGCTGTGGCGGTGACCGGCCCCGGCGCCGGCGGAATGTAGGCCGGGATGGAGATGGAAGCCGGCCTGACGCCGCGCGCGGTGCTCGACGAGCTGCGCGGGAACGGCGTCACCCACGTCGTCTGGCTCCCGGACACGGAGACCAGCTTCATGTACGCCGCGCTCTCGGAGGACCCGACGCTGGATGTCGTGCCGATCTGCCGCGAGGCGGAGAGCATGCCCATAGCGGCGGGCCTGTGGATCGGCGGCAAGAGACCGGTCGTCATGATCCAGAACACCGGTTTCTTCGAGTCGGGCGACTCGCTCCGCGGCCTGGCGCTCGACATCCGCATGCCGCTGGTCATGTTCATCGGCTACCGGGGCTGGACGCGCCACGGCGTGACGCCGGACTCGGCGGCGCGGTACACCGAGCCGCTGCTGCACGCCTGGGGGATCGAGTACTACCTGGTCGAGGGCGACGCCGACGCCGGACGCATATCGACCGCGTTCGAGCAGGCCGCCCGCACGGAGCGCCCCGTCGCCTGCCTCATCGGCGCGGAGTACATGTAGGTGGCCAGCCCCCCGTCGCACCGCTGTAACTGTTCACGTACGAAGGGACCGTGTGCGCGCCCTTCGATACGGCCCGCCCAAAGCGGCGGGCCTACTCAGGGTGAACGGGTTGAATGCCCATCAAGTCTGAACAGTTACGCACCGCTTGACATCATGATGCTGTGATGCTATGATGGCGACGATATGAGGACTACCCTGACTATCGACGACGACGTCCTGGCGGTGGCCCGCGCGCTGTCGGAGCGGACGGGAAACAGCCTGGGCGCCGCCATGTCCGAGCTGGCCCGGCGCGGCTTCAGGAGCGCATACGCTGTTGGGGACGACGGCGACGGCACTACGTTCGACGTCGCCCACGATGCCCAGCCCATCACGAGCGAGGACGTCTACGGATCGTTGGCCGAGTGGCCGTGACCGCGCTGCCGGACGTTAACGTCCTGATAGCCCTGGCATGGCCCAACCACGTGCATCACGAGGCGGCCCGGAGGTGGTTCGAGGAGCACCGACGCGACGGCTGGGCGACGTGTCCATTGACGGAGGCGGGCTTCGTCCGCGTCTCCTGCAATCCGTCCGTGGTGAGACACACCGTCACGGCCCTCGACGCCATCGGGATCCTGCAGCGGCTGACACAGTTGGAGTCCCACACGTTCTGGCCGCTGGACCAGTCTATAGTCCACTTGCCGGAGACAATCGGCGCGCGCATCCAGGGCTATCGCCAGATATCAGACGCCCTGCTGCTAGCCGCTGCGATGCGGCGCGACGGGCGCTTCGCCACCTTCGACGGGGGACTGACGGGCCTGTTGGCAGAGAGCGACCGCGCGTTCCTCCACGTCATACCGGTCTGAGCTGCGGAGGCCACAGCCCGGTGACGGCGAATCGATCGCGTGGGACCGCGGCGCCGCGCTAGCTCCCCCCGCTCCGCTTCCAGCGGGCCTCCATGGCGAGCACCTTGTCCAGCCGGCGGCGGTAGCGTTCCTCCGGCACGAACCGGGCCGACACGAACGCGTCGACCAGGTCCATAGCGACCTGGTCGCCCACGATGCGCGAGCCCAGGCAGAGCACGTTCATGTCGTCGTGCTCGACGCCCTGACGCGCCGAGTAGGTGTCGTGGCAGACGCTCGCCCGGACGCCGATGACCTTGTTCGCGGCGACGCACGCGCCTACTCCGCTGCCGCAGACGACGACGCCGCGGTCGGCATCCCCAGACGCGACCCGCCGCGCGACCGCCATCGCGAAGTCGGGGTAGTCGTCCTCGGGGTCGTGCTCGTGGGCGCCGACGTCGCGCACGTCGTGGCCGAGCGCCTCCAGGTGCTCCCGGAGCGGGGCCTTGAGCTGGAAACCCCAGTGGTCGCCGCCGATGACGATTCTCAATTCTCGTCCACCTGCCAGGTCGTGTCGTCCGCCCGACCACGATATCACAACGCGGCCGGGAGACGGCTATGATACACGCCGGAGGCGCCGAAGTTGACGACCCTCACAGTGCGCGACCGGTACGACGCGAGCAAGCCGCGGTTGCTCGCCATGCTCGACGTGTTGGAGCGCTCCGGAGGCGTTCACGCCAGTGTTCACCTCCCGCCGGGCGTGGGTCCGCCGGACGCGCTGGCCGCCGCGGGCGACGTCCGCGAGGCGGTGCGCGCCCTCGGGGACCCGGACACCGGCGCGGCCGTCTTCTGGCAGCCTGAGACCATCACGGCGGTGGCGCCGCCCTTCCCGATCCGGCTTCCCAACCGTGACTCCCGCGAAGGGAGACCTTTGCACAATCGTCATTCCCGCGAAGGCGGACTTTTGCAAGATCGTCGTTCCCGCGCAGAGCCTGCCCCCAGTGAAGACAGGGGCGGGGACCCAGGGCTGGGCGGTGGGGCAACCGTATCCGACGGCTTCGACCCCGAGCCCCTCGCCGCGCTGCTCGACAGCAGGCCGCGGGTCGCCGCCGTCATGATCAGGCTCGGACGCTACGCGGTGGGAGTCCTCGACGGCGACAGGCTCGTCGCGTCGAAGACCGACACCCGCTACGTAAAGTCGCGCCACCGCGCCGGAGGGTCGTCGCAGCGGCGCTTCGAGCGCAGCCGCGAAAGGCTGATGCGGGAGCTTTACGACAAGACGTGCGCGGTCGCGTCCGACATCCTGCGGCCGTTCGCCGACAGCCTGGACTACGTGCTCCTGGGCGGTGAGAAGCAGACCGTCGGCGGGCTGCTGCGCAGGTGCGAGACGCTGCGAAGGCTGGAGCCCATCACTCTGCGGCGCCGGCTGAACGTCCGCAGGCCGGGCCAGGCGGCGCTGGATGGCATCCACGCCGAAGTCTGGACCAGCCGCGTCGTCGTACTGGACCGGGCTGGGAGCTGACGCGAGTTGCGAGGCGACGAAGACCCGCTTACACTTTGGATGAGAGGCAAGCGAGCGTCGGAGGGGACATGGCAACGCAGACAGAGATCATATTTGAAGTGACCGAAGCAATCGAAGGTGGCTTCGACGCCCGGGCGCTGGGCTACAGTATCTTCACGCAGGGAGAAGATTGGGCCGACTTGAAGGCGATGGTCAAAGACGCGGTGCATTGCCATTTCGGTGATGATGGAGAGGTCAGGATCGCGAGGCTGCACTTCGTCAAGGACGAAGCCATCGCGGTATGAGACTGCCCCGCGATGCGTCGGGCGAGGAAGTGGCAGCGCTGCGGCGCCGCCGCTATGGCTATAGAATCGTTCGCCAAAGTGGGAGTCATATGACATTGATCGCAACTGTAGGTGGCGTGTCGCACAGCGTGACGGTTCCACGTCATCGCGCCCTCCGAGTCGGCACCCTCAGCGGGATAGTCGCAGCTGTCGCAGCGCATCTCGCACTGACCCAAGGCGAGGTGCGCGAGGAACTGTTTGGTAGCTAGGTCCGGTGTACAGGATCTATCCCAAGGCGTCTTCCGCCTCCCACTCGTCCTCGAACTCCATCATGTCGTTCCACCGTTCGAGAATCGGCTGGTACCCGGCGAGCCAGTCGGGGTAGGCGTCGGAAGACATCGCTGACCGCCGTGCCTCGCTGCTCTCCCAGTGCTGCAAAGCGAGGTACGACCGCGTGCCCCGGATGCGCAGCAGCCCGAGTCCAAGGCAACCCGGCAGTCTGTCGTAGTGGGGGATGACGGAGTACCGGACGAGGTCGAGAAGCTCGGACTCGCTGCTGCCGTCCCGGAGCCCCCAGCGCCTGGCCACTACGAGCCGTGACATGACGGCCTACCGCAGGGCGTCGAGAGCCTCGGCCCAGGTCGCGTAGGCCTCGACGGACGGCAGGGTGTGGAAGAGGTGCTCAGGCTCGCCCACGACGATGGTCCGCTTGCCCCAGGCGAGCGCCATCCCGAACTCGGCGTGCCGGCCTCCGTTGCCTCCGCCCTTCGGCTCCAGGAAGCAGACGATCGCGTCGGCCGCGGCGACGTCGTCGACGTCTTCCTGCGCGAGCCTGGCCCACGTCGGGTCGTCGAAGCCGCCCGAGACGGAGTGCCCGCCCAGGATCCAGCGCGACGTGACGTCGTGGCCGAGCGCCGAGAGCTCCTCGGCGCGCCGCAGCAACTCCTCCCTGCGCCTGTATCGCGCAGCCAGGTAGACCCGCATCCGGCTACTGCGCCGTGTAGCCGCCGTCGACCATGAGCGGCGCCCCGGTCACGAAGGACGACTCGTCGGAGGCCAGGTACAGAGCCGCGTAGGCGATATCCTCAGCCTGGCCGAGCCTTCCCAGCGGGTGCTTCTTGAGAAGTTCATCGTAGATCTCGGGGTTGTCGGTCAGCACGGCGGTCATGTTCGTCTCGGTGTAGCCGGGGCAGATGCAATTGACGCGGATGTTGTCGCGGGCGCAGCCCATGGCCAGGTTGCGCGTGAACTGCAGCACGCCGCCCTTGGACGTAGGGTACGGGTTGAAGCCGCCTGAGAGGGCGGGGATCTCCGAAGAGTAGCCGACCACGGCGATGATGGACGCGAGGTTGACGATCGAGCCGCCGCCGCCGCGCTTCATCTCGGGCACCGCGTGCCACGACACCAGGTAGGTGCCCTTCACGTTGACCTCGATCACCCGGTCCCAGACCTCTTCCGGGCTGGCCTCGGGCCCCATCGCGTTCCGCCCTGTCACGCCGGCGCTGTTGACCAGCACGTCGAGCTTGCCGTAGGCGTCGACCGCGGCGTCGACCATCGCCTTGGCGTCGCCGGTCCGTGAGACGTCGCCGGTCACGACGACGGTCTCGCCTCCGGCGGCCTCTACCTCGTCGGCGGTCTGGCGTGCGGCCGCCTCGCCCACGTCGGAGACGACCAGGCGCGCGCCCTCGCGGGCGAACAGCACCGACGTGGCCCGGCCTATCCCGGAGCCGCCGCCGGTCACCAGGGCGACCTTGCCTTCGAGCCTCATGACAACCTCCCGCCAAGTGTCCCTTCGATGGGGCGCATCATGATACAGGGGAAGAGACCCGACTGCGAGTCCGAGGTCAGCCGCCGATGGATACAGAGTCGCCGTCGGCGTACCTGCGCCACGCGCCGTCCTTGTACACGGTGACCGCTCCGGGGCCCAGCGCCGTCCAGCCGTTCCCGGCGCCAAAGCAGGCGGTCATGGCGTCTATGCCCAGGACGGTCTGCCCCGGGGGCGCCTCCCCGGCCAACTCCGCGGCGACGACGTCCGGGTCGGCGCGCTCGTGGTGCGGCAGCACGGTTACGCCCTTCATGATGCCGAGCGCGTCGGACCAGCCCCGGTAGCGCATCCTGGAGCCCAGCACCATCGCGCCGGCGCTGGAGCCGGCGAGTACCGCGCCCCGTGCCAGGGCGTCGCGCAGCGCAGCGAGGAGCAGCGAACCGCGCAGCGTCCTCAGCAGGTGCGCCGGGTCGCCGCCCGTCAGGTAGACGACGTCGGCCCGCTCCAGCGGGGCGAGCAGGTCGGGGTCGGCCGCGTCGGCCGGGCCGAGCGCCATGACGGCGGAGGCGTCAGCACCCAGCGCCGAGAACCAGGACACGCCGTTGGAGGCGGCCTTAGCCGGGTTCTGGGCCGCGGCTGCCGTCGGCACGATGGACACCCGCGGACGGCGCGCGCCTGTCGCCTCCAGGATGGCGGCGTCCATCGCCTCGCAGCCGTGGCGGAACTCGTCCCCTCCCACCAGCGCTATTCTGCGCACGCTCATGGGCTGCCCGGGCACTCGGTACGCCCTGATGCACCAGTACCGAAGTGGGCGCTACTCGACTTCGACGATTGCCTCGATCTCGACCGGGATGCGGCCCGGCAGGCTGGCCATCCCCACGGCCGAGCGGGCATGCTTGCCCTTGTCGCCGAACACCTCGACCAGTAGGTCCGACGCGCCGTTGGCGACCGCCGGCTGGTCGACGAAGTCGCCCGTGCAGTTGACCATCGACAGCAGCTTGACCACGCGCTTCACGCGGTCGAGCGATCCCAGGTCCTTGCGCAGCCTGCCGATGACGTTCAGCCCCGTCAGGCGCGCGGCCTCGTAGCCCTGCTCTATCGTCATGTCCTCGCCCAGCTTGCCGAGCGGGACCTTGCCCGTCTCGTCGGCGGCCGGGCCCGTGCCGGCCAGGTACAGCAGGTTGCCGGTCCTGACGCTGGGCACGTAGTTCGCCACCGGATCGGGCGGCTCCGGCAACTCGATCCCGAGTTCCTTCAGTCTGTCGTCTACCGATCCCATTGGTTCCTCCTGGTCTGTAAGGGTCTCGTCTCCCGCCGCCCGGCGCCAGTCACACGAACGTCAGCACGCGGGCCGGGTTGGCCGTGATCATCGTGTCGATGTCTTCCTGCGAGATGTCTTTCTGTCTCATCCTGGGGACGATGTGCTCCAGGATGTGGTGGTAGCCTTCGCCGCCATACTTCGTGAGCCGGTGCTTGAAGCAGACGTCCTGCGCGAGCACGACGCGGTCTACGTAGCCCGCCTCGATCAGCCTCTGCACGTAGCCGATCCGCTGGGCGTCGTTCGGCATGTCGACCGGGGACAGCGGGTAGTTCGACGACTCCCAGCCGAACAGGTCGTACTCGAGGTAGCAGCCCCGCCCGGCCAGCTCGACGACCATCTCGACGTCCGGCACGGTGCGCTCCAGGTGGCCCATGATGACGCGGGCGATGTCGGCGCCCGCGTCCTCCAGCACGTTCAGTATCTCGTCCGGCGCGCGGTCGTTGCGGCCGGGATGGATCAGTATGGCGGCGCCGGTCTCCTGTTGCGCGCGGGCTCCCGCCCTCAGCACCTTGCGCTCGTTGTCCGTCAGCGGCCAGGTGCATCCGAGCTCGCCGATGATGCCGGCCGGAACGCCCGTGTCGCCCACGCCCGTCGTCAGGTCGGAGATCATCTCGTCGACGAGCTCGTCTTCCGTCCTTCCGTCCATCTGATCGTCGTGGGACGCGGCGACGTAGTAGCCCGCGCCCATGACGACGTGTACGCCGATCGCCCGCGATATCCGCGACAGGGCCAGCGGGTCGCGGCCGATGCCCTTCGTCGTCGCGTCGACGATGGCGCCGCCTCCCGCGCGTTTGTACAGGTGCCCCTCCGATATTGCCGTCTCCTCGTCCAGCAGCAGAAGGTTGTCCTGGTTGCCGAACGGGTCGTAGCGCACGTAGCCAAGGTTTTCGAGCCGCACCGGCTCGAAGGCGCGCGCCCGCTCCGTGGCCTCCGCGGGCGGATGCCACATGCACGAGAAGTCGATGAGCAGGTGTTCGTGCGTAGTGGTCGGCCCGAGCTGCTCGGGGGCGATCGGGCCGAGGACGGTGTGGATCTTGCCTTTCAGCTGGTCGGGCCGCAACTCGTCCTCCGGGGATGATGTGGTAGGGGATACGACAGTGTCGGTCTGCGGGTCGGGTCGCGGGCGGGCTACTCCTGCCGGGCGGGTTCCAGCACACGGACGGCGTCGCCAACTGATGCGGCCCCGCCGCGCTCCACCGACGCCAGTATTCCGCGCCGGCCCAGCAGCTCGGAGCGGAGTCCCGGCCTGAGCTCGTCCATTCGGCCGCAGGGCGGGCAGTCCTTGAAGACCCGCAGGACGACCTCGTCGCCGATGGCGACCCGTTGTTCCGGCTCGAGGGTCGCGAGGTCGAACCCGTCCGTGGTCACGTTCTCGCGCACGTCGCCAATCGAGAGGCCAAGGCCCTCGATAGTCTCGCGGTCCATCAGCAGCACCTGGTATCCGGCCCGGTTCTCCCGGTCGGAGTAGTGGCGGTCGCCCTCGATCCCGCGGCCGGCGACGAAGCTGGCGCTCTCCACGAAGTCGAGCGGCTGGCGGCTGCCGGGGTTGATCGTGAGCGAGACTACGGAGCCTCCGTTCGAAACTGCCATCGGTCGGAACCCTCCTGCGACAAGTGCGGTAACGGTACACCGGCCGGCACACGGATTCAAGGACGCGGGCTTCGGCGAACGATGGACCGCACATCTGCCTGGACCCTGAGTCCTGCGACACCGGCTCCGAAGCCGAACCACCGAGAATCTGAGGAGGAACCTAACGCCGCCGGCTGTTGGGGCGACCGATTGACGTGAATCCGTCATTTGGCCCACCATACCGGTAAGGTTGGACAATAGGAGGTGGGATATGCCGCGAACCACTAGGACGATCACCTTCTCATTGTCCCCGGCGATGGCTGACCGGGTGGATGAGGCGATGAAGCAGCAGTGGCGTTCCAGGAGCGAGTTCATCCGTGAGGCAGTGCTCCGCTACTTGGAGGAGTGCGAGTGGAGACGGCTGCTCCAATACGGCGAGGCGAGGGCCAGGGAGAAGGGTATCGGTCCTGAGGACGTGGCCCGTCTCGTGGAAGAGTACCGGGACGAGGTCGGCTCCTGCAGTGGATGAGGAGCATCTACGTACAAGAAAGTGAACGCTCCCGGTTCCCATCGGCGTTGGGGGCATAGTTCTGGCTGCGACGCAACACGTCGTCGAGCGAGGAGAACATGAAGAACTTCGACCAGTGGATGAATCGGCACCAGATCGAGTGGCGCAAGGCCAATGTGACATCCAAGGAGAGCGGACGCTGGCAGGGTCGTCAATATCCGTGGATTCTGCCCGCAGTCTCGTGGGAAGAAGGACTCTGGCCAGGCATACGCACAGGGTCGGACAACTCGCTGCCGGCATATCTTAGGACAAAGGCGGTGCAGAAACATGGGGGCGTACACAACCTCAAGAGCTCGTGGGTTCTTTGCGCCAACCTGTACTTTCCGTTCCGCGGTACTACTGACGGCAAGGCGTTATTCGCTTCGTTTCTCAAGAATCGCGTCGGCACGGAGATCGACTCGCTGGAAGAAATCGAGTTGGAGTATGCGGAGGACAAGCATAGCGCCCTTCACCCTTCACGCTTGCTGGGGGAAGAGGGAGGAACCAGAGGCGCAAACCAGACTTCGCCGGATCTCGGCCTGTTGGTGAACGGTGGCCGGGGATTGGTGCTGGTTGAGAACAAGCTCACCGAAAAGAGCTTCTACGAATGTTCTGCGTGGAGGCACAAGGGTAGTTCCAGACGGAACGGCAACCCCGATCCCGACCGCTGCAAGCGCCCTGCGGAAGTTGTGAAAGACCATGCCAATCAGTGCCACCAGGCGGCTTGGGGCCGCAGGTACTGGGAGCACCTGGTAACCGTTGTCGATGAAGAAGTCTTGGCTCGTCTCCCTCACTGCCCGGCAATGAGGCACGGATACCAACTATTCCGTCAGCAAGCCTTGGCCGAAGGCACCGCCCAGTCCGGACAGTACGACTTGGTAGTGTCGGCGTTGGCGGTCGACGAACGCAACGATGAGTTGGATGTCGCCCTCAAGCGCAGTGGGATTGACGGACTGAGACAATGGGGACGGCTTTTCAAGGGCCGTGCGCAGTTTGCCGTGTTCACACATCAACAGTGGGTCGGATGGGTTCAGGAGCACGACACCGACGGTAGGTGGAGTGATTGGCTGAGCTACGTCCACTCCCGCTATGGCCTGGGTGGGTAGCGGAAGCCCGGCAAAGCAAAGGCAGTTGCGGGGCCTCGATCTCCGTTGTGGACGACGCGCCCGTCCCTCTTGCTCAGCAAGAGTGTACGCACGCGCGAACGTCACCGCTTGTGACCACGGGTCAGGCCGCGAATTCCGGGGCTTCGGAGGCGGGCGGTGGTGATATACTGCGGCCACTCCCGTCAGGAGCCAGGAGCGGCGGATGAGCCTTGCCCACGCGACCTACGCGGCGCCCGAGACGGCCCGGCGGATGACCGGGGCCGCGACCCGCTTTCTCGAGACCCTCGACCCGGAGCGGGAAGCGCTCGTGTCGTTCCCGTTCGACTCGGACGTCAGGGAAGACTGGCACTACGTGCCCCGGTCGCGCGTGGGCCTGTCCCGCGGCCGGATGGACGACGCTCAGCTCGAGTCCGCCCACGCGCTGATGGCGACCGGCCTCAGCGCCGTCGGCGCCAGGAAGGCCGAGCAGATCATCCGCCACGAGGCGATCCTGGGCCGCATCGAGGGAGACTCGGCCCAGTTCCTGCGCGACCCCGGTCTCTACTTCTTCAACATGTTCGGCATGCCCGGGGGCGACGCCCCATGGGGCTGGCGTGTGGAGGGCCACCACCTCTCCCTCAACTACACCTTCGACGGCGGTGAGCTCCGGTCGCCCACGCCGTCCTTCTTCGGCGCCAACCCCGCCGAGGTGCCGCACGGGCCCGAGAAGGGACTGCGCATCCTCGAAATGGAGGAGGAGCTGGGCCGGGACCTGTTCCTGTCGCTCGACGCGGCGCAGCGCGCCCGCGCGGTCGTCTATCCGGACGCGCCGCGGGACATGATCACCAGGGCGGACCGCGAGGTGGCGCTCGGCGAACCGTCCGGGCTGCCCGCGTCGGCGATGATGGCAGACCAGCGTGACAGGCTCATGGCGCTGGTCGGCGTCTACGTCGAGAAGAACTCTGACGAGATCCACGAGCGGACACTGCGCAAGATCGAGGCCGAGGGCGTCGACGGCATCTTCTTCGCGTGGGCCGGCGGCGACCAACGCTTCGAGGGTCACTACTACCGGCTGCACGGCCCCAGCTTCTTCGTCGAGTACGACAACGTGCAGAACGGCGCCAACCACATCCACTCCGTCTGGCGCGACATAGACGCCGACTTCGGCCGGGACCTGCTCCGCGAGCACTACCACCACGCGCACTGAGGGCGACCGCCCTCGGCCCGCGAAAGTAACCGCGGGCGACGTTTTTCCCACTACTGTGGCGACGGAGGGCACCGACGCCGCGATGGCCAACGACGACGATGCGACCCTGGTGCTGCGTGCGCGGCGCGGCGACCGGGACGCGTTCCGCATCCTCGTAGACCGCTACGAGCCGATGGCGCTGCGTATCGCCGGCAGGATGATCGCGAACCCGGAAGTGGCGCGCGAGCTGGCGCAGGAGGCGCTGCTGAACGCGTACCTGTCGCTCGACAGGCTGCGCGACGCTACCCGGTTCGAGAGCTGGCTGTATGGCATCGTCTTGAACGTCTGCCGCGGCCATCGCAGGGCCCGGCGGGAGGACCATGCCTCGCTGGAGGCGCTGACCGGCGGCGTGCGGCTGGAAGCGGCGCCGCTGGGATCGGGGAGCTTCGAGCCCGAGCCCCACGAGGTCGTGGAGGCCCGGGAGCTTCACCGCACAGTGCTGCGGGCTGTGGACACGCTCTCGCCGAAGACGAGGGCGGCGACGCTGCTGTTCTACTACGACCAGCTCTCGGTCCGGGAAGTCGCCGCGACCCTGGGCATCTCGGTCCCCGCCGTCAAGGGGCGTCTGCACAAGGCCAGGAACCGGCTCCGCGACCTGCTCGCAGACGTACAACCGAGTCACGCCGCGACGAACGCGGCCCAGGAGGAGAGACGAATGATCGACGTAGAGGTGATTGACGTTCTGAATTGGAAGGCAGTGCGTGGCGAGAGCGAGGACGGAGACGGCGACGGGCCCGGCGGGATCCACGTGGTCGTCATGTACGACGCGGCCGGGAAACGCATACTCCCGATCTGGATCGGGCCGTCCGAGGCCCATTCCATAGTCACGGCCCTCCGCGACGTGGAAACACCGAGGCCCGGGACGCACGCGTTCGCCGTCAGGATGCTGGAGAGCGTGGGCGCCCGTCTCGAGGAGGGGAGGGTCGAGCGACTGCACGGGACGACGTTCTACGGCGTCGCCAGGGTCCGGTGCGGAAACGACGTCCGGGAGATCGACGCCCGGCCCAGCGACGCGATCGCCATGGCCGTGCACTCGAACAGCGCCGTCCGGGTAGCGGAGCAGGTGATGGACCAGGCCGGCGTTCGCGTGGACAGGCCGCCCGTGGAAGGGAAAGGGCTGGACTCCTTCGTGGCGGGACTTCCCGAGCCCTCCTCCGCGGCGCACTCCAAAGAGCATGCCGAGAAGGCGAAGGCTGCCTGGGAGGAGAGCCTCAGCAGGCTGACCGATTTCCTCGCCGGGTAGCTTCGGCGCCATCCCCGGGCGTGACTGTTGAAGGGCCTCCCCCGTCTCTCCGTTGGTCCTGAAAGGCCCGCCGCTCCGGGCGGCCTGTATCGAAGGGGCGGCGCCCGCCGTTGTGTGCGCCCCTCGATACGCGCCGCTCGAAGCGGCGGCGCTACTCGGGGTGAACGGGTTGCCTTTGGGGGCGAGGTGGGGAAGACAGGCGTCCCGCGGCAATGAACAGTTACCCCGGTCGGCCGGCGTTGCCGAGCGCGGTCGAAAACCGTATCCTGTCGCCATCCTGTTCGGTAGGGTGAACGCGATGGCGATGGTGAAGCTGAACGACGCCCAGATGGGGCAGTACATTCGCGACGGATACGTCACGCTCGAGACGGGGCTGCCACGGGAGTTCCACGCGGAGCTGTTCCGCAAGACGGGCGAGGTCTTCGAGAAGGAGGGCAACCCCGGCAACAACCTGTTGCCGCGCCTGCCGGACGTCGGCAGGGTCCTCGGCGATCCCGCCGTGACCGGGGCGCTGGCCAGCATCCTGGGCGACGACTATTTCATGGAGCCCCATCGGCACTGCCACTACAACGCCCCCGGAAGCACGGGCCAGGAGCTGCACAAGGACTCCTTCACGCGCCGCAGGCATCGGACGCGGCGCGTGCTCGCCTTCTACTACCCACAGGACACCACGGAGGACATGGGCCCCACCGCCGTCGTGCCCGGCAGCCATTACTACAACACGTCCGAGGGCGCGTTGGCCGCCGGCGGCGAGGTGCTGGTCACGGTGAAGGCGGGGACCGTCGTAATCGCCAACTACGACATCTGGCACCGGGGCACCGCGAACCGCAGCGACCGGCCGCGCTACATGATGAAGTTTCTCGTGGCCCGGATGTCGGAGCCGGGAAGCTCGTCATCGAACGGCGGCGGCGAGTCCGGCAGCGACGGTCGCCACGCCGCGATGCGGCGCCACATGTGGAGCTGGCATTCGGGCCTGGCCGCCGGAAACGGCTCCGGCAGCGGAAACGGGTCTGTCTCCCGCCTTTCGGATGTCGTCGCCAACGGCCCGGAGCGCAAAGCGATCGACGCCGCCTACGAGCTCGGCCAGTCGGGAGAGGCCGCGGTCCCCGCGCTTGCGGAGCTGCTCGACGACGACTCGGGCCGCGAGTGGTGGGAGCAGAAGGCGTCGGAGATCAAGGGCAGGGGGCTGACGTCGCCCTCGGCCAACGCGAGCTACGGCCTCACCGCGGCCGGGGGAGCAGCGGTACCCGCCCTGGTCGACCGCACGAGGCACGCGCAGTGGTGGCTCAGGGCCACGGCCGCCGAGACTCTCGGCGACATTGGACCTGCCGCCGCAGACGCGCTGCCCGCGCTGAACGAGCTCGCGGCAGACGAGGTGGTAGAGGTGAGGGCCGAGGCCGTCCACGCGCTCGGTACGGTGGGGCAAAGGGGTACGGACGCCGTGTCGGCCCTGTCACGCGCCATATCGGACGAGGACGCCCTGGTCAGGCGCGAGGCCTCGCTGGCCCTCGCCCGCACCGGCGCGCGGGCAGAGGCGGCCACCCCGAGCCTCATCGCCGCCCTGCAGGACGATGACCGCTACGTCCGCGGCAACTCGGTGCACGCCCTGTACCTCATCGACACGGCGGACACCCGGGACGCGCTGCTGCGTTACCTGATGGCCTCCAGGTGGTGCCACTCGACGACCAAGGACAGCACGTACTAGCCGGATGAGCACGGTGTCGACAGCGAGCCGCGGATGACGGCGAAGAGCCCGCCGTATCCGGAGGGAGGCCCGGGACGCCACCTGAAGGCACGCCTGTCCGGGGGCGAGGTGTTGGTGTGCGCCATGGTCACAGAGTACGCGCGCCCCTCTCTGATGAAGCTCTATGCCCACGCGGGGATCGACTTCGTCTTCTTCGAGTACGAGCATACCTATTTCAGCCCGACCGCCCTGGCCGACACGGTGCTCGCTGCCCGCGACAGCGGACTGCCGCCGATAGCCAAGACGCCCCAGCTCGAGCGACAGGAGGTCGCCAAGCTGCTCGAATGCGGCGTCGTCGGGATCCAGCTCCCGCGCACCGAGAGCCGGGCGCAGGTCGAGGAGTTGCGCGGCTACATGAAGTTCCCGCCCGTTGGGACCCGCGCCGCGGCTGCCGGGATGGGCAACAGCGACTACGATCTGCCGAGCGACCTCGGTACGCTGGGCCACTGGATGGAGGAGCAGGACGCCGAGAGCACGCTGATCGCCCATATCGAGACGAGGCTGGGCTACGAGCGGGCCGAGGAGATCGTCGGCGCGCCCGGAGTCGACATGGTGTACGTCGGCCCCGGCGACCTTTCCGTCGAGATGGGGAGGCCGGGCCAGTACGACCATCCGGACGTGGTCGGGCCCATGGGGGACATCCTGGAGCTGTGCGGGAAGCATGCCGTCCCCTTCGGCACCACCGCGTCGGGCGTGGACGGCGCGCGGATGTGGGTCGAAAGAGGTGCGAGCTTCTTCCTGGCCGCGGACGAATTGGGACTCATCCGGAGCGGCGCGGCCCGGCTCGTGGAAGGCTATCGCGCCCTGAAGAGGTAGACCACGACACAGATACAACCGAGGGAGAAGCCATGTACGGCACAGTCGCGTACATAAGGGTCAAGCCAGGACGCCAGGACGAATTGGTCTCGCTACTGGAGCAGTGGCGGACGGAGCGCAAGCCCAAGGTCCAGGGAGCGCTCGAGGGCTACGTGTTCAGGATGGACGCCGACCCCCAGGACTGGATCCTGGTGTCGCTCTTCGAGGACAGGGAGTCCTACTTCGCCAACGCCAACGATCCGGAACAGTCCGGATGGTTCGAGAGGTTCATGGAGCATCTCGAAGAGGAGCCCCGTTGGCACGATGGCGAAGCACTGATCACCTGACGTCGGTCCCGACAGCCCGAAGCCGCTCGACAGGACGGCCGCGCCTGTTGCCGGGCCGGCAGTGTGGGTCACGCAACACGGCACGCTGCTGCGGAAGATATCGCAGCAGCGCGCCGTATTTCTGATTCACGTGCGTCCGCAGGTGCGGACTTTGTCAGGCCCTACAAGGAGGCCGTCGAGAGTCTATCCCTTGCCGATGCGGAACATCTTGGTCCCGCACTTCCCGCATGTCCCCTGGGTAGCCGGTCTGCCGTTCTTCAGGGTCACCTGCTGCGGGTTGCCGATCTCCCTCTTTGTCCTGCACTTGAGACAGTACGCTTCCATCTAGAGCCCTCCAGTTGGTCTGGTGGGCCAATTGTATAGGTACTTTCGGGCAATCACAAGTCGGTTCGGCCCCAATTTGGGGATATGCCGAATTCAGCCTGCGTTCCGGCTACCACTCGAGGTCAAAGACCTCCTCCATAGGGGCCCACCAGTCGTCCGGACCCGCCTCGTCCACCCGCTCCTGGAGCCCGCGCATCAGCGCTTCCCAGTCCCTGGCACGTTCGGTGGACTGATACTGCTGAAAGTCGCGGCTAGGATCGAAGTCGTCCCCGGCCTCGAAGTACATGAACATGCGCCGACCCAGCAGGAATATCTTCATCTTCGATATCCCGATTCCCCTGAGGCCCTGCAGCACTTCGGGCCATACGGCCCTGTGGTACTCCTTGTATGTCCGGATAGTCTCGGCGTCGTCCTTCAGGTTCAGGGCCATCGCGAACGATTTCATGGACTGTCTCCCTGGTGTCAGGCTTCGGGCGTCGGCGCCTCGCGGGGTATGAGCCCCTCTGCCTTGAGCTCGCCCCACAGGTCGGTCGGAAGGTCGCGCTCGGCCATCCGCACATTCTCCTCGACCTCCTCCGGCGACCGGCCGCCGGGAATCGTGCTCGCCACAGCGGGATGGGCGAGACCGAACTGCAGGGCGGCCGCCTTCAGCGGCACGTCATGCCGGTCGCAGACGGCCTTGACGGCGCGCGCGCGTTCCAGCACGTCGGCCGGCGCGTCGTCGTAAAAATACGTCGTGCCCGGGGACAGGTCGGACGCGAGGATGCCGCTGTTATACGGGCCGCCCAGGACCAGGCTGATGCTCTTCTCCTCGCAGAGCGGCATCAGGGTCGGCAGGGCCGAGTGGTCGAGCAGGGTGTAGCGGCCGGCGAGCAGGAAGCAGTCGAAGTCGGCCGCCCTGGCGAACCGGGCCAGCGCCTGCCACTGGTTCATTCCAACGCCGACGGCCTTCAGCACACCCTCGGACTTGAGCTGCCGCAGCGTGGGATATGCCTCGTCCATGGCCTGCCTGAAGTAGGTGGGTTCCACGTCGGCGTCCTCCCACAGGGACTGGCCGGAGTCCGGGTCGTGCATCAGCGCGATCTCCACGGAGTCGAGCCCCAGCCGCTCCAGGCTGTCTTCCAGCGACCTGAGGATGCCGTCGCGGCTGTAGTCGAACACGGGCTCGAGCGGCGGCGGATTGGCGAACAGCCCCGGATCGCGCTGTCCGCCGGCGGGATTCAGCACGCGGCCGACCTTGGTGGAGACCACGAAGGCGCCTCGCTCCAGCCCGCTCAGGCCGGCGCCCAGGGAGGTCTCGCTCTTGCCTACGCCGTACAGGGGCGCCGTGTCGAAGTACCGTGCTCCAAGGTCGAAGCTGCGGTGGACCGTCTCTATCGCCGCATCGCGCGAAACGTCCGAGTACAGCCCTCCCAGACCGGCGCCTCCCAGCCCGAGACGGGTCACTCTCAGTCCGGTCGTTCCTATCTCCGCCGTACCGATCCGTCCCATAGGGATTCGCCTCCCGTCGATTGGCGGGGCCGCACTGGCCGGAGTGTAAGAGCGCCTCTGCCGACTGTCAACGAACCCTCGGACAGGTCGCCGATCCATGGTGCAAACGCCGACTTGCGGAGTCCGTTGCAGGTTCAACTGACAGGGTGACGAATTCTTGACAGTAGGTCTCGGTTTCCCGTTGTTGACAGCAGGTATCGTCTATCTATTGTGGTCAGCAAAATGGCCGACCTACAATGGATTTCGTCACTACACGGAGATGCCCAAACAATCCGGACGTTGGGCATGCGACCAGGTAATTCAACAGGGAGGTTTCCATGGCCGATCACCAGCACGACACGCACGAATGCGACGACCACGAGCACCATCCGCACGCGCACGACACGCACGAGTGCGACACCCACGAGCACCATGCCCACGAGCACGACACGCACGAGTGCGACACGCACGAGCACCACAGCAACGAGCCTGGGCACGAGCACGATAAGCACGAGTGCGACGATCACGAGCACCACGCTCACGAACACGACGAGCACGAGTGCGACACGCACGAGCACCATGATCACGTGCACGACGCCCACGAGTGCGACGGTCACGAGCACCACGACTAGCCGGGCGGTTCTGCCATAGACCCTGCAAAGGGACAGTAACTGCGGCGGCGGTCCATCGCCTGACGACGGGGGCCGCCGCCGCAGCGTGTCGACTCCGCCGGATTCCTCAGCGCCGCGGGGTCGTCCGCAGGCACTCTTGGTATCGATCGACGACGGAAGGTTGGTCCGCGCGACAGCGACGGACCTCAGGGTGGCATGATGTTGGATCTGACCGGCTCTTTGGGCATCCCGACGGTTCTCAGGAGACTCGCGTCGCCGCGCCACGGCGGCGAGCCCCGAGTCGTCTCTTCCGTTGAGTTGGCGGCGACTTCGTCGGGAGGCGGGCCCGCCTTCCGACACTCGGCCATGTCCTCCGGTGTCCGCCACGACCACGCTGGCCACGACCACAGCGATCACGAAGGCCACGACCACGGCGACCACGAAGGTCACGACCACGGCGACCACGAAGGTCACGACCACGGCGACCACGAGGGCCACGACCACGACGACCACGAGGGCCACGACCACGGCGACGACGACGGCCACGACCACGGCGACCACGAGGGCCACGACCACGACGACCACGAGGGCCACGACCACGACGACCACGAGGGCCACGACCACGACGACCACGAGGGCCACGACCACGACGACCACGAGGGCCACGACCACGACGACCACGAGGGCCACGACCACGACGACCACGAGGGCCACGACCACGGCGACCACGAAGGTCACGACCACGGCGACGACGACGGCCACGACCACGACGACCACGGGCATGGCCACGGCCACCACGATCACGCTCATGATCTGCGAGGGGCCAGCCGGCGCAGCCTGTATATCGCGCTGACGCTGATAACGACCTACATGTTCGCCGAGGTGATCGGCGGCATCCTGTCAGGCAGCCTGGCCCTGATAGCCGACGCGGGACACATGCTCACGGACGCGGCCGCGATCGTCATGGCCCTGATCGCCATGTGGATCGCCGACAAGGCGGCGTCAGCCGAGCGCACCTTCGGGTACCAGCGGACCGAGGTGCTTGCCGCCCTGATCAACACCGTCGCGCTGTGGCTGATCGCGGGCTGGATCGTTTTCGAGGCGTACCACAGGACCTTCCAGGAGGAGGTCCACATCGACGGATGGCCGGTGCTCATCGTCGGCACCGGAGGACTGCTCATCAACATCGTGGCGGCCTGGGTCCTCCACAGGTCGTCGCAGCACAGCATGAACGTCGAGGGAGCCTTCCAGCACGTCATCGCCGACCTCCTGGGGTCCGTCGGCGTGATCATATCGGCGATACTCGTGCTGACCTTCAACTGGACACTGGCCGACCCGATCCTGAGCGTCGTCATCGCGGTGCTCATCCTGTTTGGCAGCCGGCACCTGATGTACACGGTGTTCAACGTGCTGCTCGAAGGAACGCCGGGCCACATCGACGACTACCGGCTCTGCAAGGAGCTCGAAGACATCGAGGGCGTGACCCTCATCCACGACGTCCACGTCTGGACCATCACGTCCGGCAACGAGGCGTTCAGCGCCCACATACTGATCGACCCCAGCTACCAGGGCGACGTCGGCCAGATGCTAGCCACGATGCAGGACCTGGTCCACAACGAGTTCGGGATCAAGCACGCCACCATACAACTGGAAAAAACGGCGGCTGTCTGTATCGAAGACCACCACGTAGACCATCTGCTTGCGGAGTCCGGCCAGGCGGAGAAGCTGTTCTAGGCCGGGCGAAGCGGCGGCCTTCTCACTCCCCCCTCCGGTCGTGAAGACTACCCGGTAGACGGCTGCCCTGAGCCGCACCAGGCACCCGGTATCACTACCCCGCATTCCAGCCGCATCGCGGATGCGGCGTCACGTCACGAGGCAACCTCGCTTCATGTTGACAAGACCGGTCGGTTTCTGTTAATACCCAATATCAACATGACCCAGCTCTCATCGCGCCCGGACATCATGGCCATCCTCGAAGATCGGGGCTACAGATCCACGGCCCCGAGGCGCGCGATCATTCGCATCCTGGATGGAAAGCAGGAGGGCTTCACCGCGGAGGATCTCTGCAGTGAGCTCCCGGAGGTGGGGAGGGCCACCGTCTTCCGCACGATCAAGCTGCTCATGGAAGCCGGGGTCATATGCCGCCTGAACCTCATCGACGGGGCGCCCAAGTACAGCCTCTCCCGCGTGGAGCACCATCACCACACCGTTTGTGTCCATTGCGGCACCGTCGGCGAGTTCCGCGCGACGACCGTCGAACGCCTGATGAAGGTCATAGGCAACGAGATTCCGGGCGATATCGTCGGCCACCGCATCGAGCTGTACATCACCTGCGAGCGGTGCGTCGGGGGCAACAACGGCTAGAAGGTCCACGAACAATCCCCTTTCGCGGTAACCTCTCCACTACCGATACCCACTTGCGATAATTGAGACCAGGGTCCGCCGGAGGGCCCAGACTGTCCGTGAGCCAGACACACCGAAAGGAGTTTACCCCGATATGATACTGAGTACCACTGCGCGCTTGCCGGGTTTACCAACGATTCTGCTCTCGGCGATAGCCCTGCTGTTCGCCTTGGCCGCATGCTCGGACGGGGACGGCGGCGAAACGCCTGCCCCCACAACCGCCCCGTCCGTCGCGGCCACCGCTCCGCCGCCGGCCCCACCGACGGCTACACCGGCCCCCGAACCGATCCAGATCGTGGTCACGAACAACATCATCGCCGATTGGGTCCAGAACGTCGGCGGAGACCGCGTGGAGGTCTTCAGCCTGCTGCCGATCGGCGCTGATCCACATACGTTCCAGCCGGGCGCCAGGGACGTCGCCAGGGTGGCTGATGCCGACCTCGTGCTCAGCATCGGACTGGGGTTGGAGGAGTCCTGGCTCCACGAGCTCATAGAGAATGCGAAGGGGGACGAGTCCGCGATCATCGAGCTGGGAGAGACGATCGATCCCATCGAGTTCGGCGAGACCCACATCGAGGAGGTCGAGCTCCTGGAAGAGATCAGCCACGTCGTACACGAGGTGGAAGAGGGCGAGATCGACCTCGACACCGGCATCGAAGAGATCAAGGAGCTGATCGCCGCCCTCGAAGAAGAGGAGGAAGAGGAAGAAGGCGAGGAAGGCCATCACTCTGCCGAGGAAGAGCTGATCGAGACGGTCCTCGACATCATCGCGAAGATTGAGAGCGGAGAGCTGGACGCCGAGGAGGGCATCGAGGAGCTCGAGCACCTGGCCGAGGAGGGCGAGGACGAGCACGCCGACCACGGACACGGAGTCCACGATCCCCACTTCTGGTTCGATCCGCTCCGCGTCAAGGTCGCGATATCAGAGATCGCTGCTCGCCTGGCCGCGCTCGACTCCGACGGCGGCGCCACCTTCAACGCCAATGCCGCGGCGTACAACACGCGCCTCGACGAGCTGCACACGTGGACGGAGGAGCAGGTCGCTACCGTACCGGCCGACCACAGGCTGCTCGTGACTTCCCACGATAGCCTGGGATACTTTGCCGAGCTGTACGGCTTCGTGGTAGTGGGCGTCATCCTGTCCTTCACCACCGACGTCGACCCATCACCGTCCGACCTGGCTCACCTGGCAGAGGAGATAGAGGAGTACGGGGTCCCGGCCGTGTTCGGCGAAACTACCGTGAGCGAGCGTCTGGCTACGGCCCTGGCGTCCGAGACCGGTGCGACACTCGTCCGGCTCTACTCCGGCTCACTCGGCGCGGAGGGCAGCGGCGCGGACACGTACATCGACATGGTCCGGGCAAACGTCGAACGGATCACCGAGGCTCTCAGGTGATCGGCGCGCCGCTCCGGGGTCCCTGGAGCGGCGGGCTTCGCGCCCGGCTCCGCCCTGTAGCGGCATTGAGCTGAGCGACGGCGCCAACCTGTACCGACTCGGGCAGGCCTCGAGGCCTGCCCGAAGCCTCCGGGAACCGGAGAGGGATGGAAACGAAAGCCGATTCTGGCATATCCGTTGAGCGTGTGAGCGTCGACCGTGGCGGGCACCAGGCGCTGGTCGACGTCAGCTTCGACGTCGGCCCGGGAGTCCTCATGGGTGTCCTGGGCCCGAACGGGGCGGGCAAGAGCACGCTGTTCGACACCATCGCGGGAATCCTGCCCGCCACCGAGGGCACAGTGACACTACGCGGTACCGCTGCGGAAGAAGGCGCCCTGGCGTACGTCCCGCAGCGCGACAGCATCAACTGGGTCTTCCCGGCGACCGTCCACGACGTTGTGATGATGGGGCGCGAAAGCAACATCGGATGGCTGCGCCGTCCCGGCAAGGCTGACAGACAGGCAGTCAGGGAGTGCCTCGAGCGGGTAGACCTGTGGGAGCACCGCTCGGACATGGTTACCGAGCTGTCCGGCGGCCAGCGCCAGAGGGTGTTCATCGCCCGCGCCCTCGCTCAGGACGCGAGCGTGGTGCTGCTGGACGAGGCCTTCAGCGGCGTGGACGTAGGCGCCCAGGAGGGCATCGTCGAGGTCCTGCAGTCACTGCGCGACGAGGGCAGGATCGTGCTGCTCGCGACCCACGACCTGACCAATCTCGCCCAGCGCTTCGACCGGGTGCTCTGCATCAATCACCATGTCTGCGCGTATGGCCCGCCCCAGGAGGCCTTCACCCCGGAGGTCCTCGAGGAGATGTACGGGTCCCACGGGATCGAGTTCACCCCTGAGCACTTTCGACATCGCCACCACTCGTAGAGAGCGGCCGACCGGGGGCCATCTTCGCATGGAGGCGAACGGGAACGGCCGGAAGCCATTGTCGCGGGCAACACGGAGGTGGAGCGCTTCGTGATCGACTACATTGTCGGGCCGTTCGAGTACGGGTTCATGGTGCGGGCGCTCATCGTCTCCGTGCTCGTCGGAGTCATGTGCCCGGTACTCGGCGCATACGTCATCACGCGCGGTCGAGCCTTCATGGGCGACGCGCTCGCTCACTCGGTCCTGCCGGGCATGGTCGTCGCCTTCCTGCTCGGGATCAGCCCCTTCTTCGCGGCGGTGCCGGCCGGAATCGTCATCGCGCTGCTGATGGGGAGCGTCAGCCGGCGCACCGGCATCAGCGAGGATACCTCGATCGGCATCGTCTTCGCGGGGATGTTCGCGCTTGGCCTGGTGATGCTGTCGACGGCCGCCAACGTGACCGTCGACATCGAAGACCTGCTGCTCGGCCAGGTGCTCGGGGTGTCGCAGACGGACGTCTACGTCTCGCTGGGGCTCACGGCCCTGGTGCTCGCCGGGCTCTACGCCTTCCACCGGCAGCTGGTGTACACGACCTTCGACCCGGTGGGCGCCGAGGTCGTCGGGATCAGGACGAGCGCCGTCGAGTACGTGCTCCTCGCGCTCCTGGCCCTTGTCATCGTCATCGGGATCCAGGCGGCCGGGATCGTCCTGGTCATGGCGATGCTCATCACGCCCGCGGCCGCGGGATACCTGCTGGCTCGCCGCTTCGTGGGGGTCATGCTGATCGGAGCGCTGATCGGTGCGGCCTCGGCGCTGACGGGCCTTTACCTCTCGTTCCATGCCGACCTGCCGTCCGGCCCTGCGATGGCCCTGGTGGCCACGGTCGCCTTCGGCCTCGCGGCGGTCGTGCGGCGTCGCACCGCGTAGAGTCGCCCAGCGAGCCGGCGGCGAAGACGCCGGAACTGAGGCGCCCCGGTTCTTGACGGGCGGCACCGGCGTTCCATATAATCGGGCTGTACGTAATTCCCATGCGCGAGCCAATCGCCTAAAATACCGCGAAAGCGACTCCTGAGCAGACGGCTGGGAGCGCCCGGCCGTCTTTTTTTGTTCCTTAACAACTGAATCCTGCGCGAATTAACGAACCTTAATGTGGGTCAAGTTACTAAGGGTCCGCGGTGGATGCCTTGGGGCCAAGGGCCGAAGAAGGGCGTGGCAAGGCTACGAGAAGCCTCGGTGAGCTGTCTGGCAAGCTTAGCCGGGGATACCCGAATAGGGAAACCATTTCCGGGTAATGCCGGAAAACCCCGACTCAGTCGGGGAGGTAAGCGGGAGAACTGAAACATCTAAGTATCCCGAGGAAAGGAAATCAACCGAGATTCCCCTAGTAGTGGCGAACGAACGGGGACGAGCCCAAACCCGGGCGGCTTAACGGGCTGAGGCCCTATGCCGTCGGGGTGTTGTAACACCCGCCTATCCCGACCTCAGTACGGGAAATGGAGTTACAAAACCTCTTTCTAGCTGAATGCACCTGGAAGGGACGACCATAGAAGGTGATAGTCCTGTAGGCGAAAGGGAGAGGACTTCAGGCGGGCTGTTGAGTACCACGGGACACGGGAAATCTTGTGGGAAGCTGGGGGGACCACCCTCCAAGGCTAAATACCCTTGGCCACCGATAGTGAACCAGTACCGTGAGGGAAAGGTGAAAAGTACCCCGGGAGGGGAGTGAAATAGACCTGAAACCGCAGACCTACAAGCCGTGGGAGGTCCGACTTTGTCGAGACTGACCGCGTGCCTATTGAAGAATGAGCCGGCGAGTTAATCTAGGCAGCTCGGTTAAGGAATAACAGTTCCGGAGCCGCAGCGAAAGCGAGTCCGAACAGGGCGCTTCCGGGCGGAGACGGATCCGCCGGCCGAGGGCCCAGATTCGCGGACGTCCGATTCGTCGGGCCGAAGCGGGTCGAAGCCCGGAGCCGTCGATGAAGTTTCCAACATGTCCGGTGTGTTGTCTGGATTAGACCCGAAACCGGGTGAGCTACCCATGGCCAGGTTGAAGTTCCGATAATATCGGGATGGAGGACCGAACCCGTGTCAGTTGCAAATGGCTGGGATGAGCTGTGGGTAGGGGTGAAATGCCAACCGAACCCGGAGATAGCTGGTTCTCCCCGAAATGCATTTAGGTGCAGCCTCAATCGAAGTCTTGGGGAGGTAGGGCACTGGATGGGCTAGGGGGCGTGAGCCTACCAAACTCAACCAAACCACGAATGCCCCAAGATGATCATTGGGAGTGAGACAGTGGGGGATAAGCTCCATTGTCAAAAGGGAAACAGCCCAGACCGCAGGCTAAGGCCCCCAAGTGTGGACTAAGTGTGAAAGGAAGTGGGATCGCTAAAACAGCTAGGAGGTTGGCTTAGAAGCAGCCATTCCTTTGAAGAGTGCGTAATAGCTCACTAGTCGAGGGATCCCGCGCCGAAAATGTAACGGGGCTGAAGTCCACCGCCGAAGCCGCGGCTCCGGTCCGCTATGCGGGCCGGGGGGTAGGGGAGCGTTGTCAGCCGCACCGAAGCTCCAGACGTAAGTCGGGGTGGAGCGCTGACAAGTGAGAATGCCGGCATGAGTAGCGACAATCCTGGTGAGAATCCAGGACACCGAAAGCCCAAGGTTTCCTACGCAACGATGATCGGCGTAGGGTAAGTCGGGCCTAAGCCGTAGCGTAAAAGCGAAGGCGATGGACAACGGGTCAAAATTCCCGTACCACCGCGTTCTCGTTCTAAAGCAGAGGGGGGACACGGACAGGTAGGCGGGGCGCTCCCATCGGACATGGCGCGTTCTTCCCTGTAGGCCATGCCGGGTCAGGCAAATCCGTCCCGGCGATACGAGCTGAGGGGGAAAGAAAACTCTAGGGCCTAAGCCCTGGGGAATTCCGCCGAACCTAGGCCGTCGAGAAAAGCCTCGCTGCGAGAGGACGTGGTGCCCGTACCGCAAACCGACACAGGTGGGCGGGGGTAAAAGCCCCAAGGTGAACGAGATAACCCTCGTTAAGGAATTCGACAACTTAGCCCTGTAACTTTGGGAGAAAGGGTGCCCACGGGGTGACGCCCTCCCGACTCGTCGGGACGCGTGCCGAGCCCTTGTGGGTCGCAGCTAAGAGGCCCAGGCGACTGTTTACCAAAAACACAGGTCTCTGCTAAGCCGAAAGGCGATGTATAGGGGCTGACGCCTGCCCAGTGCCGGAAGGTTAAGGGGAGATGTTCGTCCCGACTTGTCGGGACAAAGCTTCGAACCGAAGCCCCGGTGAACGGCGGCCGTAACTATAACGGTCCTAAGGTAGCGAAATCCCTTGTCGGGTAAGTTCCGACCCGCACGAAAGGCGTAACGACCTGGGCGTTGTCTCAACGAGGGGCTCGGTGAAATTGCATGGCCAGTGAAGATGCTGGCTACCCGCGACAGGACAATTAGACCCCGTGGAGCTTTACTGTAGCTTGGCAGTGGACTGTGCTCACGGATGTGTAGGATAGGCGGGAGACTATGAAGCCTTCACGCCAGTGAGGGTGGAGTCAATCTTGAAATACCGCTCTTCCGTGATCTTGGTTCTAACCCCGACGAAATCGGGGGACACTGCCAGGTGGGCAGTTTGGCTGGGGCGGTCGCCTCCTAAAAGGTAACGGAGGCGTCCAAAGGTTCCCTCAAGGTGGATGGAAATCACCTGCAGAGTGCATTGGCATAAGGGAGCTTGACTGTGAGACCTACAAGTCGAGCAGGGACGAAAGTCGGGCAAAGTGACCCCACGGTACCGTGTGGAAGGGCCGTGGATCATCGGATAAAAGCTACCCCGGGGATAACAGGCTAATCTCGCCCAAGAGTTCACATCGACGGCGAGGTTTGGCACCTCGATGTCGGCTCGCCGCATCCTGGGGCGGAAGAATGTCCCAAGGGTCCGTCTGTTCGCCGGTTAAAGCGGCACGCGAGCTGGGTTCAGAACGCCGTGAGGCAGTTCGGTCTCTATCCGTCGTGGGCGCAGGAGATTTGAGGGGAGCTTTCCCTAGTACGAGAGGACCGGGAAGGACGGACCTCTGGTGTACCGGTTGTTCCGCCAGGAGCACCGCCGGGTAGCCAAGTCCGGATGTGATAAGCGCTGAAAGCATCTAAGCGCGAAGCCAACCCCAAGATTAGATCTCCCATCCCGATCTAGGTCGGGAGTAAGGTCCCCCGTAGACTACGGGGTAGATAGGCCGCAGGTGTAAGTCCCGTGAGGGATTCAGCTGAGCGGTACTAATAGGCCGAGGACTTGACCCACATTAAGGGTCGTTAATTCGTACGCGCCATCCAACCCAAGGATGGCCACAGCCAGGATTCAGTTAACAGCGTCGCGGGGTGGAGCAGTGGCAGCTCGTTGGGCTCATAACCCAAAGGTCGCCGGTTCGAGTCCGGCCCCCGCTACCACCGTCAGATACAAAATCAGCCTCCTGAACACTCAGGAGGCTGATTTGTTGTTGCTCGGATAGTCACGGTTCTCTGCCCGGCGCTCCTCTTGTATACTTTTCGAAGCTCCAGTCAAACCACAAGGGCTGCGGCCTCCTGGCGTGGTCGTCAGCCAGTCGCCGGCGTCAGAACGATGGTGCGCGGTTGGCACTGGCTGAAGCCTTGGACGCCGCCCTCTTCAAGACGGCTCAGGGCGTGACGATACACCTCAAGGACCAGCGGGAATCATGAGACCGATAGCGCTGGAATACACCAGGCACGCAACACACGCGCCGATCCTTGGCGCGTTGTGAGCGTATTCTTCGATCGAAGCATGAGAGGTGAGCTATGAAGCTGAACGTCGACAAGGAAGCTGACGCCCTGTACCTGCGCCTCGACGACTCGCCCATAGTGGAGTCCGAGGAGGTTTCGCCAGGCGTCGTGCTCGACTACAACGAAGCGAACGAAGTGGTGGGGGTGGAGATGCTCCACCTGTCGAAGCGCTCCTCCACCTTGAATCTGTCTGCGCTGCAGTTCGAGACCGCATAGGCTCAGAAGGCCTGCTCGGCGATCCGCTAACGGCCCCTGGAGCACCCTCCGGGGGCTGTCTGCGTTCCCGGAGACGCCGGCCGGGGCGGCCCGCACGGGAACGTCAGACCGCCGATGCCTCCGGGACCGCGGCCCGGACGGGGTAGATGTCGCCCGCCGACGCGACGATCGACGGGTCCGGCGCGTGGGCCACCGATGGGTCCTTCCCCTCGTAGTCGAACTTGTGCAGCACGTGACGCATCGCGTTGATGCGGCCCCTCATCTTGTCGTCCGACTTGACGATCGTCCAGGGCGCGTCCGCCGTGTGCGTCTCGAGGAACATCACCTCTTTCGCCGCCGTGTAGTCGTCCCACCTGTCCTTCGAAAGGAGATCGGTGGGGGTGAGCTTCCACCGCTTCAGCGGGTCCTGGTTGCGCTGCTCGAAGCGCCTGACCTGCTCCGGCCGGCTGACCGAGAAGTAGAGCTTGATCAGGTGAACGCCGCTCTCGACGATCATCCTCTCCAGCAGCGGCGCCTGCCGCAGGAACAGCCGGTATCGACCTTCGTCCGTGAAACCTAGGACCCGCTCCACGCCGGCGCGGTTGTACCACGACCGGTCGAAGAGCACGATTTCGCCCTGAGTCGGAAAGTGCCGGACGTACCGCTGGAAGTACCACTGCCCGCGCTCGATGTCCGACGGCTTGGCCAGCGCCACGACGCGGGCGTTGCGCGGGTTCCAGTGCTCCATGAACCGGCGGATCGTGCCTCCCTTGCCGGCCGCGTCGCGCCCCTCGAACAGGATCACCACCCGCTGCCCGGTCTCCTTGACCCAGTCCTGCAGCCTCACAAGCTCGACCTGCAGCGGGAACTTGTGCTCGTAGTACTCCTCGTACGTCATCCGGTGGGCGTACGGGTAGATGTTGTCCCTGAAGTACCTGGCGCGCGTCTCCGCGTCGATAGCGAGCGGATCGTCGAGCGGCTCGGCGACAGGAATCGGGGGACGGTCCTCCAACTCCTCGTGGGAGTCGCCGTAGAAGTAGGTGTAGTAGCCTCGTATCGGGTTCTGCGTCATGGCTGACTCAACGGAAGTTGAGATATCGAGAATGGGGAACAGCCATAGTAGGACGGACAAGGGCCGTTTGCAACAGGAAATTGGATGTCCGGATGGCCCATCTTGCCTCCCTGTGGATTCCTCGCCTGCAGGCGGCCCCGCGCTGCCGGAGCCGGCCCCGTTAATGGAACCTTAACCGAACCTTAGCACTCCCGTAACGCGCGCCATCGGGCCCTCTGTGATTCTTGTCGCGACATCAGATGAGGAGTGTTGGTGTGAAGAGACGAACGGCAGTCTGGAGCATCGTGACGCTGATCCTGGGACTGATGGCCGCGGCGCCGCTGGCCGCTTGCGGCCAGGACGGTTCACCCGCCACCGCGACCGGGGCGGCCGCACTGAGCGGGACCATAGAGATCGACGGGTCGAGCACCGTCTTCCCAGTCTCCGAGGCGGTGGCCGAGGAGTTCGGCAAGCTGCACTCGGACGTGCGTGTGAACGTGGGCGTATCCGGTACCGGCGGCGGCTTCAAACGGTTCACCGCGGGCGAGACGGACATCTCCGACGCGTCCCGGCCGATCAAGGACAGCGAGGCCGCGGCGGCCGCCGAGAACGGGATCGAGTACATCGAGCTGAAGGTCGGCACCGACGGGCTGTCCGTCATGGTCAACCCCCGGAACGACTTCGCCGCGTGCCTGACAACGGCCGAGCTGAAAGCGATCTGGGAGCCCGGATCGACGATCGACAACTGGAGCCAGGTGCGAGCGGGTTTCCCGGACCGGCCGCTCCGGCTGTACGGGCCTGACTCCGACTCCGGGACGTTCGACTACTTCACCGAGGAGATCAACGGCGAGGCCCAGGCCAGCCGCTCCGACTACACCGCGAGCGCCGACGACAACGTGCTCGTGACCGGCATCGGCGGCGACAGGAACGCGCTGGGCTACTTCGGGTACTCGTACTATTCCGAGAACGCCGACAAGCTGAAGCTGGTCGCGGTCGACGCCGGCGAGGGCTGCCTGACGCCGACGGCGGCTACGATAGAGGACGGCAGCTACCAGCCGCTGTCCAGGCCCATGTTCATCTACGTCAGCAAGAAGAGCCTCGAGCGGCCCGAGGTGGCGGCGTTCGTGCAGTTCTACCTCGAGAACGCGCGCGAGCTGGTGCAGGAGGTCGGCTACGTGCCCCTCCCGGCCGAGGCATACAGGACATCCCTGGCCCAGGTCAACGGGTCGCAGTAAACGCATTGTACCAATACCAGGGGCAAGCCGTGGACTCGGCAGTAAGACAGGGTTCCCACAGCCGGACCGGCTTTTCTGACCCGGGCTGGCGGCGGAACATTCGGGGAATCGAAGGCGGGGTCGTCAAGGCGATCTTCTTCGCCTGCGCCCTCGTCTCCATACTCACGACGGTCAGCATCGTGGTGAGCCTGGTGTCCCAGGCCTGGGGCTTCTTCTCGGAGGTCCCGCTGTGGGACTTTCTCACGGGCACGCGGTGGTCGCCCATTCTGAAGCCCCGGTCCTACGGCGTGCTCCCGCTGGTGTCCGGCACGCTCCTAGTGACCGTCCTGGCGGCCGCCGTCGCGATCCCGGTCGGCCTCGCGACGGCCATATTTCTCTCAGAGTACGCGCCCGACAGGGCGCGCCGCGTCCTCAAGCCCGTCCTGGAGGTGCTCGCCGGCATCCCGACGATCGTCTACGGCTACTTCGCCCTCACCTGGGTGACGCCGCAGCTCCAGGTCATCTTCCCGGACATGCTGGTCTTCAACGCCCTGAGTGCCGGGCTCGTCATGGGACTGATGATTATCCCCATGGTCTCCTCGCTCAGCGAGGACGCCATGCTGGCCGTTCCCAGGTCGCTCAGAGAAGCCGCCTACGCGCTCGGTGCGACCAGGCTCGAGGTGTCGACCAGGGTCGTCGTTCCCGCGGCGCTGTCCGGCATCGTCGCCGCCTTCATCCTCGGCGTCTCGCGGGCCATCGGAGAGACGATGCTGGTGACCGTCGCCGCGGGCGCCACGCCGAACATGACGATCGACCCCCGCGAGAGCATACAGACGATGACGGCCTACATCGTGCAGCTAAGCCTGGGCGAGACGCCCCACGGCACCCTGGAGTACAACACGATCTTCGCCGTGGGCTTCCTGCTCTTCCTGATGACACTCTCGATGAACCTGCTCGGCCGCTGGGTGGTCAGCAGGTGGGCGATGCGCTACTGATGGACAATCTCTCGACGGGACCATTTCGAAGGCGCCTCCCGCTCCGCGAGGCCGCGGCCACGGTCGCCCACGTCATCTTCATTCTCGCCGTTCTCGTCGGGATCGTCGGGCTGGTCATACTGCTCGCGCAGGTCCTCATAGACGGTCTTCCCTGGGTGAGCAAGAACCTGCTCTTCAACTACCCCTCGCGCCACACGGAGGAGGCCGGGCTGAGGGCCGCGATCTTCGGCACCCTGTGGCTGATGGGGCTGACGGCGGCGTTCACCGTACCGGTGGGAATCGGCGCCGCGATATACCTCGAGGAGTACGCCCCGAAGAACAAGCTGACCCTGCTGATCGAGGTCAACATCTCGAACCTGGCCGGCGTGCCGTCGATCGTGTACGGCCTGCTCGGCCTGGCCCTGTTCGTGCAGTGGCTCGCGCTCGGCAGAAGCGTCCTGGCCGGAGCGCTCACTATGTCGCTGCTCATCCTGCCCATTGTCATCATCGCCTGCCGCGAGGCGATCCGCGCCGTGCCCGCAACCTACCGGGAGGCGGCGTACGCACTGGGAGCGACGCAGTGGGACGTGGTCAGGGGAGTAGTCGTACCCGCGGCGTTTCCGGGGATGCTCACCGGCATCATCCTGGGAATGTCCCGCGCCGTCGGCGAGACGGCGCCCGTCATCGCCATCAGCGCCCTCGTCTACCTCACGTTCGTACCGGAGAGCCCGTTGGACCGTTTCACCGTGCTCCCGATCCAGATATACAACTGGGTGAGCAGGCCGCAGGAGGACTTCCGCGGCCTCGCGGCCGGCGGCATCGTCGTCCTGCTCGTCATACTGCTGTCCATGAACGCGCTAGCCATCTTCCTGCGCAACAAGTACCAGATCAGGTCGGAGGAGTAAGCCGTGGAGGGGCCGGTCCTTGCGGCGAGGAACCTCAATGTGTGGTACGGTCAGTTCCACGCGTTGAAGAACATAGACATCGACGTCCGTCCGAAGAGCGTCACCGCGCTGATCGGGCCGTCCGGGTGCGGCAAGAGCACCCTGCTGCGGTGCATGAACAGGATGAACGACCTCGTCCCCGGCGCCAGGATCGACGGCCGGGTCCTGTTCAACCAGGTCGACATCAACGGCCCCGACGTCGACGCCACGGCGATGCGGTCGCGGATAGGCATGGTCTTCCAGAAACCAAACCCGTTCCCCAAGTCCATATACGACAACGTCGCCTTCGGACTGCGAATTAACGGCTTCTCCGGCGATGCGGACGAGGCCGTGGAGCGTTCGCTGCGCCGCGCCGCGCTCTGGGACGAGGTGAAGGACCGCCTCAAGAAGAGCGCGTTCGCCCTCTCCGGCGGACAGCAGCAGAGGCTCTGCATCGCCAGGGCGCTCGCCGTCGAGCCCGAAGTGATACTCATGGACGAGCCCGCCTCCGCCCTCGACCCGATGGCGACCCTGGCCATCGAGCAGCTAATCAGGGACTTGGCCCGAGACGTGACAATAGTGATCGTGACCCACAACATGCAGCAGGCCGCGAGGGTCTCGGACGAGACGGCGTTCCTGATGGTCGCCGAGGACCGCACCGGCTACATCGTCGAACACGGCCCGACGGAAGAGATATTCACCGATCCCCGGGACGAGCGCACCGAGGCCTACGTCACCGGCCGCTTCAGCTAGGAGGCTCGACATGGTAAGGCAGGACTTCGACCGCGATCTGCGCCTGTTGGAAGACGAGCTGCTCATGCTGGGCAACCTGGTGGAGAAGGCCCTGGACCGCTCCATCGAGGGCCTCCGCGTACGCGACCTCGATCTGTGTCAGGAGGTCGTCGAGCAGGACGACATCATCGACCAGAAGCGGTACGACGTGGAGGAGCGGACCATCAACCTCATAGCCACCCAGCAGCCCACGGCCGGCGACCTCAGGACCCTGGTCGCCTTCCTGCACATCGCGGGCGAGCTGGAGCGCATGGGCGACTACTGCGAGGGCATCGCCAAGATCAGCATCGCCATGGGCGACGAGCCTCCCCTGAAGCGGCTAATCGACATCCCACGCATGGCCGAGAAGGCCGCCGGGATGCTGCGCAGGAGCCTGGACGCCCTCGTCAATCGCGACGTCGTCACCGCGCAGCGCCTCGGCTCCGACGACGACGAGATAGACGCGCTCTACGACCAGGTCTACCGCGAGCTGCTCACCTTCATGCTCGAGGACCCCAAGACGATCCGGCGCGCCACCTACCTGATCTGGGTCGCCCACGACCTGGAACGCGTCGCCGACCGCGCGACCAACATCGGCGAACGCGTCATCTACCTCGTCACCGGCGCGCTGACGGAGGTGAATGTCCCGCGGAGCCTGACCCGTTCCTAGGACCGAGGCCCTCCGAGCCCCGTTCGCGGAGACGTTGGGGACGTTCGTCCTCGTTCTCGCGTCCGCCGGATCGGTCATGGCGGACGAGCTGTCCGGCGGCCGCGTCGGCCCCCTTGGCATCGCCGCCGCGCCGGGACTGGCCGTCATGGCGATGGTCTACTCCATAGGCCCGATCTCCGGCGCCCACCTCAATCCTGCCGTGACCCTGGGCTTGGTGGCCGCGCGCAGGACCCGCTGGCCCGTCGCGGCCGGCTACGTCGCGGCGCAGCTCATCGGCGCGCTCTCCGCTGCCGCCGCACTGCGCGTGACGCTCGGCGACGTGGCCGAGGTAGGCGCCCACGTCCCCGCCGCCGGCGCGCTCGAGTCCATCGCGATGGAGATCATGATCACCTTCGTCCTGGTGTTCGTCATCATGGGAGTCGTCTCCAATGCAGAGGCGGTGGGCAACGCGTCCGGACTCGCCATCGGAGGGACGGTGGCCCTGGGCGTCCTGCTCGGTGGCCCGGTCTCGGGCGGCTCCATGAACCCCGCGCGGGCCATAGGGCCGGCGATCATGGCGAGGATGTGGCGGCGCCACTGGGTCTACTGGGCCGGGCCTGTCGCGGGAGCGGTACTCGCGTCTCTGGTCTGCGCCAGGCTGAACGCGGGCCGCGGACCGGAATCCCCCGTGTCGGACCCCGGGAGGAGCGGGCCATGACCGATGTGCTCTTCGTCTGCGTGCGCAACTCCGGCCGAAGCCAGATGGCCGAGGCCCTGTTCAACCGGATTGCCGAGGAGCGCGGCGTCGACGTCCGCGCCCGCTCGGCTGGCGCCCATCCGGCGGAACGCCTCAATCCCGCCGTTCGTGAAGTCCTGACCGAGGTCGGAATCGATACGTCCGCACTCGAGCCGAAGCTGCTCACGGAGGAGATGGCAGAACGAGCGCCTTACGTGGTCACGATGGGCTGCGCGGTCGACTCCAACGCCTGCCCCGCCATCCGACGCAAAGACATCGAGGATTGGGGCATGCCGGATCCCGAGGGAATGTCCACGGACGACGTCAGGGCCGTCCGCGATGCGATACGGAGCCGCGTGGTCGAGATGGTCGTTTCGCTGGCCCGGTCAGGCCGCTAGGCCGCGGCGTGGTCTCCCCGGCCCCTCGCCACGGCCCCGTTGGCGGTAGTCGCCGCGGGCGCCGGGTCATCGTCCGCGCCCCCGATCAGGATGTGCGGGTCTTCCCTGACGGCCGACGGCTTCCACGACAGCTCGACGCGCAGGCTGCCTCGGCCCTTCTGAGGCTTCGTCGCGGCGACTATCTCCAGCTTGACGTCGCCCGCAACGGCCACGTCGATCGACTCGGCGCCTGAGGAGAGTCTCACCAGACCTGCCCGGATGTACCTCGCGATGCGCTCGAGGTACTCGGCCGTCCGATCCGGGTCGCTGCGGGTAGAGAACTCGAAGCTCTGGTCGGTGCCCGGCATTGCGAACTCTCCTGCCTGCGTGTCGTCGGATTCGGCCCGTACCTCGGCGGCCAGCCCGCGGCCCGACCGCTTCAGCCACTCCGGCAGGCTGTAGCCGAAATAGCTCTTCCAGGCCAGCGCGATCGTCAGCGTCCCATCGCGTTCGCCCTGGCTCCCGTCCAGCTCCATCCGCACGTCCGGTCCCGGCTTCAGGAGATGGCTCTCGCCCGCGGCCGCGAGGTCGACCTCACCGCTGGCCAGGCCCAGCGCGATCGCGCTCAACCGCTCCGCCGCGTCGGCAGCGGGAAGATCGAGCTCCGCCTTCAGCCCCGTGGAGTCCGTCATGCGATGGCCGGCAGGGGCAGGGCGGGCTGAAGGTCGTCCGCGATCATGGGCTCGGCGATTCCCCGCGCCCGGCGCCTCTCGTGGGCGAGCTCTGGCCAGCGCCTTGTGGCGCTTGCACATCCGGACGGTCCGCTCGATGCCCGGCAGGGTCGCGACCTCCGTCTGCCCGCTCGCCAGCGCCTCGTTCAGGCCTTCCCTGGTCAGAACCTCCAGCGGCACGATCGTACGCTGCTGGCCTATCTGCGGCCACGCGTGGGCGTCGCTGCTGCCCACGAGCGGCAGGCCGAGGCGCCCGGCGCGCCGGACGACCGACTTCACGTCCCGCCCCGACGCCACGTCGGACCCGTTGACCTCCAGCGCGTGGAGCTTGCCCAGGACGCGATTGCCGACCGACAGAAGCCTCTTGTCGGGTCGGCCGGGATGGGCCCCGATCACCGTGAGTCCGAGCCGCCTGGCGGTCTTGACCAGGGCCTTGGCGGCCGGGAAGTAACCCTGGCTCGGGTTCGGGCGGAAGCTCTGGTCCAGCGCGGCGAGCTGTCGATACGGCCCGATGACGATGACGTGTCCGCCCTCCGCGACATCGATCTCGGCCCCGGTCAGCACCGTCATGCCGGGCGAGACGTAGAGATGGCCGTCCTTGTACGGGAAACGCGCTGTCAGGCGGCCGGCCATCTCCCAGTAGTCCGGCGAGTCGAAGTGCTCGGTCGTCGCGAAGCCGCTCAGCCCGATCCGCTCCGCGCCCCGGACCATCCGGTCGAAGTAGTCCATGCGGAAGGGGAGCGACTTGGCCGCCTTCGCGTGCGTGTGCAGGTCTACGGCAATCGACATTCCCAGCTCCCACTCCACGAGTCGACGGCCGGCTCTTGCCATCCACCCGCAGGCCGGCCGATAGTCTCAGTATAGATAGTGTATGGGCATTCGGCTAGGTGTTTGGTTAGCTCTTTATTCAGACGATGCCAATTTCCCGGGTCAGGCATCGCGTCGCGCCCCAGCCGGAGTTTGGCGCGCGCCGCCCGGCCCGCTACAATCTCGCTCCATGAGCTCCACGGCTTCGAATCACGTCCCCCGCAGGCGACCGCGCCGCCCCTTCGTGGCGGGTCGAGCGCCATGAAGCGGCTTGTCATCGCAGGCCCCCGCCGCGCCGAATTCCAGGACGCCCCCGTGCCCGCGTGTCCCGGCGACGGCCTGCTCGTCCGCGCCGCCGTCACGGCGCTCAGCACCGGCACCGAGATGCGCGCCTGGCGCGGCACGCCCGTGGACCCGGACGGAAGGCTGCTGTACCCCCACGGCGTCCCGCTCCGGTTCCCCTACGAGAACGGCTACTCGATGGTCGGCCGCGTGGAAGCCGTCGGACCCGACGTCGACGGATTCTCGCTCGGAGACCGCGTATTCGTCGGAGAGTCGCACAAGCAGTACGCGGCGGTCCCGGCCGACCTCGCCTTCAGGCTTCCCGACGGCCTGCCGGACGAAGACGCAGCCTTCCTCAACGTCCTGAACGTCGGGCAGCTCGCGCTACGCAAGGGCCGCCCAGGGCCCGGCGAGAACGTCGCCATCGTCGGGCTTGGCGTCATAGGCCTGTCCGCCCTGGCCTTCTGCCGCGCGTTCGGGTTCCGCACCCTCGCCGTCGACACCGACGAGCGCCGGCTCGCAATCGCGTCCGACATGGGCGCGGCCGTGACCGCGTCGCCCCGGGCCGCCGACCTTCCCGATATCGTCGCCAGGTGGTCCGACGGCCGTGGCGCCGACGTCGCCATCGAGGCCGCCACGGCATGGCCCGCCATCAGGACCGCCATGGACATCGTCCGCCCCAGGGGGACGGTCGTCGTCGTCGCCACCCACACCGACACGCCGGACTTCAGCCCGGTCAGCTACCCGTACAACGTCAAGGACGTCGCGCTGCTGACCTCCTACGGATACGACCCGCGCGACGACCGCTGGGACAAGAAGGCCTGCATGGTGCTGTCCGCCGACCTCATGGCCAGCGGCGAGATGGACATATCCCCGATGATCACCGACCGGATCGACTGGTCGGACATCCCCGAGACCTACCGGCGTCTCGACCGGCCCGGCGACAGGCCCGCCGGCGTCGTCGCCCGCTGGCCCGCGGGCTAGCGCCCCGCGTTCGCGCGCAACGCCGCGTCGATCAGCTCGGCCTTCCCGGAGCGTCCCATGGCGCGATAGGCGTCGCGCTCGTACTCCAGCGGCAGCACGCGGACCGGGAACCCGCCGGCTTCGACGGTGATGGCGAGGCGCGCCAAATCCGGCGGCGGCCCCCATGGACCACCCGGAATGCGCTTCTGGATGTCGCCGATGATCTCGACCTGCACGCCGTCGATCTCGGCGGCTCCCAGGTACGACCGGACCAGCGCGTCCTCCTTCAGCTCGACCGGCCGGACGACGTACTCAGACAGCAGCCGCTCCAGCTCCAACGCGCCCGCGCGGTCGGCCTGGACGTCGATGTCGTGCACGTCAGTCTCGACGCCCTGCAGCGTGAGACCCAGGCTGCCGGTCAACACCCAGGTCGCCTCGGCGCCCGCGAGCAGCTCGCGGAGCCGCCGCAGGACGTGCACATGCGTCGCGGGAATCATCGACTGGCGCTCCGACCGGGCCCCGCTGCTAGGCGCCGGGCCGCAAGTGGGCGGCGCGCATCCCGCTACGCCTCGCCGGCGGCGCCCACGTGCTCCAGCATCTCTCGCGGGCCGTCGCTGAGCAGCGCCTCCGCCTCGGCGCGGCTGAGGCCGGCGCCCATGGCCACCCTGAGGGCCATCTCCTCGGTGAGCAGGTCGCCGGGCTCGTGGGCGTCGGAGTCCAGCACCATCCTGGCTCCCGCCTCGCGGGCCACGCGCACGACGTGCCCGTTCGCGAAGGCGTGCCCCTTCCGGCCGGAGACCTCCAGGAAGACGCCGTTCGCCGCCGCGATCGACGCGACCTCCGGCGTCAGCAGCCCGGGGTGCGCCAGGATGTCCACGTCGCCCGACTGCACCGCCGCGAGGTTTGTGCCCGGCTCCACCGGCTCGACTATCGTCTCTCCGTGCACGTTGACGACCCTGGCGCCCATCTTCTTCGCCTCGGTCGCCAGCATGTCGATATCTTCCTTCGGCGCGTGCGTGATCTCCACGCCCGGCAGCACCAGGATGTCCCACCGCGCCGTCGCGGCCTTGCAGTCCACCGCTAGCGTCCGCACGACGTACTCCAGGTTGCCCGGGCCCACGTGGTCGGTGATCGCCATGCCCCGGTACCCGATCGCCTGCGCCCTGCGTATCAGCTCTATCGGCGACAGGACCCCGTCGCTCAGGAACGTGTGGGTGTGAAAGTCGTACAAGATCAGTCCTCCGTCGTCACTCTCACCGCCGCCTCCGCCTCGCGCGGTGAAGATACGAGCTACTGAGAATATACCCCACGAGACGCCCCATCCGCGAATCCGCATGCCAAGAAGCCCCCATCCATCTCGGACGAGCGGCGTCCGCGCGACAGCCTCCCGACTTCCCAACTATCCACTACCAACTATCCACTATCCACGATAACCCTTGTACCGACGCCCATCGAGGCCATAGAATGGCTCGACCATGCCACACTCCAGACCGCAGTCCGTCGTCGTCATAGGGGCCGGCGTAACCGGCCTCAGCACCGCCTTCCACCTCGCCGAGAAGGGCGTCGAGCGTATCGTCGTCGTCGACAAGGGCGAGGTCGGCGGAGGCTCCAGCCTCCAGGCCGGCGGAATCATCACCATGCTCATGGGCACCGAGACGGAGGTGCGCGCCCGCGCCATCAGCCTCGACCTGTTCGAGCGCTTCAGCCGGATCCTCGACGGCTACCGCTTCCACCAGGTCGGGTGCCTGAACATGTCCCCGCAGGCGGGCAACGCCGAGACGGCGCCCCTCCGCGACATGTGGCGCCGGCTCGGCGGTCAGTTCGACGTGCTGCGCGGCGAGGAGATCACCGAGCGCTTCCCCGACCTCGTCGCCGATGAGAACGACGCGGGCGTGCTCGACCTCAGGTCCGGCTACTCGGAGCCGCACCGCTACGTCCCGGCCCTCAAGGCCAAAGTCGAGGACATGGGCGTCGAGATCAGGGAGAACGAGCCGGTCGTCGGCTTCGACATCCGCGACGGCCGCGCCAGGGGAGTGGTGACCGACAGCGGCGCCATCGAGGCCGACGCCACCGTCGCCGCCGTCAACGCATGGACGAACCACGTGCTGGCGTCCGTCGGGTACCGCACCCCGCACAAGAACTTCGTCCACGAGCGGTTCGTCACCCGGCCGTTCCCGGAGCCGCCCAGGCTCCCCGCGGTCAACGACCACATCAACAACTGCTACGTGCGGCCCACGGAAGACAACCGGCTGCTCTTCGGCACCTCGGTGCCGGACCTCGGCAACTACGACATGCGCGGCCCGGACTTCGCCGTGTCCGAGCTAGACCCGCACCCCGAGGCCCGGCCGTTCATCGAGGAGCACATGGCCGAACGCGTGCCGCTGCTCCAGGGAGCCGAGTGGGACTATCACACTGTGGGCCTGATCAGCTTCGCCTACGACGTCAAGCCGGTGATCGGGCCCGTGCCCGGCGTCGACGGCCTCTACGTCGGCGCCCACTTCCACTCCGGCGGCTTCGCCTACAACCCCGTCTCGGGGCTGCTCGTCGCCGAGCACGTCGTCGACGGCGGCACCAGGATAGACTCCGAGCTGTACAGCCCCGCCCGGTTCGGCGACGTCGACACCGACGCCTACCTCGCCGAGCGGATGCTGCACGACGACATGACCCACAGCGTTCGCCACTGAGCCCGGCCCCGCCGTTCGCGGGCCCTTCGGTGCGGCGAACGGAGCTCTGACCCGGAGGCAGCCTCGAGGTTCCCAGGGGAGATACGGGAAATGCTTTCGAACGAGCAGATATCCTTCTTCGATGCCTTCGGCTTCCTCGTCTTCCCGGGCCTGTTCGCCCCGGAGGAGATGGAGGCCATCGATCGGGAGTTCGAGGACGTCATGGCCGAGGACCGCGCCGGACAGGCCTTCCGAGGCGACAAGCGGCACGCCGTCACCGCCTGCGCCGAGATGCGGCCGGGGCTGCGCTCCCTGATCGAGGACGACCGCGTCTACGGCGCGATCGAGGACCTGCTCGGCCCGGAGATAATCTGGCTCGGCTCCGACGGCAACTACTACACCGGCGACACCGCCTGGCACTCCGACGGCACCGTCATGGACATCGGCCGCATCAAGGTGGCCCTGTACCTCGACCCGGTCGCCCGCGACAGCGGCTGCCTGCGCTTCATACCCGGCTCCCACAAGATGCCCCTGCACGAGGAGCTCCAGGCCCTCAGGGTCGAGCGCACGAAGCAGACGATCCAGGAGGGCCGCAGCGACGAGACGGCGCTGGACAAGTATCGCGACAGGGGAATCGACGTCGACGCACAGGCCTTCGACACCTCGCCGGACCGGATACCCGCGTTCGCCGCCGAGTCGCGGCCCGGAGACGTCATTCCGCGGCAGGTCAGGGCGCCGCATGGTCACCATATGCTACGCGAACATCCCAGGCCGCGACAGCGCAAAAGTCGTTCCTCGGCCGCTTCGCCGGCCGGCCGATGGCCGGTGTCAGCGAGACGAACGTCCCCGAAGGCGAGACGGCAGAGGCGTGCGCCAAGCGCACGTACGCAGCCGGCACCACGGCGATTGAAGGCGCTCGCCTACCCCGTCCGCGACTGGCGCCACCACAGGGCCTTCCTTCCGGGACTAGACCCTACGGGGTCGCTGGGAAGAAGTAGTCCAGCCTCCGAGCCAGCAGGTGCCCTGCGTGCTGGGGTAGGCCAACTATAACGGTGTCTCCTGTGCAGACCTCGTACACGAGGTCTAGTCTCTCGATGTTAGACCCCCGAGCCTGCCTGGGTACTTCAACTATTCGAAGCCCGAGGACACACCGCTTTTCGTCCCCGTGGTCTGAGGCGTCACAGTTGCGCCGAAAGAGCCAGCCATTTGGGTATTCGTTCTGTTGCCCTCGCTCAGCGCGGTCTTTACGAGACATCATGACTTGTGGGTCTACTGCCGTTCTACCTTGTCGGCTGGACTTTGTCCGACCAGGACACGGGTATTGTATCGCATGACTGGCTTGGTGCGCGGGAGCAATACGGGTAGTGTCGTCAACCCTGGAGCCGAACGGTCCTGCCGTGACCGGTGCGCTAAAGCAGGCAGTTAGGATCGATCGAGGTTGATGAACTCTGTGCCGTTGTCCGAGTCGAGTCCCAAGAGCTCGAGCGGCAACGCCTTGGACATCTTGTGGACGGCCCCACCGACTCGCTCCTGACCCTTACACCACACCGCCTGGCACTAGACCCAGCCCGTGGCCATGTCCACTCCGGTGAGCGTGGTGAGGTTAGAATCCTTCGGTGCTCTCGCTGCAGTGGGCCACGAGGTCGACCTCGATGATTCCGGGCCGGTCTTCGTTCCACTTGGCGAAGGTCCTGATCGATATCGACCTCTTCAGCAGACTGCCGGGCTTGGTCGTGTTCAACGGCCCCCTGAGTCCTCGGGTTCCTACAGGGCTTTATCAGACGGTCTATGGTCGATGCGCTCATCCCGCTCAGCTGCTCGGCGACCTCCCGCGTAACCTGCAACTCCTGCCACGACCGCAGTCGGCCCACCAACTCTCCCATGAAGGGCGCAAGCCGCTTGCCGCAGATCCGGTCCGCAACCGTCCAAACACGGTGCAGCACTGCAACCCCTGACCTGCTCCCAGTCTTTGTACCACTCGTTATGTTAGTCCGACAAGGACTGGGAGAGGCTCTGCAGGCATGAGGGTCTCCGGCGCCGGCGGCCTGTAGCCCAGAGAGCTGTGCGGCCTGACCCGGCTGTAGGTCTGCCTGTACCGCTCCGTCAGCACGCGCACCTCGGGTAGCGCGTAGAAGACCTCCCTGTCTAGCAACTCGTCTCTCAGCTTCCCGTTGAAGCTCTCGATGTAGCCGTTCTCCCACGGTGCCCGGGGCTCAATGTAGAGCGTCCGGGCTCCCACTCTTCCAAGCCACTCACGCACAGCCCTGGCTGTGAACTCCGGTCCGTTGTCCGAGCGAGCGTGGTCCGGCACTCCCCTGATCAACATCAGTTCGGCGAGCACCTCTATCACATCGGCAGACCGTATGCTGCGGGCGGCTCGGATCGCCAGACACTCCCTGGTGTATTCGTCCATGACCGTCCGCAACCACACTCCCCCGCCGTGGCGCAGCCTGACCTGCACGAAGTCGTAGGCCACACGTGGTTTTTCCGCTCAGGCCGCAGACGCACACAGGAGCCGTCATTGAGCCACAGCCGTCCTCTCCTGGGCTGCTTCGCAGGTACCTTCAGCCCTTTCCTGTCGCCATATCCTCTCAACCCGCTTGTGGTTCACATGCCAGCCACGATGCCGCAGAAGGGCGGTGATCCTACGGTAGCCGTACCTGCCGAACTGACTGGCCAAATCCACGATCTCCTCGGCCAGCGCCTTCTCGTCGTCCGCGGGACTGGGCTCGTAGCGCTGTGTGGACCGAGGATGACCCAGCACCCAGCAGGCGCGCCGCTCCGAGACTCCAAAGATCACCTTCACGTGGTCGACACACTGGCGGTGACGTGGAGGGCTCAGAAGTCTCCCTCCGACGCCCCTCTCAGTATCTGGTTTCCAGCGTCAGGTCGGCCACCGCTCTCTTCAGGCGTCTGGCTTGGTCGATCCTGAGGCCTCCGTACTCGGTGCGCCACCGGTAGAAGGCCTGCTCGGTCACTCCTATCCGGCGGGCGGCCTGGCCACTGTGCCGCCCTCGGCTATCGCCACCTCAGCCTCTCTCAGCTTGTTGATCACCTGCTCCGGCGGGATGTCTCCTCCTGGCCATCTTTCCCCAATTCTACGGCCCAAGACTAACATTCGACTTGGACCAGTTCTTGAGGGGCAGGTCACTGGTACCGACGTACCTCTTCGTCCAGGCTGCGGGCGATGCGAGCAACGGTCTGGGCACCGAGTGTCGCCGTAAAGGGGCCGAATCACCTCCGCTGCCCTACGCGTGCTCACACCTGTCACGAACATCTGTCACACCGACTCGTTCGCCTGTTCCTGACGGTGCTGATATCGAGGAAGCACTTCCGTCTGATAGATTACGGCCCGGTCCCGCGGACCCGCAGCTGCTCGACCACGCCCAGTTCAGTCAGAAGATCACGGTACCGGTAACCGTTGCGGTATCCACGTCACGACTCCGTGCGCCTATATCATCCAGCGCTCAAGTGTTCCAGCAGCTCTCCTTCCCTCGCACCACCAGACTGCCTGCGCGTCTCCTCCTTGACGTCGCCCCACCAGTCCTCCGCCGTCTTGACCTCCCTCCACAACTACGGTTGTCTCGGTCAGATCTCTGATCTGCACCATCGGGCGTACCTTCTCTCAGGTTTCTTGTTGCTTCTGGGAGGATACGCCCCTTTTCTTTTGCGCACTTAACGTTACGCTACCCGTTCATACGCCCGGCTGGTACTCTGGCCTTGAGGCATACTACGCTTGAGTTTCCGTACAACTGTTGACGGCGAGCCATCCAGGATCGTGGGGATCTGCCATATCGGTCCTAGCGGGCTGGACGCGTGGCGCATGGACCAGAGTTCGCCTACGGCCTGCTAGAATTGCGGAGGCGGTCATTTGGTCTTCCCGCGTTCACGCCCCTGTAGCTCAGGTGGATAGAGCAACGGTTTCCTAAACCGTGTGCCCCGGTTCGAGTCCGGGCAGGGGTACCAGAACCTACTAGGTATCGAACCGGGCCTGAGGCAGCCATGTGTCCTCGTGTTCGTCGCCTCTGATGCACCTTCCCGAGTGATGTCTCCTTGGCGAACGGATTGATGGACGGCAAGCGCTCAGTCATATCGGCCTTGTTCTGGATTTGCGGATGATGGTCAGAGGGATGCCGGATCACATCGGCTTGGACAAGAACCGGAGTTCACGGCCAGGTCCGTGCGTGAGTGGCTTAGGGGAGCGGGAGCCCAGACGCTCTACATCGAGCCCGGGTCACCGTGGAGGACGGCTACATGGAGAGCTTCAAAGGCGAGTGCTGACGAAGTGGTGCGGTAGACCTACAACCAGGGCAGACCGCACATCTCTCCGGGCTGCGGGTGTCAACGCCGGTTTAGATTTGACCCACCCCTACCTCTGATTTGGTGCCGCCTTTCTCTCCGGGCGATGCCTTGAGCAGTTGATGCGAGGTCAGCAGACTTGGACCTGTCGCTTGTCCTTGAGCCTGTAGCTCTCGCCGCGGATGTTGAGGACGTGGCTGTGGTGCAGCAGCCGGTCGAGGATCACCCTGGCGATCACAGTGTCTCCGAGGAGCTCTCCCCACTCCGCGAAGCCCTTGTTGGATATGAAGGTGGTGCTGCCCCTCTCGTACCTGGCCGAGACGAGGCTGAAGAAGGCGGTGGCGGAGTCACGATCGTTGGACCAGATGCCGAACTCATCGACGATGTGTACTCGTCGAGTTCATCCCGTGCACATTGTCTCCTTTCCGATGATTGTATTGGGGGTACTCCCTAGGTGTTGGGGTTCTGGGGTGGGGTTTTGCTCTGGGCGAGGTGGGCAGGCGCCTGCCCACCTCGCCCAGAGGGCTGTTGACACCCTGGAGCTTCACGGCCCCTTGGGCCAACCTGCCTTGTAGGGGAACTCGCAAGGGACTTTCTGAATAAGCCGTGATGGTTTTGTGGCATAGTAACAGCGTCATAGCTGACCAGGGAGGATAGGAAGCCATGAGCCAGCCGACGTTTGCAGACTTGGAATATGAGGGCAAGAAGCGCAAGACCCGCCGGGAGCAGTTTCTTTGAAACGCATGGACAGTCTGATTCCGTGGGAACAGTTGGAAGAGCGCATCCGGCCGTTCTACCCCAAGGCTGGGCGTGGACGTCGTCCGTATGAGTTATCGGCGATGCTTCGGATACACTGCGTGCAGTTGTTCTACAACCTGAGTGACCCTGGGATGGAGGACATACTCTACGAGGTGGATTCGGTGCGGCGATTCGTAGGGCTGAAGCTGTCTGGCCCGTTGCCTGACGAGACTACGATCCTGAACTTCCGCCATCTGTTGTAGGAGCACGAGTTGGGCGCAGGGCTGTTCGAGGAGATCGGCCGTCATCTGGAGTCTCAGGGGCTTCGACTTCAAGCTGGGACGATAGTTGACGCGAGCATCATAGCGGCGCCGTCATCGACGAAGAATCGGAGCAATGAGCGTGACCCTGAGATGCACCAGACGAAGAAGGTAACGAGTGGCACTTCGGGATGAAGGTGCATATCGGAGTGGACTCTCAGACGGGAGTGGTGCATAGCGTGTCGACGACACCGGCGAATGTGAATGACGTGACTCAGACACCCCAGTTGCTGCATGGCGAGGAGACCCAGGTATGGGGCGATGCGGGGTACCAGGGAGTCCACAAGAGGCTGGAGAATCCGAGATCTGGACGTGGAATGGCAGATAGCGTTGAGGCCCAGCCAGAGGCGTAAGCTGGAGCCTGGGAGCGATGACGCTGTAACGGAGAAGCGCAAAGCGTCGGTCAGGGCCAAGGTGGAGCACCCATTCCTGTATATCAAACGACACTTCGGCTACGGCAAGGTCCGCTATCGAGGGCTGGCCAAGAATACGCAGCGGCTCATGACGTTGCTGGGGTTCGCCAACCTGATGAGGTCTGAGCAGTACTTGGCGCATGCCCCTGTATAGGTGTGCCCAAAAGGGCTGGCAAGGGCAAAACGCCCCGCCAGGAGCAAGAACAGGACGACACAATCCCCGTCAAGGGTGGCGCAGGGGGCTTCATGTTCTCCCTAAACCGCTCGAATCAGCCTCACCCTACGCTACGGCAAGTTGTTCAGAGGTTCCTTAGGCCAACCTGCATTGTAGAGGAACTGGTTAGGGTGTCAGGGATCCGAGGGCCTGGTGGGGACGGACGGTATCGTAGACCTTCTCTCACCGCAGTAGTGCACGGCTGAGCGGCCCGACCCTGAGGTCTCCGTCGTAGCTCGCACTCCGCGGCGAACTCGCTTCCTCCGTCGACCTGTATCGCCCCTGACATCGAACGGCATCCTGTCCATCAGCTGTGCCAGGAACGACGCGGCTGTGGTGGCAGTAGCCCGGCTGTAGGTACCCAGCACGTCCCAGCGTGAGGCCAGGTCCCGCCCGGCGTAGTGCTTGAGCACGACTCCCCGGTATCGGTCGAACGTCCAGGGTGTCGACCTCGACCAGGTCTCCGGGTGCGCTCACCGTGTACTGCCTGGGCTTGCGAATAGCCGTGTGGGCGCTCTACATGCGCGTCGAGGTGTGGCGCCACGGCGCCACGGGACGTAACGCAACACCCGCTTGTCGTGTAGAATACTGTACCGCAGCCGCATATATGCATGCAGGCGCCTGCACATATGCTTGCGGGATCTCTTGGGGTGGAGATGCCATGCGGGGGAAGGACGCGGAGCGCCCTGCGCGCGTGTCGTGGCTGGTGCTGGCCGCCAGCTTCGCGCTCGCCGCGGCGTTCTACTACGGCTACCTGGGCAGTGACTGGGTCGGACGCGTCTCGGAGTGGACTGCCGGGGTCTCGGGCCTCGCGCTCGGCCTGGCCGGAACGCCCGCCGTCGTCGACGGCGCGACGATCGCATCCGGCAGCTTCGCGGTTGTCGTGGTCGCAGAGTGCACCGCGGTCGCTCCGCTGTTCCTGTTCATGGGCGCGGTGGCCGCGTACCCGTCGAACGCCCGCGCCAGGCTGCTCGGCGCCGCGCTGGGACTGCTCGCGCTGTCGGCCCTGAACGCGGTCCGCATCGCCAGCCTCTTTTGGATCGGCTCCGCCTATCCGGAGCACCTCGATGTGGCCCACCTCCTGGTCTGGCAGCCGGCGATGATCGTCGCGGCGGTCCTGCTCTGGCTGCTGTGGGCGCATGCCTCGGCGCGTGCTGCGACCGCCTGACCTGCTGACGTTCGCCTTCAGGGCCGCGGTGCTGCTGCTATTGGCCCCGCTGGTGTGGCTCCCCGTCGCCGCCCGCTACAACGAGATGCTGGTCGTGACGGCCCGGTGGCTGGCTGGCGGCGCGGAGCTGGAAGCCGCGGGGCGTCATATCCTGGTCTCCGTCGACGGACGGCTTGGCCCGTTGGCTGTCGACGGCTTGGTCCTGCACTACGGGCCGGTGCTGCTCGCGGTGCTGGTGCTTGCCGCCGTGGGGATCGGCGCGGCCGCGCGCGCGGCGTGGATCGCCGGACTAGGCACAGGATCCGTGGCGCTGCACGTCTTCGGCCTCGCCGCGCTGGCCCAGGGTATGGCTTGGGCGGCCTCCAGCGGCGCGTCCGAGAGCGCGGTGCTCAGGCTGTTCGCCGCGCTGTGGGGGCTGCTGCCCGCCGCGGCCGGCGTCGCATGGTGTCTGCTCTACTGGCTGCCGAGAGCCTCGCGGCCGACGACGGACGTCTGCCCGGAAGCGCCACCCTCGGACTGAGATTCGGAGCACGCCCCGTCTAGGCGTGTTCACACTACGTAGTGCATCGAATGTGAGCGCCACGAGAATGAAGCCGAGAAAGAGCGCATCGAGCTTGTCAAAGCGAGAGAAGATGCGGCGAAAGCCTTTCAATCGTTGGAAGAGACGCTCTACCTCGTTGCACCTCTCGTAGAGCTCCTTGTCGTACTCCCACGGGCTGATGCGAGTCGAGAGTGAAGGAACGACGGGCTCAATGTCCAACTCCAGGGCAAGCTGGCGAGTCTCGTTGCCCTCGTATGCGCGATCCATCCGCACAGACAGGTTATCTTGCAGGGGCCCAAGGCGCGTTTGAGCAACCTGTGCCCCTTCCGGTGCGTCGTGAGCCTGTCCAGGGGAGAGTGAAGGTCATGGCTGTTCGAGCATTCGCGGCAACCATATGAATCTTGGTGGTCCATCCACCTCTGGACTTGCCGATAGACTGCGGTCCATTCTTTTAGCGCCCCCGTGCCATCAGGATGCACCTTGACGAGGGTGCTGTCCATCGAAACGACCTCGAGCTTGACGCGCACGATCTGTTCTCGCTGCAGATGTTCGAATATCCTGTCGAGCACGCCGCTTTTGGCCCAGCGGCTCATACGGGTGTAGATGGTGTGCCACCTGCCGAACCTGGGAGGCAACCCACGCCACTTGCAGCCATGCTCAGTAACATACAAAATGGCATTGAGCACCTGTAGATTCGGAATCCTCACATTGCCCCGCTGCACTGGCAATAGATGTTCGATGCGTTCGTACTGGTCCTGTGTTAGTTCCATGAGCCAAGCATATCACATCAGACCTGGTAGTGTGAACAGGCCCTAGCCAGGCGGAGGCGTTCCCCTAAGACGTACAAACCTGTTCATCGGCCATTTATGGAACTATTTCGACCGGTACGACCCGGCTGTTCGATCTACTGACGGCGTGCCCCGTATTTCGCGCACAGGGAATACTCGGTCCCGCCAGACGACCCTATCGACAACGCCAACAGCGATGCCAGCTTCACAAGCCATCCCGAATCAGATGACGCGATGCCACGTGGTGATCCTATTGGCGGGGGTCTGCGCCACCTACAGCACGTGGATTGATGCCGAAATTGATATGGCTGGGGACGGGTTCATGGACAGCAGGCCCATCCTTGCAATACGACCCTGGGGTGATGAGAGAATATCCCAGCGGGTCTGAGAGGCTGCAGACGAGATCGTCGGGTGGAACATCGAGAAGCGTCGTCGGGACAATTCGACACACAACCTATTGGTCCACCGATCCTATTCGACGTCAAGGCCCGGCTCGACGCCGCCCCTAATGCCCTGTGGGGACACCCGAACCAGTGCCAGAACCACCAGGCTTCGCCAACTCCGACTTATGAGGCAAACGTATGCTCTTCGGTAACAGTCACTCTTGACGTGACAGGGCTTGAGGGAGCCTTCAGTGGCGAGATCCGAGATAGACCCGATCGCGCTGGGTAGTGAGCGGCTCGGCCGACGCCTGTAGGTAGAATGAAACGCGGCCGTCCACTCCGGCGCGATGCCGTGCTAAGATTCCGCCCGTCTGCATGACTGGAGGCCTTTTCCATGGTTACCAAAGGAAGGGTGAGTTGCCCGCCGCTGCCAGGCGCCGACTCCCTGATGACCGCCGAATTCGCCGAGTTCCTCGCCGCGCTGCACGACAGGTTCACCCCGAGGGTCGCCGTGCTGCGCGAGAAGCGCGCCGCCGTGCTGCGGCGGGCCCTCGAGGACCGCGTCCTGCCCACCCACCCGCCGGTCTCTGAGGCCAACACCGGCGACTGGCAGGTCCCGCAGGTGCCGGACGACCTCCGCACACCCGGCATCGAGATAACCGGCCCCGCGTCGGTCACTAACATGTTCATCAACGGCCTGAATCCCGGCCCCGACGGCGAGCGCGCCGTGGGCGACCTCGACGATGACGAGGACGCGGGGGGCCACAGGCTGATCGACACCCTCACCTCCGCCCGCAACCGGCTCGGCGCCGTCGAGCGCTCCCTGGAATACACAAACCCCGCCACTGGCAGGCACTACTCGATCCGCGACGGCGAGCTGCCCTTCTTCATGCACCGCGAGAAGGGGCTGCACCTCGACGAGCCGGACGTGACCGTCGACGGGACGCCCGTGCCGGCCGCCCTCCTGGGCACGGCGCTGACGCTCTTCCACGCCGGGCGGGCGCAGATCGCCCGCGGCCAGGGCCTCTACTTCTACCTGCCCAAGATGGAGGCCGCCGCCGAGGCCCGCTTCTGGCGCGACGTGTTCGACTTCTCCTGGGACCAACTCCGCCTGCCCGAGGACGCCACGATCAGGGCGATACCGCTCGTCGAGTCGCTGCCGGCCGCATTCCAGATGGAGGAGATGCTCTACGAGCTCGGCCCGTATGCCGCCGGGCTCAACGCCGCCCGCTGGGACTTCAAGGCCAGCATCTTCGAGTTCGTCATGACCGACCCGGACGCCGTCTGGCCCGACAGGTTCGGCGTCGACGTCAAGACGACCGACTTCATCGCGAACATCTTTCGACGCCTCGTGGCCGTGTGCCTGAAGAGGGGTGCGGTCCCGATCGGCGGCATGGCCACCGCGCTGCCGAGCCGCGACGACGAGGTCAACCGCTCCGCGGCCGCATCCATCACCGCCGACAAGGAGTGGGAGGCCAACCAGGGCTTCCTGCGCGGCTGGGTCGCCCACATCTTCCACATGGACACAGCCGCCCGTCCGTTCAAGGAGCTGCGCGGGTCCGGCTGGACGCCGAGCGCCGAGATGGCCGACCCGGACAACTACACCATCTCCATCGACGTCCCCGAGGGGCCCATCACCGTCGACGGGACCAGGCGCAACGCCCGCATGGTGATCGAGTACCTGGAGGGCTGGCTGAACGGGCGCGGCGCGAAGGGCATCGACAGCCTCGAGGGCAGGCCCGGCATCCATCCGGCCCTGATGGAGGACCTCGCCACGGGCCGGATGTCCGTCGCCCAGATCGCCCAGCGCGTCATACACGCCGCCGCCGACAGCGAGACGGGCGAGACCCACGACCTCGCGCTGGTAAAGCGCCTGCTCGCCGAGGAGCTGGACGACATCCTGTCGCGCCGCCGCGCCGAGACCGCCGACCAGGCCGCGCTCGCCGCCATCGAAGACCGCTACCGCGCCGCGTACAAGATCGCCATGCGGTGGGTCCTCAACTACACCGAGCTCGACTTCAGGAGCCTCGGCTCCTACACCAGGGCCGACCTCGCCGCGATCGCCGCCGAACCGGACGCGTTCTAGGGCAACGCGTCTCGACGCATTCTTACTGTTCAGACTCGAGGTGTCCACGCAACCCGTTCACCCCGAGTAGCGCCGCTGCTCTGAGCGGCGCGTATCGAGGGGCGCACGCAGCCTTGCCGCCAATACTGGCCTCGGCCCCGCCAGAAGACCGGGTTGTGCCGCCCCTTCGATACACCCCGACGAAGCGTCTGGGCGCTCAGGGCGAACGGGGTTGGTTACGACCAAGCGTCGGGGTGCTCTGGGCGAACGGGTTGTGTTGGCGACTGCCCCACTCCAGACGGATTCCATTGACCACGACACCGTCACACCCGCGAAGCGCCCGCACCCGTGAAGGCGCGCCGGTATCCAGAGCTTGGGGAGCATTCGTCCCCTTGACTCTGAACAGCTACGACGTACGCCCGCTGATTGTCGTCCCGAGCACAGAGCGGGACCTTGGGCGGGGGCCCGCGACCTGACCCACGAAACGGCCTTCCACCGGCCCGGTTCCTTCGCGTCGCTGACGACGACAGATCCAGGCTGCCCGCTACAGCTTCTTCTCGAGGTAGTGCCGGCTGGCGCCTCCCGCGTAGCCCTCGGACAGCCCGAACTGCCTGTACCCCCGCCTGGTGTAGAAGTCCGGCGCCTGGAACGACATCGTGTCGACCACCACAGCCACGCAGCCAAGCTCCCTGCCGCGCTCCTCGGCCCAGCCCACCAGGCGGCTCCCGAGCCCCTTCGACCGGTGGTCGGGATGCACCCACAGTGTCCGCACGTGGACCTTCCCCCAGTACGCGGCGCCGTCGGGCAAGAAGCCGGCGTTGTACTCGTCCAGGCCCCGGTCGACCTCTCCCGCCTGCTACTCCGTCGCGTCAGCGGCAAACTCCATATCGGCACTTCGCTGCCATCCGAGCCAATGCGGCCGGACTCGAGCCCGGAATCCTCCCGAATCGGGACCGTGACACCATAGGGATGGTCGGCGAGCCGGGCAATCGCCACCGAAGAGGGTCTCTTCTCAGAGCCGATACCCGGACAAACCGCCCACGAACGGGTTGTGTGGGGACGAGCCCTGCCAGGCTCTCGACAACCCGTCGCGCGGATGGAGACCCGGAATCAACAGCAAGGCGCGTTCCTCCCGGCGAGTCTGAACAGTTACGCCGGCGGCCAGCGCGTTGTGGGCCCGACCGTCCCCCGCGTATGATTCCGCCGCGATGACGGCGCATCACGCCATTTTGGCGCAGCCAACATGACCCTGGCGATCCTCTGGGTCCAGCTCGGCCTCGCCGCCGCCGTCATCCTGGGCGCCTCCCTCTTCCTGGCCATGTCCGCCGATGTCATCGCCATCGAGACCGGCCTCGGCCGGTCCTTCGTAGGCGTCGTCCTGCTCGCCACCGCCACGTCGCTCCCAGAGCTGGGCACCGGCGTGAGCGCCGTTGCCATTGTCGGAGAGCCGGACCTCGCCGTCGGCGGGGCCTTCGGCAGCAACCTGTTCAACCTGCTCATCATCGGCCTGATGGACATCTTCTGGTGGAACCGCTATCTGCCCAACTACGTGGGCATGTCCTCCGTCGTCGTCGGAGCGCTCGGCATCGCGGTCATCGCGCTTGGCGGCGTGTCCGTCCTGTTCCACGGCATGACCTCCGTGTTCGACGGATTGCCGATCAGCCCCCTGTCGATCGTGCTGATCGTGGGCTTCGCGGTCGCGATGTACTTCGTCCACCTGTTCGAGCAGCGACAGGCCGAGGCCGACGACGGAGCGCCGTCAGCCGGCTCCGGCCGCTACGCCGGCGAGCGGCTGCCGCGCCACGTCGTGATCTGCGCGATGACGGCGCTCGTGGTCGTCGGCAGCGCGGTCTGGCTCTCCTTCGTGGCCGACGATCTGGCCGTCGAGATGGATGGGAGGCCAGCTTCATGGGGATGCAGTTCCTGGCCGTAGCCACCTCGTTGCCCGAGCTCTCGACCTCCTTCGCCGCGCTCCGCATCGCCGCGCCGGAGCTCGCGATCACGAACCTGCTCGGCAGCAACCTGTTCAACATGGGCTTCATCCTCTTTCCTGGGCGACGTTGCGCACACCGGAGGGCCGATCTGGGGCGCCGTCTCGCAGGTGCACGCCCTCACCGGCTTCATCGCGATAGGCATGACGGCCGTCGTCGTCCTCGCTGTCGTCACCCGCCCGCGCAAGAACCGCCCCGGGTTCCTCACCATAGAGGCGGCGGTGCTGATCGCCGTCTACGCCACAGCCAGCCTGCTCGTCTTCACCCCAGGCTGACGCGCCCAACCCCTCTCCCGTCACACGCGTGATGCAGATTAACAAGGGTCTAAGAGGTAGTTTAGGAAAGAGTCGAGAAGTGGTACAGGTAGTCTACCCTTACCAAGGAGTAGGCCATGACCTTAAGCCTCGACACTTTCCTGGTGGCATTGTATACGACGGTGGACGACCTCTATCAGAAGCACTATGCCGGTACAAAGCCTCGTCGCCCCGGCAGACGGCCGGAGTTGTCCGACAGCGAGGTTCTGACTCTAGCCATCTGCGCCCAATGGTTCGGGACCTCTGAGCGAGCCTTTATCCGTCACGCCTCGGAGCACTGGCGCAGCTACTTTCCCAAGCTGGTGAGCCAGAGTACCTACAATCGCCGCCTCCGGGACATGACGGGCGTGTTGGCTGACCTTGTTGGAGTGATGGCCCAAGAGTTAAAGGCATATCGTGGACAATACCAGGCTGTGGATACCGTGCCAGTGCCTCTGATGCGTCGCTGTCGGGGCCGACGCCACCGTCTGTTCGGAGACGAAGCGGCCATCGGGCGTGGTGGGAGCGACCGTGACTGGTACTACGGAAGCAAACTGCTTGTGTCGGTGACACCGGAGGGAGTCAGCACGGGTTTTCTGCTAGGCCCTGCCAGCACGGAAGACCGGTGGATGGCCGAGTCATTCTTCTGTTGGCGCATCGATCAGACAGATACGCCCTATGGCCTCCAGGACCTGCCCAGCATCTACCGCCGGAACGGTGAGAGATATATGGGACCCACCGGGCCTGTGAGGCCCAGGTGCGGAGTGGGTTCGGCCAGTGCGGTGCCCTATGTGGCAGATAACGGTTTCTTTGGAGCTTGGTGGCAGACGCACTGGCGACAGAAGTACGGAGTGGTCGTGCTAACGCCAAAGAACTATCAAGGATATGGCTCGCGCAGTGCAAGAAGAGAACACTCCGCCTGGAAGCAGGTGGTGGAGACCGTCAACGGCCATCTGGAGAAGGTCTTCAGCCTCCACTTCTGTGGCGCACGCAGCTCATGGGGCCTGGTAAATCGGGTGGCTGCCAAGCTGGTGGCCTTGAACATCGGTATCTGGATCAACCGCCTCTTTGGTCGTCCTGATCTCGCTCTCGCCACCATCTTCAACCCATAAGCCTAATTTGCATCACGCGTTCTACGGGAGAGGGTAGGGGTGAGGGTGAATGCCGTCCCTGGCAGACCGCCCTTCACGTGTTCACGGGTCTTTGCACAACCGTCATTTCCGCGCAGACGGCGCCGGGAATCCAAGGCCCCTCAATCGTCAGTCCCGCGAAAAGCCCGCCCCCGTGGAGACGAGGGGAGACCCTTGCGTAACTCCTCATGCAGCCGGCAGACGGGGGTGGACGTGCGGCGATATCCTATCTGGGAGACCACGCCCGTGGATTCCCGCCTTCGGAGACCTTTGCATAATTCATGCGGCACGCCGACAATTGGGCCAACCGATTGAGGAGATGCGTTATGCACCGAGAAGAGAGTCCTCCAACGTTCGCCGATGCCTTGATGCCAGAGGATCTGGGCCGAAACAAGAGGTTGGATCGGATCGACGAGATGTTGGACTGGGAGCCTGTGGCTCGTCTGGTGTCGGAGATTCACTCGTCGAAGCGTGGAGCGCCGAGCTATCGACCGCTGGCGATGGTAAAGGTGTTGCTGCTGGAGCAGTGGTACACGCTATCGGACCCGGAGATGGAAGAGGCGCTGGGAGACCGTCTGTCCTTCCGACGGTTCGTGGGTCTGGGGATTGACGACGGCACTCCAGACCATTCGACCATAAGCCGGTTCCGTTCCAAATTGGGCAAGGACAAGAGCGCCCAGTTGTTTGAGGAGATCAACGGTCAGTTGGCGGATCATGGGATGATGGTCAAAGAGGGGATGTTGATGGATGCGACTCTTGTGGAGGCTCAGGCGCGTCGTCCGTCGCGGCAGCAAGGACATGGAGCGAAGAGCAGCTTGGACAGCGATGCCGATTGGAGCTACAGCCAGCGTGGCAGCCAGACCCATTTCGGATACAAGGTGCATATCGGCGTAGATGAAGGTTCTGGCCTGATCCGTCAGGCAGTTCTGACGCCAGCCAAGGTGTAAGAGAGCGAGGTAGCAGACCAGTTGTTGAGCGGGGACGAGAATGCGGTATACGCCGACCGTGCGTACGAGTCCAAACACAGACGCAAGCGCTTGAGTGAGCAGGGGATCAAGGATCGGATCATGCACCGTTCCCACAAGCACCAGCGGGAGTTGCCATACTGGCAGAAGCGTCGCAACGAGTTGATCGAGCCGATTCGTCGGGCCGTGGAGAGGGTATTCGGGACATGGAAGCGCAGCTACGCCTACCGCCGGGTGCGCTACCGGGGGTTGGAGCGCAACACGGTGGAGGTGTTGTTCAAGGCGATGGCCTACAACCTCAGGCGGGCCGACAGGCTAACTGTGCCCTGTGCATGAAAGACGGCAGAGAAAGAGCTGACACAGGGGGTGAACAGCCCACAGAGCACCCAGCCCCCCCTAAAATCGAGGCCGACCGATGCCCGACCACACGATCATCGCTTCCCCAAGCCCGTGCGGCCGGTCCGATAACGCTGAGGCTCCAGCACCAAAAGGAGAGCCGACGCCGCGGGACCACAAATTCGAAGGTCTCGATCGTCGGGAATGACGGTTATGCAAGGGTCTCCGTCGCGAGCAGGCCGCGATCACGTCCGCGGTCGGCGTGGCGCCAGGGCGGCCGCCAGGCCGGCGACGACGGAGCCAGAGAGTCCGAGCACCATGTCGCCGAGCGTGTCGGCGTAGGCGGTGTCGAGCTCGGACGAATCGCGTATGAAGGCGAAGTACTCGCCGACCTCCCACAGGATCGCGGCGACCGCGCCGAATCCCACCACGTACGCCAGCGTTGCCCAGCGCCCGACGTTGTGCCGCAGGGCGAGCGTGCCGACGGCGCCCGAGAGCAGCGCCCAGTTGACGAAGTGGTTCGCGTCGTCCCACCACACGATCGTGTCGTACAGGTCGAGGGCGTTGCCCGCGGTATCGACGAGGAACGGCAGCGTGAGCAGCAGGTCGGTCGGGTATGGGTACGGCTCCCTTCGCCCGAACAATCTCCAGGCTACGGGCACTACAACGGTGGCGATCGGGTACGCGGCCAGCCGCCAGAGATAGCCCTTGCCCTCGAACTGCTGGAGCCCCGAGAAGGCGCCGAACACCAGCAGGCCGATCAGCACGAGCTTCAGGGCGAGGTTGATCCAGAACACGGGCGAGCTGTTGCGCAATACCGAGATCGGCGCGGCCACGGTCATCGGGTCCTCCTGGTTGGCACCGGGGCGCTCATGGCAGCCGCTTCCTGCCCGTTTCGCGCTGGTACAGCTCCCAGGTGCGGTCGTTGAACGGGTAGTACCTGCCGGGCGAGCACTGCTCGTCCTCCAGCCTGGCCTTCACGAAGTCCTCCACCGCCATGTGCTCCAGCGCACGGGCGACGACCTCCTCCGCTATGCCGGAAGGGACGACGACCACGCCGTCGTCATCGCCGATCACGGCGTCGCCGGGGCGGACGAGCACGCCGCCGCACTGTATGGCGTCGTCGACCTGCCACGGGAGGAAGTCGGCACCGCCCTGCCTGGCGGTGAGGCCGGCGGAGTAGACGGGGAAGCCGTAGGCCCTCAGCGATCGGCTGTCGCGGACGGCGCCGTCGGTCACGAGGCCCGCCGCTTCGCGCTGCTTCAGGCGGAAGAACTTGATGTCGCCCCCGACGGACGAGAAGGGCCATCCCATGGCGTCGATGACGAGCACCTCGCGCGGACCGCACCTCTCGATGGCGACGTACTCGGCCGAGAGCTCTTCCTTCGGCTTGTCGGCCTGCAGGTCGGGACGCGCGGGCACGAACCTCAGCGTGACGGCCCTGCCTGCCATCTGCTGGCCCGGGCTGAGCGGCAGCGCGCCCGCCACGAAGGACGTGGGCCAGCCCATCTTGTGCATCGCGTCTATGGCCGTCTGCGTGGGGATGTTCCCCAGGGCGGCTATCGCATCGTCGGACACGTGTGGTGAAGTCATGGCGGCCTCTGGCTGGAGTTGATGCGATGCCATTCTACTAGGCGCACGGTCCGGGGGGCAGGACCTGCGGCGGGGGCTGGGACTGGCCGCGGCACGGCCCACCGGGTCTGACGTCCTGACACACGGTGCGCGTGGACGCTGATCGCTCCCCTTGCGCCTCCGCGGGCTGGTCGCTATGCTGCTGGCAGCCGAGCGGCTGTCCGAGGAGGGCGTGCGCACAGGTGGCCTGCGGACCAGCGGCAGCCGACTCGCCCCAGGTGCATGTTGAGTTCCGGCGTCGCCCACAGACAGGTACTCGGCTGGCGGGAATGGGTATCCCTGCCCGGCCTTGGCATTGCCGCGATCAAGGCCAAGCTCGATACGGGCGCGAAGACCTCCGCGTTGCATGCCTGGGACCTGAGCTTTCACATGGTCGACGGTCGACAGTGGATACGCTTTCGCGTCCACCAGGTGCGGAGAGGCAAGGTCAGGTCCGTGGTCTGCGAGGCGGCGCTCAGCGATCAACGATGGGTGACGAACTCGAGCGGCACGCGCGAGCGCCGATGCATAATATCCACGGACCTCCAGATAGGCCCGAGCTCCTGGCCGATTGAACTGAGCCTCACGAACCGCGACGCCATGGAATATCCCATGATCATCGGCCGGGAAGCGATGCGGAACCGCCTGCTAGTCGATCCCAAAGCCTCGTTTCGCGCGGGCGGGAATCCAGCGCGCGCCGACGGGCGGCCGCTCGCCGACCTGGATGGCCCCGAGGCGGGTGGGGTGGACAAGTGAAGATCGCAATGCTGGCGCGCAATCCCGATCTGTACAGCCACAGGCGGCTCGTGGAGGCCGCGGAGGCCAGGGGCCACCACGTCGACATCATCAACACGACCCAGTGCTACGCGAACATCACTTCCGAGCGGCCGCAGCTGCTGTACAGGGGCGAAGCCCTCGAGGGCTACGACGCGGTGATACCGCGCATAGGCGCGTCGATAACCTTCTACGGGTTGGCCGTGTTGCGCCAGTTCGAGATGATGGGAGTGTGGGCGCTGAACGGGTCGGTGGCCATAGGGCGCGCTCGCGACAAGCTCTGGGCGCTGCAGATCATGTCCAGCCTGGGGGTCGGTCTGCCGGTTACCAGTTTCGCGAACTCCGCGCGGCGAGCGGAGGACCTGATCCGCATGGTCGGCGGCCCGCCCGTCGTCATCAAGCTGGTGGAGGGGACCCAGGGTCTCGGGGTCGTACTCGGCGAGACCATGCCGTCCGCGAAGAGCACATTCGAGGCCTTCCGCGAGGCCAAGATCAACATACTGGTCCAGGAGTTCGTCAAGGAGGCGGGCGGGGCGGACATCCGGGCTTTCGTCATAGGCGACCGCGTCGTCGGGGCGATGCGGCGCCAGGGCGGACCGGGCGAGTTCCGTTCCAACCTCCACCGCGGGGGCACGGCGGAGAAGATCAGCATCACGCCGGAGGAGCGTTCGGCCGCGGTGCGCGCCTGCGAGGCGTTGGGACTGAACGTGGCCGGCGTGGACATGCTCCGGTCCAGTCGCGGCCCCGTGCTCATAGAGGTGAACTCCACGCCGGGCCTGCGGGGAATCGAACAGTCCACGGGCCTCGACATCGCAGACCTGATAGTCGCGTTCATCCAGGAACACGCCAGGCCCACGACCCCCGGGACACCGGGATAGGACGGGCCGATGAGCGCCGCCGCGAACGGGTCGTCCGGAGCCATCAGGATAGGCGAGGTGGAAGTCGCCCCCGGGGACCGTGCCCAGGTAGACCTGCCGATCGCTGACCTGTCGATACACGTCCCGATAACCATGCCCGTGCACGTAATCAACGGGTCGCGGGATGGGCCGGTGCTGTTCGTCTCCGCCGCGATACACGGCGATGAGATCAACGGCGTCGAAGTCATACGTCGAGTGATGAAGCTGGCCGCCTTGAGGCGCCTCAGCGGGGCCCTGATCGCGGTCCCGATAGTGAACGTGCCCGGCTTTCTGAGCCTGAGCCGATACCTGCCGGACCGGCGAGACCTCAACCGCTCGTTCCCGGGGTCCGCCAGGGGCTCCCTGGCCGCCCGGCTTGCCAAGATGTTCCTCGACCAGGTCCTCGCGAACTCCACTCACGGGATAGATCTCCACACGGGCGCCGTGCACAGGGAGAACTACCCGCAGATTCGCGTCGACCTCGAAAACGGCCCGGCTCGGCGCATGGCGAGCGCATTCGGCGTCCCCCTCGTGTTGAACGCGGCGTCCAGGAAGGGAAGCCTTCGCGGCGCCGCCGCCGACCTGGACGTTCCCGTGATCGTCTACGAAGCCGGCGAAGCGCTCCGCTTCGACGAGGCCGCCATCCGGGCCGGGGTGAGGGGCGTGGTCCGCGTGATGCAGAGCCTCGGCATGCTGCCGGCGAGAAAACGCGACAGCGGTTCGAGCGCTCCGGCGATTCTGCTCTCGAGCAGTTGGGTGAGGGCGCCGTCCAGCGGCGTAGTCAGGGCCAGGCAGCCGATAGGCTCTCAGATCAAGACAGGCGACGTGCTCGCCGTCGTGTCCGATCCGCTGGGCGAGGCGGACACCGAGATCAGATCGCCCATGGATGGGGTGATAGTGGGCCGCACCAACCTCCCGCTCGCGCACGAAGGCGACGCGCTCTTCCATATCGGCTCGACCCGGGAAGCCGGGCAAGCCGATGGCGAGCCCGATGCCGTGCAGGACGAGTTCATCGAGCTTTCGCCGGAATCGTAGCGGGGTCGGGCAGGGGCCGCTGGAGGTCGGCCGGCAGGGGGCGGCGCCATCCTCGAGATCGGGATGGGACCGTGAGCGTCCTGGGGCCGTCTCCCAGTGCCGGTCCAGGCATGGCGGGTCCTATGCGAAGGCGAGTATCCTGGCTGGGTTGTCGACGGTTATCGCCCTTATCGCATCTTCCGAAAAGCCCTTGCGCCGCATCCTGGGAACGATGTTCTCGAGAATGTGGCCGTAGCCGTGCCCGCCATATCTCACGAGCCGGTGCCTGGTGGCGATGTCCTGCCCGATGACGATTCTGTCCGAATAGCCGGCGTCGACGGCGACCTCGAGGAAGTCCAGCCTCTGGGCGTCGCTGGGCATATCGATTTCGGCGAGCGGATAGTACGAGCCCTCGTTGCCGAACAGGTCCCATTCGAGGTAGCAGCCCGACGCGGCGATGCTCAGGATCGCGCCGAACTCGAACACCGTCCGGTCCAGGTGCCCCATGATCATGCGGGATACGTCCGCGCCGCGGTCGGCAAGCAGGTCCAGTATCTCCAGCGGCGCATCGGGATGCCGTCCGGGATGGACCAGCATCGCCGCGCCCGTTTCAGCCTGGGCGATTGCCGCCGCCGACAGGGACTTGCGCTCGTTGGGCGCCAGGGGCCAGGTGCAACCGACCTCCCCTATGATGCCCGCTCGTACGCCGCTGCCTTCGACGCCCTCGACGATGTCGCCGACGATCTCCCGCGCCAGGTCATCCACACTTCGTTCGTCCATATCGTCCGGGTGGACGGCTTCCACGTAGAAGCCAGCCCCCATGACGACGTGAATGCCGGATTCACGGGATATCCGGGCCAGGGCGTCCGGGTTGCGCCCGATTCCCACCGTGGTAGCGTCCACGACCGCTCCGCCGCCGACCTCGCCGTACTTCCTGAGCTCCCTGATGGCCGTATCCGAGTCCGTCAACTGGAGGTTGGAGCGGTTGCTGTAGTAGTTGCGCCGTATCCATCCGAGGTTCTCCAGGGTTATGGGCGCGTCCGCCATCTCCGGAGACGGCGAGTCCTGGGCCGGGCGGTACATGAACGAGAAGTCAGCATGGAGGTGCTCGTGGGTCGTGGTGGCGCCCAGTTCCGATGGAGTCAGAGGGCCGAGCACGGTCTGGACAAGGCCCTGGTTCCGGCCTGATGGCATGGGGCGCCTCCGTGTAGTATGGTGGCCTCCAGCGTAACACTACCGTTCAAGCCAGCGAAACTGGGCCCCCCAACATGCGACGATGGGGGCCATGGCGTCTGCCGGGTCCACTTCGATGATCGCCGCCGTAGTCGCGCTGAAGAGCCAGGCAAAGGGGAGGTCCGGGCATGAAGTTCGCGGCGTTTACCACTGTGGCGGCGTCCGCGGGGGATGCGGTCACGGCCGACGCATTGGTCGACAACCTCCGGCAGCAGACGATTCTGGCCGAGGAGTTGGGCTTCGAGGCCATGTGGCTCGGCGAACACCATTTCGGGCCCTACGGTGTGGGCGACCTGCCGAACCCGATTCTGCTGGGCGCGGACCTGGCGGCGCGGACATCCAGGATCCGCATCGGACAGATGGCGAACATTGCCCCGTGGTGGCACCCGATACGGCTTGCCGAGGACCTGGCGATCCTCGACAACATGACCGGCGGGCGTGTGGAAGTCGGCTTCGGCCGGGGCATCTGGCCCTACGAGGGGCCACAGTTCCATCCCAATGCCGACCCTCGCAGGGACAGGGAGAACAGGGAGCTGTTCCAGGAGACGGTGGAGATCGTGCGGGCGATATGGACGAACGAGTACTTCTCGCACCAGGGGCAGAACTACAGCTTCCCCGTCGAAGGCACTGTCTTCTCCCATCCGAAGTACCCATCGAATCCCGCCTGGCAGGACGGGGACCGCGTCAGGAAGCTGCGTGTAACGCCGAGGCCCTATCAGGAGCCGCATCCCCCGCTCTGGATGACCGTCTCCACCGACCGCTCCGTTACCACCGCGGCCGAGCTCGGACTGAACGCGTGCTACTGGCAGCCCCCGGCGCTCAGGATCAGGCAGCGAATGGAACTCTACGCGCGGGTCAGGAGCGAGCTGGAGGGCAGGCCGTTCGCCCTGGGAGAAGGCCAGGCGGTGATGCGCTCGACGTATGTCGCTTCTTCGATGGAGGAGGCGCGCCGCGACGCGGAAGAGGGCATCATGTCGGCGTTCATCTTCAACGATCCCTTTCGCGGCAGGCAGGTCTTCACCAACCCGGGCGAGGTCCTGGACCCTGACGTGGAGCTGGACTGGGACTTCCTGGAGCCGCGCACCCTGCTCGTAGGATCGCCTGAGAACGTGGTGGAGAAGGTGCAGGAGCTCCAGGAGGTATGCCACCTGGGCTACCTGCTTGTCGAGTTCACGCACATGGGCATGCCGTTGACCATGTCGCTGAGGAACCTGGAGACGTTCGCCACAAAGGTGATGCCGCGATTCGCGGCCGGCGGCTGAAGCGGCTGCCGGTCCGACCGCGGAGCAGGTTGGGATGGCATGCGTGCTGGTCTGGTGGAGCTGGGGGGACTCGAACCCCCGACTTCCTCCGTGCAAGGGAGGCGCTCTCCCAGCTGAGCTACAGCCCCACGGGCAGGGCTCTCGCGTGGTCCGCGCGACTGGCGAGGTGCGCGGCGTTTCCGGCGAAAGCATACGGGGCCGCGTGCTGCGGCCCCGTTTCCTTAACGGCTCAACAGTGGAAGGAAACTTGCTCTTCGATTTTTCGACTATCAACACAGCGGGCTTTCTTGGGAAAGCCGCCGCCGCTCGGGGGAGCTCCACCCGACGAATCGGGTTCATGCTCGACCCTTCGCTTTGAACGACCTCCACCCACTGATCGACCTCCCCGACGGACCCGAGGGTTCGTCGGAGTACTCCCTAGAAAGGAGGTGATCCAGCCGCACCTTCCGGTACAGCTACCTTGTTACGACTTCGTCCCAGTCACCGACCCCACTCTCGGCGCCTACCTCCCCTGAGGGTTGGCCCAGCGACTTCAAGTGTTGCCGACTTCCATGACGTGACGGGCGGTGTGTACAAGGCCCGGGAACGTATTCACCGCAGTGTGCTGACCTGCAGTTACTAGCAGCTCCTCGTTCATGCAGGCGGGTTTCAGCCTGCAATTCCAACTGGGGCGGACTTTGTGGGATTGGCTCCGGATTGCTCCTTGGCGACCCTTTGTATCCGCCATTGTAGCGTGTGTGTAGCCCAGGACGTAAGAGTCGTGCTGACTTGACGTCGTCCCCACCTTCCTCCCCCTCTTTAGGGGCAGTCTCGCTAGAAAAAGTAACTAACGACAAGGGTTGCGCTCGTTGCGGGACTTAACCCAACACCTCACGGCACGAGCTGACGACAGCCATGCAACATCTGTGCATCTGTCCCGAAGGAGGGCCACCTTTCGGTGGATTGCAGAAGCATGTCAAGCCCTGGTAAGGTTCTTCGCTCATCATCGAATTAAACCACACGCTCCGCTGCTTGTGCGGGCCCCCGTCAATTCCTTTGAGTTTTAGCCTTGCGGCCGTACTCCCCAGGCGGGATACTTAACGCGTTAGCTACGGCACGGAGGGGGTCGATACCCCCCATACCTAGTATCCATCGTTTAGGGCATGGACTACCCGGGTATCTAATCCGGTTTGCTCCCCATGCTTTCGCGCCTCAGCGTCAGGTGCAGCCCAGAAAGTCGCCTTCGCCTCTGATGTTCCTCCCGGTATCTACGCATTTCACCGCTCCTCCGGGAATTCCACTTTCCTCTGCTGACCTCAAGCTCGCCAGTTTCCCATGACCCCTCCCAGTTGAGCCGGGAGATTTCACATGAGACTTGGCGGGCCGCCTACTCGCCCTTTACGCCCAGTAAATCCGGACAACGCTCGCCTCCTACGTGTTACCGCGGCTGCTGGCACGTAGTTAGCCGAGGCTTATTCCTCGGGTACCGTCCTCACTCTTCCCCGAGAAAAGGGGTTTACAACCCTAAAGCCTTCATCCCCCACGCGGTGTCGCTGCGTCAGGCCTTTTAGCCCATTGCGCAAGATTCCCTGCTGCTGCCTCCCGTAGGAGTGGGGGCCGTGTCTCAGTCCCCCTCTGACCGTTCATGCTCTCACACCGGCTACCCGTCGTAGGCTTGGTAGGCCATTACCCCACCAACTACCTGATAGGCCGCAAGCCCCTCCCAAAGCGGCACCCGACGAATCGAATGCCTTTCCTCCAACAGCCGCAGCCGCTGGAACGTACGGAGTATTAGGCCCGATTTCTCGGGTTTATCCTCCGCTTCGGGGCAGGTCACTTACGTGTTACTCAGCCGTTCGCCACTGTCCTGTCCGGGCAAGCCCGGGAGGACCGTTCGACTTGCATGCATTAGGCGCACCGCCAGCGTTAGTCCTGAGCCAGGATCAAACTCTAAGAACTAAACGTTTCCTTCCACTATTGAACTGTTAAGGTACTCCGGCCGCCTTCAGCCGGCAGAGCGCAGATTACGCCTGCCGCCGAACAGCGGCCGACAACGATACTAGCAGAACACGCACAGCGAGTCAAGAGAACGTACTCGCCGTAACTGTTCAGAGTTGAAGGGACGAACCCAAGAACCCCCAGCGTAGGGTTTGGCATTGGTGTCATAAGGGAGGGGTGGAAGCGACGTAGACCTGCAGAATGCGAGCCGCGAGACCCTGCTGTCGGCGATTGCCGTTCAGCGGGCGGTGATTGCCGATCTACGACGGCGTGTAGAGAGGCTGGAAGATCAGTTGAGCAGTCGCGGGGGAACGACAGGGATACCTGGCAATAAGCCGTCCAACAAGCGGCGTCATCCGGAGAGGAAGGGATCGAGGAAACGGCGTCTGCACGGCTTTGCCCGGCAGAGGATGGAACCCACGCATCGGGTGGTACATGCGCCTGAGTCGTGCCCTGAGTGTGGTACTGGCCTGTCAGGCGGCTGGGTACAGCGGACACGGGAAGTGATCGAGCTTCCGGTGGCGCCAGCAGAGGTGACCGAGCACGTCTTTGTGGCCCGGACATGTCCGATGTGCGACAAGCGGCGGTTGCCTCAAGAGCCGTTGGCGGGGTTGGCAATGGGGCGCCGGCGCTTGGGCCCCAACCTGATAGGCCTGATCGTGACGCTTCGGGAAGAGGGACGGCTGCCGATCAGGAGCATCCAGTGGTACCTGCAAACAGTCCATCAACTGAAGCTGAGCGTGGGTGCTATCACTGATGTGATACATGCCGCAGCCCAACGGGCCGAACCGGTCGTGGCTGAGATGCTGGAACGCATCCGCGGCTCTCCGGTAGTGCACGCCGACGAGACCGGCTGGCGGCAGGATGGCGTCAACGGCTATGTGTGGACCTTCAGCACTCCCACGGAGCGATACTTCCTGCGCCGTGGACGTGGCAAGGTTATGGTGGACGAGGTGTTGGGAGAGTCTCCCGGTAGCACGCCCTTCAGCGGAGTGCTCGTGAGTGACTTCTACGCTGCATATAGTCAGTACACCGGCCTCAAGCAGCGCTGCTGGGTCCACCTGTTGAGGGACATCGATGAGCTCAAGGCGGTGTTCCCCCAAGACATCGCCCTGGCTAGGTGGGCCACAGCGGTGCGCCAACTCTATGCCAGGGCAAAGGCATGCGCTGACGGCCCCAGCCGACCAGCCGCTGGCTACCAGCGATCAGCCTCTGCCAACCAGTTGATGCTGGAGAAGCTGCTGCTGTCGCTGTGCCAGCCCTTCTCCAACAACGAGAAGGCACCTCAAGCCAAGCTCTGCAGGCGCATGGAGCGGTTCATCAAGGAGCTGTTCGTCTTCGTGTCCCATCCGGGTGTGCCATCCGAGAACAACGCGGCTGAACGGAGCCTACGCCACCTGGTGGTCAGCCGTAAGATCAGCGGCGGCACTCGCTCCGAGCGTGGCACCGACACCAAAATGGTTCTCGCGTCTCTCTTCGGCACTTGGAGGGTTAACGGCCTCAACCCTCTCTTGCAGTGCCGAGACCTGCTCGTTTCCCCGCAAGTCTGAACAGTTACTACTCGCCGTGTAGATGTTCAATGAATATGTCGGGGCGTGACTGGTCAATGAAAATGTCAGTCCATGAAAGGACTGATGTTGACGACGAAAGAACAAAGCCGGATACAGGTTTTGAACGGAGTGACCGCGGGCGAGGTGACGGTGGAGATTGCGACGGGGCTGATGGAAGTGAGCGAGCGCCATGCATGGCGACTGCTGGCAGGCTACAGGAAGGAGGGAGCATCTGCCATAGCTCACGGCAACAGGGGCAGGAAGCCGTCAACGACCACGGACACAGGTACGCAGCAGAGAGTCAGTGAGTTGGCCGAAGGGCTCTACGCAGGTTTCAACCACACCCATCTGACCGAGGTACTCTCAGAGCGAGAGGGGATCGAACTGTCGCGCTCGACGGTCAGGAGGATTCTGCTGGCCTCAGGCATAAGGAGTCCGCGACCCCGCAGAGCGCCCAGACGACAGTCGCCGTGAGCGTTACCCACAGGAGGGGATGCTGCTGCAGGTCGATGGCAGCCAGCACGACTGGCTTCAAGGCCGAGGCCCCTACCTGACATTGGTCGGAGCTGTGGACGATGCGACTGGGACGGTCCCGGCCGCCCTGTTCAGGGAGCAGGAGGATGCTCAGGGCTACCTCCTGATGCTCAGGGAGATCATCGAGCGGAACGGTGTCCCTCTATCGTTGTATAGCGACAGGCACGGCATCTTCCAGCGCTCGCCCAAAGAGCCCGCAATCCTCGTAGAGCAGCTCAGGGGCGCGCGTGGCCCCACGCAGTTCGCAAGGGCACTCAAGGAGTTGGATATCGGTCTCGTCCTGGCCCACACCCCGCAGGCTAAGGGGCGTATAGAGCGGGTCTGGGGCACCTTCCAGGACAGGCTGGTCTCCGAGATGCGCCTCGCCGGTGTCTCGACCATTGAACAGGCCAACGAGGTGCTGCGCGACTTCATACCGCGCTTCAACCGGCAATTCGGTGTGCCTGCGGCCCAGCCCGACTCGGCATACCGTCAAGTGCCGACAGGTCTCTGCCTCGATGGCGTGCTCTGCTTCAAGTACGTCCGAATCGCGGCAAACGACAACACCGTACGGTTCGGAAGCTCGACCATACAACTCCTGGCCGACGAACATCGAGCCACCTACGCCCGTGCCAAGGTGGAGGTCCAGGAACGGCTCGACGGAACTATCGTGGTGGCCTACCAGGGCAGGATGCTCGCATCTGTACCAGCGGCACCGGGACCCGTGACACTCAGAGCTCGCAGCGCCAGCCGCCACAACGGCATTTCAGCCTCAGATCTGACCGGCGACCGAGCATATGACGCTCACTCACGCCCGATAGGCCCGGAGCGACGGAACGGAGCGAAGCGCCTACCGGGCGCCGAACCGCACCCGACAACCAAGACCAGCCACCCGCGCAAACCCGCACTGGATCACCCTTGGAGAAGACCCCTGCTGACATAATCATTGAACATTTACCCTGACACTCTCACAACGACAGAGAACGTACTCGCCGGTAGTGGCTCAGTTTGAAATCCGCCCTATTCCCCGCACTAAGACACTACCTACTCGCCTAGATTCCCCACCCGAATAAGAAGAGTACCTCGTTGGCGCCCGCCGTGAAGGGGGCTAAGATGTTTCGAGAAAGAGCGAAACGATTACCAACGAGGTGCACCTACTATCAGGCAAGGCATACTGCCGTTCCAGTACGACGAGGAGAAGAGTTCGCCGGGTATGACGGGGCTGTCGGATCTGATGCCGTACTTGGAGTTGATGCACGCATCCGGCTTGAGGTCATCGTCAGAGCGCCACGTTGCACTGCGCGAGGGAGGACAGGGCGGGACAGACAGCCAGATGATCACCTCGCTGATACTGCTGAACCTGGCAGGCGGCAAGTCGGTGTCTGACCTTGACCTTCTTGAGAAGGACGAGGGGTTGTCCAGGCTGCTCGAGAGTTCGAGACCTGTGGCATGCGCCGCACAGCGCAGATTGTTGGACAACAGGTGGCGAGTAGAGCGTCGTCGTAGCGTGCCGTCGGAGTCTGCGGTGTTCCGATACCTGGAGGGATTCCACGACTCGGAGGAGGAGGCGAAGCGGGAAGCTCACCGAGCGTTCATACCTTCTGCCAACGCAGCGCTGAAGGGACTGGGGAAGGTCAACGCCGACCTGGTGGGCTTCGTGCAGAGCCGTTCGCCTCACACCGAGGCCACTCTGGACATGGATGCCACCCTGGTGGAGACGCGCAAGCAGGAGGCGCTCCACGGCTACAAGGAGTACAGGGCGTACCAGCCGCTGACGACCTACTGGTCGGAGGCCGAGTTGATTGTGCATTCGGAGTTTCGTGACGGCAACGTACCTGCGGGCCATCAGCAGCTGCGAGTGTTGACCGAAGCGCTGAGGGATCTGCCCGCCGGTGTGGACAAGGCGATGGTGCGGTCTGACACGGCCGGGTACCAGCAGGAGCTACTGCGGTACTGCGCCGAGGGGGTGGACGAGCGGTTCGAAGTGATCGAGTTTGCGGTGGGAGTTGACGTGACGCTGGAGTTCCGCCGCGCGGTGGCGCAGGTAGCCGAACAGGAGTGGCGGCCGCTGTACCGCAAGAAGGGCGAGCACCCGTGTGGACACGGGTCAGCAGTGGGCTGAGGTGAACTTCGTATCCAACTGGATAGGCCACTCCAGGAACAGCCCTGAGTACCGGTTCTTAGCTACCAGAGAGCGGTTGACCGAACAGCCGATGCCAGGAATGGAGGGTCAGATGGAGTTGCCCTTTGCTGCCATGGAGTTGTCCGGCAGAGGTTGGCACAAGGTGTTTGGAGTGGTGACCAACCGGGACCTTCCGGGGGACGAGGTGATCTGGTGGTCGAGGCAGAGGTGCGGCAAGGGCGAGGAGGTCCACGGCGTTCTCAAGAGTGACCTTGCCGGGGGCAGGCTGCCGTCGGGCCTGTTCGGCGCCAACGCCGCATGGTGGGCCATAGCGGTGCTGACTTTCAACCTGAACTCCGCGATGAAGCGGCTGGTGTTGGGGGGACAGTGGGCGAGCAGGCGTCTGAAGGCAGTCCGCTTCGCGCTGATCTCCTTGCCAGGCCGGGTGCTGCGTCACGCCAGGAGACTGATCATCCGTCTTGCCCGTGGCCATCCCTCATACGAGTTGCTGCTGCTGGCGCGCCGTAGGATATTGGCGCTGGCTCCCGAGCCGTCCCCGGCGTAGATCGCTCTGCTCGACCATCGGTTGAAGGCGACTCAGTTGAGTTGCCAAGCCCAGCCATGCCTTCTTCGGGTTGAGAACAGCCCATAATGGTCGAGCGAGCGTTGCCGATACGCTCAAAGGTCTCGTCCCAGACCCGGTACACGCCCGATTATGTCATGCGGCACTCCTGGTAGACACCGACTATGCCCTGCAACCACACACATCAACCGCCAACAATGTTGGGTGAGGGATTTGGGGTACACCTCCTGATTGCTCATTGACATCCTCCTGTCTATACTGAGGCTGGTCTCCCGCTCTGTCCCATCCTTGCAGATACGGACTTGATGCCCGGGCAATTTTTCGGGCTTTGGGGGACCGCGAAATCGATCTGTCACGCCCCTGTACCTTCACTCAACCCTACCCGATTTCAAGATACAAGGGCGAGCGGGTGGTGTGCGTGACTGCCTCCTCCCCAGGCTAGGCTGGACTTTCGATGACCACGGTGCCGTGATGCCGGCGAAAAGCGGGAATCTACGGTGGCGCACCGCGTTCGTGGCACGGGTTGACGCCGGGGCAGCCTCCCGGCTACTGTGCGTGCATGCCGGTCTCCCACGCCACAGAGGACTCGTCGCCCGCCATAGAGGTGCGCGGTCTGCGCAAGTCGTACGGCGGCGTGGAGGCGGTGCGGGGGATAGACCTGAGCGTGCGCCGGGGCGAGGTGTTCGCGCTGCTGGGACCCAACGGCGCCGGGAAGACGACGACGGTCGAGATCCTGGAGGGGCACCGCGACCGCAGCGCCGGCGACGTCTCGGTGCTTGGCCATGATCCGGGGCTGAACGACCGCGACCTGAAGCAGCGGATCGGCATCGTGCTGCAGAGCACGGGCGTGGAGCCGTACCTGAGCGTCGGGGAGACGATAGACCTGTTCCGCGGGTATTACCCCGCTCCGCTGCCGCTGGACGATATCCTGGACGTCATCGGGTTGGGCGAGCAGCGCCGCACGCGGGTGCGGCGCCTGTCCGGGGGCCAGCAGCGGCGGCTCGACGTCGCCATCGGCCTCGCGGGAGACCCGGAATTGCTGTTCCTGGATGAGCCGACGACTGGGCTGGACCCGGCGGCGCGGCGCCAGGCGTGGGAGATGGTCGAGAACCTCCGCTCCCTCGGCAAGACGGTGTTGCTGACGACGCACTACATGGACGAGGCAGAGCACCTGGCGGACCGGGTGGCGATCATCGTGCAGGGCGAGATCGTCGCGGAGGGCACTCCCGGCGAGCTGGTGCGCGGGGGAGGCTCGACGATCATCCGGTTCGCGGTCGGGCCCGGCGCCGGCGCCCCGCCGGACGACCTGGGGGCGGCCAGCGCGGGCGGCGACGGGGCGTACACCATCGCCACGGGGGCGCCGACCGAAGCACTGCACCGACTGACCGGCTGGGCGGTGGAACAGGGAGTCGAGCTCGGGGACCTGTCGGTATCGACTCCGACGCTGGAGGACGTGTTCATCGATCTCGTAGGCGCCCCGGAACGCGACGGTGAGGACGAGTGAGCTCCCTGAAGCTGGCGCTGAGGCAGGTGCGGTACGAGAACAGGGCGTTCTGGCGCAACCCGCTCGCGGCGTTCTTCGTGTTCGTCTTCCCGTTGATGTTCCTGGTGATCTTCAACCTGCTGTTCGGCAGCCGCGAGCTGGATCTGCCGGGAGGGACGACGAACACGTCGACCTTCTACGTTCCGGCGATAGTGGCGATGTCGGTGATCTACACCTGCTTCAACAACGTGTCTATCGGCGTGTGCTTCGCGCGGGACCAGGGGCTGCTGAAACGCATACGGGGCACGCCCCTGCCGGGCTGGACGTTCCTGTCCGGCCGAATCGTCCACTCGGTGCTGCTGGCCGTGCTGCTGGTCGCCATCGTCACGGCGGCGGGGGCGCTGCTCTACGACGTGGACGTGCCTACGAACACGCTGCCGGCGTTCCTGCTTACGCTCGCGGTCGGGGCGGCGACGTTCTGCGCCCTCGGGCTCGCGATCACGGCGGCCATACCGAACGCGGAGGCGTCTCCGGCCGTGGTGAACGTGATGATCCTGCCGCTGCTGTTCATCTCGGACGTCTTCATCCCGCTGCAGGACGCGCCATCGTGGCTGACGACCGTAGCGGACGTCTTCCCGGTGGGGCACTTCGCGTCGGCGCTGCACTCGGCGTTCGACCCGTTCGAGACGGGGACGGGGATCGAGTGGGTGGACCTGCTCGTGATGGCGGCGTGGCTGGTCGCCGGCCTCGCGGTCGCGGCGCGGTTCTTCTCGTGGGAGCCGCGGCGGTAGGGGACGGGCCGACGCTCATCCCGGCGCTATCCCTTCCGAGGGAGGGGAGCTACCCGCGGCGTTTCGCTCAGCGGCGTGCGCGTCACCTCCCAGACCGGGGAGATGGGTTCACCATCGCTGCGGATGGGGCCGTCACCCTCACCCCAGCCCTCTCCCGTCGAGGGAGAGGGGGCAGGTCTTTTCCTCCCTCCCCTGGCGGACGGGAGCTAGAGGGAGGGGGAGCTACCCGCGGCGTTTCGCTCAGCGGCGTGCGCGTCACCTCCCAGACCGGGGAGATAGGTTACACCATCGCTGCGGATGGGGGGCCGTCACCCTCACCCCAGCCCTCTCCCGTCGAGGGAGAGAGGGCAGGTCTTTTCCTCCCTCCCCTGGCGGGAGGGGCTATTCCACCGACGGCTGTTCGCTCGGTCGTTGGAGGGAGGGGTCTCGTGGCTCCTCAGCCGGTCGTCGGCTCCGGAGCGGGGCGCCGGCGGAGCAGGTTGGGGATGCTGTCGTTGAAGAGCGTGTAGATTATCGGTATGACGATCAGGGTGAGGCCGGTGGAGCTCATCAGGCCGCCGATGACGACCGTCGCGAGCTCGGCGCTGATGAGGCCGCCGCCGCTCGTCGCGACCGCCAGAGGCAGAAGCGCGAAGCTCGTGGTGAGCGCGGTCATGAGGATCGGGCGCAGGCGGACGCGGGCGCCGGTGACCAGGGCTTCGTGCACGGGCATGCCCTTCTCCCTGAGCTGCTCGACGAACGCGATGAGCACGACGGCGTTTGTCACGACGATGCCGATGAGCAGCAGCATGCCCATCATGGCGGGCAGTCCCAGGGTGCGGCCCGTCACGGCCAGGGCGACGAGGGCGCCGATCAGGGCGAGCGGCAGCGTCGTCACGATGACGATGGGGTTCCTGAGCGAGCCCAGGCTGGCGACCATCACGAGGTAGACGAGCGCGATGCCCACGGCCATCGAGATGAAGATGGCCTGGAAGCCCTCCTGGATGTCGGACGATACTCCGCCGCTGACTACCCGCACCCCGGGCGGGCGCGTCACGGAGGCGGCCGCCTCGTCCACCAGGGCGCTCACCGCTTGGGTGTCCTCGCCCACGACGTCGCCGACTATGGTCGCCGACCGCTCGCCGTCGGTGCGGCTGATGGTGACCGGGCCCTCCCTGAGCACGACATCCGCGAGGTCGGCGAGCGGGGCGGTCCCGCCGGGGCCTGAGATGACGAGCCCCTCGACCTTGTCGACTCCGTTGACCGCGAGCGGGTCGGCGGTCAGCACGACGTCGACCGTCTCTCCCTCGATGGTCACGCTGGTGACCTTGCGGCCGATGAGGTACTGGCTGACCTGGAAGCCGACCTGCCGGGTGGTGAGGCCGATGCGCGCGGCCCGCTGTGGGTCGACCTCTATGGAGACCTCGTCGCGCGCCTGCGTCACGTTGTCCTCGACGTTCACAACGCCGTCGATGGCCGATATGTCGGCGCTCAGCTCGCTGGCTACCGCGGCGATGTCGTCGTAGTTGGGGCCGGTGATGGTGATGTCGATTACTCCGGCGGGCGGGCCGGCGGCGACCTCCCTGATCCTCAGGGTGCGGCCCTCCTTGTCGAGCTCCTTCCTGAGCGTGTCGGAGATGTCCGCGGGGGCGTCGCTGGACAGGTTGGCGAGGATCCTGGCCTGGTTGAGCCCGGCGAAGGTCTCCGCGAACTGGAGGCTGGTCTCGCCGATGACGACGCTGTAGACCTCCGAGACCTCGCTGAGGCGCTCCTCGATCTCGACGACCTCGGCGAGGGTCCGGTCCGGGGGCGTGCCCGGCGGCAACGACAGCTCCATCTCCAGGAAGCGGTCCGCTCCTGACGGAAAGAGCGTGATGGGGATCACGGCAGTAAGCCCCAGGCTGGCGACCGTGAGACTGAAGGCCGCGACCAGCGTGACGATCTTGTGCCGCAGCGTCCATTTGAGGACCGGCGTGTATGCGCGCTGCATCCACGTCTCCTGCATGATGACCTCGTCCTCCTCCACCTCGTCGGGGAGGTCGCCGGGGCGCAGCAGGTAGGCGCCCAGGACCGGCACGGCCGTCAGGGCAACGAAGAGGGACGCGATCAGGGCGAAGCTGACGGTCAGCGCGAAGGGGGAGAAGAACGCCCCCACGAGGCCCTGTATGAAGGCCAGGGGCGCAAAGACGACGACCGTGGCGGCGGTGGACGCGAAGATGGCGGGCCCCACCTCGGCGGTGGCCTCCAGGGCCGCGCGCCAGCGCTCCCTGCCGCCCTGGATATGCCTGTAGACGTTCTCCAGCACGACGATAGCGTCGTCGACCACCCGCCCGACGGAGATGGCGAGACCGCCGAGGCTCATGAAGTTGAGCGTCATGTCCTGCCAGTACATGAGGAGCACGCCGGTGAACACGCTGAGCGGGATCGAGAGGGCGATCACGATCGTGGGGCGCAGCGTGCTGAACAGCCCACGGACGACGGTCGGCCGTATGGTCAGCATGAAGGCGAAGACGACGCACACGGCGAAGAGGAAGCCGAATATGGCCTCCTGGGTGAGCGTGTCGATCTGCTCCTGGATTTCCGGGCCCTGGTCGGAGACGACCACGATTCCCATGTCCGGCGGGAGCCCGTCGATGCCGTCGATGGCTTCGCGGACGGCGGTCGTGACCTCGATCGTGTTCGCCTCCGGGGTCTTGACGACCGAGACGCTGACGCTGCGCTGGCCGTTGGTGCGGGAGATGCTCGTCGGAGCCGCGGCGCCGAAGCTCACGTCGGCGACGTCGCCCAGCCGCACGGGCCCGGCCGCCGACGCGCCGACGACGAGGTCCTCGATCTCCTGGACGGAGCCGAAGGCGTGCGTCGTCTTGGCGATGACGGCCTGGCCGCCGTCGAATATGAGACCGGCCGGCAGCGACAGGTTGTTGTCGCTGAGGGCGGCGGAGACCTGGGGCAGCGACAGCCCGTTCTCAGCGAGCCTGTCCGGGTCGACCGTGACGGCGACGCGCCGTTCCACCGTTCCGGCAGTGCGGACCTGCATGATGCCGTCGACGTCGGAGATCGCGGGCAGGACGCGGGACTGGACGACTTGCTGGATTTCGGAGACGTCCCGGTCCGAGACGACGCTGACCTGTATGACGGGTATCTCGCTCGGATTCAGCCTGCCGACCGACGGCTCTTCGACGCCGGCCGGGAGCACGACGCTGTTCACGGCGGCGTTGACGTCGCCCTCGGCCGCCGCCATGTCCGTGCCGAACACGAACGTCGCGAGCACGAGGGAGCTGCCCTCGTTGGTGATCGACTCGACGCTCTCGAGGCCGTCGATTCCCGTGATGGCGCGCTCCACCGGCTCGGTGACGTCGCGCAGGACGGCCTCGGGCCCGGCCGACGGGTACCGGACGGAGACAGTGACCAGGGGGAACTCGATCTCCGGGAAGAGCTCGACCCTGAGCGATCTGTAGGCGAACACTCCCGCGAAGAGGAGGATGACGATGGCCAGGACCGTGACCGACGGTCTGCCGACCGCCGCAGCCGTAATGAATCTCATCTATGCTCCACCGTCTGCCGCGCCCGACGGTCGGGCGCCTCGTGTTCCAGAATAACGCCCCGTCGGTACGGGGCGTGCAGAAACGTCCACCTCAATTGTAGCCAGCGGCTCCCGGCCAATGCCAGTACCCCGTACACCGGCGGGTCCGCGTTACGGCAGGTCCGGGGGCCGTGCCCGCGGCATCAGTGCCCCTTGGCGGCGAGTACGATCATCTCCAGGACTTCGTGGCTCGAGATGGAGCCGATGAGCTCGCCTGTCTCCCTGTCGGCGACGGGGAGTACGGTCAGGGAGTTCTCCGTCATTCGCTGGAGGGCGTCCTCCACGAGCTCGTCGGAGTAGGCCCAGGGCGAGCTCCGGCGGACCACCCTTTGCAGCGGCGTGTGCTCCCACTGGTCGCGGGGGAGGTAGCGCAGCATGCTCAGCGAGACGATACCGACCAGCTTGCCGTGATCCACGACCACGTAGTCGTGCTGCTCGGGCAGCAGCCACCTCTCGGCGAAGGCCTTGACCGTCAGCGACTGCTCCGGGTGAGTTCGGGAGCGGTCCAGGATGTCCTGTACCCTGATCCCCTCGAGGGCGAAGCGGTCCAGGGACGGCGGGGTGCGGCCGTCGGGGGTGACCGCCTCGGCGTGTCTGAGCCTTCTGAGCGCGTAGCTGATGCCCATGGGGGTGAGCAGGATGTATCCGAACATGACCAGGACGAGCAGGGAGAACACCCCCTTGTCGATGGCGCCGGCCTGGAGCAGCACGAGCAGGATGGCGATCTCCGCGACGCCCTTCGCCATGAGGCCCGCGGCCGTGGCGAGCGGCGCGTCGAGGCGGGTGACGAATGCGCTGATGAACGCTCCGGCGAATTTGCCGGCGAGGGGTACGAGGACCAGCGCGGCCATGGTCGCCGGCGGCAGATCCAGGAACTCGAAGCTCAGGTGCAGGCCTGCCGACGCGAAGAACAGCGGGACGAAGAATCCCTCCGCGGCGCCCCTCATGCCCGGCATGATGTCGCGCCGCACCTGGTAGGGCAGTATCGAAAGAGCGGCGCCGAACAGCAGCGCGCCGAGCGAGCCGTGGAGCCCAACCTCTTCCGCTCCCACGACCACGAGGAAGAGCCCGCCCAGCAGGACCCCGAACGATAGCTGCGGCACCTGGAGGAAGTGGTGCAGGAGGACGATGATCCTGGGGAGTATCTTCGTGGAGAAGAACCACGTCACCACGGTGAAGCCCACTATCTGCCCGACCAGGACCCCCAGGCTGAGCGGGTCCAACGGGTGGTCGTGTCCTCCCGCGTAGAAGTGCTCGCTTATCGCGAACCCCACGACGAACAGGGCTATCAGCTCGGCGATGACCACGGCGGTGAAGATCTGCACGCCCACGGGCTCCCTGAGGCGCCCCTCGTCGATCAGCACCCTGGCGACAACCCCGAGGCTGGACAGGGACAACACCCCCGCCAGACCGAGGGCCTGGGTGAAGTCGAGCCCCAACTGCAGGTCGAACAGGAAGTCGGTGGTGACCGACAGGGACACGAGCATCGAAATGGCCACCGACAGTGTCGCGGCAAGAAAGAGCCGACCGCGAATGGCCGTCAGAAAGCCCGGGATGTCCAGCTCGTCCAGGCCGATGAGGAAGAAGAAGACGAAGATGCCGATGCCGAGGATGATCTCGATCTCGGCGTCGGCCTCGACCAGCCCGGTCAGCGGGCCAAGGATGACGCCGGTGGTGGCGTAGGCGATTATCGAGTTGAGCCCGAAACGCTGGAATACGCCTTCCAGCAGTTTCGCGCAGACGATGAGCAGGCCGACCCTGAAGAGGGCTTCGTGGATTTCCAATCCGAGGTGTCCTCCTGACGGCCCACACCGCGAGGCGACGATGGCCGCACGCGAAGCGATGGGTGAGCCTGGCGGCAGGGGGTAGAGGCTGTTCCGGTTACCCGGGTCTTGTCACAGGTAGGGCTACGGCCCATGACGGAGGCCACGGGCCGAAAAATTCCGGCCAATTATGGCGAGGCGGGCAGTGGAGTGTCAACAAGACGGGGCGCATCGGCCGCCGGGAGGCCGAAACGGCTGCCCTTCGCCTGGACCGAGTCGGCTGAGCGCATCATGCGCCCCCGTGAGCCCGCGCCGGGGAACGGTTACTCCAGGAGCCCCATGCTCGCCAGTATAAAGGTGTACTCCTCCGCCACTTCGTGCAGACGGTCGTATCTCCCCGAGCTGCCGCCGTGGCCCGCTCCCATGTTGGTCTTCAGGAGGAGCACGTTGTCGTCGGTCTTCAGCGCACGCATCTTTGCCACGTACTTCGCCGGTTCCCAGTAGGTCACCCTGGGGTCGTTCAGGCCCGCGGTAACGAGCATCGGAGGATGTTCGCGCGGCTTCAGTTGATCGTACGGGGAATAGGAGCGGATGAGCTCGAACGCGTCCCTGTCCACCGAGGGGTTGCCCCACTCCGGCCATTCGATCGGCGTAAGGGGCAGAGAGTCGTCCAGCATCGTGTTCAGCACGTCCATGAAAGGGACGTGAGCGGCGACGGCTCCCCAAAGCTCGGGCGCCTGGTTCACCGCGACGCCCATGAGCTGGCCGCCGGCACTGCCACCGGAGATCGCGATACGTCCTGCAGTCCCATATCCTCGCTCCACCAGTCGACGTGCGACGTCCACGAAGTCGTTGAACGTGTTGGTGCGCCAGTCGAGCTTGCCTGCCTCGTACCAGTTGTATCCGAGCTCGTCACCGCCGCGAACGTGCGCGATCGCGAATATGAAGCCGCGGTCCAGGAGCGACAGCCTGGAGGCCGAAAACGCAGGGGGGACGGCATGGCCATACGCGCCATAACCGTACAGGTATAGCGGGGCGGCGCCATCGACCGGGGTGTCCCTGCGGCGGACGATCGACACCGGGACCTGCGCCCCGTCGCGGGCCGCCACCCGGATCCGTTCCCCAACGTAGTCCGAGGCATCGTATCCGGCGGGGACCTGCTGCACCTGTCGCACCTCGAGCTCATCCGCGCCGACGTGATAGTCGAACACGGAGGGCGGAGTCACCATCGACGTGTACTCGAGGCGCAGCGTGTTGGTCTGGAACTCCTCGTTAGTGCCCATGCGGGCGCTGTACACAGGCTCGGGGAACGGGACGTACGTTGCCCTGCCCGCGCGATCGATCAGGCGCACGTGGTCGAGGCCGTCGACGCGCTCCTCCACGGCGATGAAGCTCTCGAATGCCCTGAACGCGCGAATGTAGTGAGAGTCTGAGGCCTCCACCAGGGGCATCCAGGACGTCTCGGCAGGATCGTCCGCCGGGGCAATCGCCAGGCGGGTGTTCTTGTGGGTGTCGTTGGTACGGATGACGAATCCGTCGCCCTGGTGGTCCACCGAGTACTCGTGCCCGACCCGACGAGGCGAGACCAGTAGCGGATCGGAGTCCGGGGCGTCGGCGGGAACAAGCCTCATCTCCGAAGTCACGAGGTCGCCCGTGCCGACGACTATGTACCTCCGGGATGTCGTGGACGACACCCCGACGAAGAAACCGGGATCGCTCTCCTCGTAGACCACGGAGTCCCGGTGTCCAGGTTCTCCGAGCACGTGCCGGCGCACCTGCCACGGACGCCAGTTGGCGTTCACCACTGCATAGAAGAAGGAGGCGCCGTCGTTCGCCCACACGGCGCTCTCGATGGTCTCCTCGATTTCGTCGCCCAGCATCTCTCCGGTGTCCAGGTTCTTGACCACCATCCTGTACCGCTCGGAGCCGTCCACGTCGGTGCTGTAGGCGAGCAGGGAGCCGTCGCCGCTGACCGACATCGAGCCGAGACGGAAGAACTCCGTCCCTCGAGCCAGCGCCGTTTCGTCCAGGACCGTCTGCGATCCGGCTGTCGGCCCCTCCCGGGCGTTGGGGAGGTCGACTGGCCAGCGCAGCCACGTGCGGTACTGGCTTCCGTGCTCGTAGGCCCACTGGTAGTACCAGTCACCACGCTTCCAGGGAACGCTGGTCAGGTCCGGCTGTTCACGTGCCTTGATCTCCTCGAAGATCGAGTCGGTCAACTCTCGATGTGACGACATTCTCTCGTGGAAGTACTCGTTCTCGGCCGCGAGGTAGGCGAGCACGTCGGCATCGGTGACGATCGGGTAGTCGTCGTCGCGCAGCCAGTGCCAGGGGTCGTCGATCGTGATGCCGTGACGCGTGAACGTGTGCGGCCGTCGGTCGGCCACGGGTGGAGTTGGTCCGGCTCGCCACGCGATCGGCCGACCGCGCCGGGCACTCGCCTTGCGATCGGCTCGTTTCTCACGCATGTCGGGCTGGTGTTGCGGGGAGTAGAGGCATTCCATGCAGTCGGGAAGTTGGCTGCCCGGCCAGGATTCCGACTGCTATGCGAGATGCTGGATTATTCCGCGACAGTACCACCTAAAGTACCACTGCCTGGCGCGTTCAGGCCGTCGTGCCATAGCCCGCGCAAATGGAGCCGGCCCTCAATCGGTGACCACTGATCTACAGGACGCGGACACCGCAGCGACTGACGTTTCGCTGAACAGCTCGCCTGACATAGTCGCTGGACGTTGACAGGAGACCGCATCTCCCAGTCTAACGCACCGTAACGGCTTCCGAGAATGGAGAGCAACCAGCCTTGTTGCATGCCCTGACCTGGTACTTGGTAGTAGAGAAAGCCCCGAACGATGAGTTGGGGGAATAGTCCCTATAGCTGGTCTGTGGGGCGCTTACCTCGGCATCGAGACGGGTTCCCTGATAGACCTCGTAGTAGGTTGCTCTGTCGACGGCCGTCCACGCTACGCCGGCGTCGTCGGTACCGGCCGAGACATCGAATTTGAGCCCTTCCACGCCCGTAGGCGTGGCCGGCGGGTCGACGTGACCTGAGGACTCGGTTACTCCGGCAGTCTCGGGGGACAATCCGGAACAGCCAACTGCATTGCAGGCCCGAATCGTGTAGTGGTAGGTAGAGTCCTCGTTCAACCCCTGGTCTTCGAGGCGTCCGTCCGTGTCATGCACGTCGGCTTCCACCCACTCCCCGGACTCGGTAGTATTTCGCCGGCGCACCTGAAGGTGTGTCTCGATAATTCCCCTTCCCCATAGCGCCGCCGCAATCGTGAGACTGCTGTCGGACCGGTCAACGACCCTGATTGCCGTCGGAGCATTCGGCGGAAAGTCTACCACTGCGCCCGCGTCCAAGAGCATTTGCGCAATATCAAAGCGGCCCCCGTCGACCGCCGCGTAAAGGGGCGTATTGTCCTCACGGTCCCTTGCGGCCACGTCCGCCCCTGCGTCCAGGAGAATCCGCACAATCCGAGGATCGCCCATGTTGATGGCAGCGTGAAGGAGCGGACGGTCATTGCGGTCTCTTGCGTTCACGTCCGCCCCTGCGTCGAGGAGAATTCGCACAATCCGAGGATGGCTTTCGTAGATCGCAACGTGGAGGGGCGTGTCACCCCCGCCTCCCTCTCTTGCGTTCACGTCCGCCCCCGCATCCACGAAAATCTGCACAATCTCAGAATTGCCTTCGTCAATCGCAGCGTGAAGGAGTGGTCGGTCGTAGCGGTCTCTTGCGTTGACGTCCGCCCCCGCATCCATGGCTCGCGTGACAGCCAGTGGGTCACGCGAGTCTATGGCGCTGAGCAGTTCGGATACGGCCGCTGGCTCTTCCGTGGTCTGGTCACGCGAGTCCACGCGGTCCAATATCTCGGAGTCGGTCCCTGGCTCTGAACATCCGGCCAGGACCATTGCACCCAGTATTGGGACAGCAACCAGCCAACTCGTGACGGCTTTCGTCATTGTAGTCTCCTTTGGCCAAGAGGCCCCTGCGTGGCTCAGGCACTGCACTGTCATTTGCCAAGCTCCATGTTGTCGAGCAACCCGCTTCGCACGGCCCAGACCACCAACTCCTGCTTGGTCTCTATCCCCAGCTTGTCCTGGATCCCGTAGATGGCGTTTCGGATGGTCAGCGACTGATTGCCCCTGACCCTGGCGATCTGCGCGTAGGACTGCCCCTGGGCGAACAGCGTGAGTATGTCTCGCTCCCGATCGGTCAGTCTGTCCGAGGCACCCGTCTCCTGGCGCTTCGCTGTACGGATTCCTGAGATCATCCGCCTTATGGCGTCCGGTGGGATGCGGTATTCGCCCCTGGCGACATCTCTGGCGGCGCGCAGCAGGTCTCTCTTGCCCGAGTACTTTTGAAGGTAGCCCACGGCGCCGGCTGTGAGAGCCTCCACCACGGCGTCCTCTTCCGATGCGGCGGTGAGGATCAGCACGCGGGCGTCCGGGAGTGTCTCCGTGATTTCCCGGCAGGCGTCGATGCCGTTCTTGAGCGGCATCATGACGTCCATTATGACCACGTCCGGCTCGACGCTCCGCGCAACCCTTACGGCGGTCTCGCCATCGCCGGCCTCGCCGACGACCTCGAAGGCGCCGGAACGCTCCAGCACCTCGCGCAGGCCATCCCTCATGATTTCATGGTCGTCGACGAGCAGCACTCTTGTCCGTGCAGTTGGCGGCACGCTAGATTCCTTTCTGGTCCTCGTCCTGCGGAATGACGCAGGTTACGGTTGTGCCGCGGCCACCCTCTCCGGGGCCCAGCTCGAGCCTGCCGCCCATGCGTTCCGCGTCAGCCCTCATGTTCCTGAATCCGTGGCCGCGTTCGGTGTAGTCGTCAGGGAGACCGTCCCCGTCGTCCGATATGGACATCCAGAGGCTGCCGGCCTCGAAACGCAGTGAGATGTCGACCCTGGACGCATTCGAGTGACGAAGCGCGTTCGTCATGGCGTTGTGGGCTATCGAGAACAACAGCTGTCCGGTGGTGGATGAGAGCGGCGGCTCGAAGCCCGACTTGACGACTTCGGTCGGGATGGACGTGATTGTCGTGAAAGCCGAGGCGTGGGACCTGAGAACGCGGCTCAGCTCGCGTCCGTCGAGTACCGAGCCTATGTCGACGGGATGCCTCAGCTCCCACATCGCCGACTTCGACAGCGCATGGGTCGCCCTCAGCTTGGCCAGCAGCTCGTCGCGGCTCCCGTCCTTCCGGGCGTCGGCAAGCTCGATCGCCGTCTCAAGGCCCAGGCCGATAACGTAGGCGGACTGGGCTATCGTGTCATGGATGGTCTGGGAGAGCTCTATGCGCTCTCGCTGGAGCCTGCGTTCACGCTCCACCGCCTCCCGCCGTCTGGTGCGTTCGAACCTCGAGACCAGGTTGACTGCCACGACAACGGCGTACATGACGACGACCCTCATGAACAGGACCTTTTCTTCTCCTATCTCGAAGTCGACGCCGGGCTCCACCGTCAGGCTCAGGGTCGTGTAAACGGCAGCCACCAATGTGACCCCCGCCAGGCTCAGCCACGGAGAGGTGAACACCACGGCGAACATCGCCAGCGAGGCGTAGTACAGGACGAAGAAGGTGTTCGCGAACCCCCCGGAAATCCAGAACCCCGCCGTAAGCATGACCGCGTCCATGACGCTGAGGGCGAGAGCCCAGTGCCACGTGACCGAACGTCCTGTCTCGATTCGGTAGTGGGCGTAGCCATTGAGCGAGAGCAGCAACAGGGCAAAGAGCGTGTGGGCCACAAAGGAGGGATGGTCGAAGCTGACCCGATAGTTGTGCTGGACCAGCCATGCGGCTACCAGCAGCCATCGCACCCACACCGAAATCCTCAGGCTATAGCGCAGATCGTCGGGATCGGTCCGATCAGGCGCTTGGCCCAACTCTCTGACAAGGCGTCGCATCATTTTGAATTCAAGCCTATACCCAGGTACTCTACGCCGCTCCGGCCATCTGACAAGGTTCGTTTGTACCGCGGCATGAGGGGTACATATGCACCGCGACAAGTCGGTACAACCGAACCTTACGACCTCGCCAGAGGAACGGCAACATGGGCGCCATGGAGTCACAATTGGCATGACCGCTGACCGCTGTCGCCTGGCATTTCCTGTCCCGCCAGGCCGGAGCCAGGGCTCGCGAGTCGATCGCAGCTATGTTGGCGCGGGCAGCCCTGCCGGGGCCGGGCACATACCTTGACCGAATGCGCGCCGAGATGCAACATACACCACGCGAGCCGCAATCCGTCGCCAGCCTGCCTGTCGGCTGGAGTGTGCGACGGTTCGAGCGGGAAACTCGAGAAGGCAGGCTGAGCTCATGAGCTGCGGAGCCCTCTGGATCAGCCGTCGTCTTGTCCTCCGCAGATCAGCCGCGCCTGTCTTCGCGTCCGCGCTGGCGATGCTGCTCACGCTGGCGTCGCTCGCGTGCGGCGCGGAACCTCCCACGCCCCAGCGCGAAACCCCGTCTCCGCCCGCGGGCGGCTCGCCAGGGAGCACGGAGCCCGGCACGGGCATCGAAGTGCAACCGAGGCCCGGGCCACAGCCTACGGTCACAGCGCTTCCCACCGCCACGCCCTATCCTACGGCGACCCCATTTCCGACGGCGGCGCCCGTGGCGGGGGCCGTCGCGACCCAGCCGCCGACGATCGCCGTGACGACGCCCGCGCCGGGCGCGGCGGCGACGCCCACCGCGACGGCGGCGGCGGTCGGACCGTCCGGCGCCCCAACCGGCTCCGCCCAATTCTCCTTCTCCCGGAAGACCGAGCTGACGCACCCGAAGGTAGGGACCGCCCTCAACCAACTCATAGCCAGGGTCGAGGCCGGCGAGATATCCGCTGAGGAAGCCGCAAGCCAGGCCCCCATTCACCGAGAGGACTCGATAGGAGTGGCCATACATCTCTCAGGCAACGTGGACGACGTAGTTCGCTTCCTGGAAGCCAACGGCGCCTCCAACATATCTGCCAGGGACGACTATATCGAAGCGTACGTGCCTGTCCTGCTGCTGGCCGAGACCTCTGAGCAGCCTGGAGTCGTCCGGGTGCGGCCCATTCAGCCTCCGGAAGAACCCCAGAGCGGGTCTGGGATTCCCGGCAACGGTCCCGGAGTGCACGGTTCGGCGGCCTGGAACCAGGCGGGGTTCACCGGCAAGGGCATCAAGGTGGGAGTGATCGACGGCGGTTTCGGCGGATTTGCAGACATCATGGGCACCGAGGTGCCCACAACTGTCCAAGCGAGGTGTTACCTGGGGTTGGGGGAACACTCCGACGACCTGGAGCACTGCGGGGGCAGTACTCACGGCACGGTCGTCGCAGAGTCGGTCATCGACATTGCCCCGGAGGTATCGCTGTACATCTCGGACCCCCAGTCGCCCGGAGACCTGAGGGACGCGGTCGACTGGATGATCTCTCAGGGCGTATCGGTCATCAACCACTCGAGGACGTGGCTATTCGACGGTCCCGGCGATGGTACTTCCCCCGCCTCCGTCAGCCCGCTGAACACCGTGGACAGGGCCGTGGAAGCGGGGATCGTCTGGGTCAACGCGACGGGGAACTCAGCGCAGCGCGCCTGGTTCAAACGCGGTCCGTTTTCCTACACCACCATAACTGTCGATGGCCAGGACTTCAGAGTCCTCAACTTCGATGAGGCCAACTTCAGGAACAGGTTTCATGTGTGGGGCCCGCTCCAACTGCGATGGGACGACACCTGGAGTGGGGCGACCAGAGACCTTGACCTTTTCCTGGCGAGCCCAGATGGCGGCGAGATCACGTTGGTCAGTATCGACCCTCAATCAGGAGAGGATGGGCACATTCCCTATGAACGGGTGGTCGCCTTCGCGAGCTACGACATCATGATCGCCCACCATAGCGGCAGCGAGCCAGGTTGGATTCAGCTCCTGGCGTGGCAAGGAGAAGGGCTGGCATTCAACACCCCGGACGCCGGCAGCACCATCAACCCTGCGGAGAGCACCAGCTCGGGCATGCTCGCGGTGGGCGCGGCTCATTGGAACAACGTGACTTCCATACAGTCCTACAGCAGCCGGGGGCCAACTCCCGACGGCCGCACCAAGCCGGACGTGGTGGCGGCGGATTGCGGGGAAACGGCCTCGGCTTCCCGTCCCTTCTGCGGGACCAGCCAGGCGGCCCCTCACGTTGCCGGCATGGCCGCCCTGGTACGCCATAGATTTCCCGGCTATACGCCGGCGCAGGTTGTCGCCTACCTGAAGGAGAACGCGGACCAACGGGTCAACAGCCCCGATCCCAACGACACCTGGGGGCACGGCTTCGTCGTGCTCCCATCGATCTCCCCGCAGCTATCGGGCTCTCCGACTATTACGTCGCTGACCGGCGGCGCGCGGTCCCTGACGGCGACGTGGTCGGCGCCGTCCAGTGACGGAGGCTCGGCCATAACAGCGTACGACCTGCGCCACATCCGCAGCGACGCCTCCAGCAAGGCCGATTCGAACTGGACGGTGGTGGAGGACGTCTGGACCGGCTCCGGTGCGCTGACCCACGTGCTGACAGGCCTCGCTGTCGGCGCCCGGTACGACGTCGAGGCGCGCGCCGTCACCGCCGCCGGCGACGGGCCCTGGTCCGCGACGATGTCAGGGGCAACCGCATCGACTGCACCGGGGGCGCCGACCGGACTGACGGCGGCCGCTAGCGGACAAACGCAGATCGATTTGTCGTGGAGCGCACCGTCGAACACAGGCGGCTCGCCGATCACCGGCTACCGCATCGAGGTGGCCGAAGACGGCTCGAGTTGGAGCGACCTCGTCGGCAATACGCGATCGGCGGCCACGACGTACTCTCATACAGGGCTGATCGGTGGGAGCACCCGGCACTACCGGGTCTCGGCCATCAACTCGGTCGGGACAGGTACGGTGTCCAACGTCTCCTTCGCCACCACCGCCGCCGCACTCGCGCCCGAACTGGTGGTCGGCACGCCGACGGTGAGCGAGAGCGCTCCGACAGCGGGGGCGCGCTTCACGCTGAGCGCCACGGTCCGCAACCAGGGCAGCGGCCGTTCGGACTCGACGACGCTGCGCTACTATCGCTCCACCGACCCGGCGATCACCACCGGTGACACGGAGGTCGGCACGGACTTCGTGTCCCGGCTCGACGCATCTGCGAGCGGCGACGAGTCGATCAGCCTGACCGCTCCGTCTACGCCTGGCACGTACTACTACGGCGCGTGCGTGGAAGCGGTGTCCGATGAGACCGACACGACCAACAACTGCTCCGTTGCGGTGACAGTGACGGTCGGGACCGCGCCTGCGTCTGACCTGGTGGTGGAAACGCCCACGGTCGACACCAGCGCTCCGACTGCGGGAGCGCGCTTCACGCTGAGCGCGACGGTGCGCAACCAGGGCAGTGGCCGTTCGGACTCGACCACGCTGCGCTACTACCAGTCGACCGACTCGACGATCACGACCGGCGACACGGAGGTCGGCACCGACTCGGTGTTCGGCCTTGGGGCTTCTGCGAGCGGCGACGAGTCGATCAGCCTGACGGCTCCGTCTACGGCGGGGACGTACTACTACGGCGCCTGCGTGGACGCCCTGTCAGACGAGACCGACACGACCAACAACTGCTCCGTTGCCGTGACGGTGACGGTCGGAGCGGCTCCCGCGCCGGACCTGGTGGTGGACACGCCCACGGTCGATACCAGCGCTCCGACTGCGGGAGCGCGCTTCACGCTGAGCGCGACGGTGCGCAACCAGGGCAGCGGCGCGTCGGCGTTCACGACGCTGCGCTACTACCAGTCAACCGACTCGACGATCACGACCGGCGACACGGAGGTCGGCACGGACTCGGTGTTCCGCCTTGCGGCATCGGCGAGCGGCGACGAGTCGATCAGCCTGACGGCTCCTGCGACCGCGGGCACGTACTACTACGGCGCGTGCGTGGACGCGGTGTCGGATGAGACCGACACGACGAACAACTGCTCGTCCGCGGTGACGGTGACCGTCGGAGCTGCGCCCGCGCCGGATCTCGTCGTGGACACGCCGACCGTCGATACCAGCGCACCTGTAGCGGGAGCACGCTTCACGCTGAGCGCCACGGTCCGCAACCAGGGCAGCGGCCGTTCGGACTCGACGACGCTGCGCTACTACCAGTCCACCGACCCGGCGATCACCACCGCAGACACGGAGGTGGGCACGGACTTCGTGTCCCGGCTTGACGCATCTGCGAGCGGCGACGAGTCGATCAACGTGACGGCTCCTGCGGCCGCGGGCACGTACTACTACGGCGCGTGCGTGGAAGCGGTGCCCGATGAGTTGGACACGACCAACAACTGCTCCGTTGCGGTGACGGTGACAGTCGGGGCCGCGCCTGCGCCTGACCTGGTGGTGGAAACGCCCACGGTCGACACCAGCGCACCTGTGGCGGGAGCGCGTTTCACGCTGAGCGCGACGGTGCGCAACCAGGGCAGCGGCGCGTCGGCGTTCACGACGCTGCGCTACTACCAGTCGACCGACTCGACGATCACGACCGGCGACACGGAGGTCGGCACGGACTCGGTGTTCCGCCTGGCGGCATCTGCGAGCGGCGACGAGTCGATCAGCGTGACGGTTCCGTCGACTGCGGGGACGTACTACTACGGCGCGTGCGTGGAAGCGGTGTCGGATGAGACCGACACGACGAACAACTGCTCGTCCGCGGTGACGGTGACAGTCGGGGCCGCGCCGGCGCCGGACCTCGTCGTGGACACACCCACCGTCGACACCAGTGCACCTGTGGCCGGGGCGCGCTTCACGCTGAGGGCGACGGTACGCAACCAGGGCAGCGGCGCGTCGGGCTCGACCACGCTGCGCTACTACCGGTCGACCGACTCGACGATCACGACGGGCGACACGGAGGTCGGCACGGACTCGGTGTTCCGTCTTGCGGCATCGGCGAGCGGCGACGAGTCGATCAGCCTGACGGCTCCGTCGACTGCGGGGACGTACTACTACGGCGCGTGCGTGGAAGCGGTGTCCGATGAGTCGGACACGACCAACAACTGCTCCGTCGCCGTGACGATGACGGTCGGAGCCGCGCCCGCGCCTGACCTGTTGGTGGACACTCCCACGGTCGATACCAGCGCTCCGACTGCGGGGGCATCGTTCACGTTGAACGCCACAGTACGCAATCAGGGCAGCGCCCGTTCGGGCTCGACGACATTGCGTTACTACCGGTCAGCCGACTCGACGATCACGACCGGCGACACGGCGGTCGGCACCGACTCGGTGTCCGGTCTTGCAGCGGCGGGGAGCGGCGACGAGTCGATCAGCCTGACCGCTCCGTCTACGCCTGGCACGTACTACTACGGCGCGTGCGTGGACGCGGTGTCCGATGAGACTGACACGACCAACAACTGCTCCGCCGGGGTGACGGTGACGGTCGGAGCGGCTCCCGCGCCCGACCTGGTGGTGGGCGCGCCCACGGTGGACGCCAGCGCACCTGTGGCGGGAGCGCGCTTCACGCTGAGCGCCACGGTGCGCAACCAGGGCAGCGGCGCGTCGGACTCGACCACGCTGCGCTACTACCAGTCGACCGACTCTACGATCACCACCGGAGACACGGAGATCGGTACGGACACGGTGTTCCGGCTCGCCGCATCCGCGGAGGGGAGCGAGTCGATCAGCCTGACGGCTCCGTCGACTGCGGGGACGTTCTACTACGGCGCGTGCGTGGACGCGGTGTCCGAAGAGACCGACACGACGAACAACTGCTCCGTTGCGGTGACAGTGACGGTCGGGGCCGCGCCGGCGCCGGACCTCGTCGTGGACACACCCACCGTCGACACCAGTGCACCTGTGGCCGGGGCGCGCTTCACGCTGAGGGCGACGGTACGCAACCAGGGCAGCGGCGCGTCGGGCTCGACCACGCTGCGCTACTACCGGTCGACCGACTCGACGATCACGACGGGCGACACGGCGGTCGGCACCGACTTGGTGTCCGGTCTTGCGGCATCGGCGCGCGGCGGCGAGTCGATCAGTCTGACGGCTCCGTCGACGGCAGGCACGTACTACTACGGCGCGTGCGTGGAAGCGGTGTCCGATGAGCTAGACACGACCAACAACTGCTCCGTCGCCGTGACGATGACGGTCGGAGCCGCGCCCGCGCCTGACCTGTTGGTGGACACTCCCACGGTCGATACCAGCGCTCCGACTGCGGGGGCATCGTTCACGTTGAACGCCACAGTACGCAATCAGGGCAGCGCCCGTTCGGGCTCGACGACATTGCGTTACTACCGGTCAGCCGACTCGACGATCACGACCGGCGACACGGCGGTCGGCACCGACTCGGTGTCCGGTCTTGCAGCGGCGGGGAGCGGCGACGAGTCGACCAGCCTGACCGCTCCGTCTACGCCTGGCACGTACTACTACGGCGCGTGCGTGGACGCGGTGTCCGATGAGACCGACACGACGAACAACTGCTCCGCTGCGGTGACGGTGACGGTCGGAGCCGCGCCCGCACCGGACCTCGTGGTAGGCATGCCCACCGTGAGCGCCAGCAGCACGATCACCGGTGCGACCGTCACGCTGAGGGCGACCGTACGCAATCAGGGCAGTGGTCGTTCGGGTTCCACTACGCTGCGCTACTATCGCTCCACCGACGCCACCATTACGAGCTCTGACACGCGGTTGCCGGGCAACTTCCATGTGAACGGTTTGAGTCCATCCGGGAGCAGCGCCCTGTGGACCAATCTTACTGCCCCGTCCACGGCTGGGACGTACTATTACGGCGCCTGCGTGGACTCGGTGACGGGTGAGAGCGACACGGCGAACAACTGCTCTGTCGCGGTAACTGTGACGGTCGGCGCTCCCGACCTCGTGGTCGACTCGCCTGCCGTCAGCGACAGCGCCCCGTTGGTCGGAGCCAGGTTCACGCTGAGCGCCACGGTGCGCAACAAGGGCAACGTCCCGTCAGGCCCCACCGTATTGCGCTACTACCGTTCGGCCGATGCGACCATCACCGCCGGTGATACGCAGGTCGGCTCATACGTCGGTGGTGTGAACCGTCTGAGTCCGGCCGGCGGCAGCGACCACTCGATCGGCCTTACTGCGCCGACCGAACCCGGTACCTACTACTACGGTGCGTGTGTGGACTCGGTGGCCGGTGAGAGCGACACAACCAACAACTGCTCGGCAGCGGTGACGGTGGCAGCGGCAGGCAGGCCTGACCTGATGATCGATATGCCCACTGTCAGCAATAGCAGTCCGGCCGCCGGGACATCTTACAGCCTGAGCGCCACTGTGCGTAACCGGGGCAGCGGGTCCTCTATGGCCACCACGCTGCGCTACTACCGGTCCACCGACTCGACCATCTCTACAAGCGACCGACAGGTGGGCTTTGACCAGGTGAGCGGACTGGGCGCCTCGAGCACCAGTACGCAGTCGATCAGCTTGACCGCTCTTGCAGATCCCGGCACCTACTACTACGGGGCCTGCGTGGACTCGGTCGCCGGCGAAAGCGATATCACGAACAACTGCTCGACAGCCGTGACGATCACCGTCGTCGAGGCGTCCGGCCCGGATCTTGTAGCAGACACTCCTACGACCACCGACAGCCAGCCGACCGTGGGGACCTCCTTCAGGATAGTCGTCTCGGTGCGCAACAGGGGCAATGCCACTTCGTCGTCCGCCACGCTGCGCTTCTATCGCTCGACCGACTCGAGCATCACAACCGGCGACGAACGGATCGACTCCCGCAGCGTCGAGGGTCTCAGTCCATCGGAGACAACCTACCTGTACAGCGACCCACGAGCACCGTCCACACCCGGGACGTACTACTACGGGGCGTGCGTGGTTTCGGTGATCGGCGAGTCCGATACCGGAAACAACTGCTCATCCGCCCTGACCATAACGGCGGGCCAACCTGATCTCGTGGTCGACACTCCCACGGTCAGCGACAGCAGCGTGGCGGCGGGCGAGTCATTCACGCTGGACACCGCCGTTCGCAACCAGGGCAGCAGCGCGTCGGGCTTCACGACCCTGCGCTACTATCGCTCGGCCGACTCCACGATCACGAGCGCCGACACGGAGGTAGACTATGACCCCGTTGGACCGCTGAGTCCGTCGGGCAACAGTACCGAAAGGGGCGCATCGCTGGCGCCGTCCACACCCGGGACGTACTACTACGGGGCCTGCGTGGACTCCGTGACCGGCGAAAGCGACACCACGAACAACTGCTCGGCAGCGGTCGCGGTGACCGTTGGCGCCGGAACCGCTCCAGACCTCGTGGTCGGCACGCCCACCGTCAGCGACAGCACGCCGAGCGCCGGCACGTCCTTCACCCTGAACGCCACAGTGCGCAATAGCGGCGGCGGTCCGTCGAGCTTCACCACCCTACGGTACTACCGCTCGACAGACTCGACGATCACGAGCTCCGACACGTCGGTGGGCACCGACTCGGTGAGCGCCCTGAATGCGTCCGGGAGCAGCGCCGAGTCGATCAGCCTTACCGCGCCGGCAGATGCGGGGACGTACTACTACGGGGCCTGCGTGGACTCCGTGACCGGAGAGTCGAGCACTACGAACAACTGCTCGGCAGCCGTCACGGTGACCGTGAGTCAGCCCGACCTGACTCTCAACATTAGCGAATGTTTCGTGTTTCAGAACCAACATTTCGCCAGGTTCGAGGTAACGGCGCGCGTATCCGTGTCCTCTCTCGTGGTAAAGACATATGCAGTGGACAGCAGAGACAACAGCAAGCAGATCATCGCAACGACGAACGTCGGCGACCTCTCGGCAGGCGACTCTTACGAGAAGCTGACTTCGAGAGCCTTCCCGTCGAATATGGTCCGCTGGCTCACCACCTGCGCGGTAGGTGCGACTTGGGAGTGACTTTCGGACCCGCGACAATCGATTCAGAGGGAATGACGGAATTCTTCACAGGGAGGTACGACGTGAGGTATCTCGATGCTCTGCGCCGCGTTGCCGGCCGGCGGCTGTCACCGCTGGCCGGAGCGCTGGCCGTGACGACCCTCGTCGCGTGCGGCATCTTCCCGGTTGACGAGACGCCCGTTCCAACGCCCACCGCCGTTACCCAACAGCCCGCCCCGGCCGCAACGGCCCCGGCTGCTTCGACCGCCCAGTCGCCGACGGTGGCGGCAACCACCCCGGTCGCCCCGTCCGGGTCGGCGGCCACGCCCGCGCCCGCAGGGTCAGGTCTCTATCGCGCGGTCTGGACGAACGACGTCGACGACATGGAGAAGCTCATCGCCGGCGGAGCCGATGCGAACTCCAGGGGGCCGGATGGCGAGCCCCTTCTGTACGAGGCCATATGGCGAAACCATCGTGAAGTCGCAAGGATCCTGATCGACGCTGGCGCGGACGTCAACGCCAGCGACTCCGACGGCGATCCACTGCTGCTCGAAGCCATATGGAGGGATCATCCCGGCATTGCGCAGATCCTGATCGACGCTGGCGCGGACGTGGACGCCAGGGACTCCGACGGCAATCCGCTCCTGCTCGAAGCCATATGGAGAAATCATGCCGGCATCGTGCAGATCCTGGTCGACGCTGGCGTGGACGTGGACGCGAAGGACGCAGAGGGCGATCCTCTCCTGTACGAAGCTGTCTGGAGAAACCATGTCGAGGTCGCGAGGATTCTGGTAGGCTCGGGCGCGGACGTTAACGCCAGGAGGGCGAATGGCGAGTCTCTCCTCTACGAGGCGCGTTGGAGAGGACATGCGGCCATCGAGCAGATCCTGGTCGATGCGGGCGCCCAGGAATAGGGACGTATTCATCGGAAGCGCCTGACTTGGGACAACCGCACGCTGGGCCATCATGAGGTGACATTTGGGCAGATACTGCACGAGCTGCGGGTCGCAAAACGACGACGCCGCGAAATTCTGCAGGGACTGTGGCAAGGCCATGTCCGGGTCGACGCCGGGTGCTGGGAGGTCGGAGTCGGCGTCTCCCAGTGGCACGGGCGATGGGATGACAATCGGATACTATCTCGAAGGGCTTCGGGAGTACTTCAACTTCGAGGGGCGTGCCAGTCGAGCGGAGTTCTGGTGGTTCACCCTGGTCCTTTACGCCATCCAAATTGGGATCGTTGTCCTCGACACGGTACTGGGCATGTTCTCTCCGGGACTTCAGCTACTATCTACCGCCGTACTCTGGATACACGGATTGGCCACGTTTATCCCGCATTTGGCAGTAGGCGTCCGACGGCTGCACGACACGGGGAGGAGTGGTTGGTGGGTGCTGATCATCCTGGTACCGTTCATCGGTTGGATTCCGCTATTGATCTTCTTGGTTCTACCGACCGATCCGCGCCCGAACAGCTACGGCCGCGGGCCAGGCACTAGGTGGTGACGCAGGGTCACAAAGCCAAGTCCCCGCCGGTGATCCCGAGTCTCGGAGGCTGAGTACGATGGTTTGCAAGTACTGCGGAGTCGAAAACGACGACGGAGCCGCGTTCTGCAGGAACTGTGGACGTGCAATGAGCGGCTCGCCGCCGGCCGCAGCGGGACGCGACCCTGCGCAGGCCGATGACACCGTGGATGAAATTCAAGCTCCCACGAAGGCGAGGACCTGGATTTGGGTTGCCATTGGGTCCGCCGCCGCCGTGGTCCTGCTCTTCGTCGGTCTCATGGCATTCCTGTTTGGAGACAGCCTCGGCATAGGAGATCCGAGCCCGACCAGCACGCCCGCTCCCGTGATGATGTCCGTCAACCTCCTCACGCCAACGGCCACGGCCGAGGCTCCGGGCGCTGGCGACCGTCCGGATGAGGTGAGCATTCAGCCCACGCCGCAGCCGACGTATACGCCCAACCCGACGTACACACCCAATCCGACCTACACGCCCGCTCCGACGCCGACACCCAACCCGACGCCCAATCCCACGGCCACGCCCGATCCGACAGCCACAGCAAGCCCGACAGCGACGCCCAATCCTACGGCTACGCCCGATCCGACAGCTACACCCAACCCGACGGCGACGCCCAATCCTACCGCCACGGCGAGTGCGACGGCCACGGCGAGCGCGACGGCCACGGCGAGTGCGACAGCCACGGCCAGTGCGACGGCCACGGCCAGCGCGACTGCCACGGCGAGTGCGACAGCCACGGCCACGGCAACACCCGGGGCGACTTACGCCTGCTCCGAGGGGGCGAACCCTACGCCCCTCCATCGCGCGGTAGATCGGACCAACCTCGAGGTCGTGAGGATCCTGGCCGACAAGTGCCCCGGAGACCTGAACGTCGTCAGCGACGAATACTTCTACGATCAGACGCCCCTCAGCCTTGCTATCGGGAAAGGGCGCAAGGAGATTGTCAGGGCACTGGTCACGGCAGGGGCCGACCCGGACGTCAAGATCAACCCTGCCTTCCGAGTGGGGACTCACCTCACCTACGCAGTTGGTCTAGGAGGCGCGGAGATCGTCCAGATCTTACTGGACGCAGGCGCGGAACCCAACGTGGTTGACACTGAACAGGCCTACAACCAAACGCCGCTCAGCCTCGCGATCGGTGCCGGCAGAATAGACCTGCTGCGAAAGCTCATCGCGGCCGGAGCGGACCCTGATGTCAAGATCAATCCTGTTTTCCGAGTGGGGACTCACCTCACCTACGCGGTTGGTCTAGGAGACGCGGAGATAGTCCAGATCTTACTGGACGCAGGCGCGGAACCCAACGTGGTCGACACTGAACAGTTCTACGACCAAACGCCGCTCAGCCTCGCGATCGGTGCCGGCAGAATAGACCTGCTGCGAAAGCTCATCGCGGCCGGAGCGGACCCTGATGTCAAGATCAACCCTGCCTCCCGAGTAGGATCTCACCTCACCTACGCGGTTGGGCTTGAGGATGCGGACGTGGACGTCGTCCAGATCCTCCTGGACGCAGGCGCAGACCCCAACGTGGTCGACACTGAGCAGTTCTATGAAGAATCTCCGCTCAGCATTGCGGTCAAGGCCCGGGACATTGAGATGGTACGTCTTCTCGTAACCGCTGGCGCGGACCCGAACCAGAAACTCGACCAGTTCAACACAGTCAGTCCACTCGATATCGCAATCGAGGAAGGATACACAGACATCGTGAAGGTCCTCACGGGCGTCTCGAACTAGGCGTGAGCATGAACGTGGTCAAATTCGGCAAATGGCGGCGCTCTCGCAGGAGCGATCGGGCGGGGAGTACCGGGATGGTGCGCGGGTTTTCGACGGCTCTCATTGTTCGGGGGAACAGGCGTTTCGGGTCAGTGACCGGAAAGGAAAGATAGTCAAATGGTACAAACGAGCGGTTACTGCGTGAGCTGCGGCAGCGAAATTGAAGAAGACGCGAGGTTTTGCACGGGATGCGGTGCCCCAGTCCAACAGGGCGATCCTCCTGAGGCTGCAGCTGAGGGCAGGAGCAACTATCAGCGCTTTCTCACTGTAGACGCGTCCGGTGGTTTCTTCGCGACCGTGGGGCCCGCGCTGATCTGGTATGGCGCGGCGGGCGTCCTGATATGGTCCATCATCGGGCTGCTCTCGCTTCGCTTCGACATCGCCGCGGTGATAGACCTCCCCAACCTGCTGTTCAGCATGCTGATCATGGTTGGGATAGTGCTGAGCGCGACCGCCAGCTACTACCTCCTCCGCAGCTACCGCGAGCGGGCCGGACGGCTCTGGTACGCGCTCTCGTACCTCCCGGCCGTGTGGGGCGTCTTCATGAGCGTTGGGCTGCTCATCATGATATTGCAGGTGTGGACCGATTTCGCCTGGGGCCCGGATGACCTCCGAAGGGCCATGTTCTCGCTCATTGGCGTCGGCCTGTGTGGGATATATGGCGGATACCTGGCGCTCATAGTGACCGGGCTGGAGCGGATATACCAGGTCGCGCGCTGGGTGGTGTATGTCCTGTTGGTCATCATCGCGCTCGAGATCCTGGAGGCGACGTGGCTGACCAGTCGGGACCTGTCTGGACAAGAGCTGAGGGACGATTTCCTGGCTGCCGGCGGGACCGCAATTCTAGTTGCAATCGTGTACTCGATCATAGCTGTCATCCTGGCTCAAGCCGGAGACAGCAAGGCGCGCCTCGCCGTTCTCGTGACGTACGTGGTCCTCGGGCTGTTCGGATTCACGATCGCTGTCTGGGCCCTATGGGACAATCTCCCTGCGGGTGCTATACGGTTTGTCCACGGGGGAACGGTCTTCGTGGCCATCGCTACTATCGGACTATTGGTCGTACGGCATTTCCACAAGCACAGGGGCAACCCCAACGTACCGGCAGTCAGCGGAGAATCCTCAGCCCAAAGCGGGACCTGAAATCGCTCAGGGAAAGAGGGGACATTGAGCCGCTTCGGACCGATTGGCGGCAGGCAGTCATGAATCGTGGAGGCTGAGCCCATGTATTGCAAGAGCTGCGGGTCGGAAAACGACGATGGCGCCAGGTTCTGTAGGGACTGCGGACGTGCAATCACCGGCTCGTCGCCGCGCGTAGAGACAGGTGCCTCCGCGGATGGCGGCGACACGCCGGACGCAGTCGAAGCTCCCGCGAAGGCGAACACCTGGATCTGGGTTGCCGGTATAGCGGGGCTTGTCGCGGTCCTGCTGTTCGCAGGTCTCATCGCCCTGGTCCTGGCAGCAACATCCGGTTCTTCACGCCAAACGGATCGTGAGGCGTTGGAAGTCCTCTTCCAAGCCACCAGCGGGCACAGCTGGCTCGAAAGCAAAAACTGGTTGACCGACGCCCCACTGGGTGAATGGACGGGCGTCACGACAGACGAGGACGGGCGCGTGACTGGACTGGACCTTGGCGCAAACGAACTATCGGGCCGTATACCTCCCGAGCTGGGCAACCTTGACCGACTGCGCACGCTCGACCTGGCCGCCGAGCGGACCGTGACGACTCTCAGAGGGGGAGTGAGGATCACGTTTGGGGGTGACTCCCCGAGTCTCTCGTCCCAGCTCAAACAGGCAGGCAGGCAACTGGCGGAATCGGCCGAGACCAGCATCCGCAGGAACTACCTGAGCGGATGTATTCCGACCAGTCTCAGGGAACAGTTGGATATGAGCGCATCGGATCTCGGCGGCCTGCCGTTTTGCGACGGGTGGAGTGCGCCAACTGGGGACATCACGCGCGCTGGCCCGGATACGACACCTTCAAGGGAGGGAACAGAGGGCCGGGACGGACCACCCAAGCCAGCCCAGGTTGCCGATAACAGGCCACCCGCTCCTGAGAACGTGCGGTATGTCTGGGATGAATCGACGATCATCGTGACCTGGGACGCGTCGGAAGGCGCCGAATACTACACCATCTATCACGACGACTTCTTTGACAATTCCTGCACCGTCGTGGGTGACGGCACCCCGGCATTCTGCGAAGAGCTGGCGTCGAACGTCCGTGAGAACTCATACGTCCATGCCGATCCGGACGGTGGCGAAAACCACTACTGGGTAACCGCGTGCGTTCGCGACGGATGCTCGGAGATCGACTCCCATAGCCCGGCCGAGTACGTCGACACCAGGCCGGCGAGTCCGACAAACGTGCGGGTGCAGTTTGTGCAGGACGGCACGCAGATTCAGGTCTCCTGGGACCCGGTGCCGGACGCGGGGCACTACAAGATCTATTACGACGATTTCTTTGGTGACAACTGTCGAGTGGACAGGTTCGGCGACGCGAGCTTCTGCGACCTCTTGGCTTCAGACATACGACAGACGAGCTACCTTCACGCACGCCCAGCCAGGGACGAGAACTACTACTGGGTCGTCGCCTGCAACAGCGGCGGCTGCTCGGATGTCGACCGCGAGAACCCTGCAGTGCCCGCGGATTCTTCACGGTCCGCAACTGCGCCAGCGGTCAGCCCGTCTCCCGAGCCATCGGAAACGGCGACTGAGCCTGACGCGTCCCGGAGGTCGTTCGAAGCGTCAACGCCGCCGGGCTACACTCGAGTCATGCTGACTGACCAGGGGAGCGTATGGGGAACTCCGGAGAGGTTTACGACCGATTCAAGGCTCGGCGCCGTCGCGTATATGCTGCTCGGAAGTGTGAAAGGCTGCAGCTTTGCCAGGGAGGAGTTGAGACGTTCAAGCATAGTCCATATCAAGGTGGAGCGACTGGGGCGCCTTGCGACGTACGAATCTGGAGACGCCTGCGGCAAGACCAGCAGGAAATGGGACACTGGCTGGGAAGGTATGAAGATGGCCCGTCTACGCATCTTTGACGAGAGCAGTCCCGCGAACGTCAGGGAGTACGTCTACGATCAAGCCGCTGGAGAGTATGTCGAATCGCCCGCATCCGGCGACTTCAACTAGCTCCGCAGGCACCACGGTACGGACATTACGGACCTGACGGGCCGCTCTGTCCAACGGACTCTATGGCGTGGGACGGCGCCCACCCCGCGAGCTCCCCGCCGGGCAGGGCGACCCTGGTCCAGCCGTGACGGGAGTCGGCAACGCGCACCTGCGCGCCGCTGTGAAGCGTGAACTCCTCGGTATACTGCGGCCCTGGCCCGCTCACGACGTCGACGGCCTCGGCGGTCACAACGCCGGTGCTGTCGTATGGATTGGCGTAAATCATGCTGACAAGAAGCACCAGCGACACAGCGGTTGCCGCCGTCGCGGCGACGGCCGCCATGCGCAGCGCCCGTCTCAGCGGGAAGGCCCGCCAGACCAGGAGGGCGCCAGTGCCCGTTCCGGCGAACACCCATAGCAGCAGGGCCAGGACGCCGAGCTCGCCGGTCGTGGCCCAGCGGTACCCGAAGTAGGACATGCTCTCGACCAGGGAGTCTCTCTCGACCTCGATGCGGTCCACGGTCATGCCGAGCGCCAGCTCCAGGTTCTTCGCTACGGCCGAGTCTCTGGGAGTGAGCTCGCGGGCGCGCATATAGTTGAGGACCGCCCGCCCGAGGTCGCCACTCTCGAGGTACGCGTTGCCCAGGTTGAAGTAGAGGGCCGGGTCGATGTACCCCCGGTCGATCGCAGCCTCGTACTGCTGGGCGGCCTCGGCGTACTCGCCGCGTTCGTAGCTAGCGTTCGCCCTGGTCATCAGGTCGATGGCCGACGGGCCCTGTGCCTGCGCTTCGCCCGCGACGAGGACCGCAAGGGCGCCGAGGGCGGCCAGCAGTGCAAAACGGCGCATCGCCAGGCGGATCATTGCCGGATGGCCTCATCGAGCTCGTCCAGGAGCTGCGCGGCGCGTTGCACACGGTCTTCCGCGTCGCCGGCGGCCGCCGCTTCCGGCCGGTATCTCGCCGCTTCGCCCGACGCCAGCGTGTCCTCCACTCGCTCGAGCGCCGCGGGAGAGACGCCGGCTTCACGGAGCCGGTCTACGAGGGCCTCTCGGGTCAGTCCGCCCAGGGGGATAGCGAGCCGGTCGGAAAGGTAGGACATCATCGCGTCGGCGGCCGCGACCGCGCTTTCGTCGCCCGCGGCCGCGGCGCGCGAGATTGCCGCTTGAGCGTTCGCCAACGCATTGCGCCGCCGGGAGTCGACAGCCGCGGCCTCAATGGCATCCCGCCTGCGCCGCCAGGCGGACGCTCCGACGATCGCCAGCAACGGCAGGGCCCACGCGGCCCAATAGCCGTACCCGTCCGTCACGTCTCCGCCCGCCGTCCGAAGATGCGACGGCACGGGCTTGATGGACCCCGCGCCCGGAACGGCCCCTTCCTCCGTCCCGCCGGCGGTGGACCGGGGATCTGGGGATGCGCCATCGACCGCGGCAACAGAAACGGCGATTGGCGACGTTATCGCCCCGACATACTCCTCGAGGTCGGGGTCGTAGTGGGCGTATGAGATCTCCGGCACCATCAGCTCACCCGCCATTTCGGGCACCAGGACGCTGACGTACGTCCTGCTCCCGACGAGCCTTCCATCGACGACCTCGCTGGTGACGGAGGGAGGCGATTCGATCACGCGCCAGCCTCGAAACTCCGGCCATGACGGGTCCGGGAGCGCGTCGATGTTCCCGGCGCCCTGGAGCGTCACCGTCAACTCGACCGAATCGCCCATCCGTACCGTCGCGCCATCGACGGCGGCCGAGACCTCGAACCTGCCGACCGCGCCCGCGAACCCCGCAGGGGCGCCCGCGGGCGTCGGGCTCACCTCTATCGTGACGGGGACGCTCTCCACGACCGTGGGCGCCTCGGATGAGCCGCCGGACACGGTCAGTACCGCGGGAGCGATATCGATCGTTCCGACCACGCTTGGGAACAGGATCGTTCGCAGCTCGATGACCCGGTACGACTCGGAATCCACAGTCTCGGTGTATTCGTCCTGCTCGGTCTCACCGACGTTCCAGAACCCGGCGAAACCGGGAGGCTCGTAGTGGACGGAGTGGGGAAAGCCCGGGCGCTGGTATATCCTGGATATATAGGTGATCTGCTGACCGATGTAGGGCCTGTCGTTGTCCACGGACGCGGTGACGAACAGGGCTTGGTCGGCCGGCGACTGCTGGGCGCCAACGGGCAGAGCGACCAGGAGAGTCGCCGACGATACAACGACCGCGCTGACCAGGGCTCGCGATATGGTTCCGATGCGCGTCACGGCCAGGGGCTACCAGTCGAACTCGGTCTCGGGTTTCGGGGAAACCAGGGTTTGTTGTCTTCGCTCCTGGAGCGTCTGCGCGTCCTCTCCAACCGCTTCGAGCGCCTGCCTCGCCTGGTCATCGGTCAACGGCTCGGTCTGGGGCGCCTGCGGAGGCGGCTCGGACTGAGGCGGCGGCTGCGCCTGGGACGACTGGGCCTGGGGAGAAGCCTGCTCGTCGTCCGCGTCCTGTCGCGACATCCGTTTCAGGGCCAGCTCCAGGTTGTGCTTGGCGTCCCGGTCGTCGGGGTTCATGCGCAGCACCTCCCTGTACGCCTCGGCGGCCTGCGCGTACTGCTGCGTGCGAAAGGCCGCGTTGCCCCGGTTGAAGAACCCGCGCGAGCGCAGATCGCCCGTCGCATCCCTGAGCGCCTCGTCGTACTCCTTCAGCGACTCCTCGAAGTCGTCCATCCGGTACAGCACGTTCCCCACGTTGTAGCGCGGCGCGCCCTCCTCCGGGGCACGGTCTCGAGCCGCTTCGTACGCATCGAGGGCCGCGCCGTAGTCCGCGTTGGCGTAGGGCCCGTGGCCCGAGTTATTGACCTCACCGGGGCTGGGGCCGCAGGCCGACAGCAGGAGCGCGGCGGCAGGCAGGGCGATCAGAGTCCTAAGGCCGAACACGTTCCGCTCCTTCTGTCGCCGTCGGCAATCGGCTTCGCGACGTGAGGAAGAGCCGGTCCGTCAGGACCTGCGCCAGGAAGAGCGAAAGGGCGCCCGCGAGCAGGAACAGCTGAAACCGCTCGACTCTCCTCTCGTCGAGCTCGCTCTGGAGACTCTCGTCCTGGAAGGCGCTCAGCTCGTCCAGCAGACCGGCCGTCGCGTTGGGGTCGGCGGCCCTGAAATACCGGCCTCCGCCCGCCTCCGCGATGCGCACGAGCGCGCCCTCGTCGAGCCTGGAGACGATGGGGCGTCCCTCGCCATCCTGTCGGTGTCCGATCACGGCGCCCTGTTCATCGTAAACGGCAACGGGCCATCCTTCGGCCGAGCCGAACCCCACCGTATAGACAACCGCTCCGGCCTCCGCGGCCTGCCCGGCGGCCGCGACCGGGTCACCCTCGTGGTTCTCCCCGTCCGTCATGATGACTATGACTTTCTGGCTCACCCGATGATCGTTGAAGCTGCCCATCGCCATCTCGATCGCCTCGCCGATCACGGTCCCCTGCCGGGTGATGGCCTTCGGGCTGGCGCTGTTCAGGTAGGTCCGGGCGGTGTCGTAGTCGGCGGTCAACGGGAACTGGACGAAGCTGGCGCCGGAGAACAGGACTATGCCGACCGAGTCGCCCCTCAGCCTGGACATGAGGTCCGAAATCTCCAGCTTGGCCCGGTCGAGGCGCGTCGGCTTCACGTCCTCGGACAGCATGCTGCGGGACACGTCCAGGGCCACCATCACCTGCACGCCGCGGCGCTCTACTATCTCGACGTCGCTGCCCCACTGCGGCCGCGCCAGCGCGACGATCAGCAGCGCTATGCCACAGGACCAAAGAACGAACCGCGCCACGCGCATTCTCCGGCTTGCGGACCCGCTGAGCCGTTCGACGAGCGCCGGATCGCCCATGCGCGACACGGCGGCGGTCCTGCGCGCCGAGACCCACCGCGCGAATACCGCCAGCAGTGGGACCAACGCCAGGGCGAGCAGGAGCTGTGGAGCTGCGAAGGTCATGGCGAGCTCAGGGCAGTCTCCGGAATACGGTGTTCGAGAGGGCCCGTTCCAGCAGCAGGATCGCCAGCGCCGGGACCAGGAACCAGGTCAGGACCTCTCTATACCGGATGAAGTTCTGGATCTCGACGTCGGACTGTTCCAACGCGTTGATCTCGGCGTAGATGCCCCGGAGTTCCTCCGTATTGGTGGCGCGATAGTATCGTCCGTTGGCAATGGACGCGATCTGCCGGAGCGTCTCCTCGTCGAGCGGATTCTCCTGGGTCGCGCTCCCTGTGCCCGATGGGTCGGTCCGCGAGTCGCTCGTCTCGCCGCCGCTTCCCATTCCGATCGTGTACAGCCTGATGCCGACCGCCTCCGCCGCCGTGGCAACCGTTATGGGATCGAGCTCCCCCGCGTTGTTCACCCCGTCTGTGATCAGAGTGACGATCCTGCTCTCGGCGCTGGAGTCCTTCAGCATGTTCGCCGCGGTCGCCATTCCGCTCCCAATCGCCGTCCCGTCTTCGATCCTCATTTCCTCGGCAAGGTGGATGTCCCTGAGCAGGCGTTCCAGCGCGACGTGGTCCAGCGTGGGGGGACTCTGGATGAACGCCTCGCGGGAGAAGACCACGAGGCCGATGCGGTCGTAGTCCCGGTCCTCTATGAAGTCCGCGATGATCTCTTTCGCGGCGCCCAGCCTGTGCGGCGCGAAGTCCGTCTCGCCCATGCTCCCCGATACGTCCAGGGCTATGGCGATATCGACGCCCTCGCCCCGGATGACCTCTCGCGCATCCGCCAGTTGCGGCCGCGCGGCGGCGACGACAACCAGCGCCAGCGCGAGAATACGCAGCACCGAGACGAGCGGGGTCAGCCGGAGGCGAAGCGACCTCCTGCTCACGGGAACCAGGCCGGTGTCCGCGTACCTCAGGGTTACCGGCCCCATTCGCCGCCTCCACAGGTACGGCAGGACGGCCGGCGCGACGGCCGCCGGCAGCAGGAAGAGCACCCAGGATGACTGGAAGGTCAGGTCGCTCACGTCTTCGCCTCCGGCCGGGCCGCTTCGCCGGCCCGGGGCCTCGTCCCCTCCAGGAAGCCACGAGCCCGGCGCAGGGCATCGTAGGCCTGGGTCTCCGGGGGCGTGTAAGCCGAGAACCTGCAGAGGTCCGCCTCGACGAGCAGGTCCACGACCAGACGCGCGTTGTCGCGGTCGAGCGAAGACTGCGAAATCGCGGCGCCGATCTCATCCGTCGTCATCTCCGTTGCGTACCGGTGAACCGAGTCCTCCAGGTACATCGCTCGCACGTAGCGCTGCATGGCGCCTGCCACCCGGGCGTAGTGCTCCTTGAAGCGGCCGGCTCCGGGCAGATCGAGCCGTTCCACCCGGTCGATTTCCTGGACCGCGATCTCCCACGGCGTTCGCGCATCGACAGCCGGGGTGGGCCGCGTCTCCCGGCCCTCGAGCCGGCGTCTGGCCACGTACGCCGAAACGGCCGCCGTGGCCAGGACGGCCGCGCCCGTCAGGGCGAACGCGGCCGAGCGTCTCCATGCGGGCGATGCGAGATCGGCCGGCGGGCGGATGTCCTTCAGTTCCTCGTCGGCTTCGGACAGGACCGAGTGCACCGTCATCCGCAGCGGTCGCGGAGACACCTGCTCGACGCGGCCGTCCGGACCGCGGACGGCTATCGACAGGTCCGGTGTTTCGAAGGCGCCCGGTTCGAAGATCGTTGCCGTGAGCTGTTGGCTCGTCGTCTCCGTGCCGTCTCCGTTGGAGGCCGCGCGAGCCGTGGTCTGGGACGCTATTTCGAACGGTCCCCACTCGGGACCCAGGCGGGGAACGACGACAACGTGGCCCGCGGGGTGGGTCACCTGCAGGGTCATGGTGACCAGGTCGCCGACGGTCAGGGCGTCGCGGTCGGCTGAGAGGGAAGCTCGGACGCCGGCGGGAGAGCCTTCCTGCGCGGCGAGGGCGCCGGGCAGCATGGCGGCCAGGGCGGCGGCAACCGCCCAGAGGAGCCGGACCCCGGAGCCCGGAACGCGGCCGCCTAGGTTGCCCGTGCTTCGCACCGCCCGCTCGGCCAAGTACGACACGCTCCTCTCATCGCGACAGTCTCCGCAGCCGGCCGCTGAAGAACGATCCGACCTCGGAGATGTAGTCCCGCTCGGTCGTGACGCTGACGCGGTCTACTCCCGCGGCGGCGAACGCATCGCTCTTTTCCGCTTCCAGCCTCGCCACTCTCTCGGAAAAGTCCCGGCGCCATCGTCTGTCGCCGGTGTCCACCCAGCGTTGCTGTCCGCTCTCGGCGTCCTCAAGGGCGACGATGCCCACGTCTGCCATCTCTCGCTCCATCGGATCGGTCAGGTCGAACGCCACGACGTCGTGGCGTCGGTTGGCGACCACCATCGCCTGGCGGTACGACTCAGGGTCGGCCAGGAAATCTGATATCAGGAATACGATGCTACGCCGCTTGAGGAGCACATAGGTCGTGTCGAGAGCGAGCCTGATGTCGGTGCGGGCGCCTTCCGGCTCGAAGGCCAGCAGCTCTCGCAGCATTCTCAGGACATGGCTTCGTCCCTTTGTCGGCGGTATCAGCAACTCCACCCTGTCCGTGAAGAGGAGCAGTCCAACCTTGTCGTTGTTGGTCGTGGCCGCGATCGACATGACGGCGGCCAGCTCGACCGCCAGCTCGCGCTTGAACCAGTTCCTGGTGCCGAAATCTCCGGACCCGCTGACGTCGACCGCGAGCATGACCGTCAGCTCCCGCTCTTCGACGTAGCTCTTGACGTGCGGCTCTCCCGTGCGGGCGGTGACGTTCCAGTCGATACTGCGCACGTCGTCGCCGGGCACGTATTGGCGTACCTCGTCGAACTCCATGCCCCGGCCCTTGAACACCGAGTGGTACTCGCCGGCCAGACCGTCCTCAACGAGCTGGCGAGTCCGGATCTCTATCCTCCGGACCCTGGCGACCAGCTCGTTCGTCAGCATGTCAGGAGATTTCAACGTTGTCGAGGATGCGCTGGACCATCTGCTCCGACGTGACTTGCTGGGCCTGGGCTTCAAAGGTCGTCAACACCCGGTGCCTGAGGACATCCGGCGCGACCTGCTTGATGTCGTCGGGGGTGACGTAGCCGCGACCCTTCAGGAACGCATATGCCCTGGACGCGGCTATGAGAAAGAGGCCCGCCCGCGGCGAGGCGCCGTACGATATGAGGTTCGCCAGGTCGTCGAGGCCGGCCAGGCCGGGATTGCGTGTCGCCACCACGATGTTGAGGACGTAGTCCTGGATCTTCTCGTCGACGTGCACCTTCCTGACGATGTCCCGCGCGTTGATAATGTACGCCGAGTCGACCACCGGTTGCGCCTCGGCCTCGGCGCCCACCGTGAAACGGCCGATCATCTCGCGCTCCTCGGGATACTGCGGATAGTCCACGACGAGCTTCATCATGAACCGGTCGACCTGGGCTTCCGGCAGCGGATAGGTGCCCTCCTGCTCGATCGGGTTCTGCGTCGCCAGGACGAGGAACGGGGCCTCGAGCGGAAACGTCTCATCGCCGATCGTCACCTGCTCTTCCTGCATCGCCTCCAGCAGGGCGCTCTGGACCTTGGCCGGCGCCCGGTTGATCTCGTCGGCCAGTATCAGGTTCGAGAAGATAGGTCCCTTCTGGACGCTGAACTCGCTCGTGCGCGGGTTGTATATCCTGGTGCCTATGAGGTCCGAGGGGAGAAGGTCGGGTGTGAACTGGATGCGGGAGAACCCGGACTGGATCGCCTGACCGATGGTCTTGATCAGGAGCGTCTTTGCGAGACCCGGCACGCCCTCCAGCAGGATATGGCCGTCGGCCAGCAGCCCCACGAGAGTGCGTTCGACCAGTCGGTCCTGACCGATGATCGTCTTGCGAATCTCAGCGTGGAGCGCGTGCACGAAGCGCGCCTCCTTTTCCACCAGGTCGTTGATCTGGCGAAACCCTGCGATATCCATCATGTCAGTAAAGAGGCTCCTGTACGAGTAGCCGGCCCACGAGCAAAGAATAATGTGGCGACAGTGTACCGAATCTCACGCGGCCAAGCACTGCTGCCCGGGACTGAACTGCGCAGCGCTGTCCCATTCCGGACATGACTGAATCATCCCGCTGCCGAACGCGGCTTCGAGGGCTCTCAGCGTCTCGCGTCTGAAATCGTTCCAATCGCAGACGACAGGGCCAAAGGAGGCGGCGACCAACTGCTGGTCGTGCGGGGCTAGGGAGCTTGTCTCGCAGTTGATGGTTGACTTCAACTCCAGCACTACGTCGACGTCGCTGTCCCCACGGACATTCGTGTCGTTCCGGTACGAGCCCTGGAGACAGAAATCGTAGGTCATGCCACGCGGCCACTGGTAGCCATCCAGTGCCCGGCGAATGGCCTCATGAGTGCGCTTGGATGCTTCCTGGGGCCCGTGGTCGGACCACCCGCCGAGCTGAGATTCCGGGATTGCCATGCGTCTCCTCCCCGCCAGCGGTATGGTACCGCTTTGTGGTTATCCTTGGGCGGTGCAGCTGGCGTCGGCGGGATCAAGGCTCTCCGCGGTTGACCCGCGCGCACAACGCAGCGGGTATCGCGCAAGCTTCGGAGGCGGCGTATACTGCGGCCGTCCAGACTGCGGGACGCGGTCGTACACGAGTGCGGCTGAGGGTCCGCGTACGGGACCTGGAGGAGAACCCGAATGCCCCTCACGAGACCTCTGCTGGAGTCCACGCTGTGGCGGGCCGCCGACATCCTGCGCGGCCAGATCGACGCCGCCGACTACAAGAACTACATCTTCTCCATCCTCTTCCTGAAGCGGCTGTCCGACCGCTTCGACGAGGAGGTGGAGAATGCGGTGAAGGACGGTGTCCCTCGTGACGTGGCGCTGAGTGACTACAGTGAGCACGAGTTCTTCGTCCCCGAGCTCGCCCGCTGGCCCGCCCTTACGGGCGCGTCGATGAACCTGGGCGAGGCCCTGAACGTCGCCAGCCACGCCGTCGAGGAGGCCAACACACCCCGGCTGGACGGCGTGCTGGCCTCCACCAACTGGAACGACGAGTCGAAGCTCGGCAGCCCGGCCAACCGCGAGCGGATCATCCGCAGCCTGCTCAACCACTTCGGAAGCCTCGACCTCAGCGACGAGAACCTGCGGGAGGACTCGGCCGGCGGCGGCAACGTCCTGGGCGACGCCTACGAGTACCTGATAGCCAGGTTCGCCGACGACGCGGGCAAGAAGGGCGGGGAGTTCTACACTCCCCGCCCGGTCGTGCGCCTCATCGTCGAGCTGCTTCAGCCTCGCGAGGGGATGCGCATCTGCGATCCGACCGCCGGATCGGGCGGGATGCTCATCTACGCGGCCCAGTACGTGAGTGAGCAGGGCGGGGACTCCGGCAACTTGGCGCTGCACGGCCAGGAGCGGAACCTGGGAACGCTAGCCATCGGCAAGCTCAACCTGCTGCTCCACGGGCTGCGCGCCGCCCGGCTGGAACCGGGCGACGTGATCGCGGAGCCGGGACTGGTCGACGGGCAGGGCAGGCTGCTCTCTTACGACCGTGTCATCGCCAATCCGCCGTTCAGCCTGAAGAACTGGGGCCACGACTTCGCGCCCAACGACCCGCACCACCGCTTCGACCGCTACGGCGCCATCCCGCCCAGGACCAGGGGCGACCTGGCCTTCCTGCTGCATATGCTCGGCGTAACCAGCTCCGACGGCATGGTTGGGGTGGTCATGCCCCACGGGGTCCTGTTTCGCGGCGGCTCGGAGGGCAAGATACGACGCGGACTCGTCGAGGCCGACCTGTTCGAGGCCGTCATCGGCCTCGCGCCCAACCTCTTCTCCGGCGCCAGCATCCCAGTCGCCATCTGCGTGCTCAACAAGGCCAAGCCCGCCGGGCGGCGCGGCAAGGTGCTGTTCGTGGACGCGGCCCAGGAGGGCGGCTTCCGTCCCGGCAAGGCGCGCAACTACATCGACCCGGAGCACATCGCCAGGATCGTCGAGACCTACCAGGCCTTCGAGGACGTGGACCGCTTCGCCCACGTCGCGGACGCGGAGGAGATCGAGGCGAACGACTTCAACCTGAACATCAGCCGCTACGTGGACACGACCGAGCCGGTGGAGGTGATGAGCGTCGAGGACGCGCTGGCGCAGCTCCGGGACGCGGAGCGGAGGCGCGACGAAGCCGTTGCTAAAATGGACGACCGTCTGGCGGAGATGGGCTATGCCAGGTAGGAGACTTGCTGGACCATGCCGGTCATACTGAGGGAGGGTCCGTACCGGTTCTTCTTCTACGCGAGCGACCGGGGAGAGCCTCCCCACATTCACGTTGAACGGGATGACCGAGTCGCCAAGTTCTGGCTGGACCCGGTCAGGCTTCAAAAGACGGGCGGATTGAGGCGACATGAGATTCGCCGCATCGAGAGGATAGTCGAGGAGAACCAGGTTTCGTTCCTGGAGGCTTGGAATGAACGTTTCAACGCTTAAGGTGAGTGTTCCGGAGGCCATGACGGTCGAGGTGACTGACGATACCTTGACCGCCGAGCTCTCCGACGGTCGGACCGTGTCGGTGCCGCTGTCCTGGTACCCCAGGCTCATTCACGCCACGCCGGAGGAACGCCAGGACTGGCGGCTGATCGGCGGGGGCGAGGGCATCCACTGGCCCGCCCTGGATGAGGACATCAGCGTGGAAATGCTGCTGGGCGGCTGGCCTTCGGGAGAAAGCCAGAGCTCCTTCAAACGCTGGCTGGAGGCCAAGCGGGCAGGACTTCCCGTGACCATCCACGAGATACGCCCCGCTGCGAAAGAAGAGAACTGAAGAGGACTGATGAGACCCGCAGGCGACAATGGAACGATACCCGATGGCTGGAGGCTGGTACGGCTGGGGGATGTGGCTCAAGTAGAATTCAGCAGTGTCGACAAGAAGACCGTGGAGGGTGAGGTCCCGGTTGAACTCTGCAATTACACCGACGTCTTCCACAACCGCCGTATCAGACCTGGGATGGATTTCATGGCTGCGACCGCCAGTTCAGTCGAGTGTCAACGATGGGCCTTGAAGAAGGGAGACGTTCTATTCACGAAAGACTCAGAGACGGCCGAAGAGATCGGTATTCCAGCATATGTAACGGAAACCATGCCCAATGTCCTATGCGGCTATCACTTGGGTATGGCCCGTCCTTGTGAAGAACTCGTCGACGGAGCCTATTTGTCAGAGACGTTGGGGTCCCCTGCGTCGGGAAGGCAATTCGCTAGGATTGCGAACGGCGTAACCCGTTTTGGATTGACGCTGGACGCTACACGATCTCTCCCCATCCCCCTACCACCCCTGGCCGAGCAGCGGGCTATCGCCGCAGTGCTCGACTCCATCGACGAGGCCATCGAGCGCACGGAGGCCGTCATCGCCGCGACGGAGCGTCTGCGCGACGCCCTGCTCCACGAGCTGCTCACGCGCGGCGTCCCCGGCTGGCACACGGAGTGGAAGGAGGCGCCGGGCGTCGGCACGATACCGGCGGGCTGGGAAGTGGTGCGGCTGGGGGATGTGTGCAGTCTGCCAGAATACGGTGCAACTGCGGCCGCAATTCCCTTTGATCCGGAGCTGCCCAGATACGTTCGAATAACTGACTTAACCGATGACGGTCGCCTACGGACAGAGGATGCTCGATCAGCCAAACCCTCTGAGGTTAGTGGGTACGAACTTGAGCCAGGGGATCTATTGTTCGCTCGGAGCGGTGCGACGGTCGGCAAGACATACCTATACAATCCTCAAGACGGCCCGTGCGTATACGCAGGCTATCTCATCAGGTTTCGGGCCATACCCAGCATCGCCCTGCCGGAGTATCTCGGCTTATGGACTCACTCGTATGGCTATCATCGGTGGGTTGTCTCGATGTTCCGCGCCGGCGCTCAACCCAACATAAATGCCGCAGAGTATTCGTTGATGCGTATTCCACTCCCTACGCCAGACGAACAACATACTATTGCCGTTATGCTGGGCGGCGTGGACGATGCGATAGTGCGCGGCCGAACACAAGCCGATGTGCTCCGGTCACTAAAGGCATCCGCAGCATATGCTCTGCTGACAGGGCGAGATCGCGTCGCAAGTGACGGTGACCCGAAGCACGATTTCACGGAGCACTGATATGGACTACTACCATGTACGACTTACCCCTAAGTCCGACACGTCCCAGGTGGAAGTCAGACTGGATCTCGACATCGATGAGTTAACCGAACGTTTCGTCCTTCCTTATCGAAGAGGGTTACCGATGACGATAAGTGGAAGGTCATTCTCGGCTCAGGATGTAGAACGCATCCGAATAAACAAGACGGATCGGGACTCACAGTATCTTCTTGGGGTGGTTTCAGAAGAAAGACGTCGCCGCGCCTCTCAGGGTATTCTAGACTTTACCGGATCGAATGATGAACGGGCCGCGCGCAAAGGAGAAGACGTTACTGATGAGTTCATCACCGGCCCACCGGGGACAGATATTCAAACTGGTATCGAGGCTCCTTCTGAGTCCCGACCTCCAACAGAAACTCGCACTATCTTCGTTGTTCATGGCCGGAACAACAAGGCCCGCGACGCTCTTTTTGCGTTTCTGAGATCAGTCCGGCTTGAGCCGTTGGAATGGAACAAGGCGGTTCAGGCCACAGGCAAGCCGAATCCATATATCGGCGAGATTCTGGACGCTGCTTTCTCCCGCGCGCACGCTGTCTTAGTGCTGTTCACTCCGGACGATGAAGCACGACTCAAAGAGTCGCTTCGGACTCAAGCTGACCCTCCCCACGAAACCAAACTAACCGGGCAAGCTAGGCCGAAGTCCTGTTCGAGGCTGGAATGGCTATGGCTCGCGATCAAGATCGAACAATCCTTGTTGAACTTGGCGATATACGCCCGTTCAGTGACATCGCCGGTCGTCACACGATACGGCTCAACAACGCTTCGCCGCGTCGGCAAGAGTTGGCGCAACGTCTGCAGGCCGCCGGCTGTCCCGTGAACTTAGAGGGAACTGACTGGCATACGACAGGTGATTTCGAAGCCGCGATAGAAACGTCAACCGAGGTAGCTTCTGAGACCTCTGAGAGCCCTTCACATCAGTCGAAGCTCTTCCAGTCTAATGAACTCTCAGAGGATGCAGTGATTCTTCTAGAAGCAGCAGGGAACGACAGGGCAAGGGCGATCATGAAGGCGAGGACCGCCGGTGGTCTGCAAATTATCACAAACGGCAAAGACTTCGTCGAACCCAACAATCCGAGGTCTGAAGCTAAGTGGGAGAATGCCGTACGCGAATTGGTGGGCATGGGCCTTATCGAAGACACAAAGGGATTGGAGAGGTCTTTGTAGTGACTCACGCAGGATTTGAGGTCATCGATAGCCTGCGTGATGCATGACAATTGGACTCTAAGGCCGAACAGCTATGACCTCCCCCTCCAAGCTGAACGAGTACAACCACGCCGAGGAGCCGGCGCGCCTGCTGCTGGAGCGGCTCGGCTGGACGCACGTGCCGCGCGAGGCGCTGGCTGAGGAGCGCAGGGACGAGCGCGAGGTGCTGCTCAAGGGGCGGCTGCGGGCCGCCCTGCTGCGACTGAACGAGTGGATGACGGAGGAGCACGCGGACCGCGTCGTCTTCGACCTGGAGCACGTCGACGCGACGGGCATGGCCCGCAACCAGGCCGTCCACGAGTACCTGACCTACGGCATGCCCCTCAGCGCGACCGGACCGTGGCGACGCGATACCCGCACCGTCCGCTTCTTCGACTTCGACCACCCGGAGGGCGGCCTGAACGAGTTCGTGGTCACGACACAGTTCCGGGTCCGCCGCGGCAACGAACGCGGAGACGTGGAAGACGACGAGCGCGTGGTCAAGCCCGACCTGGTGCTGTTCGTCAACGGCATCCCGCTTGTGGTGATGGAGGCCAAGTCGCCGTCGCTGCTGGACGTGTGGAGGTCTCAGGCGGTGCGGCAGCTTCGCCGGTACCAGGAGGCGGGGCCGGAGTGGCACGGGGCCGGCGCGCCGGAGCTGTTCCACTACAACCTGCTGTGCGTCGCCCACTGCGGGGCCGCGGCGGCCTACGCCGGCCTCGCCGCGCCTGAGAGCGCATACTTCGAGTGGAAGTCGGTGCTGCCCCACTCGGAGGACGAGGTGCGGCGGCGCTTCGGGGTCGAGCCGCGGGGACAGGCGCAGCTCATCGTCGGGCTGCTGTCGCCCGCAACGCTGCTGGACATCCTGCGGGACTACGTCGTCTACGAGCCGGAGCACGGCCGGCTCGTGAAGAAGCTGCCCCGCTACCAGCAGTACAGGGCCGTGCGGGCCGGTGTCGAGCGGATGCTGTCGGGGCGGAAGCCCGAGGAGCGGGGCGGCGTCGTGTGGCACACGCAGGGGTCCGGCAAGTCGCTGACGATGCTGTGGCTGGCGACGAAGCTGCGCCGCGAGCCGCGCCTCGGCAATCCGACCATCGTCGTCGTGACGGACCGCACCCAGCTCGACCGCCAGATCGCGGGAACGTTCGAGCGCTGCGGCTTCCCGGCGCCGGAGCAGGCGGCCACGAGCCGCGACCTGCGCGGGCTCCTGACGGCCGGGGCGGGCCGCACGATCATGACGACGATCCAGAAGTTCGAAGAGGCGCTGAACGCTCCCGAGGGCGAGCGGGACGTCCTGAATCCATCGGAGGACGTTCTCGTCATGGTGGACGAGGCCCACCGCACGCAGTACGGCATCCTCGGCGGGCGCATGTCGCGCGCGCTGCCCAACGCCGCCCTCGTGGGCTTCACCGGCACGCCGATAGAGAAGGACTACAAGCACAACACGGTCGGCCGATTCGGCCCGCTCATCGACTCCTACACGATCCCGCAGTCCGTGGCGGACGGCGCGACGGTGCCGATCCTCTACGAGGCACGGCTGCCGGAGCTGGCCATCGAGGGGCCGGAGACGCTGGACAGGCTGTTCGACGCGATGTTCGGGGACGAGCCTCCCGCCGTGCAGGCGGAGCTCCGACGGCGCTACGCCAACAAGGAGACGGTCGCCGAGGCGAAGGAGCGCATCGAGATGATCGCCCTGGACATCGCCGAACACTTCAAGACGAGGGTGCGCCCGAACGGGTTCAAGGCGCAGGTCGTTGCGCCCAGCCGGGCCGCCGCGCTGCGCTACGCCTCGCACCTGAACGACTTTGTAGTGAGCGCGTACCCGATCATCACGACGCAGCCCAACGACGGCCCGGAGTTCCAGGCGGCCCGCGAGCTCGACCAGGAGCAGGTCGTCGGCGCGTTCGTCGACCCGGAGGGCGAGCCCGAGGTGCTCGTGGTGGTAGACATGCTGCTGACCGGCTTCGACGCGCCGGTGGAGCAGGTGCTCTACCTGGATCGCGCGCTGCGGGAGCATGGGCTGCTGCAGGCCATCGCCCGCGTCAACCGGCGCTTCTCCCACGAGGTGGACGGGGTGCCGACGGAGAAGCAGGATGGGCTCGTTATCGACTACCACGGCGTCTCCAGGGACCTGGACGAGGCGCTGTCGACGTTCGACTGGCCGGACGTGCAGGACACGATGCGCGAGCTGGAGGAGGACCCGGCGCCGGTGATCGAGGCCGCGGCCGTCCAGGCGGAGTCGCATTTCCCGGGCCGCGACCTGGCCGACACGTGGGCGTGCGTCGAGGTGTTCGCGCCGGACGCCAATACGGAAGGCAGCTACAAGGCCGACCTGTTCGAGCGGTTCAACGCGGACTACCGCATGTTCTCGCGGCTGATGGACCGCTTCCTGCCCGACCCGCGCGCGCTGGACTACACGGACCGGCTCGCGCGGCTCACGGAGATACGCGCCTACGTCCGGGCGCACTTCCTGCGCGAGGATGCCGTCGCCGACTGGACGGAGATCGGCGCGAAGGTGAAGCGGCTGGTGGACGAGCGCATCAGCGCCCAGGTGCGCGAGCTGATGAGCCCCGTGTCGATCCTCGACCAGGACTTCGAGCAGAAGATCGCCTCTCTGCCGCACGACGAGGCAAGGGCGTCGGTCATGGAGCACGCCATCCGGGCGCAGATACACGAGGGGCTGGCGGCGAACCCTGCGTTCTTCGAGAAGCTGTCGGAGCAGCTCGCGCGTATCATCAAAGACCTGCGCAACCGGCTGATCGACTCGGCGGAGGCGTGCAGACGCTATGCCGCGTTACGGCAACGGATCCGGAACGAGGCGGACATCGCCGCCGTGCATGGCCTGACACCCGTCTCATTCGCCATCTACGAGCTGCTCGACGAACGCCCGCAGGTATCGGACTCCACCGACCGGACTCGGGAAGGGCCAGATTCCTACCGCACGGAGCTCGACGAGCAGGTAAAGAGCGTCGCACTGAGCGTAGAGTCGGCGGTCGACCGTCACAGCGGCGTGGTGGACTGGCAGTCCAACGATGAGGTGAAGCGCCTGATGCGCCGGGACATCAAGCGGGAGATCAGACCCGGCGGCAGCTACACCGAGGAGGAGCTCGAGGAGCTGGCGAACCGGGTCGTGGAGCTGGCCCGGACCAGGAGCGGGCGGTGAGCCAGCGCGACAGCGTCCGCTTCGGCGACACGACCATCGATTACGAGGTCAGGCGCAGCGAGCGGCGCAGGAAGACGGTCCAGGTCACGGTGGACGGCGGCGGCGTGCAGGTTGCCGCGCCGATGACAACGCCGGTGAGCGACCTGCGGGCGATCGTGCGAAAGCGGGCGCCCTGGATACTGAGCCACGCGTCCGAGGCGATGCTGGAGGCCGCGCCCAAGCGATTCGTGAGCGGCGAGACGCTGCCATACCTGGGCCGCAACGTCCGCCTGGTCGTCGAGTCCGCGGACGCGCGGTCGCCTCGAGTGCGCTTCGATCACTGGCGTTTCCGGGTCGCCGTGCCGGAGACCCTGAACGGCGACGAACGCTACGAGCGCGTTCGTCGTGCCGTCGTCGGGTGGTATCGTGACCGCGCCGCCGAACGGCTGCCGGACGTCGTGGAGCTCTGGTGGCCCAGACTGGGTCGAGGAAAGATGTCCCAGATACTCGTCCGCGACCAGCGCCAGCGGTGGGGTAGCTGCGCCCCAGATGGGACGCTGCGCTTCAACTGGCGCGCCATGATGCTGAAGCCGGCCCTGATCGAGTACGTGGTCGCCCACGAGCTGGCGCATCTGACCCACCGGAACCACTCCACCGACTTCTGGGCCCTGCTGTCCCAAGTGATGCCGGACGCGCAGCAACGGCGGAACCGTCTTCGTGAGGCGGGACGAACACTGCCGCTGTAACGCGACCCTGAGGGGGCGTGCAATTGCTGGCGTCATCCCTGATGCCCTGCAACGCGACCATCGACTCGCTCTTCGGGCCCGAGCTGTACCAGGCGTTCGTCTCCGGGCGCGTAACTCTGGAGGAGGCTGAGGGCATCTTCAAGGAACGCGCTTACGCGGAGACCCGCCCCGCCGTACGCCGCGCCTAGCGGTCCCATCGTTTGACGGCCGCTAGGTCCTCGGCAGGAATCCCAGCGTCAGGTAGAGCCACGGTCCTATTGGCGTTCAGATGCTTGGTGACGGTACCAATTCGGACGAGACCACCCACAGAACAGCGGTTCGCAAAGCGCGGTAAACTCCAGACCCCTACATATAATATACGCGCGCGAGACGCGCTTTGCTCTCTTATCTCTCATCACCCCGCCGCGGTCGCCATCGAGTCTCAGTGCGCACTCCTAGGCTATGGAAGGGTTCATCACGGTCAACGTCGCATGTGTGCTCACCTATCCTGGCATGCCGGAACACCATGTCGTCGGTCGCGAAGCGCAAGACAGAAACGGCAAGAGGAACGGCATCGGGTTGAGCCTATACGTGCCGTCCACGACCTGCACACTACAGCTTGTGGTAGAGACTAGGCAGACTGCCAAAGTCCCCAGAGTGCCAGCCGCAGTCGGAGAGTCTTCTGAGCGTCTCCTCTCTCCGCACGTCAACGGTCTAGCCTTGTCGCAGCCTGGCGTTCGACCCAGGCGTCGACTTCGTCTCGTAGCCATCGGTTGGCCGTACCGAATTTGAGGGGCCGCGGAAACTGCTGCGATTCCATCCACGCGTAGAGGCTCGACCGGCTGCAGCGGAGCCTGTCAAGGACTTCGGCGATGGTCATTAGATCGCTCAATTTCGCCTCCCGTAACGAAAAAGACCCCGCAGGCCGGCATGGCCGGCTAGGCGGGGTCTACGGAAGACAAAGCACGACCATGCAGCATCCTCTCTCTGCATGGCCGTTGAGTGGCCAAGTGGGCGAAAATCCGTAGCCGTCAGGGCAACGTGCTATTCGCGACGCATAGTTGATCTTACGGCCGCTCTGCGTTCCGTGTCAAACCGCCGAGTTGCCTCATAATAAATGTTACCGAAGGGGGGGCCTTGTTCCATAAGCCCGCGATTCAGCCGACTTCTGGAACAACCGGCTGTTCTGTTCCAAAAGTCGGGTTGATGCCCAGCTCGTAAGCCGACTGAATGAGAACACAGATATTATGACAGAGGATCTTGAACAGGACTTCGTTGACCTGAGCATCAGGAGTCTTCGTCCTAACGGACCCTCCGAATTTCGCCTTGACCATCCACATCGTGGACTCGACGTTACTGCGTTTGTGGTAATGGGCCAAGAAGGCGGCGCGGTTGAGGCTGAACAGGTGGAAGGCCCGTTCCCAGAGGCCGTCACGGGGCTGCGCTGCGTTCTTGAGGACGGAGTTGGCCTTCAACGGGATGTAGGCCGTTCCGCCGGCCTCGTCCACCGCGCGAAGATTTTTCTTGCTCAGATATGCTTTATCCGCGGCCACCTCGTTGACTGTGAAGTGCTGCGCCGTGCTCTCGACCAGCGGGGCGAATTGCGGCGAGTCGTGGCCCTTGGTGTCGTTCACCTCAGCGCTCGTGACGACGTTAGTCAGGACGCCGCAGATGATGTGGGCCTTAATCCACCGAGCCCCTTTGATCTCCCGATTCCACTTGTGGTCGAACCATCGCTCGTAGACTGAGGTGGCGAACCCGCTGGAATCAACCGCGAAGTCCGTTTCAAGCGACTTGAGCGGCAGGGCGCTCCGCTCGATGAGGGTCTTCAGTACCGGAGTCAGGCAGGGGTCTTCAGTGTCGGGTACGTCGCCACTGGGTTCTGGTTACGAGATCGGGCACCATCGGACGAATTGCGGTGGTGCCTAGTGCCGGAGACGAAGGCGCGGTGTCTGAACACCTGATTCGGTTAGTGTCCAATCAGTCAGAGTACAACCCCGGCTACATCGCCCTGTTCCTGATGACGCCCCACGGCCAGCAGCAGGTGCAATCCAAGATTTATGGAGCGGTCGTGGACGAGCTGACTTCGGAAGACCTGGCGGAGGTGCTGATTCCGGATGCCCCCAAAGCGATACAAGATGAGATCGGCAACAGGGTGATCCAAGCCTTCGAGATGAAGGACGCCGCTGCGGCCGCTGAGCGCGAGACGGTCACGGGCCTAGAGAATCGGCTGGATGGGAGGTAGTGGCCATGATTGAGGGCCTCGAACATCTCATCCCAACAGACTGATGGACTGGTCCGGCGCTACTCATCCCGTCGAAAGTAGAACAGACCGAACCGAAACACGACGATCTCAGATTCGTCGCCACGTCTGTAGCCGCAACGACGTAGCCAGTCCAGCCCCAGTTGCCGTCGGCCCTGTCAACGTGCGCTTGTGCTGCCCACGGCAAAGTGTGTACACTGCGCGCGGCGCGACGAGAGACCTGCCACATCGCAGAGCAGAGCCTTGGCTCACGGCCGACGAAAAGCCCTATGGCCGCGCCATGAGAGCTGCATTTGTCACAGTGCCGACACCTGAGCTGGCTCAGGTACCAGACTATCCGGCTCGCTGGGGTGATAGCCCCGCTAGCGCTCATCGGCCTTCTGGCACTCGGGTGTACGCAAGCTACGCCCGATCTCGAGGCGACGGTGCAGGCACGTGTCGCTGCTGCCATGCCAACACCGACGCCCACGCCCACGCCCGATCTCGAGGCGACGGTGCAGGCACGTGTCGCTGCTGCCATGCCAACACCGACGCCCGCGCCCACGCCCGACCTGGAAGCGACGGTCGAGGCTCGGCTTGCCGCCACGGCTGCGGCCATCCCCACGTCCACACCGACCCCTACGGCGACGGCGACTCCGACTCCGACGAGGACGCCCACTCGCATCCCTACACTCACCCCCACGCCCACGCCCGACTTGGAAGCGACGGTCGAGGCTCGGCTTGCCGCCACGGTTGCGGCCATCCCCACGTCCACGCCGACCCCTACGGCGACGGCGACTCCGACTCCGACGAGGACGCCCACGCGCACCCCTACGCTCACCCCCACGCCAAGCCCGACCGCAACCTTCACTCCTACCAGAACGCCTAGCCCAACGTGGACGCCCACGCCCACATTCACACCGTCTCCAACGCTGACACCCACCCCGAGGCCCACCATCGAGGGCACGGTTCAGAGGGTACGTAGCGCGGTGGTTCGTGTCCTCACTCCCAACGGTCAAGGGTCGGGCTTCGTCTTCGACGCTATGCAGGGCTTGATTGCGACGAACGAGCACGTCGTTGAAGGCTATTCCCATGTCGACGTAGTGTTCGAAGACGGTCTGAGGATCAAGGGGCGCGTTCTCGGACCCCACCACACCGTCGACGTCGCGTTGGTGCAGATAGCGCCGCCGCGCCCCCTGCTGGCACTGCGGTTCGCCCAAGAGGCCGACCAGGGCGAGCAGGTTATCGCGCTCGGCTTCCCACTGGCCTACACCATTGGCGACGACATGAGTAGCACGGTGGGCCATATCTCGGCGTTTCGCAACTCCGACGGCGTCTGGCTCGTCCAGACCGACGCGGCCATCAACCCAGGCAACAGCGGTGGCCCGCTGGTCAACCTTGACGGCGAGGTCGTCGGGATGAACACATCGAAGATCAGGGACGCCGAGGGCATCGGCTTTGCCATCCGGTTCGACAGCCTGTTTCCCGTGGTGGAGTACCTACGAACCGCGCCCACTGTGACTCCTGCAACCACTACTGCCACTTCGGTTCCAGCAGCCACGGTCGGTGGCTTTGGGCCAGTGAACGGCTCCATCGAGCATGATCCCGACGATGGCAACATCGATGGCTATCGTACGAACGTGGCCCTGTCAGACGGGATCATGGAGGCGCGGTTCTACAACCCCTACTCGTCGCAAACCGGGGGGTGGAGTAGCGGATTCCTATTCCGGAGGGATCACGGTTCGGTATTCCATGCCGTCGTAGTCCGTCAATCGGGATGGTGGGAGCACCATCTGCGTACACCTGACGGTTGGGACGAGAGAGCCAGTGGGTTCTCTCATGCTATAGCTACGAGTGCAAACGGCAGCAACCTAGTCGGGATCATCGCCATTGGCGAAGATGGGCTGCTGTATGTCAACGGAGTGTTCCTCGCCGCGCTAGACTTGGGCGGACTGACGGACGCTGGAAGCGTGATTGCGGTTGGCACCCTCTACAACACCGACGGCGTGGCAGGAAGGTCAACTCGATTCGAGGGCCTAGAGATCAGGCCGATCTTCTCGCAGGGCACCTTCGGGCCTGTAGACGGCTCCATCGAGCACAATCCTGACGATGGGCAGATTGATTCATATCCCACTGGTGAGCGACTGGGGGATGGGGTTGTCGAGGCAAGGTTCTACAACCCTTACGCGCCGCGAACAGGCGAATGGAGCAGCGGCTTTCTGCTGCGATGGGCACGTTCAAGTGCGTACAGTATATTCCACGCCGTCATGACCACCGATGAGGGCTGGTGGTATCACTATCTGCGTCTAGACGGCGACGGTTCCAACGACCAACTGCTTGGAAGTGGATTCTCTTCCGCCATCGCAACCGAGGCTCACGGCAGCAACTTCATTCGTGTTGTCGCCAACGGTGGGGAGGGTGCGCTGTTCGTGAATGGAGAGTTTGTCGCGGCATTAGACCTGAGCGGCCTGACGGATGTCGGGCGCGTGAGCGCTGTTGCAACATTCTTCACCGGCCACGGCGTAGCGGGCGAGTCCACCCGCTACGAGAATCTCATCATCAGCCCGTTCTAGGTCCTTCTACTCATTGCGACGGCTTTGCCCGACAAATGGCCGCTGCCCGAATAATTCCTGTCCTGCCCGAAAATTCGGGCCTGAGTCGAGCACTCGTCGCGTAGAATCCTACCCCTGATAGGGCGGCAGCGGCATCCACGAAGTTGAACGTGCCAGTCTGAGCGTATCGGCTACGGAGTCCGGCAGCCGGACGGCTACGCGTATCTTGGCCTCGGCTCCGTCCCGCCCGGGCACGACTCATCCCCAGAATATCTTCGTGACAATCGGACTCGCGGCTGCGATTAGCGCCACTGGCCCGAGTTTCGAAATCGAGGGCCGGATTCACGCGTCGGCGATCAACGGTTGCGACTGCTACCGCTCCCGTCCTCGCCCCGCGTGTTTACGTGCTGCCCGACGCTCTTTGGTAGCGACCAACAGGTCGGCCATTGACTTCAAGGCACCAGATAGTGCGATAGCCTGCTCAGGAGACAGGGAGACTCCAAACCTGCGCCCGCCGTCTTCGTACTGCGAAGTGAGCGACAACCGTAGGCCTGGTTCTCTCTGGATGGTGACCTCCTTGGCGGAATCGACATGCGGGTACGCGCTTCTAAGACCATCCATCGTGAATGCCATTTCAGTCTTCATGTGTCCTCCCCCTTTTGGCAGCGTCCGGTTGCATGGCCGCCATCTTCCCCGGCTTCCGATTCGCCAGACGTCAGAGTCGCCTCCAGCATCGTCCTGCGTCAACCTCACGCGTTTGCGGCGGCCGTCCCCGGAGCTTGACGCCGGGGGTCAGTCCCGGTCGTCGTCCTGTACGTCTCGCCGGTCGTTTTCGACGATGTCCCTGCCGAGCGAGGTCAGCGCCGTCAGGCCCGTGCCGATCAGTCCTATGAGCGCGCCGACCACGAAATCGTCTGCGGTCGTGCTATGGGTGAGCGACGCCAGGATGGCGGTAAGCGCGGCGGCTATGACGAAGACGAACCCGGCGATGATGAGGATATTGGGGCGCAGCCGCTTTCGCCTCATGCTCGCCGCAGGTACTCCCGCATCGACCTGATCGCGTCCGACACGGCGGTGCTCGGATGGTCGGTGTTCTCGCTCAGGTAGTCGGTCAGGGCCGCGTCCAGCCGCCGTCCCTGCTCGTCGAGGGCATCCTGATCAACGTCCAGCAGCTCGTCCGGGATATCGCCACCCGCGGACGGCAGGTCGAGCGAGTCCGCGAGATGCCGCCGCATTTTCTCCTGTTGCGCCTGGCTACTCTCAGGTGTAGACATGTCTCATTCTCCCGTCGTCCCTCAGTTGGCGTTCCTCTACTCAGGTAGCCATTGCGTTTGGGTCCTGTCGCAGCTACTCGTGCGGCTCCACTCGTACTCGAGCTCGATGCCCGTATGCCGCTCGTTGCCGGTCTTCTCCCATTCTGACCACGTCTCTTCTTCGGGTGTGGCTACCCACTGGGTTTCGGTGTTCCCGTAGTTGCTCGTCCGGGACTCCTCGGCTTCCTTGGAGGGGCCGCAACCCCTGACGTTCCCCGTCCTTGACCAGTCGCCCCATTCCTCGGGTTCGGGAAGCCACTGGGTCTGGGTACGGTTGCAGTTGGAGGTGCGGGAGTATTCGAGCTCGAGTTCGATGCCGTTGAACCGCTGTTCGCCCGTGGGTTCCCACTCCGTCCAGGTCTCGGTCTCGGGGTCGGCGATCCAGTCGTTCTCTGACCCGCCGCACTGATTCGTCCGGCGCACCTGCTTCTCATGCGTTGGGCCACAGCCCCGCTCAACGCCGGTGTCCGCCCACTCGGTCCACTCCAGCGGTTCGGGCGCGGCCTTCGTATCTCGGGTCTGCACCGTTCCGCAGTCGCCGACCCGGCGCTCGCGCTCCTTACGCGTCGGCCCGCATCCTACGTATGTTCCCGTGGCTTCCCATTCCCCGAATTCCTCGTCGACCGGGTCGTCAATCCAGCGCGTCTCGGTCACGTTGCACTTGGTGGACGTGCGCGATTCCTCGACCTGCCTGGTGGGGCCGCAGCCCCTCGATTCGCCGGTGCGCCCCCACCGACCCGGCGGGTCGGCTTCGGGCGACGCCGCCCACTGGTACTCTATGTCGCCACACTCGTTCTCCCGCTCCTGCTGTACCTCTCTGGACGGGCCGCAGCCACGGTAGACGGCGGGGCTGACGTTGCTCCACTCGCTCCACGGCACCTCGGTCGGCGTGGACTCCCAGCGCTTTTCGGTCTCGTTACAGTTGTTCGTGCGAGACTCTTCGGACTCAAGGCTCGAACCACAGCCCCGCGTGTTGCCCGTCCGCTTCCACTCAGACCACTCCACTTCCTGGGCATCGGCCACCCACCGGTACTCTTCCGAGCCGCACAGCGACGTGCGCTTCTCTTCCGCTTCCCGATTGTCGCCGCATCCCCTGGTATTGCCGGTCTTCTCCCAATTCCCAGGCGGGTCGGACTGCGGGTCTGCCACCCATCGAATCTGTCGGTTGCCGCAGCTATCGTCGCCGGCTTCCTCGACTTCGTGGGTTGGGCCGCATCCCCGCGTGCTGCCCGTCCGCTCCCAAGACGATGGCGGGTCAGGGTCCACCGGGTCGCCGACCCATTGAGTACGGCGGCCGCCGCACTGATTCGTGCTGGACTGTTCCTTCTCGCGCTCGCTGCCGCATCCCCTCTCTTCGCCCGTGTCCGCCCATTCTGACCACTCGTAGTCCTCGGGCGCAGCCGTCAGGCGGGTCTGCTTCTCGTCGTTACAGTTGTTGCCGCGTTCCTCTTCGATCATCTTCGCCGGTCCGCAGCCCTCTACAGCGCCGGTCGGTATCCACGCGTTGTCCCAGACAACGGGCTCAGGCTCGGAGAACCAGCGCCGCCTCACCCGCAGATGGCTCGACACCTGGAAGTACCGGCGGATACGCAACTCGCATTTGCCGCTGTAGATGCTGGTCGGCAGCCAGCCGCTCCAGATTTCCTCGTCACCAGGGTCGATCTCAGGAACATCGACCAGCGAGTCCGGCGGCGGCGCGGGCGCGGGCGGACTCGGGCTGCCCACGATCACCGCCACCGCGTCCTCATGCCTGTCCCCCGTGACGCTTGTGACGGTGAGCGAGAAGGTCAGGGCCGCGTCATGATCAGGTGCCGTGACGGTCGTCATCACCGAGTTGGGGTCGGTGATGATGGCCCCGCCGACACTGTCCGCCTGTTCCCATTTGTAGGTCAGCGGGTCATCGTCCGGGTCTTCGCTACCGGCGGCGCAGAGGGTGAACTTCTCTCCGAAAGCGACCGTGGCCTTGGACACCTGCGCCGAGGCCGTGGGCGGGCGCTTGCCGAAGAACACGCCCAGCCTGCTCTCCGCCCTCGAGGCGGGAAAGGCCCACACGATGTTCCTATTTCCTCGACGATGGCCGCCGAGAACGATGCACGCCAGCCTGTACACTCCGTCCCGAATCTCCAAGAAGCACGGTGCGCCGGAGTCGCCGCCCCCTATTGGTCTGTCTGAAGTGAGCTCGATCAAACCGCTGACCTGGCGGCCGCCGAGCACCTCTGGCCGTGGGGCCGGGTCGCTGACAACGACGGTCAACTCGCCCGACCGCTGCCCCAACATGGTCAGCCGCATACCGAAACTCGGCTCCGCAGGGCCACGGGCGATATACCGCCTTGAATGGCCGGCGTCATGCAGCCTGGGGGCAGCCTTCACCCCCGTGAGTAGTCGGACCATCCCGACGTCGATATCCGTCTCGGCCGGCATATCGGGCCCCTGTGGATTCGTCCCCACTCGGTACACCAGGTTGTGCCCGCCCTGGAACAGGGACTCGTTTCCCGTGTACCGGCTGCGGTACAGAGGCGCCCCGCGCGCGTCGAGGTCGTTGCCCGCGATAATGTGCTGATTCGTCACGGCGAACTGCACGTCGTGGTCTGCTCTCAGGGTCGCCACCCCGGTCAACGTCCCCGCCGGAGTGCTAGTGCCCTCGATAGCTGGTCTGGCGTTGGAGAGAATCCGCACCCCACTCAGCAGCGGGCGGTGCCTGGCGTCAACGAGCCCCATGTATTGTTCCCCTTCCTTTTCGCATCTTGGAGATGCCCCATGACAACAGCAGCAAGAACCCGAGGGCCGCAACGCCAAGCAGGATCAGGCCCGCCGTCAGAAAACCCAAGTCCCACAGCGAGTCTGATAGCGTCCAACCGGGGACGTTCGCGCCCGGCGGGCGTTCGTCGACCAATATCACATCCGTCGCGCCGCCCTGCGGCCACCAATGAGCACTGAAGAAGTAGAACGCGAAGACGCTGACTACGAACGACACCGCCACAGTAAGCCCAAGACGCCGAGCCAGTTTGATCGCGTAGAGCTTGGTCATGCTAGGTGCTCTCGCATGTCTTCTCCCTTCACCTCGCTCAGCAGGGGCCGATGGCTGGCATCAACTAGTCCCAGGTATTGTTCCCCTTCCCTTTTAGCATCTTGGAGATGCCCCATGACAACAGCAGCAAGAACCCGAGGGCCGCAACGCCCAGCAGTACCAGGCCCGCCGTCAGAAAACCCAAGTCCCACAGCGAGTCTGATAGTGTCCAACCGGGGACGTTCGCGCCAAGCGGGCGTTCGGGGTCGACGATCCAATTCTCCGGCCCGTCCTGCGGCCACCAATGAGCACTGAAGAAGTAGAACGCGAAGACGCTGACTACGAACGACACCGCCACAGTAAGCCCAAGACGCCGAGCCAGTTTGATCGCGTAGAGTTTGGTCATCTCAGCCCCTTTTCCTCAGCCCTATGCTGCGCCGGGGCAACGCTCTGGGGGGCCCGTTGGCCGTTCGCGAAGGATACCCTAGCACAGGAATATGTAACTTAGGTGTCACCTATGGGACGATCTGTGGTGATCTTCCATAACCCTGAAGGGCGACAGCCACTTACTCAGAGGCGCGGGCCAACGAGCTCCATCCACGCAGACAGGTCCGTGGACGCCAGCAATAGCCCCACGGTCAAGCTGGCCGCCGCCTGGAAGAAGCGCGGCGACGACCGGTAGCTGTAGACACCGTACACGGCCTACACCGTATGCGCGGCGGCCCGTGTCCCGCCCCAGCGCCGCCCGCCATACCTGCGCCGGAAGTGCGCCACGAGGCGGCGGGCCAGTTCAATGCTGTGAATGAGGTTGTGGTCGTTATCAATCGCTGCGAGCAGCGCGGCTACCCCGAGCAAGGCGGCAAGCAGCGCAACGAGCACAGGGTCAGGGAAGAGACGAAGGCCAACAACGACATATCGGTTGAGAATGCAATTATCGTCATCGACCGTGTAGCCCTAGGCTCTTGAGTGAGTTTAGGTTCAGGAGAGTACGGTAAGTAAACCGTCTCTACGCAGCAGCTTCGTATCTAGTCCTCCTTTTGGAACAGAGTACGGACTTTTGGAACAAGGCCCCCACGAAGGTCTGCCTGTGCATCTCATTCTCCAGACACGGCATTGTGTTCCACCTGTCGATTTCTTCTGTCTATCGTGGAGAACCGTCCTACCGACCGGGAGGGGCAACCGACGCTTCTACTACGATAGACAACATGGGACCGGGATTTGGACGATACCTGTATCGATAGCTCTCAGACTGCTGAATCGTGCCGATGCGGCAGGAATGTTCGACGAGCAAGTTGATAGACCGCCACCACCGGATGGTGGAGCGCAGGATCAAAGCTGCTCGCTTCCCTGCCACCAAGAGCCTCGACACCTTCGACTTCCTGGCCATGCCGTCGGTGAACAAGCACCTCGTCATGCAGCTGGCGCGATGCGAGTACGTCGACCGGGGTGAGAACGTCATCGCCGTAGGCAACAGCGGGACCGGCAAGACCCACGTCGCCCTCGGTCTGGGCCTCGCCGCCTGCCAGAGGGGGCTGTCGGTCGGCTTCACCCCCGCAGCCTCGCTGGCCCACGAGCTGATCGAGGCCAGGGACGAGCGTCGACTGCTCAACCTTCAGAAGAAGCTGGGCCGGTTCAAGCTGCTCATCGTCGACGAGCTTGGCTTCGTACCACTCTCCAAGACCGGCGCGGAACTCCTCTTCGAGGTCTTCAGCCAGCGCTACGAGAGAGGGTCGGTCCTGGTCACCACCAACCTGCCCTTCGACGAGTGGACCGATGTCTTCGGCTCCGAGAGGCTGACCGGCGCCCTGCTGGACCGCCTCACTCACCGTGTTCACATCCTGGAGATGAACGGCGAGAGCTACCGCCTCAAGCAGAGCAGGCTAGCCGTCGCCACGCGCTCAGCCGGCGATCCCCCTGGCGCCTAGACTCCACCAACCTCGCCGCCACTGAGGGCTCCCGACGATACCGATCGCAGGCGGACATTTTGGCTGAACACTGTGCACCGACCGGTACACTGTTGCTCCGCCCCGTGTCCTGATTTCACTCCGCCCTTGACACCCGACGCTAGTCGAATGATCTCACGCCCGCGCGTTGTATTCGGGGCTCTCCCGTACCTCCATTCTGCAGTACCGCGTGCCCCGATGGTTCCGATACTAGCCGCCCTCCGGCCGGCAGCCGTACATCTTCGCCCCGCCCGTGCCGGATCGGACGTTCACCCTGTCGACGCTGCCGACGCACGTGGGAATGCCCTTGTCTTCGGCTCGGTCGGGTTACGAGTCGGCCACGCGGTTCTTCGTCACGCGCCCGCAGCCCATCACGCGCGTATTTGGGGGCCTGTCCTTATGTGTACTCCTTGTGACAAGAGCGGTGGGGCCCGCCGGGTAACCGCCGCCCCTGACCGGCCACGCCACGGGGGACGACGGCACCAGCTAACCCTTCGCGCGTTTCATATAATATCACCGCACGCTAGGGGCCACGATTTCGACGTGCCGGTGGCAGTTACCATGACCGCCAGTTGCGCGGCAGTGGTGTCATGGGTGCCCGGTCGGGTAGGCGGATTGTGATTGTCCGCGGTCCCGAGTCGGGCGGTATGTACGAGCGTCTGCGCTTTGGTTTTGGCTTAGGCGAGGGTGCTTCGGCGGGTAGCTCTGCCTCGGCCCTGCGTCGCTCCCGCTCCAACTGCTCCCGCCGCTCTCGCTCCTGCCGTTCCTGTTCCTCTCGCCGCTCCATCAGGACTCTGATCCACGCCCTTCGCAATGCCTCCTCGCGCTTCGCCCGTCTTTCGTTGTAGAGCCGCGTCCTGCAGCTCCCGCTACATGTGCGGGATCGCGGACTGCTGTGCCGGTAGAGTTTGCCACAGGGCCTGTAGTCGCATCGTCGCCGAAGAGTCTTCCGTCGAGTCTTTCCCAACTGTCAATCTTCTTCTATCTACGAAGTGTCAATCTGAGTGTCAATCGCAGATTGACGCTAGGTTGACACTCGTGCCCCCTTGCCGGCGGGGCCTCTGTTGCAGCACATCGTGGACTCCGACTCGGATGCACGCGGCCCGCGCTCGGGACCGGGCAGAAGCGTCCGTAGACCAAGTAGACCACGTGTGAGCGTCTCCTCTCTCGCAGGGAGGAATGGACCCTGGCCGCCGTTAGTCCCGCGACATCGGTATCGAAGGTGTTGCCGCGCGTCAACGATTGACCCGTAAGGCAGCTTGGCGTTCGACCCAGGCGTCGACCTCGCCTCGTAGCCATCGGTTGGCCGTGCCGAATTTGAGGGGCCGAGGGAACTGCTGCGATTCCATCCACGCGTAGAGGCTCGACCGGCTGCAGCGGAGCCTGTCAAGGACTTCGGCGATGGTCATTAGATCGCTCAATTTCGCCTCCCGTAACGAAAAAGACCCCGCAGGCCGGGATGGCCGGCTAGGCGGGGTCTACGGAAGACAAAGCACGACCATGCAGCATCCTCTCTCTGCATGGCCGTTGAGTGGCCAAGTGGGCGAAAATCCGTAGCCGTCAGGGCAACGTGCTATTCGCGACGCATAGTTGATCTTACGGCCGCTCTGCGTTCCGCGTCAAACCGCTGGCTTTCTTGCGGTACATGCGACGCATGTTCCTGACGGGCTGTCCACGGCTTGCAGCGTAGTCGAGCGCGCCGATTATCCTTCTGTGTTCCACGTGACCTAGCGGTTTGTTGGCCAGCCGGTCGAGCAAGTCCTCCATCCGCTTCTGGTATAGCTCGCCATCCGCGTATAGCATGTCGACTACCAGTTCCACTTCGTGCTTTCTCTGTAGCTCGCCGTTCTGTTTAGCGGCCCAACGCTGCAGCACGGTCAACTGGTCTTGCCCGGCCTTTTCCTTAGCGTCCTGCTTTACGGCCCGCTCCGCGGCCTGATGGTCGCGCACCGTTGCCTCGTACTTGGGGCTCAGTTTCTGGCTCATTGTTCGCCTCCTTCGTCACGTAGTCGGCCCACTGCCGCATCAGCCCACGGCGCCTGTCGAAGAGCGTAGACCGCGCGTACGCCTGCTCGGTGGAGTTGCCCAACGTGTGGGCCAGGGCAGCCTCTCCAACGGCCCACGGAGTTTCGGTCGTCTCCATACACCATGTCCTGAACGAGGTCCGGAACCCGTGTACTGTCGCCACCTCCGCGAGCCCCTTATCGCGTAGCAACTTAGTCAGCGTCATGTCGGAGAGCTCGCGGCCCGGCTTGTACGGCGATGGGAACACCAACCCGGAGTTGTCGTTGAGGGCCATTGCGCGACGCAGGACCTCAAGGGCTGCGTCCGACAACGGTACCCGGTGTTCAACGCTCGCCTTCATGCGTGATGCCGGAATGGTCCATGTGCGGGCGTCGAGGTCAATCTCCGACCACCGAGCGCCCCGCGCCTCGCCAGACCGCGCCGCTGTCAGCACCAGGAACCGCAGACACAATCTGCTGCTCAACGATGCGGCGGCTGCCTCTATTCTCTCCAGCGCGTCGGGTACCTCCTGATACGGCAGCGCCCTGAAGTGGGCCTTGACCGCTGGAGTCTTGGGAAGGGCCGCGTCGATCACTTCGCCGGCGGGGTTGAGGTCGATATGGCCGTGGGCCATAGCAGCCGCGAACACTGCACGGATTCGCTGGCGCAGCTTCCGGGCGATGGACGGCTTGGATGTCCACACCGGCTTCAACGCTGCCAGCACGTCAGCGCGGGTGATTCGGTCAATCCTCGTGTCGCCGAACACCGGGTATGCGTAGGTATTGAGACATCCGCTCCAGTTCACGGCCTCCTTGGGGTTCTTCCAGCGGGAGGCGTTATCCGAGATGTACTGCTCGGCCGCGTCTAGGAACGTCGGCAGAGCCGGTTGCCGGCGCTCTGCCCGTGGGTCGCGCCCATCGGCAACCGCTGTCCGCATCTCCGCGCTCTTCTTTCGCGCCAGGGCAAGCGGCACATCAGGGTACCCGCCCAGCCCGATGTCCGTTCTATCACCGTCTATCGTGATGCGCTGCACCCACGCCTTCGAGCTGTTAGCGCGTACCACGAGATACAGGCCCCGACCGTCGCCGTACCGCTTCGTCTTCCGGCCGGGCCTCAGATTCTTGATTCCCAGGGTCGTCAAGTTCGCCATGCTGCACCCTATAGTACCACATTTTACGCCGGACGGTACCACACAGCAACGGACGCTGGACGACGGCTAAGGACGCAAACTAGATATAATTTCGGGTTTGACGACCGCCGCCAGAGTATATAATGGCTGCCCGGCCAGGATTCGAACCTGGGTCTGAGGATCCAAAGTCCTTCGTGTTACCACTACACTACCGGGCAGCGGTGGTGGGCCGGGACGTCCGGCGTTCGCGGGGCCAGGAGCGGCCTGGGGCGGCGTGTCCCTACGGGTTCGAGTTTAGCACAGGGGGAGTAGTGGATAGTGGATAGCGGGACCAGGTAGGCATGAGGTTTGCGCGCGCCCCGATACGCGCGGCTCAGAGCAGCGGCGCTACTTGGGGGTGAACGGGTTGTATGGGCAGCGCCATCCGGGCCAACGGATTGCGCGGGCACCTCGGTCCTGAGCAGTTCCGCGTGCGATTGGGCCGATGCGGGCGTGCTAGAATGGCGGCCGAGGCTGATCTCCCCCGATGTCAGACACGGTCCGCGTCAGGTTTCCCCCCAGTCCCACCGGCGAGCCCCACGTGGGCAACATCCGCTCCGCGATTTTCAACTGGCTGTTCGCGCGCGGCTCCGGCGGCTCGTTCATCATCCGCATCGAGGACACCGACCAGTCGCGCAAGGTGGAGGGCGCGGTCGAGGCGATCCTGGAGACGCTGCGCTGGCTGGGCATGGACTGGGACGAGGGCCCGGACGTCGGCGGCGACTTCGGCCCGTACGTCCAGTCCGAGCGCCTGGACCTGTACCGTGGCGCGGCCGACGACCTGCTGGCCTCCGGCGGCGCCTACGAGTGCTACTGCGGGCCGGAGCGGCTGGACGCGCTGCGGCGCGAGCAGGGCAAGCGCAAGGAGCGCGTGGGCTACGACGGCCGTTGCCGCGACCCGGAAGCGCGACGGAAAGCCGCCGCCGAAGGCGGGCCGCCCGTAGTCCGGTTCATGATGCCCGCCGAGGGGAGCACGTCGATCGACGACGTGGTCCGCGGCGAGGTCACGTTCGAGAACGCCCTGATCGACGACTTCGTCGTCCTGAAGTCGGACGGCTTTCCCACCTACCACCTGGCCAGCGTCGTGGACGACAGCGCGATGAGGATCAGCCACGTGCTGCGCGCCGAGGAGTGGCTGCCGAGCGCGCCCCGGCACGTGCTGCTGTACCGGGCGCTGGGTCTCGACCTGCCGCAGTTCGCGCACCTGCCCATCATCCTCGCGCCCGACCGGTCTAAGCTGTCCAAGCGCCACGGCGCCACGTCGGCCCTCGAGTACCGGGAGATGGGCTATCTGCCGCAGGCGATGGTCAACTTCCTGACCCTGCTGGGATGGTCGCTCGACGACCGCACCGAGATTTTCTCGAGGGACGAGCTGTTCGCGAACTACTCCCTGGAGCGCGTCTCCAGGTCCGGGGCGGTGTTCAGCGTCGACAAGCTCGCGTGGCTGAACGGGCACTACATCCGCGAGAGCACCCCCGGGGAGCTGGCCGACGCGCTGCTGGAGTACTGGGGCCGCTACCCGCAGGATGGGATATCGGAGCTCCCGGAGCGGGACCGGCTGCTCGAGATCGTGCCGCTGGTACGGGAGCGCCTCAAGACGCTCGCCGACGCGGCGCCGCTGGTCTCCTTCTTCTTCGCCGACGCGGTCGAGTACGACGGCGCAGAGCTCGTGCAGAAGGGGATGGACGCCGAGTCGACGAAGGGCGCCCTACTGGCGGCGGAGACGGCGTTGCAGGGGCTGGACGAGTTCGACGCCGAGTCCATCGAGGGCGTGCTGCGTCCTCTGGCGGCCGAGCTCGGTATCAAGGTCGGCCAGCTGCTCGGCTCTCTGCGCGTCGCGACGACCGGGCTGAGGGTGTCGCCGCCGCTGTTCGAGACCTTCGAGGTGCTGGGCCGCGAGCGATGCATCGCGTCGATCCGGGCGGCGGCCGGGCGGGTGTAGTCAGACTGTCCCGCCTCATGACGCGGGACAGCAGATTACTCGATTGGGATCGGAAGCTGTGCGGCGGTCTGTTGCGGCACTGGGCCCGCCAGGGGGAGGAATGCAAGAATCTTCTCTTTGTTGGCAACCACGCCGTCAGAGTCTCTCTTGACCAGGTCCATTTCCAGCAGTGTGTTGAGGTCGCGAGACAAGGTCTTGTCCGTCTTGGTGGCATAGGCCTCCGCGAGTCTTGGTGTCATCCGGCGGAGTTGCTGCCTTCGTACCGGTCGATCTTGCTCTGAGAGGTCCAGGACAAGATGCCTGCGTCGGATATCTGCGGGCTTGTTCCGATCGCGAAATACTTCGTGTACATAGTTCTCCCACGCCACGTTCCACTGATGTGACCGAATTGTCCCTAGTTGGTCGTCCAGGGCGTCAACAAAACCCTCCAAGGCATAGAGGAGGAAATTGATCGGACCGTCCGTTGCTCGGCTCGAGCGATCCAACTGGCGGTAGTACTCTGTTCTCGTTTCGTTATAGTGGTTGCTCAGGAGATGGGCCGCTGGGCTCGGCACACCGGAGCTGACCAATATCTGGAACTCTACCAACCGTGCAGTTCTACCGCTCCCGTCTCCAAAGGGATGTATCCAGGCTAGGTACAGATGGGCAATGATCGCCTTCAAGATTGGGGCCCCAAGCTGGCCCAGATCTTCTGCCAAATCATAGTCAGCCCCATTCAGCCAATCGAACAGTCGGATCAGGAGGTACTCGCAGTCTTGAGGTGGCGCTCCAAGATACCTGGCTACCCCGACTGAATGGGACCGAACCTTCCCCAATTCGACCTCTGGCCCTACGTCCAGACCCTTGAGCACATGAGCATTCAGGTCCTTGACGCGTTGTGGACTCAGCGGCGGTACGGTGCCCTGCCTGAGATCGGACAGGATGTTGTTACAGACATCGATGATGTTGTCAACTTCCCGGGCGAGGTACTCCTTGGAAGGAGGTAGATCGAGTCGACCTCGGAGCAACTTGTGCACCTCTTCCACAGAGAGCGTGTTTCCCTCTATCGCGGTCGTGGCCAGCGCCCCCTTTGCGAGATATAGGACGTGCAACTCGTCTGCGGTCGTGGGCGGCAAAGGCACGCCCGCGATCATGTCGCACTTCGAACGCGCCTCGCCCAGGAGAATCCAGAATCGGTACGGGACACGGGCTAGATTGAGCCTGAAGTCGATCCAAGGGTGGGACTGCTGATAGGCTCTGGGCGCGCTTGAAGACTGTTGAGATGTCCCCACTTTCAGCCCTTTGTTATCTGCCATATGAGCATTTCATGCGTTCAAGATGTCCAGCACCATGTCCCTGCGATCTGTCCATGCATGATACACGTGGATGGCCGTGGGGGACAACCGATCACCGCGGCCGGGCGGGTGTAGTCTACTCGTCCGGCTGGCGCTCGGGGGCCGGAATCCAGCCGCGCTCCTCTCGCCATCCCGGCGTGACGTCGGCGAATCGGCCCAGCCCGAGGCCGCTGATGTCGATGCTCGACTCGCCGTGGAGCACGAGGTCGCTGACGGCCTTGCCCGTGGCCGGACAGATGCCGAAGCCGTGGGCCGACGCGGTGACGACCACGTAGTTGCTCGGCGAGTCCAGGACGTCGATGATCGGCAGGTAGTCGGGGGACTGCTCCACGATCCCGGCCCAGCTCCGGATCACCGGCGTGTCCGCGACTCCCGGGAGCAGGTTGGCCAGCCGCCTGGCGATGTTCCTTACGAGCGGGGTGTTGGGCTTGGACGGATTGCCGGTCAGGGACACGTCCGTCCACTCGTGGGGCCCGCCGCCGAATAGCAGGTTGCCCCTGGCTGCCTGGCGTCCGTAGAGCCCGTTTCCCACGAGGGCGATGTCGAAGAGCGGGTCCAGTGCAGCGGTCGCCAGGATCTGCACCCTGGCCGGCGCCACGGGAACGTGGGCGCCCACCATATCCGCCAACAGCCCTGTCTGGGGCCCGGCGGCGCCGACGACCACGTCGGCCTCGATCGGGCCGGCCGTCGTCTCGACCGACGAGACCCTGTCGTCGACGACCGTCATGCCGGTGACGGCGGTGTGCTGGTAGAGCCTGCCTCCAAGGTCCTGGAACGCCCACGCGAACGCCTGGACGGACCGCTGGGGATTGGCGTGGCCGCCGTTGGGGAAGAACGCGCCTCCCAGCGTCCTGTCGGTGATCCCGGGGACCAGGTCGCGTATCGCCGGAGGGTCGACGATCTCTACTGCCAGACCGTGGCGCAGCGCCTCGTCCCGCTCGGCGAAGATGTCGCCCATCTCCTCCTCGGTCACGGCGACCTGCAGCCTGCCCTGGTGGGTGAACTCGGTGGGGTAGCCCAGCTCGTCGTCCAGCGTCTTCCAGAGCTCGATGGACTCCACGGCCATCGGGACCATGGGCGGCTCGTCGACCCGTTCGCTGATCATCCCGCCGTTCCGGCCGGAGGCCTCGCCGCCGACGGTCCCCTTCTCGACGACGACGACGTCCTTGCCCGCCCTGGCCAGGAACCATGCCGAGGCCAGGCCCGAGACTCCGCCCCCGATGACCACTACGTCCGCCGTGTCTACAGCCATGTCGCGACTCCGATATCCGACCTGCGCATTCCGGCTACCCCAGCACCTCGTTCGCCGGGCTGAACCACTTGGGCCAGTCCTTGCGCATCTGCTCGGGCTCGTCGTCGGGCCACATCACCGCCAGGGGCAGCGGCCGCACGGGCGGGCGGTACGACGCCAGGGGCACGTCGGCCACGGCGACGCCGGACTCCCCGGCGAGCAGCATGGCCACCTGCTCGCGGCACAGCCGGCCCTGGCAGTGGCCGGTCCCGGCCCGCGTCAGGCGCTTGACGTGGTCCGGGTGGACAGGGCCATCCCGGAGCTGGGTCTTGAAGCTGCGGCGGCTCATCTGCGCGGACTCCCATCCGAGATATCGTGGGGGCTGCAGACCGATCAGCTCGGCGCGCGTGACCTCCTCGCACTGGCACGCGAAGGCGTCCATACCTCCGGTGTTGACGAGGGACCGCAGCCATCGCCTCCAGGCCGTGTGCACCTCGCGCGGCGCGGCGGTCGAGACGCCTGCCTCGACTTCGGACCTGCGGGCGAGGGCCTCGGCCGCGCCGACGGCGCCCAGCGACTCGGCGGCGGCAACCGCGGCCAGCCGCCCCTGGTTGCGCGCGACCTCCGCGTCCAGCACCATGCCGTCGTCGAAGCCCGCGCCGTCGCCCGCGACGAACACGTTGCCAACGCTGGTCTGCATCCGCTCGTCGCGTTCGGGCACGTAGCCGCCAAGCTCGGACCTGAACGACAGGTCGCAGTCCAGGAGCCAGGGCAGCTCGACGTTGGGCACCAGGCCTATGGCCATGCACACCGTGTCGGCGGCGATGACCTTTTCGGAGCCCGAGACCGGCTGGCAGTCGTCGTCGATCTCGACGAGCGCGACGGACTCGATGCCGGCGTCGCCGCCGACCGCCTCCCTGACGGTGTGTGAGGCGTAGAGCTTCGTGCCCCGCTGCCGCAGCTCGGACACCAGGGCGTCGTCGCCTCGCGGGTATGGGGCCACGTCCACGATGGCTGGCACCTCGATGCCGTTGGCCAGCGCCGTCCGGGCGGTGTTGAGGCCCAGGTTGCCGGAGCCCAGCACGACCATGCGCCGCGAGTCCAGCGCGCCGTAGCGGCCCATCAGCGACTGGGCGCCGTTGGCTCCCATGACGCCCGCCATGTCCGAGCCTGGGAAGGAGATGCACAGGTCCCGGGCGCCGGCCGCCACGATGAGACTGTCGTACTTGACCACCCAGGACCGCGTGTCGTCGGCCAGTCCGAGCTGCGGGCCGTCGAGCTCCCTGCTGGTCTCGGTGTTGCGGAAGGCGCCCCAGGCGCACGTGCCGAGCTGGACGTCGACGCCCGCTTCTTCGGCCTCGGCGAGAGCGTCGTTGGCCGCGGCCACCCTCTCCAGCATCGCGCTACGGTCGCGCACCGCGTCCGTGTGCCGCCCGCCGAAGAACAGGGGGACGTTCATCCCCATAGTGGCCGCGCCGATCGGGTTCTCGTCGACGAGCGTGACCGGCACTCCGGCCCTCGCCGCCTCGATGGCGGCGGCCGTCCCCGCTGCTCCCGCCCCCACGACGACGAGCGGCCTGGTATCCATGCGAGGCTCTCCAGATCGCGTCCTGATCGGGGTCCTCACGTGATCCGGACGGGGCTCGACGAGACGTTGCGGGACGGCGGGAGCCAGTCGGGCAGCGCGCCCCGCAGTGCCTTGATGTACTCGACTCCGAAGCCGCAGCACGTGCCGATCACCTGGGCCCCCATCTCGACCCATTCGCCGGCGGCCCGGGTCAGTTCGTCGGTGCTGTCCTGGTTGGCGACCAGGCTGTCCTGCCAGGTGTCCAGGTAGTCCTGCCGGCCCGCGTCGGGGTAGATGACGATGGGGCCGGACCACTGGTCGAGCACGACCCGGAGGGCCGCCGTCGTTTCGTCCAGCCTGCTGTGGAACACGCCGATCACGTCGGGCTCCAGGGGGACGATCTCGGCGAGGCCGGCGGCCAGGGTCATCTCGTAGTCGACCTCCCGCCAGCTCGAGGTCCACATCGGCATCCCCATGCCGACGCTGTAGTGGCGGTCGTCGCCCAGGCTCAGCCTGACAGACTCTCCGTCGGGCGCTATCGAGGCCGTGAAAGCCACCCATACCGGCAGCCCGGTGGCCATGGCCGCCTTGGTGGCAACGACCCGGGACTCGTTGTCGGCCCACATGTTCTCCATCAGGAAGAAGTCCACACCGGACTCGGCCAGGATGCCCGCCTGCTCCTCGGCGTAGACCCGCAGTTCCTCCGCGGAGAGGCTGGCGCCGTAGCCGAAGCCGGTGCCGCCAAGGAGCGTCCCGGTCCTGCGGTCGCGTACGGGAATGCGGCACGAGATGGAGCCCGCGACGTACACGGGCCTGTCACCGGCGGCCCTGTCCCTGGCCTCCAGCGCCGCGTCGACGGCGCGCACGTTGACCTCCCTCACCAGGGCGCCGTACCCGGACGCCTCGAGCGCGGGGCGCAGGGTGTTGAAGGTGTTGGTGGTGATGATGTCGGCCCCGGCCCGGATGTATCGCTCGTGCATCTGCCGCACTGTCGAAGGGTGGGTGTAGTTGCCTGGGGCGCACCAGGAAGCCGGGTCCATGGGCACGCCCATCGCCTGCAGCTCCGTGCCGATGGCCCCGTCCAGGACGATCACGTCTCCGCGGTCCACGCGTCTCTTCAGGTCCCCATAGTTGGCCATTCTCTCTGACCTCCTCCTTTCCGACTTGGAGCCCAGTCCGACACTTCGACGTTCGATGGAGCCATGCTAGGTTCCTGCGAGAATCGTTGTCAATATGCCAGACAACCTCTTTTGGCGTTCGTCGCCGCACAGAATCTGGCGTCCGACGCGCCGCCGCCGGATCGGAGGTTCGGTGTATAGTAAGATCGACCCCTCAGGAAAACCAGGAGCGCGCGACAGATGAAGCTGAACGAGCAGTCTACTGACCGACTGAACGGATGGCGCACAGACCCCATGTATTCGTTCTCGGAGGCGGCCCACCTGGCCGAGGTTTCGCCCGGGACTGTTCGAAACTGGCTCAAGGGATACGTTACGAGAGATAGGCAAGCGGAACCGCTCTTCACTCCGCAAGGGGATCAGGGTAGAGGAGTCTCATTTCTGCAGCTAATCGAAATCATGGTCGCAGGCAGGTTGAGAAAAGCGGAGCGCGCTTCTTACCGAATAGTCTACGAGGCTCACCGGAAGGCACGAGAGCAGTATGCCTACGAGCATCCATTTGCCCACATGGAGCTCAAGGCAATCGGCGGGCACATCGTTCATCAGATTCGTGGCGACCCTCCGTCCCCCAGCCTGCAGGCTCTGGATGAACCCCATCAATGGACGCTGCCCGGGATGATCCAAATAAGCGAAGTGATATCCCAAGTTGACTACAAGGACCAGTTGGTTTCGAAGTGGTGGCCGGTAGGCAAGAGCGTCCCCATAGTCATCGACCCTCTCTACAGCGCCGGTACTCCAACAGTGGCCGGTCGCGGAGTGACCGTCGGTACCATCTACAAGCGGTTTACGAAGGGCAAACTTCCCGTAGACTTCCTCATGGAGGACTATGATCTGGAGCGCGAGCAGGTCGAACAGGCGATCAGATTCGGGGGCAAACTGGCCGCTTGAAGCTGTTGTGCGACGAAGACGTAGGGACAGGAGTGCCGAATGCACTCAAGGCGGTCGGGTACCCGGTCGAATCTCTGAACGGCGTCGGCTGGCTCGGAAGGCCAGACCGTTGGTGGTTGGCCCGGGCTGGCGACAACGGTTGGATCGTCTTCAGCTGCAACAAGAAACAGCTTAGTGTGGCAGCAGAACGCCAAGTGATACTCAACCATTCCGTCGGAGTCATCTACCTGACCAATGGGGAAGAGAGCCCAGCCCTGATGTTGAAGGTCCTGCTCAACAGGTGGGAGAAACTGGAACACCTCGTAGCAACGACTTCAAGACCCTTCGCTCGCTTCCTCTCGCCTCGCGGTGTACTGACCGACCGCTACCGAAACTTTCGCCTCTAGGGTGGTGTCGCTGATGCCGTCTACGCATGCAGGTCGGCGCTACGGTCGACTAACCTGGTATCGTCAAGGTTTGCACAGAGTGCGCGGTGTTATCTGTCGTGTCTCGCGCTAAACCACAGGCATGACAAAGAGAGGGCGAACGATGAAGCTGAACGAGCAGGGCGTCCCGGCCGACGAGCTGCGCGAGGCCATGCGCGAGATGGCGAGCGAGGACAAGCAGTGGAAGGAGCGCCTGGCCGCCGGAGTGTCGTACCCGGCCGGGGACGACGTGCTGGAGGTCGCCCAGCAGGCGTACATCGACTTCTTCTCGGTCAACGCCCTGTACCCCGCGATCTTTCCGAGCACGGCGCGCTTCGAGCGCGAGGTGATCGAGATGACGGCCGGCCTGCTGCACGGCGAGAACGCGGTCGGCGCCATCTCGTCCGGCGGCACGGAGAGCAACCTGCTCGGCGTCAAGTCGGCCCGCGACCGGGCCAAGGCGCTCAGGCCGGAAGTGACCGAGCCGGAGATCGTCGCCCCGGCGTCCGCCCATCCGTCGTTCAACAAGGCGGCCGACTACTTCGGGCTCACCCTCGTGTCGACGCCGCTTACCCCGGACGGTCTCGTGGACGTTCCGGCGTACCACGCCGCCGTCACCGACAACACCGTGCTGATGGTCGGCTCCGCGCCGAGCACCGTTCTGGGCATGGTAGACCCGATCCCTGAGATGGCGGCCCCGGCTGAGGAGCGGGACATCGGCTTCCACGTCGACGCCTGCGTCGGCGGCTACTTCCTGCCGTTCACCGAGAAGCTGGGCTACGAGGTCATACCCTGGGACTTCCGCGTGCCGGGGGTGACGACGATCTCGGCCGACCTGCACAAGTTCGGCTACACCGCGAAGGGCGCCTCGGCGATCCTGTCCCGCGACGAGGACATCTTCCAGTACCAGGTCTTCGACTTCGGGCCGCCCGAGCGTCCGCAGGGCTACTACGTCACGCCGACGATCGCGGGCAGCCGCGCGGGCGGGGCGATCGCGGCGGCGTGGGCCGTCATGAGGTACCTGGGCGAGGATGGGTACACGAGGCTGGTCGACGGGACGATGCGCTACATGAGGCGCTTCCAGGACAGCATCAACGCCATCGAGGGCCTCACCGTGCTGGGCAAGCCGGACATGTCGCTGTTCGCCTACACCTCCACGACGATGGACATCTACGCCATCGCCGCCGGCATGGAGGAGCGTGGCTGGATGGTGTCCAAGGACAACGTCCCATTCCCGGCGATCCACTTCATGCAGTCGCCGGGACACGAGCCCTACGTCGACGCCTACCTGCGCGACCTGGAGGACGTAGTCGAGCTGGTGGCGTCGGGCAAGATAACGGCCAGCGGCCCCGAGGCGACCTACACGTAGGCGCCCGTCGGGCCGAACGCGACGAAATCAAGGCAAGGAGCTGCACGTGAAGGCCGCCGTACTGTACGAGGGCAACCGGCACCTGGAGATCGCGGAGCTGGCGCAGGACCCGCCCAGGGCGGGCGAGGTCCGCGTCGCGACGTCCGCGGCGGGGCTGTGCGCGAGCGACCACCACGTCATCGCGGGCACGGCCACGCCGTTCGCGCTGCCCGCCGTTCTGGGACACGAGGGCGCGGGCACGGTCGTCGAGGTAGGCCCGGGCGTCACGGGTGTCAAGCCCGGCGACCGGTGCATCATGTCGTTCGTGTCCAACTGCGGGCACTGCCGGTCCTGCCGGTCCGGGCTTCCCAACATCTGCGACACCAACATGGAGACGGGCTGGACGCAGTTCGACGGCACGGTCCGCCTGCACGATGGCGAGGACGACGTCTACCAGATGACCAAGCTCGGCGTGTTCGGCGAGTCGATGATCACGCCGCAGCAGGCGTGCTACCCGATTCCCGACGGCGTGCCGGCCGAGGTGGCGGCGCTGATCGGCTGCTCGGTCACGACCGGCGTGGGCGCGGTGATCAACAGCCCGTTCGCGAAGACGGGCATGACGGCCGCCGTGTTCGGGTGCGGCGGCGTCGGGCTCAACGTGATACAGGGCGCGCGGCTGATGAACGCCAGCAGGATCATCGCGGTCGACATCCACGACCACAAGCTGGAGTTCACCTACAGGTTCGGCGCCACCGACGTGGTCAACGGGCGCGAGACGGACCCGGTGGAGGCGATACGCGAGCTGACCGGCGGCGGGGTCGACATGGCGTTCGACGCCTTCGGCAGCACGCAGACGACGGCGGACGCGCTCAGGTCGGTCCGCAAGGGCGGCACGGGGGTCGTTATCGGCCTGGCCCCGGACGGCGAGACGGCGCCGGTCGACATCGTCCCGATGATCCGGTACCAGAAGACGCTGATGGGCAGCTACTACGGCTCGATCAGCCCGCACGAGAGCTTCCGGACGCTGGTGGACCTGTACCTGAAGGGGCGCATCGAGATCGACGCCCTTGTGGTGCGCCGCTACGCGCTGGAGCAGATCAACGAGGGCTTCGACGCGCTGGAGAGGGGCGAAGACGGCCGCGGCGTCATCGTCTACGGCTAGCGGGGCTCGCGGCGCCGGAACCGGCAACCCTCGGCGGACGTGCGGGGAGTTCGTTACTCCTCCAGGCCTGATCGGGAGCGGCCCACGCGTACGCCCCAATGCGTCCTCTCGCCGCGGCCCTGAGACCCGTTGATCGGGGCCGTCGCCCGACGGGCAAAGAAAGAGCCCCGGATGTCCGGGGCTCCTCGCTCCAACTCGCAAGCCAGTCTATCGCGATCGGGGCGCCCGGTCAATCGCACGGCCCATCTTGCGTTCAGCCGTCCACGGCCTGTTCACGTCGACCTCGCCCTGTGTTACCTGTTTGCCACGGGCGCCAGGAGGAGGTGACGCGGCCCGCAGCAAGGCGCTCCTCGGGACCGCCGCAACCGCGCCGAGATGCCTCCGGAGGTACGGGAGATGTTCATGGACTTCGATCTGCACGCGCCGACGGGCAGGCTGGCGCTCCGCCGCGACACGGAGGGGATACCGGACGTCGTCGTGGTGGACCTCGCATCCGGGGAACGGGTCTCCGAGGTTCCGCCGCGCTTCATTCCGCAGGCGCCTCTCTTCTCCCCGGACGGCGCGCGCCTCTGCACGTCCGGCAACGGCCGGGTGCACGTCCACTCCATCGAGTCGGGGGAGAGGGAGGCCGTCGTGGACCGGCCCGGACACCACGCGACGTTCGCCTCGTGGTCGCCCGACGGCCGTTCGCTGGCCTACTCGGCATACCCGCTTCCCATGTCTCCTCGGAAGACCCCGCGGTTGTTCCGCATCGACCTGGCGGACGGCACCGAAGCGCGACTCGATTCGAACTGCGGCAGAGGCGCCGACGGCTTCCCGCAGTGGAGCCCTTCCGGGGCGAAGCTCGTGTTCCGGCGCACCTTCTTCGATGTCGCCAAACCCTATCGCGCCGCCGTGCTCACCGACCGGAAGCTCCGCTCGGACCGGCAGGTACCTCTTCCCGACGGGGCGTCGCACCTCGCCAGCCGGTCCTGCTGGTCTCCCGACGGCCGGCATCTGCTCGTCTCCGAGACGGCCGAGACCTCCAGTTTGAAGATCGTCGGCGTCGAAGACCTGGGCGTCGCCTGGTCGGTCTGCGCGGACGGGGCTGTACACGGGTGTTTTCTTCCGGGCGGGAGGCGTGTCCTGGGTATCTACGAGGACTCACTGGCGCTGTTCGAGCCGCCGTCCACGGAGCCGGTCGCCACCCTCTCACTGGCGCCGCTATCTCCGGTCCGTGTCGTACCCACGGGGCCCGCGGTGGCGTTCGACCGGGATGGGGCAGTCGTCTACTTCCTCGGTGAGGACGGTGTGCTCTATCGCTGGGAGACAGGCGCTGGCTGCGAGCCGGTAATGCGCGACCGGCCGCGTCGGGTAGCGCCTCCGCACGAGCGTGGCGACTACCGGTTCACGGCGCGCGACGGTCTGGAGATACCGGTCCTGCGCTATCTCCCCCGCAACCAAAACGGCCGCGCTATCGTCTACGTGGAAGGCGGGCCGTCCGGCGCGATCGGCGAACGCGACCCGGTCGTGTTCCGGCTGCTGGAGGAGGGGTACGAGGTCGTCCGGCCCGCATACCGCGGCACAGGAGGCTATGGCGTCGAGCACGAGCAGGCGAACCGGGGCGAGTGCGGACGGGCCGACGTCCTCGACGTCGTCGACTGCGGGATGGACTGGCGGCGGCGGTTCGACGCGGCGGACCGCCCGCTGGCGCTGTCCGGCTTCAGCTACGGCGGCTACCTGGCGTTCCTGGCGCTGACCCACGGCGAGGTCAGGTGGAGTTGCGGCGTGACGCTCTGGGGCGCGACCGGGCTGATCGCGGCCTGGCACGCGAGGGGTCTCCCGGCCGGATCCCGGGAGCGGGAGGCCGCGCTGCTGGAGCGCTCGCCGGTGCGGCGGGCGGGCGCCATCCTGTCTCCGCTGCTCATCCTGCACGGCGGCCGGGACACGACCGCGACGACGCCCGACGTGCGGTCCATACGGCAGTCAGTGCGTGAAGCGGGCGTGCCCTGCGAGCTGGTCGTCTTCGATGAGGACACGCACGGGCTCAAGCTGAGCAGGCCGGAGATGTTCCGGCGTATGCTAGAGTTCCTGGACACGTACTCGCGCTAGACGGACGGGGAGGGCGACATGCCGGGGTTCGAGTTCGCGGAGCGCATAGACAGGCCGCGCGAGGAGGTGTTCGACTTCCTCGTCGACTTCGACCGCGCCTCGGAGTGGGCCCCGGAGATCACCCGCGTCGAGATGCTGACGGACGGCCCGCTGGAGGTGGGCTCCCGCTACCGCGAGATGCGCTGGACGACCAAGGGCGAGTCCCGCATCGACATGGAGGTCACCGCGTTCGACCGGCCGGGCCGGTACTCGGCGGCTTTCGACGCGGGCGGCTACCAGGCGACGTTCAACTACTTCTTCACGCCGGACGGCGACGGCACGCGTGTCGAGATGGCCTGCGTCGTCCGCGCCTCGGGCGCGAGGACGCTGATGTCGCCGCTCATCACCTGGCTGCTCCGTCGGCAGGACAAGCAGAAGCTGCGCAACCTCAAGCGCGTGCTCGAGTCCGCCTGACGGCGGCCCAACGGGCACACTGCCCGACCTCCTGGCGTCCCCGCACTACCCCGCTCACGCTGTAGCAGCGCGGCGCTCCGACCGGCGCGCACCGAAGGGCGGGCGCAGCTTTGTCGCCAGTACCGTCCCGCTACAGAAGCAGGGTGAACGGGTTCTCCAGGATGCGCTTGATCTCGCCGATGAAGCGCGCTCCGTCCGCGCCGTCGACGACGCGGTGGTCGGCGGAGAGGGTCGCGGTCATCATGTCGGCGGCGACGATGTCGTCGTCCCTGATGACAGCCTGCGTCGCGACCGCGCCGACGGCCAGGATGGCCGACTGGGGCGGCTGGATTATGGCGACGAAGCTCGACACGCCGAACATACCCATGTTGCTGATGGCGAAGGTCGCCCCGGCGTACTCCTCGGCCTGCAGGGCGCCGCTTCCGGCCCGGCGGGCCAGGTCCTTGCTGGCGGCGGCGAGCTCGACGAGCGACTTGCCCGCGCAGTCGAGCAGCGCGGGCACTATCAGCCCGTCGTCCTGCGCGATGGCGAGGCCGACGTTGACGCTGTCGTGCAGCACGATGCCGTCGTCGGAGTAGGACGCGTTGAAGTTGGGGAACTCTACCAGCGCGTCGACGCTCGCCTTGACGACGAGGTCGTTGACGCTGACGCGGGAGTCGTCGTCGAGGCGGCCGTTGAGCTGCCGGCGCATCTCCATCGCCTGCGTCATGTCTATCTCGGCCGAGACGTAGAAGTGGGGGATCTCCTGCTTGCTGCGGCTGGTGACCCGGGCGATCTGCCGCCGCGTCCGCGATAGCGGGACGACGTTGCTCGGCGCCTCGTCCTCCGGTGCGGCCTCAGGCTCGGCGGGTTCCTCGTCCGCGGCTTCCATCTCAGGCTCGGCTGGCTCTTCTACCTCAGCCTCGATGGCGGGCTCGGCCGGCTCTTCGGCCTCAGCCTCGATGACGGGTTCGGCGGGTACTTCGTCCGCGGCCTCGTCTTCCATGGCGGGCTCTGCGGGCTGTTCGTCCGCGGCCTCATCTTCCATGGCGGGTTCGGCGGGCTCTTCGTCCGCTGCCTCGTCCTCCATGGCGGGTTCTTCGGGCTGTTCGTCCGCGGCCTCGTCCTCCATGGCGGGCTCTTCGGGCTGTTCGTCCGCTGCCTCGGCTTCCATGGCGGGTTCTTCGGGCTGTTCGTCCGCGGCCTCGGCTTCCATGACGGGTTCTTCGGGCTGTTCGTCCGCGGCCTCGTCCTCCATGGCGGGCTCTTCGGGCTGTTCGTCCGCGGCCTCATCTTCCATGGTGGGCTCTGCGGGCTGTACGTCCGCGGCCTCATCTTCCATGGTGGGCTCTGCGGGCTGTACGTCCGCGGCCTCCGTGGCGGGTTCGGCGGGCTCTTCGTCGGCAGCCTCGTCTTCCATGGCGGGCTCTGCGGGCTCTTCGTCTGCGGCCTCGGGTTCGTCGTACGCTTCCTCCGGCGGCTTGTACCAGAGCACGTCGTCGCGGGTTATGCGATTGCCCGGCCCGGTGCCGGTGATGAGCGACAGGTTGATTCCTCGCTCCGCGGCCAGGCGACGCGCGACGGGCGATGCCCGCAGGTCGTGGTCCTCCTCGGGCGCCTCCACTGTCGGTTGCCCGGGCTCGCCAGCGGGCGGCGGCAGGGGAATCCCGGTCGGCTCTTCGGCAACCTCGGGGGTCGGCTCGGCGGCGGGTTCCTCGGCCCCGGCGACCTCAGCGGCCGGCTCGGCGCCGAGGAGGCCGGCGATGTCCTCGCCCGCCTCGCCGATGATCGCGATCGGCTCGCCCACGGGCACCGTCGCGCCCTCGGCGGCCAGTATCTTCCTGAGCAGTCCCGCGGCGGTCGCCTCGACCTCCACGACCGCCTTGTCCGTCTCGATCTCGGCGATCGGCTCACCCAGCGACACCTCGGAGTCTTCCGACTTGAGCCATCGCACGAGGGTGCCCTCGTGCATGTCGTATCCCATCTGCGGCATGTTCAGCGGAGTGGCCAAGACGCACCTCCTCGAGAAAGGGTTTGGTTGCGGAAAGCGCGGGGACAGCGGCCCCTATGCCGATGTACCAGGACCGATGACGCCGCTTCGGTTCTCAATTCAGATCCCGTAAAGATGTTCGACCGCCCTCACGACCCGCTCCGGGTACGGGAACGCGGCCCTTTCGAGCTTGCCGTTGTACGGCGTGGGCACGTCGATGCCGCCCACGCGGCCGACGGGGCCGTCGAGGTGGTCGAAGGCCCGCTCCTGGATGGCGCTGACGAGCTCGCCGGCGAAGCCGCCGGTCTTCCACGTCTCCTCCACCACGATGGCCCGGCTCGTCTTCTTGACCGACTCGACTACCGTGTCGACGTCCAGCGGGCGGAGTGTCCTGAGATCCACAACCTCCGCCTCGACCTTCCTCTTCGCGAGCGTCGCGGCCGCGTCCTGCGCCACGTGGACCATGCGCCCGTAGCCGACCAGGGTGACGTCGGTCCCTTCGCGCTTGACGGCGGCCTGTCCGAGCGGCACGTCGTACCAGTCATCGGGGACCTCGCCCCGCCTGTTGTAGAGCAGTGCGTGCTCGGCGAATATGACCGGGTCCTCGTCGGCTATGGACGTGCGCAGCAGCCCCAGCGCGTCGTACGGGTCGGACGGCACGGCGACCTTCAGCCCTGGCACCGAGGCGAACCAGCCTTCGAGGCTCTGCGAGTGGGTGGCCGCGAGCTGCGCGCCGCCGCCGGTGACCGTCCTGATCACGAGCGGCACGCCGATCTGGCCGTTGGACATGTACCGCAGCTTGGCCGCGTTGTTTACTACCTGGTCCATCGCCAGCAGGATGAAGTTTATCGTCATCACCTCGACGATGGGACGGAGCCCGGCCATGGCGGCGCCGACGCCGGCGCCTACGACTACGGACTCGGATATGGGGGTGTCCTTGATGCGCTCCTCGCCGTACTCCTCTCCCATGCCGCGAGTGACCGCGTACGGCCCCTGGTAGTGGTTGATGTCCTCCCCCATCAGGAAGACGCGCTCGTCGGAGTCGAGCGCCTCCCGCAGGCCCCTGGCGACCGCCTGTCTGAAGGTGATCTCAGCCATCGGTGGGTTCGCCTTCCGATTGCCGGTCCCGCGGGGCGTATACGTTGTCGTAGAGCGCCTCGGGGGGCGGGTCGTCGCTCTGTTCGCCGAACCGGACCGCCTCGGCGACAGTTGCCGCGACCTCCGCGTCGATCTCGTCGAGCGCCGCCTGGTCGAACAGCCCGTGCTCGAAGATCGTCCTCTTGAACAGCTCGATCGGGTCGCGCTCCCGCCAGTCGTCGACCTCGGAGGAGCCCCGGTACGTTGTCGGGTCTGCCATGGAGTGGCCGACGAACCTGTAGGTCATCGCTTCCAGGAACACGGGGCCGTCTCCGGAGCGGACCTTTTCGAGCGCCTGTCCGGTCGCCTCCCGGACGGCGAGGACGTCCATTCCGTCGACCTGGGCGGCCGGAATGCCGTACGTGTCGGCGGCGGTGTAGACGTTCCTGCCCGCCGCGTGGGTGCGCTCGATGTGAGTTCCCATCCCGTAGAGGTTGTTCTCGAGATAGAACAGCACGGGCAGCCGCCACAGCGCGGCGAGGTTCAGAGACTCGTGGAACTCGCCCTGGTTGACGGCGCCGTCGCCGAAGAAGCAGACGGCGACGCGCTGCTCGTTCCTGTACTTGCTGGCCAGCGCCAGTCCGACCGCCATGGGCAGGTGGCCGCCCACGATGGCATGGCCGCCCATGAAGCCCTTCGCTACGTCGAACAGGTGCATCGACCCGCCCTTGCCGCCGCTGGTCCCGGTCGCCTTGCCCATCAGCTCGGCCATGACGAGGTTGGGGTGGAGCCCCCGGGCCAGCGCGTGGCCGTGGTCGCGGTAGTGCGTGATGATGTAGTCGTCGTCGTTGAGTACCGAGATGGCGCCTACGGCGATCGCCTCCTCGCCGTTGTACTGGTGGAGGAACCCCCGGATCTTGCCCTCCTGGTACGAGCGGCCGCTCTGCTCCTCGAACTGGCGGATCAGCACCATCTGCCGGTACAGGTCCGCTACGAGGGTCTTGTTCAGGTCGACTGCCAGCGCCATTTTCCGCCTAGATGTGGATCGCCTCGCCGTCTGCCGCCAGGGCCGCTTCCTTCACCATCTCCGAGATCGTCGGATGGGGATGGACGAGCCATCCCAGCTCCTTGGTCGTGCTTTCGAGCAGCTTGGCCATCGACAGCTCGCCCAGCAGCTCCGTGACCTCGGCGCCGATCATGTGGGCGCCGATCACGTCGCCGATCTCCGAGTCGACGACCAGCTTGACCATCCCGTCGGTCTCGCCCATCGCCAACGCCTTGCCGCTCGCCATCGCGGGGAACTTGCCCGTCCTGACGCTCAGGCCGCGTTCCCTCGCCTGCTCCTCGGTCAGCCCGAAGCTGGCGATCTGCGGCTTGCAGTACGTTGCCTTGGGCATCGCGTCGTAGTCCAGTGGCATCGGGTCGAGGCCCGCGATCGACTCGACCGCGGTGACGCCCTGCGCCGACGCCACGTGCGCCAGCGGCATCTTGCCGGTGACGTCGCCCACGGCGTACACGCCGGGCACGTTCGTCGCCATGCTGTCGTCGACAGGAATGTAGCCGCGCTCGGTGGCGACGCCGACGCTCTCCAGACCTATGCCGTCGACGTTGCCCTGCGCGCCGACGCCGACGAGCACCCTGTCGCACTCGACGACCGTCTCGCCGCGACCGTTGGATATGGTCACGCGGGCGGCGCCGTTCTCGACGTCAACGCCGTCGACCTGCGAGCCGGTCATGAACTTGATGCCCTGCTTCTTGAAGGAGCGCTCGAGCACCCGGCTGACCTCCTCGTCCTCCACCGGAACGAGCCGGGGCATCAGCTCGACGATGGTGACCTCGCACCCGTACGAGCGCCACAGGTAGGCGAACTCGACGCCGATGGCGCCGCCGCCCACGATCACGGCTCGGGCCGGCGCCTCGCGCAGCTCGATAGCCTCGCGGCTGCCGATCACGACCTCGCCGTCAACGGGGACGGCGTCGAGAGAGCGGGGACGCGCCCCGGTGGCGACGATGACGTTGGTCGCGGTAAGGGTGCGGCCGTCGTCTACCCTGACGGCGCCGTGTCCGCCGAGCGTTCCGGCGCCCCGCACGTGCTCGACGTTGTTCTTCTGGAGCAGGAAGCCGATCCCGGTCGTCAGCCTCTTGACGACCTGTCGGCTGCGGTCGACGGCCTTGCCGAAGTCGTACGAGACGTTCTCCGCGGTGATGCCGAAAGTCGCGCCGTTGCGGACGAAGTTGACGATCTCCGCGTTGCGGAGGAGCGCCTTGCTGGGAATGCAGCCCCAGTTGAGGCAGACGCCGCCGAGCTCGTCCCGCTCGACCACGGCCGTCTTCATGCCAAGCTGGCCGGCCCGGATCGCGGCCACGTATCCGCCGGGCCCGCTTCCAAGAACTACGAGATCATAGTCTGGCAAATGGTCTTCCCCCTGGCGGCCCGCCGCCTTCCGGTCGGCGGCCTGCAACATTCTACAACATCGTTCCGAAGACCATAGCGGAACAGCGCGCTGTCGTTGTAGCGGTTGCAGGTTGCGAAAACGCGAGATCGAAGGCGTCCCGCGGCGGTCCGCGGAGCCGGAAGGCTCCCAGGACGACCTGGCCGTCTAGGAGTTCATCTCGTGGATGATGCTGAGGCCGACGAGCGTGAGATCGGGGTTGATCGCGTCGAAGATCGACGCCTCGCCCTCGATCAGGTCGGCGAGGCCGCCCGTTCCAATTACCTTGCAGCCCCCGCCCAGCTCCTCGTCGAACCTGGCGACCATCCCGCGGACAAGATCGGCGAACCCCAGCACGAGCCCGGACTGCAGGGCGTGGATCGTGTTCCTGCCTATGGCCGCTTCCGGCCGACCGAGCTCGACGCGCCTGAGCTGCGACGTGTTGTGGAAGAGCGCGTCCGCGGCGACGGAGATGCCCGGCGCGATGGCCCCGCCGACGTATTCTGCGTCCGCCGAAACGGCGTCGAAGACGGTGCCGGTCCCGAAGTCGACTATGATCAGCGGCCCGCCGTAGAGCCTCAGCGCGGCGACCGCGTCGGCGATCCGGTCGGCGCCCAGGTCGCGCGGGTTGTCGTAGAGCACCTTGATGCCCGTCCTGACGCCGGCGCCGACCACCAGGGGCTCGACGTCGAAGTACGTGCGGCTGAGGTCTGTGAACGCGGGAGTCAGGGGAGGCACGACGCTGCACATCGCCACGGCCGTCAGGTCCGCGGGCTCGATGCCCTTGAGCGCCAGCAGGTCATGGAGCAGCACGCCGTACTCGTCCGGCATCCTGCTGGAGTCGGTCGCGATGCGCCACGTGGCCGCGGGCCGGTGAGTCGGGGGCTCCGGGCCCGCCTCGAACACGCCGAAGGTGATGTTGGTGTTGCCTATGTCGAGGGCCAGGAGCATGACTGTCCGGTGCGCCGGCGGTCGACGCCGGCCCCTGATCGGCGCCTATATCGACCCGCGCAGATCGGCTATGTGGGAGACCCTTTCGACCGCTATGGAGAAGGCGGCGTCCCGGTACCCGATGCCGTCCCGCTTCACGAGCTCGCTCACGTCGCGGTAGGCCCTGGTCATGATCTTGTCGAGCTCGTCGTTGACCCGGGCCTCGTCCCACTGGTGCTGGTAGAGGTTCTGTGTCCACTCGAAGTAGGAGCCGACGACGCCCCCGGCGTTGACCAGGATGTCGGGTAGCGCCTGTACTCCGAGGTCGGCAAGCACCGCGTCGCCGTCCGGTGTCACGGGGTGGTTCGCGGCCTCGACTACCACCTTGGCCTTCACGCGGTGCGCGTTGCCCCCGTGCAGCACGCTGCTGATCGCTGCCGGGACGAGGAACTCGCAATCGATCTCCAGCAACTCGTCATTTGTGATGGCGTCCCCGCCCGGGAAGCCCAGGACGGTTCCCACCTCCTGTTGATGGGCGATGAGGGACGGGATGTCCAGGCCGGACTCCCTGTAGATGCCGCCGTTGACGTCGCTGACCGCGGTGATGCTGCAGCCCATCTCGTCCGCGAGCCGGGCCACCCACATGCCGACCTGGCCGAACCCCTGCACGGCCACGCGCGCTCCGTCGACTGTCAGGCCGAGGTCCGAGGCCGCCGCGGCCATCACGTAGACGGCGCCCCGGCCCGGCGCGGAGTCGCGGCCAACGGACCCGCCGAGCTCGACCGGCTTTCCGGTCACCACCGCGGGGGTGTAGCCGTGGACCTGGCCGTAGGCGTCCATCATCCACGCCATCGTCTGCGAGTTGGTGCCCATGTCCGGCGCCGGGATATCCTGGTTCGGCCCGAGCAGGCTGTCGATGTTCAGGGTATAGCCGCGTGTCAGGCGGTTGAGCTCGCCCTCGCTCATCGTCTTGGGGTCGCACTGGACGCCGCCCTTGGCGCCGCCGAACGGTATGCGCACGACGGCGGTCTTCCAGGTCATGAGCGACGCCAGAGCCCTGATCTTGTGCAGGTCGGCCTCGGGGTGGTACCTGGTGCCGCCCTTGTAAGGACCCCGCATCGCGTTGTGCTGTACCCGGTAACCGTTGAACACCTCGATGCGGCCGTCGTCCATCCTGACGGGCACGGAGACGGTCAGCTCGCGCGCCGGTCGGCGAAGCACGTCCCTCATGCCGTCGTCGACGCCGACCCGCTCCGCCGCGCGGTCGAAGAAGACGTTGACCGCGTCGAAGGCGGTGAGCTCGGGCTGCACCGCCACCGCTGCGCCTATGGGTTTCTCTGTTGTGATTGCCATGCCCCCATTATAGAGCAGCGGCCCACCGGGTCGTTTATACTGCGGGCCGGAGAGTCGGCCGCTCGACCGAGACAGGAGCAAACACACGATGAAAACGTACAGAGTAGCGATTCTTGGATGCCGGGACAGGGGAGGGCACGCCGCCCGCGCCTACGACGCCCACGCGAGGACCGAGGTGGTCGGCCTCTGCGACCTGGTCGAGGAGCGCCTGAACGCGCTCGGCGACGAGATCGGGGTCGACGCCAGGTACACCGATCTGGACGCGATGATCGAGCAGGTCCAACCCGACATCGTGGCGATACCCACGGGCACGGAGTTCCACTTCCCGCTCTGCATGCGCGTGCTGGAGCACGGCGTCGACATCGACGTGGAGAAGCCGGTCACGATCGACCTGGAGCAGGCCGACACGCTGGCCGCGAGGGCCAAAGAGGTCGGCTCGCGGATCGCCGTGCACCACCAGGGGCGCGTCTCGCCGACCCTCCGTGCGGCTCGGGCCGCTCTCGACGAGGGCAGGATAGGGCGGCTGCGCTACATCTACTCCAGCGGCAAGGGCTACTACGGCGGCTACGGAATCATGAACATCGCCGTCCACTCGCTGAACAACGTCGCCATGCTGGCGGGCCCGTGCCGCAGCGTCTCCGCGACCGCGGTCACGGCCGGCCGCTCGATCACGCCGGAGGACGTTGTCCCGTCGCCGACCGGCATGGGCACGATCGCCGGCGAGAACATCACGGCGGTGTTGGAGTTCGACGACAACGTCACCGCTTCGCTGCTGCACCACCGGTTCCCCGAGGTGGACACCTCGGGCTCGGGAATGGAGATATACGGCACGGAGGGGCGGCTGTACTGGTCGCACAGCGGGGTCTGGATCCTGCCGAACCCGCACTTCCGGCCCGATGGCGAGCACGACAGGTGGGAGCCACTCGAGACGCGGGTCCCGGACGGCTTCGACCCCGAAGGCACGGCCAGGCTGGACGAGTACTGCTACGTCGACGAGTACGTGAGGGCGCTGGACGAGGGCCGCGAGCACGAGAGCAACATGGCGGCGGCGCACCACGTTCTGGAGATCATGATGGGCATCTTCGAGTCGGCGGCGTACCGCCGGCGGATCGATCTCCCGCAGTCCGGACGCGACCACCCGCTGGTGCGCTGGCGGCGCGAGCACGGCCTGGGCGACCCGTCGCCGATGCCACGGCCGTACGACGAGTGGCTGGAGGCCGAGGACAGGCGCCTCGGCAGGAGCTAGGGGACGGGCTCGAGGCCCGACGCCAAGCGGGATCGCCTCCGGGCCGCCGGACGCGCCGCGCGACCCATTTCAAACCTCTTGGGGGGAGCATTGCTGCGCCAGGTGCTGGCCGTCACGCAGGACGGTGCGTTCAAGCTGACGTTCGCGGCGCTGGTGATCGCCGCAGCGATGTTCGCGACCGTACACCCCTCCCGGCACAACATCTCGACGGTAGAGATCTCGGTCGTGCTTGCGCTCGGGATGGTCGTCAGCGGCGTCCTGTTGCCTGGTGCCCAGTCGCTCGCGCTGCGGCACAGGACTGCCGCTAACGCGGCGCTGGCGGTCGTGACGCTCGCGTCCGTGTTCACCGTATACCTGGTGCACACGGAGCTTTACTACCCGCAGAACAGACTGGTGCTGGCGGGGGTCTGCGCCGCTGCGCTGTTCGGGTTATTCGTTGCGTTCCAGGTCATCGACGAACGCCGCTGGGGCGGCGTCGCACTCTCCGCAGCGGCACTGGCCGGGGTGTCGCTGCCCCTCTGCCCGGACGTGATCAGGGGACTCGCGCAGCCGGGAGGCTTGCTATCGCTGGACGATCCCAGGCTATGGCTTGCCGTGGCCGGAGTATCCGGCGCCGGGCTGCTCGTCCTGTTCGCGTTCTCGCGGGCAGTGGACGAATCGCTCTGGGGATTGACCGCACTCCTGGCGGTCGTGGCGTTCGGCATCACGGCAATCGCCTGGACTGGCCTCCAGGTCGAACGGCGGTTTGTGGCGGGCGACGCCTGGAAGAAGCACGAGGAGGTCCAACCCGTCAGATTCGAAGAGACCCCGAACGTTTACTTCGTCGGTTTCGACTCGATCGTCCCCGCGACCATCATGCAGAGGTACCTGGAGGTCGAGACGACGGACTTTCACACGACGTTCGACCGGGAGGCCCGTCGCTTCCGGAACCTGTTTGCCAACAGCGTGTCGTCGTACTGGTCGCTGAACACGATCATGTCCCTGGACCAGGACATTTTCCTGGCCGGGAACACGCCGAGCTACTTCGTGCGCACCCCGAGCTACTTCGCGGGCAACGATCTCAGCCCGCTGGTATGGATCATGCGGGAGAACGGGTACGAGACCACGTCCATGTACGAGAACACCTACTTCGGACACACCAAGGGCCCGCACATCGACAACTATCTCGTCAGCGGCAAGTTCGGGGGCCTGTGCAGACTGTTGGACGAGGATGTGAGGCGGTGGGCCTTCTGGGGGTACTGCGGCATTGTGGACGCCGGCCGGGGCGAGGGGGCCGACGCCTCTCCCGGCGATTTCCTGGTGAGGCAGCTGGCCGAGGCAGGCGGCAGGGCTACGCCTCAGTTCGTGATCGCTCACCTCTACCTGCCGGGCCACACGTCAGAGCGATTCCGGTACGATGATACGGAGAACAGACGCCGCTTTGCCGAGGAGTACCGCGCGGGAGCTGACAGAGCGGCGCTCTACCTGGGGCAGATCATCGAGCACGTCAGAATCAACGATCCGACCGCCGTGCTGTTCGTGTTCGGCGATCACGGGATGTACGTCTCGAGAGGAGCCGAGGTCGAGGACGACCCCGCATTCTACCTGGGGGACCGGTTCCCTGTCCTGGGCGGCGTATACCCGCCCGACAGGTGCTCGGAGTACTTCGACGAGGCGGAGGCCAAGGGCTACATGACGACCCTGGATGCGGTCCACGCGATACTCGGCTGCCTGTCGGGCGGGCAGTCCGCGCTGCTGGAGCCGAGACATGACCGGTTCCTGGAGGGGCTCGAAGAGCACGACTACGACTACCGCGAGTTCCTCTATGAGTAGGGCGCTACCGACAATGCTGGCCGCGGCCGTGTTCGCCATGGCGCTCGTTCAGCCTGACGCTGCGCTGGCCTACGGTGGCGAGGCGGCCGCCCACCGGACGGAGAGCGGGGTCGACGTGCTGATGGCCTACGTGGACCCGGGTGCGGCGGGTTTCGTCATCGTCACGGTGCTGGGGTTCGTCTCGGCCATCGGCTACACGGCGCGGGCGTACCTCGGCCGGCTGCTGCGGCTCGTGCCGGGCGACGGTCGGCGCGGGCGCCGGGACGAGCGCGACGACGGGTCGTGAGGGCGCGGGCATAATGCTGAGCGTGGACGGAGGGTCGTTCAAGGACCCGTCAGGCCGAGTGTACCGCCTGCACGAGCCGGGCGGCGCCCGAGTCGTTCGGGGGCTGACCGCCGAGGCGGCGACGACGGTCGAGAGCCTGCTGTCGGAGCCGTTCTTCCAGCGGCTCGTCGCCGACGGCGATATTGTGAAGACGGCGGTGCTGCCCGCGGCCGATCCCGCGGCGGCCCAGGTGGTCGAGATGGGTTGGGCGGCCGCCGTCGAGCACGAGGCGGTGGAGTTCGTCACGTGGCCCTACGAGTGGCCGTTCTCGATGCTCAAGGACGCGGCGCTCCTGCAGCTCAGACTGCTCGACACCGCCGTCCGCGCCGGTTGGATGCTCAAGGACGCCACCCCGTTCAACATCCAGTGGATGGGCGCTCGCCCCGTCTTCACGGACGTGCCGTCCTTCGACCCGTGGACGGACGGCGACTACTGGCGGGGTTACCGGCAGTTCTGCTCCACGTTCCTCACCCCGCTCATGCTGACGGCCCACCTCGGCATACCCTTCCAGCCGCTGCTGCGCTCCCGCCTCGACGGCATACCGCCGGAGGAGGCCGCGCAGTACTTCCACGGGTTGCGCAGGTTCAAGCGCGGCGTCCTGTCCCACGTCTGGTTCCCGGCGAAGGCGGAGCGGCGGATGCGAGGCCGCGGCGCCAAAGGACAGGGCTCGGACTCGACTCGCAGGCAGCCTAGGACGATGCTGCTGGCGCTGCTGGACAGCCTGACGCGGCTCGTGGACCGGCTGTCGTACGGCCCGACCGGCTCGGATTGGTCGGTCTACTCGGAAACGCACTCGTACGAGGACGCGGACTTCGAGCGGAAGCAGGGCTTCGTGGACAAGCACGTCGCGTCGCGGCGTCCCGGCCTGCTGTGGGACCTGGGCGCCAACACGGGGACATTCTCGCGCATCGCGGCCCCCCACTCCGGGCTCGTGGTCGCGGTGGACGGCGACCAGGACGCAATCGACCTGCTCTACCGCGGCGTGCGGGACGGAGCGGAGCGGAACATCGTCCCGCTCGTGATGGACCTCGCGAACCTGTCGCCCGGACAGGGCTGGGCTGGGCGGGAGCGCGCGGCGTTCGACCGGAGACGCAGCCCGGACATGGTGCTCTGCCTGGCGCTGGTGCACCACATGCGCGTGTCAGCGAACGTCCCGCTGTCGCTGTACCTCGAGTGGCTGCGGAGCCTGGACGCGACAGTCATCCTCGAGTTCGTCGGGCGCGAAGACGAGATGTTCCGCGCGCTCGTCGAGAACAAGACGGAGGACTACGCCGATTACACGGCCGAGGGTTTCCGAGCCGAGATCGACAAGCACTTCACGGTCGGCGACAGGCTGGCGCTGAAGGGTGGCAGGCGGGAAATGCTCCTCCTCGAGCAAGGACCCCAGACGTAATCTTGATGCGAGAGGGTCGTCGCTGCACGCCCTAGTCGCCCTTGTGTCGCGTCGCAGCTCACGGGTGTGGGCACTACACCACGCAGGCTCGAGAAAATGGACGCAGCACATTCTCGCCTACGACTGGAGGGCCATCTCACTCTGGGACTTTGATGACAAGGGACAGAGGTTCATATGAGATCTCCCTTATGCGTCGGAAGATGAGGCCGTCGGCCGAGTTGACGACGGATGAGCTTGCGCGGCGGGTGCTTCCCGCGGATGTCGTCCGGTAAGGCACGAAGATCGCCGGGGATACTGTCAAGGATTCATTTCAAAGCAAGTCCATTAGACAGGGCTATCCGGGTTTCGACTACGTGGCGGGTGCCAGCGGTGATCCGCGCGACTCTCCAGGCGAAAGAGATCTTGGCGGGGCCCACTGCACGCCCCCATCAGCAACTAGCGGAGCGACCGGTTCGCGGTACGGGCCGCTGAAGGCTCTCGGACCGGGCGTCGCGCCACCGGGGCGACGGTCGCCCGCGAGGCAGCGACACTTCATCATGCGGATCGACTGACGGGATACAGGCCCAAAGCCGATGCCCTTGTGGGAACCCGTGAGTCCGGCGCCGTCCCGTGCGGGGCCGCTGTGCTAGAATCGGGGCAGCCCCGCCGCCGCCAGGCGCCGGGGCCAAACTGTCCCACGGCAGCGGACGCGCGAGGACCTTCCTACCGTGCAACAGTCGACCCTCGACCCCCTTCTCCGCACCCAGGCCAGCGTCCGGGCGCGCCTGGAGGAGAGGGAGCGGGCGCTGTCACCGTTCGCGGCCACGTCCGCGGGAAGCCGGGGCCGGGCGCGACCGGAGGAGCCCGACCCGATACGGACGGAGTTCCAGCGCGACCGCGACCGGATCGTCCACTCCAAGGCCTTCCGCCGGCTCAAGCACAAGACGCAGGTGTTCATCGCCCCGACCGGCGACCACTACGTCACCCGGCTCACGCACACGCTGGAGGTCGCCCAGATCGCGCGCACGATCGCCCGTGCCCTTGACCTGAACGAGGACCTTACCGAGGCGATCGCGCTCGGGCACGACATGGGACACACGCCGTTCGGCCATGCCGGCGAGGAGGAGATGGACGAGATCTGCCCCGACGGCTTTCGGCACGCCGAGCAGAGCCTCAGGATCGTCGACCGGCTGGAGAAGGACGGCGCGGGCCTCAACCTGACCTGGGAGGTCCGGCAGGGCATCGTGAACCACTCCAAGCCGCAGGGTGACTTCCTCGACCCGGCCCTCACAGAGGACCTGACGCTCGAAGGCCAGATATGCCGGGTCTCTGACGCGATCGCCTACCTGAACCACGACGTCGCGGACGCGGTCCGGGCCGGGATGCTCCGGCCGGAGCGGCTGCCGGCCGAGGTCGTCCGGACGCTCGGCGAGCGGCACTCGGAGCGCATCGCGACGATGGTGACCGACATCGTGGCGAGCTCGTGGTCGGCCACCGGGGAGGGGCCAGCCGTCGACGGCGGGCGGCCCACGATCACGATGAGCCGCGGCGTGCGCGACGCCCTGAACGCGATGAGGGAGTTCATGTTCCGGGAGGTCTACCTGGCCGAAGACCGGGCGCCGGAGGAAGCGGCGGCGAGGAACATCATCCGCGTGCTCTACGCCCACTACGGCGAGCACCCGGACGAGGTGCCGCCGGAGCTGGCGGGCAACGCCCGGTCCGTCGTCGACTACGTCGCCGGGATGACCGACTGGTACGCGATCCGCGCCGCGGAGAGGATCGCGCCGGGCGTGTCGGACGCGCTCGGCGGGCGGCTGGGGTCGGTCGCATGAACGTCGGCGACAGGATGCGCACGCGCATGGTGCAGAACCAGGTCAGGCACATCCAGCAGCACCTGGAGGCGATGCAGCGCGACGTCCACGGGGTGGAGTACGCGCGCTGGAAGCTGGAGGTCGACGACATGTGGAAGCGCGTCTTCCAGAACATCCAGAAGATGGGGGAAGAGTCGCAGCAGTCGGCGCTGCAGCTCATCAGGGAGCCGTGGACGATGTATCTGACGTACTACGCGGCCACGGGGTAGCAGTGGCGCCGACGAGCGCGCCCATCGAGGGCGGGGCGGTCACGCGGATGACGGTGGCGGGGATGGGTTCCCGCCTCCGCGGGAATGACGAACTGGTAGTCGCGGGAATGACGGTGCGGACTGGCCCGCCGCGTTGCGGGCAGGGGGTGGAAATGGACGAATGTTGCGGCGACGGCTGGGCGATGGACCCGGACATCCAGCACGCGCGGCGCACCGCGCTGGCCGCGCACAGCGTAGTCATCAAGCTGCAGGAGATGGGGCTGCCCGACAGCCTCGAAGACGAGCTGGCGGCGCTGAGCACCGACCTCGGAGACCTGTGGAGCGCCCAGAAGGAGCTTGCCGACCAGCTCGAGGGCCTGGTGCGCTCCGAGGCCGACTGGAACCAGGTGGGGAACCACCTCGTAGACCTGCGGGCGACGGTCGACCACATCGCGTGGCACCTGGGCAGCGTCCGGCGGCCCATGACGAAGATCACCCGATACGCGTACCAGGTTGCGGCGGAGGCGGAGTAGGCGGGCTGGCATGAGCGTAGTCGACGACGTAAAAGGCAGGCTGGATATCGTCGACGTCGTGTCCGGGTACGTCCCGTTGCAGAAGGCCGGCCGCAACTTCAAGGCCCCATGCCCGTTCCACTCCGAGAAGACGCCGTCGTTCATCGTCAACCCGGAGCGGCAGAGCTGGCACTGCTTCGGGGCGTGCTCGACCGGCGGCGACGCGTTCTCCTTCGTGATGCGGCAGGAGAAGCTCGACTTCGGCGACGCGCTGCGGATGCTGGCCGAGAAGACGGGCGTGGAGCTGAGGCAGCGCGACGAGCGCGAGCGCGGCGACATCCTATTCAGGGTGAACCAGGAGACTGCCGAGTTCTACCAGAAGACGCTGGAGGCACCGGCCGGGCAGCGCGCCAAGGCCTACCTGAAGGAGCGCGGTCTGGACCGGAAGACCGCGGAGGCGTTCCAGCTCGGCGCCAGCCCTTCCGGCCGCGACGAGCTGAAGTCGCACCTGACCGGGATCGGCTTCGACCTCGAGGACGCCATCAGGGCCGGCGTGGTGCGCCGGGACGACGACGGCTCGGTGCGCGACTTCTTCCGCGGCCGGCTGATGTTCCCGATCCACGACCGCCGGGGGCGCGTGGCCGGCTTCGGCGGGCGCTCCCTGGACGGCTCCGACCCGAAGTACATCAACACGGCGGCGACGAGCGTCTTCGACAAGCGGACGATGCTCTACGGGCTCCACCGGGCGGCCGAGGAGATCCGGGCCGGCAACAGGGCGGTCATCGTCGAGGGCTACATGGACGCGATCGCGGCGCACCAGCACGGCTACCGCAACGTGGTGGCGTCGATGGGCACGGCGTTGACGGAGCGCCAGGTCGGGCTGGTCAGATCGGCCGCGGAGACGTTCGTCCTCGCGCTCGACCCGGACGCGGCGGGGCAGGAGGCGACGCTGCGCAGCCTGGAGTCGTCGTGGCGCGTGTTCGAACGCCAGAAGGTGGTCGACAGCCGCCGCTCGGTGGGGGCCCTCTACCAGGGCCGCCGCCTCGACCTGAAGATCGCGGCGCTGCCGTCCGGCCAGGACCCGGACACGCTGATCCGTCAGTCGCCGGAGGAGTGGGAGCGGCTGGTGGACGCGGCGGTGCCGTTCCCTGACTTCGCGATACCGGCGATGGCGGCGCGGTACGACCTGGCGAGCGACACCGGCAAGGCCCAGGCCGCCGAGACGCTGATTCCGCTGGTAACGGCGACGAGCAACGCGTTCGAGCAGGAGCGGCTGTTCCGCATGCTCGCGCAGGCGCTCGACGTGAGCGAGGCGGCCCTGGAGGCCAGCGTCGGCCGGCCCCGGCCGACGGCGCCGGCGCGCAGGACCGCAGGGCCGCCGCCGGACGCCGCGCTATCGCCGCTGGCGGCCGACCGCAGGGACGTGCTGGAGGAGTTCACCCTGAAACTGCTCGTGGAACGCGGCGATCTGAGGCCGCTTGCCGGGGAGCTCAGCCCCGAACATTTTCGCAGGACGGAGAACCGGGAAGTGTTTACCTGCCTGCGAGACTGCACTACAATGGAAGAGTTGCGAGACCGGCTCGACGACAGCCTGAATGAGCACCTCGACTACCTGACTCAGACAGGCCCGGCACCCATCGGACCGTCTTCCGCCGAAGCGGCGCTGGAGCAGTCGATGCGGCGCCTGGAGCAGAGACACCTGCGGGAGATCCAGGAAAGCCTGCTGACTTCGGACGACGAAAGCCTCCCACCCCCGAGGGACCTGGAAGAACAGATCATCGGCGTCAATACAAGACTGCGGGAGCTTTTTTCCAAGTGACAGGCGGGCCCGGCCGGCCGCTCCGCAAGGAAGAGGTTGAGTGACCCATGGCTAGACGATCCGGCAGCGAGGACGCGAAGGACCTGCTCAGCGGTCTTCCGAGCGATCCGACCCCGGCGCGGGACCTGATTCGGCTTCCAAGCGGGGACGGCTCCCCGCAGATGTCGGACGACTCCAGCGTCGCCGAGGGGTCCCGGGACGCGGAGGGCGGGACCGCGGACAAAGTACAGCTCGAGGCCGACGCCGACCGCGAGGCGGAGCGCGCCTGGCAGCAGGGGATCGACTCGACCGAGGTGATCGACGACCCGGTCCGCATGTACCTGCGCGAGATCGGCAGGGTCAACCTCCTCAAGGCGGCCGAGGAGCGCATCCTCGCCCGGCAGATGGAGGCGCAGCAGCACATCGAGCGCATCGAGAAGGGCCTGACGAGCCCCGACGGCCGACGTCCCAGGGCGTGGCAGGTGGTGATGCAGCTCATCCGCGGCGTCTGCGAGGGCGGCGAGGTCGCGGCGGTCCTCAGCCGTTACCGAGGGTTGCCGGGCGAGCGGACGTTCAGCGAGCTGATCGCCCTGCCCGAGATGCGGGAGGTACTGGACGGCGACCTGACGGAGGAGCTGCTCCAGTACGTCGAGGACGCGCTGAACAAGGACCTCGCCGAGGCGAAGGCCGACGTGCAGATGCTGTCGCTGAACAGCCGGCTGATACCGGACGAGGCCGCGGCGCTGTTCACGGAAGACCTGAGCCTGGACGAGGCCCGTGCGAAGCTGAACGAGATCGAATTCACCAGGGAGCTCGAAACGTACGAGCTCCTTTTTCATAGCTATCTCTCCAGGATCAAGCACACCGGCGCCGACGCGCAGAGCCACCTTGCCGAGGCCAACCTGCGGCTCGTCGTAAGCGTAGCGAAGAAGTACATCGGCCGCGGCATGTCGCTGCTCGACCTGATCCAGGAGGGCAACATCGGCCTGATCCGGGCCGTAGAGAAGTTCGACTACCGCAAGGGGTACAAGTTCAGCACGTACGCCACGTGGTGGATACGCCAGGCGATCACCCGGGCGATCGCCGACCAGGCGCGCACGATCCGCATTCCGGTCCACATGGTCGAGACGATCAACAAGCTGCTGCGGGTGAGCCGCCGCCTCGTACAGGAGTACGGCCGGGAGCCCACGAGCGAGGAGATCGGCGAGGGCATGGAGGTCAGCCCGGAGAAGGTCAAGGAGATACTCAAGATCTCCCAGGAGCCCGTGTCCCTCGAGACGCCGATAGGCGAGGAGGAGGACAGCCACCTGGGCGACTTCATCGAGGACCGGGGCGCGGTGGCCCCCTCCGAGGCGGCCGCGTACCAGATCCTGAAAGAGCAGGTCACCGACGTGCTCTTTACCCTCAACGACCGGGAGGCGCGGGTGCTGTCCCTGCGGTTCGGCCTGGAGGACGGCCGGCAACGAACGCTGGAGGAGGTGGGGCGCGACTTCGGAGTGACGCGGGAGCGCATCCGGCAGATCGAGGCGAAGGCGCTGCGGAAGCTCCGCCACCCCAGCCGCTCCAAGAAGCTGCGCGACTTCCTGGAGTAGCCGCCGGCCCTTCCCGACCGGCCGACACCGCTTCCCAAGACTCCCCGGCGGAGGTCTCAGCTACGTTGGCGTACTCTACACAGACGCACGCCGCCGAAGAGAGCCCCGCGCCCGCGGCGGCGGCCCCGAAGGTGGCCGTCGTATACACGACGCCCCAGACGGTGCTGGACGACGTCGGGCGCGCGATGCGCCTGGCCGACTACACGTCGTTCCTGCCCAGGGACGCCGCGACGCTGCTGAAGATCAACATCTCCTGGCAGCACTACTACCCCGCCTGCTCCACGACGCCGTGGCAGCTCGACGGCGTGATACGGACGCTCAGGGAAGACGGCTACGACGAGCTGATACCGACCCACAACGGGACGGTGGTCGTCGACCCGCGGGAGGGCGCGGTCAACAACAAGCATGAGGCGGTGGAGCGCAAGCACGGCCTGCGCAGCGTGTTCCTCGACTATCCGCCGGTCGAGTGGGTGCCCTACAGGCCGCGCGCGAAGATGCTGGTGCTGGACGACATCTACCCGGAGGGCATCCAGATCCCGGAGATGTTCCCCGGCAAGAACGTGCTGCACCTGCCGACCGTCAAGACGCACGTCTTCACGACGATCACCGGGGCGATGAAGAACGCCTTCGGCGGGCTGCTCAACCGCAAGCGGCACTGGACCCACTCGGTAATCCACGACACCCTCGTCGACCTGCTGAACATCCAGAAGGAGATCCATCCCGGCATCTTCGCGGTGACGGACGGCACGTTCGCGGGAGACGGCCCCGGGCCGAGGGCGATGCGCTGGCACGAGAAGAACGTCATCCTGGCAGGCGCGGACCAGGTGGCGGTCGACGCCGTGGCGGCCAGGATCATGGGTTTCGACCCCATGTCGATACGGTTCATCGCGCTGGCCCACGAGATGGGGCTGGGTTGCGGCGACGTAGACCGCATCGACGTCGTGGGCGAGGACATCTCGGAGGTCAACTGGCGGTTCAGGGGCAGCGAGAACACCTTCGCCAGCAACGGCCAGAAGCTGATCTACTGGGGGCCGCTGAAGCCGCTTGAGAACTTCCTGCTGCGCTCGCCGATCGCGCCGTGGTCGTTCACGGCCTCGAACCTGTACCACAACGCCTACTGGCTGCGCGTCGTGGGCCGGAGACGCATCCGCGAGGCGATGAGGACCGGCTGGGGCGAGCTCTTCCGCAGCTACTGAACGAGCAGCAGGTGCACCTCGCCGGGCCCGTGGACGCCCGTGACGAGCGTGTACTCGATGTCCGCCGACCGGCTCGGGCCGCTGATGACGTTCACGTAGTCGCGGCCGGGGTTGCGCAGCATGTCCCGTCTTCGCAGGACGAACAGCTCGTCGAGCCCCGGCAGCACCTGCCCGCTCTTGACGACGGCCACGTGCACCGGCGGGAGCAGGGATGCCAGCCGGGCGATGCCGGGGCGGGCGACGATCACCGCGGAGCCGGTCTCGGCCACGGCGTAGTCGACGCCGGTGACTCCGACGGCAGCGTCCAGCGTCTTCTCCCTGAGCGCCTGCCGCCCTGCCGGTCCCGCCCATGCGCCGCCGGCATCCGCGGCGTCGGAGCCGAACAGCTCGATGCCGCGAGGCCGCAACGCCTCGGGCAGCCCGATCTCGTCGAGGAGGGCATGTCCGGTACGGACGACGCTGTCGGCGCGATGCTCGGCCGCGACGTCCGCGGCGTACTCGCCGGCGTCCGACGGCGTCTCCACGCGTCGCACGATGCAGCCTGCCCTCGACGCCGACTGCTCGAGCGCCGCGAGGAGCTCGGCGCGCCTCGTCCGGCAGTCGTCGAGTATCGCGGCGGCGCGCTCGTCCAGGGCGCTCGCGTCCGGCAGCAGCGCGGCGGCGTCGGGCGCGGAGTCTCCGGACGCGCGGCCCAGGGCGTCTCGTATCGTGCTGAAGAAGGCGTCGCGGCCAGTCATCGTGGCCCCTTCCAGCGCGTTCGGAAGGGACGGGCGGCGACCGCGGGGAAGTCGCGGTAGCGCGTCCAGCCTGAGAGCGGACCCCGTCGCACGCGGCGCAGCGGGGCCAGCGCGATCCTGCCCAGGACGCTCGCCGCGCGCATGGCCAGCGGGCTTGCGACGGCGAGGCGCCACATCTTCATGGCGATGCGCTCGGACAGCGGCGCGCTGCGGGCATCCGGGTAGGTCTCGCCGAGGGTGAGCTCCTTGCGCAGGTGGAGCAGCATGCGCGGTATGTCGATGCGGACCGGGCACACCTCCCTGCAGTTGCCGCAGAGCGTCGAGGCGTAGGGCAGGTCGCGCGCGTCGGAGATGTCGGTCAGCACCGGCGAAACGATCGCGCCTATGGGGCCCGGGTACACCCAGCCGTAGGCGTGTCCTCCCACCTTGCGGTAGACGGGGCAGGCGTTGAGGCAGGCGCCGCAGCGGATGCAGTACAGCGCCTCACGCAGCTCCGGGTCGGCGAGCAGGCGCGACCGGCCGTTGTCGACCACGACCAGGTGGAACTCGTCCGGGCCGTCGTCGGCGTAGTCGGCCCGGGGGCCGGTGACCGTCGTAACGTAGCTGCTTATCCGCTGGCCGGTAGCCGACCGGATCAGCAGCCGCAGGAATGTCCCCATGTCCTCCATGGAGGGCACGACCCGCTCCATTCCCATGATGGCGACGTGAATGCGGGGCATCGACGTGCACATGCGGCCGTTGCCCTCGTTGGTGACCAGCACCACCGTGCCGGTCTCCGCGACGACGAAGTTGGCGCCCGTGATGCCCATGTCCGCCTCTACGAACTTGCCGCGGAGCTGGTGACGCGCCTCGGCAGTCATCTCCTCGATTTTGTCGTGTCTCGGTGTGCCGAGCTTCTCCTGGAAGAGCGCGTCGACCTCCTCTCTCGACTTGTGGATGGCGGGCGCGATGATGTGGAAGGGGGTCTCGTCCGCGAGCTGCACGATGTACTCGCCGAGGTCGGTCTCGACGGGCTCGACGCCCTGTGCGCTGAGACGGTCGTTCAGCCCCATCTCCTCGGAGAGCATCGACTTGCTCTTGATGGCGACCTTCACTCCCCTGTCGCGCGCCAGGTCGAGCACGTACTGGGCCGCCGCGTCGGCGTCGCCGGCGAAGAAGACGTTGCCGCCGGCCGCCCGGATGTTGCGCTCGGCCATCTCCAGGTAGTGGTCGAGGTTGGCGAGCGTATGGGCCTTGATCCCTCGCGCGCGGTCGCGCAACGCCTCCCAGTCCGGGGTCTCGGCGGCGGCCCGCTCGCGGGCGTGGTGGAAGCCCTGGTACAGGCCATCGAGATTGGCCCGCACCTGCTTGTTGTCCACGGCGGCCGCGGCCGCGCGCTTGAAGTCGCGCGTGGCGGGCTTCACGTCGACTCCTCTCCACTGGCTGGCCGCGTCGCCTCGTCGAGCACCTGGGCGATGTGGACGGGGCGCGCGTCGATTCCCTGGCGGCTGAGGCCGCCGCCTATCTGCATCAGGCAGCTGCTGTCGCAGGCCACCACCGCGTCGGCCCCTGACTCCCGGACCCCGTCCAGCTTGTCCTGGAGCATCGCGGCCGAGATCTCCGGGTACTTGACGGAGAAGGCGCCTCCGAACCCGCAGCAGACTTCGGCATAGGCCATGTCGACCAGCTCCGCGCCGGACAGCGACCCGAGCAGGGCCCTGGGCTGGGCGACCACGCCGAGCTCCCGGGCGAGGTGGCACGCGGAGTGGTAGGCGACCCTCCGCCCCGCGGCGGGAGAGGCCCCCGGCCCCACGCTGGTGACGTCCGTTACGCCGAGCACGTCTACCACGAACTCGGATAGCTCGAACACCCTGGGGACCAGCTGGCGCGCCCTGTCCAGCAACTCCGGCTGGCCGTGCAGCAGCTCGGCGTAGAAGACCCGGATCATCGCGGCGCAGGAGCCGGACGGCACCACGACGTGCCCCGCCCCGTCGAGCGCATCGAGCGTGCGTTTCGCGAGCGGGAGGGCGTCGTTCCAGTAGCCCGAGTTGAAGGCGGGCTGTCCGCAGCAGGTCTGGCCTTCGGGGAAGTCGACGTCCACGCCGAGCCGCGAGAGGACGGCGACGGCGCTCTCGCCCACCTCGGGATAGAACTGGTCGACGACGCAGGTCACGAACAGCGACGCGGCGATGGGCTTCGGGGAATCGCTCACCGGCCCGACCCCTGGCGTTCCGAGGGCGACCACGGCCTGTGGTCGATCCGCGTCATGCGCTCGGAGGAGTGGGCTATCTCCTTCTCTATCTTCCGGTCCCACTCGTTCGCCCACTCGGGCGGCATCGCCCGCTTCGCGTCGCGCCAGAGCAGCGGCTCGCCGTCCGCAAGGGTCTTCCCGTCTACCACGTCCGCGAGGAAGCACGTCATGTCGCCGCCGTCCATGGCGTTAACGACAACGCAGTCGAGGTAGCCCCAGCAGTCGCGCAGGATGGGGCTGCCGGTCGAACCGGGGCCGTGGTCGTAGCCGGAGAGCTTGTCGGCGTCCCTGCCGGAGCGGAGCCCGAAGTCGCGGATCGGCCGGAGCTGTTCGCGCCGTAGGAAATTCAGGCAGAGGGCCCCGCTGGCGTACACCATGTCGTGACTGAGGTTGGTCTTGTAGAGCTGCACGGCGACGCGCGGCCTGTCCGGCACGATGGAGGCTCCGGCGATGGCGACGGCGATCTGCGCGTTGTCGCGTCCGCGCCAGGAGCTGGTCACGGCAGCGATTGGCGACCAGAGCTGCCCCATCATCGGGGCGATATTGGCGTAGTCCATTGTCGAGAACGGCCGCCGGACGCGGCGACCGGACGGAACCTCCTGTGAACGCGGGTCGGCCGGGGCGAGCGTGGGCTCCGGCTAGTTCATTCGCTCGTGGCCGCCGTTGCCCTCGAAGTTGCGGGTGCTGAACACGCCGAGGTCGCGCCCCTGGTGCACGTGGACGATGACCTCCTGCCGGTTGATGCCGACGGAGTCGAGTAGCTCTTCGTCGATGCGGTCGACCAGGAACTGGATGTCGTCGTTGGTCAGGCTCTCCGCGACGCTCAGCGTGGCGTGTATCACGTTGTGCGCGTAGTGGATATCGACGCGGCCGAGCGGGTTGTCGTCCTGCATGACCGTGTAGCACTCGGACTGCGGCGTCCTGCACTCGCGCTCGAAGTAGAAGTCGATCACCTTGTCCCCCATCGGCAGCGTGCCGCGACCAGGTCCTCGTTCAAGTCCGGCCAGGCCCCGGGCACGGCCGGCGCGCTATACGCGGACCTGGCCCCTGCCCGTCACCGTCCACTTGTAGGATGTCAGCTCGTTGAGGCCTATCGGCCCCCTGGCGTGCAGCTTGTTGGTACTTATTCCGACCTCGGCGCCGAGACCGAACTCGCCGCCGTCGTTGAACCGGGTCGAGGCGTTGACCATGACGACCCCGGCGTCTACCTCGTCGAGGAAGCGGTTCGCGGCGGCGTGGCTGTCGGTGACTATAGCCTCCGTATGGCCGGACGTGTGGGAGTCGATGTGGTCGAGGGCCTCGTCGATCGAGTCGACGACCTTGACGGCGGCCGTGAGCGACAGGAACTCGGTGCCCCAGTCGTCGTCGGAGGCGGGCACCGCCGCGGCCCCATCGTGTCCGCCGAGTATGGTGAGAGAGCGCCGGTCGCACCTGAGCTCGACGCCGGCGTCCGTCCACTCGGCGGCGATGCGCGGCAGGAGCTGCGGCGCGACGGCCGAGTGGACGATCAGCGTGTCGAGCGCGTTGCAGACGTACGGTCGCGAGAGCTTGGCGTTGCTCGCGATGCTCACCGCCATCTCGAGGTCTGCCGCACGGTCCACGTAGGTATGGCACACGCCGATGCCGCCGGTGATCGCGGGCATCGTCGCCTCTTCGGCCACGCGTCGCACCAGCTCGGCGCCGCCGCGGGGCACGACGAGGTCGATGTAGTCCTTCATCCCCAGAAGCTTGCCGACCAGCACGCGGTCGGTGGACTCGATGAACTGCACCGCGTCCCTGGGAAGGCCGGCTGCCTCCAGCGCGTCGCGTATGACCCGGGCGAGCGTCGAGTTGGAGTTGATGGCCTCCCGGCCGCCGCGCAGGATGATGGCGTTGCCGGACTTGATGCACAGCGCCGCGATGTCGACCGTGACGTTGGGCCGGCTCTCGTAGATGGCGCAGACGACGCCGAGCGGCACCCTGCGCTTGGCGAGCCGCAGGCCGTTCGCCGCTTCGCGCACGTCGAACGACTCGCCGAGCGGGTCGGGCAGAGCCTCGATCTGCTTCACGCCGGCGGCCATGCCGCGCAGCGTGCCGGACGTGATGACGAGGCGGTCCAGCACGGCGTCCGTCAGGCCGTTTGCGCGGCCCGCGGCCATGTCCTTCCCGTTGGCCGCCAGGATATCGTCCTCGTGGGCAACGAGCGCGGCCGCGATGGCCGCGAGGGCACCGTCCTTGAGGCGGCCCGGCAGCTTGCCCAGCCGCCGCGACGCGAGGCGGGCGTCTGCGCCGATCCGTTCGAGATCCGTCGTGGTCGTGGTAGCGGCAGCCATCTCTATCTCCTACAGGACCACCATGTTGTTGCGGTGGACGGCCTCGTCGCCGTAGTGACGGCCGACGAGGCGCTCGATATCGCTCGACTGCGAGCCCCGGATCTTGACCAGGTCGTCGGAGCCGTAGTTGATGATTCCGGCGGCGATCCGCTTGCGGTCCGGGTCGATGACCGACACGACCTCGCCCCGCTCGAAGGAGCCGAGCACCTCCGTGATTCCGGCCGGCAGCAGGCTGCGGCTTCCCTCCACGAGCGCCCGCCGGGCGCCCCAGTCGACGACCACCTCGCTGCTGTGGTCGAGCCGGCTGAGCATCCAACGCTTGCGGCTCTCCATCCTGGAGGCCGTGGCGGGGAAGAGCGTGCCTATGCGCTCGCCCGCGATCAGCCTGGGGAGCACGTCGCGCTCCAGGCCGCTGGCGATGACCACGTTGACACCGGACGCGGTGGCGAGCTTCGCCGCCTGCAGCTTTGTCGTCATGCCCCCTCTGCCCTGGTCGTTCCAGGAGCTGCCGCCCATCGCCTCGACGCTCTCGTCGAGCCGCTCGACCGTGGGAACGAGCTCCGCGCCCGCGTCGACGTTCGGATCGGCGGTGTAGAGGCCGCCGACGCGCCCCAGCAGCACGAGCAGGTCGGCGTCCACCAGGTTGGCCACCAGGGCGGAGAGATTGTCGTTGTCGCCGAACACCTCGCCCTCCAGCTCCTCCAGCGCGACGACGTCGTTCTCGTTGATGATGGGAATCACGTCGAGCTCGAGAAGCGACAGGAGAGTGTTGCGCACGCTGAGGTAGCCCGTCCGGTCGCCGAAATCGGCGCGGGTCAGCAGCGCCTGGGCGACGGGAATCTGGTGCCAGTCGAACAGCTGCTCGTAGGCGTGCATCAGCCGGGCCTGGCCGGCGGCGGCGAGGACCTGCCTGAACGGGACGTTGCGCTGCCCCTTGGATATTCCGAGAACGTGCCGACCGGCCGCGACGGCGCCCGACGATACGAGCAGCGTCTCGACGTTCGCGGAGCGCAGGCGCGCGAGCTGTCCCACCAGGTCCGCCATGACCTGGAGGTCGAGGCGGTCCGAGGCGTCGGTCAGGAGCGTCGTTCCCGCCTTGACCACGACGCGGCCGCAGGAAAGCGGCTCCCGTTCGGAGGGTTGCCGAGCACGCGCGGTATGGGGGTCTTTCTGGGACAACATGATCAGACCAGGGGGAGATTGGTACGTCCCGGAGAGCTCGCGGCCATTATAGCAAGCGCCGCGCACGGCCGACCCCCATGTCCCGGAGCCGTAACTGTTCAGAGTAGGTGCGACGGAACGTCTGAACTGTGATTCGTGGGACTCTGATGATGGGGATGATCTGGTGCTGAGCCTCGCCCACTCTTTGTCGCGGCCCCTCGATACACCCCGACGAAGCGTCGGGGCACTCGGGGCGAACGGGTCAGGTGTCCCCTCAACTCTGAACAGTTGCCAGGGGCCGCGCTACCAGGACGGTGCGGTGTCGTCGTGGTCGTTGTTGGTCAGGCGGAGTTGATTGTCGCCGTCGGCGTCCATGACGAAGATGTCCGCATCGCCGTCGAGATACGAGACGAATGCGATCCTGCGCCCGTCGGGCGACCAGACCGGGCCCTCGTCGCGGACGCTGTTGGTGGTGAGCCGCATGAGGTTCTCGCCGCGTATGTCGACCACGTATATCTCGGGGTTTCCGTCCCGCTCCGAGACGAAGAGTATCCGCCTGCCGTTGGGCGAGAATGAAATCCCGTACTCGGTCGAGGTCGTGTCGGTCAGCCTGACCTGGTCCGAGCCGTCGGCGCGCATCACGTACAGCTCGGGATTGCCATCGCGGCGGGACAGGAAGGCGATCCGCTTCGAGTCGGGGGCCCAGACCGGCCCGTAGTCGTCGTGCGAGGTGAGACGCAGCTCGTTGACGCCGTCCGGGTTCCTGACCCAGATGCCCTGCTCGCCGGCGGACGACACGGAGAAGACGATGGAATCGCCGTCCGGGGACCATCCCCCGACGTGATCGACCGGCATGGCCGTCAGCAGCAACGGCGTCCCGCCGTCAGCGTCGATGACGTGCAGGAGCGATTCGCCGCCCCGCTCGGACACGTAGGCGATGCGGCTGCCGTCTGGCGACCAGCGGTAGCCGTCTATCCGACCCGGTGGCTGACTGAGGCTCCTGCGCCCGGCGCCGTCGAACGTGACGACCTCGAGGGACGTCTCGCCGTCGGGGCCGGACAGGAACGCGACCATGTCGCCGTCCGGGGACAACGTGGGTGACCGCTCGGCGGGCGGGCCGCTGGTCAGGGCCCGCTCGTCGCCCGTCCGCACGTCGACGGTGTAGACGTCCGGGTCGCCATGCCTGTCGGAAATGAACAGTATCGGGTCGGGGTCGCCGGAGCAGGCGGCCAGCGACAGGGAGGCCACCGTTGCCAGCAGCAGGATGGCGCCGGCGGCGCGGCGAGCGTGGGGGCTGGATCGGGAGTCGTTCATGCGACGGCGAGCCTTCGGGAAACTGCTCTACGAACCTCGCCTCTGCGTCGAGGCGGCTCACATCGTGATAGCAGCCGGACGCGCGCGCCCGCTAGCGGGAATAGGGCGCACTTTCGCGCCGGCGGGCTACAGGAGAAGAGTGACCTCGTGTTCTCCTGGCAGCGGCGGACTGGGCTCCGGGATCGTTTCACCCTCGTCAATGTGCCAGGCGATGGCCTCCTCCAGTGCGTCCGCGGCCTCGACCAGCGCCTCTGCGACGTCCCGACCCGAGGTGTGGCACCAGGGCACGTCCCGGAAGGAGACGACCACTTCGTCCTCACCGTGGTGCTCGAGCCGTGCAGGATAGACGAGTCTCATGGTCTCAGCTTACCACCTTGCGGAACACGGAAGGGCGCTGACGTAACTGTTCAGAGTAGGTGAGGTGGAACGTCTGAACGGTGATTCGTGGGATTCTGATGATGGGTTGATTTGGTGCTGAGCCTCACCCACTCTTCGTGGCGACCCCTCGATACACCCCGACGAAGCGTCGGGGCACTCGGGGCGAACGGGTTAGGCGTCCCCTCAACTCTGAAAAGTTGGGCGCTGACGTGGTCAGCAGGCGCGTCGCGGCGTGGAGTACCATTGGAGCAAGACAGGTGATGCTGTCGCGCCGGGACCGGAGCCGGGCGCGGTCAGCCGAAGGGAGCGCGCATGAAGGTGGTCAGGATCGCCGAAGTCGCCGAGCAGGACGCGACGGACGCGCCGATGTTCTACGGCGGAAGGGTGTCGCGGCAGACGCTGATAAGCGAAGGCGCGAGCGAGTCGTTCAACTTCAACATCGTCAACTTCGCGGCGGGGGCAAGGAACAGGGTCCACGTGCATACCTCGGAGCAGATCCTGTTCGTCACGAAGGGCGAGGGGCTGGTCGGGACCGACGACGAGGTGGCGGAGGTGACGGTCGGCGACACGGTCCTCATCCCGGCCGGAACGAGACACTGGCACGGGGCGTCGGACGACTCGGACTTCTCGCACGTCGCGCTGATGACGTCGGACAACGAGACCGAGATCGTAGAGTAAGGGTCCCCGCCCGCGGAGACCGCTCCGTAGCTCGCATGCCGAGCCCCACCCCTGGATTCCCGCCTGCCGGGACCTTTGCGTGTAACTGCTCAGAGTCGATGGGCACACAACCCGTGCGAGGCCCCGCCCCTGGATTCCCGCCTTCGCGGGAACGACGATTATGCAAGGGTCTCCCCACGCGGGGACGACGGATGTGCGAGGTCCCGCACCCTGGGTCCCAGGCTGGGTGAGAATGGCGGCCGTGCGGGGGCCTCGTCCCTGGCCTAGCCGGAGGCGGCGGCGGGCTCGGGCTCCTCGGCGTCGGATGCCTGGCGGCGGGTCGCCTCGATGCTGGAGCGGAGCGCGGCCATGAGGTCGACGACCTGGCCGACCTCGGGCTCGGCCGAGGCGACGACGGGCGCGGCGCCGGCCAGCTTGGCCTCGATCCTCTTCTCCAACGCGGCCCTGTACTCGTCCGTGTACTCCTGGGGCTCGAACTCTCCGGTGAGCTGATCGATCAGCGTCACGGCCATCTCTACCTCGGCGTCCGAGACGTCGCCCTCACCGTCCAGCTCCAGCTCGTCGGTCCGCGCCAGCTCGTCGGAGTGCACCATCGTCGACATGAGGAGGCCCTCCCCGGTCGCCCGGACGGCGCAGATGTGCTCCTTCTGCTGGATCGACACGGACGCGATGGCGACGCGGTTCGTCTTCTCCAGCGCGTTCTTAAGCAGCATGTACGGCTTCCGTCCCAGGGCTTCGGGCTCGAGCCAGTAGCTGCGCTGGTAGTAGATGGGGTCGATCTCGTCGAGGCTGACGAACTTGGTTATGCCTATGGTGTGGGTGGAGGAGACGGGCAGACCCTGGAAGTCGGCGTCTTCCATGACGAGGTACTGTCCGCGCTCGTACTCGTAGCCGCGGGCGACCTCCTCCTTTTCGACGAACTCGTTGTGGAACTCGCACCAGCGGCGGTGCCGCAGCTTCGTGTTGCAGGTGCTGTGGAGCGTCGAGAACGGGATCGTCCTGCTCCTGGTGGCGTTGAAGAGGCGGATCGGAATGACGACCATCCCGAAGCTGATGGCGCCTCTCCACATTGCTCTGGCGGGCATGACTGCTCCTTCCTGTCTACAGTACGGCTTCCGCGGCGCGCTCCAGGTCGGCGACCGTCCACTGGCTGTCGGGCGTCCTCGGCCCCAGGATCGCGGCGTCCGCCCCGGCGGACTCGAGGTCGGCTATGGTCTGACTGTCGGCGTCCACGTCGTCGGCCACTATCTTCAGGCTGGCGGGGTCGCGGCCGGCGGCCTCGGCGAGGGTGTCCAGTGTCTTGCGGCCCGACTCGATCTCGGCCGGCGTTACGCGGATCGGTATCCAGCCGTCGGCGTCCGCGACTATTCTCTCGAACACCCTCGGAGCCGCGCTCCCCAGGAGAATCGGAGGGCGCGGGCCGCTGGCGGGCTTCGGGTAGTGGTACACGGCCGGGAAGTCGTAGTAGTCGCCGTGGAACTCGCTCGTCTCGCCCGACCACAGCTCGCTCATGGCGCGGATGGCCTCCATCGTCTGCGTCCAGCGGCGGTCGAAGTCGACTCCGAGCACCTCGCCCTCCTCCCTGATCCACCCGGACCCGACGCCGAAGACGAAGCGGCCGCCGGAGTACATGTCGAGGCTCGCAACCTCCTTGGCCAATATCAGCGGGTTGTGCTGTGGCACGAGGCAGACGGCGGTGCCGAGCTTCAGCCTGTCCGTGACCGCGGATACCCGAGACAGCGTCACGAACGGATCGGGGAAATGCCGGTACAGCTCCGGCACAGGCTCTCCGGTATGTACAGGGACGACCTGGTGCTCGGGCACCCAGAGCGAGTCGAACCCAAGCTCCTCGGCGCGCCGCCCGATGACGGTGGCGTCCGCGGACCCGGACGTGTTCAGCGTCAGGATGCCTATCTCCACCGCGCGCCTCCGTGGGCCGACCTTGACCGCCACGCTCGCATCGACTTTAATCCATACTACCCCATTAGGACTGGACATCCAAAAGCTGAAGATGGGCAAGGGGCAACAATGGCGAAGATCAAGCACATCGCGATCGCGACGCAGGACCCGGACGAGACGGCGCGGTTCTACAGGGACGTCTTCGAGTTGCGGGAGGTGGGCCGGGTCGCGGGCGACAACGCGGAGGGCTACTACCTGAGCGACGGCAACGTGAATCTGGCGATCCTGCGGTTCAAGAACCCGGTGGTCGCCGGCAGCCAGGGCCCGGACTACAGCGGCATCCACCACATCGGCTTCCAGGTCGACGACGCGGAGGCGGCGGACATCCGTCTCAGGGCGGCTGGCTCGCGGCCGATGAACGAGATCAACGACGCGCTGCGGCCGCCGATGGACGCCGCGCCTCACGGCCCCAACGTCGAGTCGAAGTACGACGGGCCGGACGGCGTGATGGTCGACATCTCGCAGCACGGCTGGGTCGGCACCGGGGGCGACGAGGCAACCGCTCACTGAGACCCTCGCCGGCATCGTCGGACGGAGGGGAAGGCCCGAGCAACGCCGGGGGTGATTGACCGCGCATGGACGTCTATGTGCTGAGACACGGTCTGGCCAACGCCAGGGACCGGCTCGCGTATTCCGACGACGACGAACGCCCGCTTACGGCCAGGGGTATCCGCAGGATGAAGCGCCAGGCGCGGGGCATGAACTCGATCGGGCTCTCTCTCGACGTCATAGTCACGAGCCCGCTCGTCCGCGCGGCCCAGACGGCGGAGATCGTCCATCGCAGGCTGGACAACCCCGGCGAGCTCGTGACCTCGGCGGCCCTGGCGCCTTCGGGGTACCCCAGGGCGCTGATCGACGAGATCGCGACAGACTACCCGTCGGCTGACAGCGTGATGCTGGTGGGCCACGAGCCCTACCTGAGCGCCCTCATCTCACTCCTCGTCACCGGGGATACCGTACCGGTAATCCGGCTCAAGAAGGGCGCCCTGTGCAAGCTGCGGGCGCCCAACCTGCGCTACGGCCGTTGCGGGTGGATCGAATGGTCGCTGAACCCCAGGCAGATGGTGAAGCTCGGGTGATGCACGACGGTCAGCCGGTGGCCGACGACCCGCTGACGCAGCCGGTGAGCCGGCTGGCGAAGCGCACGGTCGAGCGCCGGCTCAGGCGGGTCGTCCGCCTCTTCCCGAAGGCCGCCAAGCATCCCGAGAGGGACGTAGCATACGTTCACGACCTCCGCGTCGCCATACGCAGGGCAACGGCGGCGCTCCAGATGTTCTCCGCCTGCCTGCCGCGTTCGCGAAATTCGGACATGAAGTCCCAACTCCGGCGAGTCCGCAGGGCCGCGGGACCGGCGCGGGACCTCGACGTCCTCGAAGAGAGACTCTCTCGCCTGGCGGCCTCCGGAGGAGCTACCGTACAGCTTGGAGCGGCCCTGGACCAGGTGCGGAGGCGGCGCAAGAAGGCCGGGAAGAGGCTCCTCGACGCGTACGAGCAGGCCCGGAAGCGCGGCTACAAGGGCCGCGTGCGCGACCTGACCGCGCGGGTCGCATGGCGGGGAGAGGGCCCGGAGCCGTTGCTCATGGACTGGGCCGGCGTTGAGCTTCGCCCGTCGATAGAGCGGTTCGTCGCCCGCTCCTCCTCCGACCTGACCGACCCCAAGGCCCTGCACCGGATGAGAATCGCGGAGAAGCGAATGAGATACTCCCTGGAGCTACTCGGAGGCGCCGTCGGCGCCGCCGACCAGGTCGCCCCGACTCTCAGGGAGCTACAGGATCGACTCGGCCAGATCGGCGACCACGACACGGCGCGGGGCCTGCTGGTCCGATGGCGCGACGACTCCAGGGACGAAGGGCTGCGCGAGGTGTTCACCCACCTTGCCGCGTTCGAGAGGTGGCAGGGCAGCTACGTACACGACGAGTTCCTGAAGTGGTGGACGCCATCCCTCAGGCTCGAGCTCTGCTGGCAGCTCGAGGCGGTCCTGGGCGAGCTCGGCGACTCTCCATCGACGGAGGTCTCCCTGCAACGCGACTGGACGGCCCTACGTCCCCATATCTAGCAGGATTCCTCGGTCACCCGTCGTTCAGCGGCGCGACGCCTTCTCGATCCTGGCCCAGGAGTCGCGCAGCGCCACGGTGCGGTTGAAGACGAGCGCGCCGGGCCGCGAGTCGGGGTCGACGGCGAAGTAGCCCTGCCTCTCGAACTGGAACCGGTCTCCCGGCTGGGCGGCGGCCAGGCCCGGCTCGACTCTCGCCGAGCGCAGCACCTCCAGCGACGCCGGGTTGAGCTCGGCCAGCGGGTCGTCGGCATCGTCGGGGCGTTCGGCCAGGAACAGGTGGTCGTAGAGCCGAAGCTCGGCCGGCACGGAGTGGGCCGCCGACACCCAGTGGATCGTCCCGCGCACCTTCCGGCCGTCGGGCGCGTGGCCTCCGCGCGTCTCCGGGTCGTAGGTGCAGCGCAGCTCGACGACCTCGCCGGTGTCTTCGTCCTTGACGACGTCCGTGCAGGTGATCATGTAGCCGTAGCGGAGCCTCACCTCGCGGCCGGGGCCCAGCCGGTGGAACTTGCGCGGCGGGTCCTCGCGGAAGTCGTCGCGCTCGACGTACAGCTCCCGGGAGAACGGCAGCTTCCGCGTGCCCATCGCCGGGTCCTCCGGGTTGTTGACGGCGTCGAGCTCCTCGACCTGCCCCTCCGGGTAGTTCTCGATTACGACCTTGAGCGGCCGCAGCACGGCCAGGGCGCGTTGGGCGCGCCTGTTGAGGTCCTCGCGGACGCAGTGCTGGAGCATCGCGGCGTCGACGACGTTCTCCCGCTTGGCGATCCCGACCTGCTCGCAGAAGGCGCGGACCGACTCGGGGGTGTACCCCCGCCTGCGCATCCCAGAGATCGTGGGCATCCGGGGATCGTCCCAGCCGTCGACTATGCCCTGCTCGACCAGCCCCAGGAGCGTCCGCTTGCTCATGACGGTGTGGCTGAGGTTGCGGCGCGCGAACTCGATCTGCTGCGGGTGGAACAGCTCCAGCGAGTCGAGCAGCCAGTCGTACAGCGGGCGGTGGTCCTCGAACTCCATGGTGCAGATCGAGTGGGTGACGCGCTCGATCGAGTCCGACTGGCCCTGGGCGAAGTCGTAGGTCGGATATATGCACCATGCGTCGCCGGTGCGGTGGTGGGGGACGTTCAGGATGCGGTAGATGACCGGGTCGCGGAGGTTCAGGTTGCCGGACGCCATGTCGATCTTCGCGCGGAGCACGCGAGCGCCGTCCTCGAACTCGCCGGCGCGCATTCGATCGAACAGGTCGAGGTTCTCCTCGACGGACCTGTCGCGGTACGGGCTGTTCGTGCCCGGCTCGGTCGGCGTGCCGCGGTACGCCCTGATCTGCTCCTGGCTCAGGTCGCAGACGTAGGCCCTACCGTCCCTGATGAGCTTGAGGGCGAACCCGTAGAGCTGCTCGAAGTAGTCGGAGCTGTAGTAGAGGTGCTCGCCCCAGTCCCAGCCGAGCCATCGGACGTCCTCGATGATCGCCTCGACGTACTCGGTCGACTCCTTGAGCGGGTTGGTGTCGTCGAACCGCAGGTGGCAGACGCCGCCGAGTTCGGCGGCGATGCCGAAGTTGAGGCAGATGGCCGACGCGTGGCCGACGTGGAGGTAGCCGTTGGGCTCCGGTGGGAACCGCGTCGCGACGCGGCCGCCATGCTTGCCCGCGGCCACGTCGTCCCGGACGATGGCGCGTACGAAGTCTGTAGGCTCTTCGGTGATGACCCTGCTCTCCGCGGTGGCAGTTGGAAGACGCGGGTATCGTCGCACGCCGCTAACGCGGACTTCAAGGCTGGCGGGGCGCGCTACCCAGATCGCCGAAGGACGGCTCGACGGGTCGAACGCCATCCTCCTCGCAGGGGGCAAGATACTCGTCGATAGACGCGGCGAATTCACGCTTGAGCTCGGTCACGTCGCTGCCGTAGAAGTCGGCGACGGCGTATGCGCCGCTGTTCGCGACGTAGCCGTGCAGGCTGTTCGCCGAGTCGTCGTATTCGATCGCGGCTACGTAGCCCTTGTACTCCATCGTTACGGGTCGCTGCAGTCGCGGGTGTAGCCGCAGTGGACGCAGCGGAGCTTGCAGTGGGCGGCGAGCATCTCGGCGCCGCAGATGTCGCAGAGGACGGGCCCGGCTGAACCCCTGGGCCTGCGCGGCTTCGTCTGTCGCGTGGAAGCGTTCACCGGAGTCACCTCCCCTACCATCCTACCAGCACGGCGTGACCTACGGGGCGCCCCGTAGGTCACGTCGCTCGAGGCCGCTGCCGGGGCGCCTCTGCCTCAGGGCGGCGCGACCCGTTCCTAGGTCCTTCGCTCCGCTCAGGACGACAGTTCGCTCGCGTGCCCGGTCTAGAAGTCGTTGCGGACTTTGGCCGGCTGGCCGGTGCGCATCGACTCCCAGCAGGCGAGGCCGGTCGCGACGACCCGGGCGCCCTCGCGGACGCCGACCCATGGAGTGGCGCCGTTAACGACGCAGTCGACCATGTGATTCATCATGACGATCATCTCGGTGCCGTGGCCGCGCTGCGTCTCCGGGAAGGTGATCTCGTACTCGCGGGCGGGCACGATTCCCTCCGGGTCGAGCCGCACCCTGCCGTCGACGATGCTGCCCCTTGTGCCATAGATGTTGAGGCCGTTCATGAGCAGCGTCGGGGGGTGCACGACGCCGCAGAGCGCCGCCACCCGGCCGATCCTGCCGCTCCTGAAGCGCAGGTTGATGAGGAAGTTGTCCTCCTGCGGGTAGTCGACCGCGACGCCGCCGCGCTGGCCGTAGCAGTGCACCTCGTCGACATCGCCGAAGAACCAGCGCAGGGCATCGATCGGGTGGCAGGCGCCGCCGAGCAGCAGGTCCTGGGGCATCTGCGTGCGCCACGGCGTGCGCGCGTAGACCGGGCGCAGGTCGTGCATGTAGGTGGCCTCGCCCACGAGCAGGTCGCCGATGACGCCGGTGTCGCACAGCCGCTTGGACTCCATGTGCTTGGCGTCGCCGCGCATCGTCTGGGTGACGAGCAGCACCAGGCCGGTGCGGTCGACGGCCTCGACGAGGCTCTCCGCCTCCCCGATCGAGTAGACCATCGACTTGGTGACCATGACGTGCTTGCCGGCGTCCAGCGCGGCCAGCACCTGCTCGGCGTGCAGCGGGCCGGGCGAGTAGACGCCGACGACGTCTATGTCGTCGCCGCTGACGAGCTCGCGGAAGTCGGTGGTCGTCCGCGAGACGCCGTACTCGGCTGCTGCGGCCGCCATCTTGCCCTCGTCGACGTCGCAGATGGCGGTGACGCGCATCGGGACGTCGTCGTGCTCGGGGGAGTTCACCTGCATGAGCGTGCTGCCGTGTCCGACGCCAATCAGTCCGAGTCTCAGCATTGTGTCGTCTCCTGTCGTTCGGGCTCCGCGGCCAAGCCGAGTTTTTCGTATACCGCGTCCCATCGCCTAAGATGGCTCCCGTGGGTCGTCTCCGGCCGGAAGCCAAGGTCGAGATAGGTCTTGACCGCGGGCAGTCTCCAGTCGTCCGTGTTGAGATATATCTCCGCGTACCCCTTCTGACGCGCGAAGTGTAACACCGCCAGGCAGACCTGGCGGCCCAGTCCCCTGCCCTGGTGCTCCGGCGAGACCGAGAGCCAGCCCAGCTCGGCGCGGCGCTCCGTGGAGGTCGGCGGTATCGTGCAGCAGGTGGCCGCGGACCGGCCGTCGAACGTGACGATGAATGTGCCCTCCGGTATCGCGCGACGCTCGCCCGACAGCCATTCGCCCGCCCTGCCGGCGTCCCAGTCGCCGAGCTGGCCGGTGGCGCCGAGGGCCTCGATCCAGGCGTCGACCCCGGCCTCGCGGAGGGTCGTGATGCCGTAGCCGGGCGGGAGCGCGACAGGCGGCAGCGAGTCGAAGGCGTCGAGCGTCATCCTGAGCTGCGGGAGCGCGGGCTCGCCGGCGTTCATGATGCGGGGCGCCATCGCGGTCGGCTCCTCGCTACGCGCTCGGCGGCTCCACCACGAGCTCGTCGTTGAGGTGGTACCTGTCCTCGCCACGTACGAGGAGCAGGCCGGTGATGTACTCGGCGGGCTCCGTCTTCACGTCGAACTTCACCTCCGGGGTCGTGAAGCGCAGGGAGAATCCGAGCCGCGGCACGTCGCTGTGGTTCGCGTTCGAGCCGTGGAGGGTCGCCTCGCTGAAGAAGACGACGTCGCCGGGGTCCATGACCATGTCGACGGCCTTCGACTCGTCGATCTGGTCGGCCGCCATCGCGCGCGAGAAGGCGCTGTCCCTGTCGTCGATCTGCGTGTACTCGTCGTCGAGCCACCGCTTGTGCGAGCCTGGGATGAGCCGCAGGCAGCCGTTCTCCGGGAAGGTCGGCCCGATCGCGATCCAGGCGGTCAGGTTGATGCGCGGCTCCATGGGCCAGTACGTGCCGTCCTGGTGCCAGGGGATGTACCTGGGGTTGTGGGGCTCCTTGTACCAGAACACGGTCGCCCACAGGACGATGTCGGGCCCGAGGGCCATCTCGACGTGGTCGAGCACCTTCTCGTTGACGGAGAGGTCGTGGGCCCACCGGTGCTTCGTGTTGAAGCCGTACGGAGGCCCGGGGTTGGGCCCCGGGGACTCCTCGGACTGGCCGATGGCCTCGTAGTAGGCCCGCCTCGCGGCCGCGGCCTCGTCGGCGCCCAGCAGCGGCACCGGGCCGGTGTAGCCCTCCTCTTCGAGTTGGTCCAGGGAGAATGTTCCGCGCGTCATTCCGTCTTCTCCTTGCGATCAGTGAGTGGGATAACTATATCAGCACTGAGCCGCGCCTGGCCCCAATGTTGAGAACGCCGCATAGCAGGGACACCTGTTGAACGGTGGAGTACTCTGGAGACCACCGCGCTTGGGGCATTCGTAGGTCCATGACCCGACGCGCATCCGACCATCGAACCGAACGGCATAGACGGCAGGATCTGATTCGCCGCCACCAAATGTCGGTCGGTTAAACTCGAACGCGAGGCGTTCGCCGTCCGGGGACCAGGTAGAGAGAGTAGGAGCCTGCCCGATCCTGCTCAGCTCCGACACGGCTAGGCGCACCGTGTACAAGATGAGCCGATCGTACGGGTATTCTCGCGGGTGTTCGTCACCGTGAACGCCAGACGCTCACCGTCAGGCGACCACACCGGAGGATGCAGATCCACTCCTGCGATGCTGGGAACGACCTTCACGTCCGTTCCGTCCGGGGCCATCGTGAATGTCCGGGTCTCCGATGGTCCATAGTGGCTACTCCTCGAATTGAGGTCACTCTCAGAGTCGTAGTTCGCGATGAAGGCGATTCGGGTTTCGTCGGGGGACCAGGCCGGAAAGTCCTCGAAACCTCCACTTCTAGTCAGCCGCTGTCGGTCCCGAGCCGTCCGGGTTCATCACCGCGATCCCATACTCGCCGCGGACTCCGTAGAATCTGTACTCGCAGGTGGCGTACACGATTCGAGAGCCGCCTGGCGATACATCGGCGTGATGTCCGTACCGGATGAGCCTCCGGTCAGCGTCGTGGGGATTCGGATTCAAGTCGGCGATCTCGCACCCACGTGCCTTCCGTGTCGAACTCCCGAATCTCATCACCGACGTCGAGGATCAATGTGGAAGTGTCGTTCGCCCAGCGCCGCACGGATGGGCGAACGGCGCAGGCGTGGCGGTAAGCATGCTGGTATGCGGTGGCGCCGGCGTAGGCGTGGCCACATCCGCTACGTTGATAGTCCCGCAGGTCCTGCAGTCGATTGGGCTTTGAGATAGCCTACGAAATGCCGGGACCCAGTGAATACCTTCGTGGAGCGAGGGCGGCACTTGGACTTCATCCGCCCCTCCCGCAGAACACGCCTAGGCGCTCCAGGATACTGGTAGAGGCGATCCAGCCGGCGCCGCAAGGACCTGCTCATTCGTATACCGCGATATGCCAATCGCCAATGATCCAGACCCCACGTTGAAGCCGTAAGGGTGAACCAACTGGAACGGATGATCCGATAGCCAGTCCAGTCGTCGCTCGAAGAACCTCGACCGCCGCTATCCGGGCGTAGGGCTTCAGTACCCTTCTCGCGCGGCAGCCGTGTCGGTCTGCCCATGGGCGGAGGCCAGAACGATCCGCGACCGCATAGCCTAGGCCTGAGACGTCTTTCGGCCTGCGGCTCCACTGTTCCGTCGTCTGGCGGTTGTCGGCTGGAGGATCAGTGGCGGAACTGGCCGACACATACATATGCTCCCTCTTCACCGGAGTTCCGGGCTTGAGGAAAAGGGGTACCGTGCCGAGGGGCTACGCCGCTATTGCTCACTCGGCGTCTCGCCTTTGGGCATCCGGTACCCGATGCGGGGCTCGGTGAAGATATAGGTGGGGTTGTCCGCATCGTCGTCCAACTTGCGGCGGAGCTTGCTTACGATAGTGCGCATGGGCCGCACGTCGCCATCGCCCTTCTCGCCCCAGACCTGCAGCAGCAGATGCTCGTAAGTCAGCACCCTCCCAGCGTTGGCTGAGAGCTCGGCAAGCAGCCGGTACTCCATCGGGACGAGGCGGACCACGCGACCGCCAAGAGCGACCCTGCGCCCGGAGTAGTCGATGGAGAGGTCTCCCAGAACGTACGGCTCCGACGGCTCAGAGACCAACCGCCGACGAAGGGCCGCCCTGATCCTCGCCGTGAGCTCAGTCGGCGAGAAGGGCTTGACGACGTAGTCGGCGGCCCCCATATCGAATGCCCTGGCGATGAACTCGTCCCGTCCATAGGCGGACAGGAAGATGACCGGCACGTCCGTCGTCTCGAGGATCTCCTTCATCAGTTCGATGCCGTCGGTTCCGGGAAGTATCAGGTCCAGCAGCGCCAGTTGGGGCCGCTCCTCATCAATCAGGCGGAGCGCCTCCTCGGGGTCACCGGTTACCAACGGCGCGTAGCTCGATTGGGCAAGAGTGTCGCGGATGTACCGGAGGGTCTGCGGGTCGTCGCCCACCACGAGGACGCGCGCTCTTTCCTCACGATGCGGCCCGACTCGCCGCATCCGCGCCGCCGACGGCTGGGGTCCGCTCGATGGGCCAATCTCGGCATTGTCGACGGTCGGAAGGGTAAAAGTGAGGCGTGCGCCCAGCCCGGGCCCGTCGCTTTCGGCCCAAATGCGTCCCCCATGAGCCTCTACTATTCCCTTGCAGATGGCCAGCCCAAGGTCGGTGTCGCCCCCCTGCTCCTCCGACTGCACCCTGGAGAACTTGCGGAACAGGTGCGGCAGGCTCTCGGCCGAGATGCCCCGTCCCTCGTCGACCACCGAGACTGCGACGTGAACGCTATCACGCACGCAGGTGACCCTGATGGTCGACGTCTCAGGGGAGTGCCGTGCCGCGTTGGACAGCAGGTTGCCCAGCACCTGCACGATGCGCCGTCTGTCTGCCATAACCAGTGGCAGATCAGGGTCGATGTCGACCGAGACGCTGTTCGCGCCACCCCCGCTCACGAAGGCCCCCCTTGCGCGGTCCACGAGCACTGCGACCTCCGCAGGCTCCGGGTTGGTCGGCAGCGTCCCCGTCTCGATCCGCGCTACGTCGAGGAGGTCGGATACCAGCTCGTGCATCTGGTCGGCCTGGTCCTCGATGATGCGGAAGAACTGGCGGACAAGCGCGGGGTCAAGATCAGCGGAGGAACCCAGCACCGTGGAGGCGGAGCCCTTGATGGAGGTCAGCGGCACCCGCAACTCATGGCTCACCATCGCCAGGAACTCGGCCCGCAGCCGCTCCACCTCTTTGAGGGCCGCCATGTCCTGCATGGTGACGACCATGGTTTCTACGGCGCCCTCATCGGAGTGGATCGGCGTCGTGTTCAGAAGGACCGTGACGCTCCGCCCGTCGGGGACCCGCAGGACGATCTCCTCGGCCCGCAACGTCTCACCCACGCCCAGGAGCTCCGACATCGGGAACTCTCGCAGGGAGACCTCACGTCCGTCGGCGCGTCTGAAGGTCAATATCTCCAACAGCTGCTCCGGCGTCTGGTCGGGGTTCCGGAGGACATCGACGATCCTCCGGGCCTCCCGGTTGAACGACCTTGGGGCTCCCGTCTCAGCATCGAAGACGACAACGCCCACCGGGGAAGTGTCTATGAGCGTCTCCAGGTCGGCCCTGGCCCGCCGCTCGTCCCTGTGCCGGCGTGCGTTGGCGATGGCCATCGCCGCCTGCGCGGCAAACATCGCCAGCGTCTCTTCGTCCTCCTCCGAGAACTCCAGCCCGCCCTGTTTGTCCGACAGATAGAGGTTGCCCAGGCTACGCCCCGTGTGACGGATGGGAGCGCTGAGGAAGCTCTTCACCGGCCCGAGTGGCGGTCTCAGCTCGGGAAGCCCGACTGATTTGAGGTGGGACGAAAAGTCCGCCACCCTCAGCGGTTCGGGCATCCTGCTCAGATAGGTGAACAACACCAGCCCCTCCGGCAGGTTGGCCAACAGATGGTGTTCCTCCTCCGAAACCCCGGAGGTGATGAAGTCCTCGACGTTGCGAGTGTCGTCGCGGGTGGTCATGGCTCCCCTGCTGGCCCCCGTCAGAGAGCAGGCCCCGTCCAGCACCTCTCGCAACACGGTATCCAGGTCGACGTCTTCGGTGATTCTGAGGCTCGCCCTGCTCAGCCTGGAGAGTCGCGAGCGCAGGGCCTCTATCTCTCGCATAGGGTCATCGGGGCCGTTCATCTGGCCACCTCAATGGATTTGGGAATACCAAATGTATCGCCCTAACCTACAGGCGGGTTTCGGGCTCCAGCGTGGAGGATTATGCCACCACTGGTGTGGAGTTACAAGAAGTCATCATGGTTTGCCCGGAGAGTTACGCCCAGGTTACACGCATGGTTGGTAGGCTTGTCGTCGGTGGCGAGTCGCGCCGAGGCCGGTCGGGGACACCGTTGGGCGTCGTGTCCCGTTTCTGCCGCGGTCTTGCAGAGGTAGAGGTTGTTGTAGCCCAGGATTTGGAGAGCGAAGCGCCTGGCGTCCGCGAAGATGAGAATAGACGACCTCATAGTCGCGCTTGTGGCGCTGCTCCTAGTAGTCGGGGCGGTCTTGCTGCTGCGGTTCGCGTTTGGCTAGAAAGAGACGCGAAGTGCAGGGCTTGGCGCGGACATCACCGGCGTCCAGCTCTGGCAGGCGGAGATTGACCGGCCCCATCATGTGGGCTGGCGAGAGAAGAAAGTGGATGGAGAAGCAATGGAACTGGTATTGGTCCACCTTTGGCTAGGCACGGCCTGCGTGAGCGCTGCTTACGTGGACAGCATAGGCCATCGGTGTGTTGACTTGGTTCGCTGTCGCACTGGGCTGTGGCCGGTAGCCGTCATCATTCCATGGCTCCTGGACAGCAACAGACCGGAGCGCAGACGGTTCAGCACGGCGTCCAGTGTTGGCGATGCAGGTTCTGACCATGGTCCAGCGCAATTGAGGGTACGAAGGAGCACGGGCCGTCACCTCTGCCCTATGGGCGGGAGCAGGTTAGAGGGAGCCTCTTGGCCCTGAGCCAGCGTTCGATATGCACAGTCGGCGTCGCATTGGTCTAGGGACTTTCGCGCTGACTCCTGCCGACGTGGAAATGAGCCGCGCGAGGCGGCGCAGTCGTGGCTCACGATGGCGGCGTGGCAGTTGACCGCGATGCGGACGGCGGTCAAACTGTCGCCTTATGCGTTCGTCCATATTCTAGTACGGGAGTAATAGGGGAATGTCGTTCGTTGTAAATGATTGTGGCCAGGCAATTGGCGCAGCTCGCATCCACGTCAAGTCTTGCTCGAATGTACGTGATGCGGACAACTGGTACGGGCCCTTCAGTACCCTGGCGATGGCAGTACAACAGGCCGAAGAGCTTGGGAGGCCAGACCTTCATTTCCCAGGCTGTTGCAGCCCACATAAGGCAGAGGGCGTTGCGGACGAGAGATTAGCGGCAATCGAACACAGGCTTCAGTCTATCGAAGCCTGGATCGATTCTCTCGGAGATGATTGGCGAAACGAAGACGACAACTGAGTCGGTCGTTGGAGGAGACTATTCCAACGGACGCAGTAGCGGGGATAGACGACAAATGGGATGAACGCGCCATCCCCCTGTGTGCGAAGCCCGCAGGTTAGTTTTCCCGCTACTGCGTCGATTCTCAAGTGACTCAGCGGAACGAGGGCTTCGTGGAGACCACTCCCCAAGGTTGTGGTCTAGGCTTGGTCGTGTACAGCTAGGTGGTCGAGACGATCGTGCGAGCGGCTCGACGAGTCCTGAATGCTGGGGACATTCGCGGTCGCCGTAACGTTTGAGGCAGCGGGTGCTCTCACCATCGCTCAGTCTTTCTGCGGTTTGCCGGCTCATACATGCCGTCTTCCGGCCTACGACCGCGAAGCCCTACGGGGACGATTCGATGGCGAGCCGCGTCCGCTCGGCAGTCGCCTTCCGGGTTGGTAGCGAACCGCCGCCTCCGCGCTGTTCTCGAACGCGCCCATAAGGACGTGTGACGTGCAGAATTGCTGACGGCCCAGGCTCATAACGGCGTCTACCGGTTCCCGGCTGTGTGGGCCATCCTCCTTGACCGGGGCGAGAACTTCGGCGAGGTCGCGGCCTGAGCGCGCTGATCGTCGCCACAGTCGACGCTGTTGGCCTAGCCCGGCTGTCGGCCTTCTGGCGATCCGCGTCACCATTGGACGGCGTTGTCGAAGTCGTCGTCCAGCTTGGACAGGACGTTGGGACCTCGTGGCGTGGCTCGGCCTCGATATCTCTCCACTCTACCACTCGCCTTGAGGCGCTCCGCGTTACTGTCTGCACTGGCGGACCCACTGGGTCATGCTGATTGAGATGTACGCCTCGAAATCTGACTTGATGTCATTCGTGCGGTGCTTCGGAACGTGCATGCGCACGGGCTCGTACCAGACCGGCGTGGCACTCCGCCAAGACGTCCACGCTCGGTTGCTCCATCATGACCTCGCGACCGCCCCGATGGCCAATGCCCGGGGATCAAGACTTGCGGAAGAGTCCGGCGCGAGCAGTAGCGCCGGATACGCTTGCTGGCCGGGGACTGATACACTAGTGGATGGTCCACTGGACGTCGCTAACCGATGCTCCCGAAGGGCCCGCAGTAGGCGATACTCGCACGATCAGGCTTGGCCGGAATTATGTCATGAGGATGATGCTCTCGACCCAATGCCACTTTGGAGGGCCGTCCCCGGCGTCATTGGTGACGACAAGACACCCGTATTCCGATTGACACGGCATAGGCAAGGATGAGTAAGCTAGTTATCGGGCGTCCGTTTCGGCATCAGCGCCGAGCAGAGGCTGGGCGCAGGCCCGCAATCTCCTCGTTTGGACACTTACGGAGGAATCGATGAGAAACCGCACCCCCGCCATCACCATCGCCGCAGCGCTCGCCCTTGCTCTGCTCGTGACAGTCCTGCTCCTTGCGGAGAGCCCGGTCCACGCGGCCGATCCTGAGTTCCCGAGCCCGACAGGAACCCGAACCATCCCTGAGAACACGCCGCCGGGCGTCAACATCGGCGACCCCGTCTCGGCTACAGACGTTGACGAGACCGGTGACGCCACAACGGCAGCCATCGAGTTCGGCGACACCCTGACCTACAGCCTCAGCGGCGCGGACGCGGACGAGTTCGACATCGACGCCTCGACCGGGCAGCTCATCACCAAGGCCGCGCTCGACTTCGAGAGTCCGAGCGGCGGAACCGGTGGTAACAGCAATGACTACGTAGTGACGGTGACGGTCAAGGACAGCAGTGGCGGCAGCGATACGCAGGTCGTGACGATCAGCGTCACGGGCGTCGCAGAGGAGCCTGGAGCGCCGGCCGCGCCGACGGTGGTTTCGACGGATTCGGGCAACGACCCAACGACATACGACTTGAAGGTGATCTGGTATGCCCCCGATGATGAGGGGGACGGAGTTACAGCCTACGACGTGGAGTATAAGGAGACCACGGCAACTTCCTTCGTCTCTGTGAGCGAGAATCCTACGGATACGACCGTCACGATCACCGATCTCGACGAAGACACGTCCTACCAGGTGCGGGTGCGGGCCACGAACAATGCGGGTAATGGCCCGTGGTCGCTCTCGAGCGTGGGCTCGACCAACAAGGAGAACAACGCCCTGCCCGCGTTCGGAGCTCCCACAGTCATACGGAACGTGTTGGAAAATGCTGATTCGGGGCTGGTCGTCGGCTTCAAGGTGAGCGCGACGGACGACGATAACGTCCTCCCGCTCATCTACCAGCTCCACGGTCCGGACGCTGACTCGTTTGACCTGCAGGCGTCGACCGGGCAAATACGGACGAAGAGAGGCGTGGTTTACGACTTTGAGGTGAAACCCACACTTCGTGTGACGATGACCGTCTCCGACCGGCAGGGAGGAACCGACGCTACCGCGGTGACGATCAACGTCACAGACGTGCCCGAGGCGCCGTCGACGCCGGCCCGACCGACCGTTCGCGCGACCGTGGGGTCGAGCAGGAGCCTCGACGTTAGTTGGATCGCGCCCGCCAACACGGGCCCCGCCATTACGAGCTACGACATACGGTACCGCGAAGGCAACAGCGGCGGCTTCACACTCACGACACCCACGGGCACGGGAACTACCTACACTATTGCCCCCACGGATGATGACCTCTCTGACGGCGATGATCGGCTCACGCCCGGCGCCTCCTACGAGGTGTACGTGCGGGCCCAGAATGGTGAAAGCCCCAGTGAGTGGTCGGCGGCGGGCACTGGGAGAACGAGCATAGGTAACAGCGAGCCGACATTCGATGACAGAGATGATGTGACCCGCGATGCCGACGGGAACCTACCTGCAGCCTCCACTGAGCGTATCGTGGCCGAGAACACCCGGGAAGGGCAGTCCGTTGGAAGAGCGGTCAGGGCCGTGGACGGAAACGGCGATAGGCGAACCTACAGACTGGTCGCTGCACCTATCCCCAACGAAGCGCACGTGGACAATTTCACCATCAACGAGACCACCGGGCAGATCCTGACGAAGGATCCCCTGAACCACGAGGCGGTGTGTAGTACCGGCGACGTAAGTCTGCCCGGAGGCCACGCAGAGAATTGTACCTACACGGTGAAGGTGCAGGTCTGGGATGGCCTCGACGAGGACAGGACCGAGCAGAATCTCGCCAGCCTCGACAACGCGGACGACGCCGATGACACTGCCATCATCGACGACGAGATCACAGTGACGATCACGGTCAGCGACGTGGCCGAGAAACCGACCGCACCGACCGTGACGGTGACCTCGTCCGCAGTCGCGGACGCAGACACAGAAACGACGCTAACGGTGACTTGGGATAGGCCTGAGAACATGGGACCTGCCATCACCGGCTACGTGGTGGAGTGCACCGGCGAAGGAATCACGACCGCCAACCCGTGCCCTCAGCCGACTGGTCTGACTCTAACCGATCCGGTGCTGACGTACACGATAACCGTGACTCCGGCAGACCTCACTCGTAACAACTCCTATCGAGTGCGTGTGCGGGCGGATAACGACGAGGGCCAGGGCGCTTGGTCAAGCTGGGTCGCGCAGTCGACCAGCAAAGCAGGCAACACCCTACCCACTTTCACTTCCCCACCTGCGGAACTGTATGTGGTAGAAAACGCTCCATCGGCCCAACAACCGCTTACCAGTGACAGTGCTGGCACTACAGTAGCCAGCATACAAAGGGGGGACGCCGACGCCGACTCGCCGCTTACCATGAGCCTTGAAGGCCCTGACGCGGGCCTGTTCACTATCGACGCGTCGACCGGGCAGATAAGGACGAAGTCCAAGCTGAATCACGAGGCCCCCGACTGCTACGATGGCACGGCTACCCCGACCACATGCACCTACAGCGTGAGGGTGAAGCTCTCCGACCCCAATGGCGGCAGCCGTTTCATCTCCTTGACGATCAATGTCACGGATGCGGATGAGCCCCCTGAGAAGCCTGCGGCACCGAGAGTGACGGCCACGTCGGGCTCGGGCTGGAGCCTCCAAGTGACCTGGAATGCCCCGCGTAACGACGGGCCAGCCATCACGAGCTACCAGATTCGGTACCGCGAGACGGGGGACAGTGCTGCTCCCTGGCAACAATGGGCCCACACCGGGACAGGCAGGAGCGCCAAGATAACGACCATACTGACCGACCCGACCGATAGTGCCACCGCTGTGCACCTGGAGCCTCGCACCCAGTATGAGGTGCAGGTGAGGGCGCTGAATGGCGAGGGAGATCCAGCAAACTTCGACAGCGACCCCAACGATAACTGGTCGACGTCGGGTCGCGGCACGACCGGCGCGAGCAACGAGAGGCCAGTCTTCGACAGCACGCTGCCCGTCGTCGTTACGCTGCAAGTGGAGGAAAACACGCGCTCTGGGCAGAGCGTCGGCAGTGCCATTGAGGCCACGGACCCCGACGGCCATAGGCTTACCTACACTCTCGAAGGCCCCGGCAAGGACTCCTTCACCATTACCAGCACCGGGCAGATACGGACGAGGTCGCCCCTCAACCACGAGGAGCGAGAAGAGTACTCGCTGACGGTGAAGGTGAACGACGGACAGAGGAAGAACAACAGCGTCGCCGCCAAGTCGGTGACCATCGAAGTAACGGACCGGCCTGAGCAGCCGTCCGCGCCCGGGGCGCCGAGGGTATCGGGGATACCCGGCTCGACGGACAGCGTGCGCGTCACGTGGGACGAGCCCGCGAACCCAGGGCCGGACATCACCCACTACAGTGTTCAGTACGCCGTTGGCGGGAGCCGTGACGCGTTTCAAAGAGTGACCGTTCCAACCGGCGCCGCGGACAGGAGCGTGATCATAACGGGGCTGACGGCGGGCACGCGCTACGACGTGCAGGTGCGGGCGGAAAGCCCCGAGGGCCACAGCGACTGGTCGCGCGCGGGCACGGGGTCGCCGAACCCAGACGTCGCCAACAGGAACCCTGTCTTTTCCAACCGCTCCCACACGTTCAACGTGGCCGAGAACACGTCGCCTGGGTCTGATGTGGGGAGCGTTGTCGCAGCACTCGATCCCGACGGCGACACGCTGACCTACGTCCTGGAAGGCGTGGACGCCGACTCGTTCGACATCATAGCCACCAGCGGCGGCGGTCAGATACAAACGAAAGCGGCGCTAAACCACGAGGAGAAGTCAAGCTATTCGGTTGCGGTGAGAGTGAGGGATGGCAGAGGCGGCACCGACGCGGTCAATGTGACGATCAGGGTGACGGACGTCGACACCGAGGCGCCGGACACGCCGTTCGCGCCGACCGTAACCACGGCGTCGAGCGCGAGCCTGTCCGTAGGCTGGGACGCGCCCGACAACCAGGGGCCTCCCATCACCGACTACGACTACCGGTACAGGGCGGTGACGGACGCGGCGTGGACCGAGGTCACCAATACGCCGATCAGGGGCACGACGGTAATCGTCGACGGATTGACGCCGAGCACGTCTTACGACGTGGAGGTGCGGGCGAAGAACGCCGAGGGCACCAGCGACTGGTCGAATCCGGGTAACGGATCGACCGCCGAGCCGGGAGCGAACAGTCCCCCCGTGTTCACCGATGGCACGAGCGCCACTCGGAGCGTGAGCGCGAGCGAGCTGCCCGGTAAGAACATCGGCGAACCAGTCGCTGCGACGGACGCTGATTCCGACGACACGCTGACCTACAGCCTGGAAGGGCGGGACGCGGCGTTGTTCGACATCAACGACGCAACCGGCCAGCTTGCCACGAAGACCGGCGTCACGCTTATCGTCGATGAGACTTACACACTGACGGTCGCGGCAGACGACGGCACGGACATAACGAGGATTACAGTCACGATAAGCGCTACCGCGGCGCCGCCGAACACCCCGCCCGTATTCTCGGAGGGCGCGAGCGCAACACGGAGGGCGTCTAGAAGCGCGACAGCGGGCACAACCATCGGTAGTCCGGTCGCGGCCACCGACGCCGATGCGGGTGCGACGCTGACCTACCGCCTGGAAGGCACCGACGCTGCCTCATTCGACATCAACACGACGAATGGCCAACTGCTCACGCGGGCCGGAGTGGCGCTGGATCAGGACACGTACACAGTCGAGGTGGTTGCCAGCGACGGGACCGATGAAGCTAGGATTACCGTGACGATCACCGTGGCCAACACCGCGCCTAGATTCGGCGAAACGAACCCCTCTCGGACCGTAGACAGGAACGTGGCAGTGGGGACACTCGTCGGCGATCCGGTCACAGCGACGGACGTCGACCCAGGCGACACGGTGGCCTACGCTCTCGAGGGTCCAGACGCCCCGTCGTTCAGGATCAACAGTTCGACGGGCCAACTGCTCACGCGGGCGGGCGTGGTGCTTGACGCTTCGTCGTACACAGTCATCGTGGTTGCTACCGACGAGGCTGCTGCCAGCGCAAGGATTACGGTGACCATCGTGGTTGCAAACCACGTGCCGGTGTTCGGTGAGACGAGCCCGTCTCGGAGCGTCGAAGGAAACGCGCCGGCGGACACTGCTATCGGCGATCCTGTCACCGCGACGGACGCCGATCCCGGCGACACGGTGGTCTACAGTCTCGAAGGCCCGGACGCCGCGTCGTTCAGAATCAACAGCTCGACAGGCCAACTGCTCACGCGGGCGGGCGCGGTGCTCGACGAGGCGTCGTACACGGTCACAGTCGTCGCCACCGACGGGGTTAATGCCAACGCAAGGATTACGGTGACCATTACCGTCATCCGCAACGTCGCGCCGGCATTCGCAAGCACGAGCACGATCAGAAGCGTCAGTGAGAACGCGTCGGAGGGAACCGACATCGGCGCCCCCATTACGGCGACCGACGCCGACAACGACTCGTTGACCTACACGCTTGGGGGCACAGACGCGGCGCTGTTTGCGATTGACAGCCGCACGGGCCAGATTACGGTTGGGGCAGGGACAATCCTCGACTATGAGACTCGGATGAGCTACACCGTGGTGGTCACGGCTACCGACCAGTCCGGCGAACGCGACGAGATCACAGTGACGATCAGTGTGGCCAACGAAGACCTGGGGCCCTACGATGTCGACAACGATGAGAGGATATCGAGGTCTGAGGTGATCGCGGCCGTGATGGACTACTTCGCTGGGCGCTTGGGCAAGGACGACGTAATAGGATTGCTCGTACTCTACTTCGCGTCTGGATGATCCGAGTTCCAGGGAGCACCTCCGGCGCAATCCCGTCTTGCATAGACGGATGGGGGTGCTCTCTGGACTCTCAAACAAGCAGATCCCCGGTCCCCAGGCCTGGTAGGGAGGCTTCCCGGGCGGCATACCCATCGACATTGGGGTAGGCCCCCCGTTAACGACATGTTTGCGCCGGTCCTGACGGCGTGGTCCCTGTTTGAACGGGCAGGTATCCTCGGTCAGGGGCTCGGCCGATGCGATTGAAGGCGGTGTGCTAGAGCTTGATGCCGATATCGGTGTCCTGTCTCAGCGAGAACACCATTTGCGCCCGACGCATTTTCGCGATCTCGGCATCCGGCTCTCTGAAGTCCCTGTTCCAGGAGCACACGCCCAGCCACCGCCAGCCTAAGCGGGGTCACCGCGGCCTCTCTCGATGCCCGCGATCTCGCTGGCACATGGCAACCGATTAACACGGGTTCAGGCCTCGGTGCGGAGCAGGGCTATGCCGATGGCGCCGGGGCCGGTGTAGACGCCGAGCGCCGAGCCGAATCGAGCTACGATGGGCTCGACGCCCTCGGGCAGGAGGTCCCCGAGGTCGTCGGCGACTGCCTGTGCCGCGTCCGGCGTCGTGCTGTGCATTATGGCCAGCGACTCGATGGGTGCGAAGTCGCGCGCGGTCTGCTTCATCTTGCCGAGGGCCTTCGGGAAGGTGCGGGCCTTGCTCAGCGGGGTAACCTCTCCGTCGCTGACGATGATCATCGGCTTGATCTTCAACACCGAGCCAATCATCGCCTGGGCCTTGCCGATGCGGCCGCCCTTCTCCAGGTACTCGAGCGTCTCGAAGAGGCAGAAGCACCGGGCGCGTTGGGCGGCGGCGTTGGCGATGGCCGTGACCTCGTCATGGCTGGCCCCCTTGTTGGCGGCCTCGGCGGCCGCCGCGACGACGAGTCCGAGCCCCATCGACGCCTGGGCGGAGTCGACGACGGCGACGGGGCAGGCCGCGGAGGTGATCTCAGCGGCCTGGAGGGCGGAGTTACAGGTGCCGCTCGTCTTGGACGACACGTGGATGGACACGATGCCGTCGGCGTCGGCGCCCAGCTCGTCGTAGACCTCCTTGAAGTCGCCGGGAGACGCCTGAGAGGTCTTCGGGAGCTCCGGGCCCTCGGCCAGCATCTTGTAGAAGTCCTCGGGCGTGATCGTCACGTTGTCCTTGTACGTCTCCGTGCCGAAATGGACGTTCTGGGCGACCACGGTGACGCCGAGGCGCTCCACGACGTCCTTCGGGAGGTCGGATGTGCTGTCGGTTACGACCCTGATGGTCATGGTGTTACCTCTCTGGGGTTCGGTGCGATATCGGCGGGGGGACGTCGGCCAACCAGATGGACTCCTACGATTCGGGCCGATAGTACCACAACGCGGGCGCGGCATCCGGTCGCGCACACGTGCGTCCAGCCGGGGCCGTGCTAGAATGAAACTCGACCAGTCATCGGACGCAGGAGCGTAGCTCAGTCTGGTCAGAGCATCGGTCTCCAAAACCGAGGGTCGCGGGTTCGAATCCTGCCGCTCCTGCCACGCCTCCCCAGGCGCCGCGAACTCCCGCGGCTGACGTCCGTCTCCGACCTCAGCTGACCACCGGGTAGTCGGGCGGGCCCCAGCCTATGTCGGGGCGCGACATCATCAGGTGGACGAACAGCGGCACGAGGAACGCCAGGATCCTCGCGCCGTCGCGGACCTGGTCGCGGTTGACCGAGCTCCGCCACGTGGCGCCTCCGTGCATGAGCTGGATGCGCAGCACGTAGAGGCGGTCAAACACCGTGGTCAGGACCACCTGGGTGTCGCGCTGCGCCAGGGCCGCGTGAACCCTGCGCCTGCTGCCCTCGAAACTCCGCTCCCAGTCGTCGTGGCCCCGTCCCGCGTGGTGGTTCCAGAACGGCTGGAAGACGAACTTGTTGTCGAGCAGCACCCGGACCGAGTTCGGGAACCTGCGCCAGATCGCGTCGTAGACGGTGTTGTCGCTGTCGAGCGGGAGGATCGTCTCGAAGAAGTCGGCGAAGCGATGGCGCTCCGTCGAGTCGGGAACGTGCGGCCCGTCCCTGGCGTAGGCGGCGTTGAAGGCGATCCAGTAGAAGATGAAGGCCGCGTCGTCGTCGCCCTGCTCCTTCTCGGCGCGCTCCAGCCAGCTCAGGGCGCGGCGCACGCGCAGGGCAAGGTGCTCGGGCAGCGTGTCCCTGACCCGGTCCCACCCGGCGTGGAGGGTCTCGAGGGTGATGTCCCGCGAGCGGTCTGGGCTGCTCTGCATTGTGGCCCCCGCCCGGCTCAGCCTCCGCTCAGGGCCGTATCTCTTCCCTCATGAAGCGCAGGTAGGCCGCGGCGAATATCAGCGCCAGCATCGCCAGCATTCCGGTCAGGTGCGGCCAGACGAGCGCGACGCTCTGCTCCAGCGGCACCGGGGTGGGCAGCACGCCTTCGAGGTCCTCCAGCGTCACCAGGCCCAGGGTCCGGACCTGCGGGTTCAGGAGCGTCTGGGTCGTCTCCCTGTACAGCGACGCGGGCGAGAGCCGGTCGATCCTGCGCTCCCACTTGACCTGCTCGGCGGCGACGATCTCCGGGTCGTCCCCTTCGGACACGACTATCTCGGCTATGCTCGTCGAGAAGAAGGGGACGAAGAAGGTGAGCACGAGCCAGAGTCCGAGGCCGGCCATCGCCGACACGACCGCGCGCTCGAACGTGAGCGAGAAGAGGATCGACAGCGCGAGCCACACGGCGATGTACATGAGCGTCGCGACGAAGAAGAGCGCGATGCGGGCCATCTCCCCGGTGTCGGGCGCGAACCCGAGGGTGTACAGTCCCACGCCGACGATCACCAGGATGAGGCACAGCGTCGTTATTCCGAGCACCGTGATTGCGGCGAAGAACTTGCCGTTGATCAGGGCGTCGCGGTGGATCGGCTGCGAGAGCAGCCGCGGCAGGGTGCCGCGGGCCTTCTCGTCGTTTATGGCGTTGAACCCGAGCGAGAGGCCGAGCAGCGGCCCGAAGATTCCCAGGAAGAACACGAACGTGATGGCGCTGTCGCCCCGGCTGGTGGTGAACAGCCTGAGGAAGACGAAGTCTGTCGGCGCCTGCCCCGCCTCGTCGAGGATCACCTGCGAGGCGTTGTAGGCGGCCCAGACTCCGGCGAGCGCTATCAGCAGCAGCAGCACGGCGAACCGCCGGGTCGCGAAGAAGTCGGCCATCTCCTTCCAGTAGACCGCAGTCAAGGTGTCACGCCTCCTCCTGGAAGTAGCGGAGGTATATCTCCTCCAGGACCGTCTCCGCGGTCCTCATCGACAGCAGGCCGTCCCCATGCTCGGCTGCCACCCTGGCCAGCTCCGGCCGCACGTCCTCGGTGCACTCGACGGCGATCACGTTGCCGCGCACCGCGACGCTCTTGACGCCGGCGACGTGGGTGAGCCGTCGCTGCAGGTTGCCGTCGATCCGGTTCGTCTCCATCTCGATGACGATGCTGTCTCCGCCGGTACGCCGGGCGAGCTCGTCTATCGTGCCGCTGGCTACGAGCTGGCCCCTGGACATTATGCCGACCCGGCTGCAGATGCGCTGTATGTAGTGGAGCTGGTGCGAGGAGACCATCACCGTGATGCCCTCCTCCTGGCTCATATTCGTTATGAGGCCCAGGAGCCCCGGCACCGAAGCGGCGTCGATCCCCTGGGTCGGCTCGTCCATTATCACGACCTGGGGCCGCTTCATGAGCACGTCGGCGAATCCGAGCCGCTGGCGCATGCCGTGCGACATCTGGTCGACGCGCTGACCCGCCCGCTCGGCGAGCCCGACCTGCTCGAGGACCTGGTTGGCGCGCTCCGTGGCGTCCCTGGTCTTCAGGCCGTTCAGGCTGCCGGTGTAGAGCAGGTTCTCCCTGGCGGAGAGCTCGCCGTAGAAGCCCAGGCTCTCGGGCAGGTAGCCGGTGACGCTCTTCACGGCGATGGGGTCTCGCGTGCAGTCGTGCCCGCGGATGCGTGCCGCGCCCTCCGTCGGGACCGTCAGGCCGAGCAGCATGAGGATCGAGGTCGTCTTCCCGGCGCCGTTGGGCCCGAGGAAGCCGAAGATCTCCCCCTCGCCGATCTGGAGGTTGAGGTTGTCCACGGCGACGAAATCGCCGTAGCGCTTGGTCAGGTTGGAAGCCTCGATAACGGCGGTCATCGTCTGCCCAGCCTCACCAGCAGGCCGCCCAGCCCCAGGACCACGAGGACGATCACGGCGATCCCGAGGAAGCCGAAAGCGGACGAGCGCTCGATGTTCACCCTGAAGCGGAACATCGCGGTCGACTCGGGCACGGCGCCGCTCAGGTCGATGTTGTAGTCCCCGCCCTCCGCGTCGCCCGGCGGCTCGATGGTCATGGTGAGCTCGAGCGCGTCGTTCGGGCTGATGGCGGCGACGGGGTTCTGGTCGAAGGACACGTTCCAGCCGGGGGGCGCTATCGCCTCGAGCTCGACGTTGGAACCCGGCCCGGTGCCGGAGTTCACTAGCAGGACCTTGACCTCGGTCGCCTCGCCGGCCGTGGCCTCGACCTCGTTGGCCTGGTCTATGGTGCCGAGCGAGAGGTTCGGGCTGCCGGTCAGCTCCGCCTGGACGACTATTCGCGCCGGCTCGACGCCCTCCGCGGCGGCCTGCATGACCACCTCGTACTGGCCCGGCGCCGCGTTTCCGGGCGGCGTTACGCGCACGTCCAGGTCCTGGCTGGAGTCGGGCCGGAGCGTGATCGCCCCGATCTGCTCCGACTGGAACGACGGCCTGTAGTTCACGCTCCATCCCAGGGGGCCGCCCGCGGCGAGCTGGAAGTCGAGCTCCTGGTCGGTGCGGTTCTTGAGATTCACCCGGTAGGTGAAGGCCGTGCCCACGGGCCCGGTCAGGTGCGTGTACTGCGGGTCGAGCCTGATGTCCTGCGGGAGCTCGGTCGCGGGGTCCTTCGGCGGGGCAGGGGGTATGTCGACCTCCACGCGGTAGTCGATCGAGCTGAGCATCCTGCCGCCCTCGTCGAACAGGCCGACGGTGAAGGTGTACGTGCCGTTAGCGGCCCCCCGCGGGACCTCGAAGTGGAACCTGAGCTCGTCGTTCTCCTCTCCGGGAGCGAGTTCGATCTTCTTGACGAAGACCTCCTTGACCCTGTGCAGCAGTCCCGCCTTCCATTCCTCCGTGGGGCCGGAGAGGATCCTGGCCTCGGCGCTGACGACGCCGGGGCCGGGGTTGGCTATGTTGAAGTCGAGGTTGTAGCCGATGGACCTTGGTACGGCCGATTCCACCCTGATCCCAGTGATGGGCGCGGTCACCATCGCCGAGGTCTCCGGGTCCTGCGCCAGCGCCGGCTGGACGCCCAGGACTCCGACGACGGCGACGAGCAGCAGGAAAACCGCTCTCTTTCCTGTCACGTTCATTGAGAAATCCCTCACGCCGTTTCTCCTCTCGAGGCCCGCGGTCAGGGCCTGCTGAGCCTGAAGAACAGGCCGCCCAGGCCGAGGACCACGATACCGATCAGCGCGATACCCAGTACCGCGAACAGACCGGACCGGACCACGTTGACCTGTACCATCAGCCCGGTGCTCTGTCCTTCCATCGCGGCTATAAGCTGGAACTCGTAGTCGCCCGGCACGGTCTTGTCGGGCGGCGTAACGCTGACCGTAACGTCGAAGGCGCCGTTCGCCTCAACCCGGGGCACCGGGTTGTGGTCTATCTTGACTCCCCATCCGGGCGGCATGGCCGTGACGAACCGGACGTTGTCGGCCGCGGCGCCCCGGTTGACCACCTGTACCTTCACGTCGGTCGTCGCGCCCGCGTTCGCGTCGACGGTCAGCAGCCCGGACGCGGTCGTCAGGCGCAGGTCCGGGACGCCCCTGAGCTCGACCTGCAGCCTGATCTCCTGCGGGTCGACGCCGCGCGGCCTAGCGCGGATCACCACGGGGTAGACTCCCGGGTCGGCGGTGCGCGGGGCCGTCACGACCGCGTCGACCGAGGCCGACCCACCGGACCTGACGGCGATGGCGCGCACGTTCGCGTCCTGGAACGATGGCCTGAAGGCCACCTGCCAGCCGAGCGGCGCCTCCGCTTCGAGGGCGAAGTCGAGGTCGCTCGGGTCGCGGCTCCTGATGTTGACCCGGAAGTCTATCGGCTCGCCGACCGGCGTTGTAAGCGAGGTGAACCGCGTGGAGAACTCGAAGCCGCCGGTCAGCCTCCTCAGGGGCGATTCCTCCTCTTCAGGAACCTCCACCGTTTCCGGTATGTTGACTACGACCACGAAGTCGGTCTCGTGGATGAGCGACCCGTTGGGGCCGGTCAGGCGCAGTGAGAAGGTGTAAGGGGCGTTCTCGACGCGGGGCGGGGTGACGAACCTGAACTCGAGGTCTTCGGCCTTTTCGCCGGCGTTCAGCGATAGCCGGCCGACCGACACCAGCTTGAACTTGTGGTACAGGCTCGCCTGCCAGCCTTCGGGGCCCTGTATGGACACGTCGGCCGTGATCGGCTCCTCTCCCGTGTTGGTGACGACAACGTCGAGCGTCGTGCCCTCCTGCGCCGGGTCCGGGGCGCGGACCTCGATCGACTGGATGGGGATCTCGAGTGTGACGTGCGGCGGCGCCTGGCCGGACGCGTTGCCGGCCTGGAGGATGGCGAGCGCGCCGGCGACGAGGCCGGTGACCGCTATGGCTGGAAGTCTGCTCATGACGCGCACGCCTACCGCCTGCCGGACCTGACGAACAGCGCCGCGAGGCCGAGGACCACCGCGACGATGACCGCGATCCCGATGAATCCGAAGGAGCTGGACTGCACCGCGGTGATGCGGAACTGCAGCTCGTCCGCCTCGGCGCCGACGACCGTCAGCAGCCTGAGGTTGTAGTCGCCCGGCACGGTCTGCTCGGGCGCCTCCACGGTCACGCCGAGCTCGACGCTCGCGCCGGCCTCGATCCGGGGTATGGGGTTCTCGCTGAGCGTGACCGTCCAGTCGGTCGGCGCCTCGGATACGAACCGGACGTTGTCGGCCGCCTCGTCGCCGGAGTTGACGACCATCACGGTCAGCTCCGCCGACTCGCCGGCGGTTATCTTCTCGGTGAGCCGCCCCGACGCGGTCGTAAGGCCGACGTCGGGCACGCCCGCCAGGTCGACCTGGAGGTCCAGCCGCTCCGGGGCGAGTCCTTCGGAGACGGCCGTCAGCGTCACGGTATGGGAGCCCGGCCCGGCGTTGGCGGGCGGGACCACCTCGACGTCGAAGTTCTGGGACCCGGCGCCTGTCAGCGAGAGGGCGCCGACCCGGGTGTTCTGGAATGAGGGCCTGTACGACACCTGCCAGCCCGGCGGCGTCTCCGCGCCGAGCGTGAAGCTGAGCGTTTCGCGGTCCCTGCTCCGGAGGGTTATCGCGAAGGTGAGCGGCTCGCCGACGCGGCCCTGCTGGTTGTCGAAGCGGGTGTCCAGCTCGAAGCCCCCGGGGAGCACTACTTCTATCGCCCGCGTGGGCGGGACCCTAGCCACTGGAGGAACGGCTACCGTCACGTTGTACTCGACGTCGTCGAGCAGGCGGGCGCCGTCGAATAGGCCGAGCCTGAAGACGTACTCGCCGTTCTCGGTGCCGAAGGGCACGACGAAATGGAAGTTGAGGCTGGTGTCCCGGCTGTTCGGCGGCAGTACGACTCTGTCGACGATGATCGAGTCGACCCTCCTGAACAGGCTGGCCTGCCAGAGCTTCCAGCATTCCGGTCCGGTCAGGACGGTGTTCCGCTCGGGGTCGGGGCAGTCCGGGCCGTCGATGATGCGCGCTTCCGCCTCGATCGGCTCGCCGGTGGGATTGACCAGGGTGATGTCCAGGTTGTAGCCCTCGGCCGGCGGGTCGTAGGTCTCGACCCGGACGTCGAACAGCGTCGCGGTGACGACGATCTGCTGCGGCGACTGGGCCGAGAGCGCGCCGGACGAGAGCAGCAGCACCGCCGCCGCGATGGCGGCGAGCGCGGCCACTGTTGCGCCGGACTTCATTGACGTTGCACGGATCATCGCCCTGGTACTGCCTCGTCTGCTCGGGTCCCCGCGTGCGGTGGATCTCGCGATTCGATTGCTGCTCCCGAAGTATTATACGAACCGTCGGCCGGATCGGTTTTCCCGCGTCCTGCCGCTCGATGCCTGTCTAGGTACGCTCCTCGGCCGGCCCGGCGGAAACGCCGAGCGCGTCCAGTACCTCCCTGATCCTGTCCTTGTCGAAGTCGAAGGCCTCCAGGAGCGCGCTGGTCTGTCCTTCGGTGATCTCCCGCTCCCCCTGTTTCCAGAACGCCAGCGTCTGTCCCTGCTCGTCGGCCCTGAGGAAGCCGAGATAGAGCACGACGTTGAGGGCTTCCGTGTACGAGACGTCGCGCTCGAGCGCGAGGAGCATCTTTGCCTGCAGCTCGCGTATTGCCCTGTCGAACCCCTGTGACACCATGACGGTGCGGCGAGGCATTGCATTGCTCCGTTGTTGCTGCAATGCATCTTAGCATCTATCACTCCGACGTGTCGACCTCGACGAAGTAGACGCCGGTCGCCCGCGGCATCAGCGACGCCTCGTAGTTGAAGTGCGTCTCGACGGCGACGCGGTACCGGGCGTCGTCGAGGCGCTGCACCGCGAACGGCACCGGGTTCCAGCCGACCATCCGGGCGAGCCTGCGCCGCGATTCGACACGCGCGTCCAGCCCCGCGCCGCGCACCTGGAGCAGGTTCGCGGTCATCGCGAAGTCGTGGTCGACCTCCTTCGCGGAGAGGAAGACGGAGACGCGTCCGCCGGCGCCCAGGCCGGCCGCACCGAGCGGGAACCAGCTCAGCGCGTGGTCCCACGGGACGATCCGGGCGAACGCGCTTTCCTCCAGGTGGAACCCGTCGGCCTCCAGGTCTGCGATCCAGAGACCGCCGCCCTCGTCCTCGGAGCCGTACAGGTTGTTGACCAGGTACCGGGAGTCGTCGCTCAGCCGGCCTGCGCTGCCGTAGAGGCCCTCGGGCGCGCCCGGGTACCGCGATATCGGGTAGCGCACGATCTCGTACGTCTCCGGCGAGTCGACGTCGGCGAGATAGACGGCCTGGAACCGGGGATCGGCGGTGCCGCCGTCCGAGTCCGACGGCCACCCTTCCGCGCTGAGCATCCAGCGGCCGGGGTCGTAGGGCAGTGGGATGGCGAGCAGCACGATTCCGGGCGGCGAGTGGAGCACGTGCGCCAGCCCGTCGGACCCGAGGCCCACGATCTTGTATCTCTGTGTCCTGTCGGGCTCCAGCGAGCGGCGCACGACGGTGTGGTACGCTGCTTCGCCGTCGACGCCTCGCGCCGACCTCAGGCCGTACACCGTGTCGCACTCTCCCACCCAGTCGGCGCCGGCCTCGGCCAGCCTGCGGGCCGACCACCGGGCCTCGTATCCGAAGTACGAGACGCCGGCCCCGGCTCCGCCGCGCAGGAGCCGGGAGGCCACGGCGCCGAAACTGGCCGCGTCGGCGTTCTCCGCGACGTGGGAGGGCGAGAACCGGAAGCCCACCGCCTCGAGCACGGACGTGTACTCGTCGCCGGATCGGGACTCCGAGAAGACGCCGCACTGCCGGCGGGCTACGTCGACGGGCGGGTAGCGCTGGTCGTCGAATGGCAGTGCGAGTATCTCGTCCTCGTACTGCCGGGCGAGCGCCGAGTCGCCGGCCGACAGCGCCCTGGGGTCGACGTGGAAGTGGCTGGGCGACGCGATCGTCTCGTCTTCGGACTGCCACTCGGCCTGGTCGCCGTACGGCATCACCAGGAACGTGCCGTCCTGGAAGATCTCCGTGATGACGCCGGTCGCCTGCCGGTCGCGCAGGTAGTCGAACGTCAGCGTCGTGAAGAGGTCGTCGTGGAAGTTGGCGGGCCTCAGCCTGTCGGGGAGGCCGTCCTCCAGGGCGACGCCCATCGCCTCGAGCCTGAAGACCTTGTGCACGGGATGTTCCCCAAGGCGCTCCGACTCGAGCGCGAGCAGGTCGACGTATCTGCGCCCGCCGTCCGTCGATACGAGCCGTACTTTGATGAGGCCGCCATGAACGACGATCCGGTCGGGCTGTCCGTCGATCTCCTGGCGCCGCCCGTTCTCGTCCAGGGCGAAGAAGTGCGGCCTGACAAGGTCGCTCCACGGCCGCGTCGTGTCGTACTCGGCGCGCCGCTCGACGACCTCGGCCGGCAGCCGGCTCGGCCTGTCTTGCTCCCCGCAGGCGGCCAGGAGCAGGGACAGCAGGCCGGCGATGAGGGCTGCCGTGACGATCTTGGGTGGAATCTCGGGCATGGTGATCGCTGGTGACGATTATCGCATCCCGTCCGATCGGCCCGCCCGTAACTGTAACAACTTGAGGGCGTGCTCAACCGTCCCTGCAGTTAGAGACGTTGGCCCCACCCAAGGACCACTGGTGCGCGCCCCTCGATACACCCCGACGAAGCGTCGGGGCACTCGGGGTGAACGGTTGGCGTGGCAACGGCCCCACCCCTGCCTGGACTTCGATAACCACGGCATCGTCATGCGCACGAAATGAGGAATCCAGCGGGGATGGCCCGCGTTCCTCTCAACAACTCTGAATTAGAGACGTTGGTCCCACCCAAGGGCCACTTGTGCGCGCCCCTCGATACACCCGGACGAAGCGTCGGGGCACTCGGGGTGAACGGTTGGTGTGGCAACGGCCCCACCCCTGCCTGGACTTCGACAACCACAGCAGCGTCATGCGCACGAAATGAGGAATCCAGCGGAGATGGCCCGCGTTCCTCTCAACAACTCTGAATTAGAGACGTTGGTCCCACCTAAGGACCACTTGTGCGCGCCCCCCGATACACCCGGACGAAGCGTCGGGGCACTCGGGGTGAACGGTTGGTGTGGCAACGGCCCCACCCCTGCCTGGACTTCGATAACCACAGCAGCGTCATGCGCACGAAATGAAGAATCCAGCGGGGATGGCCCGCGTTCCTCTCAACAACTCTGAATTAGAGACGTTGGTCCCACCCAAGGACCACTTGTGCGCGCCCCTCGATACACCCGGACGAAGCGTCGGGACACTCGGGGTGAACGGTTGGTGTGGCGACGGCCCCACCCCTGCCTGGACTTCGATAACCACAGCAGCGTCATGCGCACGAAATGAGGAATCCAGCGGGGATGGCCCGCGTTCCTCTCAACAACTCTGAACAGGTACCCCGCGCAGCGCGGGTGACCGGGCCGAGTCTCCTGGTGGTAGGATGTAGCGTCGGACGAAACGGATTCCGGAGATCGGCCGATGGGCGACGACGCGGCGCGACACAGGATCGAGATCGAGTACTGCACGCAGTGCCGGTGGATGCTGCGGGCGGCGTGGCTCGCCCAGGAGCTGCTGACGACCTTCGAGCAGGACGTGGACGAGGTGGCGCTGGTGCCGGGCAGGGGAGGCGTGTTCGAGGTGCGCGCCGATGGCGAGACTGTCTGGTCGCGCGTCGGCGACGGCGGATTTCCCCAGCCGAAGGAGCTGAAGCAGCGCGTCAGGGACGTGGTCGCCCCCGGCCGGTCTCTCGGACACTCGGACAGGTGAGCGCCATGGAAATCGGACTCGGTCTGGACGGCACACTCGGGCTCTCCCTCGCGGAGGAGGCGGAGCTGTCGGCGGAGGCGGCCCGTCTCGGCTACGCCAGCATCTGGACGCCCGAGGGGCCCGGCTACGACTCGTTCCTGGTATGCGCCCACAGGTGGGCCGCGACCAGGGACGTTGTTGACGGAGGCGTGGGTACCGGCATCTCGGTGTCGCCCGTCGCGCTCCGCACGCCGACCAGTCTCGCCATGAGCGCGGGGACTATGGCCGCGCTGACCGGCGGACGGTTCGTCCTGGGGATCGGCTCAGGAGCGCTGCACCGGTCGTCGGGACGGCGCGCATTCGGGATGGCCCCCGGCTCGACGCTGGACGTGATGCGGGAGTATCTCAGCGTCACCAGGAGCCTCCTCGCCGGCGAGACCGTCACCCACGACGGGCGGGCCGCGCGGCTCGACGCAGTCTCGCTCGCGATCGATCCGCCGCCCAGGACGCCCATGTACCTCGGCGCGCTCGGGCCGAAGATGCTGCGGCTCGGCGGCGAGCTCGCGGACGGCCTGGCGCTGAACTGGTGCACGCCGGAGCAGGTCGCGTGGAGCCGGGAGCGGATGGCCGAGGGCGCCGCCGTGGCCGACCGGGACCCGGACGCCGTGAAGGTGGCCGAGTACATCAGGGTGTGCGTCGACGACGACGTGGACGCGGCGAGGAGGGCGCTGGCGAAGGCGGCCCTGGGATACGCGCTCGGCCCGCGGGGCTCGACGGCGCGCGAACGCCGGATGGGCTACCGGGCTCACTTCGAGCGCATGGGCTTCGCCGACACGCTCGCCCGGCTCGACGCCATGCGGGAGCGCGTCGCGTCGCCCGACGAGGTGGCCGACGCGATGCCGGCGGACGAGCTGCAGCGGGTCGGCTACTTCGGCCCGGCCGATGGCGCGGCGGAGGTGTTCCGGGAGCTTGCCCGCGGGCTCGACACGGCTATCGTGCGCGTCGTCGCCGCGAGGCCGGGCGTGGACTCGGTGCTGGCGACGATGCGGGCCTGCGCGCCGGGCGGCTAGCCGTCCTGGTGGATCTGGACCTTCACCGAGCCGCTGGTCTTGTCGTAGGCCGTCTCGAAGGCCTCCCCGATCCGCTCCAGCGGGAACCGGTGCGTCACCATCGAGTCCAGGGACACCCTGCCTGAGGCGAGCAGGTCGATGGCGATCTCGTAATCGTGCTTGCCGTCCAGGATGCTGTAGCACGACGAGAAGATGATCGACTGCTCCTTCTCCAGCGGCGGGATCAGGTCGATGGTGAACGGCTCCATGAAGCCACCGAGCAGTATGATGCGGCCCTGGGTACGCGTCAGCCGGACCGCCTGTTCGAACGTCGTGCCAGTGTATCCGCCGACGCTCTCCAGCGTCATGTCGGCGCCCCGGCCGTCTGTGGCGGCCTCGACGCGCTCGGCGAGGTCGTCGGCGTCCGACGGCAGCGCCTCGTCGGCGCCCAGGTTCAGCGCCATCTCGGCCTGGTGCGGATGGCGCGCCGTGACGAGCACCTTGCCCGCGCCCATGGCCCGCGCCGCCGCGACCGAGGTCAGGCCGATGTTGCCTGCGCCGAGCACGAGCACAGTCTCGCCGCCGGCCATCTGGCCCCTGCGCACGCCGTGCACCGAGACCGCGAACGGCTCGACGAGCCCGGCGGCCTCCCACGACATGCTGTCGGGCACCGGGTAGCATCCAGCGGCGCGCCGGCCGATGAGCTCGGCGTAGCCTCCGCCGCGCGGGGGGTCCAGGTCGGCGCACTGGACGAACTGTCCCGCGCGGCAGTACCAGCAGGCGCCGCAGGCGAGGCCCTGCCCGATATTCTCGATGGCGACCCGCCTGCCGAGCAGGCCGGGGTCGACGCCCTCGCCGACCTCCACCACCTCGCCCGCGACCTCGTGTCCGACGTGTATCTCGTCGGGCGTCGTGTTGCGGGAGTAGAAGAGCAGGTCGGAGCCGCAGATGCCGGTGCATCGGACCCGCGCCAGCACGTCGCCCGGCCCGAACCGCGGCAGTGGCACGTCCCTCAGCCTCATCCGCTCGCCGTCGTACAGCCCGGCCTTCATCGTTGCCATGATGGACGTCCCCCTGGCGCGCATTATAGGCGATGCCCCCAGCGCGGTCCGCTTGGAGAGAGGCCGTCGGTTCATGCCGCCTGCGTGGCGATGACGGTCGATCAAGGTCTCCGGGACGGCGAATGGGGTCGGGCAGGTAAGGTCTACCGGGTCGTAATGGGGTCCCTGGTCCTGATCTCGGGGAACAGTGAAAAGTCACGGTCTCGCGTGAGGAGGGCATCCACACCGTGCGCCGCGCATATCGCTGCGATCCTCGCGTCGTGGATCATGGCTCCGACGACCCGGGGCCGCTGCGCGAACCGGCTTAGGATATCCAGGAAGTCCTCGGTTTCCCCAATCAGTCTGACGGATGGAGAAGCAGTCCACGCGGCAAGCTGTCGCCATCCCTGCTGCGGTGTTGTGGCGTAGTCCTTCCAAATCCTGCGGTTGGTCACCACGCTCAGGAACTCGTAGCAGCATGGCCACGGTATCGCCCAGATGGACTCTCCCTCGGTCAGCGCTCGGACGACTGCCGCCGCCTCTTCGTGGTAGCGCGATTCGCTCCGATGCGCGTAGACGAGGATGTTCGTGTCTACCGCGATCACCGGTCTTCCCGGTCACCGTAGATCAATTCGCGCAGGTCCTGCCACGAATAGGTTTCCAGCGGGTCTCGACCATCGGGATTTCCCACACTCAGGTCGGGTAGCCGGTATCGCTCACGTGTGGCTCCGGTCGATAGGACCTGCCTCAGACCGTCTTCCATCAAGGCCCGCAGCGGGCGCCCCGTACGTTTGGCCTGGCGCTTTGCCCGGTTCAGCAGCTCGTCGTGGATATCGAGTGTGGTCTTCATGATTGACCCATATTACCCATATACTACAATATGGTCAAGCAATACATGCTGTCGAGCTCATGGCGACACCGAGACGGTCCGCAGAGGCGAGCGGCGTTAATGCCGCCACGCTGGCCGGCTCCGGCAACAGAACAGAGGTGCGCATCGGGCGCGGAGCGGCTATAATCGTGGCCGTACAGGAGTGCCGATGTCGCAGCGGTTTCATCCACTGGTCCAGCGCTGGTTCGACGGGCGGTTCGGGGCGCCCACGGACGCCCAGGAGGCGGGCTGGCCCGCCATCGCCGGGGGCCGGCACACGCTGATCGCGGCCCCGACCGGGTCGGGCAAGACGCTCGCCGCCTTCATGACGTGCATAGACCGTCTCGTGCGCGCCGGACTCGACGGCGGTCTGCCCGAACGCACCGAGGTCGTCTACGTTTCGCCGCTGAAGGCGCTGTCGAACGACATCCGCCGCAACCTCGACGAGCCGCTGTCCGAGATCATGGCTCTCGCCGAGGCCGAGGGTATGCCGCTGGAGGAGATCCGCGCCGCGGTGCGCACCGGCGACACGCCGGCGAAGGAGCGGCAGGCGATGGCGAAGAGGCCGCCGCACATCCTGATCACGACTCCCGAGTCGCTCTACATCCTGCTCACGTCCGATAGCGGCCGCCGGGCCCTGGAGGGCGTACGGACGCTCATCCTCGACGAGCTGCACGCCGTCGCGGGCAACAAGCGCGGCTCCCACCTGAGCATCTCGGTGGAGCGCCTGTGCGAGCTGGCGGACGGCCCGGTCACGAGGATCGGGCTGTCGGCGACGCAGCGGCCCGTCGACGAGGTGGCGCGGTTCCTGGTCGGCTGCGACAACATCGACGCCGGCGGCGACGCAGAGTGCACCATCGTCGACACGGGCCACCGCCGGGAGATGGACCTGCAGCTACGGCTGCCCGAGGACGAGCTCGGGCCCATCGCCACCCACGACGTGTGGGACCAGACCCTCGACGCCGTCGCCGAGCTGGTCAAGGAACACGAGACGACGCTGGTGTTCGTCAACACCCGCAGGCTCGTCGAGCGCGTGACGCGGCAGATGTCCGACCGCCTCGGCGAGGACGCGGTCGTGCCGCACCACGGCAGCCTGTCGAAGGAGCGGCGTCACGACGCGGAGCAGCGGCTCAAGTCCGGCCAGGTCTCGCTCTGCGTCGCGACGTCGTCGCTCGAGCTGGGCATCGACATCGGCTCGGTCGACCTCGTGTGCCAGGTAGGCTCGCCGCGCTCCATCGGGCTGATGCTGCAGCGCGTGGGACGCTCGGGACACCAGGTCGGCGGCACGCCGAAGGGACGGCTGTTCCCGCTGACGCGAGACGAGCTGATCGAGTGCATGGCGATGGTCCGCGGCTTCAGGGGCGGCAACCTCGACCGGCTCATCATCCCGGACTGGCCGCTCGACGTGCTGGCGCAGCAGATCGTCGCCGAGTGCGGCGCCCGGGAGTGGGGCGAGGACGCGCTCTACGAGCTTGTGCGCAGGGCGTACCCGTACAGGGACCTGCCGCTCGACCGGTACGAGCAGGTGCTGGAGACGCTCGACCGCGGCGTCGCCCCGCGGCAGGGCCGGCGCTCCGCCTACCTGCATCGCGATGGCGTGAACCGCCGGCTGCGGGGACGCCGGAGCGCCCGGCTCGCAGCGATGACCTCAGGCGGCGCCATCCCCGACAACGCCGACTACGACGTCATCGCGGAGCCGGACAACACCTTCGTCGGCACGGTGAACGAGGACTTCGCGATCGAGAGCGCAAGGGGAGACGTCTTCCTGCTCGGCAACACCCCGTGGCGCATCCGCAGGGTCGAGAGCGGCCGCGTCCGGGTCGAGGACGCGCAGGGCTCGTCGCCCACTGTGCCGTTCTGGCTCGGCGAGGCGCCCGGACGCACGACGGAGCTGTCGGACGAGGTTTCGGAGCTGCGGGCCGGGATACACGCGAAGGAGGACCCTGAGGAGGGCGCGCGCTGGCTCGTCGAGCAGGGCTTCCCGCAGGAGGCCGCCGAGCAGGCCGCGGCGTACGTCGAGGAGGGCGTCCGCATACTCGGCGCCGTCCCGACCAAGGAGCGCATCGTCGCCGAGCGGTTCTTCGACGACAGCGGCGGGATGCAGCTCGTCATCCACTCGCCGTTCGGCTCGCGGGTCAACCGCGCGTGGGGCATGTCGCTGCGCAAGGAGATATGCCGCGCCTTCGACTTCGAGCTGCAGGCGGCGGCGACTGAGGACGGGATCAACCTGTCGCTCGGGCCGTCGCAGTCGTTCCCGCTGGAGGATGTCTTCAAGTACATCCGGCCCGAGAAGGTAGAGAAGGTGCTGACGCAGGCCATCCTGCAGGCCCCGATCTTCGGCGTGCGCTGGCGATGGGACGCCTCGCGCGCGCTGGCCGTGCTCCGCTTCTCCAGCGGCAAGAAGGTGCCCGCGCCGCTGCAGCGGATGCGCTCCGAGGACCTGCTCGCGGCAGTCTTCCCGGAGCAGGTCGCGTGCCAGGACAACGCGATGCCGGGGGACATCGAGGTGCCCGACCACCCCATCGTCTTCGAGACGATGCGCGACTGCACGACCGAGGCGATGGACATGGAGGGGCTGAAGGCGCTGCTGGAGAGCATCCGCGCCGGCGACGTGGAGGTCTATGCCAGGGACACGACGCAGCCGTCGGTCTTCAGCCACCAGATACTCAACGCGATGCCGTACGCGTTCCTCGACGACGCGCCGCTGGAGGAGCGCCGGTCCCGCGCCGTCGCGCTGCGCAGGGCGCTGCCGGAGGACAACCGCGACCTGGGCAAGCTCGACGACGCAGCGATCCGGGCCGCGGCCGCCGACGCCTGGCCGCTCGTGCGCGACGCCGACGAGCTGCACGACGCGCTGTTGACGCTCGGCCTGCTGCCGGAGGCCGAGCTTTCGCGCGGCGCGGCGCCGCCGGGCGTCGAGACGGCCCGCGAGTGGCTCGCGGCACTGGCGGCGGACGGACGCGCCGTCACGGCGACGTACGCCGGCCGCCGCGCCGCCTGGGTCGCCACCGAGTCCGTCCCCACCGTGCTGGCGGCGTTCCCGGACGCGGAGCTCGCGCCGACGCCGCAAGGCAGGCTCGATCCGGCGTCCGCGCCCATGGAGGACGACGCCATCTTCGAGCTCGTGCGCGGCTGGGTGGAGAGCATCGGCCCGTTCACCCCGGCCGACCTGGCGGACACGCTCGGGATGCGCAAGAGCTCGGTCGACATCGCGCTGGCCCGCATGGAGGCGGGCGGAGGCATCATCCGCGGCCACTTCACGCCGGATATAGAGGAGGAGGAGGCCTGCGACCGGCGGATTCTCGCGAGGATTCACCGCGCCACGGTTACGCGGCTGCGCAAGGCGGTCGAGCCGGTATCGTCAGCAGTCTACGGGCGCTTCCTGTTCCGCTGGCAACACGCCTCGGGCCAGCGAAGGGGAGACGCCGCGCTGCTGGACGTCGTCGAGCAGCTGCAGGGCTTCGAGGCCGCCGCCGGCGCGTGGGAGTCGGAGGTCCTGCCGCTGCGGATCGCCGACTACGACCCGACCGCGCTGGACGTCTCCTGCCTCTCCGGCGACGTGGCCTGGGGGCGGTTCAACGGCCGGCCCGTGAACGGCGAAGGGCAGGCAAGCAGGGTGGTGCTGTCTCGGTCCATCCCGATCTCACTGGGGCTGCGGGAGGCGCTGGCGTGGCTGGCCGGCCCGCCGCCCGGCGACGCGCCCCCCGGAGCGGCATCCGACGTGCTCGACTATCTCGCGCTGCGCGGGGCGACGTTCCTGCCGGAGATCGCGTCCGCCACGCGGCGCATGCCCTCCGAGGTGGAGACGGCGCTGTGGCAGCTCGCCGCGGCGGGGCTGGTCACGTCCGACGGCTTCGGCGCAGTGCGCGGGCTGGTCGACGGCGCGAGAAAGCGGACGCGCAGCACGCACAGGCGGCGCAGCCGCGGCCGGCTCTGGCGGCCCGCCAGCCGGTGGGCGCTGCTCGACCCGGAGGGCGTGGCGGACGAGACCGGGCCCGACGACGACCGGCCGCGCTCGCTGCCCGACGACGTGCTGGAGGCGCGGGCGACTCAGCTACTGCGCCGCTACGGCGTCGTCTTCCCGGAGGTGCTCGTGCGGGACGCGCTGGCCCCACGGTGGCGCGACCTGGTGCGGGTGTACCGGCGGGCCGAGGCGCGGGGAGAGATACGGGGCGGCCGCTTCGTCACGGGCTACGTCGGCGAGCAGTTCGCGATGCCCGAGGCGGTCGACCGGCTGCGGAGCGTCCGCAAGCAGGAGCCCGACGGCAGGCTGGTCGTCGTGTCCGCCTGCGACCCGCTCAATCTGGCGGGCGTCCTGACGCCGGGCCCCCGGGTGCCCGCCGTGCTCGGCAACCGCGTCGTCTACCGCGACGGCGTGCCCGTCGCTTCGCTCGAGGCCGGCGAGCTCCGATACCACGCTGACCTGGACGACGCCGAGCACGCCCGGGTCGGCGAGCTGCTCGGCGCGCGGCTAGATCGCCCCATCCCGTTCGGGAGGCCGCCTGACGCTCTGGTCATTCCTCGTTGTCCCTAGCACTGGCATGATTTCTGAACATCTACATGGGGCTGGAAAACCCTTGACACAAGGCTTTCGGGGGTGGTAGGCTGCCGCCAATCCCGCTTCGCGGAGTGAGGGCTTAGTATGCTTAAGAGATTGCTCAACCTGATTAAGGGCCTTTCGGTGGTCGGCGCCATCGCCGTCGCTGTGCCGCTGCTGCTAACGCAAACGGCGTCCGCCGCTGAGATGTTCCCGTACGCTGAGGATCGTGAGGATGCGGTTGCGACGTTCACTGCGACGGATCCTGATGCGGACGCTGGCGCCATTGAATGGAGTCTGAGCGGCGTCGATGCGGAGTTCTTCGACATCTCCGACGACGGCGAGTTGACTTGGGTGGACCAGCCTGACTTCGAGACCCCGAAGGACATGGACGAGGTCGATGACTCTGTTGAGGCCGGTCCCCAGGGCGAGGGCGACAACGTCTACCAGGTGACGGTGGTGGCGTCGGGCGGCGAGATTGACGTTTCTGTAACCGTTACGGACGTTGACGAGCCGGGTAAGGTGACTATAGACCAGCCTCAGCCGCAGGCAACGCGGAGCTTGGAGGCGGACGGTCCTGGCGACCCTGACGGCGGCGTTGACGAGATAAGCTGGCAGTGGTCGCGCAGTGAGAGCGCGGGCGGTCCTTGGACGGACATTTCGGGGGCGACGTCGGCGAAACGCACTCCGACCACGGATGACATAGCCCACTACTTGCGGGCGACGGTTACGTACGTTGATGTGCACGGTGACCAGTCGGAATCGGCCGTGACGGCCAACCCCGTTGAGGCGAGGACGCTGGCGAACGCCGCACCGGAGTTCGACGAGGACGAGATCGAAGCGATCACGGTGGGCGAGAACAAGGTGGGCAACATCGGCGAGCCGATAGTGGCGACGGACGATGACAACGACGAGTTGCTGTACGACGTGGATACGGCAAGCACCACTGATGTCCCGAACGACAACGAGTTGTTCGACGTTGACAACAACGGCCAGTTGAGCCTGAAGGGTGAGGACGGGCTGGACTTCGAGACTTCTGCCAAGACGGCGAACGCTGATGGTTTGAAGCCCTACACCGTGGTGCTCAGGGCTACTGACCCGTCTCGGGCGAGCGCTAGCGTGACTGTGATGGTCCTCCTTAGGGACGATAACGAGGCGCCGGAGTTTAATGCTGCGTCCAAGGAACAGACGACGCTGTACATTGCTGAGGACGGCGCGACGACCGCTGAAGGGCCTGGCATATTCACGGATGATGACCTTGCCAGTGGCAATGAGGTGGCTGCCTTTGCGGCGACGGACGAAGACGATCTTGATGACACCGTAGAGTACAGCCTGGAGGGTGCTGACAAGGATTCCTTCGGTATCACGGAGGACGGTGGTGTACTGACCACTTTGCAGCCAGTCACTGGGGCGAACGCTGCTGATGGTCTCAAGGCCAACTTCGAGGACAAGAGCTCGTACTCGATAACCATCGTGGCGGCCGGCTCAGATGCGGACGACGATGATCGCGGTACGAAGTACACGCGGCTGGTCGTGACTGTGAAGGTTGTGGATAGAGAGGACGCGGGTGAGGTGAAGCTGTCTGCGCTTCAGTCGCAGGTGAACATCCCTGTGGTAGCTACGCACACCGACGAGGACGGCGGGGTTACCGACAGGAAGTGGCATTGGTACAGGGGCGGTACGCTTCCGGCCGATCTCAGCACTCTGTTTGAAGATGATGGTAGTCTGTCGACCGCCGCCGGAAACACGGCCTGTGTCGTTGAAGACGCTGACGCTGGCACTACGGCAACCGCGGCTGACATTCTGTGCAGGATCGATGGAGAGACGGCAGCGCTGTACACGCCTGATTCCAATGACGTAGGCCGTATCCTTCACGTGGTGGCGGAGTACAAGGACGACTTCAACGCTGCTGTTAGAGAAGAGGCCGGGGCCTCGTCGGACGCTACCGTGCAGGCGAGCAACCCTGCGAACACGGCTCCGAAGTTCCCTGACCAGGACTTGGGTACGCCTGGCGACCAGTCGGACGTAGCGATGCGTTCGGTGGCTGAGAACCAGGACAAGGGCACGAAGGTTGGAGAGCCGATTCCGGCTGACGACGCCGACAGGGGCGATCCTGCTGGCAACATGGAGTTGCTGACGTACACGATTGACGACACGGACAACTTCAGCGTGAACCAGAAGGACGGTCAGATCAGCACTGCGGTGAAGTTGGACTTTGAGACGCAGTCGATGTACACGGTGATGCTGACTGCGACGGACCCGTCGGGTGCGACTGACACGATCACGGTGATGATCTCTGTCACCGACGAAGACGACCCCGCCAGGATTACGGCGGATGCCGCATACGACTACGCTGAGGATCGTGAGGATGCGGTTGCGACGTTCACTGCGACGGATCCTGATGCGGACGCTGGCGCCATTGAATGGAGTCTGAGCGGCGTCGATGCGGAGTTCTTCGACATCTCCGACGACGGCGAGTTGACTTGGGTGGACCAGCCTGACTTCGAGACCCCGAAGGACATGGACGAGGTCGATGACTCTGTTGAGGCCGGTCCCCAGGGCGAGGGCGACAACGTCTACCAGGTGACGGTGGTGGCGTCGGGCGGCGAGATTGACGTTTCTGTAACCGTTACGGACGTTGACGAGCCGGGTAAGGTGACTATAGACCAGCCTCAGCCGCAGGCAACGCGGAGCTTGGAGGCGGACGGTCCTGGCGACCCTGACGGCGGCGTTGACGAGATAAGCTGGCAGTGGTCGCGCAGTGAGAGCGCGGGCGGTCCTTGGACGGACATTTCGGGGGCGACGTCGGCGAAACGCACTCCGACCACGGATGACATAGCCCACTACTTGCGGGCGACGGTTACGTACGTTGATGTGCACGGTGACCAGTCGGAATCGGCCGTGACGGCCAACCCCGTTGAGGCGAGGACGCTGGCGAACGCCGCACCGGAGTTCGACGAGGACGAGATCGAAGCGATCACGGTGGGCGAGAACAAGGTGGGCAACATCGGCGAGCCGATAGTGGCGACGGACGATGACAACGACGAGTTGCTGTACGACGTGGATACGGCAAGCACCACTGATGTCCCGAACGACAACGAGTTGTTCGACGTTGACAACAACGGCCAGTTGAGCCTGAAGGGTGAGGACGGGCTGGACTTCGAGACTTCTGCCAAGACGGCGAACGCTGATGGTTTGAAGCCCTACACCGTGGTGCTCAGGGCTACTGACCCGTCTCGGGCGAGCGCTAGCGTGACTGTGATGGTCCTCCTTAGGGACGATAACGAGGCGCCGGAGTTTAATGCTGCGTCCAAGGAACAGACGACGCTGTACATTGCTGAGGACGGCGCGACGACCGCTGAAGGGCCTGGCATATTCACGGATGATGACCTTGCCAGTGGCAATGAGGTGGCTGCCTTTGCGGCGACGGACGAAGACGATCTTGATGACACCGTAGAGTACAGCCTGGAGGGTGCTGACAAGGATTCCTTCGGTATCACGGAGGACGGTGGTGTACTGACCACTTTGCAGCCAGTCACTGGGGCGAACGCTGCTGATGGTCTCAAGGCCAACTTCGAGGACAAGAGCTCGTACTCGATAACCATCGTGGCGGCCGGCTCAGATGCGGACGACGATGATCGCGGTACGAAGTACACGCGGCTGGTCGTGACTGTGAAGGTTGTGGATAGAGAGGACGCGGGTGAGGTGAAGCTGTCTGCGCTTCAGTCGCAGGTGAACATCCCTGTGGTAGCTACGCACACCGACGAGGACGGCGGGGTTACCGACAGGAAGTGGCATTGGTACAGGGGCGGTACGCTTCCGGCCGATCTCAGCACTCTGTTTGAAGATGATGGTAGTCTGTCGACCGCCGCCGGAAACACGGCCTGTGTCGTTGAAGACGCTGACGCTGGCACTACGGCAACCGCGGCTGACATTCTGTGCAGGATCGATGGAGAGACGGCAGCGCTGTACACGCCTGATTCCAATGACGTAGGCCGTATCCTTCACGTGGTGGCGGAGTACAAGGACGACTTCAACGCTGCTGTTAGAGAAGAGGCCGGGGCCTCGTCGGACGCTACCGTGCAGGCGAGCAACCCTGCGAACACGGCTCCGAAGTTCCCTGACCAGGACTTGGGTACGCCTGGCGACCAGTCGGACGTAGCGATGCGTTCGGTGGCTGAGAACCAGGACAAGGGCACGAAGGTTGGAGAGCCGATTCCGGCTGACGACGCCGACAGGGGCGATCCTGCTGGCAACATGGAGTTGCTGACGTACACGATTGACGACACGGACAACTTCAGCGTGAACCAGAAGGACGGTCAGATCAGCACTGCGGTGAAGTTGGACTTTGAGACGCAGTCGATGTACACGGTGATGCTGACTGCGACGGACCCGTCGGGTGCGACTGACACGATCACGGTGATGATCTCTGTCACCGACGAAGACGACCCCGCGGCAGTAGAGTTGGTTACAAACGATCCGCCTGAATTCCCGGCTACCGAGGACGGAATGAGGAGCGTGCTCGAGAATTCGGCCGCGGGGACTGCCGTTGGTGCGCCGGTGGAGGCGGCGGATCAAGATATAGACGACCCCGACCCGGGGGATGAAGAGGACGAGTTGACTTACACCCTGGGCGGCGCTGATGCCGACTCGTTCGACATCGCGACGTCGACGGGACAGATTGCCGTGGCCGAGGGCGCGATGTTGGACGCCGATGGCGACAAAACGGAATACACCGTCGAGGTCACGGCGACCGACCTGGCCGGTGAGGCGGCGACGATCACCGTGACCATCACGGTGGAGAATGTGGCGCCTGACTTCCCGGCAAGCGAAGACGGTATGAGAAGCGTTGCGGAGAATTCGGACGCCGGGACTGAGGTAGGTGCCCCGGTCATGGTGGCAGAGGACGCGAATGCGGTGGTGACGTACGCGCTAGGTGGCGCCGATGCCGACTCGTTCGACATCGCGACGTCAACGGGGCAGATCACGGTCGCCGAAGGAACCATGTTGGACGCCGAGGGCGAACAGACTGAATACACCGTCGAGGTCACGGCGACCGACCAGGCTGGCGACGCGGACATGGTCACGGTGACTATCACGGTTGAGAACGTGCTTGACAATGCTCCCGAGTTCTCTGAGACGGAGGACGGTATGAGGAGCGTGGTCGAGAACTCAGCCGCCGGGACTGAGGTAGGTGCCCCGGTCGTGGCGACGGATGCGGACGCAGGCGACATGGTCACGTACACGCTGGGTGGGGCCGATGCGGATTCGTTCGACATCGCGACTTCGACAGGGCAGATTACGGTAGCCGAAGGGGCGATGCTAGACGCCGAAGGCGAGCAGACAGAATACATGGTCGAGGTCACAGCTACCGACCAGGCGGACGAGACGGCGTCCATCATGGTGACCATAACGGTTGAGAATGCGCCCCTGCCGGGTGCCGGCGATGCCCACGACAGCAATGGCGACGAGATGATCGACAGGGATGAGGCGATCGCGGCGGTGATGGCATACTTCGATGGCGAGATCACGAAGGAAGAGGCGGTAGGAGTCATCGGGCTCTACTTCTCAAACTAGAACCGGACCGAGGCGAAATCTGTCGAAAAGGACGACGGAGTGTGATAGGAGACCCCAAGGTTCAATGACTCGGGACTGGGTAACAGCGGGATGCGTCCGGCGGACCGGAAGCAGGAACGCGTTGCCCAGTCCCCCCAGTCGTCGTCGGTGCTACCGGCGGCGGCTCGTGCTGTACCTCATCGGCGACAGAGGAGAAATAGCTCGACCATGCGGTCCGGTTGCTCGAGGCGAATTGGCGGGCTAGACGACCGCATGGCGAAAAAGGAGAATGAGAACTTGCTGAAGAGAGATTTTGTGATAGGGGTCGTCGCCGGTGGATTGGCTTTGGCGCTGGCATCGCTGGTCCTGTGGCAGGACGCCGTGCAGGCAGACGGACACAGTGCTACGAGGTCCTTCGCGGAGCCGACGGTCGCGCCAGGTGGTGAGATAGAGGTGACGATCGCGGTGGCCGACCACGGCGGCTTCGGTCAGGTCGCGGAAACATTGCCGGACGGCTTCAGCTATGTGTCGACAAGCCTGGAGGGTCAGGACTCGGTTTCAGGACAAACGGTTACATTCACACTGCTTGGTGACGACAGCGTCACCTATACCGTGACCGCGTCCGACGTCGCTGGCACGTATTCGTTCGAAGGCGTGGTCAGAGACTCGAACCAGGACGAAAGAATGGTAGGCGGGGATTCCACGGTCACGGTTGAGATTGAGACGGTGGATGCTGAGGCGAACAGATCTTTGTCCACCGACGAGGTGCTCCTCGGAGAGGATGGGGCAGGGAACGTAGTGGTAACGATTGCGGCCGAATACGGTATGTTTGGCCAGATCGTCGAAATGGTTCCCGCTGGGTTTAGGTACGTGAGATCCAGCCACCCGGCTGACGCGGTTTCCGTCAATGGCCAGACAATCACATTCACACTCCTGGGTGAGTCGAGCGTTGCGTACACAGTTAGCCCGGCAGACACGCCAGGCAGCTATTCCTTCTCCGGTGTCTTGACGGACGAGGACAGGATGGAACACGGGATTGGCGGGGATTCGACCGTAACGATTCGGTACGATGATCCTCTCAGAGATACCTTGCTGCCGCCGACGGGAGGACCGGCGATGCCAGGCGTCGTGCTGCTCGGGGTTCTGGTGGGTGCGATGACCCTGCTGACGACGGGTTGGGTGCTAACGGGCCGGCGAGCCAGGCCTTAGCGCGCGACGAACGCGAAGCGAGAAGCTGAACGGGGGCGGGTCGAAGGACCCGCCCCTTTGATGTCTAGCTTTCGGCTGGTGTTGCGCGGGGGGACGGTCGTACTCAGCCCGGAAGGTGGGCCTGTCACGAATGTGTGAGGCGACCGTTGATTGTTGACACGCCCCCAACCCCGCCTTAGAATGCGCCGACACCCGACGCCCCACCCTTCACCGAGACCCACGCCAAGGAGGTGCCGCATGGCTACAAGGGCCTACATACTCATCGAGACCGCCGTCGGCAAGTCCCGCATCGTATCGGGCGAGCTCCGCGACCTCGACGGCGTCGAGAACGTCGACTCCGTCACCGGGCCGTACGACATCATCGCCGTCATCAGCGCCGAAGACCTCAACGCCGTGGGAGACCTCGTCACCAGCCGGATCCACACCATCGACGGAATCCTCCGCACCGTCACCTGCCTCTCTGTAGCGAGCGGCTGACACCCGACCCGGGGCGGCGCCGGTTTCCCGGGGCCCGCGGAGCCCGGCCGGCAACCGTCCAGGAGCCGATACCCAGGCAACACCGCCCACCCCGACTAGCGCCGCCGCTCCGGGCGGCGCGTATCGAGGGACGCGCGCCCCCTCCCAACTATCCACTATCCACTAACCACTATCCCCCATGCCCCACGAGACCGCCTTCTCCCTCGACACGTCGAGCATCAAGTTCGGCCCCGGCGTCACCCGCGAGGTCGGCTACGAGATGCGCCGCCTCGGTGCCCGCCGCGTCATGGTCCTCGCAGACCCCGGACTGGCCGGCGGCGACGCCGTCCGCGCCACGCTCGACTCCCTGGCCGACGAGGGCGTCGACGCCGTGCTGTTCGACCGGGTCCGCGTCGAGCCCACCGACGTGTCGTTCAGGGGGGCGTCCGCCTTCGCGGCGGACGGCGAATTCGACGGCTACGTGGCAGTCGGCGGCGGCTCCGTCATCGACACCGCCAAGGCCGCCAACCTCTACGCGACGTACCCCGCCGACCTCCTCGCCTACGTCAACGCGCCCATCGGCAGGGGAGAGCCCGTGCCCGGGCCGCTGCAGCCCCTGATCGCCATCCCGACCACGACCGGCACCGGCAGCGAGACGACCGGCGTAGCCATCTTCGACCTGCTCGAGATGAAGGCGAAGACCGGCATCGCGCACCGCGCGCTAAGGCCCGTCATGGGCATCGTCGACCCGGAGAACACGAGGACGCTGCCGCCGATGGTGACCGCCTGCTCCGGCCTCGACGTCCTCTGCCACGGCCTGGAGTCCTACACCGCGATGCCGTTCAGCCGCAGGGAGGCCCCGGCCGACCCCGGCGCGCGTCCCAGCTACCAGGGCGCCAACCCGATCAGCGACGTCTGGTCGATGAGGGCCATCGAGATGGTGTCGGCGAACATCGTCGGCGCCGTCAACGACCCGGACGACGACCACGCCCGCAGCGAGATGCTGCTGGCCGCGACGATGGCCGGCGTCGGCTTCGGCAACGCCGGCTGCCACCTGCCGCACGGCATGTCGTACCCGACGTCCGGCATGGTGCGCGACTACATGCCCGAGGGCTACCCGGAGGGCGAGCCGATCGTTCCCCACGGCATGTCGGTCGCCCTCAACGCGCCCGCGGCGTTCCGCTTCACCGGTCCCGCCAACCCGGAGCGCCACCTAGCCGCCGCCAGGCTCATGGGCGTAGACACCGCGGACGCTGGCCCCGAGGACGCCGGCGACATCCTCGCCGACGCCGTCATATCCATCATGCGGCAGATAGGCGTGCCCAACGGCCTCGCCGCCGTCGGCTACGGCCCCGACGACCTCGACGCCCTGGTCGAGGGAACCCTCCCCCAGCACCGCGTCATCAAGCTCTCCCCCCGCCCGGCCACCGCCACCGACCTCCGCCAGATGTTCGCCCAGTCCCTCACCCTCTGGTAACGGCCGCGCGCCCCGACCACCGTCATTCCCGCGCAGGCGGGAACCCATCGCCTGCCCCGTGCAAGCGGTGGCGGCAACCCAGGATCCATACCCACCCGTCATTCCCGCGGAGGGCCTGCCCTCGTGCAGACGGAGGCGGGAACCCATCGTCTGCCCCGTGCAGACGGCGGCGGGAACCACGCAGGGAGACCCTGCAAAATCGTCATTCCCGCGGAGGCGGGAACCCATCGCCTGCCCCGTGCAAGCGGTGGCGGGAACCCAGGGGCCCATACCCATCCGTCATTCCCACGCAGTCGGGAACCCATCCCACGGCGGGCGTCTCCAGCGCGGTGGGACAAACCCCCTAACCCCGGCGGGAGAGCGCGCATCTTCCTCCTCTCCCTCAACGGGAGAGGATTGAGGTGAGGGTGTGATTCCCCGCGCGCCACCTGGGGTCCAGGCGGATCACGGCCCACCCAGCTTTCTCACCCCGAGCCACGGCCCTTCGATCCACCCCGGCCCATCCGTTCATCCCAAGTAGCGGAGCGTATCGAGGAGCGTGGCACCCAGGGCGAGCGGGTCATGTCGCCCCGCCGTCCACACAACCCCGTTCACCCCGAGTAGCGGCCCCACACCCCGTTCACCTCGAGTAGCGTCGCCGCCCCGGCGGAGCGTATCGAGGGGCGCGTATCGAGGGGCGCACGCGAGGCAACCGGCGACCAGGGCGTGCGGGACCGCGGAGTCGCTGTTCTACGGGGCGCCCGAGCGCGTGGTCGGCGAGCCAGCCAGGCTAGAAGGGTGGCTTGAAGCCGTCCTTGCCCTCTCCCAGCTCCGGCAGCGCGCTGTCCAGGGCCTCGCGGCTCCTCTCGTAGTCGCAGCTGTACCTTTCTCGGAACGACTCCGCGTCGCAACCGAGCTTTCGGGTCATCATCTCCACGGCCGCCTTGCGAGTGCCTGCGACAAACTTGCCCCGCTGGAAGTGGAACGGCTGGACGATGAACTTCTGGACCTGCGTCTCCAGCAGGCGCTCCGCGAAGGCGTAGGGCTCGTTCAGCCAGAGCAGCGGCGTCATCGTGATGCAGGAGTCGACGCCCGCGGCCTGAACTTCCCCAATGGCGCGAAGCCGCACCGCGTTGGACGGACAGAACGGCTCGAACGCGCGCCTGACGTCCTCGTCGTCGGTGGTCACCGTCATGTTGACCTGCACCCGTCCGCCGCGCTCCTCGATCTTGCGGAACAGGTCGCAGTCGCGGACCACGTCGGGGCTGCGGGTCTGCACCACCAGCTTCGGGCTGTGCCTGTCTGCCAGGACTTCCAAAAGACCCCGCGTGAGCTTAACCTGACGCTCGACGGGCTGGTACGGGTCGGTCACGGTGCTCATGTAGATCAGCTTGCCGTCGAGAGCGCCGCCCTTGCGCCGCTCCAGCAGCTCGACCGCGTTCTCCTTGACCGTCACCCAGTAGCCCCAGTTGTCCAGTTTCTCCTTCGTCTTGCTGAAGAACGCCGCGTAGCAGTACGTACAGCCGAACGAGCATCCGGCATAGGGGTTCAACGTGAAGTCGTACTCGTCCATGAACCCCGTCGCCTTCGTCAGGATCTCCCGGGTCACGTCGTAACCGACCTTGACGTGCCCTATCCTCGACGGCCGAGGCATCACCGGACGCTCGGCAACCCCAAACCCCGGAAGCGACCGCTGCGCGGGATCAGTGACCATGGGAGGTTACCGCCTTACGTATAGGCGCCGCATTGCATTGAAGCTAGGAGTGCACCAAGCCGTAGGGTACAGCGTCAAGTACCTGTGCGCAAACGTCTTGTCGTTTTCGAACAACGAATCGGGCATGTCGCTAATCCTCTCCTCGTACAAGCGTTCCCTCAACTCAGACGTTGCCTTGAAACAACCGTGCGTCATCTTGAGCGTCTCGCCGGTAATGTCCGTCTGCATTTCCGCACCTTCATATTTGGAGTTCTCGTCGAGGGAGTAGGCCCAGCAGGCAGCTTCGGTACGGGATGTAACGAGGACGACATCAGGCTTCCATTCCTCTACTTGCTGGTCGAGAGCGTCCGCGACCGGCCGCTGATTTTTCTTGTAGGCAACATGAAAGGCGGTCAGCCATCGGGCGCTGGCGTTGCGACGAACGAAAGGCCCAATTGCCCTGAGGACCGCATGCAATGCCGCAAGTTCCGGGTACTTCACCTTGTCCGAAGTCTCTTTGACAAAGTTGTGCCATAGATTTAAGCCAACACGATACATGTCCATACTACTGTCGCTAGCGTCAACAGCGATTTTTGTGAGTGTGCCTTTGGCCGCTGGATTCTCCGCGACCGCCAGAGCGAATCCGAATTGCATCGCCAGTGCCCCGCAACCGAAATCGACGATCTGGAGGGTTTCACGAAGGGGCAGGTTCTTGTCCTCAAGCACCTCCTGGATCAGGGTATATGCCAAGTTGATCTGCGCTGGCTGAAACCACGTGAGGTATAGTGGCGCGTCCCATTCATCATAATTTGGCATGCGGTCTTCGTCATGGAAGTGTTGCAGGCGCTGGAGGGAACGAAGAGCCTCGTATATCTTCCTCGCCACTGTCTCCGAGTCACCCGACTGATCCGCTAGACGCTTGAACTCGCTCGTTGCGATCCGCGCAATGCTGGTGTCGAGCGCCTTGGCTACAGCGCGTTGGGTTGCAGCATCCATTCCAACGAAATCTCCGATATGGACTACGGTCAATCATAGCAGATGCTATGTTCTAATCCTACTGTGCGACTGCGACTCACTGGCCAGATCAGACTTGTGCCTGCGACGATGGGGCCAGTTGAGGAACCCCGCCGTGTTAGACTGACGCCGCCGCCATGAAGATCACCGACATCAAGCCCTTCCCCGTACGGGCCGGCTACGGCGCCCTGTTCGTGTTCAAGGTCGAGACCGACTCCGGCCACCACGGCTGGGGAGAGTCGGGCGTCTCCAGCCGCGAGCTCGCCGTGAAGGGCGCCGTAGACCACTTCCGCGAGTTCCTCATCGGCAAGGACCCGCGTCGCATCGGCGCCCTATGGCAGGAGATGTACCGCGGACAGTACTTCGAGGGCGGCCGCGTCCTGACCGGCGCCATCTCCGCCATCGATATCGCGCTGCACGATGTCGTCGCGAAGAGTCTCGGCGTCCCCGTGTACCAGCTCCTGGGCGGCGCGCAGCGCGACTGGGTCCCGTGCTTCGTCACCTCCGGCGCGCCGATGGGCCCCGAGGCCGTCGCCGACGCGGTCCGCTACGTTGAGCAGGGCTGGCCCGCCGTGCGATTCGTCCCGGGACACCCGGAGACCGGCGAGGAGGGGCTGTTCGAGCCGAGGGAGTCCATCGCCTACACCGCCGAGTGGCTCGTCGAGGCCAGGAAGAAGGTCGGCGCCGCGCCCGCGCTCGGCATCGACTACCACCACCAGCTCAGCGTAGCCGAGGCCGCCTCCTTCTGCCAGATGCTCCCGCCCGGCACGCTCGACTTCCTGGAGGAGCCCATCCGCGACGAGACACCGGCCGCCTATCACGCGCTCCGCTCGATGACCGACGTCCCGTTCGCCATCGGCGAGGAGCACGCCAGCAAGTGGGCCTTCCTGCCGTACGTCGAGCAGGGCATCGCCAACTACGCCCGCGTCGACGTCTGCAACGTCGGCGGCTTCACCGAGGCGATGAAGGTCGCCGGATGGTGCGAGGCCCACTACATCGACCTGATGCCCCACAACCCCCTGGGGCCGATCAGCACCGCCGCCAACATTCACCTCGCCGCGGCCGTGCCGAACTACTCCTGGCTGGAGGACCGCTCTCCCGAGTTCAGTTCCGACCCGGAGATGTTCCCCGTGCAGCCCCGGCTGGAGGGCATCCGCTACCGGGTGCCGACGACCCCCGGCCTCGGCGTCGAGTTCGACGAGAGCACGGCCGGCGAGCCGTTCCGCTTCTGGGAGATTCCCCGATTTCACCGCCGCGATGGCTCCTACACCAACTTCTAGCCGCCGAAACGCCTCTCCCCCGCGGCAGCGGGCTGCCGCGATCTTGCCCCCTCTCCCCTGGCGGAGAGAGCCTGCCCCGTACTACGATACGGGGGCTGGGGTGACGGGGACCGTGAAGCCGGCCACCCACCCGTCGTCCCCGCCACCCTATTCGTCGTCCCCGCGGAGGCGGGGACCCATCCCCGGCACGACACGCCCATGACCGACATTCCCCGCAGCGCCACCGGCCGCACCGCCCTCGACGTCGCCCGAGAGGCCGCGTCGCTCGCCGGCGAGATCCTCCTCCGACGCTTCGACCAGGTCAAGCAGGTCGCCTTCAAAGGCCGCGGCAACGTCGTCACCGACGTCGACACCGAGGTAGAGGCCGCGCTGGCGGACTTCCTCCACCGCGAGTACCCGGACATGGGCTTCCTCGGGGAGGAGACGGCCGGCTCCCGTGAGGACGACGGCTTCGCTCCCATCGTTCCCTCGCCCCATGCGGGAGAGGGTCAGGGTGAGGGGGCGTTCGTCTGGATCGTCGACCCGCTGGACGGCACCCGCAACTACGCGTCCGGCATCCCGTTCTACTCGCTCGTCGTCGCCCTCGCCCTCGACGGCGAGCCCATCGTCGGCGTCAACTACGACCCGACGCGCGGCGAGATGTTCGTAGCCGAAAAGGGCAGGGGGGCCTTCCTCAACGGCGCCCGTCTCCAGGTGTCGACCCGGACGGCGCTGGAGGACTGCATCATCGGTCTCGACCTCAGCTACTCAGAGTACGGCGGCGCCAACGGCCTGGACGTCCTGCGCGAGATCTGGCCCGACATGCAGACGGCGCGCATCATGGGCTCGGCGGCCCTGGGGCTCTCATACGCCGCCGCGGGCCGGACCGACCTCTACTTCCACCACAGCCTCGAGCCGTGGGACCAGGCGGCGGGCCTGCTGCTCGTCCGCGAGGCCGGGGGAGTCGTCACCGACCGCACCTGCGCGCCGGCCGCGCTGCGCAGCGACGGGTTGATCGCCTCGAACGCGGCGCTCCACGCCGAGTTCATGCGCCGCACCGAGGGAATGGCCTGGCGCGAGCCGACGCGCTGACCGTCCCGTCCGCGCCGCTTGCCGGCGTCATCGAAGGTCCGCGCAAATGAAAACAGCCCCGGAAACCGGGGCCGTACAGGATGGGGTGGGGTTGTCGACTACCGGCGCTGTCGCTGGCGTCGGCGTATGCGGCGAAGGCTCCGCGCCTTGTCGAGACGCGCCTGCTCGCCCTTCGACCTGAAGAAGCGCCGGTTCCGCAGCTCGCGCAGGATGCCCGAACGCTGCATCGATGTCTGGAACCGCTTCAGTAGCTGCTCGCCGTCTTCGCCGTCTCTCAGGGCAACAAACGCCAAGATCGCACTCCCTTGGCCGCCGGCGTCGCCAGGGCGAATCCGCCAATGGCCTTTCAAAGACGTCTGGCCCTAGTATACCACGATCCCACAACCCGCCAACCTGCCTTGTTAGTGTTAACTCTAAACTGACCCAGTAACGTGTCGCCGGTCAGGGAAAGCCCGCCTAACTGTTCAGCGATCATGCCCGCTTCGGTGGTTGCGCATGGTATCAGGCGGTGGCGGCGCGAACCTAACCACAGTCCCACCATGTCGGGGCTGGTGGCTACCAGATACCTTCTGACTGTATTCCTACTCATACCCACCTCCCTGGCGGTGCCTCGTACTGACACACCCCTGTCCCTAGCGTCGTGGACTGTGTTCCACCAGGGGCCCGCTGACGTCGGTTGGGCTCGTGCCGTGGTCTTACCACGGCCTGGTGGACCCCATTGCCAGAGGGGTTCGTCTCACCGATCGATGTCGGCTTGTCGTTTCTCCGGTGGAGTATTGGCCCGAGTTCCTCTTGATGGGGCCATTCCCGACCGCTTCAACCGATCACCCTTCCAGCCAGTTCTCCACCGTTAGATCGGGAATGCGCTGGAAGTGCCGAACGTTGCCGGTGACCACCGTGAGGCCGCGGGTGAGCGCGATGGCCCCGATCCTGAGGTCCGCCTCACCGAGGGGCGTCCCGCGCCTTTCCAACTCCGCCCTCACCTCGCCGTAGCGGTGCGCCGCCGCAACATCGAAGGGAAGCACCGCCAGGTTCGGCAGAAGCACCCTGTCCAGCCGTTCCAGAAATAGGCTCGTGTACTCTGGCAGCCGATAGGCCCCATAGACCATCTCTCCCAGGGTGATGCTGGACGTGAACTGGGCTTCTCGTGGCACCGAGGCGAGCTTAGCGACCAGCGCGGTGGAGGGTGTGCGCTTGGCGAGGTTGCTCAGGATGTCCGTGTCCAGGAGATACATTAGAGGCCCAACTCCACCGGGCGTCCCAGCTCGTTGTCCCGCTCAGCGTATATCTCCTCCACGAGAGCCTCCATGTCTTCATCGTCAGCTTCCCGCCATGCGCCTGCCAGGGCGAGAGCTCCTTGGGGTGTATCCGACGTCGGCTGGGCCTGCTCCAGGTACTCCAAGTCGGAAACCCTCACGAGTGCGACCCACGGCTTACTTCGGCGTTCGATGATGACATGCGGGCCGCCGAAGGCCACCTCAGACGCTATGGACGAAAGCTGGGCTTTCGCGTGCGCTACGCTCACTCTCTTCACCATTGGTACACCTCCAATCACGTAGCCGGTTGATTATCCTGACCTATTATAGCCCTGTTGAACCATAATGACCAGTACATAGGCCGCATGTGCGGTGGGACGGGCGTAACTTGTAGCAGTCATCATGCCTGTCCGGGACCGCATCTGGCTTCCGCCTCTTGGTGGTCGTCCACGTGTCGGTCTTCCTGGGCCGGTTGTTCTCGGACTCCATCTGCCCGTCAACGGCTGAGGGACTGAGCAGCAGAGTGGAGAGACGGCGCAGCCCTTCCTCGGCTTAGGGGGCGGGTTCGGAGATGACCCTGACCTCCCCGAACTCCGAGAAGTTCCCTTAGGGCGCCCGTTGCCCGTTCTGTCGTCCCTTGTCGTTCATCGCTCTCTTCGCCGGGCTCGCGCGAGCCCGCGTCGGGTTGTCGCTGTCGGTGTGTCTGCCGTCGAGTTTGGGGATCAGGAAGACGAGCGGTATCCCCTGGAAGGGACTACATGGGCGTAGCTGTCTCAAGAGTTCATGACCAACGTCCGCTCCTGCCGCAGGCTCGAGGAGGCTTGCCGCGACCAGTTGCCCTGCCTGCGGCTGACCGGCTGGCAGCACCCCGACCACAACACCCCCTGGCGCTTCTACCAGAGGCACCGGCGCTGCATGCGCACGCTGTTCCGGCGCACCGTCAGGACGGCGGTGACACTGGAACTGGTGGACCTAGCGGTGCAGGGGGTGGACGGCACGAAAGTGCACGCCAGCGTCGCGCACACCCGCAGCATTAACGCTGAACAGTTGAACGCGCTGCTGGAGCGCACGGAGCGGACTATCGCCGAACTGGAAGCCCAGAACGAAGCGGGCGACGATCCGGCCCCCGCGCGCCTACCGGAGCGGCTGACCGACCACGAGACGCTCAGGCGGCTCGCAGGCGAGGCAGGCGTTGGACGAGCTGGCCGTCCGCAAGCGCAACAAGAATCGCATCAACCTCACGGACCCGGACGCGCGGGCGCTCAAGGTGCGCCAGGGCGCAATCGCCGGCTACAACACCCATCCCATGGTCTCGCCGCTGGCGGGAGAGGAGGAGAACGGCATGATCGTCACGGCGGTGGACAGCCCCGACAGCGTCAACGATGCGGGCAGCCTGACGACGATGCTGGAGCGGGTGGAGGCGGAGACCGGGCGTGCGGACGCCGTTCACGCTGGCGGACGCCGGGTACCATGCGGGGCCGCACCTGGCGGCCAGCGAGCAACGCGACCAGCGGGTCGAGATGCCCCCGACCGATGGCATCGGGTCGCCAACCCCTTTCACAAGAACCGGTTCGTCTACGACGAGGCCACCAATAGCTATCGCTGTCCCAACGGCGAGCGGCTCTCCTTCGTCAGACCAGGGGTCAACAAGGGCGTACCCATACGGCTCTACCTGCCCGCCTCCGCGTCGGTCTGCACGGGTTGTCCCCGCCTCGGCGTATGCACACCCAACGCGTTCACCCCAAGCCACCTACAGATCAGGCCGCACGAGCCCTCGGTGCGCCGCCATCGACTCTGGATGGAGACGGAAGAGGCGCAGCAGGCGTACCGCCGCCGGGCTCCGCTGATCGAGCCGCTGTTCGGCATCCTCAAGACCCAGATGGGGGCGTGGCGGTTCACGTTTCGCGGGCTGAGGGAGGTCGAAGCCGAGTGGACGTTGCTGGCCACGGCGTTCAACCTGCGCACGCTCTGGCGGCTTTGGCGTGTCATTGTCAACAACCAGGAACTATGAGCCAGTAGGAAGCGGAATACTCAGGAACTATAGGCCACTTACTCAGGAGGGCTGACCACCCTGGGCGCCGGATTGGCGACCATTGCCGCAACTTGGAAGCAAGGAGCGGCGATGGCGTACAGGTAGGTGTCGAGAGTGGAGATAGCAGAAGTGGTGTCCGAAGGGGCCCACCGTTCTGTGCAAACGAGCCAAGCCTGATGCACAAACCGGCGGTCCAAGCCCCGGAAGGACCTTCAGAGCCACGCCATGGATGCCATCGGAGGGCGCCAAGTGCCCGCAGATATTCTCCCCATCAATGGGGGCCCCTGGTGTCCCGGCGGCATGCACAACGCATTGAGGAGAGACCGGTAGAGGGTATTAGGGACCACCATCAGCGCCGCTCCCACGCCCTTCGCTGCCACCACCGCCGAAGCCCGGTATGTTCTCCATTCCCTCCGGTGTGACGACGACCGAGCGGGCGCCTATCTTGCCGCCCTCGTCTGAGAGACCGAACACCCTGACCTGCATCCCTTCTTCAAGATCGGTAATGGTACCCGCACTGGTCTGGACAATGACCGTTTCTTCGTCGATCGCAATAGGTAGCGGACCTTGTTGAGTCTCAAGTGTGAATTGGCCGTCGCCGATGTCCTTGATCGTGCCAGACAGCGATAGCCTTACTCCTTGACCGCCCTGACCTCCTCTAGCACCGCCGAATCGACCCTGCCCTTCGGTGAGGACGGTTATCACTCGCGCCACGGTGGTCCCTCCAACGCGCTCGCTGACGACCACGACCTGGAGACCGTCGGTCAGCGCTGACAAGTCGAGCACCGACGTAATCCGGATGGTGGTGTCTTCCCCCAAAGTGGCCGAGACCGAGGCGAGCCCGGTCGCGATGGTGATGGTGTTGTCGCTGACACCTTCGATGGTACCGGCGACCTGGCTGCCACCTGCTCCCCCAAACCTGCCGCCGGCCTGACCCGCGCCGAATTGGGCCTGGAGCCGTTGTCTCGCCTGCTGCATCTCTTCCGCACTCAGCTCGCCGCTTCGCATTCGGTCCCTCAACTGCTGCAGCTCCTCTTGAGTCATCGGTGCGACTTCGGATGTCAGGCTCTCGGTCTCGTCTTGGTTCGCCTGCGTTTCGCTCGGGGGTGTGGCCTGAGACCGCGACGGCGTTGGGAACTGCGACAGGTCCGCCATCCGCCCGGCCACATCTGCGCCTCCGCTTTCCTTGTCCGCTGATCCGCAGGCAACGGCGACTGCGAGGACAAGTGCCCCTGCCAATGCAATTCGCGCTCTACTCATTTCGTTCTCTCTTTCCCTGTAGGCTCTTGCCACGATGGGCGGTGCGCGAGGCTATTCTCGATTCGATCAGAACCGGTGTTACTCATACCGGAGGGCATCTATCGGGTGTAGTCTTGACGCTCGAACGGCGGGGTAGATGCCGAAGAACAGGCCAATGCCTGCCGACACGACCAGCGCCAGTAGCGCGAATTCGCCGCTGAAGTCGGTGGTGAAGGTCTGGTTTCCCAGGGTCTGGCCGTCGATGACGTTGGTTGCCCAGAATCCCAAACCTGCGCCGAGGAGCCCCCCACCAATGCTCAGAGCCGTAGCTTCGGCGACAAACTGGAAGAGGATGTCCCGTCGCCTAGCTCCCATGGCCTTGCGGATGCCGATCTCCCGCGTTCGCTCCGTCACGGACACCAGCATGATGTTCATGATCCCGATGCCGCCGACGAGCAGGGATATCCCCGCGACAACGCCCAGGAAGACAACCAGCGTATTTGTGGTCTCTTCCAACGTTTCGATGGTGCTCTGCTGGCTGATGACGGTGAAGTCGTCCTCTTCGGTGATGCGGTGACGCAGACGGAGCACTCCGCTCGTCTCATCGATGCTCCGGTCGATGTCCTCTAGGTCCTGGACATGCACGTTGATAAGGCTGACTGCAACGTCGCCAGTCGCTGTGCGCTCATTGCTGAGTCGGTAGTAGGCGGTGGTGATTGGGACCAGCACCTGGGTGTCAAAGGTGCCAAATCCGCCTCCGCCCTGGCTCTCCAAGAGTCCGATCACTCGGAACCTTCGTCCGTTCAGCCGAACGTACCCACCCACCGGATCACGGTTCTGGAACAACTGCTCAGCCACGTCGGACCCGAGCACGATCACCTCGTCCCGGCTGTCTACGTGCGCGAACTTGATGAACATCCCGCTCGCAAGATCGAGATTCCGGGCTGTCAGGTACTCTGGAGTCACACCGACGACCTGAGCAGTGGTGTTCTCTCGCCCCGCGGCCAGCGTCGCGGAGGAGCGGATCTCCGGCGCAGCTGCAAGAACCGTCGGCGCGTATACGGGATCGACTAGCGCGTTGGCGTCGCCCAGCGTGAGCTGTCCATCTGCCGCCGATTGCACGAACAGGAGGTTAGTTCCCAGGTCCTGGATGATCCCGGTGATCCGTTCCGTAGCGCCGCGCCCGATCGACATGAGCGTGATGACCGCCGTCACGCCGATGACGATTCCCAACAATGCGAGCCCGGCTCTGAGCTTGTTGGCCCCGAGCGAGTGAATCGCGGTCTTTAGTGTCTGAATCAATGACATGATGGGGCTCGTATTCTGCTGAGCGTATCCTCTGAGATTATGCGGGATCAGGTTCGGGCACGAGTGTGGGTTCCTGATCGGTGTCGTCGAGTATCTTCCCGTCAAGCATCGTGACCACTCTGGCCGCATGGGCGGCGATGTCGCGTTCGTGCGTTACGATGATGACGGTGATGCTCGACTGCCGGTTCAACTCTTGTATGGTCCACATGATCTCGCGGCTCGAAGCGGTGTCGAGGTTGCCTGTCGGCTCGTCGGCTAGGAGGATCGCTGGGTCCTTGACGAGCGCCCTCGCGATGCCGACCCGCTGCTGTTGACCGCCCGACAGCTCGACTGGTCTGTGGTGTACCCGGTCGGCGAGTCCAACATGCGCCAGGGCCTCGAGCGACCGCTCCCTGCGCCCGTGCCCGTTCCCGTAGAGCAGGGGCAGTTCTACGTTGGTCAGGGCCGAGAGCCTCGGTAGGAGATTGTACGTCTGGAAGACGAACCCGACTTTGCGGTTCCGTATCCCGGCGAGACGATCGTCGTTGAGCTTGCCGACGTCTTCGCCATCGAGGAGGTACCTGCCCGAGGTGGGGACGTCCAGGCAGCCGATGATGTTCATCATGGTCGATTTACCGGAGCCAGACGGCCCCATTATCGCGGTCAGCTCGCCTCTCCGGATCGTCAGGGAGACCCCTGCCAGCGCATTCACCTTGATCTCGCCCATATCGTAGACTTTCGTGACATCGTGGAGCTCAATTACGTTGTTTTGGTTCTCGGTCATTGGTTGTACCCTACTCAACTGGAAGTGTTCCGGCAGATTCAGTCTTGATCCCCTTTCCTGTCGAGGACGGAGGCACTAGGGACGATCGCCTCCACCTCCTCCTCCGCCACCACCACCGCCGCCACGTGGTCCGAAACCTCCCCCCACTGCTCTGAATGTAGCGCCAATCCCGCCGAACTGATTTGTGCTGCTGCCGATGACCTCCATGAGTATGGTCTCGCCCTCGTCCAGACCCTCCTCAACCACAACCCAGAAGTCGTCACTGATCCCGAGCGTCACCTGCCTCTCGACGATCTCGCTGCCGCTTACCACCTTCACTGTGGGAGTCTGTACGGAGCCGTATAGTCCCTGTAGGGGGATTAGTATCGAGTCGGTCTCCTCCCGGATGATGACCTGCGCAGTGGCGCTCAGTCCTTCCGGCAGCTCACCGCTCTCCGAGGTGTCCAACCGGATCATGACCGGGTAGGTCACAACACCCTGCTGCGATGTGCCGACGCCAGCGATTGATGAGACGGTGCCTGACAATGCTTGGGCACCGAGAGCCTCCAGGCTGACGAAGGCCCGAGCCCCTGTCTGGAGGAACAAAACGTCTATCTCGTCAACCGAACCGCTCACCTCGATGATGGAGGGATCGGCGATCTCGATGGCCTGTGTGCTGGCATTGATCTGGTCGCCCGTCTCGATGTTGACTGCGACCACGATACCGTTGAACGGGGCACGCAGGGTGGCGCGTTCCAAATTGGCATTTGCCGTGTCGAGGCTGGCCCGCGCCGCAACTACGTCGGCTTGGCGGAGTTCGATCTCCAGCTGGTCCGTCGAGATGTAATCCTCCAGCGTCGCTTCGGCATCCTCAAGCCTGGCCCGCGCCAATTCGATCTCGCGGTCAGCGAGTTCGATGTCCAACGCAAAAGGTTGCATGACCTCGGTCAGCGCAGCCTCTGCACTACGCAGATATGCTTCAGCAGCCTCGATGGCATTCGTCTGTGTGTTCACAACAGCCTGGAATATCGAAGTCACCGCCATGGCCTTGTTGGCCCTGGCCACCTCAAGTTCAGCCAGGGCATTCAGGATATCGAAGCGCGCCTCTGCCAGAAGATCGGGCGAGACGATATCAAGCTCGCGCAGGGCTTCTTCGGCCTCCTGCAGACTGATACGTGCATTCGCCACGTCGTACTCGGCCTGGACGATCTGCGCCGACGTGTAGGGGTTCTTTGCTTGTTCGAGAGCGACCTCCGCATCGCGCACGTCGACCCGAGCCTGCGCTATGGTGGCGACAGCCTCGATGAGGAGCTCGTCGAGGTCGGCGGTCGCGTCCTGTACGGCGACGCGTGCGGCTGTGACGTCCGCCTGAGCCTTCGCGACGTCTTGAGAGCTCGGCTTGATCAACGCAGCTCTCCGTTCCCTGGCCGCCTCAAGTTCGGTCCGGGCTGTGAGGATGTCGATGCGGGCCTGCGCCAGAGGGCCGCTTGACACCGGGCTCCTCGCCTCGTCGAGCGCCTCCTCAGCGTAACGCACGTCGAGTCGAGCCTGGGCTATTGCCTTCTCCAAGTTCGCCACTGTCAACGCATCCAGCATGGCCAGGGGGTCGCCCGCAGATACCCTGTCCCCCTTTGCTACAAGGACTTCAGCCACCATCCCGCCGACACCGAATGTGGCGGTAACCTCGGCGAGGAGCGCGTCAAGGTCGTCGTTCGCGTCCTGTAGGGCGACGCGTGCGGCAGTGATGTCGGCCTGAGCCTTCACGACATCTTGAAGACTCGGTGTGATTAACGCGGCCTTCCTTTCCCTGGCCGCCTCAAGTTCGGTCCGAGCCGCCAGGATGTCGACGCGCGCCTGCGTCAGAAGGCTGGTCGGTACGGGGCTGCTCGCCTCATCGAGCGCCTCCTCAGCGTCTCGCACGTCGATTCGAGCCTGGGCTATTTCCTTCTCGAAGTTCGCTATCGTCAACGCATCCATCACGGCCAGTGGGTCGCCCGCGGATACTGTTCGTCCTGCGACCACGAGAACATCCCCGACAGTTCCCGGCACGCCGAACCGCAGGAACTCCTCGGTGAAGCCGGCGGCGATCCTGAAAATCGCTGTGTTGGCGCCTACCTGGTCGCCGTCCTCGACATAGACGCCGTCAATGAGGCCGTCAAACGGTGCGCGTAGGGTGGAGCGTTCCAGGTCAGCGATGGTCGTGTCGAGTCTGGCGCGCGCGGAGACCAGGTCAGTCTGACGGAACTCTATCTCCAGTTGGTCCAACACAAGAGCCGCAAGAGCTTGTTCCGCCTCGGTCAGTTTGGCCTGCGCCAACTCGATCTCACGGTCAGCGAGTTCGATGTCGGACTCGGACGGGTTCAACAGATCGGCCAGCGCATCCTCCGCATTGAGGAGATCAATCTCGGCGGTCTCGATGGCCCGCCTCTTGGACTCAAGCACCAGCGGGTCCGGGTCAACGGTAGCTACGTTGCCGATTGCAATGGCCTGGGTGTCAGCGTTGACCTGTTGGCCCGCCTCGATGAAGACCTCGGCTACGTTACCGTCGAACGGTGCGCGCAGGGCAGTCCGCTCCAGGTCGGCGATTGCCACGTCGAGTCTGGCCTGTGCGGCAACCAGGTCAGCTTGGCGGGCGTTGACCTCTAGCTGGTCCGCTGAGGTGTATGCTTCGAGTGCCGCTTCGGCCTCGCCAAGTCGGGCCTGAGCCAGCTCGATCTCACGGTCGGCAAGTTCAATGTCGGACCTTGGAGGGTGCAACAGATCGGCCAGTGCAGCCTCCGCATCGAGGAGGGCGGCTTCGGCGGTCTCGATGGCCCGCTTCTTGGATTCAAGCAACAACGGGTCCGGGTCGATGGCCGCGTCGAGTCTCGCTCGTGCCGCGACGAGGTCAGCCTCTCTGAACTCGATCTCGATCCGGTCAATGGAGTTGTACCCCTCCAGCGTTGCCTCGGCTTCCTCCAGTGACTCCATCGCCAGGCGGACGGCTGCCTGTCTGGCGACGAGGTCAATAGGTTCCGGAGCCTTGAGCAGCGTGCCTAGCGCCTCTTCGATCTCGGCGAGGCCAGCCTGGGCCAACTCGATGTGGCGGTCGATGGTCCGATTCTTGGATTCAAGCTCTGACTGGTCCGGCTCCGAGGAGAGGAGTGCGAGGAGATGGGCCTTAGCGTCCTGTAGGGCGACGTGGGCTAGGGTGATATCCTCCATAGCCCCCGCCACATCTTGGATTGTCGGAGTGAGTAACGCAGCCTTGTGTTCCATGGCCGCCTCAAGACTGGCATTGGCGTTCAGGATGTCTACGCGGGCCTGTGCCAGAACGCTGGATGAAACCGGGTTCTGCGCATCCTTGAGGGCCTCTTCGGCGTTGCGCACATCGATTCGAGCCTGTGCGATGGCCTTCTCCAGATTCGCAAGGGTATCCGCATCCAGTACTGCCAGTACGTCACCGGCCGATACTCTGTCCCCCTCTGAGACGGGGACGTCCCCAACCACTCCCTGTTGCCCGAAGGTCACGATTTCGCGTGTGGTATAAGTGAGGCTTCCTGTCACGCTTACGTCGTTGACGAGATCGCCGCGCGTTACGGGAACCAACTGCGTCTGAAGTGTCCCTTCCTCGGCGCGTGATTCTGTCCAAACGACAACGCCGTAGTATCCGCCTGCACCGACCGCAACCACGAGGACCACAAGTGCCCACAGCTTCGGCGACTTGAGCCGTTCCAAGGTTCTCCTCATTGTGACCATACCCATTCCCCTGCTTCTGTCCGCGGGCTGGAACCGTTTCGGCTTGGAGAAGGCTCGCCGTCGCGGCACCGCCAAACCAATTCGATCCGCATGCGCCCTCGGCAGATCTTGTTCCTCCGCGTTTGAGCGTGGACGTCGTCAGCAATGACAGATATGTGGCCCCTGTCGATCAACGCACGCTCCCGTCGACACGCCCGATAACTTCGCGCGAAGCAAACCGTACTGAACAAATTTGAAGATACTGTGAAGGTATCTCAAGAGCACGATGGCGGGACGGTTCTCCTCTTGGTGTCTTGGTCTGTTGCTGAACGACTGGTGGTCCCGAGTGTACAATAGCGTCGTCAACCAACTGCGTCGACCTATCGATCGGCATCTATTGTGGCCGGCCAACGGTCGGGGAGACGTTCCTGCGAAGGCAGGAGTCGATGAGGCTCTACTGCCCGACTGCCGGACCGGGCATGGGCGGTGTTAGAATGAGGCCGATCTTCGCTCCGCCATATCCTTGGAGTTCGCCTGAATGCCGCTGGAGAACATCGTCGTCCGGGGTGCCCGCGAGCACAACCTCAAGAACGTAGACGTCTCGATACCCCGCAACCAGTTCGTCGTCATCACCGGCGTATCCGGCTCGGGCAAGAGCTCCCTCGCATTCGACACCATCTACGCCGAGGGCCAGCGCCGATACGTCGAGTCGCTCTCGGCCTACGCCCGCCAGTTCCTTGGCAGGATGGACAAGCCCGACGTCGACTACATCGAGGGCCTGTCTCCGGCCATATCCATCGACCAGAAGGGCGTCTCCCACAACCCGCGCTCCACAGTCGGCACGGTGACCGAGGTCTACGACTACCTGCGCCTGCTCTTCGCCAGGGCGGGGCGGCCACACTGCTACAAGTGCGGCCGGCCGGTGCAGATGCAGACCGTGCAGCAGATCGTAGACGCTGTCCTCGCCCTGCCCGAGGACAGCAGGATCCAGATCATGGCGCCGATGGTCAGCCGGCGCAAGGGCGAGCACAAGGAGGTCTTCGAGGAGGCCGCGCCGCGGGGTACGTACGAGTCCGCGTCAACGGCGACGTACGCGACCTCTCCGAGTCCTTCGACCTAGACAAGAACAAGTGGCACACGATAGAGGTGGTCGTAGACCGTCTCGTCGTCGGCGACAGCGCCGAGCCGGGCAGGGTGGCCGACTCGGTCGAGAGCGCCCTCAAGATGGCCGGCGGCGTCGTGCTCGTCGCGGTGCAGGGCGGCGAGGAGATGCTCTTCTCCGAGCACTTCGCCTGCGTCCACTGCCGCATCTCCATGGGCGAGCTGGAGCCGCGCACCTTCAGCTTCAACAACCCTCACGGCGCCTGCGCCACCTGCACCGGCCTCGGCTTCCGCATGGAGGTCGACCCCGACCTCGTCGTCCCGGACAGGGACCTCTCGCTGGCCGAGGGCGCGATCCTGCCCTGGGCCAGGTCAGGCACCTCGACGCCGTGGTTCGCCAGCGCCCTCGAGTCGCTGGCGCGGACGTACCGCTTCTCCACCAGGGTGCCCGTGAAGAAGCTGGCGAAAAAGCACCTCGACATCGTCCTGTACGGCGCAAAGGGCCGGCCTATCCGGATGAAGCACACGACCCAGAAGGGGCGCGAGTTCGAGTGGGACTCCCGATTCGAGGGCGTCATCAACAACCTCCAGCGCCGCCACCGGGAGACCGAGTCGGCCAACATGCGCTCCGAGATCGAGCGCTACATGGCGTCCAACCCCTGCCACGACTGCGGAGGACAGCGGCTGAAGCCGCAGGCGCTCGCCGTCAGGGTCGGCGGGCTCAACATAATCGACGTCACCAGCAAGTCGATAGCCGCGGCGCTCGACTGGACCCGCGCGCTCTCCGCGCCTGCCGCGGGCTCCAACGGCGCCTCCGAGTCGGACGACGTGCTGACCGAGCGCGAGCGCGCCATCGCCGACCGCATCCTCAAGGAGATCGAGGCGCGCCTGCGCTTCCTCGTCGACATCGGCCTCGACTACCTGACCCTGGAGCGCACGGCGTCCACGCTGAGCGGGGGAGAGGCGCAGCGGATCCGCCTGGCGACGCAGATCGGCTCCGGCCTCATGGGCGTTCTCTATGTCTGCGACGAGCCGTCCATCGGGCTGCACTCCGTCGACGACGTGCGCCTGATCGGGACGCTGCAGCGGCTGCGCGACATCGGCAACACCGTCATCATCGTCGAGCACGACGAGGCGATCATGAGGGCCGCCGACCACCTGATCGATCTCGGCCCCGGGGCGGGGGAGCACGGCGGCCACATCGTCGCCACCGGCCCGCCCGCGAGGGTCAGCCGCCACGCCACCTCGATCACCGGCCAGTACCTGAGCGGCCGCAGGGAGATCCCGCTCCCCGAGAAGAGGCGGTCCGGCAGGCGCTCGAGCATCGTCGTCAGAGGGCCGAGGGCCAACAACCTGAAGAACATGGATGTGCGGCTGCCGCTCGGGCTGCTCGTCTGCGTCACCGGCGTCTCCGGCTCGGGCAAGAGCACCCTCATCAACGAGGTGCTCTACAAGAAGCTGGCCCAGCAGTTCTACAAGGCCAGGGACCGCCCGGGCGAGAGCGACGGCATCGACGGCGTCGAGGCCATCGACAAGGTCGTCAACATCGACCAGTCGCCCATCGGCCGCACGCCGCGCAGCAACCCCGCGACCTACACCGGCGCGTTCACGCCCATACGGGAGCTGTTCGCGACGGTCCCCGAGGCGCGGATGCGCGGCTACAAGCCCGGCCGCTTCTCCTTCAACGTCAAGGGCGGACGCTGCCAGGCCTGCTCCGGCGACGGCTACAACCAGATCGAGATGCAGTTCCTGCCCGACGTCACCGTCCCCTGCGAGGTGTGCAAGGGCAAGCGCTACAACCGGGAAGCTCTGGAGATCATGTTCAAGGGCAAGAACATAGCCGACGTGCTCGACATGACCGTTTCCGAGGCGATGGAGCACTTCGCCAACATCCCCAGGATCCGCAACAAGATGCAGACGATGTACGACGTAGGACTCGGGTACATCCGGCTCGGACAGCCTGCCACGACGCTCTCCGGCGGCGAGGCGCAGCGCGTCAAGCTGTCGACCGAGCTGTCCAAGCGCGCCACCGGCAACACGCTGTACATCCTGGACGAGCCGACCACCGGGCTGTCGTTCGAGGACTGCGCCCACCTGCTCAGGGTGCTGCACCGCCTCGTGGACGCCGGCAACAGCGTCATGCTGATCGAGCACCACCTCGACCTGATCAAGAACGCCGACTGGATAGTCGACCTCGGCCCCGGCGCGGGCGACGCCGGCGGCTACGTCATAGCCGAGGGCACGCCCGAGGACATCGCCGCCAACGACCGCTCCCACACCGGCCGCTACCTCCGCTCCCACCTCTCCCGCGCCCAGCCGGCAGCCGCCACGGCGGACTGACCTGGCTCTCGCGGCCTGTCCGCGTCACGCCAGCAGCCACCCGCTACTACGGTGCGCCAGGCAGCAGCGGAGACAATGGACACGCCGACCTTGATGCCGGAGCCGGAACCGCAAGAGAACATCCCTGTGTACAGTCATGAGAAGAAGTGGCAGGAGCTGGGGGAATCAAGGGTACAGCAAGCGTCGGAGCAGAGGGAGGGTTCTGAGAGCAGATGGTACCCAGCGCCCGAGACGGCAATAGAGATGATGTTGTCTGTGAGCTTTGAACCACAGGCCGCCCCGCGAGGCCGGGATCGCCTAGCAGCGGCTTGTTTCTTACTCGGCGAGCGATAGCGTAGAGGCACCGTGGTACTCCCAGACAGTCGACTTGGACGGACCTCAGGTTGAACAGACTTGCCGCCAACTGCACAAGTCTGACGTTACGCGTCTGTAGACTGCTCACAGAGTCATCCTCGAGACTCGCGGCTCTCTACGCCGCCACGTTAGCTCGCTCCCAAGATGGCTTCCTGCCAAGTGAAGTCTCACAGGTCGTCCAACTGCACCGCTACAATCACAAGCGAACGAATCACCCTGGAAGGGGACTCCTCGACAAAGAACTTGGACGCTGTAATCGACTATTCGTCCAATCGTCTTGTCTGGGTCGTCATCTGAGCATGAGGCCTCCCCGATGCGGGAAATCTCGCCTCGTGACCCTGTTCATCGTGCTCGCCAGCATATTGCTTGCGAGCGTGACCCTCGACGGTCCCGCACATCGACAGGCATATGCGCAATCAGCCGACTCCTCGCTAGACTTCGCGGAGAACAGGACGGCCCCGGTCGCAACCTTCCTTGCACATGACCAGGACGGAGACGCCATAACGTGGTCTCTGAGCGGGCCCGATGCCGACCTGTTCACCATCGATGACGGCGTGCTGGCCTTCAGGGAGCCTCCGAACTACGAGGACCCGCAATCGACGGCCAGTCGTGGACGGCTGTCGGATAGGAACGTGTATAGGGTGACTGTCAGTGCCGGCGGCGGCACTCACGACGTGGCCGTAACGGTCACGGACGTGGACGAGGCTGGCACGGTGAGTATCGACAGGCGGCAGCCGCAGGTCTCCCGGCCGCTCTCGGCCAGCATGCGCGACGAGGACGAGGGGGTGTCGGGCCAGGCGTGGCAATGGGCGAGGTCGGGGGACGGGACGACGTGGACCGACATAGATGGAGCGACATCGCCGCGGCGGAGTCCAGCACGGGCAGACGAGGACATGTACCTGCGGGCGACCGTCACCTACTCCGACAAGTTCGGCGCTGGCAAGACCGCCTCGGCGGTGAGCGCCAGGCGTGTGGAACCGAGGACCCTGTCCAATGCGGCTCCCGGTTTCGTGGACCGGAGTGGGGATGAAGTCTCCACAGTGACTCTTAGCGTCCGCGAGAACACGGCAGTGGGTAGGTCCATAGGCCGCCGAGTAGCGGCGACGGACGCGGACAACGACCTCCTGTTCTACGAGTTGCTGGACACCCCCGACCTGGAGGATGACAGGGGCGATGCGCGGTTCACCATCGATAGCACGTCCGGGCAGATAAGGGTCGGCAGAGTGCTGGGCGCGGACGACGGGGAGCGAGAAGACGAGCCGACGGCCCTGACCGGCAGCCCCACGCTGCCTGTGGGTGAGGATGCCGGGGAAGCAGACAACAGCGAGTACGTGTTGCGGGTGAGGGCGAGCGACCCATCGACCGCCTCGGCCACGGTGAACGTCATCGTCAGGGTCACCAACGTCAACGAGCCACCGTCCTTCGATGAGAACGTGCCAACCCTGCTGAGGGTCGAGGAGAACCCCGAGGACGAGGCGGTCATCACGTTCGGGGACGACGATAGTGAGGTGGATGCCGACACCTTCGCCGTCACCGACCAGGATGGAGCCGCTACCACGGCCACGTACTCGGTGACGGGCGACGACCGCGAGGTCCTCGAGTTCGCCGGTGGCGTCCTGACCTTCAAGGCTGACCACGAGCCTGACTTCGAAGAGCAGGCTTCCTACTCGATCACCATCACAGGCCGCTCCGGCGGTCTGTCGGCCTCCCTGGACATCACCATCGAGGTGGTTGATACGGAAGACCCGGGAGAGGTGTTCCTGTCCCAGAGGCAGCCCCAGGCCGGCAGAGAGGTGGCGGCCACGCCCAGCGACCCGGACGGCGGCGTGAGGATCGACAGGTGGGTGTGGGAGCTGTCGGATGAGATCACGGTGGAAGACGACGGCACCCCATCGGCCGAGTGCAGAGACGATCCCGAAACGACCGACATAGATGTCGTTGACGGCTGGACCGCAATAGATGGGGACTCGTCGGCGGCCTACACCCCGAAGCGGGCTGATGTGGGCAGGTGCCTGCGGGCCACCGTGATCTACACCGACAACATAGAGGTCCCGGGCGGTGCCAACATCCATCGGGCAACGGGAGTGTCGGAGGCTCCTGTACAAGACAGCAGGTCTGCCAACGCTGCTCCGAGGTTCGTTGACCAGGACCTGAACTCGCCGGGAGACCAGTCGGCCAGGACGAGCCGGAAGATTGCGGAGAACACCGATCCCGACGAGAGCATCGGGACACCGGTCAGCGCCTTCGACGAAGACGACCCATTGCTGATCTACACCCTGGGCGGCGCGGACGCGTCGTTCTTCAGCATATCCAGAAACACCGGCCAGCTCATGACGAAGGCTCCCCTGAACTTCGAGGCCAGGAACAGGTACAGCGTGGTGGTGACCGCCACTGATCCCTCGGGAGCCTCGGACAGCATCCGGGCGACCATCAACGTCACCAACGTCCACGACCCGGTGCATATTACCGGAGTCCGCTCGGCACGATACCCCGAGAACGGTACGGAGCCCGTAGCCTCCTTCACGGCCTTTGACGAGGCCGGACATGTCATCAGGTGGTCCGTGAGTGGGGATGACAGGGACCTGTTCACCATCGACGACGGTGTGCTGCACTTCAGGGAGCCCCCCAACTACGAGGACCCGCGGTCTGCTTCAACTAGCGCACTACTGTCGTCAAGGAACATATACCGGGTGACCGTCGAAGCCGCCGGCGGCACGCGCAGCGTGACCGTGACGGTGACGGACGTGGACGAGGCTGGTGTGGCGAGCATTGACAGGCCGCAGCCACAGGTCGACAGGCCGCTCTCGGTCAGCCTGCGGGACGAGGATGACATGGTCGAAGACCAGAGGTGGCAGTGGGCGAGGTCAGAGGATGGGAGGACGTGGACGGACATAGAGGGGGCAACGTCGCCGGAGCGGAGGCCGGCGCCGGCCGACGTGGGCAGGTACCTGCGTGCGACGGTTACCTACACCGACAAGTTCGGCGCAGGCAAGACCGCGTCGGCGGTGACCGCCAACCCCGTGGAGCAGACGACCCTGTTCAATGCGGCTCCATCCTTCGCCAGCCAGGACGACGATGAGTCCACCAGCCACATCGACATCGCCCGATCCGTACCCGAGAACACGGCCGTCGGTATGCCCATAGGCGAGCCGCTATCGGCCACAGACGCCGACGAGGACATCCTGTTCTATGAGCTGCTGGACACCCCCGACCTGGAGGACGGCGACGGCGACGCCCGCTTCACCATCGACAGCCTCACCGGCCAGATAAGGGCCGGCAAGAGGCTGGGCGCGGACCCGGACGAGGTCGAGGACGAGGACTCAAGGGACCTGACCGCTGACCTCGGGCTGGCCGGCGACGAGGATCCCGGTGAAGCCGGTAACAGCGAGTACGTGTTGAGGGTGCGAGTGAGCGACCCGTCGACCGCCTTCGCCACGGTGAACGTCATCGTCAGGATCACGGAGGTGAATGAACCCCCCGCCTTCAATGATGATGCACCGACGCTGCTGAGCGTAGAGGAGAACCCACAAGTCTCAGAGGAGAACCCGGAGGGCCTGCCGGTCATCACGGTCGGTCATGGCGGTGTCCGTATCGATGACCCTCCCGCATACGTCGTCACCGACCAGGACGGCAGCGCCGACGGCCCTGACGGCTATGACCCCAACATCTACACGTACACAGTGTCGGGCGCCGACGGCGACGACTTCGACATCGACAACGGCATCCTGACCTTCAAGGCGGGCCACGAGCCCGACTTCGAAGACCAGAGCTCTTACTCGATTACCGTCGAGGCCCACTCCGGTGAGGGCCCACGCAGGCTGTCGGCCACCCTGGATGTGATCATCGAGGTCGTGGATGCGGAGGACATGGGAGCAGTAGTGCTGTCCCAGAGGCAGCCTGAGGTGGGGATCGCGATACAAGCCATGGTCAGCGACGACGATGGCGGTGCAATCATCAGGAAGTGGGTGTGGGAACTGTCCGAAACGGTCACGGTGAGCGAGCGGGGCGTGCCGTCGGCGGAGTGCATTGACGATCCTGGTACACCCGGCATCGATCCCGTCGACGAAGCCAGCTGGACAGCGATAGCCGGAGCCACATCGGCGGTCTACGCCCCGAAGGCGACCGACGTGGGCATGTGCCTGCGAGCAACGGCGACCTACGTCGACAACGTAGGCCGCGCGCTGGAGACGGCAGTGGGAGTGCTGGAAGTCCCGGTGGGGCGACACGGGTCCTTTGACGCTGCTCCCGCATCGGACGGCGGGTTCGTCAATGCCCCACCCGTGTTCCCCGACCAGGACGTCGCCGAAGGCGACCAGTCGGACAGTACGATCCGGGAGGTGCCGGAGAACAGTGAGAAAGAGCGAAGCATCGGAGCGCCGGTCAGAGCCATCGACGATGATGACGATCTGCTGATCTACACCTTGAGCGGTCCGGACGCTGAGTCCTTCCGTATTGGTAGGAAAGACGGCCAGCTCAGGACAGAGGCCCCTTTGAACTTCGAGGCCAGGAGCAGCTACTCGGTCGTTGTGACCGCTACCGACCCGTTCGGCGCAATGGACAGCATCCGGGTGACCATCAACGTCACTGATGAGGACGACCCGGCGGAGATAACCGCCTTAGATGAGTGAGGTTGATGTCGGGCTCCTTCTTCGTTCAGCATCGTCGGATCGGCGACAGCCGGCTCGGCCGCTCCCTCGCCGTTGAATCTGCGGCAAGTCCTGATCTGTCCCACCTAATGGCTCATCGGAAATTGTGCCTCAAGAAGCCCCGACGTCCTGCATAGTGAGTACGAGACCGCCTCCTATCGCATCATGGCAGCTGGCTTTGCCATCCCCCTTCGGCATTCGGCGGTGGACGCGGAGCTGGGTGAGGATATAGTCTTCGGCATCGTAGTTCAGATCGCGCCGCAGGCTGCCTATCGCGGCACGCATCGCCCGGCGCTGGACACAAGCTCGGCAAGTGTCCAGTAGTCAATGTCGGTGATCGGCACTGGACGACCGGCCTGGCTCACGGCGGCGGCCCCCATGTCCGGGGCCCGGGTCGCTTCTGGCCGTGGACTGACAGGAGCATGGTAGGGCACCTCCGCTTACTCCACGAACTCCGTCATCAACTCCAGCCCCAGGCCTCCGGTAGCACCAAGTCCAACGGGTCAGGGGATCAGTCACGCTGCCCCATGAATCGCGCCACGAGCGCGCCGGCGAGCAGCCCGCACAGGTGCCCCTCCCACGACACGAACTCCCGCGTCGGCAGCGCGCCGAGCGGCAACCCGCCGTACAGCACCAGCAGGGCTACGGCCATCAGGATGGTGAAGAATCGCCTCTCGAACCAGCCGTCGCGACGAGGAAGCCGAAGTAGGCCCGAGCCCCGCCGGCCGCCGCCACCGCGGACTGACCTGGCTCCCGCGGGCTGTCCGCGTCACGCCAGCAGCTCGCCCGCGCCGTTGTCGAGGATGGCCGCGCTGACGCGGGGCAGGAGGACTTCGACATGTATCCGTATCTGTTCTTTCGTGAAGGGCATCGCGGCGATCGTGGAGATCAGCGATCCGAGCCGGTCGAGCAGCGAAAGCCGATAGCCACGCAGACATTGCTCGAAGCCATACCCCTCGACGCCGTTGTCGACCAGGATCCGGTGATAGGCCCCCAGGAGCTCCATTTCCACTGCCAGTCGGACTTCCGGGTCCAGGTTCTCCCCCAGGAAATAGGACACGTCGCCGATGCCGCTGCCGATGCCCATGCGCTGCCAGTCGATCACCGTGATCGGCGCGCCTCCGTTGGGCGCGCCGAAGACGAGGTTGTCGAGTGAGTAGTCCCCGTGGCGGAGCGTCCGCGGCGAAGTCCCACGGGGCCGCCGCATCATCTCCGCGCGGTGATGGCCGAGGCGCTCTCCGATCTCCCTGATCCGGTCGGGCAGGCGGTCCCCGGTCTGTTTCAGGAAGTCCGGCCACCATCGGTCATGAGCGTCTCGGATCCCAACGAGGTCGCGGGGGACGCTCGTCAGCCAGCCTAGTTCTTCGAGCACTGGACTCTCCCACCAGTCGGCGTGGAAGCCGGCGACCTGGTGGATGGCCAGCTCCGCCTGTTCAGCGGAACAGCCGCGTACCCTCGATCCAACACCAGCCGTGCCAAGGTCCTCCAGCAGCAGGACGTGCATGCCCGTCGCGGTGTGGATATCGCTGTAGTGGCAGACCGGTGTCGGCAGCGACGTCCGATGCGCCAGCCGCTGGTAGAAGCGGACCTCTCGTTCGTATGCGGCAATCGTGTTGGGCCGCTCACGCATCTTCCTGGCGGCCGAGGAGAACTTGGCGACCAGCGACTGCGGAGCGCCCGGCTCGTCCGGATCGTATTCGAGACGCAACCTGGCGAGTTGCCCGTAGTGCCCTCCGTCTTCGGCGAGCGGCGCGGCTTCGAAGGAGGCAACGGCGGCGGCGCCGATCGCGCCCCCCTCACGGAGAGCGTCAGTCAGCCAGTCAGCGGTCAGGCCTGCGGGGCCTGCGGGGATATCCAACGGTCACATCCTCCTGTGGCAGGGCATGCGCTGCAAGCCAGGACTCCCCGTCGTGGGATCAGTCACGGCGGCCGATGAATCGCGCCGCGAGCGCGCCGGCCAGCAGGCCGCACAGGTGGCCCTCCCACGACACGAAGCCCCGAGTCGGCAACACGCCGAGCAGCAGACTCCCGTACAGCACCAGCACGGCGACGGCCATCAGGATCGTGAAGAACCGCCTGTCGAACCAACCCCTCGCTACCAGGAAACCGAAGTAGCCGAACACGAGCCCGCTCGCGCCGACGTGGAAGTCCGACCTGCCGATCAGCCACACGCCGGCCCCGCCGACCAGGACGATGAACAGCGTCGTGACAACGAACGCCCTCTTTGTCTGGATCAACACCAGCATGCCCAGCGCCAGCAGCGGGAGGGTGTTGCTGAACACGTGGCCGATCCCGGCGTGCAGGAACGGCGCCAGCGGAATGCCGATGAGACCGCTCGTAGTGCGCGGCAGGATGCCATACTCGTCGAGCCGGTGGTCCATGAACGTGTTCACGACCTCGACGGCCCACATCGCCGCCACGAGCGCGAGAAGCACCTGGAAGCTCAGTTTCATCTACGGCTGCTATCCTTGGAGGGTGTTTTTCCGAGTCCCTTCTCCCCCGGCGGGAGAAGGCCAGGATCAGGAGGGTAGCCGCCAACGGCTTCACCCTCGCCTCAATCCCCTCCCGTCGAAGGAGAGGAGGTCTATGACAGGCCGTTTGGCCTGCGGACGACGATAGCATAGAGGACTACTCGATGACCGAACCGCACGCACAGGTCCCATTGGACGACATTCGCGCCGCGAGCCGCCGCATCCGAGGCGCGGCGCTCAGGACGCCGCTCGTGCGCCTCAACGCCGAGGCGCCCGCCGAGGTCCACCTGAAGCTGGAGAACCTGCAGCCGGTGGGCTCGTTCAAGCTGCGCGGCGCGGCGAACGCCGTGCGCCAGCGCTCCCCGGAGGAGCTGGCCGGCGGCGTCTGGACGGTCAGCGCGGGCAACATGGCGCAGGGGCTCGCCTGGGTCGCCAGGGACGCCGGCGTTCCGTGCACGGCCATTGTCCCGGAGACCGCCCCGGAGACGAAGCTCGCGAACATCCGCCGCCTCGGAGCCGAGTACGTCAAGGTGCCGTTCGCCGAGTTCGAGGAGACCTTCATCACACGCGGCCGCATCGGCATGAGTGGGCTGCTGGTGCACCCCTTCAGCGATCCCGCCGTCATGGCGGGCAACGGCACCATAGGCCTGGAGATACTGGAGGACCTGCCGGACGTGGACGCCATCGTCATCGCCTACGCCGGCGGCGGTCTGGCCTGCGGCATCGCGTCCGCCGTGCGGGCGCTCCGGCCGGGGGTCAGGATATACGCGGCCGAGGTCGAGACGGGCTCCCCGCTGGCGGCTTCGTTCGCGGCCGGCCGGCAGGTCAGGGTCGACTACACGCCCAGCTTCGTCGACGGCATCAGCGAGTCGAGGACGTTCGACGAGATGTGGCCGCTGGCCCGCAGCCTGCTCGACGGCTCGCTCGTCGTCAGCCTCGACGAGACGGCCGCGGCGGTCAGGCTGATCGCTGAGCGCAACCGCACCATAGCGGAGGGCGCCGGCGCCGTCTCCGTTGCCGCCGCGCTGGCGGGCAGGGCCGGCGGCGGCAAGATCGCCTGCATCGTCTCAGGCGGCAACCTCGACCCGCAGAAGCTGGCCACAATCCTCAGCGGCGGTACGCCATAGCGCCTCAGATCCAGGGTGCGCTCTACGACCAGGCCGGTCGCCGCTTACCTGCGGACCGTTTCGTTGCGCTCCAGGGAGTCCGTTCTCTGTCCGCGTGTAGCGGCGCTCGTCCGGGAATTGGAACAGGCCGACTCCCACGGTCCCGGAACTGGCGCCGTCGCCGACCTCTAGTGCGAGTGCTTCTTCCCGCCGCCATGGCCCCCGTCTGACCCGTCGTCCTCTTCATCTCCGTGGCCGTGCCCCTGTCCGCTGGAATGACCGTCATCCGTCTCGTCGTTCTGGCCGAAAACTTTCGGGTAAACGAAGGCGGCAAGCTTCTCGACGGCATCCATGAAGTGGTGGTCGTCCACGTCGAAGGACAGCCCCTCGTCCAACACGAAGATGTGGTGCGGGACGTGTCCGGCGTCCTGCGCCATGTGGAGGCCCGACAACTCGGGGTTCTTCACGATGCTCTCCACCGAGTCCGCGATGATGATGTCCGGTTCAGCGTCGACAACCGTCGCTGGATCGATCTCCCGGTACCCTTCGTGGGTGGCGATGTTCTCCATCTTCAGGAGCTCGAATACCTGGCCCATGACCGTGTTTTTCCCTGGCGTCCGCCAGTCGCTGCCGTGGAAGTAGACCGTCCATACCGGCTCTACCGGTTCCATCTTCTGCCTGATTGCCGCGATCCGGGCGTTGAATTCTCCCGGAATGTGCTCCGGCTCGAACGTTGGGGTCGCGCGGGCAACAGTGGCGGTCGGTACGACCGCCGGCGCCAGTGCGGGCGTGGGAGTGGGGGCGGGCGTGGCAGTGCAGCCAAGTACCGGCAGGAGTACGGCCATGGTCACCAGGCGCTTGCTTGGGCTCCACATTCCTGTCGCTCCCATTCCATCTGTCGACCGTTCATCCTAGCAGATGGCCGCCGGACACGGTCTCGGCGCAAGGCCGGACTCCCAGCCTCACCTACGCTTCTGGGCGGCGCTGCAACTGGCGGTCCGAAGCGGGACGGGCGGGCGCTCTGCGTGGCGGGGTGCGGCCGACAAAGCTACGCCTCCCTGGGGCCGCCTAGCGCCCCTCCAGGTGCGCCAGCTCCGGCCAGACGCTGCGCATATGCCACGCCGTCATCGACGACAGCCGGGCGGCGCCGCCGCGGGCGAACGCCGAGATGCCGACGCTGTCTTCTCGCTCGGGGTACACGCGCACGGTAAGGCACTGCCTGTCGTTCGCGAACACCTCCACGATGCTCCGGTCGACGAACACGCGGAGCGTGAGCGGGTCTCCGTCCGCGATGTCCAGCGGCCCGATCTCGGGCGACCGGGCGAACACGTCCCCGCCCAGCGACGACTGTGACACGTCGATCTGCAGCGAGCTGACGTCGAACCGCCGGTGGTCCTGGCGGAACAGCGATATGCGCGTCTGCTCCGCCCCGTCGGGCGACCGCAGCACGCTGAGCCCGACCTCGCGGGCGTTCCCCGGCTCGATCACCGCGTCGATCTCCATCGCCTTGCCGGAGACCTGGGTTATCGGCGCCTCCGCGTTGGCCGGGATGTCGACCGGACCGACCGGGATGCCGTCCGTCCGCAGGCCGTCCGTCTCGGGCACCGGCCGGATGCGGAGCGAGCCGGTTTCGGCGAGCGAGAGATGGCGCGGCAGCGTCATGACGTCGTTCCAGTCCCGGTCCTCGATTCCCTCCTTCACGTTGAAGAAGGCGATGAAGCGGCCCTTGTCGTCGATAGTCGCGGACGGCGCGTGCAGGCTGCCGGCGGTGAACGGGCCGTAGTTCATCCGCCCGTGGCGCTCCGGAGTGAGCCGGGCCGTGCTCGGGTCATAGTCGCCGACATAGTACTGCCCGGCCCGCTTGTGGCTGAAGAACAGCAGCATGTGCTTGTCCGGGCCGATGGGCAGGAAGTTGGGGACGGCCCCGTCCTCCCCGGGCTCCGTGTTCGGCGTGCCGTCGATCAGCGGCCCAAGGAGCTCCCACGAGCCCAGGTCCTTCGACCTGAACACGTAGTCGACCGCCCGGCAGTCGTCCCCGATCTTCCCGTCGCGGTACGTCCCGGAAAGCGAGTAGTAGTACCCGTCGTCCTGCTTCCAGATGCAGGGATCGAAGACGCGGTACGGGCGTCCGTCGTCGTCGATGGGCGCGATGGGGATGACCGGGTTGTCCGGGTGCTTCTCCCAGTTGAGCAGCAGTGGGTCGGAGGCCGTGGCGATGCTGTTGCCCGATTCCGTGCCGTGGTAGATGGCGACGACGCGCTCCGGCTCCACCAGCGCCTGGCCGCTGAAGCAGTGGTGCTCCCGGTCCGGGAACAGCGCGGGCGGCAGGTCTTGCCACGAGACCAGGTCGTCGCTGACGAAGTGTCCCCAATGCACGCGGTCGATGCCCACGGGCCGGAACTGGTAGAAGAGGTGGTAGCTCCCGCGCCACTGGCACAGGCCGTTGGGGTCGTTCATGCTGTTCTCGGGCGGGGAGAGGTGGTATAGCGGCCGGTACGGATCGGACGCCAGGCGCTCCCGCGACTCACGGAACCGCCGCAGCGTCTCGTCGCGTTCCAGCGCCTCGATCTGCGCCTCCAGCGTCTCCGGGTACGTCCTGGCATTGAGGGGCTGCAGTTCACTGGACACGTCGATACCTCCTGCGCTTCACACGACCTGGAACGTCGAGCCGGTTGCCGCCTTTGTTACCTCGATCCGGGTGGGGAACGAGTCCTTGATCCCCTCGAGGTGGGTGATGACGATGATCTTCTGGAAGTCGGACTGGATCGACTGGATGGCCTCCCTGAGCCTTTCCTGGCCGGAGGCGTCCTGGGACCCGAACCCCTCGTCGATGAACAGTATGGGCAGCGGCGCGCCCGATCTCTGCGCCAGCAGACGCGACAGCGCGATCCGCAGCGCGAAGTTGATCCGAAACGCCTCGCCGCCGCTGAACATCTCGTACGCCCTCGTGCCGACCTCGTCGCCGATGCGGATGTCCAGCTCCTCGGACGGCATGCCGGTCAGCCGGTCTCTCCGCCCATCGCGCAGCTGCAGCTTCAGCGTCATGCGGCCGTCGGTGAGCCTGCCGAGCAGCTCGTTCGCGTCGTTCTGGAGCTCCGGGATCGCCGTCTCGATGATCAGCGCCTGGATACCGTTCCTGCCGAACGCCCCGGCGAGCTCGTCGTAGATGCTCTTGGACTCCTGCAGCGTGTTGCGCTCGCGTTCCTGTGACTTGAGATCTCGCTCCAGGGCGTCGAGCCGTCCGAGCTCGCCTTGAACGGCGCCCTGTTGGCCGACCGCCTCCTGTTGCTGGCGCTCCAGGGCGGCGAGCCGGGCCTGCGCCTCCGAGAGCTGCGCCTCCAACGCCGGCAGCGACTTCAGGTCGGCCGCCAGCTCGTCCCTGCGCCGTTCGTCTTCGGCGAGCTCTGCCTGTCGCCGGTCGCGGATGCCGAGCACGCGGTCCAGCGAGTCGCGCTCGCGCGGCAGCGCGTCGTCGGCCTCGGCCAGCCTGCGGGACAGCTCGACGTACGGCTCCAGCGCGCTCATCTCCACTCGCAGGCGCTGGTGCCTGTCGCCGTCGTAGTCGACGGCCGCGGCCTCGCGGTCGACCGCCTCCAGGCTTCGCCGCTCGTCGTGCGCGAAGTCGTCGCCGTCGATCCGAGCCGAGAGTCCGTCTCGCCGGGATATCGTCTCGGTCAACGCTGACTCGGCGATCCTGGAGTACTCGACATCTCGCTCGGCGGCGGCGATCCTCGCCTGTAGCTCGCGGGTCTGTCTGTCCAGGTCGGACTCCGCGGACGCGACGGCCGCGAGCTTGCGGGAACGCTCCGCATCGACCCGGTTGGCCTCGTCCTGGTCCTGCTGGTACCGTTGCTTCGCCTGCTGCCCCTGCGTTCTGTATTCGAGCGCGAGATGTTCCTGCCCCTCGTCGCCGAGCGGCTGCTTGCACAGGGGGCAGACCGGCTCGCCCCGGTCGAGCATGTCGAATTTCCTGCGGGTCTCCTCCATCTCGGCGACCAACTGCTCCGACCGCTGCTTCAGGAACTGGAACCGGGCGGCGTAGTCCTGTGCCTCCTCCCGAAGCCTGGCCAGGGCGGCCTCCGGCTCTCTCAGCGAGTCCTGTTCGGCCCTGGCCGCCCTGAGCGTCTCCTCCAGTCGGGGAAGCGCGGCCGCCTTCGGCTCCAGGTCGGCCGATATCGCGCGTTCGACCTGCGATAGCTCGGCGCTCAGACGCTCCCTCTGGACGGCTATCGCTCCCTGCAGGCGCGTCTTCTCCTGCGCCAGGGCGTGCGCCCTCGCGGCCGCCTTGTCGAGTCGAGACGTCTCTGCCCGTACCGCCTCGATGCGGCTCGTCCGCCCGGCTATCTCGGCTCGCCGCTCCTGTACGGCCTCGTGCTGCTCGATCCTCAGTCGTCGTTCGCCGATGTCCCTGTCGAGCTCGTCGAGCTCCACGCGACCCGACCTCAGCCGCTGCTCCAGGGAAACCAGATCTCCGTGCCTGCGGCGCTGACCCTCTACGCCGTCCCGCAGCGACTCGGCCCACGACCGCTGCGTCTGCACTTCGGGACCCAGGCGCGCCAGCGTCGCCTCGATCTCCGCCAGGCGCTCCCGCAGCGCGGGTCTGCCGTCGATCTGCGACCGCATGTGGGCGACGGCTCCCTCGATCTCGCGGAGACGTCCCGAGGCGTGCCTGCCGCGCTCCCTGGCACGCTCCTCGAGTCTCTGGTACCAGGCGAGGTCGAGCACCTCGGCGAGGCACTGCTTGCGCCGCGCGGGAGCGCTTCGCGTGAACTCGTCCGCTCGCCCCTGCAACAGGAAGGCGGTGTTGACGAAGGTGTCGTAGTCCATGTGCAGCAGGTCGCGGATTCTCGCCTCCGTGTCGCGGACGGTGTTGCCGGTGATCGGCCGGTTGCCGTCGTCGGTCAGCACCTGCAGCTCGAGCAGCGTGCTCTGGGAGCCACGGGCGGTGCGCGAGTACTTCCTGCTGACCCGGTACGTCTGCTCGCGCGCCTTGAAGTCGAGCTCGACCGCCATGTCGCTGCGGCCCTGGTGAACGAGCTCCTCCTGGGTGCGGGCGCGGGCCTGTCCCCACAGGGCCCAGGTGATCGCGTCCAGCAGCGCCGACTTGCCGTGGCCGTTGTCGCCGCACAGGCACGCGACGTGGATGCCGTCCAGGTCCAGCGGCGGGACGTCGTCCCGGTAGCACATGAAGTTGTGGACGGTCAGCTTGATCGGGATCATGCGGCTGCGGAACACCCCTCCAGGAAAACGGGGACAAGCGGTTACTCGCCGCGGATTATATAATGGCCGCGGGCCGGTGGGCGGCCCCATAGAACACTGCGGAGGTGTGGCCACCGTGGCATACGATCTGAAGACGAGAATACACGCGGGCGAGAGCATCCTCGGCGTCTCCGTGCCGATGACGCTGACCAAAGACGAGTTCAAGGCGGTCGTGGACCGGGGCGTCTACGACTTTGTGTGGGTCGACGGCCAGCACACGCCGTACAATGAAGACCGGCTGGCCGCCTTCTGCGCCAACGCGGCCGAGCTCGGAGTCCACGTCCAGTTCCGCATCAAGCACACGAACAACGCCTACCTGATCGGCAACTACCTCGACCTGGGCCCCGCCGGGGTCGAGGTGCCGCAGGTCGAGCTCGACTCGACCGTCGAGGAGGCCGTCGCCAACTTCTACTACCCGCCCGCCGGGATCAGGAGCTGGGGCGGGACGGGACGGGTCGGCATCGGCGAACACCCGGACCGGCTCGACTACGCCGACTGGTGGGCGGGTACCGGCGTCCTGTGGCTGCAGGTAGAGTCGCTCGACGCGGTCACGAACGCCCGGCGGCTGGCCAGGCCCGGCGTCGACTGCCTGTCCGTCGGGCCGTCCGACCTCGGCTTCAGCCTGGAGTCCAACCCGGTCCATCCGCTCAAGACCGTAGACGACTGCGCCCGGCATCTGCTCGACCAGCTCAGCGGCAGTGCCGCGGCGGTCTGCTTCAGGGCGTACACGCGGGAGGAGCTGGAGAAGTACCGCGACATGGGCGCCCGGATGGTCCTGGTCCCGATGACGGTCGACGTCGCATGACGGCAACGCAGGAGGCAGGCATGGCGCTGGCAGGCAGCGGACGCTACACGTACGAGATGTCGGCCGAGAACTGGGGCGCGTTGCCAGACGGATGGAGCCTCAGGGAGGCGACCGCCGTCGCGGTCGACTCGTCGGACAACGTCTACGTCTTCAACCGCGGCGAGCACCCGGTGATCGTGTTCGACTCCGACGGCAACTTCCTGCGCTCCTGGGGCGAGGGCGTGTTCTCGTTGCCGCACGGGGTCGCGGTCGGCCCCGACGACAGCATCTACTGTGTCGACACGGGCGACCACACAGTGCGGAAGTTCACACCGGATGGCGAGCTGCTGATGACGGTCGGGGAGCCCGGCAACGCCGCCCCGGCGATGAGCGGCGAGCCGTTCTGCAGGCCAACACATCTCGCCGTCGATCCCAGGAACGGCGACCTGCTGATATCCGACGGCTACGGCAACGCCCGCGTCCACAGGTACACGTCCGATGGGAAGCACCTCGCCTCCTGGGGAGAGTCGGGCACCGATCCGGGCACGTTCAACATCCCGCACAATATAGACGTCGACAGGAACGGCGTCGTCTACGTCGCGGACCGGGAGAACCGGCGCATCCAGCTATTCGAGCCGGACGGCGCCTTCCGGGAGCAGTGGGTCAACCTGTCCCGCGCCGCGGCCGTCTGCGTGGACGCGGCTGGCGAGACGGTGTACGTGGGCGAGTACTTCGCCGGCATCGCGTCCAACGAGGACGGCCTCAACCTTGGCCCGCGCGTCACAGTGCTCGACGCGTCGGGGAACGTGCTCGCGAGGGTGGGCGACCAGCCGCCCGGAGACGAGGCCGGCCGCTACTGGTCCCCCCACGCGGTCGCCGTAGACTCGCGGGGCGACGTGTACGTGGCCGAGGTCGCCTGGACCGAGTACGGCCAGGCGATGGACCCGCCGCGGGAGCTCCGCTCGCTCCAGAAGCTCGTGCGCAAGGGCTGACGCCGAGACCGGCCGGGTCATGGATGCCGACGTACTACAGGTGCGGCCGTCCGAAATGCCGGACGGCCGGGGCCGCTCCGAGCTGAAGAGCGGGGCCGCCATCGGGCTTGTCTCCGGCTTTGCCGCGATCACCTGCTGCGTGTCGCCGGTCGTGTTCGTGCTGATCGGCATCGCTACGGCGGCCGAGGCGGTGACGCTGGGCGACACGCTGTACTACGACTATGGCTGGTACTTCAGGGCGTTCGGCGCGGTCGTGGCGGCGGCCGCCGTGATCGTCCACCTCCGCCGGCGCAGGAGCTGCAGCATCGACGGCGCCCGTCGCCACTGGCGCATGCTGGCGACGCTCGTGCTGGCGGGCGGCGCCACCTACGCCGGCCTGTTCTGGTTTACCAAGTATCTCGGCATCTGGTTCGGTTAGGGACTCTCTGAATAAGTCCTGATGGTATTGTGGCATAGTAACAGCGTCATAGCTGACGAGGGAGGATAGGAAGCCATGAGCCAGCCGACGTTTGCGGACTTGGAATATGAGGGCAAGAAGCGCAAGACCCGCCGGGAGCAGTTTTTGGAACGCATGGACGGTCTGATTCCGTGGGAACAGTTGGAAGAGCGCATCCGGCCGTTCTACCCCAAGGCCGGGCGTGGACGTCGTCCGTATGAGTTGTCGGCGATGCTTCGGATACACTGCGTGCAGTTGTTCTACAACCTGAGTGACCCTGGGATGGAGGACATGCTCTACGAGGTGGATTCGGTGCGGCGATTCGTAGGGCTGAAGCTGTCTGGCCCGTTGCCTGACGAGACTACGATCCTGAACTTCCGCCATCTGTTGGAGCAGCATGAGTTGGGCGCAGGCCTGTTCGAGGAGATCGGCCGTCATCTGGAGTCTCAGGGGCTTCGACTACAGGCTGGGACGATAGTTGACGCGAGCATCATAGCGGCGCCGTCATCGACGAAGAATCGGAGCAAGGAGCGTGACCCTGAGATGCACCAGACGAAGAAGGGTAACGAGTGGCACTTCGGGATGAAGGTGCATATCGGAGTGGACTCTCAGACGGGAGTGGTGCATAGCGTGTCGACGACACCGGCGAATGTCAATGACGTGACTCAGACACCCCAGTTGCTGCACGGTGAGGAGACCCATGTATGGGGCGATGCGGGGTACCAGGGAGTCCACAAGAGGCCGGAGAATCGGCACCTGGATGTGGAATGGCAGATAGCGTTGAGGCCCAGCCAGAGGCGTAAGCTGGAGCCTGGGAGCGATGACGCTGTGGCGGAGAAGCGCAAAGCGTCGGTCAGGGCCAAGGTGGAGCACCCATTCCTGTATATCAAACGGCACTTCGGCTACGGCAAGGTCCGCTATCGAGGGCTGGCCAAGAATACGCAGCGGCTCATGACGTTGCTGGGGTTCGCCAACCTGATGAGGTCTGAGCAGTGCTTGGCGCATGCCCTTGTATAGGTGTGCCCAAAAGGGCTGGCAAGGGCGCAAACGCCCCGCCAGGAGCAAGAACAGGACGACATAATCCCCGCCAAGGGTGGCGCAGGGGGCTTCATTGTTCTCCCTAAACCGCTCGAATCAACCTCACCCTACGCTACGGCGAGTTGTTCAGAGGTTCCTTAGACCGAAGGCGCCGCGCAGGCAGTCCCGCGCCGTCGCGGCCAATAGGGGCCTGTGATATAATCCCGCAACTTATCGGCCCTATCTGGCCGACTATGGAAAACGCCGTCCAGGAGACCGCCATGCCAGCCAGCCCAGACGCCAGTACCCTGCTTGACATGTACGAGACGATGGTCACGATCCGCCTCTTCGAGGAGCAGTGCCGCAGGGAGGCCGACGCGGGCAAGCTCAGGGGCATGCACTCCTCCGTGGGACAGGAGGCTGTCCCAACGGGCATATGCGCGCATCTCAAGGACGGCGACTACGTCCTCGGCACCCACCGCAGCCATCATCACTGCATCGCGCAGGGCGTCGATCTGAACGAGATGATGGCGGAGCTGCTGGGCAGGGCCACCGGGACCAACGGCGGCAAGGGCGGCACGATGCACATCGCCGACATCAACAGGGGTATGCTCGGCGCCAACGGCGTCGTCGGGTCCAACATACCCGTCGCGACGGGGGCGGCGCTCAGCGCCAAGCTCCGCGGCACCGACAACGTGAGCGTCGTCTTCTTCGGGGACGGCGCGGTCGGGCAGGGCAGCCTCCACGAGGCGATGAACCTCGCCGCGATCTGGAAGCTGCCGGTCATCTTCCTGTGCGAGAACAACCGCTACGCCGAGTCGACCCCGTTCGAGTACGCGATCGCGGGAGGCTCGGTCGCCGACCGCGCCGCCGGATACGACATGCCCGGGATCATGGTCGACGGCCAGTCTGTCCTCGACATGTACGAGGTCGGCGGCCAGGCCGTGGAGCGCGCGAGGAGAGGCGACGGGCCGACGCTGATCGAGGCGCAGACCTACAGGTACTTCGGGCACTTTGGCGCGGACAACCCGTTGGGCTATCGCTCCGAAGAAGAAGAGGCGCACTTCAAGGCCCGCGACTGTATCGAGCGTCTCAAGGCCCACGTCCTCGAGAACGGCGTGGCGTCCGAGTCGGACCTCGATGCCCTGGACGAGAAGGCCGAAGCGGCCGTCGAAGCGGCGGCGAAGTTCGCCAACGAGAGCCCGTTCCCCGAGCTCGACGAGCTGTTCACCGACGTCTACATCTCGTACCCGGAACAGAAGATCAACGCAGGCGCCGCCCCGGACATGATCGGGGAGGGCGTCGCCATTCCCGGCGCCGGCGGGCGCAGCGGGTGATCGGCACTCGCTCCTAGCTTCCCGAAGGGAGAATCGAAATGGCGCAAGCTCAGCAGGCGGTCCGCGCGATCACCTACGTCCAGGCAATCAACGAGGCGCTCAGGCAGGAGTTGGAGCGCGACCCGACGGTGTTCATCATGGGCGAAGACATCGCCGGCGGCGCCGGACGGCCGGACAAGGAGGACGCCTGGGGTGGCCCGTTCAGGCTGACCAAGGGCCTGATCGGCGACTTCGGCCCCGACCGGATACGCGACACGCCCATCTCCGAGGCGGGCTTCGTCGGCGCCGGAGTCGGCGCGGCCGCGTCGGGCATGCGCCCCGTGGTGGAGTTGATGTTCGTCGGCTTCTTCGGCGTGTGCGGAGACCAGATCGTCAACAACGCCGCGAAGATGCACTACATGTTCGGCGGCAAGGTCAAGATACCGCTGACGATCATGACCAGCACCGGCGCGGGCACCGCGTCCGCGGCGCAGCACTCCGAGACGCTCTACTCGGTATTCGCCCACTTCCCGGGGCTCAAGTGCGTCACGCCCTCGGACCCGTACACGGCCAAGGGTCTGCTCACGGCGGCGATCCGCGACGACGATCCGGTGATCGTCTTCAACCACAAGTTGCTCATGGGCCGTACTCCCACCCCGCAGATGAGCGACGGCGTCGGCTACGGCGCCCACGTTCCCGAGGAGCCGTACGAGATCCCGATAGGCAAGTCGATGGTCGCCCGCGAGGGCACGGACGTCACCCTGCTCGGTGCCGCGTACACCACGATCGTATGCCATGAGGCGGCCGACATGCTGGCCGCCGAGGGCTACTCGGCAGAGGTCGTCGACCTCCTCTCGATCTCGCCGCTGGACGAGGAGACGATCCTCGAGTCGGTCAAGAAGACCAGGAAGATCGTCATCGTCGACGAGGACTACCCGCGGTGCAGCATCGCCAGCGACATATCGGCGCTCGTGGCCGAGGAGGCGTTCGACTATCTCGACGCTCCGCCGCAGAGAGTGGTGCCGCCGCACACCTCGGTGCCCTACAGCCTGCCGCTCGAGATGGCGTTCCTGCCGTCCAAGGAGCGGGTGTACGAGGCGGCGATGAGCGTCCTCGAATAGGCCGGAGCACCGGACCCAGGAGGTTCCCTTGGCAGTACCCATCGTGATGCCCAAGCTCGGCATGGTCATGTCGGAAGGGACCGTGGCGAAGTGGGCCAAGGCGGCCGGCGATACGGTCAATCGCGGCGAGATCATCGCCGAGATCGAGACCGAAAAGATCAACTACGAGCTGGAGGCGACCGACGACGGCATCCTTCACCACGTCGTGGACGAAGGCGCCAGTGTGCTGGTCGACGGCGTCGTCGCCTACCTGCTCGCGGAGGGGGAAGAGGCCCCGGCGGCGCCGCCACCGCCCGCGGCCGCCCCCGCCCCGGTGGCCGCACCGCCTCGCAGGCGGTCCCGCTCATCCAGGCGCTCGGCCGGTGGCGAGGTCCGCTCTACGCCCGGCGCCCGGAAGCTCGCTTCGCAGCTCGGCGTGGAGCTCAGCGCCGTAACGGCCACGGGGCCCGGCGGCAGGGTGGTGGAAGCGGACGTCCGCGCGCACGCGGAGAAGAAGGATGCCGCCCCGTCGGCGCCGGCCGTACGTCCCGTGCCGCCCGGACTGCCCGAAGCTGCCAGGACGACACCGCTCTCGGGCATCCGCAAGTCGATCGCCGACCACATGCGCGGGAGCATCGCCGACACGGCCCAGCTCTCCTTCAGCCTCGAAGTCGACGTGACCGACGCGCAGGAGATGAGGAAGAAGGCCAGCGAGGACGGCGTGACGATCTCAATCGCCCACGTCCTGATGAAGGCGTGCGCGGCCGCGCTGAAACGCCAGCCTGAGCTCAACAGCGTCATGGGCGGGGGCAACGTTCTCTACTTCGACCAGGTCAACATCGGAGTGGCCGTGTCCCTCAAAGAGGGGCTGATCGTGCCGGTCGTGAGCGACGTGGCGGGCAAGAGCCTCGAGGACCTCTCACGGGAGACGACCGACCTCGCCGATCGCGCCCGCGACGGCAAGCTGATGCCAGACGAGACCGCCGGCGGCACCTTCACGATCAGCGTCCTGGGGAGCGTCGACAGCTTCACGCCGATCCTGAACGCGGGCCAGAGCGCGATCCTGGGCGTCGGCAGGTCGGTCGAGAAGCCGGTGGTGCGAGGCGGCGAGATCGTCGTCAGGGAGATGATGACGCTCAGCCTGACCGTCGACCACCAGGTCATCGACGGGGCCGTCGCCGCCGGCTTCCTGCGCCGCCTCCAGCAGAACATCGAGCGCCCCGCGGCGCTGTCCAGGTAGGCCACCCCGACCGCCTTCGCGCCGGGCCAGTCTCCCCGTGCGAGGGGATCGTATTGCACGTTCGCCCCAAATGGGGCATGGCGAAGATTCAGTCCAGGTCTGTCGTTGTCCAGTGAAAGTGTCAGGGTAAATGTTCAATGATTATGTCAGCAGGGGTCTTCTCCAAGGGTGATCCGGTGCGGGTTTGCGCGGGTGGCTGGTCTTGGTTGTCGGGTGGGGTTCGGCGCCCGGTAGGCGCTTCGCTCCGTTCCGTCGCTCCGGGCCTACCGGGCGTGAGTGAGCGTCATATGCTCGGTCGCCGGTCAGATCTGAGGCTGAAATGCCGTTGTGGCGGCTGCCGCTGCGAGCTCTGAGTGTCACGGGTCCCGGTGCCGCTGGTACAGATGCGAGCGTCCTGCCCTGGTAGGCCACCACGATAGTTCCGTCGAGCCGTTCCTGGACCTCCACCTTGGCACGGGCGTAGGTGGCTCGATGTTCGTCGGCCAGGAGTTGTATGGTCGAGCTTCCGAACCGTACGGTGTTGTCGTTTGCCACGATTCGGACGTACTTGAAGCAGAGCACGCCATCGAGGCAGAGACCTGTCGGCACTTGACGGTATGCCGAGTCGGGCTGTGCCGCAGGCACACCGAATTGCCGGTTGAAGCGCGGTATGAAGTCGCGCAGCAGCTCGATGGCCTGTTCAATGGTCGAGACACCGGCGAGGCGCATCTCGGAGACCAGCCTGTCCTGGAAGGTGCCCCAGACCCGCTCTACACGCCCCTTAGCCTGTGGGGTGTGGGCCAGGACGAGACCGATATCCAACTCCTTGAGTGCCCTTGCGAACTGCGTGGGGTCACGCGCGCCCATGAGCTGCTCTACGAGGATTTCGGGCTCTTTGGGCGAGCGCTGGAAGATGCCGTGCCTGTCGCTATACAACGATAGAGGGACACCGTTCCGCTCGATGATCTCCCTGAGCATCAGGAGGTAGCCCTGAGCATCCTCCTGCTCCCTGAACAGGGCGGCCGGGACCGTCCCAGTCGCATCGTCCACAGCTCCGACCAATGTCAGGTAGGGGCCTCGGCCTTGAAGCCAGTCGTGCCGGCTGCCATCGACCTGCAGCAGCATCCCCTCCTGTGGGTAACGCTCACGGCGACCGTATCGTCTGGGCGCTCTGCGGGGTCGCGGACTCCTTATGCCTGAGGCCAGCAGAATCCTCCTGACCGTCGAGCGCGACAGTTCGATCCCCTCTCGCTCTGAAAGTACCTCGGTCAGATGGGTGTGGTTGAAACCTGCGTAGAGCCCTTCGGCCAACTCCCTGACTCTCTGCTGCGTACCTGTGTCCGTGGTCGTTGACGGCTTCCTGCCCCTGTTGCCGTGAGCTATGGCAGATGCTCCCTCCTTCCTGTAGCCTGCCAGCAGTCGCCATGCATGGCGCTCGCTCACTTCCATCAGACCCGCCGCAATCTCCACCGTCACTTCGCCCGCGGTCACTCCGTTCAAAACCTGTATCCGCCTTTGCTCTTTCGTCGTCAACATCAGTCCTTTCATGGACTGACATTTTCATTGACCAGGCACGCCCTGACATAATCATTGAACATCTACAGATTCAGTCCAGGTCTGGACACGGTTAGGTCGATATGGCAGAATCGGCGCGGCACCGACTTGGTGTCAACTAGGCAATAGCTGGAAAAGGAGACGATATGGAAGGGCTCTTTTTCGTTCTAGTAGGGGCGGCTTTGGTGGTCCAGTCCTGGCAACACCTGGGACTATACTCTGATGGCCGGACGATGGGTGTAGTCGTCGGCGGCCTGGGGGTGCTCATCCTGGGCACGTTCATGCTCGGGTCTTCGGTGGAGCCGATCCTTCTTACAGGCACTGGTAAAGAGGTTGGCGGCGTTGCCAAGGAGATCGCAGGAAGCGACGTCGCGGTGTCGACGGCCCTGCTGACGACGCTCGCGGCCGTGTGGGCCATCTACGCGATCGGCGTGGGTGCGTCCGGTCTGTGGGACCTCGACGATCGTGCGCTGGGCTTCCATAGCGCGGTTGTGGCCGTCGTGTCGCTGATTTCCTTGATCTATTTTGCGGGCCAGATGGATGCCAGCTACGGCGAGAATGTGATGCTCGTTACGTCCGCCGCGACCCTCGTGCTGACCGTTCTCTCGACGATGGTGTTCTTCTACCTGGCGTTCGGCTTCAACGTTCTGAAGCTGGTGTCGGGCTGGTTCCTGCTCATCGGCGGCGGCGTCGTAGGTATCATCGGACTGTTGATCGCGTCCGGGAGCGTCACCGTCGCGTAAGTGCGCTCCGCGTGCTTCTTTGCGGTCACGGAGGCCCTTCCCGCGCCTCCGTGACCGACGAACTTTCCTGACGACAAGCCCGCCACCCCGACGGGGCGGTTGAGTATTCCCATGCGGTGAGGCGAATGACCGACAAACCCTCTATAGACCAAATCCTTGCGGAAAGCGACGGAGAGCTGGGGCGCTTTGCCTGGGAGGGCACCTTCGCGGACTATCTCAGGCTCGTGGTGGAAGACCCGACGCGCTCGCGGCTGGCCCACGACCTCGTGTACCGGGCCGTCATGGCCAAGGGTGCTGAGACGACGCCGGACGGTGCGCCCGTCTACGGCCTGTTCGAGGACCGTATCTTCGGTCTGGAGCGGGCTCTCGATCGGATCGTACGCTACCTGGAGGCGTCCGCCAGCAGGATGGAGGTCCGCAAGCGGATACTCCTGCTCCTCGGCCCGCCGGCGAGCGGCAAATCGACCATAGTCGAGTTGATCAAGAGGGCGCTGGAGGAGTACACGCGTACCGACGAAGGCGTCGTGTACGCGATCGCCGGGTGTCCCATGCAGGAAGACCCGCTGCATCTCGTACCCGAGAGCATGCGGCCAGCGCTCCTGGAGCACTATGGAATCTATGTCGAGGGCGAGCTTTGCCCGCGGTGCCTGCACCTGTTGAAGACCGAATGCGGCGGCAGGGCATCCGAGATGCCGGTGCGGCGTGTGGTCTTCTCGGAGCGATCGGCACTCGGGATCGGCTACTTCATCGCGTCAAATCCGCGAGGCGACTCGTCCGTCCTGGTCGGCAGCGTCGACGAGGAGATGCTGTCCGGGGAGCGTGAGGAGGTGGCGGCAAAATCGTTCAGGCTTGATGGCGAGCTCAACATCGCCAACCGCGGCCTCATGGAGTTCGTCGAGATATTCAAGTCCGAAAAACAGCTGCTCACGACGCTCCTGGGTCTTGCGCAGGAGCAGATCATCAAGAATGAAAAGTTCGGCTCGGTCTACGCAAACGAGGTCGTGGTCGGACACTCGAACGAGGGCGACTTCGACACCTTTTCCGCGGACAAGCATTCCGAGGCCCTGAAGGACCGGATAATCGCCGTAGAGGTCCCGTACAACCTGCGGGTCGGCGAAGAGGTCAGGATCTGCGAGGGGATGCTGGCGTCCGGTATGGCGCAGGATGCCCATCTCGCGCCGCTCACGCTGCGGATGGCCAGCGTATTCGCGGTCCTGTCCCGCCTCGACCCACCGGCTCGCCAGGGGATGAGCCTGCTCGACAAGATGAGGCTCTATGACGGCAACATCGTCAAGCCGTACAGCAGAGACGACGTAACGGAGATGCAGCGGCAGAACCACCGCGAGGGCATGACGGGCCTGTCTCCCCGGTACGTGATGAACCGGCTCGACAACATGGCCAGCTCGCCGCTTGTTTCCTGCATATTCCCGCTGGCGGCCGTCGACAGCCTGTGGCGGGGGCTGAGAGAGAACGTCAGCCTGGACGACGAGGTGCGCGCCACGTACATCGGCTTCCTCAACGACACGATCCGGGAGTACAACGATCTTGCCACCAGGGAGGTGCAGCGGGCCTACGACGAGAACTTCGAGCAGGCCGCCCAGATACTCCTCGACGGCTATTTGAACACGATAGCCGGCTTCTCTGATTCCGGCTTCCAGCCCACCGACGCGACGGACAGGACCCTCAGCGACCGGGACGTCCGGGACATCGAGCGCGAGGTGGGGGTATCGGAGCGGGACAAGCCCGAGTTCCGGCAGGAGATTCTCGAAATCGTGGCGGCCTGGCGCGACCGCGGACTCACATTCAGCTACGCTTCGGAGCCGCGGCTCAAGGCGGCCATCGAGGAGCACCTGCTGCCCACGCGCCGTAACCTTCTCGGCGCGCTGTCCCGGCCCCGCGGCGAGCGACAGAGGGCGGAATGGCGTCGGCTGCGAAACGCGATCCAGGGGCGGCTCGTGAACAAGCACGGCTACTGCCAGTACTGTTCGGACGACCTGATCAGCTATGTCGTCGCCGTGCTCGACGGCAACGCGGTGCACAAGGCGCAGAAGAACGAAGACGTAGAGTGGCTGTGGCCGCTCACCCACCAGGCCACCGATGATGCCGAGGAAGCGCAGGCGTAGCCCAGGCATACCGCGCCTCGTTACGTCCTGACGCGCGGCCCGTGCTGACACCGTGAGCTCCCGCCGGCGGCGCAGAAGGGACATGAGAGAGCGCCGCCGCCGCGGGCCAGCCGTCGGCCTGCGATGGTGGCTCGTCGTCCTGATCGTCGGGCTTGGCGTCATTGTCGCCCTTGCCCGGGTTCTCGTGTAGCCGGTCTGGCTTGCCGTTGCCGATACGCTCCTCCGAGGGCGCGCGCCCGCTATGACGATGAAGCGGTGGGCAACGCCGCATGGCCCCAGCGCCGACGGTGCTCCTTCTTCGCTCGGTCGAACATCTCGACGTAGGACGGGTCCCGTATCGGGCCCGCGGTCATGATCAGCGCGTCCTCCCGGTCGTCGGCGTAGTAGCCCTTTCGCACCCCGGTCACGTCGAAGCGATACTTCGCGTACAGGTTCCTGGCGACGTAGTTCGACGGGCGGACCTCGAGCGTAACTGTCGCCGCGCCCTTGCCGCGAGCCTGCTCTATGGCGGCGATCAGCAGCAGCTCCCCCACGCCGCGGCCGCGGTAGGTCCGACGGACCCCGATCGTGAGGACGTGCGCCTCGTCTGCCGCGTGCGACGTTCCCAGGAACCCGACAACGTGGCCGCCCGTCTGTCCGGCGCGGCGTCTGAGGTCGGCCGCGGCGTTGCGTATCGTGGCCGCGAGCCGAGCCGGGCCGCCGCCGGACTTCGCTCGCCCGCCCACGGGCGGGCTCCCGGACGGGCCGGGACCGGGGCTCGGAACGTGGCATGCGACCAGGTACGAGGAGGTCCGGCTCCCCGGCTCCCGGTCGAACGGAGTCGGCGGATAGTGGCTGGGAAAGACCTCTCGCTCGATCTCCCGGACCTGTGGCGCGTCGGCGGGCGTCAACGCGCGGACGGCGAACGGCATGACCGGTGTGGAAGAAGGATAGCCGGGGGTAGTCATTCCATGGCCGCGTCGTCTTGACGTAGCGGACGAGCACGATTCTAGCACGGCGGTACGGCCGCTCCGTCGGGTGTGCCCGGCATCGCACGCGAATACTGAAGCATATGTTATGAAAAGTAATTCAAGAGAAATTACTACAGAATAGCCTTGAAAAATTTGGACGAAGGCTTAAAAATATTCTAGGAATTAGCTGGGCCGACTCTCGTAGTCGGCCCGTTTGTTGACACGCGACAAAGCCCCCCGACGCCTAGGAGCCACCCGTGAGGATGCTCGCCCGAATAGTAGGTCTCGCCCTGCGGCACAAATGGATGCTGCTGGGCGCCTACGTCTTCATGGCCGGAGCCACGGCCGCCTACATGGTGCTTCCGGTGCTGGTGGGCGGGGCGGTAGACGACATCGCGGCCTACGCGCAGGGCCAGCCCATCTCCGACAGGGCCATGCTGATCACGGCGCTGGCCATCCTGGGACTCGGCGCGCTGCGCGGCCTGCTGTCCTACGGGCAGACATTCATGGGAGAAGCCGTAGGCCTCCGGGTCGTGTACGAGCTGAGGAACCGCTTCTACGACCACGTTCAGAACCTCAGTTTCGCCTTCCACGACCGGCAGCACACGGGAAACCTGATGTCGCGCGCCATCACGGACGTCGAGGCGATGCGCATGTTCGTGAACGGCGGCCTGGTGCGCAGCCCCTACTTCCTGATACTCGCCATCGTCGCCGCCTTCATGATGCTGCGGCTCGACTGGCAGCTCGGCCTGATGGCGATGAGCTTCATGCCCGCGGTCGCCGGGATGTCCATATTCGTGCGCCTGCGCCTTCGCCGCATCTGGACCAAGGTGCAGGAGGACATGGGGGACCTGAGCACCACGTTGCAGGAGAACCTGAGCGGCGTGCGGGTCGTCAAGACGTTCGCCGCCGACGAGTTCGAGGAGGCCAAGTTCAGCGCGAAGAGCGGCGACGTACAGGCGGACATGGTCTCCGCCGCGCGGCTGCAGGCGATCAACACGTCATTCGTGTTGGGGATGTACCTGCTCGCCATGGCGCTGATCCTCATGTACGGCGGCTACCACATCATGAACGGTCACATCACCGTCGGCGAGATGGTGCAGTTCCTGATCTACCTGCAGATACTGAGCCAGCCCGTCCGGTTCTCGGGCTTCCTGGTCAACAACTTCGCCCGCGCCATATCCGCCGGTTACCGGCTCTTCGAGGTGCTGGACGCCCGTTCCCCCGTCCGGGAGTCGACATACGCTACCGAGTTGCCGCAAGTCCGCGGCCGCGTCCGCTTCGAAGACGTTCGCTTCTCCTACGACAGTGGCGCCCAGGTGCTCAACGGGATCGACATCGATGCCAGGCCCGGACAGGTCGTGGCCCTGCTCGGCGCCCCCGGCAGCGGCAAGAGCACGACCACCAGCCTGCTCCCCAGGTTCTACGATGTCACCGCCGGCCGGGTCACCGTGGACGGTATCGACGTCCGGGACGTCACACTGAAGTCCCTGCGCCGGAACATAGGCATCGTCCAGCAGGACGTCTTCCTGTTCGGCGCCAGCCTGAAGGAGAACATCGCCTACGGCCGCGAGGACGCCACGATGGACGAGATCGTGCGGGCGGCCAGGATCGCGCAGCTCCACGACTACATCATGAGCCTGGACGACGGCTACGACACCGTCATCGGGGAACGGGGCGCGACCCTTTCCGGCGGCCAGCGCCAACGGATGGCGATTGCCCGCGCGGTGCTGCTCGACCCGCCCATCCTGATCCTCGACGACTCGACCTCGAGCGTCGACGCCGGCACCGAGGAGCTTATCCGGACCGCGATGGAGTCGGTGATGCGCGGAAGGACGACCTTCGTCATCGCCCACCGGCTCAGCACGGTGCACAGGGCCGATCAGATCCTCGTCCTCGACGGCGGCGAGATCGTCGAGCGCGGCACGCACGGGGAGCTGCTCGCCCTGGGCGGCGTCTACCACCGCATACATGAGCTCCAGCTGCGGCCCCAGGAGGAGGTCATGATGGAGGTCGACGTCGCGGGAACGGCCCATAGCTGGAGGAACGGCTAGATGTACGGTTCTGGCGGCGGCCTCGGGCAGATGGCGGGGGGCAACAGGATCGCCCGCATGCAGAGCGGCGACCTGTCCGACGACGACGCTGGCGGTTCAGTATTCTCCTATCGCGTCGTCGCCCGCCTGGCGCCGTACGTGAAGCCGTCCGCCCACCTGGTGGCGATCGCGACGGTCGCTATGATCGCATTCGCGATCTCCCTGGTCGCGGTGCCCTGGCTGATCAAGGTCGCCGTGGACGACTACATCGTGCCCGGAGACCTGAGCGGTCTCGGCTTCATTGTCGCCCTGTTCGTAGCCAACGCGCTGATGGGCGTCGCGGCCCAATTCATCCAGGAAATCGCCATGACCAGGGCGGGCCAGGCCGTGCTGTACAGGCTGCGCGGGGACATGTTCGCCCACCTGCAGAAGCTGTCGCTCAGGTTCTACGACAGGACCGAGGTCGGCCGCCTGATGTCGCGCGTGCTCGGCGACGTGTACCAGTTGCAGGAGTTCCTCTCGGTCGCGGTCATCACGCTCGGCGACCTGCTGAGCCTGACCCTGATCGTCGCCGCGGTCGTGACCATGAGCTTGGAGCTCGGCCTCATCTCGATGGCGTTCGTGCCCATCCTCGTCGTGATCATGATGGTGTGGCAGCCGTTCGCGAGGCGCGGCTTCATCGAGGTCAGGCGGACCATCTCGGTCGTCAACGGGGCGCTCAACGAGAACATATCCGGCGTGCGGGTCGTGCAGAGCATGAACCGCCAGGAGCGGAATCTCGAGGAGTTCGACCGGAAGAACAAGGACAGCCTGGACACGTCGCTGTCGGCGACCAGGATGGCCTCCAGCCTGCTGATGCCCGTCGACCTGCTGACCCATCTCGCGATCGGGCTCGTGGTCTACTTCGGCGCGCGCATGGTCACCGACGACGCCATCGAAGTCGGGACGATGGTCGCCTTCGTGCTCTACATCCAGCGCTTCTTCGAGCCCATACGCAGCCTGACGATGCAGTACACCCAGCTCCAGCGCGCGATGGCGTCCGGCGTCAGGATATTCGAGCTGCTCGACGCCGAGCCGGACCTGGTCGACGCTCCCGGCGCCAGGAACCTCCCGCGGCTGCGCGGCGCGATCGACGTCAAGAACGTCAGCTACGGCTACGTCGAGGGCGAGGACGTGCTCAAGAACGTCAACATCCACGTCGAGCCCGGGTCGACGGTCGCCATCGTAGGGCCGACCGGCGCTGGCAAGACGACGCTCGTGTCGCTGATCTCGCGCTTCTACGACGTGGAGCCGGACCGCGGCGCCATCCTCGTAGACGGGATGGACGTCCGCGACGTGAAGCGCCGGTCGCTCGCGAGGCAAATGAGCATGGTGCTGCAGGAGCCGTTCCTCTTCTCGGCGACCGTGCGGGAGAACATCAAGTACAACCATCCGGACGTCACCGACGAGCAGATGATCGAGGCGACCAAGGCGATCGGCGCCCACGACTTCATCACGAAGCTCGAGGACGGCTACGACACATACCTGCACGAGCGCGGCGTGAACCTCAGCGTCGGGCAGCGCCAGCTCGTCAGCTTCGCAAGGGCCATCGTGGCCGACCCGAGGGTGTTGATCCTCGACGAGGCCACCGCGAACATCGACAGCTACACCGAGATGTTGGTGCAGCGCGCCCTGCAGCGGCTGCTGAAGGGCCGGACCGCCATCGTCATCGCCCACCGGCTCTCGACCATACGGGGCGCGGACCAGATCGTCGTGCTCCACCTGGGCGAGGTCGTCGAGGTGGGCACGCACGACGAGCTGATGGCGAACAACAACCTGTACGCCCACCTGTACCAGATGAACTTCGCCTCGCTGAAGAGCGCTCTGCCCGAAGAGGCAGACGATTAACCTCTCGGGATGCCGTATGCCGGCAGGGACAGCAAGGCGCTCGCCTTGCCGTCCGGGCCGTTTCAGGGCTACAATCTAGACCGTCGGGGTGTGGCGCAGTCGGTAGCGCGCGTCGTTCGGGACGACGAGGTCGCTGGTTCAAGTCCAGTCACCCCGACCATCTCTCCCTCACCAATATTGCCGGCGGCGCATGCCCGCGGTGCGGCAACCGTCTCACGGCGCCGCGGAAGTTGGTGGGCCCCAATGCCCGGCAGGTTGGTCGTGCAAGCTGCCACCGTTGCTGGCGGACGCCGATTCCCGCCGCTTTGACGGCACTCCGACGGCCAGCACCGGTGGCGGAGACGCCGAAAGCGGGGCGTACGCACTCGAGCAGACCTTCGACATGGGCATCGAGGTCACGGGCCCGGTCTTCAATAGAATCAGGCGCATTCCAAAGACCTGCGCCTGCCCGGGCAGCAGGCCGGTGGCCGGCCAGTCATTCGAGCAGGGGTAGCTGTTCAGAGTAGGTGAGGCGGAACATCTGAACTGCGATTCGTGGGATTCTGATGATCGGGATGATTTGGTGCTGAGCCTCGCCCACTCTTCGTGGCGGCCCCTCGATACACCCTGACGAAGCGTCGGGGCACTCGGGGCGAACGGGTCAGGTGTCTCCTCAACTCTGAACAGTTGCGAGCGGGGCTGGGCCGAGAAGTATGCGGGCCGCGAGAGCGTATCGCCGCCCCTACATTGCGGCCCGAGCCTACTGGCCGCCGGTCGGGGAGACGAGGAGGCGGAAGATGTCCTTGGTCGGCGCCATCATTCTCGCGTAGCCGACGTCGACGACCTCGTCCAGGCCGATGACGCCTGAGACCAACGACGCCGTCTTGACGGAGCCGTCGCCGAGCATGTGGACCGCGGCCTCCACGTCCCGCCGTTGGTAGCCGATCGACCCGACGACCTCAACCTCCTTCGACAGGATGGTATTGAAGTCGAACTCGGGCGTCGCGGTGTAGATCGCGACGATCACGACCCGTCCGCCCCGGCGAGCGAGGTCGATCGCGAGGTGAGGCGTCTTCGGAGCGCCCGCCGCGTCGATCACGACATCGGCGCCCTTGCCTTCGGTCATGTCGGCAAGCCGGTCGACGACGTCGCCCTCGCTGGAGTCGAGCGTGGCGTCCGCGCCCAGCTCGGCCGCGCGGTCGAGGCTCATCGGCCGGACGTCGATGGCGCACACCCAGGCGCCCACCGCCCGGGCGGCCTGCATCGCCAGCAGGCCCACGACACCGGCGCCCAACACCGCGACGCGGTCGCCCGGGCCTACGTTGCCCTGGCGCACCGCATGATGGGCGACGGCGGTCGGCTCGTTGAGGCCGGCCTCCTCGCTGCTGACGTTATCCGGCAGGGCCACGGCCTGGGAGGCGGGCCACGCGACGTACTCCGCAAGGCCGCCATCGGCCGCGAATCCGACCGTCGCGCTGCCGGGGCACAGGTTCGTCCGGTCGTTCAGGCACCACCAGCATTGTTTGCAGGTGAGCACGCCATCGACCACCACGCGGTCGCCTACGGCCACTCCGGAGGCGCTTCGGCCGAGCTCGACGACGGTGCCGGTGAGCTCGTGGCCGATGACCAACGGCAGCATCCTCCCGGTGACAGGGTTGGGCTCGTCGAAGATGAAATTCGGCCCGAACTGGTACTCCTCCAGGTCGGTCGCACAGATTCCGCAGTAGTCGATGCGGATCAGCGCGTCGCCGTTGCCTGGAGCCGGGTCGGCGACGTCCTGGTACCGGACGTCCCTGTTGCCGTGGTACACGAGCGCCTTCATGGGCTGCTCCTCCGCTCTCGCTCCCGGCGCACGCGGGCCGGAACGTCGTCGCCGGCTATCTCGTAGGACTCGATCTTCAGGCTCCGGTCCTCTATCGGGAGCGCGACCTTGACGCCGCCGCGGCGGTGCGACTCGCGCAGCGCGATGGCGATCTCCAGCGCGGCGCGTCCGTCGTAGCCCGAGCACCTCGGCTCGTGGCCGTTCTCGATGGCGGACACGAGGTCCGCGACCGCGTGCAGACCCATTCCCTGCATTCGAGCCGGCCATGGGAACGGGACGTCGACGGCATACGGTCTACCACGCCGACCGGTCGGGCCGTCGTCGAAGAGCCGCCGGAGCTCCCAGTTGTCGCCGTTGTCGGAGGAGCGGATGCGGCCCTCGTTCCGACGACGTCCACCTCCCAGTTGGCCGCGCCGGTGTCCGTGGACCTGAGGTAACCCCTGGCGCCGTTGTCGAAGGCGAGGTAGCCGTTGCCGCGCGGATCGTCGTCCCCGGCCGCGGCCTCGTCCGACTCGATCTCGCCGAACACCCACTCGACGTCGCCGCCGGCGAGGTACCGGAGGATGTCGATCGAGTGGCTGCCGTTGTGCGACAGTCCGGCCCGCGCGAGCGCCGCGACGTGCAGAACGTCGCCGATCTCCCCCGCCTGGATCATCTCCCGTGCCTTGTGGAAGAGCGGGTTCCAGCGCCGGCCGCAGTAGACGGCGAGCCGAACGTCGTTCTCCTCGCAGGCGCGCACCATATCGTCCGCTTCCTGGAGGCTCAGCGCGATGGGCTTTTCGGCCCAGATCGCGCCCACGCCCGACCGGGCCACGTCCTGCACGATCCGCGAGCGCACCCGGGCCGTCGTGCAGACGCTGATCAGGTCGAGCTGCTCTCGCGCGATCATCTCCCTGTAGTCTGCGTAAAGATGGTCGGGAGAGATGTCCCAGCGCTTTCCGAAGATCTCGCGCTGGCCGTCGTGCAGGTCGGCCCCGGCGACCAGCTCGACGTTCGGGGCGGCGTCGTAGCTCGGCGCGTGACAGTAGGGGAGGAAGATCGAACCGCCCTGGTCGATCTCGTCGTCGAACGTGCTGCCCATGCGGCCCAGGCCGATGACCGCCGCGCGATAGGTTGTCATGGTTGCGTTGCTCCGTAGTCGCGGCGCGCTGGCCGATGCAGACCAACTAGTACATGATCAGGTGGGTGGGAGCCAACCGCTGCGAGACGGGGTCCACTGCCAGCCCCAGGCCCTCCAGGGTGTAGGCCCCCAGCAGGGCTGGGGCATCATCCTCTCCAAAGACCACGAGGGTGACTTCGCTGGCGCCGTCGACGGTGGCCCAGGCCCGCCCTATGTCCATCTCTGCCCGGCGCCCGTCGGCCAGCACGAACGTGCGCTTGGCTATGGGAGCGACGTCCAGTTCGCGCAGCAGCCTTCCGGGCAGCGTAGTATAGGCGGCGCCGGTATCCACCGTCGCCTCCACGTCCCGTGCCTGCTGGCCATCCATGCTGGAAATTCGCAAGGGCCAGGTGAAAGTACCCATAGAAAGCCCCTTTGCCGTAACTCGCCGCTCTCATTCTACCCGATTGCCGTCACCCTGAGCGGATCGGGGCCGTCGCTGAAGCCGACTGGCAGGCGGGCTGTATAATTGCGGCAGTCGGAGGCATCCAGGGATCGACCAGCCTCCAGGAGGTGACTCACGTGACCGCACAACCCATCGATGTCGGAAGCGACCGCCAGCTATTCGTCGACCGCTACCTGATCGACTCCGCGGAGGGGGTCGATCTCAAGCTGCACAGTCCCCAGTCCGCGGGCACGGCGATCGTGACCGACGCGCCGTGGGAGGGCAGCACCTGCGACTACCACACGGTGCTGAAGGACGACGGCATCTACCGGATGTACTACCGCGGCACGAGCCACGACGGCTACCAGATCGAGTCGCTGATGGAGCCGGGCGAGACGAAGGTCCCGCTGCACGCCGACCTCACGGCCTACGCCGAGAGCACCGACGGCATCACCTGGACGAAGCCGTCGCTGGGCCTCTTCGAGTTCGAGGGCTCAACCGACAACAGCATCGTCTGGATGACGCCGGGCGTCGACATGGTCCCGTTCATAGACGGCAACCCGGAGGCGAAGCCAGACGAGCGGTACAAGGCGATTGTGCGCGAGCCGGTCGACGGCAAGGAGACGCTGAAGGCGCTGGCGTCGGCCGATGGCGTCCACTGGCGGCGCATGCGGGAAGAGCCGATCCTGGACGACCCGCCCTTCGACACCCAGAACCTTCCGTTCTGGGACCCGTGGCGCGAAGAGTACGTCATCTACGTGCGGGGCAAGCACGGCGCGGGCGGGTTCACGCACGGTCGCGCCTCCGAGGGAGGCGGCCGCAAGTCGGTGCGCTGGATCAGGCGCGGCACGTCGAAGGACTTCCTGAACTGGTCGGCGCTCGAGCCGATCGACACCGGGGACGCGCCGATCGAGCACATGTACACGAACGGCACGACGCCGTACCTGCGCGCGCCGGGGGTCTATCTGGCCTTCCCCAGGCGCTTCGTCCCGGAGCAGACGCGCCACTCCGACGCCCACTGGCCCGGCGTCGCCGACCCGATCTTCATGAGCAGCCGCGACGGCATCCACTGGGACAGGACGTTCCTGGAGTCGTTCATCAGGCCGGGGCCGGACCCGCGAAACTGGATGTCCCGCGCGAGCCTCGTCTCCAATGGCATCGTCCAGACAGGCGAGAAGGAGCTTTCCCTCTACGTGCTGCGAAACCGCGACTTCCCGACGTGCCACTTCGAGCGCATGACGCTGCGGCTCGACGGCTTCGTGTCCGCCAGCGCCGGGTACGGCGGAGGCGAGATGACCACGCCGCCGCTCGTCTTCGACGGCGGCGAGCTGGAGCTGAATTTCTCGACCTCGGCCGCCGGACACGTCAGTGTCGAGGTCCAGGACGCCGACGGCGCCGTCCAGGACGGCCTGAGCCTCGCCGACTGCGGCGAGATCATCGGCGACGAGACCGACGGCGTCGCGCGCTGGGGAGGCGATGCCGACCTCGGCGCCCTGTCCGGCAAGCCGGTCAGGCTCCGCTTTGCGCTCAAGGACGCGGACGTCTACGCCTTCCGCTTCCGCGGGGCAGGGGCGTAGGAATGACGCCGGAACCCACTTCTCGAAGATCGTTCCGCGTGGCTTGCGATTTGTACGCGCCGCTCCCGTCTGCTAACGTCAGAACGCAATGAAGCCGTCGTTCGTCCCCGTGGCCCGCATACTCTCACCGCCCGCAGACAGGTTCGGTCGAGCGATTGCGGTTTTCGGGAGGACGTAGGCTCGAAGTAATTCCTTCGTAGCACTCAAGGGCCTCCCCGACAATTTGGGGAGGCCCTTTTCTTTTGCGTTGGAAGATCATACGAGTTGGCCAAACCAGGCCGGGAGGCTACGCCATGCCGAAGGACTTCATCTCCTTTCTTGATTGGTCTGCGGAGGATCTCAGTGAATTGGTGGAAGCGGCTCAGACCTTCCGCGAGTTGTGGGTGAGAGGGAAGTCTCCACCGTCGCTCAAGGGGCGGCGCATTGCCCTGATGTGGGGCGCGACGGGATTTCGGAACCGAGTTGCGTTCGAGTTGGGCATAGCAGAACTCGGTGGCAAGGCCGTCGAGATTCCAGGCGCCATCGACGTTAACGAACCGCTGGAAGATGTGGCCCGGTACCTGGACAACTGGTTCGATGCTATCGTCGCCAGGACAGCAACCCACGATCTAATGCTGAGACTGGCTGATGCCGCTCGGGTTCCGGTGATAAACGCCAGGACCCCGTTCAACCACCCCTGCGAGATACTGGGAGACCTGGCCTATATCAAGGAACAGAGAGGCGACCTGACCGACTTGCGTGTCGCCTTCATTGGCGAGGCGACGAACCTCGGGCACTCCTGGTTCGAGGCTGCGGCGAGATTTCCAATACACGTCGTCCAGGTGTGCCCCGCGGGATATGGGGTCGAAGCCCGGTTCCTCCAACGGATCGCCCGCGAGGCCGAAGGAGAAGTGTCCGTTTCTGGAGACATCCACTCAGCAATGGCCGATGCAGATGTGATCTATACCGATTGTTGGCCCGCAGGCGGAACCGACGAAGATCAACAGAAGATAAGGGACCTATTCCTCCCCTACCAGGTCACGGAGGAGATGCTGAGGGTAAGTCCAACGGATGCTCTCTTTCTTCCGTGTCCGCCGGTCCACAGAGGCGAGGAGGTATCTGAGGGCGCGATGAACTGGCCTGGCTGCCGCGTGTACGAAGCGAAAGAGTATCTCCTGCACGCGCAGAGTGCCCTCCTGGTCTCCCTCATCGACTCCGGTGGATGAGTTGCCCGGGGAGGGTTGTGGTGATGACGACAGGGTTGCGGCCGCCGGGCCGGCGCTACAGGCGGAGGTCTTCCAGCAGCTTGCCGAACTCGGCGACGACTATGTCGACCGTCTCGGACACGGGCGGGGCCGAGTTGTTGTAGGTCTGGAGCGAGGCCTCGACGGCCATGCCGCCCTGCGCCACCGTCTCGGCGCTGGGCATATATCCGACGTTGCCGTTGCCGTACCCGGCGACCATCGTGTGGGCGGCCTTCGAGCGCTCCTTGACCCCCAGCGCGATTTCCACGAACGGCTCTCCCGGAAGCGCGCACAGGACGAAGTCGTCTAGCCGGTAGCCCACGATCTCGAAGACGAAGCTGTCGTGCTTCACGCCGGCCCTCACCTTCTCCAGCACACCCTTCGTCCACCGCTCCATGAGCATCAGCGGGACCTGGTCGCGGACGGACGCGCCGCTCTTCGCGGCGTCGGCCAACTCGCGTGCGGCGGCCGCAGCCTGCGCATCGGCCTCCGCCAGCGACGGCAGCGGCTGCAGCGGCACAGTCGCGGTGCGCGTCGCGACGTCCAGCACCCGGTGCGTCGGCCCGTCGTGGAACCTCTTGCTGTACAACGCCAGGTTGGCCATCGACCCGCCTGCCTCCATGACGACCTCGTGCGGGCGTGTCTCGATGCCGATGGCCGTCTTCGCGGCCTCGCAGCCGACGACTCCCCCGATGCGCTCCACCTCGTCCCAGTCGTCCTGCAGGAACTCGATCGTCGCCTGGTTGCCGGCGCACCCCGTCAGGAACAATGTCGTGCCGCCGACGGTCTGGTCGACGATGCGCCGGACTACGCCCGGGTAGTCGGGGCCCAGCAGGAAGCTGTCCATGCCCATCACGACCGGATGGGCGGCGAAGCAGCACACGACCGATATTGGGCGGCCATCCAGGTCGTCGACCCTGAGCACGTCGACGCCGTGGTCGGTCACGCCGTTCGGGTTTCGGCCGACGAATACGCGGCCGTCGTCCATCATCTGCTCGCGGTTGATGTTGACGGCCGCCTCGCCGCGTGCTGCCCCGGCCCTCGCCGGCTGCCGCTTCGAGTCCGCGTCCGCCGCGAGGCCCGCCACCTTGTCGACCAGCTCCGCGACGTACGCGTCCAGCGATTCCGTCTCGCCGGGCCGCGGCGCGAGGTCGTGAGGACCGCCCAGGCCGTCGCGGACGGTGCACGGGCTGTTGTGGGTGTGGGTGCACGCGACGGTGACGTGGCTTGGCTCCGTCCCCACGCGGTCGGCGACGGCGCCGCGTATCTCGGCCGCCAGCGGCTGGTCGAGGCCGATCAGGTCGCAATCGATAATCACGATCTTGTGGACGTCGTCCGCCAGCACGAGTGCGGACGCGCAGAGTGGCATGTGGACGCCGGCCGAGGGCTCGATGCGCCGCATGATGCCCTGCATCCTGAAGCCGATGGGCGGCGTGATGTCTATCCTCGAAGCCCCCGCGGTCAGCGTGTTCTCACTCATGTGGGCTCTCCTGGGGTTGGACGGTGGTGTCGAAGGACTCGCTGCGGGCTTACCTGGCGGTGTAGCCGCCGTCGATCGGGATGATGGCGCCGTTGATCAGGGCCGCGTGCTCGGAGGCCAGGAACGCGACGACCGACGCTACCTCCGGCGGCTTGCCGAAGCGGCCGAGCGGTATCTTCGCCAGCATAGGCTCGCGCCGGGAGGGCTCGTTCCAGAACGCCTCGCCCATCGGCGTCAGGATCACCGTGGGCGCGACCGCATTCACGGTAACGCCGTATGGACCCCACTCGACGGCCAGCACCTTCGTCAGCATGTTCATCGCGCCCTTGCTCGCGCCGTAGGCCGCGTGCTGCTCCAGCGCGATCAGGCCCGCCTGCGATGACACGTTGACGATGCGCCCAAAGCCGCTCTCGATCATGCCCCGGCCGAGCGCCTGGGACAGGAAGAACGCGCCCTTCGCGTTAACGTCCAGCGTCGTGTCCCACTGCTCCTCGGTGACCTCGGTCGCCGGGGCGTTGTCGGCCACGCCCGCGTTGTTCACCAGCACGTCGGGCGCGCCGAGGGCGTCCGCGGCCCGAGCGGCGACGTGGCCGGCCGTCTCCCTGTCACGCAGGTCGACGACGCAGTAGCCGTAGCGGACCCCGGTCGGCCGGAGCTCGTCGCCCAGGCTCTCCAGGTCGGACTCCGTGCGGCTGACGGCGAACACGTCCGCGCCGGCGTTGGCCAACTCCAGGCAGATCGAGCGGCCTATGCCCTTGCCGGCGCCCGTCACGACGGCGCGACGGCCCGACAGGTCGATCGCGACCGGCATCAGATGGTCACCATGACCTTGATGGCGCCGTCGCTCGCGTCGCGGGCCGTCTCGAACGCCGCCACCACGTCCTCCAGCTCGAAGTGGTGCGTCACGAGCGGAGAGGTGTCGACGGCGCCCGACGCCACCATGTCCAGCGCCGTCGGGTACGCGTTGGCGTAGCGGAAGACGCCGCGCAGGTCGACCTCTCGGGTGGCTGCCCGGACTATCGGCAGGGTCAGCTCCGCCGGGCCAAGTCCGACCAGCACGACCGATCCGCCGGGGGAGGTCGCGTCGATGGCGGTCCGCACGGCGGCCTCCGCCCCCGAGCACTCGACGGACACGTCGACGTGGCCGAGGCCGTCGCGGATGTCGTCGAGCACGGTCGGGCTGTCGGCGGCCAGCGGCGTTCCGCCGAGGCTCTCCGCGACGTCGAGCCGGTCCTGGCGCAGGTCGGCGACGCCCACGGCCGCCGCGCCCGCGGCCCGCGCAGCCAGCAGGCACGCGAGTCCCACGGGCCCGGCGCCCATCACCATCACCCGGCTGCCGGGCCCCACGCCGCCGCGCCTGCAGGCGTGGACGCCGACGGACAGCGGCTCCAGCGTCGCTCCAGCGTCGAGCGTGACGTGTTCGGGCAGCCGGTAGGAGAAGTCGGCGGGGTGCGCGACGTAACGCGCCAACGCTCCGTCGATGGGCGGCGTCGCCATGAACCGCACTTCCTGGCACAGGTTGTAGCGACCCGATTTGCACACCAGGCAGCGCCTGCACGGCACACCGGGCTCGATCGCGACGCGGTCTCCAGGCTCGAGGTCCGTCACGCCGTCGCCCAACTCCTCGACGACTCCCGCGGCCTCGTGCCCGAGGACCAGCGGCGACTCGACGACGAAGTCGCCGATGCGGCCGTGCTCCCAGTAGTGGACGTCCGACCCGCATATGCCGACCGACCGGACGCCGATCAGGACTTCCCCCGGGCCCGGCTCAGGCCTGGGCCTGTCCTCGATCCGCAGGTCGTCGACCGCGGCGAGTACCGCCGATGGGTTTGTCATGTCGTCCGTAGGCATCGTTGGTATCGCGCGGCCGGCTGGCTGAGCTTCGAAGGCGGGGCCGATTATATCTGCGGCGCCGCCGTTTGCCTAGACGCCGCGCCGGTGGTACGTTGGGCCGCGGTCGGACATACGGAGGGCGAGACTGGGCAAGACAGCCAGGGCCGTACTGGGGATCGACGTAGGCACCACCGGGGTCAAGGCGGTGGTGGTCGACGAGGCCGGCGTCGTGCTGGCCGACGCGGACGCCGACCAGCCGCTGTTAGTGCCGCGGCCGGGCTGGGCCGAGCAGGACCCGGAGCAGTGGTGGACATCGACGCAGCACGCCGTCGCTGCCGCGATGGCCCAGGTTCGGCGCCTGCCCCGCGGCGTGGAGGTCGCTGCCGTCGGCCTGTCCGGGCAGATGCACAGCTCGGTCTTCCTGGACGACGCGTTCGAGGTCATCCGTCCGGCGCTGCTGTGGGCCGACACGCGGACGACCGCGGAATGCCGGGAGATCACCGAGACCCTGGGGATGGACGGCCTTCACCGGACGGTCACCAACCGGGCGCTGGAAGGCTTCACCGCGCCCAAGGTGCTCTGGATTCGCCGCCACGAGCCCGGAAGCTACGAGCGGCTGCGCCACCTGCTCCTCCCGAAGGACTATATCCGGTACAGGATGACCGGCGAGCTCGCGACCGAGCCCTCGGACGCCGCTGGCACGCTCCTGTACGACGTGCGCGAACGCCGCTGGTCGTCCGATGTCCTGGATGCCCTCGACCTCGACGGGGCCATTCTGCCCGAGGTAGTCGGCTCGGCCGACGTGTCCGGCCGAGTGACTGCCGTCGCCGCCGACGCGCTCGGCCTGCAGGCGAGACTTCCGGTCGTTGGCGGCGGGGCCGACAACGCGGCCGGCGCGATCGGCAGCGGGGTCGTGGGGCAGGGGACGGTGCAGTCGAGCATCGGCACTTCGGGGACGATGCTCATGCCAACCGCGAGCCCACTGGTCGACTCCGAAATGCGCCTGCACACCTTCAACCACTGCGCCCCGGACGCCTGGTACCTGATGGGCGTCATACTGTCGGCTGGCAACGCGATGCGATGGCTGCGCGACGTCGTGTCGCCGGGCGGCTCGTACGACACGTTGACGGCCGAGGCCGCGGCGGTCCCGCCGGGCTCCGATGGCCTCTGCTTCCTGCCGTATCTCACCGGCGAGCGCACGCCGCACAACGACTCGGCGGCCCGCGGCGTCTTCTTCGGGCTGCACCTGGGCCACACGAGGGCTCACCTGGTGCGCGCCGTGATGGAGGGCGTCTGCTTCGCGCTCCGCGACTCGCTCGAGCTGATGCGTCCCTTCGCGGACGACGACGTCCAGATCAGGGCTATCGGCGGCGGGGCCAGAAGCGCCCTCTGGCGGCAGATGCAGGCGGACGTATTCGGTGCGCCGGTCGCTGGCATGGGCGAAGGCGGCAGGCCCGCCTACGGCGCCGCGGCGCTGGCGGCCGTCGGCGCGGGAATCTTCGGCGCCATCACGGAGGCCATCGACGCCTGGGTCGCCACCGAGCCCGTCTCGGACCCGGCCCCGGCCCGCGTGCGAGCGTACGACGAGCTCTACCAGGAGTGGCGCGAGCTGTATCCGAGTCTCGAGGCGCGCTTCGCCTCCGCTTCCGCCCTGGCCGGGCGCTTGGGCTGACTAGCCCGGGTCGCGCCAGCAGGCGGACCCGTCCGGGACGCCGGTGTGGTTGCCGGCCTCCAGCGCCTGGAGCGTCTCGTCGCAGCTCAGCCGATCGACGTGGATCACCGCTTCGGTGGCGCGGTCGAAGTACACGAACGTCGGGTCGGAGCCGCGGTCGCTCTCCGGGAAGAAGACGTACGCGTAGTAGGGGCTGTTCTCGAGCTGCGCCCCGCTGGAGGACAGCCGGAGCTCGCTCATGCCTCCGGTCGGCACGCCGACGTTCCATCCGTCGCCGCCGTCCCACCTGTCGAGGTACAGCACCGTCCACGGCGGGGTGGGCTTGTTCATCCGGTCGAGCACCTCGCGCTCCGTCATGCCGACCTCTACGATCTCCGCGGCGCCCAAGTTGTCGCCGATCCCGTCCGTGATGTAGGGGTCGTCGCAGAACAGGGGACTAATCGCGATAAGGGTCGTGAACAACAGGAATGTAAGGCAGCCCGCCGCCGCTCTCTTGAGCCTGCGCGTGGACTGCTCGTCCTGGGGACTCTCGCGTGCGCCTCTGAGGGAGTCGCGTTGCCTGCCGGCCATTCCCGCTCCGATCGTGGGGTGCGTCCAAAGGATATAACGAGCGGCACGGCGCGAACAAACGCGCCTGGGGCTGGCCGTGGCCGAATCCGGGCATCCGGGGACGGCGTGTTATGCTGCCTCAATGGAGGGACGCGCGACCCTGGAGCCGGAGCGAGCACGGACGCGGGCGCGGTGGCGCAGGCCGGTCCTGTGGGCGCTGCTCGTCGCGGTCGTGCTCGTGATGGCCGGCATCGACTCGCCCCGCCGGTTCCCCGCCGCGACCGTCGGCAATCCGTACACCTTTTCGATCTTCTGGTGGGAGGTGGCAAACGTCCCGGACAAGTGGACGAACCTCCTCAGGGAGGCGTTCTTCGGCCGGCCCACGAGGGACCAGCGCCTTGCCGATCTCGAGGAATACCTCGAGGCCGCGCAGCTTGCCCGCAAGGAGGAGAGGCGCCAGGACGGGCTGCTCGTGAGGAGCGTCGGCGACTCCAGCAGCGTCAAGGAGCTGGAGCGGTCGCGCGAGTACCTGGAAGAGCTCCTGGAAACGAAGAGCAGGCTGCGCCCCTCGGCGGAGGAGGCCGTGGAGGCGGAGCTGGACCGGGTCGTAAAGGACGAGGGCCTCGCCTGGCGCGGCATCACCTTCCCCCCGGTGGACTTCCGGTTCGAACAGCCTCCGACGCTGCTGGTGACGTCGAGACGCGACCGGCTGCAGGTGCTGGAGGCCGTGCTGCTCGAGCCCGATATGGACGTCCTGCTGCGCGACGAGCTGGAGACGAGACTGCTGGAGGAGTACAACGTCGCGGCGCTCGTCGACAATCTCGCGGGACTCGCGACCTATCCGCTGCTGGTCTCCGACCTGTACCCGCTGCGGGCGCTGCTTCGGGTCGCCGCCCACGAGTGGCTGCACGCCTACTTCCTGTTCCGGCCGCTGGGACGCAACATCTACAGCTCGGAGACGATGTTCTCGCTCAACGAGACGATCGCCGACGTGGCCGGACGGGAGCTTGGCGACGCCGCGTTCGCGCGCATGGGCGGCGACCTGGACGAGAACGCGAGCCGCTACCTGGCCCCGGAGGAGCGGGACCCCGTGTTCACCAGGGAGATGCGCACGACGCGCGAAAGGGTCGAGGAGCTCCTGGAAGCGGGCGAGGTGCAGGAGGCGGAGGAGTACATGAAGCGGCGGTGGTGGGACTTCAGGCTCGGCGGCTACGGGCTCCGCAAGCTGAACCAGGCCTACTTCGCGTTCCGCGGCCGCTATGCGGAGGGCCCGGCGTCGATCAGCCCCATCGGCAGGGAGGTGAACGAGATGAGGGGCTACCACGATGACGTGGGCTCGTTTATCAAGACGGTGGAGAAGGCGTCGAGCTACCGGGAATTCCTCGACGAGCTGGAGCGATTCCGGGCGCTGGCGGCGGCGGAGCGGGACGGGTAGCACACGGCAACGGAGGATGCGGCGATGATGACCAACCACGTTCGGCGGCGCCTCGCCGCGGGGGAGCCGACCATAGGAGCGTTCCTGGGCCTCGGCAGCCCCGGTGTCGCTGGCCTCATGGCCAACGCCGGCTTCGACTGGCTCGTGATAGAGACGGAGCACAACGCGCTCGACTCGGCGGAGATCGAGCACATGCTCATGGCGATGGCCGGCACCGACGCGGTGCCGATCGTTCGCGTGCCTTCGTCGGACCGCGTCCACATCCAGCGGGCGCTGGACATGGGCGCGCTGGGCGTGCTGGCGCCGCTGGTGAGCTCGGCGGACGAGGCGAGGGCGGTGGTCGACGCGACCCGGTTCCCGCCGGAGGGCTCGCGCAGCTTCGGGCCGCTCCGCGCCAGCCGCTACAGCTTCGACAACGACGACTACCTCGAACGCGCCAACGACAATATCCTGGTCGCGCTGATAGTCGAGACGACGGGCGCGCTCGACGAGCTGGAGGATATCGCCGCGGTTCCCGGCGTCGACGCGCTGACTATCGGCCCGTTCGACATGTCGCTGGCCCTGGGGCTCGACCCGCGCAAGCTGCCCCTCCCGGAGATCGACGACGTGATGAGCCGCATGCTCGAGGCGGGGCGCAGGCACGGCGTCGCCATCGGCGCCTCGCCCACCGCGGGCGACGGGATCCGCGAGCTGCTCGAGGCAGGTGTGACGTTCGTCAACTGCGGCTCGGACTACGGCCTGCTCGCCGCGGCGTCCAGGGCGGGCCTGGCGGAGTTCCGCGGTCTGACCTGAGCGCCCGATGGCCTGTCGTGCTGGCGGATGCGGCCCGGCACTCGAATACGACGTGCATAGGTATCTGGACAAAGACGGGGTGGTTGATGCACTCTGTCGACGGGGTTCCGTGACGAGTCATTGACGACCGCGAGGACACTGCGGGGTCCGGGATGTCCGAGAGCTATGACAGCAACTTCCGGTTCTACGACAACCGCGAGAAGTACCTGCTGTTCGTCAGCACCTGCAGCGAAAAGCAGGTAATCGCCGAGCGCGTCGCCCTGGACATCAGGGGGCTGCGTCCGGTGCCGCCGGCGCTGCGCGTCTTCGACGCCGGCATGGGCGATGGGACCGTTCTCACGCGTCTCATGAGAGACCTCCATCGCCAGCACCCCACGGTCCCCTTTCTCATCGTCGGGAAGGAGATCAGCCAGGAGGATGTTCGGATCGGCCTGGAGAAGATGGCCGACAGGTTCTACGAGCATCCGCTGACCGTCCTGGTGCTGACCAACATGCTCTACACGGAAGCGCCCTGGCTCCACCCCGGGTCGAAAGCGATGCGGGCGCGACTCAACTGGCTGGAGGCGCCTCTCGAAGGTGGCACGGCGTTCGAGTTCGACGAGCAGATCAGGGGCCTGGAGCCGCTTGTCCAGGAATGGTGGAGGACGACCCCAAGCGAGCGCACGGGCAATCCTCGCTATAGCGCTCCCTCGGTGCTGGTGCTGTTTCGCAAGGACCACGCGTGGCCGCTGGCGCCGGTCATTCCGCGGCGGGGTGCTCCCGGCCTCGAATACGACGTGATCGTCGCCGCCCAGCCGTTCAGGGCGAGGCTGCCGGCGAAGGCGAAAGTCAGGAGCGTGCTTGCTCCCCTGGCGCGCTCGCTGGCCCCCGGCGGCGTCATGGTCGTCATCCAGTCGACGGGAAAGGACCCCGGCATGGAGATAGTCCGCGGTATCTGGCCGGGCGAGAACCCCTTTCTCACGCCTCGCCAGGAGCTGCTCAGAGAGCTTAGCTCGCAGCTGGGAGACAGCCATCCTGAGCTCCGGTTCCTGAGCTATCCCGATTCCCGGGCGCAATTCCGCTATGACCTGCGGCTGCCGCCATCCGAGCTGGAGACCAGCATCAGCACGTCGACGGTGCTCGCGGCCTGGAACGCCGCGACGTACGTCGCCCAGATAGAGGACGAACGTCTCAGGCCGGCGATGAGCCGGGGAGACTACATCGACGTGACCTCGGAGGTCCTGGCGAAGAACCAGGGGCTATGGTTCGTCGACGAGTCCTTCAACGTCGCCAGGGTGGGCAGGGGCTAGCCCTGCCGGCCTCGATGGAAGGGAGTCGCGTCCGAGTGGCCAGGGAGCCTCGGGCATCGCGGTCACGCTGGGACGCTAGTCGGCCTTCCTGCGGCGCGGGGCGCGCCTCGACCCCTGTGGCCGCCGCCGCTTGTTGCGGTAGTCCGGCGCGTCGACGGGCACGAGCTGCGATATGTCGCCGTCCTGCACGCGCGACGTGATCGGGTCCAGGTCGTCCCTGAAGTCCATCATGCTTGTGATGACGGTTGGCAGCCGGGCGTTGTGCCTGTGGACGACTATCTGGTAAAGCTTCTCGGCCGCCCAGGTGCTGCCGCTCGACGAGCTGCCGCGCTCCTTGCCGAGGTCGTCGAGGATCAGCAGGGGCGCTCCCTTGATCTCCTCGAATACGCGGTCGTAGGTGACGGGGCTGTCCGGGTTGAACGTGTACCTGAGGTAGTCCATCAGCTCCGGCACGAACCAGAACACCGCCGGCCTGCCGGCCGCCATCTGGGCCACGGCGATCGCGACGGCTAGGTGTGTCTTGCCCACTCCCGTGGGGCCGCTGAGCGTAAGCCATCCGTCGGGGTTGTCCGCGAAGGTCCTGGCAGCCGTGTAGGCCGCCTCGAGGCTCGTCCTCTGGATGGCCGTGGGATTGTTTCCCCTGACGTCGAATTTCTCGAAGGTCATGAGCTCGAGCAGCCGCGGCTCCACGCGTCCTTCCTTGACCGACGCCTCGGGCGCCCAGCGCCGGACCTGCAGGACGCGCGAGAAGCCGGGCGTCCGGAGCCTGCTCAGGATGTAGGGGTCGACGTTGTCGAGGCTGCCCGAGACGGTCACCACGGTCGGAAGCTCGGCGCTGAAGCGGCGGTTGACGAGCTGGCGCAGCTTCTCCTCCGCCCAGGCGGTGCTGCTGTGGCTCCCGAGCCCGTCGAGCACGAGGAGGGGAGTGTTGCGGACCTGCTCGAACAGGTCGCTGTACGACATCTCGCTGGAGGGGCCGAACGTGGACCGCAGGTGGTCGAGCAGGTCGGGCACGTCCGCGAAGAAGACGACCTGGCCGTTCAGGATGCGGTGCGTCGCGATGGCGGCGGCGAGATGGGTCTTGCCGGAGCCGTTCGGGCCGGTGAAGACGAGCCAGCCGCTCGGGCTGTCCGCGTACTCCCGGGCTGCCCGCTCGGCGCCGCGAAACATCGCCTGGCTGTCCGGGTCGGCGGCGAGTCCTTCGGGCGACAGGTTGTCGAAGCCGAAGCGCGCGAGGTGACCGAGGTTGCTGTAGCGGAGCAGCCGCTCGGTCTGCTCCTGCTCGATCTCGCTCTCGCGGCACTCGCACGCGACGACCTGGCCGAAGGCCGGGTCCCCCACGGGGACGTCGAGGGTAACCAGCCCCCGCCCGTTGCACCTCGGGCACGAGTCCGATTCCCGGCCCGCGCCGTCGGCGTCCGGGCCGAGGCCGCCGCCGGGAATGCTATCGGCGCCCGGAGCGCCTTCGGAAATACTCCTGGTACCCAGTCGTTTGAGAATGTCTCCCAGGTTCTCCATCGCGCCTGCCCTCTCGTTCCCACCGTTCCAGGATCGCGGAGACGTACCGCCAGCTCCGCCGGTTCGCTCGCACCGCCTCCCTGACCGCGTCCTCAATCCACTGCCGGGGGTACCGCTCCTCAGCCTCTCTCAGCTCCTCGGCGATCATCGGGCTCAGCATCCCGATGTTGTCCTCGTAAAGGCCGTAGATGTTGGGTCGCTCCGCCACGCCCCCCCACGGCGTGGTCCCGTTGTCGGCGGCCGGACTATCGTCCGACTCGGCCTCCACGGCACTCCTGCCCGCTTCCGTGTTCAGTGTATAGCGCTCCGACCCCGGGGGGCCTCCGCTCGCCAGCACTGTGCCACGTCGGACCGCCAGGCGCAGACCCCTCAGGACCTCCGCCTCGGCGTCTCCCTCGGCGGAGGAGGCCTGCAGCAGGGGCCGGTCGGCCATCAGCTCGCCATGGGAGACCCAGCGCGGGTTGCCCTTTTTCCGGTTCAGCAGCCAGACCAGCCGGAGCGTGCAGCGAAGCTCGGCGATATCGTCGATCTGCTCCAGCAGCTCGCCGAACAGGGGGTTCGGCACCGGGGTGGAGCGCACGCCGCGCGGAAAGCCTGAGTAGGCCACCTAAGCGTATTCCCTCGTCCTGGCCGACTGTTCGAGGTTCTCGAACCGCACCACGTCCTTGCGGAAGTACAGCGGGACCTTGCCCGTCGGCCCGTTGCGGTGCTTGGCGACGTCGATCTCCGCTATGTTCTCCGGGTATGACTCGCTCGGGTTGCGCCGCTCCCACTCCTCGCGGGAGGTGTACACGTCCTCGCGGTATATGAACGACACGACGTCGGCGTCCTGCTCGATGCTGCCGCTCTCGCGGAGGTCGGACAGGATGGGCCTGTGGGAGGGCCGCTGCTCCGGCGCGCGACTGAGCTGCGAGCACGCCAGCACGGCGGCGTCCAGGTCGCGGGCGAGGCCCTTGAGCGACCGTGAGAACTCGCCCATCTCCTGCACGCGGTTGTCGCTGCGCCGGCCTTCTCCGGACGACATGAGCTGCAGGTAGTCCACGACGACGAGGTCTAGGCCGTGCTCGGCCTGGAGCCGCCGCGCCTTGCCCCGCATCTCGACGACGCCCTGTATCGGGGTGTCGTCTATGAATATGGGCAGCTCCGAGAGCGTGCCGATAGCGTCGAGCTCGCGGCGCTGCTCCGCCTCGCTGACGAGGCCGAGACGCAGACGCTGGCCGTCGACGTCGGCCTCGCTCGACAGCAGGCGCAGCGCGATCTGCTCGGCGCTCATCTCGAGGCTGAAAATGCCGACGCGGGCGCCGTGTCCCGCGGCGTGGCGGGCGGCGTTGAACGCGAGCGTGCTCTTGCCCAGGCTCGGGCGCGCGGCCAGGATGATCAGGTCGGACCGCTGCAGGCCGTTGCCGAGCAGCCGGTCGAGATCGGTGAAGCCCGTGGGGACCGGCGCCGTCAGCCGGTCGCTGTCGACGTCGACCGTGGCCGTCTCCTCCATGTGGACGTCGAGGATCTCTCGCAGCGCCTTGAAATCGCGGGACTCCCTGCCGGTGCGCACGCGGAAGAGCAGGTCTTCGGCCCGCCCGAGCGCCGAGTCGGTGTCGGCGGTGCCCGCGTAGCCGATGGACGCTATCTCTCCCGCCGCGTCTATGAGCTGCCGCATGACGGAGGCCTGCTGCACGATGCGGCCGTAGTGCTCCACGTGGACGGACGTGGGCACGGCGCGGACCAGGTGACCGAGGTAGGCGGCGCCGCCGGAGTCCTCCAGCCTGTCCAGCAGGGATAGCTCGTGGGCCACGCTCACCTGGTTGATCGGCTCGCCGCGGTCCGCCAGCGAGAGGCAGGCCTCGTAGCACCAGCGGTTCTTGGCCAGGTAGAAGTCGGACGCCTTGAGGAACGAGGTGATCTTGTTGAGCGAGTCGCCGTCGATCAGGACGGACCCGACGACCGATTCCTCGGCGTCGGCGTCGTGGGGGAGTAGTCGGTCAGCGTACACGTCCCTGTCCCTCGGATGCGGTGTTTCGGCTCCGCTCCGGTCGACGGGTCAGAGAGTTGGTCGAGGATACGGAGCGGCTCGTCTCGCGCCGGTCGGGGTCGTCGCGGGTGTGCCCCGGTCGGCTTCGCCGGCGGGCTACTGCTCCGCCGACGCCTCGGCTTCGACCGGTTCGGCCGCGGGCTCTTCCTCCACGGCCGCTTCCTCCGCCTCCGCATCGCCATCGGCGCCCTCGGCCTGTTCCTGCAGGCGCTGCGCAAACTCCTCGGGGTCGGAGCCCGCGGGGTACACGAGCAGCGACAGCGTTGCCGTCACCTCGGAGTGGATGCGGACGGTGGCCGAGTGCACGCCGACCTCGCGGATAGAGTCGGCGACGTCGATCGACCGGCGGTCGATCTCCCTGTCGGTTACCTTGGACAGCTCCGCGGCGACCACGGCGTTGGTGACGGAGCCGTACAGCCTGCCGTTGGCGCCCGCGCGCATCTCGATGTCGACGCGTGTGCCGTCGAGCGCTTCTCCCAGTGCTTTCATGTCGGCGAGCAGCTTGAGCCGCTTCTGCTCGGCGTCCCGCGACAGGCGCTCGACGCGCTGCAGCGCGTCCTTGGTGGCGGGGACGGCCAGCCTGTTGGGTATCAGGTAGTTGCGGGCGAAGCCGTTCTTGACGTCCTTGATTTCGCCGCCAAGCGCGACCCCGGTAACGTCTTCGAGGAAGAGAACTTTCATCTCGTCAGTCCTGACCGCCGGGACCGCCTTCGGGCCGCTCCAAGCGGCGCCGCTGGACGCGGTCTCCGGTGCTGTGATTCTGGCCGCTGAGAGCGCCTTCGTCGGCCTGTCGGCCGCGCCGTCGGTGTCCTCAGGGGTGCCGGGGATTATAGCACGAGGTGGCCGCTTGGGACGGAGCGGAGGGGGCGATTTTCGTGCGAGCTGTTCCATTGCGTTCCAAGGTGTTCCATTTCTATCTGGGCGATGGAACACTTCGCTGGAAAATGGGACGGGGGGTGTTCCACGTTTCGTATCTGGCGTGGAACAGGGCGGTACAGAATGGAACAGGGGTGTTCCCTGGTGGATAGTGGATGGGTGCCAGTGGATAGTTGGGGCATGGGGATAGACTAGCACGGATGTGCTTGTCCGTGCAACCCGGCGCATGACCTCAAAAGTTTGGTTACCGAAGCGAAGAATGTGCCTCAAAATTGCGGTTACCGAGGACGGGGAGGTAACCGTGAACCGAGAGAGTATTCGAGAGTACTTCGCGCGGCAACGGGACAGATACAACAGGGCCGACAGGTCGGAGAAGGGAAGGATCCTGGATGAAGTGGTGTTAGTGACCGGCTACCACAGGAAGTCGGCTGTCCGGCAGCTATCGGGTGGGACTCGAGAAGCTAGAGGAGGTCGAGTGGGCAGGCCGGTAGAGTACGGTCCGGAGGTGTCGGCCGCCGTCAGAGTGGTGCACGAGGCTGCTGGCGGCATCGGAGCGAAGCGGCTGCACCCGTTCGTCGGGGAGTTGGCGTCGCGACTGGCGGCGTTTGGCGAGCTGGAAGTGGACGCCGGTACGGAGGCTCTGCTCAGACGCGCAAGTGCGGCAACGCTGGAGCGTATGCTGGCAGCGGACCAGGTGCCTGTGAGAGCCAGGTCGAAGAGCCTGACCAAGCCTGGGACGACCCTTCGGAGTCGTATCGCGGTGCGAACGTTCAGGGACTGGGACGATGCGAGCCCGGGGTTTGTCGAGGTGGACACGGTGGCGCACTGCGGTCCGACGAGCGAGGGGTTCCACCTGTGGACGGTGATGGCGGTGGACGTGGCGACGGGGTGGGTGGAGATGGATGTGGTCTGGGGCAAGACCCAGGAGCGAGTGGGAGCAGCGATACGCAAGATACACAGGAGGTTGCCCGTGCCGCTGCTTGGGCTGGACAGCGACAATGGGTCTGAATTCATAAACCGAGGGCTTTACACCTACTGCGAGGACAATGGGATCACGTTCACCCGGAGCCGGCCGTACCGCAAGAACGACAGCGCCCACGTCGAGCAGAAGAACGGAGCGGTGGTGCGAAGGCTGACCGGTCACAGTCGGTACTCATCGTCCGCGGCCCTCAAGCAGCTCAGGCAGGTCTACTCCTTGGCGAGACTTCACGTGAACTTCTTTCAGCCCGTACGGCTGCTCACGTCGAAGAGTCGCCAGGGCGACCGAGTGGTGCGTCGCCATGACGTGGGCATGACGCCGTACGAGCGGATGCTCCAGAGCGGAACGCTGGTGGGCGCGCGGCGCACGGTTCTCGAGAATCTCTACCTCTCGCTCAATCCGCTCTGGCTGAGTCGTCAGATCGATGCCGAGACCGACAAGCTGCTCGGCCTGGCATGGCGGCGAGGTCAGCCGTTATCCTGGAACACTGCCGGTAACCGCAATTCTGAGGTCAATTCTCTCGCCCGGTAACCGCTAATTTTGAGGCTGCACGCCCGGCGCAACGCCGAGGGGCCAACGTGACGAAACTAGGGTACAGGTATCGTATCCCAGACTTCGCCCCAGTCCCCGTCTACCAGGTGGTCCACGACCCATACGACCAGGGCGAGCATCACGAGCTGAACCAACAAGACGATCCAGAGAAGACAGCCACCACAGCCTGAATCGCTCTCCGATTCCTCCTGCTCAGGCTCCTTCGAGGGCCGATATCTGTAGTCGCCGTCTCCTGCGCTCAATTGCTCCGCCCCCGCAATCGTGCGGCTATCGTACAGCCGGATAGTCCTGTCGGCAAGCGGGGAGGTCGCGGGGCCGCCGGCATCGCCTTGATGCTGCGGCCCTACCGGGATTCGCGGCCGTGCTCCCTGAGTCGCCCCGCCCTGAGTGGCCGCAATTCTATCTGGCTTCAACGCGACGAAGAACGCCTGTCGGGTGTGTTTGCACCTTTCTGGGGGCCGCTTTCGCGTTGACACTGGAAAGGGCCGATAGATACAATCTTTGGTGCGTCCTGGGCTCGACTCGGGGCCCAGAGGAAGGTAGATGCTTAGAATTCGACTGAGAAGGGTCGGCGCGAAGAAGCAGCCCGCATACCGGGTCGTAGTCGCCGACTCGCGCGCCGCCCGCGACGGCAGCTTCGTGGACCAGATCGGCCACTACAACCCCCGCACCGAGCCCCCGACCGTCGTCATCGACGAGGACAAGGCGCTCAGGTGGCTGCGGAACGGCGCCAAGCCGTCCGAGGCGGTGGAGCGCATGCTCAAGCGCCTGGGCACGCTCGACAGGGTGGCCGAGGCATGAGGGACCTGGTCGAGTACACCGTCAAGGCGATCGCGTCCCGCCCCGACGAGGTCAAGATCACCGAGGAAGAGGGCGACGGCCGGCTGGTCTTCCGCGTCGTCGTCGCGCCGGAGGACAAGGGCAAGGTGATCGGCAGGGGCGGACGGGTGGCGCAGTCGATCAGGGCTTTGCTCAGGGTCGCCGCCGTCAAAGAGGGCACGCGGGCCGTCCTCGAGATCGACTGACCGCCGGGACCGCGTCCTTGGACGATCCCGGCCCCGCACCGGACGATTCCGCTAACGACGACGACTGGGTCGTAGTCGGCCGCGTCCTGGGCCCCTGGGGGGTCCGCGGCGACGTGCGCGTCGAGCCCCAGAGCGACTCCCCCGAGCGTTTCGCGCCCGGCAGCCGCGTCTACCTGGACGGCTCAGAGACTGCCGTCGCGAGCAGCCGCCCCCACCGAGGCGGCCTCGTCGTCCGGTTCGAGTCGGTGCCGGACCGCACGGCGGCCGAGACGCTGAAGGGCGCGATGCTGACCGTGCCGCGGGACCGGGTCGGACCGCTGCCGGACGGATCCTACTACTACTTCCAGGTCATCGGACTCCGCGTCCGGACGGACGTCGGCGAGGAGCTGGGCGAGGTGCGCGAGGTATTGGCGACAGGCTCCAACGACGTGTACGTCGTCCGGGGCCCGGCCGGCGAGCGGCTCGTTCCCGCGCTCAACGACGTGGTCCTCGACGTCGACCTGGACGTGGGGCAGATGACCGTCCGGCTGCCGGAGGGCCTCTAAGCGGGGACGCGGAGGACGCGTCGTCCGGCGCTGCGGGCGGCCGACCTTCCGTCCTGAACGGCGCCGTTCGGTTCCCTCGTTTTCGCGGGACCAACCAAAGCGGCTGGGAACCGGCGCACCAATCTGCGGACCAGTTGTTGACGAATCTTCCGTGTTTGCACTATTGTCGGGACACACGACTGTAGGTACACACGACCATCTTCGACCAGAGGTGGCAATGGAAGTCAGGAAGAAGGTGCGGCTGACTCTGGATCTGGAGCTCGCGTTTCGACGTCGGGTGAAGATCATGGCCGCGCTCAAGGGGATCAGCATGAGACAGTACTGCCAAGCCGCCATCGGCAAGGAGTTGGTGAAGGACGAGGCCAACGGCGCGCCCGACCGGTCCCCCGGTGGGTTTTCCTTCGCGCGGCTGGAGGCGCGTCGCGATGAGATAACGGGAGACAGGGCGTTCTCAGGAGACTCGGTCCAGTTCATCCGGGATTCCCGCGAGTCCAGGAAGACGTTGTGAACGGCCGAGTGGTCGTCGATGCGAGCCTGGCGGTCAAGTGGCTTGTCAGAGAGGAACGCTCCGGTGAGGCTCGTGCGCTCGCCCGTTCCTGGGAGGGGCATGGCATCCGAACGGCAACTCCCTATTTCATGCCCGTGGAGGTTGCCAACGCCCTTCACCGGCGGGTCATCGGAAGCGAAATCGGCATGGAGGAGGCCATCGGTCTTGTCGGGGTCCTTCTGTCGTCCGGTCTCGAACTGCATCAGCCCCCGAATCTTCATGCCCGCGCTCTGGAGTTGGCAAGTCTACTAGGGCAGGGCGCAGTGTATGACGCTCACTACCTGGCCCTTGCCGAGACGCTCGGCTGCGAGTTGTGGACAGCCGACGAGAAGTTCTACCGTGCGGCGAATCCGTCCGGCGGGAACGTCCGTTGGATCGGCGAGCCTGCCGTCATCGACTGACGCGGGAGTTCCTCGGCGCCGCTGCGAGTTACAACCGCCGCTGCGCCCCGCTGGCCCCGGTCGATCCCCCGGATTTTGACCCGTTTTTCGGGCCCGTGATAGAATTTGGCTTGTCCAGGCACCCTTTTTGCATACGAGGTTTGACGCATGTCGGGTCACTCAAAATGGTCGACGATCAAGCACGGCAAGGCGATCACGGACGCTCGCCGCGGGAAGCTGTTCACGAAGCTGACCAACGAGATCATCGTGGCGGCCCGGCAGGGCACCCCGGACCCGGACATGAACTTCCGCCTTCGGATGGCGATCCAGAAGGCGAAGGACAACAACATGCCCGCGAGCAACATCGAGCGGGCCGTCAAGCGGGCGACGGGCGGGAGTTCCGGCGAACGGTTCGACGAGATCACCTACGAGGGCTACGGCCCGGGCGGGACGGCCATCCTGCTGCAGACGCTGACCGACAACCGGAACCGCACCGTGTCGGCCATCAGGGCGACCTTCACGAAGACGGGCTGCAGCCTCGCGTCGGCCGGGGCGGTCGCCTGGCAGTTCGAGCAGAAGGGCGTCGTCATGGCGGAGGCCGCGTTCGAAGACATGGACAACATCGCCATGGCGGCGATCGAAGGCGGAGCCGACGACTTCGACCTGGTCGATTCGACGATACACGCCTACTCCCCGCCCGAATCGATGGAGCACGTGCGCAGGGAGATCGAGCTGGCGGGAGGGACGGTCAAGTCTTCCGAGCTGTCGATGATCCCCACCAACACGATGATGCTGGACGACCGGGAGGGGATACGCACGCTCAAGCTGCTGGACAGCCTGGAGGAGCTGGACGACGTGCAGAAGGTGTTCTCCAACGCCGACTTCTCCGACAAGGTGCTGAGCGAGTACGGCAGGAACGGCGGATAGCGGGCTCAGGAGGCCGACCCTTGCGCGTTCTCGGCATCGACCCGGGCACCCTCCACATGGGCGCCGGCGTCGTCGACTCCTACTCGCTGGACGTGGAGCACGTGCACTCGACGGTGATCAGCCCCTCGCGCAGGGACGGCGTCCCCGAACGCCTGCACTTCCTGTTCCGGGAGGTCTCGGACATCATCGAGGAGTGGCGGCCGACGGAGGTGGCCATCGAGCAGCCGTTCGCCGGCCGCAACGTCAAGGCCGCGATGGCGATAGGCCATGCCCAGGCGATCGCGATGCTGGCGGCCGCCGGAAACGGGCTGCCCGTGTCCACCTACACGCCGCGACAGGTCAAGCAGGCGGTGACGGACTACGGCGGAAGCTCGAAGGAGCAGGTCGGCGACATGGTGCGCCTGCTGCTCGGCGGCGAGCTGCCCGAGTCCGGGCTGGACGCGACCGACGCGCTCGCGGTCGCGATCTGCCACGTCAACGCCAGCCACGTCCGCGAGTTGACGGTGATCGATTGACCGAACAGGCGCGGGCCCAGTGATCACCGGAATCGACGGAATCGTGGCCGACTCCGGCCCGGAGTGGCTCGACGTAACGGTCGGCGGCGTGACCGTGAGGGTCCACGTCCCGATGTCCGCCGCGGAGCGATTCGGCGCCGCGGGCTCGCAGGTGAAGCTGCTGACCACGTTGCAGGTAAGGGACGACAGCCTGACGCTGTTCGGCTTTCCAGACCGCGAGTCGCGCGCCGCGTTCGAGACGCTGATCGGGGTCAACGGCGTCGGGCCGCGCGTCGCGCTGAACGTTCTCTCTTCCCTCGCGCCGGAGTCGCTGGCCCTGGCGATAGACTCCGGCGATACGGACGCGTTCAAGGGGGTGACGGGAGTCGGGAAGCGGACGGCCAACCGGATCATCCTGGAGCTGCGGGGCAAGCTCGACTTCGACGTGGCCGCCGGGGCTCCGGCCCGGCAGGACGACGCCGACGTGATCGACGCCCTGACCGCGCTGGGGTACACGGCCTCGGAGGCGCGGCAGGCGCTCGCGGCCCTGCCTTCGGACGAGCCGCTCCCGGTCGAGGAGAAGGTCCGGCTGTCGCTCGGCCAGCTCTCCGGCGAGTAGACCGGTGGGTCCGTACGACTCCTGGGCGCGCGTCTACGACTCGATCTACTCCTACGTGCGCGAGGACATCCCGTTCTACGTAGACGCGGCGAAGCGGTCGGGCGGGCCGGTGCTGGAGCTTGGATGCGGAACGGGCAGGGTGACGATCCCGATAGCCGAGGCGGGCGTGGACATCGTCGGCCTCGACTCGTCCGACGCGATGCTGGAGGCGGCGTCGGGCAAGCTGGAGCGGTCGTCGCCCGAGGGGACAGTCACGCTGACGCGGGGCGACATGGCGGAGCTGCCGGACGAGTTCAGCGGCAGGTTCGCGCTCGTCATAGTGCCGTTCCGCGGCTTTCTCTCCCTGCTGACGGTGCCGGAGCAGGAGCGTACGCTGCATGGAATCAGACGGAGCCTGGCGCCCGGCGGCCGGCTCGTATTCAACATCTTCGTCCCGGACCTGCGGATGCTTGTGGAGGACGGGGACGCTGCGCACCACCTCCGGGACGTGACCGACCCGGAGACGGGGAGACGGCTGGTCGTCTGGCACCAGAGCGGCTACGACAACTACAATCAGGTGATATTCGTGCGCCTGATCGTCGACGCGCTGGACGATGTGGGCAAGGTGGCCGAGCGCGTGTACCATGACTACGAGCTGCGGTACGTCCACCGCTGGGAGATGCACCATCTCCTGGGGCGGTGCGGCTTCGAGGTGCTGGACCTGTTCGGCGACTTCGACGGCTCGGAGTTCGACGAGACGAGCGGCGAGATGGTCTGGGTCGCGGCCCCGGCGTCGCCGCGGTAGGCCCAAGGAGGCATCCGAATGATGACGCGGCTCAGGCGGCGGGCGGCGATTGTGTCTATAACGCTTGGACTGGCGGCCGCCCTCGCGTCGGCGGCGTCCGCCCAGACGGTCGCGACCGAGAAGATAGTCGAGGGCATCGAGCCGCTGGTCGGCCTCAGCTTCCGCGGCCTGAACGCGTCGGACCACGCGGGGCTGGACGTGACGAGCGGGGACGTCAACGACGACGGTGTGGACGACCTGATTGTGGCCGCGCGTCTCGGAGACCCGCCGGGAGTGCTGAACGCCGGCATCACGTACATCTTCTACGGGCCGCTGGAGCCTGGAGTCGCCGACCCGGCGGCCGCCGACGTGACCATCCACGGCATCGACGCCAAGAGCCAGGCGGGCAGGGCGCTGGCGGTCGTCGACGTCAACGACGACGGGGTCGGCGACCTTGTGCTCGGGGCCGTCACGGCCAGCCCGGACGAGGCGAGAGGCTTCGCCGGCGAGGCCTACGTGGTGTTCGGCCCGATTGAGCCCGGCGTAGTCGAGCTGTCCGCCGAGGCGGACATCGTGCTGGAGGGAGCCGAGGAGCGGGACCACCTGGGAAGCGGCGTGGACGGCGGAGACCTCAACGACGATGGCGTCGCCGACCTCGTCATCGGCGCCGTCGGCGCGTCGCCGGACCTGAGGACGAGCGCCGGCGCGGCGTTCGTCGTCTTCGGGCCGGTGACCGCTGGCACGTACAACGTGGGGCAGATTGCAGACGTCACCGTGCAGGGCATCGACCTGGCGGACCAGCTCGGGTATGGCGTTTCGGTCGGCGACTTCAACGGCGACGGCGTCGACGACCTGCTGATGGGGGCGCAGGGGGCCAGCCCGGTCGGTCGGATCGACGCGGGAGTCAGCTACATCATCTACGGGCCGCTCGCGCCGGGGAGCCTGGAGCTGCTGCTCGAGGCGGACGTCATCATCGAGGGCGCGGCCAGGGGCGACCTGTCCGGGGGCGATACGGCGGCCGGCGACATCAACAACGACGGAGTGGACGACGTGCTGATCGGCTCGCAGTGGAGCGACGGCGACTCCAGGAACATCGGGCAGGCGGCGGTCTTCCTGGGGCCGGTGGAAGGGCAGAAGTTCGACCTCTCGACGGCCGACCTGACTTACAACGGGATCAACAGCGGGGACATGACCGGCGGAGGCCTGGCGCTCGGCGATATCGACGACGACGGCCGCACCGACCTCATCGTCGGCGCGGGTCTCGCGGACAACGCCGACAAGCAGGACGCGGGCGCCGTGTACGTGGTGTTCAGCTCGGCGCTGCCGTTCCCTGCGCCGGAGGCGACCGTGGGCCTGTCGGCCCTGCAGATCGCCGGGCTCGCAGTCCTCGTGTTCGTGATCGTCGCTCCGATAGCATACTGGACGATCCGCCGCAGGCAGCCGGACGACGGTCCCGGCCGGCCTCCGCTTCGATAGCCGGCCGAACGTGGATAGAGCGCGATGGCCGAGTTCAAGATAGTCTCAGGGTTCGAGGCGACGGGCGACCAGCCGCAGGCGGTCGACAGGCTCGCCCGTGGGATCGACAACGACCTGCGCCACCAGACCCTGATGGGCGTCACGGGGAGCGGCAAGACCTTCACGATGGCGGGCGTCATCGAGCGGGTGCAGCGGCCCACGCTCGTGATGGCGCACAACAAGACGCTCGCCGCGCAGCTCGCGACCGAGTTCAAGGAGTTCTTCCCGAACAACGCGGTAGAGTACTTCGTCAGCTACTACGACTACTACCAGCCCGAGGCCTACGTGCCTCGCACGGACACGTACATCGAGAAGGACTCGGACGTCAACGAGCAGCTCGACAAGCTCAGGCACTCGGCGACGCGGGCGCTGCTGACGCGCCGCGACGTGCTCATCGTGGCGTCGGTCTCGTGCATCTTCGGGCTGGGCTCGCCGGAGGAGTACCAGAGCTTCGTCGCCTACGTCCGGCGCGGGGAGCGGCGCGGGCGCGACCGGCTGGTGCGCCAGCTCGTGGACATGCAGTACGAGCGCAACGACTTCGACATGTCGCGCGGCAAGTTCCGCATACGCGGCGACACGCTGGAGATCGTGCCCGCGTACGAGGAGGAGATCGCGGTCCGCATAGAGTTCTGGGGAGACGAGGTGGAGCGCATCGTGCAGCTCGACCCGCTGACCGGCGAGATGCTGGGCGACCGCGAGGACGTGGAGATATACCCGGCCAAGCACTTCGTAACGTCGCAGGACAAGCTGCTCGACGCCGTCGACGCCATAGAGCTGGAGCTGAAGGACCGGCTCCACGGGCTGCGGCAGGAGGGCAAGCTGCTCGAGGCGCAGCGCCTGGAGTCGCGCACGCGGTACGACATGGAGATGCTGCGCGAGACCGGGATGTGCGCGGGCGTGGAGAACTACTCGCTGCACCTTTCGCAGCGCCTGCCCGGCAGCGCGCCGTACACGCTGTTGGACTACATCCCGGACGACTACCTGCTGTTCGTCGACGAGTCGCACATGACGCTGCCGCAGGTCCGTGGGATGTACGGCGGCGACCAGTCGCGCAAGCAGGTGCTCGTCGAGTACGGGTTCCGGCTGCCGTCGGCGATGGACAACCGGCCGCTCAACTTCGGCGAGTTCGAGGAGCGGGTCAACCAGGTCGTCTACGTCTCCGCGACGCCGGGGCCGTACGAGTACGAGCACAGCCAGCAGATGGTGGAGCAGGTGATCCGGCCGACCGGGCTGGTCGATCCCGCAGTCGACGTGAGGCCCACGGCGGGTCAGATAGACGACCTGCTGCACGAGATCCGGCAGCGCACCGAGCGGGGCCAGCGCTGCCTGGTCACCACGCTCACGAAGCGCATGGCCGAGGAGCTGGCCGACTTCCTGCGGGAGACCGGCGTGCGGACGCACCACCTGCACTCGGAGATCGACACGCTGGAGCGGAGCGAGGTGCTGCGGGACCTGCGTCTCGGCGTCTACGACGTGGTCGTGGGCATCAACCTGCTGCGGGAGGGCCTCGACCTGCCGGAGGTAAGCCTGGTGGCGATCCTGGACGCGGACAAGGAGGGATACCTGCGCTCGCAGACGTCGCTGATCCAGACGATAGGCCGCGCGGCGCGTCACGTGGACGGGCACGTCATCATGTACGCCGACGTGATGACCGACTCGATGCGGCAGGCGATAGACGAGACGGACCGGCGCAGGGCGATGCAGGAGGAGTACAACCGCGAGCACGGCATCACGCCGCAGGGCATCCGCAAGACGGTGCACGACATCACCGAGCGCGTGAAGGAGATCGCCGAGACGAAGACCCCGTACTCGGTGCCGAGCGCGCTGCCGAAGGACGACCTGCGGCGCCTGGTCAAGGACCTGGAGTCGCAGATGAAGACGGCGTCGCGCAACCTGGAGTTCGAGAAGGCGGCGCTGATCCGGGACCAGATCGTCGATCTGCGCAAGGTAATGGCCGAAGACCCGGTGTTCTAGCGCCGGGTCTGGCCGTCGAGAACCTGTCTGCTATGATGGAGGCCGGAAGAGACTGCGGCGTGCGCGGGGGGAATCCGACAGCCCGTCGCTCGCACAAGGGGGGCCTGCCGAGCCGCCCCACGAAGAGGGACTGAGAGCGTTGGTAGACCAGGAAGTACGGTTCAGCCCGATAGACGAGCACAAAGTCCATGGCCAGCGGCTGCTCCAACACGCGGAGGAGCAGTTGGACATCGGCGATCGGCTACAGGCCTCGGAGAAGGCCTGGGGAGCCGTCGCCCATCGCTTTGAGGCCATTGCGGAACAGCGAGGCTGGCAGTATCGTACCCACAGGCAGATATATGATATCGCCGCAAACCTGGCTGCCGAGACGCATCGCCCAGGCATCGAGTCGAAACTGGCCATCGCCACGCAGCTCCATCAGAATTACTACGACGACCAGATGCCGGAGAGCGCCATTCGAGCCAGTATCCACGAGGTGAAGGAGCTGCTGGAGACCTGGACGAAGTGGGCTAGGTTCCGGCGGTCGAAGCAGGGCCCATAGAATCGAAACAGCGGGCCGGCGCAACAGGCGCGACACGAACGGAGACACACATGGCCGAAACGACTACGTTGAACAAGGACACGGTGATGGAGGCCCTCAAGGACGTCTACGACCCTGAGATACCGGTCAACGTGGTCGATCTCGGGCTCGTGTACGGCTGCGAGGTCGACGACGGAGACGTCCGGGTGCAGATGACGCTGACCTTCCCCGGCTGCGGCATGGGGCCGTACATCGCGCAGCAGGCCGAGTGGCGCATCGCGGAGATCGAGGACGTCGAGGACGTCGAGGTCGAGATGGTGTACGAGCCGCCCTGGAACCCCGAGATGATCTCCGAGGACGGCAAGGCCGCGCTCGGGCTCGACTAGCCACCCGGCGCCACCACACGATCAGCGGCGTAGCGCACCGTGGGACGGTCTTCGGACCGCCCCTGAACTCCGGCGCTCCCAGAGTGAACGATGACACAACGACCCCGGCCGAGCGAGCCCCAGGCCGCGCAGGCGAAGGCGCGGATCGAGCAGATGAAGCGCAACTTCGAGCAGAAGCGCGCCATCTCGGACAGCCTGTCGCGCATCGGCGCCAAGATCGGCGTCTACAGCGGCAAGGGCGGTGTGGGCAAGACGACTGTCGCCGTGAATCTCGCGACGACGCTTGCCCAGCAGGGCAAGTCCGTCGGCATATTCGACGTGGACATCGACTGCCCGAACGTAGTCCGGGCGATCAACGTCGCCGAGCCGCCGATGGCCACGGGCGAGAACCGTATCGTACCCCCTGAGCGGTTCGGCGTCAGTGTCATGTCGATGGGCTTCTTCCAGAAGAAGGAGGACGAGGCGATCATCTGGCGAGGCCCGATGATCCACAACGCCATCAACCAGCTGCTGCAGTCGACCGAGTGGGGCGACCTCGACTACCTGTTGATCGACCTGCCGCCCGGCACGTCGGACTCGCCGCTGACGGTGATGCAGTCGATCCCGATGGACGGCTTCGTGGTCGTGACGACTCCGCAGGAGCTGGCGAAGATCGACGCCAAGCGCTCGATCAACATGATTCGCACGCTGCAGGTAGACGTGCTCGGCATCGTGGAGAATATGTCGGGCGAGGTGTTCGGCTCCGGCGCGGGCGAGGAGCTTGCGCGGGAGATGGACCTGGGCTTCCTTGGCCGGCTGGAGATGCGCGCCGACTACCGGGACACGTCCAAGCCCGCGGTCCTAAACAGCGACGCGGTGCTGTCGGAGTACGAGCACGTCGCCGACGAGACCCTGGCCGCCCTGGGCAGGCTTACAGCCGCGGAGGCGTAGGCGGGTTCGGACTAGGCACCATGTACCCGACGAAGGAAGAGTTTGAGGAGTTGCTGCGGACCAGCAGATTCGATGACATCATGGACGACCATCTGTTTTCGGGTCTGCCGTTCTCTTTTTCGGACAGCCCTAGGGTGTATCGGAGGATGCTGAGTGCGATCACGCGTGGGTTGATGGTGTCGGAGCAGGACGTTTGCGTCGTAGGAAGTGCACGTATTGGATTCAGCCTTTCGCCCGATAACTTTGGGGCACCGTTTGATCAATCCTCGGACCTAGATATCGTAGTAGTCTCGCAGTCGTTATTCGACTCAGGTTGGCTCGATATCCTGACCTATAGACATGTCTCTTCGTCTCTGTTGAGAGGGCGGACGCGCCATTACCTTAGGGAGCACCGAGAGCGCCACTACATATACAATGGGTGGATACTTCCCGGTCTCGTTGCCGAAGCATTGGAAATCGGCGAACGTTGGATAACGACGTTTCGAGGTCTGTCGCTCATTCCCGACTTGGCTGATCGAGAAATCGGCGGTCGCCTTTACCGGACTTGGGATCATGCAAGGGCTTACCACCGCTGGAGTCTCGGAACGGTCCAACGACAGATCGCGCGTCGATCCGTTGCTGAATGGGGGGAACGATGAAGCACACCGCGACGACTCATCCCATCTCCTGGTTCACCGATCGGGAAAAGGAGCACAAGCTAACGCTGCAGCCTGAGTTCCAGCGGCGGCCCGTATGGACCGACCGCCAGAAGTCGAACCTGATCGAATCAATTCTTCTCCAACTTCCCGTACCTGAGATCTACATGCAGATCAAGACCAGCCCCGATGGAAGCAGCGAATACATCGTAGTTGACGGTCAGCAGCGGATCACGACTATCCTAGAGTTCACCGGGGTGAACGGCCGGCCTTCCCTAGAATTGAGATACCTAGATCCGAACTCTCCATGGCTGGGATACACCTTCAACGAATTGACCGACGAAGAAAAAACAGCATTCTATGGTCATTCGATGGCTGTTCGCTACTTGGAGGCAGCGCAGGACCAGGAGGTCAAGGATCTGTTTCGTCGGCTCAACAAGTACCTGACGCCGTTGAATTCACAAGAGTTGAGGAACGCCACGTACCGGGGCCCATTCTTGAGATTGTCGGAAGCAATTGCCGAGGAGCCATTCTGGTCGGAGAACGGACTGGCAACTCCCGAGGCGATTAGGAGGATGCGGGATATCGAATTCGTGAGTGATCTGCTCATCGGGGTTCTCCATGGGCCACAGTCCGGAAACCGCAAGACACTCGACGACTACTACGCGATCTACGAAGACTATGAGGCTGAGTTTCCGCGTCAGAGGTCCTGCAAGCGGAGATTCTATGATTCGCTACAACTGATACAGGAAATCGTGCCTGACATCCGGTCGACTCGCTGGTCAAACAAGACTGACTTTTACAGTTTGTTCGTTGCCGTCGCGCATCTTCTGCAGGGGAACATCCTTCCTGGTGACCGGTACCAAGCGATAGGAGATGCCATTGACGAATTCGTCGACGACATCGACCTCCACCAGAAGGATGAGCGCCGCCCAATGCGGCAGGAGGTGGTGGACTATGTCGAGGCCACTCGCAGGGGAACCTCAGACCGCCATAGGCGGGGAATAAGGCACCAAGTGCTTATCTCGGTCTTGTCGCCGTTCTTCAAGAACCGATCCAGACTGCGCAGGGTGCGGGCAGCGTCTAAACGGACCCTTGCAGCTGCCGCCACAGCGTAGGTCGAACGTAGGGGATTCTGGCGTTCAGGCCGGCATAGCCCCCGCGACCGCAAGCAAGCGCAGGACTCCAATTGCGCCTGGGCAAGTGGCCTGCCAAGTTGGCCTCAGGCAACTCCCGCACCCTTGCGCGGGGCAGGTTATCCGCCAGACTACAGCCTGCCTACGGCTTGGTGGACTTCGTCGAGCCAGACGACCATCTCGGCGGTGATGTCGTTGTTGGGGCCGGGCCGCATGCCGGGGACGCTGAGCCAGGCGCCGGAGTCGTCCTGCACAGAGATCATGTTGTCGCCGACGCGTATCGCCATGTCGCGGTATTTCGCCTTTCCGGTGAGCGTGTAGAGGACGGACGACGCCCAGGCGACCTTTCCCGCGCGCAGCAGCGTGAACAGGAAGTCGCTGGCGATGTCGGTGAAGGTCATGTACTCCTCGGCGAGGTCGAGCCAGTGCCGCTCGCCGGTTGCCGTGTACAGCTGCGACAGGAAGCCGGCGGCGATGCCGGGGTTGTAGAAGGGCTCGTCCTTCTGCGCGTCGTGGTTCAGCACGTAGCGGAACTCGTCGTCCGGGTCGTAGTCGGTGATGACGCCGCGCGCGCGGCTGTAGACGCCGAACAGCTGCTTCGGGAAGTTGGGCTGGCCGCGCATCAACGTCTCCATCCAGCGGCCGACGCCGCGGGCCATCTCCATCCTGCCGGCGTAGAGGGCCGCCCGGCCCCCGCCGCTGGTGACCCACAGGTCCTGCAGCGTGTCGGCTGACCGGGCGTCGGGGCTCGAGTAGAATCCGCCGCTCTCCGCGTCCCAGAAGTCCATCAGGAAGTCCATGCCCCGCTGGGCGACGTCGAACTGGCCGAGCCGGTGGGCTCCCATGATCGTCCACGAGTTGAAGTAGACGTACGCGTAGCCGTAAGGGGACTCCGGGCGAGGGATGTAGTCGCCCGCGTCGGTCATGCCGTGGGTGCGGATCCAGGAGCAGAGCCGGCTGGCGGCGCTGGTCTCGCCGCACACGACGAACGCGGCCGGCACCTTGTAGTAGTCCGTGACGCCGAGCTCCGGGTCTCCGAAGCTGCCGTCGTCGTGTAGCTGCGTAAGCAGGTACGCGCCACCCCGGTCCCTTGCCTTCGCGAATCGGTCCATGTCGGAACCTCCCGTGCGGTCGAGCTGCCGGGCCTATACGTCCAGGTCGATCAGCGCGAAATTCGACCGGGACGGCGTCAGCTCGCCGGCCTCCACGCGCTTGGTGAGCGCGACGACCTGTTCGTTGACGGGCGTCGGCACGCCGATCTCCCTGCCCTTGCGGACGACGACCCCGTTGAGGAAGTCGACCTCCGTGCTGCGTCCCTTGATGACGTCCTGCGCGAGCGACGGCCTGCCGGCGCCGAGCGACTTGCCGTAGGCGCGCATCTTGTCGGCGATCTGCTGTCTCGCGTCCGGGTCCGTGGCCGCCCGCTGGAAGAGCTCGGCCGGGACGCCGCCGATCGGCTCGACGCTGATTCCGAGCGCCGTTGCGACGGCCATGAGCTCGGCGACGACGCGGATGCTGATGGCGCGGCCCTCGTCGTCGTTCCGGAGCTCCGCGGACGCCATGCCGGCGCAGCCCGCCAGCGCGTTGCTCATGCTGTTCGTCGCCAGCTTGCCCCAGCGGTGGCCCCACAGGTTGGTCGTCGTCTCCGTGATGCCGACGTCGCCGAGGAGTCCCGCGAAGGCGGTCAGGCGCGAGGTGATGAGGCCGCTCGGCTCGCCGACGGTGAACGCGGTGCGGTCGTTGGCGCTGGTGCGCTCGGCGTGCCCGGGCTCGTACATTGCTCCGCCCAGCGTCACCACGCAGCCGACGACGCGCGGCCAGCCGACGATGTCGGCGATGGTGTCCTCGTTGATCCCGTTCTGGGCGGACACGACGTAGCCGCCAGTGGCCAGGTAGGGCAGGAGGAACGTGGTCGCCCACGGGGTGTCGTAGGACTTCATGGCGAGGATGGCGACGTCGAAGCTGGGCCGGGCCGCCGAGACCTCGGACAGGTGGAGTGCGGGGGCCTCGGCCGTGAAGACGCCCTCTATCGCGGTGACCTTGAGCCCGTCCGACCTGATGCGTTCGACGTTGGCCGGCCACATGTCGATCAGCGTGACGTCGCGCCCGGCGCGGGCGAGGTACCCGCCGATGACGCCCCCGATGGCCCCGACGCCCATTATGCCTATGCGCATGTCGACTCCCCCGGTCGCGTCCCTATGCTCGGCGGGCCCATTCTATCACCGGGCTGGCGCTTCGGCGACGGCGGGGTCGGCCACTGGGAGGCTATACTCTCTTGGAGGTTGCACGACAGACAATGAAAAACGAGATAGCCGACATCACGGCCCCGATACACCCTGGGGAGCATCTGCTGGAGATCCTGAGCGAGCTTCGCGTCAGCCAGTATCGCCTGGCGAAGGCGATAGGCGTCGCCCCGATACGGATCAACGAGGTTGTTCACGGGCGACGGTCGATTACGGCCGATACCGCGTTGAGGATCGGGCGTGCGCTGGGGATGACTCCTGAGTTCTGGCTCAACCTGCAGCGGATGTACGACCTCGACGTGGCGCGCGTCTCGTTCGACGGCGACGCCATCGAGCCGCTCGTCGTGCCGCCCGTGTAGCTGAGCTACCCGCCGCCCGGTTCATCCCATCGCCGACGCGGGCCTTGGGCCGTGGAGCTGGGTCAGTGTGAGCGCGGCCACGACGAAGACGGCCGCGATCCCGGCGAACGCGGGGCCGTAGCCGCCCGTGAAGTCGGCCGACGCTCCGGCGAGCACGGGGCCGAGCACCATCGGCGCCACCGAGGCCATGCCGACCAGGCCGGAGATGCTGCCGAAGTACCTGAGGCCGTAGGACTCCTGTACGACCAGCGTGGACAGGACTCCGAACGACCCCATGAAGAGCCCGTACATCGGCACCGACAGCCAGACGAGCGGACCTGACGGCCCGACCACCATGAGCAGCACGGCGAGGAACTGCCCGGTCAGGGTCAGCATGAGCGTCCGCCGCGCCGTGATGCTCTCGGCGACGAAGCCGAAGGCCAGCTTGCCGGCCATTCCGAAGGTCGCCATCAGCGCCACGGCCGCCAGGACCACGGAGTCGGACAGCCCCTCGACCCTGAGGTGCGCCCCGACGTGGGGCAGGACGGCGCCGTAGGTGAAGTTGCCGAGCGCAATCGACAGGGTCAGCGCGTAGAACCCGCGCGTCCGCAGCGCCTCGCGCACTGTCCAGCCGCTCAGCGCCGGCATAGTCGTGCTGGGCTGGGCCCCGGCTCCGCCGGCGCCCGTCCGCTCGTGGACGACCGCCAGCGAAACGGCCGCGAGGGCGAACGCTATGCACCCGATCACAGCGTATGCGGCCCGCCACGAAGCATCGTCTCCACCGCCAACTATCGGCCAGTCGGCGCCGCTCGCCATGACCGCGCCGACGAGCAGCGGCATCGTCAGGCCCCCGAAGTTGATTCCCATGGTCGCGACGCCCATCATGCGCCCCCGCCGGTGGGGGAACCACAGGCCCACCAGCCTGCCGGCCGGCAGCACGGTGGCGCCCGAGAAAGCGACGAACTCGACGAAGCTCAGCACGTACAGGTGCCACAGCTCCTGGATGAACGGCCGGGCGAGGAAGCTGGCTCCGAAGACGACGAGGCTCGCGGCCATGATCGGCCTCGCGCCGTACCTGTCCATGGCCCTGCCGAGCATCGGCGCGGTCACACTGCTGACCGCCATGAACGACAGCGAGGCGCTGATCGCCGTGCGCGGCCAGTCGAAGGTGCGCTCGAGGGGCTCGACGAAGAGGCCGAAGGCGTAGTTGCTCGTGCCGATCGTGAGCCCGGCCGAGAGGAAGACCACCCCGACGATTACCCAGCCGTAGTACCCGTCCCGCGCTCTCGCTGCGAGGTCGCCTGCGCGCATCGGGCTATGGTAGCAGCAGCGAGTCCGGGCCGAGCCTCAACGCCCCCCCACCCTGGCCCTCTCCCGCGCAGGGGAGCAGGGGAGAGGGAACAATAGCAAGGCCCGGTTGCGTTCGCGTCGGATGTTCAACCGGAGACCGCATCCGGTAGAATGGGCCGATTCCAGCGCATCGAGCTCACAGAGGAACGAGTCACCCATGTCCAAGCCCAGAGTCTTCGTGTCCCGCGAGATTTTTCCAGAGGCGATCGAGGCCATCCAGGCCGAGACCGACGCCGAGCTTTGGCGGGACGAGATGCCCCCGCCCAGGGACGTGTTGCTGGACAAGGTGCGCGGCGTAGACGGCCTGCTGTGCCTGCTCACCGACGGGGTGGACGCGGAGCTGATGGACGCCGCGGGCCCGCAGCTCAAGGTGGTCAGCCAGATCGCCGTCGGCTTCGACAACATCGACATCGCCGAGGCGACCCGCCGCGGCATCGCCGTCGGCAACACGCCGGACGTGCTCACCCAGACGACGGCCGACGCAACCTGGGCGCTGATGCTCGCATCTGCCAGGAAGGTCATCGAGTCGTGGAAGGCGGTGCAGGAGGGCCGGTGGAGGACGTGGCACCCGCTGCACTTCCTCGGACAGGACGTGTACGGCGCCACGCTGGGCATCGTCGGCATGGGCCGAATCGGATTCGAGGTCGCGAGGCGGGGCCAGGGGTTCGACATGGAGGTCCTGTACTCGGACATCGTCCGGCGCGAGGACCTGGAGGCCATCCTGCCGATGACCTACGTAGACATGGATACTCTGCTGGAGCGGTCCGACTTCGTCAGCCTGCACACAGTGCTGGACGACACGACGTACCACCTGATCGGCGAGGCCGAGCTGGCGAGGATGAAGTCGACGGCCGTGCTCGTGAACGCGGCGCGCGGCCCGATCGTCGACCCCCGCGCGCTCTACGAGGCGTTGCGGGGCGGCGTCATCGCGGCCGCCGGGCTCGACGTCACCGAGCCGGAGCCCATCCCGGTAGACGACCCGCTGCTGACGCTGGACAACTGCCTGGTCGTCCCTCATATCGCCAGCGCGAGCGTGCGCACGCGGGCCGAGATGTCCCGCATCGCCGCGCAGAACCTCATCAACGGCGTCAAGGGCGACCGCCTGCTGACCCCCGTCAACCCGGACGTCTACGACGGCCGGTAGGGACGGCTGGCGGTCTCTGAGCGTCCCTGAACCGCCACTGAGCAGACGGGAGGCACATGACATGGCCGATTACGAGCCTCTGGACATCTCCGCGCTGTACAACGCGGGAGCCGGCGTACTGGGCGAGGGTAGCGGGTTCGAGCCCGGAGCGCAGAGCCTCAGGGGGTTGCCGTTCCAGGTCGGGGACGGGGCCGATCATGGGGGGGACTGCCTGATCGCCCTCGATGGGGAGTCGGGCGGCGTCACCATCCCGGTCGGGAAGCCGGCGCATCGCGTCCTGTTCGCCCACCGGATGATGGAGTCGGTGCTGCACTCCGGCGGGCCGCTGGGCGCGCCCGTGGCCGACTACGTCTTCCGCCTCGCCGGCGGCGCGGAGGTCCGCGTGCCGCTCCGTGAGAGATTCGAGATCGGCCCGCTGCAGAACCTGCAGAGCGTCCCCGGCGTGCCTGGAACGCCGTTCCTGGCCGTCGCGGACTCCGCGGCCGGGCTGATGCCCCGCCGCGAAGGGGAGTGGGACCAGATGGGCCGCCGCCAGATGGAGGGAGTCCAGGAGTGGCCCAGGTGGTTCTACCTGTGGTCGTGGGCGAACCCGGAGCCGGGGAGCGTCGTCGAGTCGGTGGAGATCGTGCCTGCGGGCCCGAGCCTCGTCGTGGGAGGCATCACGCTCGGCCACCTGGATGAGCACCCGTTCGCGCGCGACGCGCGCCGTCCGGCCCGCATCGTGCTGAAGGACCCGGCCGACGCGGAGAAGCCGTTCGACGTCGACGTGAGCGTCGACCGGGGCGAGGCCACCTACGCCTTCCCGCTGCCGAAGGACCCTGACGCCGGGTTCCTGGACGGCGCACTGAAGGGCTGGGGCGAGGTCGAGAATTTCGACTCCAGTCCCAGCTACGTCGAGGTCAGGGCCGTGCCGTCGGCAACGGTTGAGGTGAAGCAGGACGGCGAGACGGTCGACACGGCCAACTGGGGTGAGGTTGTCGACAAGGGTGCGGTCGAGACGCCGAAGATGCGCTTCGAGCTGGTCGAGTCCGGCAAGAACTGGGTGCACGTGACGATCCTGGACGACGACACGGGCAAGCCGGTGCCGTGCCGCGTCCACTTCAGGTCGCCGGACGGCGTGCCGTACCAGCCGCACGGGCACCATAACCAGGTCAACTCCAACCTGGGGACGTGGCACATAGACATCGGCGGCGACACCCGGCTGGGGCAGATAACCTACGCCTACGTCGACGGCACGTGCCAGGGCTGGCTGCCGCGCGGCGAGGTGATAGTCGACATAGCCCGCGGATTCGAGTACGAGCCGCTGCGGACGAAGGTCAGGATCGAGCCGGGCCAGCGGGAGCTGACGCTGAGGCTGAAGCGCTGGACCGACATGAAGGCCCAGGGCTGGTACAGCGGCGACTCCCACGTCCACTTCCTGTCGACCCAGGGCGCCCATACCGAGTCGCAGGGCGAGGACCTGGACGTCGTCAACCTGCTGCAGTCGCAGTGGGGCAGCCTGTTCACGAACACGGAGGACTTCACGGGCCATCCCAGCGTGTCGCGGGACGGCGACAACATCGTGTACGTCTCCCAGGAGAACCGGCAGCACTTCATGGGCCACACGATCCTGTGGGGCCTGAAGCGACCGGTCATGCCCTGGTGCAGCGACGGGCTCGGCGAGGCGGAGATTGGCGGGCCGATGCAGACGACGCTGAGCCACTGGGCGGACGAGGCGCACGCCCAGGGCGGGTACGTCATCAACCCGCACTTCCCGTACCCGAACGGCGAGCCGGCGGCCATGATCGCGACGGGCCGGCTGGACGGCATCGAGATGCTGCGGCAGACCGCGTTCAACCACGGCGAGTACTACCGCTACCTGAACTGCGGCTACCGGATTCCGCTGGTCGGCGGCACCGACAAGATGTCGAGCGACGTGCCGGTCGGGATGTACCGGACGTACGCCAGGCTTGGCGACGACGAGGAGTTCACGTACGACAACTGGTGCCGCAGCGTCGCGGCCGGGCGAACGATCCTGAGCGGCGGCCCCATCGTCAACCTGACGGTCGACGGCAAGCGGGTCGGCGACACGCTGAGCATCCCCGGCCCCGGTACTGTCGAGGTCGAGGCGTGGGCCGAGAGCATCTTCCCGCTGCACCGGCTGGAGATAGTGAGCGCGGGCCGAGTGGTCGCCTCCGCAGAGTCGGCGAAGGGTACGCGCCGCCTCGAGCTCCGGGAGCGGATCGCGGTCGACGGGCACACGTGGCTGGCGGCCCGCTGCGGCGGCCCAAGGTACTTTTCCGAGGGCAACATCAGCAGCCTGAGCGGGGTGAAGTACGGCGACCTCGACAGCGCGCACTTCGACGCATGGCGGCGCGGCATCTTCGCGCACACCTCGCCCGTCTACGTCGCGTGCGGGGGCGACTGGTGGATGTTCGACCCGGCAACGGCCCAGTACATGCTCACGCTGATCGAGGGCGACCTGGAGTACATACGGCACAGCTCCACGCAGGTGGACCACTCGTCGGTGACCCATCACCACGGCGAGGAAGACCACCTGGCGTACCTGGAGCGCCCGTTCCACGAGGCCCGCGCGGCGATCCACGAACGGATGCACAGGCTCGGGGTGAGCCTGTAGGGCACAACGCGACCCGCCGCGTCAGAGCCGGGTGTCGAGGGTCTGCGGCTCGTGGGCTTGAGATTCGCGCCCGCGTGTAGTAGCATGTAAGCATAACAGCATGGAGTATCGGCTATGAAGCGGACCCAGTTGCAGTTGGACGAGGCGACATACGAAGCACTGCGCGGCGCGGCGTTCGACCGCGGCGTATCGATGGCGGCCGTGGTGAGAGAGTCGCTGCACGAGTACCTGGCCATCGACACGGCGCCGGCGTGGAAGCTGGACGACCTGACCTTCGTGGGATCGGGACGGTCCCCGCGGTCGGGCCTGGAGCCGGTCTCCGAGCGGCACGACGAGGCGCTGGCCGAGGACTTCGCGGATTGATCCTGCTGGATACGTCCGCGATCTACGCGCTGGCCGACTCGGCCGACCCCAACCACGAGCGCGCGCTGGAGCTTGCCGGACGCGCGTCGGCCGAGCGCGAGACGCTCGTGGTGCACAACTACGTGGTCGTCGAGGCCGCGGCGCTGCTCCAGCGCAGGCTTGGCCTGGAGGTCACGGTGCGCTTCCTGCGGGACTCGGCCCGGCTCAGTATGCACTGGGTGACCGAGGGCGACCACGCGTCGGCCGTCGCAATGCACTCCGAGGCCGGCCGCAGGAAGCTCAGCCTGGTCGACTGCGTGAGCTTCGTCGTCATGCGCAGACTCGGCATCGTGTCCGCGCTGGCGTTCGACGCCGACTTTCAAATGGAGGGCTTCCGGGAGTACCGGTGACCGTGCCGCGCGGCACGCGAGCGTCGGATACTCCGCGCCCGTTGGAGCAAGGACCAACCCATGACAGACCATGGACTCGACGGCAGGACAGTGCTTATCACCGGCGCGGCCGGCGGCTTCGGGCGGGCGATGGCCCGAGTGTTTGCCGACCGCGGGAGCCGCGTGGTGCTGACCGATCTCAGGGGCGATGGCGCCGAGGTAGCCCGGGAGGTCGCGGGGGTCTTCTACCGCGCCGACATATCCGACGGGGAAGAGGTCAGGGACCTCTGCCGCCGCATAGTCGACCGGGAGGGAGGCGTCGACGTGCTTGTGAACAACGCCGGCTTCCAGAACATCGATCCGGTCGACGAGTTCGACGAGGACGTCTGGTCGAAGATGATCGAGGTGATGCTCACCGCGCCGTTCAGGCTGACGAAGCACCTGCTGCCGGGTATGAAGGAGCGCGGCTGGGGGCGTATCGTCAACATGTCGTCGATCCACGGGCTCATCGCCAGCCCGTACAAGTCGGCCTACATCGCCGCCAAGCACGGGCTGATCGGGCTGACGAAGACCGTCGCGCTGGAGGCGGGGGAGTACGGCGTCACGGCGAACGCGATCTGTCCCGGATACTCGCGCACGCCGCTCGTGGAGAACCAGATAGCCGACCAGGCCCGGACGATGGGCATCCCGGCCGAGGAGGTGCTCGGCTCGGTCATGCTGGGGCCCGCCGCGGTGAAGCGCCTCGTGGAGCCGGAGGAGATAGCGCAGCTGGCCGCGTTCCTGGCGTCCGACCACGCGGGCGCGATCACGGGCGTAGCGTACGCCATCGACGCCGGCTGGACCGCGCGCTAGCGTGCTGCCTCAGGCGACGGCGGCCCCTCTATACACCCCGACGAAGCGTCGTGGCACTCGGGGCGAACGGGCCGGCTGAACCCAGGTCCTCCACGCAAGCGGCGGGGGCGCTGTTTCGCGGGACCAGGCGGGTTGGAAACCCGCCGCTGCGAGGGTGACGGCTGGCAGGCGTGACACCGGACGTGGAGGTGGGGATCCGGGTAGAGGCGCGCCGCTTGCCGGTGCGCCGCCCCTATGATAGATTCCGACCCCCGGTCGACCGGAACTCTCCAAGGGCGAGCCGTAGCGATGGCGGGTCCCTACTCGATCAAGTTCGAGCCCAACCTTCCCCTGATGCTGCGGGACGGGACGTTCACGTACGTGGACATCTTCAGGCCGGACGCGCCCGGCGCGTTTCCCGGCCTGCTGCAGCGCACCCCGTACGGCAAGAGCTCCCCGGGAAGCCGCAGCGGCTTTCTCGACGCGGTGCACGCCGCCATGGGCGGCTATGCGGTGGTCATTCAGGATGTCCGGGGCCGGCACAGCTCCGGCGGCGAGTTCGTCCCCTTCGTCGACGAGACGAACGACGGCCACGACTCGGTCGAGTGGGTGGCGGGCCAGCCGTGGTGCAACGGCAGGGTGGGGATGTACGGCGGTTCCTACGTCGGCGCGACACAGTGGCTCGCCGCCAGGGACGGCCCCGACTCGCTGCGCTGCATCGCTCCGGGGCTGACCGCCTCGGACTACCACGAGGGCTGGGTCTGGCAGGGCGGCGCGTTCCAGCTCGGGTTCAACCTGTCGTGGACGATGAGCCTGACGCTGGGCAACTGGGACCACCTGGCCAACAGGCTCTACCTCTCTCCCCAACTCCAGGAGATGCTGATCGACGCGACCGACGACCTGCGGGACCTGTGCCGCTTTCTCCCGATGAACGAGGCGCCCGGGTTCGAGCACGGGGTCGCACCGTACTACTTCGAATGGCTGGAGCGTCCAGAGTACGACGACTACTGGCGAAGGATCTCCATAGAGGAGTCGTACTCGTCGATCGCCGTTCCGGCGTACAACATCGGAGGCTGGTACGACGTCTTCCTGGGCGGCACCGTGCGGAACTTCGCCGGCATGCGCGAGACCGGCAAGACGCCGAGCGCGCGGGACGGGCAACAGTTGATCGTAGGCCCCTGGAGCCACTGGGGGTTTTCCTCCGGGCTGAACGGCGACCGTACCTTCGGAACGAGGGCGTCGCCGGAATACCTGGACCTGCAGGGCGGCATGCTGCGCTTCTTCGACCGCTGGCTCAGGGACGAGGACCGCGCGATCTCCGCAGACGGGCCGGTGCGCCTGTTCGTGATGGGGAAGAACGCCTGGCGCACCGAGAATGAATGGCCGCTCGCGCGGGCCCGGCCGCGCCGGTACTATCTCCGCAGCAAGGGCAAGGCCAACACCGCGAGCGGTGACGGTTGGCTGTCGGAGGAGCCGCCCGGCAACGAGCCGTCCGACGTCTACCTCTACAACCCCGTCGACCCGGTGCCGACGCGGGGCGGCGCGCTGGCGGGCCAGATCGACCTCCTGCCGGCCGGCGCCTTCGACCAGTCCCGGATCGAAGAGAGGGAGGATGTCCTCGTCTACACGACTCCTCCGCTGTCGGAGGACACCGAGGTCACGGGACCCGTGTCGGTGACGCTCTACGCCTCGAGCTCGGCGCAGGACACCGACTTCACGGCGAAGCTCGTCGACGTGAGCCCTTCGGGATACGCGATGAACCTGACCGACGGCATAGTCCGGGCCCGGCACCGCGACTCGAAGCAGCCGGCGGACCCGATCGAGGCGGACGAGGTGTACGAGTTCGCCATAGACCTCTGGGCCACCAGCAACCTGTTCAGGGCGGGCCACAGGATTAGGGTCGAGATATCGAGCAGCAACTTCCCCCGCTTCGATCGGAATGCCAATACGGGCGCGCCGATCGGCTCGGACACGGAATTCGTCGCGGCTCTGCAGACAGTGCACCACAGCGCCGACTACCCGTCTCACGTGCTGCTGCCGGTCGTGCCGCCCGCTTAGCCGCGGAGGGCGATCCGGAAGAAGCCGTCCGTGTCCAGGGCGGCGGTCTGCCCGGTCAGGTACCAACCCCGCCGGAATCTCGCAGTGTACGCGCCGGGTGCGCCCCAGTATCCGCGGAACATCGACGGCCATCCGGGACGAAGGGCCAGCTCTCCCGGCGTGTTCGGTGGAGCAGGTCGCAGGTCCGCGTCGAGCACGGCGGCCTCCAGGCCCGGAACGGCCCTGCCGACCGACCCGGGCCGGGCCCCGATGCCCGGCGAGTTGGCGACGACCGGTGCGCCCGTCTCGGCCTGCAGCCAGCCGTCATACACCGGCGCGCCCAGGACGGCGGCCGCGCGTCCCACCGCGTCCGCTCCCAGGACGCCGCCGTCGGTCACTACGTGGCGCAGGCTGGTCAGATCGTAGTCGTCGGCGATGCCCCTGCCCGAGGCCGCCACATCCTCCAGCGCGTTGGCTGGAGCGTGCAGCACCGAGACGCCGTGCCGCTCGATCGCGGCGTAGCAGCCAGCAGGGTCGACGTCGTCTTCGTATACGACCAACCGTGCTCCGTACATCCACGGCGCGAGCGCTCCACAGGCCAGTCCCGACACAGTCGCCGGTTGTGCGAGGGAGCAGACGGTGTCGTCGCCGTCGAGCCCCATGACCCACCGGGCGGTGACGACGTGCTGTACGGCCGACAGGTGTGCCTGCACGACTCCGGGGCCGTCGCCGGTGTAGTGGATGATGGCGTGGTCGTACTCGCCGGTCGGCGCTGTCGCGAAACTGTCGGGGGCCTTGCCCATCTCCTCGTCGTAGTCGAGGTCGGCGGTCTCCAGCGGCAGGGGGTCGCGCCCGTTCTTGTTGACGACGACGATGTGCTGCAGGTCGAACATCTCGAAGACGGCCGCGTACATCGACAGGCGCGTCTGCGGGTCGGTCAGCAGCACCTTGGCCTTCGTGTCCAGCATGGTCCGCTTGATGGCGTCGGGCCCGGAGCCCGGCGGCAGCGGCACGGCGACGGCCCCGGCCCTGAGCGTCCCCAGCAGGGCGACGTAGGTCTCGGGCAGGCGGCCGAGGGCGGTGCAGATGCGGTCGCCCTTATCGATCTCGAGGCTTCGAAGCAGGTTGCCGAAGCGGGCCGTGAGCCGCGACAGGTCGCCGAACGTGTACTCCTCCCGTTCGCCGCCCCGGCCCATCCACACCAACGCGGCGTCGTCCGCGCGGGAGCAGGCCGAGTGGCGGTTGATCGCCTCGTGCGCGATGTTCAGGCCGCCGTCCGGCAGCCAGTCGAGCCGGTCGTAGACGTCGGCCCAGCTGAATGGCCCGGATTGTTCCTTCGGTGCGCGTGAGCTCATGACGACCCGATTCTAGCCGAGTCCGGGATGTCCTGCGTCGCGGCGTTTTCTTGACCCTCAGGTAGGGCGCTCCTATAATTGGGCCGCCTGCAGCGAACCATCTCCGGGGGCGAATTTGGGCTTCGAAAACATCGTCGTCGAACGCGATGACAACGTGGCGGTCGTCACCCTCAACCGTCCCGAGGTCCTGAACGCCCTGAGCAGCGCACTCCTGGCCGAGCTCGACGACGCGCTCTTCGCACTGGAGGGCGACCCGGAAGTCAGCGCGATAGTCTTGACGGGGCAGGGGAGCCGGGCGTTCTCGGCGGGAGGCGATATCAAGGAGATGGCGCGGCTGGCGAAGATGGCCGACCCGCCCCCTCCCGCGCCCCGCCGCGGAGAATACGGCTGGCACGTCGCGGCCTGCACCAAGCCCACGATCGGCGCCATCAACGGCCTCGCCTACGGCGGCGGGGCTCTCATGGCATCCAGCTTCGACATCCGAGTCGGCTGCGAGAACAGCAGCTTCAGGTTTCTTGCCGCGACGTACGGCAGGGCCAACTCGACGTGGAGCCTTCCCATGCAGGTCGGATGGCCGGTCGCCAAGGAGCTGCTCTTCACGGGCAGGGTCGTCGAGGCCGAGGAGGCGTACCGCATCGGGCTGCTGAACCACCTCGTGGCCGCGGACGAGCTGATGCCCCGGGCGATGGAGATCGCAAAGCAGATCGCGGGTAACGACGACAGGATGGTCCAAGGGATCAAGGAGCTGATGATCGACCACGTCGGGGCCGCGTGGCGCCAGATGTACGACAACGAGTGGGAGGCCCTGATGGGCAAGCTGAAGGGGTCTCCCGTGGAGGAGGGATTCAAGGAATTCCTCGACCGCAAGGGCGCGGGGAGCACGACTTGAACGGCGAAGCGACCCCGCTGGACGGCATCCGCCTGCTCGACCTGGGGCGCTACCAGGCCGGCCCGCGGTGCGCGCTCATGTTCGCCCGGATGGGCGCCGAGGTGATCAAGGTCGAGTCCCTGCGGGGCGACGAGAGCCGCGGCAACGGGCCGACGGTGCGGGGACAGAGCGCCTACTGGGTCCAGTACAACAGCGGAAAGAAGAGCCTGGCGATCGACCTGCGTCGGGAGGAGGGCAAGGCCGTCCTTCGCGACCTGGTCAAGGTCTCCGACGTCTTCCTGCAAAACTTCCGGCCGGGCACCGTCGACAAGATGGGCTTCGGCTACGACGTGCTCCGGGGGCTGAACCCGCGGATCGTGATGGTCAACGTGTCGGCCTACGGGCAGGACGGATCGTACCGCGACCGGATCGGCTTCGATCCCATCGGCCAGGCTCTCGGCGGGATGATGATGATGACCGGCGAGCCGGGCGGGCCTCCGGTCCGGACGTACTTCCCGCTGATCGACAGGATCACGTCTCTCCACGCCACCGCCGGCGCCCTCGCGGCGCTGCTCGAGCGCGAGCGCTCCGGAGAGGGCCAGACGATAGACGTTTCGCTCGCCGACACGGGATTCACGACGAACGAGATTCCCATCTCCGCGTATCTCGGCGAGGGGACGGAGGAGCCGCGCGAGGGCAACGGGAGCGGGTTGACCAACGCGTACCAGACCTCGGACGGCTGGGTCTACCTGGCCGGCGGCAGCGAGAATATCTGGCCGCGTGTCTGCGAGGCCCTGGACCGCCCGGAGTGGCTGGAGGACGAGAGATTCAGGACCCGTGCCGACCGCGCGCGGAACGCCGGCCAGATGGAGACCGAGCTCGCGGCGTGGTTTGCCGAGCGCACGACGGAGGGCGCGGTCGCGCTGCTATCGTCCCACAGCGTCCCCGCCGCGCCGGTCAACGGCGTGGCGCAGGCGGCGGCGGAGCGCCACCTGCACGAGCGCGAGATGCTCGTTGAGGTGCCGGACCCGGTCGCCGGGAAGATCCACGTGGCGGGCAAGATGGTGAAGTTCGGCCGTACGCCGATGGTCGTCGGCTCCACCCCCCTGGTCGGCGAGCATACCGAGCAGATACTCAGCGGCATTCTCGGGTACGACGAGGCTCGAATCCAGGCTCTCGTCGAGGCGGACGTCGTTGGCGTCCCGGACTCCGGGCCGGGAGGTTGAATCCGTCGACGCGTTTGTTGCGTATATTGATATGTAGCCGGTTGCCAGAAACTGCCGACCGCCGGCTAAATCACCACGGCCTCCGGGCCTGTTATGGAGGGTGAGGAGGGCGCCTCGGGACCCGGTCCAAGGGCTCGCCGGCCGTCTCGTCTCATTGATATGAACTCGATGACAACACAGCGTACATTGGCTGCGATGGCCGTCCTGCTGGCCCTGGCGCTTATCGCCGCGGCGTGCGGCGGCGAAGCCGAGCCTACACCCACGCCAACGGCCCTGCCGGCTCTGCCGGCCCCCGAGGCATTCGGCGCGGCCCCGGCGCCGGCGCCCGAAGGCGTGCAGATACTTCCAAGGACGACCGAGTTCCCGGAGCCGGCCAGCGAGGGCGCACCCACCGACTACTCGGTGGTCGGCCCCGACTACGACTCCGTGCACGACCCGATCCTGGAGTGGGGCCGAGGGTTCGCGGCGCTTATCGCGGGCGGCGACGCCACCACCGCGCGCGAGCGGTTCCACAGGACACTCCGGGGGCAGATGACAGAGGACCGCATCCTGGGGCGCATAGCCGAGCTGACGACCAACAGGGTCCGCTTCGAGGCGAACGCGTTGGGGGCGACGTTCGACGGCCACGTGGGCGACGACGCGATCTCCGGCGGATACGTGGCCGACACGGTCACGGCGTCGTTCAGCCTGGAGGCGGCCGAGCTGACCGGCCCCGGCCCCCTCGAGGGCAGGTGGACGGGAGCGATTACCCTCGGAGAGAACCAGACGCTTGCCATCGAGATGATCTTCGAGAGCGCCGGGGACGAACTCACCGGCACGCTGGCGTTTCCGGACCAGGGCCAGGACGGCATTCCGCTGACCGACGTAGCATTCGAGGAGTCGAGGCCCATCGGCGAGATGCTGGTCGACCTGGCCGTACAGGGCCTGTACGGCGCCGACCACAAATGGGGAGACCACGTGCTCTCGATCTGGGTGACGTTCGACAGTCTGGGCAGCGTCATCGGGCTGGACACCGCGCCGAGGCGCCAGCTGCCGGAACACCCGACCGCGGACTACGAGTCGCCGACGACGTGGCGCCTGCCTGTGGACGGCATCTGGTGGGTCAACTATGGCGGCCCGACCTATCTGCAGAACCGCCACGCGAGGATACCCGCCAGGCGCTACGCCTACGACCTGGCGGTGTGGAAGGACGGCGGCTTCGCCAAGGGCAGCGGGTCGCAGAACAGCGACTTCCACGCCTTCTCCCAGCCGGTAGTGGCCCCCGCCGGGGGCACGGTAGTGGCCGTGCTCGACGGAGTCGAAGACAATCGGCCGGGACAGGTCAATGCGCTCGCACATCCCGCTGGCAACCATCTCGTGATCCGCACTTCGGCGGACGAGTACATCGTGCTGGCCCACCTGCAGCAGGGGAGCATACGAGTGCAGCAGGACGACGAGGTGAGCACCGGCGATCTGCTGGCGCTGGTCGGAAACTCGGGGCTGTCGCCCGTTCCGCACCTCCACTTCTACGTGCAGGACCAGCCGGACATCACCAGCCCGATCGCGTTGGGACTGCCGGTATCCTACTCCAACTACTACGCGGACGGCGAGCTCGTGGCCAGCGGCGTCCCCGTCCAGGGCCAGCTCATCCAGCAGGCGGAGCAGTAGGCCAGGCTGCCGGTGCTATAATCGCGGCGAATTCACTGCGAGGCATCGACGTCCTGAAGGTCACCGTAAGGCTCTTCGCCAGCTATCGCGAGAAGGTGGGAACGGGCTCCCTGCCGCTGGACCTTCCCGCGCAGGCCACCGTCGGCGCCCTGGTGGGCGAGATCTCGCGGCGCTATCCCGGCCTGACGGACGAGCCGGACGGCTTGGTCGTCGCGGTGAACGACGAGTACCGGGACCACGAGTTCGTGCTGAGCGACGGCGACGAGGTCGCGCTGATCCCTCCGGTGAGCGGCGGCGCGGGAGACGCGGCTGGAACGACGCGGGAGCCCTCACGATGATACTGATCACGGACGAGCCGCTGGAACCCGAGGCGACGACCTCACTCGTGACCAGAAGCTCCAATGGGGCTGTCGTGACCTTCCTCGGCGTCACCCGCGATACGACTGCCGACCGCCGCGTGCTCCACTTGGAGTACGAGGCATACCGGCCGATGGCCGACAAGAAGCTGGCCGAAATCGCCCGCGAGGTGTCGGCGGAGTGGCCCGTGGAGGACGTGGCGATCGCCCATCGCGTGGGCCGGCTGGAGATCGGCGACATCAGCCTGGTGGTGGCGGTCGCGTCCCCGCACAGGAGGGACGCCTTCGCGGCGAGCCAGTACGTGGTGGACCGCATCAAGCAGACGGTGCCCATCTGGAAGAAGGAGTTCTTCGAGGGCGGCGAGGTGTGGGTAGAGAGCCCGGAGGACGTCGCCCTGCGAGAGCGCGAGGCCGCCGCTGCGCACGCGACAGACTGACGGACGGCGCCGGGCCTCGTTGTCGCGCGGGTGCGCCTGTCGTCGTCCCCGTGGAGAAGGGAACCCATTCCCGCATCGCAGCCCTGGATTCCCGCCTCTAGAGACTTCTGTGCCAATCCTCGGGCGGGAGAGAAACGTCAGGGTGATGCGTCGATCTCGTAGCTGAGCCTCTCATCCCAAGGGAACCTCTGAACAACTTGCCGTAGCGTAGGGTGAGGTTGATTGAGCGGTTTAGGGAGAACAATGAAGCCCCTGCGCCACCCTTGGCGGGGATTGTGTCGTCCTGTTCTTGCTCCTGTCGGGGCGTCTTGCCCTTGCCAGCCCTATTGAGCACACCTATACAGGGGCATGCGCCAAGTACTGATCAGGCTTCATCAGGTTGGCGAACCTCAGCAACGTCATGAGCCGCTGCGTATTCTTGGCCAGCCCTCGATAGCGGACCTTGCCGTAGCCGAGGTGTCGTTTGATATACAGGAATGGGTGCTCCACCTTTGCCCTGACCGACGCTTTGCGCTTCTCCGCTACAGCGTCATCGCTCCCAGGCTCCAGCTTACGCCTCTGGCTGGGCCTCAACGCTATCTGCCATTCCACGTCCAAGTCTCGATTCTCCAGCCTCTTGTGGACTCCCTGGTACCCCGCATCGCCCCATACATGGGTCTCCTCACCGTGCAGCAACTGGGGCGTCTGAGTCACGTCATTGACATTCGCCGGTGTCGTCGACACGCTATGCACCACTCCCGTCTGAGAGTCCACTCCGATATGCACCTTCATCCCGAAGTGCCACTCGTTACCTTCTTCGTCTGGTGCATCTCAGGGTCACGCTCATTGCTCCGATTCTTCGTCGATGACGGCGCCGCTATGATGCTCGCGTCAACTATCGTCCCAGCTTGAAGTCGAAGCCCCTGAGACTCCAGATGACGGCCGATCTCCTCGAACAGCCCTGTGCCCAACTCGTGCTCCTACAACAGATGGCGGAAGTTCAGGATCGTAGTCTCGTCAGGCAACGGGCCAGACAGCTTCAGCCCTACGAATCGCCGCACCGGATCCACCTCGTAGAGTATGTCCTCCATCCCAGGGTCAGTCAGGTTGTAGAACAACTGCACGCAGTGTATCCGAAGCATCGCCGATAACTCATATGGACGACGTCCACGCCCAGCCTTGGGGTAGAACGGCCGGATGCGCTCTTCCAACTGTTCCCACGGAATCAGACTGTCCATGCGTTCAAAGAAACTGCTCCCGGCGGGTCTTGCGCTTCTTGCCCTCATATTCCAAGTCTGCAAACGTCGGCTGGCTCATGGCTTCCCATCCTCACTGGTCAGCTATGACGCCGTTACTATGCCACAAAACCATCAGTCCCTAGGTTACTGTCTGCGCGGGAACACCGGCGTTGACGAGGTCGCCGCGCTGGACCGGTATGAGCTGCTGCTCCTCGGTAAGGCCGTCGTCGGCCTCCCGAGTCGTCCAGGCATAGGCGCCATAGACTGCGGCGGCCGCGATGAGCGGCACGGCCACAAGCACAACGATCTGCCAGGCCCGAATGGCGCGCAGGCTTTCCATAGAGTTGGTCATCGGTTGGCTTCCTTTCGGTGGTTAGTCGTCAGTCGGCTCTGAGGGCAGCTCGAAGACGAAGACGGAGCCACCCTCCGGGCCGCTCTGCGCCGATATCGTGCCGCCGTGGGCCTCCACAAGCTGCCTGGCTATCGTCAGCCCGAGGCCGACGCCTCCGGTCGCGCGGGACCGCGATGGATCGGCCCTGTAGAAGCGGTCGAACACGCTTGGCAGGTCGTCGGCCGGGATGCCCTCTCCCGTGTCGGAGACGGAAATCCGGACCATGCCGGATTCGCCCGGTCCCGCGGCGAGCGCGACGGATCCGCCCTCGGGAGTGTGGCGGATCGCGTTCTCCAGCAGGTTGGCGACGACCTGGGAGATGCGGGTCCGGTCCATGGACACGTCGGGCAGGGCGGGGTCGACCGACAGCGAGAGGTCGACGTTCCGGGCCTGGGCGCGGGGCCTGAAGGGCTCGACCGCCTCCCGCAGCACGTCGCCGACCGAATGAGAGTCGATGCGGAGCCGCAGGTCTCCGGCCTCCGCGAGCGCCAGCACCCTCAGGTCCTCTACCAGGTCTGCCAGGTGCAGCACCTGGCGGTGGATCGACTCGAGCGTTGCGGAAGTCGGCTCGAGCACTCCGTCCCGGATCGCCTCGACGTAGCCCTGGATGTTCGACAGGGGCGTCCTGAGCTCATGGGCTACGTCGCTCATCATGTCGCGCCGCTGCCGCTCGGCCTGCTCGAGGCGTCCCGCCATCGAGTTGAACGTCCGGCCCAGGTCGGCGATCTCGTCGAGGCCGCCGGCGCGGACCCGGTGCGCAAGGTCTCCCTGTCCGATTTTGCCCGCCGCCACGCTCAGGTTGCGCACCGGGGCCAGGATGCGACGCGAGAGCAGCCACATCAGCAGGACGCCGATGGCGGCCGCGACGGCGCCGGCCCATAGCAGCGACTGGTTGAAGGCCGCGACCAGCACCGACGACTTCGGCTCGCGCGCGATGACAGGCAGCTCGTCCCTGCTCACCTGCACCCATCCCAGGTCCTCGTCCTGCTTCTTCAGCCTGAGCCACCGGTAGCCGCGCACCTTGTCCGGGACGAGGCGGCCCGCCAGGCCGTGAGAGTCGGCCACGAGACGGCCGTGCCGGTCGCGCAGTACGATGCGCCAGCCGTACAGCTTGCCCGCGTCGTCGACCGCGCTCTGCACGTCGCCCGGGGGCTTCTTGTCGGCAATCAGTCCCGATACGAGGTTCTCCATCCTGGCCACGCGCGCGGCTTCGACCTCCTCCTGGAAGGCGTCGGCCTCACGCTTGGCGGCGTAGCCCACGGACAGGCCGACGCCGGCCAGCGCCAGCGTCATCACCAGCGTGAACCCCACCACGAGTCTGAACTGCAGGCCGAACAGTAGTTTACGCATCGCCAAACCTGTATCCCACGCCGTACACGGTGTGGACGTACTTGTGCTTGTCCTCGCCTCGCTCGATCTTGCGGCGCAGGCTGGAAACGTGGACGTCGACGGTCCTGTCGAAGCCGTCGAAGTCGAACCCGAAGACCTGGTCGATGAGCTGTGCCCGGGTGAACGTCCGGCCCGGCTCGCTCATCATCGTCGTCAGCAGGCGGAACTCGGTCGGGGTCAGGAAGACCGGCACGTCGCCGACGCGCGCCGAGTGCCGCCTGGGGTCGACCGTGATCGCGCCGTACTCGATGACCGGTCCGCCGGCCGCGTCGGCGGCGTCCCGGCTGGCCCGTCGCAGGACCGCCCGCACCCGCGCGGCGAGCTCCCTGGGGCTGAACGGCTTCGTGACGTAGTCGTCCGCGCCCAGGTCCAGGCCGGCGAGACGGTCCTCCTCTTCGACCCGCGCGGTGAGCATGATGATCGGCGTGTCCGACTCATCGCGCAGCGTCCGGCATATCTCCATGCCGTCCAGACGTGGCAGCATCAGGTCGAGCACGATCACGTCCGGCTTCGCCTCCCGGGCCAGGCGAAGGCCGGTGAGGCCGTCTCTCGCGGCGAGCACCTTGTGGCCGTCCCGGTTCAGGTACAGGCCGACCAGGTTGACGGCGTCCGGGTCGTCTTCGATTATCAGCACCGTGCTCGCCATTGCGCTCTCTCGCTCGTCCTGTCGCCTATCCCGTGTCGATATCGGGCCTGGACCCGAGGACCACGCTGACCGCGGCCCGTTCGCCGCCTTCCCTGATCAGGTCGAGGACTATCCCGTCGCCGGGCCGCGTCTCGGTGACCAGGTAGGTGATGAGGTCGGACATGCCTCGCACGGGCACGCCGTCGATGGCGGTGACGACGTCGCCGCCGATCCAGAACGGCAGGCCGTCGACCCGCTGGCGCTCGCCGGCGACCAGCCCGGCGTCCTCTGCCGGACTGCCCTCCGCGATGCGGACGAGCAGCGCGCCCCGCGTGTCGGCGGGCAGGTCGTTGGCCTCGGCGAGCTCGCGGTTGAGCGTGGCGGCGCTGATCCCCAGGTAGGAGTACCGGTACGCGCCGTCTTCGATCAGCGACGGCACCACGCGCTTCGCGGTGTTGATCGGCACCGCGAAGCCGACGCCGGAGTTGACGCCCGTCGCGGTGGAAATCTGGGCGTTGATCCCGATCACCTCCCCGGCGCGGTTCAGCAGGGGCCCGCCCGAGTTGCCAGGATTGAGCGGCGCGTCGGTCTGCACGATGTCGGGGTTGGAGTAGCTGCTCGCGCCCGATCGTACGGTGCGGCCCACGGCGCTGACGATTCCCGTCGTCATCGTGAACCGTTGACCGAACGGCGTGCCGAGGGCGACGGCCGTCTGGCCGACCCTTAGCTCGTCGCTGTCCGAGAGCGTCAGCGGCCGCATCTGCCGGTCTCCCGGCTCGATCTTCAGGACGGCGATATCGGAGGACGGATCGCCGCCGAGCAGGTCCGCGCTGTACTCGGAGCCGTCCGCGAAGGCGACGGTGATCCTGTCGGCGTCGTCGACGACGTGGTGGTTCGTGATGATGTGCCCGTCGGCGCTCCAGACGAACCCGGAGCCGACCCCGGCCGCGGGCCGGTTCCCCGCGCCGGAGACCCGGATCGCCACCACGGACGGCAGGGCGGAGTCGTATATGTCGCCGAGGATCTGCTCGAGGCCGGCGACGACCGCGATGGCGTCTGCCGGATCGACGGCGGGCGCCGGCTCCTCGGAGTTTCCGCAGGCCGTAGCCAGCATCGCGATCATGGCCGCCGCCACGAGCACGGTCCAACGCTTCGCCTTTGCCGCGCGACCCACTGTCACCGTGTCACCCCCGGTATGTTCGGCCGCCCGCGAAGATCACGGCGTCGCGGCCGGCTTCGCCGACAGCACTATCTCGACCCGGACCTCGTCCTCGAGGCTGACGACGCTCCTCGCCGTGGGCTTCGTCAGGCTCAGTTCGTCCCAGGTGAACGTCGTACGGCCCAGGATGAACAGCGAGGAGCCGTCGTCCCGCGCCTGGATTTCGAAAGTGATCGGCACCTGCACATCCCTGATGTCCAGCGTGCCGGTCGCCTGCGTGGTTATCTCGTTGCCCGCGGCGAAGCCGTCCGGCGGGGGATCGGGCGCCGTTATGGTGAACGTCGCGTACTCGTAGCCGGGGAACATGCGCCGCCGCACGTACCGGTCGCGGAACTCGGAGTCGCTGCTCATCGAGTGCAGGTCGAGCAGTATCTTCGACTCGCGTCCGTCGAGATACACCTCGCCGGACAGGCCGGTGGTGCGCATGACAGCCTGGATGGGCAGCGGGACGTTGGCGAGCTCCTCGGTGACGGTGAAGGTCGCCTCCGAGCCCTCCGACACGACGAACATGATGCCGTCGTAGTCTCCGGCCTGTCGCGGCTGGTCGGACGGCTGGTCCGGGGCCGTGGTCGGCTCGGCGCTGGTCGATCCGGTCGCGGGCCCTGTCGCCGGCGCCGCGGTCGGGCTGGGGTCGGCCCTCGCCGGAAGCTCCAGCTCCCCACTCTCGGCATCGCCCTGGCCGGCCAGCGCGCCCGCGACCGCGAGGGCGGCCACTACGGCGACCGCGGGTACCCAGATTCGGTTGAGCGCCGCCACGCGGTCGAGCGCGACTGTCAGCACGGCCGTCCCGACGAACGCGACGACTGCCAGCGGAAGCCCGAAGGAGAAGCTGCGCGCGAGCTGGGTGTCCAGGGCGACCAGCCCGACGGCGATGACGACGAGCGCGACGGCCATCACGATGACGAAGTTCCTGAGCCGGTCGGCGCTCTCGCTCAGCCTGTCCCAGGCCAGCCCCGCCGCGACGCCCACGATCAGCGTGAGTATTGCCACGGTGGCGCTGTTTACGAGGGTGTCGTGCGGGGAGCGCAGCGGCAGCGAGATCACGACTGCTGCGATTGCGGCGATCGATGCGGCGATCAGTGCTGGGCCCACGGTGTTCTCCTTTTCCCGGCCTGTCGCGCCGGTCCATACAAGTTATAGCTGTCAATCGTAAAGGAATTATGAAGACACCAACAACGACCGCGCCAGCAAGGCAACTGTTCAGAGTTGATAGGAGAACGCGGGTCACCCGCAGCGGATTCCCTGTTTCGTAGACATGACGGTGCCGTGGCCATAACAGTCCGGCCGGGGGGTGGGGGCCGTTGCCCCACGACCCGTTCACCCCGAGTGCCCCGACGCTTCGTCGGGGTGTATCGAGGGGCCCGCGCAGCTCAGTGTTTGGGGCGGGGCCACCATTGGCGAGAGGGTTGCTCCCGTCAAGACTGAACAGATACCCAGCAAGAACTCCCTCAGCCCGAAATCCGGGGGTGGCGAGAGGCGCGCCAATGATATATAATAGATATCCCAGTAAGGAGGGTTGCCCGTGGCTACGAAGTCGCACGTTTCCAAGTGGGGCGCAAGCCTAGCCGTACGAATACCGAAGTCCGTTGCCGAACAGTGGGGCGTCAGGGAAGGCTCCGCCATAGAGATCGTTCCCAGGGGCGACCGAGTCGTGCTGCATAGGAAGGTCTACGATCTCGATGCGATGCTGGCCGGGATCACGCCCGACAACCTCCATTCCGAGGTTGACACGGGTGGCCCCGTGGGCAACGAAGCGTGGTAGACCGGAGGTATGTCCCTGCTCGAGGAGACATCGTCTGGCTCAACTTTACGCCTCAGGCCGGACATGAACAGGCGGGCCATCGGCCGGCCTTGGTCTTGAGCCCGGAGGCGTACAACAAGAAAACCGGACTGGCGCTGTTGTGCCCAATCACGTCCAGGGTAAGGGGATATCCTTTTGAGGTAATGCTCCCAGCCAGCAGCGCCGTTTCCGGAGTGGTGCTCTCCGACCACGTCAAGAGTCTCGATTGGGGGGCACGGCATGCCCGTTTCGAGTCCCAAGCCACCAAGGGCGTCGTCGACGAGGTGCTGGCGAAGGTCAACTCCCTGCTGGAATGACGGAGGGCTGGTCAAGCGCGGCCTACCGTGTGCGACAGCGTCAGGCTGGTGGTAAGCGCGGCCGTTTGCGGCTGGCCCGGTGTGGTACCCTTCACCGCGTTTCCACCAGCACCCCGAGGCCACTCCTGAGATGTCCGCCGTCACCATAACCGTCACCGGGTCCGCTCACGATGTTGACGCGGCGCCCGTCAGCGTGCGCCTTGACACGGCCCCCGAGACGCGGTCGACGACGTTGGTGGAGGTCGACTCCGGGCGCGCGATACCGTGCCAGTGGGCCGCGGACGACGATGGCGGCGTCCTGACCTGGATCGAGCGCGGACTGCAGGCTGGGGAGACCCGGGTCTACCGTACGGCAATCGCTTCACCGTCCACGGACGACCGTGCCGGCGTGACGCTGGCCGAGTCGCCAAACGCGCTAGACGTGCTGTTCGGCGGCGAGAGGTTCACCAGCTACAACCTGGACGGGGGTGGAGTCCGACGCCCCTTCCTGCATCCCGTGATCGGACCGGCAGGTGAGGTGCTCACCCGCAACTACCCGATGGTCGAGAACGTGCCGGGCGAGACCACCGACCACCCGCACCACAAGGGCATCTGGGTAGCCCACGGCGAGGTCAACTCGGTCGACAACTGGAGCGAGTACCCGAACGCCGGCTTCACCATTCACCTGGTGTGCACCACGCTGGACGACGGGCCGGTCTACGGCCGCATCGTCGCCGAAGCCGCCTGGGTGACCACCGACCGGAACACGGTGGTGCTGCGCGAGACGCGCGACATGACCTTCTACGACCTCGGAGACGCGCGGGCGATCGACATCCACGTAAGCCTGAACGCCGCGGAGGGGGACGTCCTGTTCGGCGACACGAAGGAAGGCGGGATGGTCGCGCTCAGGGTCGCGAGCACGATGGACGAGGTGCGCGGCGGGCGCCTCGAGAACGCGGAGGGCGGCGTCGGCGAGAAGCAGATCTACGGTCTCCGTTCGCCCTGGTGCGACTACTCGGGGCCGGTCGGCGGGAAGACGCTGGGGATCGCGCTGTTCGACCACACGAGCAACTTCCGCCACCCGACCAACTGGCACGCCCGCGCCTATGGCCTGCTCTGCGCGAACCCGTTCGGACTGTCGGTGTTCGAGGGTCCCGACAGCAACGGCGATCACCTGCTCCCGGCAGGCGAGACGCTCGAGTTCAGGCACCGCGTCTACGTCCACTACGGCAACGCCGCCGAGGGGCAGATCGCCGACCGCTACCGCGACTACGTCAGCCCGCCAACGGCGCGGGTCGGGTAGCGGGTAGGGAGACGAGGATGTACGACCTGCTGATAACCGGCGGTCTCGTGCTGGACGGCAGCGTCAACCCCGGCATCTACGCCGCCGTCGGCGTCGAGGGCGACACGGTAACCATCCTCCGCGGCGACGTCTCCGAGATCGAGGCGGCGCGGACCATCGACGCGTCCGGAAGGGTCGTCTGCCCCGGCTTCATCGACATCCACTCGCACTCGGGCCTGGTGCTGCTGGCCGACCCCGAGCACATGTCCAAGGTCCACCAGGGAGTCACCACCGAGGTCGTTGGCGTCGACGGCCTCTCCTACGCGCCGTTCGACGACCCGGAGGACCTGCGGCGCATGCTCCGCATGAACGCGGGCATCGAGGGCAACCCGCCGCTGCCGCGCACATGGTCGACCGTGTCCCAGTACCTCGACCTGTTCGACGGCAGCGCCGCCGTTAACGTCGCCTATGTCGTCGGCAACAGCCCGCTGCGCGTGGGGGCGATAGGCTGGGACATGGTCGCGGCGAACCGCGAACACCTCGACACGATGAAGGCGATGCTCAGGCAGAGCATGGACGAGGGCGCCTTCGCGCTGTCGACCGGCCTCGACTACCCGCCGGGGAGCTACGCCGACCACGACGAGATAGTCGAGCTGGCGGCCGAGGCGGGCAGGCTGGGCGGCTTCTACCACACGCACGTCCGCTACACCCTCGGCGACAGGTACCTCGACCCGTACCGCGACGCCATCGAGATCGCCCGTAAGGCCGACTGCCCGCTGCACATCACCCACATGTTCCGCCGCAGGACGCACAAGGGGGGCGCGAGGAGGCTGCTGGAGCTGGTCGACGAGGCCGAGGCCTCCGGCATGGACATCTCGTTCGACTCGTTCCCGTACCCGAACGGCGGCAGCCGGATGACCGTCTACTTCCCGCAGTGGGCGCAACAGGGCGGCCCGGACGGTCTGCTCCACACGCTGCGGACGCCCGCCCTGCGGCGGCGGCTGCTGAGCGAGTGGGACCAGCGAGGCGGCAACTGGGACGCGCTCTGGCTGACCTACTTCAAGACGGAGGAGAACCGGCGCTACGAGGGCTGGACGGTCGCCAGGGTCGCCGAGGAGCGCGGCGTCGGCCCGCTCGACGCGATCTGCGACCTGCTGGTCGAGGAGGACCTGCAGCTATCCTTCACGGGCGCCTTCATCGACACGGCGACGCTCGCCGACTTCCAGTCGCACCGGCTGAACATGGTCTCCAGCGACGCCATACTCGTGGGCGACAGCCTGGCTCCGATGGCGTACGGGACCTACCCGCACGTGCTCGGTGACATGGTCCGGGAGGAGCGGCGCATGTCGCTGGCCGAGGCCGTCCGGAAGATGACGTCGTACCCGGCGCAGCGCCTCGGCCTGTCCGACCGAGGACTGCTCGTGGACGGCGCGAAGGCCGACGTCGTCGTCTTCGACCCCGACACGGTGCGCGCCAACGCCACCGAAGCCGATGCGCGCCAGCTATCCACCGGCGTCGACTACGTCATAGTCAACGGCCGCGTGGTGATTGACCAGGGCGCCCACACCGGCGTCCTCCCAGGCCGAGCCCTCCGCCGCGGAGCGTGAGCGACGATCCAGCAGCGGTCTGCCGAGGCGCGATCTGCTGCGTGTCTCGCTTATGGCTCGCAAAGCGTCAAGTCCGTGCCGACGATCCCCAAGTTGGGCACCGCGATGGGTACGCATCCGCTCAGGCCGTTTCCGGTCAACTGCAGTTTAGCCAGCATCGTCAACTGGCCCAGCTCCCGGGGAATCGGACCCGTAAGACTGTTGTAGGCGAGATCCAATTCTCTCAGTCCCGCCAGGTTGGCCAACTCCGGGGGGGGGGGTCGGTGTTGGGAACGACCTTCAGGTCCGTTCCGTCCGCGGCGATCGTGAATATCCGTGCTTCCGATGATTCGTAGATACCGCTCCCTCGATGGTGGCCTACGCTGACATAGTTCGCTATGAAGGCGATGCTGTCCCCGCTGGGAGACCACGCCGGATAGCCCTCGAAACTCACGTTTCTGGTCAGTCGCCGGCGACCCGTCCCATCCGCGTTTACCGTCGCGATCTCATATCCCCGGTCGCGACGCGGGGGATCTCCCGCCGCACCGGGTCCTCGAGTTCCGAAGTGAACCTCCTCGGGGTAGACTGTATATTCGCAGGTGGCGTACACGAGCCGAGAGTCGGCGGGGGAGATGTCGGCGTGGTAGCCGAACGGGAGCTTCCAGTCGTCGGGCCCCGGATTCGCATCTGCGATCTTCCGGACCCATGCGCCTCTCGTGTCTACCTGCCAGATCGCTTCGCCGACGTCAACGATCAACGTGGACGTGCCATTCCCCCAGTAGAGAAATTGACTGTGGGCATATGGGTCGTAGGACCAGTGACTGGGACCGCACGGATAGCTGGCACCGTCAATCGGCTCCCTATCCCAAGGAGTAGGCGTCGCAAGCGTCACGACGGTGGGCGATGGGGACGGGGCGACCGCAGGCACACCGGTCGGTGACGGGGTCGGCCGTGCGGCCGCGGTCGGGTCCACAGCAGGCTCTCTGTCGCAACCTGCCGTCCACACAACCGATACCAGCAACAGTATCGTCCAGATGAGGCTTCGACGCATCGTCGCCAAAGATGACTGCCCTCCGTTCAACAGACTGTCTCGCCTACGGCCTGCAACGGTCTATGCGGCTACCTACAAACCAATGGTTCGGCCACCACATGGGTACGCATCCACTCAGGTCGTTGCCCGATATGGACACGTTCTTCAGCATCGTCAGTTTGCCGAACGACAGCGGAATCGATCCAGTCAGGTTGTTGTTGCCGAGCTTCAACGCCTTGAGCGTGATCAGCTTGCCCAACTCCGGCGGGATCGGACCGGCAAGGTAGTTCACAGAAAGGTCGAGTATCTCTAGCATCGCCAGTTTGCCGAACGACATCGGAATGGGACCGGTTAGGGCGTTGTGGGAGAGGTACAGCTTCTCCAACATCGTCTGCCCGCCCAGCTCAGGTGGAATCGGGCCGGTCAACTGGTTGTCGGAGAGGTCCAGGACCTCCAGCATCGTCAGCATCGCTATGTCTAGTGGAATTGGACCTGCCAGGTTCCTTTCCGCAAGCACCAGCTTCCGAACGCGGGGCGGATCCCCGTAGACTTCAACGCCGGGCCACTCCGTTATGGACGTACCCGGGTCCCAGTCCCATAACGCGTTCGGGCCGAACGCATTTCGGACCCTTGCCAGCGCCTCGCAGTCTTCCACCAAGCCCGAGTTCGTCTCCGGCTCCGGGACTACAATGCCTGCCGAGCACGCCACAGAGGATGCCTGAACCGGGTGTTCGCTGCGTCCTTCAGCCACTGTTCTCACGTAGGTACCATCTCTGGTCACGAGGAATATCACGTATGTTCTACGGCCCTCGTACCCGTAGTCGTACTCGTTCCACTGCCGAACCGCGATCATGGAGCCGTCGGGCGACCATATGGCGTCGGATATCGGCCCGATACCATGGAAGCCATGGGAGGTTTCCTGGGATCCCAACTCTCGGAGGTCACTGCCGTCCGGCCGTACGGCGAAGAGGCGGTCAGACGCAATCAGAAGTCCAGAGCCGTCCGGGAACCAGGACACCTGATGAACTTGCTGTGTCCAAGACACCGTCTGTGTCACAATGCGAGGCGCATCCGAGCCATCGAATCGAACGGTATGGATGCTGGACTCGAAGGCGATGCCGCCATCGGTCGGGGCATTGAACCCGAACGCGAGTCGTTCGCCGTCCGGCGACCAGGTGGGAAGGGTGGAAGCCTCTCCTATCCTACGCAGCTTCGAGCCATCTACGTGGACCGTGAACAAGACGCGCCGATCATAGGGAAACACTGACCATTCCTCGTTCACGGTGAACGCCAAGCGCTCGCCGTCAGGCGACCACACCGGGGGGTATAGGCCTACCCCTTCGGTGTTCGGAACCACCTTCACATCCATTCCGTCCGGATCCATCGTGACTATCCGCGTCTCCGATGGTTCGTAATGTCCATACCCGGAGTGGTCTGGTTTGTTGTCGGGATAGTGCCCGATGAAGGCGATGCGGTCCCCGTTCGGAGACCACACCGGGTAGTTCTCGAAGCTCTTATTGCTGGTGAGCCGCCGGCGCCCCGTGCCGTCCACGTTCACCATCGCGATCTCATATCCCCTATTGCCCCTTTCCTCTATGCCGTCACGGTCGTAGTACGCGTACTCACAAGTGGCGTACGCGACCCGGGAACCATCGGGTGAGACGTCTGCGTGGTGTCCATACGCACGGGACCAGCCAGGATTTGGATCGGCGATCTTTCGTATCGACGCACCCGTGGTATCGACCCGCCATACCTCTTGGTCGACGTTGACGATCAACGTAGAAGTGCCGTTCGCCCACTTGAGGAACCGTCCATGGGCGTCGTTGTGCAGGTAAATCCAGTAGCCGGGGCCGCACGGATATTCAGGCCCTCCATCGTGTATTGTGGGAGTGGGTGTTGGGGACGGTGCGACGATAGGCACGCTTGTCGGCGATGGGGACGGCGCGACCGCAGGCACGCCGGTCGGTGTCGGTGTTGCGGTATGGGGAGTCAACCGAGCGGTTGCCTCAACCGCGCCCGGCTCAGCCTTGGCTGTGGCGGTCGTCGGTGCGACCGCAGTCGGCTCCACAGCAGGCCCTCGTTCGCAGCCTGCCGTCCACGCAACGGCCAGAACCAGCAGCACGGGAAGGGTGGCGATCTGGAGTCTCGACGTCATCGGCGGCGAACCCACATGCGACAGCATGTGTCAAACCATCCCCCGATATGGTGGGCCGTGTCAATACCTAGGCGTCCGAGGTAGCTCTGAACGAGACTGCCCCAGGCACGGCAATGTCGCGGCGCCGATGCGCGCAAGACGACCGGGTCTGCGAGCGTGTGGACCGCCGCGAGCCCGCGTGTGCTCCCCGAGGTCGCGCTAGAGCCTGCCCGCGAGCCACTGGATGCCGCGGACGACGACGGTGCGGAACTCCGGCGTGTTGTACGCGATGCGGCTGTGGCCGCCCGTGTAGACCATCACCCGCGAGCGGCCGTGCATCCGCGTCCAGCCGAGCGTGGTCATGCTGTGCGGGTCGTCGGTCGTCAGCAGCGGCTCGCAGTCCTCGCCGGGCTCGTTCATCATGTACGTCTCGTCGACCATCTCCCACGGCCCCATGCCCTTGGTGACCGGGTGGTCCGGGTTGGCCGGGGTGATGGTGATGGGGTGCTCGCGCTCGGACGTCGACGTCCGGTCCTCGATTCCGCAGATGTCGGACCACGGCTGCCAGCCCTTGTACGCCAGGACGGCGTGGTGGAGCATTAGGATCCCCTGCGCCGTCTCGCCTAGCAGCTTGACGACCTCGATCTCGCGCTTCTGAAAGCGGTCCTCCGGGTCGGGCAGCCGGCGCTGCATGTTGTAGAAGACGAGAACGTCGTAGTCCAGGTGGGGATGGCCCCAGTGGGTCTCGCGATTGATGTGCCGGGCGCTGCCGATGTCGTTGACGAAGTCCTCCATGTGCTGCGGGTAGCAGTCGACCTCGTCGATGCTGCGGAAGAAGCCCTGCAGGTCCTGCACGACGAACGGGTGCTGACCGGTGATGAGAGCGATCTTGATCTTGCCGCGCCAGTCCGTCATGTCATTCCTCCATGCAGGGGCATGCGTGCTGCGACGGAGTGTATGTTCGCCCCAACCGGGTGTCAACGGCGTAGCGCGCCCCCTGTAGGTTCAATGAGCATGTCAGTCCATGAAAGGACTGGTGTTGACGAAGAAAAGAGCAGTGGCGGGTACAGGTCCTGAACGGAGTGACCGCGGACGAGATGACGGTGAAGATTGCGGCGGGTCTGATGGGAGTGCGCGAGCACCATGTGTGGCGACTGCTGGCGGGCTACCGGGAAGAGGGACCATCTGCCATAGCTCATGGCAACAGGGGCAGGAAGCCGCCTACAACCACGGACACAGGTACGCAGCGGAGAGTCCAGGAGTGCGCTGAAAGGCTCTCCACAGACCTCAACCATACCCATCTGACTGAGGTGCTGGCGGAGCGAGAGCGTATCGACATGTCACGCTCCACAGTCAGGAGGATCTTGCTGGCCCCAGGCATCACGAGTCCGTGACCCAGCAGAGCACCCAGACGATACAGTCGTCGTGAGCGCAGGAAGAGAATGCTGCTTCAGGTCGATGGCAACCGCCACGACTGGCTTCAAGGCCGAGGCCCCTACTGTGGAGAAGACCCCCACCGGTATATTCATTGAAGTTTTGCCCTGACACCTTAGCTGTATAACGACACGCCATGTACCCGTCCAGGACGTCCCGACACATTGCCTCCTTTTCGATGACTGCGTATAGGTACTCCCTACGTGCTGGGGCCGTACTGGACCCGTACACGTTGTTGACCGCCCTGGCGGGCCGGTGCTACTCTCGCGGCCACGTTGAGGGAGCCCGGAGGCGAGACATGGCTGAGGTCGGCCGCAGGCTGGTCCAGGTAGGCGGAAACAGAGTCGAGATCGAGGAGTTCGACGTCCCCGAGCCGGGCCCCGGAGAGGTGCTCGTCAGGGTCACCCGGTCGCAGATCAGCGCCGGCAGCGAGCGCTCCGGGTTCCGCGACGACGTCGCGTCGGACGCCCGCCGCCACCTCGGCTACACGACGGTCGGCCGCGTGCAGGCCGTGGGCGACGGCGTCGGCGACTTCGCGGTCGGGGACCGGGTGCTGGCCTGGGGGCCGCACGGCTCGCACTGGATCGCCCGCCGCGACGCCGAGTCCGACGGCGAGATGCCCGTGCAGCACGTCGAGCACGACCTGACCGACGAGCAGGCCGCCTTCGCCCGGCTCGGAGACGTCGCGCTCCACGGCGTCCGCAGGGCCGAGCTGCAGATCGACGAGACGGTCGCAGTCTTCGGCCAGGGCGTCGTCGGGCAGCTCGTCACCGCCCTCTGCCGCATATCGGGCGCCTACCCGGTCATCGCCGTCGACCTCGACGACGACCGGCTGGAGATGGCGCGGACCATCGGCGCGACGCATACCGTGAACGCCTCCAGGGAGCCGGCGGTCGAGGCCGTCCGCGCCGTCGCCGGTGGAGTGCACAGCGCCTTCCACGTCGCGAGAGACCCCCGTATCCTGGTCGACTGCATGGAGGTTGCCGCGCTCGCCGGCAAGGTGATTCTCGTGGGCAGCCCGCCCGGCACGGTCGAGCTCGGCCTGCAGGTCGACCTGCTGCGCCGCGAGCTCGACATACGCGGCACCTACGCCACGCAGCTCAATGTACCCCACAAGTACTGGCCGTGGACGATCCAGGGCGACCGCAGCGCCATCATGCGTCTCATCGCCACCGGCGAGCTCGAGGTCGACCACCTCATCAGCCACGTCGTCCCGCCCGAGGAGGCGGACGAGGTCTACCGGATGATCGCCGCGGGCCCGACCGGCTGGATGAGCGTGTTCTTCGACTGGGAGTAGTGGGGTAGTGGATAGTGGATAGTTGGGAAGTGGATAGTCAGGCTGCGAGGTGCCGGCTGAACCAGGCTGCCATCAGCTCGAAGTACGGGGGCAGGTACTGGTGGCGGCCGGGGGGCTGGTGGACCCGGAAGCGGTCGGGGTGACCGGCGGCCTCGTAGACCGGCGCGACAGCCTCCATCATCAGGTCTACGCCCTCCTTCGGCGTGTCCTCGTCCTCGGTCGGCGCCACCATCATGAATGGCCGCGGCGCGATGCAGTTGGCCACGACGTCCGGGTGGTCGAAGTACCGCAGCAGGTTGGGGATGTAGAAGTAGGCGCTGTGGCGCAGCGGGTCGCCCATCTTGCAGACCACGTCCAGGCTGGAGGGTGAGCCGCATATCGGGGCCCCCGCCGCGATCGACGGGTCGCACGCCATCGAGACCCACGTCGCGGCACCGCCCAAGGACATGCCGGTCATCCCGATGCGCTCCGGGTCGACCCCATCCGTCGCGGCGAGGACCCGTGCGGCGCTGAGCACCTCCTCGGTCTGGATGCCGATCTGCGGGCGGCCGTACGGGGCGAGCAGCTTGTTTTCGATGGCCCAGCCCTCGGCCGTGCCGGACGGCCAGCGCGCCTCGGTGCCTTTGATCGTCGCCGATAGCGTGACGAAGCCCCGCCGGGCGAGCTCGCGGGCCCATCCGAGCACCGGCTCGTCCGGCCTGGCAGGCCGCTTGAACAGCGAGCGCGTGATGCTCTCCGCCGACCCGCCTGTGCCCGGCAGGCACACGACGCCGGGCAGCGGGCCGTCCGCCTCCGCCGGTGCGCACAGCACGGCCGGCACCGTCTCGCCCAGCGAGTTCGCGAAGCGCAGCCGCTGCAGGCACAGGCCGTCCTCGACGACGGACGGCTCGGCCGTGAAGTCGACCTCCGCCGGCACCGACTCCAGGCCGAGGAGCTCCATCAGCTTCGGCCGCACCTCGTCCGGGGCGACCGGAGAGGGGTAGGCGGGCGTGAGATGCCGTGGTATGCCAGTCATGATTGGAGTCGAGACAATGCTAGTCGATAGTCGGCTTCGAGCCTGCTCCAAACGTGGGCGGGAATCTCCAGCACGCGCTCAAGCTCCCGGCCGATAGTGGGAGTGATCGCTGTCACGCCGGCGGTGATCTCACTGACAGTGTTGGTCGGCCGACCCATCGCAGCGGCGAGTTGGCGCTGGCTGGTGGCACGGGCCGCCAGCTCGTCACGGATCAGCAAGCCAGGTGGTATCGGAGCATTCGACTGGGTCCTGTGGCTGGTCACGACAGTGAGCGTTGCCCTCTCTGATCTCCGTGAGCGTACACCTTGTGGAGGAGCACTGCCAACCCCATGTGTAGTTCCGCGTCGGCGAACAGATCCCTGTAGATGGCAGGGCAGGTTGCCACTTGGTGCTCCATCCACCCCGCCCACCCTGGATTCCCGCCTGCGCGGGAACGACGGTTGCGCTGGGGGCTCCTGCGCGGGAACAACGGAAGTAGGGGAGTTGACAGTTGGAACATGGCCGACGCTCGCGACGCTACCCCATTTTGAGCCGGTCCAGGAGGTCCTGGGTGATCGCGTCGTCGGGCGTCTCGTCGAATGTGGAAGCGACCTCGCTGTACAGCTTCTCGGGGTCGAGAATCTCGCCCCGGCGGGCGACAAGCTCGATGGCGTTGACGTCGCGGATGTCGTCGAGCGGGTTGCCCCGGACGGCGACGAGGTCGGCGTCCAGGCCGGGCGCGATACGCCCGGTGCGGTCCTCGATGGCGAGCACCCTGGCGTTGACCGAAGTGGCCGAGCGCAGGATGTCTACCGGGGCGATGCCCGCGTCGGCGTAGACGCCCATCTCGTCGTGCAGGCTGAAGCCGGGGGGCAGCCTCGGGAAGGGGGTGTCGGTGCCGATGGCGACCGTTACGCCGCGCTCGTGCGCCCGCTTCAGGAAGCGCTTCAGGTAGGTGATCGTCCGCTGGCCCTTGAGTCTCGCCTCGGTCTCGTCGATCCGGGGCCGGCCGGACTTCCAGTAGTGCAGGTGCGCCGGATGGACCCACCGCAGTGCCTCGTCCCTGCCGAAGACGAGGTCCAGGTTCCGGGAGCTCCGGTCGAAGATGACAGTTGTCGGGTCGATGGCGGCGCCGTGCTCCAGCAGCAGGTCGATCAGCTCGTCGTCTTCCTCAGGCTCCGCGGTCCGCCAGGCGACGTCGCACCGCGCCAGGTGCTCAATGCAGTCCAGCCCCGCCCGGACTGCGTCCTCGACGCCGGTCGTCCCCAGGTGCGCCGTCACCGGCTTGCCGAGCCGGTGCGTCTCGTCTATCCCGGCGGCCGTCATCTCGACGTCGAGGCCGGGGTAGAGCTTGATCGCGTCCGCTCCTGCCTCGATGTGCCGTCGGATGGACGCCCGGACGGCGTCGGCGTCGGCGTTGGCCGTGCCCATGCGCGGCCAGTACTTCTCCGGCCCGTCCTGCAGGTGGCCGCAGCAGACGATGGACGGGCCGCGGCCGTTGCGCCCGTCGTTGAACCCGCGCTGCTCGAGTATCCACTCCAGGTTGTTCCCGGTGTCCCTGACGGTCGTCACGCCCGCGGCGAGAAAGGTTGGGCCCATGACCGAGCTGTAGTGGACGTGGGCGTCGATGAAGCCGGGCAGCAGCGTTGCCCCCGGCAGGTCGACGCGCGCAAGGCCCTCCGGCAGCTCGGCGGCGGGCAGGACGGACTCGATGCGCCGGCCGTCTACCACGACGGCCCGGCCGCCGGCGCGGGTGTCGGCGACACCGTCCCATACGCCGTCGGGGACGACGGCATAGCGCTGTCGCGGTGGAGTTGTCGTCGCGTTTGTGGTCATGGCTGCGGCTCCGTGGGTCGTTGAGCTCGCCGTCTGTGCGCAGTATACGTCCGGCCGCGTCCGGCGTGTCAATCGGGGAGCGCCGCGCCGTGGGGGATGCGACATGTGGTAGGCTTTCATGCCGCGCCTTTGGAGACTCAGGGCGCGACTGCCGCCTCCGTACCGGCAGGGAGGGCTATCCAGGATGACGACAGAAACCCACCGGGTCGGGATCGTCGGCTGCGGGCTGATCGCGGACAAGCTCGACGACGCGCCGACGCTCGCGCCGGGCCGCGTCCCGCTGCCGTGGGCCCACGCCCCGGCCTACGCGATGGTGCCGGAGACGAAGATCGTCGCCGCGGCCGACGTCAACGAGCCGGTCGCGAGAGAGTTCGCCCAGCGCTGGGGCGTGCCCGCCGTCTACACCGACTACCGCGAGATGCTGCGCCGCGAGAGCCTGGACGTTGTCAGCGTGCTGGTGCCGAACTTCCTCCACTGCGACGTGACGCTGGCAGCCGTCGAGGCGGGCGTCAAGGTGGTCGTCTGCGAGGTGCCGATGACCGCGAGCGTCGACGAGGCCGACCGAATGATCCGGGCCTGCGACGATGCCGGCACGCAGCTCGTCGTCGACGTCGGCAGCGGCCGCGTGTGGGCCCCGGAGTACCTGAACGCCCGCGAGATCATCCGGACGGGCGGCATCGGCGATCTGGTGACGATGACGGCGACCGTCACGGGCGGCCTGCTGCTCAACGGGACCTCCCTGATCGACGTGCTCCGCTTCTTCGCCGACTCGGAGGTCACCGAGGTGCTGGGCTGGCTGTACGACCCGCCGTCGCCCGACGCCGAGTACGTCGACCGCGGCGCCACGGGCTTCATGCGCTTCGAGAACGGTGTCGAGGCGATCTTCAGCGGCCGGGACGAAAAGCCGTTCGTCGAGTGGGACGTCATGGGTACGGCGGGCCGCATCAGAATCGGCAACAACGTGCTGGAGCTTCTCAAGACGAGCGGCAACGGCCGTCCCGAGATGGCCTCGTTTCAGTTCCCCCAGCGCTACACGGCGAAGTCGCCGCGCGTCGCCATGATCGAGGAGGTTGTCGAGTACCTGCGCGGGGAGCGCGACTCCGTCAGCAACGGCGCCGACGGCAGGGCGGCCATGGAGATCGCGATGGCGTTCTACGAGTCGAACGAGACGGGCGGATGGGTGACGCTGCCGCTGGCCGACACGAGCAGGCGGGTCGAGGTCCTCCACGGGCCGAGGCCGTGGCTTTAGGGGGACGACGATGGCGGAGAGCAGGATGGACTTCGACGTAGAAGGCAACCTCGGTGCAGTGGAGCGCACAGTGTCTTCGCTCAGGCGCGATGGACAACTCGCTCGTGCGGTCACTCTTTTCCGCGGCTTTGCGACGACGACGGTCGAGGACCTGTGGGACGCCGTGACGAACGCAGGACGTCTGCCGCGCTGGTTCGTCCCCGTGAGCGGCGACCTCGAGCCCGGCGGCCGCTACCAGCTCGAGGGCAACGCGGGAGGCGCGATCACGGTCTGCGAGCGCCTCTCCCACTTCGCGGTGACGTGGGAGTTCGGCGATGACGTGAGCTGGGTGGTTGTGCGCACCGCGACCGACGGCGACGGCTCCCGGCTCAGTCTTACGCATATCTCGCTCCCCTCTGAACACTGGGAGGAGTACGGATCGGGGGCGGCCGGGGTCGGCTGGGACCTGGCTCTTCTGGCGCTCGCGCTCCATCTCTCGCGACCGGACGAGCCAAAGCCGGACGAGGCCGCTTTTGTGGCCTCGGACGCCGGCAGGTCGTTCATCGCGGGCAGCAGCGAGGCCTGGGCGCGAGCGTCGACCGCGGCCGGGGCGGACCCGGAGGCCGCGGCCGCCGCGGCGGCGCGCACGACCGCGTTCTACACCGGCGGATAGCGGTCGCCCCTCGCGGGCTTCCGGGATCGGCCGGAAGACATCCTGCAGCTCTTTCGACCCTGTCGGTGCGCCGCTGCGGGGGTTGTGCCGTCGGGGCTGGGAATGTCGACACGCCGGACCGGCGTCCATCGGAACATGAGACTCTCCTCGTAGCCCATCCCCCGCTCCGTTGACGTTGGGCGTTGAGCGCGGCAATACTCGACAGCATGCAACTGTTCTCGACGAACCCGGCACTGGGTGTCCTGTTGGGCGATCTGGTCCTGAGCGTCATGGTCGGCGGCGTCGTTGGGCTGTGGCGATGGCGTTCCCTTCCGCGGGCCACCCGAGGCAATCCTGTCGGCCCGCTACTTCGTTGGATTGGATTCCTGATCGGCTTCAGCGTGCTGAGGATGATCCTCCGCACCTGGTTGTGGCTGTGAGCCATAGCGTGCCGCGCGGGCAACCGCATTCCCTGCCCCGTCGGTTATCGCCACAGGACGTTCCAGCTCCAGGAACGTCGATTTGACACGCGGTTAGTCGTCGTCTAGACTACCGCCAACAACTGAACAAACAGTCTTGGGGGAGCTTGGTTAGCCAGGCTGAGAGGTCCCGACGTGGAGGGACGACCCCGCGACCTGATCTGGGTAATGCCAGCGAAGGGAAGAGATGAAGGCCGTTTCCATCGAAGGCCACCCAGGTACCTGGGTGGCCTGTCTGTTTTTCAGGAAGTGAGGCGGCTGCAAAATGATCGATAGTGGACTTGCCATCGCGATCGCGTTGGTTACGGCGGCGGTGTTCGTCGCCGCCGGCGTGCTGAACGCCAGGCGACACCGGCTGAACATCGAGGAGTACCTTGTCGCCCGCAAGAGCGCCCGAGCGTCGATTGCCACCGCGACCCTTGTCGCCTCGGTCATCGGCGCCTGGATACTGTTCAGCCCAGCCGAGGCGGGCACCTGGGCGGGCATCATCGCGCTGATAGGGTACGGGATCGGGCAGGCGGCGCCACTCGTCGCCTTCGTCCTCGTGGGCCCGCGCATGCGGCAGCTCATGCCGCAGGGCCACTCGCTGACCGAGTACGTCTGGCACCGGTACGGCCCGGCGATGTACTGGTTCACCCTGGCCGTCATCGTCTTCTACATGTTCATCTTCCTGTCGGCGGAGCTCACCGGCATCGCGTTGGCCTTTGAGAACGTTGCCGGCACGCCGCTCGGCATCACGGCCGTGATCGTCGGCGTGCTCACCGTCGCGTACACGGCCTACGGGGGCATCCGGGCCTCGATATTCACCGACACGATCCAGTTCACCATCATCCTGCCGCTGCTGCTGCTGGCCTTCGTGGTCGCGGTCGTGGAGCTGGGTGGCTTCGGCGCCGCGCTCGACCCGGTGCGCGCCGACAACCCGCAGCTCCTGCAGCTCGACTTTCGCCCGGGCGCGGAGTTCGGCCTCACGCTGATCGTGGCGATCCTCGCCGCGAACATGTTCCACCAGGGGTTCTGGCAGCGAGTGTACGCGGCCGAGGACGACCGGGCCATGCGAAAGGGCTTCGCGGTGGCCGGAGCGGCGGTCATTCCGATGATCGTGCTCGCGGGCTTCCTCGGGATCATGGCGGTCGGCAAGGGGCTGGTGAACGACGACGCGCCTGCCTCGGTCGCGCTGTTCACGCTGGTGCAGGAGGTCATGCCGACCTGGGCGGTCGTCGGTGTGCTGCTGCTCGCGCTGGTGCTGGTCATGAGCAGCATGGACACGCTGCTGAACGGCATCGCCAGCGCGGTGACGAGCGACCTGGCGCGGTTCAAGCCCGACTTCTCCGGCGCCGTCCTGCTCAGGTCGTCGCGGTGGATCACGATCATCCTGGTCGTTCCTGCCATAGCCATCGCGTCGCAGGGCTACAGCGTCCTGTACCTGTTCCTGATAGCGGACATGGTGTGCGCCGCGGCCGTATTCCCGGTCTTCTGGGGCCTGTACTCGGAGCGATTCGACGGGAAGGCGGCCCTGGCCAGCAGCGTGGTCGGGCTCGTCGTGGGCACGCTGTTCTTCCCGACCCCGGAGGCGCCGTACGCCACTGGATGGATCATCGACATAGACTGGGCGACCCAGCTGCTGGTGAGCTTCGGCCTGGCGCTTGGCGCCTCCACGCTGATGAGCCTGGCGCTGACCGTCCTGTCCAGGCAGATGAAGGCGTCGCAGGTGTACGACTACCTGCAGCTGAGGGACCGCGTGCGCCTGATCCCGGAATAGGCGCGGCGAGGACACCACGGTGAAGGTGGTCATCACCATAGCGGGCTCGGACTCCGGCGGGGGAGCGGGGATACAGGCCGACCTGCGCTCGATCTCGGCCAACGGCGGCTTCGGCGGTTCGGTGGTCACGGCCGTGACGGCCCAGAACACCGCGGCGGTCACCATGGCCGAGGAGCTGTCCATCCCGCTGATCGAGGCGCAGTTCGATGCCGTCTTCAGCGACCTGCCCGTGGCCGCGGTCAAGACCGGCATGCTGGCCGGCAGCGGCGTGATAGAGACGGTCGCCGCCGCGCTGCGCAAGTACCGGCCGCCCTTCTTCGTGCTGGACCCGGTCATGGTGTCCAAGTCGGGCTACCGCCTGCTGGAAGACGAGGCCAGGGGCGCGCTCCGGGAGGAGCTCTTTCCCCTGGCGACGGTAATCACGCCCAACGTGCACGAGGCGGAGGCGCTGACAGGGCGAGAGGTGCGCTCCCTCGCGGACGCCAAGGACGCCGGCCGGGAGCTCTTGGAGGACGGCCCCGGCGCCGTGCTGGTCAAGGGCGGGCACCTGCTCACGGAGCGCGCGACGGACGTCCTGGTCACGCGGGATGGCGTGGAGGCGTTTCCGGGCGAGTGGATCGACACAGCGCACACCCACGGCACCGGCTGCACCTACTCCGCCGCCATCGCGACGCACCTGGCGCGCGGCCTCTCACTGAGCGACGCGGTCGGCGTCTCCAAGGCCTACGTCACGGAGGCCATCCGCAACGGCATCGCGATCGGGCAGGGGTCCGGGCCCACCGACCACTTCTTCTACCTGCGCCACGGCGACACGTCGGCCTGGGCCCGTGACCTCAGGCTGCGGGAATCGGGAGGGGAGTCGTGAAGCCCTCCCTGGGACGCCTGCACGTCATCACCGACGAGGTCGTCCAGTCGCGCCATACGCACGCGGAGCTGGCCGCGCTGACGGTGGACGGCGGTGCGGACGTGATCCAGTTCCGCGAGAAGCGTCCGTTGACCACGCGGGAGCTCATCGCGTCGGCGTCCGCGGTCGCGGAAGTGTGCGGCGGCGCCGGGGCGCTGCTGGTTGTGGACGACCGCGTGGACGTTGCGGCGGCGGTCGGGGCGCCGGCGGTCCACCTCGGCAGGCACGATCTGCCCGCCCAGGTCGCGCGCGACCTGCTGGGTCCGGACGCGGTGATAGGCGGCACGGCCAACGACCTCGAGGAAGCGCTGGAGGTGTCTGACACGCCCGTGGACTACCTGGGCGTGGGCCCGGTATTCGGGACGGCCTCCAAGGCGAACCCGGCCCCCACGATGGGCCTCGAGCTGCTGGGGCGCATCGTGGAGAGCTGCGATCAGCCTGTCATAGCCATCGGCGGCATCACGCCGGAGAGCGTGGCCGACGTGCTGGCGACCGGCGCGCACGGCGTCGCCGTGCTCTCGGGTGTCGTCGGACAGCCCAACCCAACGGCCGCGGCCCATGCGTATCGGGAAGCCATCGACAGCGTACTGGTCTCCGCGCCAGCCCATCCGCGATGAACGAGCAGATGCCGCACAGAGCCGAGGTGGTCGTCGTCGGCGCGGGCGCGATAGGCCTGGCCATCGCGTTCGAGCTGATCCGGCGCGACAAGTCGGTGCTGGTGCTTGAGCGGGACCGCGTCGGCGCCGGCGCCTCCGGTGTCTCGGCTGGAATGCTGGCGCCGGTCTCGGAGGCGAAGGCGGAGGAGCCGGAGATAGTCGAGCTGGCCCTGGAGAGCCACCGGCGATACCCGGAGTTCGTACAGGCCGTCGAGTCCGCCTCCGGGCTGTCGTGCGGGTTCCGGCAGGAGGGGACGCTGGTGGTCGCACTCGGCCGCGACGACGAGGAGGAGCTGGAGCACCTTCGCGAGGCCCAGCAGTCGCGCGGCCTCCGCTCCATACCGCTCACGGCCGACGAGGTCTTCGAGCGGGAGCCGCACCTGAGCGGCTGGGTCACCGGAGGTCTGCTGGCGGCGGAAGACTACCAGGTCGACCCGCGGCTGCTGCTCGAGGCGCTGGCCACGGCGGTCAGGAACGGCGGCGGGCGCATCGAGGAAGGGGCGCGGGTGGACGCGCTCGAGGTCTCGGGCAACCGCCTCCGAAGAGTGTCGGGACGGCAGGAAGGCCGCGAGTTCGCCGTCGACTGCGACGCGGCGGTGGTCGCCGCCGGAGCGTGGAGCGGCACGACCATCGAATCGCCGGTGAGCGACTACGGCGTCCGGCCCGTCAAGGGGCAGATCGCCAGGCTTCGGGGTCCGCGCCTCGTGCGGCACGTGCTTCGCACCCCCGACGTGTACCTCGTTGGCCGCGGCGACGGCGAGTTGGTGGTCGGTGCTACCATGGAGGAACTGGGCTTCGACTCGACTCCGACGGCGGGGGCGGCGATGGACCTGCTGAGGAAGGCCTGGCACGTTCTTCCGGCGATCTACGATTGCGCTCTTGCCGAGTTCAGCGTCGGATTTCGACCCGCGGCGCGGGACCACCTGCCCCTGGTCGGCGAGACCGAGGTGGAGGGCGTGTTCGTGGCGACCGGTCACTACCGGCACGGGATTCTGCTGACTCCCGTGACGGCATTGCTGATGGCGGACGTGATAGCCAACGGCCGGGAACCGTCGCTGCTGGCCCCGTTCGAGCCGCGGCGTCTCCTGGTCAGTTCCTGACAGGGGGAGAGGACTGGTGAGCGGAGCGGCCGAGGAGACGATCACGGTCAACGGCGAAGAGCGGCCGATGCCCGGCGACGGCGCGATTCCAGCCCTGCTGGCGGCGTTCGACGTCGATCCGGGGGAGAGAGGAGTCGCAGTCGCCATCAACGGGGAGGTCGTACCCCGGCAGGAATGGAATACCAGGAGCCTGAACGCCGGAGACCGGGTGGAGTTGGTCAGGGCGGTGCAAGGAGGCTGAGGTGAACAACGGCACGGAACCGAAGGACGAGTGGTCGCTGGCGGGGCTCACCCTGGGCTCCCGTCTCCTGTTGGGCACGGCCAGCTATCCGAGTCGACAGGCGCTGCTTGACTCGCTGGACGCGTCGGGCACGGGACTGGTGACCGTATCCCTGCGCAGGGTGGGGGTCGACGCGAGCCATGAGAACCTGTATCGCGTGCTGGCTGAGCGCAATCTGAGGATATTGCCGAACACGGCCGGCTGCTTCACGGCCAGGGATGCGGTGCTCACGGCCGAGCTGGCGCGGGAGGCCCTGGGCACCTCCATCGTCAAGCTGGAGGTGATCGCCGACGAGGAGACGCTACTGCCGGACGGCGAGAACCTGCTCGCGGCCGCGAAGACGCTGGTGGACAAAGGGTTCTCAGTCCTCCCGTACACGAACGACGACCCGGTCCTGGCCCAGAAGCTGGAGGACGTCGGCTGCTCAGCGGTCATGCCCCTCGGTGCTCCGATCGGCTCCGGGCTCGGCATCCGCAACCCGCACAACCTGCAGCTCATCAAGGCCCGCGCGCAGGTCCCGGTGATCGTCGACGCGGGCGTCGGCACCGCCTCGGACGTCGCGGTGGCCTTCGAGCTCGGATGCGACGCTGTGCTGTTGGACAGCGCGATAGGGCGCTCGCAGAATCCGGTGAGCATGGCACGTGCCATGAGACATGCCGCGGTCGCCGGCCGGCAGGCATTCCTGGCAGGCCGGATGCCGCGCAAGTTCTACGCGGATGCCACGAGCCCGATGAGCGGACGCGTGGAGGCCGTGCCTCCCGCCAGGGGCACGCAGTGACGAGGCTGTCGCAGCAGCTCTGGGACGGGTCCATCGAGATCGCCGGGAGTTGCCTGCGCCACCCGTTCGTCAGGGGACTGGCCGACGGCACGCTGCCTCCGCAACGGTACGCGAAGTTCATCGCGCAGGACGCGTTCTTCCTCGACGTGTTCGCCAGGGCGTACGCCGCGGGGGTCTTCCGGGCTCCCGACCGCGAGGGCAGGCGCGTCTGGCACGAGCTCCAGGGCGGCGTCTTCGAAGAGCTGAAACTGCACGCGGCCGCGTCCGAGGATCTGGGCATCGACCTGGCGCAGGTGACGCCGCTCCAGGCCACCCGCGCCTATACGGAGTTCCTGCTGGCCAACGCCTTCGGCGGCACCCTGGGCGAGCTGGTCGCGTCGATGGCGCCCTGCATGCGGCTGTACTACTACCTGGGATCGTGCCTGGCCGACGAGGGCCGAGCCCCACACGCGTACACGTCGTGGATCGAGACCTATTCCGGCTCCGGGTTCGCCGAGCTCGTCGACAGCATCGAGGGGCTGTTGGACCGCTACGGCGAGGGTACCGAACAGGAGCGGGACCGTTACCGGCAGGCGATGTTGCTGGAGCACGGGTTCTTCAGCGAGTCGTGGCGGGAGTGAGTCCGCGCGGCGCCGGCCCTGACAGGCCCGCTATGGGGACCCGTTCGTGATTCCCCGGCTGATGCTTGTGACCGACAGCCACGTCGTGGGTCGCCGGGACCTGGCGCGGATCGTGGCAGCGGCCGTGGCGGGCGGCGTGGACGCCGTCCAGGTGCGCGAAAAGGACCTTCCCGACGACGATTTGGCGGCGCTGGTCGAGCAGGTGCAGGGGGCCGTCGATGGGAGGGCAACGGTACTGGTCAACGGCAGGCCACGGGTCGCGGAGCTCCTGGGCGCCGGGCTGCACCTGCCCGCGGACGCGCCGGCTCCAACGGAACGCGGCTGGCCGCTCTGGGGGCGCTCCGTGCACGCGCCGGAGGAGGCGAGGCGCCGTGCGGCGGAGTCGCCCGACTACCTGCTGGTCGGGCCCGTATATCCGACAAACTCCAAGCCGGGACACCCGGGAGGCGGACTCAGCCTTGTCGAGGCCACGGCCCAGGCGACAGCGCCGGTCCCGCTGCTGGCGATAGGCGGCATCGATGCGACGAACGCCCCTGCAGCCATCGACGCCGGCGCTGCCGGCGTCGCGGTGCGCGGGGCCATCCTGTCGGCGGCCGACCCTGAGCGGGCTGCGCGGTCTGTCCTGGCGGCGATGAAATAGGGCGCGGTCGGCGGGGCGCCTCGCCGACCGGGTGCGCTCCGCTACTCGTACCAGCCCGACGCGAAGATCAGCCCGTCGTGCCGGACCGCCCAGGTGTGCTTCTGCCGGTCGTCGCCCGTGTCCGGGTTCAGCAGCACGTAGTCGACCCAGCGTCCCTCCTCGGTCGCGCCCAGCAAATCGTCGCCGTAGAAGTACCCTGTGGCGTCGACACGGAGGCTCGGGTCACGGCCGAGGAAGATCGGGTTGTGGTGGGCTATCGTGTAGCCGTTCGCGTCGACGATGAAGACGTACCACGGGCCGTCCACGCTCTCCTTGGAGGTGTAGTAGGCGACCGCGGCCTCCAGTCCCACCGCGTCGTACAGGTTCAGCGCCTGCTCCACGAAGCTCCTGGTGTAGGCGGGAGCGTCGGACTTGCGGGGCCCAGGCTCGTACCAACCCGAGCCGAAGACGAGCCCGTCGTGCTTCACCATCCAGGAGTGCTTGGTCTCGACGGCGGCGGACGACGGGTTGGTGTAGGTGTAGGAGAACCACTCGCCGTCCTCGTCAGCTACGGCGGAGACCGCGTCGCCCGCCGGGTAGCCGTTCGGCCCCACGGCCTCCGATGCCGGACGGTCCACCAGGCCGGGGTTGGCGGCGTGGGCGCGCATCACCTGGTCCTGGTCGATTATGAACACGTACCACTGCCCATCGACGCTTTCCGTGGTGTTGTAGTAGCTCAGGGTCGCATCGAGTCCCACCGCGTCGTAGAGGTTCAGGGCCTGCCGGACAAAGCTCCGGGTGTAGGCGGGAGCGTCGGACTTGCGCGGCCCGCCTTCGTACCATCCAGTGCCGAAGACGAGCCCGTCGTGCTTCACGACCCAGGAGTGCTTGGTCTCCACGGCGCCTGACGACGGATTGGGGTAGGTGTACGAGAACCAGGCGCCGTCCTCGTCAGCGACCGCCGCGAGAGCGTCTCCCGCGGGGTAGCCGTTCGGACCGACTGCCTCCGAGACGGGGCGGTCGACGAGGCCGGGATTGGCCGCATGGGCGCGCATGACGTTGCCCTGGTCGGCAATGAACACGTACCACTGGCCGTCGATGCTCTCTTTGGTGTTGTAGTGGGCGACGGTGGCGTCCAACCCCTCGGACTCGTACCTGTCTATGGCCTCCCTGACGAGGCGCTTGGTGTACTCGTCGGGCGTCGACTTGGCGGCGACCGAGGCGGATGGGCCCGCCGGGCCGGGAGGGCCCTCAGGGCCGGGAGGCCCCGGGTCGCCCTGGCAGGCGGCAATCGCCAGGGCTAGAGCTAGGATCGGAACCGCAATAGTCACCGCGCGCATTTTCACACCTGATGGCCTGGGTTTTGACTGGTCGCCGGCCTGGCCGCTGGTCGGCCGATCGCCGATGGCTCGACATCCCGTACATTATACGATGACACGGGCCATCCACTGCCATCCGCGAAGCGTCGACGGCCGAAAACAGGAGGAGCCGGCGGTTAGCGCGTCATCTCGCCATCGACGTCAAGCGGTCCGCGGCATCGGCAAGGGTGCACGGTTCGGACGCTGTACCGATGGGCAATATCGTCTGGGGCAGCCGTGATAGAATGACGGCCCGATGAAGGTTGTCGCCGTCAGAATCGCCGCCCACGTGCTGCTGTTCGTGCTGGCAGTCGGCGTGTTCTTTCTCGGCCTTGGAGTTGGCCTGGCGCTCAACCCCGCGGTGGGCACGCTTTTGTGGATCGCCGCCGTGGGTCTGTTTGCGGTAAACGTGTTCTGGATCGTGCGGTCGCTGCTCTGACGCGCCCCGCAGATCGCATTGCGTGTCTCGGGCCTGGGCCGCGACCCGGCAGCCGACGGCCCTCCGCGCTCGCCGCGGCCTATGGAGCACGGCCCTCGTAGCTGCCGAATCCGGTGCTTGCCGTATCGGCCTGCCGGTGGTACAAGGGGGCGGAGTCAACGGAGGGTGCGCCGATGAAGATCACGGGAGTCAGGGTATTCCATCTCTACCCCGGCGTCGACGAGTCGGGGAACCGCAGGGGCAAGTACTGGAACTTCGTCTTCGTCAAGGTCTACACGGACGCCGGGATCGACGGGGTGGGGGAGGCCTTCGCGTCGGGCAAGGCGAAGACCACCGAGGCGGCCGTCTACGAGTACGAGCGCTGGCTGGTTGGCAAGGACCCGACCGAGGTCCTGCGCAACTGGCTCGCCTACTACCGCGGGTCGCGGTACCCGCTCGGGACCGCGACCAAGGCGGCCCTGAGCGCCGTCGAGATCGCGCTCTGGGACATCTCGGGCAAGGCCTGCGGCCTGCCGGTCTACAAGATGCTGGGCGGCCCGGTGCGCGACCGGATCCGCCTCTACGCGAGCATGGCCTTCAGCCCTGACTTCTCCGAGGTCAGGGACATGGTCGAGAGGGGCTTCACGGCCTTCAAGTTCGGGCCCCAGCCGGATGGCTACGAGGCGATGTCTCCCGGGCAGGTGCTCACCGAGTCGGTCGAGCGCGTCAGGAGGGCGAGGGAGGTCGCCGGGCCCGGCGTGGACATACTGCTCGACTACCACGGCCGCAGCTTCAGCCCGGCGGAGGCCGTCAAGTTCGCGAACGCGCTGGAGGACGATCCGCCGCTCTTCATCGAGGAGCCGGCCCTGACGGAGGCGCCCGACTCTCTGGTGGAGGTCAAGTCGAAGACCACGATCCCCATCGCAGGCGGCGAGCGGTGCGTACACCGTGAGACGCTCCGGGAGATACTCGAGAAGCGGGCGGTGCACATCCTCCAGCCTGAGCCCTGCGCCAACGGCGGCATCATGGAGACGATAAGGTGGGGGGCGATGTGCGAGCTGTACCACATCGTCATCGCGCCCCATCAGTCGATCAGCCCGATCTCGCTCACCGCCGCGGCGCACATCGACGCCTGCGTGCCCAACTTCCTGATCCAGGAATGCAACACGATGGACCTGTACGCGCCATGGGTCGCGGACGTGTTCCCGGAGCTGCCGGTGATCGAGGACGGCTACATGATGCTGCCGGACAGGCCGGGCCTTGGCATCGAGATCGACGAAGACGCCATCGCGCAGTACGAGTGGGAGCCTGTCGACAGGCCGGTGATGATCGAGCACGACGGCGCGATAGGCCTCGAATAGCGCCATGATCTACCGGACCCTCGGCAGGACGGGACTGAGTGTGTCCACGCTCGGGATGGGCACCGGCGGGCCGAACGTGCTGGGACAGGCGATGGGCCGGCCCGAGTCTGAGATGAGGGCGCTGCTCCACCGCGCCTTCGACCTGGGCATCAACCTGTTCGACACGGCGCGAGAGTACATGGACAGCGAGGTGGTCCTCGGGAGGGTGTTCGAGGACCTTCCCCGCGACGAGATCGTCGTTTCCACCAAGTTCGCCGCCGTGCTCGCGGTCGACTCCGGCGTGCGGATCAAGACCGCCGCCGAGGTGATCGACACGGTCGAGCAAAGCCTCGGCCGGCTGCGGCTGTCCGAGATCGACGTCGTGATGGTCGGCGGCTTGCTGATGCCCGAAAACGCCGCCGTTGTGCTGGAGGAGCAGGTCCCAGCGCTGGAACGGCTGCGCCGGGACGGCAAGGTGCGCCACATCGGGTCGACGGAGGCGTCGAGCTCCGACGGGGCCCACGAGTGGCTTCGGCACGTGCTGCCCAGGGACGTTTTCGATGTCGTGATGGTCGGCCACAACATGCTGAACCAGTCGGCCGGCCGCACCGTCTTCCCCGCCTGCGTCGATCGTGACGTCGGCGTCATGAACATCTACACCAGCCGGCGGGTGATGTCGGACCCCAGGCGGCTTCGCGAGGTCGTTGCCGATCTGGCGGCCCGAGGCGTGGTGTCGGACGACGTTGCCTCAGCCAAAGAGCCGCTTGGATGGCTCGTCGAGTCAGGAGAGGCCGCGTCCCTGGTGGAGGCCGCCTACCGCTACGCTGCCTACACGGAGGGCGTGTCGGCGGTCATGACGGGCACCATCGACGCGGGCCACCTCGAGCAGAACGTCGAGTCGGTGCTCAAGGGCCCCCTGTCGGCCGAGGCGACCGCGCGGCTGCGCTCGGAGTTCGGAGCGGTCACCGACCCGATAGGCAACTGAACGCCTGGTAGCTGGGAAGCCGTACCCCTGGGTTCCCGCCTTCGGAGACCTTTGGCGTAACTCCCCTTGCAAGCGGCAAACGTGGTGGCGATGCGCAGGTTTTCGTAGCTGGGAGACCCCACCCCTGGGTTCCCGCCTGCGCGGGAATGACGGTGATGCAAAGGACTCCCTGCGCGGGAATGACGGTTGTGCAACAGTCTCCTCTCAGCGGGGGATGATGGGCAGTACGATGTGCGACGGATGCTCTTTCGAATGCAGGACCGTCTGATGGGCGACCTGCATCCTGGTGCCGGTCGCCACGTCCTCGCCGGTGTTCAGGTTGCGGCTGAACCGGGGGAAGTTGGAGCTGGAGACGTCGACCCGGATGCGGTGTCCCTTCAGGAACACGTTGCTGGTCGGGTACATCTGGATGTCGTACCGCTCGACCTTGCCGGGCTCCAGCAGTTGGGTCCTGTCGAACCCGTGCCTGTATCGGGCGCGAATGATCCCCTCCGCCATGACGATCGCCTGGTGGTTGGGGTGGACGTCGACGAGTCTCGCGGTGAAGTCCGTGTCCGGCGCGGACGACGCCGCGTAGAGCACGACCTCGAGCGGGCCGGTCACCTCGACGTCCTCTTCCAGCACGTCGCTCGTGTACACGAGCACGTCGTCCCTGCGCTCGATGACGCGCTGGTCCACGGGCCCGGCGATGATGGGCTCGTCGCCGGCCTCGCTCCAGGGCCATGACGCGGTGGACAGGTTGCCGCCGATGCTCGGCACCGGCCGGTCGGGGTCATAGTCGAACGAATCTGGAGGCTCGTCCCCGGGAGCGTCGCGCGACAGTGTGCCGTCACCGAAGACCGAGTTGGCCCTGCCGCCGCTATGGAGATAGAACGGCGTGAACTCCGTCCGGGCCAGCGGCCACTCGTTCTCGAACCGCCATTCGTTCGTCCCCATCACGAATATCCTGAGCGGCGGCTCGTCCATCACCCCGTTGTCGATGCCCTTGAGCCAGTAGTCGAACCAGCGCTTCTCCTCCTCGATGATCTTGACGTAGGAGTGCGCCCCGAAGTCCAGGTCGCCCAGACGGGTGTCCTCCGGTTCGCCGTGCGTCCACGGGCCCATCAGCACCTTCTGGCCTTTGCGCGCCCGCTCCGTCTTGCCGTGTTTGGTCATGCCGTTCCACAGTCGGAACGTGCCGTCCGGGTAGGCGTCGAACCAGCCGCACCGGATGAAGGCCGGGGCGTCGATCCGGTCGTACTTGTCGGAGGTGTCGATCTCGTTCCAGTAGTCGTCGTAGGTCTGGTGCGCAAGCCAGTGCCGGTACCAGGGCACCCGCTTGCCGATGGCCGCGACGTCCATGTCGATCAGCGGCAGGTGCCGGAAGATGCGGCCGTTGTCGAAGATCGGCCCGAAGCTCGGCACCGCCATGTTGGTCATGAAGGTGACGGACGACAGCAGCGACAGTCCGAGCTGGAATGCGCCGCCGATGTAGTGGATGTTGCCGAAGTAGTCGTCGGCGATCACGTGCGGCGCCATCGCGGTCAGGTGCGGGCTGCCCAGGGGCGCGAGCTGCCACTGGAACAGCCCTCCGTAGGAGCCGCCCGCGGTGCCTATCCTGCCGTTGCACCAAGGTTGGGCGGCGATCCACGCCAGCGTGTCGTGGCCGTCCGGCCCGTCCGGGTGGTAGGGGTAGAAGTCGCCGTCCGACTCGTACCTCCCGCGGCAGTCGGCCGGCACGAAGGCGTAGCCGCGCTCCGCCCACCATACGCCCCGGTCCAGCCATCTCTCGCTGTTGCTCTCATACGGCGTCCTGATCGTGATCGTCGGGAACGGCCCTTCGCCCGGCGGGAGGATGACGTCGGCCGAGAGCTCCACGCCGTCGCGCATCGGCACCCGCTGGTCGATCAGGAACCGCAATCTATCGGTGGTCACGTTAGGGCTCTCCATATGTGTACACTCAGGACGTCGATGATCCCCGCCGCGAGAGGCATCCTAGCAGCCTGTCCGAGAAACACGGCTGGCGAGTGTTTGGGGGTATGATGTTGCCAGTCCCAGTAGCAGGGAGTCGTCGATGAGCAAGACCTACCTTCCCTACGAACCGGACCAGCAGTTGCTGATGCCAGCGGCGTTGCAGGAGTGGCTGCCTGACGACCATCTGGCCTACTTCATATCCGACGTGGTGGACCAGTTGGACATGTCGGAGGTCACAGCTCGGTACAAGCGGGAACGTCGTGGCGGGCCGCCGTATCATCCACGCATGATGGTCAAGGTGTTGCTCTACGGCTACTGCGTCGGGGTGTCGTCCTCACGCCGCATCGCCCAGCGCCTCCACGAGGATATCGCCTTCAGGGTGTTGGCGGCGAACAACACACCGGACTTTCGGACCATCTCCGACTTTCGCAAGGATAATCTGGATGCGCTGTCGGGCCTGTTCATACAGGTACTGGCGTTGTGCCAGCAGGCGGGGCTGGTGAAGCTGGGGCATGTGGCGCTGGACGGCACAAAGGTCAAGGCCAACGCATCGAAGCATAAGGCGATGAGTTACCAACGGATGAAGGAGGAGGCAGCGCAGTTGGCGGCGGAGGTAGCGGAGTTGTTGCGACAGGCCCAGGCAGCGGATGATGAGGAAGACCGGCTGTATGGCAAAGACAAGCGTGGAGATGAGTTGCCCCAGGAGTTGGCCTTTCGAGAGGGTCGGTTGGAGAAGATACGGGAAGCGATGGCGGCGCTGGAAGCCGAGGCGCAGGCGGCTGCTGAACAGGCCGAGACCGAAGGTGGTAAGCACCCGGGGGTGCCCGACGACAAGGCCCAGCGTAACTTCACCGATAGCGAGTCGCGCATCATGCCCGCACCTGGAGGAAAGGACTTCCTGCAAGCGTACAACTGTCAGGCGGTGGTGGACAGCGCTCACCAGGTGATCGTGGCGGCGCGGGCCACCAACCAGACTTCGGATAAGCAACAGGCTGCGGCGATGATAGAGGAGACCATCGACAACGTCGGTGCAGTTCCCAGAGAAGTGTCCGCCGATGCTGGCTATTACTCGGCAAAGGCAGTCGACGCTCTCTATGGTATGGGCGTGGACCCGTTCGTCGCTCCGGAGCAGACCCGCCACGGCCGGGTTGTACCACCCGCGCCCCGAGGTCGCATACCCAGCCATCTGTCTCCCAGGGATCGGATGCGACGGAAGTTACAGACCAGCCGGGGTCGGGAGCGCTGCGCTTTGCGGATGCAAACTGTGGAGCCGGTGTTCGGACAGATCAAGCAGGGCCGGGGATTCCGGCAGTTCCTGCTAAGGGGACTGGACAAGGTGAACGGCGAATGGTCGCTGATCTGCACCGGCCACAACCTGCTCAAACTGTTCCGCTTTGGGGGGCAATCTGCACAAGAAAGCACGGGGCGATGGGCCAGCCCAACGCATCAGGAACTTTGCCGGGTAGTGAGCACGGCGCTATTCGCAAGCTATCTGTGGCCCGGCCGGGCCAACCGGCAAAATCAGTTGTCGCGATCCATTGTCGCTGACCCGCAAGCACCGTCAGATGATCCTCGGACGGACTGCTAGGGAACCTCTGAACAACTCGCCGTAGCGTAGGGTGAGGTTGATTCGAGCGGTTTAGGGAGAACAATGAAGCCCCCTGCGCCACCCTTGGCGGGGATTATGTCGTCCTGTTCTTGCTCCTGGCGGGGCGTTTGCGCCCTTGCCAGCCCTTTTGGGCACACCTATACAAGGGCATGCGCCAAGCACTGCTCAGACCTCATCAGGTTGGCGAACCCCAGCAACGTCATGAGCCGCTGCGTATTCTTGGCCAGCCCTCGATAGCGGACCTTGCCGTAGCCGAAGTGTCGTTTGATATACAGGAATGGGTGCTCCACCTTGGCCCTGACCGACGCTTTGCGCTTCTCCGCCACAGCGTCATCGCTCCCAGGCTCCAGCTTACGCCTCTGGCTGGGCCTCAACGCTATCTGCCATTCCACGTCCAGGTCTCGATTCTCCAGCCTCTTGTGGACTCCCTGGTACCCCGCATCGCCCCATACCTGGGTCTCCTCGCCATGCAGCAACTGGGGCGTCTGAGTCACGTCATTCACATTCGCCGGTGTCGTCGACACGCTATGCACCACTCCCGTCTGAGAGTCCACTCCGATATGCACCTTCATCCCGAAGTGCCACTCGTTACCTTCTTCGTCTGGTGCATCTCAGGGTCACGCTCCTTGCTCCGATTCTTCGTCGATGACGGCGCCGCTATGATGCTCGCGTCAACTATCGTCCCAGCTTGAAGTCGAAGCCCCTGAGACTCCAGATGACGGCCGATCTCCTCGAACAGCCCTGCGCCCAACTCGTGCTCCTACAACAGATGGCGGAAGTTCAGGATCGTAGTCTCGTCAGGCAACGGGCCAGACAGCTTCAGCCCTACGAATCGCCGCACCGAATCCACCTCGTAGAGTATGTCCTCCATCCCAGGGTCACTCAGGTTGTAGAACAACTGCACGCAGTGTATCCGAAGCATCGCCGACAACTCATACGGACGACGTCCACGCCCGGCCTTGGGGTAGAACGGCCGGATGCGCTCTTCCATCTGTTCCCACGGAATCAGACCGTCCATGCGTTCCAAAAACTGCTCCCGGCGGGTCTTGCGCTTCTTGCCCTCATATTCCAAGTCCGCAAACGTCGGCTGGCTCATGGCTTCCTATCCTCCCTCGTCAGCTATGACGCTGTTACTATGCCACAATACCATCAGGACTTATTCAGAGAGTCCCTAGGGTCGGGGGCGCCCGGCCGCAGGGTCGACGCCGGGCGAGCATGTGCGTAACGCTCTATGGGCAGGTGGGAATGATGGGATTCCGGGCATGAACGGCGCACGGTCGTTCATGGTACTGGTTGCGGCTGCCACGCTCTTCGCTCTTGTCGCCGCGGGCTGTGCCAGCGACGACGACGGCGCCGCGGACACGGGGGCTCCCGCGGCCGCGTCGGACCAGGCCTCGGGCGATGACGGCGCGCAGCCGGCGGCCGCGGACTCCGGGCAGGCTGCCGAGCCGCAGGCCGAGGCGTCCATCGTATTCACGAGCCCCGTCTTCAACGAGAAGAAGCGGGTCCCCAAGGCCCACACCTGCACGGAGATATCGGGCACCGAGCTCGATGTCTCGCCGCCGCTGGCCTGGGAGAACATACCCGACGGGACGGTCAGCCTGGCCATGATCGTGTACAGCCTGGAGGTCGAGGGCGCCGAGCGCGTCCACTGGGTTATGTGGAACATTCCCACGACCCGCACCGGCTTGGAAGAGAACGTCGAGCATGCTGAGAAGCTCGCCGACGGCGCGGCCCAGGGGACCAACGGCGCGGGCGAGATAGGCTATCTCGGGCCCTGCCCCCCGGTCATCGTCCAGGGGTCCGGCGGCCAGAAGAAGCGGGTTATAGAGAAGTACTACTTCACCCTGTACGCCCTCGACACCGTGCTTGACCTGCCGTCGTCGACGACCAGGGCGGAACTGCTGAAGGCCATCGATGGCCATATCCTCGCGTCGGGCGAGCTGGTGGGCGAACGCCAGGGCCCGATCAAGGTGGTAGAGCACCTGTGATCATAGACAACCACGGGCATATCAGCCAGATCGAGGTCCAGGACGTCGTCGACGGGTACGACAAGACCTACAAGTACGGGATGTCGCATCGGGACAACCTGTACCTGATGGACGCCGTCGGCGTCGACATGCAGGTGCTCCACTGCTCCGGGTACCTGCACCGGTACCACCGCCGCGTGCTCAAGGAGCACCCCGACCGGTTCGCCGCCATCGCCAAGATAGACGAGCGGAAGCTCCCCGGCGACGAGGGGCTGGAGCTCATCCGAATGTACGTCGAGGACTGGGGGTTCAAGGGCTGGTACTACGATCCCTGGGCCCCCGAGATGCGGGTGGCCAGCGGCTACGCCCCGAAGGACTGGGGACTGCCCGATCCCTTCTACCACTTCGACCACGAGCGCTACGATCCGCAGTGGGAGCTCATCCAGTCGCTGGGCGTGCCCGCGTGCATCACCTGCTATCCCCAGAACTTCGACACCATCGGGCCCGCGCTGCTCAACGTCTTCAAGAAATTCCCGGACCTGACCGTCGTGCTGATCCACGGCATCGACCCTCCGAGTTGCCTCACGGACGACGGCGCCGTCTCCATACCGGAGAGCGTGGTGACGCTGGTGCGCGAGCACGACGTCTACATGGACATGCTGACGGGCCTCGACGCGCTTCGGAGCAAGCCGAACCGCTACGGCCCCAACGACGAGGTGATCCAGGCCTTCTACGACACCTTCGGCCCGACGAAGCTGATGTGGGGCTCCGAGTTCACCTTCATCGAGCTGCCCACCGTCGACCAGTACCGCGACCAGTTCGACTACATGAAGGAGCGGTGCGACTACATGACCGAGAGCGACCTCGCCCTCATCCGTGGCGAGAACGCCCGAAGGGTGTACGGCCTGTAGGCCAGTCGCCCGGACCGATGGGATCAGGATTCAGGGTCAGCGCAGGCGCCGCCGCTGTTTGGGGGTAGCCATTTCCCGTTCGTCCTGAGTGGCCCGCCGCTTTGGGCGGGCTGTATCGAAGGACGGTGCCAGGCGTTGGGCGCGCCCCTCGATACCCGCCTCCGAAGCCGTGGGCGCTACTCGGGGTGAACGGCGTCGTGTCGCGGTCGCCTCATCTGGCCCGCAGCCGGCTACCGCCCGCCGGCCGCGAGTTTCGCCCTGATTGCGTCCCACCTGCCCGGCATGTCCTCGCGGTGCATGTCCGGCTCGAATCCGAGCGACAGGTACAGCGCGATGGCGGGCAGCCGCCAATCGTCCGTGTACAGCGAGACGGACGGGTAGCCGCGCTCCACGTGGAACCGCGCGACCGCGGTGCACACCGCGCGGCCGAGTCCCAGCCGGCGCCGGTCCGGGCTGCTGATGACGTAGTCGAGCAGCGCGAGCTCCGCGCCGTCGCGGACTATCCGCGTCGCGAAGGTCGCCGCCACCAACGTGTCGCCCTCCACGATCACGCTGGAGCCCACCCGCCGGTCCGGGTCCTCCAGGTACCCGTCGATGCGCGGGCGGTCCCACTCCTCGAAGCCCGCCGCCAGCAGCAGCTCGAGCCAACTGTCCTCGTCGCCCGGACGGTAGGCCCTCTGCACGAACCCCTCCGGTATCGGGACGTCCGGCAGCTTCCGCAGCACCGCCGCGTCAGCCGTCATGCGAAGCTGCTTCGGCGGAAGCTCGGAGTCTGAGGCAGTCGTCGCTTGCTCGCTCACCGTACTGCCTCTGAGTCGCGAAGACCCCCTCCCTCCAGCTCCCTCCCGCCAGGGGAGGGAGGGCAAGATCTTCCCCCTCTCCCTTGACGGGAGAGGGCTGGGGTGGGTACAGACCGGGTACATTGGTAACAGATAGACCGGGCACCTGGGTAACACATTATTCCAAAATAGGAGCAGTTCTTATGAGGAGTCATGCGATGCCCTGGAACGAGTCTAGCGCGGCCTGTGAGCAGAGAGTGTTCATAGAGAGGTGGTCGATGGGGGAAGAGTCCGTTTCGGAGCTGTGCCGCCGATTCGGAATCAGCCGGAAGACGGGCTACAAGCGGATCAACCGATTCAAGGAGGACGGCTACGAGGGTCTGGGCGACCGTATCAGCGCACCGCACTCGCATCCGAACGCGACGAGCCCTGAGGTGGCAAGGCAGTTGATCGAGGCTAAGCGAGCCCGTCCGACGTGGGGTCCCAAGAAGCTGGTGGCCTGGCTGCGAGCTGAGGCGCCCGAGGCGCCCTGGCCGGCTCCGAGCACCGCAGGGGCGATCCTCGACCAGGCCGGCCTGGTCAAGCGGAGGCGCCGCCGCAGGAGCACCGCCCCGTGGAGCGAGCCGTTCGCCGAGGCGATAGATGCCAACGACGTGTGGTGCATAGACTTCAAGGGGTGGTTCCGCACCGGAGACGGTAAGCGGGTCGACCCGCTTACCGTCCAGGACGCGGCGTTGCGCTACCTGCTGGCGTGCGCCGGTCTGGCCCAGCCGAGGACAGCTCAGGTGCGCCGGGTGATCGACAGAGTGTTTCGGGAGTACGGACTTCCTCGGACGATCCGCACGGACAACGGGCCGCCGTTCGCCAGCGTCGGTCTGGGAGGGCTGACGACTCTGTCGATCTGGTGGATCAAGCTGGGGATCATCCCGGAGCGCATCGAACCCGGCCACCCGGAGCAGAACGGCAGGCAGGAGAGGTTTCACAGAACGCTCGATGAGGAGACGGCGTCCCCGCCGCAGCCGAACGAGCGGAGCCAGCAGAGGGCGTTCGACACCTTCAGGAACGACTACAACGAGGTGCGGCCGCACGAGGCGCTTGGCCAGCAGCCTCCATCTAGCGTGTACCGACCGTCGCACCGGGAGTATCCCCGACGGGCAGAGTCGCCAGAGTACGCAAGCGGAGTCACGGTCCGAAGGGTGAGAACGAACGGCCAGATCAAGTGGAACGGAGGACTGGTCTACCTGAGCGAGGCGCTCAAGGGTGAGCCGGTCGGGCTGGTGCAGCAGGACCCCAGGTACTGGACGGTCATCTATGGCCCGCTCAGCATCGGGCTGTTGGACGACCACGCCGGTCATGTGCTGCATACCCCTACCAAACTGTTACCCAAGTGCCCGGTTTAGGTGTTACCCATGTCCCCGGTTGCACAGTGAGGGTGAAGTCTCCGGCAGCCATACGCGTCAGTGGGCCCGGTCGGCGAAGTCGCCCGGCACGAAGCCGGGCGGCGCCTCGCCGCCGGCGTCGTCCTGCGGCTCGTAGCCCAGGACCTCCCGCGCGCTCTCGATCTCGGTGAAGCGCAGCGTGTTGTTGGAGATGCCGTACACGACGGCGTAACCCACCGACGGCGGCGCGTCAATGCAACGCCGCACGAGCTGGGCTGCGTCGCGGTGGCTCAGCCATAGCGCCAGGCCCGCCGGGCCGTGCGTCCGCCAGTCGTCGTCCTTGGGAACGCCGCCGATGCGGATGCTGATGCACGACAGCCCGTGCCGGTCGTGGTAGAGGCTCGCGAGGTTCTCGCCGAACGCCTTGCCGACGCCGTACAGGCAGCACGGGCGCAGGTCCGTCGTCGACAGCATCGGCAGCGGCCGCCGCAGCTTCTCCAGGCGCCCCTCCCAGATCGCCCGGTACGGGTCGGTCTCCCAGTTGACGCCCACGGTGTGGTTCGAGCTCGCGAAGATGAAGCGTCCGACGCCGGAGCGCCGGCACGCCTCCAGGACGTTGTAGGTGCCGACGATGTTGTTGGGCAGCACCGACTCCCACGGCGCGCCGCCGTTCGGGTCGCCGCCGAGATGCACCACCGCTTCCTGCCCCTCGAACGCGGGCAGGATAGCGTCCAGGTCGCCCAGGTCGGCGACGTGCGACCGGACGCCCTCCGCCTCGACCAGGTCGAGGCTCTCCAGCCGGTACAGGTCGCCCAGGTGCGCCCTCAGCGCGGACCCGATCGTGCCCGCGCCGCCGGTGATCAGAACTCGCTTGGCGTCCAACAGGGTTCTCCCGGAATCAGCTTGCGGTCTCGTCAGGCCGCGCCCACGATAAACGGCAAGCGCCAGCCCGGTCAACCTTGGGCTGGGCCGTCGCCCGAAGTGCTATTATCGGTTGCGGGCGTCCCGCCGTTGACAGCGGTGACCAGATGTGTAGTGTTGGGGCCGGATGAGAAGTCGCAGCGTCTACAGGGTCTGTGTCCTGTCACTCAAGCCAAGCTTGGCCGCGTTGGTCATTTCTGCCCTATGGTTGGCAGGCGGGCTCGCTGTCGCTCAGGCCACTCAAGTGGCCGGCCCATGCGCCAATGGCATCCCCGTCAACAATCCGCGGGCCAACGCGCTGCTCGTCCAGGACTGCAACGTGCTCCTGGCGGCTCGCGACATTCTGGCGGGCCGCGCGCGGTTGAATTGGGCGGCGGAAACCCTCATCACGGAATGGGAAGGCGTCACGGTCGACGGCTCGCCGCTCCGTGTCGTCGAGATCCGGTTTGAATCCGGACCTCTTTCCGGTCGGATTCCACCGGAGCTGGGGCGCCTGTCCGGCCTGGAGGCCCTGGTCTTCCGCATCAACGGCCTTAGAGGTTTCGTTCCGCCCGAGCTGGGAGCACTCTCCGAGTTGAGGGAGCTGGACCTGCACGGCAACCGGCTGCGCGGCCCTATCCCGCCGGAGTTGGCCGACCTTACCAAGCTGGAGAGACTGGACCTGCATGCGAATGATCTAGTGGGCTACATTCCGCCGGAGTTGGGCAGAATGCTCAGCCTGAAGCAGCTGACTCTTAGCGGCAATCGGTTTGTTGGCCCCATCCCACCACAACTGGCAGAGCTGCGGAACCTGGAGTGGCTGCAGCTCTCCCAGAATCGTTTGACAGGAGCGATCCCGCCCGAGCTGGCCGAGCTTTCCCGCTTGGAAACTCTCAGTCTTGCTTCTAATGCACTGACGGGAACCATACCGCGCCAACTGGGGCGGCTTGAGCGTCTCTTGACGCTGAATCTCCAGTACAACCAACTGACAGGTGAGATTCCGGAAGAGTTGGCGAACCTATCCGAGCTGAGCCTGCTCTACCTCAATGGCAATCGGCTGACGGGTGAAATCCCGACCTGGCTCGCGTATTTGTCGGAACTGGACAGTATTGTCCTCGCTGAGAATCAGCTCACCGGGCCCATTCCGGAAGAACTTGCAGCACTGGGGAAACTACGGACCCTGTACCTCTTCGACAACGATCTCTCCGGCCCCATTCCAAAGGCTTTGGGCTGGCTCGACCGAATGGCGGACTTGAGGCTCAATGGCAATCGGTTGACCGGCCACATTCCCGCAGAGCTGGCATACCTGCGAGAGCTCGTGGCGTTGGATCTCAGCAACAACCTCCTCACCGGTATCGTTCCACCCGGGTTGGCTGACCTTTCGAAACTGGAAGAGCTGGACGTCAGCGAAAACAGGCTGACCGGATGTGTGCCATGGTCTATGGTCCACACACCCGGAGTCCGGTTCTTGTCCCACGATGGATTGTGGACGTGCTCGCGCTACACGCCGACAGTGAAAGAGGGACACGACCTCTCGATAGAGAAGTCAGTCCTCTCTGATCGCGACAGCGTTGCCGCCGCCGGCCCACTGAGAGTCACGGGGGTCGGAGACGCGGTCAACGGCAGCGTGCGTCTGGACGGTACGACGGTCGTCTACCACCATGACGGCTCCGAGACGACCGGGGGCAGTTTCGTGTACGTGGCCCGTGACGCCACCGCGCCCCAGACCCTGATGGTGATGGTGACTGTGACGCCGGTGAACGATGTGCCGGTGGCGGCTGACGATGCGGCGAAGGTGGATGAGGGCGGGACGATCCGGGTAGACGCGTCGTCTCTGCTGCGCAACGATGCCGACGCGGACAACGAGGTGCTGATGGTCGCAAGGGTCGACGCCGCAGTCAATGGCAGGGTGTGGCTCGACGGGACGACGGTGGTCTACGAGCACGACGGCTCGGAGACGACCCTGGGCAGCTTCACGTATACGGCCAGTGACGGAGCCGCGTCCGACACCGCCACGGTGACGGTGACCGTGACGCCTGTAAACGATGCGCCGGTGGCGGTCGCTGACACCGTGAAGGTGGACGAGGGAGGCACGGTCTCGGTGGACGTGTCGTCTCTGCTGATCAACGATGGCGACGCGGAAAACGATGCGCTGATATTCGCGGGACTCGGTGACGCAGTCAACGGTAGTGTTCGCCTGGATGGCACGACGGTCGTGTATGAGCATGACGGTTCGGAGACGACCGTGGGCAGCTTCGCGTACATGGTGAGCGATGGCGCCGCCACAGGCACGGGGATGGTGACGGTTGCCGTGACGCCGGTGAACGATGCGCCGGTGGCGGTCGCTGATACGGTGAAGGTGGACGAAGACGGCACGGTCTCGATAGACGCGTCGTCTCTCCTGTCCAACGACACGGACCCGGACGACGAGCTGATGATCACGGCCGTCGACGGCGCGGTCAACGGCAGCGTGCGGCTGGAAGGTACGACGGTCATCTACCGGCATGACGGTTCGGAGACTTCCGATGACAGGTTCGCGTACACGGTCAGCGACGGTGCCGTGGCCGATACCGCGATGGTGATGGTGACTGTGACGCCGGTGAACGATGCACCGGTGGCGGTCGGTGATACTGCGACGGTGGATGAGGGCGGCACGGTCCGGATAGACGCGTCGTCTCTGCTGCGCAACGATGGCGATGCGGAAAACGATCCACTGGTGGTGACGGGAGTCGGCGAGGCCGTCAACGGCGGAGTGCGGCTGGAAGGTACGACGGTAGTCTACGAGCATGATGGTTCGGAGACGACCGATGGCAGCTTCGTGTACACGGTCAGCGATGGCGCCGCCGTGGGCACCGGGATAGTGACGGTCGCCGTGACGCCGGTGAACGATGCACCGGTGGCGGTCGGTGATACTGCGACGGTGGATGAGGGCGGCACGGTCCGGGTGGACGCGTCGTCTCTGCTGCGCAACGATGGCGACGCGGAAAACGAGGTGCTGATGGTCGCGAGGGTCGACGGCGCGGTGAATGGCAGAGTATGGCTGGACGGTACGACGGTGGTCTACGAGCATGACGGTTCGGAGACGACCGCGGGTAGCTTCGCGTATACCGTGAGCGACGGCGCCGCGACCGATACCGCCATGGTGACGGTTGCCGTGACGCCGGTGAACGATGCGCCGGTGGCGGTCGGTGATACTGCGACGGTGGATGAGGGCGGCACGGTCCGGGTAGACGCGTCGTCTCTGCTGCGCAACGATGGCGACCCGGACAACGAGGTGCTGATGGTCGCGAGGGTCGACGGCGCGGCAAATGGCAGAGTATGGCTGGACGGTACGACGGTGGTCTACGAGCATGACGGTTCGGAGACTACCGATGACAGCTTCGCGTACACGGTCAGCGACGGCGTCGCCGTAGGCACCGGGATAGTGACGGTCGCCGTGACGCCGGTGAACGATGCGCCGGTAGCGGTCGGTGATACTGCGACGGTGGATGAGGGCGGCACGGTCCGGGTAGACGCGTCGTCTCTGCTGCGCAACGATGGCGATGCGGAAAACGAGGTGCTGATGGTCGCGAGGGTCGACGGCGCGGTGAATGGCAGAGTATGGCTGGACGGTACGACGGTGGTCTACGAGCATGATGGTTCGGAGACAACCGATGGCAGCTTCGCGTACACGGTCAGCGACGGCGTCGCCGTAGGCACCGGGATAGTGACGGTCGCCGTGACGCCGGTGAACGATGCGCCGGTAGCGGTCGGTGATACTGCGACGGTGGATGAGGGCGGCACGGTCCGGGTAGACGCGTCGTCTCTGCTGCGCAACGATGGCGATGCGGACAACGATCCACTGGTGGTCACGGGAGTCGGCGAGGCCGTCAACGGCAGCGTGCGGCTGGAAGGTACGACGGTGGTCTACGAGCATGATGGTTCAGAGACAACCGATGGCGGCTTCGCGTATACGGTCAGCGATGGCGCCGCCATGGACACCGCGATAGTGACAGTGGACGTGACGCCGGTGAATGACCTGCCGATTGGACTGATCTTCGCACTTACGCTTGGAGCCGGGCTGCTGGCGGTGGCGGCATTGCTGGGGCTTCGAGTGACAAGGCCGAGAACGGCGTCGTGAGCCAGGTCCGTCAAACGTGTCCCGTAGAACGAAACGCCGCACGGCTCTTGATTTCGTCCCGGAATCGACTGCCGCGGATTTCACGGATTCTCCAATGACCTCCGAACACCGGCCCGCGCGCGCCCGGCGCGCCGTCGTGGAGCGTGACGCTGAGGCGCCCGCCCGTGACGGAACGGTGCTGCGCGCCGATGTCTACAGGCCGGACGCGCCGGGCCGGTTCCCCGTTGTCGTGGAGAGGACGCCGTACAACAAGTCCGGCTTCGTCGAGCGGGGCCGGAAGCTGGCCGAGCGCGGCTACGTCTACGTCGTCCAGGACGTCCGCGGCCGATACGCCTCCGACGGCGATTTCCAGCCGGGCTTCTACAGCGCCGACCACAGGGACGCCGAGGACGGCTACGACGCCGTCGAGTGGGCCGCCGCTCTGCCGTGGTCGAACGGCCGCGTCGGCACCGTCGGAAGCTCCTACGACGGCTGGACGCAGCTGGAGCTGGCCCACGCCCGCCCGCCGCACCTGGAGGCGATGATCCCGCAGGCCATCGCGGCCAACCTGCTCGACCGCGAGATGAGCGCCGTGCTACGACTCGGCAGGGTGCTCTGGTGGAGCGTCGTCACACTGTCGCCCGACCAGCGGATGCGCAGGGACGCCCCCTGGGGCCCGCGCACCATCGCCGAGGCCGAGCAGCTCTGGGCGGAGCGCGATCGCGTCAAGTGGCTGTGGCACCTGCCGCTCATGGACATCCCGGACGACGCCTTGTCCGGCATCGGCCCGCACTGGCGCAGGTGGCTCAGCGACCACGCGTCCGACCACTTCGGCTTCGAGGCGAAGCACTCCCGGATCGAGGTGCCCGCCCTCGTCACGACCGGCTGGTACGACCAGCAGGTCGGCGCGATCAAGAACTTCACCGGCCTCGCGGAGAACGCCGCGACCAGCAAGGCCCGCGAGCACACCAGGCTGATCGTCGGCCCCTGGACGCACGCCGGCGACCAGTGGGACCGCAAGGTCGGCGAGATCGACTTCGGGCCGGACGCGGAGCGCGACTACTACGAGGTCGCCGACCGCTGGTTCCGCGCCTGGCTCAAGGGCGACGAGTCCGCCCTCGAGGGCTGGCCCCGCGTCGAGCTGTTCGTCATGGGCGCCAACAGGTGGCGGGCCGAGGACGACTGGCCCCTGGCCCGCGCGCGGCACACCAGCTTCTACCTCCACAGCGGCGGCGCCGCAAACACGCCCGCGGGCGATGGAGCGCTGTCCCAGGAGGCGCCCGGGGACGAGCCGCCGGACGGCTACGTATACGACCCGCGTGACCCGGTCATGACGCTCTACTCGCCGCCCGGCCAGAACGAGCCCCAGGACCAGCGACGGCTCGACGGCCGCGGCGACGTGCTCGTCTACGTCACCCCGCCGCTGGAGCGGGAGATCGAAGTGACCGGCCCCATCACGCTGCGGCTCTGGGCCGCCAGCTCGGCCCCGGACACCGACTTCATCGCCAAGCTGATCGACGTCTGGCCCAGCGGCTTCGCGCAGGAGCTCTGCTACGGCATCGTGCGCGCCCGGTACCGGGAGTCCTTCGACGCGCCGTCCCCGATCGAGCCGGGCCGGCCCTTCGAGTACACGGTGACGCTCAACCCCACGAGCAACCTGTTCAAGCCGGGGCACCGCATCCGGGTCGACGTCTCCAGCAGCGACTTCCCGAACTTCGACCGCAACCACAACACGGGCGGCGACGACTACTCCAACGCCGACCTCGCCCCGGCGAGCCAGACCATCTTCCACGACAGCGCCCGCCCGTCGAGAATCATCCTGCCAGTGATCCCCTGACGCCCGTGCAACTTGAGGCCTCCCGCACAACCCGTTCACCCCGAGTAGGGCCGGTGCTCTGACCGGCGCGTATCGAGGGGCGCACGCAACCTTTGCCGCCACCGCAGGCGCCGGCCACGTCCTGTCGTCCCGAACGCAGAGAGGGACCTGGGGCGGGGTCCTCTCGACCTGGCCGGAGACGCGGCCTCCCCACCCCAGGCCCTTCACTTCGTTCAGGGCGACATTGCCGTGTAGCCTGAGCCCTGACGCGACTTTTGCCGCGGTGGGCGTTTCGACTACAATGACCCCACGGTCGGACCGGACCTGAACGCGGACGAGGTGTCGCCCTTGGCAGAGCAGATGATCGTCTACACCCATCCCGATTGCACCTACTCCGAGGCGCTGAAGGACGAGCTCCGCGAGGCCGGCACCGTCTACGAAGAGGTCAACCTCGCGCTCAATCCCGACCAGTGGCCCAAGGTGGAGGAGCTGACGGGCGGCGAGCGCATCACCCCCGTGACCGTACAGGACGGCGAGGTCTCCGTCGGCTTCCACGGAGTCGGCTGAAGCTTCTAGCACCCCCGGGGCCGTGCGCCCCGGCAGAGAACATTTCCCCTGCAGCTGCAGATTTCGGATGCCACGTGAATCGACATGCACACGAGAATAGTGTACACTGCATAAGTGTAGAACTTGCGGCGGAGGCGATGACGTGAGGAACATAACGCTGAGCGCCGACGAAGGGCTGATAGTGGCGGCACGCCAGCGGGCCGCCTCGGAGCGGACGACCCTGAATGCTCAATTTCGGCTGTGGCTCGAAGACTACGTCGGGCGAGAGCGTCAGGCGGCCCAGGCGCTGACGGTCATGCGTGAGCTTCAGGGCAGGCTGCGTGTCGGACGCAAGTTGACGCGGGACGAGATGAATGAGCGTTGATCATTTCATCGACACCAACGTCTTCGTGTACCAGCTTGAGCGTGTTGACACACGCAAGGCCGAGATTGCTGAACGGTTGATCCGACGGGGCATGGCGAGCGGTACCGCTTGCATCAGCTTCCAGGTCGTCCAGGAGTGTCTCAACACTGCGATCCGGAAGGCCGCGACACCGCTGTCGGAGAACGAGATGCGAGCCTATCTCGACCAGGTCCTTGCGCCGCTGCTCAAGGTCCAGCCGAGCATTGAGCTCTACCACGCATCCCTCGACATACGGTCACGCTACCGCCTCGGCTACTACGACTCGCTCATCGTCGCGGCCGCCCTCGCAGTGGGCTGCGAACGTCTCTACACCGAGGACATGCAGCACGGTCAGCGGATACACGGGTTGACCATATACAACCCGTTCCTGCAACTACCGCAGTAGAGCCGCCGCCTAAGTCGCGTGGCCATCCACGCCGGGTGGTTCGGGCGGGTCGCATCCCGCCGAATGCCGGCCATGTTCCGTTGACTGCGCCGGTTCCGCGCGGCTCCGCACAGGGCAAGGAGGGGGAAGATGAACGACGCAAGCGGCCTTCCCGAGCATCTGCGGTTCCCGGACTCCGGGATCGAACAGGGCCAGGCGATATCGCTCGACCAGGCGGAGGAGATCGCCGACGAGGTCCGCGAGCTGATCAGCGCCGGCCGGGCGTACTCCGCCTGGGAGCTGATTCGCCACCTCCACCCGGCCGACATCGGCGCCATCGTTGCCGGGCTGCCCAGCGCCAGTCGAGACACGATGGTCCGGGTGATGTCGCCCGAGACCGTAGCCTGGATGCTGCGGCAGATGAATCCCGTCGAGGCCGCGCGGGTCGGCACCCGGCTCGGCTCCCGGATGCTCTCGTTCGTACTCGGACAGGTCCATCCGCAACAGGCGCTGGCGACGCTCAGGCACCTGCCCGTCCTGCGAGCCCAGGAGGTGCAAGAATCCCTGGAGGAGCCTCTCCCGGAGGACGATCTGCTCGCGCAGGACCCGGGTACGGCGGGCGCCCTCATGGTCGCGCAGTTCCCGACCGTCGACGCCGACGGTCGCGTCGAGGAGGCCAGGGACAGTCTCAGGGCCCAGGGAGACGACCGGAACAGGTTCACTCACGTGCTCACGGTCAATGAAGACGGCGAGCTCACGGGCGAGGTGAGCGTGGTCGATCTCGCCCTGGCGGAGAACGACACCCCGGTCCGTTCGCTGGCTGCCGCTGTCGTGGCGGCCGTTGCGAGCGACACTCCCGCGGAGGAGTGCGCCCGGCTCCAGCGCCACTACAACCTGACACAGCTTCCGGTGGTCGAGGATGGTAGGCTGCAAGGCGTGATCCTGGCCGAGTCGCTGTTGAGCGCCGCCGTCGAGCAGGACACCCGACAGATGCAGCAGGTCGGCAGCGTGGCGGGCGAGACGGTGGACGGCCCGCTGTACGGCTCGGTCCGGACGCGGCTGCCCTGGCTCACCGTCAACCTCGGCACGACGTTCCTCGCCGCGGCGACGGTAGCCCTCTTCGAGTCGACCCTGGCCCAAGGTGGTCGTGCTCGCGGTATTCCTGCCCGTGGTCGCGGGACAGGGCGGGATCGGCGGGACTCAGACGCTGACCCTGATCGTGCGGGCGATCGCGCTCGGCGAGCTCGTCGGCATAACGGCGCGCCGGCTGCTTGTCCGCGAGGCCGTCCTCGGGGTCGTCCACGGCGTCTGGCTCGGAGTCCTGGTCGCGGTCGTCGCGGTCGTCTGGAAGCAGAACCCCGGCCTCGGGCTCGTGCTGGGACTCGCGATGCTCGGCAACATGCTGATCGCCGGTTTCGTCGGCGCCGCGGTGCCGCTCTTCCTGCGGCGGCTGGGCCTCGATCCCGCTGTGGCGTCGGCGGTCGTCGTGACGACCTTCACCGACGTCTTCGGGTTCATGCTGTTTCTCGGCATCGCCAGCGCCTCGATAGGCTTGATCACGTAGACGCTCGGCCTGCGTCACCGCGGGCTCAGCCCCGCGGGCGCGGGTCGTTGGCGACGTTCTGCGGCCGGCCCTCCAGGAAGGCGATCACGTTGGACACCGCGCCCTCGTTCAGCAGCTCCATGCCCTCGGGCGTCTGGTCGGCGAGGTGAGGGGTCATCACGATCTGCTCGCAGCCAAGCACGGGGTCGTCCGGCGGCAGCGGCTCCTGGTCGAAGACGTCGAGCCCCGCGCCCGCGAGGTGGCCCGAGTCGAGCGCCGCGATCAGCGCCGCCGTGTCGATCAGCTCGCCGCGGCCGCCGTTGATGAACAGCGCACCCGGCTTCATGATCTCGAACTCCCGCTGACCGATCATCCTCCGGCTGTCGTCGCTCAGCCGCACCTGGATGCTGACGACGTCCGACCGCGCCAGCAGGTCGTCGAGCTCCACGAAGCGGACGCCCAGCGCCTCCTCACGGTCGGGCGTCGGGTTGAACGTCCAGGCGATCACCTCCATGCCGAGCGCGTTAGCCAGCCGGGCGACCTCGCGTCCGACGTTCCCCGTGCCGATCAGGCCCAGCGTCTTGCCCTGCAGGAAGATGTTCTCCATGCGCGTCCACCGTCCCGCCTTGAGCTCTGAGGTCTGGAACGCCACCCGCTTGGCGGCGGCGAACATCAGCGCCACGATGTGCTCGCCGACGATCGGCGCGATGCGTCCGGGCTGGTTGCTGACGACGATCCCCAGCTCCGACGCCGCCTCCAGGTCGATCATGTCGGTGCCGATCGAGCACGTCGCGATCATCCGCAGGTCGGGCAGCGACTCGAGCGCGGGCCGGAACCACTTGACCGCGCCCCTGGTGTTGATGATGACCTGTGCGCCCTCGACGCGGCGCAGCTGCTCTTCCATCGAGCCCGGCCGGTCGTTGTACAGGTCCAGATCGCCGTACGGCTCGAGCCGGGCCAGGTGCGGCGAGCCCTCTATCTGGATCGGCTCGTCGCCCGGGACCACGAACTTCATTCGCTCTCGATTTGCCATGTCGCTCACCTCGCTGTGACGTGCCCGAATGCCGGTGGGGTCGCCGGAGTCTAACAGGCTGCCAGGAGACTGTCGTCCTGAACGGAGCCGAAGGACCTGAGGCGGGGCCGCCTTGGTCATGCGTCGACCCCGCCCCAGGCCCCTCACTCCGTTCGGGGCGATATTCTGCGGCCCCATAGAGCTGGTCGGCGCGGGGTCGCCGGAGTCTAACAGGCTGCCAGGAGACTGTCGTCCTGAGCGGAGCCGAAGGACCTGGGGTGGGGTGGTCGCCACGACGTGGGCCTCGCGTTGACCCCGCCCCAGGCCCCTCACTCCGTTCGGGGCGACATTCTGCGGCCCCATAGAGCTGGTCGGCGCGGGGTCGCCGGAGTCTATCAGGCTGCCAGGAGACTGTCGTCCTGAGCGGAGCCGAAGGACCTGGGGTGGGGTGGCCTTGGCCATGCGTCGACCCCGCCCCAGGCCCCTCACTCCGTTCGGGGCGACATGTGTTGCAGGCCCCGTTGCCGTTCAGCGGCTCGGACGGTGCGGCGCGCGGTCCGTCACAGCAACCTCGGACTTCGGACCAGGCTCTCGTCGAAGACCTTCGCCGCCAGCCTGGCGTTGACCGTCGCCTGGTCCTCGTTGTTCGTGTTGATGATGACGTGCACCTCGTCGGCGCTCGACCTCATCGTCTCGATCCGCGGGGCCCACTCCGCCATCTCCGACTCGGTGTAGTAGTAGTCGAACCGCTCCGCCGACTTCTTCAACCCCTTTTTCTCCCACGTGTCGCGGTTGCGCCCGTGGAAGCGGACGATACCGAACTGTCCGGTGACGTCGGCCACCGGCGGCACGGACGAGTCGAACCCCTGCGGCTCGTCGACCGAGACGAAGCTGATCCCGGACCGCCGCAGGTAGCCGAGCGTCTCCTCCAGCCCGTCGTCCGCGAGCCAGAAGCGGTTGCGCAGCTCGACGGCGACGGGGTATCCGGCCATGCGCTCGCGACACTCGTCGACGTGGGCGTAGCTGCTTCGCCGCGGCATGAACCAGGGCGGGAACTGGAAGAGCACGACGCCGAGCTTGCCCGCGCCGCGAATCGTGTCCACGACGCCGCGGAACATCTCCCACAGCGCGTCCTTATGCCCGTCGGGAACGTCGTTGTAGTACAGGCTGCGCTTCGATGCCAGCTCGTCAGGCAGGGCGGCCCTGACGTCCGGCGGCAGGAACCTGGGCGGAGTCGGATGCGCCGTGAACAGCCTGAACGCCTTGATGTTGAAGGTGAAGCCGTCCGGCGTCGCGCCGACCCAGGATGCGGGCATGCGCGGCGCCGGTATCGCGTAGTACGACGTGTCGACCTCCACCAGCGGGAACTCCGCCGCGTAGAAGGTCAGCTTCTCGGCCGGCTTCATCCCGCGCGGGTAGTAGTCGTTCAGATCCGTCCACGCCGCGACCCCGATCTTCACCGTGACTGCCATCGATATTGGCCTGCCCTCTCCTGTCTCGGGCCTGCTGATGTCGCCCCGAACGGAGTGAGGGGCCTGGGGCGGGGTCGACTTGGACAGCATGTCAACCCGACCCCGGGCCCTTCGGCGTCGCTCAGGACGACGGTTGTTCCTCAGCCTGCTACTGGAACGCGTTTTCGCCGGTGATGTGGCGGCCCAGCACGAGCGTGTGGACGTCGTAGGTGCCCTCGTAGGTGTCGACCGTCTCCAGGTTGAGCATGTGGCGGATCGCGTGGTGGTCGAGCGTGATGCCGGCGGCGCCGAGGATGTCCCTGGCTGCGCGAGCGCCCTCCAGCGCGGCGCGGACGTTCTCACGCTTCGCCAGCGACACCTGCGTGTGGTCGGCCGCGCCCTCGTCCTTCAGCCTGCCCAGCCGCCACGCGCGCAGCAGGCCGCTCGTGTGGTCGGCCAGCATCCGCGCCAGCTTCGCCTGCACGAGCTGGCGCGACGCGATGGGCCTGCCGAAGGTGCGCCGGTTCCGGGAGAACTCGACCGCCTCCGCGTAGACGGCCTCCAGCGCGCCCAAAGCGCCCCAGGCGATGCCGTACCGCGCCTGCGTCAGGCACGACAGCGGCGAGGCGAGGCCCCTCGCGCCAGGCAGCATCTGCTCCGCGGAGACTCGGACGCCGTCAAGCACCAGCTCGCTGGTCACAGACGCCCGCAGGCTCATCTTGCGCTCGACCGGGTTCGCCGCGAAGCCGGCCGCGTCGGTCGGGACGAGGAAGCCGCGGACCTCGCCCTCGTCGTCCTTCGCCCAGACGAGCGCGACGTCGGCGATGCCGCCGTTGCTGATCCACATCTTCGTCCCATCCACGACGTAGGAGTCGCCGTCCCTGCGGGCGCGGGTCGACATCGCGGCGACGTCCGACCCGCCCTCCGACTCCGTCAGCCCGAAGCAGCCGACCGTCTCGCCGCTCGCGAGTCCCGGCAGGTACCGCGCCCTCTGCTCGTCGCTGCCGTACCGGTGCACCGGGTACATCACCAGCGAGCTCTGGACGCTGACGAAGCTGCGCAGCCCGGAGTCGACCCGCTCCAGCTCGTACATGACCAGCCCGTAGGCCACGCTGCTTATCGTCTCGTCATGGATGCCCGGCAGCGTCGAGCCGAAGAGCCCCATCTCGGCGAGGCGCGGCACGAGATGTGCCGGGAAGACGCCCTCCTCCCACCAGCGGCCGATGTGGGGGAGCGCCTCGGCGTCGAGGAAGCGCCGCAGCGCCGACTGTACCTGGCGCTCCTCGGGGGTCAGCAGGTTGGCTACGGCGTAGAAGTCCAGCATCACGTTACGTCCAGGGGAGGCCCGCGGTCACCCGTGCGTCGCGATGACCGCGTACTGTCTCGGGCCCAGTGGCCGCGGCTCTCCCGTCGCCAGTCCCGCCTCGCCGAAGATGCGCGCCGTCTCCTCCGGGGGGATGCGGCTGCTCGTCGCCCCGTCGGGGTTCCACTCCACGACCAGGGCGAGTCCGTCGGGCTTGAGCAGCCGGGCGACGTCCCGCGCCATCGCGACCCGGTCGTCCGTCTCGTCGGGGTAGTGCAGCACCTGGGCGAGGACCAGGAAGTCGGCCGTGTCCGCCGGCAGCGGGGCGACGCCTTCGTTGAGCAGCGCGGTCACGTTCCCGCTGCCCATCTCGGTTGCCCGGTCGGCGATGAGCGCAGTCATCCTCGGCTCGATGTCGACGGCGTACACCACGCCGTCGGGGCCGACGATCTCCGCGGCGGGGAAGGTGAACAGGCCGGGGCCGCAGCCGTAGTCGACGAGCGTCTGGCCCGCCGAAACGCCCGCGTCGCGCAGGCACTGCTCGGGCGTCACGTCGCCCAGCCGGTCCTCCGCGTCCAGCAGCGACGCGATCCACTCCTTGTCGTAGCGCGCGCACATCTCAGGCGGGCCCTCCAGCGCTGTCGTCTCCCCGGAGGCCGGGGGCGGGCGCTATGGTATCATTCGTGCCCCGCCGAAGCGCGGCCCCCGGAGGGCGCGATGAAGATCACCAACGTCGAGACGTTCATAGTCGACGCCGGCTTCCGGCCCTGGACCTTCGTCAAGATCGAGACGGACGAGGGCGTCACCGGCTACGGCGAGTGCAGCGACGGCAGGTCTCCGACCGGCGTCGTCGGCACGATCGAGGACCTCGCGCCGGCGCTGATAGGGCAGGACCCGAGGCCGTTCGAGATGCGGTTCTGGGACATGCTCCGCCGCGTCCGGCAGTCTCCGGGCGGCATCGCCGCCAAGGCCATGGCGGGCGTCGAGTGCGCGCTGCTGGACATCAAGGCCAAGGCGCTCGGCATATCGGTCGTCGAGCTGTTCGGCGGGCCGACGCGCGACAGGACGCGCCTCTACTGGTCGCACTGCGGCACGACGAGGGCGCTGTGGCCCGACCTGCTCGGCACGCCGCCGCTGCGCACGATGGACGACATCGCCGACCTCGGCCGCGAGGTCGTCAGCCGCGGCTACACGGCGCTGAAGACCAACATCGTCATGCCCGGCGATCCGGCGGACGTCTTCTTCGGCGGCTTCGGCGGTGGAGTCGGAACGACCGACCAGTACGTGACGACGCCCCTGCTCCGCCACATCGAAACGCTGATAGGCACCTTCCGCGACGCCGTCGGCCCGGACGTCGACATCAACCTCGACCTGAACTTCAACTTCAAGCCCGAGAGCGCGATGCGAATCGCGAAGGTGCTGGAGCAGTTCGACCTGCTGTGGCTCGAGATCGACATGTACGACCCGGACGCGATTCTCCAGATCAAGCAGTCGACCGACACGAAGATATGCACCGGCGAGAACCTCTACTACATGCGCGACTACCTCCCGTACTTCCAGCGTCACGCGGCCGACGTCTTCATGATCGACGTGCCCTGGAACGGCTTCAGCCCGTCGAAGAAGATCGGCGACCTCGCCGAGGTGTACCAGCTCAACGTCGCCCCCCACAACTACTACAGCCACCTGTCCGACTTCATGAGCGCGAGCCTGTGCGCCGTTCTGCCCAACGTCCGCATCATGGAGACGGACGTCGACGACGTGCCCTGGAAGCGCGACCTCGTGACGGTGCAGCCGGAGATCGTCGACGGCTACATCACGACCCCCGCCGGCCCCGGCTGGGGCGCCGACCTCAACGAGGACGTCGCCCGCGCCCACGCCTGGCGCCCCGGCAACTACTGGGAAGGCTCCCAAGCCCAGCGGCGGTAGAGTCCGCACTGTTTGGTGGGCGATTACGGTTTGGGTTTTGGGTAAGGGGGTGAATCTGCAAGAACGACATGAAGAAGACAGGCCTCGTCGGCTCTTCGCTGGACCACTTGATTGGGAAATGGACGGCGGCGGAAGCGGATGAGATGGAGTCCGCTCTTGAGGACTTCGAGAAGATCGACGAGGTTCCGCCGCTCTCTGACGACTATCTGGGAGGCTGCCAGTCGCGTCCACGCTGGCGCCAGGCGGCGCGCTGCGCCGTTCGGTCATGCGCCATTCACTGGAATAGGAGTATGGGTGACGTTGACGAATAGCAGATTTCAGGAGATCGTCGACAAGATGGAGCCACTGCTCCAGGAGCTACGCTGCTCCGATCTGCTCACTTTGGATGACCTCAGGAGAGTTCCCGAGCACGGCGTCTATGTGTTTTACGAGGGCGATACACCCATCTATGTCGGCCGGTCCAGGCGGATGCGCCAGCGCATTCGAGAGCATGGTGCAAAGAGTTCGAGGCATGAGTCGGCCACCTTTGCACTGAAGCTACTGCGGGAGGTAGTCGGAGAGCCTGAAGGGCACTCCTCCGAGTACACCAGGCCGCAGCTACAGGCAAAGTATCGTGAGGAGTACGAAGCACAAAGGGAGCGCGTACGAAAAATGCGGATTCGAGTGGTCGAGATCGAGGACCCGATAGTCCAGACCATGTTCGAAACGTACGCGATTCTCGCGCTGGACACGACGAAATACAACACGTTCCACACCACGTAGGCTCTGGCTCCGCATGGCCCACCTTGGCACTACGCCAGACTTCGATCCGCTGACGGCGGTGCACTACCAGGAGACCGACCCCGGCGTCGTGTGGGTCAAGGACGCCGTGCCCGCCATAGACGTCAACCCGGCCGCGCCGACGGGCGGCGCGCTCACGCCGAACGTGGTTCGGCTGCCCTCCGGCGGCTACAGGCTCTACTACCTCGGCTTCGCGCCGGGCGTCACGCGGGACGACCACGCCGGACATATCCTGAGCGCGTCGTCGACCGATGGGGATGCCTGGACGCCCGATCCCGGCGTTCGCGTGGACGTCCACCCGCCGCACGCGACGATGCGCACGCTGTGCCCGGACGTCGTGCCGATGCCCGGGGGCGGCTACAGGATGTACTTCGAGGCCCGCGTGCCCGCCCCGAGGACCGGCGAGCACGACTTCCGCACCTCGATCCTCAGCGCCGTCTCGCCCGACGGCCTGGAGTGGACGCCGGAGGAGGGCGTCCGGCTGTCCGGCCCGGAGTGGACGTACGGCACCCCGCGCTGCCTCTACTTCCCGACGGAGAGCGGACTCCTCCACCGTCTCTACTTCCACCGCTATCCGTACCCGCTGAGCCCCGAGCCCTACCGGCGCACGATCATCGGCAGCGCCGTATCCCTCGACGGGCTGGACTTCGAGCTGGAGGCCGGCGCCCGCATCCCGCAGGAGACGCCGCGGGAGTCGATGGCGTGCTCGGCGCCGGAGGTCATCCGGCTCGGGGACGGCACCTTCAGGATGTACTACGCCGCCTGGTCCGAGGGCGTCGACGGCGGCATCTTCACCGCCGTCTCCGACGACGGGTTCGACTGGACCAAGTCGCCCGAGCCGATGCTCGACCTGGACACGCCGCTCGACCAGGGCATGATGTCCGAGCCGTGCGTGATCGAGCTGCCCGACGGCCGCTCGCGCATGTTCTACGAGGCCAAGGACGTCGACCGCAACGCCCGGATACTCACTGCCACGACGCCCTGACGCGATCAGTATACAACCACTTGGCTTTCGCACAAATTTGTGCTGAAATGTACAGGTGAACGACAGAGAATTTCTCAGGCGAGTCCGGCGATATGCCCGCGGGCACAAACTGGACTTCGACTTTGCGCCAAGCCGCGGAAGGGCAGTCACGGAGAAGTCCGCATTGGACCCTACAGAACTACCGTCCCCCACGGCGAGATCCCGACGGGCACTTTGTCCTCGATGTTGAAAGACCTGCGCATCGACAGAAGGGAGCTATAGATCATGCGCTACGCCTATCCGTGCAGTATCGTCCGTGACGAGGAGGAGGAACGAGCGACCGGCAGGGAGGCCTACACCGTGACCTTCCCTGACGTATACGGGGCCAACACGGGTGGGTGGTCCTGGGGTGAGGCGCTCGAGATGGCCAGAGACTGTCTGGCGGTCGCCTTGGGCATGTGCGTCAAGAACCGCGAGGACATCCCCATACCCAGCCCTTTGGCGGAGGGCCAGGTCTTGATATCCGTTGCCCCGATCGTTGCGGCGAAGCTGGCTCTCTACACTGCGATGCGGCAGCAGGGCGTAACGAATGTTGCCCTTGCAGCGAGGCTTGGTATTCAGGAGAACGCGGTCCGCCGGCTCATCGATCCCGGGCATCGGTCCCACATCACGTCGGTTGAGAAAGCTCTCGAAGCCGTTGGGCGCTCTCTCGTCGTGGAGGACAGGGCAGCCGGCCGGTAGCCTGGGGTCTCGACATGAGAACACGATCCAGCGACGAGGGATGGACAGGGCCGCGCGCACCCGAGGTCGTCGAGGCGACCGCGCCGAGGGGCACCTACCGCGCCGCCGTGGTCGGCTGCGGACGCATGGGCAGCACGATCGACGACGAGCACGTCGGCATGCCCAACTACCCGTGGCCGTGGGCGCACGCCCCCGCGATCATCGAGGCGCGCAACGTCGAGCTCGTGGCGGGCGTGGACGTCGACCGCGAGCGCCTCGCGCACTTCGGCCGGCGCTGGGGCGTCGACGCGCTCTACGCCGACCTGCGGGAGATGGTCGCCGCCGAGCGGCCCGACATCGTGTGCGTAACGACCCGGTCGGCCGAACGGGCCGATGCCGTCGTCGCGCTGGTGGACGCGGGCGTCAGGGCGATATTCGCCACGAAGCCGATGTCGCGGACGATGGCCGAGGCCGACGCGATGATCGAGGCCTGCCGCCGCACGGACACCATTCTCGCCATCGCGGCCCACCTGAACTGGTACGCCCCCTACACGAACGCGAAGGCGCTCATCGACAGCGGCGAGATCGGCCCGCTGCGGTCGATGGTGTGCCTCAGCCCCTTCTCGCTCTCGAACATGCACAGCCACACGCTGTGTCTCTTCCGCCTGTTCGCCGGCGCGCCCGCGACGTGGGTCTTCGGGCAGATGGACGACGACGCGGCGGCGGCGGGCGACGATGACCTGGTCGGGTCGGGCATGGTCGGCTACGAGAACGGCGTCACGGCGTTCATCAACTCCGGCGCGCCGATACGGACATGGTCGCTCGAGTTCAACTGCGAGCGCGGCCGCGTCGTCTCCCGGAACGCCCACGCCTGGTTCGAGCTGTGGGGCCAGGAGGACGACGAGCGCGGCGCCCTCCAGCGCCAGTTCCCGTTCCCGTGGCGCCCCCGCAGCTCGATGGTCGACGCCATCGAGGGCGTCGCGCGCTCCATCGAGTCCAGAGTCGAGAAGACCTGCCCCGGCGAGTTCGGGCGCGAGGCGCTGGAGATCGGCATAGCGATGCGGGAGTCCCACCGCCGCGGCGGCGTACGGGTTGACCTGCCGGTCACCGACCGCACGCTGCGCCTCGGGTAGCGCGTCCCAATCTGGTAGACTCTCGCCCATGGAGCGCGCCAGGTTCGAGAGGCTGGTCAGGCGGGCGATGGATACCATCCCGGACGAGTTCTTCGCCTACCTGCACAACGTCGACGTCGTGGTCGAGGAGTACCCGTCGCAGGACCAGCTCGGCGGCCACACCGTCGACGACGAGGACCACCTGCTGGGGCTCTACGAGGGCATCCCGCTCACCGAGCGCGAGGACTACGGCATGGTGCTGCCGGACAAGATCACCCTCTTCCAGGGCCCGATCGAGGCGATCTGCGCGAACGACGACGAGGTGGTCGAGGAGGTGAGGAAGACCGTCGTACATGAGGTCGCCCACCACTTCGGCATCGACGACCACACGCTGCACGACCTGGGCGTGTAGCGCGAGAGTCAGTACGAGGCTCGCCTGGGCGTCCCCCTCCCTCTAACTCCCTCCCGCCAGGGGAGGGAGAACAGGACAAGCCGCGGCGTCTTCTCCCTCTCCCCTGGCGGGAGAGGGCTGGGGTGGGTACAGACCGGGTACATTGGTAACAGATAGACCGGGCACCTGGGTAACACATTATTCCAAAATAGGAGCAGTTCTTATGAGGAGTCATGCGATGCCCTGGAACGAGTCTAGCGCGGCCTGTGAGCAGAGAGTGTTCATAGAGAGGTGGTCGATGGGGGAAGAGTCCGTTTCGGAGCTGTGCCGCCGATTCGGAATCAGCCGGAAGACGGGCTACAAGCGGATCAACCGATTCAAGGAGGACGGCTACGAGGGTCTGGGCGACCGTATCAGCGCACCGCACTCGCATCCGAACGCGACGAGCCCTGAGGTGGCAAGGCAGTTGATCGAGGCTAAGCGAGCCCGTCCGACGTGGGGTCCCAAGAAGCTGGTGGCCTGGCTGCGAGCTGAGGCGCCCGAGGCGCCCTGGCCGGCTCCGAGCACCGCAGGGGCGATCCTCGACCAGGCCGGCCTGGTCAAGCGGAGGCGCCGCCGCAGGAGCACCGCCCCGTGGAGCGAGCCGTTCGCCGAGGCGATAGATGCCAACGACGTGTGGTGCATAGACTTCAAGGGGTGGTTCCGCACCGGAGACGGTAAGCGGGTCGACCCGCTTACCGTCCAGGACGCGGCGTTGCGCTACCTGCTGGCGTGCGCCGGTCTGGCCCAGCCGAGGACAGCTCAGGTGCGCCGGGTGATCGACAGAGTGTTTCGGGAGTACGGACTTCCTCGGACGATCCGCACGGACAACGGGCCGCCGTTCGCCAGCGTCGGTCTGGGAGGGCTGACGACTCTGTCGATCTGGTGGATCAAGCTGGGGATCATCCCGGAGCGCATCGAACCCGGCCACCCGGAGCAGAACGGCAGGCAGGAGAGGTTTCACAGAACGCTCGATGAGGAGACGGCGTCCCCGCCGCAGCCGAACGAGCGGAGCCAGCAGAGGGCGTTCGACACCTTCAGGAACGACTACAACGAGGTGCGGCCGCACGAGGCGCTTGGCCAGCAGCCTCCATCTAGCGTGTACCGACCGTCGCACCGGGAGTATCCCCGACGGGCAGAGTCGCCAGAGTACGCAAGCGGAGTCACGGTCCGAAGGGTGAGAACGAACGGCCAGATCAAGTGGAACGGAGGACTGGTCTACCTGAGCGAGGCGCTCAAGGGTGAGCCGGTCGGGCTGGTGCAGCAGGACCCCAGGTACTGGACGGTCATCTATGGCCCGCTCAGCATCGGGCTGTTGGACGACCACGCCGGTCATGTGCTGCATACCCCTACCAAACTGTTACCCAAGTGCCCGGTTTAGGTGTTACCCATGTCCCCGGTTGCACAATGGGGGTGAACGCCGAGCGGAAGCCAAGCCAGCCGCGCCCAAGGCAACTCCCGCTCATCCCGGCCTTCTCCCGCCAGGGGAGAAGGGGCAAGAACTCTCCGCCCGGTGGACGGAACCCCCGGCTGGCGGCAACAAGCCTCTTCCCCCTCGACGGGGGAAGATTGAGATGGGGGTGAACGCCGAGCAGGCGACAAGCCGGCCGCGCCAAGGCAACTCCCCCTCAATCCCGGCCTTCCCCCGCCAGGGGAGAAGGGGCAAGAACTCTCCGCCCGGTGGACGGAACCCCCGGCTGGCCGCAACAAGCCTCTTCCCCCTCGACGGGGGAAGATTGAGATGGGGGTGAACGCCGAGCGGAAGCCAAGCCAGCCGCGCCCAAGGCAACTCCCGCTCATCCCGGCCTTCTCCCGTCACGGAAGAAGGGGCAGGGATCAGCGCAGCGCGCGGCGGGCTGCTGCGATGGTGGCGTCGACGTCGACGTCCGTGTGGGCGGTCGAGACGAACATCGCCTCGAACGGCGACGGCGGCAGGTACACGCCCTCTTCGATCATCCGGTGGAAGAAGCGGCCGAAGGCCTCCTTGTCGGACGCCGAGACCGACGCCCAGCCGGTCACGTCTGAGTCGCTGAAGAACAGCGTCATCATGGAGCCGACGCGGTTGATCGTCAGCGGGACCTCGGCCTCGGCGAAGGCCTCGCGCAGTCCGTCGGCCAGGCGCGCGGCTGCCGCCTCCAACGCTTCGTAGACTCCCGGCTCGCGCAGCAGCTCCAGCGTCCTGGCGCCCGCGGCCATGGCGACCGGGTTGCCGGACAGCGTGCCCGCCTGGTACATCGGCCCGACCGGCGAGACGGCGTCCATGATCTCCTTCGCGGCGCCGTAGGCGCCCACCGGCATCCCCCCGCCGATGATCTTGCCCAGCGTCGTGACGTCCGGCGTCACCCCGTACAGGGCCTGCGCGCCGCCGTGGCCGACCCGGTAGCCGGTCACCACCTCGTCGAAGACCAGCAGCGCCCCCTCCCGCGACGCGATGCCACGCAGCCCCTCCAGGAAGCCCGGCGCGGGAGGCACGACGCCCATGTTGGCCGCCACCGGCTCGACGATCACCGCCGCGACCTCGCCCGGCGCGGCCTCGAAGTGGGCCTCCACGGACGCGATGTCGTTGTAGTCGGCGACCAGCGTGTCGCGCGCGAACGACGCGGTGACGCCCGCGCTGGTCGGGACGCCGTGCGCAGCCGCGCCGGAACCGGCGGAGACCAGCAGCGCGTCGGCGTGGCCGTGGTAGCCGCCCTCGAACTTCACGATCTTGTCGCGGCCCGTGTACGCCCTCGCCAGCCTCAGGGCGCTCATGCCCGCCTCGGTGCCGGAGCTGACGAACCGCACCCGCTCCATCGACGGGATGCCGCTCGACACCATCTCCGCCAGCGTGTTCTCCCGCTCCGTCGGCGCCCCGAAGCTCATGCCGCGGCCCGCCGCCTCCGTCACGGCCGCGACCACCCCCGGATGGGCGTGGCCGAGCACGAGCGGGCCCCACGAGCACACGTAGTCGACGTACTCGTTCCCGTCGACGTCCCACACGCGGGCGCCCTCCCCCCTGTCGACGAACAGCGGCTCGCCGCCGACCGCCGTCCACGCCCGCGCGGGGCTGTTGACGCCGCCCGGCATCAGCTCGACGGCGGACGCGTATAGCTCCCTCGACCTGTCCCTGCGCAAGCGGCTGCCCTCACTCCCCGGAAGTGGCCGGTATCATATCACCCTCTCGACTCTTCCCCGGCCGCCGCGCCGGCCTCGGTACGTACCGACGGTCTGCCCCCGGGTCAAGTCTCCCATCTCCACGTTCAGCGGCATATCCGCCAGCCGTCAGTAGCGGCGGGTTTCCAGAGCCTGTTTCAAATGTGGCATGTATTTGACGGTGGGGTTTCCAGTTTGGTCATGCCGGCTGTGTGCGGAGCCTCATGGTTCGCAGCGAGGCGCCCGAAGCGGCCATGATCACCATCCGGGCCGCCCGATAGGCTGAATGCGCGCTCGAAACGGCAGCTAGACTCCGATTCCACGCCCCCGTGGCTCGCCACGCCCTCCACAGGGTGCGCAGGTTGAAGGCCGTGGCTAGCAGAGTCCACTCAGCCACCACGTTGGGTAAGCCGCGTAGCAGGAACCGCTGGGCCTGCTGTTGCTCTTTGATGATCCCGAAGACCGGCTCGACCAGTTGTTTTCTTTGCCTGTACGCCTCTTTGGCTTCTTCCGTGGACATCCAGGCGCGGTGGCGGCGCAGGTCTGCATCATGGGGGCTTATCTCCAGAGAGCGGCCATGGCGCTCGTTCTTCGTACAGACCCCGAAGGCCGGACAGGCCCGGCACACGGCCGCGGAGGAGCGGTAAACGCGCACAATGGTGCGGCGGCCTCGCCTGACGCCGGCAAAGCGCAGCGTGTAACCCTCCGGGCATCGGTAGCTGTCGCTCGCCTCGTCGTAGGTGAAGCGGTCCTTGTGATACGGGCTCTCCAGAGCCCGGTCCTGCGACTCCGGCATGATCACCTGTTGGCCCCTCCGGGCGCACTCCTGCAGATTGCTCCCTGAGTGATACCCCGCATCGGCCAAAGTCGTCTCCGATCTGTGACCTGAGGTCTCCTCCGCCTGCTCCATCATTGGACCCAGTTGCGACTGGTCGGTCGTGTCGGCCACCACCTCGGCAGCCGTGATCAGCATGCCGGACACCTTCCCTTCACCCATTACCGGAGAGACCATCGCCTGGGCGTTGTATGCCATCGCGATACCCTGGCGGGTCTTCATCATTCGGGCGTCGGGATCGGTCAGGTTGATGAGCTTTTGTCCATCCCGGCTGGCAAGCTCGCCCATCGTCTCACGCACCTGATCCCGCAATACCTTGCGGTCGTGCAACGCCGCTGGCAGATGGCCGGTAGCCGGCTCATCGCCCGTCTCGTTCTGCGCCTCCAACTCGGCTACCGCCCGATCCGTCCGGCCCAACAGATGGCGCAACCCCTCGGCGTCGTGGGTCCGGCTCCTTGCCGCGTTCGCCCCGACCTTCGTCCCGTCCACCGCCTGCACCGCCAACTCCACAAGCTCCATCTTGACAGCCGTCTGCACCGTGCGCTTGAGCAACTCCCTCATACCATCCCGGTGGGAGCGGTAAAAGCGCCACAACGTCACGTGATCCGGTCGCTGGCAGCCCGTCAGCCACAAGTACGGTATCTGGTCGCGACACGCCGCCTCCAGCTTGCGGCTCGATCGCACTCCGGTCATGAAGCCGTAAAGCCACACGCCCAACAGCGCACGGGGATGGTAGGACGGAGCTCCCATCGGGTCACCCTCTCTATCAACCCCGATACCAGCCCAGTCATCGCCGTCCAGAGCATCGACGAACTCAGCCACGAATCGGGCAGGATGACCGGCCTCCAGCAACTCGTCGAGACTCGGAGGCAGAATCCACATCTGCTCACGGTTGAGTGGTCGATGCGGCATACTCTACTACCTCCAATTCACGGTCTGACTCTCCACCAAGATACCCTATCGCCAATACCCACGACTTATGAAACAGGCTCTTCCAACCCGCCCGTCCTTGCAATACGGCGCCCACCATTCGGATGGGGAATCCGGTCGGCTCCCTTGAATGCCACTCCTGGAGCACGTATAACTATCTGTATAGGTGCGTAGGACGGCGCCAAGCCACCATGAAACAGAAGCTCCCCAACAGGATCGACGCCGAGTTGCTGACGGCGGCCAGGCGGTATGCCCGCTCTCGTGGCGTGTCCCTGGCGTCGCTGGTCGAGCGGTCCCTCAGGGAAATGGCGAGGAAGGACTCGCCGTCCTTCTCCTCGCGGTGGCGAGGCAAGTTCCGGGCGGCGGAGCGTGACGATGACCCGCGCTACGATGCGCTGGCCAGCAAGTACCTCCGGTGATACTGCTTCGGAGCGCTCCCTTACTTGCCAGCTGACATCCGCGGTACACTACGCCCACCATGACCTCTGAAGACATCTGCTACAGGGACGCGACGGCGCTGGCCGGGCTGGTACGGGACGGCCAGGTCTCGCCGGTCGACGTCGTCCGGGCGCACCTGGAGCGCATCGAGGACGTGAACGGGCGGCTCAACGCCGTCGTCACGCTGGACGACCGCGCCGAGGAGCGCGCCCGCGAGGCCGAGGATGCGGTCGCGAGGGGCGACCTCCGGGGCCCGCTGCACGGCGTGCCCGTCACCATCAAGGACTGCGTCGACACCGCCGGCCTGCGCACGACACGCGGCTCCAAGCTGTTCTCCGACTACGCCCCCGCCGCCGACGCGACAGTCGTGCAGAGGCTGACGAACGCCGGGGCCATCGTCATCGGCAAGACGAACATGCCCGAGTTCGCGCTGTGGTGGGAGACGGACAACGTCGTCTTCGGCCGCACCGGGAACCCGTGGCTGGAGGGGCGCACCCCAGGCGGCTCCAGCGGCGGCGAGGCCGCGGCCATCGCGTCCGGCATGTCGCCGCTCGGCATCGGCAGCGACGTCGGCGGGTCCATCCGCGAGCCGGCCAACTACTGCGGCATCGTCGGGCTGAAGCCCACGCACGGCCGCGTGCCGCTCACCGGCCACTGGCCGGACGTACTGCTCAGGTTCATGCACGTGGGACCGATGGCCCGCACCGTCCGGGACGCCGCGCTGGCGCTCGGCATCGTCGCCGGGCCCGACGGCGCCGACCCGTACGCGGCGCCAGTCCCCGCGCCCGGCGCCGCGGCGCTCGACGGGCCGGTGAATGGCCTGCGCGTCGGGTGGTCCGTCGAGGGCCCGTTCTCGCCGCTGGCCGACGACGTCAGGAACGCAGTCGCGGACGCGGCGACGGCGCTGTCGGACGCCGGGTGCCGCGTCGAGAGCGTGTCACTGGGCGCTTGGGACCGGTGGACGGCGCTGGACATCTCCAACCGGGTCTACGGGCCTGAGACGCTGCACTACCTTACGCCCCTGATCGACGGCCGCGAGGAAGAGCTGTCTCCGCCGATACTCCGCAGGCTGGCCTGGCCGCAGCCCGGGATGAGCGAGTACCTGGAAGCCGGGCAGGAGCTCGACGGCTTCCGGCTCGCCGTTGCGCGGTACTTCGCCGAGTACGATCTGCTGCTCTGCCCAACAGGGCCGGTGACGGCGCATCCCCACGACTCGCCCGAGATCGAGGTCGCCGGGGAGAGTCTGCCGGGCCGCAACGCGCTCCGGTACACGATCCCATTCGACCTCACCGGATCGCCCGCGATATCGCTCCCGTTCCGCTGGAGCGCCGAGGGGCTACCGATCGGCGTGCAGCTCGCCGGCCGCCACTTCGACGAGGTGACGTTGCTCCGCGCGGCTGCCGCCCTCGAGTCGGCCCGCGACGACCCCGGCCGCCGCCCGTTGCCCTGAGATGGGCGGCGTGGTCGACGGCGTGCTGGAGCGGGCCCGCGCCTTCGTTTGTGAAAGCGGCTCGCCGTTGGCGCGGGCACTGGCGGGACACGCCGCGGGAGCGACCGACGTCAACGACGCGCTGAACGAGCTAGCCGCGTTCCAGAACGCGGACGGCGGGTGGCGCGGCCTGGACAGCGACATGGAGGCCCCGCTGTCCACGATCTCGCAGACGTGGGTCGGCCTCAAGTGGCTGCGCTGGCTCGATCCGGCCGACGCCACGCCGGTCGACGGGACGGTCGAGTTCCTGCGGTCAAGCCAGCACCCCGACGGCTACTGGGACGAGCCGGAGGAGATCCTGGAGCACGACCCGCCACCGTGGATGATGCCCGGAGACTTCGCGAACCAGGTCTGGCTCACCGCCGCTACGTGCTCCCGGCTCACGCTGCACGCGAGGCAGTCCGGCGTCCGCTTCGACGCTGCGCTCGACTTCCTCCGTGCCGCCTGGGACGGCGAGCGGTTCCCGAAGTACAACCATACCCACTGGGTGTCGCTCGTCCTCTTCGGCCTGCTCGAGGACCCGACGGCGGCCGACCGGGAGATTCTCGACGGCTGTGTGAGGTTTCTGGAGAACGCGTTGGCAGAGGGCAGAGTCGACACGCTGGACGTGATAGAGGTGGCCCGTGACGCGCTGTACGCGGGCGGGCCGGCGGCCCGGCTGTTCGAGGCCGCGCTGCCCAGGCTGCTGGCGGGGCAGGCGTACGACGGCGGCTGGACGACCGGGTACGGCGGCCGGCACAGGCCTATGGCGACAGCCGAGGCGATGTATGTCCTGAAGGCAGCGCCGGCCCACGGACTGCTCGACACGTCACGAGCACACTGACAAAGGCAGGTCAGAAAAAATGCCCGAGCTTACGCAGCAGCAGGTGAACGAGTTTCTCGCGACGCCGGTGGTGGCGCGGCTGGCGACCGTGAAGCCCGACGGCGCGCCCTGGGTCGTACCCGTCTGGCAGCACTGGGACGGCGAGGCGATGTACGTCATCCCGAGGGGCCGCTCGCGGTTCGTCCAGCACCTGCGCGCCGAGCCCCGCGTCGCCGTGTCCTGCGCCGACGACGTCGGCGCGGCGCACAGGCGCGTGCTGATCGAGGGCAGCGCCGAGATCGTCGAGGGCCCTGTGCTCATGGCGGGCCGGATGCTCGAGATCGCGCGCGAGATGGCCGAGCGCTACGGCGGCGAGGCCGGCCTGCGGTACCTCGACGGCACCATGGACAAGCCGCGCTACCTGCTCCGCATCGTCCCCGACAGGCTGACCACCTGGGAGGGCGGCTGGCACCCGCGCTACGGCTAGCCCGACCATCCCTGGATCGCTCGGACCGCGTCGAACGCACGAGCAAAGCGACCTGCCCTATAATCTACAGACGTCATTGGGGCAGCGATATGAAGTCGATTGAAGCGGACAAATTCAAAGAGCAGTGCCTTGCGCTGCTGGACAGTCTCGATGATCACGGCCTGATCGTAACCAAGCGAGGCAGGCCGGTCGACCGCGTCCTTCCCTGCAAGCAGACCGATGCCGACCTGATCGGCAGCCTCAGACACAAGGTTACGATTCGAGGCGACATCGTAGCCAGCAGCACCCAATGGGGCGCGGACAGTCGGTCGTGACGCGCATCTCGTCGTATTCGCTTCCAATGCCGGACGGCCGCCTGCCAAGCGGGTCACTACCCAAGCCTTGAACCGGATCACCGACATATCGCGCCGGGTGACCGAGGCGCCGGCCTTCGAGGCCGTCATAATCGCCATCATCGTCATCAACGCCGTGCTGCTCGGGCTCGGGACGTCTACGACGTTGGACCGGGACTACGGGGGCCTGATAACGATCGCGTTCCAGGTCTCGCTGGCGGTGTTCATCGTCGAGGCGCTGCTCAAAATGGCGGCGGCGAAGCCCCGGGCGGCCGGATACTTCCGGGACCCCTGGAACGTCTTCGACTTCCTGGTGATCGTATTCGCGCTGGTGCCGGCGACCGGGCAGCTCGCGCTGGTCGCCCGTCTCGCGCGGCTGCTGCGGGTATTGCGGCTCGTGTCGGTCAACAAGGACCTGCGCCTGATCGTCACCGCCCTGGTGCGCTCCATCCCCAGCGTCGGACACGTGATGATGCTGATGGGCGTCATCGTGTACATCTACGCGATCATCGGCTACCACCTCTTCAGCGAGCACGACCCGGAGAACTGGCGCAACCTCGGCATCTCCATCCTGACCCTGTTCAACATCATCACGCTCGAAGGCTGGACCGTGGTGATGCTCACCGCCATGGACCTGAACCCGCTGGCGTGGATATATTTCGTCAGCTTCGTGGTGATGGGCACCTTCGTGGTGATCAACCTGTTCATCGCCATCATCATCAACAACCTCGACGACGCCAAGCTGGAGCGCCTCCGCGAACTGGAGGAGCCGGTGACGAGGGAGGAGCTGCTGCGCGAAATCCGCACCACGCGGGACGCGCTCCAACGGCTCGAAAAGCGAATAGGAGACATGGAGCGCGACGCGGTAACTGTTCAGAGTCGAGGGGATGAACCCAAGAACCGCTAGCGTAGCGTTGGGCAGTAGTGTGATAAGGGAGGGGTGGAAGCTGAAGTAGACCTGCAGAATGCGAGCCGGGAGACGCTGCTGGCGGCGATTGCCACGCAGCGGGCGGTGATTACCGAGCTGCGGCGGCGTGTAGAGAGGCTGGAATCTCAGCTGAGCAGTCGCGGTGGAACGAAAGGGATGCCTGGCAATAAGCCGCCCATCAAGCGTCGTCATCCGGAGAGGAAGGGATCGAGGAAACGGCGTCTGCACGGCTTTGCCCGGCAGAGGATGGAACCGACGCATCGGGTGGTACATGCGCCTGAGTCGTGCCCTGAGTGTGGTACTGGCCTGTCAGGCGGCTGGGTCCAGCGGACACGGGAGGTGATCGATCTTCCGGTGGTGCCAGCAGAGGTGACCGAGCACGTCTTTGTGGCCCGGACATGTCCGCTGTGCGACAAGCGGCGGTTGCCCCAAGAGCCGTTGGCGGGGTTGGCAATTGGACGCCGGCGGTTGGGCCCCAACCTGATAAGCCTGATCGTGACACTCAGGGAAGAGGGCCGTCTGCCGATCAGGAGCATCCAGTGGTACCTGCAAACGGTACATCAACTGAAGCTGAGCATTGGCGCCATCACTGATGTGGTACATGCCGCAGCCCAACGGGCCCAACCGGTCGTGGCCGAGATGCTGGAGCGCATCCGTGGCTCTCCGGTAGTGCACGCAGATGAGACCGGCTGGCGCCAGGACGGAGTCAACGGCTATGTGTGGACCTTCAGCACTCCCACGGAGCGTTACTTCCTACGCCGCGGTCGAGGCAAAGCTGTGGTGGACGAGGTGTTGGGAGAGTCCACCGGCAGCACGCCCTTCAGCGGAGTGCTCGTGAGTGACTTCTACGCTGCATACAGCCATTACCCCGGCCTCAAGCAGCGCTGCTGGGTACACCTGTTGCGGGACGTCGATGAACTCGAGGCGGTGTTCCCTCAAGACACCGCCCTGGCTCTATGGGCCAAAGCGGTACGCCAACTCTACAACAGGGCAAAGACGTGCGCTGACAACCTCGGCCGACCAGATGTTGGCTACCAGCGATCAGCGTCTGCCAACCAGTTGATGTTGGAGAAGCTGCTGCTGTCGCTGTGTCAGCCATTCTCCGACGACGATACGGCGCCTCAAGCCAAGCTCTGCAGGCGCATGGAGCGGTTCATCAAGGAGTTGTTCGTCTTTGTGTCCCATCCGGGTGTGCCATCCGAGAACAACGCGGCTGAACGGAGCCTACGCCACCTGGTGGTCAGCCGTAAGATCAGCGGCGGCACTCGCTCCGAGCGTGGCACCAACACCAAAATGGCTCTCGCATCCCTCTTTGGCACTTGGAGGGCCAACAGCCTCAACCCTCTCCTCCAGTGCCGTAGCCTGCTCGTTTCCCCTCAACTCTGAACAGTTACGCGACGCGGACTCGGATTGACGCTGGCAGCCCCGTAGCGTATAACTGACGCACATTTCGATGCGGGAGGCGCGCCTCCCGCATTGTGTATCGTGGACTCTCCGGTGGACCATGTGCGGCGTTAGCGGAATCATCTACAAGAACGCGAGCTCCGACGGGCCGGGCCCCGTGGGAGCCGACCTCGTCAGGATGCTCGAATCGCTCGCCCACCGCGGGCGCGACTCCACCGGCGTCACCGTGGTCGGCGAAGATACCGACGAGGACCTGCTGGTGCGCGTCTGGACAGAGCACGAGTCGGAGGCCGACACGGTGCTCGAACGGGCCGCCGACGCGGTACGCGACGCGGGAGGCGTCGTGCGGCGCAGGGACCGGGTCGGCGCATTCATCCGGCTCGCCGTCGACTACGATGACGACGTGGCGAAGCTGGCGCGGTCGCTGCTCGACACGGAAGGCGTCGACCTGCACAGCATCGGACGCGCCTCCGAGGTGGTCAAGGACGTGGGAACGGCCTCCGACGTCGACGGCAGGCACGCCGTCGGCAGTCTCCGGGGCACTCACGGCATCGGCCACGTCCGCATGGCCACTGAGAGCATCGTCGACATCAACCACGCCCACCCCTTCTGGGCCTACCCCTTCCCGGACGTCACGGTCGTCCACAACGGCCAGCTCACGAACTACCACAGCCTGAAGCGCGCCTACGAGGACCGCGGGCACCGCTTCCAGACCGGCAACGACTCGGAGCTGATCGCCGTCTACCTCGCCGAGAAGCTGGCCGAGGGCGCCACCCTGGAGCGGGCCCTCCACGAGTCGCTGGACGACCTCGACGGCACCTTCACCTACCTCGTCTCCACCCGCGACGGCGTCGGCTGCGCCAAGGACCAGTGGTCCGCGAAGCCTCTCGTGACGATGGAGACGGAGGACGTCGTCGCCATCGCCTCCGAGGAGACCGCGCTCCGGAGCGTTTTCTCCGACGAGATAGACCGGATCGAGCCACAGCAGGGCGAGGTCATGACGTGGTCCGCCTAGACGCTGCCGAGCTCTCGGACAGGGAGCTGAACGGGCGGCTGAAGGAGCTGGCGGCGGACGGGGCAGAGGTCACCGTGGTCAACCCGCAGGCGCGCCACAACATGGCCGTCGGCATCCTCGACGCCTTCGACCTGCACATCGAGGGCAGCGTCGGCTACTACTCGGCGAGCCTGCTCGACGGCCCCCGCGTAACGATAGAAGGGAACGCGGGCTGGGCGCTCGGCGAGAACCTGATGAGCGGCAGTGTCAAGGTCGCCAAGGACGCGGGCGCTTCGGTCGGGGCCAGCATGCGCGGCGGCGAGGTCGTCGTCGGAGGCAACGCGGGCGCCCGGGCCGGCATCTCGATGAAGGGCGGCACCCTCGTCGTCGGCGGCGACGCCGGGTTCCTCACCGGGTTCATGATGCAGAAGGGCACAATCGTCGTATGCGGAGACGTAGGCGACGCCGTCGGCGACTCGATGTACGAGGGCACAATCTACGTGGGCGGCAAGATCGGCTCCCTCGGCAACGACGCGAAGACCGAGGAGGTCTCCGAAGGGGAGCTGATCGGTCTCTGGAACGCCCTCGAAGAACACGGCATAGACGAAAAGCCCCACTTCACCAAGGTCGTCTCGGCCAGGAAGCTCTACCACCTCGACTCGCTCGAGCGCCTCGAGATGACGGCGGTCTGACGGACGGCGGCCGATGGTCTACGACACGAGCCAGATATTCTCGCAGTCGGTCATCGACGACATCCACGCGAAGGCGGGGCTGGGGCGCTACCGCATCCGCGGCTTCAGCACCTTCCAGAAGGTCACCCACTTCGACGACCTTACCTTCCTGTCTACCGGCCTGACGCGGTTCCCGCTGGAGGGCTACAAGGAGCGCTGCAACACCCGCACCGTAATCGGGGCCCGCCACGCCGAGAACCCGCTGGTGCTCGAGACCCCCGTGTACGTCAGCGGCATGAGCTACGGCGCGCTGTCCGCAAACGCCAAGACGGCCCTCGGCAAGGCCGCCAGCATGGTCGGCACCGCGAGCTGCACCGGCGACGGCGGAATGCTGCAGGCCGAGCGCGACGCGTCCGACAAGCTGATCTACCAGGTGCTGCCGAGCCGCTACGGCTTCGACCCCAACCACCTCGTGCAGGCGCAGGCGATAGAGATAGTCGTCGGCCAGGGAGCGAAGCCCGGCACCGGCGGCATGCTCATGGGCGTCAAGGTCCTCGACGAGATCGCCCACATGAGGGACCTGCCGCCCGGCATCGACCAGCGCAGCCCGGCGCGGCACCCCGACTGGCTCGGGCCCGACGACCTGGCGATGAAGATCGAGCAGCTACGGGTCGCCACCGACTGGCGCGTGCCGATACACGTCAAGCTGGGCGCGTGCCGCGTGGGCGACGACGTCAAGCTGGCCGCCAAGGCCGGCGCCGACGCCATCGTGATAGACAGCATGGTCGCCGGAACGGGGGCGTCCGCCGAGGTGCTGCTCGACCACAGCGGCATCCCGACCGTCCCCGCGATCGTCATGGCCCGCGAGGCGCTGCGGGAGCTCGGGCTCTACGGCACCGTCAGCCTGATCGCGTCCGGCGGGATACGCAGCGGCGCCGACGCGGCGAAGGCGCTGGCCCTGGGGGCCGACGCCGTCGCGATCGGCATAGCCGCGCTCGTCTCCCTCAACTGCAACCGCGACATCCCCGAGTCCGACTTCGAGTCCGAGGTCGGCGTGCCCGCGGGCCAGTGCAGGCACTGCCACACCGGCAAGTGCCCGGTGGGCATCGCGACCCAGGACCCGGACCTCGTCCGGCGGCTCGACCCGGACGAGGGCGCCGAGCGGGTCGCCAACTTCATCAACTCGATGACGATGGAGATGACGCTGCTGACCCGGTCGCTCGGCAAAAGCGACGTCCACAGCCTGGAGCCGGAGGACCTCGCGGCGCTCACCATAGAGGCATCCGCGATGGCGAAGATACCGCTGGCCGGCACCGGCAAGGTCTTCGGCGAGTAGATACCGACAATCGACGGCGCGGCTCCGCGCCGCCGAATGGAATCGAGTCTACGGGAGGTGACGGATATGCCCACGCGAGAGGAAGTCCGCGAGCAGATGAGCCGCGACGGCATCGAGTACCTGCTGGCGCAGTTCGTCGACATCAACGGATCGCCCAAGGTCAAGATGGTGCCCGTCGCCCACCTGGACGACGTGATCGACGACGGCGCCGGGTTCGCGGGAGCGGCCGTGCTCGGCCTGGGCCAGGGCCCGCACTCCCACGACATGATGGCGAAGATCGACCTCGACACCTACAGCCCCACGCCTTGGACCGAGGGCGTGGCCCGGTTCGCCGCCGACCTGTTCGTCGACGACGAGCCGTACATGTACTGCGCGCGCCAGAACCTCAAGCGCGTGCTGAACAACGCCCTCGCCGACGGCTACACCTTCCACGTCGGCATCGAGCCCGAGCACTTTCTCGTAACTCGGAACGAAGATGGCTCGATCTCCATTTTCGATCCCAACAACGTCGATTCGCTGGACAAGCCCTGCTACGACTTCAAGGGCATCGCCAACGTCACCGGCTACCTGCGCGACCTGATGGACGGCATGGCGAGGCTCGGCTGGGACCCGTACCAGTCCGACCACGAGGACGCCAACGGCCAGTACGAGATCAACTTCGTCTACTCCGACGCGCTGACTACGGCCGACCGCTACACCTTCTTCAAGATGATGACCAGCCAGTTCGCGCAGAAGCACGGGGCCATCGCCACGCACATGGCGAAGCCGTTCAGCGACCGCACCGGCAGCGGCGGCCACATCCACATCCACGTCGAGGACGCCGAGACCCAGGACAATCTGTTCCTCGACGAGGACGACGAACAGGGGCTGGGGCTGTCGCAGTTCGCCTACAACTTCATCGGCGGCATCTTCGAGCACGCGCCGGCGCTGTGCGCCGTCACCTCGCCGACGGTGAACTGCTACAAGCGGCTGCAGTTGGGCGCGGGCCTGTTCGGGGCCCGGTCCGGCTTCACCTGGACGCCCGCCTTCATCTCGTACGGCGACAACAACCGGACCCAGATGATCCGCACGGCCGGGCCCGGCCACCTCGAGGACCGCACCGTTTCGGCGGCCTGCAACCCGTACCTCGCCTTCGCGGCATACCTGGCGGCCGGCCTCGACGGCGTGAGCCGCGGCCTCGATCCGGGAAAGGCCAACCTCGGCAACCTCTACGAGCTCGGCCTGGACGAGATCCGGCGCAGGGGCATCCGCACGCTGCCGCAGAGCCTCCGGGAGTCGCTCGACGAGCTGCGCAAGGACGAGGTCGTGCAGGAGGCGCTCGGCGTCATCTACGACGAGTTCGTCCAGCTCAAGAAGGCCGAGTGGAACGAGTACCACTCCCAGGTCTCCCAGTGGGAGCTCGACCGCTACCTGACGATGTTCTAGCCGTCCGAACCGTGACTCGCGTAACTGCAGGACTGGGATGATTGGTCTCGACCGGCTCGCACAGAGCCAACGCGACACGCTCGCGCTGTTCGGCGGCTAGGGAGAGCCGGGCGTTCCTCGCCCTCTAGAGATGTCTTTCCTTCTGACGTGTCCTAACTGCGGCGAGCGCGGGGTGAACGAGTTCCGCTTCGGCGGCGAGGTCTCGTCGCGGCCTGAGCCGGACGCGCCGCAGGCGGAGTGGACGGCGTACACGTACCTCAAACGCAACGTCGCGGGCGACCAGCGGGAGTGGTGGTACCACTCCTACGGCTGCCGCCGCTGGTTCATCGCGGTCCGGGACACCATCTCCAACCGCGTGCGCTCGACCGCGTGGCCCGAGCAGTCCGGCGCCCAGGACGCATATGGCACCTAACCCGTCAGCAGGCAGGCTCGACCGGCGGCCATCGGAGCTCATAGACCGGTCGTCGACGTTGCACTTCACGTTCGGCGGGCGGCGGGTCGCGGCGCACCCGGGCGACACGATAGCGTCGGCGCTGTACGCGTCCGGCGTGCGCGTGTTCAGCCGCAGCTTCAAGTACCACCGGCCCCGCGGGCTGCTGTGCGTCGCCGGCCACTGCCCCAACTGCCTGGTGACGGTCGACGGCGCGCCGAACGTCCGCGCCTGCACCGAGCCCGCGCGCGAGGGCATGGTCGTGCGCCACCAGAACGCGTGGCCGTCGCTGGACCGCGACGCCCTCTCCGTGCTGGACAGGCTGGACAGGCTCATGCCGGTCGGCTTCTACTACAAGGCGCTCCACAAGCCCCGCTTCGCCTGGAGGCTCGCCGCGCCGGTCATCAGCCGGCTCGGAGGGCTCGGCTCGGTCAGCTCGGACGGCACGCCGGACACTCGCTACCACCACGCGAGCCGGCACGCCGACATCGCGGTCGTCGGAGGCGGCGCCGCGGGCATGGCGGCCGCGCTGGAGGCGGCATCCGCCGGAGTCGATGTCGTCCTGGTCGACGACCAGGCGACCCTCGGCGGCCAGCTCCGCGGCGACCCTGGGCACGGGGACGAGGTAGCCGCGCTCGCCGACGAGGTGTCCGCAAACCGCCGCATCGAGGTCCTGGACGACGCGACCGCCTTCGGCCTGTACGAGGGCAACCTGCTGGCCGTACATCGCGGCGACACCGTGCTGAAGCTGCGCGCCAGGCAGATCATCGTCGCGACCGGCGCGTACGAGACACCGACGACGTTCGACCGCAACGACCTGCCCGGAATCATGCTGAGCACGGGCGCGCAGCGGCTGGCGCGCCTCTACGGCGTGACGCCCGGCTCCCGCGCCGTGGTCGTCACGTCCGGCGACAGGGGGTATCGCGACGCCGAGGAGCTGCTCGACGCCGGCGTCGAGATCGCGGCGGTCGCCGACTCGCGCGGCATGACCGCGAGCGCGCAACCGGCCGCGGAGGCGCTGCTGGCGCGGGGAGTGGAGGTGCTGCCCGGCCATGTCCCGGCGCGGGGCGAGGGGAAAAAGCGCGTCGACGGCATCGTCGTCGCCAGGCTCGCCGACGGGCGGCCGAGCACGGAGGAACGCCGCTTCGACTGCGACCTCGTCGCCATGAGCGGCGGGCTCAGTCCCGCCGCGTCGCTGCTGTACCAGGCCGGCGCCGCGTCCCGGTACGAGGAGTCGCTGGCCAAGATCGTGCCGGCCGACCTGCCTGACGGGGTTCGGGCGGCAGGCGCGGTCGTCGGTGCGAGCGATCTGCCGACGGCGCTGGAGCAAGGCCACGCTGCGGGACACGAGGCCGCGGCAGCGATAACCGGTGGGGCAGGGCTGCCCACTCGCAATACGGCAATCCGTCGAAACGAGTCCTCGGCCGATCCCGGCGGCGTCCCGTCCGCGACCGGCGTGCGATCCAAGGAGTTCGTCTGCCTCTGCGAGGATGTCACTGCAAAGGACGTCGCGCAGGCGGTCGACGAGGGCTTCGAGGACATCCAGACCCTGAAGCGCTACACGACCGTCACGATGGGCCCGTGCCAGGGCAAGATGTGCTTGTCTCCCCTCGTCGCGCTGGCCGCGGCCAGGACGGGACAGAACCAGGACCGCCTGGGACTCACGACGTCGAGGCCACCTGTCAGGCCCGTGACGCTGGGCGCGCTCGCCGGCCCCGGCCACATGCCCGTCAAGCACACGCCGATCCACCGGAAGCACGTGGCGCTGGGCGCGAAGATGGCCGACCTGGGACCCTGGCGGCGGGCCCACAGCTACGGGCCGCCGCAGTACGAGGCGCGGGCCGTCCGCGAGCGGGTCGGCATCATCGACGTCAGCAGCCTCGGCAAGCTGGACGTCCGCGGCGCCGACGCGCCGGCCCTGCTGGACAAGGTCTACACCCACAGGTTCTCCGACCTGCGGGTCGGCCGGGTCCGCTACGGCGTGCTCTGCAAGGACGACGGCACGATTCTCGACGACGGCACCGTGACCAGGCTCGCCGACAACCGCTACTTCGTCACGACCACGACAGGCAACCTGGAGCTGATCGAGCAGTGGTTCAGGTGGTGGTTGGCGGGCACCGGCGCCTGCGCCCATGTTACCGACGTCACGTCCGCCTACGCTTCGATCAACGTCGCCGGGCCGAGCGCGCGCGAGACCCTCGCCAAACTGACGGAAGTCGACCTGTCTTCGAGAAAATTCCGGTACATGCGCGCCGCCCGCGGTGATGTCGCCGGTGTGCCGGCCATCCTGCTGCGGATCGGCTTCGTCGGCGAGACCGGCTGGGAGCTGCACTTCCCTTCCGAGTACGGCGAGCACGTCTGGGACGCCCTGATGGACGCCGGCGGCGAGTTCGGCATATCGCCCTTCGGCGTCGAGGCGCAGCGCGTTCTGCGGCTCGAAAAGGGACACGTCATCGTCAACCAGGACACCGACGCCGTATCCAACCCACTCGACAGCGGCCTGGAATGGGCCGTCCGTTTCGACAAGCAAGACTTCATCGGACGCGCCGGGCTCGTCGCCGCGCGGGAGCGTGGGCCGAAGGACCGCCTCGTAGGCTTCGTGATGGACGACGACGAGATTCCGGAAGACGGGGTGCCCGTGATGTCGGACGATGCGCCGGTCGGGCGCGTGACAAGCGCCCGGATGAGCCCGACGCTCGGCAAGGGCTTCGGGCTCGCATGGGTGCCGGTCGAGATGGCGAAGGACGGCTCGCCTATCGGGATACGCGTCGAGGGCAAAGTTGCCCGCGCTACCGTCCGCACGGAGCCCGTATACGACCCGCAAGGCAGGAGGCTGAGGGAATGAACGCCTCCACGAGTCGTCCGGTTGCGCTCAGCCCGCTGCACCACCAGCACGTCGAGCTCGGGGCCGAGATGGAGCTGGTCGGCGGCTGGCTGCGGCCCGCCCGCTACGCGTCCGCGGACGAAGCGCTTGCCGCCGTGCGGTCCGCCGTCGGCGTCTGCGACGTGAGCCCGATCGGCAAGCTGTCGGCGATGGGCAGCGGGCTGAGCGGGATGCTGACGGGCGCGTTCCCTGATAGCCCTACGCCGGCGGTCGGCAGAGCCGTGAGGGCAGACGAGGAGGCCGTCGTCGCACGCCTCACCCACGACGAGGCGCTCGTGATGACGGCGTCGAGGAGGTCGACACGCCTGGACGAGACTGTGGCGGCGGACGCACCGGGCTGCGCGCAGGTCGTCGACGTCACCTCCGGTCTGGCGGCGGTCCGCATCGCCGGCCCGCGCGCCCCGGACCTGCTGGCCGCCTTGACGGAGCTGGATGTGTCGCCAGACGCGTTTCCCGATGGGAGCTGCGCGCAGTCGCGGTTCGCCGAGATACACGGCACGCTGGTGAGGCTCGACGCGGCGGGGCTGCCCGGCTACACCCTCCTCTTCGGACGCGAGTACGGCGACTACATGTGGGAGGCGATCATTGAGGCGGGCGAGCGCCACGGCCTCGTCCCGTTCGGGACCGAAGCCCTGGGCAGGCTGCGATAGATGGACCAGCTCTTCCGCACTGATCGGATGTGGCATCGTCGGCCGCTGCGCGACCGCTACGACGTGGTCATCGTCGGCGCGGGCGTCCACGGCCTGTCTACCGCGTACTATCTCGCCCAGCTCGGCGTCACCGACGTCGCGGTGCTGGACAAGGGCTACGTCGGCGGCGGCGCCAGCGCCCGGAGCACCGCGATCATCCGCGCCAACTACCTCACGCCGGAGGGCATTCCCTTCTTCCGGGAGAGCCTCAAGCTGTACGAGGACCTGTCGCGCAGCCTCGATTTCAACCTGCTGTTCAGCCAGAAGGGCAGGCTCGACCTCGGGCACAGCGACTCGACCGTCTTCGGCCTGAGGATGCGCGCCGAGTTCAACCAGGTGTTCGGCGTCGACAGCAGGCTCATCGGCCCCGCCGAGATCGCGAGACTTGCGCCCGCGCTCGACCTCCGAGAGGGCAGGACGCTGCCGGTGATGGCGGCGCTCTACCACCCTCCGGGCGGGGTGCTCCGCCACGACGCGGTCGTGTGGGCCTACGGCAGGGGCGCGGACAGGCAGGGCGTGGAGATTCACCCGTTCACCGAAGTCACCGGGATCACGCGCGAGAGCGGCCGCGTGACAGGCGTGGAGACGAGCGCCGGCCCCGTGTCGGCGGGGACCGTCGTCAGCGCCACGGCCGGCTGGAGCTCGACGATCGCGGCGATGGCCGGCCTGCGGCTCCCGATCGTCACGCACCCGCTGCAGGCCCTGGTGACGGAGCCGCTGAAGCCGCTGATCGACACGACCATCTCGTCGGCGAACCTCCACGTCTACGCGTACCAGACGGAGCGCGGCGAGGTGGTCATCGGGGGCGCGGTCGACCCCTACCCGAGCTACAGCCACCGGTCCACGCTGCACATGCTGGAGGAACTCGCCGTCCACGTGCTCGGGCTGCTGCCCAGCCTGCGCGAGGCGAAGGTCATGCGCCAGTGGACCGGAATATGCGACATGACGCCGGACTACTCGCCCGTGATGGGCTTCGTCGACGGGCTCGATAGCTTCGTGCTCAACTGCGGCTGGGGCACCTGGGGATTCAAGGCGGCCCCGATCTCGGGCAAGACGACGGCCGAGCTGATCGCCACCGGCAGAACTCCCGACCTGATCCGGCCCTTCGCGCTCTCGAGGTTCGCGGAGGGCAAGCTGGTAAACGAGCGCGCCGCCGCCCCCGCCGCAGCGCTGCAGTGACGCCGGCCCGCCGCTCGAATCGCCCTCCGCGGGCACGAAACGGGGCATCCGAGCGGGGCCCCCGCCAAGGCGCATTTTCCTTGACAGTAGGTAGGGCGAATGCTAGAATTCCTGCGCTTTGCGTCGGGCTGTCCCTGGCCCCCAAATCGGGTATTTTCGAGAGTGATTCCCGGCGTGATTCTTCTCTTCCGAAGCGGCACCCCGGTCGAAGTGTCGGCGGATCGATACAGAGGGTAATAGATGGCCGCTAGAGGGAAGATCGAGTTGCGGAAGGGGTTCAAGGACGTCTACTTCGACCGCACGACGGCCAGCCAGATCGTCGCCAAGCCTGGCAGGCTCTACTACCGCGGTTATAACATCGACGACCTGGCCCGCTACTCGACCTTCGAAGAGACCTGCTACCTGCTCATCTACGGCGAGCTCCCTACCGCCTCGCAGCTCGAAACGCTGGACGCCGATCTCAGGGCCAACCGCGAGCTGCCGGCCGAGGTCATCGAGACCCTCAGGACCTATCGCAAAGCCCACCCGATGGACGCCCTGCGGGGAGCCGTGTCCGCGATGGCCCTGGCCGACCCGGATGCCGACAACCTGTCCGAAGAGGCCGTGCTCGAGAAGGGACTCAAGATGACGGCGGCCGTCGCGACGATGGTGGCGGCCCACCATCGCATCAGGAACGGCGAAGAGCCGGTCACGCCGAACGGGGACCTCGCGCACGCGGCCAACTTCCTATACATGCTGCACGGCGAAACGCCCAGCGAGGAGGACGCGAGGGTCATCGACAAGGACCTGGTCCTGCACGCGGAGCACGGCAGCAACGCGTCTACGTTCGCGGCGCGCGTGGCCGCCTCGACTCGCGCCGACTTCTACTCGGCGCTTACGGCCGCGGTCTCGGTGCTCAAGGGGCCCAAGCACGGCGGCGCCGCCGAAGGCGCGATGCAGATGGCGCAGGAGGTCGGCAGCGTCGAGAACGCCGAGAGCTACGTCTCCGGGCTGCTCGCCAACGGCCAGCGGGTCACTGGGTTCGGCCACGCCGTGTACAAGGACGTCGACCCCAGGTCGGTCCATCTCAAGGCGGACGCAAAGGCCCTCGGCGAGAGGAAGAACGAGACGAGGTGGTACTGGATCATCGAGGCCATCGCCAGCACCAGCGAGATGAAGCGGCGCGCACGGCTCGGCATCAACCCCAACGTCGACCTGTGGTCAGGGGCCGTCTACTCGCTGCTGGGGATCCCGGACGACCTGTTCGTCCCCCTGTTTGCCATAGGCCGAATGCCGGGATGGGCGCTGCACATAATGGAGCAGTACTCGAAGAAGGACATCCTCCGGCCGAGGCTGCACTACACCGGGCCGACCGACCTGGAGTACGTGCCCATCGAGCAGCGGGGGCAGTGAGAGCATCGGCCCGCCTCCCGCAAGCCAGAAAGGTCTAACCTTGACCGACCAAGAAAATGTAGTGACCGAGTGCCAGCACACCTGGATCATCGACAGCCCGAATGGGCCCACGAGCAGTGGCGTGTGCAAGGACTGCGGCGAGAAGCAGGAGTTCCGGAACTCCATACCGATCTCAGGCTGGGACCGGGAGAGCTCTCACAGGAGGCGCGCCCGCCAGGCCCGCAGATAACGGCGCGACAACGCGCGCGACGATCGAAGCACAAGGACGGGGCGCCGTTACGGCGCCCCGTCCTGCGTCTCCCCTGCTTCCACTATGCGCCGCCCACCGTGGAGACGGACGTTTGCACAACCGTCGCTCTCGCGCAGAACGACCCTCGCACGACCGTCGGCCCCCGCGCGGGACGACCCTCGCGTGACCGTCGCTCCCGCCCAGGACAACCCTCACATCACAGTCGTTCCCGCCCAGGACGACCCTCGCACGACCGTCGTTCCCGCCCAGGACAACCCTCACATCACCGTCGCTCTCGCGCAGAACGACCCTCGCACGACCGTCGCTCCCGCGTAGGGAGAGCCTTGCACAACCGTCATTCCCGCGAAGGGAGACCTTTGCATAACCGTCATTCCCGCGCAGGCGGGAACCCAGGGGCGGGGGGCTTCCAGATACGAAAACGACGCATCGAAGCCACGTCTGTTACCCACAGGTGGTGTTACGCAAAGGTCTCCGAAGAGCCTGCCCTCGTGAAGACGGGGGCGGGAACCCATCCCCCTCCCACCCCTGAAATCAGGCCTTCGCTGGCGCAAGGGTCTCCCTGAGGCAGAACGACGGAGGCCGGGTACCATGAGACAGTAGCTGTCCAGACTCGAGGTGCCCACACAACCCGTTCACCCCGAGTAGCGCCGCTGCTCTGAGCGGCGCGTATCGAGGGGCGCACGCAGCTTTGCCGCCAATGCTCGCCTCGGCCCCGCCAGAAGACCGGGTTGCGCCGGCCCTTCGATACAACCCGACGAAGCGTCGGGCACTCTGGGCGAACGGGTTGTGTTGGCGTCTGCCCCACCCCGGTCAGATTCCATTGACCACGACGCCGTGACACCCGCGAAGAGCCCACACGCGTGAAGGCGCGCCGGCATCCAGAGCATGGGAGCATTCGTCCCCTTGACTCTGAACAGTTACCTGAGAAACGCTTCTGTTGACACTCTCCCGAAGGCGTAACTACAATCGCCCAGGCTGCGCGGCCTGGGCCAACCGGCCCCGGCAACCTCGCCGCCTGGAGCGTCGGTATTGGACGGACCGGACCTCAACGCACTCAACGTCGTCCTCGCCGCAGCGCCGATACTCGTCCTCGTAGCGTCCATCCTCGCCCTGAAGTGGAGCGCGCCCCGCGCCGGCTCCGTCGCCTGGCTCGTCGTAGCCGCGCTCGCGCTGGTCCACTTCGGCGCCGACGAAGGGCTGCTGGCCATCGCCACGTCCAAGGGGCTGAGCCTGAGCCTCTTCGTGCTGTCCATAATCTGGACATCGGTCCTGCTCTACAACGTCATCGACCAGATGGACGGCATCCGCGTCATCGGCTCGACCATGACGCGCCTCGTGCGCGATCCGCTGGCGCAGTCGCTGGTCGTCGGCTGGGCGTTCTCCGGCTTCATGCAGGGCGTCGCGGGCTTCGGCGTGCCGGTCGCCGTCGTGGCCCCGCTGATGGTGCTGATGGGGTTCCGGCCCGCCCAGGCGGCGGCCATCGTCCTCGTGGGGCACGCGTGGGCGGTGACCTTCGGGTCGCTGGGCTCGTCCTACTACACGATCCAGCTCGTCAGCGGGATCGACGGCGACGTCATCGGCCCTCACATGGCGGCCATGTTCGCGCTGCCGATCGTCGCGACCGGATTCGCCGTCGCGCACCTGCAGGGCGGCTTCAGGGCCGTCAGGCGCGGGGCGCCGATCATCGCCATCATGGGCGCGGCCATGGCCGGCGCGGTCTGGGCCGTCGCCGCGTTCGGCGCGCCGCAGATCGCCTCGATAGTTTCGGGCCTGGTCGGCTGTGGCGTCGGATGGGCCGTCGCCCGCACGTGGCTGCTGCCCGGGCGCGAGCCGGAAGAAACGCCGACGGCGGAATCCGAGACCTCCGCGACGGCGGACTCCGGGGTGGGGTTCCACATGGCCTTCCTGCCCTACTACCTGTTGATCTCCCTGAGCATCGTCTCGCAGGTCCCGGCCGTCAAGGAGCTCGGATCGGGCTGGCATTGGGGGCTCGACTACCCGGCGCTCACGACCGCTCTCGGCTTCGAAGTAGACGCCCAGGACGACTACGCGCGGATAAGGCTGCTGCGCCATCCCGCGCCGCTGATCCTGGCTTCGCTGGCGATGACCTGGGTCGTCTTCCGGGTCAGGGGCCGCTGGCGCCCGGGCGCGGGCGCCAGCGCGGCGAGGCGAACGTACGACCAGTGCGTCTCCACGAGCGTGGGGGTCGCCTCCATGGTCATGATGGCCGTGGTCATGACCGACACGGGCATGACCGTGCTCCTCGGCCGCACCATCGCCGACGGCACCGACGTCGTATTCCCGGTCTTCTCGCCCTACATCGGAGTGCTCGGCACGTTCATGACCGGCAGCAACACCAACTCGAACGTGATGTTCGGCGCACTGCAGCTTGAGACCGCCAAGGCGCTCGAGATCGGCGTGGTGACCGTGGCGAGCACGCAGTCGATCGGCGGCTCGCTCGGCAGCTCCATCGCGCCCGCGAAGGTCCTGGTCGGCACGGCCATCGTGGGCCTGTCCGACCGCGTCAACGAGGTTATGAGGCGCACGATCACCTACTGCCTCGTGATCGTGGCCCTGGTCGGCATCCAGGCCTGGGTCCTCACCAAGCTGCTGGACGCCAGGTGACCAAGATGAGAGAACGGGCCAAACAGATAGCGCTGGGCATAATGGCGGCCGACTTCCCGCTGCTGTACCTCGGCGCGGTGACCCTCGAAGACGCGGTCGTGTCCGCCGCGGCGCTCGTCGTCATGGCTGTGGCCGCCGCCGTCGCCGCGCTCGTCTACTAGCGGCGTGTCGAACCTGCTCGTCATGCAGTCGGGCGGCAGCACCCCGGTGCTGAACCGCAGCCTCCTCGGCATCGTCGCCGAAGCCAACGCGAAGGGCGCGTTCGAAAAAATTCTCGGCGCGCGTCACGCGATGGACGGCGTCGTGGAAGAGCGGCTCGTCGACCTTGGCCGCTACGGCGAGACGTGGTGGCGTCGGGCCGCCGCGACGCCCGGCGGCGTGCTCGGCTCCTCCCGTCGGGGGCTCCGCGACGAGGACTCCCCCGCGGTGCTGAGGACGCTCAGTGACAATGACGTCCGCTGCCTGCTCACCATCGGGGGCAACGACTCCGCCGAGAACTCCCGGCGCATCGCCGAATACGCCCGCCTCGCCGGCATCGACCTGACCGTCATCAATGTGCCCAAGACCATCGACAACGACCTGGTGCTGACGGACCACACGCCCGGCTACGGCAGTACGGCGCGCTTCGTCGCCCTGGCGGCTATGGGCGCCGGCAGGGACGCCGAGACGATGGGCCCCGCGGCGCCCATCGCGATCATCGAGGTGATGGGCCGCGACGCCGGGTGGCTGGCCGCGTCGGCCGCGCTCGCGAAACGCGACGAGCGCGACGCGCCGCACCTCATCGCGGTGCCGGAGGTGCCGATCGACGTCGACCGCTTCCTCGGCGGCCTCGAAGACGCCTACCGGAGATACGGCATCGCGGTCGCGGTGGTGGCGGAGAACGCGCGCGGGCCCAGCGGGCCCCTCGGCGACGAGCGGACGCCGGCCCGCGTCGACGACTTCGGTCACGCCTACTACGAAGGACCGGCGCGCTACCTGGCCGCCCTCGCCGAGCGCCGGCTCGGTGTGCGCGTCAGGGCCGAGAAGCCCGGGACGATCCAGCGCTCGATGGCCGCGTGCGTCTCGAGCGCCGACGCCGCCGAGGCCGAGATGGCCGGCCGCGCCGCGGTGGGATACGCCCTCGAAGGCGCCTCGGACAAGATGGTCACCCTGGTGCGCGGCGAAGGCGACGAGTACACCTGCGCCACCGGCCTCGCGCCGCTGGCAGACGTGGCCGGGAAAGTGCGCACGATGCCGCCCGGCTATCTCGACCCGGATAACCACGCCGTCACGGACGCGTTCCTGCGATACGCCAGTCCCCTCATCGGCGCGCCATTGCCCCGGTTCGAGAGGCTCTCCTGACACGGCGCGGGGACGCGGACTGGTATATTAGGGTCACAGACCGGCGCATGCTGGAAACGGAGAGAACAAAATGGCTGCACTCAGGAATATGCCCACGTGGGCAATCGCGATAGCGGTCGTCGCCCTGGTCGCGGTTGGCGCGTTCGGCTGGTGGCTGCTGTCGCCGCTCTTCTTCGACACGACAGTCGACGAAGAGTTCCCCTTCGCCGAGGCCGCGACCGTGCCGGACGGCATGACGCGGTCCGACGTCGAGATGACGATGGCGACGATGGCCAAGATGGACTCCCCGGCCGAGGAGGCGATGCCCGCCGAGATGGCGGAGTCGGCCGTCGTGAAGACCGGCCAGTTCAGGGACGCCGACAGGTTCCACAAGGGCAGCGGCACCGCCTCGATCTACCGGCTGGCGGACGGCTCCCACGTGCTCCGGCTGGAGTCCTTCTCCGTCACCAACGGTCCCGCGCTCGTCGTCATGCTGACTCCCCACGCCAACCCGAGCAGCAGCGCCGACGTCCACGAGCCCGGCTACGTCGAGCTGGCGAAGCTCAAGGGCAACAAGGGCAACCAGAACTATCCCCTGCCCGACGGCGTCGACCCCGCGGCCTTCAACTCGGTGGTCATATACTGCAAGCCGTTCAAGGTCGTCTTCAGCGTCGCTCCGATATCCTAGGACGCACCGATGGACGACATAGGGCTGTTCGAGGCCATCCACACCCAGCGGGCCATCCGCCGCTTCACGTCGGAGCCCGTCGACGATGACTCGATCCGGCGAATCATCGCCGCGGCCGTCCGCGCTCCCAGCGGCACCAACCGCCAGCCGTGGGCGTTCCTCGTGGTCCGGGACCCTGGGACGAAGCGCAGGATCGCCGGCTACTACTACAGGGCCTGGGAGGCGGCGTTCGGCGACCGCAAGCCCGGCGACGGCGTATCGCCCCAGGTCTACCGGTCCGCGAAGCATCTCGCGGAGAACATGGCCGACGTGCCGGTGCTGATCGTCGTCTGCATGGTCTACGGCGACGAGGGCCCGCGGCACGCCGGGTCGATAGTCCAGGGCAGCTCGATCTATCCCGCCGTCCAGAACCTGATGCTGGCGGCCCGCGCCCTCGGCCTGGGCACCGTGCTCACGTCGATGCACCGCCGGTACGAAGACGAGATCAAGGAGCTGCTGGGAATCCCGGACAACGCCGAGACGGCCGCGCTCATACCCGTCGGCTATCCGGGCCACGGCGACCACTTCGGCGGAAGCATCCGCAGGCCCGCCGAAGAGGTGACGTTCTACGAAGAGTGGGGAGCGTCGAGTCCGTAGGCCGCGCCGAGCGGCTCGCAGCTTCGTGAGGCCGCTTTTTCGTTGACGCTAATCTGGAGCCCATTGTACGATTGCTGTCTGCGCGAACGGCCGCGAACGACCTCGCCCGCAAGCGGATACAGCTCCCGAAAGGGCCCCGTGACCACCTCCGAGACTTCACCCTCACCCCTGCCCTCTCCCATCGAGGGAGAGGGGGCAAACACGCTTCGGCCCGTCGGCGGAGAGAGTGTGGACAGCCTCCGGCCCATCGCGTGGCGCGGCGGCAAGGTCGCGCTTCTAGACCAGACGCGCCTGCCACTGGAGGAGGTCTGGCTGGAGCTGGACGACTACCGCGACGTGATCGAGGCGATCCAGAGCATGCGCATCCGGGGCGCGCCGGCCATCGGAGTCGCGGGCGCGTACGCGGTCGCGCTGGCCGCCTCCGAGCTGCGGGGCGTTGACCATGACGGCGCGCGGCTTCGCGCCGCCGCCGCGGAGATCGCCGAAGCGAGGCCGACCGGCGCCAACCTCGCGTGGGCCGTGCGGCGCATGATGTCGGCCGCGGAGAGCGACAACAGCCCCGAGGCCCTGGCCGCCGAGGCTGAGCGCATCCAGGACGAGGACGAGGCGGCGAATCTGTCCATCGGACGCCACGGGGCCGACCTGATCCCCGGCGGCGGCAACGTTATGACCCACTGCAACGCTGGCGCGCTCGCCACCGGCGGCTACGGCACCGCCCTCGGCGTCATCAAGACCGCCTGGGACGACGGCAGGATACGCCACGTCTTCGCGACCGAGACGCGGCCCCTGCTGCAGGGCGCCCGGCTCACCGCCTGGGAGCTCAGGCGCGGCGAGATCGACTCGACCGTGCTGCCCGACTCCGCGGCCGGACAGCTCATCCGGCGCGGACAGGTGCAGGCGGTCGTCGTCGGCGCCGACAGGATCGCCGCCAACGGCGACGTCGCCAACAAGATCGGGACCTACAGCCTCGCCGTGCTCGCCCATGAGAACGGCGTGCCGTTCTACGTCGCCGCGCCTACGAGCACCGTCGACCTGGCTCTGGAGTCCGGCGACGCGATTCCCATCGAGGAGCGCGGCGGCGACGAGGTCAGCCACTTCGGCGACAGGCGAGTCGTGCCGGAGGACATGGACGTCCTCAACGTCGCCTTCGACGTGACGCCCAACCGCTACGTCGCCGCCATCGTCACCGAGCAGGGCACCGTCGCTCCCCCGTTCCGGGAGGGACTGGCCGCGGCCGTGGAGGCGGCAGGTGGCTGAGGCCCAGATCGGCTTCATAGGCGGCTCCGGACTCTACCGGATGGCGGGCCTGGACGACGTCGAGGAGCGGGCGGTAGGCACGCCCTTCGGGCCTCCGAGCGACGATGTGGTACTCGGGACGCTGGGCGGCCGCAGGGTGGCCTTCCTGCCGCGCCACGGCCGGGGGCACCGCCACTCCCCGACGCGGATCCCGGTGCGCGCGAATATCTACGCGCTGAAGTCGCTCGGCGTGGAGCGTGTCGTCTCCGTCAGCGCCGTTGGCAGCCTGCAGGAGCACCTGCGCCCGCTGGATATCGTGATACCGGACCAGATCATCGACCGCACCAGGCACCGCGTCGACACCTTCTTCGACGAGGGCATCGTCGCCCACGTCGCGTTCTCGGACCCGTTCTGCGGAGACCTGGGCGCCGCGCTCGCCGCGGCCGCGGAAGAAAGCCCGGTCAACGTCCACGTCGGCGGCACCTACGTCGCGATGGAGGGCCCGCAGTTCTCCACCCGCGCCGAGTCGGAGCTCTACCGCTCGTGGGGCGCCAGCGTCATCGGCATGACCGCGCTGCCCGAAGCCAGGCTCGCCCGCGAGGCCGAGCTGTGCTACGCCACGATGGCGATGGTCACCGACTACGACTGCTGGCACGAGTCGGAGGAAGAGGTGTCGGTCGAGATGATTATCGCCAACCTCGGCAGGAACGCCGAGGTCTCCCAGGAGATAATGCGGAGGCTGGCGGGCTCGCTCGGAGGCGAGCGCGGCTGCGGCTGCGGCTCCAGCCTCGAGACCGCCATCGTCACCGGGCGCGAGCACATAGGCGACGACACAAAGGCCCGTCTCTCCGCTATCATCGGAAAGTACGTGTAGCCGAGCAAAGGACACGGAGGTTACAGGAATGCCAAGGCAAGACCCCGGCGAGCCCTACTACAGGATATCGATAGCCGAAGCCGCCGAGATGTACGGCGGGGACGACGCGGTCGTCGTCGACGTGCGCCGTCCCGACGAGTACACGGCCGGACACGTCAAGGACGCCATCTACATAACGGTGGATGACATCCTGGGCCGGATCGGCGAGCTTCCCGGCGACAAGGACCTCCTCTTCATCTGCGCCCAGGGAGTGCGAAGCGGACTCGCCTGCGAGATGGCCGCGGCGATGGGCCTCGACACCGAGCGGCTCTACAACATCGAAGAGGGCACCGACGCGTGGATCCAGGCCGGTCACCCGACCAGCTACGGCGCGGACAAGTAGGGGCGCAAGCACGATGTCAGTCCTCGTAGTCGGATCGGTCGCGTACGATACCGTCGTCACCCCGGTGGGCAGCCGCAACGACGCCCTCGGAGGCTCGGCGACCTACTTCTCCGCGTCGTGCAGCTACTTCGCTCCCGTGAGCGTCGTCGCGGTCGTCGGCACGGACTTCCTGCCAGCGCACCGGGACCTGCTGTCGTCCCGCGGTGTGGACCTGTCCGGTCTGCAGACGGCCGAGGGCAGCACCTTCCGGTGGTCGGGCGTCTACAGCGCGGAGGACGTGAACGCGCGCAGCACGCTCGACACGCAGCTCAACGTCTTCGCCCGGTTCGCGCCGTCACTGACGGAGGAGCAGCGGCGCGCGCCCAACCTGTTCCTGGCCAACGTCGATCCCGACCTGCAGCGCGACGTGCTCGACCAGATGGAGTCGCGCCCACGACTGGTCGGCCTGGACAGCATGAACTTCTGGATCGAGCGCAAGAACAGCAGCCTGAGGAGCGTGATCTCGGGGGCCGACGTGCTGTTCATGGACGAGGGCGAGGCCCGATCGCTTGCCAGCGAGGTCAACCTGGTCAAGTCCGCCCACAGGATGATGGACTTCGGCACCGAGGCCGTGGTCATCAAGCGCGCCGGGCACGGGGTCCTGATGCAGCACCGCGACGCGCTGTTCGCCGCGCCCGCGGTGCCGCTGGAAAACGTCGTGGACCCCACCGGCGCGGGCGACGCCTTCGCCGGCGGCTTCATCGGCTACCTGAGCGCCACCGGCGACTCCAGCCCGGCCGCGTTCCGCAGGGCCGCGGTCGTCGGCACCGTGATGGGCTCCTTCGCCGTCGAGAGCTTCAGTCTCGACCGCCTCGCCTCGCTGACAGCCGACGACATCGACGGAAGGTTCCGGGAGCACACGGAGCTTGTCCAGTTCAAATCGATCGAAGAAGGCGGCCCGTTGCCCCTGCTCTAGGCCGGGCGTGGGACGTCCACCGACATTAGGAAGGAGACTCGTTTGACAACTCAGACCAACCGCGGCGACGTAAAGGACCTTCGCCTGGCGGACGAGGGCGTGCGCCGGATCGAGTGGGCCGCCCGGGAGATGCCGGTCGTCCGCCTGATCCGGGAGCGGTTCGCCGCCGAGAGGCCGTTTGACGGCATGCGCGTCGCCGGCTGCCTGCACGTGACGTCCGAGACCGCCAACCTGGCGTTGGCGCTCAGGGACGGCGGCGCCGAGGTCGCGCTGTGCGCGAGCAACCCGCTGAGCACCCAGGACGAGGTCGCGGCGGCGCTCGTCGCGGAGTACGGCATCGCCACATACGCGGTGCGCGGCGTCGACACCGACGGCTACTACGGCCACATCCGCGCGGCGCTCGACCACAAGCCCAACATCACCATGGACGACGGCGCCGACCTCGTCGCCACCCTGCATACCGACCGCACCGATCTGCTGGAGGAGGTCGTCGGGGGGACGGAGGAGACGACTACCGGGGTGATCCGCCTGACCAGCCTGGCCGAGGCCGGCAAGCTCAGGTACCCGATCGTCGCCGTCAACGACGCCGACACGAAGCACTTCTTCGACAACCGATACGGCACCGGCCAGAGCACCCTCGACGGCATCACGCGCGCCACCAACATCCTGTGGGCCGGCAAGACGGTCGTCGTCTGCGGCTACGGCTGGTGCGGCCGGGGCGTCGCGCTGCGGGCCCGCGGCATGGGCGCCCACACGGTCGTCACAGAGGTCGACCCGATACGCGCCCTCGAGGCCGCCATGGATGGCCACGCCGTCATGTCGATGAAGGACGCCGCCCCCATCGCCGACATCGTCATCACCCTCACCGGCGGAATGTCCGCCGTCGGGCGCGAGCACATCGAGACGCTCAAGGATGGCGCGATCCTCGCCAACAGCGGCCACTTCGACGTCGAGATCGACATCCAGACGCTCGAGGAGATGGCCGAGCTCAAGCGGGAGGCGCGCCCCAACGTCGACGAGTACCTGATGGAGAACGGACGCAAGATATACCTGCTCGGCGAGGGCAGGCTCATCAACCTTGCCGCCGCCGAGGGCCACCCCTCGGCAGTGATGGACATGAGCTTCGCGAACCAGGCGCTCAGCGTCGAGCACCTCGCCCGCCACGCAGCCGACATGGAGCCCGCGGTCGTCCCGGTGCCCCGGGAGATCGACCAGATGGTCGGCAGCCTCAAGCTGCGGGCGATGGGCGTCTCCATCGACTCGCTCACCGACGCCCAGCACAAGTACCTCGAGAGCTGGGACATCGGCACCTAGCGCCGCCGGCCGGCGGACTTCCGGTCTCACTCACGCCCGAAACGCGATGCCGCTTGAAATACCCGAGCGGGACCCCTGCCCTTTCTGTGAGAACCTGGCGGGCGCGGTCGATGGCGACCGCGGCAGGGTCAAGCGCTGCGCCTTCATCACACGGGAGGACCTCGCGGCCGCGTTCTTGAACCCATACCAGAGCAGGGAGGGCGCGACGCTCGTCGTCCCGACGCGCCACGCGCCGACCGTGCTCGACCTCACCGAGCCCGAGGCGGAGGCATTGGCGCGGCTGGTGCGGCGGATAGCCCGGGCCGTCCACGACGCGTTCGACGTGGCGGGCCTCAACATCTTCCAGAACAACGGCGCCGCCTCGGGGCAGACCATCCCGCACTACCACGTCCACGTCATGCCCAGGTACCCGGGGGAGGAGCCGGACGAGTTGTTCGGAAGGCGCGCCGTTCTGGTACCATTCGCGGAGCGAGTTCGGCTCGCGAGAACGATCTCAGACCACCTGCCGCCCGCTGGCTGACGGCCGACGGGCGGCGACGAGGAGCAGCATGGCGTCCAGCTTCACGGATTCAGCAAGATACCTGTTCACGTCCGAGTCGGTGACCGAGGGTCACCCGGACAAGATCTGCGACCAGGTCTCCGACGCTGTCCTCGACGCGCTCCTGGCGCAGGACCCCGCCGCGCGGGTCGCCTGCGAGGTCTGCACCACCACCGGCCTCGTCGTGGTGATGGGCGAGATCAGCGCCGACGGTGCCCACGTCGATATCCCCAGGCTCGTGCGAAGCACGATCCGCGACGCCGGATACGTCGACCCCGCACTCGGCTTCGACTACCAGTCGTGCGGCGTCAGCGTGTCACTCGACGAGCAGTCCCAGGACATCGCCCAGGGCGTCGACGTGTCGCTGGAGGTGCGCGATGAGACCGACGCCCACGGCGAAGACCTCGAGTCGGTCGGCGCCGGCGACCAGGGAATGATGGTCGGCTTCGCATGCGACGAGACGCCCGAGCTGATGCCGCTGCCGATCGCCCTGGCGCACAGGATCACCCGGCGCATGGCCCAGGTCCGCAGGGAGAACGTCATCCCCTACCTGAGGCCGGACGGCAAGGCGCAGGTCACCGTCGAGTACGCCTACGGCAGGCCGAAGCGCGTCCACACCGTCGTCATGAGCAGCCAGCACGACCCCGACGTCGACCAGGCGGACATACGCCGCGACCTGATCGAGCACGTGTCGCACGCGATCATCCCCGAAGACCTGAGAGACGACGAGACGATCTACCACGTCAACCCGACGGGCCGGTTCGTCACCGGCGGCCCGGTCGGCGACACGGGGCTGACCGGGCGCAAGATACTGGTCGACACCTACGGCGGCGTCGCCCGGCACGGCGGAGGCGCCTTCTCCGGCAAGGACCCGACCAAGGTCGACCGGTCGGCCGCGTACGCCGCGAGATGGGTGGCCAAGAACGCGGTCGCGGCCGGTCTCGCCGACCGCCTGGAGCTCCAGGTCTCCTACGCCATCGGAGTCGCGCAGCCGATCTCCATCTCGGTCGAGACCTTCGGCACCAACAGGGTCCCCGACGACAAGATTGTCGAGCTGATAGACCGTCACTTCGACCTCAGGCCGGGGATCATCATCCGCGACCTCGACCTGCGCAGGCCGATCTACAAGCAGACCGCCGCCTACGGCCACTTCGGGCGCGACGACCTCGACCTGCCCTGGGAGCGGACGGACAAGGCCGACGACCTGAAGCGCGACGCCTCCGTCTAGGGACCGCTGACGGGGCCGATCCGGCTGGCACGCATGGCGATCAAGTTCGGCACCGACGGCTGGCGCGGCATCATCGCCGAGGACTTCACCTTCGAGAACGTGCGCTTGTGCGCGCGCGGCGCCGTCGATCTGCTGAAGTCCCGGGGACTCGCCGACCGCGGACTGGTCGTCGGCTACGACACCCGGTTCGCATCCGACCGGTTCGCGGCCGCGGTCGCCGAGGTCGCGGCCGCCAGCGGCGTCCGCACGCTGCTGTGCGACCGCCCGAGCCCCACGCCCGCGGTCAGCTTCGCGGTCGTCTCAAGCGGCGCGGGCGGCGGTGTGGTCATCACCGCCAGCCACAACGCCGCCGATTGGAACGGCTTCAAGTTCAAGCCCGACTACGGCGGCAGCGCCTCCACTGAGGTCGTGGCGGACCTGGAGCGCCACATCGCGGAGGCGGGGTCGGCGGGCGCACCTCACCTAATCCCCCTCGCGGACGCGGTCGAAAGCGGCGCCGTCGATCTCTTCGACCCGGAGCCCGCCTACCTGGCGCGACTCGCGGAGATGGTCGACATCCAGGCGATCCGGCGGTCCGGGCTCGCGGTCGTGACCGACGCCATGCACGGCGCGGGCGCCGGCTACCTGCCCCGCCTGCTCGAAGGCGGCTCCGCCTCGGCGACCGAGATTCGCGGCGAGCGCAACCCGGCCTTCCCCGGCATGGCGCAGCCCGAGCCGATCGCGCACAACCTCGCGCCGCTCGTCGCCGCGGTCCGCGACGCCGGCGCCGACGTGGGTCTCGCCACCGACGGCGACGGCGACCGACTCGGCGTCGTCGACGAGCAGGGCCGCTTCGTCACGACGCTGCAGACGTTCGCGCTGCTCTGCCTCCACCAGCTCGAGGTCATGGGCAACCGGGGGGCGCTGGTGCGCTCCATCACCACGACCGGCATGGTCGACCGGCTCGGCGACCTCTACGGCGTCCCCGTGTTCGACACGCCCGTCGGCTTCAAGCACCTCGGCCCGGTCATGATGCGCGAGGACGCCCTGATCGCGGGCGAGGAGAGCGGCGGATTCGCGTTCAGGGGCCACGTCCCGGAGCGTGACGGCATCCTCAGCGGGCTCATGATCCTGGAGATGGTGGTCAAGACGGGCAGGTCGGTCTCCGAGCTGCTGGACGACCTCTACGGGAAAGTCGGCCCGCACCACTACGACCGCATCGACCTGCCCTTCGACCCGGCACGACGCGCCGCGGTCGAGGAGCGCATCGGAGCCAAGCCGCCCGCTGCCCTGGGCGGACACAAGGTGGCGCGGGTCGACGTGCGCGACGGCGTCCGCTTCGTGCTCGATGACGGCGGATGGGCGCTCATCCGCTTCTCCGGCACCGAGCCCCTGCTGCGCCTCTACGCCGAGGCCAGGTCCCCCGAGGACGTGCGCGCGCTCCTGTCGGCCGCCCGAGACCTCGTCGACGCGTAGGCGCAGACGCGGGCATCTCCCCCGCCCTCTAGCTCCCTCCCGCCAGGTGCCAGGGGAGGGAGGACAAGAAGCCCCGGATGCGCCCTCCGTGCGGCTGCGGGTATAATCGCCCCATCCTCGGAGCGCAACCCCCTGACCGCCTATGTCCACGATGCCGCTGATGGGACAGGAGCCGCTGCTCATCCTGATGGATGGCCACGCGATGGTGCACCGCGCCTGGCACGCCATCCGGACGCCCCTTAACGTCAGCCGCACCGGCGAGGATGTCCACGGCGTCTACGGCTTCCTCAACACCTTCCTGCGCGAGATAGGCGACCGCCGGCCGACCCACTGCGCCATCGCCTTCGACATGTCGGGTCCCACCTTCCGGCACCAGGAGTACGACGAGTACAAGGCGCAGCGTCCGCCGTCGCCTCCCGAGCTCAGGGCGCAGTTCCCCCACGTTCGCAGGATCATGGAGGTCTTCGGCGTCCCGATCTTCGAGCAGCAGGGCTACGAGGCCGACGACGTGATCGGCACGCTCTGCCGGCTCGCCGAGGAGAGCGGCCTCGACACCGTAGTACTCACAGGCGACACCGACGAGTTGCAGCTCGTGTCGCCGAGGGTGCGCGTGCTGCTGAGCTACGGCGCCGGCGGCCGGACGCTGTACGACGAGGCCGCGGTGCGCGAGCGCTATGGCGGCCTCGGCCCGGAGGCGATAGCCGACCTGAAGGCGCTCACGGGAGACACCTCCGACAACATCCCCGGCGTGCCCGGAGTCGGGAACAAGACCGCCATACGCCTGCTGACCGAGTACGGCTCTGTCGAGGGCATCTACGACCACGTCGACGAGATCGCCGCCAACCGGGTACGCGAGAACCTGCGAGACAACAGGGAGCAGGCCCTGCGCGGCAAGTTCCTGACCACCATCGCCAGGGACGTCCCCGTCGAGCTCGACCTCGACGCGGCGAAGTTCTGGGAGTACGACCGGGCGAAGGTCGTCGAGGTCGTCTCGGAGCTCGAGTTCTTCTCCATCGTCAGCCGCGTGCCCGATCCAAAGGTGCCCGACGGCCCCGTGCAGGCGCAGATGGAGCTCGGCGGCGTCGCCCGCGAGACCGCGTACACCGTCGTCGACACGCCGGAGGCCCTGGACGACCTCGCCGCGGCGCTCGACTCTCCCGAGGGCTTCGGGTTCGCCGCGCTCGCAGACGGCGACAACCCGACCACCGCCACCCTGGTGGGCCTCGCGTTCTCGAACGCGCCCGACGCCGGCTGGTACGTCCCGTTCGGCCACGAGGAGGGGACCCAGCTGGCGGCGGAAAAAGTGCTGGCGGCGCTGCGGCCCGTCCTGGAGAGCGAGGCCGTCCCGAAGGCAGCCCACAACGCCAACTACTCGATGACGCTGCTGGCGCGCAGTGGCATCCACGTCAGGGGGCTGGCCTTCGACGCCGCCCTGACCGCCCACCTCGCCGGCCGCAAGGCCATCAACCTCAACGCGCTCGCACTCGACTGCCTCCAAGTCGAGCTGCAGCCGCTGACCAACCTGCTCGGCACGGGCAGGAAGCGCAAGACCGTCGACCAGGTGTCGCCCGCCGAGGTCTCCGACTACGCCGCGGCCGATGCCGACGTAGCCCGTCAGCTCAATCCCATCCTCGAGGACGAGCTGCGGGACAAGGCCAGCGACGAGGTCTTCCGGGACGTCGAGCTGCCGCTGGCGTCCGTCTTGGTCCGCATGCAGCTCGACGGCGTCGCGCTCGACGTGCCGCTGCTCGAGCGCATGTCGGCCGAGCTGGGCGAGCAGGTCGCCGCCATCGAGGCGGGGATGTTCGACGTCGTCGGCCACGAGTTCAACATCAACTCGTCGCAGCAGCTCGGAGACGTGCTCTTCAACGAGCTGCGCCTGCCCCCGACCCGCCGCACCCAGAAGGGCTTTTCGACCGACGCCTCCGCCCTGGAAGGGCTCAAGAGCCAACTCGACCAGGGGGCGGTGGAGGACGTCGATCCCAAGTCACGCGAGGTGCTCGACCGGGTACTGGACTACCGGCAGATCACGAAGATCAAGTCGACCTACGTGGACGCGCTGCCACAGCTCGTCAACCCCGGCACGGGCCGCATCCACACGACGTACAACCAGACCGGCTCGGCGACGGGCCGCGTGTCGAGCGACCACCCCAACGTGCAGAACATCCCGGTGCGCACCGAGCTTGGCCGTCGCGTGCGGCAGGCCTTCGTCGTCGGCGACCCGGACGGTTGGACGCTGCTGGCCGCCGACTACTCCCAGATCGAGCTGCGCATCCTCGCCCACCTGTCCGAGGACCCCGGCCTGCTGGAGGCGTTCCGCGCCCGTGAGGACATCCACGCGGCCACCGCCGCCTCGGTGTACGACCTGCCGATAGACGCCGTAACGGACGAGATGCGCCGCATCGCCAAGATCATGAACTTCGGCGTCGTCTACGGCCTCAGCCCCTTCGGCATCAGCCAGCAGACGGGCCTCAGCGCCGACGAAGGCAGGGTGTTCATCGACGCCTACTTCGGCAAGTACCCCGGCATCCAGGAGTACATCCACGAGACGAAGGCGAAAGTCCAGATGGAGGGCTACGTCGAGACCGTCCTGGGCCGCCGCAGGTACATCCCGGAGGCCCGTGCCAGCAACTTCAGGGTCCGGTCGTCCGGCGAGCGCATGGCCATCAACATGCCGATCCAGGGCACCGCCGCCGACGCCATCAAGACGGCCATGGTCCGCCTGCAGCATCGCATCGACGAGCTCGGCCTGCGGACCATGATGATCGTGCAGGTGCACGACGAGCTGATCTTCGAGGTCCCCAACGACGAGATAGAGCAGGTCAAGGACCTGGTGCTGGATACGATGCCCGGCGTGCTCGACCTGCTCGTGCCGCTGGACGTCGAGATCAAGACGGGCGCAAGCTGGGGCGACCTGGAGTAGCGCGACCGCCGCCTCGTTATCGACCTGATCTCCCCGGAGGGTGCAGCCGGCATGACGCGTCGATCGGTCGAGCACGCTAACGAGCACATCTACGCCGAATGGCACCGCCCGCTGCTCGAAGAGCTATTCGGCCACGAGTTGGACCTGCACCATGACCTCTACGAGCTGACCCACAGTCATCGCGTCGAGCACAACGGCGGCAGGGACGAGGGGCCGTGCATTGCGTGGCCCAGCCCGCCGTACCGCGCGCCGATCTGGAAGATTGTCGCCGACGCCGTCGGCGCGACAAGATTCCTGGAGGTCGGCACAGGTCTTGGATACACCGCGGCCCTCATGGCGGACGCGGGACGGGGGCGCTGTCGGGTCGACACCATCGAGAACGACCCCCTGCACGCCGAGATCGCCGAGGCCGAGCTTCGTGAACGCGGACTTGGACGCAGCGTTCAAGTCCTGCTGGGAGACGCCGCGGAAGTGGTGGCAGACCTCACCGGACCGTACGACGTCGTCTTCCTGGACGGCGACGTGGACGTCCACGAACACGTCGACCGGTTGCTGCGGCCGGGAGGGGCCCGACCCGAAATCAAGCGCCTGCTACAAGAACCTCTGCTCTCAATCCTCGGCGAGCTGCGGGCGTCCCTGGATCGCGGTGAGCCGGAAGCCGCGGCAATGGCCCGGGCACGGGAGTTGTATCGCGACGCCGTGATCGCCGCTCTCGAGGAATCGTCCCGGTCGTAGCGGCGCACAGGACATCCCGGATGCGTCCCGGAGGATCAAGTACCGCGATGTGGGGCGGGAACCCAGAGGTCGCGCGTCATGCCCCCGCGGAGTTCGGCTCGCTCGTGTCCCAACCCTCCACCACCCAGTAGCCGACCCGGGGCACCTCCACCACCGTCGCCAGCCCCTGGGCACGCTTGAGCCGCTGGATGTTGTACAGGTGGGTGGTCTCCTCGAAGTATATGTGCCTCATGGTCGCTTCGAGCGTCCACAACGAGCCGCCCTCCGTCCGGGTGACGCCCGACTTGTGGGCCTTCATCGTGAGCCGCGACTCGGGAGAGGCCGCCTCCTCGCGGAGGAGGGTGCGGCTCCGCAGGAAGCCGACGGAGCGCGCGGCCAGGACCCGCTGGGCCAGGTCGATGCCCCCCTCCAGCCTCGTCATGATCTCTTCGATCTCGAGGTAGCGCTCGCTATCCAGGCGCCGGTCGGCCGCGTCCGCGATCACGGTCGGGTCTTCGACGCCGTGCTCCCGGTGGGGGAATAACGTCTCTCCCCACCGGACGGCCAGCCACCGGTAGATGAGGGCCCCCATGTGGCTGAGCTGGACGCGGATGCTCCACCTGCTCCACTCCCACCGGTCCGACACGAAGTCGAGCTGCGTATCCGTCAACCCCTCCACCTCGGGCGCGACCAGATCGTAGAGCGTGGCAAACTCCGGGAAGAGCTCGGCGCCTGGGGCGTCATCGGGCGTACGCGTCATGCCTGTTCGCCTCCGTATCAAATTGCGGCCCGCGGCTCAGTCCGACCCGCCGCCGTACCGCCATTCGACTGTCGGGGCGGGCCGCAGCCCCTTGCACTCCCGGCGCAAGAGCATCGTATGCCGCGGCGTGGTCGCAGCGCTGGAGGACTCGCCCCATCTTTGGCGCCCCGAGCGGATGCTTGGGATGCGACCGGACGCTCTCATCCGAAGCTGCGGGGTCAGGCTTGCCCCAACTCGATGGGCCTTTCTATCTCGTCAAGCAGGCGCTGGGCGACGTACAGGTGAGGCCAGGTATCCTCCACCCGTGTCACGATGCCGGCGTCGATCAACCTGTCGAGCACGCGTCGCGCGCCAGGATCGGACATCCCTAGCAACTCGGATACTCGTGGAGCGGTCGTCACAGGATGCGCGAGCAGGTCTTCGAGCAGGCGAAGTCCGCTGGCGGGCTCCCTGCGGCTGTGCAGGATCTCCCTCCACTCGTCCTGGAGCGCCCGAACCCGCCGCATTCGCTCCAGCGCGTCCGCTGCTTCGCTCGATACGCCATCCAGGAAGTACCGTAGCCAAGGCTCCCAGTCCCCCGTGACGCTCACGGAGAGCAGTTCGTCGTAGTATCGCTGCCGGTCGCGTTCGAAGTATCCGCTCATGTACAGCAGCGGTATCGGGAGCACGCCAGCGGCGCACAGGAAGAGGGTGATGAGCAGCCTGCCTATGCGGCCATTGCCGTCGGAGTAGGGATGGATGGTCTCTATCTGGTAGTGCATCAGCGCGCATCGGACGAGCGGCGGCATTTCGCCGGGCTCGTTTACGAACGTCTCCCAGTCGAACAGGAGGTCGCGAAGCAGATCTGGGGGCGGGGGAACGAATCGAGCGTCGCGGATGGAAGACCCGGGCCTTCCAATCCAAACCTGCCCGTTCCTGAGCTGACCCGGCAGCTTGTTCTCCCCGCGGACTCCTCTCATCAGCCGCTCGTGTATCTCGTTGATCAGTCTGAACGAGATCGGAATCTCGTCAAGCCTGTCGATGCCGTACCTGAGGGCGCGCACGTAGTTCACGACCTCCGCGGCATCGCCGCCCGGCCGGGTTTCGACGCTGGCCTCGTAGGCGAACACCTCCGAGAGCGACGCCTGCGTACCCTCTATACGTGAGGACAGGACCGCCTCGCGCCGGAGGAACGGCTGAATCAGCAGATGGGGGTTGGGGCTGGTCTCACCTACGCCTACCAGGGTACCGACAGCGCGGGATGCCTTGTCCAGCAACGAGACCAAGGTCGTGCTCATGGACAACGTCGTGGGCAGCGGGTCTGGAACGAACGCGCTTTGCCCTTCGATGGTCGGCACAAGCCGGCCACACGGACTGCCACTCAAGCTCTGCACGGGAATGCCAACTCCAGTTTGAAGTGCGAACGCATTCTAAACTAAAGGGGCACAAGAGTACAACTCTGCACGGGAATCCTAACTCCAGTTTGAAGTGCGAGCCAATTCTAAACCAAAGGGCCTCAAAAGTACAACTCGGCGCGTGAATGCCAACTGCGGTTTGGAATTCCAGGCAATTCCAAACGAAAGGGCCGAAGAAGTACGACTCTACCTACGGCTCCATGACGATCGGCTCTTCGGCCGGGTCGACCTCCATGAGGCGCCTGGACGGGTAGGCCTCCTTCAGGTAGACCTGGACCCGGAACCTCTCGTTGTCCGTCACGAAGAGATGTCCGTGCTCGTCCATAGCGACGCCCATCGGGCGGTGGAAGTACTTCTCCAGGTAGGCGTCCTCCGAGAGGTACCTCATCTTGATTATGGTGTCTCCGGGCGGCTCGGCGCCGTCTTCCAGCGCCCACTTGGACAGCGTCGAATCGCCGTACAAGACGTCGACGAACCTGCCGTCCGCGGCCAGCACCTGCACCCTGTCGTTCAGCCAGTCGGCAACGTATATGTCGCCGTCCCTGTCCACCTCCACGCCCGTGGGCCGGTTGAACTGACCCACGCCGGTCCCCGACTCGCCGTATGCCGCCAGGAACTTGCCGTCGGCCGTGAATTTCTGGATGCGGTCGTTCCGCCAGTCGGCGACGTAGACGTTCCGGTCGTCGTCGAGGGCGATGCCCCACGGCAGGTCGAACTCGCCTTCGCCCGAGCCGGGGCCACCCCACTCGAGCAGGAACCGACCGTCCCTGGTGAACTTCTGCACCCGGTTGTTGCGGCTGTCGACGACGTACAGGTCGTCGTCCGGGTCGAACGCGATCGCGGCGGGCCCGTTAAGCTCGCCGGGACCGCTGCCGGAGGCGCCCCAGTGGGAGACGTACCTTCCCGCCTGCGGCACGAGCATCGAGCGCCTCAGGATGGCCGGGGCCCCTCCGTCGGCGTTCACCTCGTCCGGGTCCACCGTGTAGGCGGTGATCCTGTTCGTCTCCTCGTCGGCGACGTGGAGCAGGCCGCCGCGGTCGAACGCGACGCCCGTGGGACGCGCCATCTCGCCGATCCCCGTCCCGAAGGCGCCGAACTCGCCCAGCTTAGGCTCGTCCTCGAAGGCGGTCAACTGCACCCTGGTCTGGTCCGGGATGGGACGGCAGACGACGGCCATCAATCCGTCGGAGCGCACCGCGATGTCGGTCGGCGAGGTGAAGCCGTCCTGGGTGGCTCCTCCGATGGTCTTCAGGTAGCGCCACCCGCCGCGCAGCAACACGTTCTGCCTGGACATCCGGGGTCTCCTCCCTGGGTTCCGGCGAGCGGCGCCCCTAATCTCTAGGCGAGCTGGTAGTCGGGCGTGGCGACGATCAGCCTGAGCATGCTCGCCACCGTGTCGGCGAAGGCCTCCCGGCTCTCGGGTGTATCGAGCCTGTCGCCGTCGATCTGGGCGGCGTACTCCTCGAGACTCTCCCGCGTGAGGTCCGTGACTGAGTAGCATCCGATCAGCTCGAGGCAGCCGTCGACAAGCTCCCCGGGGGTGAGCTGCCTCCCGTCCGAGGCCAGCCGTTCCGCGATGGACTTCACGCCCGGCTTCGAGCCGTCCCCAAGGCGCGCGGCGGCGTAGTTGACCCGCTCCACCAGGCTTCCGCTGTTGACCCACTCGCGGCCGGTGTGCCATCCCTCGACGCTGGGAGGATTCAGCGGCTGCTGGCCCATGTTCTCCGAGGGCTCGGCGGCGCCGGCCCGCAGGTCCATCGGCATGGCTTCGGGCAACGGCCGGCCGTCGGCCAGCTCGAAGTCGCCTGCCAGGCGGCTGATGCCGACTATCGTCTCGACGGGGCTCTTGACCTTGGCGAACCGCGACTCCTTGAAGAAGTCGGACAGCAGCAGCGCCCGCATCACCGCCCGGATGTCGTATCCAGACTCGAAGTAGACCCGCGCCAGCTCGGATATCGCGTCGTCGTCCGGCTCGTCCGAGACGAAGAAGTCGTACAGCTTCGCGGCCACGAACCGGGCGGTCGCCGGCTGGCGCACGACGATGTCGATTATGTCCTCGCCGTTGAAGGCGCCCTTCTCGCCCAGGAACTCCTTTTCGCCGTAGTCGTGGTCTGCGGGGTCGAACTGGAACGTGGGCCGGACGCCGCGGTACGGTCCGCAGGCGATGCGGCGGAAGGTCCATCCGGTGAACGCCCGCGACGCGGCCATCACGTCGTCCTCGGTGTAGTTGCCCACGCCCATCGCGAACAGCTCCAGCAGCTCGCGGCCGTAGTTCTCGTTGGGTTCGTCCCGGTGACTCTGGCAGTTGTCCAGCCAGAACGACATCGCAGGGTCCTTGGACAGCTCCAGCAGGATCGTGCCGAAGTTGCCCAGCCCGTGCTTCCTGAAGGTCTCGATCTGCTGCGTCAGGACCGGCGACCAGACGACCTTTACGCCCGCCGTGGCGAACAGGCCGTGCCAGAACAGCGCCATCTTCTCTTCGAGAGGACGGCGCGTGCGGACCATGTTGAAGAAGAACCGCGGGATGCTCGCGGTGCGGAAGTTCCCGTCCCACACCGTCTCGTAGCGCAGGTACAGGTCCTCGTCGGCGCGCTCCGAGAGCTCCGGGCGCAGCAGGTCCTCGACCGTCGCCTCGTAGCCCTTTGCCGCGCGCTCCTCCAACTCGGAGTACGTCGCCCCGAACCCCGCCCGGCGCATCAGGTGGGCGATCAGGGCGATGTCGTTGTCGCTCATGGACCGTCCCCCGGCACGTGACTCAGGAACGCGGCGCGGTGGCCTGGTTCCTGAACATCGGGAACTGCTCGAACCGGCCGTTCACCACGGGCTCGGGATCGACTCCCAGCCATCCCTCCAGCACCGTCGAGTAGGTCGACCGGAAGTCGTTCGTGTACCTGAGGTCGCCGTCGAACAGGTTCTTTTCGTCGCGCGACGGGTACTCGCCGTAAACGCCGCCCTCCACGGAGCCGCCTATGACCCACGCGGTGCCGCCCGCGCCGTGGTCCGTGCCGAAGGAGCCGTTGTCCGCCACCCGGCGTCCGAACTCGCTGAACATGAAGACGATCACGTCGTCCTCGCGACCGTGCTCGCGCATGTCGTCCATGAAATCGCCGACCGCGCCGGAGACCTCGTCCCACAGCTTCGCGTGCGTCGGCCCCTGCTGCGAGTGGGTGTCGAAGCTGCCGTGCTCGCAGTAGAAGATCTGGGTGCCGACGTCGGCCAGGAGCACCTGCGCGATACCCTTCATGTTCTGGGCGATCGGGTTCGCGGCGTACTCGACGCTGGAGCTGTACCTCTCCGGCGTCGCGCGGAGGATGTCGGCCCCCTTCAGCGCGTTCGTTCCGGTCTGGCCCAGGTACCCGAGCACGCCGCTTTCGACCATGTGGCGGCCGTACATCTTCGCGAACGCGGCCAGCGCGTACTCCTTCAGCCGCTCGTCCTCGAGGTCCGGGAACAGGCCGTACGTCTCCAGGTTCGCTACCGACGCCACCGGCACGCCGACGCTCGACATCGCCCTGGGCAGGCCCTTGCCGAAGTTGACGCCGAGGATCACGTTCTCGCCCCTGGGGTCCATCTGCTTCATCGTCTTGCCGAGCCAGCCCTCGGTGCCCATCGCGTCCGGCTCAGCCGTGTGCCAGATGTCCATCGACCTGAAGTGCGAGCGCTCCGAGATGCCGTGGCCGAGACCGTGCACCATCGCAACTTTGCCGGAGTCCCACAGGTCCTTGATCGCGCCCATGCTCGGATGAAAGCCGTATTGGTCGTCGATGGGCAGCACGTCCGCGGGAGCGACGTTCACCTTGGGCCGGTGGTCGTAGTAGTGGCCGTCGGTATAGGGCACGACCGTGTTCAGTGGATCGTTTCCGCCCGAGAGCTGGAGCACCACGACCGACTTCTGACGGCTATCGCTGGCCATTGCACATCTCCCGTGTCCCTGCAGGCGCTTTACGTATTTCGTAACACGGTACCGGTTGACCCGGCCATTATATCGCATAGCGTACCGCGTCAAGCCCTGTACCGGAAAGGCAACTGTTCAAAGTTGAGGGGACTACCTGACCCGTTCGCCCCGAGTGCCCCGACGCTTCGTCGGGGTGTGTCGAGGGGCCGCCACGAAGTGTGGGCCAGGCTCAGCACCAAATCATCCCCATCATCAGAATCCCACGAATCACAGTTCAGACGTTCCGCCTCACCTACTCTGAACAGTTACCCGGAAAGCGGCGCCGCAAAGCGGAGCGCGTCCGCCAGGATGCTTCGCGGGGCAGAGCCGCGGCGGGTCAGAACTTCAGCAGAGCGCGCCCGGCGATCCGGCCGTGCCTCAGGTCGTCCATGGCCTCGTTTGCCTGCTCGAGCGGATAGCTGCGGGTGACCAGCTTGTCCAGCGGGAACTTGCCTTCGGCGGACAACCGCAGGTACATGGGAAAGTCCTGGTCCGGGACCGCCGAGCCGTGGCTGCCCCTGTACTGGCGCTGATAGGAGACGAAGTGCCTCGCGTTCAGCTTGAACTCAGGCTGCGGCCATCCGATCACCACTGCCATCCCACCCAGGTTGTTGGCGCCCGGTCCGCCGCCGCGCACCATTGGAAGAATGGACTCGTGCGTGGCCACGGTGCCCACAGCGTCGAACGCGAAGTCGGCGCCGTTGCCTGTGATCTCCCACACCGCTTCCACCGGGTCGACCTCCGTGGAGTTGATCGTATGGGTGGCTCCCCAGTCCCGCGCGAAATCGAGCTTGTCGTCGGCGATGTCCACGGCGATGACCGGGTGGGCCTGCATCAGCAACGCCATCTTGATGGCTGACAGGCCGACGCCGCCGGCTCCGATGACGACCACCGAGTCCTGGGCCCGGACCTTCGCCGTGTGGAAGACGGCGCCGGCGCCGGTGAGCACCGCGCACCCCACGATGCTGCTCTCCGGCGTGGCCTGCTCCGCCGGAATCTTCACGGCCAATTGGTCGCTGACCAGGCAGTCCGCTGCGAAGGTGCCGACCGGACCGTGCACCAGCTCCCCGCGGAACCTCACACCTATAGGGCTCAGGCCCTCGATAAAGTCCCGCCCCGGGTAGCCGGCCCGCGGCACCCAGGTCGTTATCGCGTGGTCGCCCTCCTTGAGGTGGGTCACGTCGCTCCCGACGTGTGTCACCACGCCTACGCCCTCATGCCCAAGCAGATGCGGGCACTTGTCCTGCGGGACCGTTTGGAGCTCGTGGACCTGGGAGAGGCAGACGCCGGTCGCCGTGTGCTTGACTATCACCTGGCGCCGGCCGGGGTACGGCACCTCCATCTCGCCGATGGCCATCGGCTCGTTCGGGCCGATCATCACGGCCGCTGGAGTCCTCAGCATTTGTTTGCCCCCGCGCCCTGGGTGCTCGCGCCATCGCCGCCGACGCGTCCACGCCCGTGGTCCGGCACCTCGGGCGCCGGAATCGTATCACAGGGCACGGCGCCCGCGAATCGCGTTTGCCGGCCTGGGGCCGACTGGATCGATGACGCGGAGGCACCCCGGCCGCTCCGACCGGCCCGCACGGACGTCGAAAGACGCGGGCGCCTTCACGCGATCCGGCGGTAACTCGGATATGCGACGGCGAAGACCAGAGTGAAGACGACAAGCAGCAGCCCACTGAGCGTCAGCGCAAACGGGGTGTCCGTGAACTCCGCCAGGACTCCGAACGGCACCCCGCTCAGCGGCATCAACCCGAAGCTCATCATCGCGATGCTCATCACCCTCCCGCGCATCTCCCGTGAGGAGTTGGTCTGGATGAGCGTCATGTTCAGGGACATGAACGCGGAGTTCAGCAGCCCCACCATTACCAACAGGGGTACGGCATGGAGGTAGCTCGACGTCTGGGCGAACGTGGCCAGTGCGGCGCCCCAGAGGAGGCAGAACAGCAGCAGGAAGGCCCCCCTCCGGCTGAAGTTCTGCATGGAGGCCAGTATCAGCGTCCCGACCAGCGCGCCGGCACCCATGAACATCATCAGCAGGCCCAGGTCTTCGGAGCCTATGTCGAGGGCCTCGCGACCCCACGCCGGCAGAAGCGCGTAGTAGGAGTACCCGAACAGCGCTGGAATGAAGGACATGATGATGAGGCCTCGCCGGGTCGGGTCCCGGGCCACGTACGACAGGCCGGCCCCGATGTCCCCCCGCACCCCCTTGCCCGAACGGGCGACCGCCTCGGACCCCGCGCGCACCATCACCATCGACAGGGCGGAGAAGACGTACACGACCGAGACGAGGTAGAAGACCGCCCAGGTGTCGACGAGCAGAATCAGGAATCCCGCCGTGGCGGGGCCCGCGACCCGGGTCAGGTTCATGCTGGAGTTGTTCACCGATACGGCGTTCATCAGCCGCGACTCCGGCACGATGTCCGAGATGATCGCCTGGCGGCTGGGCATGTTGAACGCCATCATCGATCCATTGATGAGGCCGATGGCCATCACCTGCCAGAAAGCGACCAGGCCGGTCGCGTCCAGGGTGGCCAGCAGGAACGTCATCACCGCGTTCCCGCTCTGGCTGAGGATCACCAGGTGCCGCCGCGGGATGCGGTCGGCCATCGCCCCTCCCAACAGGGATACGAAGGTGATGGGCGCCGTGACCGACACGATCGACAGGCTCAGGGCGAGCGGCGAGTCGTTCATCAGCTCGACCACCAGCCAGGACTGGGTGACCATCTGCATGTTCATGGCCATGAAGGAGGCGAACGAGCCGAGGAAGACCCAGCGGAAGTCCCGGTACGCCAGGGTCTTGATTAGGGGAAGGCCCCGGAGGCGAGAGCGCGGGCCGAAGCCGGTGCGAGCGGGGCCCATGCCGGCCTCGACGTCCGGAGACGTCTCTTCTGTCAGTCCCATCCTCAAGGGAGAATAGAGCCCCCGGTCCTCATCCAGACAGTCGAGTCAGCCTACATGCGCCGGAAGGCGGCGGTCAAGGTCGGTCACATTGGCCTGGCCTTCGCGCGCTGAATCGACAGCGCGGCAACCATGGCGACCGCGGCAGGCGCCGCCATCATCGCGAAGGCCCCAGTCGCACTCTCCCACCGGTTGAAGAATAACGCTCCGCCGAACGCGCCCAGACCGCTCTCGACCTGGTCCACGGCGCTGATCAGCCCGCCGACGACGCCCGGCCGGGACGGACCTGACAGTTTGGACCACCGCTCAGGGCTAAACGGCTATCGGCTCCTCGTCCAGGTCTATCTCCATGAGAACGAGGGAGGGATAGGCCTCCTTCAAGTAGACCTGGACCCTGAACCTCTGGTTGTCCGCCACTAGGAGGTGGCCCTCGTCGGTCAGCTTGATCGATACGGGGCGCCGGAAGTACTTCTCCCGGTAGGCATCCTCGGACATGAACTTCTTCTTCAGCTGTCCCTGTTGTCCCGGAGCGGCTGCACCGAGCTCGAGTACCCACTTGGAGAGCGTCGAGTCGCCGTAGAAGACATCCACGAAGCGGCCGTCGTGTGCGAGCACTTGCACCCGGTCGTTCTGCCAGTCGGCCACGTAGATGTCGCCGTCCCTGTCTACTGCCACGCTGGTAGGCCGGTTGAACTGGCCGACTTCGGAGCCCGACGAGCCGAAGAGGGCGAGGAACTCGCCGTCGGCGGTGAACTTCTGGACCCGATCGTTGCGCCAGTCGGCCACGTAGACGTTCCCTTCGTGGTCCAGGGTGATTCCCCAGGGGAGGTCGAACTCCCCCTCGCCGTCGCCGTGTCTGCCCCACTTGGCCAGAAACCGGCCGTCTTTAGTGAATTTCTGCACCCGGCTGTTGCGGTGGTCGACCACGTAGAGGTTGTCGTCTGGGTCGAAGACCATGCTGCTGGGGCCGTTCAGCTCGCCGTCGCCTCTCCCGGTCGTACCCCAGTGTGAGACGAATCTCCCCGACTGTTCCACCAGTTGACCCCTGCGGAGAATGACCTGCGGACCGCCGTTGGCGGCGACCTCATCGGGGTCTATCGTGAAGGCGTTGACGCGGTTGGTCAGCTCGTCCGCGACGTACAGCAGCCCGTCGCGGCCGAAGGCCAGGCAGGTGGGTCGGGCCAACTGGCCCACGTCGGTGCCGACTTGACCGAACTCACCCAGGTACTCTTCGTCGTCGAAGGTATTGAGGACGATCTTCGCGTGGTCCAACTGCTGGCGGCACAGCACGGCCATCATCCCATCGCCGCTGAGGGTCAGGTCCCACGGATTGTGGTACTTGCCGTCGTCAGCGCCACCGATCGTCTTTGTATACCTCCACCCTGCGCGTAACAGGACCTTCTGCCTGGCCATGCGGCCACCTCCTGGAGTATCGAGTGAAGGCTGCCTTGTGTAGATGCTCCCCGCCGGGGCGTACATGTAGCGCGGTCGGCGCGACCTCTCCGGGACACCGGCGAGCGTGGCGCCTCACGCCTACACGAGCTGGAAGTCGGGTGTCGCGGCTATGAAAGCCAGCATGCTGGCCACGGTCTGCCCGAAGGTCTCGTGTCCCGTTTCCGCTTCGAGCTCGTGCCCGACTATCTGGCCGGCGTACTCGACCAGGCCCTCGCGCGTGATGTCGGACGCCTCATAGCATCCAATCAGCTCCAGGCAGCCGTCGACCAGCTCGTCAGGTGTAAGGCTCGACCGGCCCGCCGCCAACCTCTCGCAGACAGACCGCACGCCGGGCTTGACGGGGTCACCCAACCGGGTCGACGCGTAGTTGATCCGCTCGATCAGCGTCCCGCTGTCGACCCACTCTTTGCCCGTGTGCCAGCCCTCAACGCTGGGCGGATTGAGGGGCTCCTGTCCCATGTTCGCCGACCGCACGACGGCCTCATCGATGAGGTCCAGGGGGATCACGTCGGCCAGGTACGTGTTGCCTGCCAGATCGAGGTCGCCGGCCAGCCGGCTTATCCCCACGACCATCTCCACCGGACTCTTGACCTTCGCGAACCGCGCCTCCTTGAAGAAGTCGGACAGCAAGAGGGCGCGCATCACCGACCTTATGTCGTAGCCAGACTGGAAGTAGACACGGGCCAGGGTCTGAATGGCGTCCTCGTCGGGCTCGTCCGACACGAAGAAGTTGTGCAGCTTCGAGGCGACGAACCGGGCGGTGGCGGGCTGACGCGCGACGATGTCAATGATATCCTCGCCGTTGAATCGGCCCCGCTCGCCCAGAAACTCCTTTTCCCCGTAGTCGTGGTCCTCGGCGATGTACTTGAACGTTGGGAATACCGACCGGTAGGGGCCGATCGCGATCTGGCGGAAAGTCCAGCCGGTGAACGCCCGCGACGCGGCCTTCACATCGTCTTCGGTGTAGTTGCCGACGCCCATCGAGAAGAGCTCCAGCAGCTCGCGTCCGTAGTTCTCGTTGGGCTCTTCCCTGTGGCTCTGGCAGTTGTCCAGCCAGAACGACATCGCCGGGTCCTTTGACAGCTCGACCAAGATCGTCCGGAAGTTGCCCAGACCATGCCTGCGGAAGGTCTCGATCTGGGCGTTCAACAGCTCGTTCGGCTCGACTTTGGCGGCCGCGGTGGCGAAGAGCCCGTGCCAGAACAGCGCCATCTTCTCTTCCAGCGGCCGACGCGTGCGGACCATGGTGTAGAACCACTGGGGGAGGCTGGACTTACGAAAACCTACAGTGTCGGATGGGGCCTCGTAGCGCTCGAACAGGTCTTGTTCCGCGCGCTCCGAGCGCTCGGGGTGCAGAAGGTCCTCTACAGTCGCTTCGTAGCCCTGGGCCGCGCGCTCCTCCAGCTCCGGGTACGGCGCCCCGAAGCCCGCACGGCGCATCAGGTGCGCCATCAGCGCGATATCGCTGTCGCCCATGGTGTCTCTCCCGACGAGAGTCGTGAGCTTCGCTGCGGAAGGCTGGTCCTTGAACCTCGGGGACTGCTCGAGCGGCCATTCATCCCGGCTCGGATCGATTCCTCCAGGTCATCGAAAACGACTCGATACGCCCACCCGGTTGCGCGGCTCTCGAGAGCCGCAGGCCCAAATGTACTGCTGTCGGGCCAGCCCGTCAACGGATAGCGAGGACGCTGGAGTACGCGTCCACGATCAGCCACGTCCCGCCCAGCCCGCGCCGAAAGGCAGCGCATCAGGGAGGCTCGGTCCTGACTGCAGGCTTCCTGGCGCCTTCGGGACGTTTCGCGAGACCCGACCGATCCCCGAACGAGGCCGCGTTGACACCGCAGCCGGCCGTTCTTTACCATGAGCCGAGGCTCACCTAATAGGAGCATCCCCTTGACAGAACCGCCCCGTGCAGTAACCCTCCTGGACGCCGTCGGGTTATACGTCAGCAGCCTCAAGACGAAGGCGGCCGGGTCCCCTTCCCGCCAGGAGCTCCTGCGCTTCGCGCAGTGGTGCGGCTCCGACAGGACCATCGCCGACATCCAGCCATCCGTGGTCGAGGAGTACGGCGCCCAGACGGGAGGCTCGGCCGCGCGAAGGGATGCGCCCGAGCGATTGCGGGAGGTCCGCCAGTTCCTGGCCTTCGCCCACAGGAAGGGCCTCGTCGATCAGAACCTCGGAAAGTACCTGCGCGTTCCCAAGACCAAGCTGCCCGACGCGACGACGCGGTCCCGGAACGGGCCGGCTACGGTCGAGATCACGGCCGAGGGGCAGGCGCAGATCGAGAACGAGCTCGAAAGCCTGCGATCGAGGCGCGGCCCCATCGCCGCCGACATACGTCGCGCTGCCGCCGACAAGGACGTGCGGGAGAACGCCCCGCTCGAAGCCGCCAGGGAGCAGCTCGGACAGCTCGAGGCCCGTATCGCGGAGCTCGAGAAGGCGCTGGAGTCCGCCGTCACGGTGAAGCGCTCAGCGGCCGGCAAGACCGTCGTCATGGGCTCCAGGGTGGTGCTGAGAGAGGCCGACTCGGGCCGCGAGACGACCTACACGATCGTCGGCGCGGTCGAGGCCGATCCCCTCGGCGGAAAGATCTCGGACGTGTCACCCGTCGGCAAGGCGCTCATGAACCAGTCGGTCGGCCGGGAGGTCAGCGTCACCACCCCGCGCGGTACGATCAAGTACCTGATCAAGCGCGTCAACTCATAGCGTCGGGCGACAGGCCCCGAGCCGGGCCGCCCGGCACCGCCTCCTCCAGACCTGCCGCGCGCCACTCCAGGCCGCCGGCGCACAGCCGCGCAAACCGAGGTACGTGTGTTGCTTGAACGCCCTGTTCGGCGACACCTATACTTGAGGCGGATGGACGTGGAGGACGCGATGGCTTACGCGTACGAAGTGAGCACGCCGACGCTCGGCCGGGCCCTGTTCGAGCTCGCCTTCGTCCGATATCTCGAGAACATCGGATACCACCACCTGCGGGCCGGCGAATGGGCCGGCGCCAAGACGACCCACGAGTTCCGTCGGAACGGTGCGTTCGTGGCCCTCTCCATCGTGACAAGGGGGCAGCATGACTGCCGGATCACGGTCGAGTCCGACACCGTCCCGGTGGAGACGCTCGTCGTGGAGGTGCTGACGGAGGGCCTCGCCGACTCGCTGCAGGTCTTCGGGGACGCCCTCGACGCCGGCGATGAGAAAGAGAAGCTGATGTCGTTGACCAGGGCCCTGCGGGCCGCCTTCCCGGATCACCCGGACGCATAGAAGGAGCCCCCACCGGAGCTTATGGAAGAGACCCACGCGCTAACGCGCCTCGTCTTTCAGCTTGGCGCGATCCTGATCGCGGCCAAGCTCGGAGGCGAGGTCTGCGAACGCTATCTCAAGATGCCGGCCGTGCTCGGCGAGCTGGCGGCGGGAATAGTGATCGGCCCGTTCGCCCTGGGCGGCGTGGACGTTCCCCTGGTCGGCCCGCTCTTCGAACACGTCGAAGAGGGCGCCTCTATCCCCGTTTCCGACTCGCTCTGGTCCATCGCCCAGTTCGGGTCGATAGTCCTGCTCTTCATGGCCGGCATCGAGACCGACCTCCGGCAGTTCCTGCGCTACGCACGCCCGGCCACGATTGTGGCGGTCGGCGGTGTCGTATTTCCATTCGCCCTCGGAGTCGGCCTCACGGTCGCTTTCGGATACGCCGATCAGGTGACGGACGTAAGGGCGCTGTTCATGGGCGCCGTGCTCACCGCGACGTCGATTGGCATCTCTGTCCGGGTGCTGGGCGACATCCGCAGCCTGGCCACGCCCGAGGGAGTCACCATTCTCGGCGCGGCGGTGCTCGACGACGTTCTCGGAATCCTGGCGCTGACCATCGTCGTGGGTCTGCACGACACGGGGGACTTCTCCGTATCGTCGGTAGGCCTCGTCGCGCTCAAGACCCTCGGCTTCTGGATAGCGCTGACCGGTATCGGCATACTGGCGGCGAAGCGCATTTCGGCCCTGTTCGGCTGGTTCCAGGTCAGCGGCGCCGCCGTCGCGCTGGCGCTGGGCGTGGCGCTGCTGGCCGCCGGCCTCGCGGAGAGCTTCGGGCTGGCGATGATCATCGGCGCGTTCTCCATAGGGCTGGCGCTGTCAGGCACCGATCTCGCGCACGCGCTGGAAGAGCCGCTGAACGGCGTATACGCCGCACTGGTCCCGATCTTCTTCGTCGTCATGGGCATGCTCGTCGACGTGTCGTCGCTCGACAGCAGCATCTGGGGCTTCGGCCTCGTCGTCACGTTGGCGGCAGTAGTCGGCAAGGTGGCGGGAGCGGGCCTCCCGGCGCTGTTCGCCGGCTTCAACAGGCGAGGGGCCGCCCGGATCGGCGTGGGCATGCTGCCCCGCGGCGAGGTCGCGCTCATCATGGCGGGCGTCGGCATCGGCAATGCGATCATCGGCCAGCAGCTGTACGGCATCGCCATCCTCATGACGATCGTCACGACGGCGGCCGCGCCGCCGATACTCGCGGCGCTGTTCCGCAACGACGCTTCCGGACTGCGGCGCGGCGAGCAGGCCGAGGACGCCGCATGACCGTCGCCGCAGCCGAAGCCGACACGCGGGAGCTGGCCCACGAGCTCCGACGACGCGTCGCCGGCGAGGTGCGCTTCGACAAGATGAGCCGCGTCCTCTACAGCACGGACGCGAGCATGTACCAGATCGAGCCCATCGGCGTCGTCCTCCCCAGGAGCGAGGAGGACGTGGTGGCCGTGGTGGAGACGGCGAACAGTCACGGCGCGCCCGTGCTCCCGCGAGGAGGCGGCACGAGCCTCGCGGGCCAGGCCGTCGGCCGGGCGGTCGTGATCGACTTCTCCAAGTACATGCGCAACCTGCTCGACGTCAATGTGGAGGAGGGCTGGGCGCGCACCCAGCCCGGCATCATTCTCGACGAGCTGAACGGGCTCCTGCGTCCCCATGGGGTCCAGTTCGCGCCCGACCCGTCCACGAGTAACCGGGGCAACGTCGGCGGGGCGATCGGCAACAACTCGTGCGGGGCGCATTCGATCGTCTACGGCAAGACCGTGGACAACGTGCGCGAGCTGCGGGCCGTGCTCTCGAACGGCGACCTGGCGACGCTCGGCCCGACCGACGGCGCCGCCCTCGAGGCGAAGGCGCGCGGCGACTCGCTGGAGGCGCAGGTCTATCGAAGACTGGTCGAAATAGGCGACACGTGCCGCGACGAGGTGGCCGCCCGGTTCCCGAAGATCCAGCGTCGCGTATCTGGCTACAACCTCGACGAGCTCGCCTCACCCGGCGCCATCGACACCGCGCGCTTCGTCGTCGGGTCCGAGGGCACCTTGCTGACCGTCACCGAGGCAAAGGTGCGGGTCGTCCCCATCCCTCGCGCCAGGGCGCTGGCCGTGCTCCACTTCCGGGAGCTGATCGAGTCGATGGAGGCCACGGTGCTGGCCCTGGAGCTGGGGCCGGCGTCGGTCGAGCTGGTCGACGACATGATCATCCGGCAGGCGCGGGAGAACCTGGAGTACTCGCGCCTGGCGGACTTTATCGACGGCGACCCGAAGGCGGTCCTGCTGGTCGAGTTCGCGGGCGACTCCGCCGCCGAGCTCGAATCGAGCATGGACGCCCTCGACGAGCGCATGCGGAGAAGCGGCCTGTCGTATTCCAACCGGCGCTTCGTCGATCCCGCCGACCAGGCCAGGGTATGGGCGGTGCGCAAGGCCGGTCTCGGCCTGATGATGAACGTGCGCGGGCCCGCCAAGCCACTCCCCTTCGTCGAGGACACCGCCGTCCCGCCGGAGGCGCTGCCCGAGTACGTGCGGCGCTTCGACGAGATAGTGCGGGAGCACGGCACGTCGGCCGGCTACTACGGACACGCCAGCGTCGGCTGCCTTCACATCCGGCCCCTGATCGACCCGGCCTCCGCCGAGGACGTCGAGCGCATGGTATCCATCTCTGCGCACGTCAGCGACCTGGTGCTCGAGTACGGCGGCGCCATGAGCGGCGAGCACGGCGACGGCCTCGCGCGCAGCGCCTGGAACGAGAAGATGTTCGGCAGCCGCATCTACGGCGCCTTCCGCGAGGTCAAGAGCGCCTTCGACCCCGACGGGCTCATGAACCCCGGGAAGATCGTCGACGCGCAGTCGATCGCCGAGAACCTGAGGACGACGCCTTCGACGCCGAGCGTGGAGATCGCGGCGGGTCTGTCATTCGAGGACGAGGGCGGTCTGGGCGGCGCGGCGCAGATGTGCAACGGCCAGGCGGCCTGCCGCAAGCTCTCCGGCACCATGTGCCCCTCGTACATGGTCACCCGCGACGAGGAGCACTCCACCAGGGGGCGCGCCAACGCCCTTCGCGCGGCGATGACCGGCGCCCTGCCCGTCGACAGCCTGACCGGCGACCGGCTCCACCGCGTGATGGACCTGTGCCTCGAGTGCAAGGGCTGCAAGGCCGAGTGCCCGTCCAACGTCGACGTCGCCAAGCTCAAGTACGAGTTTCTCGACAGGTACCACAGGGCCAACGGCTACCCGCTTCGCAGCCGCCTGTTCGCCAACCTGTCGACCCTCGGGAGGATGGGATCGTTCTTCGCGCCGGTGTCGAACTGGAGCCTCGGCTCGCCGGCCTTCAAGGCGCTGCTCGAGCAGATCGCTGGCATCGACGCCAGGCGCGACCTGCCGCCCTTCGCGAGCCAGACCTTCAGGCAGTGGTTCCGGGCGCGGGCGCCGGCAGCTCCCGCGGACGCGCCTCGCGGCCCGGTCGTGCTGTTCGCGGACACCTTCACCGACTACAACCACCCGGAGTTGGGTCGGGCGGCGGTCACGGTGCTCGAGCGGCTCGGATACGGCGTCGTCGTGCCGGGGTCGAGGTGCTGCGGCAGGCCGATGCTGTCCAAGGGGATGATCGGCCGGGCGCGCGACAACGCCCGATTCAACGTCGATGCGGTGCACGCGCTGGTCGATCGGGGCGCGAAGGTCGTGGGCCTGGAGCCGAGCTGCATCCTGAGCTTCCGCGACGACTACCTCGACCTGCTGCCCGGCGACCACCGCGCGCGGGAGGTAGCCGACGCCACGTTGCTGGTCGAGGAGTTCGTGGAGCACGCCGCCGGCCAGGGCGCGACGCTGGAACCCTCAGGAGGCCGCACCAGGCTGCTCTTCCACGGCCACTGCCACCAGAAGGCGCTCGTCGGCACCCGGCCGGCGATGGACGTGTTGCGGTCGGCCTGGGGCGGCGAGGTGGAGGAGATACAGTCCGGCTGCTGCGGAATGGCCGGCTCGTTCGGCTTCGAGAAGGAGCACTACGAGACCTCGCTCAAGATCGGAGAGCAGAGCCTCTTCGAACACATCAGGACGGCAGAGGGCGACTTCGAGGTCGTGAGCGAGGGCGTTTCCTGCCGCCAGCAGATTCGCGATGGCACGGGCGTGGGCGCCCGTCACCTTGTCGAAGTCCTGGCGGACGCGATAACCCCGAAGGGTTGAGAAGAAGGACGGGCATTCGCCCCGCGAACGCCGGAATACAGGCGCCGCAGAGGACCGCGAGCGGACTCGCCGGAGACTCCTGCTAGGGCACCAGCCGGTCTATGCTGATGGCCTTGTTGCTTCGAGTGCTCCTGACCTTCAGCGCCTCGCCCTCGGCGAGCGTATCGAAGGTGAGCCAGTCGACCTCGACGATCTCCCGGTCTACGAGAAGGAAGTGACGGCCGAAGCGCTCCTCTTTCGCGTCGAGGTGTCCCTCAATCCACTTGTAGGGTGGAAGGGGATCGAGGATGGCCGCCAACGTTTCAGACAAAGCCCTTGTCACCTGCGTCATGCCGGGCCAGAGTTCCATCTGCCGCCGCACGTACGGCCGCACGTCGCCGACGGCTGGCTGTCGTCTAATCATGCATCACTTGTGCCGGGCCCGTTTGTCCGGCACACTAAACCACGACAGACGGCGTCTGTCAACCGTTTCGGCTGAATCCCGCGAGAGTAGCGCCTTTTTCGCCTTGCACATGGCGCGTGGGCGAGCCGGGGACAAGGGAGGCAAACGATGAAAGCAGGCTTCTTCACCATGCCGCTGCACCCGCCGGGGACAGACATCACGCAGTCTCTCGACGACGACCTGGAGCAGATCGTAACGCTGGACCGCCTCGGCTTCTGCGAGGCATGGATCGGCGAGCATTTCACGGCGGAGTGGGAGAACGTGCCCTGCCCCGACCTGTTCATCGCCAGGGCCCTCGGCGCCACGGAGAACATCGTCCTGGGCACCGGCGTCACGTGCATGCCCAACCACAACCCGTTCATGATCGCCCACCGCATCGCCCAGCTCGACCATCTCGCCCACGGCCGGTTCTACTGGGGCGTCGGCTCCGGCGGGTTCCCGGGCGACTTCGAGGTCTTCGGGTTCGACCCCTCGTCCGGCGAGCAGCGCCAGATGACACGGGACGCCGTCGACCTTGTGCTGCAACTGTGGGACGACCCGAAGCCCGGCCTGTACGAGCACAGGTTCTGGCGCTTCACCGTGCCGGAGCCAAATCCCGAGATAGGCCAGTCGTTCCACTACAAGCCCTACCAGAAGCCCCATCCGCCCATCGGCGTCGCCGGCGTCTCGAAGCGGTCGGACACGTTGACGCTCGCGGGCGAGCGAGGCTACATCCCGATGAGCATCAACCTGGTGCCCAGCGCCACGCTCGCGACCCACTGGGAGATGGTGGCCGAGGGCGCGGCCAGCGCCGGCCGGACCGCCGACCGCTCGCTGTGGCGCATAGCGCGGGACGTCTTCGTCGCCGAGACGACCGAGGAGGCGCGCAGGGAGGCCCGCGAGGGCATCATCGCCCGCGACTACAACGAGTACTTCATGAGGATACTGTCGAACTTCAAGATGTTCGACCTGTTCAAGACCGACCCGGACATGCCGGACTCGGACGTGACCATCGACTACCTGCTGGACAACATCTGGATCGTGGGCAGCCCGGACGAGGTCGCGGAGAAGCTGCGGACGCTCCACGGCGAGGTGGGCGGATTCGGCGTGCTGTTGACCATGGGCCACGAGTGGCGGCCCAGGGACGCGTGGGTGCGCTCCATGACCCTCCTTGCCGAGGAGGTCATGCCCAGCCTGTCCGACCTGGACTGAAGGCCGGGCGCGTCGGCGCTACTCGTTGTCCTCGTCGGTGGACATGTTCTCGCCGCGCAGCAGCCCGGCGCGGATGTCGTAGCGCCCGGGGTGCTTCACGGGAAGCTGGCCCGAGTCGATCATCAGCTCCAGCGGGTTGACGCGGGTCTTCAGCGGCAGCGTCACGCGCTCGTGCAGGCGCGCCGACTCGTAGACGGCGTGGATCATCTCCAGCGCCTTGTAGCCGTTGGTCGCCTCGCCCCGGAACCCGGCCGACTCGTCCTCGACCCAGTCGGCCAGATCGGCGGCCTGCGCGGCACACCCCTCCCGGCTCTCGAAGGGCGCGCCTTCGCCCTCGGGACTGAAGAATCGGCCCTCGGGCGCCCTGTGCTCCCAGCGGCCCCGGGTCTCGGCGTTGAAGACCCTCAGGTAGGTCGGGCGCAGCTCGATCATCCCCTCCGAGCCATATATCGTGCAGCCCTGTTGGTAGGTCGGCGTGAGATCGCTGATGATCTGGGCGCGGGCGCCGCCCTCGAAGCCGAAGACCGCCTCGGCCCTGTCCTCGATCCGCGTGTTGCGCTCGTAGCGCTCCGTGCCGCGCTCCACCTGTCCCATCACCCACTCGCAGTCGATGTCGCCGAGCACGTAGCGGTACATGTCGGTGTGGTGGGACGCGTCGTTGGGCAGGCCCGAGCCTGAAACGCTCGTGAGCAGCTCCACCTTGCCGATCGCGCCCTCCGCGACCAGCTCCCGGGCCTGGGTATAGGACGGCAGGAACCGCCGCTGGTGCGCGATGCCGAGCTTGACGCCGTTGCGCTCGCAGGCCAGCAGCATCTCGGCCGCGCTGCCCAGGTCGACGGCCATCGGCTTCTCGCACAGGATGGCCTTCGGCTTGCGCGCGGCGGCGGCGATCGTCCAGGTGGAGTGGCCCGCGTGCCAGGTGCCGATCGAGACGACGTCGAGCCGCTGCTTGTCGAGCATCTTGCGGGCGTTCGTGTAGTGCTTGGGGTGGTAATCGTCGTGTGCGCCGAAGACCCTGTCGTACTGGTCCATCGCGGCCGGGCTCACGTCGGCAAGGGCGACGACCTTGTAGCGGCCCGAGCGAAGATAGCCGTGAACGTGGCCCTGGGCCATGCCGCCGCAGCCTATGATTCCCGCTCTGAGCTTCCCGCCCATTGCGCCCTCCTTCCGCCCGAACGCGCGGCCCCCGGAGACGAGCCGGTGGCCGAGTCTATCCACCGGGTATGTGGCCGGTGGCCCGCAGCAGCGTCTCCTGCACCAGCAGCTCGTGGTCCAGCGACCGGTCGGGCTGCTTCTCCCCGCGGATGTCCTTCACGAAGGCCTCCAGCGAGGCGACGTACCTGGGCCGGGGCTCGAGATCGATGATCGACACGCCCGCCGGGTATCCGCCGCGAGGCTCCATCAGCGCGAGGCGGAGCGTGGTGGGCGGCTCCATAGGCTCCATTATGGCCGAGCCCGCCGAACCGTAGACCTCGAACCGCCTGGCCGTAGGCGTCGGCTCCATCGCGGCTATGTCTATCATCGCCATGGCGCCGTCGTACTCGAAGACGCCGAGGGTGTTGTTCGGAAAGCCCCCCGTCTCGATCACGTCCTCGCGCAGGAACGACGTGACCCGGTTGGGCCGTCCCAGTATCCAGACGACCTGGTCGAGCACGTGAGACGCCAGGTCGTAGAAGGTGCCGCCGGGAGGCACCCGGCCCGGGTCCTGGCGCTCCGGCGGGATGTTCGTCGACATGTTGCCGCGGATCTTGAAGACGTCGCCCAGGAAGCCAGACCTTGCCCAGTCGGCGATACGTACGTAGCCGTCGTGGTAGCGGAACATGTAGCCGAGCTGGATGAGCAGGCCCTGCTCCCGCGCGCTGGCGACCACCGCCTCGAACCGCTTGTAGTCGTCGCCGGCGGGCTTGTCGTAGAAGACGTGCTTTCCGGCGGCGACGATCTCCTCGGTGTGGTGGAGGCTCTCGATGTTGGAGCCCTCGGAGGACACGGCGCCGATGGTGTCGTCCTCCAGTATCTCCGCCTTGTCGTCGAGCCAGCGCACCCGCGACCAGGGCGCCTCGCCGGACGACTCGAGCTCGCGGCGCCGGTCGGCGTCCGGCTCGTAGAGGCCGACCACCTCCACGTCCGGGTTCGCGAGCATGACGCCCAGGACCCCGCCGGCGTGGCCGTGCTTGGTCCCGTACTGCGCCATGCGTATCGTCTGTGAGGACACCGTCTTGATCACGGGCGCAATTCTATCAGCGGGGAAGTTGGCGTCAACCCACGGCCCGCTCCCACTGGCGCGGAACGGAGTGTCGGCCATTCAGAGGTCTCAGGAGGGCGAGGGCTCCGTGGGAAGGGGCGGAGCGGGTCGATTTCCTGTGAGCTGTTCCATTGTGTTCCAAAGTGTCCCATTCCTATCTGAGTGGTGGAACAGTTTGCTGAATAGTGGAACACTCGCTGTTCCACGTTTCCTATCTGAGGTGGAACAGGGAGGAACAAAATGGGACAGTGGTGTTCCACAGTCGATGGCGGATGGTTGGCAGTGGATGGCTTGGGACACGCGGGCATAGTAGCACATCCGTGCTGGCCGCCGCAACCGTCGTGAGGCGGTAGCACACTGTTCAGGGGGGCCAAACAAGACACAATCCGACGGCCCGATGAAACCGGCTGGTTCCGAGTGACCGCGACGCACCCTGCCGGGGATGGATTCCCGCCCCCGTCTTCACGAGGGCAGGCCCTTCGCGGGAACGACGGCGGTGGTGGCGTTCCCTCTCCGCAAGTCTGAACAGTTACGGGCGGTGGAGGACAAGTCTCGAAGGGAGGCGAACTTGCGGTGGCCGTTGAGACGCGAGGAGCGGGGCAGGAGCGTTGACCCTCCCAGCACAAGCGGGCTATGGTGTCAATCAGAAGCCTCCCGCGATAGCATGCGCACGAGGCGTGGAGAACGAAGTGTCATGGGTGAGAGTGCGGGCCTCGCCAGAGAGTTCGACTACTACCTGGAGCATCAGGACGAGTTGGTGCTACAGTACGACGGGAAATTCGTGGTCATCAAGGACTGCGCGGTGCTGGGCGCGTACGACACGCTCATCCAAGCCATCACCGACACCCAGAGGGACCATGAGCTGGGCACCTTCCTGGTGCAGGCCGTCAGTCCTGGGCCCGACGCGTACACTCAGTCCCACTCGCGTGTCATGAGCCTGCAAATGCCCGGCCCGTTCGCCTTCACGATGACGGCTGACGGGACGCCCAACGTCATGCTCAGCGAATGGACCGCTGGGCCTGCGGGTGCTGACGAATCCACCCACCGCAGCTTTCGGGCGATCTGGGATACAGGCGCGACCCGCAGCGCAATCACGCAACAAGTGGTCGACGAGTGCGGGCTGAAACCGAGCGGGAAGAGAAGGATCGAGCATGCGGGCGTCGCCGATGAGGCCGATGTCTACGCAGTCGACATCGCGCTGCCCAATCGCGTCTTGATCGAGTCCATCGAGGCCTCCCGGCTTAGCTTCGCTGGGGGAGACGTGCTCATAGGCATGGACATCATCAACATGGGCGACTTCGCGATTACCCACCCGGGCGGTCAGAGCAAATTCACGTTTCAGATCCCGGCTCAGGCAGACATCGACTCGTAACGGGGCAGCCCCCGCGTCCGCCCACGAGTCGGGCAGAGCGACGCGCTCAAGACCGCTTGGCCAAGAGACGTCGGAAGGCCGCCGAATAGGGGACGCCTTTGATACGCGCCGGTCAAGGCACTGGCGCTACCCCGGGTGAGCGTGTTGCGTCTCGGCCCCCCGGGCGTGAACGGGCGCCCGGACGTGGCTACTCCCGCAGGCCCTCCATCATGGCGGCGAGCAGCTCCATCGTCTTGACGCCCTCGTCGAGGTCTGCGGCGGGCGGGCCGATGGGCGTTCCGTCCCTGACGGCGTCGAAGAAGTGCCGGGCCTGCTCCACGGTGCCGCCGCCTGAGCCGGCGTTCTCGATCTCGATGCGCCCGCCGTCCCGCATGACGTGGCCCTCCCGGATCCCCTCCAGGTAGGCGGAGACGTCGCGGCCGTGGATCTCGTAGCGCTCCAGCCGCGCGTCCGTCGTGTAGTTGGCCGTTATCGAGGCGACGCAGCCGTTCTCGAACTCGACCAGCGCGGCGTGGACGTCCTTGTACATCGAGAAACGCCGTTGGACGACGCTGTGCACCTGCTTCACGTCGGACCCGGCGAGCGCGCGCACGAGGTCGATCGCGTGGATCGGCGTCTCGTAGAGCATGTTGTCCATGACTTCCGGCGTGTAGCGTTCCCACTCCACCAGGCGGGTCATCGGCTTGTGGAACTCGCCCACGATCTGGGCGATGGGGCCCCGCGACTCGACCATCTCGCGGGCCGCGACGACCATGGGATGGAAGCGGCGGTTCCAGGCGACCATCCCGAGCGCCCCGCTCTCCACGGCGGCGTCCCGGAGCTCCTCCGCCTCGGCCGTGCTCAGCCCCGGCGGCTTCTCGAGCATGGTGCTGACGCCGGCCCGGAGGCACGGCAGCGCGGCGACGGCGTTCAGGTGCGGCGGGGTCGCGACGATCGCGGCGTCCAGGTCCTCTGCGTCGAGCATCTCGTCGATGCTGGCGTACGACGCCTCCGGGGCGTACTTCGCCACGACCGCGTTCCGCGCCTCGTCGGACGGGTCGCAGACGGCCGCGAGCGTCACGTCATCGAACCCCGCCACGGTGTCGACGTGGTTCAGGCCCCTGGGACCGACGCCTATGACCGCTACTCTCAGCTTCGACATGCCTGACCTCCTGCCATAAGTGATCACGTTCGAGGAACCGTGCGTGCAGCCTTCGATACGGCCCGCCCAAAGCGGCGGTCCTACTCAGGGCGAGCGGGTTGCGTGGGCGGCCCAGAGCAGGGAGCCCGTTCGGGCTGAACGGGTTGTGTGTGTCGACTCTGATCAGGTGCCTCCGTCCAGGGTCTTTCCAAGTCAACGCAGATTGAGGGTGACATACTTGCATCGGCTGAACGCCCCCTCACCCTAACCCTCTCCCGCAAGGGGAGAGGGAATAGTCGCAAGCCCCTGGCCTGCGCCCGACGAGATTGTCTTTCGGCCGCGACGCGGGGTACAGTAGGCCAGAATGCGGCCCCGGTCAACATTTTGGGGCCACCCAGGAGAGTGACGACATGAAGATATTGCGCTACGAGCTCGGTGGCCAGGCGGAGTTCGGCGTCCTGCACGAGGACGGCTCGGTGCTGGAGCTCGCGGGCTCGCCGTTCGACGGCCCTCGCGCCGGGGCGCGCGTCGCGGGTCTGGCCGACGTGCGCGTCCTCGCGCCGGTGGAGCCGTCGAAGATCATCTGCGTGGGCCTCAACTACGTCTCGCACATCGAGGAGTCGGGGGCGGCGACGCCCGAGTTCCCGATGCTGTTCATGAAGCCCGCGACGGCCGTCGTCGCGCACGGCGAGCCGATCGTCTACCCGGCACACGGCAAGGTCGTGCACCACGAGGCGGAGCTGACGGCGGTGATCGGCCGGGAGGCGCGGCGCGTGTCCGAGGAGGCCGCGCTCGACTACGTGCTCGGGTACACGTGCGGCAACGACGTGAGCGAGCGGGTGATACAGGCGGCGGAGATGAAGAACGGCGCGATGCTGGTCGGCAAGAGCATCGACACCTTCTGCCCGCTGGGGCCCGTCATCGCCACCGACCCCGACCCGACCGACATGGAGATCATGGCCCGCGTCAACGGCGAGACGAAGCAGAGCTCGAACACCTCCGACCTGCTCTTCTCGGTGGCGCACCTCGTCTCGTACATCAGCCAGTCGATCACCCTCGTCCCGGGAGACGTCATCCTGACGGGCACGCCGGAGGGCGTCGGCCCAATAGCGGCGGGCGACACTGTGGAGATCGAGCTGTCCGGCGTCGGCGTGCTCAGCAACCCGGTGGTGGCGGAATGCTGACGGACATCGTCCCGAACGGCGTCAGACGCGCGTCGGGCGGGGATGGCTGACGTGACCCCGCCCCAGGTCCTTCGGCTTCGCTCAGGACGACAGTTGTCTGGGCGTCGGCGTGCTCAGCAACCCCGTTGTGGCGGAGTGCTGAGCGCGCCACCCGAACGGCGTTAGACGCGCGTCGGGCGGGGATGGCTGACGTGACCCCCGCCCCAGGTCCTTCGGCTTCGCTCAGGACGACAGTTGTCTGGGCGTCGGTGTGCTCAGCAACCGCGTTGTGGCGGAGTGCCGAGCGCGCCACCCTAACGGAGTGAGACGCACGTCGGGCGGGGATGGCTGACGTGGCCCAGCCCCAGGTCCTTCGGCTTCGCTCAGGACGACAGTTCTTCGGGCGTCGGTGGGCTCAGCAACCGCGTAGTGGCGGAGGCCTGAGCGCGCCACCCTGACGGAGTGAGACGCGCGTCGGGCGGGGATGGCTGACGTGGCCCAGCCCCAGGTCCTTCGGCTTCGCTCAGGACGACAGTTGTCTGGGCATCGGTGTGCTCAGCAACCGCGTAGTGGCGGAGGCCTGAGCGCGCCCACCCTAACGGAGTGAGACGCACGTCGGGCGGGGATGGCTGACGTGGCCCAGCCCCAGGTCCTTCGGCTTCGCTCAGGACGACAGTTGTCTGGGCGTCGACGCGCCCAGGACGGGTGACGTTACGCGGCCCCCGGCCTAGCCCTTGGCGAGCAGGATGCGGAGCGTGTCGGGGGCGGCGCGGACGGCGTAGTCGCGCAGCTCCTCCTCGGACAGGTGGGCCATCGGGTGCGGCAGGACCACGAACGGGTAGTCCGGGATTCCGCCCAGCTTCGACATCGCCTTGGCGCTCGATATGAACGGCTCGGTGCAGATGGCTACCGCGGGGACGCCGCGCTTCTCCATCTCGATCGCGTCGTGCACACTGCACGACGAACAGGACCCTCAGTCTCCCGACGCGGTGATCACCGCGTCGCACCTCTCGGCGAGCTCGTCGAGCATCTCCTTCGGGGCTGGCCGCGAGGCGTTGCCCTTGTTCCTGGCGACGGTCCCGGCGAACTGGTAGCGGTCGGCGAGCACCTCGCCGACCATGTCGAGGAATCCGGCCGCGTACTCCTTGCCGTTGGAGAGCAGCCCGATTGTGGCGCCCTCCAGCGAGGAGGGCCGGGGCGCGATCACGGCGCTGGCCGGTATGTGGTCGGAAGTCGGGTCGAGGACTTCGATCCTGGTAGCTGTGGCCATTGGTCTGCTCCTCCTCGTCGGTGTCTCCTGAGTCTACAGGAGATTCACTGCGCCGGCCAGGCTTCGATCACCCGCGTGGTGGACACGGAGTTGACCCCGGTGCCCCACAGCGGGATTATCGCACACGCGCCGCCCGCCGCGCCGCCCGCGACGACGACGGTGATGCAGTCGGGGCCCTTGACCACGCCCGGCGCGCGTTCGTGCAGCTTCTCACGCAGGTCCTGCTTCGACCAGCCCGCGGCCTCCATATGTCCCAGCGCCTCGGGCGATACGACCAGCACGAGCTCGTCCTGGCCGCTGCCCGACGCCCGCAGCACACGCTCGAAGCCGCCCGCGACGTCGGACGCGTCGACGCCGGTCTGGATGGGCGAGATGCCGGCGAACACGGTTACGGTGCTCTGGTCGGCTCTGTAGCCGCGTTCCACGTGCAGCGGCTCCCACGGGCTGGCGTCCTCGGCCTCGGCGATGCACCATGAATAGCGCCCGCCGTGGCCCAGCGTGCCCTTGTCCAGCACGCCCGTCACCGCTCCGGTCACGTTGGAGATGATGAGCCGGATGGCGCGCCCTATCGTGCTATTGGCGCGGTTGCCCGGGCCGAATAGGCTCACGCCGGAGTTCATCCCCAGCTCTCGCGTGACCGGGCCGTTCACGACGGTCAGCGTGGCGGCGCCCATCGTGCTGACCGAAATGGCGTGCAGGTTGTAGGCGGGGTCGCTGATTGCGTCGACCGCCGCGAGCACGACCGGGAAGTGCTCCGGCAGGCAGCCCGCCATGACGGCGTTGACCGCCGCCTTCTCCACGGTGATCACGCGGCCCTTGGTCGGCTCCTCTCCCGCGATGTCCGAGGGCGAGCGCCCGACGCGGTCGACGAACTCGCGCACGCGCTCCACGGTCGGCGGGACGATGGGCAGGCCGTCGGTCCAGCCCTGTTCGAAATAGTGCTCCATCGCCGCGACGGCGTCGTCGAACTCGAGGCGGTTGGAGGTCAGCGGCTGCGTGCTCAACGGACGCACCTCTTCCGGGCAAGTGGCTGGGGCCGATTATATGCGATGGGCCCCCGTGCCGGTCAATCGACGCGGCCGTCACCGTTGGTACCTGTGCCCAATCCGTCCGTTCACCCCGAGTAGCGCCGCCGCCCCGGCGGCGCGTATCGAGGGGCGCATGATACAGCCCCCCAGGACCGAGTCGCGCCCGCCCTTCGATACACCCCGACGAAGCGTCGGGTCACTCAGGGCCAGCGGATCGCGTGGCAACGGCCCCCCACCCCAGGATGCAAGCGTTCTTGCCTCAGAGAGGCAGCCTTCAGGGGAGTTGGGCAGGCAGCACAGCGGCCTCGGGACGACCGGCCTCGGGCTAATCCTCAGACGGGGACCTTGCGTAACCCCACCTGTGGGTAACAGATGTGGGGTTGAGGCGTCGTTTTGGTATCTGGAACCCCCCGCCCCTGGATTCCCGCCTTCGCGGAGACCTTTACATAACTCCCCCGCATTGCGCCAGATGTGGCAGCGATGCCTCGATTTCGTACTTGGGAGACCCAGCCCCTGGGTTCCCGCCTTCGGAGACCTTTGCGTAACCCCACGTGCGGGAGACAGGCGTGGCAGATATGCGGCGGTTTCGTATCTGGAAGGCCCCCGCCCCTGGGTTCCCGCCTGCGCGGGAATGACGGTTATGCAAATATCCCAGACGCGGCTACAATGAGCGGCATGAGAACCTTGGGATTGTGGCTGCGATGGTCGTGGCGCGATCTGCGCGCGCGGTGGGTGCAGGTGACGGCCATCGCGCTGATCATCGCGCTGGGCACCGGGACGTACGCCGGGATGAGCAGCTCCGCCACCTGGCGGATGATATCCAACGACGCCAGCTACGCGGCGACGAACATGTACGACCTCCGCGTCAGGCTCGGCGCGGGGAGCTTCGCGCCGACAGGCAGTCTCGAAGCCCGGCTGGCCGGAATCGAACACGCGTTGTGGATCGAAGAGGCCGATGAGCGGCTGCAGTTCTCCACCCAGATCGAGGTCCCGACCGACGACGGCGTCGTCTTCGTCCCCGGGCGCATCCTCGGCGCCGGCACGGCGAGCCAGGCCCCGGCGGTCAACCGCGTCCACGTCGAGCCCGGCCGCGAGCTCCAGGAGGGCGACGCCGGCCAGAACGTGGTGCTGCTGGAGCGCAACTTCGCGGACCACTACGGTCTCCCGACGGAGGGCGAGGTGCGGGTCGCCGGCGGCACGCGGGCCCGCTACGTAGGCCACGGCCTGGCGCCGGAGTACTTCATGGTCGTCACCGAGGAGGGCGACTTCCTCGCGCAGGCCAACTTCGGCGTCATCTTCACGACCATCGACACGGCCCAGCGGCTGGGCGGACGTGACGACGTCGTCAACGACCTCGTCCTCACCCTGGTCGACTCGGCGGACACGGACGTGGTTGCGGAGGAGCTGCGGGAGGCGTTCGACGACCTCGGCGCAACGGTCATGCTCCCGGAGGACGACCTGTCGTACCTGGCGGTCACGGAGGACCCGGAGGGCGACCGGCAGTTCTGGAACATCTTCGGCACCGCGTTGTTCCTGGGCGCCGCCTTCGCGGCGTTCAACCTGACCAGCCGCATGGTCGAGTCCCAGCGGCGCGAGATCGGCGTGGCCATGGCGCTGGGCACGCCGACGTACAGGGTGGCGCTCCGTCCGCTGCTCGTCGGCGCGCAGATCGCGCTCCTGGGCGTCCTGTTCGGCATCGGCGTGGGACTGCTGATCGGCGAGCTGATGAAAGGGGTGCTCAGCTCGCTGCTGCCGCTGCCCACGTGGAAGACGCCGTTCCAAATCGGGCTGTTCGCGGGCGTCGCCGCGGCCGGCTTCCTGCTGCCCTTCGCCGCGGTGTCGTACCCGGTATGGCGGGCGGTGCGCGTGGCCCCCGTGGACGCCATACGCACCGGGCACCTCGCGGCGAGGGGCGGAGGACTGGCCCCGCTGCTGAAGCGCCTGCCGATGCCGGGGGGCAGCATCATGCGGATGCCGTTCCGGAACCTGCTCCGCGCGCCCCGCCGCGTCCTGCTGACGCTGCTCGGCGTGGGAGCGATCATCACGGTGCTCGTCGGCGTCGTGGGAATGGTCGACTCGTTCATCGCGACGATGGACCGCGGCGAGCGCGAGGTGCTGGGCGACGCCCCGGACAGGCTGGAGATAGACCTGGACGACATATACCCGGTCGACTCCGAGGAGGTGGCCGGTGTGCTGGAGGCGAGCACGCTGACGGCCCAGGAGCCCGGGCTGCTGCTGGTCGGCCGGATCGGCAACGGCGACGTGGAGATAGACGCGTTCATACGGCTCATCGACTTCGACTCCGCGCTCTGGCGCCCTACCGCCGTGCGCGGCTCGCTGGGCTCCGACGGCCCGGGCCTCGTGATCGCCGAGAAGGCGGCGAAAGACCTCGGCGTCGACGTTGGAGATACCGTTGCGCTGCGGCATCCGACCCGGGAGGGGCCGGTCGGGTTCAGCTTCGAGAGCACGGACCTCCCCGTGATCGCGGTGCACCCGGACCCGGCCCGCGCCAACGTCTACATGGACGTCGCCCACGCCGGCCTGATGGGGCTGGAGGGCATGACGAACCTGGTCCACGCACGGCCCGCGCCGGGACAGTCGGCTGACGCCGTGAATCGGGAGACGTTCGATCTCCCGGGCGTGGCGTCGGTGCAGGGAGTCGCCGCCAACGCCCAGATAATCCGCGACCTGATGGAGCAGTCCGTCGGGATACTGCGGGTCGCTGAGGTGGCCGTGCTGGGCCTGGCGCTTCTGATCGCCTTCAACACCGCGAGCATCGCCGCCGATGAGCGGGCCAGGGAGTACGCGACGATGTTCGCCTACGGCGTGCCGGTGCGCACGGTCATGCGCGTCGCGGTGATCGAGAGCGCGATGGTCGGAGCGCTCGCGTCGATCGTCGGCCTCGTCGGCGGCTACATATTCCTGTGGTGGGTCGTCGTCGTCCTGTGGCCGCGGGTCCAGCCGGACTTCGGGATAGTGATGGCGTTCGAGCCGGCGAACCTGGCGCTGGTCCTCGCGCTCGGCGTGCTGGCGGTAGCCGCGGCGCCGCTGCTGACCGTCCGCAGGCTGCGCAGGATGGACGTGCCGTCGACCCTGCGCGTGATGGAATAGCTCTGCCGCATCGCCAGGGGCCGACTCGCCAGAGGCCGCAAGACGCAGACACCGCTTCTTCCAGTGTTCCCCTGGACAGTGAACAGGGCTGACCCCACCCGTCTTAACTATCCACTACCCACTATCCACTATCCCACTACTCTCTGGGCCAGCGCGATGGCCCCGAGCACCCCGGAGCGGGCCCCAAGCGCCGGCGCGACGATGTAGTCGTCGATAGCGTCCGACACCTCGGCTGCCCTCACGTAACCCCCGAGCAGGTCCGGGACGCGGGCCCGGATGAGCGGCAGCAGCGAGGGACGTTCCATAACTCCGCCGCCCATGATGACCAGCCGGGGCGACAGCGTGAAGACCAGGTTGGCGACGCCCGCCGCCAGGTAGCCCGCCTCCAGCTCCCACGCCGGGTGGTCGTCGGGCAGCAGGTCGGGTCGACGACCCCACCGGCGCTCGATCGCGGGCCCGGACGCCAGTCCCTCCAGGCAGTCGCCGTGGTATGGGCAGACGCCGTCGAAGTCGTCGGCGCCCCTGTCGTGCGGGACGCGCATGTGGCCCATCTCGGGGTGCACGAGCCCGTGCACGAGCTTGCCTCCCGCCATCGCGCCGCCGCCGATGCCCGTGCCGACGGTGACATAGACGAAGTCGTCCATGTCCGTGGCGGCGCCCCACAGGTGCTCCGCCAGGGCGGAGGCGTTTACGTCGGTGTCAAGAGCCACCGGGACACCCAGCGCGTCCGACACGGCGCCGGCCAGGTCCGCGCCCTGCCAGGCGAGCTTGGGTGTCGTCGTCAGGCGGCCGTAGGACGGGGAGCCCGGCCGCAGGTCCAGGGGGCCGAACGAGCCTATGCCGACGGCGCCCAGGCCGGCGCCGGAGTTATCGCGCAGGAATTCGACCGCGCGCGCCAGGGTCTCTTCTGGCGTCGTCGTGGGGAATCTGGTCTCGGCATCGAGGCCGTCGGGGCCTGAGCCCACCGCGCATACGAAGCGCGTGCCTCCGGCCTCTATCCCGCCCCAGGTCTCGGTCATCGTGAACACCTCGAACGCGGGAATGGTAGGGGCCGACGCACAGGCCAGTCAACGAGAACCTGGCCCGCCGCGGCCGACGCGATGGGGATGTCGGACTGGCCGCGGGCCGACACGTCGGGCCGGGCCGCGCGGCGAAGGCGGCGCGACTTGTGGTAGTCTTTCGTCCCGTGTCGAAGAAGGCCCACGACACGCCCGCGTCTCGATGGCGCGGCAGGGAGGATTCGCCGGAATGACGTCCAGGGTTATCCGAGCGGGGACTGGAATTGCAGCCATGCTGGCATTGGCGCTGGCGGTGGCCGCGTGCTCAGGGGACGACGAGGCCGCCCCGGAGCCGGGGACGGAGACCGCCGTCCCGGAGGCGCAGGAGGCGACGGTGTCGTTCTCGTCCTTGTCGCAGGACGTCGAGATGAGCATCGAGCTGACGAGCACCGCCTTCAACCGCATCCGGCGCATACCCATAGAGCACGCGTGCCCATCGAACAAGACCAATCCCAACCTGGGCGACATCAGGCACGGTGGGAACCTGTCGCCGCCGTTGGCATGGACGGGCGTCCCCGAGGGTACGGCGAGCCTGGCGCTCGTGGTGGAGGGCATGGAGCCCCGGGCCGGTGAGACCAACGTCCACTGGGTCCTGTGGAACATCCCCGCGGACGCCACCGAGCTTGCGGCCGGGACGCCGACCACGACCCAACCGGCGTCGATCGGGCCCAGGGCGGCACAGGGCGCCAACAGCTTCGGGGGAATGGGCTACGACGGCCCCTGCCCGGCCCCGATCAACCTCGACGGACAGCACAGGGACCAGACGCGAAACGCGGTCAGCCGCTATTCGTTCAGGATATACGCGCTCGACACGGAGCTCGACCTGGCCCCCGGCGCCACCCTGGACGAGCTGTTCAGCGCCATCGACGGGCACGTCCTGGCCGGCGGCGAGCTTTCGGGCGAGCGGGTTGGCGAGTATTACCGGCGAATCACGGGCAACTAGCGTGGGGCGACCAGCGGGAGACTGGCGGACATCCGCACCAAAAGGAGCATGACATGAGGATAGTCACGATAGGCTGCGAGTACGTTGGGAAGACGACCCTGGCCGATGCATTGCAGGCGTGGGGCAAGGAGAACGGACGCGAGTTCCATATGGACGACAGCGACTTCAGCATCCCGGACGACCGGCACTTCGAGGAGGACGAGCAGATCGCGCTCGTAGAGGCGCCGCCCGGCCTGAAAGAGCGCTTCCAGCGCATGCAGATCTACTACCACATCTTCGTGCAGAGCAACTGCGAGGACTGCATCTTCGGCGGCTACCACATCCAGGAGGCCATCTACGGGCCGCGGTACTACTACCCGGGCACCGAGGTCCACTACCTCAGGCAGGTCGAGGGCTTCCTGCGGCCGGACACGATCTTGGTGCTTATGACGGCCGACCCGGACGAGATCAGGGCGCGGATGAAGGCGGCGCCGCACAAGTACCCCATCGTGCCCCCCGAGGACGTGGAGGAGATCCAGGAAGAGTTCATCAAGGAGTTCGGCGCGTCGACGATCAAGCGCAAGGTGCGCTTGGACACGACCGGCTTCCCGCCCGAGGAGATACTGGAGCGGTTCCTCGTCGCCGTCAGGCCCGCGCTGAGCGAGAGGGACCTGCTGCTGATGTCCTGAAGTCTCACCAACCCCCTCTCCATCGATGGCATCGATGGAGAGGTCCTGCCCCGTACTACGATACGGGGGCCGGGGTGAGGGTGACGCGAGGAGAGCAATGCCAAACGCGACGATAGAAGTACGCCGACGGTACACTCCCAAGGAGGAGGCCGGCATCATCGACGCGGTCCACGCCGCGATGGTGGAGGGGCTGAAGATTCCCGAGGCGGACAAGACGCTGCGGCTCGTCGTCCACGAGCCGCACCGCTTCCCAGACGAGAGCGAGTGGTACACGCTGGTCGACGTCGACCTGTTCGCCGGCCGTTCGCTCGGGGCCAAGAAGGCGCTGTACCGTGCGATCGTCAGGAACCTGGAGCCGTTCGGGATTCCAGGCGAGCAGGTCAAGATCCTGCTGCGCGAGAGCCCGCCTGAGAACTGGGGGATCAGGGGCGGCGTCCCGGCGTCAGAAGTCGAGCTTGGGTTCGAGGTGAACGTGTAGCGGCCGGGACAGCCGAGACCGCTGCCGCACTGCTGAAGGTGCGCCAGGCCCCGCCCGTCTGCTCCCGGAACTCGTGGAGTCGGGACGCTATGGCCGAACGCCGTTGGCCTCACGCAATGCGGCCAACAGCGCGCCGACCGCGCGAATACCCTCTTCGACCTGCCCGGCTTCGAACCAGTTCTCATAGAAGTTCTGGTGAAGCCCGTTGGCGGCGATCAACCGCACGTTGTTGAGCGCGGGCGCGTCAGTCTGGGCGATCAACGTACGTGCGTGACGGTTGATGGCTCGGTGACTGTTGCTCCGCCATCCTCGCTCCGCGGCCACGCCCTTTATGTAGTGTGCGACCGCACCCCATGCCTTCTCCGATGCCTGGAGAAGGTCTCCTTCTCGCAGCTCGGCCTCGGCTTGGTCGAGGAAGCGATCGCTGGTTTCGACATGGCCTTCCAAAGCGCTCATGGATATGATTGTACCCTATGTCGGCTGGCACGAAGCGCGCAGGGCAGGCTCAATCCGGGGATGAGCAGCGGCCGCAGCTCAGTTCGTAGGCGGCGAATAGGCGAAGGGGCTGTCGTCGGGCGGCATGTCGAACGGCGGCGACGTTGCCGAGATGAAGATGAGGCGCTCGTCGCCGACGCAGCGTATCGCGTGCGGGGTGTCAGGCGGCACGAGGACAGCCGTTCCCGGCCCGACCTCCCGGGTCTCGTCGCCCACGGTCATGGCGCCTCGGCCGGCGACGATCACGTACACCTGCTCGCTGGCAGGATGAGCGTGAACAGGCTGCTCGCTCCCGGGTTCGCCTTCGACCCAGGTGACGGCGAGGTTCTCGGAGCAGAACTGCCCCGGCGCCAGCAGCAGGTGCGATACCTGGCCGCCGCCGCGGCGGTTTTTGGGACTCTGGTCCAGGGTCTGCACGTGCATGATCACCCTCCGCATTCGTAGTTGGGAAACTCCACACCTGGGCTCCCGCCTTCGGAGACTCTTGGGTAACTCCACTCGCGAGCGGCGGATGTGGTGGAGCCGCGTCGATTTTGTATCTGGGAGGCCCCGCCCCTGGGTTCCCGCCTGCGCGGGAATGACGGTGATGCGAGGGTCTCCATGCGCGGGAATGACGGTGATGCGAGGGTCTCCATGCGCGGGAATGACGGTGATGCAAAGGGTCTCCTACCGCGGCAGTTTCAGTGGGCCGGTGAGGTAGGGGCTGAGGCGCTCTTCGGTGTCCGAGGGGAAGAGGTGCCCGATCTGGCCGTCGCCGGTGCGGCGACCCTCCTCCTCCAGGACCTCGATGTATTGGTCGCGGACCGTCCTGCGCGTGGGGTCGTAGAACAGGTTCGTGAGCTCGTGCGGGTCCTCCTGCAGGTCGTACAGCTCCGACAGGTCGGTCAGGTTCCACACCAGCTTCCAGCGCCCGTCCGTCACCATGCGCGACGAGTAGTGGCCGTACCAGTCGCCGTGGTACTCGCTGTAGTTGACCGACTTGTACCAGTCGGTCTCGCCCCGGGACAGGGGCAGGAACGAGCGGCCGTCCATCTCGCCGAAGCCGATGTCGCGCACCTGCTCGCCGGCCATCAGGTGGACCATCGTCGCGGTGACGTCCATGAGGTTGACGGGCTGCGAGACACGGCCGACGGAGCCGCCGCCGGGCGGCTTGAACAGCATCGGGATGCGGTATATCTCGTCGTACATGTAGGCGCCCTTGTTCCAGAAGCCGTGCGAACCGGCCATGTCGCCGTGATCGGCCGTCAGGAAGATCGCGGTGTCGTCGTAAAGGTCCAGCTCGCGGAGCGTGGCGACCACGTCGCCGACCATCGTGTCGATCAGCTCGATGTAGGAGAGACAGTACGCCAGCATCTCCTGCATGGTCGCGCCCTTGCCATCTCCCCTGCGCTCCCCAATCAGCCGCAGCTTCTTCTGGTTGATCGGCTTGCCGTCGAAGTCGTCGTGCGCGTTCGGCCAGTCCGGGATGTCGTTCGGGTCGTAGCGGCAGCCGAACTCCTCGGGGATGAGCCACTTGGGGTGCGGGCCGGGGAAGGAGCAGAAGAGCGTGAAGGGCCTGCCCGCGCTGCGCTCCTCCAGGAAGCGCCGCGAGTAGCGCGCGGCGACGACGTCCGGGAAGCCCTCCATCGGCACGTCGAGGGTGCCCGCCTCGCCACCGGCGACGCTCGTGACCAGCGGCCCCAACCTTGTATTGGGGTGCCAGTGGGAGCCGTCCAGGAACGGCGGGCCGCCGGGATAGGGGCGGTCCTGCTTGCGCTCGAACCGGGACTCGTGCAGGTCGTCCGTCGGCCCGATGTGCCACTTGCCGAAGTAGGCCGACTCGTGGTGCGTGTTGTCGGCCATCCAGTCCTGCAGCATCACGAGGTCCGGCCGGGCGTGCTCGTTGTAGGAGTACCTGGGCGTCGAGTTGTTGTACATGTGGTGCTTGTGCGCGTAGAGCCCGGTCATCAGGCTGGTGCGCGCCGGCGTGCAGATCGCGCTGGGCGTGTAGCCGTTTTCGAACAGCGTCCCGTCCGCGGCGAGCGCGTCGATGTTGGGCGTGCGCGCCATGCCGCCGTAGCATCCGAGCAGGTCCGGCCGTAGCTGGTCGCAGAAGAAGACGAGAATGTTCGGCCTGCCGGGCTCCCGGCCGCCTCCCTCTCCAGTCGCGCTCATCGCACCCTCCTATAGGCCGATCTGTTCGTTGGCCGCCTGCTGGTAGTCGTTGAGGCGGTCTTCCGCGACCTCGGAGAAGCCGACCGGCCGGCGTGCGAGGCCCGACTCCAGGACCGCGTATACGAGCGCGACGGCGTTCAGGCCAATCTGTCCCGTGACCTCGGGCGGCCGCCCGTCGAGTATCGACCGGGCGAAGTCCTCCAGCTCGATGGCGATGTTCTTCGCGTCGGTCTGTCTGCCGTCCAGGTCGTAGGACGCCATCCGTCGTTTGCCGTCGAACAGGGGCGCCGTCTGGTCGTCGAGCCGGAAGTCCGGCGCCATTTCCAGCGCCGCCTCCGGCGGCAGCGGCCCCTCGTCGCCGGCGCGGGTAACGATGACCGGCTGTCCGGAGCGGGCGCTTGGGAGCCTGATCGAGCCTTCGGCGCAGTAGAGCACGTCGGCCGCGACGGTCTCGCCGGGAGCGGCTATCGTGCTCGTCATCTGCCCGATGGCCCCTGACGCGAAGCGCGTCACCACTACCGCCATGTCCTCCGAGTCGACCTCGACGGAGCCCGCGCGCTCGATGTCCTCCTGGACGCGATGGCCGTACATCTGGGCGAGCAGGCTGGAATCCAGCCGGCCGACGGTCCGCCGCGTTTCCCAGAGGGCCGTCTCGGCGTAGACGGTGTCTACCTCGCCCATGAAGTACATGTGCAGGTCGGTATTGTGAACGGCGTAGTCGAGCAGGTAGCCTCCACGGCGCTTCAGGTGGCGCCACGCCGTCGTGTGCGGCATTTCTCTCGTGCCCCTGGTCGAGAGGTCCAGCAGCAGCCGGGGCTCCCCCAGCGCGCCGGACTCCAGGACCGCCTTGGCCAGCCTGATCATCGGATCGCGGCGGTAGTTCTCGTGAACGGAGAGCACGCGGCCGGAGCGTTCGGCGGCAGCCATGATCTCGAGGCACGCGCGCACGGTCAGCGCCATCGGCTTCTCGACCGCCACGTGGACGCCGGCGTCGAGCGCCTGCACCGCCAGCGTGTGGTGCGTTCCCGCGTCGGTCACGATGTCGACCGCGTCGGGGCGCTCGCGCTCCAGCAGCTCGCCGAAGTCGGTGTAGACGGCGGGCCGGTCTCCGAGCGCCTTCTCCGCCTCGTCGGCGACGTGCTCTGCGGCGGCGCGGTTGGCGTCGCAGAGCGCGACGAGATCGAGGGAGCCGAAGACGCGGCGGTGCTCGACCTCGCCGTAAAGATGGCGCAGGCCCATGCCTCCGCAGCCGACCTGGGCTATGCGAATGCCGGACATGTGATCCTCCCTAAGTCTCGCCGCGTTGTGTCCGGGTGGGCCACGGCTTCGCCGCGCCGTCTGACCTTAGCCTACAGGGCAGGCGGACAAGCCTCCGCCCAACTCCCGCACGGTCTTGTCGGCCTTGGCTTCCTTGGCGATCCGGGAGATTTGGTCGAAGTCTTCGGGTCTCTTGGATGGCTTGACGGACCCGTAGGCCGACTCCAGGCTGAAAGCAGCCGGCGCCAGGCGCACCTCACCGCCTTCTTCTGTGAAGACTACGCTGTCCCCGCGCTTCACACCCAGCACGCGCCGCACCTCGGCGGGAAGGGTCACCTGGCCCTTTCGTGTGATCGTTGTGGTGATCTTCTTCATCCTTGATCCCCATCGCGCGATGTCGCTATGTGGAGTCTACACGAAGCCTACGGAGCCGTCGTTGCGGCGCGGCGTGTCGAAGTCGCGCGGGGCGTACGGGTACTTCGCAATGGCGTCGTCGTCGAGCTCGATGCCGAGGCCGGGGGCGTCGGGCACGGGGAAATAGCCGTCCTTCGGGACGAAGGCCGGCGACGCGATGTCGTACCGGTCGTCCAGGCGGTACTCGAGGACGAGGAAGTTGGGTATCGCCGCGCAGAGCTGCACGTGCGCCGCGAGAAGCACGGGGCCGCGAGCGTTGTGGGGCGACACGGTGGCGTGGTACGCCTCCGCGATGCCGGCCGCCTTCTTGCACTGCGTGAAGCCGCCGTGCAGCCCGACGTCGAGCTTGATGTCGCGGGCGGCCTGCAGCTCCAGCACCTCGCGAAACTCGAACAGCGAGTTGAAGCGCTCGCCGGTCGCGATCGGCACCCTGACCCGCGACGCGACGTCGGCCATCGATTGCACGCTGTCGGGCTGGATCGGGTCTTCCATGAAGAGGATGTCGAACGGCTCCAGCTTCTCCGCGAACATGACGGCCTGACCCGGCGACATGTTGCGGTGGACCTCCACGCCGATGTCGACGTCCGGTCCTACCGCGTCCCTCACGGCGGCCACTCTCGCCACCGACTCCTGGATCAGCCGCGCCTGGCTGAGCCGCTGGAAGTCCGGGGGCGTCGGCGTGATCTTGACGGCGGTGTGCCCGTCGGCCGCGGCCGCCGCGGTCGACCGGGCGGCGGTCTCCACGGTGTCGGACGGGCACAGGGCGCAGAGCCTGATCCTGTCGCGGTGGCGCCCGCCAAGCAGGGCGTGGACCGGGGCGCCGTAGTGCTTGCCGGCGATGTCCCAGAGCGCGGTGTCGACGGCGCTCAGCGCGGCCGAGATCGATGCGCTCCGGAAGCTGGAGTAGCGGTACAGGTACTGCCAGTGCAGGTCTATCGTCAGCGGGTCACGGCCGACCAGGTACGAACTGAAGCTGTCGACGACGGCGGCCGTGGCTGGAGGCTGCGCCCAGAAGGTGCCCTCCCCGACCCCGGTCAGGCCGGTGTCGGTGCGGATCCTCACCAGCGGCCACTCGCCCACCAGCAGAGTTTCGACGGTCTCGATCTTCACGGTGCTCCCTCGCTCGCCTTCTCGGGCGTCGTTTCCGGGTCGTCGACGACCGGCTCCTCATCTTCAGCACTGGCTTCGTCCGCCGGCTGGGGCGGCTCGCTCCACTCGGCATGGAAGTAGTTGAAGACGTCCCGACCCACGGCCGTGAGGGGGACCGATAGAAAGACGCCCCACAGCCCGGCTGCCTCGCTGCCCACCATCAGCGCGACCATTACGAAGGCCGGGTGCACTCCGACGGCGTGGCCCTGGATTCTCGGGACGAGCACGACGTTCTCGACGGCCTGGACTCCGGCGTAAAGGAGTACGACCCAGAGCACCTTCTCGGGCGACGTCGCCAGGGTCACGAAGACGCCGGGGATCGCGCCGAGCAGCGGTCCGATGATCGGGATAAGCTCCGTCACCCCGGCCACGAGGCCAAGGAGCAGAGAGAACTTGATGCCGAGCAGGAAGAGTCCCACCGACACGACCACGCCGACGATCAGGCCCAGGGTGAGCTGCGCCCGGATGTACGCTCCGACAACCCTGTTGACTATTTCCACGACGTTGACGGCGTGGCGGCGCGCCTCGACGGGCATCAGCGAGTGGAGGCCCGACATGGCGTTTTCGCGGTCCTTGAGCAGGTAGAACAGCAGGAACGGCACGACCGCCAGGCCGATCACCGTCGAGACGACGTTGGAGACCGCGCCAAGCGTGCGGAGCACGACGGTACGGGCGGCGGAGATCAGGATAGAGCCGCTGCTCTCGGCGTACTCCTCTATCTGCACCCTGATGTCTTCGGGGACCCTGTCCGTATACTGGGCGTTCCAGTCCTCGATAGCAACGCGGGCGCGGCTGTAGTAGCCGGGGACCTCCTCGATGAAGTCGCTGGTCTGGGACAACGTCGGCGGAACGATCAGCGCGAGGAAGCCCGCGATCACGGCCAGGGCCAACAGGAAGGTCAACCAGATAGCCACTATCCGGCTGACATCGGGCCAGCGCCGCCGCCCGGGCATGCGCGACTCGGCCGCGGTCACGAGCGGATAGAGCACGTAGGCGAAGATGCCGGTGAGAATGAACGGGAACAACGGTCCCCTCGCGAGCACCAGGAGCGCGGCGACGAGGACGATCCCGACAGCCACGAGGAGGAGCCTGTTACGTCTGGCATGCGTGCCGATGGTCATCGCTCGTTTGCCTCCGGGGGCACGGCAGCGAAGGCAGCCCTGGGCGTCTGCCGTGGCGGTGGCATTCTACCCCGTCTTTGCGTCGGACGGTAGCGTCGCGGCGCACCCGCGCATCGACCGTAGCCGCCTGCCGGAGCGCCCTTTCCCCGACCGCTGCTATGATAGACTGTGCACGGCTACGGCCCCGCCCTGGGGGCGGCCGAGCCGCCCCGGAGCGCAATCGTGAACTGGCTCGACATCGTACTGCTGGCCATCATCGTAGTCGCCTGTCTCGGCGGGATTCGGCTTGGCCTGTTCCAGGCCGCGTTCGTCGTAGTCGGCGTCATCGTCGGCTGGCTCGTCGCGGGGCAGCTCAGCGACGACGTGGGCGCCGCGCTAGGCGGGTCGACGTCCAGCGAAACCCTCGTCACCACGGTCAGCTACACGTTGATCGTGGCCGCGTGCGCGATGGTGGCCGCCTACGCGGTGAAGATCGCTCGGCCGACGCTGGCGGTGCTGACGATGGGCCTCTCCAAAGTCGTCGACAGGCTCGGCGGGCTGGCCGTGGGGCTGCTGCTGGGGATTGCCGTCACCGCGGCGATCGTGATCGCCGGGGCGCGGCTGACGTACGACTTCGACACCGGCGCCCTGGCGGACAGGGCCGGGGCCGCGGACCGCCTGCCCGAGGTCGAGGGCGTCAGGGACGGCCTCGAATCGGCGCTGGCGGAGTCCACGCTGGTTGGGATTGTCGTCGACGTCGCCGGCGCGCTGCCCGCCGGCGCGCTTGGCCTGGCCCCGTCCGACTTCGAGGTCGCCCTCGACCTGCTCAGAGACCAGATCGGTTAGCACGTGAGCCCACCGATGACAGACTCGCCGGTGCTGGTCCTGAACCAGAACTACCAGCCGCTGAACGTGTGCAACGCGAAGCGGGCCATGGTGCTGCTCGGCCTCGGCAAGGCCGAGCTGATGGCCAACGGCCGCGGCGAGATCCACACCGTCTCGCGGTCGTTCCTGGTGCCGTCGGTCATCAGGCTGTTCCACATGGTGAGCCGGCCCCTGATGCAGCGCCGGCTTTCGCGCCGGTCGATCTTCCACCGCGACGGGTACAAGTGCCAATACTGCGGCCTGGAGACCCGGACCCTGACGCTGGACCACATCATCCCGAGGTCGAAGGGCGGTGCGCACTCGTGGGACAACGTGGTCAGCGCGTGCATTCCGTGCAACCACCGCAAGGCGGGACTGCTGCCGGCCGAGGCGAAGATGAAGCTGGCCCGCAAGCCCGGCGTGCCCCGGCCAGACCCGTACGCCCTCTTCCACCACAGGGCGATCCTGGACGAGTGGCGCCAGTTCATACCCTGGGTGAGCTAGCCGGCACGACTCCGTCCGCGGCTACCCCAGGTCGTCCAGGACGACGAGCGGCTCCGGCGCTCCCCTGAGGTCCGAGTAGACCACCTGTGACGGCGCTATGGCGACCTCGGCCTCGCGCGGCCCCTCCGGCGTCTCGACGACGAGCCGCTGTCCTACCGCCAGATCGCGTTCGCCGGCGTCGAAGTAGCGCAACCGGTCCAGGGGCGCGAACCGGAGTCCGACCAGGCGTGCGGATGTGTTGTCGTCGTTCATGGCGGTGATGGGGCCCCGCGTCGTGGGCGCGTCACCGGCGCGGCAGCGCCAGCATCATCGACTCCAGGGCCAGCCTGGCATTCACGTTGCGCTCGATCAGGTCGGCGGCGTCGCGCACGGCGCCAAGAGCGCGCGACAGGTCGACGGCGCTCATCCCCTCCGCGACGCCGGAGGCCCTGTCCAGCCTGGAACGGTGGGTCGCGAACTGCGGCACGCCGTGCTTGACGAGAAACACGTCGCGCAGCCACGCCTGCCACGAGGCAAGCGCCCTGCGGCCGGACGCCCTGTCACGCGTGAAGGCGGCCGCGGTCTTCTGCGCGTACGCGAACCGCTCCTCCAGGCCGGAGTCGAGGACGGACTGGATCGTGTCCAGCTCCTCCATGACCTCCTCGATGCTCTCCCGGCCCTCCGCCACGAGGAACGCCCAGCCGGGCCTGCCCTCGGACAGCCGCGCTATCTCGTCGGCCCGGTCGTCGTCGACCGGGAAGCGGGCGGACAGCTCGCGGGCTATGAGCGCCGGAGCCACGCGGCGAAGCTCCAGCCGGCGGCAGCGTGACACGACGGTCGGCGGCAACGCCTCGGCGTCCGGAGCGAGCAGGACGATGACGACCTGCTCCGGCGGCTCCTCCAGCGTCTTCAGCAGGCTGTTGGCCGCCTCGGCGGTGACGTGCTCCGCGCCGTCGAATACGAACACCCTGTAGCGGCCCTCGTAGGGCTTCAGGCTGGCCTCTCTCTGCACGTCGCGCACCTGGTCGATTCCGATCGCGGTGCGGCTGCCGCCGGTCCGGTTGGGCCCCGACTCCACCTCGACCACGCGCACGTCGGCGTGCAGCCCGCGGGCTATGCGGTCGCACTGGGCGCAGTCGCCGCAGGGCCGGTTGGCGCCCAGGCAGTTGACCGCGCGCGCGAGGTCCATCGCCAGCGACATCTTGCCGACCTGGGCCGGACCGGTGAGCAGGTACGCGTGCGAGAGCCGCCCCTGCTCCAGGGAACGCGACAGGTGCCTGACGGCCTTCTCGTGGCCGACGGTGCGCCACATCGTGCGGCTCAGTCGACCACGTCGCAGAGCATCATGTCCCGGTACGTCTCGCGGCGGCGGATCAGCCGCGCCTCGCCGTCGTTCACCATGACGACCGCAGGCCGCGGGTTCAGGTTGTAGTTGCTCGCCATCGACGGCGCGTAGGCGCCCGAGACGGGTATCGCCACCAGGTCGCCGCTCTCCAGCACCGGCATCTCGATGTCGCGTATCAGCACGTCGCCCGACTCGCAGAACTTGCCCGCCAGCGTGACCGTCTCCACGGGCGGGTCGGACATGCGGTTGGCGACGACCGCCTCGTACGCCGCGTCGTACAGCGCCGGGCGGATGTTGTCGCCCATGCCGCCATCGACCGAGACGTACTTGCGGACGCCGGGGATGTCCTTGACGGCGCCGACGGAGTAGAGCGCGACGCCGGCGCGGCCGACGATGGCCCGGCCCGGCTCGATCACCAGCGTGGGTGATCCCAGGCCCAGGTCGGCGCATCGACGCACGACCGCGGACGCGATCACGTCGGCGTATGCGCCGATCGCGGGAGGCGGCCGGTCCGTCAGGTAGCCGACCGCGAAGCCGCCTCCGGGGCTGAACTCACGCATCTCGAAGCCGTCGAGGTCGAGCGAGGCGACGAAGCTCAGCACCGCGTCTATCCCGATCGCGTACGGCTCCAGCTCGAATATCGGCGAGCCCAGGTGCATGTGGACGCCGACCAGGTCCAGACCGTCGGCCTCCAGGGCCTGCCGCATCGCCCGCTCGGCGTCCCCGGTCTCGATGGCGAAGCCGAACTTGCTGTCCAGCGTGCCGGTCGTCGTGTGGACGTGGGTGTGGGGGTCGACTCCGGGCGAGAGCCGCAGCAGGACGTCCTGCACCACCCCGCGGGAGCGGGCGATGCCGTCGAGCAGCTCGATCTCGCCGAAGTTGTCGACGACGATCCGGCCGACGCCGTAGTCGAGGGCCATCTCGAGCTCTTCGGGACCCTTGTTGTTGCCGTGGAAGTAGATGTCGGCCGGGGGTATGCCCGCGGCCTGGGCCACGGCCAGCTCGCCGCCCGACACCACGTCCAGCCCGAGCCCCTCCTCGCTGACCAGCCGCGCCAGCGCCGGGTTGATGAACGCCTTGGAGGCGTACAGCACCCTGCTGTCCGAGTAGCGGCTCCCGAACTCTCCGACGAACTCGCGGCAGATGCCCCGGAGAGTCGCCTCGTCGAAGACGTACAGCGGCGTGCCGAACTCGGACGCCAGGTCGTCCGCGGCGCAGCCTCCGAGCGTGAGCCGGTCGTCGGAGACGCCGGTCGTTACGGGAAAGAGGGCGGAATTGGCGAATGGCATGAACAGGCCTCGGCGTGCGCCCGGACGGGATGCCACTGTGGACCGAGTGCGGCCGTCGCGGGCGAAGTGCCGGGTATTCTAGCACGCGATGCGAGGGTGCCTTCGGATCGGCGCCCAAGCCAGAGAAGGCTACGCCCTTCCTTCCCACAGGGCCAGCTCCTCTTCCGGGAGAGGGTCGAAGAAGCTGTCATCTAGGTCTATCTTTCCCTTCAGGGCGCCGAATCGGCGCTTGCCCCGCTGTTGGAACTGCACGAGCCGCGCCACCGGTTTGCCCCGGCGGGCGATGACCACATCCTCGCCCGCCAACAAGCGCGACAGGTGTGTTTTCGCTTCGCTAACGTTCACGGTCATCATGGCCCAGCCTCCCGAGACAATCTTAGCCAATTGTGTGATTCATCGGTTGAGTCCGCCAAATGAAGTAGCCGGCGCCTGTCGTCCCGAGCGCAGAGAGGGACCTGGGGAGGGGTCACCGCGACCTGCCCCACAAACGCGGCCTCCCCTCCCCAGGCCCTTCACTTCGTTCAGGGCGACATGGCTGTGTCGTTGACGGGCCGGCGCGGCGTTGACTACACTCCCTTGACCTTGAGCTACGCTTGGAGACTCGCCCGCATGCGACACGAGACACGACGGGGGCCGTCCCCCGACAGGACTTCCCGTCGGCTGGCCGCACTGATAGGCGCGGCGCTCTTTGTCGCGGCCATTGCGACCGGCTGCTCGGAGCCGCCTCCGACGAGCCTGGTGGCCGCCAGCCCGACGGCAACGGCCTTCCCGGAGACCGCCGCGCCCGCCGCGACGCCCGTCCCCGACACCGAAGCGCAGCCGGCGACCGCGGCGCCGCCGACCCCGACGCCGGTCCCCGTGGAGATCGGCTCGAAACGCCAGCTATTCGTCGACGACTGGCTCATCGACGTGTCGACCAGCACCAGCCTGGTGCTGCACTCCCCCCGCGACGCCGAGGTCGTGCTGCGGCTCGACGACCCGTGGGAGGGTCCCACCGGCGGCTACTTCACCGTGTTCGAGGACGGCGACCTGTACCGGATGTACTACAGGTGCCACAACGACGCCAACGAGCTGACCTGCTACGCGGAGAGCAGAGACGGCATTAGCTGGGAGAAGCCGTCACTGGGGCTGTTCGAGTTCGAGGGGTCGACCGACAACAACATCGTCTGGAGCGGGCCCGAGTCGCACAACTTCGCGGCGTTCCGCGACACGAACCCCGACCTGCGGCCGGGCGAGGAGTACAAGGCCCTCGGCGGCCAGCCGCCCATCGCCCTCGTGTCCCCCGACGGCATCAACTGGAAGAAGCTGCGGGAGGACCCGGTGCTCACGCGAGGCGCGTTCGACTCCCAGAACATCGCCTTCTGGGACGAGGAGCGCGGCCACTACGCCGCCTACTTCCGCATCTTCACGTCCGTGCGGGCCATCGCGCGCAGCATCTCGCTGAACTTCACCGAGTGGTCTAACGGCGTGCCCATCGACCTGGGCGACTCGCCGCGGGAGCACCTGTACACGAACGCGACGACGCCGTACTTCCGCGCGCCGCACGTCCTGGTCGCCATGCCGATGAGGTTCTCGCCCGAACGGCTGCGGGTCGCCGAGCACGAGCTGCCCGGCGTGTCCGACGGCGTGTTCATGTCGAGCCGCGACGGGGTGGCCTTCGACCGGCGCTTCCTGGAGTCGTTCGTAGCCCCGGGCCGCGACCCCAGGAACTGGACCGAGCGCAACAACATGGTGGCGTGGGGCGTGGTGCCGACCGCGGACGACGAGATGTCGGTCTACTACACGCGGCACTACCGCCACCCGACGATCCACCTGCAGAGGGGCGTGCTGCGCACGGACGGCTTCGTGTCGCTGAACGCGCCGCAGGCCGGCGGCGAGGCGCTCACGCGGCCCATCCTCTTCAGCGGCAACACGCTGGAGATCAACTACCGGACGTCGGCGGTCGGCAGCGTGCGGATCGAGCTGCTGGACGAGGCAGGCGCCCCGATCGAGGGGTTCACCCTGAACGACTCGGAAGAGCTGTACGGCGACGACGTCGACCGCATCGTCACGTGGGCCGGCGTGAGCGACGTGGGAGCGCTGGCGGGGCAGCCGGTGCGTCTCAGGCTCGTGATGCGGGGCTCGGAGGTCTACTCGCTACGCTTCTTCGACGGCCCCTGACCGGGGCCGCAGTGCCGAACGGGACTCGGCGGCGGCGGACTCGCGACTCCTATAGGTGCTTCTGCCCAGTTCGTCTATGCTCCAGACGCAGACATCCGGGGCATCTCTCTTCTCCAACGACACCAGCACGTAGTACTCGTCGTGATAGCCGCTCTGCTGTGCCATCCTCTCGTCGGTCCTCGAAGGCTTGGCCCGCGAATTGGTATGGGAGTGGTAGAACGCGATAACCTCCCAGCCATTCCGGTCGCTGTCCAGTACGGCGGCCAGGTGCTCCTGCGAGTCCATCACGTAGCGGTAGGGGCTCTTGGCGACGTTTGTGATGGGGTAACGGCGTTTGACCAGACCGTCTTTGCCGGACAGAATGCCGCAGCACTCGTTGGGATACTCCTCCCGCGAGTGCCCTATCATCTCGTTGACGAACTGCGTGTCGACACGCATCGGATGGATCAGGCGAATCGTGGTCAACTCGCTGCCGGGGGGCACCTCGACGTCCTCGCGGGCGCTGGGCACGGCAAGGAGCCTTCCGTCTCGATCCGCTTCAATCCCGTAGTCTCGCAGGACCTCACGCGCAGCGATCTGTGCTTCGTCGATGGTGCGGCCCATTGCGCCAATCCCGTCTATGTCGGGAAACCAGACGCCGTAGTCGTCACCTCCGCCCTCGATGATCGCCGGGTACCTCATCCTCAGACGTCCCATCCTGCTTTCCTCGCGATGCTCCGCGCCACGCCAAGCTTCGCCGTGCTATGGCGTGGTACCGCGATGATCCCGTCAATCCGCCGATGCCTGAAAATGTCCTGGCCCGCACCGCGACGATGCAGATACCAGCCGTCCCGCTCGAGTCGTTGGACAATTCGTCGTGTCTGTATCGCCACCGTGTCAATATGGTGACACGCCCGCGTGTCATTGCCAAGTGTACTCAGGGCGTCGGCGTAGAGAATCTCGCGGCCGAGGTGATGCCCGTGCGCGTCGGACGCGTTGAGCTACTCGTCGCGGTGCAGGGAGCCGTCGGCCAACGCGCCGGCCGCGTCGACGACCATGCGCACGGCGTAGTCGACGCCGACGTCGCTGGTGTTCACGACGAGATGGTAGAGCTGAGGGTCGTCCGGATCGTCCACGCCGAGGAAGCGGGCGTAGTACGCGTTCCGGGCCTCGTCGCGGTTCCTGATCGTCTGCTCGGCGCCGTCGTGGTCGACGTGCTGCTGCTGCATGATCCTGCCTACGCGGTCCTCCCAGGTCGACGCGACGCCCACCCGCAGCACGCCGGGGTTGTCGGCCAGTATGAACGGGGCGCCGCGGCCGACGATGACGACGTTGCCCTCCGCGGCGACGTCCTCGATGACGTGCCTGAGGGCGGCGGCGTAGGCCTCGTCCTCGAGCTCGTGGCCCCTGGTGATGGTGCGCTGGGGCACGTCCTCGAACTCCTCGGTCAGGAGCGCGACCGCTCCAGTGCCGAAGAACGGGTCGGCGCCGCCGCTGGTCACGGCCGAGCGCTCGAGGATGCGCTCGACGAGCGCGGTGAAGCGCTCAGCGCGGGTCAGCGGGCGATGCTCGCGTTCGGCCAGCGCCTCGACCGTGGCCCCGACGTGGCGCGCCGCGTTTATCAGGATCAGCCGGTCGACGTAGTCGGCGTCGAGCCGTTCGGCGACCAGCGGGCCCAGCACGCGGGCGCCGCCGCCCGTGAGTCCGCTCATTGCAACTACGGTCATGCGCTCACTCCTGGTAGGTGATGATCGACTGGACTTCGCAGCCGTCGAGGGCGTTCCTGCCGCCAAGGTCCGCCAGCTCCACCAGCACGACCGCTCCCGCGACGACCCCGCCGGCGGCCCCGATCAGCTTCGCCGCCGCGGCGAGCGTGCCGCCCGTGGCCAGCACGTCGTCCACTATCAGCACCCTTTCGCCTTCGCGTACGCCATCGTGGTGTATCTCGACTGCCGCCTCGCCGTACTCCAGGGAGTATGTCACGCTGACGGTCTCGGCGGGCAGCTTTCCCGCCTTCCGCACGGGGACCAGGGGCTTGCGCAGCCTGAGCGCGAGCGGCGCGGCGAACAGGAAGCCGCGGGCGTCGATCCCGCACACCGCGTCGAACGGCCGGCCGGCGCAGGCGTCGGCGAGGCGGCCGATGGCGTGGTCGAACGCCTCCGGGCTCTGCAGCAGCGGCGTGATGTCGCGGAACAGTATACCCGGCTCCGGGAAGTCCGGAACGTCCCGTATGTAGTCCCTGAGGTCCATGCCGGTCCTAGCTTCTGCCGTTGAAGTACCTGGCCACCTTCTGTATGGCGGTCCCGATGTCTCGGGCGTCCTCCTCGGTGTCGGTGCTCCTGGCGCCTATTCCGCCGGTGGTGGCGATGAGCCGCTCGATGACGGGCAGGTGCATCGACGCGTAGTCGATCCGCCGGTTGCCCTGCTCGTCGACGAACGGGTACTGGGACTGTCCGTAGGTGCGGCCCTGGGCGAAGATGGGGTACCTGTAGAGCGGGAGACCGCCGAGTATGGGCCCGCCGCCTCCAGGTATCCCCTCCGCCGCCAGCGCCTCCGCGAACTCCGTGTACGACGCCCCCATCTCCTCTTCCACGATCCGGTAGCCGTAGACGTAGTAGGAGGTCTTGTCGCCGGGGCTCTGCGCCGGCCGCACGTAGCCGGGGAGCCCGGCCGTCATCTCGTCTACGATCTCCCACGTGCGCCCGCGGGCCTCCATCGTCTTCTCGATGCGGCCGAGATGGGCCAGGCCGACGGCGGCCATCAGCGGGCTCATCCTGTGGAAGTCGCCGAGGAACGAGTACCCGGTCTTGGAGCCGGGGTTGTCGGACGTCGGCCTGAGCGAGTTGCGGAGCCCCTCGTCGTACTCGGAGCCCTTATGGGCGAAGCCCTTCGCCCTGCGGGCGTGCTCCTCGTTGTTCGAGATGAACATCCCGCCGCCGCCGGCAGTGACCAGCTTGCCGCCCAGCGAGTAGCAGCCCATGTCGCCGATCGTGCCGACGAGACGGCCCTTGTACTCGGCGAAGTGGGCGTGCGAGCAGTCCTCGATCACCGGGATGTTGTGGCGCCGCCCGACGTCCATCATGGCGTCCATGTCGCAGGGGCTGCCGAACAGGTGCACGGCGATGATGGCGCGGGTGCGGTCGGTGATCCGCCGCTCCACGTCCGCCGGGTCGGTGTTGAGTCTGTCCGGGTCCCAGTCCGCGAAGACCGGTATCGCGTTCTGCAGGATGATGCCGAGCACGGTGCCGATGTCGGTGACCGGCGTGGTGATGATCTCGTCGCCCGGCTCCGGGTTGACCGCGCCGACCGCGGCGTGGATCGCCCCGGTGCCGGAGTCCGTCGCGCACGCGTACCTTACGTCGTGCAGGCGGGCGAAGGCGTCCTCGAACTGCTCTATCTTGTTGGCCGCGCCCCAGCCGCCGTCGACGGCCTTGTCGATGACCTCGAGCACCTGGCGCCGGTCCTCGTCGTCGAAGAACCAGCGCGGGCCGAAGGGCTTCGCGCGCACGGGCGTGCCGCCGTGTATCGCCAGCTCCTCCGCCACTTTGCCTGTAGCCATGTTTTCCTCCCCCTGTACTCAGAACCGGGGCCCGCATACTGCCCGCGTCCCTCGATACGCGCCGACGGGGCGTCGGCGCTACCCGGTGAACGGTTCGAGGTCTGGGCGCTGACCGCCCGCGGGGACGCTGTCCCGCGCCCCGGCGCTACTTGCGGCTTGCGTAGTGGAGGGCCACCTTGCGGATGGCGTTGCCGATGTCGACGGCGTACTCGTCCGTGTGCCTGCTGTTCGAGATGAAGGAGACGATCTTCGGCAGCTCGCGCTCGGCGACCGGTAGCGTCATGGAGCTGTAGTCTATCCTGCGGTTGCCCGCCTCGTCGACGAAGGGATAGTGGGAGTCGCCGTAGGTGCGCTCCTCGGCGAAGACCGGGAACTTGTACAGCGGCCGGCCCGCCAGCGCTCCCTGGCCTGCCTGGACTCCCTCGGCGTTGAGCGCCTCGCAGAACTCGGCCGGCGAGACCCCCAGCACGTCCTCCTCCACCTTGAAGACGTACGTGTATTGCGAGACGCGGTCGCCCTCACGGACCCTGGGGCGGGTCACCCCCGGGAGCTCGTGGATCATGTCGTCGACGATCTCGGCGACGCGTCCCCGCCGTTCCATCGTCTCGTCGAGACGGCCGAGCTGCGACAGCCCGACGGCGGCCTGCAGCGGGCTCATGCGGTGGAAGTCGCCCACGAAGGCGAACCCCCGGGGCGAGCCTGTCCGCGTCGAGGTCGGCCTGAGCGAGTTTCTCAGCCCGGCGTCGAACTCGGAGCCCTTGTTGGCGAAGCCCTTGGCGATGCGGGCGTACTTTTCGTTGTCGGAGATGAACATGCCGCCGCCCGCTGCGGTGATCAGCTTGCCGCCCAGCGAGTAGCAGCCCATGTCGCCGATCGTGCCGACGAGCCTGCCCTTGTACTCGGCGAAGTGCGCCTGCGCGCAGTCCTCGATCACGACCAGGTCATGCCGGCGCGCAATGTCCATGATCGCGTCCATGTCGCACGGGTTGCCCGCCCAGTGCACCGCGATGATCGCCTTCGTCCGCTCGGTGATCCGGTGTTCTATGTCGTTCGGGTCCATGTTGAACGTGTCGGAGTCCCAGTCGCAGAAGACGGGAACGCCGTTCTGCAGCATGATCCCCTGCACGGTGCCGATGTCGGTGATCGGCGTCGTGATGACCTCGTCGCCGGGTTCGAGCCGGACGGCCGCGACGGCGGCGTGGAGCGCGCCCGAGCCTGAGTCCGTCGAGCATGCGTAGCGGACGCCGTGCAGCCGGGCGAACTCGTCCTCGAAGGCCTCGACCATCCCGGAGGTGTGCCAGTTGCCGGTGGCGCACTTCTCGATCACCTCGCGCAGGCGGTCCCGCTCCTCCTGGCCGAAGAGCCAACGGGCGCCGAACGTCTTCGTGGTGACCGGCTCGCCGCCGTCTATCGCCAGCCTGTCGTCGACCTGACTCGTTGCCATGTGTGTGCTACCCCTCTGCGTCGTCCGTAACGATCGCCTGTGGCCCCGCCCGGGAGACGCTCTTCACCGCTTGCCCAGGTAGTGCAGCGCCACCTTCCTGATCGCGCCCGCGATGTCCCGGGCCTCGTCTTCCGTATAGCCCCTGAAGATTATCCCGTTCGTCTTCGGCAGCTCGCGCTCCACGACGGGCAGATTCAGCGCGTTGTAATCGATCCTGCGGTTGCCTTCTTCGTCGACGAAGGGGTATCGGGAGTTGCCGTACGTGCGCTCCTCGGCAAACACCGGGTAGCGGTACAGGGGCATGCCGCGTATGTACGGCCCGATGACGTCGGTGATGCCCTCGGCCCTGACCGCCTCCGCGAACCTCTCAGCCGACACGCCCAGCACATCCTCGTCGACCTGGTACCCGTAGACGTAGTAGGTGTGTACGTCGCCGTCGCGGACCTTCTGCAGCGTGATGCCGGGCACCTCCCAGAGCATGTCGTCCAGCATCCTGGCCGCGGCCGTGCGCCGCTCAGTGTAGCCGTCCAGCCGCTCAAGCTGGGCCCTGCCGACCGCGGCCATCAGCGGGCTCATGCGGTGGTAGTCGCCCAGGAACGAGTACCCGGTGGAGGAGCCTCGGTTGTCGGACGTGGGGCGCAGCGAGTTGCGCAGCCCCTCGTCGAACTCGGACCCCTTGTAGACGAAGCCGAGGGCCCTGCGGGCCAGCTTCTCGTCGTCGGTGATGATCATGCCGCCGCCGCCCGCGGTCAGCGTCTTGCCGCCTATCGACAGGCAGCCGATGTGGCCGATGGTGCCCACCAGCCTGCCCTGGTACTCGGCGAGGTGCGCCTGCGACAGGTCCTCGATGACGACCAGGTCGTGCCTGCGGGCGATGTCCATGATGGCGTCCATGTCGCACGGGTTGCCGAACAGGTGGACGACGATGATGGCGCGGGTCCGGTCGGTGATGCGCCGCTCCAGGTCGGCCGGGTCGGTGTTCCAGGTATCCGGGTCCCAGTCGGCGAACACCGGCACCGCGTTCTGGAGCATGATCCCGAGCACCGTTCCGATGTCGGTCGTCGGCGAGGTGATGATCTCGTCGCCGGGCTCCGGGTTGACGGCCCCGACGGCCGCGTGGATCGCCCCCGTGCCGGAGTCGGTCGCTATCGCGTACCGGACGCCGTGGCGCTTCGCGAACGCGTCCTCGAATTCACGGACGTGGTTGACGGTGCCCCAGCTACCGCCGGGCTCGCTCGCCCGGTCGATCGTCTCGCGGAGGTAGCGCTTCTCCGGCTCGCCGAAGTCCCACCGCGGGCCCAGCGGCTCCTTCCGCAGCGGCTCCCCGCCGTCTATCGCCAGTTTCTCGTCAGTCAACGAATTCTCCTGACACACGTGCTCCAGTCAACCGGCGCCCTACCGCAGAGACGAAAAATGCATCGCGACCTTGCGGATCGCGGTGGCGATGTCCGTGGCGTCCTCCTCGGTGTAGGAGCTGTTGCCGCCGACCGTGAGCGTCCTGGGCAGCTCCTCCTCCAGCACCGGCAGGTGCAGCGCGTTGTAGTCGACGCGGCGGTTGCCCTGCTCGTCGACGAAGGGGTACTGGGACTGCCCGTAGGTGCGGCCCTCGGCGAAGATGGGGTACCTGTACAGGCCCATGCCGCGGATGTAGGGCCCGCCGACCGGCACGCCCTCCGCCTGGCAGGCCTCGGTGAACTGGTCGAGCGGCGCTCCGACCTCGTCCTCGTCGTACAGGAAGCCGTGGACGTAGAAGCCGCTCCGGTCGTCGGAGCTGGCGGGCCTCTGCGGCGTGATGCCGGGCACCTCCCAGAGCATGTCCTCCATGATGGCGCCCGCGGCCCTGCGCTGGGCGACGTAGCCGTCGATGCGGCCGAGCTGCGCGATGCCGACCGCGGCCATCAGGTTGCTCATCGGGTGGTAGTCGCCCAGGAAGGAGTAGCCGGTCGACGATCCGGGGTTGTCGGAAGTCGGCCTGAGCGAGTTGCGGAGCCCCTCGTCGTACTCGGAGCCCTTGTAGGCGAAGCCCTTCGCCCTGCGGGCGTACTCCTCGCTGTTGGTGATGAGGATGCCGCCGCCCGCGGCCGTGAGCGGCTTGCCCCCGAGGGAGAAGCAGCCCATGTCGCCCATGGTGCCGACGAGCTTGCCCTTGTACTCGGCGAGATGCGCCTGGGAGCAGTCCTCGATGATGGGCAGGTTGTGGCGGCGCCCCACGTCCAGGATCGCGTCCATGTCGACCGGGTAGCCGAACAGGTGGACCACCATGATCGCCTTCGTGCGCTCGGTGATGCGGCTCTCGATGTCGGCGGCGTCCTGGTTCAGGTACGCGCCGGGCCGCCAGTCGGAGAAGACGGGTATGGCGTTCTGCAGCACGATGCCCAGCACCGAGCCGATGTCGGTCGCCGGGGCGGTGATGATCTCGTCGCCGGGCTCCGGGTTCACCGCGGCCACCGCGGCGTGCAGGGAGCCTGTGCCCGAGTCGGTAGCGACAGCGTAGGCGACGCCGTGCCGCCGGGCGAAGCCGTCCTCGAACTCCTGGGTCTTGTACCTGGACGTCCACCTCGTGTCGGCGTTGTCCATCACCTCCATGAGCTGCTCCCGCTCGGGATCGCCGAAGGAGTGCCGGTTGCCGAAGGGCCTGGTGCGGACCGGTTCGCCGCCGTGTATCGCCAGCTTTTCCGTGGTCATGTCGTCTCCTGGATGTGGTGCTCTTTCAGGTGGGCGTCACAATACGCCCGTGGCCCCCAAAACGCAATAGCCGCGGGGCGGGCGCCGCACCGGCTTCCATTGGCGGCTCGGGGCCGGCCTGACGTGCCGCCGCTGCCCGGGGTCTCTCGACTATTCGCAAATGGCCCTCGGCGGGTCCTTGCCCCGGACAGCACATCCGTGCTACTCTGTGTCCGTGACAATCACTCGTCAGCAGATCGGGGGATCGAATGAGGAGGGGTGGTGACATGACCAGACTTTACACAATCAAGCTGACGCGCCGCGTGTTGGGGTATTCCGCCCTCATGCTCGTGGTCTCGATGGGGACGTTCTTCATGGTGTTCTATTCCGTTGGGGCGACGTGGAAGACGTACGTATCGCCCGCGTACGTCGTCCTGCCGCCGATGGCCGGCCTGATGCTGCTAGGTGGCTGGATGGGGTTGGGCGACAGACCGGGCGTCCGAGCGGGCGGCGGTATCCTGGCTGCGGCCGCGGCGCTGGCCGTCGTGGTGACTTTGTCGCTGTACGCCCTGGGGTATATCGACCAGGACTGCCACTATACCGGGCTGTTTCGAGCAATCCATTGTCACGGGGCAGATCTGCCGACTCAGTAGTAGCCGTCGAGGGGTACGGAATGAAGTACGCACTGCGAAGGGACCTTCCACTGGCTACTCCTTGGCCTGTGATACTGCTGGGGACGTTTGCCGCGATCTACTGGCTTCCCGGCCCGTCCCTGGTCGGTTGGTTGGTCGACGACCCTGTCGGCGACTATTTCTTCATCATGGACTACATGCAGGCCCGCCGCTCCCTATCCGTCGTGGCCGTGCTGCTGTGCATTCCCGCTGCGGCAATCGGGCTGGCGTTGGTGTGGCCTGGCCGCCCTCGCCGCCACTACGATTGCGGGCCTGTGCTTTTCGGCGCCGTATCCCCGAGGAGTGCGGGGGCAGTGACTTCGGGAGTTGTGAAGAGTCCATCAAGTACATGGAAGGTGGTTTCTAGCGTTGTCCTTCGTACGTAAACCATCGGGGTCCGAATGAGGAGGGGTGGTGACATGACCAGACTCTACGGAATCAAGTTGTCGCGCCGCATGGTGTGGTATCTCATGCTCATGATGGCCATGGCGGCCTTCTGGTTCGTCGAAGTGCTCAATGTCATGCGGATCGCGGAATGTGTCGTCACGGAGATAGCCGACGCCAGGAGGAACGGTGAAGCGGTGCCGGAGAGTGCGGGTTTTTGGTGTCGATAGCCAGGATGAACCTTAGATGGGCCCTGTCAATGAGAAGCATCGCCCGCTGCTGAGCGGTGTCCGCATAACGAGGATTCAGGGCTTGACCAGGTCCTACGCAATCAAGATGGCCCGGCGCTTCTTGGTCTATCTGGTCGTATTCCTGGGCATAGTGACGGTCTCGATGTGGATGGTCTTCGGCATAGCGGACTGGCAGGGCTCCACGACCAGCGGCCACCCGAAGCCATACGGCGACCCGCTCAGGAGAGACTTTATCTACGCTCTGATCGGCCTGTCGACCATACCTGCCACGGCGGCAGCTATCGGGGCGGTCTGGCTGATTCGACGGCCCCGCGTGCGAATGGCAGGCTATGTGCTCGTCATTCTGACCGCAGCGTTTCTCATGGCCTCGGCGGTTCATTTCTTTCGGTCGGATGAGACTTGGTGTGCCGGCGTCACCGAGTGGGCGGACTGCCTGGACGAACAGTTTGCGAAGTTTCGTGTCCCAGTTTTCTGATGAGAGGTATCCGAGATGGGTCTTGTCAATAGCAAGCATCGACCGATGCTGAGCGGTGTCGGAATCAACAGTCGGGGCCCCTTGCCGGGTCTTGCGCCGGGTGACCGACGGGACTTGGGCAGCGGGACATTCACGGGCGTCGCCACCCGAAGGTCCGACGGCAAGCAGATGTTGGTGACCAATCTCCATGTGCTCGCCGGGGCAGACCGAGTCCCCAATAGTAATATTGAGTTCTACCGCAACGTGTCCGGCCACGAAGAGATGTATCAGGGCGGACTCAGCGCAGCGTACAGGGTCGGAATAAACCCAACTGGCGTTGACCTCGACCTCAGGCTGAATGGCTACAACGAAGTCGACGTCGCCATGTGCGAGGCGACCTACGACTCGGTGGCAGCCCCCAGACTGCATGGCGCCGGTCACACGGCCCGCTACATTGCGCGGGGTACAGTCACCCCGAGGGTGGGGATGCAATTGGTGCTGCTCGGTCGGGAGACCGGAGAAGCCAACGTCATAGTCCGCGAAGTCGGCGTGGCTCATACGCTCAACAAGCTATCGTTCACCGGCGCCGTCGTGTTGAACACAGAGACCAAGAAAATCACGCCAGGGGACTCCGGGGCGCCGTGCTTCTTCAAGGTACGAGACGGCGTCTACAAGCTGGCGTGCATCGTATACGCCGGCTTCGACGCCAAGCACGGAGACCAACAACAGGCCTACGCGTTTCCGGCGTCCAAGGCCCAGGACCTATTGGGTATTCGCTTTGGCAAGCGCGCTCCTGTGGCCAAGATCGTCCAGTCGCCGCTCGACGTGCGCCACGGCGATACCGTCGTGCTCAGCGGCGTAGAGAGCACCGACCCGGACGGCGATCCGCTGACCTACAAGTGGTTCCAGGAGCCGCGCGTCGGGGGAGTGGGCGTCGAGCTTTCGAGCGCCACCGCTCCCGTCACCATGTTCACGGCGCCCTCGCAGGACACGACGCTGGTGTTCAACCTCACGGTGACGAACGTGGTCGGGGACACCGCGACGGCGACGGTAAACGTGGTGGTCAATGCGCCCGAGCCGGCCGGGCCGCCCGCGCCTGAGCCGCCGCCCGATACGCTCGTGGACATACCGCCGCTGGACATCGGCAAACTCATTCCCGAAGCCTGGTCGAAGTGGCTGTGGGCCGACGTGTGGCAAGGCTCGTGCGAGAACCGGACGCGCAAGCGGTTCAGGGTGTCCAGCAAGGGAAGGATAGAGGTCCGGTGGGTACCCGACCCTGAGCCGACCGTATGGGAAGAGACGGGCCCGCCCACGGGCGAGACAAGGGGTTGCGGGGCCACAAAGGAAGTCGAGCAGACCGTCGGGAACAACTGCAACGACGAGACGCGGACCGTGTGGGTCGCCGCGCCCGAAGAGCTGGAGTGGACGAAGACGCCAACCGGCAACACCCGCGGCTGCGGGGAGACCAAGGAGACCGAGTACATCCGTACGAGCCAGTGCGGGGACACCGAGACGGTATGGGAGTCCACTCCTGAAGACACGCCGCCGCCGTCCGCATGGGAGCGGACCGGCAACACCCGCGGCTGCGGGCCAAGCCATGAGTCGGAAGAGTCGCGCACGCTTGGCTGCGGCGGGACGGAGACCCAATGGGTGTCCACCCCGCAGGCGGTACCGCCGGGAGATTGGGTGGACACCGCCGAGACGCGGGGCTGCGGCCCGACCCAGGAGAAAGAGCAGTCCCGAACCGACGGCTGCGACAACGTCTTCTACCAGTGGGTGGCCGACCCGCAGCCCGACCCTCCGGGGCCATGGGGGCGGACGGGCAGGACTCGCGGTTGCGGACAGAACCGCGAGTCCGAAGAGTCCAGAACGACGCCGTGCGGAGTGGTCTCGAAACGTTGGGTGTCCACCCCCACCGAGGTGCCCTGGGGCGAGTGGGAAAACGTCTCCCCCGCCCAGGTAAGGGGCTGCGGCGCCACCCGCGAAGTCCAGCAGGTGAGGGAGAACGAGTGTAACGACTTCGAGTACCGCTGGGTGTCCTCAGCCGAAGACGACCCCTGGGGCGACTGGACGCGAACGGGTAACGAGCGCGGCTGTGGGCCGGCTCACGAGGTCGAGGAAGAGCGCATCAGCGAGAAGTGCAAGAACAAGCAGACGCGCTGGCTCGACGATCCGGTAGACGAGGTGTTTCCGGCCTACACTCGCACGGGCGCCACTCGTGGCTGCGGGCCGACGCTCGAGGCCGAGGAGAGCACCACGGGCGACTGCGGTACCGTCAGGACTCGGTGGGTTGCCGCGCCCCTGCCGGACCCGTGGGGCAACTGGGCGGAGACGGGCCAGGAGCGCGGCTGCGGCCCCACCCACGAGAAGCAGATGAAGCGGACGAGCATCTGCGGCCGCACCGAGTACGATTGGGTTGCCGACCCCGAGTCTGAGGAATGGGGAGACTGGACGGACACCGGCAATCAGCGCTGGAACGGGTTGGAGCTCGAGAAGGAGCAGTCGCGCACGTCCAACTGCAACAACACGCAGACCCGATGGCTGCCTGAGCCAGAGGAGTGGGGCGACTGGTCGAGGACCGGATCGACGCGTGGCTGCGGGCCGACGAAAGAGGCCGAAGAGTCGCGCACGTCCAACTACAACAACACCGAAACGAGATGGGTCGACACCCCCGAGGAAGAGACCTGGGGCGAGTGGACCAGGACGGGAAACACGAACGAGCTGAACCCGGTCGATATCGAGTACGAGGAAGAGCGGACGAGCAACTGCGGCAACAAGGAGACCCGCTGGGTGACGGAATAGAGGCCTACGCGCCCTGCGTCCGCTCACGCGGCGCCCTCGGTGATATAATCCCGGCGGTTGTCCCGAGATGCCCGGTTGGCGCGCGTTGGCGTGCCGCAACCGCCGGGCGGGACGCTCTGAAATCCCCCGAGGCTGGAGTTTGTCGCAGTGGATGACGTGAAGCCTGGACTGGCGGCCGAGCTCGACGTCGAGGTCACCGCCGACATGACGATCAACCGCACCGGGCAGCAGGGCGCGGACGTGCTGTCGACGCCGTCACTGCTCGGGCTGATGGAGCGCTGCTCCATAGACGCGGCGGACCCCCATCTCGGCGACGACAGGGTGACGGTCGGCTACGCGGTCGACGGGCTGCGTCACTTCGCCCCGACGGCGCTCGGCGCGCGCGTGCAGGTCAGGTCCGAGCTGGTCGAGGTGGACGGCAGCCGCCTGTCGTTCACGATAGAGGCCCACGAGGGCGACAAGAAGATCGGCGTCGCCAGCCACAAGCGCGCCATCATCCCGCGCGGCTAGAGGGCCGTCCGGGCACCGGCGCGCCATCGCATCCGACATGGACCAGGCAGCAGAACGCTCCCCCGACCGCGCCGTGGGCGAGATCGTCGAGGCGTCGACCGCCGAGATCGTCGCGCAGTGCCACCGGCTGTACGAGGCCCCGCCGCTGGGCGCTCTGGTCAGGAGCGAGGGCGACGCGCCCGTCTACGGCGTCGTCGCCGAGGTGACGACCCGCAGCATCGACCCGGGCCGCCGCACGATGGCGATGGGCGAGGACGACCCGTCCGGCGACGCCGTCTACGAGCGCAACCCGCAGCTTGCAAGGCTGCTGGCCACCGAGTTCCGCGCCGCCGTCGTCGGCCACCGGGAGGAAGGCGTCCTTCGCAGGCGCCTCGCTCCTCTGCCGCCGCGCATCCACGACTTCGTCTACCGCTGCGACGACGCCGAGACGGCCGTGTTCTCCGAGTCGCTCGACTTCCTGCCGCTGCTGCTCGCCGCGCCCGTCGGCTCCCCCGACGAAGTCGTCGCGGCCTTCCTCCGGCGAGCCAGCCGGGCGCACGCCGACCCCGAGGCATTTCTCGTCCGGGCAGGCAAGGAGTTGGCGACCGCGCTCGGCGGCCAGTTCCAGCGCCTCGGCCCGATACTGAAGGGGCTGTCACCTTGAACTCTACGGACGACACCGGAGCGCGCCTCGGCGTGGTTGTCGGCGGCTCTTTGACCGAGGGCGTCGACGTGCGCCTCGACGGCGGCCGCTCCACCGAGGACGTCAAGGTCGGCACGTTCGTGAGCATCCAGGGCGCCCGCTCGCGCTTCCTCGGCGTCGTCACGGACGTCTCGCTGGAGACTACCGACCCTGCGCTGCGGGCCAGCCCGCCGGATGTGTCCGACCCGTTCGTAGCCCAGGTCGTCTCGGGCACGTCGGCGTACGGGACGCTCAGGGTGGAGCCGATGCTGGCCATCAACGTCGAGGGCTACGAGCCGGCCAAGACCGTCCCGCCCCACTTCGCCGCCGCCTCCACGGCCTCCGAGGAGGACATCGAGGCGGTGTTCGGCTCCGAGGACGAGCGCCATTTCTGGATCGGCAGCCCGCTGGACATGGAGACCCGCCTCTGCCTCGACCTGCGGGAGCTGGTGCAGCGCAGCAACGGCGTCTTCGGCAAGTCCGGCACCGGCAAGACCTTCCTGACGCGGCTGCTGCTGGCCGGCATCCTCCAGAGCGGGGAGGCGACCAACCTCGTGTTCGACATGGAGAGCGAGTACGGCTGGCGCGGCTACAGCGAGGCCAACCTGGAGGTGAAGGGGCTCAAGCAGCTCTTCCCCTCGAAGGTCGCCGTCTTCTCGCTCGACGAGGAGAGCTCGCGCCGGCGGGGCCTGACGCCGGACTACGTCGTCCGCATCGGCTACGAGGAGATCGAGCCCGAGGACATCGAGGTGCTGCGCGAGACGCTCGGGCTGTCGGAGGTCGCGGCCGACGCCGCCTATTCGCTGCACAGGCACTTCGGCGCGTCCTCCTGGCTGCGGGAGTTCCTGTCGGCCAGCGGTCGGCAGACGATCTTCGAGCTGGCCGACGCGATAGGCGTCAACGGCAACGCGCTGGCCAGGCTGCACAACCGGCTGACGCGCCTGCGTCGCTTCGGGTTCGTGGACGAGGCGGGCGGCCACGACTCGGTCAACCACATCCTGACGTACCTCGACCGCGGCATGCACGTCGTGCTCGAGTTCGGGCGCTACGGCCGCGACATGGCCGCCTACGTGCTGGTCGCCAACCTGCTGACGCGTCGCATCTACCGGCGCTACGTCGAGCGCAAGGAGCGCGCCTCGGCGGAGGGCCGCGGCGAGCCGGACCCGCTGGTCATCACCATCGAGGAGGCGCACAAGTTCCTGACGCCGTCGGTCGCGGGGCAGACGATCTTCGGGACGATCGCCCGCGAGATGCGCAAGTACAACGTGAGCCTGCTGATCGTCGACCAGCGGCCCAGCGGCATCGACCAGGAGGTCGTCAGCCAGCTCGGCACCAAGTTCACCTGCCTGCTGGACAGCGAGCCGGACATCGACGCGGTGCTCCGTGGCGTGTCGGGGAGCCGGAAGCTGCGCTCCGTGCTGGCGCGGCTGGAGCCAAAGCAGCAGGCGCTGATCTTCGGCCACGCGCTGCCGATGCCGGTCGTCGCCCGCACCCGCGACTACGGCACGCCCGAGTCGTACCGGGAGCTCGGCTGGCGCGACGCGGCGGAGATGAAGGCGCAGGTCGAGCGCGACGTCGACGACCTGTTCGGCCCGGAGTCGCCATAGGGGTGAGACTACCGAGGCGGCGACATCGTCTTGTCCGCCCTCCTGGCGGGAGGGAGTTAGAGGGAGGGGGACGCCCAGGCGAGCCTCGTCCCAACGTGCACCGCGACAGGGCCCGGTCCCCCCCACTGTGCAACCGGGGACATGGGTAACACCTAAACCGGGCACTTGGGTAACAGTTTGGTAGGGGTATGCAGCACATGACCGGCGTGGTCGTCCAACAGCCCGATGCTGAGCGGGCCATAGATGACCGTCCAGTACCTGGGGTCCTGCTGCACCAGCCCGACCGGCTCACCCTTGAGCGCCTCGCTCAGGTAGACCAGTCCTCCGTTCCACTTGATCTGGCCGTTCGTTCTCACCCTTCGGACCGTGACTCCGCTTGCGTACTCTGGCGACTCTGCCCGTCGGGGATACTCCCGGTGCGACGGTCGGTACACGCTAGATGGAGGCTGCTGGCCAAGCGCCTCGTGCGGCCGCACCTCGTTGTAGTCGTTCCTGAAGGTGTCGAACGCCCTCTGCTGGCTCCGCTCGTTCGGCTGCGGCGGGGACGCCGTCTCCTCATCGAGCGTTCTGTGAAACCTCTCCTGCCTGCCGTTCTGCTCCGGGTGGCCGGGTTCGATGCGCTCCGGGATGATCCCCAGCTTGATCCACCAGATCGACAGAGTCGTCAGCCCTCCCAGACCGACGCTGGCGAACGGCGGGCCGTTGTCCGTGCGGATCGTCCGAGGAAGTCCGTACTCCCGAAACACTCTGTCGATCACCCGGCGCACCTGAGCTGTCCTCGGCTGGGCCAGACCGGCGCACGCCAGCAGGTAGCGCGACGCCGCGTCCTGGACGGTAAGCGGGTCGACCCGCTTACCGTCTCCGGTGCGGAACCACCCCTTGAAGTCTATGCACCACACATCGTTGGCATCTATCGCCTCGGCGAACGGCTCGCTCCACGGGGCGGTGCTCCTGCGGCGGCGCCTCCGCTTGACCAGGCCGGCCTGGTCGAGGATCGCCCCTGCGGTGCTCGGAGCCGGCCAGGGCGCCTCGGGCGCCTCAGCTCGCAGCCAGGCCACCAGCTTCTTGGGACCCCACGTCGGACGGGCTCGCTTAGCCTCGATCAACTGCCTTGCCACCTCAGGGCTCGTCGCGTTCGGATGCGAGTGCGGTGCGCTGATACGGTCGCCCAGACCCTCGTAGCCGTCCTCCTTGAATCGGTTGATCCGCTTGTAGCCCGTCTTCCGGCTGATTCCGAATCGGCGGCACAGCTCCGAAACGGACTCTTCCCCCATCGACCACCTCTCTATGAACACTCTCTGCTCACAGGCCGCGCTAGACTCGTTCCAGGGCATCACATGACTCCTCATAAGAATTGCTCCCATTTTGGAATAATGTGTTACCCAGGTGCCCGGTCTACCTGTTACCAATGTACCCGGTCTGTACCCATCTCAATCTTCCCCCGTCGAGGGGGGAAGAGGCTTGTTGCCGCCAGCTGGGGGTTCCGTCCACCGGGCGGAGAGTTCATGCCCCTTCTCCCCTGGCGGGAGAAGGCCGGGATGAGGGGGAGTCGCCTTGGCGCGGCCGGCTTGTCGCCTGCTCGGCGTTCACCCCCAACTCAATCTTCCCCCGTCGAGCGGGGAAGGGGCTTGTTGCCGCCAGCCGGGGGTTCCGTCCACCGGGCGGAGAGTTCATGCCCCTTCTCCCCTGGCGGGAGAAGGCCGGGATGAGGGGGGAGTTGCCTTGGGCGCGGCTGGCTTGGCTTCCGCTCGGCGTTCACCCCCCATCCCAATCTTCCCCCGTCGAGAGACCCTTTACGTAACCCCACCTGTGGGTAACGGATGTGGCGTCGATGCGTCGTTATCGTATCTAGAAGCCCGCCGCCCCTGGGTTCCCGCCCCCGTCGTCACGAGGGCAGGCTCTGCGCGGGAATGACGGTTATGCAACCCCCCCCCCCGTATTCACGAGGGCAGGCTCTTCGCGGGAATGACGATTGTGCAAAGGTCTCCGTCGAGGGGGAAGAGGTTTCTTGCACGTCCCAACTATCCACTAACCACTATTCACTATCCACTACGCCCCCGGTTCGCGCGGCTGACCGCCCGGCGCCTCGCGTCGGCGATCTCCGGCAGCCTGTTCGCGGACCACTGCTGGGACGCCTCGAGGCCGACGAGCGACCCCTGGAAGCGCGGCATGACGTATCGCGCGATCAGCTCGTAGCTGCGCATGATCTGCTCGCGGCTCGCCATCTCGCAGTCTTGCACGAAGAAGCCGCCGAATCCGCCGCTGGCCTCCTGCAGCCGCTCGATCAGCGCGATCATGTCGTCCGGCGTGCCGACGCACCAGGCGCCGGTGTCGACGAAGTGGTCGATGATCTTGTCCCGCGGGACGTCCAGCGGCTCGAGGCCGATGGTCATCTCGTGGTAGTGGCGCGTGAGGCGGCCGGCCTTGACGCGGACCTGCTCGATGGCCTCCTTCTTCGTGTCTGCCAGGTGCGCCACGGTGCCCATGCGCCACTGGCCGCGGTCCATCGTCCTGCCGTTCTCGGCCGCGGCCTGCTCGGCGATGGCCCAGAAGTCCGCTATTGCCGTGGTCGTCCCGCCTTCGGGGATCATGCCCGGCGAGAGGACGCCGAGGCCGTACCTGCCGGCCAGCATCATGCCCGCGGGCGTCCGCGACGCGGCGACGGCGATGGGGAAGCGCGGCTCGGTATAGGGACGCAGCTGGAGGACCGCCTCCCTCAGCGTGAACCACTCGGTCTCCATGCTGACCGGCTCGGTGCTCGCCAGGAGGCGCATGATCGCCTCCATCGACTCGGCCATGCGCTGGCGCTGGACGGGCGGGTCGATGCCCATCATGAGCGCGTCTGTGGGGAGCGATCCGGGGCCGACGCCGAGCATCGCCCGGCCGCACGTCAGGTGGTCGAGCAGCGCCATGCGGTCGGCCACGATGAACGGGTGGTGGTAGGGCAGGCCGACGACTCCGGTGCCGAGCATGATGCGCTTTGTCCGCTCGGCCGCGGCGGCGATGAACACCTCGGGCGACGATATGGGCTCCCAGCCGGCCGAGTGGTGCTCGCCGACCCACGCCTCGTCGAATCCCAGGTGGTCGGCCCACTCGATCAGCTCGAGGTCGCGTTGCAGGGCCAGGGTGGGGTTCTCGTTCGGCTCGTGGAACGGGGCCAGGAACATTCCGAAGGTCATCCGGCCGGGATACGCCATCTGCCGCCACCCCCAGAGGTCTGAGGCCGTAGGGTACACCCAACGCCCATCGGCAGCTACCCGGATAGTCCGCCCGCGGTCTATACTCAGGGGCCCCGGCGTTATCCCCTCTCCCTCGATGGGAGAGGGCTGGGGTGAGGGTGAAGGCTGTCGACCCATACACAGGAGGCCAGAATTGGGAGACATAGGAATAGGGCTGATCGGCTCCGGCTACATGGGCCGGACGTACGCCGAGGGCATCTCGAAGTACAACGAGGGCGGCAGGCTCGTCGCCGTCTACGGCGGGAGCAGGGCGCCGGGCCTCGCCGAGGACTACGGGATGGACTACGAGCCGACCCTGGAGTCGCTGCTGGCGAGGTCGGACGTCGACGCGGTGCTTGTCGCGTCGCCGCACCAGGCGCACGCCGAGCAGGTGCTCGCGGCGGCCGATCAGGGCAAGCACGTGCTCGTCGAGAAACCGATGGGCACGAACGTGGCCGACTGCGACGCGATGATCGCGGCCTGCGACGAGGCGGGCGTGACGCTGAGCGTCATCCAGACGCTGCGGTACCGGGGCGTGTTCTCGAGGGCGAAGAGGCTGATCGACGAGGGGTGCATCGGGACGGTGCGCATGTCGCAGCTCACCTCGCTGTGGACGTGGTACCACGAGACGAAGTCGTGGCTCGACGCGCCGGAGGCCGGCGGCAGCTTCCTCGACCGCGGCGCCCACATCTGCGACATGCTCCGCTGGCTGACCGGCGACGAGGCGTCCAGCGTCTTCGCGTGGGTCGGCTCGACGAAGGGTGAGGCGTGGAAGGCGATGAGCGCGATGATCCAGATCCAGTTCGCCGGCGGGGCCGCCGCGCAGTCGTGGACGAGCCACGAGCTGCCGGAGCCCGGCTTCCCGAACTCCGGCTACCTGGCGCGTATCTACGGCGACAAGGGCATCATAGAGGCGGACGGCTGGGGCATGCTGAGGGTGGCCGACTCGGGGCAGTGGGAGAACGTCTGGGAGATGCCCGAGATCGACCCCGAGGGCAATCCCATGGACCCGAAGCGCCTGGAGGCGTTCTACCTGCAGACGCAGGACTTCATCTCCGCGCTGCGGGAGGGCAGGGAGCCGGAGGTGAAGGCGACCGACGGCCGAGCGGCGATCGAGATGGTGCAGGCGGCCTACCTGTCCAGCCTGTCGGGCGCCGCGGTGAGGTTGCCGCTGCCGCGGCAGCAGCAGGGCTTCCAGTTCGACGGCGCCACCGTCTCCCGGGAGCGCATCCCCGGCTAGCGGCGGCGGCGCGGCGCCGGTATCCGGGCCACATCCCCGACCCGTTGACAGACTCCAAAAGGGTGTAGTATGTTGTACACATGACATTCGGAGGATACGTGCGCTCGGTACGTGAGGGACTTCGCAGCGGCGACCGAGCCTTCTCGGTGCGGCAGGTGGCTCTACGGATCGGCGTCGAACCGGCCTACCTGAGCAAGATCGAACGGGACCAGACCCCCCCGCCTTCTGAGGCTGTCATACGCCGCCTCGCGAAAGAGCTGCGGGAGGACCCCGATCTGTTGCTTGCCATGGCGGGCAAGGTATCAACCGATCTCCAGGCCATCGTACTGCGCCGCCCACGGCTATTCGCGGACCTGCTGCGGCAGCTGAGGGATGCGCCCGACCACGCGATATTGAGTGTCATTCGAGAGGTTCGGGACGGGGACTGGTAAGGGCGAAGCTCTGAACTCAACTGAAAAGGAGGAGAACGGACGGTGATCGAGCTCAAGGACGATAGTCTGGTATTCAGGTTTCCCGAGGTACACGAGGATGCCGAGTTGCGAATCGGTTTTCGGCGCACGCTGCGCATCCCCGACGACAATCGTGACTACCCCCTCCCGCCAGGTCTCGGGGCCTTTCCGCTCAGTCACGTGGACGACTACAGGGACACGGTCCCGGATGCCTGGAAAAGGCACGGGGGAGTCTTTCTTCCCATGTATCAGGCGGAGGCGATGTGGCTCGATCTCAGTGCGTCCTACCCGATGGCCGTCAAGGTCGCTGCCGGGAAGATCAACGCACTGACGGGGGAGACGTGGAGCAACGAGCTCACCGGCACGCCCCAGGACTACATGGTGGTGCCTGACCAACCCTGGCTGGACGGCTTCTGCGTCGAGAGAGGGTTGATCCGGCAGTTCGTGGCGATGCCATTGGGGGAGGGCTACTCCGCGGAAGAGCAACTGACCGGTGAGGCGCAACACGGCGGGCTGCAGATCGTCGTTTATCCCATGAAGGCCTCCAAATACGCGGAGCGGGAAAAAGAGCAGCTCGATCTGTTACACGTGCGGGCCATGATGGCTCCAGTAGCAGAAAGCTCCCCCATCCGGGAGATGGGCTTGGCGCCGGGCGGGCTCATGCGCCAACAGATCTACGAGGACGAACACGGTCTTGACTCGTGGGACACGTCGGTACGGTCCCGGTGCTTCGTGCACGTCGTCAACAGCCTCCAGTTCCTCGAGGTCACCGGCACCGAGCCACCCCAGGAGCCGCCCACGGCACGATCGTACACCGACGCCGGGCTGCCGTGGTTCGAATACTACGACGGAGACCTGCGAGCCCTCGAAGGCGCGCAGCGACTGGCCGGACTTGACAGCGTCGCCGCGAAGAAATGGAAGAAGGGGCAGGGCATCCTCGCCGGCAACGATCCCGTGCGGCCGCAGCTCATCGAGAACCTGTCCGGGACCAAGGTCAGAGAAGGAGACTTCTAGCGTCCCACCCGCCTAACGGGTCGCGCAAGAGATACGAATGCCGGTCACCCGTCAGGACATATCAGGCGCGGCCGCGGCCAACGGCTTGGCCGGCGCCGCGCTGTGCGTCCACTCGTCGCTTGGCTCGTTCGGCCGCGTTGTCGGAGGGGCGCGCGCGGTGGTCGTCGGGCTGCTGGATGCTGGCTGCACGGTCATGGTCCCGGCGTTCACGTACGACCTCGCGGTCGCGCAGCCGCCGGGCCGGGCGCTGCTCCGCAACGCGTGGGGCGACCGCGACGACGATGGGCTGCCGCCGGCCACGGAGGAGGTCTACACGCCGGACCGCAACGACGTCAGCGAGTGGATGGGTGCGGTCCCCGCCGCGGTGCTCGAGACGGCGGGCCGCGCCCGCGGCGACCACCCGCTGAACTCGTTCGCGGCCGCCGGCCCCCTGGCATCCGACTTGATCGCGGGACAGGCGCCGCTGGATGTCTTCGCGCCCTTCAGGGAGCTCGCCCGCATCAATGGCTACGTCGTGATGATGGGCGTCGACCTGCGGACGATGACCGCGCTGCACCGGGCGGAGCAGATGGCCGGGCGCACGCCGTTCCGCAGGTGGGCGAGCGGTGCCGACGGCGGGGTCGTCGAGGCCGAGTGCGGCGGGTGCTCGCGCGGCTTCAACGCCATCGAGCCGGCGCTCAGCCCGGTCGAGCGGCGGGCGACCGTCGGCAGCAGCGTGTGGCGCATCTTCCCGGCAGCCGACGTGCTGGAGCGCGCGTCCGCGGCGATCCGTGAGCGGCCCGAGATCACCCGGTGCGACGTGGCCGACTGCGACCGTTGCGAAGACGGCATAGCGGGCGGCCCGGTGTTGGAAATATCTAAACACGCGATTGACAAGGAGAAGGAGAATTCTCCAGGCTAGAATTCACATCCGCCCCTTGGCAGTACGTCCAACTCCCGGAGAAATCCGGTCATTGCGAGTTGGGCCGATCCCCTGGGGCTTTTTTGTGCGCTGCGCCGGGCGGCCGTTGATCATTCACCTTCGCCTGACGGCGTGAGCCGAAACCTGCTGCGACAATCGCGTCGCATTCTGGCTTGGCCCCTCCGGCTCCCCAGTTAGGCTATATTGTTCGCCGGCGGCATTGGCCGACCAGGGCAAATGCAACCGTGGAGGGCACGAAAATGGCGAACGGATTGCCGATGCGGACGCTGGGTCGGACGGGGCTGAGGGTCACGCATCTCGGATACGGGGCGCTGGAGCTGCGCGGCCTGACGGACGAGGCGGGCGTGCCCGAGCGCGGCCTCACCGACGCCCAGGCCGAGGCGATACTGAACGCGGTGCTCGACTCCGGCATCAACTACATCGATACAGCGAGGAGATACGGGGCCTCCGAGGAGTACATCGGCAGGTACCTGTCGCACAGGCGCTCCGAGTACGTCCTCGCGACCAAGGTATCCCGCGCGGGCTACGCGGACGGCCGCCCCACCTGGTCGAGCGAGGCCGCCTTGCGCGGGATCGACGAGAGCCTGAGGTGCCTGAGGACGGACCACGTCGACGTGCTGCAGCTGCACAACCCGTGGCCCGACGACCTGGAGCCGGCCGGACTGCTCGACGCGCTGCTGGAGATCAAGCGGCGGGGCAAGGCGCGGTGGGTGGGCATCTCGACCAACCTGCCGCACCTGCCAGCACACGCGGCGGTCGAGGAGTTCGACGTCTTCCAGACCAGCTACTCGACGCTGCAGCCGGAGCACGCGGACTGGATCACGAGGCTGACCGAGGACGGCCGCGGCACGGTCATCCGGACGCGGGCGGCCAAGGGCGAGCCGGACATCGCGGGATCGCTGGCGCACTCCCGCGGCATCGCGTTCGCCACCGACGCGGAGCGGTGGGCCAACTTCGAGAAGGCGGGCCTCGACGAGCTCCGCGAGGAGGGCGAGAGCCGCGCCGCGTTCATCCTGCGCTACACCTTCGCCCACCCCGACATCAGCACGGTAATCGTCGGCGTGCTCGACCCGGCGCACCTGAGCGAGAACATCCGGTCGCTGGAGAAGGGCCCACTGTCGCCCGACGTCATGGCGGAGGTACACAGGCGCCTGGAGCCGCTGGGCTTCCGCGTAGCCCCGGCGCGCTGAGGCGACCAGGCGGCTGTCCCTGGGACTCCGACATGCCCACCGTCCCAGCGCAGGGCGACCTTTGCGTAACTCCTCGCGGGGGAGCCCTACAGGGCGTTCATCCGTCGATTGTCGTAGCTGAGCCCCCGCCTCCTGGGTTCCCGCCCCCGTCTTCACGAGGGCAGGCTCTGCGCGGGAATGACGGTTATAGAAGGGTCTCCGCGGGCGGGAATCCAGCGGGCGGGGCGGGGATGGGTCCCCGTCTCCACGGGGAGGACGAATGGGGGCGCACCCATCGTCCCGCAACGGCGCGACCGCTCGCCGTCTAACGTATCGGCGAGAACGACGCAGGCAGCAGTATCTTGTTCTCCTGCCTGTCCGGCGGCGTGAACCCGGGGGCGGGCCATATCCTGGCCGCCCGCGCTTCGGCGCGAATCCGCATCCGCTCGTCGAGACTGCGGTACGCCCACATGTGGACCCAGTTGCCCTCGCCGCCGCTCTCCGAGTACCAGCATCCCACCAGCGGCGACATCTCCGTCCGCCTATCGATGGCCGCGCCCCACTGCTCCAGCACGGCCGGGACGGCCTCGGCCTGGTAGGTGTAGATGCGCATGTCGAAGATCGGGCCCACGTCGCGCTCGCCCGGCGGCGGCATGAACGGCGCCGGCTCGAAGATGCGGGACGTCATGCCGACGATCTGCTCCGCGGTGTCGGGCGGCCACTTGCCGCTCGCCTCGGCGGCCGCCCTGGTCTCGGCGCGGCTCTCGAGCGACTCGTAGGGCCAGATGGCGACGATCTGGTTGAGCGGTCCGATCTCCGTGTACCAGTGGCCGAACAGATCCGAGAACTCCTGGCGGCCGGCCAGCTTCGCCTCGAACCGCTCCTGGTAGTCGGGGACCTTCTGGGGCCGGATGTCGTATGTTCGAATCTCGTATATCATCGTCATACCTCCAAAGGGCCGGTTGTCCGGAGGCGCGATTATCCACGATGCGCCCCGGCATTCCAAGTGGCGCGGACCGGGGTGACGGATGGCAAACGCGGGCGAATGGCGCAAGATAACCCCCGAGGCGGTATTGCCTCATCAGAGCAGGCCCGCCTGGGACCAGAAACCCACGGCGCCGTTCGTCATGCGCCTCGGCGACCGGCTGAGGATGTACTACGACGGCAGGCTACGCCGGCCGAGCAAGGTCGCGAACGAGGTCAGGATCGGGTTCGCGGAGGCGTCGGTCGACGATCCGCTCGCGTGGACGAAGCACGAGCGCAACCCTGTCTTCGACGTGAGCGGGCCCGGCGGCTTCGACTCGGAGTGGGTCTCCTACCCGTGGGTCGTGCCGATCACGGACACGCACTGGCACATGTACTACGCGGGCTTCGGCGGAGAGTACAGGCGGCAGGGGACGGAGAAGACCTGGCGCACCGGACTGGCCGAGAGCGACGACGCGGGGCTCACCTGGCGGCGAAGCGGCAACGGCCCCATCTTCCAGCACGGGATACCGGGCAGTCCCCACGAGGGCTCCAGCGGGTCGTGCGCGGTGCTGAAGGTCGGTGACGAGCACTGGATGTACTACACCGCCATCGCCGACCGCGAGGAGTACGAGCGCGGCCTGCGCATCACCATCGCGCTCGCCGTGTCCACCGACGGAGGCCACACCTTCACGCCCCACGAGACGGGCGCCGTGGTCGCGCCCGACCGCGACAACCCGATCGAGACCTACGTCACCTCGAAGCCGACGGTGCAATACCGGGACGGCGTCTTCCGCATGTGGTACAGCTCGGCGGGACCGACCTACCGCGTCCGCTACGCGGAGAGCGACGACGGCATACACTTCCGGTCCGACCCGCGCGTCATCGTCCCCACGTCGGAGTCGGGTTGGGACTCGGAGATGACGGAGTACGCGATGGAGCTGGAGCTGCCGGGACGCAGCCTGCTCTACTACTGCGGCAACGATTTTTCCGGCATAGGCGTCGCCGAGCGCGTCGGATAGCCCGACCTTCTCCGACGCCCCCTCACCCCAACCCTCACCCGCGGCGGGGAGAGGGGATTTCTTGCCTCCTCTCCCTTGACGGGAGAGGATTGAGGTGAAGGTGACTTGGCCCCGCCTCCCGCGGCGGGGAGTGGGGGATGTGCACAGTTTGACAGTGCCCTGGGCCGCAACTACACTGGCTGCCGTCCCGACCGGCGCCTCCAGGCGCCCGATACAGTCCCAGGAGTCACCACCATGAAGTTCATCGTAGGCGTCCCCATCGGCGGGCCCACTTACAGCCCCGACGACATCGGCACGATAGCGCGCCGGGCGGACGAGCTCGGCTTCGACGCGATCAACGCCAGCGAGCGCCTGATCATGCCGCGCCACATCGAGTCGAAGTACCCCTACGGCCCCAAGGGCGAAATCCCCGGCGTGGGCACGCTGCAGAACACGCTGGAGGTGCTGTCGGTGATGGCCTTCGTGGCCGGGCAGACCTCCCGCGCGCGGCTGCTGCCGTCGGTGATCGTGCTGCCGTACAGGAACCCGATCCTCGCCGCCAAGATACTGGCGACGATCGACCAGCTCTCCCAGGGCAGGCTGGTCGTCGGCTGCGGCGTCGGCTGGAACCTGGAGGAGTTCCAGGCGCTGATGGTGCCGACGCCGTTCGAGAAGCGCGGAGCGGTGAGCAACGAGTACATCCGCGCGTGGAAGGAGCTGTGGTCGAAGGAGGAGCCCGAGTTCCATGGCGAGTTCCTCGACATCGCCGACGTCGACTTCGCGCCGAAGACGGTGCAGCAGCCGAGCCCCCCGTTCTGGGTCGGCGGCGAGAGCCCTCCGGCCATCCGCAGGGCAGCGACGCTGTGTGACGGCTGGCTGCCGTCAGACTCCAACCCGATCTACCCGCTCGACACGACCGAGCGCTTCACCGCCGCCGTCTCGGAGCTGAGGCGACGGCTGGAGGCCGCGGGCCGCGACCCGTACGACTTCGTCATCCGCTTCGGCGGAGCGTCGTGGGACGGCGACGTATCCAGGAAGGACGAGGTCGCGGAGACGATCCGGGGCTACGAGAAGCTGGGCGTCACCCACCAGAACTTCAGCGGGGCCGGTGACTCCGTGTCGGAGCGCCTGGATCTGATGCAGAGCTTCGCCGAAGAGGTCTTCCCGCTCGTCCACGGCTAGCCGGACCGCCAGACGTCGAGGCGGAGGGCGCAGGGTTTCGCTCAGGTGACGACACCAGGGTGTAGCTCGTGCTGCGGCCGCCCTCTTCGCTCCGCGCCAGGACGCCGTTCTCGACCAGGAGGCTGATGTCCCTGAGGGCGGTGTCCTGCGAGCAGCCGGCCAGCGCCGCCCACCGGGAGGTTGTCAGCTCGCCGTCGAATCCTCGAAGAAGAAGGTCGAGTACGTCTCGCTGGCGCGGGTTCAGCGGGATGTCCGATATGCGCTGCCGGAAGCGGGCTTCATCGAGTACCGCGCCGAGCGTCGTCTCCGCGCTCGCTACGGCCCTGCCCAGGCAGTCCACGAACCAGCGCATCCAGTCGGAGACATCCATCGTTCCACGCTGGGTGCGTTCGAGTGTCTCGTACGTCTTCCCTGTCCCGAGAGTCTTGGTCCTGGCAATCTTCGGCCGGGCGATCATGTCGTGGATAGGCCGGCATCGACCTGTGTTAAACGACGGGTGCCTTCAGGGTCGCTCCACAGTTAGGCGGCACAACAGCGTGTTATCCCTCTCCAGGTCGGCTGTCCATATCAGCCGCGCCTCGTCCTTCCAGTCGATCTGATCGTAGCCGTCCTTCGGACGAACATCCCCTTCGCTGTATTCCACCGCCGACGGCCATCCGCCGTCGTCAAAGCCTACGGTGCGCCACGCTTCGGGCTCAGCGATCGCGTGGAATTGGCATGGGCCGACCCCAGCCTCCGGGTCTGACTCGCCTGCACAGGCGGGGTTGAGCGGCGCCGCGTGGATGACCAAGCATCGCCAGGAGGAATCGGTGAGCGCGATAGTCTCTCCCGTCGCCGTGTCCGTGAACTGCGCGACGAGGCCGCCATCGCCCATTTGTTGCCTGCGGCTTCCGATGTACTCCAAGCCCGTGTCGTTCTCCTTGAAGTCCTTGGCGACGAAATTCAGCTGCAGAGGGTACTCGGCGTCAAAAACGAACGTCTCAGAATTGAACGATCGCTCCGTCGTGATCGGCGTCGAATCCTCGGTGATGAGGCGCTCGCCGACGTAGAAGGCGAACCAGTTGTCGGCCCACACCTCTGCCTTGACCGACAGTTTGTTGCCTTGGGGTGGCTCGGTAGCCAGCCGTTGCATGGCGGGTGGCGGCGTGGGTTCGGTTGTCTCCTGCTGGCCGCGATCGCAGGCGCCTAGCAACAGTGCCAGGACCGCAATGATACAGGTATCGCGTAGACCGGTTTTGACCGTCAGGCTCCTTGGTCTCACGAGGGGAACCATCACCGCTCTCCGTTCGCCATCCACATTCTCCAAAGCGTCCTCGAGGGACAGGAACCAGTTCTCGTTCAGGCACTCCTGGCGAAACCGTCCATTGAATGCTGTCGTTCGCCAGGAACTATAGCTTGGAAATGAGCCCAACCGCCCAGGAGGACCGGAGCGTTTCGTGGCTGCTGCGCGACCGCAATAAGGCTCTTGACTATAGCCCGCATTCACCTCGCCGAGCAAGGAATCGACGCATATTATGCGGTGAATAGGGCGTTATTCTCCGCATGTCCCTTGCGGCTAGTAGTGGCCCGTCTCGGCCTTGGACCTTGCCGCGAAGTACCCGGCGATCATCCCGAAAGACACGACGAACGCGACGACTCCCCAGAACGTGCTCAGCAGGTAGCCCACCGCGATCGCTATGGCTATCGCGATTGCGAGGCCGACGAGGACCCCGCCCACCGATACGAGCAGAGTCTTGAGTATGGGATTCATGGCTGCCCTCCTCCGCGTGCCGCCGGACGTTCCCGCCCGAAGCGGCCCGCACGCTAGACCCCCGGCGTCCTTTAAGCCCCGTGGCGCGATATGTTACCGTATTCCGCCAGACACGGGCCCGGATTGCGCGAGCGCGCGAGACGGCCACCGGCCATGATGATTCCCAGGGGGTAGCCAGTGTCCCTCCTCACCCGAACCGCGATAGTCACGGGGAGGCTGGCCGAAAAGTTCCAGGTCAACCGCGTCGCGACTGCGGCGGTCCAGGGCGACCGCCGGTACAACCAGGTCGAGGCGGCCTTCCGCTATTTTAAGTGGAAGAAGCTGTTCAACCTGATGCGCGTCGAGTGGCAGCTCCGCACCGGCAGGGTCGACGTCGACGCCTACCCATTCGAGTGGGAGATCGACACCACCAACATCTGCCAGCTCAAGTGCCCCCTGTGCCACACCGGTCTCGGCACGATCGACCGCGACAAGGGCGTGATGCACTTTGACACCTACAAGAAGGTGATCGACGAGATCAAGGACTACTGCGTCTGGCTGACCCTGTACAGCTGGGGCGAGCCGTTCCTGAACAGGCGCATCGACGAGTTCATCGCCTACGCCCACGAGGCCGAGATCGCCACGACGATCAGCACAAATCTCAACAAGCCCCTCAAGAAGGACATGGCGGAGCGCATCGTCCGCTCGGGCCTCGACACGATGATCGTCTCCATAGACGGCGTCACCCAGGAGGTCTACGAGCAGTACCGGGTGGGCGGCCACCTCGACAAGGTACTGGAGAACCTGCAGCTTCTTATCGACACGAAACGCGAGCTCGGCTCCGAAACGCCCTACATCGAGTGGCAGTTCATCGTCATGCGCCAGAACCAGCACCAGATCCCGGAGGCGCAGGCCCTGGCCGATTCGATGGGCGTCGACGGGATACTGTTCAAGAAGGTCGACTTTCCCCTCGGCGAGGAGGAGACGGACACCGCGAAGAAGTGGATGCCCGTGGGCATCGAGGAGTACCTGCGGGAGCACCCCTTCGAGCGCCCCTTCCGGGAGGAGGAGGGCGACCGCTGCTGGCGGCTGTGGCGCTCCACCGTCATCAACTGGGACGGCGGCACCGCCCCGTGCTGCTACCTGGTAAACGTGGCCGACGACTTCGGCAACGTCACCGACCAGACGTTCATGTCGGTATGGAACGGAGAGAGCTACAGGGCCGCCCGGCAGCTCTTCCAGGTCGGCGAGGAGCCGGACAAGCAAGTCGGGTGCGTCACCTGCCCGGTGTACACGGGCAGCGCGGCGGCGAAGGCGCGCGGCGAGCATTCGCCCAAGATCATGCTTCACGCGTCCGGCGCCTCCGTCTCCGACGAGGCGTCGACGCCGGCGGGGCGGTGACCCCGCGGACATCCGGCGAAGCGCCGCCGATGCCGCGGCTCCGGGGCGCCCGCGACCCGTTCAACCTGGCGCAGCCAGGCGTCCCCGCAGAGACAGAGGAGGTCGACATGCGTGACGCGGCGATAGTTTCGCCGGTGAGGACCGCGGTGGGCGGCTTCGGAGGCAGCCTGCGCGACGTCCCGGCCGAGGACCTCGGCGCGCTGGTCATCGAGGAGCTTCTGGCGCGCACCGGCCTGGACCCCGAGCGCGTCGACGACGTGGTGCTCGGGCAGAGCTACCCGAGCGGCGAGAACCCCGCGATCGGCCGCCTCTGCTCGCTCAAGGCGGGCCTGCCCATCGACGTGCCCGGCTACCAGCTCGACCGCCGCTGCGCCTCAGGCCTTCAGGCCATCCTCAACGCCGCCATGCTGGTGCAGACCGGCAACGCCGACGTGGTCGTCGCCGGCGGCGTCGAGAGCATGAGCGGCGTCGAGTACTACACGACCGCGGCCCGATGGGGCGGCAGGCTCGGCTCCGTCGAGCTGCACGACAGGCTGATGAGGGCCCGGGCGCGCAGCTCCCCGGACGAGCGCTTCGGCCCCATCTCCGGCATGCTAGAGACGGCCGAGAACCTGGCGGCCAAGTACGAGATATCCCGCGAGGAGCAGGACGAGTACGCGCTCGCCAGCCACCGCAAGGCCATCGCCGCGCAGGACGAGGGCAAGTTCGCCGACGAGATTTTCCCGATCCCCGTCCCTCAGCGCAGGGGCGACCCCGTCATGTTCGACGCCGACGAGGGCCCCCGCAGGGACACGTCTGTGGAGAAGCTGGCGCGGCTGAGGCCGGTGATGAAGAACGGCACCGTCACCGCCGGCAATGCCAGCAGCCAGAACGACGCGGCCGCTGCCTGCCTCGTCGTCGCCGCCGACAGGCTGGATGAGCTCGGCCTCGAGCCGATGGCCTACCTCCGCGGCTGGGCGGCCGTCGGCGTGCACCCCGCCTACATGGGCATCGGCCCCGTGCCGGCCGTCGAGAAGCTGTTCGCGAAGACGGGGCTGACGTGGGACGACGTCGACCTGATCGAGCTGAACGAGGCGTTCGCGGCGCAGGTGCTGGCGGTCCTGCGGGAGTGGGACCTCCCGAGCCTGGACGGGCTGAACGTCAACGGCTCCGGCGTGTCGCTCGGCCATCCCATCGCCGCCACCGGCGCCCGCGTCCTTGCGACGATGCTCCACGAGGCCAAACGCCGCGACGCGAAGATCGCGCTGGAGACCATGTGCGTCGGAGGCGGCCAGGGCGTAGCCGCCGCCTTCGAAATGGCCGCGTAGCTCGCGCCCCTTCTCCCCTGGCGGGAGAATGCCGGGATGAGGGGGAGCCCAGCCGTCCTGTAGCTGTTGAGAGTTGAAGGGCCTCCTTTGTCCTTCCGTTCGCCATGAGTGGCCCGCCGCTCCGGTCGGGCTGTATCGAAGGGCGGCGTCCGCGGTTGTGTGCGCCCCTCGATACGCTGCGCTACTCGGGGTGAATGGGTTGCCTTTGGGGTGAGGCGGAGAAGGCAGGCGTCCCGTGACTCCGAACGGTTGCCCTCACCCCGAATCCCCCACTCAAATGGTAAGGGCGCCGTATCGCAGGGACAGGGCCGGTTGGAATCCCGCCCCTGGAGACCTTTGCGTAACCCCCTTGCTTGCGGCGAACTGTGGTGGACGTGCGTCGACTCCGTACCCGGGAGGCCCCGCCCCTGGATTCCCGGCCTTCGGAGACCTTTGCCCAACTCCTCGCTAAGGAGCCCGACAGGGCGGACATCCGTGGATTTCGTAGCTGAGCCCCCCGCCCCTGGGTTCCCGCCTGCGCGGGAATGGAGGCGAAGGCTGGTAGACATGACATTGAACGTGGGGGTCGGGAATCCGGGCTTCCCAGCGCGTTGACCCTCCGGCGGGCCGCTGATAGACTCGCCCCGATCTTCCACCGGCGCGAGGCATCCAACATGGGCAAGGTAGACCTCAACTTTCAGCCGTCGGTGCCCGTCTTCGACGCCAACATGAACCTCGGCCGGCCCCACGACCGGCGTGTCACCGTCCACACCGCCGAGGACACTCTCGCCGCGATGAAGAAGGCGGGCGTCGGCAAGGCGCTCGTACACCATCCCCACGCCGACTTCCGCGACTCGCACGACGGCAACGCCTGGCTCATGGAGCTGATCGAGGGCGAGCCGGCCTTCGAGCCACAGTTCGTCTGCAACCCGAGCTTCGACAACCTGGACGAGTTCGCGGCAGAGGTCGACGAGCACGGCGTACGCGCCGTACGGCTCGTCCCGACCTACCACATGTACCCGTTCCGGGACTGGGTGCTGGGCCGGTGGCTGGAGTGGTTCGAGGACCGCAACCTGGCCGTCTGGATACAGGTCGAGTCAGACTCGAACAACGCCTCCGCTTTCGACCCGAGCGCGGTCCACGACACGGTCAAGGACCACCCGAACGTCAGGTTCGTGCTGAGCGAGTTCCACTACCAGATCGCGCTGTGGGTGTACCCGTTCCTGCGGAGCCTGCCGAACGTCTACGCCGAGTGCTCCAAGTTCGTCAGCACCAACTGGGTGCCTGAGATGATCGAGGTGTCGTCGGTCGACCGGGTGATGTACGGCTCGGGCTTCCCGACGGAGGCGCTGGCGCCGCAGCTGTACACGATCCACCGGTCCGGGCTCAGCGGCGACGACCTGCTGGCGGTGTGCGGCGGCAACCTGGAGCGATTGCTGAGCGGGGCATAGGCCCCGGCAAGGAGGCTGACGTGGCCGACATCGACACGCCGATAATCGACTTCCACTGCCACCTGGGCCGATGGGGCCGTCCCCACATCGACGACGACATCGACCGGCTTCTGCACACGATGGACGCCGCCGGCGTCGACAAGAGTCTCGCGAACTGCATCTGGTTCGGGGACGCCCGCCGGGGCAACGACCTGGTGCAGACGTACGTCTCGAAGCACCCCGACCGCTTCCTGCCGGTCGCCTTCGTCACGCCCCACTACCCGGACGAGGCCATAGCGGAGCTGGACCGCTGCTTCGGCGAGCTCGGCGCGAAATTCCTCAAGATATACCCGAACTACTTCGGCTACGACACGACCAACTACCCGCCGGAGCAGTTCTTCCCGATCTTCGAGTGGTGCGACGACCGGGGCATCGCCGTGATGAGCCACGCCTACGGCCCCTACCTCGTGCTGCGGACCGGCTGGCACATCGGGCTGTCGGCGCCGCGGGACAACCCCAACTACGTCAACCTGCTCGACCGCTTCCCGAACGTGAAGTGGGTGATCGGCCACAAGGGCGGCGGGCCCGGACAGGTCCCGGACGCGAGCGTCGAGGCGTGCAGGGACCTGCCGAACGTCTGGCTCGAGACGGCCGCGTCGTCGGCGGCCGCGGGCGCCTTCGAGTACGTGGTCGACACAGTCGGCGACGACCGCGTCATCTACGGCTCCGACGTCCCGCTGTTCGACCAGCGCAACGAGGTCGCGCGGATCGCCACCGCCGACATCCCGGAGGAGTCGAAGAAGAAGATTCTCGGCCTCAACGCGATCGACCTGCTCGGCCTCGAGATCTAGCCGCCCGGAGCCAACGCGGCAGCACCGTCTTCGCTGCCGGGTTGAGGCTCCTGGATGCCTCGATTGGGGGCGTTGTCCGTGGTTGCTGAGATACTGCTCGCGATGACCCGCTCCGTGCGGAGGTCCGCCAGGATCATCCGGACGGCCCCTGGCCCCTGGTACGTCCGCCTGTGGCAGGTGTTCATGAACCTGGGGATCAAGTTTCGACACGCCAGCCGCTGCTGCGGGCATCCCGGCCAGCCAGGGTGCTGAGTGGAGGCCCCGGCTCCCGGCGGGAGCCATCCACCGCACCGGCACTAGCCGCGACCGGGCCTCCGGCTTGCGCGAGTCGTTCGAGGACCTGGGGGACTCCGTACGTAGGCAGTCGTCTGCGACAGCCGCGGTCGCCAGTCTCAACCGAGGGCGCGGTGGAGTCGAGTCACCGGACCAGCCGCAGCCACTTGAGGACCGCATAGCGGCGTGACCGGCGCCACCGAAGCGCGGCTTCGATTTCCCCCTGCAGCTCCCGAGCGGACTTGCCCCTGGAGCCGGTTGGTCGTTCCCTGAAGTAGAGCAACGCCGCGACGGCGGCAAGGACCAGCAGGACGATGAGGACGAACAGCACTATCTCCCCCTCATGCTCTCCGGCGAGCCGTCCCTCCGGCGGCGCTGGCTGCCGGAGCAACGGTCACGCCGGGACATGTCCTCCAGCACCAGGCTGCCTCGACGCGGCACGGAAGCTGTCGCAGTCCTCCCCGGCGTAGCGGAATCCCCTGTCCGGTGGGCTTGCCGAGCCAGCCTTGCAGACACCTACCGGCCCAGCGCCTGGTAGATCTCGTCCAGCCAGATCGTCATCTCGGCCGTGCGGCCGGGATTCGGGTCCCCCTCGACGCGGTCGAGCCCGCTCCAGTACCCCTCCGGCGCCTGCGTCCTGAGCAGCGTCTCGCCGATGCGCTCGGCGATGTCCCGGTACTCCTCTTCGCCGGTCAGCGTGTAAAGCAGTGCGGCGGCCCAGCCCGTCTTGCCCGCGCGCAGGATCGTGTAGAGGTAGTCGGACGCGTTGCGGCAGCAGCGCATGTACTCCTTCGCCAGCGCCAGCCACTCGTCCTCGCCGGTCGCCATGTACAGCCGCGCCAGGAAGCCCGCGGCGATGCCGGGGTTGAAGAAGCGCTCGTCCGTCGTCGCGTCCAGGTTGAAGACATACCTGCGCACGTCGTCGGCCGGGTCGGGCTCCGTGTGGACGCCCCGCGCCCGGCTGTAGACCGTGTGCATCTGCGCGGGGTAGTTCGGCTGCAGCTCCATCAGCCGCGCCATCCAGCGTCCGACGCCCCTGCCGGCGTCGGTCCGGCCGGCGTACAACGCGGCGCGCCCCAGGCTGCTGATCACCCACAGGTCCTGCCTGCCGTCCGGGCCGAATTCGCCCGGAGTCGAGTAAAAGCCGCCGCTCTCCGGGTCGTGGAAGGTCATGATGAAGTCCATGCCGCGTTGGGCGACGTCGAACTGGCCGATGCGGTGCGCGCCCTCGACGATCCACGAGATGGGGTAGGCGTATGCGAGACCCTTCGCGCGGTTCCCGCCGATGTCGCCGTCCGGCGAGACATGGTTGCGGCGGACCCAGTCGCACAGCCGGTTCGCCCTGTCGCTGCGGCCGGTCGCGGCCAGGGCGATCATCATGCCCCAGTACGCGCTGACCCCGTTCTCATGCCCGGGAAAGCTGCCGTCCCCGTTCTGCAGCCCGGCCAGATAAGCGCCGCCCCTGTCCCTGGCTTCACGATAGCGGTCCATCATGCTGGTGTTCTCCTGGCCTATCTCATCGCCTCGGTAGCTGGTGACGGTGGTCATTTGGACGCTGCTGTCAATTGGGTACGATCCGTTTGCAAAGCTGGAACTTCAATTCGCTCCGTGGTCTGAAGCCGTTCTGTCAATCACCCATCAATTGGGTGCAATCCATTTGCAAAGCTGAAATTTCAATTCGCTCCGTGGTCTGAAGCCGTTCTGTCAATCACCCATCAATTGGGTGCAATCCATTTGCAAAGCTGAAATTCAGTTCGCTTCGTGGTTTGAAGCCGTTCTGTCAATCACCCGTCAATTGGAATAGCCCTCTCATCATGGAACTCCACGTCTTATAGCCGGTCATTCAATCACTCGTCCAGTTGAAGTCAGGCCCAGAAGGGGACGTACTTCATCAGTCTTCGAGACGCGTGCTCGTCAAACGGCTTGATCATCCCGGCGTCCACGGCCTCACGAATGCGGCGAGAGGCGACCGCCTTATTGCTCTCCCTGATGCCGAATCTATCTCGGAGCGATGCGTTCGTCAGGAAGCCTCGCATGACGTACTTGAGGCAGGCATGGAGATAACAGGCCCGCACCCGCTCCGCTCCGTCCATGTGGGACATGGGCTTATGGGCGAACAGAACCACCCGGGTAGAACCGGGCGGAACCTCAAAGAGTGGCGCTGGGAGTTGGTAATACTCGATCTGGAACACAACCTTATCGATCCCACTGCCTCTCTCCTCACAAATGCCAACTCTTCGCATCAGTGAGGCCAGCGGCTCGTTTCGAGACATAGGCGGTGTGTCCAAGAAGCGTTCCGTATCCACGAGCGGCTCACCGGGGTTCGTGATCTCCATGCGGTCGTCGAATATCTCAATCATGGGACCCGCACCGGTGACGAAGAAGTCCTGATGAATAAGGGTGTTGGCGACGACCTCGCGGATGGCCAACTCTGGAAACATGGGTACCGTCCTCCGCAGGGCCTTCCCGACTGCCTCGTTTGTCGGGATGATCCCGTTGATGTAGCCGATCAGACCTTCAAAACCGGAGGCGTATCCCCTATCACCCTCCTGTTCCCTTATGGTTTCGGTTCGGTCTTTGCCCTGGTACTGTACGACACGTACTGCCTTACGCCTCAGATGTGGGAAGTCGCCAAGATCCCGGGCGAACAGAATCGCGCCCAAGTTCGTGATGTTGAATCCGCCCGCTTTGCCAGGCACGATTAGCCGGTCACTCTTCAGTGCTTCGAGAATAGCACTACGGCCATCAGGGAGTGGAACCTCCAGCAGTTCGAAGTAGGTGGGGTAGTCGAGGCTACGGAGTACGTCTTCACCTGACACATGATCGGCGGCACTCCCGTCCTCGAATCGAATCCTGTCGAATATGCGCCAGAGCGCCCGCTCCTTCTCAGGATAGTCCTTGAGCTTCCTCTTGGTGCTTCCGACACGAATGAACTCAGTCCCCAAGAAGGCGACCGGCTGATGCGCGGCATGATCAATCTCCAGCAGAACGACGCGCTTCCCGTCGATGATGACTTCGTGAAAGCGGAAGTCGATACGTGGGCGCAGCATCTGCAACAACCAAGACTCGAGCGGTTCGTTGCCCTGCTTTGCTGCCAATGGTGAGAAGCTCGTTCCGAGGATGGCGTGGGTCCCGTCCTCGATGCCCCAGAGTACATATCCATGGGTCTTGCCGTGGAGGGCGGACGCGTTAGCCAGCGCAGCGATGTACTCCCCGACGGCTTGTGGCTCACTGTGGTTGACCTTGAACTCAACCCACTCGGTCTCTTGCGGCAGCTTACAGAGCTCCTTCACCAGCCCTGCAAGGTAATCGTTGTCCCTATTGCCGTTCATACCTCAACCACCCGTCGCCAACCATATGCTCAAGTCCACTATCGCCAACCGGCTGTCCATCCTCCGTGTCGTATGGTAGGGAGTCTGCTGTCGGCCGGCTTCGCATCCCGGCAGTCGCAGCGATGCCCGTATCGCCGCGCCGCTCAGGTCTTGGGGGACTCTCACGCGACCAGGACCTCTTCGCGGACGAAATGGAGGCGAATCAGGCCGGGGTGCTGCGTGGTGCGGTCGAAGTAGCATCGACGGCCTCCCTGACGTTGCGGCGCTGCTCATCGATCGTCTCGCCCTGGGTGTGGGTGCCATATCCCAGCGCACCGGCCGAGTACCCGCCATCGATCTCGTCTTCGTTAACTTCGAATATGATCTCGGACATCGTGGACGCCATATTCTCCTTCGCTCCGAGTGCTGCTGCCGGCCTCTCCATCCCTCGGTTCACGCCGCCTCGACGTCGGTGAGGGCAAAGTCGTCGCCCTTGAAGAGCAGCGGTTCGCGGGTGGCTTCCGCGAGCGCGTAGGCGATGCAGTCGCCCATATTGAGTGCGGCCCGATGTCTTCCCCTGCCGAATCGTCGCCAGGCTCTGCGGGCGGCGGTGATCTGCTCGGCGGTGACGGGTACGACTTCGATGGCGGCACGTTCGATGAGCGCGTCGAGTTGATCGCCGCCCAGCGGTCCGCTCCGGCTCTCGACTAAGATCGCGGCTTCCAGGAGATTGCCGGCGGACATCCGCCGGACGTCCGCCGATGCTATGGCTTCTTCATAGCGACGAGTATCCGGTTCCCCGAACAGGATGGCGCAGACCGCCGAGGAGTCGATGATCACTTCGGCGCCCCTCGCTCGTCGTAGAGGAATGCGCCGATCTCGACCGCGGAAGGACCCGGTCCCGCCAATGCGGCGCAGCGCTGGCCGATGGCGTGCAGGTCGGTGGCCAGAGCATCGCGTCGGCTGCGCTCGCGTCCCAGACGCTCGCGCAGCGCGACCGTGATGGCCTCGGTCTTGCTTTCGTCGGTCAACTCCGCCAGCTCCTCGGCCAGACGGCAGGTCTCGGGATTCTTGATGTTCAGACTCAACGCACCTCTCCCAAGGTAGACATATACCAATCACGTCTACCATACACTAAAGGGGCATACAACCGCCAGCGACCGCGCGGGCCCGTTCACCGTGAACGTTCAGCCTATCCGACTCGCTATCCTGTCCAACGCGGTGTTGATGCCACTCCATCGCCATGGAATCGGCTCGTCGAGGCGGGTCAACCCGCCGTACGGTCTATGCTGCGGCCTGACCTGGATGATGGGCTTGTTCAGGCTGCGGGCGATGTCTGTTTCCACGATGACGCCGGGCGCGTTCTGGGTGTCCTCACCAATCAGCACGACGACAATGTCACACCGGCGGATGGCGTTCCTCGCTTTGTTCTTCCAAGCCTCGTCCGGATAAGATTCATGGAGGGAACAATCGCGAATCCGATGTTCCGTTTCTTTTTCGGCTTGCCGGTAGAAGTTGTTCTGGAGGTCGCGGTCCTTATCGAACTCGAAACTCACGAATATGTTGAGGGTGGCCATGCTTCCTGCTTTACACCACAATCGCCGCCGAAAGCCCTCCGTCTCGCCGCGTATATCAGCCTGCGTCTCCGGGTACTGGGGAAAATGCGCGCAGGGTCTCGTCGAAGGTCATTATCTCCCGGACGCCGCGTCTTCGGCAGCTGGCCAGGTGGCAAAGGTCTCTGGCTGCCAGCGTGGGATGCGCGGAATGGAGTTGACGAGCGAGGATGACGTCGGCCTCTTCCAGTGGCCATACTTCCACGCCGGCTCGATCGACCAGGGCCAGGGCATCTTCGAGCACATCATACCTGCGGACGGGCAGGTAGGCATGCATCAACTCTTGCAAGACCTCGGCGGAGGTACAGAGGGGTCTGAGATTCAGCAGGGAGTCGTCGAAGAAGCCGCGCGCGCGGAACTTGAGCGGATGCGGTTTCCCGACAGCGTACATGAAGACGTTGGTGTCGACGAAGATCATACCTTGGGCAGGCCGTCTGTTATCGACTCGTGAATTGTCTGGAGATGCTCTTCCCAATCCGGTTCCACACCGGGGCCACGCCGGGCGTCGCATTCGTCGAAGAACCGCTTCAGGTCTTCGGAGGACTCGAACCGGTCGTTGCGCCGCCGCGCCTCGAACCGCTCACGCGCGGCCGCCCTGAGCCAGGCGCTGAAGGTCAGTCCCTCCCTGCGCGCCTGGCGAACGAACCTGTCACGGTCCTCGTCGGGGATTATCAGTTGGACTCTTGCCATGCCGTGCCCCGTGTTCCGTTCGGGTGTGTATGCAGCTTACACATCCCCGGCGACAACGTCAACGGACGCGAGCCGGGGCTATCTGCCCGCGGGTCAACTCGGTCACTGGCCGGACTCCCACGCGTCGTGGAACAGCAGCTGATTGGCGTAGCCGGCGTTGTCCCCGAAGTAGTCCTGCGCCCACATCACCAGCTCGTCGCCGTAGGGCTGGTCTCCCGCCGGAAAATACCTCTCCATCGCCCGCCACACCCACGTGTCGACCGGGAACGCCTCCGTCTTGTCGAGCGCGAAGAGCGCGATGCAGTCTGCGACCTTGTCGCCGATGCCGTAGCAGCCCATCAGCCGGCGCTTCGCCTCCGCGTAGCAGACGTCCGGCTCGGCCAGGCGCTGCAGGTCGAGCTTGCCGTCGCGTATGCGCTCGGCCGCGTCGACGATCTTCTCGTGGCGCTTCAGCCCGAGATTCAGCGCCGCCAGACGCTCGACGCCGGCTTCGATCACCACGTCGGGCGCGGGGAACGTGTGGCGCACGTCGCCGTCGAGCTCGATCCGGGACCCCAGCTCCGCCGCGATCGTCTCCACGATGGCGCTGATGCGCTTGACGTTGTTCGTCGCCGAGCAGATGTAGGCGACCGTGCACTCCCACGGGTCCGGCTGCCGCAGGACGCGCAGGTGCGGGTGCTTCTTCGCCAGCCGGGCGACGTGCTCGTCGCGGGAAGAGACGCAGGCGCGGACGGCGTCGACGTCGTCGTCCAGCCGGAAGTAGCCCTTCAGCAGCGCGTCCAGGTCGGAGTCGGCCCTGTACTCCACGCGGCCATCGACCTGCCGGAGGTGGACCAGGTTGCCGTTCAGCACGCCCGAGAGCCAGCCGTCCCGCCACGGGCGCCAGCGGAAGTCCTGCGTCCCGTCAAGGACGGCGTCCAGGTCGAAATTCCGGCCTACGTAGAGCCGACGGATCACCGCGTCGCCCCCGGGAACTGCCTACGCCACGCCGCACCAGTCCATCGCGGCCAGGGCGTATTGGTCGCCACCATCATCCCGTCGATGTTCACAAACTCGTCGACCATGTGGGCGTGGTGGATGCTGCCGGGTCCGTACGTCACCCCGCCGGGCCCTCCAGGGAGAGCCCTCAAATCCAGTCCTCTTGCCTGGTGTCACTCGTCACGCTGGCCGTCGTCCGTCATCGGGATGTTGACCTCTCTCAACTCCCCAGGCTGCGCCTCGTCAACGGCGGCGCGAATGGCTTCCGTTCCCTCCAGGGAATAAGGCCAAGTGGTGGAAAGGCCGTGGAGATCCCTTCGGAGCGGCGCTGGAGTTCCTTGGTCAAACAGTATCTTCAAGGCTGCTCACGGGCACGGGTGCCTTGAGGGAGTCGGCCACGTATTGCAGGACGGCTCGCACCTTCCATTCGTCCTCCATCTGGAACCACTCCATGAACTCCTCGACGGTGGCGCCGGCCTCCAGGTTCTCGAACAGGGCGGATACTGGCAGTCTGCTGTCGGTGAAAGGCCAGGTGCCGCTGACCTTGCCTGGGACTTGTTCCACCCCGGGGCACTTCGACCAGTCGATCATGTTCTCACCCCCTCGGCGATTCCCGGTTCTTCCTCGGCGTCGGTGGATTTCTTCGTTCAGGCCGTCTGCCATCGGGTTGCCTTCCTCTACCGGACCCTCACGATCGGCCTCGTCCGTCAGCTGAGCCGCCTCTTCGCGCACGTGCAGCTTGCCGGCCACTACGTCAGCGATAAGCCGTGTACGGCATTCCTCGCACGTACGTCGAGCTGCCGGACCATCGCGTCTTGCTCCGCGCTGCCTACGCCACGCCGCACCAGTCCATCGCGGCGAGGGCGTACGCCCTGGTGGCGACCATCATCTCGTCGATGTTGACGAACTCGTCGACCATGTGCGCGTGGTGGATGCTGCCGGGGCCGTACGTGACGGCCGGGATGCCGTTCGCCGTCAGGAAGGTGCCGTCGTCGACGGCGTAGAACCCCGCGGGCGTCGCCGGGCCCTCCAGCCGCGTGCCCCTGGACGCGCTCTCGTGGGCCGTGCCGATCGTCTGGCAGACCGGGTGGTCCTCCGGGATGTCGAACGGTGGCCAGTGCAGCTTCCACTCGATCTCCGGCGGGTTCTCCCGCAGCCACAGGTCCAGCTGCGCCGCGTGGTGCACGAACGTCTCGATCTCCTTCTTCACCGCCTCGACGTCCTCCTCCGGGTGGTACCAGACCGCGTACTCGATGGTGGCGAACTGCGAGATGATGAACGGCACCTGCACGCCGTGCGGCCCGCCGGCGATCACGCCCGGATGGAGCACGAAGTGGCCGGGGTTGAACAGGTGGTGCTTCTTCGTCAGCCCCCACTCCTGCTCCAGCCTCAGCAGCGCCTCGAATATCTGCACGCCCTTGTCGACGGCGTTGACGCCGACGTTCACGCCGGGCCCGCCGGCGCGGATCGTCTCGGCGCGGTTCGACGCGTGGCTCGCCTTCCCGCTGCAGGTGACCGACATCCACAGCAGGCCGGGACTGACCGGCACGACCGCCAGCGGCGTCTCGCCCGACGCGGACGGCTCGGACACGATGGCCGCGTCGGCCCGGTAGCCGCGCTTGATCGTCGCGGTCGTGCCCGCCTCGTGGTCCATGACCTCCTCGCCGACGACGCTCTCCAGGATCAGGTCGCCCTTCAGCCTGACGCCGGCGCGGTGCAGCGCCGTGGCCGCCATCGCCTGCGCGACGACCCCGCCCTTCATGTCGCACGCGCCCCTGCCGTAGATGTTGTTGTCCTCGACCAGGCCGGAGAACGGGTTGGAGAACTTCCAGTCCTCGTGGCGGCCCGTCGGGACGGTGTCGATGTGGCCGTTGAAGATCAGCGACCGGCCGCCGCCGGCGCCCTTGATCGTCCCGACGACGTTGTTGCGGCCGGGCTCCTCGGCCCAGACGTCGATGTCGCAGCCGCTCTGGCCGTAGAACTCGGTGATCACCTCGTTGGCGTCGCTCTCGCCGCCGACCTCATCGTCGTAGTCGACGCCGGGGTACTTCGGGTTGACGCTCGGCACCTGCACGACACGGCTGACGCCGTCGACTATCTCCTGCTTCATACCGTCGATCGTCTCAAGCACCTTGTTGGCATCGGTCATGGCAGCCTCCCTGGCGGCGATTGGGTTGCGGCGTCCGCCCCTGCGGGTCGGTAGCCGTCTCCGGAGGTTGCAGTCTATTCTCAACCGCCCACCCGGTCAACGCCTGCCCCGCCCGCGGGCGGGCCGATGGGCCGCGCCGGGAAGCCGTCCGGTCCGAGCGTGAGAGGCGTCGCCGAAGCGAGGCTCGAGCGTCGTCCGTCGAGCGGGCGTTCTTCAGCCCGGAGTTCGTCGAGGGTGAAGCCGGGTATCCCCGGGTCCCGTCCCCTGCCGGGCGCGGGCTAACCGGTAGATGCCCAGAAGCGTATTGCCGCCCACGACGAAGACCATGTACCCGAAGACCCACGTCGCGTGCCAGAGATAGCCCAGGTTCAGCCGCTCCAACGCCTCTTCCCTGGTATGGCCGAGCTTCACGAAATCGATCTCCCAGGAGCGCAGCAGATTGTGGTCCGGGAGGACCGCGGGGTAATCCGGCGAGAGGTATATCGCCAGGATCGTCACCGCTCCCAGCGCGATCGAGATCATCGCCACGACTGAGGTGGCCGAGAGCAGGAACAGCCGGTCGCGCTCGCTGGGATCGAGCGCGGGGTCCCGCACGACGAGCATCAAGGCGAAGGCGGCGCCCAGCACCGGCAGCAGCACGGCCAGCTGTATCGACACCGAGATGTTGGTGATGACGAAGACGACCGCGTACGCGAAGACCACCGGCGGCAGCGTCGTCCAGGCCGCCCGCTCGAGGGCCCTGCTTCCGCCCCTGTCGCTGTCATACTGCCATTTCCACAGCAGGTGGAACATCAGCCCGGCGGCTGACGCGATCGACAGGTTCGAGAGAAGGGCCAGCATGTGAGGCAACGGGGTGCCGGCGAGATTCCCGATCAGGTGGAAGTTGTAGTGGTCCATGCCTATCGGGGCGAACTGCAGCAGCGGGGTGGTCAGCAGGAAGAACAACGAGGCCCAGTAGAACTCCCTGAGGCCGACCTCGCGGTCCGGCAGCAGGAACGCCTGTCCCAGCACGAAGCCTGTCGCCAGGGCAACGTACACCACGGGCATGCGGGCGTCGTTCCAGCCGAAGAATGACAGGGCGTACGTGCAGACGACGATGGCCGCGCCGAGTGGCAGGACCCTGAGAAACACGAACCGGAGCGCGCCGCCGAGGGGCGAAGATGCGCTTCCGGCCGCAGGGTCGCTTGCGTCGCGCGCGTCGCCGAGGCTGAATATTCCGTTCGGCGCCGTTTCGGAGCCGGCGGCCTCGCCGCCGTTGCTCCCGGTCACGTAACCCAGCGCCGTTCGGAAGTCTCGCGCGAGCCCCGCGAGCAGCACCAGTCCGGCAATCTCCGCCCGCGACAGGTTGAGGGCCGCTCCGAACACCTTCAGCCGCTGCAGAGTGGGGCGGGTGCCGCCCGATTCCCACCGCGAGACGGTAGCATGGCTGTACCGCTCCGCGTAGTCCTCGTCGACCGATCCCATGCGCTCCAGGAGCCCTTCCTGCGTCAGCCCCCGCCGTCCTTCTCCCAGGGAGAACGACTCGCGGTAGGACTTCATCAGGATACCCACCTGGGCCGCCCTGGAACGCCGCACATCACGTTCCAACATTTCTCATTATGCACATTTCGAATTTGGAGTGTCAAAAGCGCCGCGATGCACAGACTTGTCGAGAAGCGTCAGATACGGTGGTGGCAGGCGGCGACGGAGAAGGGCGCGTGATCGGCAGCCCATAAACGGAGTGCATCCGTCCGACCGTCGCCGCCTCACGGCCTCGCCCGGCTACCTGGACGTACGCGTATACGAAGGAGGGATGGACCATGCATTCCATGGGATCGGTCGTTTGGAACTACCGCGCAATCCCACTGTCGCTCATCGCGGCGGCGGTCATGTCGATTGTGCTGTTCTCGCTATCGTCGTCGGCGCAAGGCCAGGCCATCGACAGCCCGGCAACCATGGAGGAGTGCCGGGACGAGCTCGCCGCCGGACGCGCGGTGAAATGCGCGAAAAACCGCTTCTCGGTACAGACCGTCCGGCCGGATGGGACGTACTCGATCGACTGGAGCGAGTGGGCCGGCCGGCAGGACAACGTCGAGCGCTACACGGTCCAGCGGCTCCGGTTCCTCTACCGCTACAACTTCAAGCTGGAGGCCGACGGCTCCTCCGTCGACGACGTGAGCTACACCGCGCCCGACGTGAACAGCTGCCGGCCCATTGCGATGGAGATAGACATGGGAGCGGTGACCAGGTGGGCCTGGTCCTGCGGCGGTATCACCAATGTCCATGAAGACCCCTCAGGAGCACCGACGTCAATCGAGTTGCTCGAAGGATTCAACGGCAACTCGACGTCTACGTCATGGACAGGTTCTTTGGCGGCGCCCGGCCGCAAGCATGACATTCCCGTACGGGCGCTGAGAGTGCCCGGCAGCCATACCGAAGCGCACCCGGACAACCCGCAGGGCTACGCTGACCGCCTTACCCAGCAGCAGGTCGACGACGGCACCGACGATCTGCTCGTCAGCGAGGTCGAGATGCACCTCTACGTCATCACCGTGCATTTCGACGAAGGTAGGCCCAGGAGACACTACGCGTTGGTGGACGGAGGCTCCTTCGGCGACAGGCAGTGACCGCCGCCAACCGGCGGCCGTGCTGCTGAGAGCTGCGGCCTGCCGATTGCGAGCGGCATATGTAGGCGAGGCTGCCTCGGCGCTGGACCCAAGCCGAGACAGCCTCGCCCCAACTATCCGCTATCCCACTACACCCGCAGCCCGATCCTGTACATCGTCTGCTCGTTGTAGCCCGTCGTCACGCGGACGTAGCCGCTGAACTCTTCGTCGAGGGCTGGGTCCCCGGTGTCGACCAGCAAAGGGCGCCCGCCGAGCGCTGCCAGCTTCTCCTTCGAGGCGACCACCATTAGGTTCTCAGGGCCGACGGCGCGGACGACCGCGGCGCTGATCTGCTGGTTGCCGCGTCCGAGCACGTAGCCCTGGCCGCCGATGACCGACACGACGACCTTCGCCGGAGTGTCCCGCACGAGCTCGAGGATCTCCCGCTCGCCCATGTCGGTACCGACCAGCGCACCGTCCCGGACCGCGTCGACCCCGAGCAGGGTGCAGGGGAGGCCGAGCGCGTCCGAGACCGCCCTGGTCGTCGCGCCCGGGCCGAGCAGGTACAGGCCGCCCTTGCCGACCTCCTCCGCGACGCCCGCTCCGATGGCGAGGAGCGCGTCCTCCTCAGAGGGCGGGCTGCCGGACTTGGCCGCCTGCACCAGCCCCTCCTCCCGTGGCACCCGCAGGTAGCCGTGCAGCGTCGCGTCGACGACGCCTCGACGGAATGCCTCCTCGTCGACGTCCATGACCTCCGCGTCGCAAGTGAGCTCGGTGTCGCCCCGCAGGAACGACACGGCCAGCTTGCCCGCCCCCCTCGGGTCGAGCGCGAAGACGGCCGAGTGTATCTTGACGCCGGCCGGGATGCCGAGCGCGGCCACGCGCTGCCCCACGGCCTCATGGATGTCGCGCGCCGTGCCGTCGCCGCCAGCAAATAGCAGCAGGTCGACGCCGCGCCGCTCCATCTCCCTGGCGGCCTGCCGGGTGTGCTCCGCCGTGGTCTCGCCTTCGACGGCGGCGCCGACCGTGGTCGGGGACAGCCCCGCGGCGCGGGCCTCGCGCTCGCCCATCTCGCCTGAGGCGGCGACGACCTGCGCGGCAAGGTCCGCCTCGGCGAACGCCCGCAGCGCCTCGACGGCCCTGCGCGGAGACTCCGGCACGGCGCCGCGTCCCAGCGCCTCCCGCACGGTCTCCGCGCCGTCGCTGCCCTTCAGTCCGACGCGGCCCCCGATTCCGGCAACGGGATTGACGATCAGGCCCAGCTTCTTCAATGGCGTCTATTCCCCGGTCTCACGCTCCCCGAGGCTGAACGTCCCGAACGAGTACGTGGCGATCTCCGCGACATCCTCGAAGTCCTCGCTCGCCGTGACGTACGTGAAGGTAAACGCGATGCCGTCGTCGCCGAGGTAGACGAGGCGGTAGTAGTGCGCGGAGGAGGAGAACCCCGTGTAGGACAGCGTTACGACCTGGAGGCCGTCGTCCCTGGTCGTCTCGTCTCGCGAGACGAGATCGAATCCCGGCACCGCGCCGGCGAGGTTCCCCAGCATGGCCTCGACGTATTCGCCGAGGCTGGGGGACTCGTCCTCACCGTCCTCGTCGAGATCGTCCGCCGCGACGAAAAAGAAGGAGTCATTCGCGCGGTTCGCGAACGCCGCCTCCACGCGGAAGCTGCGCAGCCTGTCCGGCCCCTGGGGCGCCCAGTCGGCGGGATGCTGGATCGAGAAGCCGTACGAGGCGCTCTCGTACACGGCCATCGGGCCGAAGGGGCTGTTCACCCTCGCCGCGCCGGGCGGCGATACGGCCTCGGCTCCGGGTGGAGCTTCCCTCACGGTCAGCACGTAGCCGCCGAACTTGGAGTCGCGGGCGTCGCGCACCCGGATGAAGTAGTCGCCGTCGTGCGGCGCCCGGTAGACGATCCGGGCGTTCGTTCCGAAGAGCCCGCCGCCGCTGTCGTCGTCCGTCATGCCCTGGACCCTGGTCGCCCCGGCGAAGTCGACCAGCACGCGGGCGTCGACCAGCACCGAGTCGACCTCGATCTCGACGGTCTCGCCCTCGGCCAGCGCGATGTGAAACGCGTCCGAGTCGGACTGGTAGTCGACGACGCCGATGACCGACTCGCCCACCGCGATACCGGCGCCGTCGTCGGGATCGTCGTATGCGGCCAACTCGACGTTGGCGGACACCTCGACGGCGCCGGGGCCATCCTCCCACGTTCGGACGATGACGAAGTGAGGCCCCTCCTTCTCCGTCTCGACGCTGGCGGACTCCGGGCCGGAGGCGCTGTTGTTCGCGAACGCGGCGACTTCCCCAGTGGGGTCGACGATCATGACCGCTACGTCCAGGTCGCTCTCGGCCCGTATTTCCAGGACCGTTCCGGCGGGCGGGCTCGTCACGAAGGCGGCCGCCCGTCGGCCGGCATCCAGGGTGAGCTCGTGCGACGCGACACCGCCCGACGTCGGGATGAGGCGGTCGCCCGGCCCGTCCAGGTCTTCTCCCGCGAGCAGGCGCTCCACCAGCGGGCGAATGTCGGCCGCAGACGCCGCGAGGCCGAATTCGGCTGCCGAGAAGGTGAAGCCCGTGATGCCGATCACCTCGCCGTCCTCTGATATCAGAGCTCCGCCGCTCTGGCCGCGCGTGATGGTCGCGTCGGTCTGGAAGTAGGTCATGCCGATGGCGTCCCACTCGCGCGTCCGCGACACGATCCCGCGCGTGATCGTCGGCTGCGGGAAACTCTCCACCTCCCCGGGATAGCCTATGAGAAAGACCTCGCTCCCGGTCTCCAGGTCATCCCGGTCCGCGAGCTCCACCGGCGGGGCGGTGGTCGAGATGGGGCCGAGGAGCGCCAGGTCGGCCAGCAGGTCACGTCCGACGAGCGGAACGTCGAGGTACTCCGAGCCGTCGGCCAGCACGACTCGCACACGGTCGAACGGCCAGACGACGTGCGCGTTCGTCAGCACGTACCCGCCGCGCAGCAAAGTCCCGCTGCCGGTCGCCGTGGGGGAGTCGATGAACACGATCGACGGCGATACGAGGGCGAAAACCTCCGCTGCCGTGAGCGGCCGCGGCGTGGGCGACGGCGTCGCCGTGGGCGTCGCCGTTGGCGAAGGAGTGGCGGTCGGCGTGTGCGTGGGCAGCGGCGAGGGCGTAGCCGTCGGGCTGTGTGGGGGCACCGCGATCAAGCGCCTTGGTGTCGGCGTGGGAGATGGCGTGGGAGATGGGGTGGCCGTCGCTGTGCGTGTCGGCGCCGGCGGGGGCGTCGCCGTGGCCGTAGCGGTGGGAGCAGCCGTCGGCGCAGCGGTCGGGGCGGAGGTCGCCGTTGGCGTGGTCGCAGGCTCGACCGTCGTCTCGCGGCAGCCGCTGAGGACCGCGGCGGCCGCGACGAGAGCCAGGATCGAAAGAGCCCGTAGAAGCATGTTCACTCTTTGGCAGCGCCAGGACGTCCTTCTGGGCCGGTCTGCGGATGGGAGCGACAATGATACAGCGCGAGAAGCGACACGGTACAGCAGCCGGGCTCGCGAGACAGGTGCAGGAGCGCGTAGTCGGCACAGTCCCGGCGCCTGGCGTCGGCCCCGCCCCAAGGACTGAGCTGTGCGCGCCCCTCGATACACCCCGACGAAGCGTCGGGGCACTCGGGGTGAACGGGTCGTGCGACAACGGCCTCACAGTACGCGTGCGGCCCATCCCAGGGTACGGCGCGTAGGGCGCTTGTGCTAGAATTCGGCGCCAATCACCCGGACGCGCCGCCGCTGGCGGCCGTCCCACAGAGGGAGCATAGACATGAAGCTGGTGCTATTCGACGATTTCGTACCCGGCGTGCTGAGCGGAGACAATGTCGTCGACGTGTCCGACGTCGTCGCCGACGTGCCGCATATCGACGGCCAGACCTGGATGTCGGGGATCATCGCGGGCTTCGACGGCTACAGGGCCGCGCTCGAAGATGCGGCGTCTTCCCGGAGCGGAGTGCCCGTCTCGGGCGTCCGGCTGCGGGCCCCGCTGCCGGAGCCGAAGCGCATGGTCTGCATGGCCGGCAACTACATGGAGAACGGCAGCCGCGCGCTCGTCGGCGACCGCGACGCCTTCCTCAAGTCGCCGAGCGCGGTCATCGGCAACGGCGACACCGTCGTGCTGCCGGACGTGCCGGCCGGCCACTTCCACCACGAGGCCGAGCTGGCCATCGTGGTCGGCAAGACGGCCAACCACGTCGACGCCGGGGACGCGGCCGACTACATCTTCGGCTACGTCAACTTCATGGACGTGTCGGCGCGCGAGATCAGTCCCAACGGCAACAGCAGCTTCTTCTGGCAGAAGTCGTGGGACACCTTCGCGCCCATGGGCCCCGCCATCGTGACGCGGGACGAGATCGAGAACGCCCAGGACCTGCGCGTGCAGCTATGGGTCAACGGCGAGACGCGCCAGGACCTGTCCACGACCGACATGGGCCGCACGTGCGAGGAGGTCCTGGAGTTCGCCTCGTGGATCACGACCCTGCAGCCGGGCGACGTCGTCTCCACCGGCACGAACCACGTCGGCCTCGGCCCCATCCAGGACGGCGACGTGATCGACATGGAGATCGAGGGCCTCGGGCGGCTGACGGTCAACGTCGAGGACGCCTGGAAGCGCACCTGGCCGCGCAAGACGCTGTCCCAGATGTCCGCCTTCGAGTCCTCCGTAAACTCGAAGCGCCTGTAGGCGCCGTTCGATAGCTCATTCTCCCCTCGCGGGAGAAGGCTGGGATGAGCGGGCCCAAGTTCCCCTCTCCCCACGCGGGAGAGGGTTAGGGTGAGGGGGCGAGAGACGGATCACCCTCACCTCGAGCCTCTCCCGTCGAGGGTCGAGGGAGAGGATGGGGGGCCTGTCAGAACGGCGAGTAGCGGTTGACGATGGGCATGCGCCGGTCGCGGCCGAAGTTGCGCGGGGTGATCTTGACGCCCGGCGGTGCCTGGCGGCGCTTGTACTCGCTGCGGTCGACGAGGTTGATCGTGCGCTTGACGATCTCGGCGTCGAACCCCATTCCGACTATGTCGTCGAAGGTGCGGTCCTCCTCGACGTACGCCTTCAGTATCGGGTCGAGCACCTCGTAGGGCGGCAGGCTGTCCTGGTCCGTCTGGTCGGGCCGCAGCTCGGCGCTCGGAGGCTTGGTCAGCACCGAATTGGGGATTACTTCCCCGTCCAGGCCGTTGCGGTAGCGGGCGAGCCTGTAGACGAGCGTCTTGGGCACGTCCTTGATGACTGCGTAGCCGCCCGCCATGTCGCCGTAGATCGTCGCGTAGCCGACGGCCATCTCGCTCTTGTTGCCGGTCGTCAGCACCAGCCAGCCGGGCCGGTTCGACAGCGCCATCACCAGCAGACCGCGAATCCTGGACTGCAGGTTCTCCTCGGCCAGGCCCGGAATCCCGTCGTCGAAGTGGCCGTCGAGCGAGTCCAGGGACGCGCCGAAGACGTCCTCAATCGGGACCTTGTGCAGTTCTATCCCGAGGTTGTCCGCCAGCGCCATCGCGTCGAGTAGGCTGCCCTCCGACGAGTAGCGCGACGGCATGGAGACGCCGACGACGTTCTCCGCCCCCAGCGCGTCGACCGCGACCGCGGCGACAAGGCTGGAGTCGATGCCCCCGGACAGCGCCACCAGCGCCTTGCCGTGGCCCGACTTGCGAACGTAGTCCCGCGTGGCGGTGACGAGCGCGGCGTACACCTCGGCCTCATCGTCGTACAGCTTCGGCTCGGCGGCCTCGATGGGGCGCCGAGCCGACTCCGAGTAGTCGGACACGGCGACGACCTCGGACACGCCGGGCGCCCCGGGGGCGACCGTCGTGCCGCGGGACCGGAGCGCCGCCTCGACCTCCAGGTCGACTGCGAGCAGCTCCTCCTCGAACTGCCCGGCGCGGGCCAGCGCCTCGCCGTGAGGGCCGAGGACGACGCTGGCGCCGTCGAATACCAGCTCGTCCTGCCCGCCGACCAGGTTGACGTAGCCGATGAACAGCCCGTTGTCGGCGGCCCGCGCGCCGAGCATCTCCTCGCGGACGTGGCGCTTGCCCATGTGGTAGGGGGAGCCGTTGATGTTGACGATCACCTCGGCGCCGGCGGCGCGCTGCTCCTCGGTCGGCCCGTCGGCGAACCAGATGTCCTCGCAGACGTTGACGCCGACGCGCGTGCCCGCGATCACGTAGACCGGGCAGGTAGTGCCCGGTTTGAAATAACGCTGCTCGTCGAAGACGCCGTAGTTGGGCAGGCGCATCTTGTGGTAGACGCCGACCAGCTCGCCGCCGCTGGCGACGGCCGCGGCGTTGTAGAGCCCGTCGGCCTCGTCCACGAACCCGAAGACCACGCAGATGCCGCGCGACGCCTCGGCGACCTGCCTGGTCCGGTTGAGGTTGTCGCGGATGAGCTGCGGCTTGAAGAGCAGGTCTTCGGGCGGGTACCCGGTGATCGCCAGCTCGGGGAAGGCTACGACGTCGGCGTCGACGGCGCGGGCTCGCCCCACGTAGTCGAGTATCCTGGCGGTGTTGCCGTCAAGGTCGCCGACCGTGGGGTTGGTCTGGGCCAGCGCCAGTCGGAGGGTGCGCATCGCGGCGTGGGGCCTGCCTCGCGGGTTGCGGCGAGTATAGCACAGGGGCCCGGCCGCTCCGGGTTCCGTGGTTGTTCAGGTGAAGGAGGCGGTTTCCCGCGTCCGCCGTCTACGCCGGTAGCATCGGAGCCGCCGCGAAGCTGGACTCAGACTATGACCAATAGAAGGGAGTCCCGATGACTCTCGCGAAGGCGCCGAGGACCACGCCCACCACCGCGCCAACGGCGGCTCCGATGATTCCGCCGATGACGGAACCCAGGGCGTACCCGATCATGGCGCCGAGGATGGCTCCCACGAGGGCTCCGAACTTGGCGTCACCCGAATTCCAGCGCCTCTTCAAGGCTTCCCTATCCCCCGTTGTCTCAAGCCCCGGCGATGGGCCAGCCGCGGGCGCTAGCGCCGCGAGGCGACGAAGGCGTCCATGCGCTCCAGCGCCTTCTGGATATTCTCCGCGGAGTTGGCGAAGGAGAAGCGCACGCAGCCGGCGCCGTATCTGCCGAACGACTCTCCGGCCAGGCAGGCGACGGCTTGCTCCTGCAGCAGCCCGTCGGCGAACTCGCGGCTCGTCATGCCGGTGCCCTCGATGCTGGGGAAGGCGTAGAAGGCGCCCTTGGGGATCGGGCAGTGGATGCCGGGGATCGCGTTCAGGCCGTCGACTATGAGGTCCCGGCGGCGGCGGAACTCGGCGACGATCTCGTACGCCGCGTCCTGCGGGCCGTCCATCGCCTCCACCACGGCCATCTGCGTGAACGCGGCAGTGCACGACACGCTGTTGGTGGTCAGGCGGGAGATGGGCTCGACCAGCTCGAGCGGCATGACGCCGAAGCCGATGCGCCATCCCGTCATCGCGTACGTCTTGGAGAAGCCGTCCAGGATGATCGTCCGCTCGCGCATGCCGGGGAAGGTGCTGATGCTGTGGTGCTCGCCCTCGTACAGGTACCGGCTGTATATCTCGTCCGACAGCACGACGACGTCGTTCTCGACGGCCATCTCGGCCAGGGCTTTCAGCGTGTCGCGGTCGACGATGCTGCCGCAGGGGTTGTTGGGCGAGTTGACGATCATCAGCTTCGTCTTCGGCGTGATCTGCGCGGCGACCTCGTCGAGGTCTATGTCGAACTCCCTGTCGACCGAGAGCCGCATCGGGACGGGTGTGCCGCCCGCGAAGTCGATCATCGACTCGTAGATCGGGAAGCCGGGGTTGGGGTAGAGCACCTCGTCCCCCTCGTCGACGAGCGCGAGGATGGCGAAGAACATGATCGGCTTCGCGCCGGGCGTGACGACCACGTTGTCTCCCGCGACCGAGATGCCCCTCGTAACCGAGATCTCCCGGGCGATGCGGTCGCGCACCTCCGTGAGTCCGGGCGACGGGCCGTAGTGCGTGTGCCCGCCCTGGAGCGCCTCCACGCCGGCCTGCACGATGTTGCCGGGGGTGTCGAAGTCGGGCTCGCCGATCTCCAGGTGGATCACGTCGCGCCCCTCGCGCTCCAGCAACCTCGCCTTCGCGAGCACCTCGAACGCCGTCTCGGTGCCCAGCCTGCTCATCCGCTCCGCCAGCCTCATTTACGTTCTCCGTCCGAGTTGTTCCGACAAGTATACACATAGCGAACGCTGGGACGACGCGACCGGCTTCACTCAGTCAGACCGACGGGCTGGCCCAGTGAAACCGGCCGGATTCTCCCCAATACCGTTCAGTCGGTATCTGCGGCGACGGACATCGGCCGGAAACCGAACCCCGCCATGCCGCTCGTCCTGGTGGAGCGGGGCACGGCGGGGCAAGACGAAAACTTGAGGGTACCGCGCAATCGGGAGTGCGGATGGCCTGCTCGCGACGCCGCAGTACATACGTGCTATTCTGTCCAGCGGGATCGAGTTCGTCGGGGGGGGCGGGTTGCGGAGCGCGTGATGCGAGGCAGGCGGGGGGAATGCCCCCGGTCGGGAGGATGTCGTGGAGGCAGGTGGAGAGTACTGCAAGTGGTGCGGCGGCTGGCCGTGCGGGCGGGTGTACGCCCACAATCTCCGGGAGTACTGGAAGGAGCATGTGGCTCACGGGTTCGTGGGCCTTGCCGCGGGCGTCCTGTTGATCACAGGCTACCATTGGGCCGGAATCGCCATCATGGCAACGGTCTGGGTGCGGCAGGGCCTGGAGTATCACAAGCGCAAGGACACGCCGGGCATCGACCTTGCGTATCACCTTGGCGGACTCCTGGTGGGAGTCGCCGTGGCGGTGGTCAGCGTTGAGATAGGGTAGTGCGGATTCAGCGCCGGTAGTCGGGCCTATGGGGACTCGCCTGCGATGGCGGCGGCTCCCCTGGTCAGCTCAGGCCCTGCTCCTCCTGGTCGCGGAGAAACTCCTCGATGAGCCTGTCGATGACGTCGTCATCGATGCGCCGAGCGGCGGCAACTTGCCGGAGCATGTCCAAGGTTTCCTGCCGGCCTTCCTGGCGGCCCTCCTGGCGGCCCTCCTGACGACCTTCCCGGCGGCCTTCCCTGTGGCCTTCCCGGTAGCGCCTTCGGAGATACCTCTCAGCCAGCATTGCGTACCCGTAGCGGTGGCAGCGATTTTCGGGTCAGGCTCCCTGGTCCTCCTGGTCGCGGAGGAACTCCTTCATGAGCCTGTCGATGGCGTCGTCATCGATGCGCCGAGCGGCGGCAACTTGCCGGAGCAGGTCCAGGGTTTCCTGACGACCTTCCTGACGACCCTCCTGGCGGCCTTCTTGACGACCTTCCTGGCGGCCTTCCCGGCGACCTTCCTGACGGCCTTCCCGGTGCCCTTCCCGATAGCGCCTTCGGAGATATCTCTCAGCCAGCATAGCGTACCCCTCAACCAGCGTAATGGTCGACGCCGCCATTACGACTACTGCCGATTCCATTCCGCGTCCTATCGCGAGGGCCGTTTCCAGCGGACCGTCGGTAGCGTCGTTCCGCAGTTCGTGCCAGGTAAGGGCCACCAGCCAGATGGCGCACGACCCGGAGAACAGGATCAGATACCATCCTTCCCTGGCCTTGTCTACTCTTGGAAGCGCCACGACAGCCTCGACTTCAACCTCAAGTGGTCGCCCCAGCCTCCAGTATAGCTCCCTACTGAGGGCTTGCACAGGCTGGCGGTTGTGGTATAGTACCAGAACGTGAAGACGCCTTCACTCCCTTGCTGCGGGTGCGTGGCTGTTCTTCACATCTTCGTCTGCGACGCCGTGCGGCGAAATGGGACGAGCACGGATGGAAGTACGCGTCGACAGCCTGTTGGAGGGCGCCGCCCGGTCGAAGGGGACGGCGGTAATCGTCGACGTCTATCGCGCATTCACGACCGCGGCGGTCGCCTTCTCCCGCGGCGCCGAGCGGATCGTCCTCGTGCCCGAGATCGAGGAGGCGCTCGCCCTTCGCGACAGCGGCGTGGGAGAGTTGTGCATAGGGGAGGTCGGGGGCGTCAAGCCGGACGGGTTCGACTTCGGCAACTCCCCGTACGAGCTGTCGCGGGCCGACGTGCGCGGCAGGACGCTGGTCCAGTCGACGCGAGCGGGCACGGTGGGCGTCTCCCTCGCCCGCGGCGCCGACCGGGTCTACGCGGGCTCGCTGGCGATAGCGTCCGCGACGGTTGCGGCGGTGCTGAGGAGCCGGCCCCGGCTGGTCACGGTCGTCGCGATGGGCTGGGAGGGCCGGACGCGCACCGACGAGGACGAGCTTTGCGCGCTGTACCTCAAGAATCTGCTCGAGGGCCGCAGGCCCAACCCCGAAGCGGTAGCCGCGCTGGTGCGGAGCGGCGAACACTCCCAGAAATTCGACGACCCGGGCCAGCCGCACTTCCACCCTCGGGACCGCGACATCGCCCTGGACGTCGACGGCATCGAGCTGGCCATCCGCATCGAGCGTGAGGGCGGCCTCCTGGTCGCGTACGCGGAGACCGGCCCGTGACCCTGGGGCGGGCCGCGACGGCTGTCCTGCTGCTTGGTGCGGGTGTCGCCTGGCTCGCGGTCGGGGCCTGGCCCCTTCTCGCCCAACTTGCCGAAGGCACCGTGCAGATCCAGGACGGCGGCGGCAACATCCCGCAGACGCTGGAGTCCGGGCAACTGATTGTCGTCCTGATCAAGGACGCCGATCTGCGTGGCTCCAACACGGGCGTCGCGACCTGGACGAACATTCCCGAGCAGGTGGACGCCTATGAGGTGTGGGACCTCGTCTCCGGCTCGCCGCACTCCTTCCACGAGGATGGCCACAGCCGCATCGCGTTAATGCTCCGCTACACCATCAGGAATCCCCAAGCGGACACCGTCGTCATCGGGACCCTCAGCCTAGAAGACATGGTGGAGGACGTCCGCGCGATCAAGCGCGGGACCCTGCCTCCCGACACGCTCCCGGAGGCTAACCGCCGCCTGGAGCCTCTCGGCTTCGCGGCATCGAGAACGGCGTAGGGGTAGTGGGATAGTGGATGGTGGAGGGTCTGACGGCAGGGATGGCGGAAAGGGAGTGCGAGCACCACATTTGACGACCCTGGAGCGGATAACGGCTGTCCCAGCACGGCGACCTTCAACAACTGTCATTCCCGCGCAGAACGTGCCCTCGTCAGAATTGGAGCGGGAACCATCTTCCCCCCACTCAACCCGTCCACCCCGAGTAACTGCGCTCCTCATCTGCGCCATATCAATCTGAGGAGACTGCACACCGCCGCATTGTGTTTTGACAGCCTCGCCGTACCCCACCAAACCCCCGTCACGATCGGGAAAACTTGGTCTTCGCCAAAGGCGGACCGAAGTCGTGGACGCTCCGTACCGCCGTCGACGACCGGCAGCGCGAGTTTGGAGCGGAGCTCGGCCGCCGGTGGCCTCAGGGAGCCGCTCGCGTCGCCGCAAGGGCCAAGAAAGCGTAGATCGACCACGGTGTTTCACAGCACGAGCTCTCACCCTCGCCACTGCTGCGCGTATCGTCAATGCACTGCATGGGCGGAAGTGGTCATCACCCAAACACAGTCGCAGGTGCTGGCCGACCGACGAGATACTGTGCAGATATCATGAACGTCCAGATCGACCGGCTCACCAGTGCTCACGTCCTCAGTGTACATGAACCTCGTTGCAACTCAAACCCGACGGCGATCGCCGAGGGCAGCGCAGATGGTGAACTAGGCGTGTTCACACTACGTAACGCATCGAATATGAGCGCCACGAGAATGAAGCCGAGAAAGAGCGCATCGAGCTTGTCAAAGCGAGAGAAGATGCGGCGAAAGCCCTTCAATCGTCGGAACAGACGCTCTACCTCGTTGCGCCTCTTGTAGAGCTCCTTGTCGTACTCCCACGGGCTGATGCGAGTCGAGAGTGGAGGAACGACTGGCTCAATGCCCAACTCCAGGGCAAGCTGGCGAGTCTCGTTGCCCTCGTATGCGCGATCCATCACCACAGACAGGTTATCTCGCAGGGGTCCAAGGCGCTTGAGCAACCTGCGCCCCTCCGGTGCGTCGTGAGCCTGTCCAGGGGAGAGTGAGAAGGTCATGGCTGTTCGAGCATTCGCGGCAACCATATGAATCTTGGTGGTCCATCCACCTCTGGACTTGCCGATGGACTGCGGTCCGTTTTTTTTAGCGCCCCCGTGCCATCAGGATGCACCTTGACGATGGTGCTGTCCATCGAGACCGCCTCGAGCTTGACGCGCACGATCTGTTCTCGCTGCAGGTGTTCGAATATCCTGTCGAGCACGCCGCTTTTGGCCCAGCGGTTCATACGGGTGTAGATGGTGTGCCACCTGCCGAACCTGGGAGGCAACCCACGCCACTTGCAGCCATGCTCAGTAACACACAAAATGGCATTGAGCACCTGTAGATTCGGAATCCTCACATTGCCCCGCTGCACTGGCAATAGATGTTCGATGCGTTCGTACTGGTCCTGTGTTAGTTCCATGAGCCAAGCTTGTCACATCAGACCTGTTTGTGTGAACAGACCTTAGTTCGCTCGCATCGGAGTGACCGCGTAGATCCTTTACCAGTGGTGCAACGCGTACGGGGGTTCAGGATCGACGAGGCCAGCCATCTAGAGCGCCTGGAGTCAGAGCACAGCCATCTGATGCGGAGCAGACCTTCTACCCGGGGAAGAAGCGATACGTCCGCATGGGTGCCGGGGGTAGGGCGGCTCAAGGTCGTGGAGGAGAAGTACCGCAAGCTCAGTTGCCGGCCCGCGGCATATGGCTCGAGCGAGCGCTGGGCGTGCGAGCTGCTCGCATCAGGACAATCTACCTGCGGACGCGAGTGTGCGGTCGTTGCGCAGGCGGCATCGGCTGCGAAACCAACACTGTAGTTCGCGCAGAAGGGGGAAAGTCCGGCGCGCTGTCGGTCCAATATAGAGAGCGGTACAAGGGCTGGGCGCAGCCTAGATTCCCCACCTGAATAGGAAGAGTACCTCGTTGGCGCCCGCCGTGAAGGGGGCTAAGATGTTTCGAGAAAGAGCGAAACGATTACCAACGAGGTGCACCTACTATCAGGCAAGGCATACTGCCGTTCCAGTACGACGAGGAGAAGAGTTCGCCGGGTATGACGGGGCTGTCGGATCTGATGCCGTACTTGGAGTTGATGCACGCATCCGGCTTGAGGTCATCGTCAGAGCGCCACGTTGCACTGCGCGAGGGAGGACAGGGCGGGACAGACAGCCAGATGATCACCTCGCTGATACTGCTGAACTTGGCAGGCGGCAAGTCGGTGTCTGACCTTGACCTTCTTGAGAAGGACGAGGGGTTGTCCAGGCTGCTCGAGAGTTCGAGACCTGTGGCATGCGCCGCACAGCGCAGATTGTTGGACAACAGGTGGCGAGTAGAGCGTCGTCGTAGCGTGCCGTCGGAGTCTGCGGTGTTCCGATACCTGGAGGGATTCCACGACTCGGAGGAGGAGGCGAAGCGGGAAGCTCACCGAGCGTTCATACCTTCTGCCAACGCAGCGCTGAAGGGACTGGGGAAGGTCAACGCCGACCTGGTGGGCTTCGTGCAGAGCCGTTCGCCTCACACCGAGGCCACTCTGGACATGGATGCCACCCTGGTGGAGACGCGCAAGCAGGAGGCGCTCCACGGCTACAAGGAGTACAGGGCGTACCAGCCGCTGACGACCTACTGGTCGGAGGCCGAGTTGATTGTGCATTCGGAGTTTCGTGACGGCAACGTACCTGCGGGCCATCAGCAGCTGCGAGTGTTGACCGAAGCGCTGAGGGATCTGCCCGCCGGTGTGGACAAGGCGATGGTGCGGTCTGACACGGCCGGGTACCAGCAGGAGCTACTGCGGTACTGCGCCGAGGGGGTGGACGAGCGGTTCGAAGTGATCGAGTTTGCGGTGGGAGTTGACGTGACGCTGGAGTTCCGCCGCGCGGTGGCGCAGGTAGCCGAACAGGAGTGGCGGCCGCTGTACCGCAAGAAGGGCGAGCACCCGTGTGGACACGGGTCAGCAGTGGGCTGAGGTGAACTTCGTATCCAACTGGATAGGCCACTCCAGGAACAGCCCTGAGTACCGGTTCTTAGCTACCAGAGAGCGGTTGACCGAACAGCCGATGCCAGGAATGGAGGGTCAGATGGAGTTGCCCTTTGCTGCCATGGAGTTGTCCGGCAGAGGTTGGCACAAGGTGTTTGGAGTGGTGACCAACCGAGACCTTTCGGGGGACGAGGTGATCTGGTGGTCGAGGCAGAGGTGCGGCAAGGGCGAAGAGGTCCACGGCGTTCTCAAGAGTGACCTTGCCGGGGGCAGGCTGCCGTCGGGCCTGTTCGGCGCCAACGCCGCATGGTGGGCCATAGCGGTGCTGACTTTCAACCTGAACTCCGCGATGAAGCGGCTGGTGTTGGGGGGACAGTGGGCGAGCAGGCGTCTGAAGGCAGTCCGCTTCGCGCTGATCTCCTTGCCAGGCCGGGTGCTGCGTCACGCCAGGAGACTGATCATCCGTCTTGCCCGTGGCCATCCCTCATACGAGTTGCTGCTGCTGGCGCGCCGTAGGATATTGGCGCTGGCTCCCGAGCCGTCCCCGGCGTAGATCGCTCTGCTAGACCATCGGTTGAAGGCGACTCAGTTGAGTTGCCAGGCCCAGCCATGCCTTCTTCGGGTTGAGAACAGCCCATAGTGGTCGAGCGAGCGTTGCCGATACGCTCAGAGGTCTCGTTCCAGACCCGGTACACGCCCGATTATGTCATGCGGCACTCCTGGTAGACACCGACTATGCCCTGCAACCACACACATCAACCGCCAACAATGTTGGGTGAGGGATTTGGGGCAGGTCACAAACAACTCATGGCTCGGTCCTACACTCGACCAGAAGGCCCTCTCGATAGTGTTGGTTCTGGGGACCGTTTCGAGTGGTGCTTGGGCAGTCGAGGATCGGCGGCAGTTCGTCCATGTCATCCTCGACAGTGGGCCGTGTTTCAGACGGCGCATCTCCGTCCGCTCGGATAGGACCGACCACACGGTATTGTCAAGGTCGATCTCCCTTCATTGTGCGCTGCGTGTCTCGAAGGAAGCTAGCCCGGTCAGGTTGTGGATCCAATGGCCAGGGCGACGGGCGCGTTCAGGGCCTATGGAGCCGCGAGAGCGGCCGGGGCGTCATGCGAAGACCCGCCGGGAGCAGTTTCTTGAACGCATGGACAGTCTGATTTCGTGGGAACAGTTGGAAGAGCGCATCCGGCCGTTCTACCCCAAGGCTGGGCGTGGACGTCGTCCGTATGAGTTATCGGCGATGCTTCGGATACACTGCGTGCAGTTGTTCTACAACCTGAGTGACCCTGGGATGGAGGACATACTCTACGAGGTGGATTCGGTGCGGCGATTCGTAGGGCTGAAGCTGTCTGGCCGGTGCCTGACGAGACTACGATCCTGAACTTCCGCCATCTGTTGTAGGAGCACGAGTTGGGCGCAGGGCTGTTCGAGGAGATCGGCCGTCATCTGGAGTCTCAGGGGCTTCGACTTCAAGCTGGGACGATAGTTGACGCGAGCATCATAGCGGCGCCGTCATCGACGAAGAATCGGAGCAATGAGCGTGACCCTGAGATGCACCAGACGAAGAAGGTAACGAGTGGCACTTCGGGATGAAGGTGCATATCGGAGTGGACTCTCAGACGGGAGTGGTGCATAGCGTGTCGACGACACCGGCGAATGTGAATGACGTGACTCAGACGCCCCAGTTGCTGCATGGCGAGGAGACCCAGGTATGGGGCGATGCGGGGTACCAGGGAGTCCACAAGAGGCTGGAGAATCGAGACCTGGACGTGGAATGGCAGATAGCGTTGAGGCCCAGCCAGAGGCGTAAGCTGGAGCCTGGGAGCGATGACGCTGTGGCGGAGAAGCGCAAAGCGTCGGTCAGGGCCAAGGTGGAGCACCCATTCCTGTATATCAAACGGCACTTCGGCTACGGCAAGGTCCGCTATCGAGGGCTGGCCAAGAATACGCAGCGGCTCATGACGTTGCTGGGGTTCGCCAACCTGATGAAGCCTGATCAGTACTTGGCGCATGCCCCTGTATAGGTGTGCCCAATAGGGCTGGCAAGGGCAAGACGCCCCGCCAGGAGCAAGAACAGGACGACACAATCCCCGCCAAGGGTGGCGCAGGGGGCTTCATTGTTCTCCCTAAACCGCTCGAATCAACCTCACCCTACGCTACGGCGAGTTGTTCAGAGGTTCCCTAGAGTACCGATCCAAGCTCTACCAGGTCTGTGTGATAAGCTTGGCTCATGGAACTAACACAGGACCAGTACGAACGCATCGAACATCTATTGCCAGTGCAGCGGGGCAATGTGAGGATTCCGAATCTACAGGTGCTCAATGCCATTTTGTGTGTTACTGAGCATGGCTGCAAGTGGCGTGGGTTGCCTCCCAGGTTCGGCAGGTGGCACACCATCTACACCCGTATGAACCGCTGGGCCAAAAGCGGCGTGCTCGACAGGATATTCGAACACCTGCAGCGAGAACAGATCGTGCGCGTCAAGCTCGAGGCGGTCTCGATGGACAGCACCATCGTCAAGGTGCATCCTGATGGCACGGGGGCGCTAAAAAAAACGGACCGCAGTCCATCGGCAAGTCCAGAGGTGGATGGACCACCAAGATTCATATGGTTGCCGCGAATGCTCGAACAGCCATGACCTTCTCACTCTCCCCTGGACAGGCTCACGACGCACCGGAGGGGCGCAGGTTGCTCAAGCGCCTTGGACCCCTGCGAGATAACCTGTCTGTGGTGATGGATCGCGCATACGAGGGCAACGAGACTCGCCAGCTTGCCCTGGAGTTGGGCATTGAGCCAGTCGTTCCTCCACTCTCGACTCGCATCAGCCCGTGGGAGTACGACAAGGAGCTCTACAAGAGGCGCAACGAGGTAGAGCGTCTGTTCCGACGATTGAAGGGCTTTCGCCGCATCTTCTCTCGCTTTGACAAGCTCGATGCGCTCTTTCTCGGCTTCATTCTCGTGGCGCTCATATTCGATGCGTTACGTAGTGTGAACACGCCTAGTTCACCATCTGCGCTGCCCTCGGCGATCGCCGTCTCAGCCTCTCGGCTTGCTGATCGCATGTCCCGGCGTATGCCTTCTCTTGAACGGCTCTCCGATCGCTACGACGAGGAGGTGGGACGTGCCATCGCATCAGGTGTAGACCGGGAAGTAGCCGTCAACGATTGAGCACGAGTTCTTCGTCCCCGAGTCGGTCCGCCTGCCCGCGCCTACTTGCGCGCCGTAACCACCGTAATCTCCGCGGGGTCATCCTCATCGGTGATGTTGATGTTCACCTGTATGCTATCCGTCGCACCAAACGGGTCGGTAGCGGTAACCACGACCGTGTAGGTGCTCTTGGCCTCGTAGTTCAGGTGGGCCTCAGTCTTGATCTGACCATCGTACCTTCCGATTCGGAAGAACTCCGCGCCCGGTCCGCTCAGGGTGTAGATCAGCAGGTCATCATCCTCGTCGTGGGCGCTGACCGGCGTGCCGATCCCACGGCCCGCCACCGTGTTCTCCGGCACCTGCCGGCTTGTCCAGTCAGATTGGTCGCCCTCCGTGAAGAAGTCTTGGTCAGGGAACACAGGAGCGGCGTTCACGAACGCGCTGCCCGATCCCGAATCAGCACCAGGAGACCCGTGTCGCCCTACTGGGACTTCCAACGCTCCTGTCGCCTCCTCTTGAGCGCGGCCTACGTTGTCGATGTAGATCGCCGTCGCCCGCAGACACCTACCCACGTCAGCCGGTTTCGGGACGTAGACGGCAGACCACGTCCCTGCTATCGGGGTCCAATCGCTAACGACATCTATGCCGGGTGTGCCGGGGTCGTCCAGACACTCGGCCGACGGCGCGCCCCTGGCGCTCACAGTGACCTCCTCGGACAGTTCCCACACCCACCTCCTGATGATCATGCCGCCGTCGTCGTCGCTGGCCATGGCATGTACCGCGATGCCCACCTCCGGCTGCCTCTGAGATAGGACCACCGCTCCTGCGTCTTCGCCGTCCACCACCGCGACGATCACGTCCAGGCTAGTCGACAGCCTGCGTGGGCCCTCACCGGAGTGGGCCACGACGGTTATGGAGTACGAGCTCTGGTCCTCGAAGTCAGGCTCGTGGCCCGCGATGAAGCTCAGTACACCGTCGCTGCCGAAGGCGAAGTGATTGCCGTCTGGTCCTGACACAGAGTATGTGTAGGTGGTGTCGTCATGGCCGTTGGGGCCAGCGACGCTACCGTCTTGGTCGGTGACGGAGTAGGTTTCAGCAACAATAGGTGCCCCGCTGTGTCCTACCGTGATGACCGCCGGGTCCGCGTCCTCCCGGACGCTCAGCAGCATAGGCGCGTCATAATCGAAGGCAGGGGGCTCGTTGACCGGGATAACCCTGACGATCACGTTCACTGTCGCTGCGGCAGTCGACGGGTCGCTCACCTTCACGCGCAGGACGTACTCGCTGTTGCCAGCGTCGTCGGCATCCTCATCATCAGGCAGGGTTGGGGCTCCCGTGAGGGCCGTCGAGTCCTCGTCTTCGGTCTCGCCGAAGTCCGCGCCCAGTCGCTTGCCGATCCTTATCTGGCCGGAGAGGCTGTCGATAGTGAAACGCGCATTGCCGTCGTCATCCTCCAGGTCGGGAGTGTCCAGCAGCTCGTAGAGCAGGATGTCCCCATCGGTGTCCAACGCCGATACAGGCTCGCCTATGGGCATCCCTACGGCGGTGTTCTCGATGACGGACCGCACGACTTTGATGTAGGAAGTGGCTTTAACATCATCCTGGTGGGCGAAGGAGGGAGCGGCATTGGCTAGGGTCGGGGCCTCCACACGGTTGGCGCTCACAGCCGAGGCCGTCCAGCCAGCCCCGAATTTGTCTGAGTAGGTGACCGTTGCGCGGAGGTAGGTACCCTCGTCTACAGGCACTGCCCTCCGCTGGGATGATGTCGCTCCCTCTATCTTCGTCCATCTCCTTCCGTCTTCAGACCTCGCCCACTGCCACCTCTCGTCAGCCACCATGGCATCCTCGTCTCGCAGACGGGCCGAGAGCAGTTGGCCGACCTGTGGCTGCGGCCTGCCTATGCTCACCACTCCAGCGTCGTCAACGTCCGTCACCCTGACGAACACGTTGCGCGTGCCGCCTGCAGCGTGAACTGTGACTTGGAAGACGTTCCTCACCGACAGCAGGGGGCTGTCCGTCGTAGACTGCGGGTCTTCGTAGTTGGGGGGCTCCTTGAAGGCCAGCACGCCCCCATCTATGGTGAACAGGTCGTCATCACGCCCGCTAAGAGACCACCTGACGACATGTTGACCCTTGTCAAATGCTGTGAAGGAGGCTACGGGGGCGATACCATTCTCGCGGTAGCGTACCGAGCTGTCCCCGGTGATGTACGCTGGGTCGTGCACATTGGTGACGTTGATGGTCACCTGTATGCTATCTGCGGCTCCAGAGGGATCGACGGCGGTCACGATCACGCTGTAGCTGTTCCTAGCCTCATAGTTTAGGGGGTCCCTAGTCTTGAGCTGGCCGTTGCTCCTCGAAATGTCGAAGAATGCGGCGTCCGCGCCACCCAAGGTGTAGATCAGTAGCTCACCATCATCGTCGAAGGCGCTGATCGGCGTCCCAACGCTCTGTCCTTTCTCCGTGTTCTCCCTCACCTTGCGGCTCGTCCTGTCCGACTGGTCGCCAGGTGAGTTCAGGTCCTGGTCAACGAACTTGGGAGCGGTGTTAGCAGGGTTACTCTTCTGTGTCGGAGCTTCCAGCGCCCCCGTTGCTCGATCTTCCGCGTCACCGATGTTGTCTGTGTAGATCGCGGTTGCTCGCAGGCACCTGCCTACATCCGCCGGCTCCGGAGTGTAGATCGCCGTCGTGGCGTCGATCGGAGTCCAGCCGCCAACGACATCTATGCCGGGCGTGTCAGGGTTGTCTCGGCACTCGGCCGACGGGGTGCCGTCATTCACCGTGATCTCAGACGACCGCTCCCACTCCCACCTCTTGATGTTCATGCCGCCGTCGGGGTCGCTGGCAATAGCATGCACCTCGATTCCGACCTGCGGTTGCCTCTGGGACAGGGACACCGCACCTACGTCTTCCGTATCCACCACCTTGATGATCACGTCTACGGTGATCGACAATCTGCGGAGGCGTGAACCTGAGCTGCCGACCACGGATATCGAATACGAGCTCTTCTCTTCGAAGTCAGGCTCACGGTCAGCCATGAATCTGAGCACGTTGAATCTGTCGAAGGTAAGGGCCGCGCGGTCGGTACCCATGACAAGATAATTGAAGTCGGTGTCAGCAGTGTCCTGGTCGGTCACGGCGAAGGTGCTGGCATCCACTGGAGTGTCGTCGTCACCAAACGTGATGACCGGCAGGGTCTCGTTCTCCCTGACTTTCAGCACTGCCGGTACGTCCTCTCTGAATGCGGGCGCCTCGTTCACGTTGATGAATCTGACGATCACGTTCACCGTGGCCGAGGCGGTCGACGGGTCGCTCGCCCTTACTCGCAGGACGTACTCGCTATTGCCGGCGTCGCCAGCGTCCTCATCTTCGGGCAGCGCGGGTACACCCGCCAGCGCAGTCGAGTCCTCGTCTTCCGGCTCCCCGACGTCCGCACCCAGGACTCTGCCCACCCTTATCTGGCCGGAGAGGCTGTCGATGGCAAAACGCGCAGCGCCTTCGGGGGTGTCCAGAAGCTCGTAGAGCAGGATGTCGTCGTCGTCGTCCGCCGCCGAAACCGGTCGGCCTATGGGACTCCCAACAGCCGAGTTCTCGGCAACGGACCGGGCGACCTCGATGTAGGGCGTGTCATCGTCCCTATCCTGGTCGGCGAACGACGGACGGGCATTGGACAACGTCCTGGCCTCAACACGGTTGGCGCTCACCGCCGACGCGGTCTTGCCGGCGCCGAACTTGTCCGAGTAGGTGACCGTTGCACGCAGATACATGCCTTCGTCAGCCCGAACCGGACTCCGCGTCGGCGATGTTGCTCTCTCAATGTCGGTCCATGTCTTCCGGTCTTCGGATCTCGCCCACTGCCACTTCTCTGTCCCCATCCCCTCGTCCTCGTCCGACAGACGGGCCCCGAGAGGTCGAGATACCTGCGGCTGCGGCCTGTCTATGCTCGCCGTTCCCGGTTCGTCCACGTCCGTAACCCTCACGACTACATCGTGCGTCCCACCCCCGGAACTGACAGTCGTCCTATATACGTTCCTATCTGGCAGGGACACGCCCGATACCCGAGACTGCGGGCTCTCGTAGTTAGGAGGCTCCTTGAAGGCCAGTACGCCGTGATCGATGGTGAACAGGTCGGCGTCAGGACCACTTAAGGACCACCTACTGGCGTTTCCATCCTCGTCAGAGGCTTTGAACTGGCCAACCAAGACAGTACCATTCTCGGCGTAGTTGATGGATGAGCCTGCTGTCTGCGCGTGTGCCTGATAAACTGTCCGAACATGCGGGAACGCATTTGCCAGCAACATGCAGGCAAGCACGATGGCCAGCGACACGAACCGGGATGTCCGGCATGGCGGAGTTTCTGCGACAGATGCAGATTCAAGCGAGAGAATGGCGTGATGGCCAAATCAAGGGATCGCGCCCGCACAGTGCGTTGCGGCGGGCACAAATGCGGTCACGGTGGCTTTGGTATCTGGGCTGAACGGAGATTGGCCATCCCATGTTGCTGCTCTCCTTCTACCGATCTTGCCTTCTCTAGGGTTCCCACGGTCACCATAAAGGTCTGCTCTCGTAGAGTCCCGGAACTCAAGCTAGAGTGTTCGATGAACTGGGTTTCGGATGTGAAGGCATCTGTACCGTTCTGGCTCGTGGGGGAGTTCTCCAATCTGACCGGCAGGGGAAGCAGGTCGGCTCCACCAAACGTCGCATCGCTGGTCGCTGATGCTCATGCCCCTGTCTTGTGAAGCGCGTCTCATGCTGACCCCAGCCTCGCACCCTCCTAGCACCCTGCCTGAACATCCTATGGTATCGATATGGATGAACGCATAGCGAGGATACGAGATCATTATGCAGAAAAAGTCACTTCGGATGCAATGGGCAGAGGTGTGCGGGATATCGGTCTAGGGGTGGAGGTGGTTCCGCGTAGGGAACTCACGGCTGGAGGCGAGCGGGATTGGCCTACCGCGTCCTGTGACTCGGTCGCCTGGCTGCGTGGTCTAGTAGGTGTCCTTGCCGACTATTGTTGCTGTCGAGGCGTCGGCGGGGAAGCGCCAGGACCAGCCCTCGCGGGCGAATTGCTCGTCCTGGGCGAGCGAGTGGGGCGCGGTGAGGCGGTCGTGCATGGACAGCGCGATCGACTCCATCATCTCGTGGGTGAGCTCGCGGTCGAGGCGGCGGTAGATGTGCGCGCAGGCGGGGTCGGCGGCGAGGTCACGCAGCTCGTCGGGGTCGCTGGCGAGGTCGAAGAGCAGGGCGCGCCCGGAGGCGGAGCGGGACGACGTCACGCTCGTGTCCTTCTCCACAGGGTCGGGCGTGCTGGCGTATTTCGCGAGCTTCCAGCGGCCGTCGAAGGCCATCCATCCCCTGGCGAGCATTCCGAAGATGCGGTCGCGCGGCGGCAGATCGGTCAGGCCGAGTCCCGGCAGGGGTTGAGCGTCCATGTAGCCGGGGATGTCCATGCCCGCGAGCCGGAGCATCGTGGCGGTGACGTCGCGGAGCTCGACGAGGTCGTCTACGACCGTCGCCTCGCGGCCGCCGGGCGGGCGGACGAGGAGGGGGATGTGGGTCGCCGCCTCGTAGAAGGTCTCCTTGCCGTCGATGCCGTGGTCGCCGAGGTGGTCTCCGTGGTCGGTGGCGAAGACGATGGCGGTGTCGTCGAGGAGGCCGTTGGCCCGCAGCGTGTCGACGATCTCGCCGACCTCGTGGTCGATCTGCTTGACGAGCCCGGCGTAGTGGGCGCGTGCGTTCCTCTTCTGCGCGTCCGACCAGTCGGCGATGTCCATGCCCATGCTCCGCCTGTGCGCGACGCGCCCGGCGACGAGTCCGGCCGGGTCGCCGTACGCGGGGATGGGGTCGGGCATGTCGTCGGCGTCGAACTTGTGCGGGAAGTTGGCGGCGGGGTCGTAGGGATCGTGCGGCCCCGGGAAGCCGACCATGAGGGCGAACGGCCCGTCGGCGCCATGGCGCTCGATGAAGCGTCGCGCCTCGCGGCCGGTGAAGCGGTCCCAGGAGTGCTCCCAGGGGACGTCGGTGACGGCCGGTCCCCTGTCCGCGAGATAGTCGCCGTATTCGTCCCACGGCAGCTTGCGGAGCCCGCGGTCGCGCAGGTAGTGGTAGTAGTCGTCGCGGACGTAGGCCCAGAGCTTGTCCTCGCAGGCGACGCGGTACTGGAAGCCGTGGCGGGCGTCCCAGGGGTAGAAGTGCATCTTGCCGACGGCGGATGTGTAGTAGCCGGCCCCGGCGAGCAGCTGGGGCCAGGTGCGGATTCCGGCGTCGTTGTAGTCGGGCCTGAGGGCGTGGAGGTTGTCGGTGACGCCGTTCCTGATGGCGTTCATGCCGGTGAGGAGCGCCGTCCTGGCGGGCACGCAGACGGGCGACGCCGAGTAGGCGTTGTCGTATCGGACGCCGCTTTCGGCGATCCAGTCGATGTTGGGGGTGTCGATGAAGCTCGCGCCGTAGCAGCCAAGGAAGTCGCGGCGCAGCTGGTCGGGGAAGAGGAAGACTACGTTGGGCGGGCTGCTCATCGTAGATCGCTGCGAGCGGCGGGCATCAGGAGTGGGGCTGTGGGTGCCTGGGCTCGAAGAGCAGAATTTCGACGCCTCCGGGCATCTCCATGGTGATGGTGCGTCCCCAGGGCTCCTCCCCGATGGGCGACGTGAAGACGACGCCCCGGTTTCGGAGCTCCGCGACGGTGGCCTCGATGTCGTCGCACCAGAACGAGATCTCGTGGCGTGTGCCGCTGTCCGGGTGCACGGCGACCTCGGCCAGGGGTATCCCGAAGATCAGCCATCCATCGCCGCCGTCGACGAAGGGGAGGCCGAGCTTGTCCTTGAGGAAGTCGCGTGCCGCCTCCGCCTCGGGTGTGAAGAACAGACCGTGCATTCCCTTTATCATGGTTCGCCTCCGCGATTCAGTGCTCGGTGACCATGCCGCCGTCGATGTTGATCGATTGGCCGTTGATCCACGACGCGGCGTCCGTGCAGAGATGCGCGATCAGCCCGGCGACCTCTTCGGGTTCGCCGTGGCGTCCGAGGGCGCTGGTGGCCGCGAGCTCGTTCCACCTCTGCCCGCGGCCGATCGGGTCCAGTCTGGAGGTGTTGACGAGGCCGGGGCAGACGGCGTTGACGTTGATGCCGTGCGGGCCGAGCTCCTTCGCGAGGGACTGTGTCATGCCTACGATGGCGAAGTTGGCGGCGTTGTAGGCGAGCGTGTTGGGGCTTCCGCGCTTGCCGGCGGCGGAGGAGAGGTTGACGATGCTGCCGCCGTCTCCCTGCTCGATCATGACCTTCGCCGCGGCCCTGGCGTTCAGGAAGGTGCCGAACACCTTGACGTCGACCACTCTCCTGAAGATGGCGCTGTCGACCTCGTGGAGGGGGACGCGGTCGGGGCCGTAGGGGAAGGCGGCGTTGTTGACGAGGATGTCGACCCTGGCGAGCCGGTCGACGGCGGTGTCCACCACGTGCTGGACCTGGGCCTCGTCGGTTGCGTCGGATACGAGCGCGATGGCGCGGCGGCCCTCGGCGCGGACCTGTTCGGCGGTGCTCTCGACATCGCGCCATCCGGCCTTCTTCTCGTCGTCCGGGAAGGTGCCTGGGTCGCGTCCGGTGCCGGTGATGACTACGTCGGCGCCGAGGCGGGCGAGCGCGACGGCGGTGGCGCGGCCGATGCTGCGCAGCCGGCCGGCCCCGGTGACGATAGCGACCCTGCCGTCGAGCTCTCCCATGGCGTCTCCCGACCGTGCGGTGAGCCGGCAGTGTAGTAGTCGCCCGATATGGTGTCAACGAGAGTCTTTTGCGTCTCCGCGGTTGATATACTTGGCCTCCGATGGCACACTGCCCACAACGAGACGTAGACGAGGTGATGCGTTGAGCGAAGGTGAACGCCTCAGGGCCGAGAACCAGATGCTGCGAGTCCGCCTTTCCGGGCTGACGGAGGCTATTCTCAGGATCAGCGAGGACCTGGACCTCGACGTCGTCCTGCAGGAGATCGTGGACAGCGCCCGTTCGCTGACGGACGCCCGCTACGGGGCGATTACGACGCTGAGCGAGTCGGGAGAGTTGGAGGCGGTGCTGATCTCCGGGATGACGCCTGAAGAGAAGAAGGCGCTGCTGGAGTTGCCGGAGGGTTGGGCGCTGTTCAAATACCTGGCGGGGTTCCAGGAGACGCTGAGGACGGCCGACCTCGATACCCATATCAAGTCGGCCGGGTTTCCCCCGGGCTATCTTCCGGCCCGAACTCTCCTGGGGACGCGGATTCGAGACGGGGACAGACACATAGGGAACATCTACATCGGCGAGAAGGAGTCCGGGCTGGACTTCACGCGCGAGGACGAGGAGACGCTCGAGATGTTCGCGGCCCAGACGGCGATGGCGATAACCAACGCCCGCCGATACGGGGACGAGCAGCGCGCGAAGGCCGACCTGGAGGCGCTCGTCAACACGTCGCAGGTGGGCGTCCTGGTGTTCGACGCGAAGAGCGGGTTGGTGGTGAAGTTCAACCAGGAGGCGCGCCGAATCCTCGGCGACATCTGCGGAGAGGACTGCGCCTGCGAAGATGTCCTCAGATCGACCACCTTCCGGCGGATGGATGGGCGGGAAATCGCCCACGACGAGCTCCCGCCTCAGCGGGCCATCGCGAGCGGGGAGCTGGTGCGCGCCGAGGAGGTCGTAATCCACCGCCCCGACGGCGAGGCGGTGACAACGCTGATCAACGCGACCCCGATCTATTCGGAGGAGGGAGAGACCATTTCGGTTGTCGCGACGATCCAGGACATAACGCCGCTGGAAGAGCTGGAGCGTCTTCGGGCCGAGTTCCTGGGCATGGTGAGCCACGAGCTCCGCGCGCCGCTGACGTCGATCAAGGGCTCCGCAGCCACCGTGCGGGCCGCATCGTTCCCTCTCGATCCCGCCGAGATGCGCCAGTTCTTCCGCATGATCGAAGAGCAGGCGGACCACATGCGCGACCTGATCAACAACCTCCTCGACCTGACGCGGATCGAGGCTGGGACGCTGTCCGTCTCCCCCGAGCCGACGGACGTAGCGTCGGTGATCGACCAGGCGAAGAACGCCTTTTTGAGCAGCGGATACAGGAACGGCATAGAGGTGGACCTGGTACCCAACCTGCCCCGGATCGGCGCGGACAGGCAGCGTCTCGTGCAGGTGCTGTACAACCTCTTTTCGAACGCGTCGAAGTACTCGCGCGAGTGGTCGGTCATCAGGGTGAACGCGTCGATGGACGACATGTGCGTCGCAATCGCGGTCACCGACGAAGGCGTAGGCATCGCCCCCGAGCACGTGCCTCGCCTGTTCACCAAGTTCTCCCGGACGGAGCTGGTGGACGGGGACCGTCACGTGGGCGGATGCGGGCTCGGGCTCGCGATCTGCCGGGGCATAGTCGAGGCGCACGGGGGCCGGATATGGGTGGAGAGCGGCGGCGAGGGACGCGGCACGCGCTTTACGTTTACGATTCCGACCGTCGACGAGGCTGCCAACAGGGCGGCGGCCTCGCTGGAGCCATCATCCGAGGCGGCCCGCGCGCCCGCGAACCGCGAGCGCATTCTGGCCATGGACGACGATCCCCAGATACTGCGTTACGTGCGCAGCGTGCTCTCGCAGGCGGGCTACACCCCGATAGTTACCGGCGACCCCGGCGAGATGGAACACCTCCTGGAGGTGGAGAAACCGGAGTTGGTGCTGCTCAACCTGATCCTGCCCGGCACGGACGGGTTCGAGTTGATGCGGAGCATACCGGACGTGTCGGAGGTGCCGGTCATATTCATATCGGGTCGCGGGGGCGACCAGTATGTTGCCCGGGCGTTCGAGATGGGGGCTGCCGACTACATCCTCAAGCCCTTCTCGCCCACTGAGCTGGTGGCCAGGATCAGGGCGGCGCTGCGCAAGCGGGCGGCCGTAAGGCACGCGGAACCCTACCTGGTGGGCGATCTGGCCATCGACCACGTCGAACGCAGCGTAACGGTGGCCGGCCGTCCGGCGGACCTGACGCCCACGGAGTACAAGCTGCTCTTCGAGTTCTCGACCAACGCCGGCCGCGTGCTGTCGCACGACGAGCTGCTGCAACGTGTCTGGGGCGAGGAGCACCCGGGCAGCTATCATCTTCTTCGGTCGTTCGTGAAGAGCCTCCGTCAGAAGCTGGGGGACGACGCGAGGAGCCCCTCTTACATCTTCACGGAGCCAGGGGTGGGATACCGGCTCACTAGGCCGTAACCGCGGGCATCTCGCGTCGGCCCGGAGACGCAATGAGCAGGAGCGACGCCATGATCGAGCCGGGTTGTCACAAGCAACTCTTCCTGGACGACGGCGCGGTTGAGAGCATGTCCGGAGTCGAGCGCGTGCTGCACCGGCCGAAGAAACACGGCGTCGCGCTGGGGGCGGACCGCTCCCGCGGCCAGGCGTACGTGCAGACGCGCAGCGCGCCGCAGTGGAACCCGGAGGCGGGGCGCTGGGAGTGGTGGCACTGGGCCATCTACGGAGGCTTCTACGGCCGGGAGACGCGGGTCAACCAGTTCGCGATATCCTCCGACGGTGAGAACTGGGAGTCGCCTGAGCTCGGGCTGTACGAGTGGGAGGGCTCGACGGCGAACAGCATCGCGTGGGACCCCCAGGGGCGCACGCTCTACCACATCGTCCGTGACGACCGTGACCCGGACCCGTCGCGCCGGTACAAGGCGTTGTTCGACACCGGGGAGCGGTACCTGGGCACCTCGCCCGACGGGTTCGACTGGACGATGCTGGACGAGCCCCCGATACCGAGCGACGACGAGTCGCACTTCTTCTACGACCCATACACCGAGCAGTTCGTCGCGACGGTCAAGCACAGCACGGAGTGGGGGCGCTCGGTCTGGCTGTCGACCAGCAGGGACTTCCGGCGCTTCACGGACGCCGAGCTCGTGTTCCACACCGACGCGAGGGACCGCGCCATCGGGCAGGAGCGTGTGCGGCGCGTGATCGACGACCCGGAGTACCTGTCGCTGCCGCTGCTGGACGACCACGAGCACATGGCGCAGGCGTACCAGATGGCGGTGATGCCCTACGAGGGCATGTACGTCGGCTTTCCGCTGATCCTGAACCCCTCGGCGTTGATACCGCCGCCGTGGGGCAACTACACGGCGCTGAACCAGATCGAGCTGACGGTGTCGAGGGACCTGCGCAACTGGGAGCGGGTGGCGGACCGCGAGGTGTTCATCGGGGTGGAGCCGTGGAGCGAGACGAACTACGCGACGACGCAGGTGAGCATGGCGGGGCATCCGATCGTACGCGGGGACGAGATCTGGGTGTACCACGGCGCGATGCGGTTTCGCGGCCCGAAAGAGGTGTACCCGGAGGAGTACGCCAGGTATCGCTCGGACCTGGGTGCGCTCTACCTCGCGAAGCTGCGGCTGGACGGGTTCGTCTCGCTGGACGCGGGCGAGCACGGCACGGTGCTGTCACGGCCGTTCGAGCTGCGGGGCGGCGGGCTGCACGTCAACGCGAACGCGGCGGGCGGCGCGCTGCGGGCCGGCCTCGTGGACGCGGAGACGATGGAGCCGCTGCCCGGGCTGGGTGAGGCCGAGTGTCGGCCCCTGGACGGCGACCATATCGACGGCCGGGTATCGTGGGGCGAGGCGAGACTGCCGGCGCACGACCGGCCGGTGCGGGCGCGGTTCAGCCTGCGGGACGCGAGCCTGTACGCGTTCTGGATCAGCAGCGACGAGCGGGCGTAGCGTCGGCTGCGCTGGCCGAAAGGTGGCAACAGATGGGCGAGAAACAGTGGTACAAGGGCAACATTCACACGCACACTACCGAGTCGGACGGTGACGAAGAGCCGCACAAGGTGGCGAGCTGGTACCGGAGGCACGGCTACGACTTCCTGGTGCTGAGCGACCACAACCACCTTACGCTGCTGGACTACGGCTCCGGCCGGCGCCGGTTCCGCAAGCCGCTGATGGTGCCGGGCGAGGAGGTCAGCGTTCGGCTGGACGGTGGCGACACGCCCATCCACATCAACGGGGTCGGGATTTCGCGCGTGGTGGAGCCTATCGACGCGGGCGACGTGGTGTCGACGCTGCAGGCGAACGTGAACGCGATCATCGAGGCGGGCGGCATAGCGTCGATCAACCATCCGAACTTCCACTGGGCGTTCGACCACCGGGCGCTGAGCCAGGTGGAGGGTGCCAGCATGCTGGAGGTGTTCAACGGGCACCCGGGCGTGAACGTGTACGGCGCACCGGGCCTGCCGAGCTACGAGGAGATCTGGGACGGCGTCCTGAGCGCGGGCCGGGTGATCTTCGGCGTGGCGACGGACGACTCTCACAACTACCACGACTTCTCGCCGTCGCGGTCGAATCCCGGCCGCGGCTGGGTGATGGTCCAGGCCGAGGAGCTGACGCAGGACGCGATCGTGGACGGGCTGGCCTCGGGCAGCTTCTACGCCTCGACCGGCGTCACGCTCAGCCGGCTGGAGTGCTCCGGGGACGGCATCGCGCTGGAGATCGAAGAGGATCGCGACTTCGTGTTCGCGACGCGGTTCACGGGCAGGGACGGCGCGGTGCTGGCCGAGAGCGTGGGCCTCACCGCCGAGTATGAGGCCCGGGGCGACGAGGGCTACGTGCGTGCCACGGTGATTTCGTCGTCCGGGCCGCGGGCGTGGACGCAGCCGGTGTTGCCGGCCGGGGACGGCGGCTAGCCGGTCCCCGCGACCCGGTCCGCGAGCCAGGCGAGGAACGTCTCGACGCCGGTTACTCCCGGCAGCGTGTAGTCCGCGGCGAGCAGCACGGACTCAGGGGTGTCGTCGTGCAGGACGGCGATCGCGGCGCCGCGGATGGCGCGTTGCTCCCTGAGTTCCCGCACGGCCGCCATTCCGGCCGCGTCGGTCGTGTCGTCGCCGAGGAACAGCACGGAGTCCAACTCCCGCTCGCGGACGAGCTTCCTGACGGCGTGGCCCTTGTCGAAGCCCAGCGGGGCGACGATCTCGAGCACCATCTTGCCCCAGAACGACTCGAGCCGGTCTATGTCGGGCGCGTCGGCCAGGGCGGCCTCGAGCCGCGCCGCGACGACGTCCGGGTCGCTCGTGAGCCGGAAGTGGACGGATGCGCCGAGCGACTTCCTCTGCCAGACGATGGCAGGATCGTCGACGCGCGACCTGAGATGGTCCATCACCCCGGAGACCGTCTCCCGGTAGTCGTCCGCTCCAGGCTCTACCCGGAGCCCGCCGTGGTCGAGGTACTCGACGCCGTGGTTGCCGACCAGGGTCGCGCCGGGCAGGTCTACCCTGGCCCGGAGGTCGCGTAGCTGCCGGCCGGAGATGACGCAGACCATTTCTGCCGCCCCGACGATACGTCGCAGGGCGTCGAGGGCGGTCGGCGAAATACGTGCCTCGCGGGGCGTCGGGGCGATGGGGGAGAGGGTGCCGTCGAAGTCGACCATCAGGCCCAGGCGGGGTACGTCCAGCATGGGCGACAGCTCATGGAGGCGGTCGAGTAGGGATGGCAGGTCTCTCATGGCAGCTCGTGCGTGTTGGAGATGAATGCGAGGAGGCCGTCGGCGGTTGACACGAACGGCAGTTCTGTTCTATATTGTTCTAAAGCAATGCCTGGAGTCGACATGGCACTCGCACTGGTACAGGACAGGGAAAGCCAGGACGCAGCCCAGATCCCGATGCCGGGGATGCCGGCGCCGTACGACTTCGGCGCCTCGGTCGACTTCGGCCAGGTCGCTCCGGGCCAGACCGTATATTACAACGGGAGTCTCCCGGGCGGCCCGCGGCGCGGCATCGGCGGCGTAGTGCTGAAGACGCTCCGCAGGCAGGCGGTAGTCGATCTGGGCAACGCGGGCGTCTGGTACGTTCCCTACTACTACCTGAGCGCCCCAAGCAAGGCCGCCTGATCCTGGCCGCACGTTAGCGGACCGGGACGCGCGGATCACGGGACGGCCGGGGCCGGTCAGCCGTCGGTCCGCTGCCGACGGAGGAACTCTTCCAACTCCTCGACGAGGGCGGACGGGTTCGGGGCGTCCGACGTGCCGACCGAGGCGTCGTAGCGCCGCTCGAGCTTGGCAACGTAGTCGGTGATCTCGGACCGGTCTCCCACGGCCTGGGTCAGCTCGGTGTCGAATGCGTCGCCGGACGCGTGGAGGTCTCCCAGGTCGACCCTGACCTCGGCCATGGCCTGCAGCTTGGAGAGGAGGGCGAGGCTGACGCGCGGGTTGGTGGTCGTGGTGACGTAGTGCGGGTTGTGTCCCCACAGGCTGGCGACGGGCAGGCCGGCGTTGTCGCAGGCCTCGAGGAAGGCCGTGTGGATGCCGGTGGGGCCCTGGTACCCTGAGCCGCGAACGCCCTGTTCGTGAAGCCTGGCCCTGATGCCGGGATTTTCGGAGACGCCGGTGACCCTGGGCGTCCTGGTGTGGGGGACGGCGTCGTTGAGCGCCCCGAGCATGAAGGCCGACTCGACGCCGGCGCGGTGAGCGACCTCGAGCATGATCGACGCGAAAGCGCGCCAGCGGAGATTCGGCTCGGTGCCGATGAACAGCAGCGTGCCCTCGGACTCGTCTGTCGGCGCGGTCGAGAAGAACTCGTTGGAGGGCCAGGTGACGACCCTGCCACCCTCCTTGTCTACGCTGACGTTGGGTCGGGTGGTGGTGAAGTCGTAGAACTCCTCGGGGTCGATCTCGGCGATCTTGGTCGCGCCGCGCTGGTCGGCGATGTACCTGACCGCGCCGGTCGCGGCTTCGGCCGCGTCGGGCCATCCGGCGAAGGCGGCGACCATCGTCGACATCTTGAAGTCGGGTTCTTCTATGGGGATCAGCCCGTCCATTCGCCTCCCTCTGTCCCGGAGTTTATCACCGCGCGGTTTCGAGGGCCAGAGCAGGGGAGGTAGTGGATAGTCGATAGTGAATAGTGGATAGCGGGGGCTGGGCGGCGATATACTGTGCGGCGGGCTCGACCGGGGCAAAAGGAGCAGTCAGGACATGGCTTCGACGGAGAGGTCGGCCGTTCTCGTAGGGCGGCGGCAGATCGAGATGCAGGAGTTCCCCGTGCCGCAGGTGGGGGAGGACGATGGCGTCCTCGAGATCGAGGTCACGGGCGTCTGCGGCAGTGACGTATTCCATTACAACGGCGACAACGCGCCGGTGATCCTTGGGCACGAGATGGTCGGCCGCATCGCGGACATCGGCCCCGCGGCGCAAGAGGCGTGGGGTGTCTCGGCCGGGGACCGCGCGGTGGTTGAGACGACGTTCGGCTGCGGCCGGTGCGAGCGCTGCCGGCTGGGCAGGTACCGCGTCTGCACCGTGACCAAGGGCTACGGCGGCGCGGTGAAGACCGATCAGCCGCCGTACCTGTGGGGCGGCTACGGGCAGTACGTCTATCTGCCGCCGACGGCGCGGGTGCACAAGATATCCGAGGAGCTTCCGGGCGAGGTCGCGGTGCTCGTGTGCGCCGTCCTCGGCAACGGCGTGCGCTGGCTGCGCACGATCGGCGGCGTCACGATAGGAGACACCGCGGTCGTCGTGGGTCCCGGCCCCCAAGGCCTGGCCGCGACCGTGGCTGCGAAGGAGTCGGGCGCGCGACACATCGTCGTCGTCGGCCTCGCCCGGGACGAGGCGCGCCTCGCGATGGCGCAACGGCTGGGGGCGACCCACGCCGTCGCCGCCGACCGGGAGGACCCGGCCGCACTGGTGTCCGAGCTGACGGACGGCGAGATGGCGGACGTGGTGATCGACGTCACCAACACGGCGGAGTCGCCGCCGCTGGCGCTCGACCTGGTCGGATCGGCCGGGACGGTGGTGCTGGGCGGCGGCGCCGGCGGGCGGCCGAGCCCCATACTCACCGACAAGATCACGGTCGAGGAGATAACGATCCGCGGCGTGAACACCCACGACAGCCCGGCCGTGAGGCAGTCGCTCGGTATCGCCGAGAGCGGCCGCTATCCGCTGGACGAGATCGTGTCCCACCGGTTCGCGGTGGACGACGCGGACCGCGCGATCCGCACGGTCGCGGGCGAGGAGCCGGCCGACGGGCTCGTCAAGGTTGTGATGTACCCGAACGGGTAGAGGAGGACAGGATGACCGTCGCCGACGTGCGGGCCAATATCGCGAAGTACGAGAGCGTCAAGCGCAGGGCCGTCGACTACATACTCGAGCACGCCAACCCGGATGGCTCGTACGGGCCGGTCGAGGATGGCTTCTACTTCTACCGGCTGCCGTGGACGTTCCTGGTGGCGGGCGAGACGCGGGCCGCCCTCGGAATCTGCCGGTGGGTGCGGGAGAACATGCTGACGGAGGAGGGCGACTTCGACCGCGGCCTGCGCAAGCTGACGGACGCCTACGCGTACCGCAACGCGACCTTCATCTACGGGGCGCACATGGCCCGGCAGTACGACCTCAGCGTCGGCTGCATGCCGTTCCTGCTTACGCTGCAGGACCCGGCGTCCGGCGGGTTCGCGAACGACATGACGGAGGACGGCCCGAGCGACACGATGGACGTTCCCTACACGGTCGGGTCAGGGCTCGCCTGCATCGCCACGGGCAACATGGAGGCGGCGCTGAAGGTGTACGGCTACCTGGTCAGCCTGTGGGAGCAGCAGGACGAGCTGCCGGACCGCCTCTACTACAACATGTCGCGGAGCACGCAGCGGGTGGTCAGGGAGTTCCCGCCGGAGGAGCGGCGCTGGCACGTGGTCGTCGCACAGGACCCGGTGCTGCAGCGCTGGACGGTCGGCGGCATCGCGTCGGCGTTCCTGTCGCGGCTGTACATGTCGGACCCCAACCCGGACTACATCTCGCTGGCCCGGCAGTACATGAAGTTCTCGATGGAGAGCACGGAGGGCCAGTTCGAGTTCGCCCCGGTGTGCAAGTCTGGGTGGGGCTCGTCGCTGCTCTACCAGGTGACCGGCGACCCGCGGTACCGCGACTGGACGGTGCGCATGGGCGACTGGTTCGCCGACACGCAGTCCGCCGACGGCAGCTGGTCGAACAGCTTCCCGGGCGACGGCAGGGTGTCGAGCCAGATACACCTGGTCGCCGAGTTCGTGGCGCACGTCGACAACATCGTCGCCGGGCTTTCGTCTCGCCAGTAGGCCGCCTGCTCGTGCTCCCGGTACGTGCGGCGGTCCTATGCCTCGTGATGGCCATCGCCCTGTTTGCATGCGCGGGCGGAGATGACGGATCCGCGACGGACGAGAGGCTGATCGCGCTGGAAGGGAAGCTGGCGGCCCTCGAGGAGGGCCAGGTCCGCACCGGGGAGCGCGTCGACGGCCTCGAGGCTCGAATCCAGGAGATCGAGGAAGCCGACGCCAAAGCGATGGCGGACCTGTCCTCCAAGGAGCAGTGGGCCAGGGACAAGGCCGAGTGGTCGTCGCAGCAGCAGGGCACCGTCCTGGAGAGGACGGTCAGCCTGGTGGAGGCTTCCGGGGGCGAGGTCCACTATGTCGACCACCCCGGCCGGGGAGACCGCTCGGTCCTCGTGCTCCCGCTGGAGCTCGTCGACGGCGAGACTCCGTTGATTGTCTCGCTTCACGGCTTCGGCGGAGACTCCGCCTACCAGTCGATCTACGTGCCCCTCCACGAGCGCGTGAACAGCCACCGGTTCGCCCTGCTGCTGCCGAACGGGGAGCCCGACGGCGAGGGCAACCGCGTCTGGAATCCGACCGACGAATGCTGCGACGGCGGCAAGGCCGGCGAGGACGACGTCGCCTATCTCACCGAGCTGGTGGCAGAGGCGAGGAGGGCCAGGGAGTTCGGGCCGGTGTATTTCTTCGGCTACTCTAACGGCGGGTTCATGGCGTATCACATGGCGTGCAAGGGGCTGCCGGGCCTTCGAGCCGTGGCGAGCCTTGCCGGCACGAGCTACGTGGAGGACGCGAGCTGCGAGGGTTCTCCTCCCGTGTCGGTGCTGCACGTCCACGGGACGGCCGACGAGGTGATCCTGTACGAGGGCGACGAGACGGAGCCGGACTCCAAGGGCGACGGGGAGCGGGCGTTCTACGCCGGCGCCCGCGACATGGTGACGCGGTGGAGCCGGCGGGCGGGCTGCGACTGGCCGGAGAACCCGCAGCCCCATGCCACGCTCGACCTGGATGGGTACGTGCCGGGTCCCGAGACGCAGGCCTTCCGCCTGGAGCCTGGCTGCGCGGCGGGAGTCAGCATCGAGCTCTGGATGAGCGTTGGCAGCGGCCACGCGCCGGGGTACGGCGCGGCGTTCGCGGACGCGCTGGCGGGCTGGCTGCTGTCACGGTAGTAGGAGGCGCGGCCCAGGTCGCCTCGCTTTGTGTCGAATCCGTTCCGCCCGGGCAGTGCGGGCCGACCGCCGCGCCCACTCCTCGGGCGATCCTAATGATATTCACTATCATATACGCAGCCGGGGTTGTCAGCGACCGGCCCATATGAGTATACTCTGTGCGGCACGGATGTCTGCGGTGCCGACCGTACACCATAATGAGACAGTATATCGTATATCGCTCGATGCGGGACTTTGCCGAGAACGGGGCTCAGGCGGCACGCCCACACCTCATGGACGTGCTGGAGAGCCGGGGGTACAGGCCCACTCCTTCCAGGAAGGCGATAGCCAGGCTCGTCGAACAGAAGCATGGAGGCTTTACAGCCGAGGGGCTAAGGGAAGAGTTGCCATCGGTGGGCAGGGCAACGGTATACCGGACCATCAGGCTGTTTCTCGAGGCTGGAGTGATCTGCAAGCTCCTGATGATGAACGGGGCCCGCGTGTACAGCCTGGCTCGTGTCGGTCACCGTCATCACCACGCTGTCTGCGTCCAGTGCGGCGCGGTGGGCGAGTTCGATGCGGCTACTATCGACAGGTCGCTGAGGGCCATTGGAGCCGAGATTGAGGGCCGGATCGTCGACCACCACATCGAGCTGTACGTGACCTGCGACGATTGCCGCGCCGACCAGGCCAAGTAGGGGTGTGTGCCATCCGGGCTGAGATCCCAGTGGCGCAGGCCCCCAAGTGATATTAACTATCGTTTCAGCATAATTCTTCCAGGAACGTCGAAAACGAAGGAGAACTCGGAATGTTCATGATACTAGATCGCATAACTGGTTTCGGACGGCTGGCCCAGTTGCTAGCCGTGAGTCTTGTCGCATTGGCCTTGGCTCTGCTGGTTGCCTGCGCGGACGACCAGGACACAACAGCTGCCGTAGAGACCCAGGCTCCCGCTCCCACGCCCTCCGCGCCGCCGATCCAGGTGGTGGCAACCACCAACTTCGTGGCCGACTGGGCTCGCGTGGTAGGTGGAGAAAGGGTGGAGGTCTTCGGCCTGCTGCCGCCAGGCGGCGACCCGCACACGTTCCAGCCGGGAGCCCGCGACGTTGCCAGGGTGGCGGACGCGGACATCGTCCTGACCGTTGGTCTCGGCCTGGAGGCCGTTTGGCTCGAGGATCTGCTGCGTAACGCGAGTGCGGATGAGTCCAAGATAATCGCGCTCGGCGATGGCGTCGATCCGATGGAGTTCGCCATGGCGCATGACGACGATCATGGCGAAGACGACGACCACCATGGGGAAGGCGACGACCACCACGACGAGGCGATCATCGGACGCTTGCTCATAGGCGATGGCGAGGAGGGGAAGGTCTCCGTCATAGACCTGGAGACTGGCGCGGTGGACCAGGGCCGCTTCGACCTGGGTTCGCGGGCCGGCCGGATCTACTCCACCAAGAGCGGCCGCTACGCCATAGCGGTTTCCTCGGATGCCAACACGGCCCACGTGTTCGACGGCGGGATATTCATGGAGCCTCATGGAGACCACTTCGACCTGGTCGAGGGGGAGATGCGCAAGCTTCTGCTGGACTTGAGCGGAGACCGTCCCTCGCACCTGTACATAGGCGATGAGTGGGCGTCGATCTTCTACGACGGCTCAGGTGAAGTGGTGCTTATCAACGAACATGAGCTGGAAGAGCACGGAGACAGCTACGTTCCCGTACGAATGAACGCAGGTCCTCAGCATGGAGGGGTGGTACCCCTGGAGGGCGACCTGTTCGCCATAAGCACCAAGCACCCGGACTACCCCGACAACCCTGACGCCCGGCTTCCCATCGGGGCGGAAATAAGAGACCTCGACGGCCACGTTCTCTACTCTGCGGAGGGTTGCGACTCGCTGCACGGGGACGCCGGCAACGGCCACATGGCCGCATTCGGATGCCTCGGCGGCGTCCTGGTCCTGGAGGCTCACGATGGCGAGTATTCCCACGTATTCATAGCACCGGATGGGGCTGCCGACGACTTCCGGATCACAACCGTTCTGGGCTACCACGGTCTGCATCACTTCTTCGGCCTGGGTTCGGCGGTGGGGCTGTACATAGTTGAGCCGGAGGACGAGGCTATGGAGCTGCTCATCCCCGCTACGGACGACCTGCGTCCCATCCAGGTCCAGCTTGGCCACGGTGGTGAGACACTGTTGGTGGTCATGAGCGACGGAGAGCTCCGGGTGTATGACGCTCACGACGTGGAGCTGCTGGCGTCCAAGCGCGACTTTCTGACGACACCGGTGGAGACAGGGTTCTGGGCGCGTCCTCATCTCGCGACGGCGCCGGGCGCCATCTTCATTACGGACTCAGTGGGAGGCGAGGTGCTGCAGCTGGATGCCCACGACCTGGAGGTGGTCGAGCACTGGCACGTAGAGGGGGTGCCCACCAAGATCGCCTTCGTCGGGATTGTGGGCGAGGCTGAGGGTCACGACGACCACGACGAGGATGGCCATGACGACCACGACGAGGACGAAGACGAGCATGGACACGACCACGACCATGGCACTCACGATCCTCACTTCTGGTTTGATCCGAACCGGGTGAAGATCGCTGTCAACGAGATAGCAGCTCGACTCTCGGCCATCGATCCTGAGAACGCGAGCGTCTACTCTCAGAACGCCTCGGAATACGGCCAGAAGCTAGACGAGCTTCACGCCTGGACGCAGGAGCAGGTCAGCGCGGTGGCGCCGGAGCGCAGGCTGCTGGTCACGTCGCACGACAGCCTCTCCTACTTCGCCAACGCCTATGGGTTCAAGGTAGTCGGGCTGGTCATACCGTCGTTGGCGACTCACGTGGAGCCTTCCGCGGAGCACATTGCGGGACTGGTCGCGGTGGTACGGGAGCACGGTGTGCCGGCAGTGTTCGGAGAGACGACCGTCAGCGAGAGGCTGGCACAGGCGGTAGCCAGGGAGACGGGCGCGGACCTTGTCCAGCTCTATTCCGGATCGCTTGGGCCGGAGGGAAGCGGCGCCGACACGTACCTCGGCATGGTGAGAACTAACGTGGAACGTATCGTTGGGGCACTGAAATGAGCTCCGCCCGGAGCTCCCACAGCGCGAGCGTGTCACTCCAGGGAGTGACCGTGGAGCTCGATGGGCACAGGGCCCTGAGCGACGTCACTTTCGACGTCGATGCGGGGACGCTGATGGGTGTCGTAGGGCCGAATGGAGCCGGCAAGAGCACTCTGTTCAATGCGATTGCCGGCCTCCTGCCGGTCCGGCAGGGGGAGATTACCCTCGACCGCGTGGACCAAGCGAGTGGAGCGCTGGCCTACGTGCCCCAGAGGGAGAGCGTCAACTGGCGGTTTCCCGTGACCGTGAAGGACGTCGTGATGATGGGCCGGTGCTGCAGGCTGGGATGGTTCCGGCGACCCGGCAAGAGAGACCGCGAGATCGTCAACGCGTGCCTGGGCCGGGTGGGCCTGTGGGAACATCGGTCCGCCCTGATGACGGAGCTTTCGGGCGGACAGAGACAGAGGGTATTCGCCGCCCGGGCGCTGGCCCAGGAGGCAAGTGTGCTCCTTTTGGACGAGGCCTTCAGCGGGGTCGACGCCGGCGCCCAGGAGGGCCTCGTCGAGATTCTCCAGACGTTGCGGGATGAAGGGCGGATCGTCCTGCTGGCGACCCACGACCTGACCAACCTAGCCGGCCGCTTCGACCAGGTATTGTGCCTGAACCGCCACGTGTGCGCCTGCGGCCCTCCCGACCAGGTGTTTACGTCCGAGGTCATGGAGGAGATGTACGGCGCCCACGGGGTGCCTCTCGCGAAGGACAGGGAGGGGTAGCGAGACGACGTGTTGGAGTTCATTTTCGGCCCGCTCGAGTATGGCTTCATGCTCAGGGCCCTGGTTGGCTCCGTGCTGGTGGGCGTGATGTGTCCGCTGGTTGGCGTGTACGTCGTCACCAGGAATCTCGCCTTCATGGGGGACGCTCTCGCCCACGCTGTGCTGCCGGGCATGATCGTTGGGTTCATGGTGGGGTTCAACCCGGCCATAGCGGCGATCCCGACCGGGGTCTCCGTCGCGATGCTGGTCAGGGCCGTGAGCCGGCGGACGGGCCTCGGCTCCGATACTTCCATAGGCATTCTGTTCGCGACCATGTTTGCCCTGGGACTCGTGATGCTGGCGCGCGCGACGACCATCAGCATCGATATCGAAGATCTGCTCCTGGGGCAGATCCTGGCCATAACACCGACCGCAATATATGTGTCCCTCGGGATAACGGTGATGGTCATCCTGGGGCTGTTCGTCTTCCACCATTGGCTGCTGTTCGCGAGCTTCGACCCCGTGGGGGCGCAGGTGGTAGGTGCGCGCGCCAGCATTATCGACTACCTGCTCCTGATCATGCTGGCCCTGGTCGTCGTGATAGGGATCCAGGCTGCGGGCATTGTTCTCGTCATGGCGATGCTGGTAACGCCCGCAGCCACGGCGTACCTGTTGGCCCGGCGGATCGTCCCGATCATGATGACGGCCGCGGCGTTGGGGACCGCGGCCGCCGTGACCGGCCTTTACCTCTCGTACTATTTCAACCTGCCCGCCGGCCCCGCCATGACCCTCGTCGCAAGCGGGATATTCGCGATAGCGGTCTCATTCAGGCGAAGGGCCCTCGCCTGAGCGCTTCCGACGATTTCGGGCGGTTGTCAGAACCCGTCCCAGCCGGGCAGTGCGGCCGACTGGCGGACCCACTCCTCCATCTGCGGCTCGTCGAGGTCGCCCTCGTAGATGTCGACCCAGCGCGAGTCCGGGTCCTTGCCGGAGCCGGGAGGTTGGGGATCGAGCGACGCGCCGTTGAGGAAGGTGACCTTCACGTAGCGGGTGAAGACGTGGTAACTCGCGAACCAGCCCATCCCCTCGATGCCGTACCAGGGCGAGTTCCACCTGACTGCCTTGCGCACATTGGGCACGGTGCGGACGATGAGGTCGTCGAGTCGGCGGCCCAGGTCGCTCTTCCAGCCGGGCATGGCGGCGATGTAGGCCTGCACGGGCGCGTCGCCGTCGGCCTTGGCTATCTGGGGGTTGCCGCCGGAGAGGAGCCGCACCCCGCCGCCCGCGGTCTCCGTCTTCTTGTCGGCCTTCGTTGACTTCCGCGACGTCTTGCCTGGCAATGCCCTCGCTCCGGTCCTTGTTGTGCGCGTCCGAGCAGGTGCGTCAGACGGGCCCTGGATCCCTTGCTCCGTCGGCCGCCTGGCCCGTAACGACCGCCCTGATTTCCTCCCGCTCGTCCGCGCCCAGGTCCCAGTCGGCCGCGGCGGCGTTCTCCTCCATCTCCTCCGGCCTGCGGGTGCCCACCAGGGCGACCGAGACCGTCGGCTCCGACGCCACCCAGGCCAGGGCGAGCTGCGCGACCGAATAGCCCCTGTCGGCCGCGATCTCCTTGAGCCTGTCGACCTTCTCCAGGTTGTCGAGGAAGTGCTGGCCCTCGAAGATCGGCTGGCCGAAGGCGTCCAAGCTCCTGCGCCAGTCGTCTTTCTCGAAGGTCGTTGCGGGCGTCATCGTTCCGGTCAGGAGTCCATGCGCGAGGGAGCCGTACGCCATTATGCCCATGCCGTTGTCTCGGCAAAACGGGATGATCTCCGGCTCGGGCCTGAAGTCGAACAGGTGGTATCCGACCTGGTTCGTGATGATCGGGAACACTTCCAGGCATTCGGCCATCTGCCGGGGACTGTGGTTGCTGACCCCGCCGTACCTGATCTTGCCCTGCTTCTGAAAGTCGACGAACGCCTCCATGGGCTCGGACATCGGGCGCGACTCGTCCGGCCAGTGGACCAGGAGGAGGTCGAGATAGTCGGTGCCCAGTCGGGACAGGCTCTCGTCGAGTCCGTTCGCGAGATACTCCCGGGAGCAGTTCCTGGGGCGCGATCCCGCGTCTAGGCCGGGTTCGTCCCAGGTGACGCCGCCCTTGCTGACGAGTACGATCTCGTGGCGCCTGCCCTCGATCGCTTTGCCGAGCAGCTTTTCGCCCTCGCCCCACCCGTACACGGGCGCGGTATCGAACAGCGTTACTCCAAGCTCGATGGAGCGGTGGATGGCGCTGACGACCTGCCGCTCGTCGAACGATCCGTAGTGGCCGCTGCCCATCGGCCAGCCGCCGAAGCCAACAACCGAGGTCTCGAGGTCCGAGCTTCCGAATTTCCTGTAACGCATGCTTGCCCCCGGCTCCGGTGATCACGTATGCGTGCTGTCGCCGAACCGCTGCTCCCGTGCGCCGTGCTGAAGGGCCGACCCGGCAAGGCCATGCGACACCGACTCGCCAGGGAGATCGAGGCCTGGCCCCGGGAGGGCGCAATCGTCTATTGCACACCCGCGTCGGCTCCGCAGGGGAGAGCGCGGCCCGGAATTCGCCCCCGCGGGCGGGTCATGAGTCCAGTATAACGCGGTGGGCCAATGCGCCCCAAGCGAATCTGTTGCTGGGGGATTGGCATCCGGTTTGGCCCCGCCCCTGGGGAGCAGGTGAGGTCTGCTCCCCAGGGGACCGGATGCCCGGCTGGGTCAGTCGTTGTCGCGGACTATGATCTTGACGCTGGCCCCTGTCAGCTGGCGGTACGGTGAAGCGGCCCAGGCGTCTTCCCATTCCTGTTTGCACTGGTCCCGCTCGGCCTGGGTCTCCTGGCGGCAGGGGCGGTAGTGGTCGTAGGGGAGTGGGATGACGAAGTGGTCCAGCACCGAGACCTCGTCGTCGGTGTCGGAGTCCTCGGGGGCGGTGAAGGTGACGCGGACCCCGCTGTTCCAGTTGTAGGTGAAGTCCTGCCAGGTTGAGGCTTCATCCGGGTCGGGATGGGTCCAGCCGGTGGGCACCAGCAGTTTGCCGGTGTACTGGTGGGCCGCATTTTCCAGATCGCTGTATCCGCCGTTGGCCTGTGGCTGGACGAATACCTGGACCGGATGGGGAGGCGCGGTGCTGAGGCTGATGTTGTAGGTGACGGTCGCGCCCTCGTTCACGGTGATGGTGGTGGGGCTGACGCGCACCTGTGCGCTGGTTGAGGGCCGGAGTATGGCGTAGATCGTCCCGGACCACTCGCCCTTGCCGACGGGGTTCACCGCCCTGACCCGGAAATCGTAGCTTCCGTCGGTGTTGATGCCGCTGACCCTGGCGGAAATGGCCGTGGTCGACGTGATGTCCTGCCCGGTGAAGCCGCAGTTGAACTCCGACTCGTTCTCGGGGGTATCAGGGTTGTCCTCACATGGCCGCGCGACCTCGTACTCGTAGCCGGAGACGGGGGCGCCGCCGTTGTCTTCGGGCGGCTCCCAGGCGATGGTGACCTGGTACCGGCTCACGTTGCTGAAGCGCAGGAGGGTTGGCGCCCCGGGAGCCGTCGCGGGGGTGCCGGTGGTCGTCGCCGACTTGGCGTCGGAGTAGGGACCCGTGCCCGCGCTGTTGAAGGCGGCCACCCGGTAGTGGCGCGTCATGCCACGGTACAGGTCGTCGTCGCTGTAAGTCCTGGTGCGGTTGTTGCTGGTGAGCCGCTCCCACGGCTCGTCGCCGTCCGCCGAGCGCTCCACCCAGTAGCCGCGGATGGCCGAGCCATTATTCGCCGGCTCGGTCCAGCTCAGGTCGATCTGGTTGTCGCCGACCACCGTCAGCGTCAACACCGGGGCGTCCGGGCCGCCGGCGTCGGTGCGGGCGGTGCGGGTGGCGGACCACTGGCCGTCCCCGTTGCCGTTGCCGGCGCGGATGCGGTAGTACTTGGTGGTGCCGCCGCTCAGGCCGGTGTGGACGTACTCGGTGTCGCTGGCAGATACGTTGCTGTCCAGGTAGTGCCAGTCGTTACCGTCGTCCGACTGCTGGAGGTGATAGAGGAGTATGTCCGAGCCCCGGTCATCGGGCTTGTTCCAGGTGAGCTTGATCTCGGTTGCGCCGTTGGCCCGGGCGGTGAGGCTGGGGGCCGCCGGCACGCCGGTCAGCGTGGTGGCGGAGGCGGGCTCGGAGAACCCGCCGGAGCCGGCCCGGTTGCGCGCGAGAATCCGGTAGTACCGTGTGTCGCCCGGCTGTAGCCCGCTGTGGGTGTAGGAGCGGGCCGATGCCGACGGGCTGGTGAGCCTGGCGTAGCTGTTCTCGGCGCCGTCCGCCGACCAGTGCAGCTCGTAGCTGGTGATGTCGGCCCCGCCGTCGTCGAAGGGCGGTTCCCAGATGACGTCGATGGCGTTCTGGCCGTTGGCCTCGGCGCGCAGGGTGGGCGCCCCGGGAACGGCGGGGGGTGTGGTGGCGCTGCGCACCGTGGACCAGGAACCCTCGCCGGGAGTAGCCCCGTTCACGGCGCGGATGCGGTAGTAGCGCAGGGTGCCGGGATCGAGGCCGGTGTCGCTGTAGGAGGTGTCGGCGGCCCCGGGACTGGTCAATGATATCCAGCTGCCGACGGCGCCGTCGGGAGAGTGCTCCAGCTCGTAGCGGATGATGGCCGAGCCGTTGTCGGCGGGCACGGTCCAGGTCAGCGCGATGGTGTTGGCGTCGGTGGCGCGGGCGGTGAGGTTGGGCTGGCCGGGGACGCCGGCGAGGGTGGTGGCGGAGGCGGGAGGATCGGACCAGTCGCCGAGGGTGACGCCGTTGCGGGCGGCGACGCGGTAGTAGCGCGTGGTCCCGAAGGACATGCCGGTGTTCTTGAAGGTGCGGGTCTCCGCGTCCGTCGTGCGCCCCGCGCCCCGCCAGCCGGACGTGCCATCGGCGGACCACTGGACCTCGTAGTAGCGGATGGGGGAGCCGCCGTCGTCGACGGGCGGGTCCCAGGAGAGGTCGATGGCGGTGTCGCCGTCGGGGGTAGCGCGCAGGTTGAGGGGCGGGCCGGCCTTTCCCGGCGCCCTGGTGGTGGCCTCTATGACGGCGGACCAGTCGCTGTCTCCCTGGCTGTTGGTCGCCTTCATCCGGTAATACTTGCGGGCGCCGCCGGTCAGTCCGGTATGGCTCCAGGATGTGTCGCTTGCGACCAACTGGGGGGTGGGGTCGGGCTCGGCCCAGGGGCCGTTGCGGCTGTCGGAGACCTCGAGGGTGTAGGAGGTGATGGGAGAGCCGTTCTCCACGGGCTTGTCCCATGCCAGGTCTATCTGCGTCCGGCCGTCGGCCCCGTCCGGGAGGCTTGCCGTGAGGACGGGGGCCTCCGGCGCTCCGGCGGAGGCTGTTTCGGGAACGGGCACCGTACCCTTCATGGGCGGCGACCAGGGCCCCTTGTGGTCCCAGTCGTTGACGGCCCGGATGCGGTAGTATCGGGTGTCCCCGGCCTCGACGTCGGTGTCGACGTACCTGGGATTCGTAACGTCGTCAGCCAGTTGCTGCCAGTTGGTCGTGCCGTCCGCGGACCACTCTATCTCGTAGTGGGTCACCGGCCGCCCGTTGACCTCGTCGATGGCGTCCCACTCCACGATGATGCTCGCGGTGTCCTCCACGGGGGCTTTCACGGACGGCAGGTCGGCGCCGGTGCCGTCCTTGGCCTTGATGGTGGCCGAGTCGTTGCCGTCGACGTAGTCGTAGTATTTGGCCGTGTGCCAGGTGTTGGTGGAGTCCTCGGTGGTGCAGGCCGTCTCAGAAGGGGAAGAGAGATCCACGTCGTCGTGGCTGCTGTCGATGCACACCTGGTAGTCCTGCGTGTTGGTGATGGCCGCGGTGATCTCGGTATCCACGGCGGCGCTGGTTATGATGGTCAGAACCTCCCCGTCGTGGCCGTAAACGTCCTGTAGGTACCCTGTCTCCCGCAGCTCTCCGATCGTCCAGACGCCGGAGGTTGAATCAAAGGCTCCTGCGGTTGCGCTGTGGGAGACGTAGTCGCCGACGTTCAGCCCGCTCACCGTAACCTGGGCGGCGGGGGCGTCATCGGGGCCGTTGTTCACAGCTACGATGGTGAAGGCGCGGGTTCCTGCGGGCGCCAGGCCGGAGTCGCCGTCCCGCACCTCGAGCTCCGCGACGGGGCCGACGTGGAAGATGTACGTGCCGCTGTCGGTGTAGGTGGTGCCGGAAACGCGGCCGAAAATTCCCAAGAGCGCGTTGTATGTGCCCAGCGCCCAGAAATCTACTTTTATGTTTAGAACATACTGTGTCGGATCGGTTCCTATATCTGACAGGTCAAAAAATTCATTCGTGACCGTCGAACTGTCCATAGCGTCCAGGAGATCAAGAGTATTAGCCGAGTCATCGGGGTCGGTCAGCAGCCAGCGGCCCGGCGCATCTCCGCCGCCAGGCGCGGTTACAGTTCCGGAATCCTTGATTGACCAACCGGAGGTGAGCCTGGTTTGGGTGTGCCTAAAGTTCATTAGATTAACGGTGGACCAGACCAGGCTCCCATTCTTAGAGAAACGCCCCTCGGGGTCGGGGACGTGAACGATGACCGATTCGGGCTGCCGGGTTTCGTATCGATTGGCCACCACCAGTTCCAGCGTGTCCTCGCTGGTGCAGGGGGTGGACGTGGCACTTATGCAGGGATAGTAGTCGATCAAGTCCATCGTGCCACTGCTCAACAGCTCCTTCCCCAGGCACGCGATGGCGGTGTCGTTCTGCCGCTTCTGGGGTCGTTGGCGTACCAGGGCACGACATTGACCACCTTCGCCGTCAGGCACCGCTCTTCCAAGGGCAGGTCCGCCAGGCTGTCATCGGTGAGGTTGACAGCCACCGGAAGACGCAGTTTGTGATACCTCATGGAGCCTATGTTCCAGATCCCGGTGGCCGTGTCGAAGGTCGTCGGCCCGAATGCGGACGGCGCCTCCGGTTGATTCGCGGCGAAGGACAGGCCCGGCGAAAGACTGATCTCGACCTTCACATCGAACAGGGTATGATCCTGACCTGGAACTAAGAGGTCCCCGCGTTCGTCACGGAGGTTACTGTCGCCAGTGTCACGACTATTGGCAGCAACCGTGAAGGTCGTCGCTCCCCCCGGCCGTGGAAGCCTCTCGGATATGCCGAGGACGTCAGTGCCAATGTCTCCGTTGCTAAGAAGGGTGTTCTCTCGATCAGTATGGCGGTTCTCAAGTATCCAGTGTTCCGTGGCATTGTTGAACTGGAAGCGCGGCAATTCCACCGGGTCTGACTCGATGATTTCGGCATAAAGCCGCTGCGGCACCTTTTCCGGCCCATCAGTTGCTGGCACCAAAAGGCGACCGGGGTAAACTACTTCCGTCTTGCTGCTCCCGGATCCCAGGTTCCTGATGGTCCATACTCTCGTAGTGGTGCCGCGGACCGGATCATTCAGGGCAATCCGCACCTTTGCGATACGGAAATACCTTCCCGGATGAGCCCCGACGGTCTCGTTCTTCACGGTAAGAACCCATCTCGCAATACCCAAGCCGCGAGCATATTCGGAGGCAATAGTCAGGTCGGCAAGGGGGTGAAGGGAATCGTCAACCTCCTGTGCCTGGGCCGGTTCGGAAAAGGCGAAAGCCGCCGCCAAGGCGGCCAGGGCGAGCAGCGCGGCGGCAAATCGGGCCCTCGAAGCTGGCCCCGGTCCGTTTTTCGTGCGTTGCATTGCGGTCTCTCCTTATGTCCTGATATGAGATATCCTTAATGGCTGCTGGTCTCTTTGCTTCTGCGTCAGTAGAGCTGGCTCACCGGGCCGTGTGTTAAGGGGCTGACGTTAGCTCTGATGGTCTCCGGTTGCTCGATGCCATTGCCCAGCAGTGAGTTAGTAAATGAGAGGGAGTATCAGAGCATGACCTTGAATTTTGCCACTCCAAGGCGGTTATGAGCAACAAGAACCCCCGTTCCCAGGGGCAGACTTTATGGCTGTAAACGCAAGGGGCCGCGTACGAGTCTGCTCGAGAATCGGGAGGCTTGGTAACGGAAACGGGGTTGGAGTACCTTTGAGGTGATCTGCTGAGAGGAGCCCGAGGAGATGCCGCTTCGAGACGTGGACCGAGAGCAGGCTTGGCTGTTACCGCCGTAGACGATCTGTTGCCACCAGATCACCCAGCGCGGTCCGTGGCTGAGTTCGTGGACGCGTTGGATAGCGAGGGCTGGGCGCGGACTTCCGCGAAGCCGGGGTGGTCGTCGTTGCTGAGGCCGAAGAAGGTGAAGACGTTGCACTGGGTTGAATCGAGGGCGACGTCGAGGTTGATGATGGGGATGCCTTGGCGGGTGGCGTTGAGGACGAAGCCGGTGGCGAGGCAGGCGCCGAGGACTTATTCCATGGCTTTGGGGCCCAGACTCTGCGCGTTGCCGAGCGCCGGTACGTCGGTATCATTGGCCTGGGCGTCCAGGTCGAACCGCAGCAAAAGGGTTCTTGATTTCGTCCAGTGTGGTGGGCCGCGCGATACTGGGTTGCGAGCTCTTCGGCGGCAGGTCCGAATATGGGAGCCCCCGCAAACGCTACGTCGCGTTCACCTTGTCGAACAGCTCGACTACCGGCCGCCCCGGGGGCGGTGTCAACAGCGTTGCCCCTATGGCCGAAGCCATCGAGATGACGAAGGCGGGCGTCGCCGGCTGGATGTCCCACATGCCGCCGGGGCCGCCGCCCAGGAATTGCCACAGCGTCGCCGCAAGGGTCCCGGTCACGGCTGCCGTTCCCGCGCCCCAGGCGTTGAATCTGCGCCAGTACAGACCGAGGACCATGACCGGCCCGAAGGCGGCCCCCATGCCGCCCCACGCATAGCTCACCAGGTCGAATATGGAGTCTGGGAACCAGACCGAGAGTATGGCCGAGACGATGCCTATGACCACCAGCATCCCTCGACCCATCCACAGTTGCGCGTTCGCCGTCAGTCCCATGGCTACACGCTTGAGCACGGGCACGTCCTCAGTCGCGATCGCCGATGCCAGCAGAAGCTGTGAGTCCGCCGTGCTCATCACCGCCGCGATGACCGCCGTGAGCAGCGCCCCCAGGACCACGGGGTGGAAGAAGACCTCGGAGACCACAAAGTAGACCCGTTCCGAATCCGCGACCGCTCCGAGCATGCCAGCTTCGAACAGGGCGGGGCGCGCGATGACGCCAACGGCGAAGGCCAGCAGGTACACGGTCACCAGCCACACGACGGCAATGTTGCGCCCCTGGGGGATCTTGTCCTCACGTTCCATCGCCATGAACCGCTGCAATATCCTGTGCGCCCCCAGCCCTCCGATCGCCCATCCCGAAGCCGAAAGCGCGAAGCCGAGCGTCATCGGCGAGCCGTCCGTGAGAGTGAAGGGGTCGAAGAACCCAATGGCCTCGGGGCCGGAGTATGACAGCGGTTGAGCAGTCACGATCAGCATCGCGACCACCAGCACCGCAAGGCTCACGAGCATCAGCAGCGCCTGGGCCACGTCCGTCCTCGAGACCGCCATGAACCCACCGATCAACGTGTACGTCGCGACCGTGAAGAGCGTCAGGACTACGCCCGCGGTGAGGTCGAGGCCAAAAATCTCCTCGAGCAGCTTCGACCCGCCGACAAGCCCGGAGCTCACGTAGAAGACCACGAACAGGATGGTGATCAGCCCGGTCACCGACCGGAGCACTCCCGTTGTGTCTCCAAACCGGCGCTCCATGAACCCTGGAATGGTCACCGCGTCGTCGGCCGCCACGGTAAACTGCCGCAATCGCCTGGCCAGCAGCGTCCAACTCAGCCAGACGCCGATGGCCGCGCAGACTGGCACCCACATCTCCACGAGCCCGCCGGTGAAGGCCAGCGCCGGCAGGGCGAGCATTGTCCACGCGCTCGTCGTCGACGACCCGGTGCTCAGCGCCGCCGTGAAGCTGCTCAGTCGCCGCCCGCCGAGGGCGTAGTCCGCCATGTTTCGCATCCGGCGAGCGCCCACGACCGCAATGCCGATGAGCATGCCGAAGTACGCGACAAAGCCGAATATCACCCAGAAGTTGGCCATACGCTATTCGTCGCCCCGCTCGGCTACCCCATACCTCGGCGGAGCGCGCAGCTCCGGGGCCGTGCGGGGCTGTATTGCGAGCTCCCCGCGAAGAGCTCGCAATACAGCGCGGTCCCCTGGTGCGGACGGGAAGGCCGGAGGCGACCTGAACAAGGAGCCCCCGCGGCCCTGTCGTTTGCCGGCAGGTTCACCGGCGGTATGGCGCACCCGGTCTGACGCCCCCTAAGGCGTGGTGGAAGCGTCCGGCTGGTCGTCGTAGTAGCGCGACATGAAGATCAGCCCGTCGTGGCGCACGGCCCACGTATGGGCGTACAGGGTCTCGGAGGACCTGACGTTGGGGAAGATGTAGCTGATCCAGATTCCCTCCTCCGTGGCCGCCGCCATCTCCTGTCCGATCGCCCGCTGGCGAAGCGTGGCAAGGTCCTTCAGGTCGGTGCCTACGAGATGTTCGCCAAGGGGAGCGACACGGAGAATGTCTTTGTCGTCGACCAGGGTGAGGCCCCATTGGCCATCGAGGCTGTCCGGGCTGCTGTACCGGGCGATCGTGGCGTCCAGGCCGTTGCTCTCGTAGTAATCGATCGCCTCCTGGACGTACGCGGCCGTGCGGCCGGCGGGGTCTTCGACACGCACGTAGTAGCCCGAGGCGAAGAGCAGTCCGTCGCGCCGCACGGCGTAGGAGACCTTTGGGACCTCCTTCAGTGTTACCGGGTGGGGCCACAGGTACTCCACCCAGATTCCCTCTTCGGTGGCCCTGGCCAGCTCCTCGCCGAGCTCGTAGCCGTCGGAACCCACGACGTCCTTGATGTCGGTCCCGAGGAGCTGCGGCAGCAGCGGGTGGACGTGGTATATGTCGTTGGCGTCGGTGGCGAAGAGATACCACTCGCCCTCGAAGCTGGCGACGCTGTTGTAGTAGTTGAGCATGGAATCGAGGCCGTCGCGCTCGTAGCGCTCGACGGCCTGGTTCACGTACTGGACGGTGTATTCTCGCGGGTCGGCGTCCCGCCAGGCCGGGGGGCCGGTCTCGGGCTCTCCGGCATAGTAGCCGGACGCGAATATCAGCCCTGCGTGGCGGACGGCCCAGGTGACCTTTTGCTGTTCCTTCCGGGAGATGGGATGGGGCCACAGGTATTCCACCCACACGCCTTCCTCCGTGGCCTGGGCAATCTCCTTGCCCAGCTCCTGCCCGTCGGAGCCGACGACGTCCTTGATGTCGGTGCCGATGAGGTGAGGAAAGATGGGATGAGCCAGGTAGATGTCATCTTCGCCGATGAGGAACAGGTAGAACTGTCCGTCCAGGCTGTCCAGGCCGTTGTAGTGGGCGATGACCTCGTTGAGACCGTCGCTTTCGTACCTGGCTATGGCCTTTTCGACGTATTCCTTGACGGAAGCCGCCACGTCTTCCACCAGGACCGAGTGGCTGGCGGAGAACAGCAGGCCGTCATGCCGGACGGCCAGGATTCGCCGCGGCTCTTCCTGCCTGGTGACGGGGTTGACGCCGCGGGTCATGATCCAGGCACCGTCCTCGGTGGCGGCTTCCATCAACCCCGTGAAGGCGGAGTATCGTGAGCCCGGGCCAACGAACTGGCCCTCCAGGGCGGGTATGTTGCGGTATACGAGCAACTTGTTTTCGCCTTCGTCCACGAGGATCAGCGTCCGCCCGTCTTCCGTGCCTGCCGCGGACTTGTAGAACTCGACCGTGGCGTCCAGTCCGTTCTCCCTGTAGTAGTCGATCGCCTTCATCACGTAGGCCCGGGTCAGGGCGTCGTCATCCGACGCGGCGGGTGTTGGCTCCGGGGCCGAGGTGGGAGCGGGTTCCGGCGTCGGGTCCGCCATCGCGGTGGGGGCCGGGGCCGTGGTCGCGACGGGCGCCGGCGTTGGGGAAGGGTCGTCGCCACAGGAAATCACGAAGACTGCAAGAGAAGCCACGATCAGGAGCGCGAACAGTGTGCGCACGCCGGCTGCTCGCCGGTGCGTCGAACCCGTCAAGTTCGCCCACGTATCGTCCTTCCGCTCGGTTCGCCACATGGTCTGCCCTCCGTCTGGCTTGTATCGCCCTGATTTTACTGTCGCCGGTGCACAAAGTACAGGAGTTGTTGAGAGACTCAGTCGCATTCCAGGGAGCGTCAGGCGATGCCCGGATCAACTGGGCGGACGTATCCCGGGTGGCACTGAGGCTGCCGATAGGGTAGCATCCTGCCCCGAAGATACAGGAGCCAGGGAGGCCGCCTGTTGACGGCCGGCGCATTCCCGGCGTGTCATTGGGAGCGGGTCGCACTAGATGTTCAGCAGAGCCCAGGCGCGACAGGAGCTCCGGTTCGAGCCGGATGAGAAGTGTCCTCCGCTGCTGGCGGTATCATCGGCCCTACAGATATTCGTACCGAACACCATCAGCCTCGTCATGCTGGCGGCGCTGGTGGTGCGGGCATCCGGCGAGTCCGAAGCCTACCTGTCATGGGTGACGTTTACGGTGCTGGCGGTAACCGGCGCCGGGATGATCCTGCAGACCCTCCGGCTGCGGCACTTCGGTTCGGGGCGGCTGATTGTCTCGAACTTCAATGTTCCGTTCCTGGCCGTCAGCGCCGTGGCCCTCCAGGTCGGCGGACCTGGCTTGCTGGCCAGCCTGGTAGTGGTTTCCACCGTGGTCCAGGCTATCTTGACGCTGCGCCTTGCCTCCCTCCGGCGGATATTCACGCAGACGGTGAGCGGAGTCGTGGTGATGCTGGTGGCGGTTTCGGCGCTGCCCTTCATCATCAGCAGGGCGGTTATTCCACCTGAAGGCGAATCTACGGTGCTCTTCCTGGCGCCGGGTATGGCTGCCCTGGCCGCGGGGGTGATCATATCCCTGCAGGACGCGCCATTCTGGCGTGTATGGACGTTGCCGATCACGGTAGCCGTAGGGCTGATCGTGGCCGCGCCGCTGGGCCTCTACGATGCAGACATCGTTGCTGACACCCCATGGCTGCTCCTGCCGGACCTGGCGTGGCCGGGGCTGGACATGACCTTCAACGCGGATTTCTGGGCCCTGCTTCCGGTGTTCGTGTTTGTGAATCTCACCTCCTTCATGAAGGCCGTGGGCGACCTGTCGGTCATCTACCGGGCCTCCTATCGGAACCAATCGGCCGTTGACTTCCGCACCGTACAGGGGGGCCTGAACGTCTTCGGCGTGGGCACCCTGGTTTCGGGTCTCCTGGGGACATTGCCCGTGGCAGCGCCGTGGGCGGCCACCGTGGTCTACGTTGGCTTTACCGGCGTCGCAGCCAGGAGCGTCGCGATATACCTGGGAGTGCTGACCATACTGGTCGCCTCCTTTTCCAAGTTGCTCGCCACGTTGGTCGCCATTCCCAGCCCCGTGGTCAGCGCGGTGTACGTCATCATCTTCGGAATGCTCTTTGTCGAGGGCGCGAAGACGGTCTTCACGAGCCAGTTCGACCAGAAGAAGGCAACCATCACCGGCGTTTCCATAGTCCTGGGACTGTCCGCGGGGACCTTCAGCGGCTTCTTCGAAGGGATAACCATTCACCTGGTCGGCAATACGATTGTCATAGGCGGCATGGCGGCCATAGCCATGACGGTATTCACCGAGCTGTCGGGCCTGCGCGCCAGCAAGCTGCGGATCGACCTGTCCCAGTCTTCCCTGCCCGCGGTCGACGATTTTCTCTGCGAGTTCGCCGACAGACACTCCTGGCCGGATGAAGGGAAGAACCGCCTGCGCCTGGTCGGAGAAGAGGTCATGTTGAGCCTGTTCGAGGAGGCCGACGGCCCGGCCGAGGAGAATCGCAGGCTGGTGGCCACGATTCGCCCTGAGAGTGGCTCGGCCGAGCTTGAAATCGTAGTCGCTTCGGAGGACGCGATACAGGGGAATATCGAGAACCGCATGGCCTACCTGGGCCCGGACCAGGCGCTGGAAGACGAACAGCACCTGTCCGTCCGGATCCTGAGCCACTACGCCTCATCGGTACACCACCGCAAGTACTACGGCATAGACATCATCAGTTGCCGGGTGGACAAGTAGCGCCGCAGCGCGTTCACGAGCTTCCCAATGCTCCCAGGACCCCTGAAACGCCATCCTGAAAGGACTATACTACCCGGGAGATTGCCGGAGAACGCCGCGAGGTGGCGCTGAACTATCCGGGATCGTCCAGTTCGGTCGGGTTGCCACTCAGCCACAGCCCTTTCAGGTCGTAGGGGCGACCCAATTCTGAGGGTTCAGGACCCGTTCCAACAGGTGCTGGCCCTCGCTGGAGAGACGAAATGCGGCGGAACGAGGGCTGACGTGGAGCGAGATCGATGAGGATGCCATCGGCCTACACGGAGGGCTACGAGTTGGCCCATGCGCTCGATCCGGAGAGGGCGCGGAATTACGTTGATCACACGGTCATCGGCGACCCCGAAGCCGATGAGCTGCTGGAGGAGCTTGCCCCTCTCGGCCAGGAGGAGGTGGGCAGGCTGGTCCAGATCGGGATGGACGGCGACGAACGCGCGCTGCGGGACGCGCCGGCCGTCCTGCGGGAGTTCTTCGAGTCGTGCTCGGTCCCGCCCGACTGGCTCGACCTGCCCGGGCACACCCCCGGCATCCGCATGTTCCACCGCAACTCGCGGCTGGTGCTGGGGGCGATGGTGGGTGGCACGCTGGTGGAGGGTTTCGCCACGAACATCGCCAAGTCGTTCTTCATAACGGGAAAGGTGCGCGATCAGGGCATTCGACGGCTGAAACAGAACAACCGCCACATGGTGGAGATATTCCTCCCCGGCGGCCTTGAAAGAGACGGTGATGGATGGAAGCTGTCCGTTCGCATCCGGCTGGTCCATGCGATGGTCAGGCGCCTGTTGGACGACTCGGACGACTGGGACCATGAGGCCTGGGGAACCCCGGTCAGCGCCGCCCACACGGGCTTCGCGATCACCGCCTTCTCAGCGAGATCGCTGAAACACCTCGAGAGCCTGGGAGCCCGGTTCGACGACGAAGAGCGCGCGAGCTTCATGCAGGTCTGGCGCTACTCCGGGCATCTCATGGGCATTCCCGAGTCGATCCTGTTCCGCGAGGAATCGGATGCCCTGGAGATATTCAAGATCGGGCTCGCGTGCGAGCCCGATGCCGAGCTCGAGTCGGTATCCCTCGCGAACGCGCTGGTCAACTCCTCTCCGTTGATAGCGGGGGTGACCGAACCGGCCGCCCGCCGAAAGCTGGCGCACTACGTGTTCCGGGTCTCTCGCGCGCTCATCGGGCCTCAGATCGCCGACCAGCTCATGTTCCCTCGCTACCCGACGTTCGGAGTGCTCTGGTGGTTCCGCATGCAGAACCGGTACGACGACCTCATGAACAGGCTTATCAGGAGTCGCGCCCGGAGCAACAACAAGCTGAGCGCCATGCTCGACGTCTCGATGGTCGACGACGCGGGGCTCAGCTACAAGCTGCCGGACCACGTCTATGCGGAAGAGTCCTCGCGGTGGTGATCCGGCGCTGTCATAGCGCTCGGGTCGCCGGAGACGCGCCGTCGTTCTCAGGTTCGTGCCTCAGTGGGCGCGCCTCACGGGATTTGGAGTAGACAGCACGGGGGCGTTCGGCGGAAGATATCGCGACCGAGAGCGCCGCGGGTTGTTTCGTTGGCCGTGGACTCGAAGCATCGGTTTCGGCTGGCAGGCCACCTGCGCATCAGGTCCATCAGCCCGGTCCCCGGTCGTCGGCCTCTGGCGGGCTCCGGCGAAGCCCGATGGAGCGTAGCTCTTGCACCATTGTTCCGAAGACAGGCAGGTCAGACCCGACCCGGCGTAGCCGGGTGCCCACAAGTGCCTCGGGCGCCGTCGGGCTCGTCGGTGTAACATAGCCGGTGGCACAGCCAGACAGGGCGGTCCATTCTCTCCCTGACCGTTCCCCATTGTGCCACGCGGGCCGCTTTGCGGTGTCACGACACCGGTCAGGCCCCACTCGGAAGCAACGAGACCAGGTGTGCGACTGGAACCCACAATCCCAAAAAGGAGAGACCATGAACATAGAGATTCGAGACGAGCGCTTTCGTGACGTTGTCGGCGACGACGCGCCGGTGAAGGAGCTTGCGACGGGGTTTGACTTCACGGAAGGGGCGGTGTGGAACCACGTCGAGGGGTGCTTGATATTCAGCGACATGCCGGGCAACGTCATGCGGAAGTGGACGAACGAGCGGGGGATCGAGGTATTTCGTGAGCCGAGCAATATGGCGAACGGGAACTACTACGACCCGCAGGGGCGGCTTGTCACCTGCGAGCACGCGACGAGCCGCGTGACGCGGACGGAGCGCGACGGATCGATCACTGTTCTCGCCACTCACTATGACGGCAAAGAGCTGAACAGCCCGAACGACGTGATCGTCAAGAGCGACGGGTCGATCTACTTCTCCGATCCGAGCTTCGGGCGCATGGACTACTACGGCGTCGAGCGCGACCAGGAGCTCGACTGGCGCGGCGTGTACCGTCTCTCGCCGGACGGCGGCGAGCTTGCCCTCCTCGCGGACGACTTCGACCAGCCGAACGGCCTGACGTTCTCGCTCGATGAGAGCCTGCTGTTCATCAACGACACGATGCGGGCGCACATCCGCGTCTTCGACGTGAACGACGACGGGACGATATCCAACGGTCGCGTATGGGCCGACGTGACCGGCGAACGCGATGGCATGGCCGACGGCATGAAGATCGACTCCGGCGGCAATCTCTACACGACCGGCCCCGGTGGCGTGCAGGTGTTCGCCTCGGACGCCACCTGCCTGGGCACGATATACGTGCCGCAAGGGGTCGCCAACTTCACGTGGGGGGACGACGACCTCCGCAGCCTGTACATCAACGCGGGCACGTCGCTGTACCGGACACGGGTCAAGGTGCCTGGACGCAAGCTGTTCTGACGACGTGTGAGGCGGGAGCCGAGCGGCTCCTCTCACCACAGAGAATCGAGCATGTCGCGAATAGTCGTCGGCGAGGTCGCCAACCCCGCGGCTAAGGCGCCTGTCGGCATCGTGGCGCTCCCAATTGACCCTGATGCTGAACACCGGGCGTCTGTCGCCTCACGGAATGCTCCGAGGCCTGGTGGATCGCTTTACAGGGGGACACCCTGAGTAAGCCTGACCGGCTGAAGATGTGGGATTCGGTTGCGGTGTAGCCTTTCTCTACAAGGAGGCATACAATGGCCGTGAGACCGCTATCGAAATCGACTACGGGGTGATCCACATGTCTTATACAGCCGACATCAGCCGAAACAATCCCGGTTGCTTCCTTTTCCTGATCGACCAATCGGGCTCTATGGGGGAGGCGCTGGGCGGACAGCCCGACCTGCGAAAGATGGACGGGGCAGCCGACGCCGTGAACCGCATCCTCGATGCCATATCCCAACGCTGCTCCCAGGGCATAGACATTCGCGACTACTTCGACATAGGCGTCATCACGTACGGTACCGACGGCTCGGGGCGCACGCAGCTGGAGACTCCCCTGCCGGGGACAACCCCGGAGCAGCCCTTCCTGCCTGTCAGCCAGGTGGTCGATGCCGCGGAGGTCGAGGAAAGGCAGGTCAAGGAGTCCGACGGCGCTGGCGGCGTGGTGGAAGTCACCAGAAAGGTTCCGGTGTGGCTCCGACCCACGGCCGGATACGGAACGCCCATGTGCGTGGCGCTGTCCGCCGCGTCCAAGGCCCTCCAGGAGTGGACGTCCCAACACCCGGACTCCTATCCCCCGATGGTGATCAACGTCACCGACGGCGCCGCCACCGATGGGAACCCGGAGTCGCTCGCCCACGAGATCATGGATCTGGGGACCAACGACGGCAACGTGCTGATGTACAACGCCCATCTTTCAGAGATGTCAGCCATGCCGGTGCAGTACCCGTCCGACGAGAGCGAAGCGCCTCCCGACGAGTACGCGGCGCAGATGTTCCGCATGTCTTCGGTCTTTCCCGACCCGGTCGTGGAGCTGGCAGCCGGCATGGGTCTGCCTGTCAGCCAGGGTTCTCGTGGGTACGTCTACAACGCTGACATGGTCGCCCTGGTGCAATTCCTGGACATCGGGACGCGCGCCGCGTCAGACCTGCGCTGATTCGTCAGGATGTGAAGGTGACCCTTCTACCTCCCAGGAGCTTCTGGCTGCCCAAGTCGGGCAACTCCCCTGAGGAGTATGAGGACGCCTCGCTGGTGGTTTACCCCCAGCGGATGGGCGCGTCCGGGCGTCGTACCGCCAGGGCGGCAATGTCCGACGGCGCCAGCGAGTCGGCCTTCGCGCGGGAGTGGGCGAACGTCCTTACGGAGGCGTTCGTCTCCCGCCCTCTCGATGTATGCGGCCTCACCGAGGACTCCATGTGCGACTGGCTGGCCTCGGCGCAGGAGGAGTGGGACGCCGGCGTTCCCTGGGACCGGATCCCCTGGCATGGAGAGGCGAAGGCCCGGGCCGGCGCCTTCGCGACCTTGTTGGGCCTGACGGTAGCGGTGAGGTCGGGAAGCTCGCAGCGGCTCTCCTGGCGCGCAGTCGCCGTGGGAGATAGCTGTCTCTTCGTGGTCCGCGATGATCGCCTGTGGCTGTCCTTCCCGCTGGAAGACGCTGCCCAGTTCGACAACAGCCCCGCCCTGGTATGCAGCAACCCGGACAACGTGGGGGACCTCTGGGGAAACGTGCACCGTACCGGCGGCGATTGCGTGGCTGGAGACTCGTTCATCCTGGCCTCCGATGCCCTGGCCTGCTGGTTCCTCGACAGCGAGGCAGAGGGAGAAAAGCCGTGGGAGACGCTCCTCGCGTTGGATGTGTCGGGGTGGCCTGCCTGGGTGGAGGAGCAGCGCCGCGCGGATTCGATGCGGAACGACGATACAACGGTGGTCATCATAAGGGTCGACTAGAACTGCGTGAGATGAGACGAATGCCGTGCCCTGGCCTGGGATAACCGACTTCAGCGAGGCGATCCAGAACCCCCGGCTGTGCTTCAAGGGCACCGATCTCGAAGCCGGGGAAGTATCGCTCAATCCCCGCGGGATGCCCCTCGTGTTCTCCGGAGCCTTCGCGTGCGTCTATCCCGTGTCCGTGGGAAACAGCACGTACGCCGTGCGATGCTTCACCCGCGAGGTCAGTGACCAGCAGGCCCGCTACGGCGAGCTGAGCAGCTACCTGCTCAACGTCCTCCCTCCGTCCTTCGTACACTTCGAGTACGTCGAACACGGAATCAGCGTTTTGGGACACTGGTACCCCATAGTCAAGATGGAGTGGGTGGATGGCGAGCTGCTGAGCCGGTTCGTCGGCTCCCGGCTCAACCAGCCGGGCACCCTCCGGCGCGTCGCCGCCCAGTGGCGCGGAGGCCCGACCGCGAGCCTGAGAGGGCTGCGCATCGCCCACAACGACCTGCAGCATGGCAACGTCCTGGTCCAGACGGACGGGAGCATCCGTCTCGTGGACTACGACGGCATGTTCCTGCCCGGGTTTCGAGGCGAGCGAAGCCCCGAGCTGGGACACAAGAACTACCAGCACCCGGAGAGATCGTCGGAGCACTATGACGAGAACGTGGACAACTTCCCCTCCCTGGTGATCTATCTCAGCCTGCTCGCCACCGCGGCAGACCCAGGCCTGTGGGACTTCCACGACGAGGACAACCTGATACTCACCAGGAAGGACTACGCCGACCCCGGGAGCTCCGAGGTACTCGGCCGGCTGAAGAGGTCGCCCGACCAGGCCGTGGCCCGGCTGGCGGAGCGTCTCGAAGGGTACTGCGCCCTGCCCCTGGAGAAGGTCCCCGACCTGGAAGCGGTCCTGCAGGATATCCCGCCCAGCGCAGCGACCTCGTCGCCGGCAGCGGCGTCACCGGCCGCTCCTCCGGCGGCGCCGCGATCGCTGGGCCCAGCCGCCGCAGGCAGCTCATCCCGGCAGACGCTTCGAGCACGCCAACCAACATCGGCGCCGTCTGCGCCACCGCCAGCCAGGCAGCGACCCGGAACGCCGCGAGCCGCCGTGTCGGCGCAGGTGGTCCAGCCCGCCGGAGCACGGCCGCCAACCGTCCTGCAACCCCGCTCTCGTTCGTTCTCAGCCGTCGCATCCAGGGTCGCCGCGTTCTGGCTCAAGTTGCTGCTTGGCGGCCTGGGCATGATGCTCGTCGGATGGACGATACAGACGGACGCGTTCTTGAGCCTGGTGAACTGGGTGTTACTCATCGGGGGCGTTGTCGCGGTCCTTATCTTCTTCGGGACGAAGAACCCAACGTATCTCGTGGGCGGCGTAGTTGCGCTCGTAGTCCGATTCATGCATCTGTTCGACTGGGCGGTGAATGCGGTGTGGATATGGCTCATCATCGCCGGGCTGGCCGTGGCCATAGCCGGGGCTGCCGTCGGCATCGTGACACATCGGGGCGCCATTGGCAGGACCGGCAGCGCCCTGGTACTCGTGCCGGGCATCTGCGTCTCCGCCGTGAAGCGCGGCGCCGCTTCCGGGGAGCTCGTAAGGGTGGTGGTGGGAGTCGCGGCCGTAGTTCTCACAGTCGCCGCGGCTACGGTCGGGCTCATTGCCTGGATGGTCTCGCGGCAGGGCTGGTAGCAGCCCGGGTATCCTTCGGTCGACACGCTCTCACGGCGGCTCGAGAGAAGTTCGCCCCTTAAGGCCGCCCCCTCCCAAGAACATGGGGAACGAATCCCACAAGAAGAACGCCGATCCCAGCCGCGACGACTATGCCGAATGCGCTCGCCAACCCCGGCGCCAGAGCTCCCCCAATCAACCCAAGTACAATTGACCCGAGCCCCAGCTTGTTGATCCAGCCGCAACCCATCCTGCCCCATCCCACCCTGTCCGCCCATCCGAGCAGCACCCTGCGATGCCTGGGTCTCCTGAGGATGAGAACGGCAAGGCCGCCTACCAAGAACACAGCACCGATACCCCCGACCGTCCCCAGCGCGACCATCGCCGCGCCGCGACCGTAGTCGTAGAGGAAGACCTCGTAGAGTATAATCTGCGAGAGCCCAGTCGAGACGACCGTGAGAGTTCCGATCCCCGCCGCGCCCAAACCCAGCTTGACGGCCGGGTCCAACCCGGCGGTCAATTCCGGCTTGCCGGTGAGTCCCAGCAGCTCGACGACCAGGCGGACACTGACGATGCATACGCCGCACGCAAAGAGTATGCCTCCGAGTCGCCGAAGGATCTGCCCTCCGGCTTCGGGCTGGTCGGGGGGCAGGAACTGCCGGTCTTCCGGAGCGCCCAGCAGCGCCAGCAGGTCCATGACCGCAGCGAAGAAGACGCCGCCAAGAAGCCAGCTCGACGCGAACACGGCGGCGCCGACCAGTATCACGCCAAGCCCCACCTTGTAGGCCAGGCCCGCTCCCTTCACAGATGCCGTTACTGCCGCGCCTGTCCCCTGCGTGTTCATGACTGTCTTCTGCTGGCTTTCGCTGAGCTCACGAGCAAGAGCGGCGGAGATCGGCGTTACATCCGCCCTCCGCCACGTCCCCTTGCACGAGAATCCGATGAGGACTGGCCCCGGGTCTGCTTCTCGTCAGGACCGTAGAATCTGCCGTAGATAAGAAGGGCGATTCCAACCCAGAAGATCAGAACGGCCGGCCCCGCGACTGCCGCCCCGTTTCGGAGAATGATCTGGAGCACCACGGCGGGAACGCTCAGCGCGAGCCCGACAGTCACCCCGGCCAGTCCCACCCTGTCCGGCCAGCCCCAGTGCGCGGTCCTTGACATATACCTGGCGACGATGCGCTGCGACAAGCCAATCGCGACGGCACGGCGGCGGGAGTCCCCAAAGACGACCGTCGCAAGCCCGGCCAGGAAGAGTATCCCGCCCAGCGTCCTGATTGCCGCGCCGACGCCAATGGACGCTTCCTCCAGGATCCATCCGAGCGCGACCAGCACGATCCCGAGCGCCACCCCAACTGCGCCAAGGCCGTCGGCCGATCTCGACTCCCGGAGCGACGCGAGCATCCTGGCAACGCTCACACTCAGTGGGTTCATGTCTGCCCTCCGAAGGCCATTCTCTGGCCTGCGGCCGCTCGGCGCAGACGATACAAGATTGTCCGTGAGGCTTCAACTTGCTGGGAGGTCGCCTGATCGAGGACTCCGGGGGCCCGCATAGACGAGCGCTGTCGCGGGGGCGAGGAGTAGGAGGCGAAGCCTGATCGGGCGTGACTCGGTCGCAGGCCGTCGCTCGGGAGTTCGAGCCTCGGCAGGCCTCAGCTACGAATATGTGGGCCGTGTAAGACTGAATTGCGAACTCTCCGATGGGAAGTCCCTATCTGAGGAGTCGATCAGGCGACAAGACGAGCCTATGCCGCATCTGGGGTCGACTTCGATGAGATTTCGGGCGCTCATTCAGTCATCGCCTCCTTGATGGCGGCGACCTGGTCGTCGGTGATGCCGGTGTCCCGCAGGTAGCCCTCGACGCCTCCGTACATCCTGTCGAGGTGGTCGAGGGTGATTTGCATGCTGTGAGGATGGCAGACGTCGTTCTGATATTCCCGCCAGGTGTATATGTCAGGATTCACGCCAGGATTGTCTCTGTAGTAGCGCCGCACCAGATACTGCGCGGTGAGGGCGTAGTCCTCGATGATGGTCTCGCGAGGAACGCCACAGATATCCAGCACGAATGCGGCAGAGATTCCGGCCCTGTCCTTGCCCGCGTTGCAGTGGACGAGGACGGGGAGACCGCCCGGGCTGGCAAGAACCGAGAATATCTGGTGGAGGATGTGCTTTCTCTGTTCGAGTATGTAGCAGTACCCCCTGCCCCGCCGCTCGGCAGGGTCCTCGACTCCGTCGATTAACTCCCTACCGTCGAGGGCCACGTCGCCTGCCATGTTCTGATGGTAGTAGGTGACGGCCTCATTGCCAATGAAGGGGCTCGGCCTGAATTGCAGGTCGCTGCTGCGGCGCAGGTCGATGATGTTCTGGATGCCGTATTCGAGGAGAGTGTTTACGCCCGCGGGGCTGAGATTCGCCAAGGTGTCCGCCCGTAGGTACTTGCCCCAGCGGGTCATCCTGCCGTCGCGGGTCTCGTATCCTCCGAGGTCGCGGACGTTGTATGCGCCCTCGACATCGAGGGCGCGCACGTGTTCAGTGTGACTGGTCATGGATGGGTCACTCCCCGTGACAGCGTGTCTTCCTCTGCATACCTTCGAGCTTGCGTCTGTTTGGGGTGGTCGCTATTGGGACTCCCCGGTTGGTGGTGCTCAATAATAGAGCACATTGTGCGCCAGCGTCCTATCGGAACGCGCCACAAATGGCCCAATAGGCGCCAGCAGGGGGGAGGCAACGTCTGAGGGACCGCTAGCGTACCGGCCTCTCCTGAGAGGGTGGGGCTCAGTAGCACACCATTGCTGAGGAAGTTCGAGCCTTGTCAGGTCTTAGCTATGAACATGTGGGCCGTGTAAGACTGAACCGCGAACTTTCGTTGGGAGATCCTCACATGAGGATCTGATCAAGCGTCCCCGCATAGGCCCCCCATGAGTTTCTGGCCTGTCGCGGTTGGAGGTCCGCTCACGGTTCCTGCGCCCATCGCAGCCCAGTCGTCCCCTGAATCCCCTCTTAAGCGACTCTTACGGCAGGCCCATGCCGCGGCTCTTGACACTTCCCAGGTGCTACCCTCGCGGTTAGATAGCGTGGTGGTCTTGACCACTTTGCTCTATTGCGTCAAGCGGTAGCCCTCTCACCGCTGGCGTCCAGGGACGCGCCCACCGACCGCAGGTGCTGCAGGATCTCCCGTTGGGACTGGAACGCATTCGTCTCGTGGTACTGGATACCGCGTTCTTTGCAGAACGCGCGGACGATACCCCGGGCGCCTCTCAGGCAGTTGCGCGGCATGGCGGGAAACAGGTGGTGCTCGATCTGGTAGTTGAGGCCGCCGTACAGGTAGTCGCTGAGGGCGCCGGGACGCACGTTTCTCGACGTCAGCACCTGCCGTCTCAGGAAGTCCAGCCGGCTGGAGGCGTCTGGCATCTCCATCCCCTTGTGATTGGGCGCGAAGGTGAAGCCCAGGTAGAGTCCCATCACGGCGTGGTTGACGATGATGAAGAGCACAGCCTCTCCCGGGTCCAGGAACGTGAATACGGCGCCCAGGTAGGTCGCTAGGTGGAGCATCATCGCCACCCGTTCCCACACTGGGAACCTGAGCCGCCCTGTGGACATGAGGTGCCGGATGCCATTCGCCTTGAGCACGACGGCCTCTAGGCATACCATCGGGTAGAAGAGCGCCGCTTGGTGGCTTACCACCGGGCGTATCCACCACGGTTTGGCGGCGGCGCTCTCGTTCGTGAAGGCGACAACCGGATTCTGCATGTCCGGATCCAGTTCTACGTGGTTGGGGTTGGCGTGGTGCAGGTTGTGCTTCTCGACCCACCAGCTGCGGTTGATGCCCACCAAGGCGCTCACCACCAGACCCGCCACCTCGTTGTGGGTTCCCTTGCGGAACACCTGCCGGTGGCCGAGGTCGTGTCCCAAGAAGGCGATCTGCACGAATATGAACCCCAGTACGATGGCGTTCAGCGTATGATCCCACGTGCTCTCGGCCGTGCCCATGGAGACGTAACTGGCGATCAGCATGGCAGCCAGCACGGCCGAGCGTATTCCGTAGTAACGGAGCGGTCGTCGCTCCAGCAGGCCGGCCTCCTTGACCAGTTTCTTCAGGCTGGCGTAGTCTTGGTTCAAGTTCAAGTTTTGGTCCCTCCGTCGTTGAGCGTTCCCCGTCCGACTCTCGCAATGATGTTGTGGCGACGCGTGTTGCCTACGCCGTCCCTCGGTCGGCCATCGGCGTCGACGCTGAAACCGGCGTGCTCCATGCGATGGACCGCCCCTCCGGTGTGTCTCGCGGCGTTTCGGCTCGACAGGCCTCCCGCGTGTCCTCCCTGGATGCCGGGGTGCGCCTCGTCGATCACGTGGGAGATCCGTCGCCGCCCGGATTCGTGGTCTTTACCCACGCCCTCGGACTGGTCGATCATCAGGTTCGACACGACTCAATAGTACGGTCAAGGGTCACGTCCGTCAAATGGTGTAACAGTGCGTCAACCTCTCGATGTTGCGTAGGCCGCTGTCGGTTGGGTGAGTGTCGCCTCCGGTAGAACCTGGTCAGTCTTAGGGGCCGTGGGTGTCAGGTAGTGTCGGCCGGTCACCCACTCGTCGTGCTGCTCAGCGAGCACGGCGCCGATGAGCCGGCGCACTCCTGAGAGGGTGGGGCTCAGTCGCACACCATTGCTGAGGAAGTTCGAGCCTCGGCATGTGTTAGCTATGAACATGTGGGCCGTGTAAGACTGAATTGCGAACTTTCCGATGGGAAGTTCCTATCTGAGGAGTCGATCAGGCGACAAGACGAGCCTATGCCGCGTCTGGGTCGACTTCAGGGAGTTTTTTGGCGCTCATTCAGTCATTGCCTCCTTGATAGCGGCGACCTGGTCGTCGGTGATGCCGGTGTCCCGCAGGTAGCCCTCGACGCCTCCGTACATCCTGTCCAGGTGGTCGAGTGTGATTTGCATGCTGTGAGGATGGCAGACGTCGTTCTGATATTCCCGCCAAGTGTATGCGTCAGGATTCACGTCAGGATTGTCTTCGTAATAGCGCCGCACCAGATACTGCGCGGTGAGGCCGTAGTCCTCGATGATGGTCTCGCGAGGAACGCCACAGATGCCGTCGCGGGTCTCGTATCCTCCGAGGTCGCGGGCGTTGTATGCGCCCTCGACATCGAGGACGCGCATGTGCTCAGTGTGCTTGGTCATGGATGGGTCACTCCCCGTGATCAGTGCGGTCTTCCCCGGCATACCTTCGACGTTGCGTTTGTTTGAAGTGGTCACTATTGGACTCCCCGGTTGGTGGTGCTCAATGATAGAGCACATTGTGCGCCAGCGTCCTATCAGAACACGCCACAACTAGCGCAATAGGCGCCAACGGGGGGAGGCAAGATGTGACGGACCGGAAGCCTGCCGACCGCTCCTGCAAGGCCGGGGCTCAGTCGCACACCATTCATGAGGAAGTTCGAGCCTCGGCATATCTTAGCTATGAACATGTGGGCCGTGTAAGACCGAATTGATGTCACCCGGTGTAGAGAGGACAAAGTCAGGAAGGGCACCTAGGAGAGCTTCTGGGTCGCTCGCACCCCAAAGTGCCGCCGCAGCTTTCAATCCTGCGGCTCGGGCGCCTTGAATGTCGAAGGGATTGTCACCAATGGCCACAGCGCTATCGGGATGCACCCCCAACCGGTCCATACAAACCAGAAACGGGTCTGGGGCCGGCTTGTGGCTAGCACTGTCCTCATAGCCCACTACAACTTCGAACAGATCGGCTTGTCCCATGCGTTGGAGTTCCCACGTGACGCCGTGGTTGCTGTTGTAGACACCAATTCGATGTCGGGAAGTGACGAGGGCCAGTCGAGTCCCTCTGGTCCGCAGGCATGATAGCGCTGGCGCTATGCCAGCGAAAAAGGCAGGGGGCTTACTCTCGGGATGGTAGTATCGGTCTCGGTATTCCGCAAGCAATTGCTCGACAACTGGCCCCCTTTCGCCAGCCAATGTTGCCATCTGACTCTCTACATTCGAACTGCTTCGAATCACCGTGAGCGCTTCAGCCAGCGTTAGGTCAAGACTCAAGACATGGCGGGCAACTTCACAAAACGTATCCGCGCGTTTTGGCAGCGTATCCACAAGTGTGTCATCGAAGTCAAACACAAACGTTCCGAATGCCATCTATATCCCTCGCGTCCATTATATTCCTCTGTCCCTCCTTGCCAATAGTACGGTCGCTGGGATTGGCGGTGTGTTGCAGGCTCACCAGGGACGCAGTTCAGAACGCCGTGATGGCTCCAGAAGACTTCAAGCCGGCTATGCTAGGGGTAGCAAAGCAGATCTGACGCCCCCAGTCCTCGCACTGAATCGATCCGGAGATCATGTGGTCCATACTGATTGGACCGTCGCTGTCCTCCTGCGCCTCCCTATCCGCTCGCAACTGGTTTCCCCTCAAGCGGCCAAGTCTGGTCACAGGTCAAGAACGAGCCTTATCTTGAAGGCTCTTGATTTAGCAGGTCTGGTGGGCTGTGCCCACCCCATCACCTCAGACGTACCGGCCGCTCCTGAAAGGGCGGGGCTCAGTCGCACATCATTGCTGAGGAAGTTCGAGCCTCGGCAGGTCTTAGCTATGAAGATGTGGGCTCGGCAGGGATCGAACCTGCGACCAATCGGTTATGAGCCGACCGCTCTACCACTGAGCTACGAGCCCTTGGGGTGAGTCCAGCGTAGTTAACCGGAACGCGGGTTGTCAACCGCCCGGGTGCGGACGAGGCCGGGACGGCGAAGAGCCTTGCGACGACTGGGCGTTCAGGGCCGCGGCTTGTGGGCCAGGACCTCTCCGAAGGCGAACGCTCCACAGGCGCCGGCGGCGGCCTGCCAGGCGTCGAGCCCTGCACGCCATTCGTCGAACTGCTCGAGAGTCGCCAGCCCGTACTTGGTGGCCGCGGCGATGACGTCGGGCGAGTAGAACCAGTCGTCTATGAAGGCGCGCAGGAAGGCGACGTCCTCTGCCGAGCCGAAGAAGTCGAAGGACCCGCCCGTCGTGATTTCCGAGAACCCGGCGTCGAGAAACGCGCGCTTGAGCTCGCGGCCCATCTGGGGATGGCCGCCGTTTGCCGCCAGGAGCTTCGAGAACGTCGTCCACGCGCCGTCGACGGCCTCTCCGCCAGGCTCGAGGAACGACGAGCCGACGAACAGCTCCCGCGCGCCGACGATGCCTCCGGGCTTCAGGACGCGCTTCACCTCGGCCAGGGTGGCCGCCGTGTCGGGGACGTGCATCAGCACGGCGTGGCAGTGGGCGGCGTCGAAGGAGTCGTCATCGAAGGGGAGATCGGTGACGTCGCCGACGTGGAAGGTCGCGTTGCGGTGTCCGCCGGCCTTGGCGGCGGCGCGGGCGAGGCCGATTTGCGACTCCTCCATGTCGATGCCGTGGAGCTCGCCGGGCTCGATGGCCGTGGCAAGCCCGACTGAGATCGTGCCCGGCCCACAGCCGAAGTCGAGGACCCGGTGGCCGGGTTCGAGGTGCGGCAGCAGGTAGCTCGCGTGCGTCTCCGCGCTGCGCCGGTCGAGGAGCTGGCGGAACTCCTCGCTGTAGCCCATCGTGTAGCTGTGAGTTCCCCGTGTCTCAGCGGTCATGGCCGTGGCTCCTGGTGTTGGTACGTTTCCCATTGTAGTCAGGCAGGATGGCAAACGCGCCACATCGACTGCGAGCCGGTGAGGCGACGCGGCGGCCCATCGCGGATGGACAGACTGGCGGGAGCGCGAGGGAGTCGAACCCACCGCCCCGACCGAAGGGCCGGGGCCAACGGATTTGAAGTCCGCGAAGCCCACCGGGACCCATCCGCTCCCGCGATCGTCGGCCGAAAGAACGCCGGGAGCCCGAGGCGCTCCCGGTGACGCTCCATGATAAGCGAGCCGCGGATTGTGCCGCAACAGGCGCCACGGCGCAGTGGCGGAAGCGGGAGCGCCTCGCCCGTGGCTGCCGGGCCGTCAGGAGTTGAGCCGGTTCGAGCGCTGGTCCTGCACTACGAGCGTGCCGACCATCTTGTCGTGCAGGGCCTGGCTGTTGTCGTCGAAGAGCGGCCAAAGGTGGTCTACCACCCAGTAGATTCCGCCCGTCATGCCGGAGAGAACGCCGCCGACGAGGAACTTGATGACAAACTCGCGGACGAAGGTGTAGCCCCAGTCCGACGGCGAGCCGTCGTCCCTGATCGCGCGGATGCCGACGACCTGCTTGCCGGGCGTCTGGCCCCGCCTGAGGGCGAAGAGCCACCAGACGAAGTAGCAGAGCAAGGCGACCAGGCTCGCCAGCGCTATCACCAGGAACACCGCGAAAACCGTGTCGTTGTCGGTGCCCATGATCATGGCGAAGACGAGGGAGAGCACTCCGATCAGTGTCGGCACGTTGGTGAGCAACGCGTCGACGATGAAGGCTGCCAGCCGCTGCGGGAACGTCGCGAGCACCCATCCGTCCTGCTGTTCCATGAGGTCCTCCCCCCGTAGGCTGAGTCCGACGCTACAGCCTGCCCTCGCCCCAATGATACTGCACGCGGCTCTTGACGAACACTGCGACGCCCGCGGCGAAGACGATCGCGGCCGCGACGGGGTCGTCGTGAGCGAGCCAGCCAGCCACGGCGGCGGCCGCCATGAACGCGGCGCCGAAGAATCCGGCGTCCCTGGACACCAGGAAGACTATGGCGGAGAGGGGGGCGGCGATGACTGCGCCGAGCGGGACCAGTCCGAGGGCCGCTCCGATCGCGACGACGAGGCCCGTTCCGCCACGGAACCCCCAGAAGACCGGCAGGAAGTGTCCGACCATCACCCCGACAGTCCCGGCGAGCCCCGCCCAGACGGGCAGATCGAGCACGAACGCGGGCACGGTCGCCGCCGCGCCCTTGACCAGGTCCAGCGCGAAGACGGCGGCCGAGTGGCGCGGTCCCAGCTCCCGGAACACGTTGGCCGTGCCGGGGTTGCCTGTGCCCAGGTCCCGTATCCGAACCCCGGCGAAGCGGGCGACGACATCCCCGAACGAAACGGAGCCGAGCAGATATGCCGCGCATCCCCAGACGACGTATACCCAGGCCGCGTCCATTCGGGCTAGTCGTCAGCCCTGCCGGGCATCATCAGAATCGCGGCGATCGTCTTGGCGTCGCGGATTTCTCCGCTATCGATGAGCGCGCGGGCCTCTGACAGCGGCCTGCGGACGACCTCGATGTTCTCGTCGTCGTCCGGGTCGAGCGAGCTGAGCGACAGGCCGCGAGCGACGAAGGCGTGCATCATCTCGGTGCAGAAGCCGGGGCTCATCCAGAAGCTGCCGAGGCGCTCGATCGATTCGGCGCGATAGCCGATCTCCTCCTGCAGCTCGCGCTGCGCGCACGCCTCCGGGCTCTCTCCGTGCTCGACGTTGCCGGCGGGCGCCTCCAGCAGCGTCTCGCCGACCGGGTACCTGAACTGTCGCACCAGGACCAGCTCGTCGTTGGCGTCGACCGGCACGACGACCACCGAGTCCCGGTGCTCGACCACCTCGCGCCGGGCCGTTCGGCCATCCGGTAGCTCTGCCGTATCGACCCTGACGCCGACGACGCGGCCGCGGAAGGCGACCTCGCCGGAGAGGCGGCGCTCGCGCAGGTCGGCCAACGTCAGCCGCGGCCCCTGGGCCGATGGAGAACGCCGAGGCGCTGGGTGACGGTGCCGTAGAAGCCCGACGGCGGGCCGGCCCTCAGGAAGCGCGCCTGGTGCGGGCTGCGGCGCACGACGATCCTGTCGCCGCTGCCCAGCCGCGCATCGGTGAACGAGTCGACGCTGAGGCCGGCGTCGTCGGAGTCGACCGTCAGCTCGATGACCGAGTCCTCGGGGACGATCAGGCCGGTCTGCAGTCCCATGTGGGCGGCGACGGGCTGGATCAGGATCTCGCGCGCCTCCGGGTACAGCGTCGGGCCTCCCGCGGCGAGGGCGTACCCGGTGCTTCCCGTCGCTGTGGAGACGATCACCCCGTCGGCGCGGTACGTCGTCAGCGGAACGCCGCTGACGCTCACGTCGATGTCCAGAAGCCTGGGGACGACGCCCCGGCTCACCACGACGTCGTTGAGCGCGTGCACCTGGATTCCCGGCTCGCCCGAGGCCTTCAGGAGCGACGCCTGTAGCATCATCCGCACCTCGACGCGGTGGCCGCCCTCGACGTAGGCGGGGATCGCGTCGGCGGCCTCGTCGACGGCGAGCTCGGTCATAAAGCCGACGCGTCCGAGGTTTACGCCGATGATGGGGACCGAGTGCGGCGCCGCGACGCGGACGACCCTCAGGATCGTCCCGTCGCCGCCGGCGGTGACGACCACGTCGGTCCCCGCGAGCGTGCCGTCGTCGATCTCCATGGGCTCGGCGGCCGAGACCCAGACGCCGTAAGTCGTACCAATGGTTTCGCGCAGCGACTCGACCAGCGCCTTCGCCTCGGGGACGAGGGCGTTGTAGACGAGTCCAACCAGCCTCTGTTGGCCCATGTCGTCAGGAGACCGTCAGCAATACTTCCGCCGCCGACCTGGCGAACTCGAGCAGGGGCGCCGGGTACACGCCGAAGAAGAGCACCGCGGCGGTGGCCACGAGCACGGCGAGCCTCAAGGGCAGGCCGGAGACGAGGCGCTCCTCCGTCGGCGGCGTCGACAGGTACATCACCTTGATGACGCGAACGTAGTAGTAGGCCGATACGACGCTTGTGACGACGCCGAACACGGCGAGCCAGGCCAGGCCGTGGTTGATGGCGGCGCCGAACATGTAGACCTTGACCATGAAGCCGACGGTGGGCGGCACACCGGTCAGTGAGACGAGGGCGAAGGCGAGCACTGCGGCGAGGTAGGGAGCGCGCTTGCTCATTCCGGCGTAGTCGTCGATCCGGTCGCTGCCGATGCGGTCGGAGATAGCGATGACGGCCGAGAAGGCGGCCATGTTCATCACCGCGTATCCGGCCAGGTAGAAGAGCAGGCCCGACGGGCCGATAGGGTCCTCCCCGTTCGGCGTCCGGGCAGCGGCGGCCGCGAGCCCGACCAGCAGGTATCCGGCGTGGGCGATCGTGCTGTAGGCGAGCATGCGCTTGATGTTGCTCTGCGCGATCGCGGCGAAGTTGCCGACCGTCATCGACAGCGCGGCGAGTACCGCGAACAGGGCGCTCCACTCGATGCTGACGATGTCCATCGGGAAGGCGACGTAGAACACCCGCAGCACGATGGCGAAGCCGGCCGCCTTGCTGGCCACGGACAGGAAGGCCGTGACCGGCGTGGGCGAGCCCTCGTATACGTCGGGCGCCCACATCTGGAACGGCACGGCGGTGATCTTGAACCCGAATCCGGCGACGATCAGCACGATCCCCAGCAAGAGCGCGTAGCTGCCGAAGGGCTCGCTGTCGGTCAGGCCGATCTGGCCTATCCGGGCGGCTATGTCGTCCAGCGTGGTGGCGCCGGTGAAGCCGTACACGAGCACCATTCCGTAGAGCAGCACCGCGGAGCTGATCCCGCTCAGGATGAGGAACTTCATGCCGGCTTCCGCCGAGCGGCCGTCGCGGTTGAAGGCCGCGAGAGCGGCCACCGGAAGCGCCGTCAGCTCGAGCGATATGTACAGCGTTATCAGCTCGACGGACGATGCCAGCAGCATCATCCCGCTGACCGAGAACAGAAGCAGCGCGTAGAACTCGGTCCGGTAGCGGTCGAACCTTCGGGCGTAGTCGAGAGAGACGAGGACGACCGCCGCCGCCACTCCCAGGAACAGGAACTTGAAGAAGAGCGCGAACCGGTCTACAACGAGCACGTCGGATAGCAGGCCTGTGTTCTCCATCACGCCCGCATCGCCCAGGTCGAACCAGAGCAGGATGCTCAGCGCCAGGGGCGGCGCCAGGCCAATCGCGGCGAGAGCGGCGAGTGCTCCCTTGCGCGCTACAAACAGGTCGAGCACCAGCAGCAGCGCGCCCAGTCCGGCGACGCACAACTCCGGCGACAGCAGGTAGAGGTCGTGCAGGCTCATTTCGCGCTGGCGAGGGCCAGGCCGCCCTCCGTCTCGATGAACTGTGTGATCGGCTCAACTCCCGCGGCGAAGAGGTCGCTGACGATAGACGGGTATACGCCAACACCGACGATGGCGATGACCAGGACCACGGCCGGCAGCATCTCCATGGCGGTAGCGTCGCCGATTCCGGCGAACCGGTCGTTGGCGGGCCCGAAGAAGGAGCGTTGGACGGCCCACAGTATGTAGCCAGCCGTGATGACGATGCCGAACGCTCCTATCGCGGTCGCCCAGGCCCAGACCTCGAAGGTGCCCAGGAAGATCAACACCTCGGAGACGAAGCCGCTGGTGCCCGGCAGGCCCAGCGACGCAAGGCCGGCGAGCAGGAACAGCGCGGCGAGGACCGGCATTCGCGAGGCGATTCCGCCCAGGTCGGGGATGTGCCTGGTATGCGCCTTCTCGTAGACGAGGCCCACAAGGAGGAACAGCAGGCCGGTGATCGTGCCGTGGGTGAACATCTGCATCGCGGCGCCGGTCAGCCCGGTGGGCGACACGGAGCCGGCCACGCCCGCGACGGACGATATCCCGATCAGCACGTAGCCCATGTGACTGATGCTGCTGAAGGCGACGAGCCGCTTCAGGTCGGTCTGGCGCAGGGTGACTATCGCGCCGTAGATGACGTTGATGACGCCCAGCGTCGCGAGCACCCAGGCCGCGTCGACTATCACCTCCGGGAACATGTGGCCGGATACGCGGACCATGCCGTAGCCGCCCATCTTCAGCAGCACGCCGGCCAGCATGACGCTGACGGCGGTGGGCGCGTCGGTGTGCGCGTCGGGCAGCCAGGTGTGCACCGGCCATACGGGCAGTTTCACGGCGAAGGCGACGAACAGCAGCGAGAAGATCACGGCCGCGGGCGCTATCAGCTCGGCGCCGGCTATCGCCTCCGGCAGGGCGGTCATGTCGAACGTGCCGGTCGAGAAGAAGAGCAGCAGGATCCCGACGAGCATGAAGGCGCTGCCGAGGAACGTGAATATCAGGAACTTCATCGCCGAGTATTCCTTGCGGCCGCTGCCCCAGACGGCGATGAGGAAGTACATCGGCACGAGCTCGATCTCCCAGAACACGAAGAAGAGCAGGAAGTCGAGCGCGGTGAAGACGCCCATTACCGCGGTCTGCAGCGCGAGTAGCCAGACGAAGTACTCGCGCACGCGGTGCTTCACGCTCCACGAAGCGAAGACGGCGGCCGCTCCTATGAGCCCGGTGAGCAGCACGAGCGGGGCGCTGAGGCCGTCGACGCCCAGGAAGTACTGTATTTGCGCCTCGCCGGTGGCGGCGAGATCGGCGAAGGGTATCCACGAATCGGTCCTGTCGACGAGCTGGGTGCCCCCGCGTTCCAGGTCGTACAGCACGAACACCGCGATGCTGAGCAACAGGTCGACGACCGCGGCGGCGCCCGCGACGATCCGCGTCTGGCCGTCCGTCCTAGCGAAGACGAGAATGATCAGCGCCCCCACCAGGGGCGTGAACACTACCGCCGTAAGCCAGCCAGAGAACTCCAAGTCAGACCTCTACCTGAACAGGAAATAGATGCCGAATATCGCCAGCACCCCGACGGAGACCGCGATGCCGTAGCCCTGCAGCTGGCCGCTGTGGACCTGCGCAATGGCCCGGCCCGCGCTCTTCCCGAGCCGGTCGACCAGTCGTACGAAGCCGTCGACGACGGCCTTGTCGAGCCAGTCGAGGGACCGCGCGACGCCGTCGTAGAAAGCCGAGCGGACGACGTAGCCCTCGTACGCCTCGTCGAAGTAGTACTTGCGGCTGAGCAGCACGTGAAGCGGCCGGAGCGGCCCGCCGGGGCGCTCGGCCGGCGCGCGGCCGCGCCCGTACATCACGTACGCCAGCACGACGCCCGCCAGTGCCACGCCGATCGAGAGGCCCGCCACGGTCGAATTGAACTTCTCCGCCTCGATCTCCACCGGGCCGTGGCCCAGGAAGTCGGAGAGCCAGTGGACCGGGACGACGCCGAGGTCGACGATCGGGTTCACGAAACCGGCCAGCAGCGCGGGCACGGCGAGGATCGCGAGCGGCCAGACCATCGATCCCGGCGACTCTCCGAGGTGCACCGCCGACCCCGGCGCCGGGTCCTCATCGGCGTCGGCGCCTCCCCGGAACTCGCCGGTGAAGGTCATGAAAATGGCGCGGAAGATGTAGAAGGCCGTCATGAACGCCGCGGCGATCCCGAGCCAGAAGACGACCTGGGCCACCGTGTCCCCGCCGTAGGCGTGGGCGAGAAGCTCGTCCTTGCTCCAGAAGCCGGCGAGGGGGAATATCCCCGCGAGGCTGAGCCCTGCTATTAGGAACGTGGCGAACGTCCACGGCATGTGCTTGCGCAGCCCGCCCATGTGGCGCATGTCGAAGGTGCCGCTCGCGTGGTTGACGCTGCCCGCCCCGAGGAACAGCAGCGCCTTGAAGAAGGCGTGCGTGAACAGGTGGAAGATGGCCGGCCCGTAGGCGCCGACTCCGAGCGCGAGCATCATGAACCCGAGCTGGCTCACCGTCGAGTAGGCGAGGACGCGCTTGATGTCGTTCGCGACGAGCCCCATGGACGCCGCGAACAGCGCCGTGCCTCCGCCGATCAGCGCGACGGTGTCCATCGCGACGTCGGAGAGCTCGAAGACCGGGAAGAAGCGCGCTACCAGGAAGACGCCCGCGGCGACCATCGTGGCGGCGTGTATCAGCGCGCTGACGGGGGTCGGGCCCTCCATCGCGTCGGGCAGCCAGGTGTGCAGCGGGAACTGGGCCGACTTGCCGACGGCGCCGGCGAATATGCCGATGGCGACCCAGGTCGCGGCGGACGCGGTCAGCACGCCGCCCAATGCGACGGCCTTGTAGACGTCGGTGATCTCCAGCGGGTTGAAGCCGGCGTCGGCGAAGCTGTCGCCGTTGGAGACGAGGTACAGGATCGCGAGCAGGAACCCGAAGTCGCCGATCCTGGTCATGACGAACGCCTTCTTGGCGGCCGAGGCGGCGGCGGGCCGCTCGTACCAGAACCCGATCAGCAGGTAGGAGCAGAGGCCGACGAGCTCCCAGAAGATGTAGAGCTGCACGATGTTGCTGGCCAGGACCAGCCCCACCATCGAGGCGCTGAACAGCGACATGAAGGAGAAGTAGCGGACGTATCCGGGGTCGCCGTGCATGTAGCCCCTGGAGTATATCTGCACCATCAGGCTGACACCGGTCACGACCACGAGCATCACCGCGGTGAGCGGGTCCATCAGGATGCCGACGTTGATCTGCAGCTCGCCGATCTTCAGCCACGTGTGCGGCTCGAACTCGACGCCGCCGGCCGCGTCGACGACGCTGACGAGCGCCCAGAGCGACAGCCCGAACCCCGCCGCGAGCGAGCCGATGGTCAGGAACGCGGCGATCTCCGAGTCCCTGCCCAGCAGGGGGCGCACCACGAGCGCGTTGACGGCGAACGCCGCCAGCGGCAGGAGAAATATCAGCCAGACCCACGTCTCGTTGATCATCTAGAGCTTTCTCAAGATCTCGTCGGCGACATGCTCACGGCCCCTCGGCACAAGGATGCGAAACGGCGTCCGCTCGCCCCACGACAATACGTCGCCCTGCGGCAGAATCCTGGTCGGCAGCCCCTCACCCTCGAGGGCGTCCTTCCACATCTCGGCGATCATCAGGTTCGGTGCTTTGCGGTAGTCGACCCACATGGGTCCTTTCCTCTTTGTTTCGATGGCTCGCGGGGCGTCAGTGCCGCATCTGGGTGGCGTCTGTCACGAACACGGTCTCCCTGTTGCGGTATATGGCTATGACGATCGCCACTCCAAGGGCGACCTCGGCCGCCGCTACGGTGATGATGAAAACGGCGAAGACCTGCCCGGTCAGCAGCAGCGGCACGATGCCGTCGTCCGAAACGAGCCTGGCGGGCACGACGTAACGCGACAGCGCGACGGCGGTGACGTTGACGGCGTTGAACATCAGCTCGAGGCTCATCAGCACCGTGATGGCGTTGCGATTGGACAGCGCCCCGTAGAGTCCGATGGCGAAGAGGACGGCGCCTACTATGAGGAAGCTCTCGAGGCTCATGCGCTCACCGCTGCCTGACCAGTACGAGCGAGCCGATTACGGCCGCCAGCAGCAGCACGGATGCGACCTCGAATGCGAGCACGTAGTCGCGCAGCAGCAGCTCGGCCACCTTGGGGATCGTGTTGGAGTATACGTCCGCGACCTCGGCCTTCACCCCGTCGACGCCGTTCGGGTCGAGCGGCTGGCCGTCGATGCGGACGAGCTCGCCGGAGCCTCCTTCTCCGATGGCGTTGTCGATCAGATTCCACTCGGTCGTAACGGCTACGAAAGACGCGGCCAGTACGAACAGGGCCGCCAGCACGCCGGCCGGCAGCCTGAGCCGGTTGTAGGGGCTGCCGCGCTCGACGTCCTTGGTCATCAGGATGGCGAACAGGATGAGCACCGATATGGCGCCGACGTAGATCAGGATCTGGACGACCGCGAGGAACTCGGCGCGCAGCAGTACGAACATCGCCGCGACGCCCAGGAAGGAGACGACCAGGAACATCGCCGCGCGGAAGAGGTCTCTCAGGTGCACGACCATGATGGCGGCTATGATGGTCGATACCGCGACTATCCAGAACGCGACGTCGACCGCGATGTGGGACTCGGTCCCGGCGCCCGGAATCATCGCTTGGCCCACCTTTCGGACTGCTCACCGGTCGTGGGCTTCTCGTGGCGGCCTACCTCCTGCCAGGGGAGCTCTTCGCCGCTCCCCGGATCGTAGCCCCTGGCCTCGAGCTGTGGCCTGAACCAGGTGCTCGGCCGCTTGGGCGCCTCGCGAAGCCGGTCGATGTCGATGACGAGCCCGCGCCGCCGGTAGTCGCCCTCCTCGAAGGTGCTGCCCATGTGCAGCGCGTCGTACGGGCACGCCTCGACGCAGAGCCCGCAGAACATGCAGCGGCCGATGTCGATGTCGAAGACCTCGAGGCCGTAGTTCTCGCCCTCCTGCATGGCCTCGCCGCTGCGGTTGGTGACGATCTTGATGATCCCGAGCGGGCAGTACTTGGCGCAGCTCGCGCAGCCGGTGCACCGCTGCTCGTAGAAGTTGAACTCCTGGCCGCGGAAGCGCGAGTGGCGCGGGTCCCGGTCCTCCACTGACACGAGGCCGAGCATGGCCTTGATCGCCCGACCGGGGTTCCTGACCGAGTAGCCGAAGACGTTCGTGCCGGCCATCCTGGCGAGACCCAGGGGCCCGATCCGCCGGTTCGGGTACTGGTGGACGGTGAAGAACCGTCCCGGCATTACCAGGTTCTTGAGCGTGATGGTGAGGCCCTTGGCCAACCCTGTCCCGTACATGTTAGTCGGCCTCCGCGGTCATGTTGGCAAGGGGCGACGGCACCGGCGTCTCCGGCCTGAGCCGACGCTGTCCGAGGACGTTCGCCATGACGAAGATGGCCGCCACCGCGATCACCCAGTTGACCGCGGTCATGATCCACAGGTCCAGGCTGGTCAGCTCGCCGGTCTCGGAGTCCTGCAGCACCACGAGCTCGATGGCGACCACGAACATGTTGACCAGCGCCAGCGGGAGCAACGCCTTCCAGGCGAAGCCCATGATCTGGTCGACTCTCAGCCGAGGCCAGGTCGCCCTGATCCACAGCATCAGGAATACGAGCGCGAATGCCTTGGCGACGAACCAGACCGGCCCTGGTATCGGGTCGAAGCCGCGCGTGCCGCCCAGGAAGAGGACGGTGGCGACGGCGGCGGTCGCAATGGGGGCCATGAACTCTGCGAGCTGCAGTATGGCGAACTTGATTCCGGCGTACTCGGTGACGTAGCCGCCGCCCAGCTCGGACTCCGCCTCGATCATGTCGAACGGCGCCCGGCTCATCTCGGCGGCCGCGGCCGTCATGAACACAAAGAAGCCGAGCGGCTGCACCAGCAGGTACGGCACCTCCTGGGCTTCCACGATTCCGACCAGCGACATCGATCCGGCGAGCACGACGACCCCGGTCAGCGCGAGCGCCATGGGCACCTCGTAGCTGATGAGCATCGCGACGGCGCGCATCGCGCCGAACATCGCGTACTTGTTGCGCGAAGCCCAGCCGGCGGTGAAGATCGCGAGCGAGCTCACGCCGGTCACGCCTATGATGAACAGGACGCCGATGTTCAGTTTCCCCAGGAAGCTGTCCGCGCCGAGGGGGATCACGGCGAAGACGAGGAACATCGGGACGAGCAGCATGATCGGCGCGACCGTGAACGCCGGCTTGTCGGCGGTATCGGGGATGATGTCTTCCTTGCCGATGAGCTTCAGCACGTCGGCGAACGGCTGGAACAGCCCGAATGGCCCCCACCTGTTGGGACCCAGCCTGGCCTGGAATCGGCCGAGCATGCGCCGCTCGAACCAGGTGTAGAGGGCGGTCGTCATGACCATCGCGTTGATGACGAGGAACGCCATCGCGACGGCCGCGATGGGGTATGCCAGCTCGTCGAGCGGGGCGGGCAGGTTGTCGCCCAGGAGCTCCAGTATGCTCAGGAAGTCCAGCGCGGTCCTCCCTCTACCGGTCCACTTCGCCCATGTTGACGTCTATGCTGCCGAAGATGACGATCAGGTCGGCCATCTTCCACCCGATGAGCACGTCCCTCAGCACCGTCAGGTTGATGTAGGAGGGCGAGCGTATCTTGCACCTGTAGGGCGATATGCCGCCCTCGCTCACGACGTAGAAGCCCAGCTCGCCGCGCGGCGCCTCGACCGTCGCGTAGGCTTCCCCGGCGGGAGGGCGAATGAAGTACGGCGCCTCGGCGCGGACGGGCCCTCCGTCCGGGATCTGGGCGACGCACTGCTCGATGATCCGCACGCTCTGACGCATCTCCTGTATGCGCACGAGGTAGCGGTCGAACGAGTCGCCGCGGGAGCCGATCGGCACCTCGAAGTCGACCCGGTCGTACACGTCGTACGGGTCGGCGACTCGCAGGTCCCACTGGACGCCGCTGCCCCTGAGGTTGGGCCCCGTCACCGACGCGTCTATCGCCAGCTCGGGTGACAGCACGCCGACATCGCGCGTCCGCGCGAGGACGATCTCGTTGCCGCTGATCAGGCCCTCCAGGTCGTCGATGTAGCCCGGCATGTCCCGCAGGAACTCGTCCAGCGCCGGCCAGAAGTCGGCTGGCGCGTCCTGGAAGACGCCGCCGGGCCGCATGTACGACACGGTGACCCGGGCGCCGCAGAGCATCTCGAACAGGTCGAGGATGCGCTCGCGCTCACGGAAGCAGTACATCAGCAGCGTGACGAACGTGCCGAGCTCCTGCAGGAAGAAGCCGGTGGAGATCAGGTGGCTGGCGATCCGCTGCAGCTCCGCGGCGATCACGCGCAGGTACATGCCGCGCTCCGGGACCTCCAGGTCCGCCAGCTTCTCGACGGCCCGGACGTACGCCTGATTGTTCGTCATGCTCGACGTGTAGTCGAGCCGGTCGGTCAGCGTGACGATCTGGACGTAGGTGCGCTCCTCGGTCAGCTTTTCCGTTCCCCGGTGGAGATAGCCGAAGACCGGCTCCACGTCGACGACCGTCTCGCCGTCGAACGTCACCCTGAGCCGGAAGACGCCGTGCGTCGACGGGTGCTGCGGCCCGAGGTTGATGGTTACCGGCTTGGTCTCGATCGCCATCGCGGCTATCTCAGGTAGTCCTTGCGAAGCGGGTGGCCCGGGAAGTCCTCCCAGAGCAGCACCCGTTTCATGTTCGGGTGGCCTTCGAACCGCACGCCCATCAGGTCCCAGACCTCGCGCTCCTGCAGGTCGGCGCCGCGCCATACCGAGGTGACGGAAGGCAGCGTCGGCTCCTCCCGGTCGTAGCATCGGGTCTTCACGACGGCCCTCTGGTTGCGGCGCATAGACAGCAGGTGGTACACGACCTCGAAGTACTCGATGTAGTCGACGGCGGTGATCGCCGCCAGGAAGGCGAAGTCCAGCTCCGGGTCTTCCTTGAGCAGGCGGGCGACCTCTTCCACCGACTCGGGGCGCACCCGGACGTCGTTGTCGTCGTGTTCGAGGACGGCGTTTGGAAGGGCGGCCTCGATGTGTGCCGCAAGGCGGGCGGCGCCGAGCTCGGTGGTCATCACTCTCTGGCGACCGTGCCCTTCAGGGAGTAGCGCTTGATCTTCTCGTGCAACTGCATGATGCCGTAGAGCAGCGCGTCCGGGCGCGGCGGGCAGCCCGGGACGTAGACGTCCACGGGAACGATGTGGTTGACCCCGGGGACGACGCTGTACGACTCGTAGTATGGGCCGCCGCTGGTCGCGCAGACGCCCATGGAGATCACCCACCTGGGCTCGGCCATCTGCTCGAAGACGCGCTGTATGGCGGGCGCCATCTTCCAAGTCACCGTGCCGGCGACGATCATCAGGTCGGCCTGTCGCGGCGACGCCCGGAAGACCTCACCGCCGAACCGCGCGAGGTCGAACCGCGGCATGGCGCTGGCCATCATCTCGAAGGCGCAGCAGGCGAGGCCGAAGGAGAGGGGCCACAGCGCGGCCTTGCGGCTCCAGTTCACCAGCGCGTCGACCGAGCTGACGGCTATGTTGCGCTGGAGGTCGTCGGGCACCTCGACGAGCGGCTCTGCGAGCGGCGCGGTGTGGGTGGCCTTCAGCTCGTTGACGACCGCGCCCTCGGCGCGGTCCACGCCCCACGTCGTCGCGTGCAGCGGGATATGGATGCCGTTGACCGTGGTGTCGTCCATTAGCTCCACTCCAGTGAGCCCTTGCGCCAGGCGTACAGCCAGCCCACGAGCAGGATCGCGATGAAGACCGCCATCTCGACTATCGTGAAGATGCCGAACTCGAGGGACATGATGCCGAAGCTCGCCGCCCAGGGGAACAGGAAGACGACCTCGACGTCGAAAATCACGAAGATGAGTGCGAAGGTGTAGAACCGGAAGTTGAACTGGTTCCACGTGCCGGACAGCGTCTCGAACCCGCACTCGTAGATGCTCTGCTTGATCGGGTTCGGCTTCCGCGGGCGCACCTTGAGAACGGAGAAGGCCCAGGAAGCCAGCAGCATGCCGGTCGGCACGGCGACCGCGAGCGCAACGAAGATGGCGACTAGGCCGTACTGGCGGAAGTACTCGTCAAGCATGAGACGACCTGCGCCCAGCGCTCATGGCGGCGACTATATCATAGGGCATATAGGTACGCAAGTGCGAAAATTCACAATCGTCCGGGCGGGCAAGCCGCGCTAGTCGACGAGCGTCCGCTCCACCTTCGGCGTCGGGAAGATTCCCAGGACCCTGGCGTCCGACCCGGACGCGTTGACGAACCCGTGCTTGACGCCGGCGGGCGCGAGCACCGTTTCTCCCTCCCTGACGGTGATCACGTCGTCGCCGAGCACGGCCTGCAGCTCGCCGTCGACGATCAGCATCGCCTCCTCCGTGGGGTGGGTGTGCGTGGGCGCCCTCGATCCTGGGGAGATCGTCAGGTCGGCCACCGTAAGCGAATCGGTGCCCAGCTCGCCGTTGATCAGCTCCCACCGCTCCACGCCGGGGGCTATCTCGTTCATCTCGATGTCCGATTTCTTCAGTATGGGCATGTCTGCTCCTTTCCCGGACGGCTATTATAGGGGTTGCCCCATCGACATGCCCGACCGGAGGTGACCGGCCACCGATGAGAGTCGTACTGGACGTCGATCCCGGGACGGACGACGCGCTGGCGATGCTGATGGCGTTCAACGTGCCCGGCCTGCGAGTCGAGGGCGTGACCGCGGTCGGCGGCAACGCGACGCTGCGGGACACGACCCGTAACGCCCTTCGCATCCTGGATCACGTCGGAGCGCGGGTGAAGACGGACGTCGGCGGCCCCGGGATACCGGTATCCCGGGGCGCATCCCGCCCGATCAAGGGCAGGTACCGCTACGGTTACTACTACCACGGGCCGGCGGGCCTGGGCGTCCGGCTGCCGTCTCCGCGCTCGGTGCCGTACCCGGTCCGCGCTGCCGACCTGATAGTCGAGCTGGCGGACTCGGGAAATGAGCCGTTGACCATCATCGCCCTCGGGCCCCTGACGAACGTCGCCCGTGCGCTGCGCAGGTCGCCCCGGATGGCCGACAGCCTGGAGCGCATCGTCGTCATGGGCGGCGCCGTGGAGTCGCCTGGCAACATCACCCCGCACGCGGAATTCAACACCTACAACGACCCACTGGCGGCCGCGGAGGTCTTCGAGTCAGGCGCGCCCGTGACGCTTGTGCCGCTGGACGTGTGCGCCATGGCGACCCTGGGCCGCGGCGACATGCCGTGGGTCCCGGGAACCTCGAAGGGCGCGCTGCTGACGCGGAAGGTGCTGGACAACTGGTTCGCGGGGCATCCGGACCGCGAGCGGTACGATCTGTGCGATCCGCTCGCGGTGGTCGCCGTGCTGCGGCCCGACCTGTTCGGCTTCCGGCGCGCGTCGGTCGCCGTCGAGACCGAAGACGAGGCCCGCTACGGCAAGACGACCGCGGACTACGGGAAGGGCAGCGTGGATGTAGCCCTCGACGTGGACGCCGACGCCGCGAAGCGGCTCATGGTCGACCTGCTGGCCGGCGGCGCGTGACCCGAGGAGAACCCATGAAGACCTACACGGCCGCATTCGCCGGCTGCGGGCACATGACCGAGCCCGTCGTGGACGACGCCGAGGACGATCCGACGATCATCCGGCCGTACCGCCACGGCGAAACGCTGCGGGCGTGCGACAGGCTCCGGATCGTCGCCTGCTCCAGCGGCAGGGCGGAGGCACGGCGATGGGTCGGCAGCCGCAACGGCATCCCGCCGGAGCGCCGGTACGCTGACTACCGCGATATGATCGACCGCGAGCTGCCGGACCTCGTCGTCATCGGCTCCCAGCCGGAGCAGCGGATGGAGAGAGTCGTCTACGCCGCTGAGCACGGCGTCAGGGCCATATGCGCGGAGAAGGCGCTGTCGGCGACGATGCGGGAGGCCGACGCCATCGTCGAGGCGGTCGAGCGGAACGGCGTCGCGTTCAACATGTACACGCAGCGCCGGTGGGACCCCGGCTACGACAGGGTCAAGGAGATCGTCAACGGCGGCGAGCTCGGGGAGCTCAGGACGCTGGTCTCCCATCACTCCGGCTCCCTCTTCGAGGTGGACAGCCACTTCTTCGACCTTCTAATGTGGCTCAACGAAGACCGCCCGGCTCTGTGGGTGCAGGGGCATATCCCGGACGACGATGGCGTGTTCGACGGCGGCGTGATGCGGGCGGACCCGAAGGCGAATGCGACCATCCAGTTCGACAACGGGGTCATCGCGTTCTCGCTGCTGTCGGGCCGCGGTGTGTTCGACCTCGAGGCGGTCTGCGAGCGTGGGATGGTGTCGGTCGTGGGCAACGGGGCCGCGTGGAGCCTGCGCAGGTTCGACGGTGGGCCGGAGCACCGGGAGCCCCTGTCGTTCGTGCCTGCGAGCTCGACGGTGCGCCTCGTGGAAGACCTGGTCCACTCGCTCGATACGGGCGAGCCGCCGCGCGGCGGCGCCCGTATCGCCCGCGCGAGCACCGAGATGCTGTTTGCGGTCGTCGAGTCGCATCTGGCGGGCGGGTCGCGCGTCGAGTTGCCGCTCGAAGACTGCGGGCTGAGGCTGGACCGCGATCGTCCGCCCAAGCCGCAGGACTTTCCCGCTTCGGACTAACGCGGGTGTGGACGATCACGTTGCTGCATGAATAGCCGTCGGAGGCGTCCGATGAACACTACGACCGAACACCTGCTCAGGGCCGGGACCGTCGACGAGGTCAGGGCGAGGGGATGCACCGTCGTCACCGGAGGCGGCCACGCCATCGCCGTCTTCCCCCTGGGCGACGGCTTCGCCGCAGTCGACAACCGGTGCCCGCACATGGGCTTCCCGCTCGACAGGGGCACCGTCAGCGACGGCATCCTGACGTGCCACTGGCACCACGCACGGTTCGACCTCTCCAGCGGCGGCACCTTCGACCCGTTCGCCGACGACGTGCGCGCCTTCCCCGTGGCGGTGGACGACGGCCAGGTGTGGGTCGATCCAAGCCCGCCCGACACCGACCCGGTGGCGCGTTGGTCCCGCCGCCTCGAAGACGGGATGGAGCACAACATCCGGCTGGTGATCGCCAAGTCGGTGCTCGGACTCGACTCCTCCCCCGCCGACTACCGGACGCCCCTGGCAATCGCCGCGACGTTCGGCACTACCTACTCTGACCGCGGCTGGGGTCAGGCGCTGACGATGATGACCTGCTCGGCCAACATGCTTGGCGTCCTGTATCCCGAAGACCGACCGCTCGCGCTCTACCAGGGCATCCGGCAGGTCGCGGCCGAGTGCGCGGGAAGGCCTCCCAGGTTCATGGTCGAACCGCTGCCCACGGGCGAGACGCGGCCGGAGGTGTTCAAGGGGTGGTTCCGAGGCTTCATCGAGGTCCGGGACGACGAGGGCGCCGAGCGCTGCCTCGGCACGGCCGTCGCTCTCGGCATATCCGCCAGGGAGATCGCCGACATGGTCTTCGCCGCCGCGACCGACCGGATCTACCTCGATGCCGGCCACACCGTGGACTTCTGCAACAAGGCGTTCGAGCTGCTCGACCACGTCGGCTGGGAGCACGCCGGCCCGGTGCTCACCAGCCTGACGCACGGAATCGCGTCCGCCAGGCGCAGCGAGGAGCTGAACTCCTGGCGCAACCCCATCGACCTCTCCTCGATGGTCCAGGAGGCGCGCGACGTCCTCCCCGAGCTATGGCGGCGGGGAGCCGAGTCGCGGGGTCGGTGGGACGACGAGCGCGCCCTGGTCGATACGATACTCGGCGACGATCCGGGGGCGACGCTCGGGGCGTCGCGGGAGGCGGTCGGGGAGGGCGCTTCGGCGGAGCAGCTCGGCGGCGCGGTCGCCTACGCGGCTTTCCTCAGGATGGCACGCTTCCACACCTCCAACGAGTTCGGCGACTGGAACACGGTGCACAACACGCTGACGGCCGCCAACGCGCTGCACCAGGCGCTGAAACGCGCTCCGTCGGTCGAGCTCTTGCGCGCGGTCTTCGATACGGCGATCAGCATCTATCTCGACCGCTTCCTGAACATGCCGGCCCAGCGCATCCCGGAGCCGGACGGCGGGGAGGCCGACGACGACCTCGGCCCGAAGATCCTGGAGGCGATGGACTCGCAGCAGCGGGTCGAGGAGACGGCGAGGCTCGTGACCGACTACTTCACGACGGCCGCTGACCCGGACAGCCTGCTCCCGGTACTCGCCCACGCCATGCTGAGGGAGGACTCGACGTTCCACCACTTCCAGATCGTCGACGCGGCGCTGAAGCAGTACCGGGGCCGAAGGGGGACCGGCGCGGCGCGGCACGTGCTGGTCGGGGCGGCCAGGTTCCTCGCGGCCCATTACCCGACGCCCAGGGCGTCGAACCAGACATTCAACATCGCGGTTCGCCTGCAGCGCGGCGACGAGATATTCAAAGAGGACTAGGGCGGGCACCGCGCAGGCTAGCCTCGTGTCGGTACGGCTTTCTCTGGTCCAGCGGCTCGCACGGTCTCCCTGGGCTGGACCCGTTCGGCGATGGTCTCGCCCGACTCGATCTCCGCCGTCCGCAACTCGAACGTCTTCTGAAGGTCCAGCCAGAGCTGTGGCGATGTGCCGAAGTAGCGGGACAGTCGGAGGGCGGTCTCGGCGGTGACCCCGCGCTGACCCTTCAGGATCGCCGTGATGCGGTTCGTCGGGACGGCCAGCGCATTGGCGAGCGCGTTGGCGGACAGACCGAGCTCGTCCAGTTCTTGGCCGGTATCTCGCCGGGATGGACTGGACGCATGCCACTGCTCACTCTCATATCATGAGCTCTCCATCATCGGGTTCTTTGCAGATGATACACGTTGACTTTGGCGGTCGCGCCATCCTAGAATGGTTCTTGACCGATTTAATCAACAAAGACCATACGAGGCCGCTGCTCGGGGGTCGACGACGGTGCAGTCGTTCGCCCAGGGCAGCGCCGATCTTCCATAGGGCGCGTATCGAGGGGCGCATCAGCGGCCTCCAGCGACGCGTGAGCAGCCAGGAGACAGACACTTGACCGAGCAGCGTGTGATTTCGCGCACCTCGACCGACCTCGACACCGACTACAAGTACGGCTTCGTCACCGACATCGACTCCGAGATCGCGCCCAAGGGCCTGAACGAGGACGTCGTCCGCATGATCTCGGCCAAGAAGGACGAGCCGCGGTTCCTGCTCGACTGGCGCCTGAAGGCCTACGAGCACTGGATGAAGAAGTCCGACGAAGAGCCCCGGTGGGCCATGGTGGACTTCGACCCCATCGACTACCAGGACATCCACTACTACGCGGCGCCCGTGTCACAGGGTGAGGGCCCCAAGAGCCTGGACGAGGTCGACCCGGAGCTGATCGAGACCTTCAACAAGCTCGGCATACCCATCGAGGAGCAGAAGAAGCTGACGGGCGTGGCGGTCGACGCCATCTTCGACAGCGTCTCGGTTGCCACCACGTACAAGAAGATGCTCGAGGACTCGGGCGTGATCTTCTGCTCGGTGAGCGAGGCGGTGCAGAGCCACCCGGAGCTCGTGGAGAAGTACCTGGGCACAGTGGTGCCGTACAGCGACAACTTCTACGCGACGCTCAACTCGGCGGTGTTCAGCGACGGCTCCTTCGTCTACGTCCCGCCGGGAGTGCGCTGCCCGATCGAGCTGATGACCTACTTCCGGATCAACGCCGAGGAGACGGGGCAGTTCGAGCGGACGCTGATCGTCGCCGACGAGGGCTCGTACGTGAGCTACCTGGAGGGGTGCACGGCGCCGATGCGCAAGACCCACCAGCTCCACGCGGCCGTGGTCGAGCTGGTGGCGCTGGACGACGCCGAGATCAAGTACTCGACGCTACAGAACTGGTACCCCGGCGACAAGGAGGGCAAGGGCGGCGTCTACAACTTCGTGACGAAGCGAGGCAAGGCCCTGGGCCGCAACTCGAAGATATCGTGGACCCAGGTGGAGACCGGCTCGGCCATCACCTGGAAGTACCCGAGCGTGATCCTGCAGGGCGACAACTCGGTTGGCGAGTTCTACTCGGTCGCGCTGGTGAACAACCGGCAGCAGGCCGACACGGGCACCAAGATGACCCACATCGGCAAGAACACGAAGAGCACCATCGTCGCCAAGGGCATCTCCGCCGGCCACGGCAACAACACCTACCGCGGACTGGTGCAGATACTCCCGTCCGCCGAGAACGCTACGAACTTCACCCAGTGCGACTCGCTGCTGGTCGGCGACCAATGCGGCGCGCACACGGTGCCGTACATCGAGGTGCGCAACCCCTCGGCGCGCATGGAGCACGAGGCATCGACGTCGAAAGTGAGCGACGACCAGCTCTTCTACTGCATGCAGCGCGGCATCAGCGAGGAAGAGGCGCATTACATGATCATCAACGGCTTCTGCCGAGGCATCTTCCAGGAGCTGCCGTTCGAATTCGCCATGGAGGCGCAGCAGCTCCTCAGGGTGAGCCTGGAAGGCGCGGTGGGATAGATGGCCACGACGACGCGGCACGGGCAGATAAGCTACCGCTTCCTCGACCAGGCGGAGGCCGAGTTCGAGCGGGGCGACATGCTCCAGGCTTCCGAGAAGGCATGGGGAGCGGTCGCACACTATGTGAAGTCGGTCGCCAAGGCGAACGGCTGGGCGGACGGGTCGCACCGAGACATCGCGAACAACGCGAGGCGGCTGCTCGACCGCACGCCCGACCCCGCTGGCAACAGGGACAAGTTTGCTGTCATAAACGCCCTTCACGTCAACTTCTACGAGGAAGACCTGGATGCGACAGACGTGGAGCGGGGCATCAGGCATGCCCGCGCGTTGGTCGAGGCCATGAGAGCCGTGGAGTCGACGGCGGATGCTTGATGTAGACCGCGTCTGCCTTACGCCCGGTCGCTTCCAGCGCAAGTTGCAAAGGAGAGACGGTTAGGAATGCTTGAAATCAGGGAGCTGAACGTCTCCGTGGACGGTCAGCAGATACTCAGGAACGTGGACCTCACGGTGAATCTTGGCGAGGTGCACGCGATCATGGGGCCGAACGGCAGCGGCAAGAGCACGCTCGCAAACGTGATCGCTGGGCGGCCCGGCTACGACGTCACCGGCGGCTCGATCACGTACGACGGCCAGGACCTGCTGGAAATGACGCCCGACGAGCGGGCCCGCGGGGGCGTGTTCCTCGCGTTCCAGTACCCCGTGGAGCTGCCCGGCGTCCGCAACAGGCAGTTCATCAAGGCCGCTCTCGACGCCCAGCACGAGGACCGCGGCGACGAGCCGCTGTCGGCGCGGGAGTTCGACCGGCTGTACAAGGGGAAGGTCGCCGAGGTCGGCATCGACGCCGAGCTGGTCAAGCGGTCGGTCAACGAGGGCTTCTCCGGGGGCGAGAAGAAGCGCAGCGAGATGCTGCAGCTCGCCATCCTGGACCCCAGGCTGGCGATCCTGGACGAGACCGACTCGGGGCTCGACATCGACGCGCTCAGGGCGGTCGCCGAGGGGATCAACAGCAGGCGGGCGCCGGACAAGTCCATCGTGCTGGTAACGCACTACCACCGCATTCTCAGCTACATCGTCCCGGACGTGGTGCACGTGCTGGTCGACGGCGCCATCGCCATGTCGGGCGGCAGCGAGCTGGCGCTTACGCTGGAGGAGAAGGGCTACGACTGGGTGCGCGAGCAGGTCGGGGCCGGGGTGTAGACCGTGACGACCTACGAGAGATACGCCGCCGACTTCGCGGAGTTGACGGACATCGAACCGGCGAACGGGTCGTCGTGGCTCCGCGGCGTCAGGGAGCGAGGGCTGTCGGAGTTCCAGCGGCTCGGCTTTCCCACCGAGCGTCGCGGCAACGAGCGCTGGAAGTTCACGAACGTCGCGCCGATTGCGAGGGCGGCCTTCGAGTACCCGTTCGACGACAACCCGGAGGCGTCGATCGAGTCGACGCTGAAGGCGCGGGCGCCCTGGGCCGCCGACTGGGTCAGGCTCGTCTTCGTCGACGGGCGGTTCTCGGAGTCGCTCTCGACCCCGGTCGACGGCGGCGGGCTCAGGCTCGTCAACCTCGGCACCGCCCTGCGCAACGACGGCGAAGTCGTCGGACGGCACCTCGGCACGCTCGCTCCGAGCGACGGCGATGGGTTCACCGCGGTCAACACCGCCTTCCTGTCGGACGGCGCTCTGGTGGAGCTGACCCCCGATGCCGCGGACACGCCGGTCGTGCACCTGGTGTGGGCGACGACGGAGCGCGAGAGGCCGATAGCCACGTACCCGCGGATGCTGGTCGTCGCGGGGCGGCACAGCCGGCTGCGGCTGGTGGAGAGCTACGTCGGGACAGGCGGCAACTTCACCGACACCGTCGTCGAGATGGTCGTAGAGGACGGCGCTGAGGTGGAGCACTACCGCTACCTGTCCGACGATGACGGCGCTTTCCACGTCGGGACTACCCGGGTCAGGGTCGGCCGCGACGCGTCGTTCCGGTCGACGTCGTTCGCCAAGGGGTCGAAGATCGCCCGCAACGACCTGGACGTCCTGCTGGACGGCGAGGGCGGCGCCTGCCTGCTGAGCGGGCTGTACGCGACCTCCGGCCGCCAGCACGTCGACAACCACATCAACATCGACCACGCCAAGCCGCACGCGACGAGCGACCAGTACTTCAAGGGGGTGCTGGACGGCCAGTCGCGGGCGGCGTTCAGCGGCCGGGTGCTGGTGCGCAAGGGCGCGCAGAAGACGTACGCGAAGCAGGCCGACAAGAACCTGCTGCTGTCCAAGGGCGCGCGCATCAACACGAAGCCCAGCCTGGAGATATACGCGGACGATGTCCAGTGCTTCCATGGCGCGACGGCGGGAGCCGTGGCCGACGACGCGCTCTTCTACATGATGAGCCGCGGCGTCGACCGGGAGACGGCGACGGCGCTGCTGGTGCACGGTTTCGCCCGCGAGATCATCGACCGCGTCAGCCTGGAGCCCCTGAGGGATTTTCTCGACGGTCTCTTCTCAGGCTCGCTGGCGGCCGGCGCGAGCGGATAGCGCGGGCGCTCACTAACACGGAGGCCAACAGGGCAGATGTCCGAGCTCGAGGAGCTGTACCAGGAGATCGTGATGGAGCACAACCGGCAGCCCCGGAACTTCCGGGAGCCAGCCGGGGCGAACCGCCGCGCCAACGGGTTCAACCCGTTCTGCGGCGACATGGTCACGCTGTTCCTGGAGATCGACGACGACAGGATAGCCGACGTGGGGTTCCAGGGCTCCGGATGCGCGATCTCCAAGGCGTCCGCCTCGATGCTGACCGAGAGCGTCAAGGGCAGGAGCACGCCGGAGGCGACGGAGATATTCGACGCCTTCCACCGGTTGCTCACCGACGGCGCCAGCGACCGGGACGCGGACGTGCTGGGTGATCTGGAGGTGCTTGCCGGCGTCTCCGCGTTCCCCACGCGAGTCAAGTGCGCGACCCTCGCGTGGCACGCCCTGCGTTCCGCGCTGGAGGGAAGCGAGGAGACGGTCAAGACGGAGTAGGGCCGAGAGGAGAGGCAGCGGAGGACGGGTCATGCACGTTCCAATGCAGGTCGACTACGGGGTGCGGGCACTGGTGGACCTGGCCGTTCACCGCGGCCGCGGTTCGATCCGCGCCGCGGACATCGCCCGGCGCCAGGGGATACCTGAGCTGTACCTGGCGCAGGTGCTGCACAGCCTGCAAAAGCGCGGCGTGACGAAGAGCCAGCGTGGGCCGCTGGGCGGACACTCGCTGGCGATGGACCCCGCCGACATCACGATGGGCACGGTCATGCGCCATCTCGGCGGCTCGCAGCCGCTCGTCGGCTGTCTCGACGACCCCGGTATCTGCGACCAGTCTCCCGCATGCGGCCAGCGCACCGTGTGGCGCGAGGTCGAGCGCAAGATACAGGAGGTCCTGGACGCGACCAGCATCGCGGACCTCGCAAGGCGAATGGAGCCGGTACCCGTACAGCCGGCGGCGGCGAGGAGCACCTAGGATGGCATTTCAAGCCGTAACAACGGTCTCCGAGGTGCCGGATGGCGCCTGGAGGGCCTTCCCCGTGGGCGACCGCGAGGTCGTGGTCTGCAATGTCGACGGAGAGATATACGCCGTCGACAACGTCTGCAGCCACGACGACGGCCCGCTGGACGAGGGGGCCGTCGTCGGATGCGAGATCGAGTGCCCGCGGCACGGCGCGCGCTTCGACCTGCGGAACGGCAGCGTCACGTCGCCCCCGGCGTTCCTGCCGATCGACGTCTTCCCGGCCAGGGTGGTGGGTGACACGGTTGAGGTCGACGTTTGAAATGAACACGATCCGCGCATACTTCAACAGGATGCCCGGGCGCCTCGCGGGAGCCGGCCCATGCTAGACGTACAACGCATACGCGAGGACTTCCCGGTACTGGACCGTAGGATATACGGGAAGCCGCTGGTCTACCTGGACAACGCGGCGACGTCGCAGAAGCCGAAGAGCGTCATCGACGCACTCGTCGACTACTACGAGAGCTACAACTCGAACGTGCACCGCGGCGTCCACGCCCTGAGCATGGAGGCGACGGACCGGTACGAGGAGGCGCGGGCGAAGGTGGCGTCGTTCGTCGGGGCGGCGTCTCCCGAGAACGTGATCTGGACGCGCAACACGACCGAGTCGATCAACCTGGTTGCGAACACGTGGGCGCGCCAGAACATCGGACCCGGGGACGAGATCGTCGTGACGCAGATGGAGCACCACAGCAACCTGGTGCCGTGGCAGGTGCTGGCGGCGCAGAAGGGCGCGTCGCTGCGCATCCTGCCGCTGGACTCGGACCAGACGCTGGACATGGAGCGCGCCGAGGCGATCATCGGCGAGCGTACGAAGCTCGTGTCGGTCGTCCACGCGTCCAACTCGCTCGGCACGATCAACCCGGTGAGCGACCTGCGCGACATGGCCCGCGGCGTCGGCGCCGCCTTCCTGGTCGACGGCGCGCAGTCGGTGCCGCACATGCCGGTCGACGTGGTCGACCTCGACTGCGACTTCCTCGCCTTCTCCGGCCACAAGATGCTGGGCCCGACCGGCATCGGCGTGCTGTACGTCAAGCCAGCCGTACTGGAGACGATGGAGCCGTTCCTGACGGGCGGCGAGATGGTGCTGGCGGTGACGAACGAAGAGGCGACCTGGAACGACCTGCCGATGCGGTTCGAGGCGGGCACGCCGAACATCGCGGACGCCATCGGGCTCGGCGCGGCTATCGACTACCTTCAGGAGATGGGGATGGAGCGGGTCAGGGAGCACGAGGAGCAGATGACCCGCTACGCCCTGGAGGCATTCCGGGAGCTCGAGGAGGTCGACCTGTTCGGCCCGAAGGACGCCGCGAAGAAGAGCGGCATCATGTCCTTCCACTGCGGGGACGTTCACCCGCACGACCTGGGCACGTTCCTGGACCGCGAGGGCATCGCGATCAGGACGGGTCACCACTGCACCATGCCGCTGATGCAACACCTGGAGGTCCCGGCGACGGCGAGGGCGAGCTTCTACCTCTACAACACCGAGGCGGAGGTCGACGTCCTGGTCGACGCTCTGAAGCGGGCGTTGCGGTACTTCGGCAATGGCGCGTGACGAGCTGGACGACCTGTACGACGCGTGCATTCTCGAGCACTGCCGCGAACCCCGTAACTCCGACCGGCTGGAGTCTCCCGACGCGACGGCGAGCGCGGTCAACCCGTTCTGCGGCGACGAGGTCTATCTCCAGCTTGGCGTAGTCGGCGGGCGCGTCACCGGGATCGGCGTCCAGTCGGTCGGCTGCTCGATCAACCAGGCCACGGCGTCGATGCTGTCGGAGGCCGTGGCCGGCGGGACGATTGCCGAGGCCGAGGCGGTGTCGGAGCGGTTCCGCGACATGATGGCCGGCGCCGCAGTGTCGAGCGCCGCGGTCGAGCGCATGGGCGATCTGAAGTCGCTGCGCAGCGTCCGGGCGTTCCCGGTGCGGATCAAGTGCGCGCTGCTCTCGTGGACGGCGCTCGAGGACGCACTGGAGTCCCTGGACGGCGGCGCCGCGCGGCCGCCGTGCTGACCGACTGCCATACGCATCTCGACTCGTACAGCGACGACGAGGTCGGCGAGGTCCTGGGCCGCGCCCGGGACGCCGGCGTCGGCATGGTGATAACCGCCGGAACGACCGTCGCGTCGTCGGAGCGGGCGGTCACGCTGACGGCGCTGTATCCTGACCTGTTCGCCGGGGTCGGCGTGCATCCGATGGACCTGGACGGCCCGCTCGGCGCGGCGGGCCGCCGGCGTCTGCTTGATCTCGCGACGGCCACCGACAAGGTGGTCGTGATGAGCGAGATCGGGCTGGACTTCATGGACGGGATGCCGGACCGAGCCGACCAGTACCAGGCGTTCCGCGCCCAGATCGGGATGGCGCGCGAGCTGGGGCTGCCGATCGTCTTCCACAGCCGCGAGGCCCACGACGCGACGCTGAAGGTGCTACGCGAGGAGCGCGCGTACGAGGTCGCCGGCGCGATGCACTACTTCCAGGCCGACCGGGATACGGCTCAGCGGGCGCTCGACCTCGGCTTCCACATCTCGCTGGCGAAGCCGCTGTTGCGGCTGCCGGAGCTGCAGGCCGTGGCGGCGTCGCTGCCGCTGGAAGGCATCGTGCTGGAGACGGACGCGGCGCCGCAGCCGTTCAAGGCGAAGCGCAGCATGTGGACGGAGCCGAGGCACGTCCGCGACGTCGCCGCGAAGCTGGCGGAGCTGCACGACACGACGCCGGAACGAGTGGAGCAGGTCACGACGGCGAACCTGCTCGCCATGCTCGGGGAGCGCCGCGCGGTCGTCGAGCGCTATATCGGCCTCCCATCCATCCCCGGCCGTCCCGGATAACGGAGGTCCCGCAGCCCGGTCGCCGCCGCGAGCGTCGGACGCCTTCCCCAACTATCCACTATTCACTAACCACTATCCACTACCCAGCAACTCTTCCCTGAGGCGGCGGCCGACGACCTGGATCTCCTCGTCGGTCGGGTTGAACGGGTTGAGGATCAGGCCCTGCTCCGGGTCGAGCGCCCTGGCGTAGATCGGCGGGTCGCCGTCCGCGAGCGCCTGGACGATCTCGTCGGCTGAGCGGCCGGTCCAGGAGGAGTCGAAGCGAACGATGGCCTCGGGGATCGTGTAGACGAGCTCGTCGTTCTCGATGGTGGCGGTGATTCCGGGGACCTCGTCGAGGTGGTCGACCAGGTCCTCGCATCGCCGTTGGTAGAGCGCCATCTCCGCCTCTTCGTCGCCCTTCAGGAAGGCCTCCAAAGCGGCGATCAGGCCCATGATCTCCTCCTTGGATACCTTGGCGCTGCGTCCGATGGCGGCGTTGGGCGAGGCGTTGAGCCGGGCGGCCTCTACGAGGTCGGCCCTGCCGACGAGGATGCCGGTGCCCTGGGGGCCGCGGATGCCCTTGCCGCCGCTGTAGCAGACTAGGTCGGCGCCGGCGTTGGCGAACTTGAACAGGTTGTCGCGTGGCGGCAGCATCGACGCGGCGTCGAGGATGAGGGGCAGGCCGTTGCGGTGCGCGACCTCCAGCGCCTTCTCGAATTTGAGGCCGCGGCCCCCGTTGGCGGGGGAGACGATGTGGGCGACGGCGGCGGTGTTCTCGCCGATGGCGTCCTCCATCTGCCACTCCTCGGTGTTGTTGCCGTTGCCGACGTCGACGATCCTGCCGCCGGCGGCCCGGAAGCACTGGTCGTAGCCCATGCGGTGGGCGCGCTGCATGATGATCTCGTTCTTCATGCCGTCGGTGTCGGGCAGGCGGGCGATCTTCGCCGGGTCGGTGCCGGCGATGACGGCGGCGGCCTGCAGCAGGAGGGCGCCCGCGGCGCCGCTGGTGACGACGGCGGCCTCGGCGCCGAGCATCCGGGCGATGGCCTGGCCGGCCTTGACGTTGAGCTCGTTCATGTCGACGAGCGCCCCCTTCGCGGCCTCCATGGCCTGGTGCGCCTCGGGGCGGATGATCGTGCCGCCGTAGCGGGTGGTGGTGCCTCCCATGTGGATGATCGGGCGCACGCCGATGGTCTCGTACAGTGCGGCCGCGCGGTCGTGGTCTTGAGTCGACATGCGATTCTCCTGCGATGGCTATGGATGACGCGGGAAAGTGTAGGCGCGGCCCGTCCGGCGCGTCAACGGGGGTAGTGGATAGTGGATAGTGGCTAGTGGGTAGTGGGTAGTGGATAGTTGAGAAGTCAAGAGGGGAGATGAGCGTCGCTCGCGGAGGTGAGGTCGCGGGGCCGCGCGTCGGAGCGGTTGTGCTGCGGCTGTTGGTGACCGTGGGGTGGCGTGGTGGTAGAATCGCGGCTCGGACACGCGGGAAGAGCAACTGAACAGGAGGACTCGCATGGGCAAGGTCGGTGTCGCGACGGTGGGCTGTGGACACAACGGGACGCGTCACGCGGAGATACACGCTTCGATGGAGAAGTCGGAGCTGATCGCGGTGTGCGACGTCGACCCGGAGGCCGCGGGCAGGGTGGCGAAGAAGCACGGCGTCAAGGCGTTCACGGACCTGGACGAGATGCTGAAGGAGCCGGGCATCGAGGCGATAGACGTCGTGACGTCGGGCTCGCACCGGGACCCGGCGGTCAAGGCGGCGGAGGCGGGCCGCCACGTGATGGTCGAAGTGCCGTTCGCCGTGTCGCTGGAAGAGTGCGACGACATGATCGACGCGGCCGAGAAGTCGGGCGTCAACCTGATGTACGCGCAGACGCACAGGTTCATGCCGGGCAACCTCGCGATCAAGGGGCTGATCGACGCGGGCGAGATCGGCGACGTGGTCTGGATTTCGCACATCCGCACCGGGTCGGGGACTCCGAACGCGGATCGGTGGCACCGCTGGAAGGCGCAGGGCGGCGGTGTGCTGACGTACGAGGGCCCGCACTACCTCGACCAGTTCAGGTGGCTGGCGGGCAGCGACTACGTGACGGCCAACAGCGTCAGCATGGGGCGCTACGCGTCGGCGGGCGACGGCGAGGACAACTGCATCGCGGGCCTGAATTTCAAAAGCGGCGCGTCGGCGGTGCTGCTGGAGGGCATGTCGGAGCTGGGCGGCCCGTACGAGGAGTGGCGTATCGCGGGCACGGTCGGCACGATCGAGTCCGTTCGCGGCAACGTGAGGCTCGGCAGGGGCGACTGGACGGAGGTTGACTACGCGTACAAGACGGACGAGCCGCTGGCCGGGTTCGAGAAGATGGACACGGCCGGGGGGTACCTGACGTGGACGACGGAGTTCTCGGAGTGGCTGGACAGCATCACGGAGAAGCGCGCGCCATCCTGCACGGGGCACGACGGCCGGGCCGCCCTCGAGGCCGCGCTGGCGCTGCGGGAGTCGGACGAGCAGGGCGGGCCGGTGCGCATCCGGTCGAGCATGTAGCTATCGCTCCAGTCAACACCGTCGAGGAGGCGACCGTGGACCCTCATATGCGCGAGCGCGAGGTCATCCACGATGTCCCAATCTGCGAGGCTAGACCATGAGCTCGGCACCGAGGATATGCCAGACGCCCGGCGCCATCTTTCTCGAAGGGTCCCTGTTCAGGCGGTGCGCCCTTTACGTCTACGTCCCCCGCTCCACCCAGTCGTTCACCCTGGCCATCCATGACCAGGAGGACGACGTAGCGGGAGACGAGGCGAGCTCGTTCACGTTGAGAGCGCCTGACGGCAGGGAGATGCTGCTGGACAACCCTCTTCGTGACGACTGGTCGGAATACGACGTCGAGGTGAATGGGAGCTGGGGCGTATGGCAGCTCAGGGTCGAGGCCAACTCACCGGAGTGCCGGAACGACTTCGTCGTCAGGACGGTCGGGGAGGTGGACCTATACGCCAGGCCGGAGCCCTGCGTCAGCTACAGGGGCGCCCTTTCGTTCACCAGGTCGGAGCTCGACAGCGAGTCTGCACATGCATTCACGGTGCAGGTACCGGACGTGAAGCGACTTCGAATCAACTTCCAGCTCCCCTCGGCGGAGGTCACCGGCAAGCAGGGAATGGTCGTGAGGCTCGACCCCCCTCCGGGCGTCGTCGATGCGCAACAGCGCTGGGTCGGCATGGAGCGGGACAGGTTCGACTCCTGGGAGTTCTGGCGGGCAGAGTACCTCGAGGTCAATGGCCGCAGTCTGGAGGGACTCTGGACGCTGACGTTGGACGGCGTACACGGCATGTACCACGTTGGCGTGGAGCAGGACGCCAGGCTCTTCTTCGCCGACACTCCGTTGATGCCCGCGCCTGTCAGAGCGAAGCTCCGGACGGCCGACGCCGAGGGGAACCCGGTCGCCGCCCGCGTCGAGCTCTCCTCGACCGTGACTTCGAGAGAGAACTACTCGGGATTCATGGACGTCGAAATGCCCGACGTCGTGTTTACCGACCTGGCCGGGGCCGGCGAGGCGTTTGTCGTGCCCGGTGTCGACCACGCCATCGAGGCCGGTCGTGGCTTCGAGTTTGACCGGGCAGCCACCGGGCTGGCCGACGGAGCAACGACATCGAGCATCTCGCTGCGCAGGAGGCTCAGTCCTGGGCCGGGCTGGTACGGCGGCGACACCCACGCTCACAGCATGTACTCGGATGGGTCGTTCACACCCGTCCAGGTCGTGGAAGCGGCTCGCGGCGAGGGCCTGGACTGGGTCGTCCTGACCGATCATGGCAGAGGGCACGACGCCCGGGCCGTGGTCAGGGCCCACGAGGAGGCACTGCGCCTCTCGGAGCCCGGCAGGTTCGTCGTTGTCCCAGGGGAGGAGTTCTCGGCCGACAGCTTCCATGCCAACGTCTTCAACGGAACTGCCGGAGCGTCGGCCTCCGACTCGCTGCAACACCTTATCGACGTGGCCAACAAGGCGCATACGAACGACCATCCGATGGCGCTTGCCTGGAACCATCCCCATAGTCACGGTATCGATCTTGTCGGAACGGAGCTCAACGATCTTCCGCTCATCGAGCTTTGGAACTCCGACGAGGAGTCGAAGACGACGCGGCTATGGTGGGGCTGGCTGAACGAGGGAAAGCGGGTGTTCGCCGAGACAGGGACCGACAGCCATCACCGGGCGGCGAAGCCATACGGTGCGCGGCGTACCTATGTATTCCTGGGCGAGGCCGAGCTCACGGCGGATAACATCGTCAGGGCCCTGAGAGCGGGAAGGAGCTTCATCAGCCAGGGAGCGATTCTTCACTTCACGGTAAACGGCGAGATACCGGGCAGCACGGTCGAGGGCGACAGGGTCGAGGTTAGGGTCAGCGGCGAAAGCTCGAGGCCCGTGGACCGCATCGAGATCATCGGCAACGGCGAGGTCGTCTCGACCATCGACGTCGGAGGCCGGCAGCGTTTCGAGGCTGAGCTGGAGATAAGAGACGCCAGGGGCTGGTACCTGGGCCAGGTGCTGTCCACCGATGAGAACGCCCAGCCGCTGGCCCTGAGCAACCCTGTGTTCGTACAGGGGGGCCAGCCTGGAGGGGCCGCCGGCGGGTCAGGCGCGGCGGACTATGGTTACGCCGTCGCGGATTGGGAGCATGACGTTCCTGACACGCGGATCGTCCTGGACGCGGCGGTTGAAGTCGACGACGGCGTGGTCCCAGTCGCTCTCGGGGTCGAGGACGCGGCCGCCCCAGAGCACGTTGTCTATGGCGATCAGTCCGCCGGGCGCGAGAAGCTCCAGGGCACGCTCGTAGTATGCGGCGTTGTTGATCTTGTCGGCGTCGATGAACACGAAGTCGAACGGGCCTTCGAGCGCTCGCAGGGTGTCGATGGCGTTGCCGAGTCGCTGCTCGATCTTGTGGCCGTGGGGGCTCTTTTGGAAATACTCGCGGGCGACCTCGGCGGCCTTCGGGTCTCGGTCGCAGGTGACGATGACGCCGTCGTCTGGGAGCACCTCCGCCATCATGAGCGCGCTGAAGCCTGTGAAGGTGCCGATCTCCAGCACGCGGCGGGCGCCGGAGGCGACGAGGAGCGTCTGCAGCAGGCCGTCGACGACGGGGCCGCTGATCATGCCCGCGCTGCCCATGCGCTCCCTGGTGACGGCGGGCAGGTCGGCCAGGTACGGCGGCACGTCGGACGTATGCTCGGTGACGTAGCGGTAGATCTCGGGGGAGTCCAAGCTCGTCATGTGCGTCTCGCGCCTTTCGCTGCGGGGCCGGGGGGTCAGTAGTGTATGGCGTTGCCGACGCCTCCGCCGGCGGCGATCGCGTCGCCGTTGATGGCGACCGATTTCGGCGAGGCGAGGAAGGCGACGACGTGGGCGACGTCGCGGGCGTCGATGAAGCGGCGCACCGAGTTGGCGGTCGCCATCTGCTCTTCGACCTCGTCGGGCGAGACGCCCTGGGCCTCGGCGCGCGCCTCGATCATGCCCGGGGTGCGCTCGGTCCAGGTGTAGCCGGGGTGGACGACGGTGACGTTGATCCCGTCGGGACCGAGCTCGTCGGCCAGGTTCTTGGTCATGGCGCCGACGGCGACGTTGCGCATGCTGCCGATGGCGGATCCGGTCATGCGGGACGCGAGGCCGCTGACGTTGACGATGCGTCCCCAGCCCTGCCGCCGCATGTGCGGGGCGACCTCGCGGGCGCACCTGAGGTAGCCCATGACCTTGACGTTCATGTCGGCCCAGAAGTGGTCGTTCGTGATCTCGGCGAGCGACGGGATGGGGGCGCTGCCGAGCGGCCGGGCGGCGCAGTTGACGAGTATGTCGATGCGGCCCAGCTCGGCCGCGGCGCGCTCGACCATCGCCTTCACCGAGTGGTCGTCCCCGGTGTCGGCGACGATGGGTACGATGCGGCGTCCGGTCTCGGCGGCGATCTCGGCCGCGGCGTCGTCGAGGGCCTCCCGGCCGCGGGCGGCGATGGCGACGTCGACGCCCTCGGCGGCAAGCTCGCGCGCGATGGCCTTGCCGATTCCGCGGCTGCCGCCGGTGACGATGGCGGTCTTTCCGGTGAGCTCGAGGTCCACGTCAGCCCTCCACGGCGCGGCGGGCGTCGGGCGCGCGCCGGCGGAGGAAGTCTATCACGGCCAATGAGGGCTGCGGCGTATGCGCATGTTGGACCACGCCGTGGGAGGCGGCAGACGCTTAACGACGGGTGAGGGCCTGCGAGCGTGCTCCCGGGGGGCACCCTTGCGTTGGGGGTATCGAGTGTTGACGCAGCCCTTGAAGATGGACAACCAGGGTGGTCTTCGCCTGCAAGTCATCCTCTGCTAGATTGACTGGCCTTGGAGGACATGACTATCATGCCCTCGACCCACGTCGGTGCCGTTTTGGGCCTGGAGATCGCCGTCGTGGGGACCCGGTCGAGCCGAGGCATGGGGTCGTCTGCGTTGACGCGCAGCAGAGGGCGTCAGTCTAGAGGCGATACAATTCCGGTATCCAATGTCTGGGTGGGCAAAGTTGAATTGCTGACCAGCATAGCGGCGCGAAACTTCAAGCAATTCGAAACCGTCACCGTTGACTTGGACGAGGTGGTGGTATTCGTCGGCCCCAACGATTCAGGCAAGACCACGGCCTTGCAGGCTCTGTCGTTGTGGGAACTTGGGCTGCGTCGATGGCGTGAACGGTGGGGTATAGTGCCTACAAGCGACATGCAGCGGCCTGGTGTATCCATCAACCGACTGGACCTGTTCTCTGTGCCGGTAAATCATGCCAACCAGTTGTGGCGCGGCTTACGGACCCGCGAGGCCAACCGCGCAAGTGCAGGCACCGGCAACGTCCGCATAGAGATCGAAGTCTGTGGGCGCTCCAAAGCGGGCACCATTTGGTCCTGTGGGTTTGAGTTCGACTACGCCAACCCTGAGTCGTTCTATTGCAGGCCATTGCGAACGAGCCCTGACGGTCAGTCCAGAATGGCCGTCCCTCCTGAGGCTTTCGAGGAGCAGGTCGCCTTCTTGCCCCCGATGTCTGGCCTGTCATCGCTGGAAGCGATGCTCCAGCCCGGGACCGTTAACGTCCTGTTGGGACAGGGAAGGACCGCTGAAGTCCTCCGCAATCTCTGCTTCCAAGTGTTCTATCAGCAACCCCAGGGCTGGGAAAACGTGCTGGTGCCGCGGATGCAACAGTTGTTCGGCGCTACGATCCTTGAGCCGCAGTACAACGCGGAGCGTGGCGAGATCACGTTGCGCTATAGGGACACACGTATGCCGAATCTAGAACTGGACTTGGCTTCGTCGGGCCGGGGGTTTCAGCAGACATTACTCCTGACGGCCTATATGCTATTGCATCCCAATTCAGTAATCATGCTCGACGAGCCGGATGCCCATCTGGAAATCCTACGACAGAGGCAAATCTACCAGGCAATCACAGAAACTGCCATTCAGCAGAATAGCCAACTCTTGATCGCGACCCATTCCGAGGTCGTCCTGAATGAGGCCGGCGGCCGACATACGGTGACCGCTTTCGTGGGAGCTCCCCACCGAATGGATGGTCGGAGCAGTCAGGTGTTCAAGGCATTGGCGGAAATCGGATTTGAGAACTATCTCCAAGCCGCCCAGCAAGGCTGGGTGTTGTATCTGGAAGGCTCCACCGACTTGGCAGTGTTGCGCGCTTTCGCCCACCAGTTGGGACATCAGGCAGAGGCAATATTGGATCGCCCATTTGTTCACTACGTGGGCAATCAACCCATGCAGGCCCGCCGCCACTTTTATGGTGTGAGGGAGGCTTGTCCTGACCTATATGGGTTCGCCTTGTTCGACCGCCTAGCGTTACCGGAGGGCAGCAGCAAAGCATTGAGGGAGTATAGCTGGAAGAAACGGGAAATCGAAAACTACCTGTGCAGCCGAGACCTGTTGCTAGCCTGGGTGGAGGCGGAGTTCCCTCTCTTCCTTCGCAGTATGGAGGAGGCCATATCCGAGATTGAGAATGCTCGTCGGGTATTGGGTCAGACATCCCCTTGGGATGGAGATACAAAAGTGTCTGAGGATTTCTTGGTTCCATTGTTTCGTTCCTTCAATAGGGCGACGGGAATGGCCAGTGACGTTTCAAAGGCTGACTACCACTTTCTCGTTCGCCATATGGAGGCCGCAGACATCGATCCAGAGGTCGTAGCCGTGCTTGATTCAATGGTTGATGTGGCGTCCCAAGCCCGCCAGGCATAACGCGCAGTCATTGTTGCCGCGTTGGGGGAGCTCTGAAGAGCAGGCGGGGCGGAGCACCCCTCGCTGGTGCGTACCAGGGTTGCAAGGTAGCCTTCCTGTGATTGGCGGTGTTGGTCCGAGCGAAGCACCGAACTGCGATTAGTACAGCACCGTCGCCCTCACGAACGAGGGCATTCAGGGGCTGTGATAGGGCATTCGTCCTCCTGGCTGCGCGGTCGCTTTCAGCTTGACCGTGTATTGGGCCCGTGCTACGATTCGAACGCTGAAACGGCTTACGCGAACAGACGTCGCAGCCTGTCCGAGACCACGGAGGTGGCCGGTTTGACCACTGCTAATCTTGTCGAGATAACGCCCGTCGCGGCCGAGCGGCTCGCGGCCGTCCTGAAAGAGCAGGAGGCCGAGGGCTCGCTGCTTCGGATCATGGTTACGCCCGGCCCGCACGGCGGGGTCCAGTACATGCTGGGCGTCGAGCAGGCGCCGTCCGAGGGTGACGTCGTCATAGACGCCGAGAACATCAGGGTGCTGGTCGACGCGGAGAGCGCTCCGCTGGTCGACGGCGCCGAGATCGACTATGTGGACGGCCTGATGCGCAGCGGCTTCGTGATCAGCAATCCGAACGTCCAAAGCGGCGGCGGTGGTGGCTGCGCCTGCGGTGGCGGTGGCTGCGGCGGCGCTCGCTGCGGCGGCGGAGGCGACGAAGGCGGAGGCTGCGCCTGCGGCGGCCACTAGCCTCGGGCCGAAACCTGCGGGACTTCGATTGGGGACGAGTTCGACTCGTCCCCTGTTTATTTTCCCGGCCGTCGGCGCGTTGGCGCAATCGGCCTGGGCCAGGGTGAAGCGGCGACCGGGAGAGGTGTAGTCGTTCACTTTCGAGTGGACCCGCGTGCCCCTCGATACGGCCCACCCAAAGCGCCGGGCCTGCCCAGGGTGAGCGGGTTGTGTGCCCAACAAGGCCGAACGGATACCGAGAGGGTAGGACAGGTTGCTCTTTCTCGTACTCGACCAGCTCCAGTACAACGCGACGTACGCGCTCGTCACGCTGGCCGCGTTCGTCGTGGGCATAGCGGTCGCGCTGTCGTTCCACGAGGCGAGCCACGCGCTGAGCGCCTACCTTCTCGGCGACAGCACGGCCAAGCGGGAGGGCAGGCTGACGCTGAACCCGGCGTCGCACATCGACCCGTTCGGCGGCATCATGCTGCTGGTGGTCGGCTTCGGTTGGGCGAAGCCGACGCCGGTCGATCCCCGGTACCTGCGCGGCAACCCGCGTTCTGGCATGGCGCTGGTGTCGCTGGCCGGGCCGATATCGAACGTCCTCGTGGCCATCGCGGCGGCGCTCCCGATCCGGTTCGGGCTGGTCGACAGCGAAATGATCGGCTTCCGACGCTTCTTCGGGGGCGACCTGGTCGACTACGTGGTCGTGTCGTTCGTGTTCTGGAACCTGCTGATCGCCGCGTTCAACCTGCTGCCGATCGCGCCGCTCGACGGATTCAAGGTCGTGCTGGGCGTCCTGCCCAGGGACCTGGCGGTCCAGTTCGCCCGCCTGGAGCGGGTGGGGCCGCTGATCCTGCTGCTGCTGATCGCGAGCGGGTTCTTTCTCCCGTACAACCTTCTGATCGTCTGGATGCGGCCGGTCGTCAACACGCTGGCGTTCTTGGTGACGGGCAGCACCGTGTGGTAAGTTAGCCCGAAAGGAGTGGCCTCTTGGAGCGAATCACGATCCTGGGCATGGGCCCGCTCGGGGTGTCCATCGGACTCGGGCTGAAGCGCGCCCGGCTGAAGGACACCGAGATCCTCGGGACGGACGGCGACTCGCGGGCGCTGAAGCGCGCCCGGGAGATGGGCGCTATCGACACCGCGAACGGCAACCTGAGGTCTTCGATCTACGGCGCGTCGCTGGTCATCATGGACACGCCGCACTCGGAGACGCGGGAGTTCCTGGAGGCGATCGGCCCGATCGTCGGCCAGGACACGATCGTGACCGACACGGGCTCGGCCAAGATGCAGGTCGCCGAGTGGGCGAGGCAATACCTTCCGCACGACGCCAGCTACGTCGGAGGCCGGCCGCTGCCGGGGCGCACGATGTACACGCTGGATGACGTGCGGCCAGACGCCCTGGACGGGGCCTCGTACTGCATCGTGGCGGAGAGCATGGTGAGCCCGTCGGCGGTGCGGACGGTGACGGGGCTGGTGGAGGCGATCGGCGCGAAGCCGGTCTTCCTAAGCCCGGAGGAGCACGACTCGTACGCGGCCGCGACGGCGCACCTGCCGATAGCGCTCGCGGCCGCGCTGGTGACGGCGGTGAGCGCGAGCCCGGGCTGGCGCGATATCGCGAAGGTGGTCGGCCCCGAGTTCTCCGACGTGTCGAGGCTGGCCGCGCTCGACCCGGAGGACAACGCGGTGGCGTTCGACGGCAACCGGGCCGCGCTCGCGCACTGGCTCGACCGCCTGATCGAGGAGCTGGGCGGCTACCGCGACCAGATGCGGCCCTACAGTCCGAGAGACGAGATCGTGGAGTCGCTGCAGCGCCTGATCGACCAGCTGGCCGACCAGCGCGGCCGGGCCCGGGAGAAGGCCCGGACCGACGGCGATTGGGCGACGATCGTCGAATGGCTCGACCGCGTGATCGCCGATCTGAGCGCCTACCGTACCGAGGCGCGCGGGTTCGAGCAGCTCAGCGACGAGGTCCCGGACGGCGGCGAGGAGATCATGGAGACGCTGATCTACGGCTGGGAGCAGCTCGCGCGGCTCGAGTCGGGCGACGCCACCAGGGAGGAGTCGTTCGGCCCGCCTGGGCCGACGATGGGTCAGGCGATAGGCGGCATGCTGATCGGCCGGCGTCTCGCGGACCGCACCAAGCGCATGCTGGAACGAGACGAGCACGCGCCGTGGCGCTACCCGCGCCGCAGACACGGCTAGTGGGGTCGCCAGGCCAGGGGCCGACCCCGTGAAGCAGACCGTCCGCCCGCCATCGCGCATCGACGCCACGGTCGCCGTCGCCGGCGACAAGTCTATCTCGCAGCGCGCCCTGATCCTGAACGCGATCGCGTCTGGGACGGCGCACGTGTCCAACCTGTGCGTGGGCGACGACCGCAGCTCGATTCTGCGGTGCCTGGACGGCATGGGAGTCCGGATAGAGCGGCACGAGGGCCGCGACGTCTGCGGGACGGGGGAGCGCTTCGTCGTCGAGGGCGTCGGACCGGACGGCTTGCGGGAGCCGGAGACGGTGCTGGACGCGGGCAACAGCGGCACCGCGTTCAGGCTGCTCTCGGGGCTCGCGGCGGGCCAGCCGTTCCTGAGCATCATGTCCGGCGACGAGTCGCTGCGGCGAAGGCCGATGACCAGGATCGTCGGACCCCTGACGCAGATGGGGGCGCGGATCGCCGGCCGCAACGCCGGATCGCTCCCGCCGCTGGCGATAGAGGGCGGCGGGCTGACGGGGATCGAGTTCGACATGCCCATCGCGAGCGCGCAGGTCAAGTCCGCCGTGCTGATCGCGGGTCTGTACGCCGACGGCCGCACGACCGTACTGCAACCGGCGGAGTCGAGGGACCACACGGAGCGCATGCTGCGGTGGATGGGCGCCGACATCGAGGTCGATGGCCTGAGCGCGTCGGTCCGGCGGTCGGAGCTGGAGTCGCGCGACGTCCCGGTGCCGGGGGACATCAGCTCCGCGGCGTTCTGGATGGTGGCGGGGTGCGTCCACCCGAACGCGCGCATCCGCCTGAGCGACGTCGGCGTCAACCGGACGCGCGCGGGGGTGATCAGGGTGCTGGAGGCGATGGGCGCGCGGGTGCGGCTGGAGAACGTGCGTGAGGGCGCCTGGGAGCCGATCGCCGACGTCGTCGCCGAGACGAGCGCGCTGGAAGCCGTGGAGATCGGCGGGGACGTCGTGCCCACGGTGATAGACGAGCTTCCGGTGCTGGCGCTGGCGGCCTGCATGGCGGAGGGGACGACCGTGGTCCGGGACGCGGAAGAGCTGCGGGTGAAGGAGTCGGACCGGATCGCCGCCACCGTCGAGGGGCTGTCGGCGCTCGGGGCGAACATCGAAGAACGGCCCGACGGCATGATAATCCACGGCGGCGGCGGTCTGAAGGGCGGATCCGCTACGAGCCACGGCGATCACCGCATAGCGATGACGCTCGGCATCGCGGGTCTAGCCTCGGCGGGGGAGACGGTCGTGGAGGGCGCCGAGGCGGCGGCGATCTCGTACCCGGACTTCTGGGACACGCTGGGCTCGGTCGCCGGCGCGGAATAGCGTCGTGACCGCGGGACCGGCTCCTCTTCTCGTCGTCGTATCAGGGCCGTCCGGCGTCGGCAAGGACACGGTCCTGGCGCTCATGCGCGAGAGGATGCCGGAGTGCCGGTTCGCCGTCACGGCCACGACGCGCGAGCGGCGGGATGACGAGGTCGACGGCGAGCACTACTTCTTCCACTCCGAGGAAGAGTTCCGGCGCATGATAGCCGACGGCGAGCTGCTGGAGTGGGCGGAGGTGTACGGCAGGCTGTACGGCGTGCCGAGACGGCAGATCGCCGAGGCCCGCGAAAGCGGCGTCGACGTGATCGTCAAGACGGACGTGCAGGGCGCGGCGACGATCAAGCGGATCGAGCCTCGGGCGCTGCTCCTCTTCCTGGCGCCGCCCGAGATGGACACGCTCGTAGAGCGGCTCGGCAGACGGAAGACCGAGTCGGCTGCCGACTTCGACGTGCGTCTGCGGACCGCGGAGGCGGAGATGCGGGCGGCGGCGGAGTTCGACCACGTCGTCGTGAACCACGAGGGCCGCGTGGGGGAGACGGTGGAGGCGGTGCGGGCGATCATCGCCGCGGAGCGGGCGCGGCGGCAGGGGTCGGGACAGGCCGGGTGAGATTACCGTGGACGCGAGGCGACCTGCGGTAGCCGTTCCCTGGCCTTCCGCATGGCGGCGACGAGCTGCTGTGTCGATTCGATGCTGTCGACCACCTGGTCGCGGTCGAACCAGTCCTCGTAGAGGTTCTGGTGCAACGCGTTGGCCGCGCCGAGCCGGACGGCGTTGAGCTTGGGGTCGTCGGTCAGCTTGATCAGTTCGCGGGCGCCCCGGTTCACGTCCCGATGGGTCTGGTTCGACCATCCCTTGTCCGAGGCAACCGACTTGACGTAGTGGACCACGGCGCCCCATGCGTTCTCTGAGGCTTGAAGCAAATCGCCGTTGCTGAGCTCTTCCTCGGCCTGCTCGAGGAATCCGTAGCTTATTTCGGTGTGTTGCTCTGCCATTGCCATGGCGGGTGCGTCTCGACGAGGTCGGCGTTCCGAGCGTCAAGAGTAGCAGAGGCATACAGACGTCCGCAGCCTGAGCCCGCCATCCTCCCTGACGCAGGCCGCAAGGAGAGCTGTGCCGGCTGTTGGCTCTGGTATACTCTGGCCTTCCACTTTCGGGGAGTCGCCATGGCGCGCGGGTACATTCGCTACGAGGTGCGCGGCCGCGTCGCGTACGTCACCATAGACCGGCCTGAGGTGTACAACGCGCTGCACCCGCCGGCGAACAGGGAGATGCGCGAGGCTTTCAGCGAGTTCCGGGACGACCCTGAGACGCTTGTCGCCATCGTCACGGGGGCAGGCGACCGGGCCTTCTGCGCGGGCAACGACCTGAAGTACCACGCGGAGAAGATCCGCCCCGGCGAGGTGTATCCGGGAGCGGACACGGCGCCGTTCGGGGGCATCACGTCGGGCTTCACGTGCTGGAAGCCGATCATAGCGGCGGTCAACGGCTACGCCGTCGGCGGCGGGTTCGAGCTGGCGCTGGCCTGCGACGTCATCGTGGCAGCCGAGAGCGCGAAGCTCGGTCTGCCTGAGCCCCGCGTAGGCGTCGTCTCGACGGCGGGAGGCGTGCACAGGATGTCGCGGCAGGCGCCGACGAAGATCGCGATGGGCCTGCTGCTCACCGGCAGGCAGTTCACGGCGGCCGAGGGCCACCGGTGGGGGCTCGTGAACGAGGTCGTGCCGGACGGCGAGGCGATGACCGCGGCGGAGCGTTGGGCGGCCGAGATGCTCGAGTGCGCCCCGCTGTCGCTGCGCGCGACGAAGCAGATGGCGGCCGAGGGCGCTTCGATGCCGCTGGACGAGGCCATCGCGACCCGGTTCCCCGAGCTGGAGCGCGCCGCGACGTCGGAGGACTACGTCGAAGGGCCGCGCGCGTTCGCGGAGAAGCGCCGGCCGGACTGGAAGGGCCGGTAGGGCGCCCGGGGCGTCGAGGGAGCGACGATGTCGAGTTTCGAGCAGTCGTACGTCGGGCAGCTCCGCAAGCTGGTGGGCAACCGCATGCTGCTGACGCCCAGCGCGCGGGCGATGATCCGCAACGCCGACGGCGACGCCCTGTTCATCCGCCGGCGCGACAACGGGCAGTGGGCGCCGCCCGCGGGGTTCATGGAGATGGGCGAGACGGTCTACGACGCCATGTGCCGGGAGACCATGGAGGAGACGGGGCTGGAGGTGCTCGCGGCCACGCTCGTGTCGATCTACTCGGGCCCGAAGCTGATGCGGACGAACCAGTACGGGTCGCAGCACCAGCACCTCGTCTTCCAGTTCCGGGTCGACGAGTGGACCGGCGAGCTGCTCACCGAGACGGACGAGACGACCGACGCCGGGTTCTTTTCGCGGGAGGACCTGCCTGAGGGCTACTCGCAGTGGGCGGAGGCCTTCCGCGACCTGGACGAGTTTCGCGGCCAGGTTTTTCTCAGGTAGGCCCTCGGCAGATACTCCCCGCGCGCCGGGCACTCACACAGGTCAGCCATGTCGAGTTTCGAGGAATCTTACGTCGGGCAGCTTCGGAAGATCGTGGGCAACCGCAGGCTGCTCACCCCCGGCACGGGCGCGTTCATATTCGACGACCACGGACGCCTGCTGCTCATACGTCGCAGGGACAATGGCATGTGGGCCATGCCGGCGGGCATGATGGAGGTCGCGGAGACGGTCTACGACGCCATGTGCCGGGAGGTGCGCGAGGAGACGGGGCTCGAGGTGCTGTCTGCTACACTCGTGGCGATCTATTCGGGGCCGCGGTTCTCGTGGACCAACCAGTTCGGGTCGAAGCACCAGGGGCTCGGATTCCAGTTCAGGGTCGACGAATGGGGCGGCACGCTGGCCACCGAGACGGACGAGACCGTCGACGCCGGGTTTTTCGATACGAATGATCTTCCGACCGTCTACCCACGATACGAGGAGCTGATGGGCGATCTGCGCAGGTTCGACGGGCACGTGATAGTCAAGTGAGGGCAGAAGCAGCCGCCCGCCCGGAGCGGGCCAGACAGGAGCGATGATGAGCGACAAGTCGAACGCAGTGATGCTGCCGGGGAACGTCAGGCCGGTGCTGTACGACCTTACGCTGACGCCCGATCTCGGCTCTTTCACGTTCACCGGCGAGGAGACGGTCGAGATCGAGGTGCTCGAAGAGACGTCGTCAGTGACGCTGAACTGCGCCGAGATCGAGCTGGCCTCGGCCAGCGTGACGGCGGCCGGTGTGGAGCTTGCCGCGTCGGACACGTCCTTCGACGAGGAGGCGGAGACGGTGACGTTCGGCTTCGACCGGCCGCTGCCGGTCGGCCCGGCCAGCCTGCGCATCGAGTTCAGCGGCGTGCTCAACGACCGCCTGAGGGGGTTTTACCGCAGCCGGTACGTGGACGAAGACGGCGCCGAGCGCCATTTGGCGACGACGCAGTTCGAGGCCACCGACGCCCGCCGGGCGTTCCCGTGCTGGGACGAGCCGGCGCTGAAGGCGAAATTCCGGCTGACGCTCGTCATCCCGTCGGATCTCGCGGCCGTGTCGAACATGCTGCCCGTCTCGGAGTCGGAGGAATCCGGCGGGCTGCGGCGCGTGACGTTCGGCGACACGCCGGTGATGTCGACCTACCTGCTCGCGTTCGTGGTCGGCGACCTGAGGTCTATCGAGCAGCGGGCGCCGTGCGGCACCCTGGTCCGCGTCTGGGGCACGCCGGGCAAGGAGCGCCAGGGGCGGTTCGCGCTCGATCTGAGCGCGAAGCTGCTCGGCTACTTCAACGACTACTTCGGCGTGCCGTACCCGCTGGAGAAGCTCGACCACATAGCGATCCCGGACTTCGCGGCGGGCGCGATGGAGAACTGGGGCGCGATCACGTACCGCGAGAACGCGCTGCTGGTCGACCCGGAGCAGAGCTCGGCGGTGACGCGGCAAAACGTCGCCAGCATCGTTGCGCACGAGATGGCGCACATGTGGTTCGGCGACCTGGTCACGATGGCGTGGTGGAACGACCTGTGGCTGAACGAGAGCTTCGCTTCGTGGATGGGCGACAAGTCGGTCGACTTCGCGTTCCCGGAGTGGGACGTTTGGACGCAGTTCGTATCGCTCGACACGAACGCCGGTCTGAGCCTGGACGGCCTCCGCAGCTCCCATCCCATCGAGCAGCCGGTCAACAACCCGTCGGAGATCGGGCAGCTCTTCGACGCGATCAGCTACAGCAAAGGCGGGGCGACCCTGCGCATGCTGGAGCAGTTCCTGGGCCCGGACGTCTTCCGGGAGGGTATCGCCAGCTACATTGCGAAGCACCAGTACGGCAACGCGCGCACGCAGGACCTTTGGGACGCGCTCGGGGAGGCGTCGGGGCAGCCGGTCAGGGAGATGATGAACAGCTGGGTGCTGCAGACCGGGTACCCGGTGGTCGAGATCGAGACGAAACGAGGCCGTCATGGCGCGTCGGTCTCGGCCAGCCAGCGCAGGTTCTTCTACGAGAACATCGCCGGCACGGCTGAGGACGACACGCTGTGGCATGTACCGCTCAGCGTCAAGACGTACCCCACCGGGACGACCTCGGTGCTGATGGACGGCGAATCGACGACGCTGGACGTCGCGCTGCCGGCCGTCTCGCCGCGGGGCGACTGGGTGATGGTCAATCCCGAGCGTACAGGCTTCTACCGGACGAACTACTCGGAGGACGACTGGGCGCGGCTGAAGCGGGGCGTCGAGCGCCTCGGCCTGTCGGCCGCCGACCGGCTCGGCCTGCAGGACGACGCGTACGCGCTCGCGAGGGCCGGGTACGTTCCGGCGGAGCAGTTCCTGAGCCTGGCCGAGGCGTACGCCGGCGAGCCCGAGGCGCCAGTATGGCAGGACCTGTCGTCCAACCTGGGCGGCATGGAGCGCCTGCTGGCGGACGAGGAGTTCCTGCCGGACTACCGGGCGCTGTGCAGGCGCATCTTCAGCCGCGCGGCGGCGAGAGCCGGTTGGCACGCGAAGCCGGGGGAGGGCCATCTCGACGTGATGTTCCGCAGCACGGCGCTGAGCGGCCTGGGCGGCTATGGCGACGAGGCGACGCTGGACCAGGCAACCGAGCTGTTCGACCGGATTCGCGCCGGCGGCGCGGTCGACCCCAACATCCGCACCGTCGTGATGAACCTGGCCGCGGAGCGCGGAGGGCGCGACACGTACGACGCGCTCTGGAAGATGCACGGTGAGGCGACGATGGAGGAGCAGCGGGCGCGGACGCTCGCGGCGCTGAGCCACGCCGGCTCCCCGGATCTGCTCCGGGAGACGCTGGACCGCGCACTGACGGACGAGGTGCGCGCCCACAACACGGTACGCGTCATCTCGTCCGTGGCGTCGAACCTGAAGGGGCGCGACGTAGCCTGGGAGTTCGTGAAGGCCAACTGGGAGGAGCTGGACCGGCGCTACGGCGACGGCGGATTCGCCCTGATGGAGCTGGTGTCTGTCGGAGGGCGGTTCACGACGCGGGAGCGGCTGGACGACGTGCGGGCGTTCTTCGACGCGAACCCCGTTCCCGGCGCGGACAGGACGGTCCGGCAGTCCCTGGAGCGTACCGAGCTGAACATCGCCTTCCTGGACCGCAACCGGGACGGGCTGGCGGCCTGGTTCGCCGGATAGGCCCGGGCGCGCGTTGGGCCGCGCCCGGCGCTAGCTGACCGAAGGCGTGGCCTCCGTCACGGCCTCCAGCGGGTCGCGGCCGGACGCGGGGTCCAGCCTCCCCATGGGGATGGCCGGCATCGTCGTGATGTGGAGTCCCGCTCGAACGCCCAGCTCGAGGGAGTACCGGGCTATGGTGTCGTTGTCCGGGGCCTCTACGAAGCCGACATAGTCGTACTGGCCCAGGACGGCGTACTGGCCAAGCACGCGGACGCCGTTGGCCGTCACGTCTCTCTGCGCGTCCAGGATACTCTCGGCGTTCTCGAGCGCCTGGACTCGACCATCCGCGGTAAGCGTGATCAACTGGATGTAGATTGCCACGTGACCCTCCCGTTGCGACTCTCTGGCGTGTCAGCCGACCCCGCGGCCCCGCGCGGGGCCGCGGACTGCGGACGAATCGACCCCTTTAGGGTATAGTCAGATATATGATCGAGTCACTCTGCGTCAAGTGCGGGGAGGAAACCGGGCACGATGTCGACGAGGCCGGCGAGGCCATCGTCGAGTGCAAATCGTGCGGGACGGGCTACGACGCCGTCGCGTACGACGTGCGGTCGTTCTCGTCCCGCCGCAACACCGATACGGGGATCAACGCGTACAGCATCGGGGTCAGCCGTCCGAACGGCAGGACCTCCACGGTGAGGTTCGAGTCGGCCGACGAGATCGTCGTGCAGACGGGGTCGGAGATCAGCGTCTCGTACTACGCGGGACTGCCGTACTACCTGCTAGACCGCAGCGTGCGCCGGTTCTGGAAGCTGCAGAAGGGCACCGGCTGCGGGTCGGTGCTGCTGCTGGTGGCCGCGGCCGGGCTCGCGGCGGCGCTGGCCGGCCTGCTCGCGGGCGTCTAGGCTACCGCGAAGGCGGATCGGGCTCCGGCGCCCGGCCGAAGAGGTAGTGGGCGCCGGCTCCGGCGCTGGCGGCGCGGTCTTCTGGATTGAAGAGGGCGCAGCTGTCGAGCGACAGGCAGCCGCAGCCGATGCACCCGGTCAGCCTGTCCCGCAGCGCCTCCAGCTCGGCGATCCGGCCGTCCAGCGAGCCGCGCCACGCCTGCGACAGCCGCTCCCAGTCGCGGCGGTCCGGCGTCCGCGCCTGGGGCAGCTCGTCGAGCGCGCTCCGTATCTGCGCCAGGGTGAGTCCGAGTACCTGGGCGGCGCGGATGACGGCGACGCGCCGCAGGGTCTCCCGGGCGTACCGGCGCTGGCCGCCCGACGTTCTCTCCGAAGAGATCAGCCCGCGCTCCTCGTAGTAGCGTAGCGTCGACGTGCGGACCCCGCTTCGCGACGCCATCTCTCCGATCGTGAGCGTGTTCGACAGAGGCCGCATCAATTCCTCCACGGCAGGGGTTGACTTCAAGTTTACTTGAAGTTGTACATTCCTTGCATGAGAACAGCCAAGACCCGCCCAGACCCGTCTCCCCAGGCTTCTACCAAGTCGTACGAGGACCTGCCGGGCCTCCTGACGCTGATGACCGGCGACGAGAAGCACGAGCTCGCTTCCGAGTCTACGCTGGACGTGCTGTGGGTCCTGTACGACCGGGTCATGAAGGTCGACCCGCGGTTCCCGGACGATCCGGCCCGCGACCGGTTCCTGCTCTCCAAGGGTCACGGCCCGATGGCCTACTACGCCGTGCTGGCCGCGAAGGGGTTTGTCCCGATGGGCGCCCTCCAGACCTTCGGGCGGTACGACTCGATTCTCGGCCAGCACCCGGACCGCTCGCTGATTCCCGGCGTGGAGATCGCCAGCGGATCGCTGGGCCACGGCCTGCCGATGGCAGTGGGCGCGGCGGCGGCTCTGGACGTGAAGGGGAGTGCCGGGTCGCGGGTGTTCTGCCTTGTCGGCGACGCCGAGCTGGACGAGGGCAGCAACCACGAGGCGATAGCCGTTGCCGGCCGGATGGGCCTGTCCAGGCTGACCGCCTGCGTCATCGACAACCACTCGACGACGCACGGCTGGCCGGGCGGGATCGAGGAGCGTTTCAGGATCGAGGGCTGGTCGTCCATGACGGTCGACGGCCGCGACCACGACGCCCTGGAGGCCGCGGTGTCGGCGCCCCATCCGGGCCGGCCGCACGTCGTCGTGGCGGACGTGGAGAGGAAGAGGTAGAAGCCATGCCCACCATGCGCGACAGGTTCCTCAGCGTCACCGGAGACTTGCTGGACGAACGGGCGGAGCTCGCGGTCGTTCTCGCCGACATCAGCGCCGCGTATTTCAGGCAGGCAGGCGTGACGGAGCGTCATCCCGCCCGCGTGCTGAACGTCGGGATCAGGGAGCAGTTGCTGGTAGGCTTCGCGGCCGGACTGGCGCTGGAGGGCTTCAGGCCGATAGTCCACACCTACGCGCCGTTCCTGGTCGAGCGGCCGTTCGAGCAGGTCAAGCTCGACCTCGGCCACCAGGGATTGGGCGCCGTCTTCGTCTCCGTCGGGGCGTCCTACGACGTCGCCGCGGCGGGGAGGACGCACCAGGCGCCGGAGGACGTCGCGCTCATGTCGACCCTGCCGGGGTGGAACGTGCACGTGCCCGGCCACCCGGACGAGGCCGAGGCGGCGCTGCGCTCGGCAGCGGTTGGAACGGGGCTCGACTACATCCGTCTCGGGACGTCGGTCAACCCCGAAGCCATACGCTGGTCGGGCGGCCTCACGCCGGTGCGGCGCGGGTCGGAGAGGGCGGTGACCGTCATCGCCGTCGGTCCGACCCTGGCTCCGGTCCTGGACGCCACGGCCGATCTCGACGCGACGGTGCTGTACGCGACGACCGTCAGGCCGTTCGACGCGGCGACGCTGCGAGAGACGCTCGCGTCGCCCGCCGTCGTTCTCGTCGAGCCGTACCTGGCCGGGACCTCCTCGGCCGAGGTGGCCAACGCCCTGTGGGACGTCCCGCACCGGCTGCTGGCGCTCGGCGTCGGCCGCGTGGAGCACCGGCACTATGGGAGCAGCCTGGAGCACGACCGGGCGCACGGCCTGGACGCAGCGGGCATCCGACGCGGCATCGCCGACTTCCTCGCCCCGGCGCCGGCGTGAGATCGGCCGTGCGGCCAGCTCTGTACAATGTGGGCGCGACCCCAGGGGCACCACATGGCAGGGACGGACATATCGCCTGTATCCGCTGACCAGATTCCCGCGGCGGCGAACGTCCTGGCGAACGCGTTCGCGCAGGCGCCCCGCTTCCGGTTCCTGCTGCCGGATGAAGCGCGGCGTCCGGCGAGACTGCGCTGGTACTGGGGCGCGACCATCCGCGCAAGCATCATGACCGGTGCGGTGGTCCACGTGGCGCGCGGGGAGTCCGGCGGCGACGTCGGGGCGGTCGCGATCTGGGAGCCTCCTGGACAAGGCGAACGCGGCGCCCTGACGCTGGTGCGGTCGGGCCTCTGGGCGGCTCCGGTCCGGCTCGGTCTGCGGGCTTACCTGCGGAGGCGCGCTCTCGGCCGAATGCTCAGCGCCCTCGAGCCGCCCCATCCATGCTGGTACCTGGACACCATCGGCGTCGAGCCTTCGGAGCAGGGCGCGGGCCTGGGCACGGCGCTGCTGGACCTCATGCTGGAGAGAATCGACGAGGAGACGCTGCCCGCGTTCCTGGACACGTCGGTGCCGGGCAACCTCGGCTTCTACGAGCGATTCGGCTTCCGGGTCACGGCGGAGTCCACGTTGCCCAACGGGATCCCGCTCTGGGGCATGACCCGGACACCGCACCCCGAGTAGCTCGACAACCAGCCTGCCCCCAAGGCTGATACAGGCGGACTGCAGGTCTCGGGGCGAGAAGCAACGCCGCGCTCAAGCCGGCTCGTACAGTTCGTCGGCGAAGCGGGCTGACTGGTGGCGCAGGTACTGCTCCTTGGTCATGGGCGGCTTGCTCCTGGAGAGCACCTGGGCCGCGCCGGCCGCGCCGTTGGCGAGCAGGTCGATGACGGTCATGGCCATCACCTTGGCGGGCTGGATTACGGCGCGGTCGTAGTCGTCGACGACGTAGTCGGAGGCGTGGCCCATGCCGCGGGCGCCGCCGCTGTAGGGATGAATGACAGGCATGATCTGGCTCAGGTCGCCCATGTCGGTCGAGCCGCCGCGGACGCGGTCCCACGGGTGGCGGACAACGCGTCCCGCTCCGGCGAGCCGCTCCGCGTTGGCCTGGAACAGCGCGGTCATCGTCCGGTCGTGCCTGATGGGCAGGTAGCCGGGGACGGTTGTGATCCGCACCTTGGCTCCGAGGGCCAGGGCGCCGGCCCTGAGGCAGCGGTCCATCTTCTCGCCGGCGTCGGTCAGCGCGTCGGAAGTCCGGGCGCGCACGCGGCCCTCGTAGCGGACGGTCGACGGCACCGAGTTCGCGGCTTCTCCGCCCGACGTGACGATGCCGTGCAGGCGCACGACGTCCTCGTTCCTCAGCGTCTCGCGCTGCGTGTTCAGCGCGTTGAGGGCGACCATCGCCGCCTGCAGCGCGTTGACGCCCCGGTGCGGAAGGCTGCCGGCGTGGGCGGCGCGTCCGATGAACTCGACGTGCTTGACCATGTGGCCGTTGCTGGTGCCGCCGACGGAAAAACTGCCGTCGGCGGAGGCCGCGGACGTGTGCACCATCATCGCCACGTCGACGTCGTCGAACGTCCCGAGCCGGATGAACTCCTGCTTGCCGGAGAGCATGCCGATCGCGCCCTCCCGGCGCAGCGCCAGGCGCTGCTCGACGTCGATGAACTCCTCGGCGGGCAGCGCCATCAGCACGACGCCGCCGTCGAGCGCCGCCGCGACCTCCGGGGCCATCAGTCCCACGGCGGCGCCGAGCATCGACGCGGGCTGGCAGTGGTGGCCGCAGGCGTGGGCCGCGGCGGTGGCCGGGTCGGCGTACGGGTGGCCGGGCACGCGCAGGCAGTCCATCTCGCCGATGACCGCCACGCTGGGCCCGGGACGACGCCCCGGCAGGCGGCCCTTGATGCCGGTGACCGCGATGCCCGACTCGTGCTCGACGCCCAGCTCGGACATGCGGCGGGAGACGAGGCGCGCCGTCTCGAACTCCCGGAAGCCGGGCTCGGGGTTGCGCAGGATGGCCTGCGCGACGTCGATGAGCCACTGCCGCCGCGCGTCTATCGCGGCCAGGGCGGCGGTCTTCAGCGTGTCGATGGCGGGCAAGCGACGGTCCTGTCCGGTCGGGCTACTCGGCCCAGGTCTCTTCGCGGACCATGCCGCGCATGAGCTCAAGGTAGCCTGCGCGGGTCAGCGGCGGCTTGAAGCCTCCCAGCACCCGCGTCGCCTCCGCGGCGCCGTTCGACAGCAGGTCGACGACCGTCATCGCCATCGCCTTGCCGCTGGCGACCACGCCGAGATCGTAGTCGTGGACCAGGTAGTCGTCGCCGTGGCTCCTGCCGGACGCGGCGACCGCGTAGGGATGCGTTACCGGCATGATCTGCGACACGTCGCCCATGTCGGTGGAGCCGGTGCGGTGGTCGAGGCCGACGACGCGGGAGTCGCCGACCAGGGAGGCGGCGTTGGCGCGGTGCAGGTCGGTCAGCGCAGGCTCGTTGCGTATGGGCAGGTAGCCGGGCAGGGTGGTGATCGTGACGCTGCCGCCGACGGCCATCGCCCCGGCCCGCAGCGCGCGGTCGACCTTGTCGCCGGCGGCCCTGAACGCCTCTATCGTCCTGCCGCGCACGAAGGTCTCCATGCGCACGTCGGCCGGGACGGAGTTCACGGCGTCGCCCCCGCGGGTGATGATCGGGTGGACGCGGATCGTGTCGTCGTCGCGGTAGGTCTCGCGCTGGGCGTGGATGGCTGAGAGGGCGATCATGGCAGCGTTGAGGGCGTTGACGCCGGCGTGGGGCGCGGCCCCCGCGTGGGCGGCGACGCCGGAGAACTTCACGAACTTGGCGACGAGGCCGTTGTTCGTGCCGCCGACGGCGAAGGCGGCGTCCTTCGGCGCGCCGATGGTGTGCGTCATCATCGCCAGGTCTACGTCGTCGAGGTGGCCGAGCCTGACGAACTCCGGCTTGCCGCCGAGGAACTCGATGCTCCCGGCGCGGCGCAGCTCGTTGCGGTACTCGATCTCGACGTACTCCTCGGCGGGCACGGCCATCAGCGCCACGCGGCCGGACAGTGCGTCCATGACTCCGGGCGCCCGGAGCCCGATGGCGGCTGCGAGCATGGCGCCGATCTGGGCGTGGTGGCCGCATGCGTGCGCGGCGCCCGTCTCCGGGTCCGCGTGAGGATGGGCGGGGACGATGAGCGAGTCGAGCTCGCCCATGACGGCGACCGTCGGCCCCGCGCCGCCGCCGTCCAGGAAGCCCTTCACGCCGGTGACGGAGATGCCCTCGTCGCAGGCAACGCCCATGCCGCGCAGGGCCTGAGCGGTCAGCGCGGCCGTCTTCCGCTCGCGGAAGCCGGTCTCGGGCGCGTCGAGGATGCGCCTGGCGACGCCGACGGCGCTGCCGGCCTTCAGGTCGATCTCGGCGCAGACCGCCGCCTTCAGCTCGGCGACCGACTCTGCCACGGGGCGGCACCTCCAGCTTCGTGTTGGCGGACGCGCCGGAGTCCGGCGGAACGCGGGCCGATTCTACCAGAGAAGCTGCAGGCCACTGGACGCGTCCGGACGACCGGGAGGCGGCCGTAACTGTTCAGAGTGGGTGAGGCGGAACGTCTGAACCGTGATTCGTGGGATTCTGATGATGAGGATGATTGGGGCTGAGCCTCGCCCGCACTTGATGGCGGCCCCTCGATACACCCCGACGAAGCGTCGGGGCACTCGGGGCGAACGGGTCAGGTGTCCCCTCAACTCCGAACAGTTGCAGGCGGGCGCGCGGAGCGCCCTACGGTACGTCGGTGTGATATCCTACCTGCCTGAAACCTGTTGGCCCGCGAGGAGGAGCGCATGGCGGGTTACGCGAAGGCTGAGGCGCAGGACTGGGCCCGCGAGAGTCTGCGGGGCCAGTGGACCACGCTTGTCACGCCCTTCACGGCCGACGACCGGCTCGACGAGGAGGGCCTGCGCGCCAACATGCGCCACATCCGCAGCCTGGGCACGAGCGGCGCCGGATGCACCTGGGGCATGGGCGAGTTCTGGAGCCTCACGCTGGAGGAGCGCCTCCGCGTCTACGACGTGGTCAGCGACGAGGCCGGTGGTGAATGGCCGATCGCGGCGCACGTTTCGCACACGTCGATGGGCGACATGCTCGCGCTGGCGGACCACGCCCGGGCGGCGGGGTTCGACCTGCTGATCGCCGCGCCTCCGTACTTCGTGACGAAGACCGAGGCGCAGGTCGTCGAGTGGGTGCGGCGCCTCGCCGACCACACCCCCCTTGCGATCATGTTCTACAACTCGCCGCAGTTCGGCATCGTCATCAGTGCCGAGGGCCTGAGGTCGCTGTGCGAGATTCCGAACGTCGTGGGTGTGAAGGAGGCGAGCTTCGACCGGCAGATCTCGCTGGACGCCCACACGTCTATCGGCGGCGAATACGTCATCAGCACGCCGGACGAGTGGACGCTGTTCGCCGGACGCGAGATGGGCTTCCAGCAGCAGGTGATGTTCGCCAACACGTCCGACTGGCGTTTCGACACTCCCGGCGAGAACCATTACGTGCGGTTCGTCGACCGGGCGACCGCGGGCGACATAGACGACAACCTCTACGACCGGCGCATCCGGCCGATCAAGGAGCTGTCGGACAAGTGGTGGCAGCAGACGGTGAAGAAGGGCGGCGGCGCGCTTCCGGCGTCGCTATGCAAGTACTGGGGAGAGCTGATGGGAATGGCCGGCGGGCACGTGCGTCCGCCGCTGTTCGATCTTTCGGATGAAGACAGGGACGCCCTCGAGGCCCAGATAGCGGCCGTGCGCGAGGGAGCGATGACCGCGGCAGGTGAAACACGATGATTCTGATGGTTAGCGTTCAGAACCTGGACGAAGCGTCTCATGCCCTCAGGGGAGGCGCCGACATCGTCGACGTCAAGAACCTGCAGGAGGCGCTTGTCGGCTCGGCGGAGCCGCAGCTCGTAAAGCAGGTCCGGGATCTCGTCCCGGGGCCGCACCACGCGAGCGTCACCCTGGGCGTGGTGCCGAACCAGGCGGGCACCGTGGCGATGGCCGTCTACGCCGCGGGCCTGCTGGACGCGACATCGGTCAAGGTCGGCTTCATGAAGAGCGAGTACGAGGAGGCGGTCGAGGTGCTGGTGGCGTCGCGCCGGGCGCTGGAGGGCTTCGAGACCAAGCTGATCGGCTCCCTGTTCGCGGACAACCACCTGTACGACGGCCTCGAGCCGCGCTGCATGGTCGAGCTGGCCAAGGACGGCGAGTGCGACGGCTTCCTGATCGACACGCTGACCAAGGACGGCCGCAACCTGTTCGACTTTCTGTCCGAGGAGGAGCTCAGGGACATAGTCTACGAGGGCAAGCTGCTCGGCATGAGCACGGCGCTCTCCGGCCACCTCCGGATCGACGACCTGGACGAGCTTGCCCGGATCAACCCGGACATCGTCGGCGTTCGCGGCGCCGTCTGCGCGAAGGGCGACCGCGGCAAGGAGGTCCACTGGGAGGCGGTGGCTGAGTTCAAGCGCCAGCTCGAGGCGCGCCAGACGGGCGAGGTCGCCGTGTTCGGCGACGCCGCGCCGGCCGTGGCGACGAACGGGCACGCCGGGGGCTGGACGGTGATCGACGGCACCGGCAAGACGTGCGCGGGCATCCTCGCCGCGCTGACCGAGCAGGTGGCCGCCGACACCGAGTCGTTCGTCGAGGTGATCATGCCCGACGTGCTGAACACCTACGACGTAATCGTGTGGGCCGAGCGCGGCGGACACAGCATCCTGACGCAGCGCAAGGACGACAACGGCTCGATCCGCATCCTCATCCAGCCCTAGCCGCCGGGCGCTTCTCCAGCCGTCGCTCCGGCCCCTGCCTTCTTTCGTCAAGGGAGAGGGCGTCCGCTGTTCAGCGGACTCGGCCCAGCCCAATTCTCGACGTGCCTGACACAACAAGCGGTAGGGGTTCGCGTCCCATGCGCTAGGGGTTGCGTCCGCGGTGTGCGTCAATGGGAAACCAGGACTGCCCGGGAGCGCTCCAGGGCCGCGCCAGGGGCCTCGGGAACGTCGAATCTCGTGCTACCATATATGTGCGTCCAGGAAGGAGTGAACGCGTTGGATTTCGCCGAATCGGTCGGCCTCGTGCGTGACATTCTGCTGATCGTGCTGCTGGCGTTGACGACGGTCGCGCTCCTGATATTGCTTTGGAAGGTGTCCGGCCTGCTGAACTCGGTCCGCCGGACAGCGAGGAACGTGGAGGAGTTGGTGGAGACCGTTTCCAGCCGGATCGTGGCCCCCGCGGCCGCGGGTTCGGGCGTCGCGTTCGGCGTCGGCAAGCTGGCGTCCTTCTTCCTCGGCTTCTCCCGGAAACGCAACGACAGAGGAGGCAAGAACAATGGCAAACGGTAACGGAAACTCCTTCATATCGGGATTTCTCATTGGCGGCCTGGTAGGCGCGGTCGTCGGGATCATGCTCGCGCCGAAGTCCGGCTCCGAGACCCGGGCCGAGCTGCTGGAGCAGAGCGAGGCGCTGCGGGTCCGCGGCGAGGAGCTCGCGGCGCGAGTGCGCGAGCGAGTGGGCCCCGCGGTCGAGACGGTGCGCGAGCGCGTGCAGCCTGTCGCGGCCCAGGTCTCGCGGTCGGGCAGGGGATCGTCCGACTCCGCCGCCGGCGAGGGTGAGACGGTCAGCTAGCCGGCCCCGAGAAGCGACAGCCAGTCAGTCGCGGCCCCGCGCGCAACTCGGCCGGCCCGAAAGGGACTGCGAGGACGCGGGGCCGTGGTGTCTGTCCCGCCGGCGGTCAACCCCCGTGGGCGGGATAGGACCCGAATATCTTGAGCATCGACACCTGGCCTTCGATATGGGCGAGCACTTCCCGTATCCCGTCGTCCTGCCGGTGCCCCTCGAAGTCGACCAGGAAGATGTAGTGTCCCAGGCTCTGCCTCGTCGGCCGGGACTCGATCTTCGCCAGGTTGATGCCGCGGTTAGCGAACTCGGCCAGGACGCCGTGCAGGATGCCCGGCGCGTCTTCGTCGAATGAGAAGCAGGCCGACGTCTTGTCGGCGCCCGTGGGCGGGTGGTCTGTGGTAGCGAGGACGACGAACCGCGTCATGTTGTTCTCGTCGTCTTCGATGCCCTCCGCGATGACGGCGCCGCCGTGAATCTCGGCGGCGCGGCGCGTGGCTATCGCCGCGGCGCGCGGCCCCTTGCCCAGCATGTCCTCGACCGCTGCCGCCGTGCTCAACGACGCCACTACTGCGGCGTCCGGCAGCCGCGACTGGAGAAACTCCCGGCACTGCGCCAGCGCCTGGGGATGCGAGTAGACGACTTCGATCGACCCGACGGCCACGCCTCGGTCCGCAACCAGGAAGTGCCGTATCGGCAGGACCAGCTCCTGGCGGATCGACAGCGAAGAGTGGTGGACGAGAATGTCGAGCGTGTCGGTCACCGAGCCCTGCAGGCTGTTCTCGATGGGAACGACGCACTCGTCGGCATCGCCGTTCTCGACGGCCGCCACCACGGCTGAGATGGGCGTGTAAGGCAGCCGGACGGCGTCCGGTTCGTAGTTGACGCAGGCCTGCTCGGTGTGGGTCCCGGCAGGTCCCAGGAATGCCAGCCGTTTCGGCATAGCTACTCCGTCAGGGACCCTATGAGGCTGTCCCTCAACTCATCCTCGGCGGCGGTGTCGGTTACGATCACGATCTCATCGCCGGCCCTGATGGACGTGTCGGCCGTCGGGATCGAAACGGACCCGTCCCTGGTGATGACGAGCGCGACGAGAGTGCCAGCCGGGAGCGGGATCCGGGCGAGCTCACGCTCCTCGGTCCCGGCCGTGGGCGGGATCTTGATCGAGACGACGGTCTTGCCGTCGATGTTGGTCATGGGCATCAGGTGGGTCAATCCGCGTGTGGAGAAGCCCTCCCGCAGCTTGCCGAGGGCGAGGTCTGAGAGTACCGCGACGCCGATTCCCAGGACTCCAAACAGGTCGGCGTTGTCGTCGTCGTTGACCAGGGACATCGTCCTCTGGACGCCGAAGTGATGTCGCGCCAACTGGCATGCCACGATGTTGGTCCCGTCGTCTCCGGTAGTCGCCACGAAGACGTCGGCGCGGTTGGCGCCGGCCCGCCGGAGCGCCTCGGAGGCCGTGCAGAGACCTGGCACGGAGATGCTCCCGAGCGCATCGTCGAGGTCCACGCAGGTTGCCGAGTCGCTCTCGACGACCGCGACCTCGTGGCCTGCGGACAAGAGCCATCGGGCGAGTGTTGCGCCTATCTTTCCTCCGCCGGCTACGACAACGTACATCTGGCTAGTCGCATGCCGCCAGCACGGCCCGCGTCACGAGCGCCGTGCCGCTGACCGCGTTCAGGCCCAGGTCCGTGTACATGGCCTGGGCGGTGGGGTCGTCGATGCGGCAGATCACCGTGGGGACGTGGTAGATGTGCTTCGCGAGCTGTCCGACAAGGGCGTTCTCGGTGTCCGAGTCGGACAGGGCCATGAACACGTCCGCGTCGCCGATCGCCGCCCGTCTCAAGTCGCGGTGCCTGGTCGGGTAGCCGGTCCTGGCGACGATCCGTCCCCACTGCAAAAGCTCCTTCGGCAGCTGGTCTATGACTTCGGGTCGCGGCACGAGGAGGTTGACGGTGTGGCCGCGGTCGGCCAGGGCGGCGGCGATGGCCGTCGCGAGGCTGTCGGCCCCGGTGACGACGGTCTGCCTGGAGGCGGTTACAGGGCTGTCGTGACGCTGCACGTTGAGATCCTGCGGGAGTGTGCCGGGGGTCTCGGGGTGTCAGGTCCTGATTGGGGATGCCCCATTGGCCGCCCCGGCCTTGACGGACGCGGCCTCGCGCCAGAGGATCACGCTGCAGGGGGCGTTGCGAAGGATGTACCTGGATGCCTCGTCCAGGGTGTAGTCGCCGTAGGGTTCCTGGCCGGCAATGCCCAGGACTATCGCGTCGACCTGCTTGTCGTACGCCTCCTGCACGGCGGCAAGCCCCGCCTGCCGCGACTGGAGGATATCCGCCTGCATCTGGCATCCATAGGGCCGTGCCACCTGCTCCATGCTCCTGAGCAGGTCTTCGCCTCGCGCGAAGTCGTCTGGCATCTCGGCGTCAACGGGGAAGGCCCGTTCGACCTCGATCGGATACACGATGTACAGGTGGCCCTTTTTGCTTCCGAGCAACTCGCAGGCGAGTCCCACCGCGTCGGCGTCCGGGCCTCCCAGCCCCACCGGTACGAGGACGGACGACATCCTGCTGTTGTTGGTACGTCTCGGTAGCGCCAAGTGTTTCTCCTGGATATTGGCCTGGGCCCGGAGCGCGGTTCGCGCTACGCGGGCAGGTTCTGCAGCCTCTCGTCTTCGCCGGCCAGAACGAGTAGGTCGCCGGCCTGGACGCGCTCGTTCTCCGACGGGTTAACCGTCACGTCTCGCCCTCTCAGGACGGCGAGCACGGCAAGACCGTACTTGCCGCGTGGGCCTGAGAATCCGAGCTCCTTCAGCGTCTGGTTGTCGAACTCCTGGGGGGCGCGCATCCTGCTGAGCCCGAAGCTCGGGCCGAGCTCCAGGTACTCCTGCAGGTTGGGATTGAACAGGTTGTGGGCCAGCCTGACGCCCATCTCGGATTCCGCGTGCACGACCTTGTCCACACCGACCCGCTCGAGCACGTTGCCGTGCAGCTCGTCGTGGGCCCTGGCGACGATGTAGGGCACGCCCACCGTTTTCAGCAGGACGCAGGTCATCACGCTGGCGACAATGTCGGACCCGACAGCGACGACCGCGGCGTCGTAGTCTCTGATACCCAACTCTCGCAGGACCGACTCGTTGCTGGCGTTGCCGGTCACGGGGTGGGTGACCTGGCCCATGATGCCCTGGACGCGGTCCTCGTCGATGTCTATGGCGAGGACATCGTGCCCCAAGTTGTACAGCGACCGCGCCGCGCTCGAACCGAAGCGGCCCAGTCCTATCACCACGACCTGCTGTCTCATCGCTCTCTCAAGTGGTCTCCGCCGGTGTTGTCCGCCGTTGGAGGCCGGAGTCGGACGCTGGGCATTATACAGGATGCGGGCCGTAGCGTCGGCCAGGTCGCCGCCGCCGGCTCGGACTCCCCGTCAGCCAATGGTCACCCTTTCCACGGGGCGCCCGTAGACGTCGGCGCCACCGCGTGAGGCCATCACGAGGCCCAGCGCGATGGGACCTATCCGGCCCGCGAGCATGCAGGCTATCAGGATCAAGTGTCCCCAGTTGGACAGGAGGGGGACCAGCCCGATCGACTGTCCTACCGTGGACAGAGCCGACACACTCTCGAACATCAGGTGAGTGAACGGGAAGTCTCTTTCTGAGAGCAGCAGCGCAAGCACGCCGAAAAAGGCGGCGCCCAGCGCAACGGTTGTCAAGCTGAACGATCTCTGCACCTCGGCACGAGGTATCTCCCTGCCGAACGCGGAGGTGCGTCCTCGGCCGCGCACGGTAGAGACCACGGTCGCGACGACGACGAAAGCCGTGTTTACCTTGATCCCGCCCGCGACCGAACCGGAGGCGCCTCCGATGAACATCAGGGCGGTGAAGAGGAAGTTGGTCTGCTGCGCCGTGTGCTCGAACCCCACGGACGAGAAGCCGGCGGTCCGGCCGCTCACAGCCTCGAACAGGGATACGGTTATCCGGTCGATCCAGGCCAGTGCTCCCAGGGTCTCGGGGTTGTCGTGCTCGGAGGCGAGAAACACCGTCGCGCCCGTGGCGATCAGCACGAGCGTCGCGACGACCACGAGCTTGGTGTTGAGCGCGAGCAGCGAGAACCTGCGCGACCGCACCAGGTCTGCCAGGACGCCGTATCCGAGGGCTCCCGCGACGATCAAGGCCGCGGTGACTCCAAGCACCAGCGGGTCGTCCCTGAAGTTGGACAGGCTGGAGCTGTCGGGCAGGATCACGAGTCCCGCGCTGTTGAAGCTCGACACCGCGTGGAAGGCCGCGTGCCAGACCGCCTCGGCCGGGGAGTACATGAACGAGAACCGGACAGCGAGGACTGCCAGGCCGACGAGCTGTATGCCCGCGGCTACCAGGACGACCCGCGCGGTGATCCGCGCCAGGTCCCGGGCGTGGTCGAGCTGGAGTGTCTCTCGTGGCAGGAGCCGTTCGGCCGCGGACGCCCGTTGCCCGATGAGCATGAGGAGGAACGTGGCGACGGACATGAAGCCCACGCCGCCGATGAAGATCAGCGCCAGGATCGTCGCCTTGCCGAAGCCCGTCCAGTAGATGGCCGTATCCTGTGTGACCAGTCCAGTCACGGTCGCGGCGGAGGTGGCGGTCAGCAGCGCGTCGACGAAGGAGGCGGCGCCGCCTCCTTCGTGTGCGATCGGCAGCAGCAGCAGCGTGGCGCCCAGCACTATCAGCAACGCGAAGAGGTACACCAGGAACAGTGGCGAGACCAGGATCGAAGACTGCGGGCGCCTGGAGGGGAGCGTGAAGTGTACCGGGTCGATTTCCCGCTGCCTGGGATGGCGGACCACCTTGCTGCCCGGCCGCGGGGTCCAGGGGCGGTTCAATCCGAACCCCTCGGGCCGAAGGCGGCTTCCTCGTCCCTGGCGGCCTGAAGGTGGGCCCTGCCGGGCTTCCACCCCATCGCCCTGTACTGGATCTCACGAAGCTCGTGGTACAGCACGCGCTCCTCCCGGTCGCGGTAATCCTCGGATATCCAGATCTCGTTGAGCGGGATGCCGAGCGAGTCGGCGGCCTCCGGCTTCACGATCCGACCCTCGTAGACGACATAGTAGCAGGCCACGTGCTCCCCGACGGTCTCGTCCGGCACGTACCGCACGCGATACCCGAGCGAGGCGACTTTCTGTCTTGTCCTGGTGGAAGCGGCCATGGCGACTCCCCGAAACCTGTACGGCTGCCGAAGTCGGGTCCGCTGACGGCCCTGGTGGGCCGGGACGCTGGATTTCGTCACCGATGCTCTCCTGCGGCCAGCCGTCCTTTCGGTCCTATTCCGCGTGCCAGGCAGATTGGCAGCGCATTCCCGCCGTCTGGGGGTTGATTCGCAGGGGATAACGATATAGATTGCGTATCGGCGAAGAGTTGTCCGCGGAAACAATACTACAGAACTCAACAGAGAAGGGGTGTTCGCGATGCTATCCAAGAAACTGATAGCTCCGTTAGGGTTCCTGGCCGTCGTCTTGCTCGTGGTACTGGCTTGTACTGACGACGCCGAAGAAGAGGAAACGTTCAGGATAGGGGTGATGGAATCGGCCACGGGTCCCGGCGAGACCTATGGCCGGGTGGCGGTCCAGGCCAAGCAGATGGCCGTGGCCGAGATCAACGCGGCGGGCGGCATCAACGGCCGCAAGCTGGAGCTGGTCGTCGAGGACTCGAAGTGCAACGCCCAGGATGCCATCACCGCCTATAACAAGCTGACCGACGTCGACGGCGTGAAGATCATCCTCGGCACCTCGTGCAGCGGCGCCATGCTGGGGGCCGCTCCCCTGGCCGAGGCGGACGGCGTGATCCTGTTCTCGGGACTGGCGACCAATCCGGACATAGCCGAGGCCGGCGACTACATCTTCCGGACGGCGATGAGCGACGCACAGCTCGGCATCGACACGGGCAACGAGCTGTGGGCCGACGGGATCCGCCGGCTGGCCACCATGACCGAGTCGACCGACTACGCCGAGGGAGTGAGACGGACGACGGTGGCGCAGTTCACGAGCCTCGGCGGAGAGGTCGTCGCGGAGGAGCGGTACGCCTCGGACGTCACGGACTTCAGGACCCAGCTTACGAAGCTGGTAGAGCAGAACCCCGACGCTATTCACGTCGCGGCCCAGTCTGAGTTCGCGGGCGGCACGATCGTCAAGCAGTTGGGCGAGCTTGGCTATACGGGGAAACTCTACTCCGAGGTCGTGCCCGTCGGTGCGACGGCCCTGGAGATCGCCGGCGAGGCCGCTACCGGCCTGAAGGCCGTCACGGCGGACCTCGATCCGGCCAACGACAAAGCGACGGAAGTGCTCGCCAACTTCAGGGGACAGTACGGCTACGTGACGCTGGCGTGGTACCTGGGCTCCGCGTACGACGACGTCTACATCGCCGCCCATTGCCTGGAGGAGACCGGCGACGACCAGGACGCCGACGGGTTCCGCGACTGCATGTACGGGATATCGTGGAGCGGGGCAATCGGCGACAACTACAGCTTCGATGACAAGGGCGAGGTTGTGGGCCTGTCCAACGTGGTGGTGGAAGTCCTTCCCGTAGCCGAGAGGAACGAGAGCAACCAGGGCTACAAGGTGCTGGGCGGCGCGCCCACCAAGTAGGGCGAATCGGCCAGCGCGGAGACGTCCCCAGGCCAACAGGTGAGTCTTCAACCGGCGGGCGCCCGACGCCCGTCGGCGCCGGATCCGGCGACCGGGCGGCGTGGGCCGCCGCCGTCGGGTCGGGCTCGGTAGGCCGTTCGACATGGACGGCCTACCGTTGTGGAGGGCGATGCTGAGAATTAGCGAACGTCCGGACAAGATCCTGGCGACCGTCCTGATAGTGGTGGCGGTCGCGTACGTCGGTTGGAAGATCACCCAGTCGCCCGGCCAGTCGCTGCAGTTCGCCTTCAACGGGCTTGCCGTGGGCGCGGTGTACGCCCTGCTGGCGATGGGCTTTACGATCGTCTACAGCACCGTCTGGTTCTTCGATCTCTACTACGGCGCCGCCGCGGCGATAGGAGCGTACGGGGTCTTCTACCTGAGGTCCCACGACACGCTCGGAGGGCAGTACCAGGTCGCGAACGTCTACGTCGACGTCACGTTCGGCGCCCTGGTCGCCGGTGTCGTCGCGTGGGCGCTCCACGTGGGCGTCTATCCGCGCCTGCGGACGCGGTTCAACTCGACGGCCCTGCTCGTGGTCGGGGGCGTCCTTGCCGCGGCCTGCGGGGCCTACGTCTGGTACGTCCTCGCCAATCCCGAGGAGCTGAACACGGTGCTCAGTCCCGCGGTGGGCGCGTCGGCCGCCGCCGCGGTGGGCTGGGTCCTGCACGTGGCGTATCGACGCGTCTGGCCGCATGCCGGGCTGACGCCGTTTCTGATAGCTGCCGCTGTCCCGGCCGCCGCCGCGGGCGTGTACGGCGGGCTCTTCGTGGCCGCCAGTCCGGGATCGAACCTCTACCTGAGCTGGGCGGTGTCGTGTCTCCTTGCGGGGGCCGTTGGGCTGGCCCTGTACCGTGGCCTGTACGTCTACATGCGGGAGCGGTCGCGGTCGCCGCTGATCATGCTCGTGGCGACATTGGGAATCCTGCTGGCGCTGACCGCCCTGACGACGATCGTGTTCCAGAGCGCGCCGCGTCCCCTTCCGGATGCGTTCGGCAGCGATCCCTGGACGATCGGCGGGGCGAACATCAAGGGGTTCAACGTCTTCCAGGTCGGCGTGGCCCTCGCGGGGTTCGTCGGGCTGCTGCTCCTGCTGAAGATGACCGCCTTCGGAAAGGCGGTGCGGGCCATCGGCGACGACGAGGAGGTGTCGAAGGTGGTCGGGATCAACACCACCGTGGTGATCTCGATCGTCTTCTTCATGGGGGCGGTGTTCGCGGCGTTCGCCGGGGTGTTGAGCGGTCACGACACCGCCCTGCAGCCCCGAATGGGCCTGCTGCTCCTGCTGAAGGGCTGGATAGCTTCCGTGGTCGGGGGCATCGGCAACCTGTACGGCGCGATTCTCGGCGGGTTCGTGCTGGGGATGGTCGAGCAGTTCGGGATCTGGGACCTGGCGGGCGAGTGGAAGGACGCCATATCCTTCATCCTGTTGATCCTGTTCCTGTCGTTCTGGCCCAAAGGCATGCTGCCCAGGAGGTAGATACGACCGCGATGAGCTCACGGGCGCAGGACATACTCGGAAGGTTCGCGCGCGCCCCCCGGGGCCTGCTTCGGTTTCCCAGGGGCAACGTCGAGCTATGGGCGAACCTGATCGTCATCACGTGGGCCGCCGCGTTCATGGTGTGGAAGGGCACCGGGTTCGCGGTGAGCGTGGGCACCGTCTTCGCGATCTGGGCGATACTGGCGGTCAGCCTGAACCTGATCGTGGGCTACGCCGGGCTGCTGTCGGTAGGCCACATCGGCTTTTTCGGCATTGGCGCCTATGCGATGGCGTTCCTCACGTCGGACGCCGCCTACGAGCAGCTCCGGACCGAAGCCATTCCGACGCTGGGCTGGCCCTTCTTCGCCGCGCTGCCGGTCAGCGTGATCCTGGCGGGCCTGGTCGCGATCGTTGTGGGCGTGGTATTCAACAGGTTCAGGGACGACATATACGTCCTCGTGTCTTTCGGGTTCGCGATAATCGCCTTCAGCGTCTTCCTGAACCTGCGCAGCGTGACGAGAGGCGCCTTCGGCATCCACGAAATAGAAAAGCCCAGCATAGGCGGGTGGGAGCTGGGCGGCGACGTCGAGTTCCTCGCGCTGGCGTTGGCGTTCCTGGTGTTGGTCATGCTGGTCTCGTGGCTGATCGTGACGTCCTCTTTCGGACGGGTGCTGACCGCGATCCGGGAGGACGAGCAGGCCACGGAGGTCTTCGGCTACCGGGTGACGCACTACAAGCTGGCCATATGGGTCATCTCCGCCATGATGGCGGGACTCGCGGGCGGGCTGTTCGCGAGCTGGGCCACCTTCATCGACCCCAACTCCTTCGTCCTGCTGGAGTCGATCCTGCTGATATCGATCGTGATCCTGGGAGGGCTGGCGACGATCTGGGGCTCGCTCCTCGGCGCGATGTCGTTCGTGCTGCTCGACGAAGGTATGCGCTTTCTGCCGTACCTGCCGGACGAGCACGTCGGGCAGGTACGGCAGGTGGTGTTGGGGGTCCTGCTGGTGTTGCTGATGCTGTTCAGGCCGCAGGGCCTTACGGGGAGATACAAGCTGTGAGCGCCCAGCAGATGGACCTGGACGATATCTTCGGCCTCAGGACGAAGGAGATCTCGAAGCACTTCGGCGCGGTCAAGGCCGTGGACCGGCTGTCCATGTCGATCTTCCGCGAGTGGATAACCTGCATCGTCGGGCCGAACGGGTCGGGGAAATCGACCCTCGTGAACCTGCTGAGCGGGATACTCCCGATCGACGAGGGGATAGTGGTCATCGACGGCGTCGGCATGAAGGTGGTCCGCGCTCACGAGACTCCCGCTCATGGCATCACCAGGACGTTCCAGGAGGTCAGGCTCTTCGACCAGATCAGCGTCTGGGACAACATCATGGTGGTACTGACGGCCCGCGGCGTCTTCAGGGCCCTGCTGCAACGCGGGCAGCCAGATCGCGAGGAGCGAGCGGAGGATATCCTGAAGAAGGTCGGCATGTGGGAGAAGCGGGACTCCCTCGCCATGGACCTCTCCTACGGCCAGCGAAAGCTGCTGGAAATCGGGCGGGCGATGGCGCTGGACGTCAACATATACCTGTTCGACGAGCCCTTCGCCGGTCTGTTCCCCCAGATGCTGGAGAGGGTCAAGGCCATACTGAAGGACATGCGGGAGCACGGCAAGACCATCATCTTCGTTTCCCACAACATGGATATCGTTCGCGAGCTGTCGGACCACCTCTTCGTCCTGGACGCGGGCGCCCTGCTCGGCGTCGGGGACGTCGAGGAGGTGCTGAGCCGACCGGAGGTGATAGACGCCTACCTGGGCCTCTAGCGTGTTCCCGGAGGCTCCCGAGGCGCTGCCGATGGACAAGCAAGACATACCAGCGATGGAACAGGACGCCATGCTGCTCGAGCTGGTCGACGTGTCGGTGAGCTACGGCGCGGTGCGGGCGCTCGAGCAGGCGTCGTTGGGCGTCCGCAAGGGCGAGGTCGTCGCCGTCATGGGCCCCAACGGGGCCGGGAAGTCGACCGTGCTCAAGGCCATCATGGGGCTGGCGCCAGTGGTGTCCGGCGACGTCTACTGGCGCGGCGACAGGCTGGCGGCTGCCACCCACGAGATCGTCAAGGAGGGGATTGCCTTCGTCCCGCAGGGCAGGCGGGTGTTCACGAACCTGACGATCGAAGAGAACCTGGAGATGGGCTGCCTGTACCTGGGCGACCAGCGGGAGAAGCAACGCCGCCTCGATGCCGTGCTGGAGCTGTTCCCGATACTGTACGAGAAGCGGCGCGACGCGGCGAGCCAGATGTCGGGCGGCCAGCAGCAGATGCTGGCCCTCGGCCGCGGCCTGATGGCCGGCCCCGACGTCCTCTTGCTCGACGAGCCCACGCTCGGACTGGCGCCGAGAGTGGTCAAGGAAGTGTTCGAGAAGGTCGCCGAGATCAGTGATCGGCTCCGGACCACCATCTTCGTCGTCGAGCACAACATCAAGGGCGTGCTGGACATAGTGGACAGGGCGTATGTCCTGAACATGGGGCGCGTCGTGCACTCAGGCACGCCGCAATCGGTCCGGGAGACCGACATACTGACCCAGGTGTTCCTCGGCAGCGCCTGACCGGGAAGTAGTCCGCGGCCCCGGTGGCGTTCCGGCGTCGCGGGGCAGTCGGTCGATCAGGCGGGCCGCTCGTGGGGGCCGTGCCCGTACAGGAAGCCGATCCCAGACCATATGGTGGCCCAGCCGCCGGCGCCCTGCGCGGCGGGCGACACGCGACCGCCGGGGCGAGCGGCCGACCTGGCCTGAAGGCCCACGACCGACGCGAGCGGTATCTGGAACTCGCCGTTCTTCTTCGTCGCGTCGAGCGCCTTGCCGCGCACGAGCTCCCTGACGTACTCCTGGCTGAATCCCAGGATGCGGCCTGCCGTCGACGTCTTGATGCTCAGTGTCCGCAGATCGACCTCCGCGTCCGCGTCGTAAGCCGCGAGCGCGATCAGCACGGCCCGGCTGAAGTTCGAGACGTGGGCGGCGAGGTCCTCGTCTCCAGACGCGGCGGCCTCCTCCAGCTTCTCGACGACCCGCGCCCGGGCCTCTGCGACCTTCATGGCTTATCCCTCCACGGTTGCTGATCGTGAGTTGAGACTACCATAGCGGGACGCCAGACACAAGAATTCTTGTGCCTGGTAACTGTTCGGAGTAGCGTCGCCCTTCGTGGCGTCCCTCGATACACCCCGACGAAGCGTCGGGGCACTCGGGGCGAACGGGTTGATGGGACGGACGCCGCCCAGCCCCTGGATACCCGCCTGCGGAGACCCTTGCATAATCGTCGTTCCCGCGAAGGGAGACCTCTGCACAATCGTCGTTCCCGCGCAGAGAGACCCTCGCGTAACCGTCATTCCCGCGCAGAGCCTGCCCCCGTGCAGACGGGGGCGGGAACCCAGGGGGTGGGGCCCAGATACGAAATCGACGGATGTCCGCCCTGTCGGGCTCCCCCGCGAGGAGTTACGAAAAGATCTCCCTGCGCGGGTATGACGGAGCTCCGGTTGCCCTGACATCCTCACGGAGTCTGAACAGTTGCTGTGTCTGGGTAACGATTCAGACCGAAGGGCCTCCCCTAGCTTTTCGTCGGCCCTGAGTGGGCCGCCGCTCGGTCCGGCCGGTATCCAGGGGCGGAGTCGGCGGTCGCTTGAGCCCCTCGATACGCGCCGCTCGAAGCAGCGGCGCTACTCGGGGTGAACGGGTTGTCTTGGGCGTGAGGTGGGGCATGACAGGCGTTCCGCGACTCTGAACAGGTACTGTGCCTGGAGGCCCCTTGTCGAGACAAGAGAAGAGCCGGGCGCTGCCGCCCGGCTCTCGTGGTCACCGATATGGACGTGGGCTACAGGGTGCGGACTACGCCGACGACGCGTCCCTGCACGGAGACGTTCTCGGCGGGGACGGTGATCGGCTCGACGGCGGCGTTGGCCGGCTGGAGGGTGACCATGCCGTCTCGCATCTGGAAGTGCTTCAGCGTGACCTCTTCCTGGTCCCGCAGCCATGCGGCGACCATGTCGCCGTTGGAGGGGCTCTCGACGGGCTCCATCACGACGAGATCGCCGTCGGCGACGAGGGCGTCGATCATCGACTCGCCCTTGACGCGTACCGCGAACACCTCCGACCTGCCGCCCATCATGGACGTGGGGAGGTCCACGTTATCGACGGCCTCGGTGCCCCAGGAGCCCGAGGGCGGCACGTGCAGCGGCTCGCCGGCCGCGATGGCGCCGAGCACGGGCACGGAGATCACGTCCCGCCGCGGTCCGGCCCCGTCCAGCAGCTCGATGCCCCTGGAGACCTCCGCCTGGCGACGGATGTAGCCCTCGCGCTGCAGGATGCGCAGGTTGTAGTCGACCACGGAGGTCGAGCTGACGTCGCACGCCTCCTGGATGTCCCGGACGGTGGGCGGGTAGTGGTTCTCGTCGATGAAGTCGCGTATTGTCGTCAGTATGCACTTCTGCCGCTCGGAGAGCTTGCGCTTCATGGTGTGCCTCCTGGTAGCGCCGGGCGGGCCGGCCTCGAAAAGTACGAATGTTCCGAACAAACCTAGCACACATATGTTCGTCCGTCAAGCGCGTGTATGCGACGCAACCGCTACATCCGGGCGCACGTCCCGGAGGCGACTATGCGCGCGGCATCCTGAGAATTCGCCGGGCGTTTTCCGCCATCAGCAGGCGGTCCTCCTCGGGCGACAGGTCGGCGTCCTGGTAGATGCCGAGCGCGTAGGCCGGCACTATCAGGTCCATGTCGGTTCCGAACACGATCCGGTCGGCGCCGACGGTGTCGATGGCCCGCCTCAGCGCGCCGCGGTTGGGGTAAGAGCCAGACATCTCCAGGTAGACGTTGGGCGTGTCTGCCGCGAGCTGGATGCCGTCCTCGCCCAGGCCGTGGCCGATGATGATCGGCAGGTGCGGGTGGCGGCGTCCGACTTCCCTGAACATCGCCAGGTCGGATGCGCGGCCGCCCCGCACGAACGGCGCGTAGCCGACGCCGGTCGGGTAGCGCGGCAGGCGGGTGAAGTCCCAGTTGGGGCCGTTGTAGAAGATCGGCACGCCCCGCTTCGCGGCCTCGGCGAACAGCGCCATGAAGCTCTCAGAGCCGCCCCGGTCGAGCACCGTGTCCGGCGTGATCGTCGCGTGGGCGAGCCGGTCGTTCGTCGCGAACTCGTCGAGCCAGCGAATCGACGCCTCGAGATGGGTGGGGTTGATGACGGGGCTGCCCAGCAGGCGGGGCCTGCCCTCGATCTTCTCGAGCATCTCGCGGTTGCCCGCGTCCATGTCGTCGTAGTACGCGAAGTACGACGAGCAGACCGAGTACTCGAAGCCGGCCCGGCGCGCGTAGAACTCGATCGCCTCCAGGTCCCGCGTCGACGCCGACAGTCCCGGTATCTCGCCGAAGTGGTTGTGGACGTCGATGGCGGGCGTCGCCGGTACCTCGACCGTGGGCAGTGGAGCCGCGGCGGCCTCGACGCGGTCGGCCTCCTCCGGCAGCCCGAATAGCCTCAACGCGTTCGAGGCCAGTATCTTCCGCTTGACCGCGTCGTCCACCTCGGCGTCCAGGACCATGTTCAGCGCGGGCCGCATGGGCCGCAGGGCGGCGCCGGAGGCGTAGAGCACCCGGTCCGGCCCGGCGCTGTCGACCAGCAGCTCCACCGCGCCCGGCGTCGGAAACCACGACGGGTCGACGTAGACGTGGCCGTGCTCCTCGACGACAGCCAGCACCTCGTCGAACACGGGGTAGAAGGCGCCGGCCAGGTACAGCGCGCATCCCAGCCCAGCCGTCGTCTCCGCGAGCTGCGTGGGCAGCCCATCGCTGAAGACGCTGCAGGCGACCAGGGGCAGCCCCGGCCGGGCGATTTCGGCGAACGCCCGGCGCGACGCCAGCGATGTGAGGGACGTGTTCGGCGGCAGGTGGAACGCCAGGCCCGCGGCCCCGCTCGCGACGCAGTCGGCGACCACCGACGGCAGCTCGGCGGCCGACAACCTGGGCCCGACCACCCCGAGCGGGATGAACCGTCCGTCCGCCGCGGTAGTCGCGAAGAGGTGGTCGTTGCCCTTGCGTGCGTCGGCGTTCAGGCCGCGCAGGCTTGCGACCGCGGCGCGGTCCACGCCGGCCTTGGCCATCTGCGCGGACAGCTCCGGGAACCCCATCGCCTCCGGGCGCACGGTGAGGCCGCCGACAAGAGTGTATGCGTCTACGATCATGTCGTGCCTCCCGCGTGGTCGGAGTCGGGCAGCCGAGTATATTGCCGGTCTCGACGGCGGTCAATTTCGGCGTGCCGCGCGGCGGGTTGCGCGCGGCTGGGCCGGTGGTATGATAGGGGCCGCTCCAACGGAAAGCACTCTGAGCGCGCCCCACCCGAACATCGGCAGGGGACAGCCCCACAGGAGGGTTCCACGATGAAGATGTACGTCGGCGGCGAGTGGATCGACAAGGACGCGAAGATCGAGGTCATCAACTCGTTCAACAACACGGTCGTCGACACGGTCCCGGCAGCGGACCTCGAGGACCTGGAGACCGCCATCGCCAGCGCGGAGCGCGGCGCGAAGGTCATGGCCGATGTCCCGGCCTACGACCGCTACCTGATGCTCAAGAAGACGGCCGAGATCATGGAGGAGCGCCAGGAGGACTTCGGCCGCACGATAACCCTCGAAGAGGGCAAGGTGATCACCGAGGGCCGCATGGAGGCGGGCCGCGCCATCCAGACGATGACGCTGTCGGCCGAGGAGGCCAAGCGTCTCTACGGCGAGACGATACCGCTGGACGCCGCGCCCGGCTGGGGCGGCCAGATGGGCTTCACGCTGCGGGTGCCCTGCGGGGTCGTCGCGGCGATCAGCCCGTTCAACTTCCCGCTCAACCTGGTGTGCCACAAGGTCGGCCCGGCGCTCGCGGCCGGCAACTCGGTCATCATCAAGCCGGCGTCGGACACGCCGCTTTCGGCGATCAAGCTGACCGAGGCGCTGCTGGAGGCGGGCGTGCCCGCCGAGGCGGTGCAGTGCGTCACCGGCTCCGGCGGCAGGATCGGCGACGCGCTCGTCGCCGACGACCGCGTGCGGAAGGTGACCTTCACCGGCAGCCGCGACATCGGCGAGCGCATCTGCCGCACGGCGGGCCTGAAGAAGGTCACGATGGAGCTGGGCTCCAACTCGCCGCTGATCGTCATGCCGGACGCGGACATGGACAAGGTCGTGAAGGGCACCATCGCCAGCGGCTTCTCCAATGCGGGCCAGGTCTGCATCTCGGCCCAGCGGATCATCACCAACCGCGAGGTGTACGCCGACTATCTCGACGCGCTCACCGAGGGCGTCAAGGAGATCAGCACGGGCGACCCGCTGCGCGAGGATGTCAAGATGGGGCCGATGGTGCGGGCCGACGACGCGGTGCGGGTCAACGAGTGGATCGCGGAGGCGGTCAGCGGCGGCGCGCGCACCGTTGTCGGCGGAGAGTACGACGGGGCGGTGCACCAGCCGACGGTCGTGGCCGACGTCAAGCCGGAGATGCGTATCTCGTGCGACGAGCTGTTCGGCCCGGCGGTGGCGGTCACGCCGTTCTCTGACATCGACGAGGCGATCGAGATGGCGAACGACAGCAACTACGGGCTGAGCGCCGGCATCTTCACGCAGAACGTCGACTGGGCGATGCAGTTCGCGCGCCGCGTCCACTCCGGCAACCTGATGATCAACTCGGGCCCGCAGTGGCGCGCCGACCTGATGCCCTACGGCGGCGTCAAGGAGAGCGGCATGGGCAAAGAGGGCCCGCGCTACGCCGTCGAGGAGATGTCCGAGCTCAAGATGGTGGTCTACCACCCGTAGGCGCGAGCCTCATTCTGCTCGAGGAAGTGAAGAATGGCCGGCCGACCGCAACGGGCCGGCCATTTGGCTGTTCGGGTCCAAAACCGAACATAGCGTCGTTCCGATTGACTACGGGTTGGCCCGCAGATAGAATCTAGAGGAATCGCAGGGCAGGTTAACCGTGACCACTACCAGGGAAAAGCCGCAGCCGCTCACCATCTCGATCAGCGCCGAGGCGGCCAGGCACGTCCGCGAGTTCGCCGCCGATGCCGGCAAGCCGGAGTCGAACCTCCGCGTCGGCGTCAAGGGCGGCGGATGCTCGGGGCTGACTTACATCCTCGACCTCGTCGAGGAACCGCAGGAGAACGACAAGGTGCTGCGGGAACACGGGATCGAGCTGTACGTGGACCGCAAGTCGTACATCTTCCTGGCCGGGACGGTCCTCGAATACTCCGGCGGCCTGAACGGCAAGGGCTTCGTCTTCAACAACCCCAACGCGAAGACGACCTGCGGCTGCGGGACGTCGTTCGGGGTCTAGCGCGGCCTAATCCGTCGCGGGGAACACCACCCGTGGATTCCCGCCTTCGCGGGAACGACGATTTTGCAAGGGTCTCCGAAGGCGGGAATCCAGGGGCGGGGCCTCCCAGGTACGGAATCGACGCGCGTCCACCACTGTTCGCCGCAACCAACGGGGTTATGCAAAAGTATCCTGCGCGGGAATGACGAGCTTGCAGGCGCGCGACGTCGCGGCAGTGGCGGTTACATATGGCTGAAACGACGGCCCTGAAGACCGACGTCCCCGTCGACGACTATGAAGCGCTGACGCGTGGCGTCGGCGTCGTCGACCGCTCCGACGTCGGGCGGCTCGTCCTCCGCGGCGAGGACGCCGTCGACCTGCTGGAGCGCCTGTCCACCAACGCGCTGACCGAGCTCGCCGTCGGCGAGGGCGCGGCGACTGTGCTCACGACGAACAAGGGCCGCATCCTCGACCTGCTGCTCGTCCTCCGCCGCGACGGGGACCTGCTCGCGCTCACCGGCGCCGGCAACCAGGGCAGGGTGGCCGAGTGGGTGGACTTCTACACCTTCGTGGAGGAAGTCTCGGTCGAGGACGTGACGTCAACGACCGCGATGCTAGGCGTCGTCGGCCCCGGAGCCGCGACGGCCGTGGAGGCCGCGACCGGCGTGGCGACGGCCGGGCTTGCGCTCTACGGGTCCCGAGCCGGGAACATCGGCGGAGCGGAAGCGCTCGTCGTCCGCGGCGACCCGGTCGGGGAACCCGGCTACGACGTGGTCGTTCCGGCCGACGCCAGGCAACAGGCCCTGGACGCGCTGCTGTCCGCGGGCGCCGTCCAGGTAGGCAGTGAAGCCCTCGACCTCGCGCGCATCGAGGGCGGGGTACCTGCCTTCGGCTGCGAGCTGACGGAGGCCTTCAACCCGCTGGAGGCCGGCCTGATCGACATCATCAGCTTTACGAAGGGCTGCTACGTCGGGCAGGAGGTCGTCGCCCGGCTGAACACCTACGACAAGGTGCAGAAGCGGCTGATGCGCATGCGGTGGGACGGGGCCGGCGGCCCGGTGCCCGGCGCGAAGCTCGTGCTCGACGGCAAGCAGGTCGGCGTCGTCACGTCGGCGGCCGGGTCGCCGGACGGGGGCGGCGTCGGCCTCGGCTACGTGAGGCGCGCCCACGCGTCGGCGGGCGTCGTGCTGCCGGTCGAAGGCGTAGACTTCTCGGTCGAGGTGCTTGGCCCCTCGATACACCCCGGCTGATGCCGTGGCCCTCGGGGCGAACGGGAGTGACGGCTGAGCGCCGGGCTCTTCACGGTCGCGCTTGCGGGCCCCTCGATACACCCCGGCTGACGCCGGGGCACTCGGGGCGAACGGGAGTGACGGCTGAGCGCCGGGCTCTTCACGGTCGCGCTTGCGGGCCCCTCGATACACCCCGGCTGACGCCGGGGCACTCGGGGCGAACGGGAGTGACGGCTGAGCGCCGGGCTCTTCACGGTCGCGCTTGCGGGCCCCTCGATACACCCTGGCTGACGCCGGGGCACTCGGGGCGAACGGGGGTGACGGCTGAGCGCGGGGGCACCCGGGGCTGAACCGGCGGCTAGCCTCTGAGGGTCGCGCCGCCGTCTACGACGAGCACCTGCCCGCGGATCGTCGCGGCCTCCTCGGTGCACAGGAACGCGACGATCTTCGCGATGTCGTCGCCCGTCAGCATCCGTCCGAGCAGCGTCTCTCGCCCGGCGCTGCGCATCTGCTCGCCCTCGGGAAAGTGGTCCAGCGCCTCGGTGTCGACGAGCCCGCCCGCGACGGCGTTCACCGAGATGCCCTTGGGCGCCAGCTCCACCGCGAGATAGCGGGTCACCGCCTCCAGCGCGGCCTTCGACGTGCCCACGGAGAAGTAGTCGCGCAGCACTCTCTGCGACCCGAGGCTGGTCAGGTTGATGATGCTGCCGCCGCCGGTCATCAGTTTCGACGCCTCGATCGAGCAGAGCCACGGCGCGCGGGCGTTGACGTTCATCGTCCAGTCCCAGTGCTTCTCCTCCAGCTCCTCGGCCGGCCGCTGCACGCCCGACGCGGCGTTGTTGACGAGGATGTCGAGCCGAGGGAACTCGGCCGCCACGTCGGCGAACAGGTCCCTGATCTTCCCGGCGTCGCCGAGGTGGGCCCGGACGCGCAGGCAGCGTACGCCGAGCGCCTCGATCTCCCGCTGCGTGTCGGCGGCGCGCTCGTGGTTGCGCAGGTAGTTGAAGGCGACGTCGGCGCCGCGCCGCGCCAGATCCAGCGCGATGGCGCGGCCGATCCCGCGGGATCCACCGGTTACGAGCGCGACTTTTCCCTCGAACGACATGGGCCTACCCCGCGACCGCCGCCGGCTCGGGGTTGGCGGCGAGCCACTGGCGCCCGATGGCCGCGCCCTGGTCCAGCACGCGGACCGCCGCGGCGACGGCCGCGCGCCCCGCGTCCGTGTCCTTCAGGCCGGACAGGAAGTAGTCCCACGAAGACATGTAGTAGTCGATGTAGTCGTCGGCGAGGCTGTCGAGGCCCCGGTCCCGCATGGCCGCCGTCGTCCGGGTCCGGTTCATGCTCCACGCGTCCTCCGTATCGAGTCCCAGGAGATGCAGGACACGGGGCCCCGTGGGGGACACCCGGTAGGTCACGGGGCGCAGCGCCTGCCAGAGGTACCGGCCCGGCTTGTCTATCACGTCGAGTCCGCTGATCATAGCCCACTCCGAGTCGTGGACGAGACTACCGGCGTCGTACCTCCGGATGGCATCGGCGTCGGAGTAGTCTGCTTTCGGGTACTCCTCGCCGTACAGCGTCGTCACGGTGGACCTTGGCGAGTGGACGACGCCTTCCCTCTCCGCGGTCAGCTTGTTCCAGACGATGAGCTGCGGCCGTGGCTCGTGCAGCGGCTCGGGGATTCTCGCCCTGAAGCGCTTCTCCACACCCTTCAGTATGGCCATCGCCTGCGGCACCGTTTGCAGGTACCGGCGCCAGGCGACGTCGTCATGGAACCACAGGTGCATGTCGACGTCGCTGACCTCGGGCACGTAGTCCAGGGGCGACTCCCACGCCTTGTTCGACGACCCCTTGGAGTACAAGCCGCGAATCTCGTCCTGGGGTATCGACTCCAGGAGCTGCTCCAGGAAGCAGCCGGCGATACAGTCCACCTCGGCCCGCAGCCGGTCGCGGTCGGGGTACCGGGAGGTCCACTCCGGGGTCATGCTCGCCGGGCCCACGCTAGACCGCCATGCCGCCGTCGACGCTGATGGCCTGGCCGGTGATGTACTTGGCCTTGTCGGAGGCCAGGAACGCCACGAGATGGGCGATGTCGTCTACCTCGCCGAAGTGTCCCTGCGGGATCACGCTGAGCCAGTACGCCTTCTGCTCGTCGGTCAGCACGGCCGTGGTCTCCGTCTCCAGGTATCCGGGCGTCACGGTGTTTACGGTGATGTTGCGCGTGGCGACCTCCTTGGCCAGCGCCTTGGTGAAGCCGATGATCCCCGCCTTCGAAGCGGTGTAGTTGGTCTGGCCGGGGTTGCCCCGCAGGCCGACGACCGAGCCGATGTTGATGATGCGGCCCCAGCGCCGGCGCAGCATCGTCCGAAGCGCCGCGCGCGTGCAGTAGAAGGTGCCGTTCAGGTTCGTGTCGATGACACGCTCCCACGAGTCGTCCGACATGCGCACGAGCAGCCCGTCGTCGATGATGCCCGCGTTGTTGACGAGGATGTCGACGTGGCCCCACTCGTCCTGCACGCGGTCCACCATCGCCTTGACCTGGTCGAGGTCGGATACGTCGGCCTGCACCGTGAACGACTCGACGCCGGCGTTCCTGACCTCGGCCTCGACCTCCGTCGCGGCGTCGGCGGAGCTGTTGTAGTTCACGGCGACGTTGGCGCCCATCTCGGCGAGCCGGAGCGCGATGCCGCGGCCTATGCCCTTCGATGCGCCGGTCACCAGCGCGTTCTTTACCTCGTTCGAGTCCGTCAAAGCTTCAACCGCCTCTCCGAGAGCCTTAAGCCCTCACTTCGCCCGTCTCACGGTGGCCTCGCCGGTGATGGCGACCTCGCCGGTCTGCCGACGGACGCCCACCGTGCATGCTATTTCGGAAACGCCGCCGTCGTCGCTGACCCGCTTCACCTCGCCGAACGTCGTCACCGTGTCGCCGGGGTAGACCGGCGCCCTGAACCGGAGCTTCATGCGCCCGTCCTCGGCCCAGAGCCTGCCGAAGGCGGTGGCCATCGCCTCCGAGACGACCGCCGCTACCATCATGCCGTGCGCTATGGTGCCGCCGAACTCGGTGCTCTCCGCGTACTCGCGGTCGAGGTGTATCGGGTTGAAGTCGCCCGAGGCCTCCGCGTACAGGGCGATCCGGGTCTGGTCGATCTCCTTGACGACCGCCGGCAGCGGGTCGCCTTCCTGGAACGCCTCGCCCGCGCTCACGTCGGCAGCACCAGGGTGCTCTTGCCGTTCAGCACCCGCCGGCCGTCGCCGTCGTCCATCCTGATATCGACCACCAGGAAGCGCCGGCCGCCGCGCACCGAATTTTGCAGCACGTCCGCCTCGCACCGCAACTCGGACCCCACCGGGACCGCCACCAGGAACTCCATCTCCTGGCTCGTGTGCAGCGTGCCGCCGGGGATGCGCAGGTCCTCGACGACGCCCCTCAGCCCGAGCGCCGCGACGGCCATGGGCGGCGTGACCCCGTCGCCGGACTGGTACAGCCCCGACCGGTCGCCGACAGCGTTCACGTACAGGGCGACCGCGGCATCGTCCAGCGTGTAACGGCGTTCGGAGATCGTCTGTCCGGGCTCCAGCGCGGCGTGGTCAATTGCCATTGCGGATAGTGTATAGGGAATAGTGGATAGTTGGTAGTGGATAGTGAATAGCGGGAGGGGATTCCGCAACTATGCACTATGCGCTATCCGGTATCTCCCACTATCGCCCCGCCCCGCTGCATTTCGGCCTCCTCGAGGAGGCGCTCGAGCAGGATGAATGACTCCTCGACACCGAAGTCGAGAGCGGCTATGGACACGGCACGGAACAGCACGCCGGTGGACACGCGGACAGGCGCCGACTCGCCGAGGGCGGGCAGGGGAGCGCCGAGCGCCTTCGCCATGTAGCCGCCGGCCGCCATGCCCTCGCGGGTCAGGTAGCACTCGACGAGCGGCCTGTCATCGTGGAGCAGCTTGAGGCCGTCGTCGTCCTGGCGCAGCTCCAGCCGCAGGTGGGCGCGCGGCGTCGAGGTCAGCTCCTCGGCGTAGTCGTGGACCTTCGAGTGCGCGTCTGCCACTGTTGTCCTCCCCCTGGATTCGGTCAGCCAGGAACGCCGATTATAGCTGCTTGTGCGTAACTGTTCAGACTTGAGCCTCCCCTCTCTTTCCGCTAGCCCTGAACAGCGACGCTACTCGGGTGAACAGGTTGCCTCGTGAGGCAGGTGAGGAAGACAGGCGCTCTGCGGCACTGAACAGTTACCCTTGTGGCAAAATGGGAGGCGCCGGAAACCGGCGAGACCGGTACAATGGCGGAGTCTGTCCGGTAGTTGGGAACCCCACCCTGGATTCCCGCCTGCGCGGGAAAGACGGTTATGTGAGGTCCCGGCGGAGCGGCGGGCAGATGAACGGACGAACACAGGAGGGCGCGATGGAATTCGACTTCGGCGAGCTGAACTACCTGGCGATCGTGGTCGGCGTGGTCTTCAACATGGTGCTGGGCGCCCTGTGGTACTCGCCCTTCCTGCTGGGCAAGCCGTGGATGGCGGCCACGGGCATCACTGTGGAGGCCATCGAGGAGGCGGGGAAGGGCGAGCAGTACAAGGGCTACGCCATCGCCGTCGTGGTGTCGATAGTCCTCGTCGTCGTGCTGGCGCTGCTGACACAGAGCCTCGGCATCGACGAGCCGCTGGACGGCCTCGTGCTCGGCCTCACGGCGGGCGTCGGTCTCGTGGCGGCCAGCCAGGCGCCGAACTACTCCTTCGAGGGCCGGTCGCTCCGGCTCTTCCTGATCAACCTCGGCTACTCGGTCGTGGGATTCGCCGTCATTGGGGTCCTCCTCGCGGCATGGCAGTAGGATGCGGCGAGACTCGCTCCGCAGGTCGACATTCGGGATGAGCAGCTTTCTGGCGAAGGCCGCCGCGCTCGTTCTCCTCGCACTCTTCGCGGCCGCGTGCTCGGGCCTCGGCGAGGCCAGTCAGGCCAACGAGGCCGGCGTCGCGCTCGCCGCGGAGGGGATGTGGCGGGAGGCTCTCGCGGAGTACGACCGCGCCATCGACCTGAAGGCCGACTTCGCCGAGGCCTACAACAACCGCGGCGGCGCGCACCGCGCCCTGGGAAACCGCGAGGCCGCGCTCGCGGACTTCACCGAGGCGACGAGGCTGAACGACGACCTGGCCGTCGCCCACGTCAACGCGGCCTCCATCCTGCTCGACCTCGGGCGCACTGACGAGGCGGTCGCTCACCTGGACCGCGCGTTCACCCTGCCGCTATCCGAGACCGAGGTCGCGTCGGCGTACTACCACTACGGCCGCGTACACGCGGCCCGCGAAGACTGGGAGGCGGTGCTCGACGCGATGGGCGAGGCGATCGACCTCGACTCGGAGAACGCGGACGCGTTCTACATCCGCGGCCAGGCGTACGTCGCGATCGGGATGGTGCCCAGCGGGCTCAGGGACGCCCAGGAGTGCCGGCCCGGTCCCGCCTGCCGGCGGGCCGACGGGGATTTCGGCAACGCCGTCCGCGCCAACCCCGACTTCGTCGACGCGTACGTCGCCCGCGCGGACCTGCGCGTCATCAGGGGCGCCATGTCGCCGGCGATCAGGGACTACGACGAGGCGATCTGGCGAGAGCCCGACAACCCGGACTACTACCAACGCCGGGGCCTGGCGTACGTCCGGCTCGGCCGCAAGAGCGAGGCCATCGCCGACTTCGAGCACGCGATCCGGCTCGACCCCGGCAGGGCGGCCGCGTACAGGGCCCGGGGACTGGCCTACGTCGAGCTCGGACAGCCCGAGCTGGCCGTCCCCAGCTTCGACGAGGCGGTGCGGCTCGACCCCCAGGACCCGGGCGCGTACTTCGGGCGGGCGCAGGCGCGCGCCGCCCTGGGGCAGACCCAGGAGGCGCTGACCGACTTCGACGCCGCGATCCGGCTGTTCGCCGACGACTCCGAGGCCCTCAAGGGAAGAGGCAAGGTCCACGTCGAGCTCGGCAATCTCGATCTCGCCGTCGACGACTTCGGGTCGGCGATCCGTCTCGCCCCGCAGGACCCGGAGCCGCTCCGGCTCCGCGCCGCCGTCTACGTCGAGCTGGGACGCATCGAGGAGGCCGTGAGGGACCTGGACGGCGCGATCAGGCTGGACAGGGGCGATGCGGAGAGCATCAACGCACGGGGCCTCGCGTACCTGGAGCTCGGCGAGCCGGAGAAGGCGCTGAAGGACTTCGCGACGGCGATCACCACGGAGCGGACCGAAAACGCGCGCTACTACATCAACCAGGCCAGGGCGTTCCTGGACCTGGAAGACCTCGAGAAGGCGGTGGAGGCCTACGACAACGCCCTGGTGCGCGATTCACGGTACCGGTACATGTACCGCGCCGCCCTGACCTCCTTCGAGCAGCCCAACCGGCGCCGGCGCGCGCTGCCCGACCTCGAGGGGGCCCTGGAGCTCGCGCCGGTGCTCATCCGAGCGTACCAGGCCCGGGCAGCGGTGCTGACCGACCTCGAACGCACCGAGGAGGCCGAGGCCGACCTGCGGCGCGTGGGCGAGATCGAGTCCGACATCGTGACGATGGAGGAGCTGATCGAGCGCATCCAGAGCGAGCCGGAGCCACCTCCGCAGCCGCCTCCGCCCCCGCGCCGTCCCGCGTCGGCGGGCCCGAGCCCCGCGGAGATCGCCGCGGCACAGGAGGCGATCAAGACCGCGATCCAGGCGAGCGTCGCCAGCGTGCACGTCGGCAAGGAGCGCACCGTCTGCGGGACCGTCTCGGCCGTGCGGCAGGCGAGCGAGGGCCGTGCCGTCTTCATAGACTTCGGCCCGCCCGACCCGGACCAGCACTTCGTCGCCTACTTCCCCAGCCTCGTCACCCGCGTCGGCGACTGGCCCGATTTCGTCGACAGGTCGATCGACATCGTCGACTGGCTCATGAACCGGGAGCTGTGCGTAACCGGTCGCATCGAGCGCTACCGGGGCAAGCCGGCCATCAACGCCAGCTTCTGGCACCAGTACAAGATCCCCCAGTAAGCCGCAGGCGGCGGTGATCGTCCTGTCGTCCCGAGCGCAGAGAGGGACCTGGGGCGGGGCCCCTTGACCTCGCTCACGACCCGGCCAACTCCCACCCCAGGCCCCTCACTTCGTTCAGGGTGACATTGGGTGGGAATCCCGGTCTCACCGGGCGGTGGGAGCTACGGAGCGACGAAGGCCCTGGTTATGGCGGCGTCGTCGCCCTTGCCGATCCACTCGGCCTGCTCGAACGCCTCGCCGATCTGCTCCAGCGGGAAGCTGTGAGACATCACCCTGGTCAGCGGGTACTTGTCCCGCGTGCGCACCAGGAAGTCGAGCGCGACCGGAAGGATGTACGGGTCGTAGTGCGTGACCGGGATGATGCGGGTCTGGCCCCAGAGTATCTTGGAGATGTCCAGCTCCACGTTGCTGTCGGGCCAGATATTGCCGACCTCCACGAACGTGCCGCCGTGCCGCAGCATCTCCAACCCCTCCGGCACCACCTGCGGATAGCCCACCACCTCGACCACGACGTCGGCGCCGCGGCCCTCGGTCAGCTCCTTCACCCGCTCGACGCGCGACTCGGGCGTCTCGTACTCCTTCAGGTCGACCGTCTCGTCGGCGCCGCACTGGCGCGCCATGTCCAGCCTGCCCTCGACGCCGTCGATGGCGATGACCTGTCCGGCGCCCATTTCCTTCGCGGCCGCCGCGGCGTTGATGCCGAGCCCGCCCGCGCCCTGCACGACGACGCTGTCTCCCAGGCGCAGGCCGGCCTCCTGTAGCCCATAGACGACCTGGGCCACGGCGCAGTTGACGGCGGTGACCGCCTCGTCCGGCAGCTGGTCCGGCACCTTGAACACGAAGTGGCCGGGGAACAGGTAGTAGTAGTCGGAGAAGCCGCCGTTGCAGTAGGGGAACTCCTCGATGGAGGCGCGGAACCGGAACCGGTCAGGGCAGTGGTTGAGCTCGCCGCGGAGGCAGTTGTAGCAGCGCCTGCACGGGAAGAAGTACGTGAATACGACCCTGTCGCCCTCCTTCAGCGGCCGGCCCATCGAGTCGGTCGAGATGTCCGGGCCCAGCGTGTCGACGACGCCTGCCATCTCGTGGCCGAGGATCATCGGCCCCGGCTTGCCCCCGGCGATCGGCTTCAGCTCGCCGCGCCAGAAGTGAAGGTCCGAGCCGCAGATGCCGCCGGCGGTGATCTTGACGCGGATGCCGCCCTGCTCGACCGGCACCGGCGGCAACTCCACCATCTCGAAGTGGTACGGCTCGACGAAGACGGCCGCCTTGCCCATGACCATGGGGAACCTCCGGAGTAGTGGATAGTGGATAGTTGCTAGTGGATAGTTAAGAGGGACGTTGGCAACTATACACCTGCGGCCCGACACCCGCCACTGGGCGAAGTAGTGGATAGTGAATAGTGGCAAGTGGATAGTTAAGAGCGGTCTCGGCGGCTATGGATGTGCTGCTCCGCGCCTGTCGCGGGCGGGGAGAATGGACAGTCAAGGCCACGGCGGATCAGCGGTCGCTGCGCGCCCGCCTTTTCCCGCTATCCACTAAACCGCTTGAACACCAGGCACGCGTTCTGGCCGCCGAAGCCGAAGCTGTTGGACAGCACCGTGTCGACCCGCTGCTTGCGCGACTCGTTGGGCACGTAGTCGAGGTCGCACTCAGGGTCAGGGAACTCGTAGTTGACCGTCGGGTGGATCTCGCCCTCCGTGATGGCCCTTACGGCGGCGACGGCCTCCAGCGCGCCGGCGCCGCCCAACGCGTGCCCGATCATCGACTTGGTGGAGCTGATCGGCACCTTGTAGGCGACGTCTCCGAAGACCGCCTTGATCGCCATCGTCTCGGCGGCGTCGTTCTTGGGCGTCGACGTGCCGTGGGCGTTGATGTAGTCGATCTCGTCCGGCCCCAGCCGGGCGTCTTCCAGCGCCCACTGGATCGCCCTGGCCGCGCCGCTGCCGTCCTCGTCCGGCTGCACGGCGTGGAAGGCGTCCGACGAGACGCCCTGGCCGGCGACCTCTACGATGATGTCGGCCCCGCGCGCGGAGGCGTGCTCCAGGCTCTCCAGCACGAAGATGGCCGAGCCCTCGGCGGGCACGAAGCCGTCGCGCTCGGCGTCGAACGGGCGGCTCGCCTTCTCGGGCTCGTCGTTGCGGCGGCTCAGCGCCTTGATGACGTTGAAGCCGCCGAGGCCCAGCTCGCAGATGCCGGCCTCGCACCCGCCCGCGAGGACGACGTCCGCCGCGCCGCGCCTGACGACCTCCATGCCCTCGCCGATGCCCTGCGTCCCGGCCGCGCACGCCGTGATGATCGTGGACGTGTAGCCCTTGAGCCCGAATACGCGGCTCACGGTCGCCGCCGCCATGTTCGGCAGGATCATCGGGATGAAGAACGGGCTCACCCTCATGCCGCCGCGCCCGACCAGCGTCCGCGCGTTCTGCTCGGTCGTCGGAAAGCCGCCGTTGCCGTTGCCCATGACGACGCCGAGCCGGCCGGGATCGAGCGACCCCAGGTCGAGCCCCGCGTCCTCGATGGCCTGCCCCGCCGCGGCGACCGCGAGCTGGGAGAAGCGGGCCATGCGGCGCGCGTCCCTCGCGTCCATGAAATCGCCGGGATCGAAGTCCGTGACCTCGCCCGCGATGCGTGACGGATACGCGGACGCGTCGCACAGCGTGATCGGTCCGATGCCCGATTGCCCCCGCACCAGCGCCTGCCAGAACTCGTCCGGCGACGTGCCGAGAGGCGTCATCGCGCCGATGCCCGTTACCACAACCCGTCTTCTTGAATCGCTCATCGCAACCTCGTCAAGTCCTGCGCGCCGGTCGCTCCATATCCGGGTACGTCTCCGGGACGATGCCCGTCATCTCCTCCAGCACCTCGGCGACGACCGACAGGGAGCCGGTCGCCAGCACCGTGTCGCCGTCCCGCGCCACGTCTATCGCGTGCCGCGTCGCCCGTCCCACGTCGTCGAATCGCGCCAGGACGGGAAGCCCGCGCTCCTCGTACGCCGCCGCCACGTCGCCCGTGTCCATCGCACGCGGGTCCCTCGACCGCACCGCCACGATATCCGGCGACAGCGCCCTCAACTCGTCGGCCATGCCGGTTGCGCTGTGGCTGCCCAGGACGCCGAAGACGACGATCAGGCGGCCAGGCGTCAACAGGCCCGGCAGCGTTTCGACCAGGCGTCGCATGGCGTCCGGGTTGTGCGCTCCGTCGACGAGGACAAGTTTACCATCGTGGACGAACGCCTGGAGCCTGCCCGCCCACTCGACGTTCCTGAACCCCTCGGCGATGGCGGTGCGGGGGATGTCGCGGCCCTGCTCGACCAGCGTCTCGATCACCGCGACTGCAGTCGCCGCGTTCTCGAGCTGGTGGTCGCCGAGCAGCGGCATCGAGAGACTGTACTCGCCCCTGGCCGTCGACAGCTCGAACGACTGCCCCCCGGCGTCCATCCCGGTACGCCGCCACGATGCGCGGTCGTTGACCGAAATGAGGTCGGCGCCCCGCGCCTCGGCGACGTCCGTGAACACGCCCATCGCCTCATCGGTCTGCGGGGCGACGACCACCGGGACGCCCGGCTTGATGATCCCGGCCTTCTCGCGCGCGATCAGTGAAACCGTGTCGCCGAGCACCCGCGTGTGGTCGAGACTGATCGATGTGATCGCGCAGACCTCGGGCTCCACGACGTTTGTGGCGTCGAGACGGCCGCCCAGGCCGACCTCGACGACCTGGAACGCGGCGGCGATGTTCCTGAAGTGCAGGAAGGCCATCGTCGTCAGCAGCTCGAAGTACGAGACGCCGCCGTAGCCGCCGAACCTGCCTACCCACTCGACCGCAGGCCACGCCTCGGAGACCAGATGGCCGAACGTCTCGCGCGATATCGGCGTGAGGCCGACGCGGATGCGCTCCGTAGGGCTGTGCAGGCTGGGCGACGTGTAGAGCCCGGTCGTGTGACCCGCCGCCGTGAGCACCGACGTGACGAGCGCGGCTGTGCTGCCCTTGCCGTTTGTGCCCGCGACGTGGACGGTGGGCGTCGCCAGGTGCGGATCGCCCAGCCGCCGCATCAGGAGCCCGATCCGCTGCAGGTGGAACTCCGAGTGGCCCGGCGTGCGAGTCGAGCGCTCGAAGTCGACCAGGCTGGAGGCGCGGCGCAGCGCCTCGTCGTAGTCGAAAGTCGGCGGCGCGTCGGTCTCGGAGCCTGCGGGGTTGTCGTCCATCGTCTGGGCCTGACCCGCGGTCAGTGGTCGCGGACGCGCGACGGCATGAAGCCGAGGTTGATCTTCAGCGCGTCCCGCAGTCGTATGTCGCGCAGGTAGTCGATGTTGCCCTCCAGCGGCCGCGGCGCGAACCCGAAGTTGCGCTCCACCGAGTCGACCTCGGTCACGTTGTCGACCGCGATCATCTTTAGCTGCTCCCCGGTCACCGGCGGCCTCGGCGCGAGCGCCTCCATCAGCGCGACCGCCGGCCGCATCAGTTGCAGCGGCAGGTGGACCCTGGCGATCGTCACGCCCAGCGTCCCGGCGACCAGGCCGACAAGCTCGTCGTAGCTGTACTGCGCCGGTCCGCCCGCCTCGATGGTGCGGCCGACGGTGTCGTCGCGACGCAGCGCCTCGAGCAGGCACCGGGCCGCGTCGTCGGCCGCGATGGGCTGGAAGCGGTTCGCGCCGCTGCCGGCGACCGGCACCAGGGGGAACAGCTTCGCCTGCGCCGCGAGCACGTTGAAGAACTCGTCGCCCGGCCCGAAGCCGACCGAGAACCGGACGATTGTGTGCGCGAGACCGCTGTTCGCCACGTCCTGCTCCGCCGTCCAGCGCGAGTGGAGGTACGGTATCTCAGGGTCGGAGGTCGCGCCGATCGTGCTGGCGAACACGAAGCGACCGACCGCCGCGGCAGACGCGGCCGCCAGCATGTTCCTCGTGCCCTCGACGTTGACCCGGTGGAAGGTCCTGTCTCCGCTCTCGCGCACGACCGCCACCAGGTGAACGACCGCCCCGATGCCCTCGCACGCGCCCGCCAGCGACTCACGGTCGAGCACGCTGCCCTCGGCCGCCTCCACCCCGTCCGGCAGCCCGCCCTCCGGGACGTTCCGGTGCACGAGCAAGCGCACCGCGAAGCCGGCGTCCGCCAGCGCGGCGACGACGCGCCGCCCGATGAACCCGGTGCCTCCGGTTACGAGTACGGTCGTTTCAGGCATCATGCCGCTGTGTCGGGTATATGGATGCAGGGTAGGGGGCAGTCACGCGTCTATCATACAACCTGCGTCGCCGCGGGACGCGAGCATCACGGGCTTGCGGGGACCGCGCCCTGCTCCTTCATCTCGATCCACTCGCTGACGTTGAAGCCGCGCCGCCCGGCCTCCGTCTCCGCCTTCTGGAGCTCCTGCCACAGCTCGAAGTCGGCCACTTCCACTGCCGGCTGGCGGACCGCTGCCGTCGACGGTTCCTCCATCCAGTCGAAGTAGCCGGTCACGTTCATGTACGCGATGACGGCTATCGCGAGGGCGGCTGTGCCTCCGATCAGCCACCGTTGCGCCGGGCGCGCGTCCCATAGCCACTGGAGCGCCAGCGCGATGAACAGGTAGAAGAAAGGTGCGGTCCCGACCGCCCGCGCGCCGTCCGGCGTCGCGTTGGACAGCACCTGCACCGGGAACAGCATCATCAGGAAGAAGACCCACCAGAGCAGCGTGTGCCGCCACCGCAGTAAGGATACGGCCATGCCGAGCCAGAACAGCACCGCCGTCAGCCGGTCGAGGAAGCCTCGCCCTCCCGGGATGTAGCGCGCGTTCAGGCCGACGTGCGACGAGTCCGGGTCCAGCAGGATGAATCCCTGAACGTTGCGCCAGACCTGCACGGCCATGATCTCGACGGCGTTCTTGTCGCCGAACTGGACGCGGTTCTCCTCGTTCAGTATCCACACCGCCCTGGTACGGGTCGTATAGCCTTCCCAGTTGTCCACGGCGAAGTTCAGGTGGGGCAGGAACAGCAGGGCCGCGACGGCGACCATGACGGCGTATCCGACAAGCACACGCCTGCGGTCCTCCCAGTGCAGCGCCAGCGCTATGGGCAGATAGGCCGCGAGGGCGACGATTACGAAACGCCCGCCGGGGTAGCCGTAGAGTCCCAGGGCCGCGAACAGCCCCGTCGCCGCGTACAGGGCCAGGTGCCGTCGTCGGAGCGCCGCCGTGAAGGCCAGCAGCGCCAGCAGGGCATACAGCGCGACGTGGATGTTGTACCACCCGGCCCGGGAGAAGTGCAGGTACCACAGGCTGGTCGCCAGCAGCAGCGTCGCGGCCAGCGCGGCCGGCCTGCCCAGTTCGTTCTGGCGCGCCACGAAGTAGAACGCCGGCAGCGACAGCGTGCTGAGAACGACGCTGGCCATCCGCATGCCCGCGATCGTGTCGCCGAACACGTCCATGAACCAGCCGATCAGGTACATGCTGAAGGCGGGCGACTGCGCCCAGTCCATCCCGAAGAAGCCGGGCCCGGCGTCGGCCATGATGCGGTAGACGACCTGCAGGTTGTCCGCCTCGTCGGCCAGCACGTTCGGCGGGACGTCCGTGAGCGAGACGAGCCGCAGCGCCAGCGCCAGGGCCACGATGGCGACGAGCGCGACCGTCTCCCAGCCGGTGAGCCCGAGCGCGTGGAGGCGCGTCCGCACCGGCTCGAGCAAGTTCGATGCCGAGGCTATATGCGGTATGCGCGGCATCGCTGCGGGCGCGACAGCTCCACCGGGCTGCGGCGCAGCCGGCAGTGGCCCGGACTCCGCCAACGGCGTCCCGCACGCGTCGCAGAACCGGTGGCCGATGGGATTCGGGGTCGAACAGGAGTTGCAGGCGACGTCGGCCCGCAGGCCGCGCCCGCAATCGCCGCAGAACTTCGCCCGCGGCAGGTTCTCGTAGCTACACCAGGGGCAGTCCATCTTCGGTGAGTCGGCTCCAGGCGAGGGTCATGAAGCTCCGGACGCAGTGTGGCCGCATCGTGGTCGGTCCAGGGGATGCCCGCAGCCACGCCGGTCACGCAATTCGGGAGAGATGATACCATCGGATCGGGCCAGTGCCAGATCGCCTGGATTCGCGGATCCGTCCGACATCGTTCACTCGGCCCGGATTCGCGTACCGCCGAGGAGGTGCGTGCCATGGCATTCCTCAGGTCCGTACGACCGCTCTGGGGACTAACGGTCGTACTGGCTCTGGCTACGGCCGTCGCCTTCTCTGTCGTCTACGAGGCCCGCGGTCCCGACCGGGCCATCGACGCCCAATCCCCGGAGATCCGCATCGACTCCGTGAGTCCCGTGCCTCCCGCCTGCATCGTGTTGAGCTCGGATGTCGTCAGCCAACGGACGCTGACGATTACCGGCCGGAATCTGGCGGCCACGTCGGACACGAGGCTTCAGTTCCGGCTGGTGGGCAGCATAGACATCTCCATCCTATTCGGTCTGCAGGTGAACTGGGAGAGCGACACGCGCATCACGCTGGACATGGGCGAGATCAGGAGAAGCCTGTGGACCTTCAAGGTCATGAATATGCAGGTCCGGGTCACGGGGGAGAGGAATAAGCTCAACTCCAACTGGTCTGAGCGCTTCCTGGTCGTCAGGACCGCGGACAGGTGCGAGGTGCAGGGGCCAACGCCGACGCCGACATGGGCGCCGGCCGAATTCCCCGCAAGGCCGGCCGTTCGCGGACTCGCGGGAGACCTCTGGGCGGACGTGATCCTCGGGAAGCCGGACTTCTCGCAGATAGTCCCCAAGAGCGTCGTTCCGTTCAAGGTGTTCAACCCCGGAGGCGTTGTCGTAGACCGCTCGACCGATCCTGGCAGGGCGTACGTCTGGGACTCGGGCAACAGCCGTATCCTGGGCATCGATCTCGCGAAGTGCTACGACGGCCCCAGCCCATGCTCTGCCGAGATCGTGCTCGGCCAGCCATCCCTGTACGACCGTGGGGCCTGTAACCGGGACAGTGGCGTCCAGGGCTACCCGGCGCGGGCTACGGCCAGCGCCGAGACCCTGTGCGGCATGCCCGACTTCTCCCTTAGCCCGTGGGAGGCCCACAACTTCGTGACGATGGCGGTCGACAGCCGCGGCGCACTGTACGTTCCTGATTTTTCGAACAACAGGGTGTTGAAGTACAACAATCCCTTCGTCAGCGACTCCGTTGCCGACGCGGTATGGGGTCAAGCCGACTTCTCGGGCATGGACTGCAACCGCGGCGACTTCGGCCGGCCGACGTCCGAGACCATCTGCTTCGACTCGGTCACCAACAGGCTCGTGACCAACCTGCAGAGTGCGGGCGTAGAGGTCGATGACGAGGGCAACGTGTGGGTAGCTGACACGGGCAATCACCGCGTTGTGCGTTTCTCGATGAGCTCCCTCACGGGCGCGGTCTCCAGGACCGCCAGCCTCGTCTTGGGCCAGCCGGACTTCGGGAGCGCCGAGCCCGGACGCGCCCTGAACAGGCTGTACGCGCCTTCGGCGGTCAGGATCGCTCCAGATGGCTCGGCGTACGTCGCCGATACGGGCAACAGCCGGGTGCTCGTCTTCAAGCCTCCATTCGAGTCCGGCATGGAGGCGGACTCCGAGTTCGGGTCGCAGTTGTACCATCCGACATCGGTCGAATTCGATCCGGCCGGCCGCGGCGTGTGGGTCAACGACGCGGGGAACCGCATGGTTGAGCTGTGGGATATGGCGGGCACGTCGGTGTCGAAGGTGCTTGGGAAGGACTCCTATCGACCTGACCGAGCGTGCGGCAGACCGTTGGAGTCCCTGGCCGGCGCTCCGCACCTCTGTTACATCGCCGGAGGATTTGGGATCGACGGCAATGGGAATGTACTCGTTCCCGTGTTCCTCGCTACGGCTGACGTGATCCGGTTTGGGACCGCGGGAAGCGATCCAATCGGCCGCGCGGACAAGCGCCTTTTCTTCCCGCCGCCGGACTCTAACTTCAAAGACCTCGAGAGCATACACTCCGCCCGTGGCGTCGCGGTCTGGAGAGACCAGCTCATAGTCTCCGACATCGCCAGGCTGATGTTCTGGAACGGGCTAGACACCCTGTCGAATGGCAGGCCAGCTGACGGCGTAGTAGGCGACGAGTTCACCTATCGGGACGGACGCCCCTGGTGCTGCGGCAGGATCAAGGTGGACGCGGCCGGCCGACTCTGGGTCTTGTCTTTCGAGGGAAGAAAGTTCGTCGACGTCTATCAACTCCCACTGACCGATGAATCCGTCCCGCTGTACACCGTGTGGACTGACGTCGGCGGGACCGTTCCGGTCTTGGGAGAGGACTCCGGGATACAGCTTGGCCCCGTGATGTTCGGGGTCGCGCCGGTTGGGTCCGGGGAGTTCGTCTGGCTGAGCGATACGGACAATCATCGCGTGCTGCGCATCCGGGATCCCTTGACGAACCCGGTCGTGGACGTGGTCCTGGGACAGGAGAACGCCAGTGGGAACGAGTGCAACCGCGGCCGGTTCAAGGCAGCGGCCAGGACCTCGGTGGAGCTCCAGGCAAACAGCGACGTGCTCTGTTTCCCGGGGGCGCTATCCATCGATCGGTTCGGCAATCTCTATGTGTCGGACCACGGGCTGGAAGTGAATGGAAACCTCCGTCTGCTGGTGTTCTCGCCTACGGCGATTCCGTCGACCAATTCGGAGGCGATATTCGCTCCGTTCGCGTCTAAAATATTCGTCCGTTCCGCTGTTGGCCGCCACAACCTGTGGGCGGATCCTCAGGGGCGTGGAGCAGTATTTGGCGAACGCGATCTAACTCTGACGTCCGCCACATGGGAGGTTGCGTTCGACAGCACCAACAGGATGGTAACGGGGTACAACGCCTATGTTGGCCCAAGGTTCGTTGGGGTATACGACGATCCTCTCGGCCCGGCCACACTGCCCGATGCCTTCCTCAACGACTTTGGATCAATGCCGTTCGCGGTAGCCTTCGACGACGACGACAACCTGTACGTCGGCGACATCAACCGCGCCAGGGTTCTCGTGTACCGCAATCCGTTCCACAATCCGCCGCGGACCGCCGCGGCGCCGACTCCGGAGGCTGCGCCGCCTGTGCCCCAGTATCCGGCGACCATAGCGTCGGTCCATCCAGGCCCTCCATATTGCGTGGTGCGTCGGTCTCAGCATCGCTACGAGAAGACCTTCGTCCTGGAGTTCGACGGCGACATCGGGGCGGGCGAGCATCTGGTCTTCCGCAGGGTCGTCGACGGCCACCGAGAAGGGCTCCCGCTCAACGACCGGAGCCAAGTCAGAAGGAGTGGGAATCGCATCACCGTCGACATGACACAGCTAGGGCCTCGTGCCTGGCGGGAGCGTCCGAGGCTGACGTTGACGGTACGAGTCGTCGACGGCGACTTCCGTCCGCTGTCGAACTGGTCGCCGGTGTTCCTGCTGGCCGACGATGTCGAGACCTGCGGCGCTGCCCTGCCTACGCCCACCCCGACTCCGACGCAGACCCCGACACCAACCCACACACCGACGTCGACTCCGACCCCCACCCGAACGCCTACGCCAAGCCCCACGCCTACGCCGACTCCCACGGCAACTATCACGCCTACCCCAACCCCCACCTCCACCCCCACGCCGACTCTGTCGCCAACGCCAATGCCCACGGCGACGTTGATGCCAACCCCAACGCCTACTCCAACCCCGACACCCAGCCCAACGGCGACACTCTCGCCTACGCCGCCCTCCACCGCGGCATCGGAGCTGACTGCCACCGTCGCGCCCGGGACGACGCCGACGCCGCGTCCTGCGACGCCACCCACGCCGGAGTCCGCGGCGGTGCCACCGACCGCCGAGATGCCGTCCGCACCCGAAGGCGGCGGCTGTACCGCGATCGCAGACGTACGACCCGGTGGCATCGAACTGAGCATGATGCTGCTACTGCTGTTGCCGGCCGGGCTCGCGGGGTGGAGGAGACGTCGCGGCCCGGTCACGTCGCCCAGGGATGGCGAACAGCGCCGATAAAGGCCGGCGTCCGTGGGACGCGGCGGGTTACCTTGCGTATCGTTCTGTCGACGTTGACCGGGTCAAGCCTTCAGCCGGCGCGGGAGGCGTAGTGCAGCGCCACCTTCCGTATCGCCCTGGCGATGTCGAGGATGTCTTCCTCGGTGAACGTGCTCAGGAATTGGATGCCGCCGACCTTCGGCAGCTCGCGCTCGATCACCGGCAGATGCAGCGCGTTGTAGTCGATGCGCCGCTTGCCGGTCTCGTCGACGAACGGGTACCCGGACTTGCCGTAGGTGCGCTCCTCGGCGAACACGGGGTAGCGGTATAGCGGCTTGCCCTGGATGTACGGGCCACCGCACAGGCCGATGCCCTCGGCCTGCATAGCCCGGCAGAACTGCTCGCAGTCGACTCCCATCTCCTCCTCGATTATCTTGAAGCCGTAGAACCAGTGCGTGCGCACGTTCCCTTCGCGCACGAGCTGGTGCCGGAAGCCGGGCAGCTCGTATGTCTCCTCGTCCAGGATCGCCGCCATTCTCCCCCTGTGCTCCTTGTACCACTGCCAGCGCTGGATCTGCGCCAGCCCGATCGCGGCCTGCAGATCGCTCATCGTGTGGAAGTCGCCTAGGAACGAGTAGCCGCGCTCCGAGCCTCTACGCTCGCTCGTCGGCCGCAGCGACTCCCGCAGCTCGTCGTCGTACTCCGACCCCTTGTGCGAGTGGCCCTTCGCGCGACGCGCCAGCGCCTCGTTGTTGGTGATGATCATGCCGCCCTGGCCGGTCGTCATCATCTTGCCGCCCAGCGAGAAGCACCCCATGTCGCCCATCGTGCCCACGAGCTGGCCCTTGTACTCGGCAAGGTGGGCCTGCGCGCAGTCCTCGATCACCGGCAGGTTGTGCCGACGGCCGATGTCCAGCACCGCGTCCATGTCGCATGGGTTGCCGAAGAGGTGGACGACCAGTATCGCGCCCGTGCGGTCCGTGATCCGGCGCTCGATGTCCGCCGGGTCGGTGTTGAACGTGTCGCCATCCCAGTCGGCGAAGACCGGGATCAGGTTCTGGAGCAGGATGCCCTGGACGGTGCCGATGTCCGTCACCGGCGTCGTGATGATCTCGTCCCCGGGTTCGAGGTCGAGAGCGGCGACGGCCGAGTGCAGCGCCCCCGAGCCCGAGTCGGTCGCCAGCGCGTACTTGATGTCGTGCTTCTGCGCGAACTTGTCCTCGAACGCCTGGACCTTCTCCCCGGAGTTCCACCGGACCATCGCGTTCTGGACGACCTCGGTCACCTGCCGCAGGTCCTCCTCGCCGAAGAAGTGCTTGGAGCCGAAGGGCTTGGTGCGGACCGGCGTCCCGCCGTCGATTGCCAGGGTCTCGGTGGTCATGGCGTCTCCCCCAGGGTGTCGAGTGTTCGCCCGATGATACGCCCGCCCGTTCGCCTTGGCAACGGCGCTCGGCGGGATGGCCCTCGCCGGGAACCGCGTCTTTGGAGTCCACCGTCGGAGACCCTGCATACCTGGTCAATCCGCGCAGAGCCTGCCCCATGAAGACGGAGGCGGCAATCTTGGGGCCGTCGATGCGTGCGCCGCGTTCCCCTCAGCAACTTTGGACGCGAGGCCGCCACCTCTGCCCCGACGGCCGCCGCTCACGCAGCTTGGGGAGATGATACCATCGGACGCCTCAGACATGGACCGTCGGTCGCTTCCCTGCGGGGAACGCTTCCCATACGTGTCCGACGAGTCGATGCCCGTTTACCAGCCGCGGGTTGGCGTAACCGCCCAGAGGTGAGAGCCATGCCGCAATTCAACCTGGACCGCCCGCTTTGGGGGCTGATGGTCTTGCTGGCTTTCGTATCGGCCGTCGCCCTCCTGTCGATCTTCGAGAGCCGTGGGTCCGACGCGGGTCTCAACGCCCAGTCGGGGTCGGAGTTCCCGGCCAGGCCGGCGGTGAGGGGAGTCCCTGGCGACCTCTGGGCTGACGTGATCCTCGGGAAGCCGGACTTCACGCAGACAGTGCCGAAGAGCGTTGTCCCGTTCAAGGTGTTCAACCCCGGTGGGGTTGTCGTGGACCGGTCGACCGATCCCGGCCGGGCGTATGTCTGGGACTCGGGCAACAGCCGGATTCTGGGTATCGATCTCGCCAAGTGCTATGAGAGTACTGGGCCCTGCTCGGCCGATATTGTGCTGGGCCAGCCGTCGCTGTACGATCACGCGGCCTGCAACGGAGACAACGGCGTTCAGGACTATCCGTTTCGGGCACTTGCCGGCGCCGAAACGCTATGCGGCAACCCCGACCACTCCCTCAGCCCGTGGGAAGCGCATATGTTTGTGACGATGGCGATCGACAGTCGCGGCGCCCTGTATGTCCCTGACTTTTCCAATCACAGGGTGCTGAAGTACAACAATCCCTTCGTCAGCGACGCCGTCGCCGACGCCGTGTGGGGACAGGCGGACTTCTCGGGCATCGAGTGCAACCGCGGGGACATCGGCCGGCCGACGGCCGAAACGCTCTGTTTCGACTCGGGCACCAACAGGCTCGCGACCAACCTGCAGAGCGTTGGCGTGGAGGTCGATGAGGAGGGAAACGTCTGGGTCGCGGACAGCGGCAATCACCGCATTCTTCGGTTCTCGATGAGCTCTCTGACGGGTGCGGTCTCCAGGAAAGCCAGCCTCGTCCTGGGCCAGGCTGACTTCGAGAGCGCCGAGCCCGGAAGGACCTTGGACAAGCTGTACGCGCCTTCGGCGGTGAGGTTCGCTCCCGATGGCTCGGCGTACGTTGCCGACACCGGCAACAACCGAGTCCTGGTCTTCAAGCCACCGTTCCAGTCCGGAATGGAGGCGGCCTTCGAGTTCGGGTCTCGACTGCACCATCCCACGTCGGTCGAAATCGACCCTGGCGGCCGCGGTGTATGGGTCAACGATGCGGGGAACTACATGGTCGAGCTGTGGGACGTGTCGGGTTCATCGGTCTTGAAGGTCCTCGGCAAGGACTCGTATCGGCCCGAGCGAGAGTGCTACAAGCCGCTTGAGTCGCTGCCCAGCAGTCCCCACATGTGTCCAATCGCCGGAGGCTTCGGGATCGACAGCCAGGGAAACGTCCTGATCCCCGTGTTCCTCCGCACCAATGACGTCATCCGCTTTACGACTGCCGGGCGCGCCCCGATCGGCCGCGCCGACAAGCGCCTGTTCTATCCGCCGGAGGACGCCAACTTCAAGGACCTCAAGGGGATACACTCCGCCCGCGGCGTAGCTGTCTGGAAGGACCAACTCGTCGTGTCCGACTTATTCCGGCTGATGTTTTGGAACGGGCTCGACATGCTATCGAACGGAAGACCGGCGGACGGCGTCGTTGGCGACGAAAATCAGGCCCGCGCCTGGTCGTGGTGCTGCGGCACGATCAAGGTGGACGCAGCAGGCCGCCTCTGGGTGTTGGCTTTCGAGGGACGGCGGTTCGTCGACGTCTATCAGCTTCCGCTGACCGAAACATCAGTCCCGCTGCACACGATGTGGACAGATACAGGCATGACTCTTCCGGTACTGGGAGAGGACTCCCGGATCATGCTCGGCCCCAGGATGTTCGGGATTGCGCCAGTTGGGTCCGGAGAGTTCGTCTGGCTGAGCGATGCTGACAATCATCGCGTGCTGCGCATCCGGGACCCCCTGACGCACCCGGTCGTGGATGTGATCCTGGGACAGGAGGACGCCAGCGGGAACGAGTGCAACCGCGGCCGGTTCGAGGCGGGGGCCAGGAACTCGGTCGGAGACCGGTCGAATGGTGATGTGCTCTGTTACCCTGGAGCGCTGTCCATCGACCGCCTTGGAAACCTCTACGTATCGGACCATTCGCTGGAAGTGAATGGGAACTTCCGCCTGCTCGTCTTCTCGGGGGCGGCACTCCCGACGACGAATTCGGAGGTCATATACGCCCCTCTGGCATCAAAGATATTCGTCCGTTCCGCCGAGGGTCGGAACAACCTATGGGCGGATCCCTTGGAGCGCGGAGCGGTAATCGGGGAGCAGGAGCGGACGCTTCTGATGGCGACCTGGGAGGTCGCGTTCGACAGCGCCAACAGGATGGTAGCGGGGTACAACGCGTACCTGGCCCCCAGGTTCGTAGGTGTCTACGACGACCCTCTTGGCCCGGACACGCTCCCGAATGCCTACCTGAACGACTTCGGCTCGTCGCCGTTCGCGATGACCTTTGACGACGACGACAACCTGTACGTCGGTGACCTCAACCGCGCCCGGGTCCTCGTATACCACAACCCGTTTGGAAGTCCGCCGAGAACATCGCCCGTGCCAACCCCGGATACTCCGCCGCCGGTACCCGAGCACCCCATCACCATAACGTCGTTCCATCCCGGCCCTCCATTTTGCGTGGTGCGCCGGTCTCAGCACCGGTACGAGCAGACCCTTGACCTGGAGATCGAAGGCGACATCGGGGGAGGCGGTCTTGGGTTGGTGTTTCGCATGGTGACCGATGGCCGCCGAGAACGAATCTCGCTCAACGACCGTAACCAGGTTCGAACGAGGGGAAATAGCATCACCGTCGACATGAGACACTTCGGGCCTCGTGTCTGGCGGGAGCGCCCCAAGGTGACGATGATGGTCCGAATCGTCGACAGCGAATCCCTGCCGCTATCGAACTGGTCGCCGGCGTTCCTGCTCGCCGACGACGTCGAGACCTGCGGCGTTGCCCTGCCAACTCTGACGCCGACCCCGACGCCGACCTTCACGCCATCGCCGACGCCGACACCGACCTTCACGCCATCGCCGACGCCAACGCCGACCCTTACGCCTACGCCGACACCGACGCCCACGCCGACCCTCACACCAACACAGACGCCCACGCCGACCTTCACACCGACACAGACACCTACGCCGACCCTGTCGCTGACTCCCACGCCGACCGCCACCGTCACGCCGTCACCGACCCTGACCCCGACCGTCACCCCGTCACCGACCCCGATGTCGACTCACACCCCAACCCCGGTGGTAGATCCCGATTCCGTGACGGCCGTCGGGCCGACCGGCGAGGCGCCGTCCGGTGCCGAGGGCGGTGGCTGTACGGCGATAGCAGACGGTCGACCTGCGGGCACGGAGCTGAGCATGATGCTGCTCCTGCTCCTCCCGGCCGGACTTGCGGGCTGGATGAGGCGGCGAGGCCCGTTCACGGCGCCAGAGGATGGCGCGCGGTACCGGTGATGCGCGAGCGCCCACCGGATGGCCACCCGACCGGGACGACCGCGCGAGGTTCCGGTGTGCACGTGTCTTGCCTCCTTGCCCCTTGACTGGAGAGGACTGAGGAGGGGTCGAACAGGAAACGGCGCCCTAGAGCCTGTCCCGCGCCTCGTGCCCGTATTTGCCGACCACGTCGCCGGCTTCGCTCACGACGAGCGCGTCCGGGAACAGGTGGGAGGTGGTGCAGGCGTGGCCGGGCGCGGCGAGCACGATGTCGCCGACGTCCAGCCTGGCGCCGTTCAGCTTCACCACGCCGTGCTCCTCGCTCTGTGAGACGACCTCGGCCTGGTCGGCGCCGACGACCCTGAACCGGTCCGGGATCGCCAGGTCCGGCGACGCGGCCTTGGAGCCGACGTCCAGCGTGACGGTGTCCATCTCCGGGTCGCGGTCGATCACCTGCCCGAGCACGACCCCGGCGATCTTGAACCCGAGCTCCTTCATCGCGGAGTTCCGCACGTCCCAGTAGACCCACGTGCCTGGCGACACTCTGAGCCGGGGCTCCTTCAGGAACATGTGGAACGACCACGAGCCCCCGGCGACGTTGTCGACGACCTCCAGACCCCGCCGCTCGGCGCGGTCCCAGACGTCGCGGATGTGCTCGATGCTCTCGTCGACCTTCGCCTGCCGCTCGACCACGTCGACGACGCCGAGCACGTGGCCGTCGAACAGGTGCACGCCGAGAGCCCGCAGCCCCGCGGTGTCCGCCGTCCGGGCGTAGAAGTCGCCCGCCTCCTGCCCGGGCTGCACCCCGGTCCGCCGCATCCCCGTGTCGATGTCCACGTACACGCCGACCTCGGTCCCGGCCTCGACGGCCGCGGCCGACATCGCGTCCAGGTGCTCCGCGGTACTGACGATCGTCTTGAGGTCGACGTCCGGATGGGCCTGCGAGAGGGCGATGAAGCGGCGCACCTTCGCGGGGTGGAGCACCGGAAACGAGATGATGATCTCCTTCACCCCGTTGCGCGCCAGCAGCTCCGCTTCCTCCAGGGTCGCGCACTTGAACGCCGTGATGCCGGCGTCCGTCTGCAGCTTCAGCACCTCGGCCGACTTGTGCGTCTTCGCGTGCGGGACGACACGGTCCGCCGAGCCGCAGACGCGGATCACCTCGGCGATGTTGTACCGGACCAGGTGCTCGTAGACGAGAAAGGCTGGGGTCTCGATCTCGTCGGGACGGTTAAGCCGGTAGTCGCCGACCTCGATTCGGACCCGCTCGCCGACTGTAGCCATGGGATGACCTCCTTACGCGCGGGCATCGCTGGAACTGGTCGTCCGCGGGCCCGCGGCCTCCTCCGGGTCCGACGACGGACACAACCGGACCGCCGGGCGAGCCACGGCCGCGCGACCGGCCATCGCCGACGGCACGACTATACGGCCGCGGAAGCGGACGGTGCGCCCGCCGCCACGCGGCCAGCCCGCGACCGCCCGCTTCCGATGGCGTCGCCACCAGGGCGGGATGTTCGGGACGCTCGGCGTCTGTCAGCAACCCGGCCGGTGGGACGGGTATGCGGCGCCACTCGCCGGTCCGGCGCGTGGCGCGGTGTCGGGCGCCCCTGGCGGGGCGGAGTCCTAGAGGCGCTCCCGCCCTGCCTGCGGCTTGGCCTTCAGCCTCTTGCTGATGTAGAACGAGAGGACGCCCATGAGCACACCCAGGACGAGCAAGACATAGGCCAGTACGTCCGGCGTCAGCAGGATCCTCCATAGCCCGAAGAAGACCAGGACGAAAGCCAACAGGGTGCCCACGTAGTCGAGAATGTACAACAGGATTCTAATCTTGGTCACCTCCCCGATACGTAAGTGAATCCGCTCGACGGAGAATATACCAGACGGCTCGAAGTTGACAAGACCCCTTGCCCGACTCGCGCCGCGTCTTCGTTGACAGTCGCCGCGGCCTGGACTATAGTCGGCCCGGTCTCGTGTACGGAGGACCCTCGATTGACTAACGGCGGCCCCGAGAGCTTCGTCAGCAGCGTCGTCAAGCCCGACGACTTCGACGCGTTCTGGGAAGAGACGATGGCGGCGACCGAGTCGGTCCCGCCGGAGGCCCGGTTCGAGCCCGCTGAGATGCGCTCCACGGACGAAATCGAGGTGTTCGAGGGCCACTACCGCAGCTACGGCGGCCTCGAGATCGCGTGCTGGTACGCGAGGCCGCGCGGCGCGTCCGGGCCGCTCCCGGCCGTGCTGATGGTGCCCGGCTACGTCGGGGAGCCGACGATGCCGACCGACCTCGCGGCCCAGGGCTACGCGGCGATCTCCGCGGCGCCCCGGGGCAAGCTGCGCAGCAACAGCGTCTTCAACCCCGGCTACCCCGGGCTGCTAGTGCACAACGCCACCGACCGCGATACATACGGCTACCGCGGCTTCTACATGGACGCGGTCCGCGCCTTCGACCTGCTGCGGAGCCTGCCTGAGGTCGACCCGGAGCGGGTCGCCGTGCGGGGCTCCAGCCAGGGCGGCGCGCTGACGCTGCTCGTCGCGGCACTGCGCGCCGGGCAGGTCGCGGCCGCGTCGGCCGGAGCGCCCTACCTTTGCTCGATGATGGACGCCGCGTCGCTGACCCGCTCGTACCCGTACGAGGAGATCAACGACTACACCAGGACGTACCCCGAACGCAGGCAGGCGATGACCGACGTTCTCAACTACTACGACATCCACAACTTCGTCGACCGGATACGCTGCCCCATCATCGTGAACATCGGACTCGTGGACGACGTGTGTCCCCCGGAGACGGGCTACGCCGTCTTCCGTGAGATCGGCAGCGACGACAAGCGGCTCTACCCGTACGAGGATTGCGCCCACGACGCGGGCAGCGGCGTCGGACACGGCGCCATAATCGACCGGTTCCTCGCGGACCATCTCGGGGCATAGCGCCGTGAGCCAGAACGAGCCGCGCGACTTCTCGACGTACTGGCAGTCCGTCCTCGACGAGGTGTCGGCCCTGTCGGACGGCGCCGTCGCGGTCGAGTCTCTGCCGATACGCTCGAACGAGACCTCGGTCGCCCACGGCCTCCGGTTCGAGGGCGTGGGCGGGTACCCGCTGTTCGCCTACTTCACCGTGCCCCGGGGCGAGGGGCCGTTCCCGGCGCTCTTCCAGGCGCCAGGGTACGGCAGCGTTGTGGCGGTGCCCGCCCACGAGCGCCGCGGCCGCTACGCGGTGATGGCGCTGTGCCACCGCGGCCAGCGGCTGTCCGACTCCGGCTACTCCGCCGCGTACCCCGGCCTGCTGACGGACGGCCTGCCGGGCGCCGACACCTACGTCTACCGCGCCATCGTGGCCGACTGCCTGCGGGCGTTCGACGTCTTCACGGCGAGGCCGGAAGTCGACTCGTCCCGGCTGGCCGTGGCCGGGGCCGACATGGCCGCGATCACGGCTGCGCTCCGGCCCCAGGCGCCGCTGGCGCTCGTCACGGCGATGACGTTCCGCGCGGCGGCGGAGCGCGCTCCGATGACCAGTGCGTACCCGCTGCAGGAGATCAACGACCATACGCGGACGCATCCCGGCGACGCCGAGGACGTCGCCGACACGCTGTCGCTGTTCGACCCGCTGGCCTTCGCGCCGCGCATAGGCGCGCGGGCGCTGTTCACCTGCGGCGAGGGAGAGCTGGAGCACGTCGAGCCGGTCGTGGAGGCGATGGCCGGCGATGCGGAAATCGAGATGCGCACGGGCCGAGGTTTCACAGACCACGAGGTGGAAGAGCGGTGGCTGGAGCGGATGCTCCTGTCCTGACGAGACCCTACTGGAGGACCGATTGGGGACGAACAAGATACTCGACAATATCAGGGCGGGCGTCGTCTCGGTGGGCTGCGCCTACACCCACCCGTCCACGACCGATATGGAGCTGATCGGGATGGCGGGCTTCGACTTCGTCTATCTCGACGGCGAGCACGGGACATTCTCGCTGGACGACCTGGAGAACCTGGTGCGCATATGCGAGATGTACGACGTCACGCCGTGGGCGCGCGTGCCGAACATCGAGGCGTCGACCGTCGGCCAGTTCATCGAGCGCGGCATCCTGGGAATCGAGGGCCCACACATACGCACGAAGGCCGACGCGGAGCGACTGGTCGAGGCGTGCTACTACAGCCCGGTAGGGAACCGCAGCCTGGGCGCGAGCCGCGCCGCCAACTACCTGACCAACGAGTCCGACACCGAGTACATGGCCGCGGCCAACGCCCAGACGCTGGTCACCGTCCTGCTGGAGGATGTCGAGGCGCTCGACAACCTGGAGGACATCGTCAGCGTGGAGGGCATACACACCTACCACGTAGGCCCCAAGGACATGGCCGGCTCTCTCGGATACCCGGGAGACATCGACAACCCGAAGCTCAAGGAGGTCGAGGCGGAGGTCGAGAGGGTAGTCAGGGCGGCAGGCAAGATGCTGACCGGCGACGTCCTCGTCGCGCAGCGCTTCACCAACCTGTTCCTGAACGCGGCCAAGGGCTACGTCTCCGACAACCGGGGCCAACGAATCGGCGCGTAGCCTCCGACGCTCCGGGCGGGTGCCGGGAGAGGAAACCACGGGCATGGAGCTTGACCGCGATCGCCTGAGGGCCATCCTGGAGGCGGACCACTCGTACTACGGCTCCCAAGCTCCCGAGTCTCGCGACGACGACCGCCTCGTCCCGAGCGCGTCCGACTTCATCGCGTCGCAGTTCGACCCGGACATGCGTGTCCTCGACGTCGGCTGCGGCAGCGGCGCCACGCTGGTGGAGAACGCCGACCGGTTCGGCTCAGGCCTTGGGTTAGACGACGACCCGGACCACGTCCGCCTGGCAGACGAGGCGCTGCGGCGCGGCGGCCGCGACAACGTCGAGTTCCGCCTGCTCGACTTCCGCGAGGAGAGCCTCGAGCTGGAAGCGGAGTCCTTCGACTTCGTCTTCTCGGAGCGCGGCCCGATCGGCTACGACGGCTACGGCATCCAGGCCGCGCTGAGAGTGCTGAAGGAGGACGGCCTCCTGTTCTGCGAGGTGATCGGCAACCTCCACCACCAGGAGGTGAACGCGGTATTCGGCCCCACCACGCCGCGCCACCAGATGATCCGGACCCTGGACGAGGTGCGCGTCGCCATGGAGCGGAACGGCGTCAGCATCCGCATCGCGTCGGAGACCGTGACGAAGCGCTACTACCCGAGCATCTACGACTGGCTGTCGTTCCAGTGCGGCATCTGGGCCTGGGGCGGCGGTCCGCTCCCGTCTCCCGACGACGCGCGGCTGTCGCTGTTCGCGGAGCGCTACATGAGGCCGTCGGGCGAGATAGAGACGACGCACCACGTGGTGTGGGTCGGCGGCGTGAAGCGGACAGCCGATTCCTTCTACGCGGAGCGCAGCTACTTCGGCACGCCTTGAAGCGCGGCGAGCCTGCCGGAGCCGGCGGCTGCCGCAGAACTGTCGTCCTGAGCGAAGCGGAAGGACCTGGGTCGGGGTCGCCTCGACGCCGTGTCGCCTTCGCCCGACCCCAGGCCCCTCACTCCGCTCGTGGCGACAATGGGGGCGGCCGAGCGGCTGCGGGCGCACTTGTCGTCCTGAGCGAAGCCGAAGGACCTGGGGTGGGGTCGCCTCGACGCCGTGTCGCCTTCGCCCCACCCAGGCTCCTCACTCCGTTCGGGGCGACAATGGGGGCGGCCGCGCGGCTGTAGGAGCACTTGTCGTCCTGGGCGAAGCCGAAGGACCTGGGGCGGTGTCGCCTCGACGCCGTGTCGCCTTCGCCCCACCCAGACCCCTCACTCCGCTCGTGGCGACAATGGGGGCGGCCGGCGGCTGCGGAAGCACTTGTCGACCTGAGCGAAGCCGAAGGACCTGGGGCGGTGTCGCCTCGACGCCCTGTCGCCTTCGCCCGACCCCAGGCCCCTCACTCCGCTCGTGGCGACAATGGGGGCGGCCGTGCGGCTGCGGGAGCACTTGTCGTCCTGAGCGAAGCCGAAGGACCTGGGGCGGGGTCGCCTCGACGCCGAGTCGCCTTCGCCCGACCCCAGGCCCCTCACTCCGTTCGGGGCGACAATGGGGGGGCGGCCGCGCGGCTGCGGGAGATCTGTCGTCCTGAGCGAAGTCGAAGGACCTGGGGCGGTGTCGCCTCGACGCCCTGTCGCCTTCGCCCGACCCCAGGCCCCTCACTCCGCTCGTGGCGACAATGGGGGCGGCCGGCGGCTGCGGAAGCACTTGTCGACCTGAGCGAAGCCGAAGGACCTGGGGCGGGGTCACCTCGACGCCGAGTCGCCTTCGCCCCACCCCAGGCCCCTCACTCCTTCGGGGCGACAATGGGTGGCGGCCGTGCGGCTGCGGGAGATCTGTCGTCCTGAGCGAAGCCGAAGGACCTGGGGTGGGGTCGCCTCGACGCCGAGTCGCCTTCGCCCCACCCCAGGCCCCTCACTCCGTTTGGGGCGACAATGGGGGCGGCCGCGCGGCTGTGGGAGATCTGTCGTCCTGAGCGAAGCCGAAGGACCTGGGGTGGGCTCGCCTCGACGCCGTGCCGCCTTCGCCCCACCCCAGGCCCCTCACTCCGTTCGGGGCGACAATGGGGTCGGCCGCCACGCACTTCCGGTGGCCGTTTTAGAACAACGACTCGCCCGGTCCGAGGTTGGCCGCGCACACCTCCTCGTCCAGCTCAACGCCGAAGCCCGGCGCGTCGGTGAGCGCGAGCTGGCCGTCCTCGAACAGCGAGACGCCCTCGCGCCGGACGAAGGAGCCGATCCACGGCGTCTCGATGTGGTGGTACTCGAGCGCGAGGAAGTTCCTCGTGGCAGCGGCCACGTGCGCCGCCGCGATGGTCGCGAGCGCGCCCCCGCCGCCGTGCAGCGCCAGCGGTATGAAGTGCAGGTCGGCGTAGTCGGCGATCCGACGCGTCTCGAACACCCCGCCGTCGTACAGGATGTCGGGGTGGATGATGTCGCAGGCGCCGGCGTCGATGTACTGCCGCAGCTCAGGCGCGATGAACTGCTCGCCGATGCATATCGGTATCGGGCTCTTCGCCCTGATCTGGGCGATCGCCTCCGGGTTGTACAGCGGCGTCGGGTCCTCCAGCCAGAACGGTTTGAGCGGCGCCAGATCGTTCGCCAGCCTGATCGAGTCGACGACGTTGTACTGCATGTGGCAGTCGACCGCGATCTCGACGTCCCATCCCACCGTCTCGCGCACCGCGCCGATGCGCTCCACGATGCGGTTCATCTGCCGCGCCGAGATCGACCGGTTCCAGACGTCCTCCGTATGGTCTGGCGCGGCGTAGTCGATGTCGAACTTCATGTGCGTGAAGCCGTCCTCGACCACCTGCGTGCCCATGCGCTTCCACGAATCGAGGTTCTCCACGTCGACGGGAGAGCTGCGGTCGAGGTATATGCGGACGGCGTCCCTGAACTTGCCGCCCAGCAGGTTGTAGACCGGGGTCCCGAGAATCTTGCCCGCCAGGTCGCACAGCGCCATCTCGACGCCCGACATGCCCCACGTCACGGGGCCGGGCTGGATGACGGTCGGAGAGCAGGGGAACATGGGGATCAGTCCCGGCGCGTCCGGCGGCGAGTCCCGCCGGGACTGGGGGTGTGGCGGCAGCGTGCCGAACATGACCTCCGACAGCGCCGGGCGGACCGCCAGCGGGTCCTTGCCGACCAGCATCATGCGGATGTAGTCGAGAGCGTCACGTATGCCCATCGGCGACGCCGTGAAGTACGACGCCTCGCCCAGGCCGTAGACGCCTTCGTCCGTGTCCACGCGGACGACAAGCTCCCGGGCGACGCCCTCGCCGCCGCCCACCGTATGCAGCCGGGGCCCCTCCAGGTACAGGCTTCTCACGTCGGTGATCTTCATGGATGCGCTCCTTGGAAGTTGCCGGCGAGTAGACTACGCTGCCGACCGCCGCCGCGCAACCGACGGCACCCCACGCGCACGAAGGGCCCGCCCTTGGCTCTGGGCCGGGGTCTCAGAACGCGATGCGCAGGTTCACGAACGGGGTGCGCTGACAACGCTGAGGGAAGCCGGCTCGGAAAATGCGATGCCCGCGAGCTCGCCAGGTGGAAGAGGGCTGGCTGCTCCCTATCGGGCTCCAACCAGCTCGTGCGGCCGGATGCTGTCAAGCTCGTCCGCCTCCGCTCGTTGGGCGTTGTAAAGGTCCCATCGGATCTGCAGGTTCATCCAGAAGCCCGGAGAAGTTCCGAAGAACCTGGCAAGCCTGAGCGCCGTGCTCGGAGTGACCCCGCGGCGCCCGCGGACGATCTCGTTGACGCGCTGGTAGGGAACCTGGATGGCGCGGGACAGATCGTATTGGGTCATGCCAAGAGGCAGGAGGAACTCATTCAGCAGCATGTCGCCCGGGTGCGTTGGCTCGCGATCGCTTGGAATGCGTACCATCAGGTGCTCCTCTTCAATGATAGTCAGCTATCTCAACCTCAGTCGGGCCGGCATCGGTCCAGACGAAGCAGATGCGATATCTGTCGTTTACCCGAATACTGTGTTCCCCACTCCGATCTCCGACCAAGCGCTCAAGTCGATTGCCCGGCGGTGCGCGAAGATCGCTCAGGACAGCGGCGGAGTCGACTTGGTCCAGTTTTCGCTGAGCCACTCTCCATATCGACGTAGGGCACACCCGTCGTGCCGCCGGTGTGGAACGCCCGTTGAAGACATCCTCGGTGCCACTGTCCTTGAATGAGACGATCACGTTAGCATGATAGCACGGTAGTCATGCTGCGCCAAGCAAGCCTGACAGCAACCGATCCCAAATTGAGGCTCCAAGTGGGGTCGAGGCGCCTACCTGAACTGGAAAGAGTAGAGCTTGCAGTTCTTGAAGTAGAACCGCAGCTTGACGGCCCTGCCCGCGAACTCCCCGAGGTCGGCATCGCCTCCCCACGAGATGACCCGTGACTGGCCCGACTCGGTCACGGGGTCGCAGTCGTCGAAGGTGTAGCCCTCGATCGTCTCGTGGTTTGGCTCGAGCAGCTCGACCCGTAGCTCCGCGGCCTCGGCCCCCCACTGCTGCAGCGCGGTCGCGACGTTCACGTGGAGCCGCGAGCCGGCGAAGCCGAACGACCGTGTCACCATCTCGCTGTAGGGCGCGACTCTCGCCGGGCCCCAGTTGCCGGGCGGGCCCTTGGCGCCGTCGAGCGACACGAAGCCGTCCAGCGGCAGCGTCGCCAGACCCACGGCCGCAGTTGCCCTGTCGCCGAGCGCCAGAAGCGTCTCCGGCGATCTCCAGTTGGTGGCCTCGTAGAAGAACAGGATGCGGTCTTCCTGCACGATGGGCGTGCGCGCGTAGATCGACGTGCAGTCGAACTCCCACCGGGCCCCGCGCTGGATGAACGGCTGGCGGTACTGCCGGTCGTAGTGGATGCCGTCGCGGCTGAAGACGACCTCCGGATGGTGGGTGGTGTTGGTGGTGCGGAAGATCCACAGCAGGCCTACGTACATGCCCTCGTAGGTCATCGTCGGCATCGAGTAGAACTCGGTGTCCGCGGAGTCCAGCTCGTCGGGGACGATGATCGTCTCCGGCTCGCTCCAGTGGACCATGTCGGGGCTCTCGGCGCGGCCGATGAGCCGCTTGCCCAGCGGAGCGCGCCGGTGGAGGCAGTTCTCCATGTGGACGGCGTACACCTCGCGTATCGGGTCCCAGCCCATGAAGTTCGTGGGCCCCCAGCGGCCCACCCGCGGCGAGGTGTCGATGACGGGGTTGCCGTCGTACGGCAACCAGGTGAAGGCGTCGTGCGAGAAGTACAGGTCGAAGACCATCCCGGGTGTGGACGTGGAGCCCGTGCGGACGAGTCCCTTGTAGCGCTTCGAGGGGTCTTCCTCGTGGGTGTCCTTGAAGAAGTAGGTCGTCTTGTCGGGGCCGTAGGGGAGCATGTGGGACCGGGGCAGCAGGTTGTTGTCCTTCGACCCCTGGTACTCGACGAGGCCGAGGTTGGGCCGCTCCCAGTGCACACCGTCCTCGGAGACGGCCAGGCACGCCACCTCCGCGCTGTCCGCCTCGCCGGTGACGATGATCTCGCCGTCGCCCTGGCGGGCCTCGTTAACGCGGCCGTCGTACCACATCTTGTAGACGCCGTCGTTGTCGTCGAAGACGATGCGGCGCGGCCGGACGTCGTTGCCCTCCCACGGCCGCTCGGGCTTCAGGACAGGGTTGTTCTCGACCTTTTCGGCCGGGTTCAACACCTGCCTGGTGTTGGTCATGCTCTCGATGAGGTAGTCGTCGACGAAGAGCTGTTTTCGCGAACCGATTTCTATCAGTGCCACGGCGAAGTACCTCCGGCCTTGGGGACACGGCCTCTTGGGGATTCTGGTCGGGGTGGCCGGGATCGAACCGGCGACCTCCTGGTCCCAAACCAGGCGCGCTCCCGCTGCGCCACACCCCGAGCCCGCAACGATGATAAGTGCCCCGCGCCGCGGTTACAATCCCATGCTGAGATGTAGCGTACAGGCGTCGGACAGCCTCAGTCGATCTGGAAGCTGTAGTCGGCGCTACGTACTGTGCATGCGAGGCGGGCGTTCGTCGGGTCGTACTCGACGAGCCAGCGGTTGATGAGGTCCCGGCCCAGCAACGAGGGCAGGTTCTCTATCCCCACGCGGGGTTCAGCGACAAGCAACTCCACCGCGTAGACCCTCGTTTGGGACTCGTCGTTGAAGAGCAATAGCGAAGGCTCACGATAGTATGGTAACGCACCGCCGATCCCAAGAGACTCCGTGGCCCCACCCAACTCTCCGACAGGTATCCTCGCCCGGCGGGTATCACTTGGATGCAGACATGTCCTGTCTGCTCCGGTGTCCAATAGGAACGCCATCCGCTGATTCACGTCGAGACGCGGGATGATCAGTCGGCATTCGACGTAGGGCCGACCCAGTTCATCGAACTCACCGAGAATCACAGGATCAGAAGCGGTGGGGTGGTGTCAAGAAACTCGACGGCGACGTCTCCGCCACATAGCCCCCGGCTCTCGACCTCGTCGAGCACCTCGTCCATGGAGTCGCCGACGACGATCACTCCGTCCCGGTCCATCGCAATCCACTTGTCAGGGTATCGCTCGGTGAGTGCCGCGCGCTCCGCCCGCAGGCGGGACACGATTTCGCGGTATTCGCGCATTCCCGCTGCCAGTTCCCTGACGCCGCCCAACTCTTCAATGACGGTCCGCACGTAGGCTTCGTCATTCAGATTGGACTTGCCGGTCACTGTGTAGGGCATTCGATTCCCTTGCTGCCGTCCCACGGGTACCAATTCGGCATCCAGATTGTGGTGGTTGGTCCGCAGGCTTCTGAGTGTCGCCGCAGTGCGGCGACCATGAAGCAAATATACCAGATCACAAAGCCCCAACCGCCCGCCGCCGCTAGGCGGCTGCCGCGGCGTAGTCGGAGAGGAATTGCCGGAGCAGCACGCGGGCGCGGTGGAGGCGCGACTTCAGCGCGGCCACCGACAGATCGAGCACCTCGGCGGCCTCGGCGTTCGACAGGCCCTGCACGTCGCGCAGCACGACGGCGGCCCGCAGATCGGGATCGAGACGGTCGAGCCCCTGCCTGAGCTTGTCCTGCAGCTCCGAGTTCTGGGCCGCGCGTTCGGGCGTCTGGCTCCAGTCCGGGACCTCGAGGTCGTCGATACCGGTGTGCGTGAGCGAGCGCGACAGCTTCGTCTTGCGCAGCCGCATCAGCGCGGCGTTGGTGGCGATGCGATAGAGCCACGTCGTCACACGGGACTCGCCCCGGAAGCGGCCGAGGGCCCGGTAGGCGGAAAGGAAGGCGTCCTGGGCGACGTCCTCCGCGTCCTCGTGATTGCCCATCATCCGGTACGCGACGTTGTACACAAAGTCGGAGTGCTCCTCGACCAGTTGCTCGAAGTCGAGCCCGTCTTTCGCATCGTCGTCTGCCATGCCACTATCGCGCGTGATCGGCCCGGCGCCTCCGCCGTTTCATGAGAATCGTTGCAGGAAATGTTGCATCATATTGATGTTGACCCTATTGTAGAGGTTAGGCGTCCGAAAACAAAAGTCGCCGACCGTCGCCGGGCGGGACGAGGGCACGCCTCGTGTCCAGCGCCGGCGTGAAATCGTGGAGCCATATGCTGTCGCGGATAGCCAGCTTGTTCCGGAGAAACGCCGAGGTCGGGTGCGCCGACGCCCGCGATCTGGCTTCCGACTACCTCGACGACGAAGTGGAACCGGCGCTCGGGGGCCGGATTCGCGCCCATCTGCAGAAGTGCGGCCCGTGCCTCTCTTTCTTCAACACCCTGCGGGCGACCGTCGGGCTGCTCACGAACATGGAGGCCCGCAAGGCGCCTCCGGAATTCGCCGACCGCGTGAAGGCCAGGCTCCGCGACGCCGAAGCGGACTGACCGCGCGCGGCATCCGCGATCCGAGTCCCCGACGCTCCCCCTACGCGCCCTCTTCGGCGGCGTACTTGGACGGGCACTTCACGATCACGTTGTGGCTCTGGAAGACGCCGTCCGGCGTGTAGCTGCCCTCAAGGATGATCTCCGAGTGCTCGTTGAAGAACAGCTCGGGGAGAACGCCGTCGTGGGTCGCCGAGACGGCCGTCGCGCCGTCCGTGAGGGCGAAGCGCGCCAGCGTCGAGTTGGCGTCGCGGCTGAAGGAGCCATCGACCAGGTTGCCGCTAACGCGGACGGTCTCGCCCGCCGCCGTCGGCCCGCGGTCGTGGAGCTCGCCGACGGTGTAGTAGTAGACCGTGGCGCTCTGGAAGGCCATGAAGGCGAAGTAGCCCATCGCGGCCAGGACCACCACGGCGCCGACGGTCAGCTTGACCCGGCCGGAGAACCAGCCTCCGCTTTCCCGGTCGTCGACCGGCCCTACGGCCATCGTTTCAGTCGCGTTCGCCATGTCAGTCGGTGTCGCCGTTCCTGCCGATCGCGGCCCTGAGCGCCTCTATCTCCTCCCGCATCGCCCGCTGCCGCCTCGACATCATGAACACGTAGACGAAGAACGCCGCCCACGTGACCGTGTACACCGCGAACAGGTAGTCGAGGTTCGGACCCGGGTCCGCGTCGACGATGGTCACGGTCGCGCTCTCGCCGCCCGAGCGTATTATAGCGTCCCGCGCGTCCGACAGCCTGACGCTGAAGGTCTCCGTCGGCTCGTCGGCCGTATCGTCGACGATCACCAGCACTATCGCGGTCGAGGTGGCCCCGGCCGGGATGGTGGCGACCCCGCTCGCGCCCGTGTAGTCGCCGGGCGCCGTCGCCGTGCCGTCCTCGGTCGCGTAGCGCACGCTGACCTCGCGGTCTGAGGCCCTGTCGAGCGATACGACGAGCCTGGCCTCGCGCGCCTTCTCCCGCACCGAAGCGCTGCCGATGGAGACCTGGGGCCCGTCGTTCTCCTGGGCGAACGCGATGCCGGCCAGTGCGAGCGCCGACAGTGCTATCGACCCCGCCACGGCCGCTGCCACGCGCAGGGCGGCGCTAGCCGACATGTCGGTACAGCCCGTCTATGTCCCTCTCCGCCTGCCTGAGGCGGTACCTGTCGACCAGCAGGTAGGCGAAGAGCAGGGCGAAGGCCACGATGGAGAGCAGAACGACCACGGCCATGTCGCCGTCGAGGTCCATGTTGAGCACGATGGTGTCCGGGTGGGCCCTGCGGTCTGAGACCTTGGTGGAGACCCAGTTCATTCCGGCGGCGACGACGCCGATGACGGCGACGACGGCCCTGAACCGGTTGCCCTGGGACCCCTTCGGGCCGTAGTTGTCCAGCATCAGGTAAGCCGCCAGGATGAACCAGACGATCAGCGTCAGCGTCAGCTTCAACTCCCACGTCCACCAGACACCCTGCACCGGCTTGATCCAGAGCACGCCGGTGACCAGGCTGAGCGTCGCGAAGAGCAGGCCCACCTCGGCCGAGGCGTAGGCCAGGCTGTCCCACCGCTGCCTGTTCTTCTTGACCACCAGGTAGGCGATGCTGGCTCCGGCCGGGATGACGATGGAGCTGAGCCCCAGCATCGAAATGGGCACGTGGAAGTAGAAGATGCGCTGCGAGAGGCCGAGGTTGACCTCCGTAGGCACCCACATGAAGACGAGATAGAGCGTGAGACCCATGAGTGCGGCGGCCAGGACGAGAGTGCCGTCCATGACGATGCCGCGGCCGAACGGCCGAGGCGGTCCCGATGTCTCAGTCAGCGCCATCTGTGCAATATATCACAATCGATTTCGGGACGTGCCCGGTTGCAGTTGGCCGCTCCGGGCTACCAGTTCGTAAAGGCGCCGTCGTTCCTGCGCAGCAGGGGCGGCCACCCGCCCGGCTTCGCCGCTTTGGACTCGGCGACCGACTCGTCTATCTCGACCCCGAGGCCGGGCCTGTCGGGCGCGAAGGCGTAGCCGTCCGCCCAGTCGATCTGCTCGGGGAACAGGTCGCGGTGCTCGCTGCCGGGGCGCCGGGGCATCTCCTGCACGCCGACGTTGGTCGAGGCCATGCACAGCGCGACGCAGGCGGCGGCGCTGACCGGGCCCAGCGGGTTGTGCGGCGCGATGTCGATGTAGTGCGTCTCGGCCCAGTGCGTGATCTTCATTGCCTCGGTCAGCCCGCCCACGTTGCAGACGTCGATCCGGGCGTAGCTGATCAACTCCTCCTCGATCACCTCGCGGAAGTGCCACTTGCTCGTCCACTGCTCGCCGGCCGCGATCGGGAGTCTCATGTGTCGGGCGAGCGTGCGGTAGCTGCCGTGGTTCTCCGAGCGCAGCGGGTCCTCGATGAAGAAGGGCTTGTACGGCTCCATGTCCCTGCACATGGCGACGACGTGGGCGGTGTCGAGCCGGGTGTGCACGTCAAGGCAGATCTGGACGTCGGGGCCGACGGCCTCTCGCACGGCCGCCATCTCCTCCACCGCGATGCGCATCGACTCGACCGGCTCGAGGCGGCTCACGCCGTCCTCGGAGATGCCCGTCTCCGACTGTCCCCAGCGCACGAACTTCCAGCCCTCGTCGACCAGCCCCTGGCAGCTCTCGACCAGCTCGGCCGTGCTGCCGCCGCCGGCGTGCGGGTAGCAGACGACCTTGTCGCGCACGGGCCCGCCGAGCAGCTTGTAGACGGGCAGGCCGACCGCCTTGCCCTTGATGTCCCACAGGGCGATGTCGATGGCGCTGACCGCGCAGGAGTAGACGCCCTCAGCCGGGAAGAACGAGCCGCGGAACATGTGCTGCCACAGCCGCTCCGTGGCGAACGGGTCCTCGCCGATCACGAGCTCGGAGAGATGCTCGACGGCCTTTTCGATAGCGGCCGCCCAGCGGATCATCCCGACCTCGCCGAGGCCGGATATGCCGGCGTCCGTCTCGACCTTCACGAAGAACATCGCCCTTCCGTGCTCGCCCATGACGTTCATGCTCTTGACGTTCGTCACCTTCATGACTGGCTCCTCCGCGCAGGGGAATGCGGCCGCGACGGCCTCAACGATATGCGGCGAGCACGGGCCGGTCAAGCGGTCCGGTGGACGCAGGCTCGTCCGGCTCGCGATTCCCGTATAATGCGGCCCCAACCTGGGCTGAGTGGAGACCCGAATGGAATTCCTGCTTTGGCCGCTGGCCGTCATACCAACGGCAATCTACTTCGCGCCGACGATCATTGCCGTGCTCAGGCGCAAGCGGAACTGGCTCGCCATCTTCCTGGTCAACCTGTTCTTCGGCTGGACGATAGTCGGCTGGATCCTGGCGCTGATCTGGTCCGTATTGCACGAGGAGCGCCGGTAGGTTCGCCCCAAACGACTCCCTGGAATCCTCGATTGGAGGCATAACGATGGGTACCTTCGACGACGTGGGCGTGTACGAGTTCCTGGGAGTGCCGCGGTCGATCAACGCGGTCGGCACGGGCACGGTCGTCGGGGGCTCCGGCCCGCCGGACTTCGTGCGGGAGAAGATCGAGGAGGCCAGCCGCGGCTTCGTCGACATGGGCCTGCTGCTCGAGAAGTCCGACGAGTTCGTTGCGCGGCTGCTCGAAGTCGAGGGGGCGTTCATCACGTCGGGCGGCGCCGCCGGGCTGACGATGAGCGCCGCCGCGTGCATGGCCGGCACCGACCCGGCGAAGATATCGCAGCTTCCCGACACCACCGGCATCAAGGACGAGGTGATCGTGCAGAAGAAGCGCATGCGGTCCTATGACCGGTGCATCCGGGCTGCCGGCGCGAAGCTGGTCGAAGTGGGCGACGACGCCTCCTGCACGATACCCCAGGTCGAGGCCGCGATAGGCCCCAACACCGCGGCCATATACTACCCCGCGCCGGCCTACGGCGCCGAGAGCGGGCTGACCAACTGGGCGCCGCCTCCCGGCGACCCGGACCTTGTCTCGCTCGACGACATGGCCGCGATAGGAAAGGCGAACGGCGTGCCCGTGTTCGTCGACGGCGCCGACAAGATATACCCGCTGGAGCTTTTCAGGAAGATCGCCGGCGTCGCCGACCTGGCGGCGTTCGGCGGCAAGTACTACGGCGGGCCCAACGCGAGCGGCATCGTCTTCGGCCGCAAGGACATGGTCGAGGCGGTGGCGGCCCAGAGCTTCATCCCGACCGTGGGCGGGCTCGGCGTCGGGCGGTCGATGAAGTCGGACCGGCAGCAGATCGTCGCGACGGTCGTTGCGCTGGACGCCTGGTTCAACATGAACCACGAGGAGCGCATCCAGACCTACGATACCCGCGCCCATACCATCGCGAAGGGCCTGGAGGGCATCCCCGGCCTGGACCCGCAGCTCACGTGGCGCAGCGACACCTACTACGGCTCGTTCGTCACGCTGAAGCTGGACACCGAGACGCTGGGCAAGACGGCCGGCGAGATATCGGACGAGCTGCTCTACGGCGAGCCGTCTATCCTGATGCGGGCCCCGGCGGAGGACAAGATGTGGGTGTGGGTCTACACCCTGCTCGACGGCGAGGAACAGATCATCGTCGACCGCCTGCGGGAGGTGCTGGCGTAAGAGCGTGGCCCCCGGCGTAGCGGCGGGTTTGTAACCCGCCCTCCCGGTGGAGCCTCATCTACATCGCCGGCGAGCGTCGCTCGCGAATGTCCATCCTCTCGTGCCTGGACACTTGCGGGCCGGAGTCACGCTCCCCTCGGACTTCCCGTCGAGGTCGGAGCTAGAAGAGCAATACGAGCGCGGCTATGACGACCAGCAGCGCGAGGCCGGTCATGTATACGCCCATGATGTGGTTCGTGCCCCACATCGCGGCCGCGGGCTGGGGGTCGTCGACGCCGTGGTCTTCTTCGTGGTGTCCCATTTCCTGACCTCTGGTCGTACAGGATCGCCCCTAGCCTAACATTCCCGGCGGGCGCGCAGCCAGCGCCGCGGCCCAGTGTCGCGTGGCCCCCACCCCAAGTCCCTCACTTCGTTCGGGACGACAGTGCGGCGTCGCGCAGCGAGGAGTCACCAGCCAATGTCGCCCTGAGCGAAGCCGAAGGGCCTGGGGCGGGGCGATATCGCGTCGTGGGGCAGTGTCGCGTGGCCCCCACCCCAGATCCCTCACTTCGTTCGGGACGACAGTGCGGCGTCGCGCAGCGAGGAGTCACCAGCCAATGTCGCCCTGAGCGAAGCCGAAGGGCCTGGGGCGGGGCGATATCGCGTCGTGGGGCAGTGTCGCGTGGCCACCACCCCCAGGTCCCTCACTTCGTTCGGGACGACAGGGCGCCCTCATGCTGACTCCAGGCGAGCGCTTCCTTTGCGCTGCGGAAGGCGTCGGTGAGCATCTGCTGCGTGAGGCGGCCGGTCTGGGTGTTCTGGCGGCTGGGGTGGTAGGAGGCCATGAGCGTGACGTCCCCCATGTCGTACGCGGCGCCGTGGGCGAACGGCGGCCGCGGCCTGGGAATGTCGACGCCCGCGTCGCGGTACGCCGCGATCACGCCGTCGAAGGCGATCCTGCCCAGCGCCATGACGACCCGGACCCTGCGCAGCAGCGAAAGCTCGGCGACCAGGTACCGGCGGCAGTTGTCCAGCTCCTCCCGGAGCGGCCTGTTGCCGGGCGGGGCGCATCGCGCGACTGCCGTGACGTACGCGTCGTCGAGCCTCATGCCGTCGTCCCGGCCGCGCGATATCGGCGAGCTCGCGAACCCCAGCTCGTGCAGCGTGGTGAACAGGAAGTCGCCGCTGCGGTCGCCGGTGAACATCCGGCCCGTCCTGTTCGCCCCGTGGGCGGCTGGCGCCAGGCCGACGATCAGCAGCCGCGCGTCCGGGTCGCCGAAGGAGGGCAGGGGACGGCCCCAGTAGTCCCAGTCGGCGTACATGCGCCGCTTCGCGCGCGCCACCGTTTCCCGGTGTTCCACCAGCCTGGGACAGCGCGTGCAGCCGACGACCTCGCGCCGCACGTCCGGGAGGGTGTCCATCGCCCGCGGCAGCCGCCGGTCACAGGTCGAGATCGAGGAGATCGATCGCGTTCAGGCCCAGGACGCGGCGCTTGGCGTCGTCGGAGATATCGGCGGTCAGCACCTTGGCGATCTCGCGCCGGGCGTCGAGCAGCGGCATGTCGGTGCCGAACAGGACCCGGTCGGCGCCGGCGCCCTCGACCGAGTGCTGCACGGCGCGGTGCGTCCCCGGCGACGAGCAGGTCTCCATCCAGACGTTGGGCAGCGTGCGCGCGGCGTTGATCGCGTCCTCCCCGCCTCCGCCGGCGGCGTGGGCCATGACCCACTTGATCCGCGGGAAGCGCTCGTACAGCCCCGTGTAGCGCTCGGTGATCGACACGGCGGCGTCCGACCCGTCGGCCAGTATCGCGTGGCTCATGATGGGCAGTCCGCGGCCGTTCACCCACTCGAAGATCTGGTCCCAGATCGGGTCCTCGAGCGGCTTGCCTATGTAGTCGGGATATATCTTGATGAACTTCGCGCCGAGCACGTCGAACGCCCGCTCCAGCTCGGGGGCGACCTCCTCGGGGTACAGCGGCGTGACGAACGCGGCGAAGAAGAGGCGGCCGGGATGTCTCGCGGCGAACGCGGCGGCCTTGTCGTTGCCGCGTCGCGCGTCGGCCATGAAAGGTATGTTGATGCACGCCGCGTCGATGCCGGCGGCGTCCATGATCCTCATGAACCTGTCGGGCTCGTCGTCGACGCGTACGCGGCCCATCCGGCCGCAGTGGGCGTGGAAGTCTACTACCGGCGTGTCCACCGTGTCACCTCATCCCCAGCAGGCGCTCCAGGTTGCGGGCGCAGATGTCCCGGAGGTCCGAATCGCCCAGTCCGCTGCGGTGCAGGCTGTAGAGCTGGAGCGGGATGTCCGAGTCCGGGAACCGCGAGCCGAACAGCACGCGCCGGGCCCCGATCGTGTCGACCAGCTCGGTCACTCCGCCGGTCTGCACCGACCTCGATATCTCGATGTGGACGTTGGGCAGCCTGCGCAGCAGCGCCAGCGCCCAGGGCATGTCGTTGTACCGCACCTCGCTCAGCACGAAGGCGACCTCCGGGAACGCGGAGGCGGTGGCGTGCACCTCCTTCGGATCGATCGTGCCGTCGCTCAGCCAGGGGGCGTCCGTGTCGGTGGGCAGCCAGGCCGGTATCCGCGCTTCGGCGAGCCAGGCCATCCAGTCCTCCACGACCCAGTCGACGAGCGGGTAGTTGTGGGCCCTGGGGAACAGCCGGATGGACCGCACGCCCGTCTCCTCGACGCGGGCGGCGAACTCGCCGAGGTCGTCCCAGGTCGGGTTGGCGACCATCTGCGGCACGATCCTGGGCTCGCCCGCGATCGCCTCGATCAGGATGTCGTTGCCCTCGCGGGAGTCGTAGTTAACGGCGTGAGGAGAGTAGGCGAGCGCCCTGTCGATCCCGGCGCGGTCCATCGCCGCGAGCGTGTCCTGGACATTGTCGACGGCGACGCGCCGGTTGTGGCGGCGTCCAAGCGAGATGTTGGCGTCGAAGACGGGTACGGCAGGCTTGAAGTCGAGATCGACCTCGGACATCCGGACGACACTCCTGGGCAATCGGGACTGCGGCGGCGGGAAGTGTATCCGAGGGCGTGTGGCCCGTCAACGACAACCGGGTCGCCCGCTTGCGCCCAGCCGGGAACCTTTTGCCGACGAGGAACGTCCCTACGTGTGAACAGGGGATGAAACCGCGATCACCACCGGTCGGAAGGGCGACACGAGCGAGGAGCAAACGCATGGTCAGCAGGATAATGTTGGGGATCGCCGCGGCGCTGGTCGGAAGTCTGATGCTGCTGACAGTCGTCTCGTGCGCGGCGTCGTCCACTCCCACGGCGCCGCCTGCACCGACACCTACTGACGAGGAGAGGAAGGTGCAGACGCCGACGGACTTCGGCTACAACACGCGAGTCGTGGACGGCGACATGCACGTCTGGTACGTGCCCACCTGCCCGCCGGTCCCGCCCGCGACCTTCGTAGCCTCCATCATCCTGACCGACCTGCGCTCCGGGTCTCACCTGTACCTGGACCGGGACGGCTCGGTCCGGACGTCTCCCGAGCCGGACTACCGCAGCGAGGAGGGGAGAGAGCGATTCGAGGAGGTTCTCGCGGACGACGCCCTGATGGAGCTCATTCTCACCTTTCCCGAATGCCCATAGCCGCCGCCCGGGCGGTACTCGCGGCCGCGCCGGGGTTGACCTCGCGGGCGCGGCCGGTACATCATTCGCGCGTACGCGGTGCGAGGACGCGGACGCCAGACCGGGCCGTACGGCAGCCGGGGGAGAGATGCTGAAGACCAGGGCAGTGATACAGACGGCGCCGGGCGAGCCGATCATCGTCGACGAGCTGGAGGTCCCGGACCCGAAGCCCGACCAGGTCGTGGTCAAGCTGGCGTCGTCCGGCGTCTGCCATTCGCAGCTCCACAACCTGCGGAACCCGAAGCTCGACCGGCCCATGGTGATGGGGCACGAGGGCGCGGGCGTCGTGACCCAGGTCGGCCGCGACGTCACGCACCTCAAGGAGGGCGACCGCGCCATAGTCACGTGGGTGCCGAGGAGTCCCGTGAAGGGCCGGCCGACGGTGCCGCCGCTAGGCGCCACCTACCGCGAGGAGGTCGTCCACGGCGTCGTGTACACCTGGGGGGAGGACTCGCTGGCCTACGGCGACTACGTCGTGCCGATCGCGGATGAGCACCCGGAGGACGTCTCGTCCATCGTGGGCTGCGCCGTGCTCACCGGCGCGGGCGCGGTGTTGAGGACGGCGCAGGTGCGGCCGGGCGAGTCGGTCGTCGTTTACGGTGTCGGGGGCGTCGGGCTGTCGGCGATCCAGATGGCGTCGATCCTCGAGGCCTACCCGATCATCGCCGTTGACCTGCAGGACGAAAAGCTCGAGTTCGCCCGCGAGTTCGGCGCGACCCACACCGTCAACTCCGCCGAGCAGGACCCGATCGAGTACATCGCCGACGTAACGGGGGGCGGGGCGGACTACGCATTCGACGCGGTCGGCGTGCGCCAGACGAGCGAGCAGATACTGCCCTCGACGCGCGGGGGCGGGCCGGGCGCCGACAACCACGGCGGCATGGCCGTGCTGATCGGAATGCCGTCGCCGGAGATTACAATCGATCCGGGGCTGTTCATGTACCACCAGCGCATCTACCGCGGCAGCCTGGGCGCGACGTACCCCGACAGGGACTTCGAGATGTACCTGCGCTGGCACGCCGAGGGCAAGTTCCCCCTGGACCGGCTGGTCAGCCGCCGCTACAGGCTCGACGACGTGGTCGAAGCCTGCGACGACCTGGAGCACGGCCGCATCCTCGGCCGCGGCATCATCGAGTACTAGGCTGGACGCCCCTCACCCGGCGACATGACGCGTCTCGACGGCAAGACAGCCATCATTACCGGCGGCGGCACGGGCATCGGCAAGGGCGTTGCGCGCGCCCTAGCCGCCGAGGGCGCAACCGTCGTAATCGCCTCGCGGAACACGGCCGTTCTCGAGGCCGCCGCGGCGGAGCTCCGGGAGGAAGGCGGCCAGGTCGACGCCATCGGTACCGACGTGACCGACGAGTCGCAGGTGGACGCGCTGTTCGGAGATATAGACCGGCGCTTCGGCCGGCTGGACCTCCTGGTAAACAACTCGGGCGCCTTCGAGTTCGCGCCGCTGGACGAGATGACGCTCGCCCAATGGCGGCAGCTCCTGGACGTCAACATGACCGGCGTCTTCCTGTGCACCCGCGCGGCGCTGCGGAGGATGAAGCGCCAGGGCGGCGGCAGGATCATCAACATCGGGAGCATCTCCGCAACGAAGCCCCGCGTGGGGCAGGCGGGATACGGCGCCACGAAGGCGGCCGTGATCTCCCTGACGCGAGCGACGGCCCTGGAGGGCCGCCCCCACGGCATATCGGCAGGGTGCATCAACCCGGGTCTCGTCGACGTCTCGGACAGCGGCGTCTACACCGAGAGCAGGCCGCTGCGCGACGAGCCGAGCATCTCGCCGGCAGAGATCGCGGAGGCTGCCGTGTCGATGGCGACACTGCCCGCGGGCGTCAACATGCTGGACGTGACGGTGCTGCCGACGCGCCAGGTATTCGTCGGACGCGGCTAGCCTGTCAGGCTGCGAGTCCGGCCGTCGCGCCGTGCTACAATCGAAATCGCCGGCTCGACGAGCCAACGTAGCTCAGAGGCAGAGCAGCTGTTTCGTAAACAGCAGGCCGTGGGTTCGATTCCCACCGTTGGCTCCAGCCCACTTGGACATCGCGGATGCGCGGCCGTTGGACTCCTCTGGCGGCGCCGCATCACGGAGCGACGGTGACGCGTGGTTTCCACCAACCCATACGGCGCCAGGACTCGGCGCCCTGGTCTCTGGGCGTCGCTGTTCGCCGCCGGCGTCGCGGTCGTCCTCGCGGTAGTCATGGCCGCGTGCTCGGACGATGAGCCGCCGCCGACCAGCGTTCCCGCGGCGACTCCGGTCGACTACTCCCCGGGACGTCTCGCCTGCGTCCAGATGCGGGTGACCGCTCTGCGGGTCGCCAGGCAGAGACTTGCGGGTCTCCCGGAAGAGCGGTACCGGGCCGCGCTCGAGCAGGTCGCGGCCGACTACCGGGTCGCGGCACAGCTCGCCGGAGACGCGGAGCCGGAGATCAGGGACGCGATGGCGCGGCTCGCCCGGACGTTCGAGGCGCTCGAAGAGGTCGATCCGGACGAGATTCTCAAGGCGCCGGCGCTCGCCAGGGACGCCTGCAGGGCCGCGGGATACGCCGAATAGGCCCGCCGGTAACTGTTCAGAGTTGGTGAAGCGGAACGTCTGAACTGTGATTTGTGGGATTGGGATGATTGGGGCTGAGCCTCGCCCACTCTTCGTGGCGGCCCCTCGATACACCCCGACGAAGCGTCGGGGCACTCGGGGCGAACGGGTCAGGTGTCCCCTCAACTCTGAACAGATGCCCGCCGGGGTCTGCTTTGTACATGGTCGCGGCCGTCTGATATACTCGGTCGGTCTGTCGCGGAGCTTTCTGACGCCCCGACAGGGGCGTGCCGACGCAGGGTGCCGGGCCTTCTTCCCCCATTCTCTTCGAGTCCGTGGGAGTGCTTGGCCGGCGACAGTCGCTTCCGTCAACACAGGTCGATGATGAGAGGTTGTGAATAATGACGGTTCGAGCCGTTCTTGGCGGACAGTGGGGCGACGAGGGCAAGGGCAAGATCGTAGACTACCTGTCCTCGGACGCGAATATCGTCGCGAGGTTTTCGGGCGGCAACAACGCGGGCCATACGGTCATCAACCCGATGGGGGAGTTCAAGCTCCACCTCGTGCCCGCGGGGATATTCTGGCCGGACGTGATAGGCGTCATCGGCAACGGCGTCGTTGTCGACCCGGACGCGTTGCTGGACGAGGTCAGCGGCCTCGAGAAGCGAGGCATCGACCTGACGGGCCGTCTCGTCGTCAGTGAGCGCTCGCACCTCGTGATGCCCCACCACATCCTGCTCGACGAGCTGACGGAGCAGGCTCGCGGCAGCCAGGCCCTGGGCACCACCGGCCGCGGGATAGGCCCCGCCTACACCGACAAGGTCGCCAGGGTGGGCATCCGCGTCGCCGATCTGCTCGACATCGAGTCGCTGCTTCCCAGGCTCGAAGGAGTGATCGACCACGCCAACGCGGTCATCGAGAGGGTATACGGCGGGACTCCGCTGGAGTTCGAGGCGGTGTTCGAGAAGTGCAAGGCTTGGTCCGAGAACCTGGGCCCGTTCATAGGCCCGGTCGAGCACATCGTGTACAACGCGGTGGAGTCGGGGGAGACGGTGATCCTGGAAGGCGCCCAGGGCGCCCTGCTGGACCTCGACCACGGGACGTTCCCGTACGTCACGTCGTCGCATCCCACCATCGGGGGCGCGATGACCGGTCTCGGCCTGCTTCCCCGGCACATAGACAACGTGCTGGGCACCTTCAAGGCGTACAGCACGAGGGTCGGCAGCGGACCGTTCGTGACCGAGCTGCTCGGCGAGCTGGCCGACGAGTTCCGGGAGAGGGCCAACGAGTTCGGGACGACGACCGGAAGGCCCCGGCGCGTCGGTTGGTTCGACGCGGTCGCGGCGCGCTACAGCACACGCATCAACGGCTACACGTCGCTAATCCTCAACAAGCTGGACATGCTCGACGGCGTGGACCCGATCCTCGTCTGCGCAGCCTACGAGCTCGATGGCGAGATCGTGCACGACTTCCCGGGGAACGCGGCGACCCTGGAGCGCTGCACGCCGATCTACGAGGAGCATCGGGGCTGGGACACGCCCACCGCGGGAGTGACCCGGCTGGCCGACCTGCCCGCGCAGGCCATCGCCTACGTGACCAGGCTGCAGGAGCTCGTGGGCGTCCCGATAGACATGATCTCGACCGGGCCCCACCGCCACCAGACGACCGTCGTCCGGCCGTTCAGCGTAGTCTGACCGACCTACCAGGGCGGCGGAGGCCAGGTGCCCAGGCGGCGCTTGCCGCGGGCGTTGGGGCGGTTCTTCCACCACCGGCGCAGCAGCGCCGCAGACGTGATGAACGCGACGATCGTCGCGATGATGCTCCAGCCGAGCACCGCACGCGTCGTGCGCGACAGCGGGGCCGGCGTAGGCGTACGCTCTACCGTCCCGAGCTGCTGGTTGAGCGCCGTGAACACCCCGCCGCCCCAGGTGCCCGCGTAGAGGACCTGGTCGGTGCCGAAGGCCGGGGACAGCGCGACGTCGAGCACCTCGGTGACCGCCAGCCCCAGGTTGACCTGCTGCCACGTGTCGCCCGCGTCGGTCGACCGGTAGATGCCTCCGCCCTCGGTGCCGACGAACAGCGTCGAGTCGACCGGGAAGGCGGGTGAAACGGCAATGGCGACGACGACCGGGTCGCCGAGGCCGCGTATCCTCTGGAACCAGGTGTCTCCGCCGTCGGTGGACCGGAGCACGCCGTCCTGGGTGGTGCCCGAGAATATCGTCTTGTCGTTGACGAAGTCGGGCGAGATGCTCAGGAGGGAGGTCTGGTTCTGGCCCGCGGTCGGGATGACCCGGACAGGCTCGCTCGAAGCCTCCCAGGAGTCACCCCCGTCGGTCGACCTGAACGACCCCTGGGACACGGTGCCCACGAACATGATCCGGTCGTTGGCGAAGTCGGGCGACAGCGCGATCGACCAGACGAACTCGCTGGTCAGACCGCCGCTCTGGATCTTCTGCCACGCATCGCCCCTGTCCGTGGACTTGAAGAGCCCGCTGCCCGTGGTCCCGGCGAAGACGGTCGAGTCGGAATCGAACGTCGGAGACAGCTTGACGACGTTGACGATGTCGGCCGTGATGCCGACCGATTTGCTCTGCCACGACTCCGCGCCGTCGTCCGAGCGGAAAACGCCCTCCGACGTCGCGGCGAATATGGTGGGATCGTCCGGGTAGGTGGGGGACAGCGCGATGCTGTAGACCGTCACGTGCGGCAGGCCGCGGTTGACCTGCGTCCACGACTTGCCTCCGTCCTGGGACTTGAGGACTCCGCCGCCGGTGGTGCTGGCGAAGAGGGTCTGGTCGGTTGGGAAGTTCGGCGAGAGCTCGAGCTCGCGTACGAAGGTGCTCGTGCCCTGGGTGGCCTGGAGCCAGGAGAAGCCGCCGTCGGTGGACCGGAAGACGCCGCCAACCCCGATCCCGGCGAAGATGGTGGAGTCGAACTCGAACGTCGGGGAGATGGCGAGGGCGCGGACGGGGTCGTGGATCGCCCTTCTGCCCTCGTCCACCTGCTGCCAGGTGAACCCGCCGTCGACAGTCCTGTATACGCTGCCCGATATGCCGGCGAACAGGGTCTTGTCGGTCGCGAAAGTGGCCGACAGGGCGAGGGCGCGGGCGTTCGACCGCGACGGGTCGGGGTCGACGCGCTCCCACGAGCCGCCGTCGTCCGTCGTCCTGAGGATGCCGCCGCCGACTGTGCCGACGTAGATCGTCCTGTCGGTCGCGTAGGCGGGGGAGAAGGCGATCTCCAGCACGTTGGTCAGCGGGTTGCCCAGGTCGACCGCGCGCCAATTATCGCCGCCGTCGTCCGAGCGAAAGAGCTCCCCGCCCCACGCTCCCGCCATCACGATCGAGTCCCGCCCGTAGTCGGAGGACATGCCAAGCGCGACGATGCGGTTGTCCGTCAGGCCGGTGTTGACCTGCGTCCACGTCTCGCCCGCGTCCGTCGATCGGAAGATGCCCTCGCCGAACGCGCCGGCGAACACGGTACGGCCGGTCTCGAAGTCTGGTGAGACGGCGAGCGCCTCTACCGCGGCGGTCATGAGGACGGGGTCCTCGGCCTGCGTCCACGACCCGCCGCCGTCCTCCGACTTGAAGACGCCGTCGCCGGTCGTGCCGGCGAAGAGCGTCTGGTCGGATGCGTAGGCGGGCGATACGACCAGGGCGGGGACGAATCGGCTGGTGAGGCCCTTGTTCGCGCGGTCCCAGGAGTCGCCGCGGTCGGTCGACTTGAGCACTCCGCCCGATATGCCGGCGAACACGGTGCCGTCCTGCGAGAAGTCGGGAGAGATGGCCATGTCCCAGACGAAGCCGCTTCGCGGCCCGAGGGACTCCCATCCCACGGGCGCCGGCTCCTGGGCCTGCGCGTGGCCCGCGCCCGCCGCGATGGACGCAACAAGGGCGGCGGCCGCGAGCAGGAGTTTTCGTATCATTGGTTGCCCTTGGTCCGGAGGGTGTGCGGAGCGAAGACGGGGGAGCGGAATGGCGATATGTCCATCATACTTGTTTCGGGGAAGTTGTGCAAAATTTCACAGGCAGGCGCTTCCGATTCGGCATGGCGGCATCCCCCGGTGCATGATCGACGAGGCGCCAGCTGCGCTCGGGGGTCGCGCACGGCGGACGTGGGAACGCGGGAGCGTCAGACCGGCAGATCGACCGGATAGCGGTCCATGACCGGGTCGAACTTCGCCCTGAACGCCTCGTCCGCCTCGACCATCGGCAGCCTCGGCTTGCCGACGTCGAAGCCGGCCCGGTTGACGGCGTGCTTGATCGGCACCGGGTTGGTCACCCAGAACAGCGCCTTGAAGATCGGGAGCATGCGCCTGTGCTCTTTCGCCGCGCTCTCGACGTCGCCCTCCAGCACCATTCCCATCATGGCCTTGATCTGGTTGCCGATGATGTTCGAGGCGACGCTCACCACGCCGTAGCCCCCGACGCACATGATCGAGAACGTCTCATCGTCGTTGCCGGACCAGACGTTGAACCCGTCCGGGGCGGCGTCCACTATCTGCGTGATCTGGACGGGATCGCTGGACGCCTCCTTGACGCCGACGATGTTGTCGACCTCGGCGAGCCGCAGGGTCGTGTCGGCCTCCATGTTGAGGGAGGTCCTTCCGGGCACGTTGTACAGTATCCCCGGCAGGTCGACGGCCTCCGCGATGGCCCTGAAGTGCTGGAACAGGCCCTCCTGCTGCGGCTTGTTGTAGGCAGGCACCGTCAGCAGCAGCGCGTCGACTCCGACCGCCTTCGCTTCCCGCGACAGGTTGACGGAGCCACGGTGGTTGTTGTCGGTGGTGCCGGCGACCACGGAGGCCCGGTCGCCGACCGCCTCCTTGACCTCGGCGAAGAGCCGGACCTTCTCATCGTCGGACATCGAGGGGGACTCGCCGGTCGTTCCCCCGATCACGAGGCCGTCGCTGCCCGAGTCGACCAGGCCCTGTGCGAGCTTGCGCGCCTGGGCGTAGTCGATCTCGCCCCGTTCGTCGAAGGGCGTCACCATCGCCGTGAGGAGTCTGCCGATCTCCGCCATGACCATCGCCTCCTTGCGGTGTCCCGGGTCCGCGCTACAGGCTGGCTACCGCCTCTTCCGCCCTTCTCTCGAACGTCAGCAGGCCTCGGCTGACAAGCTCTTCGGCTATCTGGACCGAGTTCAGGGCGGCGCCCTTGCGCAGGTTGTCGCTCGAAAGCCAGAGCGCGAGCCCCCTCGGGTGGGATACGTCCCTGCGGATGCGTCCCACGAGAACGTCGTCCTCGCCCTCCGCGTCGACGGGCATCGGGTAGACGCCGCCGGCGGGATCATCCAGGACCCGTACGCCCGGCGCCTCCGCGAGCGCCAGCCGGGCATCCTCCGCCGTCACGGCGTTCTCGAACTCGATCTGCACCGCTTCGCTGTGACCCACGGACACGGGGACGCGGACGCACGTGGCCGAGACCCGGAGGTCCGGCTCGTGCAGGATCTTCCTGGTCTCGTCGACCATCTTCGCCTCTTCGGTCGTGTAGCCGTCGTCCCGGAAGGTCTCCACCTGCGGGAGGACGTTGAAGGCTATCTGGTGGGGCAGGGCGTGGGCTTCGGCGGCCCGGCCGTCGAGCGTCTCGGCCGACTGCAGCCGCAGCTCCCGCACCGCCTCGGCCCCGGCGCCGGAGACCGACTGGTACGTCGACACGACGACGCGCTCGACGGCGGCGAGCGGCATGAGCGCGTTCAGCACCATCGCGAGCGGCGTGGTCGAGCAGTTGGGGCTGGCAATAATGCCCCGGTGCCGCTCGAGGTCGTCGCCGTTGATCTCAGGGATGACGAGCGGCACGTCCGGGTCCATGCGGAACGCCGAGCTCTTGTCCACGACTACGGCGCCCGCGTCGGCCGCGAGGGGCGCCAGGGCGCGGCTCGTGTCGCCGCCCGCGGCGATGAACACGATGTCCGACTCGGCGAGCAGCTCCGGGGTCGCCTCCTCGACGGCCAGCTCACGGCCGTCGAACGGCAGCGCCTTGCCCCAGGAGCGCTCGGACGCGCAGGCGCGGACCGCGGCGGCGTCGAAGCCGCGCTGGCCCAGTATGTGGAGCAGCTCGCGGCCTACGGCGCCGGTCGCTCCGACTATGGCCAACCTGGGTGCGGTCACGTTCGTCTCCCGAACCTGGGGCGTGGTGAACGATGATACCCCGTTCGCGGGGCCGATACCAGAGTTGACGCCGCGGAATCGGGGCCCGCGTACAGGCGGCGGCTAGAGGCCCAGTATCTTGTCCAGCCCTATGGTGAGGCCGGGGCGGTCGCCCACGGCCCTGACGGCCATCATGACGCCGGGCATGAAGCTCTCCCGGTTGATGGAGTCGTGCCGGATTGACAGCGTCTGCCCCAGTGCGCCGAACACCAGCTCGTGGTGGGCCACTCTTCCCGGCATCCTGGCGCTGTGGATCGCGACGCCCGACAGCGTCCCGCCGCGGGTGCCCGCGACGATCTCCTTCTCGGCGGCGGGGGCCAGGAATTCGCCGTCCTTGCCCGCGGCCGCGGCTTCCGCGATGGCGACCGCGGTGCCGGACGGGGCGTCGATCTTGGCCTCGTGGTGCATCTCGGTCAGGTCGGCGTAGTCGAAGAAGCGCGCGGCCTGCTTTGCCAGGTGGATCATGACCACCGCGCCGAGCGCGAAGTTCGGCGCGATTATCACTCCGACGCCGTGCTCCTCCGCGAGGGCCCGCGCCTCGTCATAGCCCTCCGGGGCCATTCCCGTGGAGCCCACGACGACGTGCACTCCGCGCGGGGCGGCCGTCCGTATCGCGTCCAAGGCTCCGGCGGCGTTGGTGAAGTCGACGACCACGTCGGCGCCGTCCAGGACATCGGCCAGGTCGGCGGACATCGGGATAGTCCCGGAGCCGTCAGGCAGGGGAAGCAGGTCGCCGCCTACGGTGTTCGCGCCGGCGAGCGGGTTCATGTCAGGCTCACGGCACAGGGCGGCGAGGACCTCCTGGCCCATCCTGCCCCTGGCGCCTTTGACGACAACGTTGATCGCGGCCATGTGCCTGCTCCCCGTCTATGTCGGGCGTCCGGCTAGCGCCGGGGCGGGCCAGCCTGTCGGGGGCCGCTGGGGCGTCCGCCGCCGCGGCGGTCTCCGCGCCATCCTCCGCCTCCGCCGCGCGGGCCACCGCCTCCGGGCCGCCGTCCGCCGCCGTCCCGTCTCCGGCCATTTCCGCCCCTGAAGCCGCCGCCGGGCCGGCCTCCCCTGTTCTGGGGCGGCCGCTCTCGCCGCTCGCCGTCGCCTGTCTCGCCGTCTTCTCCCTCCAGGAGCATGCGGCGGGACAGCGACACTTTGCCGGACGGATCGATGTCCTTCACCACAACGGTGATCTCTTCGCCGAGCGTCACGACGTCTTCGACCGTGGGCACGTGGTAGTCGGCAAGCTCGCTGATGTGGACCATGCCGTCGGTGCCGGGGATGAGCTCGACGAATGCGCCGAAGTCGAGGATGCGGACGACCTTGCCGGTGTAGATCTCGCCGATCTTCACTTCCTTGGTCAGGTTCTCGATGATCTTCACCGCCTTGGCGGCGGCCTCGCCGTCGGTCGAGCCGATGACTACCGTCCCGTCGTCCTGCACGTCGACGGTCGCCTTGGTCTCCTCGACGATGCCGCGGATCGTCTTGCCGCCCGGGCCGATCACCGCGCCGATCTTGTCTACCGGGATCGTGATGGTGGTCATGCGCGGCGCGTACGGGCTCATCTCCTCGCGCGGAGCGTCGATGGTCTCGGTCATCTTGTCCAGGACCTGTAGCCTGGCCGCTTTCGCCTGCTCGAGCGTCTGCCTGATGACGTCGTCCGATATGCTCTGGACCTTGATGTCGAGCTGGATGGCGGTAATGCCGTCGGCGGTGCCGGCGACCTTGAAGTCCATATCGCCGAAGTGGTCCTCCATGCCCTGGATGTCCGTCAGGGTGACGAACCTGCCGCTGTCGTCGGTTATCAGGCCGACGGAGATTCCGGCGACCGGCTTCTTGAGGGGGACGCCGGCGTCCATGAGCGCGAGCGTCGCCGCGCACGTGCTCGCCATCGACGTGCTGCCGTTGGAGCTCAGGCACTCGGCGACGACGCGGATCGTGTACGGGAAGTCCTCCTCGCTGGGCAGCATCGCGGCGACGGCGCGCTCGGCCAACGCTCCGTGGCCGATCTCGCGCCTGCCCGTGAACATCCTGCCGGTCTCCCCCGTGCTGAACGGCGGGAAGTTGTAGTGCAGCATGAAGCGCCGGAGCTCGGTCGGCGTCAGGTTGTCGATCTTCTGCTTGTCGCCGACGGACCCGAGCGTGGTGAAGGCGAGCACCTGGGTCTCGCCTCGCTGGAACAGGCCGGTGCCGTGCGCCCTGGGGGAGATGCCGGTCTCGCACGTGAGCGTTCGGATATCTTCGGTGCCACGGCCGTCCGGCCGCTCGCCGTTCTCGATGATCCGGCGCCGGAACTCCTTCTCGACGCAGGCGTCGAACGCCTCCGCGACGTCCCTGTCGTCGTACTCGTCGCCGACCTCGTCGATCACCGCGTTCTTGACGGCGGCGACCCGGGCGGCGCGATCGGCCTTGCCGCCCTCGGGGGACATCGCCTCGACCAGCTTACCGCCCACCGCCGCCTCGACCACCGGGTCCAACTCCTTGGAGTAGCCATGCGACACGTAGTCGGACTTCGGCTTCGCGTTCGCCGCCACGGCCTCGTCCTGCATGGCGATCAGCTCGAGGTTCACCTTCTGGGCCAGGTCTATGGCCTCGATGACCATGTCGTCGGACACTTCGTTCGCGCCTGCCTCCATCATGAGGACGCCGTCGCGGGAGCCGGCGACGACGAGGTCGAGGTCGCTCTCCTCTGTTTGCTCGTAGGTCGGGTTGATGACGTACTCGCCGTCGACGTAGCCGATGCGAGTCGCGCCGATGGGGCCGTTGAAGGGGATGTCGGAGATCGACAGCGCCGTGGACGCCCCGATGATCGAGATCATGTCGAGGGGGTTTTCCAGGTCCGCCGACAGGGGGGTCGTGATGATCTGCACTTCGTTGCGGAAGTCCTTCGGAAAGAGCGGCCTCAGCGGTCGGTCCGTGAGCCGCATCGTCAGGACGGAGTCGGTCGTCGGACGGCCCTCGCGGCGCGGGAACCCGCCCGGGATGCGGCCGCGCGCGTACAGGCGCTCCTCGAAGTCGATCGTCAACGGGAAGAAGTCGATACCCGGTCTGGGGGTGCTCATGGTCGCGGTGACCAGCACCATGGAGTCGCCGTATCGGACGACTACGGATCCGTTGGCCTGCTGCGCGAGCCGGCCGGTCTCGATGGTCAACGTGTTATCGCCCACGCGGCGTTCAAAAGAAGACATAGCTAACCGGTATTACCTCCTGCGGGAACCGCGTAAGAAGAAAAATAGCCCCGAAGGTTCGGGACTATCTCCTGAGGCCAAGCCTGGCGATGAGTGAGCGGTACCTGCCGACGTCCTGGTCGTTCAGGTACCGGAGAAGTCGTCTGCGCTTGCCTACGAGTCCCAGTAGGCCGCGCCTGGTGGCCTCGTCGTGCTTGTGGACTCTCAGATGCTCGGTCAATCCTTCGATGCGGGACGTCAGCAGCGCGACCTGGACCTCTGTCGATCCGGTGTCGCTGTCGTGCGTCCTATGCCCCTGGATTATGGACTCTTTCTCGCTCTTCTGTAGGGCCACTTGTCTCGCTTGGTTCCTTCGCTCTTTTGATTTCTGCCGCAGATTCTAGCACACGGCCAGTAGGTCTTCAATTCCGAAACGCGGCGTCGGGGGCCCCCGGGCGGGCCGTGACACCGGTCGCCACCCGCGTTGACGGCGCTCGTTCCGGTACGAAGTCGGTGTGATATACTCTCAGGGTTGCGCTGGACGGGCGCCGCAGATTGGCGTCCGGATGGGCAACGGCGGGACCAGGGGTCTCGTACAGACTACTCCCAGGGAAGATAGATGGTCCAACAGGTCGAGGAAGCAAGGGTAGAGCCGGAACGAGTCCCCATAACGATGAAGGCGCTGCTGGAGGCCGGGGTGCACTTCGGCCACCAGAGACGCCGCTGGAACCCGAAGATGAGGCAGTACATCTTCGCCCATCGCAACGGGATCCACATCATAGACCTCCAGCAGACGCTCCATTTCCTGGAGAGGGCCGCGGAGTTCGTCGAGGGTCTCGTCGCCGACGGCAAGCAGATAGTCATGGTCGGCACCAAGAAGCAGGCCCAGGACACCGTGGTGGCGGAGGCGGAGCGGAGCGGCGCGTTTCACGTCAGCACGAGATGGCTCGGCGGCACGCTGACCAACTTCAAGACGATCCAGACCCGAATCGACTATCTCGTACAGCTGGAAGAGCGACAGGCCAAGGGCGAGCTCGAGGTGCTGCCGAAGAAGGAGAGCCTGCGCCTCACCCACGCCATCAACAAGCTGAACCGGTACCTCGGCGGCATCAAGGAGATGACCGAGATGCCAGGCGCGCTGTTCGTCATCGACGTCGGCAAAGAGGCGATCGCGGTGGCGGAGGCGCGCAGGGTAGGCGTCCCGGTCGTGGCGCTCGTCGACACCGACTGCGATCCGACCCTGATCGATTACCCGATACCGGGCAACGACGACGCGATCAGGTCGATCAGGCTCGTCACGTCCCGGATCGCCGACGCGTTCCTGGACGGGGTGAACCGACGGGAGTCGATGCTGGCCGGCGACGTTGAAGAGGACGCCGAGGAAGCCGGCGACGTCGACGACGCGGACGATGCCGAGGACGCGGAGCCCGCGCCCGTACTCACGCCTGAGGTGACCGCCGAGCTCGAACAGGCCATGCAGGCGAGCGCCGGGAGCCGCGCGAGCGAAAGAAGAGCTACCGATAACTCCGCCGCGGCCGACGCGCCGCCGGGGGCTACCGCTTAGGAGGACCCTTGGCGAGCAACATCGAATCGATCAAGGCCCTGAGAGAAGAGTCCGGGGCCGGCATCATGGACTGCAAGCGGGCCCTGGAAGAGTCGAATGGCGACATCGACCGTGCCCGCGAGATCCTCCGCGAGCAGGGCATCGCGTCCGCGGCGAAGAAGGCCGCCCGGAGCACGGATGAGGGCATCGTGGATGCCTACATCCACAGCGGCAGCAGGGTCGGGGCCATCGTCGAGGTGAACTGCGAGACCGACTTCGTGGCCAGGACGCCCGACTTCCGCGGCCTCGCCCACGACATCGCCATGCAGGTGGCGGCCATGTCCCCGCGGTACGTGGATGCCGCGGACGTTCCGGACGGCGAGGGGCACGACCCTGAAGAGGTCTGTCTCCTGCAGCAGCCGTTCATCAAGGACACCTCGGTATCCGTCGTAGACGTCGTCAACGAGGCCGTCGGAAAGCTGGGCGAGAACATCCGGGTAAAGAGGTTCACCAGGTTCTCCATCGGGGAGTAGACCAGTGGCGGCTGGAGAGGCCAAGTACGGCCGCGTCCTGCTGAAGCTCAGCGGGGAGTCCTTCAAGGGGAACCGGGACTACGGAATCGACCCGGCGGCCGTCGAGTTCATGGCCCGCGAGATCAAGAGCGTCCACGAGCTTGGCGTGGAGGTGGCCGTCGTGGTGGGCGGCGGCAATATATGGCGGGGCGTCGAGGCCGAGTCCGAGGGCATGGACCGCGCCTCCGCGGACTACGCGGGGATGCTCGCGACGGTCATCAACGCGCTGTCCCTGCAGGACGCCCTGGAGCGCGTCTGCAACGTCGACACCAGGGCGATGACGGCGCTTCGTATCGACCCGGTGGCCGAGCCGTACATCCGCCGCAGGGCGATACGCCACCTGGAGAAGGGACTGGTCGTGATTTTCGCCGCCGGCATCGGGAGTCCCTACGTGACGACCGATACGGCGGCCGCGCTGAGGGCCATAGAAGTCGACGCCAGGACCGTGTTGATGGCGAAGCACAACGTCGACGGCGTCTACGCCGCCGATCCCAACGTCGAGCCGGACGCCTCGAAGCTGGAGTTCCTCACGTACCAGGACGTGATGGACCGCCGCCTCGCGGTGATGGACATCACGGCGCTGTCACTGTGCATGGAGAACCGGGTGCCAATCGTGGTATTCGACGTCTTCGAGCCGGGCAGCATTCGCAGAATCGCGATGGGAGAGCGGCTGGGCTCCCTGGTGGCCCAGACAAGGGCGGGATAGCCGCCCGCCGGCCGTTCGCGAACGCAGCACAGCAGGGCTGTCGGGAGTCTTGGACATGGTTAACGAACGAGACCCGCTCGTCGATGGCGATACCCGCATGCAGAAGTCGGTGGAGGCCCTCTCGCGAGAGCTGAACACGATACGCACCGGTCGGGCCAGCCCGGCGTTGGTGGAGGGCTTGCTGGTCGACTACTACGGCGCTCCGACGCCGCTGAACCAGCTCGCGTCGATCTCCGTCCCGGAGGCCCGCGTGCTGATGATCCAGCCATGGGACAGGCAGGCCCTGGCGGAGGTCGAGCGAGCCGTCCTGAAGTCTGACCTCGGCCTCGTCCCGAACAACGACGGCGAGGTAGTCAGGATCAACATCCCGACGCTGACCGAGGAGCGCCGCCGGGAGCTGGTGCGCCTTGTGGGCCGGAAGGTCGAGGACGCGCACGTCGCGGTGCGCAACGTCCGGCGTGACGCCCAGGCGCAGATCAGGGACATGCAGAAGAGCAAGGAGCTTTCGCAGGACGAGGCCAGGCGGGCGCAGACGGAGCTCCAGCAGATCACCGACACCTACATCGAAAGCATGGACGAGCTGGGCGAGGCGAAGACGGCCGAGGTGATGGAGGTCTGATGGACCCGGTCTCTGCCGCGGCCTCGACCGCGCCGGCGCGGCCGCAAGGGGCTTCCCAGGCCCACGGCCAGGCGCCGCGGCACGTGGCGATCATCATGGACGGCAATGGCCGCTGGGCGCGGGAGCGCGGGCTGGAGCGCTCCGCCGGGCACCGCGCCGGGACAGAGAACATCCCGCGGGTGCTTCGCGCCATAGTCGACGGCGGCGTCAAGTACCTGACGCTGTTCGCCTTCTCGACCGAGAACTGGGAGCGGCCGGACGAAGAGATCGAGGCGCTGATCGACCTCCTTGCCGAGGTGTTGCAGCGGGAGGTAGAGCCACTGCACGAGAAGGGCGTGCGCCTGCGTCACATCGGCCGGCTCGACCGCCTCCCGAAACACCTGCAGGAAGCGATCGAGGAGGGCGTCGAGCTGACGAAGGACAACGACGCGCTCACGCTGAGCCTGGCGTACGACTACGGCGGACGGGCCGAGATCGTCCACGCCGTGCGCGCCATCCTGGCGGACCGGGCGGCGTCCCGCGAGATCACCGAGGAGACGTTCGGCCGATACCTCTACACCTGGGGGCTCCCTGACGTCGACCTGGTCATCAGGACCGCCGGCGAGATGCGGCTCAGCAACTTCCTGCTCTGGCAGTCTCACTACGCGGAGTACTACACGACCGAGGCCTACTGGCCCGACTTCGACGACAAGGAGGTCGAGCGGGCGCTCGAGTCGTACGCGCTCCGCAAACGCCGCTACGGCCGGATCGACCCTCCGGAACACTCGTAGGTCTCGGCATCCCATCGAGGACGCCGACATGCCGCTTCACCGTCCCGGCCGCGCGCTCCGATCGCTCTCGCGCCGTCGCCCGTTGACGCGGCCCGGCCCGATGGCGCTGAGGTTCGCCACCGCGGCGGTGGGGTTGCCCGTGCTCGCCGGGGCGGTGCTGCTGGGTGGCGCATCGTTCTCGGTGCTGACCGCCCTGGCCGCGGCCGGCGGTTCCGCCGAGATCTCCCGCATGGCGGCCAACCGGGGGCACCGACCCGCCGCCATGCTCGCCGCTGTCTGGGCGGCCGCGCTCGTCGGCGCGGGCCACCTCCTCGCGGCGGGGGAAGGCATGGCGCTTGTCGCGGGCGCCGTCGCCGGGCCGTGGGCGCTTACCGGATGCGCCTGGGCGCTGGTCCGGCTGCGGTCCAAAGCGGGGATGCCCGACTGGCCGATGACGGCCGCGGCCGCGGTAGTCGTCGGCGGGCCGCTGTCGCACGCCCCGCTCATCCGCGGCCTCTCCGACGGCGCGGAGTGGATGTTCGTCGCGCTCCTCGTGACGTTCGCGGCCGACTCGGGCGCCTTCTTCGTAGGCAAGGCCGTAGGCAGGCGCCCGTTCGCTCCGTCGGTCAGTCCCACCAAGACGTGGGAGGGCGCGGCCGGCGGCTTCGCGTTCGCCGTCGGCGCGTGCGTCGGCCTCGAGTACGTCTTCGGCCTCGACGTGGGCCTCGCGACTGCCGCGGCGCTGGGGGCGGCGCTGGGGGTCGCGGCCATCATGGGCGACCTGGCGGGGTCGCAGCTGAAACGGGCCGCGGGCGTGAAGGACTCGGGCGGGCTTCTGCCCGGACACGGGGGGTTGATCGACCGGGTCGACTCGGTCGTCCCGAACCTGATGCTGGTATATTACTTCCTGATATGGGTCGTTCAGTGAAGGGTCTCGCCGTACTGGGGTCGACCGGGTCGATCGGAACCCAGACGCTCGACGTCGTGCGGTCGTTTCCCGGCCGCTTTCGAGTCGTCGCGCTGGCCGCGCGCAGGAGCCTGGGCCTGCTGGCCGAACAGGTGGAGGAGTTTCGCCCCCGCCTCGTGTCGTGCGAGGGTTCCGAGACCGAGAAGGCCGGCATACTGTCCGGCGGCTGCGCCGCGAGCGCCGTCGAGGACATGGTGGGCGACGATGAGGTCGATCTCGTCGTCAACGCCATAGTGGGCGACCTGGGCATGGGCCCCACGCTGACCGCGCTGCGGGCCGGCAAGAACGTCGCCCTCGCGAACAAGGAGGGAGTAGTCATGGCGGGGGGCCTGCTGGCGTCGGCGGCGAGGGAGAGCGGCGGCGAGCTGCTCCCGGTCGACAGCGAGCCGAACGCGATCTGGCAGTGCCTCAGGGGGGAGGAGGAGCAGATTTCCCGGTTGATCATCACGGCCTCCGGCGGCGCCTTCCGCGACCGCTCGCCCGAAGAGCTGGCGGCAGTCACCCCCGAGGAGGCGCTCGACCATCCGACGTGGAACATGGGCCCCAAGATCACGGTCGACTCCGCCACCCTGATGAACAAGGCGTTCGAGGTGATCGAGGCACGCTGGCTGTTCGATGTCCCGTGGGAGAAGATCGAGGTCGTCATACACCACCAGAGCATGATCCACTCGATGGTCGAGTTCGTCGACGGCTCCGTGAAGGCGCAGATCAGCCCTCCCGACATGCGGCTGCCCATCCAGTACGCGCTGATGTACCCGGAGCGGCTCGAGAACCGTGACCTGGAGCGCTTCGACCCGGTCGCGACGGGCGCGCTCACCTTCGAGAAGCTCCTGCCGGAGCGGTATCCGTGCTTCGAGCTGGCGCTCGAGTACGGCAGACGCGGCGGCACCTGGCCCGCCGTGCTGTGCGGCGCCGACGACATGGCGGTCGAGCTGTTCCTCGGCCGGCGCATAGGGTTCCTGGACATCCCCGTCGTCATCCGGGAGACACTCGAAGCTCACCGTCCGACTATGGAGCCCTCCGTGGACCAGATCGCCGCGGCGGCCGCATGGGCCAGGAAAGACGTCGCGGCCCGCGCGGGGTAGATGAGCTTGCCTGACATCCCGCTGTGGCTGCTGATCTTCCCCGTCCTCGGGGTCCTGGTGTTCGTCCACGAGCTGGGGCACTTCGCGACCGCCAGGGCGTTCGGGATCAAGGTCACCGAGTTCGGTTTCGGCTTCCCGCCGCGGATGTTCGGCGTCCGCTACGGCGAGACGCTCTACTCGCTGAACTGGATCCCGATCGGCGGCTTCGTCCGGATGGTCGGCGAGGAGGACCCGACCGAGCCGGGCAGCTTCGCCGGCAAGGGCGTCGGCGTCAGGATGCTGGTACTCGTCGCCGGGGCGGCCATGAACGTGGCCCTGCCGGTCGTCATCTTCACCGCGCTCTTCATGCTGCCGCACGACGAGTTCGTCGGCGCCGTGACGATAAGCTCCGTATCTCCCGGGTCGCCGGCCGAGGCGGCCGGGCTCCGTCCGGGCGACAGCATCCTGGCGGTCAACGGGGAACGCACCAACAACCACCTCGATCTCGTCCAGACGATTCTCGCCAGCCTCGGCGAGGAGACGGAGCTGACCGTCCGCCGCGGGCCGCTGATCTCCAACATGGGCTTCTCGCCCGACACGATGGCCATAGAGACGGTGCGGGTCGTCCCGAGGGTGAACCCGCCCTACCGTACGGTCGTCGAGACGGTGACAGACCCGGAGACTGAGGTCTCGGTCGAGGAGGCCCGCCGGATAGACGCGTCGCTGTCCGCCGGCGACAAGCTGTACCAGGGCTCGATAGGCGTGACGATATTCACCGCCAACCCCAGGCCCGTGGAGACCACCTATCCCGTCTGGGAGGCTGTCCCGATGGCGGGCGAGCGCATCTGGGACACGCTCCGGGTGGTCAAGAACGTCATCCACAGATGGTCCGCCGGAGGGCCGGACCCAGGGCTGACCGGCCCGGTGGGCATCGCGCAGGTGACGGGCGAGGTGGCCGAGGCGGGAGTGTCGCCGCTGCTGGAGCTGACGGCCTTCCTCAGCATCAATCTGGCCATCGTCAACATGCTGCCGATCCCGGCCCTGGACGGGGGCCGGTTCATGTTCGTGTTCATCGAATGGGTGCGCCGTGGCAAGCGCATCTCGCCACGACGCGAGGGCCTGGCCCACCTCGTCGGCTTCGCCGCGGTCATCGCGTTGATACTGGCGATGAGCTACCGCGACGTGGTGAGAATCCTGGCCGGCGAAGGCCTGTTCTAGCCGCCACGCACCGCTCGAACCCTGCTACCATTAGCGGCGTAATGGCGACGGTCGTTCGGGGCAGACGCTGCCGGGGCCGGGAGCGGCTCGCGATGGAGGCGCTGACGACATGAGTGCACGCAGGCCGACAAAACAGATCGACGTGGGCGGGGTCCCGGTGGGCGGCGACGCGCCGATCACGGTCCAGTCGATGACCAAGACGGACACCCGCGACGTCGAGGCGACGGTGGCGCAGATTCGCGGCCTCGAAGAGGCGGGGTGCGAGATCGTGCGGTGCGCCGTTCCCAACATGGATGCCGCCAAGGCGCTGGCGTCGATAGTCCCGCAGGTCAACATCCCCGTCGTCGCCGACATCCACTTCCACCACCAGCTCGCGCTGGAGGCTCTCGACAGCGGCGTCGACTGCCTGCGGCTCAATCCCGGCAACATCCGCGACCGCGGCAAGGTGGAGCAGGTGGTGCGCGAGGCGCGCGCCCGGAGCGTGCCGATTCGCATCGGCGTGAACTTCGGCAGCCTTCCGCCCGTGGGCAAGATTGGCAAGACGGGCGGCCTGTCCCGCCACACGGACGGCGTGAACGAGCTGCCCCGGATCAGCGAGGCCGAGAGCGACCAGTACACGGTCGTAGACCACATGGTAGCCACCGGGCTATGGGAGATCGGCATCCTGGAAGACCTCGACTTCGACCTGATCAAGATATCGCTGAAGGCGTTCGACATCGAGACGACGGTCGAGGCCTACAGGCGCATGGCGAGGGTGGTGCCGTACCCGTTCCACCTCGGCATAACCGAGGCGGGTACCGCGAAGTCGGGCAGCGTCCGGACCTCCATCGGTCTGGGAATGCTGCTGTATGAGGGAATAGGGGACACGATACGCGTGTCCCTCAGCGACGATCCTCGTGAGGAGGTCCGGACCGGCATCGAGATACTCAAGGCGCTGGAGCTGCGGAAAGAGGGCGCCGTGCTGGTCGCGTGCCCGAGCTGCGGCCGGGCGGACGTGGACGTCATCAGCCTCTCCAACACGGTGGAGGAGATGCTGCAGCAGACGAAGACACCGATCAAGGTCGCCGTGATGGGATGCGAGGTGAACGGCCCCGGCGAGGCGAAGGACGCCGACGTCGGGATCGCGGCGGGCGCTGGCCGCGCGGTGATCTTCCGCAAGGGCAAGAAGGCCCGCGTCGTGGCCGAGGCCGACATGCTGACGGCGCTGATGGAAGAGGTGCGCGGCGCGGAGGCCGAGATGCCCGTCGCGGCCTCATGAGTCTCTAGTACGACAACGCCACTGCGAGGTCCGGTCCGATTCGCTACTCCAAGATGTTCGGCGCCACGCTGCGCGACGACCCGGCGGAGGCCGAGCTCGCCAGTCACCGGCTGATGCTCAAGGCCGGGATGATCCACCAGGTGTCGTCCGGCATCTACAGCTACATGCCGCTGGCCCTGCGCTCGCTGCGGAAGATCGAGACGATCATCCGCGAGGAGATGGACAACGCGGGCGGCCAGGAGCTGCGCATGTCCGTGCTGCAGCCCCGCGAGCTGTGGCAGCAGGCGGGCCGCGACGAGGAGTACGGCCCGGACATGTTCCGGCTGGGCGACCGCCGCGACCGCCCCCTGGTGCTGGCGCCGACGCACGAAGAGCTGCTGACCACGATGGTCAAGGCCAACGTCAACAGCTACCGCGACCTGCCGGTGACGCTCTACCAGATACAGACGAAGTTCCGCGACGAGCCCCGGCCCCGGGGCGGCCTCATCCGCGTGCGCGAGTTCGACATGAAGGACGCGTACAGCTTCGACATCGACGAGGAGGGGCTGGACCTGAGCTACCAGGCGATGGCCCAGGCCTACCAGAACATCTACCGGCGCTGCGGGCTTCCCGCGATCATGGCCGAGGCAGACAGTGGGGCCATCGGCGGCAAGGACTCGCAGGAGTTCATCGTCCTTGCCGAGGCCGGCGAGGACACTATCGCGCTGTGCGAGTCGTGCGGCTACGCCGCCAACACCGAGAAGGCCGAGTTCGCCAGGCCGCCGCGCGAGCGCGCTCCCGAGCGGCCGGTGGAGGAGGTCCACACGCCCGGCATCGCCACCATAGCCGATCTCGCGGAGTTCCTGGACGTGCCCGCGGACCACACGCTGAAGGCGGTCTTCTACGTGGCCGACGGCGAGGTGGTGTTTGTCACGATCCGCGGCGACCTGGACGTCAACGAGGTCAAGCTGCGCAACGCTCTCGGCGCGACCGACCTCCACGTGGCCACGCCCGCGGAGGTTGAGGAGGCGGGTCTCGTCGCCGGGTCGGCGTCGCCGGTCGGCCTGTCCGGCGTGCGCACCGTCGCCGACGTGTCGATCGACGTGGGCTCCAACTTCGTCGCGGGAGCGAACAGGGAGGACTACCACCTCCGCAACGTGAACCATCCCCGAGATTTCCAGGTGGACCTGCTGACGGACATCGGTCTGGCGCGGGAGGGCCACGGCTGCGCGAAGTGCGGCACGGCGCTGGTGGCGAAACGCGGGATCGAGGTCGGGCACATCTTCAAGCTGGGCACCAGGTACAGCGACGCGCTCGAGGCCTCGTTCCCCGACGAGGACGGGTCGCAGAAGCCGATCATCATGGGCTGCTACGGCATCGGCGTGGGGCGACTGCTGGCCGCCGCGGTGGAGCACAGCCACGACGAGCGGGGGATGGTCCTCGCTCCGGCCATCGCGCCGTACGACGTGTCCCTCGTCGCGCTGAACGTGCGGAACGAGGAGGTGGCCGACGCGGCCGAGGCGATGTACCGCGACCTGCGGGCCGCCGGCTTCGAGGTGCTCTACGACGACCGCGAGGACTCGGCGGGCGTCAAGCTCAACGATGCCGACCTGCTGGGACTTCCCGTCCGGGTGGTGGTCAGCCCGCGCAATCTCAAGCGAGGCGAGGTCGAGGTGAAGAGTCGCTCGGCCCCGGAGGCCGAGATGGTGCCCGACGACCGGCTCGTGCCTGCCGTACGAGAGCTGCTCCTCCAGGATAGTTGATGATCGGCAGGGTGCTTCGCCGCTGGCGTGACGCCCTCGAGCGGTGGGGCCGGAGCCGGAAGTTTGGCGTGAAGGCGCTGCGCGAAGAGACGGCGGTCCGCGAGAGACGGCTGGAGGGCCATCGGCGTGTACCGTGGCGCAACCCAGCGCGACGCAAGTCGAGGGAGGGACGATCGTGACCACATCGGAGGAGAATGGAGTCCGACGCAAGCTCTGCTCCGTGTTCTCGGTGAACAACGGGGAGGACCCGGGAGGCTCGGCCACGTGGTGGCGGCGCTGCCTTGTCGTCGAGGTGGCGGAGCCGTGGGCGCACGACGTCGTGGAGTCCCGCGCCTTCCCCAGGGAGGTGTCGGTGGAGCTGGCGCGCGCGGCGGAGGCGGGCATCGAGGTCCGCCTGCAGTGCATAATCCCCGACTCCGAATACTCGCGTGAGGGCGAGACCGGCGTCATGTTCTTCTCGCGGTCCGAGGGCCCATTCTCCTCGTTTGCCAGGGTGGAGTACCGTGTGCCGGATGCCGAGCTTGGGTCGCTCGTGGCGGCGCTGCTCACGCGGCCCGAGGACCTTGGACGCTTTGCCGCATACCGGCAGGAGACAGAGCACCTGCGCGACATCCTCGTCTGCACCCACGGGTCGCATGACGTGTGCTGCGGGTCGTTCGGCTATCCCATCTACAACGCGCTGCGACACCGATACGCAAGCGATCCCGGCGCCAATCTCCGCGTCTGGCGCGTGAGCCATCTTGGAGGCAACCGCTTTGCGCCCAACGTCCTCGATCTGCCCGAGGGCCGCAACTGGGTGCGCGTAGGCGAAGGACAGCTCGATGCACTCGTCCGTCGCGGGGGAGACGCCTCGGACCTGCGCGGCCTGTACAGGGGCTGGGTCGGCATGGAGAGTCCCTACGAGCAGGTCGCGGAGCGCGAGGCCCTGATGCGTGAGGGCTGGGGCTGGACGGAGCGCCGGGTAGACTCCAGTCTCGTGGACCTGGACGAGGCGACAGAACGCGCGGTAGTCCGGCTGGAGTACTCCGTGGGCAGGAATGGCGACACGGGCGCGTACGTGGCCACGATAGAGCGCACGGGAAGCGTGGCACAGCCGACCTGCATCAGCGGCGCGCCGGGCAAGGACGCCCCGCAGTACGCTGTCTCCGAGTTCGCCGAGGCGAGATAGCCGCCGAGGGCCGTCCCCGGCTACTCGATCCCGGCGAGGATGCTCCTGACGTACTCGATGCTGCGCCGATCGGCGGTCAGTTGGTCGCCGTCGGTAGCGCCCTCGATCGCCAGGTAGCCGTCGAAACCCGCGTCCGCCATCGCCGAGATCGCGAACCTGTAGTCGATGTCGCCGTCCGGCAGCGGCACGCGGACGAAGTAGGAGCTCTCGACCTCCGGCACGTGGATGCGCCGCAGGTTCTTGCAGTGCCAGTATTTCGAGCGCGGCGCCAGCGCCAGGATGGCCTCCTCCGAGGTCTCCTCCGGCGTCTCGTACGTCCACAGGATGTTGCCGAGGTCCGGGTTGGCGTGCACGTATGGGCTGCCGGCCAGATCGAGGATGCGCAGCGTCGCGCGGCTGTTGTCGGCAATCGAGTGCTGGTGCACCTCGATGGTGATGTCGAGGCCGTTGGCGCCCGCCATCTCGCCGACCTCCCGCAGGCCGGCCGCGGTCCTGGCGAAGTCGTCCTCGGACGCCAGCGCGCTGGAGCCGAGCGAGACCTTGCCGCCGCGCGCCGGCCCGAGGCTCGGATCGATGTATCCTCCGGCGCCGGTGTTCACGGTCTCCGCGCCGATCCATGCGGCGACCTCGACGGCCTTCTCCAGGCTGGCACGGTTCCTCGCGGCGACCCTGTCGTCGTGGAGTCCGCCGCCGCCCTTGACGACGGCGCACGGCGTGCCGTGGTCCTCCAGCTCCTTGCGCAGCTCCGTTATTCGGCCTTTCGTGACCTCGACGCCGCCGAGCGCGTCGAGGCTCAGCTCCAGGCCGTCGAAGCCGATGTCGTGGACCCTGCGCAAGAATCTTCTCCTGGCCTCGCCTTGTGGAAACGAGGTCCCCTCGCCCTGGTACGGGTACAGGTTGCTGCGGCGATACGCGTACGCGATTCTCATCATATTGCTCCTTCCACTGCCAGGGATGGTGACAGGTCGAACGACTGCTCGGCGACGCCCGCGACGTGCTCGCCGATGGCGAGCGACGACGTCGCGCCGGGGGACGGCGCGTTCAGCACATGCACTGAGTTGCGTGTGCTGACTATGGAAAAGTCCTGCACGAGCCGGCCGTCTGTGCCGACGGCCTGGGCCCGGACGCCCGCGCCCGGTCTCCACAGGTCGCGCGCCTGCACGTCCGGCACCAGCGCCTGCAGCGACTTCACGAACCTGCGTTTGACCAGGGAGCGGTACGTCTCGCGCAGCCCGGTCTTCCAGTTCGCGGCGGACATGCGCCAGAACCCCGGGAAGGCGGCCAGCTCCAGCACCTGTCGCGGGTCCAAGGCCGTCTTGCGGTAGCCCTCGCGGGCCAGGGCGAGCACGGCGTTGGGCCCGGCCTCGATGGCGCCGTCTATCCTGCGGGTGAAGTGGACTCCCAGGAACGGCAGCTCCGGGTCGGGCACGGGATAGATCAGCCCGTTCACCAGGCTGGCTCGCTCCGGCCGCAACGAAAAATACTCGCCGCGGAAGGGGACGATCCGGACGCCGGCGTCGACTCCCATCATGCGAGCGATCGAGTCGGCGTGGAGTCCGGCGCAGTTGACAAGGCTCCGGGCCGATAGAACGCCGCGGGAGGTCTCCAGCACCAGCCGCCCCTCGCCCTCGCCGACGCCGCGCAGGCCGGCGCCGGTGAGCAGCGCCCCGTTCGAACGCACATCGTCCGCGAAAGCGTCCGCGACGGCGTTGTAGTCGACGACGCCGGTGTTGGGCGAGTGGATCGCCCTGATGCCGGCCGCGTGGGGCTCCAGCTCCCGGAGTCGCTCCGGGCCGATAATCTCGAGGCCCTCGACACCGTTCGCCTTCCCCCTGCGGAACAGCTCGTCCAGGCCCGGAAGCTGGGACTCGTCCAGCGCCACGACGACCTTGCCGCACAGGCGGTAGGGGATGCCGCGCTCGTCGCAGAACCGCCGGAGCATCCGCGCGCCGGACGCGCAGAAGGTGGCCTTGTGCGAGCCGGGCGCGTAGTAGAGCCCGGCGTGGATGACGCCGCTGTTGTGGCCGGTCTGGTGCAGCCCGACGCGGAGCTCCTTCTCGACGACGGCGATGTCGAGGCCGGGATGCCGGCGGCGGAGCGCCATCGCCGTCGCGAGGCCGATGATCCCTCCTCCCACCACGGCGATGTCGTAGTTGCCTAGCTCCATCGGTACCGGCCAACCTATCTGGACTCGGCCTGAATTCTATCACGGGTTCCTCGGCCCAGGCTCCGATGCAACTGTTCAGACCTGCTGAGAGGAACGCCACCACTACCGTCGTTCCCGCGAATGCGGGAATCCATCCCCGGCAGGGTGCGTCGCCGTCACTTGGGAAACAACCGGTTTCATCGGGCCGTCGGGTTGTGTGTTGTCTGTCCCCTCGACTCTGAGCAGTTACGCTCGGATTGGAGCCGTTCACATCGACTGCGGGTTCGTGTTAGTCTGCCGCGGGGAGTCTGCCCATGACCGAGCTGCTGTACAACGAAGACGCCTACCTGCGGGAGTTCGACGCGACGGTGGTCGAGACGACCGCTGACGGCGTCGTGCTGGACCGGACGGCGTTCTACCCCGGCGGAGGCGGTCAGCCTGCCGACACCGGCGTGCTCCGGGCCGGCGAGGCCGAGCACCGTGTCAAGGGTGCGTCGCGCTCGGGCGGCAGCCTGGTCCACCGCGTGGCGTCCGACGGGCTGGCGGTCGGCCAGGCCGTGCACGGCGTGCTCGACTGGGACCGGCGGCTCGAGCTGATGCGGACGCACACGGCGCTGCACATCCTGTGCGGTGTCGTCTGGCGCGACTTCGGCGCGCAGGTGACGGGCGGCGACATGAAGCCGCTGTCGGCGCGCATGGACTTCGAGCTGGAGCACATGACGGCGGACTTCGCCCGCGAGGTCGAGGAGCTGGTCAACGCCGAGGTGACCGCGGCGCGGCCCGTGAGGACGCAGGTCCTGCCGAGGGAAGAGGCGTTCCAGATCCCAGACCTGATCAGGACCAAGATCAACCTGCTGCCGGCTGCCATCGAGGAAGTCAGGACGGTGGAGATCGTGGGCCTCGACCTGCAGGCCGACGGCGGGCTCCACGTCTCGAACACCGGCGAGGTCGGGCACATCAGGGTCGTCAAGCACGAGAGCAAGGGGCGGATCAACAAGCGCCTGCGGATCGCGGTAGACTAGCGGCGGCAGGCGCCGTCGACACCTGGGAGGAGTGAGCCAATTGGCCGAGAGTACGGCGTTCAGCTACGACGATCTATTCGCCGACGATCTTCCGGACAGCCCGCCCCGCGGGGGGACGGTCCGCCAGAAGTACGACTTCGCCGTCGCGTATCCGGCTCCCGAGACGCTGCCCCTCGACGACCTCGCCGACGCGCTCAGGGACGGTCTGCGGGAGGAGGGAAGCGACCTTGCGGTCTATCCCCATCCGCAGGGATATCCGCCTCTCCGGGAGTACGTCGCCGGCAGGCTGGCCCGCGAGCGGGGAATAGACGTCTCTGCCGACGAGGTGGTGCTCGCCGACGGATCGAGCCAGCCGATACACATGCTCGCCGAGGTGCTGCTCGACCCCGGCGACGTCGTCTTCACCGAGCACTTCGTGTACACGGGGACGCTCGCCACGCTGCGGCGGTTCGGGGCGGACATACGCGGCGTCGTCTGCGACGACGACGGGATGCTGCCGGACGCGCTCAGGGACGCCATCGAGGGCGCCAGGGCCGAGGGCAAGTCGCCCAAGATGGTGTACACGATACCGACGTTCCACAATCCGCTCGGCTTTACGATGTCGCTGGAGCGGCGAAAGCAGGTCCTCGAAGTAGCGTACGCGACGGGATTGCCGATCCTGGAAGACGACTGCTACGTCGACCTGCGCTACGACGGCGAGGACGTGACGTCGTTCCACTCGCTGGACGACCGTGGCATGGTGATGTACGTGGCGTCGTTCTCCAAGATCATCGCCCCCGGAATGCGCATGGGATACCTGACCGCGCCCGCGGAGGTCCTGGACAGGGCGAGGAGCGTCAAGAGCGGCGGCGGCGTGAACCAGTTCGCCGCCCTGACCGTGCACCGCTACGCCATGGGCGACCTCGACGACCACATAGTCGAGGCGAACGACCTGCTGCGGGTGAAGCGTGACGCGATGCTGGCGGCGCTGGGCGAGAACTTCGGCTCGGCGGCGAAGTGGACCGAGCCCGAGGGGGCGCTGTTCATCTGGCTGGAGATGCCGGAAGGAGTCGACCTGGTCGACGCGCTGCCCGCGGCGAACGAGGCGGGCGTAGGCTACCTGCCGGGGCCGGGCTTCGCGCCGGACGGCGTTTCGGGCAGGAACTGCGCGCGGCTGTGCTTCGGGTACAACACGCCGGAGGAGATACACGAGGGGATCGCCCGGCTCGCCGGCGTGCTCGAAGACCTGGGCATGATGGGCGACTGATCCGGGTCAGCCGCCGGATCGGGGTCGGCCCAGCCGTTGGGCAACCAGCGCCTTCAGCTTTTGCTCGTCTTCCCGCAGCAGCTCCAGCTCGCGCCGGAGCCTGGAGGACGTGGACGGCTCCTCGAGGAGCGACTGCTTGACGGTCGGGTCGGACTGGAGCAGGCCGCCGACGAAGTAGGACAGCTCCGCGGGGTCGTCAGGCGTCGTGACCTCACGCGTCCAGCCGCCCCGCAGCCCCAGGACCAGCCGCACGTGCCTCGCCGCGGCCGATCTGGCCGCGTCCAGCAACTCGGCGTCGACGGGTCCGTCGCAGGGTTCGCCTGCGAGAAGCCGCACGTCGGCCTCGACGTAGGGCTTCTGCTGGACGATCCGCAGGATGGCGAAGCGCTCCACGCCTTTGACCACGAGCAGCATGCGCCCGTCGTCCAGCCGGTTGACGTCTTCGATGCGCGCCACGGTGCCGACCGGGTGGGGCTCGGCCGGCTCGCCGACCTCGGACCCGGACTTGATGAGCGCGATGCCGAACTTCGAGTCGCCCTCGAGGCAGGTCTTGACCATGAGCCGGTAGCGTTCCTCGAAGACGTGCAGCGGCATCGTCCCGTTGGGGAACAGGACGGTGTTCAGCGGGAACAGCGGCAGCCTTCTTTCTTTCTCCACGGTCTAATCTTAGCGGCGCGCGGCGGGATTACCAAATCGCGCGGCCGCCACCACGGGCCAGGGGCGCCGACGCGCCGATTTCCTCCTCTCCCTCGACGGGAGAGGATTGAGGTGAGGGTGATTAGTTGGCGGCGCGCGCTTCCTCACCTGGCCGATTGCTCTGTCGTACATGTCGTTCCCCTCACTGTGCAACCGGGGACATGGGTAACACCTAAACCGGGCACTTGGGTAACAGTTTGGTAGGGGTATGCAGCACATGACCGGCGTGGTCGTCCAACAGCCCGATGCTGAGCGGGCCATAGATGACCGTCCAGTACCTGGGGTCCTGCTGCACCAGCCCGACCGGCTCACCCTTGAGCGCCTCGCTCAGGTAGACCAGTCCTCCGTTCCACTTGATCTGGCCGTTCGTTCTCACCCTTCGGACCGTGACTCCGCTTGCGTACTCTGGCGACTCTGCGCGTCGGGGATACTCCCGGTGCGACGGTCGGTACACGCTAGATGGAGGCTGCTGGCCAAGCGCCTCGTGCGGCCGCACCTCGTTGTAGTCGTTCCTGAAGGTGTCGAACGCCCTCTGCTGGCTCCGCTCGTTCGGCCGCGGCGGGGACGCCGTCTCCTCATCGAGCGTTCTGTGAAACCTCTCCTGCCTGCCGTTCTGCTCCGGGTGGCCGGGTTCGATGCGCTCCGGGATGATCCCCAGCTTGATCCACCAGATCGACAGAGTCGTCAGCCCTCCCAGACCGACGCTGGCGAACGGCGGCCCGTTGTCCGTGCGGATCGTCCGAGGAAGTCCGTACTCCCGAAACACTCTGTCGATCACCCGGCGCACCTGAGCTGTCCTCGGCTGGGCCAGACCGGCGCACGCCAGCAGGTAGCGCGACGCCGCGTCCTGGACGGTAAGCGGGTCGACCCGCTTACCGTCTCCGGTGCGGAACCACCCCTTGAAGTCTATGCACCACACGTCGTTGGCATCTATCGCCTCGGCGAACGGCTCGCTCCACGGGGCGGTGCTCCTGCGGCGGCGCCTCCGCTTGACCAGGCCGGCCTGGTCGAGGATCGCCCCTGCGGTGCTCGGAGCCGGCCAGGGCGCCTCGGGCGCCTCAGCTCGCAGCCAAGCCACCAGCTTCTTGGGACCCCACGTCGGACGGGCTCGCTTAGCCTCGATCAACTGCCTTGCCACCTCAGGGCTCGTCGCGTTCGGATGCGAGTGCGGTGCGCTGATACGGTCGCCCAGACCCTCGTAGCCGTCCTCCTTGAATCGGTTGATCCGCTTGTAGCCCGTCTTCCGGCTGATTCCGAATCGGCGGCACAGCTCCGAAACGGACTCTTCCCCCATCGACCACCTCTCTATGAACACTCTCTGCTCACAGGCCGCGCTAGACTCGTTCCAGGGCATCGCATGACTCCTCATAAGAATTGCTCCTATTTTGGAATAATGTGTTACCCAGGTGCCCGGTCTATCTGTTACCAATGTACCCGGTCTGTACCCACCCCAGCCCTCTCCCGCGAAGGGGAGAGGGGGCAAGAGCATCTGCCCGCGAGGGGGAGAACAGGGATGAGACGCCCACGGTGGTTCGTACGCTGTGATAGACTTCTTGTGAAGTTCCCATCGAGGACGGGCACGACGTGAAGGTCTTTCTTGCGGCGCCGCGCGGCTTTTGCGCCGGTGTGGACAGAGCGATAGAGATCGTGGAGATCGCGCTCGATCGGCACGGTCCACCCGTGTACGTGAAACACCAGATCGTCCACAACCCCTACGTCGTCAAGTCTCTCGAGGAACGTGGCGCGGTGACGGTCGAGGACGTGCGGGAGATCCCCGAGGGCGCCAACGTCGTCTTCTCGGCCCATGGATCCCCGCCGGAAGATTTCGAGGCCGCGCGCGATAGGAGCCTCAACGTCATAGACGCTACGTGCCCGCTCGTCACCAAGGTGCACAACGAGGCCCGGAAGTACACCCGGCAGGGCCGGAAGATCATCATGGTGGGCCACAGCGGACACCAGGAGGTCAAGGGCACGATGGGGCAGGCGCCCATGGCCCTGGTGGACGACCGCGAGGAGATCGATCTTCCCGAGTGGGACGAGTCGACCGAGGTCGCCGTTCTGACCCAGACGACCCTCTCTGTCGACGACACGCGCCGGTCGGTCGAGGCGATCCAGGAGCGTTTCGAGAACACGGCGGTCCGCAACGACCTGTGCTACGCGACGACTAACCGCCAGGCCGCGGTCAAGGAGCTGTGCCAGCTCGTGGAGGTCGTGCTGGTCGTCGGCGCGTCCAACAGCTCGAACTGCGCGCGGCTGCGCGAGGTAGCCGAGGCCCACGGCAGGCGGACCTATCTCGTGGGCGGCACCGATGAGCTGGACCTGGGCTGGCTGGAGGGAGTCGAGGCGGTGGGCATAACGTCCGGAGCATCGACGCCCGAGGTGCTGGTCAGCGAGGTCATCGAGATGCTCCAGCCCGACGACGTGACGCACGTCCAGAGCATCGAAGAGGACATCAAGTTCGTGCTGCCGAGGGAGCTCCGCTAGACCGCTCGGCCTTTCAGGCTTTCAGCCCGCGAGAACCGCGCCGGTCCAGCCGGCTCCCTGTCACCACCTGGCGGACTTTTCGGCGTGGACGTGGTCGGGCATCTTGTACGTGATCCCTCCCTCGTCGAACATCGATACGTCGAGCAGGCCGGTCAGCTTGTTGTTGTTCTTGACGCGACTGGTGAACAACCTGTTCATGAAGTCGTCGTAGCGGTTCTGCATTCGGAACCACCAGAGGACCCCGAAGGTGGGATACCGTGGATACATCAGCTCGTCGGCGAGCGATGGCCCGATGAGCGCCCGCGAGACGCGGAACACGTAGCTCGCGAGTTTCTTGCGGCCGCGCGGGTCGTCTATGCCCGCGATCAACGGAGCGGAGTTGACGAGCGAGTGTGCCAGGGAGATCGACTCCATGTCGGGAGGAGGCTCGCACAGACCGCCGATGTTGAACAGCTCCAGCGCGTCCTCCTCGTCGCGGAACAGGATCGTCTCGGGAATTCCCATCAGGTACCCGGAGTGGCGCCAGACCTGCATGAAGCTCGCTCGCTCCTCGTCGTCGAACTTGGCGCCGAGGTTCTCCAGGTGCGTTAGCAGCCGCGCCGAGAACGCGGTGATGGCGAATCCCACGTGAGCTGCGCTGATCGGCGTGCCCCAGCCCTCATAGTCCCAGTCCTCTGAGGAGTTCAGCAGGCGTCTGACCATCGCGTGGACCAGCCGGATCCGAACGGAGAGCTTCCATCCGTCGCCACCCCGGTCGAGGCCGCCTGGAAGGAATATCTCCACCATGTGGCGGTTGTTTTGCCGCAATCGTCGTACGCCCTGGTCGCGCAGCCTCCCCGTTATGAAGAACGACTTGGCGATGTTCGTGGAGAAGCCTTCCACGAGTGTTCCACCGACCATCGCCCCAAGGACCAGCCTCGAGTTCCTGTGAAAGAGGCGTACGCCGGGGATGTATGCAGAGGGATCGACCCAGTCTGGCGGGGTAGCGCACTCCTCGAAGAACTCCCTGAGGGCGGACGGCGCCTCCCGCAGGGCGCTCTCGTCCCCGCCGTCCATGCCGATCTGGATGAGCCTGCCGGAGACGGCCTGTCCCAGGGGTTCCAGCGCCTCCACCAACGCGTCGGCCACCGGGTCGCCGATGAGCGTATGGGCGACGTAGTTCCGCGCCCGCTCCGCGTCTACAGCCCGGGCCGCCTCGTAGCCGTCGGCATAGGCCGAGGGCATGGTCAATCCATCTTCTTTCGCGTCCTTCATGGCTTGCGTCAGGACTCCTCGGGCGCTTCCACCCGCAGGTCCGGGAGCCAGCGAAGGAACGGAGGCAGGTACCAGTTGCCCTTGCCCAGCACCTCCATGCTGGCCGGGACGAGGACCGACCTGACCAGCGTCGCGTCGAGGAACACGGCCACGGCGAGCCCGAAGCCTAGGAGCTGGTTGACTATCGTCTCTCCGGTGGCGAACGCGCCGAAGACCACCACCATGATGAGCGCCGCGCCGGTGATCATGCCGGCCGTTGAGCGCAGGCCGTAGGCGACCGCCTCGGTGTTGTTCCCCGTCTGGTCGTAGCGCTCCCGGATACGGCTGAGCAGGAAGACGTGGTAGTCCATCGACAGCCCGAACAGGATCGTGAACAGGAAGAGCGGCAGCCACGCGTCGATGACCTCCGCGCGCTGGAAGCCGAGCAGGTCGGCCCCGATCCCCTTCTGGAACACGACCACGAGCAGCCCGTACGTGGCGCCGACCGACAGCAGGTTCATGATGATGGCCTTGATCGGGATCACGATGGACCGGAAGACCATCATCAGGATGACGAAGCTGAGGCCGAGCACGAACGCGAAGACTATGGGCGTGTACACCCTTACGATGCCGTAGAAGTCGGCGGACTCGGCCGTCAGCCCGCCGACGTACACGTCCGCGGGGACTCCGTCGAAGGCGGCGGGGACCAGGTCTTCGCGGAGGGTCTCCATGTAGCCGGTCGCCGCCCTGCTGGTCGACTCTCCGGGGAACGGCAGCGTCAGCAGCGCGAGGTCGCCCGCGTCGTTCACCTCCCGCTCCGCCGGAACGGGGAAGTCCGGGGAGTCTACGATCGACTGCTCCAGCCGGACTATCGCCTGCTCGACCCGCGGGTCGCCGATGTCGCCGACGACGACTATCTCTGCCGGGCTGAGGACTCCGGCCGGGCTGACCTCTCCAACCGAGAACTCCTCCGTGAGGATGATGAAGGCCTCTTTCGTCTCCGCGCTGTCCGGGAAGGTGTTGACGTCGTTGAGGCCTGTCTGGATGTCGAGGTAGAAGGCCGCCAGCGCGATCATCGGCACGGCGATGACCAGGATGCTGACGACCGGGAACCGCGTTACGACGCGGGTGATCGTTTCCCAGAAGCCGTGCTCGGTCTCCTCCGGGCTCTTGAGCGAGAACCTGCTGATGAAGGGGACGGTCAGGAGATCGACCCTGGGGCCGAGCAGCGCGAGCACGGCGGGGAGCAGTGTCAGGGTCGCAGCGAGTGAGGCGAGCACCACGAGTATCGCCCCCAGCGCGAGTGACTGGTAGAAGGACGCGGGAACTATCAGCAGCCCGATCAGGGCCAGGACGACGGTCGCGCCGCTGAAGAACACCGTCCGGCCGGCGGTGCCGCCCGTCTTCGTGACCGCCTCCTTCGTGTCGAGGCCGTGTCCCAGCTCCTCCTTGAAGCGGGACACGATCAGCAGCGAGTAGTCGATGCCCACCGCGAGGCCGATCATCACGACCATCATGTTGACGAAGAAGACGAGCTGGCTGTACTGGCCGATGACCGCCACGGCCGCGAGCGCGATGAGGATAGAGACGATCGCGAGCCCCAGCGGCAGCATGGTGGCGACGACGGCGCCGAACAGCACTAGCAGGACGAGGAGCGCGACCGGGACGCCGAACCGCTCGCCCCTCTCCAGGTCGTGTCTCGCGAGCTCGTTGTTCTCGTGCGCGACGCTCGCGTCTCCGCCGATCAGGACGCGGAAGTCGTCCGCCTCGTTCGCCTCCTCGACCTTCTCGACGACCTCCGGGACGTTCCCGGTTGCCTCCTGGGTCGTGCCCGTCATCGTGTAGTGGATGAGGGCGGTGCGCTGGTCGGTGGAGACGAGCAGCCCGAGCAGCCGCTGGACCTGCGCCGGATCGGACGCGGCGGCCAGGAGCCGTTCCGCCTGCTTGGGGTCGGCCAGGAGCTGTTGAGCGAACTCGGCCTGACCGGCTGCGGCCGCCGCTGCCTGGATCTGCCGCAGGTCCTCGGCAGAGAACGGAGGCGCGATGCCGAATGATTGCAGGGCCTCGGCGCCCTGGACGGCCTGTTGGAAGTGATAGTAGTGATGGAGCCCCGGATTCCCGTCGAGCCCGCCGGCGATGACCTCGGGCCCGAGCGCGACGATGCTGGAGTGGACCGTCTCCACCTTCGCTCGGAAGGCGTCGTCGTCCACCGTCAGGGACGGTGACTGCACGATAACGATCTCTGCCGCCTTCTCGGGACCTCGCAGCCTGTCGGTGAGGAACGTGTTCGCGCGCTCGGACTCGTACCTGCCAGCCAGCCGGAAGTCGGTCGTGGTCGCGCTGCCGAGGAACTGGAAGACGAGCGCGCCGGCGACGGCGATCGCCAGCGCCCACACGCCAATGGTCACCCATGGCCTGTGTGCGCTGATGCGGGCGAGGTGTTCGGTCACAGGACTGTTCCTCCGGGGCGAGAGGCCGGGCGGCGGATTGCGCCCCTAGGATAATAACATCGGGAATGCGGAATCCGCTATGAACATCAGGTCATGCCATATGTGCGGAATCTCACATCGACCAGGGGCGAATGGGCGCGTTCGGGCCGCCTCGACCGGGGGAGCTAGGCGCTCGTTGCTACCCCCGGCGCGGTCGCGTCGCGGGATGTCGCGGCGTCCGGGAAGAACGCTTCCCGGACCTGCTCGGCGATGCCCATGGCGTCGAGTTGAAGCTGACGCCGCTGATCGGCGGCGGTGCCGTGCTCGATGAACGAGTCCGGCATTCCGACGCGGTGTACGGACACCTCCTGCATTCCGGCCTCGGCCAGCGCTTCGAGTACGGCCGAGCCGAACCCGCCGGCCAGCACGTTCTCCTCCACGGTGACGACGCGGCCGGCGCCGCGGGCCGCCTCCAGGAGGAGGTCCACGTCCAGCGGCTTGACGAAGACCGGGTCGACGACTCCGCAGTCTATGCCGTGGTCCGCAAGCGTCTCCGCCGCCTCGACGGCCGCGGCGACAGACTTGCCCAAAGCGAAGATCACGGCGTCGCGGCCCTTCCTGATCTCCGTGCCCTTGCCGAGTGGGAGCTCCTGGAGTTCCGGGTCGAGCGGCACGCCAACGGCCGCGCCCCTGGCGATGCGGATGGCGAAGGGCCCATTGTGCCTGTATGCGGTGTAGACGAGGTGCTGCAACTGGTTCTCGTCCCTTGGCGCGGCTACGACGGCGTTCGGCATGCACCGGAAGTACGAGATGTCGAAGGCGCCGTGGTGCGTCTTGCCGTCCTCGCCTACGATCCCGGCGCGGTCCGCGATCATTGTGACGGGCAGGTCCTGCAGGCAGACGTCATGGACCACCTGGTCGAAGGCCCGCTGCATGAAGGTGGAGTATATCGAGACGAAGGGCTTGAGGCCGGTGGAGGCCATTCCCGCCGCCATGCTGACGGCGTGCTGCTCTGCGATGCCGACGTCGAAAACGCGGTCGGGGAACTCGCGTTGCACCTCAACGAGCCCCGTGCCCTCGAGCATCGCGGCGCTGATTCCGACGACGGACTGGTCGTCGCTCATGATGCGCGCGATAGTCTGGGCGAACACCTTCGAGTACGTCGGCGCTCCGGAGGCGTCTCCCAGCGGGGAGCTGGGCTGGTGGAACTTCACCGGGTCGGCCTCGGCCGGCTCGTAGCCGTGGCCCTTGTGAGTGACGACATGGATAAGGGGGACCATTCCGGTCGGCGTCCTGGCCTGCCGGAGCGTCACCTCGAGCTGCTTGAAGTCGTGGCCGTCCACCGGGCCGAGGTACTGGAACCCCATCTCGCTCCAGAACATCGTGGGCTGGATGAGGCCCGAGAGGCCGGTGTTGAATCTCTTGACCAGGCTGTACATCAGGTCGCCGGTGGGCACCCTCTTGGAGAGGCTCCTCATCCGGTTGACCATGGCGGTGTACTCGGGGTGCGTGATGACGCGCTTGCGCCAGTTCGTGAGGAAGCCGATGTTCTCCGAGATGGACATCCCGTTGTCGTTGAGGACGACGATGAACTTCTCGGGGTTGAGGTGTACGATGTTGTTGAGCGCTTCGAAACTCGAGCCCGAGGTCATGGCGCCGTCGCCGACGACGGCGATGGTCCAGGAGTCGGCTCCGCGGTTCGCGGCGCTCTGGGCGATTCCCAGGGCGATCGAGAGCCCGGTGCCGGCGTGTCCCGCGCAAAGCGTGTCGTGCGGGCTCTCCATCGGCTCGCCGAAGCCCGACAGGCCGCCCTCCAGGCGGATGTTCTGGAAGTCGTCGCGCCGGCCGGTCACGAGCTTGTGCGTATACGTCTGGTTGGTGGTGTCCCAGACGATGCTGTCGGCCGGGCTGTCGAAGATGCGGTGCAGCGCCAGCGTGAGCTCGACGACCCCGAGATTCGAGGCGAGGTGGCCGCCGCGCTCGGTGATGACGGAGATGATGGTGTCCCGCGCCTCTTGCGCGACCTGGGCCAGCTCCTCCTGCGTGAGCTCCCTCAGGTCGCTCGGCGCGTCGATCCGGTCCAGGAGACGTTCGGACATGGGGTACCTTCCTGCGCGGTCGCGTCTTTCCGTGCCGGGACTGTCGTGTCTGTGCCCTTAAGTGTATCGTACGTCACGAGCACAAGCCAGCAGTACCCGGTCTCGTAACTGTTCAGAGTAGGTGAGTCGGAACGTCTGATGATTTGGTGCTGAGCCTCGCCCACTCTTCGTGGCGGCCCCTCGATACACCCCGACGAAGCGTCGGGGCACTCGGGGCGAACGGGTCAGGTGTCCCCTCAACTCTGAACAGTTGCCCGGTCTCGTCCCTGGCGGCACGGCGCATTCGCCGAGCCGGCGCCGGGGGCCGTCGAGGCTCGAATCACGGCTCGGACCGCACGCGAGTCAGCCGACTATCTCCTTTGAAATCCGCTGGTAGTTGAGGCCGAGGAGCTTGCGCAGCTCCTCCTCGGTGAAGCCGCGTTCCGCGAGCTTCAGGGTCAGGTTGGGCCAGTCGCGGATGTCCTCGTAGCCGATCATCCGGTACGGCTCCTCGTTGCGGTGCTCCTTGGGCCTGAAGCCGCTCCAGTCGAAGGTGCCGGGCCGGGAAGGCAGCAGCGTGTCCGGGTACTCGATCAGCGAGCTCGTCCCGCCGCCGGGGCCGGCCTTGTCGGTAGAAATGCCGACGCTGTCTATGCCTACCGTGTTCACCATGTGCTCGACGTGGTCCGCGAAGTCGTCGAGGGTGGCCTCGTGCGACGTCTGCAGGAACCCGGGTATGACGACCACGCCGAAGAATCCGCCGCGGTCGGCGATGGCCCGGGCCAGGTCGTTGTCCTTGCCTCGGTCGTGGTAGGAGAGGGTCGCGCTGCAGGAGTGGGTGACCACTATCGGCGCGTTGGAGACCTCCAGCGCGTCCCACCCGACCTGCGGGCTGCAGTGGCTGACGTCGACCATCATGTCGAGCTCGTTGAGCTTCGCGACCACCTCGCGGCCGAAGTAGGTGAGGCCGCTCCGGTGGGTCTCGGTGCAGCCGTCGCCGACGAGGTTCCTCAGGTTGTAGGTGAGCTGCACGACGCGCAGGCCCATGTTGTAGAAGAGGTCGATCCGGTCGAGCTCGGCTCCGAAGGGCAGCGTGTCCTGGAAGTTGATGATGATGCCGTGCTTGCCCTCGGCGCGCACCCGGCGGATGTCCTTGTCGCTCGTGCACAGGATGATGTCGCCGTCGAAGGCATCGATGAAGGCGCGTGCCTCGGCGACGCGCGCGACCGTCTTCTCGAATACGTCGTCCAGGCGCGGCGGAAGCGCGCCGTAGGTGGCGTTGGCGATGTCGACGCCCGCCTCGTCGAGGATGCCGAGGTACTCGGCCCGCGCCTCGGCGGAGGTCTGCACCTCCCGCACCGCCATCGCGGAGAGGCGCTCCGTCGCCTCACCGCGGGTCATGCCGTAGCTCGCCCACTCGTCGAGCGCCTCCCTCATCGCGTCCGTGAAGAGAAGGCCGGTCGTCGCCGGTGGGTTGTAGTCGATGATTAGCGCCTCGTAGTGGAGCTGCCTCGCCTCTTCGGGTGTGAGCACGGGTCTCTTTGCCGGCGCCATTGGTCACTCCTCCGCCGTCGGATGGGCGGCTAGCGTATTGGCCGACGGGCGACGAGTCAAGGCGAATGCCGGATTCGTCCGGGACCCTGGCTCAGAGCAGGTTGACGAGCCTGGGCTTGAGGGCAGCGCGAATGAGGGAGAGCGCGACGGCGCTCACGATTATCACGCCCACGGTCGACAGGCTCCAGTCGTGGACGACGAGCCCAAGCGCCGCACCGGCGCCCGGTGGATGCTCGGTGTTCGTCAGCACCATCAGCACAATGCTGAGCCCAACGGTGAGCGCCGCCACCGCGGTGAAGAGGGTCCGGGACGAGTCCACGGCCATCGGCACCTCGAGAACGGCGACCACGGCGGCCACGGCCGAGCCCGCGACGATGCCGGCGGTGTGTCCCCCGATGACCCTGCGCGGCGTGGAGGCGATGCTGTCCGGGACGACGAAGATCGTGAACACAGTCGACGCCATCGCGACGACGATCGCCACGTTCAGCACGACGTCCCCTATCACCAGGATCGCCAGCAGCGCGAGGGTAGCAAGGACGGGCTGGAGGGCGTAGTTGAGCGCGTGACGCTTCAAGCGCGGGTCGAAGAGTGGCGGCATGGCCCTTCGGACCCTCACGAGCAGGCGGCCCCTGTGCTGTCGGCGCAGTATGCGCATCGCGGCTTAGTCTAAGTCCGGGTGGCGCGCGTCGTCTACGGTGAACGGGCGGGTATTCTCGCCCGTCGTTGAACGCGTGGGGGTCGTTGACATAGAATGCCGGCAAGGGCCGCGGGGCATTGGAAGCACCCCGGCCACGGAGGGCGCAACCTTGGACATTGAGCTGATCCTCGTTCGGACCATCCACATCGGGTTCGGAGCGGTCTGGTTCGGCGCGGCAGTGTTCGCGGCGGCGATTCTCGAGCCGCGCCTGCGTCAGCTTGGCGCGGACGCCCGCGATGCGCTGCTCGGGTCGCTGATGCCGGCCTTCGACAAGGTGATGAACGTCACGGGCACGATCACCATCGTCGCGGGGCTGTACCTCATGCTCAGGCTGCGGTGGGACAGCCTCGACACCCTGCACGAGAACGATTGGGGGCGCTCGATGTCGCTCGCGCTGCTCGTGACGGTGATCGCGATGGGCACCGGGGCCATGGCGAGCGTGCAGCGCAAACGCATGGCTGCGCTCGGCGTATCCGCTGATGGAGCGCCGGAGGAGACGGCGCAGGCCGACGCGTTGGCGGCGAAGTTCAGGCGTTACCTGCGCGCGACGGTGATACTGCTCTTCGTCGCCGTCGTAATGATGGCCGCGGCCAGGTACGCATAGCCGCCGGGCCCAAGTCGTCTCGCCGGCTGACGCCATGAGGGACCGGTACGACGTTGTCGTAGCCGGGGCCGGGAACGCCGGGCTGACGGCCGCTCTCTCGGCCGCGGAACAGGGCGCCTCGGTGCTCGTGCTGGAGAAGGCGCCCGAGTACCTTCGCGGCGGCAATACCTACTTCACGGGCGGCCTCTTCCGGTTCGCCTACGACGGCATCGACGACGTCGCGGACGTCATCGGGGACATGGACGCGGCGGAGCGGCGGTCGGTCGACGTCGGAAGCTACCCGGCCGCGACGTACTACGACGACCTGATGCGGGTCACGGACGGGCGCGCCGACCCCCGGCTGGGCCGGGTGCTGGTCTCTGAGGCGCTCCCGACGATGCTCTGGATGCGCCGCACGGGCGTCAGGTGGGCCCTGGCGCGTGGGCGGCAGGCGTTCATGTCGGGCGGGACGTCGCGCTTCTGGGGCGGGCTGGCCGTCGAGGCGGTCGGCGGCGGCAAGGACCTGTCCGACGGGCTGTTCGGCCTGGCTGAGCGAGCCGGCGTGGACGTGGTCTACGACACGGCAATCGACGGCCTGCGCCTCGACGCCGCTGGCACCGTGACGGGCGTGTCGTTGGGCTCCCCGGACGGGACGCGTGACGTCGCGGCGGGCGCCGTCGTGCTGGCCTGCGGCGGCTTCGAGGCCAACCCGGAGATGCGGGCGAGCCATCTCGGCCCGCGCTGGAGCGACGTCAAGGTCCGCGGCACGGCCTTCAACACGGGCGATGGGCTACGCGCCGCGCTCGAGGCGGGCGCCGGCCGCGCCGGCGACTGGAGCGGCTGCCACGCCGTGGCGTGGGACCTGAACGCGCCGCCGTTCGGCGACCGCAACATCGCGGACCTCTACCAGAAGCACTCGTACCAGTTCGGCATCATCGTCAACGTCGAGGGCCGGCGGTTCGTGGACGAGGGCGCGGACTTCCGCAACTACACCTACGCGAAGTACGGACGGGCGATACTGGACCAGCCGCACGCCGCGGCGTTCCAGGTGTTCGACTCCAGGGTCGAGCACCTGCTCCGGGACGAGTACCGGATACCGCAGGTGTCGATGGCGAGAGCGCACACCGTCGAGGACCTGGCCGACGCCCTGGGGATCGACCGGGAGGGGCTGGTCCGCACCGTGCGCGAGTTCAACGCCGCCGTCCGGGACGGCCCGTTCGACCCGACCGTGCTCGACGGCAAGGGGACGGTCGGCATCGATCCGCCGAAGTCGAACTGGGCGCAGACGATCTCGGAGCCGCCGTTCCTCGGCTACGCGGTCACCTGCGGGATCACGTTCACCTTCGGCGGCCTCAGCGTCGACGCCTCGGCGCGGGTCATGGACGCGGGCGCAAGGCCCATCGACGGGCTGTACGCCGCCGGGGAGATCGTCGGCGGGCTCTTCCACGACAACTACCCGGGCGGCGCCGGGCTGATGGCCGGCGCGGTGTTCGGCCGAATCGCCGGCCGCGGGGCGGCGCGCTACGCGGCGAGCGGGTAGGGGACTCTCCGCGGACGCGCGGAGCCGACGCTACGCCAGCACGCTCATTCCGTAGCGGGAGCGCATCAGCCTGCCCTCGGCGAAGCGCTCGAGGTCGAGCATCGAGATGTCGACGGTCGTCGCCGCGCCCAGGGTTATGAGCTCGGCCATCGCAACCCCAACCATCGGCGCCAGCTTGAATCCGTGGCCGCTGAATCCGACGGCGCAGTACAGGCCCTCGATGCCGGGTACCGCGGCCATGATCGGGTGCCAGTCCGGCGTGATTGTGAACAGCCCCGACCAGCCTCCACGGAAAACCGCGTCCTCCATGCCCGGCATGCGGTCGGTCAGCCTGGCGGCGACCTCCTCGACAGTGGCGGCGTCGACGCCGTGGTTGAGCTCGTCCGGGCCGACCGGCTCCTCTTCTCCGACGCCCACGAGGGTCAGGCGGCCGATGTCGGGGCGCGCCGACAGCGAGTTGGGGATGTCGCCGACGATGGCGTGGTCGGGCTGCGACTCCGTCCGGCGCAGCGTGACGACCTGGTGGCGCACCGTCTCCAGCGGAACGTCGACGCCGAGCCGTCCCAGCAGCGGACCCGACCAGGGTCCGGCCGCGACGACGGCGATGGGAGTCGCGATCTCGCCGCGGGAGGTCGTGACGCCGGTGACCCTGCCCCCGGTGACGGTGATGCCGTGCACGGTCTCCTGGACGCGCACCTGCGCCCCCATTCCGCGGGACGCCGCGGCGTACCCCTGGGTTACCGAGTACGGGTCTGCGTAGCCCGACTCCGGCTCGTAGGCGCACGCCTCGCCTTCGTGGATGCGGAAGCCCGCAGGGGCATCCTCCGGCGCGATCACCTCGACGTCGACGCCAGCCCGTTTCTGCACCTCGACGTTGCGCTCCATCGCCTCCCGGTCTTCGGCGCTGGCGATGAGCAGGTAGCCGGTCTTCACGTACCCGGACGGGCCGCCCACGATATCCTCGAAGTCGCGGAAGATGGGCAGGCTCTCCCAGGCCAGCCGGGTCGTCACCTCGTTCGAGTAGTGCATGCGGAGGATCGCCTGCGACCTGCCGGTGGACCCCGAGCCGAGCGTGTCCTGCTCGACCAGCACCGTGTCGGTCATGCCCATCACGCCGAGGTTGTAGAGGATGCTGGTCCCCATCACCCCGCCGCCGACCACGACGGCGTCGGCAGTCGACCTGCTGTTGTCGGCCATGTCTCGCGGCTCCTCTCCGGGCAACTGCGTCAGGGGCGATAGTATTGGCGGCGGCAAAGAGTGTCAACGGCGGACGGGCCGCTTGACCCGGCGCCATGGTGGGCTACAATCGTCCCGGCCGATCCCGACCGAGGAGTCTCCCTTGATCATAGACAGCCACATGTACTGCTTCCCGCAGGTCGACCTGCCCCAAGGCTACTCGACCTTGGACGAGAAGATGCGGATGCTCCAGAGCGAGCTCGGCGCCCACCATCAGCCCGCGTGGAGGGTGCGAGACCGGGCCCCGGCCGAGAACAGCGTACTGATAGACCCGGCCAGCGGCGCGCTCAGGGACATCGCGTGGAGGCGTCACAACGGCGGGATCGCGTGGGAGTACGAGGGCGAGCTGTACACGAAGCAGTACTACCCGCCGATGCTCCACAACCTGGAGTGCCCGCCCGAGCTGATGATCGCCGAGATGGACTACGCCGGCGTCGACGTCGGTATCATGCACGTCTACTCCTTTCTCGGCGGGGACTCGGTGCTCAACGCTTACCTGAAGGACGCCGTCGCGAAATTCCGGGACCGGCTGATCCGGCTGATCAAGCTGACCGAGGGGGCGATACCGCTCGACCCGGAGGGGACCGCGGAGTGGCTGCGGGACGAGATCGCCGACGACAAGCACGTCGCGGTCCAGTTCATCCCCGGCTTCTACTACGAGCCGACGGGGGGCGTCCTTGAGGGGTACGACGAGCCGTGGGACGACGGGCCGCTGGCCCCGTTCTGGCGCGGCGTCGCCGACCTGGGCGTGCCGGTCTACTTCACGCTGCTGGGCGGCAGGGGCGCGAAGACGTTCCAGCGGTCGTGGCAGGACGAGTACCTGGAGGAGCAGCGGGTGCTTCTCCGCTGGATGGAGCGCTACCCGCACGTCCCCGTCGTCATCACGCACGGCCTGCCGTGGCGCGCGTTCATGGACGATGGCGAGATCCGCTTGCCCGAGGTGGTGTGGGACGTCTTCGAGGCGCCCCAGTGCCACATGCAGCTCCTGATCCCCATCGGCCTGGGCAACCTGTGGGAGTACCCGTGGAAGGAGTCCGAGCCGGCCGTGAAGCAGTGCGTGGAGCGGATAGGCGCCGACCGCCTGATGTGGGGCACCGACATGCCGATGGTGGCCAGGTTCTGCACCTACAGACAGTCGATGGACCAGTTCAGGGTCCACTGCGACTTCCTGTCGGACGATGAGCGGGCGGACATCCTCGGCGGCACGGTCGCCCGCGTCATGGGCATCGAGGCGCCGGGCGGCACGCCGTGAAGATCCTCGGTATCGAGACCTCGTGCGACGAGACGGCGGCCGCGGTCGTCGAAGACGGGCGCAACGTCGTCTCCAACGTCGTCGCCACCCAGTCGGAGATGCACGCCGAGTTCGGCGGCATCGTCCCGGAGGTCGCCGCGCGCCAGCACCTGGTGACGCTCCTGCCCGTCGTGACACGCGCGCTCGAGCAGGCTGGCGCAGACCTGGGCGATCTCGACGGCGTCGCGGTGACGCATGGGCCGGGCCTTGCGGGCTCGCTGCTCGTCGGCGTCAACTCCGCCAAGGGCCTGGCGCTGGCGAAGGACCTGTCGCTGCTTGGCGTGAACCACCTGGAGGGCCACATCTACGCGGCGTGGCTGGACGGCGACGACCCGGAGGTCTCGCCCGGCTTTCCCCTGGTCTGCCTGATCGCCTCGGGCGGGCACACCGACCTTCTGCTGATGGAGGGCCACGGGCAGTACACGCTCGTGGGGCGCACCCGCGACGACGCGGCGGGCGAGGCGTTCGACAAGGGCGCCCGCCTGCTCGGCCTGGGATTCCCGGGCGGCCCTGAAATCCAGCGTGTCGCCGCCGGCGGGCAGGGGAGCGAGCCACGGTTTCCCCGCCCTCGGATACGGGACTCGCTCGACTTCAGCTTCAGCGGCCTGAAGACGGCGCTGCTGCGCCGCGTCGAGGAGCGCGGCTGGTACCCCGATCCGGGACGCGAGCTCGGCGAGCCTGAGATCGCCGACGTGGCGGCGGCGTACCAGGAGGCGCTCGTCGACACGATGGTGGCCAGGACGCTCGACGCGGCGGACCGCTACGGGGTCAAGGGCGTCCTGCTGGGGGGCGGAGTCGCCGCGAACGCGCTGCTGCGCCAGCGGATGACCGAGGAGTCCCCCGTGCCGGTGACCGCCCCGCGTCCGGCGCTGTGCACCGACAACGGCGCCATGATAGGCGCGGCGGCGTGGTTCCACCTCCGCCACGGCCCCCGCCGCGAATGGGACCTGGACGTCATCCCGAACCTGCGCCTGGGCTGAGCAGCGAGTCCGCTATCTTGGCGGCCAGCGGATGACGCCGGGCGTGCCGCCGGTGGCGGCCTCCTCCTGCAGTTGGAAGACGCGGGTGGTGAAGTCGTGGATGTCCCGCGAGGCGGCCTTCGACCTCAACTCCAGCCTCACCTGGGACGCTCCCGCGGCCAGTACGACGTAGAGGTGCTGGAGCGACAGGATGCGGTCGACGATGAGATAGGCGCCCATCCCGAGCGCGATCAGGGATGCCAGCGGCGTCAGGCTGTGCTCCCAGAGCTGCCAAATGAGGACCGCGACAACCGCTGCGAGGGCGCCCCACAGGAAGGCTCCGAAGCCGAGCGGCTGACGCGTGATCTCGATGGCGTCGACGTTCCGCAACGACAGGAACACGAGGCGGCGCCGGCCCCCCCGGCCCCTGGCGTGAATGATCCGGCTGGAGGTAAGGTAGAGCGCCTCGAACGGCTCTCGACCGCCGTCGGTCATGCCCCTGTTCACGTCGAAGACGCAGTCGACCCGCTCCTCCGGCATGAGGGTCAGCTCGCCGGAGGAGGACAGCGTGGCGTCGGACGGGGACTCGGCTCTATCAGCGTGGCTCACCCCGGCATTATAGTCCAGCGCCCGTTCGGCCGCGTGCATTCGAGCACAGCCGCTACTTGACCGGAAGCGCCGCGCGGGCGTTCAATGTAAGCGCGGGCTTCAACAGCGGTGCCTCCCTACGCATACCCGCTGCAGCACGATGACAGACCCAAGCTCACCTGGCCCCATATCGCGAAACCGAGTCGATGTCAGCAACTTCAACGGCGAGCTGGACCTGCCCTACGAGTTGCGGCCGCAGGACTTCGAGCTGGCCATGCAGGACGTCTATGACTTCTTCTTCGATGTCAACGCACACCTGCTGGCCAAGGGTTTGCGCCGGCTGGACGACATGCTGCGGCCGGCGATCATGTCGGGCGTGGTATCCGATATGCTGACGGCCAGCATGGCGAGGCATTCTCGTACGCTTGCCGAGAACCGGTACCACAACGGGCACCCGGACCTCGTCGTCCAAGGTGTCTATCCCGGCAACGCGGTCAAAGCCGGCTCAGAAGGGGTGGAGGTGAAGACGACTCGAAAACCTGGAGGAGCCGTCGACACCCACGGAGCACGTGATCAGTGGCTGTGCGTGTTCGTATATCGGGTGGACACTGAGACTGAGCCGGCGCGCTTTCGCCATCCAATGACCTTCACCGAAGTCTATCTCGGTCATGTGACGGTAGATGACTTTCGCAAAAATCCGCGCGGGGAGCTTGGCACACGCACCGCCACTCTTCACAAGGACGGCATCGCGAAGTTACGGGAGAGCTGGGTCTACCTCGCTGGATGACTTCCGTTCGGGGTGAACCGCGCCAGCTTCGGGATCGCCTCGCTCGCCATGTCGAAGAACAGGGAGTCCTTCTCCACCCCTATGCTTGGGTAGCCAACAGCTTCTGCCGCCGCCAGGGTAGAGCCCGCGCCGGCGAATGGGTCCAAAATGGTGCCTTCTCCGAGCGGCAGGATGGAACGAACCAGATACCTGAGAAACGACTGCGGCTTGAGGCTCGGGTGAGGCGCGAGGTCCCGCTCTGCCTTGCGCGTCGGCGCCGACGGGATCACGTCGGCGAACGGCTTGTCCCGATGCGGGCGTCTGAACCCGCCCGTCTTCCACTTCCTCAGGTTGTCCTGCACTCGCCCCTCAATGGGTTTGCGGTAGACGATCCAGGGCTCCCACATCGAACGCGGCATGACGCTGACCTCAGAGAACTCGCCGTGGGCGCCCTTGGGGCGGTCGCCACCCCTCAGCGTCATGGTCAATCGCACGATCTCCCCCCGGCGCTCCAGTCCTCCGTCGGACAGCGCCGCCGATACGAGATAGGACACGAGGGGATTGGAGGCGACGACGACGTGGGCCCCGGGCACGAGCTTCGGGGCAAGCAGGCGGGTCCAAACGAAGAAGAATGTCCTGATGAATCGAAGCTGCTCCGAAGTCAGGGTCGTGAATCTCGGCAACGGGGAACGCACATGCCCGTCGAACGACGGAGGGAGCCGCCACACGCCGCCTTTGCCCATCCGTAGCTTGGCCTGCTGCTCGTGGGTGTATTCATGCAGCCCATACGGAGGGTCGGTTACGACCGCGTGAATGCTGTTGTCGTCCTGCAGGCTCAGCCAGTCGAAGCAGTCGGCATGGTGGAGCGTGGCTCGACCGAAGGTCACGGGCGGCTTCCACGGCCGGTCCAGGCGCAGCTCCGCCTGGAGTCCGGATGATGCGTCCGAACGCAGCGAATAGACGCCGCGGGTTTCTCGTACGAACGTCCCCGGAGTGTTGAGTCTGAGATAAGAGCGGACTGATGACCCGCTGGTGGGTCCCACGACCTGGGAGACGCGGTCTTCAATCTCCTTGACGGACAGCGCCCTCGAAGTAAGCGACATCACCTGGAGGATGCCGTCCCTGACTTGGCCGGGCGCGTATCTGATCTGGTCCTCGGACATCTCAACCGGCAGTGTACGACGTCTGGACGTCTGTAGTCAAACATCAACTCCAGTGCGCGCAGCGACCATGACGCGACCTTGCCCTGGGCGCACGTCGGCGCCTTGGACGGGCCTATGGCCCTATGCTATTCTCGTAGCCGTCCGACTGCGGCACGTAAATCGACACCGCGAGGAGAGAGAGTTGGAGCGTCCAATATTCAAGCCGGTTGGCACCCCCGTAGACGAGCTCGATACGCCGTCGCTCGTCGTCGACCTTGACATCCTGGAGGCGAACATCGCGACGGTGCACGGCGCCTTCATGGGCGGCACGGCGCGCCTCCGGCCTCGGGTCGACGCCCACTGCACGCCCGCGATAGCCCACAAGCAGATCGCCGCGGGCGGCACCGTCGGCGGGGTCGCGGTCGCCACCCTGGCCCAGGCGGAGCTGTTCGCCCAGTCCGGATTTACGGACATCCTGGTGGCCAACCTCATCGTGACCAGGCCCAAGATCGCGCGGCTCGCGTCGCTCGCCGCCGGGGCAACGGTCACGGTGGCAGTCGACTCTGAGCGCAACGTCTGCGATCTGTCGGCCGCGGCGACGGCGAAGAACGCCACGATCAGGGCAGCGGTCGCCGTCTCCACCGCGTCCGGCCGGTTCGGCGCGCAGCCCGGCGATGCGGCCGCGGACGTGGCCCGCGCGGTAGTCGACGCCGACGGGGTCGAGCTCGCCGGTCTGATGGCATCCGAGGAGCCGGTGCTGGAGGAGGACGCCGACGCCGCGGCCGAAGCGACGCGGGACCGGCTCGCGCCGGTGCTCGACACGAAGGCGAGGACCGAGGCCGCGGGGATCGAGGTCGGCTCCGTCATCGCGGGCGGAAGCTCGAACTACGTGGCCGCCGCGGCGACGGAGGGGGTCACGGAGGTCCCCGCCGGCCGCTACGCGCTGATGGACGCGCAGCTCGGCCCCTGTCTGCCACGGCTTGGGCACGCGGCCCGCGTCAACTCCGTCGTCACCGGCCGACCCGAGGACGGGCTCGCGATCGTCGACGGCGGGCGGAAGGCGATCGGCTCGGACACCGGCGACCCGCTGGTCGACGTGCCGGGAGCGGTCGTCAAGGGCCTGAGCGCCGAGCACGGCTCGATCATCCTGGACTCGGTCCGGCCCAACCTGAAGGACCGGGTCTGGTTCACGCCTTACGACTCCGCCGAGTGCGTCAACCTGCACGACTACATGCACGTCGTCAGAGACGGGCGTCTGGAGGCGGTCTGGGAAATTCCGGCCAGGGGACGCTACCGCTAGCGCCCAATCCCCGGCCCACGCCAACTACCACACGGAGACGACTCATGGACAACTACAGACCAGCGCCCGGCACGCCGATCGAAGAGCTGGAGACGCCCTGTCTCGTGGTGGACCTCGACGCCGTCGAGAACAACTACCGGGCGGTGGCGGACACGTACCGCGGCAAGGTCTGCCAGATGCGCCAGCACACGAAGAACATCAAGAGCCCGACGCTGGCCCGGATGCAGATTCGCATCGGCGGCGCCCACGACGGCGTCTGCACCGCGAAGCTGTCCGAGGCGGAGGTGATGGTCGAGCACGGCATCACCGACGTGCTCATCCCGAACCAGGTCGTCACCGCCGACAAGATCGCCCGGCTGTGCGCGCTGCAGAGACAGGGCGACGTCAAGGTGTGCGTCGACAGCCGAGAGAACGTCGAGGACCTGTCGGAGATCGCCGAGGCCCACGGGGTGAAGATCGGCGTGCTGGTCGAGGTGGACACCTCGATGGGCAGGGCCGGAGTCAGGAGCGTCGAGGCGGGCGTCGAGTTGGCGAAGCTCGCGGAGCGCCTTCCCGGCGTCGACTTCCGCGGCGTGATGAGCCACCAGCACCTGGACGAGTACGTCGACAACGAGAGCCGGGTGCTGAGGGCGCGCGAGTACGTGGAGCGCTGCGTCGACGTGAAGAACGCCATCGAGGCCGAGGGCATCGCCGTCGAGGTCGTCTCCAGCGGAGAGACGTTCTCGTACGACGCCGCGGCCGACGTGGCCGGAGTCACGGAGGTCGAGGGCGGCACGTACGCGCTGATGGGCACGTCGTACGACTACATGGAGGAGTTCCAGGTCGCCAACAAGGTGCTCTCGACCATAATCAGCACGCCGGAGCCGGGCGTCGCCATCTGCGACGCGGGCACGCGGGCGCTGTCGCAGCCCGGCGGGCCGTTCACCGCCGAGGGCATGCCGGGCGTGACCGTGGAAGCCCTGCACGACGACCACGCCGTCCTGCGTAGCGACGGCGGCGCCGACTTCGAGGTCGGCCAGCAGGTGCTGCTGCTGCCTTGGTACCAGGACATGCTGGTCAACCGCTGGGACATCTACGTCGCGGTCCGAGACGGCGTCGTGGAAGAGGTCTGGGACATCCCCGCCAGGGGCTGCGCGCAGTAGGCCGGCCGGTGCCTGCCGACGGCGGCCTGTCTCCTATAACCAACCTCTGGGGCACGGCCAGTCCCGTCCGTCTGGACGCCGAGCACGTGACGGTGTTCCTGGGCTGTGAAGGCAGCGCGTACAGCCACCAGGCGCAGCTAACGTCGCTAGACGGGCGCCTGTACCTGTCGTGGTCGCTTGGCGTCCACGGCGAGGAGGAGCCATCGCAGACCGTCGTCCTCGCTGTCTCGGACGACCTCGGCGCGACGTGGTCTGAGCCGGCGCCGATCGTCGGGGTCCGACCCGGCGCCTACGCCCACCGCGTGTCCTGCTCTTCGGGCATCAGGGTCCATGACGGCCGGCTCGTAGCGTACGTTGCCGAGTGGGAGTACGACGCGCCGGCGCTCGACGATAGCGGCCGCCTGAGGGTCGGCAATCACGAGCATCACCTGGACACGCGTACCACGGCCGCGGTCTCGACGGACCGCGGAGAGTCATGGTCTGAGCCGGTCGACGTCATGCCCCGCGTAGCGAGCTACCATCCGCCGACACCCACGGCGTCGGGAAGGCTCATCCTTCCGGGTCACGTCACGTTCCCATACACCGACGACCTGGCTGGACTGAGCGGGTGGACCTACGCCGGGCTGTCCGGGCTTCCCGCCGACTTCGTGGACGACACCATGGGATGGGACCACGGGCGCGAGACGAGAAACGACCCTCGCATCTTCAACGAGGGATCGTTTTTCCAGACGGACGACGGCGTCATTCACATGATGCTGCGGAGCGAGTCGGATCGGCTATGGGTCACCGAAAGCCGCGACGACGGCGAGACGTGGTCGGAGCCGCTGATGACCGGCTATACCGACGGCATCTGTCGGCCACACTTCGGACGGCTGGACGACGGCCGGTTCTTCGGGCTCGGCACGCCCGATCCCTCTAACCCGTGGACCCGCACGCCGGCCGTTCTGGCCCTGAGCGGCGACGGGGTCGTATTCGACAGGCACTTCGTCGTGGGCGACGGTCCGGAGCGCCCGCCGCGTATGCCCGGGCGCGGCAAGAGGGGCCGCTACGGGTACCCGTACTTCCACGTCATGGACCGCACCGCCTTCGTGGCCTACTCCGTCTCCAAAGAAGACATCGCCGTCGCCCGGTTCCGCCTGTCCAACCTGGACTGACAGACGCCGAAGCGTCGCCGCTTTCTACGCCGCCGGATAACCTGCGGCGTGTGCATTGCACGCTGTGCCGTGCTCGCTGACCCAGGCGTAGGCGGAAGTTGCCGCGATGGCTCCCTGGGCCGCCGCCGTGATCGTCTGCTTCAGGTCGCCCGACGCGTCGGTCAGATCGCCTGCCGCGAAAACGCCGGGGACGTTGGTGCGCATCGTCTTGTCGACGATCACCTCGCTGGCATCGTTCAGCTCCAGGCCGAGCTGGTTCGGAATCTCTATCCGAGGGTCGGCGCCGATCTCGATGAACAGGCCGTCCAGCGCCAGCTTCGTCGACCCGTCGACGGGCCGGTCCAGGACGACGCCGTCCAGGCCGTCCGTGCCCTCGAGCTCGACGACGCTCGTGTTGAAGAGCGGACGAACGTTGTCCGCCTCGTCGAGCAGGCGCAACGTGACGGGCTCGGGCCGCGTGAAGCTGTCGCGGCGATAGATGATGTAGACCTGCCGGGCGTACTTCCCGAGCAGGATCGCGCCCTCGACCGCGGCGTTGCCGCCTCCGACGGCGGCGACGACGTTGCCCCGGTGCAGGGGGGCGTCGCACGTCGAGCAGTACGAGATGCCGCGGCCGGTCCACTCCTCCTCATGCTCGAGCCCGAGCTTCCGGCGCTCGCGTCCCACGGCGAGTACAACGGCCGTTGATGAGAAGGCAGTACCCTCTGACGACGTCGTGCGGAACAGGTGCCCGTCGTACGAGACGCTCGCGACGTTCTCGCCCACGATCGGGACGTCGTAGCCCTCCACCTGCTCCTTGAACTTCATCATCAGCTCGAAGCCGTCGATCTCGGCGAAGCCGGGGTAGTTCTCGATGTTGCCGCCGGTGGCTGTCTCGCCCCCGAAGGTCTCTCCGAGGACTATGGTCTTCATCTGGTACCGGGCGGCGTACAGACCCGCCGCGAATCCGGCGGCCCCCTGTCCGGCGATCAGGACGTCGTAGTGGTTCCCGTCTGTGGTCACGGTGCATCTCTCCCTTGCGTGGCGTCGATGTGGCGGCTCGTCCGTGTGGCCTTCCTCCTCTCCCTCGACGGGAGAGGATTGAGGTGAGGGTGCTTCCTTTACGCCCCCTCACCCTGACCTCTCCCGCGGTGGGGAGAGGGGACCCGCTTGCCTCCTCTCCCTCGACGGGAGAGGATTGAGGTGAGGGTGCTTCCTTTACGCCCCCTCACCCTGACCCTCTCCCGCGGCGGGGAGAGGGGACCCGCTTGCCTCCTCTCCCTCGACGGGAGAGGATTGAGGTGAGGGTGATTCCTTTACGCCCCCTCACCCTGACCTCTCCCGCGGTGGGGAGAGGGGACCCGCTTGCCTCCTCTCCCTCGACGGGAGAGGATTGAGGTGAGGGTGATTCCCCTTTACGCCCCCTCACCCTAACCCTCTCCCGCGGCGGGGAGAGGGGACCCGCTTGCCTCCTCTCCCTCGACGGGAGAGGATTGAGGTGAGGGTGATTCCCCTTTACGCCCCCTCACCCTAGCCCTCTCCCGCGGCGGGGAGAGGGGACAAGGAGACAGCCTCACCTGGTTGCCGCCCTTTCCAATAGGATGCGGCGGCGGCGCCGGGAGGTGCAGCCGGCGGCGACAGGCCTGGTCGCGGCTAGTTGAAGTGGCGGCCTGCGTCGATGACTAGGGTCTGGCCGGTGACGCTGTCGGTCCTGCAGAAGGCGACGACCTGGTCGGCGACGTCGTCCTTGTCGGCCGCGCGCTGCAGTAGCGCCGCCCGCTTGCCCTCCTCGCGGAACTCAGGCGACAGGTTGTCGGACATCAGCGTGCCCTCGAGGTAGCCGGGCGCGATGCAGTTGACCTGGATCTCGGGCGCGAGCGCGACGGCCATGCAGCGCGTCAGGTGGTTCAGCCCGGCCTTCGAGACGGCGTAGCCGATCGACGATCCCCTGGGGTACATCCCGGCCACGGAGGAGATGTTGACGATGCGACCGGCGCCCTGTTCCTTCATCGGGCCGGCGACGGCCTTGATGAACATCATCGGGCCGGTCAGGTTGATCGAGATCATCTTGTCCCACTCTTCGAGCGTCATCTTGTCGAGCTCGTCGAAGGGGATCCACTTGTTGTAGGCTGCGTCGTTGACGAGAGAGTCGACCCGGCCGAAGCGCTCCAGGACGCTCGACACCACGCGCTGCACGTGCTCGTGGGAGGTGACGTCGCAGCGGTAGGTCTCGGCCTCGACGCCCTTGGCCCGCAGCTCGGCCGCGACGGCCATGGCCTTCTCGGGCCTGCTGTTGTAGGTGACGGCGACGTGCGAGCCCTCGTCGGCCAGCGCGTGGCATATCCGTCCGCCCAGTCCGCCGCTGCCGCCGGTCACGATAGATACGGTGTCTTTCAGGTCCATGCCTGCCCTCCGGGGATGGGAGAAGGGAGCGCCTCACCGCGGAGGCGCGAAAATCCGGGTCGGGGCCGGATCAGCCGCCGGCGACCGCGGGGACGACGCTGACCTCGTCGCCCGCGTTGGTCGCGGTGTCGAGGCCGTCCAGGAACCTCACGTCCTCGCCGTTGACGTAGACGTTGACGAAGTTCCTGAGATTGCCCTCGTCGTCGCAGAGGCGCGCCTTGATTCCCGGGAACTGGTCCTCGAGGGAGCCAACCACCGCGCTCAACGTGTCGCCCTCGACGGACACCTTGTCCTGGCCGCCGGTAAGCCGCCGCAGCGGCGTGGGGATTCTCACCGTAACGCTCATCTCGATCCGTCCTCCGTAGCAGTGTCGAGCGCGGACATGGTACCAGCGGCCCGCCCGCATTTCATCTCCGCGCGGGGGGAAGTGGGTCGGGCGGGGCGGGTCAGAAGCCGCGGTCCTGGAACGCGGCCTGGAACGAGGCGTAGTCTGGGCCAGAGCGCACCGGCTCGAACGAGTCCGCCATCAGCTCCTGCGTCTTGAGGCCGTTGCCGGTGATGAAGGCCACGGTGACGTCGCGTGGGCCGATCTCCCCGCGCTCGGCCAGCCGCTTCAGGCTGGATATGACGACGCCGCCGGCCGGCTCGGTGAAGATGCCCTCCGTCTCGGCGAGCAGCTTGATGCCCTCGGTGATCGACGCTTCGGGGACGGCGTCGGCGATGCCTCCGGTCTGTCCGAGCACCTGCAGCGTGTAGTGGCCGGCCGCGGGATTGCCTATCGCCAGCGACTTGGCGATGGAGTTCGGCCTGACGGGGTCGACGCGGTCGTGGCCGCGCTCGAAGGCCTGCACTATGGGCGAGCACCCCTCCGCCTGGGCGAGGTGCATCCGCGTCGATGGCGGGTCGATCAGCCCGACCTGGCCCATCTCCTCGAGACCCTTCCAGATCTTCGTGTGCAGCTCGCCGGACGCGCCCGGCACCACGCAGTGGTCGGGCGCCTTCCAGCCGAGCTGCTCGGCGACCTCGTGTCCCAGCGTCTTGCTGCCCTCGGCGTAGAAGGGCCTCATGTTGATGTTGACGAAGGCCCAACGGTTGTTGTCGGCGAGCTCGCTGCAGAGGCGGTTCACCTGGTCGTAGTTGCCGTCGACCGCCACGAGCGTGGGGCCGTAGGAGGCGGCCTGGATGATCTTGCCGCGCTCCAGGTCGGCCGGGAAGAAGACCATCGTCGTCATTCCGGCCCTCGCGCCATGCGCGGCGACCGAGCCCATCAGGTTGCCGGTCGACGGACAGGCCAGGACCTCGAACTCGAACTCCAGGGCCTTGGACGTGGTTACTGTGACGGGGCGGTCCTTGAACGAGTTGGTGGGGTTGGCCGCGTCGTTCTTGACGTACAGTTGCTCCAGGCCGAGCCTGCGGCCCAGGTTCTCGGCCTTGATCAGGGGCGTTAGGCCGGTGCCGATGTCGACCGCGGCGTCGGGGCCCACGGGGAGGAAGTCGTGGTACCGCCACATCGTCGTGGGGCCGCTCTGGATCGACTCTCGCGATATACTCTTGGCGATCGAGTCGTAGTCGTAGCTGACCTCCAGCGGGCCGAAGCACATCTCGCAGGCGTTGGTCGGCTCGATGTCGTACTCGCTTCCACACTCTCGACAGCGCAGGGCGGTTACATGGGACAAGTAAAGACATCCTCCGGGATTTGGAACGGGGCGTGAGGCCGGGTTGAGCTGGGCCTGGAAGGGCGGTCTTGTAGTCGTTCGATGGTAGCAACAGGCAATCTGGGTGTCAATGAATTCGCAGGGCTTCGAACGCCCCGCGGGTCCGGCCCGCCGGCAGGGGAGGGAGGCCGGTTGAGGCTCACCCTAGCCGCGGCGCTGGTGGTCGTGTTGACGTTGTCGGCCGCGTGCGCGCGGCCGGACGGCGGCGAGCTGCTCGTCTTCGCGGCGGCGAGCATGGCGGACGCGCTGGAGGAGATCGGAGACCGGTACGAAGGGGAGACCGGCGTCGCCGTGGCGTACAGCTTCGGCGGATCGCAGGCGCTGGCACAGCAGATCGTCTCCGGCGCGCCCGCGGACGTGTTCGTCTCCGCCGGACGACAGCCGGTCGATTTCCTGGCAGCGCGGGGGATGGTCGACCTGGTGGAAGACGCGGTCGTCCACAACGAGCTGGTCGTCGCGGTCAGGGAGGGCTCGTCGGGCATAGGTGCGCTGTCCGGCCTGTCCGGGGACGACGTGGGCCGGGTCGCAATCGCCGACCCCGCCCTGGCGCCGGCGGGCGTCTACGCCCGGGAGGCGCTGTGGACCCTGAGGCTCTGGGAACCGCTGCAGCCCAGGCTGGTGTTCGGCGCCGACGTCCGGGCGGCGCTGGCGTACCTCGAGTCGGGGAACGTCGACGCGGCGGTCGTCTACGCCACGGACGCGAGGGAGGCGCCGGGGGTGAAGGCGCTCAATGTCATACTGCAGGACACCTACACGCCCATCGCGTACCCTGCCGCGGTAATCGCGGGCTCGAACAGCCGGGCTGCCGCGTCCGGGTTCCTGCGGTTCCTGGTGTCGGACGCGGCGCGGAGCATCTTCGAGCGGCACGGCTTCCGGACGGCCGGAGTAAACTGAGGTCGTGGAACTGCACCCGATACTGCTGACGCTGCAGGTGGCGGTCGTCGCCACGCTGATCAACGTGCCGCTTGCGCTCGCCGTGAGCTGGCTGGTGGTGAAGCGTCGCGTGCCGGGGCGGATCGTGATTGAGGCGGTCGTGTCGCTTCCGCTGGCGCTGCCCCCGGTGGCCGTGGGACTCTTCCTGCTGCTGCTGCTGGGCCGCGACGGCCCGGTGGGCGGACTGCTGGACGGCGTCCTGGGCGTCGAGATCGTGTTCACCTGGGTTGGAGCCGCGATAGCGTCGGCGGTCGTCTCGTTCCCGCTGATGGCGCGGGCGATCATGGTCGCGATGGGCGAGGTCGACGAGCGGCTGGAGATGTCGGCCAGGAGCCTCGGCGCGGGCCCGCTGCGGGTCGCGGCGACCATCACCGTGCCGTTGGCATACCGGGGGATCCTCGCCGGACTGCTGCTCGGCTTCGTGCGCGCCCTGAGCGAGTTCGGCGCGACGATCACCGTCGCCGGTAACATCCCCGGCAGGACCCAGACGTTGCCGCTGGCCATATACCAGAACGTGCAGACGAGGGACGACGGCACGGCGCTCGCGCTGGCGGGAGTCTCCATCGTACTTGCCGTGGCGACGCTGCTGGTGCACAACTGGCTGCTCGAGCGCGGCCGCCGGACGGGAGGCGCGTCATGACCGCGCCCGTGCTGTCGTTCAGCCTGACGAAACGCTACCCGGGCTTCGCGCTGGAGTGCGAGGCCGAGTTCGACTCCGGGCGGGTGGCTATCTTCGGCCCCTCCGGCAGCGGCAAGACGACGATCCTGGACGCTGTGGCCGGCCTGACGCGGCCCGACGCCGGCGAGATAGGGATCGCCGGCGAGACGGTGTTCTCGTCGGAGTCGCGCCGGGACCTGCCGCCGGAGAAGCGCCGCATTGGGTACGTGTTCCAGGACTCGGCGCTCTTCCCGCACATGGGCGTCCGCGACAACGTCATGTACGGGCACAGGCTCACGCCCGCGGAGCGCCGGAGGCTGGAGCCGGGGCAGCTCGTCGACCTGCTCGGTCTCGGCGCGTTGCTGGAGCGGTCGGTCGCCGGCCTGTCGGGAGGAGAGCGTCAGCGCGTGGCGCTGGCGCGGGCGCTGGCGACGTCCCCGGACCTGCTGCTGCTCGACGAGCCGCTGGCGGCGCTGGACGTCGGCTTCCGGGGCACGATCATCCGCTACCTGAAGCGCATCACGCGGGAGCTGGGTACGCCCATCGTGTACGTGTCGCACTCGATGTCGGAGGTGATGGCGCTGGCCGAGGACGTGCTGGTGATCGACGGCGGGCGGAAGGTGGTGCAGGCGGCGCCGTCGACCGCGCTGGCCCACCCGGGCGTACGCGCGCTGGCCGACTACGCCACGTTCGAGAACCTGCTCGACGCGGTGGTCGAGGAGGAGGCGGCTGGCGACGGCATGGCGACTCTGCGGGTCGGGGACGTGCTGCTGTCCGCGCCGGACGTCCGGGCGGGCCGCGGCGAGGAGACGACGGTGTCGATCAGGGCGGGCGACATAATCCTGGCGCTGGAGGTGCCGTCTCGGATCAGCGCGCAGAACGTGGTCCGCGGCCGTGTCGAGCAGCTCCACGTCCGCGGCTCGCGCGTGCTGGTGTACGTCGACGTTGGGGCGCGGATCGTCGTGGAGATAACGCCCGGCGCGCTGGCCGACCTCGACCTGCAAGAGGGCTCGGACGTCTACATGATCGTCAAGAGCACGAGCATCCTGGCGCTGGATGGCGGGGTAGTGAATAGTGGATAGTGGGTAGTGGATAGTTAAGAGCAGAGAGGGCTAACGCACGAGGATGAAGCCGGTCATCTGCTCGTGTCCGTCGACGGTGCAGACGTAGATGTAGGTCCCGGTGGCCATCGCCGGCAGTTCGACGAGCTTCTCGGCGCCGGGCACGAAGCCGACGTCGACCCCGAGCGGCTCGACGACGAACCTGTGCCCGACGAGGTCGCGGTTCTCGATCACGAGCCTGACGGGCCCTCCAGCCTCGGCGCGGAGGTCGACCGGGTCGAAGCTCGTGCCCCTCATCTCCAGCCGGACCGCTCCCGATGTCTCGTCCCCGCTCACCGACTCGAGCGCGGCGAGGTGGGCGATGCCGGACGCCGCCATCGTCACCAAGACCAGCGCCGCGACTGCGCCCCAAGCCCATCGCTCGCCGCGTGTGCTTTCGGTCCGGTCGGCGCCGTTGCGGTGCCGGACGAACGAGACGACCGCGGCGACCAGGGTCGCGACCAAGCCGGCGAAGACTGGGACGACAACGCCGAAGTCGAGGAAGCTGTCGAGCCATCCGAGGGCGTGCGGCAGAAGCGGGGCGTGGAACAGCAGGTTGACCGCGGCCCATCCCGCCAGCAGCAGTGACGCCCACCTGCCGCGCTTCCAGGCCAGCAGGGCCAGCGCGACCGAGACGACCGTGAAGGGCGCCGTGAAGGCGAGCGGCGCGGCGGTGCCCCCGACGGCGGGCAGCAGGCCGACGACCAGCAGGGCCGCCGCGAAGACCAACGTCGCGCCGACGGCGACCCTGGTGTGGAAGGGCACGGTCACGCGGCGGCTCCGCGCCCGGTCGGGCAGATCTCGAGCAGGCAGCAGTCACCGCACCTGGGCCGCTTCTTGCAGACCGACTTGCCGTGGGTCACGATCAGCGCGTGGTACTCGTCGAACGTCCGGCTATCGCGCTCCAGGCTGTCCTCGAACATGCGCTGGTAGTCCTCGTAGCGGTCACGCCCGGGGCGGATGTCGAGCCGCGAGAGCAGGCGCCGGGTGTAGGCGTCGATCACGAACGACGGCATGTCCAGGGCGTAGAGCAGGATGGCGTCCGCCGTCTCGTCCCCGATGCCGTAGACGCCCAGCAGCTCCGCTCGCAGCTCGACAGGGTCGACTCGCCTCATCGCGTCGAGGTCGTCTCCGAACCGGTCGCCGAGATATTCGACCAGCGCCTTGAGCTTGCGCGCCTTCGAGTTGTGGAAGCCGGCCGAGTAGATGGTCCGGGCCAGCTCCTCGTGGGACATCCGCCGGATCGCCGCCGGCGACAGCGCGTCGGCGGCCTTGAGGCTCTCGATGGCCTTCTCGACGTTCGTCCAGGACGTCGACTGCGTGAGCACGGCGCCGACCATGACCTCGAATGGCGAGTCGGCGGGCCACCAGTGCTGCAGCCCGTAGTCCCGGAGCAGCCTCCGGTACACGTCGCGGACTATTTCGCGTGATTCTGCCAAGCTCACGTCATCTCGACCGCGAATCGCTCGATGCGCATAGGCGGCTCAAGGCCGCCGCTCGGTCGAACGTGTACCGCGGCGGCGACACGGCGCATCTGAGCAAGTCGAAGTACGTCAGCCGGCTATGACGGCGCGGAGTCGCTCGCCGACGGTGGCCTCCTCGCCGGCGTTGAGGGTGTGCGGGACGACGATGACATCGTCGCCCTCGACGCCTACCCTGATGCGCGGGTCGCCCGCGTCCAGCTCGTCGGCCACCTGCTGCGCGGTCTTGCCGGACACCGGGTCGACGGTGACGTGCAGCCGGACGGCGATGAAGGCGTCGTAGGGCTCCGGATGGGCGCGCACGCCGGCGACGCCGTCGAGGTGCTTCTGGATGACGGCCATCTTACGGTCGTACTCCTGGAGGCGGTCCTCATGGTTCATCGTGAACCAGTGGTCGATGGCGACCAGCACGGCGGCTATCTCCTGTCGGTCCATCTTCATGCCGCGGCCGATCGCGTAGCCGGTCTCGTACAGGCCGTGGCTGTAGGGGAGCATCGTCTGGAAGCCGAGGGCCGAGATGGCGTCGATCAGCTCTCTCTTGCCCGTCACGAAGCCACCCGAGTTGGGCCCGCCGTAGTACTTGCTGCTGAAGCAGACGAGCTCGGCGGCCTGCGCGGTCCGCCTGAAGTAGTCGGTGGGGTATATCTGCGCCGCGGCGTCGACGATGACCGGGACGCCGGCCTTGCGCGCGATGGCGGTCGTCTCCTCCAGTGACAGTGCGCCCTGTGTGTACTGCGGGTGCTCCACGTATGCGATGGCGGCGGTGTTCTCACCGACGGCGGCCGCGATCTCGGCGGCGGTGTTGCCGACCTCGACCAGCTTCGCCCCGGCGAACGTGAAGCACGGGTCGGCGGCGTAGCGCTGCGCGCGCTGGATGAGGATCTCGTTCTTCATCCCGGTGGTGTCGGGCAGGCGCCCCATCTTCTCGACGTCGTTGCCGGTCATCACTACGGCGGAGCTGAGCGTCATCGCCGCCGCGCACCCGGACGTGGGATACGCGGCCTCGGTGCCAAGCAGGCCCGCGATGTAGTCGCCCGCCTTGGCCGTCAGGTCGGCCATGTCGACGAAGCCGTGGCTCGCCTCCTCCATCGCCTGCTTGACCATGTCCGAAGGCGTGGAGCCGCCCAGTATGGTGGCGGTGCCCATCGCGTTGATCATGGGGCGGACGCCCAGCTTCTCGTAGACCTTCCCGTCGGCGAAGTTGCCCAATTCGGATGCTCCTGGATGTGTGTTCGCGCCATCCCCAGCAGACGAGGCCCGGCGCGTCTGAGACTACGCCCGCATATCGCGGGGTGTCAAGCCATACGAGAGGAGACGGATTGGTGGGTTCTCATCGAGCCCGCTCTTCGAGGCGCTCTATCCAACGTGAGAACTGCGGACACTCCCGGCGGATGGCTTCGAGGCCAATCTCCTGCGCCGCGAGTGTTCCCTGCAGAGGCTTCTGGTACCGAGGGAACAGACCAAGGACTCTCGTGGAGGGCGCCGTTTCAGGTGAATCGTTGATCTGCTCGGGCGTGTCGAAGGCGTTCCGGATCGCCAGGAAGTTCGGAGTCAGATCGTCCTGTCCGATACCCCTTCCGAGGCCCTCCGGGTCGCTGAACAGGAGACCCTCGAATTCGTGCATTACTACGTAGGGAATGAAGCGCTGCCGATCGAAGCTGTCGCCCAATTGGGCGCTCACGTCATCGAGAATGTCGCGCTCGACGCTTGCGGACCTGTCCGGGAAGGGCAGTGCGGGAGCTTCGGCCCGCCCTGGCCATGTCGTCGGCAGTCCGTAGTAGTCGACCATCGTCGTGACCGAGAGCCCATCATCTGCCTTCAGGTGACTGAGTATCCCGTCGCGCACCAGTTCCCATCTCCTGATGCCACCCCGCCGGCTGCGCTGACGGGCGTTGCCGATCAGGCGAGCACTGACGCTGGTGTATCCGTGGTCATACAAATGCGGCGCGAGAACCTGGTTGACGAAGCTCTCCTCCGTTTGGCCTTCGACGTGTACGATCAAGCGTGACAACCAGAGTTACTCCATCTTCGGGCGGCCGCCCAATTCGTTCTTTTCCCATAACTGCCCCAGGCTATAGTCTTCCAGCCACGACTCCCAATCGCCTGGGTCCAGCCGCGTCAGTTGTGTACCCCCGTCGACGCGGTCCGCGACCAGGACGTCCTGTGGTTCGAAGTGGTCGAGCAGCAGCGACGACTGTGTCGACACTATAACCTGGGTCTCGATCGACGCCTGCTTCATCAAAGAAGCCAGCAGGGTGATCGCGAACGGGTGCATTCCCAACTCCGGCTCGTCTACGAGCATGACGGACGGGCGGAATTCCGCCGGCTGGAGGAACAGGGTGGCAAGCGCCATGAACCGCAGCGTGCCGTCCGAGAGCGACGAGGCGTCGAAGTATGCGTCTGTGCCCGTGTGCCGCCACTCGAGCAGCATCTTGCTCGGGTTCAATCTCTGCGGCTCGAGTTGAAAGTCCTCGAAAAACGGGGCGACCTGGCGCACGGTGTGAACGATCAGCCTGTACGAGTCCGGGTACTTCACCTTGAGCAAATGGAGAAACGCCGCGATGTTCGATCCGTCGGGGCGCAGGTGGCTATTGTCGTTGACGTCGGCCGTTTTCTTCATCGGCGATGCGTCGCTCGTATCGTGAAAGTGGTAGAGCTTCCAGCGGTTCAGGCGATTGCGTACATAGGCGATGACGCCGGACCCGCGACTCGATGTCCTTGCCTCCCTGGATATCCCAGCCTCCCTACCGTCCGGCTCAATGGAAACCTCCATGGCGTTCGCGAATCGGTCCTTGTCCCAGAAGTAGGCGACTTCGGCTCCAGGCACCAAGTCGTCCGCGCCTGCTGGCTGCAGCGTGATCTCGTACCGGTTCGTATGGTTCTCGAACGAGATGTCCAGGTAAAGCTCGTCCGTCGTCCTCGCGCCGAAGTGCAGCACCTTGTCGGCGCCGCCGGCCCTGATCACGTAGTCTTGAAGCCCGCCCGCCCGGAGGGCGTTCAGGAATGAGAACACGCCGATGAAATTGGACTTGCCCGATCCGTTCGGCCCGATAAGAACGTTCATCGCGCCGAGCCGCAGCTTCTCGATTGACGCGACGCTCTTGAAGCCCTTTACCGTTATGTAGTCCAGTTCGGGCATGGCTCTCGGGTCATGGGCTGCTGTCGAGTCGGGTCCGGCGACTGCGTGGATTGCTGGAACGGGTCCACGGCAGTCACGCCATCGTAGGTCTGTCCGGAGTTCAGGTGTTGAGTATACAGCGTGGTGCAGCCGAGGTGTGCGGCGGGGCGAAGCCGTCAGGCTCGGCCCTCGTACGTGCGCCCTCGGGTTGGACGCTCGCCGACCTCGGCTCCCCATGCGTCCACTGACTCCCACAGCGCAGTCCAGTCGGTATGTCCCTCGATGCCCGAAGTCAGGTCGACCAGGAAGTCGCGGACGAGGGCGCTCACCGTAGTGCCCCGGCCAGCCGCCACGATGCACGCCCGCCTGTAGGTCTCGTCGTCAACGCTCACGGTGATGGTCTTCATAGTGCTTCACAATCTCACATACGCCGTGAAAGAACGTCAAGTCGGCCTGGCCTCCCACGCTCACGTCCCCGCTGAAGCGTTTGGTCAAGCGGCTTGTGTGCTATATTGCCGGCATGGCGGTCTTGATCGAGGCGCACGCGCTGGCGAAACACTACGGCACCGTGATTGCGCTGGACGGCGTGGACTTTCGCATCGGCGATGGCGTCACCGGACTGCTGGGTCCGAACGGCGCGGGCAAGAGCACCGCGATCAAGCTGTTCCTCGGCCTCATCAAGCCGACGTCGGGCTCGGCGCAGGTGCTGGGCGGCCTGCCGTACGAGTCGATAGAGATCCGATCGCGCCTCGGCTACATGCCCGAGCACGACTGCCTGCCGCCCTCTCTGACCGCCTCCGAGTTCCTGACCCACATGGCCCAGATCAGCGGCCTGCCGCCGGCCCACGCCCGTACGCGCGCCGCGGACACGCTCCGGCACGTGGGCCTCGACGAGGAGCGGTACCGGTCGATCGGCGAGTACTCCACCGGTATGAAGCAGCGGGTCAAGCTGGCCCAGGCGCTCGTGCACGACCCGGTCATGGTGCTGCTGGACGAGCCGACGGCCGGGTTGGACCCGGGGGGGCGCGAGGAGATGCTCGCGCTCGTGCGGCGCACCGGCAGCGAGTTCGGCATCAGCATCATGCTCTCCTCGCACCTGATGGGCGACGTCGAGAGCACCTGCGACAGGATCGTCGTGCTGGAGGGCGGCAGGGTCGTTGAGGACGCCGACGTCTCGCAGCTCACGCAGGAGACGGAGACGCTGTACGTCGAGGTCGACGACCGGCGGGACGAGCTGCTCGCCCTGCTTGGCCAGCACGGGCTCGAGACGGGACTCGACGGAACGTCGATCATGATAGACAACGTCGTCGACGCCGACTACGACACGGTCCGCGACGCAGTGGTCGAGTCGGGCGCCAGGCTCAGGCGGATGGCCCCTCAGCGCCACCGCCTCACCGAGATATTCAGGAGATAGCGCTTGGCGACGCAGTCCAGGGGCGAGCTCTACGACATAGGCTACCGGCACTACGAGGGCCCGCGCGAGGGCCGCAACCGCGCCCGCTACGCGCTGTGGACGAACGGCGTTCGCACGGCGCTGGGAATCGGCCGCGGGGCCCGCGCCAAGATACTGCCGATACTGCTGTTCGCGTCGATCTCGATCCCCGCCGCGGTGTTCGTGATGATCGCGTCGTTCGCGGAGGGCTTCGGCGCGGGCGACTTCGCGGGCGTCCCGCGACACGCCGACTACTACGACGTCGTCTCGATCCTGATCCTGCTGTTCTCGGCGATCATCGCGCCGGAGCTGCTGTGCGCCGACCGGCGCAGCCAGGTGCTGCAGCTATATCTGGTGAGGCCGCTGACGTCGACCGACTACGTGGCCGGCCGGTGGCTGGCCTTCTTCACGATCGTGCTGGCTCTGGTCTACTCCGGCCACGTCGTGCTGTTCGCCGGCTTCACGTTGTCCGCTGAGGAGCCGCTCGAATATGTTCGTGAGAACTGGCTCGACGTGCCGCGGTTCCTGGCGGCCGGCGCGGCCATCGCGGCCTTCACGACGACGGTCCCCCTCGCCGTATCGGGCTTCACGAACAGGAGGGCCTACGCGGCGGGATTCGTCATCGGGCTGTTCGTCATATCGACGGCCGTCGTGGGCGCGCTAACGACCTGCACCGACAGGGAGGTCGTCGTCGAGAATGGGCAGGTCGTGGTCGACCGCTGCGAGACGTTGACTGGCAGATGGGCCAAGTGGATCGCACTGGGGGACTTCAGCAGCGTTCCCGCGCTCGTCAGCGACATGATTTTCGACGAGGAGCCCGATTCCTCGGACGCGGCGCGCCAGGTGGCCGAGCTGAACGACGCCATACCCATCGCGTGGTACCTCGTGCTCACGGCTGGACCGGCCGCCCTGCTGCTGTGGCGCTACCGGAGGGAAGCCGGATGACGGCGTCGATAGCGCTCCGGTCTGTCTCGAAGTGGTACGGCAACGTCGTCGCGGTCAACGACGTCTCGATGGAGGTGCATCCGGGGGTGACCGGCCTGCTCGGGCCGAACGGCGCCGGCAAGACGACGGTGCTGCACATGATGGCCGGGCTCGCCGAGGCGTCCGAGGGCGAGGTGGAGGTGCTCGGCCAGCCGGTGCGAGACAACCCGGAGATATACAACGTGCTGGGGATGATGGCCGAGCACGAGGCCGTCTACCCCTTCTACACCGGCAGGCAGTTCGTGCGGCTCGCCGCTCAGCTCCACGGCCTCGACAACGTCGGAGCGGCGGTCGACAGGGCTGTCGAGTACGTGGGGCTCTCCGACGTGCAGGACCGCGCGCTGGGCACGTACTCCCGGGGGATGAGGCAGCGCATGAGACTGGCGGCGTCGCTCGTGCACGACCCGGAGGTACTGATACTGGACGAGCCCCTGAACGGCACCGATCCCCGCCAGCGGATCGAGTTCCACGACCTGATGAGGCGCCTCGCGTCCGAGGGCCGGACCGTGCTCGTGTCGTCGCACATCCTGGAGGAGGTGGAGACCGTCGCCGACCGCCATCTGCTCATGGTGAGTGGCAAGCTGGCGGCGTCGGGCGAGTTTCGCGCCATCCGCGAAGCGCTCGACAAGCAGCCCTACAAGGTCCGCGTCGTGTGCGAAGAGCTCCGCACGATGGCCTCGGCGCTGGTGCGCCTTGAGTCGGTGGAGTCGGTCTCCCTGGACGACGGCGCGGTGCTCGTGCTGAGCCGCAACGTGGCAGACCTGCAGCGGGCCGTGCCGGCCGCGGCGCGGGAGCTGGGGCTCCGGCTGACGCGCGTCGAGCCGCTCGACGAGTCGCTCGAGAGCGTCTTCAGCTACGTGGTGGAGGGGTAGCGTGGTCCCGGTCTTCCTGCTGTCGCTGCGGCAGCTCCTGGGCAAGTGGCGCATCGCCATCATCGTGCTGCTCGCGGCCGCTCCCGTCGCCCTGGTCGCGCTCATCCGCGCATTCAACGCCGACATGCAGGCCAACGAGCTCGACGATCTTGCCGCGGGGATACTGGCCGTCCTGATGGTCACCGCGGTCCTGCCCATCGTCACGATGACGCTGGCGACCGCGAGCTTCGGCAACGAAGTGGAAGACGGCACGCTGAACTACCTCGTGCTCAATCCCGTGTCGCGGTGGTCGATAGTGCTGGCGAAGATGCTCGCCCCCGTGGCGATCGCCGGGCCCGTGCTCGCCCTCAGCGGCATGCTGGTCGCGGGAGTCTGGCTGGAGGGCGACGGCAGGACGGTGGCGGCGGCCGGAGTAGGGATCCTCGCGGGTGTCGCCGCCTACTCGGCCATCTTCACCTGGCTGGGCCTGACGACGAGCCATCCCCTCGGCTTCGCGCTGGTCTACGTGTTCATCTGGGAGGGGCTGCTCAGCACGGTCCTCAGCGGGACGAGATATCTCAGCGTGAGGGCGTACACGACTACGCTGATGGAGGCCATCGACAACTCCCGGCTGGGCCAGTTCGAAGAGGTGTCGATAGAGACCCAGGCCGCCGCCGTCGGCGTTGTCGTCGTGATCGTCCTGTTCTTCTGGCTGACGGTGCGCCGGCTACGCACGATGGACGTCTAGGAGTCCTTCGGCTCCCCGGCCGCACTGCGGCGTTGCCGATCGCTCCACGATTTCCGCCAACAGGCGGCAGTGGGCAAGAATGTTCGAGATAGACAACAAGCAGGACCATTTTGTCCCGAGGATGTATCTGAAGCGGTTCAGCTTACCCGATGAACCAGACATGGTGTACGTGTTCGATAAGCAGAACCCAGCAGCAGGTGTTGTAAAGCGTTCGATTCACAAAGTGGAGAGATCAAGAGATGCCTACACGGTAGAAGTGGATCGCGTCCTCACAAAGCTCGAGGGGACTTGGAACGACATACTTGACCTCTTGGAGGGGAAAGACGTTGATTGGCTCAATGAATGCCTCATTGATCGCCAGGCGTCGGGCCCCCTTAGGAGTTGGCTCGCTCCCTTCGTGGTGATTGCAGCGATGCGGAGCAGGGGGCTTAGAGAGAGGATGGGGGATGAATTAGAAGCGGCTCGGCTTCAGATGATGGGCGGGATCGAAGCCCACTCTGCTGACTTCCTGAAGAAGCACCCTGATCGCGCTGAGGAGATGCAGGTCGCGGCTCAGGTTCTTCGTGAAGTAACCAATGTCGATAGCAAGCGAAAGTGGCAAGCAACGATGCTCAACCCGTTCCAGCGCGGAGAAGAGGGAGAGCAATTCTATCGCCTATATGAGGAAGGCAGTTGGAGATTCTATGCTGCCCCTGATGGGCGGAGGTTCATCACGTCAGATATACCATCGATGAGTCACCTTCTGGGAGCCGAGCCTCAATATAGAAACTCCATCTCGTTCATGATGCCCCTCACAGACGAGTCGGAGTTGTCAGGATGGTGCGGAGATCTCCGATCCGCTAGTGGCCTGGCTCCCACCGTGGATTCTCTTGGTCAGGAAGGAATCGACCTTGCGAATGTGTGCGCGTACCATAACGCTTACCAGTACGTTTATGCGTCGTCGAAACTGGAGATCGAACGGGCTGTTGCTCAGTTTAACGCCAACCCCTGGTAGGGCTATGGCCAGGCGATATGGCCGAGGTCGCCAACGTCAACGAATACGTCAGCGACGTTATCACGTATCCACGGGGAGTGGGCCCGTACGCCGAGATGACAGGTAGCGAGGTCTACCGCGGACTGCCAGCCTCCGTGCGAGACGGGGTCCTGGCCGCAAACCGTCGTGTCGCCCACGAAATAGACGAACACCAGGGCAGCATCTACTTTGTTCAGTTCCCTCAGAAAGTACAGATGCGCCAGCCTGTTGGCATACTGATAGAAGCACTTAGTCCAGTCCGTCTCTGAGCTGACCTTGGGAAACTTCTTGGTATCGTCAAGCGCCCTCCTTATCGTGCAGAGCGAGTGTTCCGTTGCCCCGCTAGGGCTTGAGTCGAACTCTGGGATGTTTGCCTTCGCCTCGATGAGGAGATAGCGCCCGCCGCTCGTTCGAGCGAGACCGTCCCACACAGGTCCACGCGCGGGCCAGAAATCCTCAAGACGCCGGTGTTGGGGGGTTATTCCGAGGCGTTCCAAGAATGCGTGATCCCTGTCCTCGGTGAAAGCGTCCGATTCCAGCGGCGAAAGCCACTGGACTGTTTCGCCGTGTTCAAGGTTAGTCGCCTTCGCTATGGCCCCGTCTATGGAGTCGGGACAGCGGTTTACCGTCAGTTGGAGCCAACGTTGGCTACCACGAAGGGCCGGATCCTCAATCAAAGAACACACCTCCTGAATCGCCGTTCGGCCACGTCCGCCTCCTCGTGCCGGCCGCTGGTAGGCGTGTCCACTATGACGTGTGAGCCGTCTATTCGTCGGCGACTTCGATCAGCAGGCGGCAGTGGTCGCTCGCGCCCCACTCCTCGACGGAGTTCATCGCGCGCACCCTCACACTCTCGTGGAAGCCTCGCGAGGCGAAGGCATAGTCGAGCTGGTTCTGGGCGGTCGCGGGGGACTGCCTTGTGGTGTGGTAAGTGGGCACGTTCAACGTGTCCTGCGGCAGGCCCCGGGGAGCCGGGCACGCCCGCCTGCCGTCGGGGTAGCGGGGTCCAAGGAACTCCATTCCGAGCGCGTGCATCCTGTCGGTGACGGTCCGGTCGCGGGCCGGAAGCGCGAGCGTGTTGTCGTCGGTCGCGCCATAGATCATGTTCAGGTCACCCGCCGCGAGTATCCGGTGCGTACTCGGGTCGGTGCTGCCGATGAACGCCGACAGGTCCGAGATGATCCGGTGCGCCGAGCCATCCTGATAGCCGACGCTCCACGCGCTCTTGGCGGTTGGGTGCGGCCTCATCCACCGTGCGTACATCGCCACCGCGATGAACGGCGGCGCGTCCTTGGGTACGACGCGCGCGGCGGCGATTGTGCCGATGCCGCTGACGGCGATCTCGTCTTCGGCCGGCTCGCTTATCGGGCTCACCTGCTTGAACCACTCGACCTCGACGCGGTCGGACAGCTTCACCACCATCGGCCACCGGTCGTACAGGTTGTCGAACCGGCCTTCGTCCCAACGCGAATTCCACGTGTGCGAGTCCCAGTGCTCGGCGGGTCCCGTGTCGACATCGCCGGGTAAATCGGACGAGGGTATGACTGCCTCCTGGAGCAGGGCGACGTCGGCGTCCATCTCAGCGAGCTGACGCCACGGCTCGAGGCGCGCGGCGATGTTCCAGCTGACTATCCTGGCAGGCAATCTATCCCCCGCGACGCCGACCCGGGGGAACCCACCGCTGCGATCGGCACCAGCCTCACGACAGAGAAGCGCATCAGATGGGACTCGAGCGCCCTGATAAACGTCGGGTCGCTGATCGGTACCCGTTTTGCGATCATGACACATTTGATGTTGGGTACCCTCAGGCCTGCCTTGATCGTCACGTGGCGCTGCCTCGCGACCGTGCTCAATCCTTGCCGAAGCGCTTTGTCCCCAGTCTCGAAGATCAGGTTGTCGACGTCCCAAGTCACCGATCCAACATCGCTCACCGCGCCATCATCGTTCAACTTCATGATCCGGTACTCCATCAGTTGCCGGCACGGCTCTCGTGGAAGTGGTCGATGGGGCCGCGCCCGCCTATCGGGAGCGCGTGGCGCAGGGCGGCGGTGACGTACCGCTTCGCCTGCGACACCGCGTCGCGGACGCCAAGGCCGTTGGCGAGCCCGGCGGCGACGGCTGCCGAGAAGGCCGCGCCGGCGCCCCGGTCGTGGGCCGTCTCGACCCGCTGCGAGGTGAAGGCGCGGAACTCCTGCCCGTCGAACAGGACGTCCGTCGCGGGGCCGGCGAGCTGGCCGCCGGTGACGACCGCTGAATCGGCGCCCATCTCCACCACGGCGCCGGCGGCGTTCTTCGCGTCGTCCAGCGTCTCTACCTCGCCTCCCGTCAGCAGCCCGGCCTCCCGCCCGTTGGGCGTGACCACGCGGGCGAACGGCGCCAGCTCGAGCCGGATGCCCTCGACGACCGCTTCGTCGACGGCCGACGGCAGCACGGGGTCGAGCACGATGTCCTCTATCCCGTAGTGCCGGATCCTGTCCGCGACCGCGTCGACCGTGTCGCGGTTCGGGAGCATGCCGATCTTCACCGCCCCGGCGTCGACGTCGGACAGCACCGCGTCGATCTGCGACGCTACGAGGTCGGCGGGAAGGACATGTACCCCGGGACTCCCGACGCCCCGGAGCGTGATCGACGTCACCGCCGACGCGCCGTAGACGCCCAGGGCGGCGAAGGTCTTGAGGTCGGCCTGCACGCCGGAGGCGCCCGTGGGATCGGACTCGGCGACGGTCAACACGGCCGGGGGAGTTGGGTTCGTTGTCATCGGCGTTCAGACCTGCGCGCGTAGGCTCGGGTGGGGACGCTTCGGCGGCGTGAGGACGGCTACTTGTCCTTCTCGGACAACTTCTCCGAGCGGCGGCGTATGATCTCCTGGAGCAGGCGCACGCTGCGGCCGGCGACCTTCATCCGGCGTCGCTTTCGGCGCTTCTCGTCGCGCCGCTCGGCCTTAGTCTCGTGCTCGTTCACAGGCGTCGTTACCCCGTGCAGGTCCGGCCGCCCCATTATACGGGCGTCGCGAAATCGCCCCCGCCATGCCGGCGGGCGGCTGCCGTGCCCGCGGCGGAGGCGGGCTATGCGGTGCGGGCCGCGTTCAACTGCGCCATCAGGCGCGACTTGCGGCGTGCGGCGTTTCGCCGGTGGATGGCGCCCTTCTGGGCGGCCTTGTCCAGCGCGACGATGGCCTGCTGGACCGACTGCTCGGCGCCGCCGTCCTCGGTCTCGATGAGCCGGCGGGCCTTTCTCACGTAGGTCCGGGCCCTGGAACGCAGCGGCGCGTTCCGTCGGCGTTTTCTTTCTGCGACCCTCTTCGACTTGGCACTAGGCAATTCAAAAGACTCCTTAGCTCTGGCGGACCGGCCGGCCGGGCGCTCCCCGGGCGACCGGCACGGCGCCGTCGTTGTTGACACGAAGGACGTGCATCACGCCCTGTACCCCCTCTAGTTTAAGGCAAAGGCGGTTGAGCTGATCAATGCCGCGGATGTGCACGATGATGGTGATCGTGCTCACGTCGTCGGCGTTCTCCGACAGGCACGAGACGATGTTGACGTTCTCGGCAGATACCACCGACGTTATGTCGCTGAGCAGCCCGACGCGGTCCCAGGCTTCGAGACGCAGCCCCACCGGGTAGACGGTCATGGACTTTCCCCAGCTCACCTCGATGAGCCGGTCGAGCTCGCTTTCGTTCCTGACGTTGGGGCACGACCTCAGGTGGACGGTCACGCCACGGTTGCGGGTGATGTAGCCGATGATCTCGTCCCCCCGGATCGGGCCGCAGCACCGGGCCATCTTGGTGAGCAGGTCGCCCACGCCGAGCACCTCGATGCCGGTCTCGGGAACTGCGCCGGGCGGCGCCTGGACGACCTCGGGCTCCGTCTCGACCTCCTGGGCCGACAGGCTGTTGACGACCTGTACGGTCGAGACCGCGCCGCTGCCGAGGGCTTCGAAGAGCTCGTCGGGCGTATCGAACCTCATGGCCGCGGCGACGTCGGCGACGTCCATCGCGCTGTCGAGCCGCCGGAGCTGCTTGTGGAACAGCTCCTTGCCCTGCTGGATGTTCGTCTTGCGCGCCTGGCGGTTGAACCACTGGCGGACCTTCTCCCGGGCGGAGGCCGTCTTGAGATACCCCAGGTTCGGGTTCAGCCAGTCGAGGCTGGGCCCTCGCATCGTCTTGCTGGTCATGATCTCGACCGTGTCGCCGTTGCGCAGCTCCGACTGGAGCGACACGAGCTTGCCGTTCACCTTGGCGCCGATGCACCTGTGCCCGACCTCGGTGTGGATCCTGTACGCGAAGTCGAGCGGGCCCGCGCCCGCCGGAAGCTCCTTGAGGTCGCCCTTCGGCGTGTAGACGAAGACCTGGTCCTTGAAGATGTCGGTCTTGAACGACTCGACGTACTCGACGACGCCCCGGATCTCGCGCTGCCACTCCACGAGCTGCCGCAGCCACGTCATCTTCTCCTCGAACGGCCGGTCGGGCGTCCCACCCTCCTTGTAGAGCCAGTGGGCGGCGACGCCGTACTCCGCGAGCTGGTGCATCTCGTGAGTGCGGATCTGCACCTCGACGGGGAAGGCGTCCTCGCAGAGCACCGCCGTATGCAACGACCGGTACAGGTTGTCCTTCGGCGTGGCGATGTAGTCGTCGAACTGGCCCGGAAGCGGATGCCACCTGGCGTGGACCACGCCGAGCGCCGAGTAGCACTCCGGCACGTCGTCGACGAGGATGCGCAGGGCGAAGAGGTCGTATATCTCGCTGGGCGCCTTGTTCCGGTCCGCGTACGCCATGCTCTTCTTGTAGATCGAGTAGATGTGCTTCGGCCTGCCGGTCACCTGGGCTTCGATCCCGGCCTTCTCCAGCTCGACGCGCAGAACGCCGATCACCCGCTCGACGTAGTCCTCGCGCTCCGCCCGCTTGGCGTTGAGCAGCTGTGAGATGTCCCAGTACGCGCTCGGCTCCAGGTATCGGAAGGCCAGGTCTTCGAGCGCCCACTTCATCTCCCAGATGCCCAGCCGGTGCGCCAGGGGAGCGTAGATGTCCAGGGTCTCCCGCGCGATCGCGACGCGCCGCTTCTCCGGCAGGGCGTCCAGCGTTCGCATGTTGTGAAGGCGGTCGGAGAGCTTGATGAGCACGACCCGGACGTCCTCGGCCATCGTCATCAGCATCTTGCGGACCGACGCCGCGCGCGCCAGCTCGTCTTCCGAGCTGCGCTTCGGGCTCCGTGGCGCCTCGGCGTCGGGCAGCAGCTCCGTCTTCTTCAGCTTGGTGACGCCGTCGACGAGGTCTGCGACCTCGACCCCGAACCGCTCCTGCAGCGTGTCGTAGGGGACGTCGCAGTCCTCCATGACGTCGTGCAGCAGCGCCGCGGCGAGCGCGTTGGAGTCCAGGTGCAGGTCGGCCAGGACGAGCGCCGTCTGCAGGGGGTGCTCGAAGTAGGGCTCCCCGGACAGCCTCATCTGGCCGTCGTGCGCCTCTTCCGCGAAGCGCAGGGCGCTCTCGACCACCTTCACCCGGTCGGCGGGAAGGTAGCCTGCCGCCTTCTCGATCAATGTGTGCGTGGGTGTCAGGTCGGTCCTCGCGGCGCGTGGAATGGCGGGCGCACATAAAGTATATCCGGGTGACTAAGGGGAAGCCAGTGGATAGTGAATAGTGGATAGTTGGTAGTGGATAGTCGAGGGTTGGGCGGTTTGACAGTGGGTGGCGGTCGGCGTAGATTCGGGATGCGGGCGGGAAGGCCCGCGACGTCCGGTCGTCGGAGGATGCCATGGCGCTGCTCGATAACGACACCCAGGTGTCCGTGCTCGTAGAGGGGCTGGACCACCCCGAGGGGATCGCCTGGGGCCTCGACGGCCATGCCTACGCCGGCGGCGAGGCCGGGCAGGTCTACCGCATCGACGTGGACGCGGGCGCCGCGGCCGAATTCGCCAACACCGGGGGCTTCATCCTCGGGCTGGCCCTCGACGTCCGCGGCAACGTCTACGCGTGCGACACCGGGAACGGGGCCGTGATGAAGGTCACCCCCGACGGCGGCGTTTCCACCTACTCCAGCGGCGCGCCGGGACAGCCGTTCACGACGCCCAACTACCCCGCGTTCGACGCCGAGGGCAACCTCTACGTCTGCGACTCCGGCGACTGGAAGTCCGACAACGGCTGCGTCTACCGGATCAGGCCGGGCGGCGAGACGGAGGTGTGGGACTGGAGGCCGCGGGAGTTCCCCAACGGGCTGTGCCTGGCCCCGGACGGACGGTCGCTCTACGTCGCGATGAGCCTGAACCCGCCGCGTGTCGACCGCATCGGGATCGAGCCGGACGGCGCGGCGGGCGCCGCCGAGACGGTGGTCGGGCTGCCCGGCACGGTGCCGGACGGCGTGGCATTCGACACGGACGGCAACCTGTACGTCTCGATGTACCGGCCCGACGTGATCTACCGCGTGTCGCCCGACGGCGTCGCCGAGGTGCTGGCCGAGGACCCCGAGGGCACGCTGATCGCGGCGCCCACGAACATCGCCTTCTGCGGCGAACACCGCGACGTGCTGCTGGGCGCGAACATCGGCCGCTGGCACATCACACGCTACGACGCGGACGCGACCGGCCACCCGCTCGCGTACCCCGACCTGGGCTAGCCCGCGCCACGCCGAACAGGGAGTCGACGACATCGCTGCAGGTCGCAGAATTCGCGTCCCGGCAGGCCGGGGTGGGCTGCGCGTGCATACGCTGGACTCGCTGCGCGTCGGCAGCTTCCGGCACTACTGGCTCGCGATACTGCTCAGCAGCGGTGTGCAGTGGCTGCAGCAGGTCGTCGTCGGCTGGCTGACCTACGACGTCTCGCGGTCGCCGCTCCTCACGGTGCTCGCGCTGGGCCTCACGACCTTTCCGTCCCTGTTGACGGCGCCGGTCGGCGGCGTGCTGGCCGACAGGGTCGACCGGGCGAAGCTGCTGGCGGCGATCTACTGCCTGAAGGCGTCGGTCTACGCCGTATTCGCCACGGTCGTGCTCACGGACCTCGTGGAGGTCTGGCACGTGTTCGTGTTCGTGATCATGATGGGGCTGCTGCAGTCCGCCGCGTTCCCGGCCCGGCAGTCGATCGTCCCCAGCGTCGTCCCGCGGGAGTACCTGGTGAACGCGATCGCGCTGATACTGCTGACGACGAGCGCGCTCCAGCTCGCGCTGCCGACGGTGGCGGGACTCTCCATCGAGCTGCAGGGCCCCGGCGGCACGCTACTGGTGGGCGTGGCGCTGTACGTGTCGGCGGCCGTGGCCGCGGTCACGATCCGGCTGCCGGCGACACGCAGGTCGGCGCCGCGGGCCGCGTCGGCGCTGCGGGAATTCGCGGAGGGCGCCCGCTACGTCGCCCGCGACCCGGTGCTGCTGCCCATCCTGCTCATGAACACCGCGGCCTACATCCTGGTCGTCCCGACCGTCCACTCGATGCTGCCGGTCTACGCCTCCGCGGTATTCGACGTGGGCCCGGTGGGGCTGGGGCTGATGGCATCGTCGCTCGGAGTAGGGGCCGCCCTGGGCTCGGTGGTCCTGGCGTCGGTCCCGGCGCTGCGACGCAAGGGCAGGCTGATGGTCGGCTACCTGGCCCTCTGCCTGACCGCGGCGGCGGCGTTCTCCCGGAGTCCGTCGCTGCCCGTCGCGCTGCCCCTGGTCGTGCTCGTGAACGTGGGGTTCAGCGGCTTCGTCATGGTGCGCAGCGCTGTGATCCAGATCGTCGCGCCCGACGACATGCGCGGCCGGGCGACGGCGGTGAACCTGATGGGCTCAGGGCTGGCGCCGCTCGGCGGCCTCGCGCTGGGCGCCGTCGCGCAGGCGCTCGACGCGCCGTTCGCGACGCTCACCGCCGCCGCGCTGATGGCGGCGGCGCTGCTGCTGATCGTGCTGAGGTACCGGCAGGTCTGGCGGTTCGACTGATGTAGCCGTAGCGGAAGAACCTTTCGCCTCGCTAGCAGTACGCCGGCCTTCTTTGTTCATGACCACCTCCACTACGGCAGCGATTCGCAGCCTTCCACTCTCATATCTGCCCTCAATTCAGAACGTTGAGGTACTTCAGAATGTCGATGACACCGGCCACGTCCGCAACGAGTCCCAAAAGGAGAATGACTATCGCTCCGCCGCCAGCTACCCGGGCCCCAACATGTGCCCAGACTCGTGCCCAGACAGACCGGGTTAGGCTGTCGCGCATGCGCCACCCTTCAGGCATCATGTAGAAGTGTGTAGCCGTTGACCTCCGCAGCCATCCCTGGTCAGCGCAGTACAGGACGGCCTGCTTCCAAGTAGGGCTCTGTCCAACGGTGAACACTATGGGCTCGTCGGTAGCCATGTCGAGGAGAATCTGCTTCGCCTGTTGTTCGATATCGCTCATGTCATCAGTTGCCACGAACCCGACAGATGCACCCACCGCGCCATGAACCCCCATGGCTGCCGTGACCTCTCGGTGGTACCGCTCCCCCGCCAGCTTCTCTCCCATGTCTCAGGAGTCCGCCGCCTCGGCACCCCTATCGTCTGGTACTGTGTGCAGCCATGCTAGCGACGGGTAAATTGTAACGTCAACGTTGTATGGGCCTCCCGACCGGACGATCCAGGCGCGCCACCGTCCCGTGGCGCAGTCGTTCGGCGCGCCGTCTGACCGCTAGCCAAGTCTGGCGGTTCGACTGAGGTAGCCGGGCTGGGCCACCGTCGTCCCCGTGCAGACGGGGACCCATCCCCGCTCTCCTGGGTTCCCGCCTGCGCGCGAATGACGATAGGGTTGAGCGCGCTGGGTTCCCGCCCTGTCTTCACGAGGGCAGGCTCTTCGCGGGAACGACGAATGGAGGGCCGCGCGTCGGGCCATGCAGTATACTTCGCGCAGCTACGAGCGCGCGGGTGGAGCAACGGATGGCTACGGCGGCAGGCGGCGGGCCCGGAGGCGGTCTGGCCGCCAGGGCGAGACGGACGTTCGTGGCCCTCGGCTACCGCGAATACCTGCTGTTCTGGGTGGGCGCCGCATTCTCGAACATCGGCATCTGGGCGCTGTTCGCCGGCCGGCTGTGGCTGATGCACGAGCTGACCGCGTCGCCGGTGATGCTGGGGCTTGTCACGGTGGCCAGCAGCGGCCCCATTCTGCTGCTGTCGATGTGGGGCGGCGTAGTCGCGGACCGGGTCAACCGGCTGCGGCTCGTCACCGTCAGCCGCGCGATGTTCGCGGGCATCGCGCTGCTGACCGCGCTGCTGATCGCCACCGACCTGATCCAGCCGTGGCACATCGTCGCGACGTCGGCCGCGACCGGCGTACTCGTGTCGTTCGACATCCCGTGCAGGCAGGCGATCGTGCCGAACCTCGTGCCGCGCGAGCACCTGCTGAACGCGATCGTGCTGTACTCGTTCCTGGGCAGCAGCTCCGGTGTGATAGGCCCGTCTATGTTCGCGCCGCTGGTCGAGGCGGCCGGGCTGGAGGGCCTGTTCCTCTTCGTCGGCATCGCCTACGCGCTGACGGTGGCGATGCTGCTGCTGATGAAGCCGATGCCCGCGGCCCGCGCCGGCGTGAAGGTCCAGCCGCTGGCCGATCTGAAGGACGGGTTCGCCTACATCTGGCGAGACCGGCGCATCGTCAGCCTGATCGCGATGGGGGTCGTGGCCGGCGTGTTCGGAGCGTCGTTCGGCACGCTGCTGCCTGTCTTCGCCGAGAGACTGGACGACGGCGGCGTGCAGACCTACGGCAACCTGCTGCTCAGCTCGGGGATCGGAGGTCTTGCGGGCCTCATCGCCCTGGCCGTCATGGGAGACATGAAGCGGTCGGTATTGATGCAGCTCGTCACGGGCGTCGGGTTCGGGCTGATGCTCGTGGCCTTCTCGCGGACCGAGTGGCTGCCGGCGGCGATCGCCTTCGTGGGCGTCGCGGGCGCCTGCAGCAGCGCCTTCGGTACGACCAACAACACCCTCGCGCAGAGCGTCGTGGACGACGAGTACCGCGGCCGCGTCATGAGCATTCACCAGCTCGGCTGGGGGGCGAGCGCCGCCGGCGGCCTGCTGATGGGCTTCCTCGCGGAGACGGTCGACGCGCCGTTCGCGCTCACGCTGGGCGGCGGCGTCATCGCCGGCGCGGCGGCCACGCTCACCGTCGTGCTGGCCCGCGAGCGCGCCGTCCGCGAGTCTGCGGGAGATCTGTCGTCCTGAGCGAAGCCGAAGGACCTGGGGTGGGGTCGGCTCGACACCGCGTCGCCTTCGCCCCACCCCAGCCCGCTCACTCCGTTCGGGGCGACAACGCGGGTCGGTGCGCCGGAGTAGCTGGGCCGTGGGCGAGTCTGCGGGAGACTTGTCGTCCTGAGCGAAGCCGAAGGACCTGGGGTGGGGTCGGCTCGACACCGCGTCGCCTTCGCCCCACCCCAGGCCCCTCACTCCGTTCGGGGCGACAATGCGGGTCGGTGTGCCGGTGTAGCTGGGCCGTGGGCGAGTCTGCGGAAGATCTGTCGTCCTGAGCGAAGCCGAAGGACCTGGGGTGGGGTCGGCTCGACACCGCGTCACCTTCGCCCCACCCCAGCCCGCTCACTCCGTTCGGTGCGACAATGCGGGTCGGTGCGCCGGTGTAGCTGGGCCGTGCGCGAGTCTGCGGGAGACAATTGGGGGCGGCACCGCGAAGGCGCGGGACAACTGTCGTCCTGAGCGGAGCCGAAGGACCTGGGGTGGGGTCGGCTCGACCTACACCGCGCGTCGACCTCGCACCACCCCAGGCTCCTCACTCCGTTCCGGGCGACAATGTGCGTCGGGGCGAAATCCGGCAGGCGGGGCCGTTGGCTCCGGGACCCCTACAGCACGTAGCCGGCGCGGGCGCCTGTGTGGCCCTCGGGGGCGACGGTGACCTTCCCGTTCACGATGATCCAGGGCATGCCCTCCGGGTACTCCTGGGGGTTGGCGTAGTCCGCCTTTTCGATGACGGTGTCGGGGTCGAAGATGACGATGTCCGCGGCCATGCCCTCCCGGAGCACGCCCCGGTCCCAGAGCCCGACGCGCGAGGCGGGGATGGCAGCCATCTTCTGCACGGCCTCCTCCCACGTCAGGACGCCCCGCTCCCTCACGTAGCGGCCCAGCACCCGGGGGAAGGTGCCGTACGAGTTCGGCCTGTCCTGGTAGGCGAGCGGGCCCGTCGGCGCCAGCGACCGGCCGTCCGCTACGGGGATGCCCAGCGGGTGCTTGATCAGCATGTCGACGTCCTCGTCGCACTTGTTGGTGGGCGCGACGCCGAACTTGCCCTCGTCGGCCAGCACCATCGACATCGCGGTGCGTCCCGGGTCCTCGCCGCGCTCGCGGGCGATCTCCCCGATGGACCTTCCCAGCCAGGAGCGGAACCGCGGGTCGGCGACGTGGTGCACGAGCTGGTCGTCCCAGCCGAAGGCGAACGAGTAGTACTCGCCGTCCTCGATGGCCCCGATGATGCGTCCGCTGATCTCGGGGTCGCGCACGCGGTCGAGGGTCGCCTCCATGCCGCCCTCGCGGGCCCAGGGCGGGAAGTAGGAGATGAACGGCCCTCCGCCCCTGAGCCACGGCGTGACGTCGAAGCCGACCTCGAGGCCGCGGTCGCGGGCCTTCTCCAGCATCTCGATGCACGCGCCGGCCTGGCCCCAGTACTCCTTGCCCGCCGGGTACAGGTGCGAGACGACGAGCGGCACACCGGCGCGCTCGGCGATCTCGATGGCCTCTGCCACCGCCTTCTGCAGATACCTGCCGTAGTCGCGTATGTGGGTGTGGTAGGCCCAGCCGTACGGCGCCAGCGCCTTTGCCATCTCGACCACCTCGTCCGTGTCCGAGAAGACGGTGTGCTGGTACATCAGCCCCGTGCTGAAGCCCCGCGCGCCGTCGGCTAGGGCGCCGGCCACCAGCTCGCGCATCCTGCGGCGCTCGTCGGGAGTCGCCGGGCGGTTGGCCTCGCCCATCGCGACGTGCCGGACGTTCAGGTGCCCGGTCATGGCGACGACGTTGACCGACGTCCTGGCGTCCCGGACCGTGTCCCGGTACTCGCCCATCGTCTCCCACGTCCACTCGTAGCCGTCGACCTCGTAGATGGCCGCGCCCGCGCGGTAGTCGTCGACCATGTCCATCTTCACGGGGGCGGCGGCGTGGCCGCAGTTGCCGACGACCAGCGTCGTCATGCCCTGCCGGATGCAGGACTGCGCCAGAGGGTCGACCAGCACGGTGACGTCGGCGTGGCTGTGCTCCTCGATGAAGCCGGGCGCGACGAAGTTCCCGGCGGCGTCGACGGTCTGGGCGGCCTCCCGGTCGCCGAGCCGCCCCATCGCCACGATCCTGTCGCCGACGACCGCGACGTCGGCGCGGAACCAGGGGCTGCCGGTACCGTCGATCACGCGGCCGTTCTCGATCAGCAGGTCGTACATGTCAGCCTCCAGCTTCCGCGACTGGCGCTAGGGTACATCAATGCGGCCCGGTTGTTCCGGCCGCTGGCTCTCGACTGACGGGTGCGGAAGCCTATAGCTGTTTCGAGGGCCGAGTCTGATCGGCTATGGCGGCTCGCAAGAGTACCTGCCTTCCTCACCTGGCTCCCCGGGCAATCCGTTCACCCCGAGTAGCGCCGCTGCTTTGAGCGGCGCGTATCGAGGGGCGCGCGTGGGTCCCCTCGAAGCGAATGGTAGAAACGTGCCGCTCTGTCTCTGTGTCCCAACTATCCACTATCCACTACCAACTATCCACTATGATCAAGGCGGACGCCCACGAGCTTGTTGGCGCGAAACGTGGCATAATTGGTGACCTGTAAGGAGAACACATGCCGTTCAGGATAGGTCCCACAGAGCTGATCATCGTGCTGGCGATCGTCATGATCATCTTCGGCGCGGGCAGGCTGCCGCAGGTCGGCGCCTCGATGGGCAAGGCGCTCCGCGAGTTCAGGCAGGCGGTCGCTCCCAAGGACGACGACGACAAGAACCCCGACGACGGCAAGGCCGCCTAGCGCCGACCGTCGACCGGCGCCTGACGCCCAACTCGTCGGACCGCACAACCCCTCTCCCTCCACGGCAGAGAGTCTGCCCCGTACCTGGTACGGGCGTTGGGGTGGGGGTGAACGTTGGGTGAACGTCGCCTGGAGCAGGCTGCGCGCCCTGTTCCGGCGGAGCGCCCGCCCGCCAGTTCCTCACCGGAATGACCGGATAGTCGCCGGCCGGGCTCTACTCGGCGTTGACGGCGTGGACGAGGCCGCGCATGTATCCCATCGCGAAGGCGTGCGACGGGTACTGCCGGCGGCCGCCGACCATCTCCGGCACGTGGTCGTCGATCATCGGGCCGTCGTAGCCGACCTCCTTGTACGTCCGCATCGCCTTCAGCATGTCGACGTAGCCCTCGTCTATGAAGGTCTCCGAGAAGCTGGGCACCCTGCCGGTGACGTTCCTGAAGTGGACGTAGACGATCCTGTCGCGGCTGCCGAAATACCGTATGGCGTCGTACACGTCGCCCGGCATCTCCGAGATCGTCCCCTGGCAGAAGCCGATGGAGTTGGAGGGGCTCGGCACCAGCTCGATCAGCCTGCGCAGCGCCTCGTGGCTGCGGAAGACGCGCGCGACGCCCCCGATCGGCGACATGGGCGGGTCGTCAGGGTGCATGCCCATCCTGACGCCGGCGTCCTCCGCAACGGGTATCACCGCCTCCAGGAAGTAGGCCGCCGCGGCCCAGACGTCGTCCTCGCTCACCTCCAGCGAGCGGTCGACCGGCGGGTCCCAGAAGCCCTGGTCGGCGCCCTGGATCAGCTCCCAGTCGAAGCTGGTGACCTTCGCGCCCCCGCGCCCCGGCGTCGACCGTGACGTTCGCAGGCCGTAGTGGCCGATGCTGCTGCGCGGCGAGAAGAAGTAGCCGAGCGCGGGCACCCCGACCGCGCCCATGTTCTCCAGCGTCCGGCGCCAGTTCGCGATCTGCTCGTCGCGCCCCGGCAGGCCGAGCTTGATCTTGTACTTCCACTCGGCGGGGATGCCGTCGAGCACAGCCCACCGGAGGCCGGCGTCCTCGATCCGCTGCCGCATCAGCATCAGGTCCTGGAAACGGTAGTGGCCGTGGCCGGTCGGCATGTCGTGGCCGCCGCCGATGTAGTCGGTCGCCCCGACCTGCCTCGCGTAGGTGAGGAACTCGTCGTCGACCCGTCCCGACACCGCGAGTCTCATGGTCGCCCTCTCCTCGTCGGTCGCTCCGGGTCAAAGCCACCTGTTCATCCAGTCGTACGCCTTCGCCCCGCTCCAGGCGTGCGCGCCGTCGAACTCGTCGACGTCGAAGCGCTCCGGGACTCCGGCCGCGGCGTAGGCCCGGCGCACGGTGTCCGATGCTTCGCGGCTCGCCTCGATTGGGAACACGAGATCGTCCGTTCCGGACTCGATCAGCAGCGGCCAGGGCGCTATCAGGCAGGCGACGTCTTCCATCTCGCCGTACCTGAGCAGGCCCGGCGGGAGCTGCGCGCCGCAGAAGTGCCCCTTGCCGATCGCGAACGACTCGAAGCGGTTCAGGTACCCGCTGACGACGGCGCACCTGATCCGCTCGTCGAAGACGGTGGCGAACAGCGTCATCGTGCCGCCGTAGGAGAGCCCGGCGCAGCCGATGCGGTCCGGGTCGACCTCGGGGCGCGACGTCAGGTAGTCGACCGCGCAACGGGCGTCCCACACGTTGAGCGTCAGCAGGTTGTCGCCGAACAGGAGCGCCTTGTCCTGCAGCAGGTCGCAGACGTCCTTGCCGGGCGTGGCGCCGCTGGTCCTCCGCTCGCCGAAGGCGCGCCAGTCCGGCGCGATGACGACGTACCCGCGCAGCGCGAACTGCCGGGCGTAGTCGTAGTTCAGGTCCCTGATGCGGTCGACGCGCTCCGCCTCGCCGTGGCCGATGCCGCACACGTCGTCCTTGCCTCCGCCGTGGCCGTGCGCGGCCAGGATGGCGGGCCGCCGTTCGCCCGGCGCCACGTCGTTGGGTACCAGGACATAGGCGACGACGGACATGTCCGGCTCCGAGTCGAAGACGACCTTCTCGCGCCGGTACTCACCCTCGTCGACGACCTCGATCACCTCGGGGTTCGGGTCGACCGGGTAGGGGAAAGGCTCCAGGCATCCGGCCACGGCCTGCTGGAACCCGGCCTTCCACGCCTCGAACTCGCCTGGCGTGGACGCGTCGAACGCCAGGGGACGGGGAGTCCGCCCGTACCTGCGGATGAAATACTCGCCCATCGACAGGTTGCGCAGGCGCTGCGTCACGGCAGAAGGCGACCTCCAGCGGAGATATTCAGCCGACGGTCGCGAGTCTATGGGCGGCTATCGGCGATGTCAAACCGTGTCAGGTCCCGGTAGCTGTTCAGACTTGACGGGCCCCTCTCTTTCCGTTGGCCCTGAGTAGCCCGCCGCTCTGGTCGGGCTGTATCGAAGGGCCGCGCCAGTGGTCGTTGTGCGCCCCTCGATACGCGCCGCTCGAAGCAGCGGCGCTACTCGGGGTGAACGGGTTGGTTGGGGGTGAGGTGAGAAAGGGTGGGCGTCCGCGACTCTGAACAATTGCAGGCGGGGAGTCACCCTCACCTCAATCCTCTCTCGTCGAGGGAGAGGAGGGGGGAAGCACCCGGCGCATCGTGGTGTAGTAGGTCGACGCGTTGGGGGCTTCGTGGAAGCCGGCGGCGCGGAAGAGGCCCGTGCCTCCGCTGGAGGCGGGCTTGTCGTCGGTGTTGCGGCCCGCGAAGCCGTCTAGCGCCGCGGCGCCACTGTCTGTTGTGTGGGCTACCGCGCCGTGGACGAGGGCGGAGGCGATGCCGCGGCGTCGGAAGCCGGCGCGGACATAGAAGCAAGTGATGGCCCACGCGGGCTGCTCCTCCGGAGGCGGTAGCGTGCGCGAGCGCACGAGGCGGCCGAAGGTCTCCCTGGGCCCGACGCTGCACCATCCGACGGGCTCGCCGTCGACGTAGGCCAGCAGGCCGGTCGGCGTGCCCTCGGCGACCAGCGCCTCGAGCCGGTCGCGGCGGTCAGCGGCCGGCAGCCGCCTCAGCTCGGTCGACGAGAGACGCCACACCATGCACCAGCACCCAGCCCGCGCGCCGTTCGGGCCGAAGACGCGGAGCAGATCGTCCCACCGGTCGGGCGTGACGGGCCGGACTTCGACTCCGGCCGCCATCGCCGCGTCGTCGCGGGTCTGTCGCCTCCTGCGTGGCACGCTATATCGCCATTCCGAGCTCGACCCACCTGCCTCAGTTACGAGGTTGTTGTTTGATTGCTCGCAAGTCATCTGTGCAGCCGTCAGCAATGGAGTCACGCTGTGTGACGATGAAACGCGCGGATGGTTAGCATCTGGCCCGCGTCTCGGGCATCACGATTGCGCAAGGTCGGTAACTTCCTGGATGAGAGGATCATCCGAGTCGTTTGGCCGCTCCAGTATCTTCAGCATCCGTGTTCGGTGTATCCGATTTCCGTGCCAGATCGTCAGTCGGCCCGTCGCATGAGAGTAGACGATCCCCTCGGAAACCAATAGATCGCGGACAGGGCTCACATACGTCTGCAGAGACTCATCGACACCACGATACAGCGCGGAGTCCACGCGCCCGCTCCCCCTCTGGAGGAACAGCTTTCTGATCATGACCAGCAGAACCTTAACTGACTCGGGCAGCCCTGAGCGAACAATGGCGGCGTTCGTGTGTCGATTGTCGAATTGGTCGATATCGCAGTGGTCAAAGTCGCTAGGTAGTTCAAGCGAGCCAGCGATACCCTCCAGCCTAACGATTTGGCACTGTCTGAATTTGATGCTCGCGCGATGAGTGTCAAATCGAACGCGGTTGATCATGCATCCAGACAGAGTCAGGTTAGCGACCGGCCTATCCTCCATATCGATCACATCGGCCAAACCCTCGGATATGTTTAAGCCTTGGGCATCGAATGCACTGTCGCTTGAAGAACTGGCACCTGCCAGAATTGAGTCCAGAGCCAGCGTTGGGTCTGACCACCGATGTACGGCCTCTTTTGCGGCTATAGAGTACTGGGTGCCTTTGACCCCACTGGCGCTCGCTAGGTGATTCGCAACTGAACACCCGAAGGCCGAAAGCGGATACGAAAGTTTGCGCACGCCGAGGTCCTGGTAGGGACTCTGCAGGAACCGGGCAACCGAGCCGGCCTGCAGAGCCTCCATCATCTCGTTATCGACGAATGAGCGCATCCCTGCCTCTTGATCTCGTGCGGTTAGCCCCGGTAGTCGTTGAAGAAGCGTTCGTGCCGCTTCTAGTGGGTCATATCCAGTGATTCTCTTGTACGCATCCGCTATGTCGCTATCCGACAGAGGGCCCGCAGCCCGTGCACCAGAACGGGCACGAGTAGCGAGTTCCTCCAATAGTTGTCGGACTGCGTCGCCGTCAATATCAGCGCTCAGATCTGCTTCTCTTCCACAGATCCTATTCAGAAATTCGTCCCAAGCCAGGGCTGCTCCTCCGTCGCCTTCAATGCTAACGACTTCCTCCAGCAGCCCTTGGGAGGCCAAGTAACCAAGCAGTAGAGGCTTCCTTGGCAACCATGAAGGTAGTTTGTGTGTGACATTCTTCTTCCGCAGATATTGGAGCGTTTGATCTTCCGAGAACTCGCCGACCTCTATAACGATGGTGTCCGAAGGCAAGCGCATAAGCTGGCGAGCTTCTTCGATGGAGTCGAAGTAGTTATCCCTGCCGGCCAGCAGCACACCTGCCCTGCCCTGCGCACCGGTCATGAAGGCCTTGATGACTTGGAGGGCCTTTTCACGGGACTTCCTTATCGCGTCCTTCTTCATCATCATGACTGGTGATGCTAGTTCATCGAACCCGTCAAGCAAGAGCAGGATTTGTCCAGCATTCCATGACCTTACAAGTTGGTTTGGTTGGTCAAACCCGACCATGTTGGCATGCCGCCTCAGAACTTCATCTACATGAGGCTGTCCCCAATGGTCTCTCAGATTGATTGCAACGGGAGTCTGCTCTGTCTTATTGCGGTAGTAGTCCCGACGAAGATTCCGAAATACCTCCCGTACCGTCAGGCTCTTGCCCGCTCCGAATGGGCCGATCAGTAGGATTGTTCGTCCTTCTCTCAGTAGACGACAGATGTCCTTGATCGTATAGGCAACATTCGACGTGATCTGGGTTAGTGGTTGTTCGACATACTCTTCATCTGGCAGTAGGGAGCTTCCACCCTCGGGATCAGTCGCACTGCCAAATCGATAGTCCCATCGAGTCTCCAGGTATTGCCGGGAATTGAGGAGAGCTTTCTTGAACTCCCGATACGATAAGGCTGTGATGCCCTCTGATCTGGCGGAGGAACGCTGTTGCGGAGTCGGCTCGTCTTTGGTGACGATCCGCATCTTCACGGTTTCCCCACGCTGTTCCAGATATCTCTTCGCATTGATCAACTTTAGGACTTGGTCTCTGAATTTTGGCATCCGACGGTCGGTCGTGCACTCAATGAGATGAATGAGTTCTTCGGTACGACATACACAATCGATTTCATCGAGGTTGATGAATTCAGCAGCTCCTTCGCCAGGCGCCAAATCCCACAAGGCTCGCGCAGTGGCACGTACTTCCTGTTCGAAATCCGGTCCGATCATTTCAAAAGACTCCTGTTATCCCGGCTTCTGAAAAGGAAGGAGTTTCTATGGTTCTCGCTGTAACTCGTGGGCAGTGGGCAATGCTATCGTATCTCTTCGCTACGGTCACTGGTCGAACACGCCCTCGGGGAGACCGACGGGGACCGCGGCCGGCCGCTCGCACGTCGTGGTCGTCTCGACGTGTGCGCCTGAGTCGGACGCCTCGTGCACCGCGTGCATGACGTCGAGGACGTGGTTGGCGAGCCGTCCGTCGGCGCGCGGCGGGCGGCCGGCGCGGATCGCCCAGGCCATCTCGGCGGGGCCCATCCCCCGGCCGCCCTCGCGGTACGCGAGCGGGACATCGGTCCAGCCGTCCTCCCCGGCGCCGGTGACGCGCACCTCGCCCTCGAAGTTGTTCGGATCGGGCACGCTCATCGCGCCCTCGGTGCCGTAGACCTCGATCCTGGGCAGGTCGGAGCCCCAGACGTCGAAGCTGGTGACTATCGTTGCGATGGCGCCGGACTCGAAGTCGAGCACCCCGGCGACGTGCGTCGACACCTCGACGTCGATGACCGTGCCATGCTTGGGCTGACTGGTGATGGTGCGCCGCTCGAACGTCCTGCGGTGCGAGCCGGTGACCCTGCGCACGGGGCCGATGAGGTTGACGAGCGCGGACAGGTAGTAGGGGCCCATGTCGAACATCGGGCCGCCGCCCTGCTTGTAGTAGAACTCCGGCGACGGGTGCCACGACTCGTGGCCGTGGTTGACCATGAACGCCGTCGCGGCGATTGGCTCGCCGATGCGCCCCTCGTCGATCAGCTTGCGGCAGGTCTGGATGCCGGCCCCCAGCACCGTGTCGGGCGCGCAGCCGACCGAGAGCCCGTTGCTCGCGGCCGAGTCGATGATCGCCTGGCCGTCTGCCCGCTCGACGGCGAGCGGCTTCTCGCTGTAGACGTGCTTGCCTGCCGCGATCGCGGCGAGGCTGACCTCGGCGTGCGCGTCGGGGTTGGTCAGGTTGATGACGAGCTCGATCGCCGGGTCCGCCAGCAGGTCTTCGGTAGAGATCGGCGCGGGCACCCCGAAACGGTCGGCCGCGGCCCGCGACCGCTCCGGCACAAGGTCCGCGCAGGCGACGACGCGCACCACCGGGTACCGCGTCTTCAGGTGCTCGAAGTAGACGGGGCTGATGTTGCCGCAGCCGACCACCCCGGCTCGAATAGTGGCTTCGGACAGGCTCGTCACGGGGACACCTCCTCGGCGCTCCGGCTCGCCCAGAGCATGCCGCGCTTGATCATGGTGTTCGCCTCGGGCACGACCAGGTCCTCGATCTTGTGGCCGATGGACGAGTAGAAGACCCGGCCCGCGCCCCACATCCGCTTCCAGACGACGGGCATGACCGTGCCGTCGATCCAGGGGCAGTCGTAGCCAGACCGGCCGCTGACGGGCTGGTCGCCTCTGAACGTCGTCGTCGCCAGCACCTCGTTGTTGGGGTCGACGTGCATGTAGTACTGCTCGGTGTGCAGCCTGAAGTCGCCGAGCCCGGCCGTTATCGGGTCGCCGGTGTCGAGGATGTTCACCTCGTAGTCGATGAACCCGCCGGGATGGGCGACCCACTGTCCGCCGACCATGAACTGGTAGTCGGTCGACATCCTGAACGAGTCGGCCATGCAGCCGTGCCAACCGGCGACGCCGACGCCCGACCAGATCGCCTCGAGCAGGTTGCGTTCCTGCTGCTCGGTGATCGTCCCCTGTGTCCAGACGGGAACGACCAGGTCGAGCGACTTCAGCCTGTCCAGGTCCTCGTAGGCGGTCAGGGAGTCGGACACCTCGACGTCGTAGCCCTGCTCCTCGAGCCAGGGCGCGAACAGGGCGGTCGCCTCGTCCGGGACGTGGCCCTCCCATCCGCCCCACACCATCAGCGCCGATTTTTCTGCCACGGTCTTCTCCTGTAGTGCTGCCGTGCGAGGGCCTTTCCCAAGTCGCCACAGGTGAGGGCGGCGGACTTGCCCCCGGGTTTAACGCCCCCTCACCCTGGCCCTCTCCCGCGAGGGGAGAGGGAAAAATGGAAGAGCCCTGTTTGTCGTACAGCGCGGTTGTCGCTGCGGTGATAATATCGCACATAGCCCCCACCGCGAGCGGTGCATGGAGGAGAAGGCATGGCTGACAAGCTGGCGATACACGGCGCGACGCCGGTGCGGACGAAGGAGTTCGGGCCGCACCACGAGTTCGGCGAAGAGGACGTGGAGGCCGCGGCCGAGGTGATCCGGTCGGGCTACCTGCACAAGGGACCGAGAGTGCGCGAGTTCGAGGCCGCGTGGGCCGCGCGGCACGGCGTGAAGCACGCGATCACCACGACGGCGGGCACGGCCGCCATGCACGTGGCCGCGGGGGCGCTCGACCTCGATCCGGGGGACGAGATCATCACGACGCCCATCACCGCCGGCGGCAGCATCATCGGCATCCTGCTGCAGAACTGCGTCCCGATCTTCGCCGACGTCGACGAGACGCACAACATAGACCCGGAGGACGTCGAGGCGAAGATAACGCCGCGGACTCGGGCGATCTGGGTGACCCACATCTACGGCAACCCGTGCGATATGGACGCGCTGCGCAGGATCGCCGACCGCCACGACCTGTACCTGGTCGAGGACTGCTGCCACGCGCCTCTGGCCGAGTACAAGGGCCAGATCGTCGGATCGATAGGCGACATCGGCGGGTTCAGCTTCGGCGGCAAGCACCTCTCGGCCGGCGTCGGCGGCGCCGTCGTCACGAACAACACCTCGCTGTGGGAGCGGGGCATCATCTTCTCGGACGTGGGGCTGCCGCGGGCGCACGGCCCGTACGCCGAGCTGCCCTACCAGCACTACTTCCTGGGCCCGGCATACAGGATGAGCGACCTGACCGCGGCCGTGCTGCTCTCCCAGCTAGGCAAGCTCGACGGCTACGTCGAGAACAAGATCCGCGCGGCGCAGAACATCAACGACGGGGTTGCCGACGTCGACGGCATCGTGCCGCAGCCGGTCAGGCCGGACGACCGGAGCAGCTACTGGGTGTGGGTGGCGACGCTGGAGGAGGAGAAGTTCACCTGCGACGCCAACGAGTTCGCGGACGCGCTCCAGGCCGAGGGGCTGGACTTCGACGGCCCCGGCTTCAACGACGGCAGGCCCAGGCTGATGTACAACAACCCGTTCCTGACGGGGCCCCACCTCTACGGCAGCAGCCGAATGCCGCTCGATATCGGGCGCGAGCGCCCGTACGACTACAAGAAGGTCTACCTGCCCGTCGCCGAGGACATCACGCGGCGCCGTATCGGGATGCAGATGCGGCCGACGTTCACCGAGGAGGATGTGGGCGACATCATCGAGGGGCTGCGCAAGGTGGCGGCGCACTATAGTGGATAGTTGGTAGTGGATAGTGGATAGTTGGGAGTTGCGGATTGTCGGGCAGTGGGCCCGGCTGCTAGGATTGGCGCCAGTTTGAAGAAAAGGCGCTCGGAGGACACGGATATGGGCGAGTTCAGGGGCGTGTATCCAGCGATAATCACGCCGATGCGGCGGGACGGCGAGATCGACGAGGCGGCGTTCCGCGAGGTGATGGAGTTCAACATCAGGGCGGGCGTCCACGGCTTCTGGGTCGCGGGCGGCACCGGCGAGAGCATCCTGCTGACCGAGGACGAGAACCGCAGGATAGCGGAGGCCGCCGCCGACCAGAACCGCGGCAGGATCAAGAACATCATGCACGTGGGCGCCGCGACGACCGCACAGACGATCAGGCAGGCCGAGCGGGCGGCCAGCGCCGGCGTAGAGGCGATCTGCGCCGTGCCGCCGTTCTTCTACAACGGTTCCGAGGACGACGTCGTCGAGTACTACCGCGCCGTCGGCGCCGCGACCGACCTGCCGCTGTTCATCTACAACCTGCCCAGCGCCACCGGCGTCGAGATCACCACCGATCTCGCGGACAGGATCCAGGACCGCGTGCCCCAGCTCGCCGGCCTGAAGCACTCGGCGCCCAACTTCTGGAACATCGTCCACTTCGTCAACATGGGCCTCGACTGCTTCACAGGCAGCGGCATGCTGATGGTATCGGCGCTGAGCCTCGGCGCGGCCGGCACGATAGACGGCCCGCCGTGCGCGGCGCCGGAGCCGTGGGTAGAGGCGTGGGACGCCTACCACGCGGGCGACGTGAAGACGGCCGAGGCCGCGCAGGCCCGCGCCGCCGAGATGTACCCGCCGCTGCTCGCCTCCGGATACCTGCCGGCGATCAAGGCGCTGGTCGGCGAGCGCCTCGGCATCGACTGCGGTAGTCCGAGACCGCCCGCGTCGCAGGTGACGCCGGAGATACTCGAGGTCGCGAGGGCCGAGGCGAGACGCCTGGGCCCCGTGCAGGTCGCGGTGGGGTAGGCGCCATGACCAATCCGCCACTCTCAGCTCCCGTCAAAGCTGGCCTCGACGTCCTGGACCGGCTCGGCCTGACCGCCGAGTCGTCGATGGAGGACAGCCTCGACGATATCGAGGACTTCGCCGACGTGCTGATCAGCGCCCACGCGCCGGCCATGATCGGCGACCTGCGGCTGAACGTCGCCGCGACAGACGACGACTTCCGCAGGGAGTCGATCGACCACCTCAAGGCCTTCGTCGACCAGGCCAGCGGGTTCCCCAACGTGCGGCAGGTGAACATCCACTTCGCGCCGCGACTGTGGGTCGACGAGACGCAGACCCGGGGACAGCGCGGCGACTACGAGCGGCTGATCGACGGCGCCCGCGAGATCGCCGCGTTCGCCGACGGCCACGACATCGAGATCGTCATGGAGAACGCGACGATGAAGTGGTTCGGCGTCGACGACGACACGCCGGCCGACGCCGTGGACTGGACGGACCGGAACAAATACTTCGGGATGTCCCCCGAGGAGTGGATGCAGATCTGCGAGGACGTGGACCGGCACAACGTCGGGCTGTGCCTCGACTCGAGTCACGTCTGCACCTACGCGCAGAGCTTCGCCGACCACTCGCGCCGGGCGGAGGTTGCGATGGCCTACGTGTCCCGGCCAGAGCTCATCCGCCACGTGCACTGGAGCGACAACTACCTCTACGACCCGCGCGGGCGTGAGGACTCGCACCTGAGCGTCGGCAGGGGAACGCTCCCGACCGACCTGCACCGGGCGATCAAGCGCCTGGACGCGACCCTGCTCCTGGAGCACTTCTACACGGCGGAGGAGCTGGAAGAGGAGCTCGCGTACATCGACGGCCTGTGACCGCCCTTCCCACGGAGGTAGGCCCTTGCACAACCGTCATTCCCGCGAAGGGAGACCCTTCCACAAGCGTCATTCCCGCGCAGGCGGGAACCCAGTGGGTGGGGGCTCAGCTACGAAATCGACGGATGTCCGCCCCGTCGGGCTCCCCTGCAAGGGGTTACGCAAGGTCTCCGAAGGCGGGAACCCGGGGCCGCGGCGCCCGAACAGACAGTCCTTCGTGATTCGCGCAGGAGACATTCATGTATCCCATTGACCTGCAGGGCAAGACCGGCGTCGTATTCGGCGTCGCCAACCACCGCAGCATCGCTTGGTCGATAGCGCAGGTGCTGCACCAGGCCGGCGCACGGCTGGCCTTCGCGTACCAGAACGAGAGGGTGCGGAGCAGCGTCGCCAAGCTCGCGGAGCCGCTCCCCGGCTCTGTCCTGGTGGAGTGCGACGTCTCCGACGACGACAACGTCGCCCGCGCCTACGAGACGGTCATGGGCGACTTCGACCGGCTCGACGTCGTCGTCCACAGCATCGCCTTCGCCGACCGGAACGACCTGGGCGGACCCTTCATGGACACGGGGCGAGAGGGGTTCAAGCTCGCGCTCGACATCAGCGCCTACTCGCTGCTGCCCATCGCGCGGTTCGGCGCGCCGTTGATGGCGCCGGACGGCGGCTCGATCCTCGCCATGACCTTCCAGGCCTCCGACCGCGTCTTCCCCGGCTACAACGTCATGGGCACCGCCAAGGCCGCGCTTGAGAACGCGGTCAAGCACCTCGCCTTCGACCTGGGCCCCGGAAACGTCCGCGTCAACGCGATCTCCGCGGGCCCGCTGGACACGCTGTCGTCGCGGGTCATCAGCAAGTACCGCGACATGAAGCGCATCCACGCGGAACGCTCCCCGATGGGCCGCAACATCACCGCCGACGAGGTCGCGAAGACGGCGCTGTACCTGTGCAGCGACATGTCGTCGGGCGTAACGGGCGAGATAGTCCACGTCGACACCGGCTACAACGTCATGGGCATATAGATGCCGGAGCAGATATTCCTCGAGGTCGACGAGAACGATAACTGCGACTACATGCCGCTGCAGCTCTACGAGGCGACGGCCGAGCCGACGCCGATCCGCCGCGTCAGGCTGTTCGAGCCGGGCCGCCCCCACGGCGTCTACGAGGTGACCGGCTGGCAGAGCGACGACGGCGGCTCGCCGACTCCCGCCATGTACGCGCCGGTGTCCGACTCCGGCCAGGCCGAGGTCCACCTCGTCTTCGGAGGCGACTGGGGAGTGCGCTTCAGGCCGGAGGACTCCGGCGCCGACTGGGACCTCGCCGACCCCGACCAGTGGGGCGAGCCCTACGTCATGCTGGTGGACGCCGACGACATCCTGCTGGATTCACGCTAGGCCGCGAGAGACAGGCGAGCTGTGGCAACGCCGACGATACGGAGACCAGGAGGTCTGACGTGGCAGGGATGACCCGGACAAGCTTTGTGTGCGTCAAGTGCAAGGGCGTGGAGTACGAGACCGACGAGTTCCGCGCGACGGGCGGCAACTTCGCCAAGATCTTCGACGTCCAGAACAAGAAATTCAGCACAGTGTCTTGTCTCCGGTGCGGCTACACCGAGATCTACCGGGGAGAAACGTCGACGCTGGGGAACGTCTTCGACTTCTTCGCCGGCTGACCGGGTCGTCCGGGAGCCGAGGCCCGCGCTGCCTTCGCGGCTACTCGGGCTGGCGGGCGAAGGCGAGGCCCCAGACCTTGGACGCGCCGGCGGCCTTCAGGGGCGCGGCGCAGGCGCCCATCGTGCTTCCCGTCGTGACCACGTCGTCCACGAGCAGCACGCGGCGGCCGCGCACGTCGGCGACGCACTCGAAGGCCCCCGCGATGTTCGCTCGCCGCTCGTCCAGGCTGACCATGTCGACCTGGGGCGGCGTGTCCTCCGTGCGGCGCAGCACTGGCTCGAACGGCAGCCCGGTGCGCCGGCCCAGGTCGCGCGCGAGGAGGGCGGCCTGGTTGTAGCCGCGCTCGCGCTCCCGGCGCCCGTGCAGCGGCACCGGTACGATCACGTCCGCTTCCATGCGTGACGACTCGAGGTGCCGGGCCATGAGCTCGCCCACGTCGGGCGCCAGCGCCCGGATGCCGCGGTACTTCAGCTCGAAGACGACGTCCCGGACCCCGCCGTCCATCAGGTACGGCGCGGAGATCCGGTCGTAGGGCGGGGGCCACTCCTGGCACGCCGTGCAGGGCGTGCCGGCGCCGGGGCTCGCGCACAGGTCGCAGTAGGGGCGGTTGAGTTCCGGCAGCCCGTCCCGGCATGGGGCGCAGATGAAGTCCCCCTCGCGGCCGCAAACGGCGCACTTCGCCGGGAGCACAAGCTCGACGGCGGCGCGCGCCGCCCACGTCACGGCTCTCGCGATGGACGGGGACACAGGGACGCGCCGCCTATAGGGGCCTCACGTCTACGACTGCGGATAGTCCTGCCGATCTTGAACTCCCCAACTATCCACTATTCACTATCCACGATCCACTAGATCGTGTAGAAGTCGACCATCTCCTGGGGCGTCCTGACACGGGCCTTCGCGGTCGTCTCGGTGACGCGCTCGTGGAAGGTCGACCGGTCCTCGTCGCGGTAGAGCACGCCGAGCGGCACGCCGCCGTTGTTGACGATGGAGAACGCCGCCGAGACGTCGTCCTCAGGGTGTCCCTCGGGGATGTCCCACGCCAGCGGCTGGATGCCCTTGCGCGGGTTGCCCTTGAGCTGCTCGTAGGTGTTGTTGTACTCGGTGCAGGGCGACTGCACGTGGACTATTGAGAAGCCCCTGTGGCTCATGCCCTGGTAGATCAGGTCGGACAGGTCCTTGATCTTGCTGGAGAGACCCGATGCCACGAACGACGCGCCGACGGTGAGGTACAGGCTCAGGGCGTTGAGGCCGTCCTCGGGCTTGCCGTACGGCGTCGAGCTGGTGACGAGGCCCTCGGCCGCCGTCGGCGAGCTCTGGCCCTTCGTCAGGCCGTAGACCGCGTTGTCCATGATGACCGCGCAGACGTCGAGATTGCGCTGCGCCTGCGGCGCGATGTGCTCCATGCCGATGCTCAGGAAGTCTCCGTCCCCCGCGACGATCACGACGTTGAGGTCGGGGTTCGCGGACTTGATTCCCATCGACAGCGGCAGCGTCCGGCCGTGCAGCCCGTGGATGCCGTAGGGTTGCGGCCCTTCGAGAAGATGCACCATGTTGCCGGAGCAGCCGATGCCCGCCACCACGACGTTGCTCTCGACCGGCTCCTCGGTCTCTACCAGACGCTTGGCGACCGCCTGCTCGAGGGCCCGGCGCACTCCGAAGTCCCCGCAGCCGGGGCACCACTTGAAATCGTACTCGGGGTTCTTGTCCGTCATACTGCCACGCTCTCCTTGCTACCCGCCTCGACTCTCTTCAAGACGCGCGCTGCCAGGTCAGACAGCCTGAACGGCAGCCCGGTGTACTGGGTGATCGACTCGGCGCGCACTCCCTGGGAGCGCAGGATCGCCGAGAACTGCCCCAGGTAGTTGAGCTCCGGCACGATCACGAGCTCCTTCTGTCGCAGCTCGTCCAGCAGCGCCGGGGGCAGCGGGTTCAGATACATCGTGTAGTACCAGCCTATGTCCACGCCCGAGTCGCGCAGGCGCACGTACGCCTCGTGCGAGGGGCCCTTGGAGCCGCCCCAGGGCATCATGGCTATCGGCGAGTCGGTGTTGTCCGACTCGTAGGTGCCGTCCTCGAGCAGCTCCAGCTTGCTGAAGCGGCGCTGCGTCATGTGGACGTGCCGCTCGGCCAGGTGGGTCGTGTCGCCCATCGCGTCGTGCTCGCTGGCGTTGGCGACGTAGCTGCCCGGGTTGCCCGGAAGCGGCATGGGCGACAGGCTCTTCGCCTCGTACCTCAGGTAGCCGTTCTGTCCGCGGTACACCTCGCGGCTCTCGATCTTGAGCTTGCTCAGGTCCGGCTTGCGGATGTTCTGCTTTCGCTCCGACAGAGAGTGCTCGCTCAGCATGATGACCGGGCCCTGGTACCGCTCGGCCCAGTTCATCGCCGCGATGGTCGCGTAGAAGCACTCCTCCACGGTGCCCGGCGCTATCACGGGCAGCGACACGTCGCCGTGGGCGGGCTTCATCGCGCTCGCCAGGTCCGACTGCTCGGTCTTGGTCGGCAGGCCCGTGGCCGGGCCGCCGCGCTGCACGTCGACCACGACGAGCGGAATCTCGGCGATCCAGGCGAATCCGAGTCCCTCGCTCATGAGCGAGAAGCCGGGACCGGCGGTGGCGGTCATCGCCTTGACCCCGGTGTAGCCCGCGCCGATTATCGCGTTGATCGCCTCGATCTCCGAGCTGGCCTGGTAGGCGAACCGCCCCTCGCCGACGAGGTTGTTCTCCATCCACATCAGGATCGTCGTTGCCGGGGAGATCGGGTATCCAACGTAGAACTCGAGCCCGGCCGCGACCGCGGCCAGCGAGATCGCCTCGTTGCCGTGGACGAATATCTGCTCGTAGTCCGGAGGCGTCGGCTCGCCGAGCTGGCCCAGGCTGAAGCCGCTCTCGCGCGCTGCCTCCCGTCCGAGGCCGAGGGCCTGGATGTTCTGGGGGACGACCTTCTCGCCGTACCGGGCCGTGTTGCCCCAGCGCTTCCTCACGAAGCCCTCGAGGACCTCCTGATCGAGGTCGACGAGCTGCGCCAGCGCGCCCATCATGACCATGTTGCCCGCACGGCTGTTGCCGGTGGACTTGGCCAGCTTCTCGAACGGGATGCCGAGGCTCTTGCCGTCGTCTTCCAGCGTGAGGCCGTCCGAGTCGTACAGGATGACGCCGCCGTCGCGCACCTCGTCCTTGTGCGCCTCGTAGGCGTACTCGTTGAAGACGACGAGAACGTCGAGCGCGTCGCCTCTGCTCAGGACCGGAGTCGTGGAGATGCGGGCCTGCATCCAGGTCGGCCCGCCGGTGATCTGGGACGGGAAGGTCGCGAAGGTCTGGGAGTGGTATCCCGCCTGTGTGTTCGCGCTGGCGAACCCCTCGGCCGCGGTCATGAAACCCTGGCCGCCTTCGCCGGCGAACCGGACTACGAAGTCACTCTTCTTCAAATGTCGCCTCCGGATGTTCCACGGTGGCAGATTGCGGCGCGCAAACCGACCGGGATGTCTCTGCGCGGGCGGTCGGGTCCGGGCGGCCGCTGGCGGCCTAACGCGATTCGACGGCTGAAGAGCCGCACGTACACCCGTTACGATAGGCGGCGTTCACCGCCAGAACTGCTGCGCGGCTGGTGGCCAGCGTCGTGTGGAGCATCGTAATTTGCCAACCTGACTATAGCAGTTTGGCGCTTCGAGTGTCAATCTGCGCGGGGGCGTTGGCGCGCGGCCAAATTGACGCTGTTTTTTCGATTGTGATAGAATCCACAAGCTCCGTCCGGGCGGGTGTTTTGGAAACCACGCTCAGATTGCTCGGCATAGGCTGGTTCGTCGCCCTCTGCATAGTGGGAGGCGTGATCGGCGGCCTGTTTCTCGACGGCGTCCTGGGGACCGCCCCGGCGCTCGTCCTGGCAGGGCTGGGCCTGGGGCTGTCGTTGGCGGCCGTTGGCACGTACCGCATGCTGATGGCGGTGCTGAGGAACGACGGCGGTAGGACCGACTGAGGGAACGCATAGTTTTGTCAAGGCTGCTGACCAACCCGAAGGCGCTCGCGGTAGCCGTCTTTCTCGCGGGCCTCTTCGTCGTTGGCCTCCTCGGTGGAGCGCTCGGCAACGAGTTCGGCGGCGGATTCCTCGGCTCACCCATAGCGCACATCCAGCTTCCGGCCGAAAACATCACCGCCAAGCCGATCGTAGGCAGCTTCTACGTCACCAACACGATGGTGGCGACCTGGTCCGCCATCCTCGTCATCGCGCTGCTGTCGTACCTCGCGACGCGCAACGTCAAGGAGGTCCCAGGCCGGCTGCAGGGCCTGATGGAGGCGGTGCTCGGCTTCTTCCTGTCGCTCGCCGAGTCCGTCGCCGGGCCTGAGAAGGCGCGGCGCTTCTTCCCGCTCGTCATGACGATCTTCCTGTTCATCGTGACGGCGAACTGGATGGGCATCCTTCCGGGATTCGGCACCATCGGCCGCTTCGAGCCGGCCGAAGAGGTCATCCACCACGCGGAAGACAAGGCCGAGAAGAAGGGCGAGCACGTCGACCTGGAGACGGTCAAGCTGGCTCAGTTCGAGGGAGAGGGCGCGGTCGCCGTCCAGTGGTTCGGATCGGTCGGCGACGAGATCACCGCGGCTGACTACGAGCACGCCGCCGAGGGCGAGAAGCCGCGGGCCGGCCTGCTGGTGCCGCTCTTCAGGAGCGCCAACACGGACCTGAACACGACGCTTGCGATCGCGATCGTCGCGATGGTGATGGTCCACTGGTGGGGATTCAGCGCCCTGGGCGTATTCGGCCACGCCGGCAAGTTCATCAACTTCAAGGGCGGGCCGATCGGGCTGTTCGTAGGCCTGCTCGAGCTGGTGAGCGAGGTGGCGCGCCTCATCAGCTTCACCTTCCGACTCTTCGGGAACATCTTCGCGGGCGAGGTCCTGCTCATCGCGATGGCGTTCCTGATACCCCTCATCGGCCTCGTGCCGTTCCTGGGGCTGGAGCTCTTCGTGGGCCTGATCCAGGCCTTCATATTCTCGATGCTGACACTGGTCTTCGCGGCCACGGCCACCGTGAGCCACGCCGACGAAGACCACTAGGCGACGACCGGTCGATTACGGAAAACGCGACGACGAGAGCGCGACAAGGCAGACCGCCAAGGAGTTTGAGCAATGGATGGGATCACCGGCGACTTCGGCGTAATGAAGACGATCGCGGCTGGACTGGCCATAGGCCTGGGGTCGTTCGGACCGGCCATAGGCATCGGGATGCTCGCGGCCAAGGCGATGGAGGCCCTGGGGCGCAACCCTGAGGCGTCCGGGCCGATCCAGCAGAACATGATCCTGGCGATCGCGTTCGCCGAGGCTATCGCGATTTACGCCCTGGTCGTAGCCGTAATCATAATCTTCGCGGCGTAACAATCGACGCGGCCGCGTCGGTTGCGGGACACGGCTACCGTGGAGACGGGAGCAGCTAATGGATGCCCTGGGAATTAACCTGCCGGGACTGGTGACGCAGATAGTCAGCTTTCTGCTGCTGTTTGCCGTCCTGTATCTGCTGCTGTACAAGCCGCTGCTCAGGATGATGGACAGCCGTTCGGCGCGGATCAGGGAGAGCCTCGAAGGGGCCGAGCAGGCCAGACAGGAAGCGGCGAAGTCCCAGGAGGACATGCAGCGCCAGATCGAGGAGGCGCGCGCCGAGGGCCAGACGATGATCGCCCAGGCCAGGGAGGTCGCCGACCGGTTCCGCGAGGAGGAGCTGGCCAAGGCGCGGCAGGAGATCGAGGCCGAGCGCGACCGGGCACAGGCGAACATCCGCCGCGAGCGCGACGCCGCCATCGAAGAGCTCCGGGAGGAGTTCGCGGGCCTCGCGATCGATGCCGCCGAGCGGATCGTCGGCAGGTCGCTCGACGAGGACGCCCACCGGGACCTGATCGAGAGCGTGCTCGCGGAGAGCGCCACGATCGGGCGGAACGGGTCCGACGAGACACGATGAGACGGCAGGCGGGCAGAAGGGTGCGGGCATAAGATGCCGAGGGCGCTTTCTCCACGGCGGTACGCGCAGGCGGTCTTTCAGATCGCCGTGGAGTCGAACGATCTGGACCAGTGGCAGACGGACCTGGAGACGCTTTCGACGGCGCTCCAGGACGCCGACCTGTCGCGGTTCCTGGACGCGCCCCAGGTCCCCGCGGACGCCAAGACCGACGCCGTCAGCCAGACCTTCGGCTCGTCGGTCGGGCCGCTCGCGGTGAACCTCGTGCTGCTGCTCGGATCGCGTGGCGCGGCCAGCCTGCTGCCCGCGGTCGGGGACGAGTACGGCAGGCTGCTGGACGCCCACCGGGGCATCCAGCAGGCCGACGTGACCGCGGCGGTGCCGCTGGACGACGAGCAGACGCGAAGAGTCACCGAGATACTGGAGGGCGTCGTCGACGCGAAGGTGCGCCTCTGGGCCCACGTGGAGCCGGACATAGTGGGCGGCCTCGTGGCCCGGGTTGGCGACCGCGTGATCGACGGCAGCGTCAAAACGAGACTGGAGAAGATGCGCCGTAGCGTCGTCGAGCGGGCGTAGCCCGTAGACGGTCCGGCGAAAGGGGAAGTCATGGCGGTCAGAGGACAGGACATAGCTTCGGTAATCAAGCGCCAGATCGAGGAGTTCGGCCAGGAGCTCACGATGGTCGACGTCGGCGTCGTCATCGAGGTCGGCGACGGCATCGCCCGCATCCACGGGCTGTCCGGCGTCGGCGCCAACGAGCTGGTCGAGTTCGAGGGCGGCGCGACCGGCATGGCGCTGAACCTGGAGGAGGACAGCGTCGGCGCAGTGATCCTCGGCGATCCCGAGGCGGTGAAGGAGGGCACCGAGGTGCGCGGCACCGGCCGCGTCATGGAGGTGCCGGTCTCCGACGCCGTGCTCGGCCGGGTCGTCAACGCGCTCGGCGAGCCGCTCGACGCCAAGGGCCCGATCGAGAGCGGCGAGAGCGCCCTGATCGAGGTCATCGCGCCGGGCGTCGCGCAGCGGCAGGAGGTCAACATCCCGGTGCAGACCGGCGTCAAGGCCATCGACTCGATGGTGCCGGTGGGCCGCGGCCAGCGCGAGCTCGTCATCGGCGACCGCGCGACGGGCAAGACGGCGCTGTGCCTCGACGCGATCATCAACCAGAAGGGCGGAGACCTGCTCTGCATCTACGTGGCCATCGGCCAGAAGGCGGGCAAGGTCGCGCAGACCGTCGCGCTGCTGGAGCGCCACGGCGCGATGGACCACACCGTCGTCGTGACGGCGAACGCGTCCGACTCTGCGCCGATGCAGTACCTGGCGCCGTACACGGGCTGCGCCATCGGCGAGTACTTCATGAAGCAGGGCAAGGACGCCCTGATCATCTACGACGACCTGTCCAAGCACGCGTGGGCGTACAGGCAGATGTCGCTGCTCCTCCGCCGGCCGCCGGGCCGCGAGGCGTATCCCGGCGACGTCTTCTACCTGCACAGCAGGCTGCTGGAGCGCGCCGCGCGCCTGTCCGAGGACCTGGGCGGCGGCTCGCTGACGGCGCTGCCGATCATCGAGACGCTGGCGGGAGACGTGTCCGCGTACATCCCCACCAACGTGATCTCGATCACCGACGGGCAGATATACCTGGAGCCCGAGCTGTTCAACTCCGGTATACGGCCGGCCGTCAACGCCGGCCTGTCGGTGTCGCGGGTGGGCGGCACGGCGCAGACGAAGGCGATGAAGTCTGTCGCCGGCAGCCTGCGGCTCGACCTCGCGCAGTACCGCGAGCTCGCGGCGTTCGCGCAGTTCGGCACCGCCGACCTGGACGCGGCGACGCGGCAGCAGCTCGAGCGCGGCCAGCGCGCGGTCGAGGTGCTGAAGCAGAACGAGAGCACGCCGCTGAAGCTGCCGCAGGAGGTGACGATCCTCTTCGCGCTCGCGAACGGCCACCTGGACGACGTGGAGATCGCGAAAGTCGGGGCCTTCGAGACGGCGCTGCACAGCTTCATGGCGTCCAACCACCCGGCCATTCTGAAGACGATCGACGAGGAAAGGGACATATCCGACGAGACGGAGGAGGCCCTCACGGCGGCGCTCGGGGAGTTCAAGTCGAGCGTTCCGTACTAGCCTCTCGCATACTCGGTAACAGATGCCCAGTGTAAGAGACATAAGGCGGCGCATCCGGAGCGTCGAGAACACGGCCAAGATCACCAAGGCCATGTCGATGATCGCCGCGTCGAAGATGCGGCGGGCGCAGGAGATGGCCGTCCAGGGCCGGCCGTACTCGGAGCGGATGCGCGCCCTCCTGGCCCACCTCGCCGCCCAGAGACAGGAGGACGAGGACGTCCACCCGCTGCTGAGACGGCGCGAAGTCGAGCGCCTGACCGTCGTGCTGATCACGCCGGATCGCGGGCTCACGGGCGGGTTGCACAGCAAGATCAACCGCGAGGTAGGCCAATTCCTGCTGGAGCAGACGGCCGAGACGCAGCTCGTCACCCTCGGCCGCAAGGGCCGCGACTTCATGGTGCGCGGCGGCCAGAACGTGCAGGCCGTCTTCACCGACCTCGGCGACCGGCCGTCGCTCGTCGACGTGACGCCCGCGGCGAGCATAGTGCTCGACGACTACGCCGAGGGTCGTGTCGACGCCGTCTACATGGCCTACGCGGACTTCGTGAGCACGACGGTCCAGAGGCCGGTGATCGAGCCGCTGCTCCCCGTCGTTCCCGCCGAGCTGCCATCGCAGGAGGCGGTGGGCTACATCTACGAGCCGACCCGTGAGGAGGTGCTGTCGGACCTGCTGCCGCGGTTCGTGGAGCTGGAACTGTACCACGCCGTGCTCGAGGCTGTCGCGAGCGAGCAGTCGGCCCGCATGGTCGCGATGAGAAGCGCGACCGACAACGCGAACGAGATGGTGGTCGACCTGACGCTGGAGATGAACAAGGCGCGCCAGGAGACGATCACCAAGGAGCTGCTGGACATCGTGGGCGGCGCGGCCGCCGTCAGCGGATAGGACCGAACGGCAGGCCGCGGCGGCCGGCAATCGAACTCGCAGCCGCAGGGCCAATTCGGGGGAGTCGGACAAGGAGACGAGATGGCGACCGGTAAGGTAACCCAGGTAATCGGCACCGTCGTGGACGTGGAGTTTCCAGCGGCGGAGATGCCCGCGGTCTTCAACGCCGTGGAGACCCAGGTCGACGGCGAAAAGCTCGTCCTGGAGGTCGAGCAGCACGTCGGCAACAACTGGGTGAGGTGTCTCGCCCTTGGGCCGACCGACGGCCTGAAGCGCGGGACCGAGGCCGAGGACACCGGCAGCCCGATCTCCGTGCCTGTCGGGGACCCGACCCTGGGCCGGCTCTTCAACGCCCTCGGCGACACGATAGACAACCTCGAGGAGGTCGAGTCGAGCGAGCACTGGCCGATTCACCGCGACCCGCCCGAGTTCCACGAGCAGGCGACCGAGGTCGAGATGCTCGAGATGGGCGTAAAGGTGATGGACCTGGTCGCGCCGTTCACCAGGGGCGGCAAGGTCGGCGCCTACGGCGGCGCCGGCACCGGCAAGACGGTCATCATCCAGGAGCTGATCCGCAACATCGGCGCCGAGCACCAGGGCGTGTCGGTCTTCGCCGGCGTCGGCGAGCGCTCACGCGAGGGCAACGACCTCTGGCACGAGATGCAGGAGTCGGGAGTGCTCGGCAGCACCGTGCTCGTCTTCGGGCAGATGAACGAGCCGCCGGGAATCAGGGCCCGCGTCGGCATGACCGGCGTCACGATGGCCGAGTACTTCAAGGAGACGCGGGAACAGGACGTCCTGCTGTTCATCGACAACATCTACCGCTACATCCTGGCCGGGATGGAGGTGTCCGCGCTGCTCGGCAGGATGCCCTCCGCGGTCGGCTACCAGCCCACGCTGGCGACCGAGATGGGCGACCTGGAGGAGCGGATCACGTCCGCGGGCGCCGGCTCGATCACGTCCTTCCAGGCCATCTACGTTCCGGCGGACGACTACACCGATCCGGGCATCGTGACCACGTTCGGCCACCTGGACGCGGTCATCTCGCTCGACCGCGGCCTGGTCGAGCAGGCGCTGTACCCCGCCGTCGACCCGCTCGTATCGTCGTCGCGAATCCTCGAGCCGTCCATCGTTGGCGACGACCACTACAACGCGGCCCGCGGCGTGCAGCAGGTGCTGCAGCGCTACAAGGACCTGCAGGACATCATCGCCATCCTCGGCGTAGAGGAGCTGTCCGACGAGGACAGGCAGACGGTCGCCAGGGCGCGCAAGATACAGCGATTCCTGACGCAGCCGATGTTCGTGGCGGAGCAGTTCACCGGCCAGGAGGGCCGCTACGTCCCCGTCAAGGAGACCGTGCGCGGCTTCCTGGAGATCCTCGACGGCAAGCACGACGACCTGCCCGAGCAGGCCTTCTACATGGTCGGCCCGATCGAGGAGGCAGTCGAAAAGGGCGCCCAGATGGCGGCCGGGTAGCCTCGGGAAGTCTCATGGCCAAGATGCAGCTTGACATAGTTACCGCCGAACGGCTGGTCTCGTCCGACCAGGTCGACGTGTTGGTGGCGCCCGGTGGGGACGGCGAGCTCGCCATACTGCCGCACCACGCGCCCCTGCTCACCACGCTCAAGCCGGGCGAGATGCGCGTCGTCAAGGACGGCGAGGAGAGCTACATCGCGGTCAGCGGCGGTTTCCTGGAGATGATCGGCAACACGGTCACCGTGCTCGCCGACACCGCCGAGCGGGCCGACGAGATCGACGTGGAGCGCAGCGAAGAGGCCCTGCGTCGAGCCCAGGAGCGGATCGCGGAAGCCCCGGGAGAGGCCGACCTGGAGCGCGCCGTCGCGTCGGTGCGCAGGTCACAGGCCCGGCTCATGGTCGCCCGCAGGCGTCGGCGCGGCGGGTCCGGCAGTCAGCCGCCCCCGTCCACGGGGTAGACCCGGGGCCCTCAGTCGAGCCGACGCTCCCCGTTGCGGCCGTCGAGCAGGTAGAACGTCATCGACTGCAGCGACAGCAGCGGGTCGATGTTCCTCAGCACGACGTTCATGGGCACGTGCGGCGCGACCGGCGCGTAGTTCAGTATCCCCTTGACCCCCGCTGCCACGAGCTGGTCGATCACGCCCTGCGCGTAGCTGGCCGGTACGGCGACGATCCCGATCAGTATCTCGCCGCTCGCGATGGCGTCGCGCATCTCTTCCATCGGCCTGACGCCGACGTCGCCGACGCTCCTGCCGATCTGGTCCGGGTCGGCGTCGAACGCCGCGACGATGTTGAACCCCTCCGGCACGAATCCGGGGTAGTTGATGATCGCCTGGCCGAGCCGACCCACTCCGACGAGGCACGCGGGCCACTTCTGGTCGAGGCCCAGGATCTGCTTCAACTCTTCCCCGAGGAAGCGTACGTTGTAGCCGCGCCCCTGCTTTCCGAAGCGGCCGAAGTAGCTCAGGTCCTTGCGGATCTGGGCGGGAGTCATCTGCAGAAGGCTCCCAAGCTGCTGGGAGCTTACGACGTCCTCGCCCGCGTCCTGGAGCTGGGACAGCGCCCGCACGTAAAGGGGCAGCCGCAGAACGACTACGTCGGGCACCTCGTTGGAGTCCATCGACCTCCTCAGAAGGGCCACGTGAAGTGAGTATCCGAGGCCCTGCTGCCGAATGGGGATTCGACGCGTCAATTGTATCCACAGCGTCAAACACCGTCAACGACGCGTACCCGGCCGCGACTGTTCAAAGTAGGTGAGGCGGAACGTCTGAAGCAACTGTTCAGAGTTGAGGGGACACCTGACCCGTTCGCCCCGAGTGCCCCGAAACATCCCCATCATCAGAATCCCACGAATCACAGTTCAGACGGCGGCTGTTCAGAGTTGATGGGCAGACAAGCCGTTCATCCCGAGCAGGCCCGCCGCTTTGGGCGGGCCGTATCGATGGGCGCACGCGCGGTTTCCCCGGCCGCGAACACGTACACTCGTCTCAGGCAGGCGCGATCAGCCTCCGCGGCGCCGCGCCGCCCCTTGTGCGCCCCGCGAGCGGGCGGTAGCATTGCGCCACGACGACACACCGTCGGGAGACGGAACGGAGATGGGCGCCATGACGACCTTCAGCGGCGGCGGCTTGTACGAAAAGCTCGGAGTGCGGCCCTTCATCAACCTGGAGGGCTCGCTGACCCTCAACGGCGGCTTCACGCCGTCTCCGGCGGTGAGCGCCGCCATGGAGGAGGCCAACGCCCGCTTCTGCGACATGGGAGACCTGCTCGACGGCGCCGGCGGGTTCATCGCCGACGCCCTCGGGGTCGAGGCGGCCTACGTCACACCCGGCGGCATCGCCGGCCTCATCCTCAGCGCCGCCGCGCTCATGGCGGGCGACGACCTGGAGCTGATGAGGCGACTGCCCGACACCGAGGGCATGCGGAACGAGTTCGTGGTGCAGGCGTCGAACAAGTCGGCGGAGCGCGCCTACGAGATCGCCGGCGGCAGGATCGTCTACGCCGGCGACGAGTCCGGTTGCACCAGGGCCCAGTTGGAGGCGGCCATCGGGCCCAACACCGCGGCGATATGCCAGTACTTCGTGCCGGACGAGAACGTGCTACCGGTGGCCGAGACCCGCGCCGTCGCGCACGCCCACGGCCTCCCGCTCGTCGTCGACGGCGCCGCGACCAGCCGCCCGCTCGACCTCTTCCGCGAGGTCGCCCACAGCGGAGACCTGGTCAGCTTCGGGGGCAAGTACTTCGGCGGTCCCAGCGCCACCGGGTTCGTGTGCGGAAGCAAGCGCATGGTGGACCTGGTCAAGGTCCAGGGCGTCTCCCACCACCCTGGCGAATTCGTGGCGTTCGGTCGCGGCTACAAGCTCGACCGGATGCAGATCGCCGGCATCGTCGTCGCGCTCGACGAGTGGATGAGCATGGACCACGACCAACGGCTGCAGGACACGGCCCGCATGCTGAAGGTGATCGAGGACAGGCTCGAGGGCGTTCCCGGCGTCCGGACCGAGCAGGTGGCCGGATTCGGCTACGCTGACCTGGTGCTGCTGATCGTCGTCGGCCCGGACGCGGCCAGGACCGCCGAGCAGACCATCGTCGAGCTGGAGGTCGGGCACCCGAGCATCAAGGCCATGTCCGCGCCCCCGGACGTCTACAGGCCGGCGGCCGGCGAGGGGACCATCATGGTCCGCTCGTTCAACATCCACGCCGGAGAAGAGGTCATAGCCGCCGAGCGCCTGCGCCAGATCCTCCGCGGCTGAGCCAAGGCTCTCACTCTAGCGACTGAGGAAATGAATCAATGGCGAAGTTCCTGACCACGACGGGCATCTCGTACGAACTCGAGGAGATCATCAAAGGGGCTGAGGAGCGTCTTTATCTCATCAGTCCGTTCCTCAAGGTCAACAAGCGCCTCAAGGAACTCTTGGAGAACAAGCGTCCATCAGTTGACATACGCGTCATCTTTGGAAAGAGCGAACTCCGGCCGGATGAGAGCGAATGGTTGCAGGGGTTGGATGCTGTCAAGACGAGTTATCGCAATGACCTCCATGCGAAATGCTACCTGAATGAAGACAAAGCGTTGTTGACCTCTATGAACCTCTACGAGTTTTCAGAGAAGAACAACGACGAAATGGGTGTGCTGATATCGCGTCAGGAAGACGGAAAACTCTACGAGGACGTATTCAAGGGCTCGAAGGACATCTTGGACAACAGTGAACAGGTTCGTGTAACCGTTGCAAGGGTGGATGCTGCGGCAGACAGCGCGAAGCGCGTGAAATCGAAGAGGCCCCGGACGACTTCGCCGACACCGGAAACAGGCTTCTGCCTTCGCTGCGGAAAGTCGATAGCAGCTAATGCGGGCCGCCCATACTGCGATCCCCACTTCGAGGTTTGGAATCGCTTCAAGAACGATGGCTACGAGGAAAAGCACTGCCACGTTTGCGGCAAGGACCACAAGTCGACCATGGCAAAGCCCGTGTGTACAACCTGCTACAGGAACTACAAGAAGTGGGTAGACTCGACGATAAAGTAGCCGTCGTCACCGGCGGCGGCACTGGGATAGGGAAGGGCATCGCCCGCGCGTTCGCGGCGGAGGGCGCCGACCTCGTCATCGCGTCGCGGAACCGCGACCGGCTGGAGGAGACCGCCGACGAGCTGCGCGGCCTTGGCGCCGACGTGCTGGTCGTGACCGCCGACGTAGGCGATGAGGGACAGGTCGTCGCGCTGTTCGAGCAGGTTGTCGAGCGCTTCGGCAGGCTGGACGTGCTGGTCAACAACTCCGGCATCTTCGAGCGCGCCGCCATCGTCGACATGAGCTACGAGGCGTGGCGGAGCGTGGTCGACGTCAACCTGAGCGGCGCCTTCCTGTGCACCCGCGAGGCGATGCGCATCATGAAGCCGCAGGGTGCGGGCAGGATCATCAACATCGGCAGCATCTCGGCCCAGGTGCCGCGCTACGACTCCGCGCCGTACACCGCCACGAAGCACGGGCTCGTCGGCCTCACGAAGTCGACCGCGCTGGAGGGCAGGGAGTTCGGCATCGCGGCCTGCTGCCTCCACCCAGGCAACGTCGAGAGCGACATGACGACCGTGGTGGAAGGCAAGGAGCCGATGATGACCCAGGAGGAAATCGCCTCCGTCGCGCTTACGATGGCCGCGCTGCCGCCCCACGTCAACATGCTGGAGGTCATCGTGCTGCCGGTCGACCAGGAGTACCTGGGACGCGGCTAGCGGTCAGCCAACCGTTCGGGAGGAATAGCCATGAAGAAGGTCTTGGTAACGGGAATGAGCGGTCTGATAGGCGGGCTGCTGCGGAACAGGCTCGAGGAGGCCGGCGGCTACGAGCTGACGGCGCTCAACCGCAGGCCGGTCGACGGCGTCAGGACCGTCCAGGCCGACGTCGCCGACCTGGACGCGATCAGGCCCGCCTTCGAGGGGCAGGACGTCGTCGTGCACCTGGCGGCGGAGCTCTCCGAGAACTGGGACAGGCTGCTCGCGGCGAACGTCGTCGGAACGTACAACGTCTACGAGGCCGCCCGGCTGGCCCGCGTCGAGCGCGTGGTGTTCGCCAGCTCCGGCGCGACGGTCCGCGGCTGGGCCAAGGTCGCGCCCTACGAGGCCATACACGCGGGGCGGTACAGGGACGTCCCGGAGCCGTGGCCGATGATCACGCACGAGTCGATGGTCCGCCCCGAGCGGCTGTACGGGACGTCGAAGGTCTGGGGCGAGGCCCTGGGGCGCAACTTCTCCGACTCATACGGCCTCTCGGTGCTGTGCGTGAGGATAGGCGCCGTACCCGCCGACAACCGCGTCGGCGATGAGGCGACTGCGGCCAACTTCCTCAGCCACGACGACGTCGCGTCCATGCTCCACTCCTGCATCGAGGCGGCCCCGAGCCTGGCGTACGACATCTTCTTCGCGACCTCGAAGAACCGGTGGGGCTACCGCGACCTCGAGCACGCCCGCGAGGTCCTCGGCTGGGAGCCCCAGGACTCCGCCGAGGCGCTGTCGAAGTAGCCGGACCAGCCCGGGGTCGCACTGCAAGGATCGGGGCACGCCGCCTCGGCTCCATTCCGGTGGCCCTCATCGGCTGCGTTGGTAGCGACAGGCCGCGTCCGGACGCTCATGGGCCCTGTCCCTCGCAGCGCTCCAGGTTGGTGGCATCGACCCACAGGTCCGAGAACTCCCTGGATAGACACCCCTGCAGGTAGTGCCACTTGATGTACAGGCGCCGCAAATCTGTCAGAGTTGCCAGCTCCGCAGGCACCGTCCCGACTACCTCGTTGACGGCCAGCGACAGGGCCTGCAGCTTCGTGAGTCCGGCCAGTTCTGGCCGCAGGTTCGATCTTGTCGGTTGCGGCTGACCATCGGGCCATGGTCTCTTCCCGATCCCTACTCCCCATAGCAGCTCCAGCCCTGTCACCCTGCGCGGCGAGCCCCCTATCGTAATTCCCTCCCACGAGTCGATGGGAACCCCGGAGCCCCAGTTCAGGGTGATGTTGTGGGCCATGACATCCCTTACGGTCTTCAACGCCTCGCAGTCTCCCACGAGCCCTGGGTTGCTCTCAGGTTCCGGGACTGCGGACCCGTCACGGCACGAAGACACGTAGAAGGGCACGTCCTGAGAGCGCTTGGCCTGGCCGCTCCGCACGAGCACGAGCACGTTCGTGCCGTCCGGGTCCATCGTGTAGACCACCGGATTGCCGCCTGGCTCCGAGCGAGGATCGTCGGGTAAACGCACCGCGATCCTGGAACCGTCCGGCGACCACGCCGCCTGCGGGCGACCACCGTAGGTGGACAATTTCGGCGGGTCCCGGGGCGGTGGCTCGATCAGCGAATGACCGACGAGATCACCCTGCAGGTCGACGACACACAGTCCCACGTCGCATGTGAACAGGATGTGAGTCCCGTCGGGAGACCATGCCAGGGTGTCTATCCATGAAAGGTACAGCCTCCCCACGAGGTCTTCGAATATCCCCCGTTCGGTTATCGTCGCGACCGTCTGAGGGTCAGAGCCGTCAGGCGCAACGGTGACGAGCACCACGTATCTACCATGGTATTTCGCCAATGCCAGGCGGCTGCCGTCCGGCGACCAGGAGGGGGCACTCACCGCATCCGACACTTTCTTGAAGCCGGAACCATCAGCGCGAATCACATATACGGCTCCCGGGTGAACACGAGATCCCTGGTCGTACTCGGCTGCGGCGACTGCCAACTGTTCCCCGTCGGGAGACCATTGGGGGGCTGATGCGGTGACGCGGTATCGGTTGGTGGATGGGACGCTAAACGACGTTTGCTCGTCGACCAGAGCCTGCTCGTTCGAGCCGTCTTTCTCCATCATCCTGAGCGGGCCGAATTCGAACGGGCCGTGTAGTACATCCCTAGTGAAGGCGACCTTGCTTCCATCGGGGGACCAGGACGGGTAGTGGTCAATGTTGCCGTTCTCGGTAAGGCGCCGCCGCCCCGATCCGTCGATGGCCACGGACGCAATCTCGTAGATATACCGTTCGCGCCCCTCGAGGGGATACCGCCTCCTACCTAGATTGGCATGCCGGTAGCGTACGTACAGGCCGTCTGTCGGGTACTGACATGAGGAGTAGACGATACTCGATCCGTCCGGCGACACATCGGCGTGGAAGTGATACGGGAAGCCGTTACCGGGATTGGCATCAACGATTGCCCGTAGCCGGGAACCGTCGACGTCTATCATCATCACCGCGGTACCGTCGTCGAATACGATCTCCAAGCCATCTGGAGTCCAGTCGATGAAGTGGCCCGGTCTCTCAACCACGCCGAAAGGGTGGAGTGGGCCACAGGGGTTATGGGGGCCTCCGTCCGGTACCGTCGTCGGCCGGGGTCCGACGGGGATCGGCGCGGCGGTAGCTGGCGGCTGTGTCGGCGTATCGGCAGATTGTGGTTGTGTAGGCGTGTCGGCAGATGGCGCAGGAGTCGGTCCCCCGGCACCGCCGTTGTTCGACTCTCTCGCACAACCGACCATGCTGACGCAGATCACTACTGCGATCACGGCCGCAGCGGTATTCTCGGCTCGTTTGAGGGCACTTGTATGGCTGTTGAGCAATCCGCGCACGGTTCGCCCTCCAGGTAGAACATCCCCTCTATCGCGTCCGCACGTGTCTGCCACTCCCCTATAGCGTGCCCTGTGAGGGGCTTCCGTAGTCCCCACTAGCCGCCGGTTTCGGAAGCGTTCCTCAATGCCGGGATCACGTCGCGGCCGAGCGCTTCGAGCTGCTCCAGGGTGACGGCCTTGGAGGTGCTCACCACGGGCCCCAGGTTCACAGCGGTCAGGCCCGGCAGGCGCTCCTGGATCTCCTGTAGCTGCTCGACGATGCGCTCGGGCTGGCCGAGCAGCCACGAGCCGGCGGCGACGCCGTCCTCGATCGTCGGCAGCGAAGCGGTGAGGGCCTTCGCTGGGTCGTCGAGCGCGTCGATATGCTCGTCGCTGAGGCCGCGGACGAACCCGAGCGGCGCGAACATCTTCATGTGCTCCTCGAAGAAGGGCCGCGCCTCCTTCATGGCCTTCTCCGGCGTCTCCGCGACGTGGGTCGAGAACGTGATGAGCAGGTCCTCACCGGGCTCGGTCTCGCGGCCGCCTCGCGCCAGCGCGTCACGCCACGCGAGCACCGCCTGCTCGTTCGCCCCGCCGACGGCCGCGCCGCCCCCGATCACGCCCTTGATCCCGTGCTTCACCATGAAGTCGAGCCCCCGCGGGCTCGCGCTGACGATCGGCTGCCAGCACTCCAGCGGCCGTACCAGCGGCTTTGGGACGAGCGTGATCTCCTCCAGCTCGTAGCCCCGGTAGGACACTTTGGGCGGGATGTCGTAGTGCTTGCCGTGGTGCGAGAACGACCGCTCCTTCAGGGCCGCCATGATGACGTCGACCTGCTCCTCGAACAGCTCGCGGTTGGCGTCCGTATCGAGCATCGGCGCGCCGAACACCTCCACCTCGCGGGTGTGGTAGCCGCGGCCGACTCCGAAGACGACGCGTCCGCCGGTCAGGATGTCGGCGGTGGCGAAGTCCTCGGCCAGCCTTAGCGGGTGCCACATCGGGGTGACGTTGAAGCCGCAGCCGAAGTCTATGCGCTGCGTCAGGTGGGCCAGGTGAACGGCGAGCATGAGGATGTTCGGGATGCACTCGTACCCCTCGCGCTGGAAGTGGTGCTCCGCCAGCCACATCGTGTCGAACCCGGTCTCGTCCATGACACGGGCGATGTCGGCCGCCTTGTCGAACGCCGACGCCAGCGCCTCGTCCGAAAGCCACCGGTCGTTGACCGGAGTGCCCGCGAACCCCACGTCGTCCAGGTCCACGTGCCCGGCGTACAGATACCCGAACCTGCTGATCATCGCCTCACCCCCTGACGCGTCGCCAGCCCGATTCTATCCGAATAGCATCCGCGGCGACACCACTGCCTGACACGACGCGGTCATCCGCCGCCGTCTCCGTTCAGAGTTGCTGAAGGGAACGCGGGCGCCCCCGGCCTGCCTCCTCCCAATCATCCCAATCTCCCAAATCACACGAATCGCGGTTCAGACGTTCCCGGGCGGCAGGATCGCACACGCCTCCTCAAATCTGAACATTGCTTGTCGAGGTGTTCCCCCGAACCTATAATCGAACCGCCTCCAGACTGCGGCGAAACGGATATCGGGAGAAGTGGAAAAACCTCTGGCTATAGCTATAGACGGCCCGGTCGCGTCCGGCAAGACGGCCGTGGGCAGGCTCGTGGCGCGCAGGCTCGGCATGCGTTTCCTGGACACGGGCTCGATGTACAGGGCCGTCACGCGGGTCGCGCTGGACAGGGGCGTCGACGTGGACGACGCCGACGCCCTCACCGCCCTCGCTGAGCGGCTCGATCTGCGGGTGAGCTTCACCGGCGGCGCCGACCGGCTGACCGCCGACGGCGCGGACGTCACCGACGGTCTTCGGACGCCCGACGTGGAGCGCGGCGTGTCCCCCGTGTCCCGCATTCCCGGAGTCAGGCGCTCGCTCGTCGCGCAGCAGCGGCGGATGGCGGCGGACGGGCCCATCGTCATGGCGGGCCGCGACATCGGCACCGTCGTGCTGCCGGACGCGCCCGTGAAGGTGTACCTGGAAGCCTCGGCGCGCGTCCGGGCGCGGAGGCGGCGCGCCGACGGGGACGACAGCGCGTCGGAGTCGGACGAGCGACAGGTGCTCGAGAGCCTGATCAGGCGTGATAAGATTGACTCCGAGCGCGCCGACTCGCCGCTTCGGCCTGCCGACGGCGCGGTCATCATCGACACGGACGACCTGGGGATCGAGCAGGTGGCTGACACGATCGTCTCTCTCGTGGAGCGCGGCTGATGGAGCTGGTCAACCCGGTCGCGAACTTCCTCCAGCGCATGGTCCTGGTGGCCTTCGCGGAGTGGCGCGTGACCGGCAAGGAGAACGTCCCGCCGCACGGGCCGCTCATCATAGTCGCCAACCACCAGAGCTACTTCGACTCGTCACTGCTGTCCACGAGCCTCCCGAGGCGGACGCGGTTCCTCGCCAAGGCCGGGCTCTTCCGCTGGCCCGTCGTCTCGTCGTTCTTCCGGCTGTACGGCGCCTACCCGCTGACGCGCAGCACGGCCGACGTGGGGGCGTACCGCTGGGCGCTCCGGCAGCTCGAACGCGACCGCGCCGTCGTGCTGTTCCCCGAGGGTACGAGGTCGCCGGGAGGCATGAGGAAGGCCCAGGCTGGCGTCGCGCTGCTGGCGTTGCGCTCCCAGGCGCCTATCTTGCCTGTCGGGATCACCGGCACGGAGCGGCTCGGCTCGATGTTCAGGATACTCAAGCCCACCGGCGCGATCGAGGTCTCCATCGGGACGCCCTTCTCGCTGCCGACCGTCGAGGGCCGTCCGAGCCGGCAGGTTCTCGACTCGCTGACAGACATGATCATGCAGCGTATCGCGGCGCTGCTGCCGCCCGCGTACCGCGGCGTCTACGCCATCACCCCGAGCACGGGCGCTTCCGATCCCGTGCGGCGACAGGCGTCGCCCGTTGAGTGACCGCGCCGGCCCCGAGGAGACTCCCACGTGTGCGGGATAGTCGGCTACACGGGCGGCAGGCCCGCCGCGCCGGTGCTCCTCGACGGCCTGTCGCGCCTCGAGTACAGGGGCTACGACAGCGCCGGCATCGCCGTCTTGGGGCCGTCCGGGGAGCCGGCCGTGCGCAAGGCCGAGGGCAAGCTGTCCGTCCTGCTCGCAGCGCTCGACGGCGACCTGCCCGAGGGCAGCAGCGGAATAGGCCACACCCGCTGGGCTACCCACGGCCCGCCCGCCGACTTCAACGCCCACCCGCACACCGACTGCGCCGACGAGATCGCGCTCGTTCACAACGGCATCGTCGAGAACTTCGTCGAGCTCAGGCGGGAGCTCGAGGCCGAGGGCCACCGCTTCTCTTCGCAGACCGACACCGAGTGCATCGGCCACCTGGTCGAGCGGTACCTCGCCCTGGAGTACTCCCTGGAGGACGCGGTCGCCGAGACCGCGGGCCGGATCAGGGGCGCGCACGCCGTCGTCGTCGCCTCGAAGCGGGAGCCCGGCAAGCTCGTCGCCTTTCGCCTCGGCAACGCCGGGGGCGTGGTCGTCGGCTACGGCGAGAGCGAGACCTTCCTGGCGAGCGACCTGCCCGCGCTGCTACCGTACACCCGCGACGTCGCGTTCCTCGGCGATGGCGAGTCGGTCACGATTACCGCCGACGGGCCGACGTACGCCCGCCTCGACGGAACGCGCATCGACGTGGAGCCCTCCCGCGTGCCGTACGACGAGGTCTCAGCCGCCAAGGGCCCCTACGAGCACTTCCTGCTGAAGGAGATCAACGACCAGCCCGAGACGGCCATCGACGCCATGCGAGGGCGGGTGTCGTTCGATACGGGCGCCATTGCCCTGGACGATGTCGCGCTGTCGGCCGCCGGGGCGAAGAACATCGACCGCGTCGTCCTGATCGGGATGGGCACCAGCCTGCACGCCGCGATGGTGGGCCGGACCTGGATCGAGTCGCTGGCCCGCATCCCGGCCGAGGTCGAGAACTCGTCCGAGTTCAGGTACCGGGACCCGCTCGTGGACGAGCGCACTCTGGTCGTGTCCGTCTGCCAGTCGGGCGAGACGGCGGACACCCTCGCCGCGATGCAGGAGGCGGCTGACAAGGGGGCCCGGCAGGTCACGCTGTGCAACTACGAGGGCACCCAGACGACCCGGATCGCGGAAGACACCATCCTGATCCGCGCGGGACTGGAGATCAGCGTGGCGTCGACGAAGACCTTCGTCGCCTCGCTCGTCTCATTGCTGATGCTGTCCGCCGACCTCGGCGTCCGGCGCGGGACGCTGTCCGCGGAGCGCGTTGCCGGGATCGTCGACGAGCTGGCGCGTCTGCCCCAGATGCTCGGCGGCCTGGCCTCGGAGAAGGCGCGCTGCGAGGCGCTGGCCGAGCGGTACGCCGGGTACGACGACTTCCTGTTCCTGGGCCGCGGCGTCCACTACCCGCTGGCGATGGAGGGCGCGCTCAAGCTCAAGGAGCTCAGCTACATCCACGCCGAGGGCTACCAGGCCGGCGAGATGAAGCACGGCCCCATCTCGCTGATCGACGAGAACATGCCGGTCGTAGCGCTCGTCCCCAAGTACGAGCTGTACGAGAAGATGCTCGCCAACGTCAGCGAGGTGAAGGCCCGCGGCGGCACCGTCATCGCCATCGCCACCGAGGGCGACGCCGACGCGGCCGACGTCGCGGACGATGTCCTCTACATTCCCGAGGCGTCGTCGTTCGTCGCGCCCATGCTCGCGGCCGTCCCCATGCAGCTGCTCGCCTATGAGATCGCCGTCCGGCGCGGCCGCGACGTCGACCAGCCCCGGAACCTCGCCAAGTCCGTCACGGTAGAGTAGGGGGCTGGCGGCGGTTCATCCCTGAGTCCGCAGCACGGGGCCGCCGGTCAGGTAGGCCTTCGTGATGTCTATGACCAGCGCGACGTCGTCCCGGCACGTCTCTATCGGCGACCTGTTCGGCGTACCGTTCACGATCGAGTCGTGGAAGTGGCGGAGCTCCCGGCGGAACGGGTTCTCCCAGTCCATCGCCGGCTCCTTGCGCACGGTCCTGCCGTCCGCGTCGATCTCCTGCACGACGAGCGTCGAGACGGTGCGGGAGAAGCCGGTGCCGAACTTGACGATCACCCGCTTGCTGCCGCCGTACACCTCCAGCGTCTCGTGGAAGTCCCACAGCTCCGGCAGGTCGACCCACGTGGCGACGCACCGGTGGCCCTCCGGGTATTCCAGCGTCGTGCTGTACGCCCGCCCGTCGGCCCATATCTCGGTGCTCGCGACCCGGTTCGGCACGCCGAACATCCCCCGCAGGCAGTACAGGTCGTGTATCAGGCTGCCGGAGAGCGAGTAGAACGTGGTCAGCACGTGCGGCGGCACGTCTCCGATCGCCGCCCGGCACGCCGCGTCCAGCGCATCGCGGGACCTTCGGGCCTCCGCCTCGGGCAGGTCGTCGAACCGCCGTGTGCGGAACTGGCGCACGTGCAGCGCGTTATTCGGGTGCAGGTGGTTCACCTGGACGAACGTCACGTCGTCGATGTCCGCGACCTCCTCTAGCGCCTGCTCGTACGCCGGCTCGAACAGCTTCGTGTACCCGGCCTGGACGACCTTGCCGGACCGCGCGCACGCCTCGATGATCGCGTCCGCCTCTTCGAGCGAGTAGCAGATCGGCTTCTCGACGAATGCGTGCTTCCCCGCCTCCACGGACGCGATGATGGCCTCGGCCTTCGGGTCGGCGTGGCACAGCAGCACCGCGTCGATGTCGGAGTCGAGCAGGTCCCGGTAGTCGGTGAAGTGTCGCTCGACGTGGAACTGCCGCGCCGCGTACGCGGCCTGGGACGGCGACGCGTCGCACACGGCGGCGATCTCGAACTCCTCCGACAGCTCTGACAGGAACGGCAGGTGCTGCACCTGCGCGATCGCCCCGCACCCTACGACGCCGATTCGGACTCTGCTCATCTCACACCCCCGTGCGCTAGACTTCCCCGTCCGCCCGCGGGGCCAGCTCGTTCCACACCTCGGCGACCGCGTTGGCCCCCTGGAAGACGGGGAACAGCTTCTCCCACAGCCCGTCCCGTATCTCGCCGGCCGTCGCCAGGTCGCCGTTCTCGACTGCCTGGCGCAATGCCTCCAGGGACTCTTCCCGGACGGATGACGCAGCCTCCGCCGCGGCCGCGAGCGACCCGATGGCGCCCGGGAGCTCGTCCGCCAGCGTCGCCACCGCCCGGGGCTCCCCGTAGTCGACGTCGTAGTTGGCGGACGGCGTGAACCGCGCCGGCTCCCGCTGTCCGTCGTCCGTCCACATCGTGTGCGTCGGCTGGATGTGGGGCGTCACCGAGAGGTACATGAACACCGGCTCGTCCCCGAGCGCGCGAACGGCGTGTGGCTGGTCGACCAGGGCGACGCACAGCTGCCCCGGACCCACCTCGCCTCTCTCGCCGTCGATCTCGAATTCGGCCCGGCCGCTCAGCACCAGGAAGATCTCGTGGCCGAGGTCGTGCGTGTGCGTCCGGGGCATGGGGCCCGCCTCGACCCGCAGGAACCTCGACCGGATCTGCGGCGTCACCAGCATGTTGCGTAGGTCTGTCCTGTAGTCGTAGATGGGGAAACCCATGGCGTCGCCTCCTTGAGTCCGCGGCGGACGGGCTTGCGGCCGCCCCATTCTAGGCGCGGCCCCCTTCGAGGACAAGATGTCTCGGACACCCAGATTCCCCACGTCCACGTTCAGTGTCATATCTCCGGCCGTCACGTCGTAGCGGCGGGTTTCCAACTCGCCTGCCCCTGCAATGCGGCGCCCTCACCTATTGGTGGGGTATTCGGCGGTAGCCAGGACTCCCCACCTGATGTCACCCCGGACGTAGTGAACGGCCTGGGGTGGGGGAGGCCGCGATGTGGCCAGGTCGAGTGTCCCCCTCCCCAAGTCCCTCTCTGCGTTCGTGACGACAGGGTGTGGTCGCGCTGCGAAGAAGCCACCGACGAGGTGCACAGCCACGAACGCCTCGGAGCCGGGACTCCTCACTTGATGTAGTGAACGGCCTGGGGCGGGGGAGGCCGCGATGTGGGCCAGGTCGAGAGGCCCCTCCCCAAGTCCCTCTCTGCGTTCGTGACGACAGGGTGTGGTCGCGCCGCGAAGAAGTCACCGACGAGGTGCACGGCCACGAACGCCTCGGAGCCGGGACTCCCCACTTGATGTCACCCTGAACGAAGTGAAGGGCCTGGGGCGGGGGAGGCCGCGATGTGGGCCAGGTCGAGTGTCCCCCTCCCCAGGTCCCTCTCTGCGTTCGTGACGACAGGGTGTGGTCGCGCTGCGAAGAAGTCACCGACGAGGTGCGCAGCCACGAACGCCTCGGAGCCGGGACTCCCCACTTGATGTCACCCTGAACGAAGTGAAGGGCCCGGGGCGGGGGAGGCCACGATGTGGGCAGGTCGAGAGGCCCTCTCCCCAGGTCCCTCTCTGCGTTCGTGACGGACCGGGTGCGGTCGCGCTGCGAAGAAGTCACCGACGAGGTGCGCAGCCACAGACCGGGAGACCGCTCGTCGCGCCGCTCGCCGGGACCAAGTGGGGAGTTTGGGGACTCCGAGGACTACCGGCCTGAGGACTTGTCCGGGTGCACCGTGCCGGCTACCACGACGAACGCGGCCATCCGGTCGCGGTACGACGGGTCGATCTGCGCCGGGTCCGACGTGGTGATGAACGCCTGCTCGTAGCCGGCCGCCGTCTCGAGCACCTGCAGCCGGCGCCGCTCGTCCAGCTCCGAGAATACGTCGTCGAGCAGCAGTATCGGCTCCTCGCCCCGCGCGCGCCGCAGGTAGTCGGCCTCCGCCAGCTTCATCGCCAGCGCCGCCGTACGCGACTGGCCCCGCGATGCGTACGGCCCTGCCTCCAGCCCGCCCAGCGTCAGCCGCAGGTCGTCGCGGTGAGGCCCGCCGGACGTCACGCCCTGCCCGATGTCCCTCGTACGCCTTTCCGCCAGCAGCGTCGACAGCGCGTCGCGAATGTCCTCCTCGTCGCCGTCGACGGCGATGCCGCCGCTGGGGTCGTACGCGACGTCCAGGGTCTCGCCGTCGGCTAGCTGCGCGTGCACCGGCGCCGCCAGCGCCGCCAGGTCAGCGACCGCGTCCCGCCGTCGGAGCGCGATGTATCCGCCGGCCGCGACAAGCTCGTCGTCCCAGAAATCGAGCTCCGACGGCTGCGCCCGGCCCTCCCTGATCGCCTTCAGCAGGGAGTTCCGCTGCGTCACGACGCGCTGGTAGCGCTGCAGCGCCCTCAGGTACGACTGGTCGAGCTGCGATAGGAGTATGTCCACGTAGCGGCGCCTCACCGAGGGCGCGCCCAGGACGATGTCCAGGTCGCCCGCCTCGAAGATCACCGCGTTGACCTCGCCGACCAGGTCGGACGCGCGCCGCCGCAGACCGTTCACCCGCACCTGCTTGCGGACCTGGGCGCCGTCGTCCAGCGGGCCGGCGTCGGCGTCGCTCCCCTGGTACGCAGAGCCCTCGGCGGTCAGGTCGACCTGCACCCGGACCGCGCCGTCCGACCGCCGCGCCTCGGCCGCGATCTGCGACTGCACCGGCTGCCCCGGCGGCGCGTGCCGCACCAGCTCGCGCTCCGATGCGGCGCGGTACGACTTCGCGATGGCGAGCACGTACAGCGCCTCGAGCAGGTTGGTCTTGCCCTGCGCGTTGCCGCCGTGCAGCAACACCAGCCCCGGCGCGAGGTCCAGGTCGAGCTTCGCGTAGTTGCGAAAGTCCAACAGGCTGAGCCGGCTGATGTGGATGGCTGGCCTCCAGGCGGCCGGACCGGACCGGCGCGCAAATGTGTGGAGCTAGATGTCGTCGCCGGATTCCGGTCGGGTACCCTGCGCCAGCTCGAGAAACTGCTCCTCGGTGATGACGGTCACGTCGAGCTTCTCGGCGTCAGCCAGCTTCGAGCCCGCGCCGTCGCCCGCGACCAGGTAGTCGGTCTGCTTGCTCACGCTTCCGCTCACGGCGCCCCCGAGCTCCTTGATCCTCGACTGCACCTGCGACCGGCTCATGTCCTCGAGACGGCCGGTCACGACGAACCGAAGTCCCGCGAACGGCTGCTCGGTCGGCGCCTCCCTGGCCTCGTCCTCCATCCTGACCCCGGCCGCGCGGAGCTTCTCGATCACCTGCCGGTTCGACTCGTTGGCGAAGTAGGCGACGACCGCGGACGCGATCTTGGGCCCGATCGAGTCGATCTGCACGAGCCGCTCCTCGTCCGCATCCATCAGCGCGTCCATCGACACGAAGTGGGCCGCCAGCAGCTCGGCCGCCTCCGACCCGACGTGGCCGATCCCCAGCGCGACGAGCAGGCGCGCGAGCGGCCGGTCTCTGCTGGCCTCGACGGCGGCCAACAGGTTGGCGACACTCTTCTCGCCCATGCGCTCCAGCTCGATCAACTCTTCTTCCTTCAGGGTGTAGATGTCTGCCACGTCACGGATGAGCCCCTGCTCGAGCAGCACGGTCGTCTGCCTGACGCCGAGCCCCTCGATGTCCATAGCGCCCCGGCTGACGAAGTGCTCCAGCAGCCGCACCAGCTGCGCCGGGCACTGCGAGTTGACGCACAGCGACATCGCCTCGCCCTCGGGGCGGGTCACCGGCTCCTCGCACGAGGGACACTCCGACGGCATCTGGAAATCGCGCTCGTCGCCCGTGCGGCGGCCCGTGATCACGCTGACGACCTGCGGGATAACCTCGCCCGCCCGCTCCACGACGACCCAGTCGCCGATCTTGAGGCCCTTGGCCCGGATGTAGTCCTCGTTGTGCAGCGTGGCTTGCCTGACGGTCGCGCCGCCCACGTCGACCGGCTCCAGCACGGCGAACGGGTTGATCGACCCGGTGCGGCCGACGTTCACCGCTATGTCCAGGAGCTGCGTCACCGCCTGCGTCGCCGGGAACTTGTACGCGATCGCCCACCGGGGCTCCCGGCCCACGACGCCGACGTGCCGCTGCAGGTCGAACCGGTCGACCTTGATCACGACGCCGTCGGAGCCGTAGTCGAGCCCTTCGGCCTTTTCCAGCCACTCGCGGTAGTACGCTGCAGCCTCCTCCGGCGTGCGGACGAGCCGGTTGTGCGGGCTGGTCTTGAAGCCGAGGCGGCCCAGGAGCGCTAGCGTCTCCCAGTGCGTGTCGGGCACGTCCCCGTCGGCGTAGCCCAGGCCGTAGACGAAGATGTCGAGCGGCCGGCCGGCGGTCATCTTTGGATCGAGCTGCCGGACCGACCCCGCGGCGGTGTTGCGCGGGTTGGCGTACGTCGGCAGTCCTTCGGCGATGCGCTCCTCGTTGAATCGCTGGAAGGCCGACTTCGGGAACAGCACCTCGCCCCTGACCTCGAACCGCCGCGGCGCGTCCCCGAGGACGCGCAGGGGGATGCTCCTGACCGTCCTGAGGTTGTGGGTAACGTCCTCGCCGACCGTGCCGTTGCCCCTGGTCGCTCCGCGCACGAGCACGCCGTCCTCGTACGTGAGCGCCACCGCCAGGCCGTCGAACTTCAGCTCGCACACCAGCTCAAAGTCCGTGCTCTCGATCAGGTCCGCGACGCGGCGGTACCAGGCCATCAGCTCCTCGTCGTCGAAGGCGTTGCCCAGGCTGAGAAGGGGCTCCGGGTGGCGGGCCTCCGCGAAGCCCTCGGCCGGCTCAGAGCCCACGCGCTGCGTCGGCGACTCAGGAGTGACGAGGTCCGGGTGCTGCTCCTCCAGATCCCGGAGCTCGCGCATCAGCGCGTCGTACGCCGCGTCGGCGATCTCCGGCTGGTCGAGCGCGAAGTAGAGATGGTTGTGGCGGTCGATCTGGGCCCTGAGCGCTCCGATGCGCTCCACGGCCGCGGCCTGGTCGGACACGTACGCTGCCCCCGGACTCGGATTCGCCGCGATAATACCACGCGCCCCGGCAGGGCTGCGGACGTCTACCGCGCCATGGCGGCGTGACAGGTGTGGAGCCAGTACGGAGTGGGCGCCATTCCTGCCGGGATGCGATCCCTGACCTTGCAATTGGACGCGGTCAAACCTTGCAATCAGACGACCTGTAACCTTTCAATTGGACGACATCAAACCTTGCAATTGGACGAGCTCAAAGGTTACAATTGGACGAACCAAAAGGTTGCAATTGGACGATGCTTCGAAACACACTCCATCCACGGTTAGTCGCGTCTCGGTTCGCCGAGGCGCTCGAGGACTCCCCCGTAGTCCTCATACAGGGTCCGCGCCAATGCGGCAAGACGACGTTTGCGCAGATGGTGTGCGCACCTCAGCTCCTTCATGGCCGCTCGGCGTCGGGCGAGCCCGGCGGCGGGTACGGCTATCTCAGCTTCGACGACGACATTGTACGCACCGGCGCCGAGGCCGATCTCATGAGCTTCGTAGCCGACCTCCCCGAGCGTGTTGTCCTGGACGAGGTCCAACGCGTGCCGGGACTCTTCACCGCCTTGAAGCTCGAGGTCGACCGGCGGCGCGTGCCGGGCAGGTTCGTCCTCACCGGATCGACGAACGTGCTGGCAGTACCGGCCGTCGAGGACTCCCTCGCCGGCCGACTGGAGGCTATTCGACTACACCCGCTTGCGCAGTGCGAGTTGGAGACGGGCCTATCCGCCGCGGGTGGCTTCATCGACACGTTGTTCGGAGGCAGCTTCCCGGTGACGCAGGTCGAGCGGCTGGGAGCTGAGCTGGCCGAGCGGATCGTGTCTGGAGGATACCCGTCCGCCCTTGCCCGGCCCGCCGGTCGCAGGCGCGCGAACTGGTATCGGAACTACATCGACGCCCAGGTGCGGCGGGACGTCGGCGCCCTTTCGCGTATCAGCGGCCTGGACGTCCTGCCCCGGCTTCTAGCGATGGCCGCGACGCAGACTGGACGCCTGTTCAACCTGAGCCGCCTGGCCGCGCCGTTTCAGCTCAGCCGGCCGACTCTCGGGGACTACCTGGTGCTGCTGGAGCGCGTGTACCTGTTGGAGAGACTGCCCGCGTGGCACAGCAATCGGGGAAAACGCCTCGTCAAGACCCCGAAGCTCCACGTCGGCGATACCGGGCTGGCGTGCGCGCTGCTCGGCACGTCAGGCCCGGCGCTATTCGCGGACCGTCCCCTGCTGGGACAGCTACTCGAGACGTTCGTCTTCCAGGAGCTGCGCCGGCAGGCCACCTGGTATCCCGGACACGTGGAGTTCTTCCACTATCGCGACAAGGACCAGGTCGAGGTCGACGTCGTCATGGAGCAGGGCGGACTCGTGGCCGGCGTGGAGGTCAAGGCTGGCGCGACGGTAACCCAGTCCGACTTTCGGGGCCTCCGCAAACTCAGGGACGCCTGCGGACCGTCTTTTGCCGCCGGCGTGGTGATCTACGACGGCATGACCAGCGTCGGTTTCGGGGACCGCCTGCACGCAGTGCCCATTCGCCTGCTCTGGGAAAGACCGTGAGAGTCGAACCAGTACGAGTCGTACGAGGACGTGTCTTTCGCCTACGTTACGTCGAGAGTGGGGGACCTGAGCGGCGGGATGATGTCGGCTTCGGTGAGCGGCACCGCGTCCTTCTGGTAGACCTGCACGCGGTAGGAGCCGTAGTCCGGGATGAAGATTCGGCCGCGGTCGTCGACGCGCACCGTCTTCGGGTCTCGCAGCCGCCTCTGCGGCTCCAGGCTCGTCATCTCCCGCAGGCGCATCGGCTTCGCGTTCGACAGCAGGTACTCGCGGCCCGACCGTGACAGCACAGCGTCGCCGATGATCTTCTCCAGGTACATCCCGTCCGAGTTGAACATCTGCACGCGGTCGTTGCCAGAGTCCGCCACGTAGATGTCGCCGTGGGAGTCGACCTCGACCCCGGCAGGCCGGTCGAACTCGCCGTTCCCCGAGCCGCTGCGGCCCACGGAGAAGATGAGCTCGCCCTCCGCGGTGAACTTCTGCACCCGGTCGTTGCGCCAGTCGGCCACGTAGACGTCGCCCAGCTCGTCGACCGTGATGCCCCACGGCATGTCGAGCTCGCCCTCGCCCGAGCCGTGGCCGCCGAACGAGGATATGAACGTCCCGTCGCGCGTGAACCGCTGCACGCGGTGGTTCATCGTGTCCGACACGTAGACGTTGCCCGCCGGGTCGAATGCGATCCCCGCCGGGTGGTCGAGCTGTCCCTCGCCGCTGCCGTGCTCGCCCCACTTGGAGACGAACTCACCGTCGGTCGTGAGGGTCGTGATTCGGTGCAGCTCCTCGTCGGACACGACGAGATTGCCGTCGTCGTCCATCAACATGGCGGTGGGCCACTTGAACTGGCCGTCGCCGTAGCCCGTGCCGCCGATGTCCCCCAGGTCTTCGTCCTCCCAGGTCAGCTTCCGGATCGACGGCGAGCCGGAGGCGCGGCAGAGCACGTAGACGGTGTCGTCCTCACCCAGCGCCACGTCCACTGGGTAGTTCGTCCACCGGCGCATGCCGAACGTCTTGACGTACGGCAGACCGGCCCTGAGCAGTGCGTAAGGTCTGGCCATGGCTACGCCGCGAAGGGTGAGAGCTGCTCGAAGTCGCCGCCGACGATCGGCGCGGCCTCGATCCCGAGCCACTGCTCCAGCAGCGTCCCGTAGACGCCGCGGAAGTCGATGGTGTGCTTCAGGTCCTCGCCATTCTCCCAGTCGTCCGGACGCAGCGACGGGTACTCGGCGTACAGCCCCCCGTCGACCCTGTCTCCGATGATAAACGCGCCTCCGCCCGAACCGTGGTCCGTGCCCGAGCCGTTGTCCTTCATCCTGCGGCCGAACTCGGTGAACACCAGCATCGTCACGTTGTCGGAGGCGTCGTGCGCCCTGAGGTCCGCGAAGAAGTCCGAGATCGCGCCCGACAGGTCGGACAGCAGGCCGGGGTGAGTCGGCATCTCGTTCGAGTGGGTGTCGTAGCCGCCCTGCGCCGTGTAGAAGATGCGCGTCCCCAGGTCCGCCAGGTGCACCCTGGCGACGTCCCTCAGGCTCTGGGCGATCCCGTTGTCGGCGTACTCCACGTCGGAGGAGTACTTCGCGGGCGCCGTCTTCAGCGCGTCCGCGCCCTTCAGCACGTCGGACCCGGTCTGGGCCAGGTACTCCATCACCGGCCCCGATCCGACGGCCGGGCCGTACATGCGCTTGAAGATGTCCAGCGCCTGCATTCGCTGGTCGTCCTCTCCGATGCCTGTCATCAGCCCGTAGTTGTCGAGGTCTCCGACCGAGCTCACGGGGACGCCGGGCGCGGCCATCGCGCGGGGCAGCCCCTTGCCGAAGTTGACGCCGGTCAGCACGTTCTCCTTGCCGGGGTCGATCTCGCGTATCGCCCGGCCCAGCCAGCCCTCGGTGCCGACCTCGATGGGCTCGCAGGTGTGCCAGATGTCCATCGCCCGGAAGTGCGAGCGGCTGGAGTTCGGGTAGCCGATGCCCTGCACGATCGCGACGTCGCCGGCGTCGTACATCTCCTTCAGCGGCCCGCAGCTCGGGTGGAACCCGAGCGTGTCGTCCAGCGGCAGCACCTCGTCCTGGGGGATCACGATCTTCGTGCGGCTGTCGTAGTACACCGGGTTGGTGTAGGGGACTATGGTGTTCATGAAGTCGTTCCCGCCCGAGAGCTGGACGACTACCAGGACCGGTGGCTTGCCGTTGCCTTTCATCTCTGTGACCTCCGAGGCTCTGGGGGCCGAATTCTAGGCGAACTGGAACTCCCGCGAGGCGACCACGAGCTGCAGCATGCGCCCGACGCGCGCCGAGCTCTCCGCCTCCTCCTCTGGCGTCCGGAAGCCCAGCTCTCCGCCGGACTCCGCGTACTCCATGAGGCCGTCCCGCGTCTCTGCGCCCGCGTCGATCGGGCCGCTCAGCTCCAGCACGCGGTCGACGAACTCCTCCGGCGGAACGGTGTCGCCGTTCGTCCGCAGCCTGGCGATCATTTCCTGGACGCCGGGGTTGTCGAGGTCGGCCATGTGGTCGACCGCGAAGTTGACGCGGTCGTTCAGCGTGCCGCCGTCGATCCACTCCTTGCCCGTGTGCCAGCCCTCGACGGTGGGCGGGTTGAGCAGGTGCTGGCCCATCACGGCGCTCGCGTCGGCCAGCGACGTGAGGCTCGTGTCGGGGAAGCGGTGCGTGCCGGCCAGCTTGACCGTGCTCGCCACCAGCTCCACCGGCGACTTCACCCGCATCTGCCGAGCGGTCTTGAAGAAGTCGGAGTTGAACAGCACGCGCAGCACCGCCCGGATGTCGCCGTCGGACTCGAAGTAGGCGTCCTCGAGAGCCTTGATGGCCTCGGGGTCCTGCGGCGGGACCGTTTCCCACGCGGGCACCTGCGGCTCGTCCGCGACGAAGAAGTTGTACAGGTGGCGGCAGATGAACCGGGCCGCCGCCGGCTGCTTGACGATGATGTCGACGATGTCCTCGCCATTGAACCGGCCCGTCTCTCCGAGGAACGTCTTGACGCTGTGGTCGTGGTCGTCGTCGTCGTAGACGAACTCGGGGGTGTAGTGGCCGTACGGGTACAGCGGTATGGGTTGCGTGAAGGTCCAGCCCGTGAACGCCCGCGCCGCCTGCTTGATGTCCTGCTCGGTGTAGTTGCCGACCCCCATCGAGAACAGCTCCAGCAGCTCCCGGCCGTAGTTCTCGTTCGGCTCGTCCTTGTGGTTCTCGCTGTTGTCCAGCCAGTGGATCATCGCGGGGTTCTTGGAGAGCTCGATCAGGATCGTCCTGATGTCGGACAGCCCGACGCTCCTCAGCATGTCGATCTGCTGGAACATCGACCGCGTGTGCTCGCCCTTGTACCAGGCGGTTGCGAAGACGTGATGCCAGAAGAGCGCCACCTTCTCCTGCAGCGGACGCTGGCCGTTGACCATCCTGAATATCCAGCGGCCCGCCCAGATGTCGAGCGCCTCGCCGTCGTGGTAGCGTCTCAGGATGTCCTCGGGGACGTCGGGGAACCGCTCGGGGTGGAGCAGGTCCTCGACGATCTCCGCGTAGTCCTTCTCGGCGAGTCGTTCGAGCTCGGCGCGGGTTGCGCCGAACCCCGCGCGGCGCATGAGGTGGGCGGTCAGCGCCAGGTCGGTCCGTGCCATGTCTCAACCTCCGTGACGTGCTCGCGCTGTCGCCGCAAAATATACCACAGTATGAGGCCCCCGAAACCGGGCTAACTGTTCAGAGTTGAAACCCGTTCGCCCCGAGTGCCCCGACGCTTCGTCGGGGTGTATCGAGGGGCCGCCACGAAGAGTGGGCGAGGCTCAGCACCAAAATCGTCCCATTCATCAGAATCCCACGAATCACAGTTCAGACGTTCCGCCTCACCTACTCTGAACAGGTACCAACCGGGCTGTGCGGCTGAGTATCTACCGCATGAAGTCCGATACGCGCTCCCCGATGGCGAGCGAGGTCGCGTTCGTGTTGGCGCGGATGCAGTCCGGCATGATCGACGCGTCCGCCACGCGCAGGCGCTCCAGGCCGTGGACGTTGCCGTACTGGTCGACGACCGCCATCGGGTCGGACGGCAGCCCCATCTTGCAGGTCGCCGAAACGTGGTGGCTGGTCCTCACCTGCTGCCGCATCCAGCCGTCCAGCGTGTCGTCGGACTCGAGGTCAGCGGGCGCGGGCTCGACGAGCTCCGCCACAATGTCCTCGAACGCCGGGTGCTTGACCAGCTCCAGGCCGATGAAGACGCCCTCGCGCATGCGGTCCACGTCGAACTGCTCCCGGAGGTAGTTGTAGTCGAGGTAGGGCTGCACGCGCGGGTTCGGGGCCCGGAGCCGCAGCTCCCCCTCGCCGACCGCCAGGTCGAGGCAGTCGACGATCCCGAAGCCGACTCCCCCCGGGTTCGGGCCCCAGACGGAGGGTCGTTCGGGGTTGGGCAGCGGCATTCGGGACGCCGGGTGCAGCAGCATGTCGTTCTCGAGGTGCGAGCCGGTCGCCGTGTACCGCAGCGTCATCTGTATGCCGGGGATGTTCTCGTCCTGCTCGAACCCCTCCCTGGTCCGCCAGATCAACGGCACCTGCGGGTGGTCCCTCAGGTTCTTGCCGACGCCGGGCAGGTCGTGCGCGACGGGCACGCCCACGTCCTCGAGCTCGCCCGCTGGGCCGACTCCGGAGAGCAGCAGCAGGTGCGGCGACCCGATGGCGCCGGCGGACAGGACGAACTCGTCGGCGTGGACCGTCTCGGGCCGGCCGTCGGTCTCGAGCTCCACGCCCACGGCGCGCCGTCCCTCGAAGACGACCCGGCGCACTAGGGTGTCCGGCCGGATGGTCAGGTTGGGCCGGCCGCGCGACTCGCCCAGGTAGGCCATCGCCGTGCTGACCCGGACCGTGCCGGGGTTGTTCAGCGGTGTGGGGCCGACGCCCGTGGTGCCGGGCTCGTTGTGGTCGGGGCAGTCCGGGAAGCCCCTCGCGCGGCAGGCCTCGTAGAAGGCGCGCTGGTCGGGGTTCAGCTCGTCGTCCTTGAAGCGACGCACCGGGATCGGGCCGTCGCTCCCGTGGAAGTCGCCCGAGAAGTCGGTGTCCGTCTCGATGCGGCGGAAATACGGCAGCAGCTCCTGGAAGCCCCATTCGTCGTTGCCCATCAGGGCCCAGGAGTCGTAGTCGTCGGTGACTCCCCGCAGGAATATCTGCGCGTTGACCGCCGACGAGCCGCCCGTGACCTTGCCCCGGGGCACCAGCATCGGCCGCTCGGCCGCGCCGCGCCGCGCCACGAAGTACCACAGGTTTTCGTTCGGCCACCGGCCGCTCGTGTCGCGGTTCGGGCCGTATCCATACTTGACGTAGGGCGGGATCGAGTCGTAGTCGGGGTAGTCGGCGCCCGCCTCGATCAGCAGGACGTGGCGGGCGGGGTCTTCGGTGAGCCGTGTGGCGATGATTGCGCCGGCGGAACCGGCGCCGACAACGATCGTGTCGTACGCCACGGAGTCAGCCGAGCGCCACGCAGCGCACGCTCGGCAGGCCGTCCGCGATCACGGCCCACGTCTCGCCCTCGTCGCTCGACGCGAACACGCGGCCGTCCGACGTGCCGAAGGCGGTCTCGTGACCCGTGGCGGCCAGGCAGGCGGTGTCGATGTTGTCCTCGAACCAGCCCGGAAGTCCCTCCTCGCACTTGGCGAACGGCTGATCGCCGACGATGGGGCGTCTGTAGACCGCCGCCTGGTCGGTCCTCGGCCCGGTGGACGCCGATACGAGCACCGTCTCGTCCGCGACGGCCACGGCCCGCAGGTAGGGCCCGTGCAGTCCTTCGGTCTCGAAGACCCACGAGTCGCCGTCGTCACCGCTGTCGGCCAGCCCGTGCGCGCAGGCCGCAAGCAGCAGGCCGGAGCCGCGGTCGAACAGCACCTGGTGCACGTCCGCGTCGATGTCTATCGTTGGCTCCCACGACTTGCCGCGGTCGTCAGACCTGAGTATCCCGCCGACGTGGACGTTGACGTACGCTGTTCCGGCCTCTCCCGCGGACATCGACCGCACGTCCGGCGGGCCGCCCCAGGGAGTGCCCCAGTCGGAGCGCCCCTCCGCGTCCTCGAACGACTCAACGCGCTCCAGCCGGTCGCCGTGCAGGGCGTAGAGGTGCGCCTCGGCCGTGCCGACGAAGGCGCCTCCGGAGAATGGCAGCAGGCAGTTGACGCCGAGGCCGTCTACAGTCGCCACGTGCTCCCAGTCGCCACCGTGGGACGAGCGCCATATCTCCGACTCGTCGACGGCCGCCCACCAGTCGAGGGCCCGCTTGGCGACGGACTTGACCTCCCGGCCCGCCAGCTCGACGCCCGATCCGGCGCCGAGGCGGTGAAGCCCGTCGGCCGTTCCCACTACTATGGTCCGCACTGGTCGACCCTCCTTCGCCCGCGGATCGGATGATCCATCCCTCAGTTTAGCAGGAAAGAGGGGCGCCGACAGACGCCGGATTCCACACCCCCACGTTCAGTGTGATATCGACCAGCCTTCACCCCGTAGCGGCGGCTGCTTCCAACCCGCCCTCCCCGCAGGGGCGCGCCCCTACCAGGGGCGGGCCTACCATTTGGGTGGGGGACTTGTGGGCAGACGCCGTATCCGCCGACCGTGGAGTTGCTGGGGATGCCCGTCTCTCCGTGTGATAAGCTCGGCCGTGCGGGTAGCCGGGTTCACCTGCCGCGGGGAGAATCGAAGATGGTCGAAGGACGAGCAGGGACGCGGCCGCTGGGCCGCACCGGGATCGAGGTCAGCGAGATCGGCCTCGGCTGCGGGAACTGGGGCAGGGAGATCGACGAGGAGTCGTCGAACCGGCTGATGGACTACGCCGTCGAGCGCGGCATCACGCTATTCGATACCGGCGAGGCGTACGGCGGCGGCGAGTCCTTCGAGACCCGGAAGCGCGTCTACGGCACCGACGACGTGCGCGAGGCCTCCCTGGAGAAGGGGTCGTCGGAGCGCATCATCGGCACGTGGATGCGCCGGAACGACTGCCGGGACGATATCACCGTCATGAGCAAGTTCAACTCCGGCGCCAGCGCGGACAACATCCCGCGGGCGCTCTCCGGGAGCCTCGGCCGCCTCGACACCGACTCCGTCGACATCTACCTGCTCCACAACCCGGACCCGGACGTCCCGGTCGCCGAGACCGTCGGGGCGCTGTCGGCCGAGGTCGACGCGGGCCGCGTCGGCGTCATGGGATGCGCCAACCACTCCGCGGCGCAGCTCCGGGAGGCGCTGGACGCCAGCGGCGCGGGAGGCCACCGGAGGTACGGCGTGCTCCAGACCCCGTACAGCCTGGCGTGGCCGGACACGGAGCGCGAGGCCCTGCCGCTCTGCCAGGCCGAGGGCATCGGCGTCACGGCGTTCAGCCCGCTGGGCGCCGGCTTCCTGACCGGCAAGTACACGCCCGACCGCGACTTCCCGGAGGGCTCCAGGTACCATATAATGCCCGCGCACGCCGATATCTACTTCACCGACCATAATTTCCGACTGCTGAGCGGGCTGGCCGACAGAGCGCGGGAGCTCGGCGTCCCGCAGGTCAGGCTGGCGATGGCGTGGGCGATGACCCACCCGGCCGTCTCCACCGTCCTGATCGGCGCCCGCACCACGGCGCAGATCGACAACGCCATAGCGGCCCGCGCTATGGGCATGGACCCGGAGCTGAGAGCCGAGCTCTCCTCCTGGACACGGCCGCGATTCTAGACCGGAGGCGCGAACGATGCAGATGGTAGACCTGGGCCGCACCGGCCTGAGGATCAGCCGCCTGGGCCACGGCGGCGCCGAGTTCCACAGGCACGAGCACCTGAACACGCCCGGGTTCGTGGGCTCGGTGCTCGATACCCTGCTCGACGAGGGCATCAACTTCCTCGACACCGCTGCCTGCTACCACAGGAACGAGACGATGATCGGCACTGTCTCCCGGCGCCGCGACGAGTTCGTGCTCGCCACCAAGTGCGGCCATCTCGACGACTTCACCGAGGGCGAGAACTGGACGCCCGAGACCATAGCCGCCAGTGTCGACCGCAGCCTGCGCAGGATGCGCACCGACCATGTCGACCTGCTGCAGCTGCACTCGTGCGACGTCGACGTGCTCGAGCGCGGCGACGCCATCGATGCTCTGCAGCGGGCGAGGGAGCAGGGCAAGACGCGCTTCATCGGCTACAGCGGCGACAACGAAAACGCGGCGTGGGCCGTCGAAAGCGGCCTCTTCGACACGCTCCAGATCAGCTACGGCATCACCGACCAGCAGGCGAGGTCCAGGGGCATACTCGCGGCCGCCGAGGCCAGGGGCATGGGCATCATCGCCAAGCGCCCGGTCTCCAACAACGTCTGGCGGCGAGAGGAGACTACCCTGGCCTACGCCCGCGACTATGCGCGCCGAGCGCGCCTGATGGAGGCGATGGGGGACGTGCCCGGCGAGCCGGATGACCCGTTCCTGACCGCCTACGGCTTCGTGCTCGCCCAGCCCGAGATCGACACGATCATCGTCGGCACCCACAACGCCGACCATGTACGCGACAACGTCCGCGCCTTCACCGACGGCCGCCTGCCCATCCCGGACGAGACTGTCCGCGAGCTCCAGCGCCGCTTCGACAACCTCGACGATGGCTGGCTCGGCCAGAACTAGCCGGGCCGCACCTGTTGCCAGGGAAGCCAGCGTTGGACTATCCTCAGCACATGGACGTCACGATAAGCCAGCAAAACCTGGAGCGCATCGGCCGCAAGATGCGGGACGGCGGCTACGAGTGCGCCGACGACGTCGTGGAACGGGCGCTGACGCTGCTGGACGACGCCGACGACGAGCTTGAGCGCGAGCTCGCCGACATGCGCGAAAGCGTAGCCCGCGCCACTGCCCAGGCGGACGCGGGGCAGCTCGTTCCCGCCGACGAGGTATTCGCCGAGCTGCGCCGCCGCAATGAAGAAATGCGTCGAAAGGCTTGATGGCCCGCTACAGGCTGACGCCGCAAGCCATAGACGACCTCCTCGAGATTCACGACTATGTCGCGCGGGAAAGCCCGACCCATCCCTACATGGGAGTGGCGCGTCCCGAGTTCGGCCCGACCCACCGCCTCTTCGTTGTGCCCAGATCTCGTTACGTCATCGTCTATCGTCCCGCATCCGAGGGCGCCGAGATACTCCACGTAAGGCACGGCGCCCGGGACCTCCGGGGGCTGTTCGAGTAGAGACCACACCATGCCCAACCGTCCGAACGTCCTGCTGATCTGCACCGACCACTGGGCCGGCCGGATGATCGGCGGCCTCGGCCACCACTCCGTCCTGACCCCGACGCTCGACCGCCTCATGGCCAACGGCGTCACGTACACGAACGCCTACACTACGACGCCGATGTGCGTGCCCGCACGCCGCGAGCTGATGACCGGCGCCTTCTCCCGCACGCACGGCGACCGCTTCCAGGGCAGGGCGCCGATGCCCAACCTGCCCACCGTCGCTCAGACCTTCCGCGACGCAGGCTACCAGGCCTACGGCGTCGGCAAGCTGCACATCCACCCGCCCCGCGACCGCATCGGCTTCGACGACGTGCTGATCAACGAGGAGGGCAGGCTCGCCGCCGACACCGGCAAGCCCGACGACTACGAGATGTTCCTGTCCGAGCAGGGCTATCCCGGCATGGAGCAGGCTTCCGGCATCCACAACGCCTGGGACTACCGCCCGTTCCACCTGCCCGAGCACCTCCACTCGACGAACTGGACGGCCCGCGAGATGAGCCGCTTCATCGCCCGCCGCGACCCGACGCGTCCCGCCTTCTGGTACATGTCGTTCACCGCGCCGCACCCTCCGATGATCCCGCTCGAGGGCTACATGAACATCTACCGGGACGTCGACGTCCCGCTGCCCTTCGTCGGCGACTGGGCCGCCGACCCCGACAACCTCCCCTTCCCCGTCAGGGCGAGGCAGGCCGCCCATCGCCGCATCGTCGAGTCCGAGGGCGATACGCTGCGCGCCCGGCGGGCCATGTACGCCCTGGCCACCCACGTCGACCACCAGGTCAGGGCGGTCATCGGCACCCTCCGCGAGCAGGGGCTGACCGACGACACGATCATCATGTTCACCGCCGACCACGGCGACATGGAGGGAAACCACCGGCTCTGGAACAAGATGCTCTACTACGAGGGCTCCGCGAAGATCCCGATGCTGCTCACCGGCTCGGCGGCCCTGAAGGACCGCGTCGGCTACGGCAGGCTCGACGACAGGCTCGTCGCCCAGGCGGACGTCATGCCCACGCTGCTGGAGCTGTGCGACATCCCCGTGCCCGACTCCGTCGAGGGCGTGTCGATGGTCGACGGCCCCCGTCGCGACTACCTCTACGGCCAGTTCTACGAGGACGAGTTCGCGACCCGCATGGTCCACGACGGGCGGCACAAGCTGATCTACTACCCCGTCGGCAACCGACTCCAGCTATTCGACCTGCAACGCGACCCCGACGAGATGGACGACCTCGCGGCCGCCGCTTCCCACGCCGACGTCCGGGACCGACTGACCGCCTTGCTGGTAGAGAACCTCTACGGCACCGACCTCGACTGGCTCGACGGCGACAGGCTCGTCGGTCTCCCGGACCGCGAGTGGACGCCCGAATACGACCACGACCTCGGCTTCTCAGCCCAACGCGGCTACCGCTTCAGGTAGCGACTTTCCCGGGACGCACCCCTTGGCGCGCCCGCGCCGAGCGGAACGGTTGCTGTTAGGGCAGTTCCTCTGCCGGTATCCACGACGGTGATATCCACCGCTCCACGGTCGCGCAATCCTCCGCGTTGTTCCAAAGGCTGCTGCTGTACCCTCCACCCAACAGCTCGTCATCGGGGTACGCACAACCCCAATAGGCCCGCAGCGCGTCTTCACGCCACTGGCCCATCGGGTTGTGGTAGCGGGCTCGCTGGAATAGACCTAGCGCCTCGCGTTGCTCATCACACACCGGTCCGTCATTGGACACCTGTTCCATCCAGTTGCGGATACGTTCAATGTGTCGGTTGGACATGTACCGCGCGGGTTGTACCAACAGGAAGTCCAGTCTCTTTCGCTGCCGCTCGACGGCGGTTGCCGTGCCCTGATACTCCACTATGGCGCGAATACGGTCAGCGCAACGCTGAGATATCGTGACGTCGATGCGTAGTTCTGGCCACATCTCAACCTCGGACAAGGCGGAACCGCCGGATGGGCCTGCCGTCCCAGTCGCTCCCGGCGCCCCGGGTGGTCCGACCGGCCCGATAGGCCCCGACGGACCAATTGGTCCGACCGGCCCAGTAGGCCCCGACGGTCCGGTTGGTCCGGCCGGCCCAGGTGATCCCGCCGGCCCGGGTGGTCCTGCGGGTCCAGCTGGCCCGACCGAATTCGACCCGCAAGCCGTCAGCACCAGTATCGCGAGGGCAGCAATGGCAAACATAGCCACTTGCCCGCATGCATCTTTGTTGGTCACTGCATATTCCAGCGCGAACTCCCGCCGTGGGGACATGATGGCATCATAGTCAGGTACCGCAGAGCCGGTCAACTGCGGTTCGGCCGATCGGGCGCGCGAGTCATGTCCTGAACCTCAAATTGTCTTGCCGAGGACATACGAGACAGAAGTCGCTACGTCTGCATCGTCGTGAAGAGGAGGAGGGACTACTCCTTCATCCTGACCGGGTATCTCGACCGCAAGATCAAGGGAGAGTGAGCATGGCGACCAGGAAAGTGTCGGTCTGGTACGACGACGAAGGGGACATGCTCGAGGTGCTTTGGGCGTTCAGGGAGGGGTACTTCACGCCCACCGACGACGAGCGCGTCCTCAAGCGGCTGGACGACGACGGCGAGGTCATCGGGTTCCTCATACACGGGATGAGCACCCTGAAGCGGCCGAGCCCGGTCGAGTTCGAGCTGGCGTCCGAGCCCCCTGCCAACGATGTCGCCAACGTCACGGTGCGTCAGGCGGCCATCGAGCTGGGTGTCTCCGACCGGCGAGTTCGACAACTGGCCCGGGAGGGGCGGGTGCGGGGCGCCGCCAAGACGGGATCGGAGTGGCTGATTCCCACTCCGGTAGAGTTGATTCCGGGAAGGCGCGGTCCTACCGGCGTTGCGGGTCGCGTGGCGCGGTGAATGCGGTCTACGGCGGGGAACTCGAAACTAGCGCCGCATCTGCAGCCGCACCCGTCTGGTCTTGTCCAGCGTACTACGGGCAGCTCGGCGCGCAAGTCCGATCTCGCGCTCGGCGTCGGGAGCCGTGCGCAGCTCGCCCCGCTCGAATCGCTGTAGGATGTCGCGCTCTTCGGTGGTAAGGTTGTCGTTCATGATGGTCACCTCGGCGATCAGCACGCCTGAAGGCTATTCTACCCCGACCAGCCGCCGCAGGTCGTGCTTCGACTCCAGGATATCCGCCCACAGGTCCCCGACGCGGTCGACGCGCTCCGGCACGCTGTCGATGTCGAACGCCGTCGGGTAGACGTCCTGCAGCTCGTCCCAGGCGACCGGGGTCGAGACCGGCGCTCCCGGCATCGGCCGCAGCGAGTAGATCGAAGCCATGTTCTTCCCCCGCACGTTCTGGTTGTGGTCGAGAAAAATCTTGCCGCCGCGCCGCTCGACGCTCCACTCCATCGTCACGTCACGCGGGCGGCCCCGCATAAGGAAGCGCCCGATCGTCTCGCACGCCTTGCGCGTCACCTTGTAGTCGTACTGCCGCAGCACCGGCAGGTAGATGTGCAGCCCCGTCTTCCCGGAAGTCTTCAGGAACGACGACAGCGACAGGTCGTCGAGAATCTCCTTCAGCGCGTAGGCGACCTCCACCGCCGTCAGGAAGGCGGCCCTGTTCAGCTCCGGCTCGTCTCCCGCGCGCTCCCTGCCCGAGTAGATGTACGGGTCCAGGTCGAAGACTATGAAGTCGGGGTGGTTCAGCGCGCTCGACTCGATCCGCTCCCGCGACCCGGTGAAGTCGGCCGTCAGGTGCGCGCCGTCGACGTCCAGCGCCGTGCGCGACAGCCACGGGTGCATCTCGATGTCCGCGAGCTGCGCCAGCCATACCAGCGTCGCCAGGTTGTTCACCATGACGTACTCCTGGTCCCCCTCGTTGTGCGAGGAGTACAGCCGCACCGTCTCGACAAACTCGGGCAGGCCGTGCGTCCAGTGCTTCTGGTAGAAGCTCTCCGCGTCCACGCCGTCCGGGTATCGCGTCATCGTCAGCGGCCTGTCGCGCAGATGCGGCACGAGCACCGGCCCCATCCTGGCGTAATAGCGGATCATGTCCCGCTTCGTGATGGCCCCCCGTCCGTCATTCGCAGGCCATAGCGCCTTGTCCAGGTTCGTCACCGCGACCCGGTGGCCCTCCACCTCGAGCAGCGCCCGGTCTCCCGCCGCTTCGAGCTGCTCCAGGACGCTCGCGACAGCGTCCGCCCGCGTGGAGGCCGCCGGCTCGGGGACCGCCGCGGACGGACGTATCGCCGCCTCCCGCACAACCGCGCCCGGCTCGACGTCACGCCGCACGTGCAGGAAGACGGGCGCCCGCAGGTGGCCGCCGTCCCGCCACTCGGTGTACCTGACCTGCACGACGAGCTCCGGCTTCACCCAGACAGGCTCGACACCCGAAACGTCCGGCTCTTCGACAAACGACGACTCCTCGGCAGCCAACCCTTGCAGGATCGGGAAAATCTCCTCCAGCGTGCGGTCGTCGAACCCGCTGCCGACCCGGCCCGCGTAGCGCAACCCGTCCTCGCCGTGGTAGCCGAGCATCAGCGCCCCGAACGTGGACGACCTCGCCCCCGCGCCCCGCGTGAAGCCCCCGACGACGAACTCCTGCGCCTGCACCGCCTTGATCTTCAGCCACGACTGGCTGCGCCCGCCCTGGTCGTACAGGCTCTCCCGACGCTTCGCGACTATGCCCTCGATGCCCATGCCGACCGCGGCCTCGAAGAACGACTCCCCGTCCGCCTCCACGTACTCCATCAGCCGCAGCGCGTCGCCCTCCAGCACGGAACGCGACAGCAGCGACTTTCGCTCGTCCAGCGGCAACCCGGTCACGTCCCGCCCGTCGACGTACAGGACGTCGAAAGGATAGTAGGTGACCGCTCCCGTCTCCCCGGTCGGCCCGGAGGCGCCCTGCAGCCTGTGCAGCCCCATCGTGCGCTGCAACAGCGTGAAGTCCGGCAGCCCGTTCTCGCCCGCGGCGACGAGCTCGCCGTCGATCGCGAGCTCGTCGGACGGGAGCTGCGATACCTCCTCGACGACGGCGGGCACGCGGTCGGTCATGTCGTTGCCGGTCCGGCTCAGCACCCGGACGCTGCCGCCGCGCTTCAGCACCAACGCCCGGAAGCCGTCGAGCTTCGGCTCGAATATCCACTTCGCGTTCGAGAACGGCCGATCGGCGGACGACGCCATCATCGGCCTCGGCCGTGCCGGGAAGGGCGCCGCGACCCCGGCCGCGGGCCGGTGCTGGCCGGGCAGCCGCCCTGCCTTCAGGTCGGCGATCGTCAGGCCCGACAGGATCGACTCGTCCTCTGCGAGGATGTCTCTGGCCGGGTCCGCGTGCCGGTCCCGGTGCTTGATCAGCAGCCACTCGTTCGGGTCGCGGCTCGTCTTGACCAGCGCCCACGACCCGCGCAGCTTCCGCCCCCGCAGCGTGAACGACAGCTTGCCGTCCTCCAGCCCGGCGACCATCCGGCGCTCCGACTCCTCGCGGTCCCCGAAGTAGAGCTCGCCGTCCTCGTCGGGCGAGTAGACCCCCGCGTCCCAGACGATCATCTGGCCCGCCCCGTACTCCCCCCTGGGGATGACGCCCTCGAAGGACGCGTACTCCAGCGGGTGGTCCTCCGTCATGACCGCGAGCCGCTTCTCCTCCGGGTCGAGCGACGGGCCCTTGGGCACGGGCCACGACTTCAGGACGCCATCGATCTCGAGGCGGACGTCGTAGTGCATGCGCCGCGCGGCGTGCTGCTGCACGACGAACGTCAGGCTGCTGCCCGGCGGCTTCGCCTCTCCGGGCTCAGGCTCGGGCGTCCTGCCGAAGTCGCGCTTTTCCCTGTAGCTCTCCAGCATCCCTCGCGCTCCTCCCGGGCAGCGAAATTATATCAACCCCCCAAACGCCTCCTCCGTCGAGGCGAGGTTGATCTTCCCCCTCTCCCTCGACGGGAGAGGGCTGGGGTGAGGATCATCTTCCCCCTCTCCCTCGACGGGAGAGGGCTGGGGTGAGGATCATCTTCCCCCTCTCCCTTGACGGGAGAGGGCTGGGGTGAGGGTGAACTCCTTCCCCGCCACCCCAGCCACTGGCCGAGCGCCACGCGTGGCTGTAGAATGCGGCCATGATCTTCGTCGGCACCTCAGGCTACAACTACCCGGAGTGGAAGGGCAGCTTCTACCCGGAGAAGCTCTCCGCGTCAAAGATGCTCGGCTACTACTCCGAGCGCTTCAGCACGGTGGAGATCAACTACAGCTTTTACCGCCTGCCGAGCGACAAGGCCGTGAAGGGCTGGGCCGACCAGACCCCGGACGACTTCATGTTCACGCTGAAGGCCTCCCGCCGCATAACCCACGACGCCCGGCTGCGCGACTGCCAGGAGCTGCTGGACGTCTTCTGCGAGCGCGCCCGCAACCTGGACGGCAAGCTCGGCACCATACTGTTCCAGCTTCCGCCGTACGCTCGCAAGGACCTGGACGCCCTCGGCCAGTTCCTGGAGGGGCTGCCGTCGGACATGCGCGCCGCGTTCGAGTTCCGCCACGCCTCGTGGCTCTCGGACGACGTCTACGACCTCCTCAGGGCGTCGAACGCCGCGTTGTGCGTGACCGACGGTGAGAAGGTCGAGACGCCGCTGATCGCCACCGCCGACTACGCCTACTTCAGGCTGCGCGACGAGGGCTACGGCCCCGGCGAGATAGCCGGGTGGGCGCGGAAGATCGACGATCTCGCGAAGGACGCTACGGATACGTTCGTTTACTTCAAGCACGAACAAGAGGGAAAGGGGGCCGAATTTGCGAAAATCCTCATCGAAAACCTGGCGGCCTGAAGCACTCGACCCGCGCTCGATAGGACTGTCCGTGGTCCTCGCGGCGGTCCTGCTCCTGGCGGCGGCGGCGTGCGGCTCCGATGACGAGGACGCCGCCCCCGCTGCCCAGCCGGAGCCTCGCCCCACATTTGCGGGCCCGGCTCCCGACACCCCGACGCCGCCGCCCGCCGTCGCCGAGGCCACCAGCGCGGCACAGATCCCGAATCGGGCGAGCGTCAAGGCCGCCGACAAGGAAGAATCGATCACGCCCGCCGAGGCGAAGCAGAACGTCGGGAAGAACACCAAGGTGTGCGGCACCGTCGAGGAGATACGGCAGGAGCCCGAGATCAAGGAGGACCCGTTCCTGCTCAACTTCGACAGCAAGCATCCCGACGTGCTCTTCTTCGCCCTGGTCCGCAGCGCGTTCCAGTACCGCGTGGGCGACTGGCCCGCGAACCCAGAGACCTTCTACCTGGGCAAGAAGGTGTGCGCCTCCGGGGTGATCCAGGTATGGCGGGACATCGCCTTCATCACCGCAGGACACGACTACCAACTCGAGGTGGTCGAGTAGGCCCCGTGCCGGGACAGCCCTTGGACCACGGCAACCGCGCCTGCTGCGCTCCCAGCGCCCGTCGGCGTTCGGGCGAGGAGTCGCCGTCCGATGTCGCGGGAAACGCCGCCAACGGCTCCCGCGATGGTATGGTGCGCCTCGGCGGCTCGTTTCTGATGGGCACCCGCGACCGCGACCAGGTGCCCGGCGACGGGGAGGGTCCGGTGCGCGAGGTCCACGTCTCCGATTTCTACGTCGACGCAACGGCTGTCACGAACGCCGACTTCCGCCGCTTCGTCGATGCCACCGCCCACGTCACCGAGGCCGAGGGCTTCGGCTGGTCGTTCGTCTTCCATCTCTTCGTGCCCTCCGGCATCGCCCGCGACGTCGAGCAGGCCGTCATGGCGGCCCCGTGGTGGTGGCGAGTCGACGGCGCCGCGTGGCACAGCCCCGAGGGCCCCGGCTCCGACGTGCGCGACCGGTTCGACCATCCCGTCGTCCACGTCTCCTGGGCCGACGCCTCGGCCTACGCCGCCTGGGCCGGCAAGCGGCTGCCGACCGAGGCCGAGTGGGAGCTCGCCGCCCGCGGCGGACTGCGCCAGAAGCGCTACCCCTGGGGCGACACCCTGACGCCCGGCGGCCGACATCGCTGCAACGTCTGGCAGGGCAGCTTCCCCGAGACCAACACCGCGAAGGACGGCTACCTCGGCACAGCGCCGGTCGACGCCTTCGAGCCCAACGCCTACGGGCTCTACAACACCTCCGGCAACGTCTGGGAGTGGTGCGCCGACTGGTTCGGCACGCTCCACCCGCGCGGCGGGATCGAGGACCCCAAGGGCCCGCCAACGGGCGACGCCAGAGTTACCAGGGGCGGCTCGTACCTGTGCCACGCCTCGTACTGCAACCGCTACCGCGTCGCCGCCCGAACGGCCTCCACGCCGGACAGCTCCACCGGCAACATGGGCTTCCGCCTGGCGATGGACGCCGGCTAGACCGCAAGACCGAGAGGAGGCGAGCAATGGTGAAACTGTCGTTGGCGTTGAGTGTGGTCGCATCAGTCGTGCCGCTCGTCGTGGCGTGCTCCGGCTCCGATCGGGGCGACCAGCCCGCGGCGTCCGCGCCGGCAGGGGATGGCGGCGCGGTCTATGTCGAAGCGCCCCCGGAATACGTGCTCCAGCAGGACTTTCCCCTGGACATCGAGCTGACCAGCAGCGTGTTCAACAGGATCCGGCGCATCCCAATCGAGTACACCTGCACCGCGAACTACTACTATCCTGAGGCAGGCGCCGACTTTCGATACGGCGAGGACAAGTCGCCGCCATTGGCCTGGACCGGTGTCCCGCAGGGTACAAAAAGCCTTGCCATCGTTGTCGACGACCCCGACGCGATGACGCTGGAGAAGGGCATCACGGCGCCCCGAGTCCACTGGGTGATCTGGAACATTCCGCCGGAGACGACCGAGCTTGCGGAGCATCTCGCGACGACCACGGCGCTCGCGTCCGTGGGTCCCCGCACGACACAGGGCGCCAACGATCTGAAGACGTTCGGCTGGGCAGGGCCGTGCCCGCCGCCCAACATCACATCGATACAGCGCGGCGGCAGCTCGGCCCCTACGCAAAAGCCGCACGGCTACCGCTTCCGGATATTCGCGCTGGACACGGAGTTGGACGTCGCCGCCGGGGCCACCAAGAACGAGCTGTTCGAGGCGATGGAGGGCCACGTCCTGGCCGGCGGCGAATTAAAGGGAGAGTACGTCAACAAGCGACTCTACAAGTAACCGCGCGGCCATATGGCTTCGCGAAGACGACAGCAGTAACATGGGCTTCCGCTACGCCACGGACTGACCATCCGCGCGGATTCCTGGGGCATGTCAGCATCACGATGGAGGAATTGAGGCTATGACGGCTGAGGACCGACCGAAGGCGGGTAAGGATGGTTCTTCTCAGGTTTGGATGGCGCGCGCGGGCCGGACCGGTGAAGACGAGGCGGTCGCCCTTGAGCTGGGCATCGCAATCATCGGATTCCACGAAGTCCCAGACCTGACGGGTGTGTCGGACGCCAAGGCTGTAGTGGATCGTGTGTGGCAAGCGAGTCCTGGGGAGGCTGCAAACAGGAACCGCACTCAAGCGGCTCAATTGAACACTTTCGTGTTGCGTATGAAGGAAAACGATATCGTGGCGCTCCCACTGAAGACACGGCCGGGTCGCGTGGCCTTGGGCCGCGTTACTGGACCGTATCGCTATCAGAAGATTGACGGCGCCATGCGCCACACGCGCCCCGTGGATTGGATAGCTCCAGACTTGCCCAAGTCTGCGTTTGGGCAGGACCTGCTCTACTCGTTGGGCGCATTCCTCACGGTTTGTCGAATTCAACGCAACGACGCCCGGAGACGTATGGCGGCAATCTTGAACGGGGGTCGGGATCCGGGCATTGAGGGCGCAGACAAGGGTCCGGGATTGACGGACGCAGACGAGGCGCTAGAGTCGGATATCGAGACGGCGTTCGATGTCGCCCGGACAGCCCGCGACCAGATACTGGATCACATCAGGTCTCGCTTTCCCGGGCACGAGTTCGCACGGCTTGTTGAAGCGGTGCTTCAGGCAGAGGGTTACTTCACCCAGTTGTCTCCGGCAGGTCCCGACGGTGGCGTGGATATACTGGCCGGCCGCGGTTCACTCGGATTCGAGGGCCCGAAACTGTGCGTACAGGTCAAAGCTACGGCCGGCCCGGCCGATGTGACCGTTCTTCGCAGTCTGGTCGGCACCATGCAGTCATTCAATGCGGATCAGGGTCTTCTCGTTAGCTGGGGCGGGTTCACCCGTGACCTTGAGCGAGAGGCTCGACATAGCTTCTTCTCCGTGCGGCTCTGGTACGCCGATGATTTGGTCAACGGCGTCTGCCTGAATTATGACGGCCTCTCAGAACAGATACGGAGTGAGATTCCACTCGAGAGAATTTGGACCCTGGTGCGCGACGAAGGCGAGTCATAAGTACGGCAGTGAGGCGCGTGACCAAGGGGCCAGGCTGTCGCGAGGCACCGAAGGCGAGGGTTCCGCTAAAGTCTCCGTACCCAGCCTACCGCAGCGGCACGATGTGGCCGTGGTCGCCGCGCGTCATGAAGCTGCCGTCCGGGTGCATCCCGATGGACACCCACCCGCCCGGGCCTACCAGCGTGCCCCACGGCACGACGCCGCAGCGCTCCGCCCACTCGTCGTACAACCCTGAAAGGTAGGCCACCGTGTCCGGGTCGCTCGACGACAGGTCGTGAAGCTCGGTGCGGTCGACCTCCATGTCGTACAGCTCCCACGGCTTGCCGTATTCCGTGACGAGCTTCCAACTGCCCAGCCGCACCGCCCGGTGGCCCTCGTGCTCCCAGAACATCGGACGCTCGCTCGCCGTGCCCTCGCCCGAGATGAGCGGCCTCAGGCTGACGCCCTCCGCCGGCGGTACGGCCCGGCCGTCATGCTCGGACGGGTAGGGCGCGCCCGCGACGTCGATGCACGTCGCCGTGATGTCGATGAGCTGAGCCGGCTCGTGCACCAGGCTCGGCCTGTCGACCGCGGCGGGCCAGTGGACGATGAACGGCGTCGAGATGCCGCCCTCGTGCACCCACCGCTTGTGCCGGCGGAACGGCGTGTTGCTCACGTTCGCCCACTGCACGTCGTAGCTCAGGTACGTGTCGTCCGGCCCCGGAGCGATCGACGGATAGTTCCCCGTGCGCACACGCCGGCCGTCCGGCGTCGTCCCCGCGCCGGGGATCTCGATGGTCCTGTGCCCAGGCAGCGTCGGGTCCTCCTCCAGGTACTCGGCGCAGCCGCCGTTGTCGGACAGGAACATCACCAGCGTGTCGTCCAGGATACCCAGCGACTCCAGCCGGCTCACGATGCGGCCGATGCCCTGGTCCATGATCTCCACCTGCGCCGCGTACACCGCCATCCGCAGGTCCTCCCACTCCCTGTCGGACGCGTCGTCCCACGGCGGCACGTCCTCGTCCCGCGGGCTGATCTCCCATTTCGAGTCCAGGATGCCGAGGCCCTTCATCTCCTCGTGCCGGGCCGTGCGCAGCGCGTCCCAACCCCTGCGGTACCTCCCGACGTGCCGCGCGACCGCCTCCTCCGGCGCGTGCAGCGGCCAGTGCGGCGCCGTGTAGGCGACGTACTGGAAGAACGGCTGGCCGAGCGCCGCGCCCTCCTCGATCATCCTCACCGCGTTGTCCGAGATAGCGTCGGTCAGGTAGAAGCCCGGCTCCGATTCGACGATCTCGTCGTCGTTCCACAGGCTGTCGCAGAAGTAGTAGCTGCCGCAGCCCCCGGCGATCCCGAAGACGCGGTCGAACCCCCGCCTGCGGGGCGACGAGATGTCCGGCGCGCCCGGCTCGGCCGGGTTCTCGCCGACGTGCCACTTGCCGGACATGCCCGTCCGGTACCCGCTGGCCTGCAGCACCTGCGCGACCGTAACGCAGTCGAGCCGCAGGAAGCCCTGGTATTCGGGCGGCCCCGGTATCCCGCCGGTCATGTGGCCGATGCCGGCCTGGTGCGGGTTCAGCCCGGTCAGCAGCGCCGCGCGCGACGGGCAGCAGCGGGCGAAGTTGTACATCTGCGTGAACCGGATGCCGCCGGCGGCCAGCCGGTCGAGGTTGGGCGTCGGTATCTCCGAGCCGTAGCAGCCCAGGTCCGAATACCCCATGTCGTCGGCCAGGATGAGAACGATGTTCGGCCGCCGGGAATTCATCTGTCAGCCTCCTGCAGCTCGATCTCTATGCCGCCGATCCAGCCGGCCACAAGGTTGTAGAGGCGCGCGGCGACAACGCCGACCAGCACGCCGATAACCGGGTACAGCAGTGCCAGCAGGCCAACGGCGATCACGTCGGCCGCGTCGAGCGAGCCCTCGAAGGCCAGTTGGGCCACGAGAAACACGCTGATCATCGTCCCCACGAGCCACGAGAACACAGCGGCGACCTTCGCCACCGATCCAACGCGTACGCTGACGATCGTCTTCATGCTCACTACCTCGGGCCCCTCCGTTGGGAGATTGCCTCGGCCAAAGATACCATGCCGTCACGGTTCAGGCGCTCGAACCGGCAATACCGCGCCGGGAGCTCCCGTTCTCGGCGCGGACCGACGGATCCCCATCAGGGCGTTGTGTAGAAGCTCCAGCAGGCGATGCCGCCATCGGCTCTCACCCCGCAGGTGAAGTTGTCGCCGGCGCTGACCGAGGCGAACAACCCGCTCGGCGGCGCGGCACCGCCGGCTCCGCCAAGACCCCAGCACGTGACGGCGCCGTCGGGCCTCAAGCCACAGGTGTGTTCGCGCCCCGCGCTGACCGAGACGAACTGTCCCTCGGGCGGCGAGACCAGGTCGAATCCATGCCTGAGCCGGCCCCAGCAGACGGCCGTGCCGTCGATTTTCACGCCGCAGGCGTGGTCCTCGGAGACGCTGACGGAGACGAACAGTCCTTCGGAGGGAGGGGCTGTGCCGTGCGGGTCCTCGCCCCAGCAGGCGATGGAGCCATCGACCTTCACGCCGCACGTGTAGACCAAGCCGGCGCTGACGGACGCGAATTCTCCTCGAGGCGGCGTGGCTGCACCCAGGGTGTCGTCGCCCCAGCAGGCGACGGAGCCATCGACCTTCACGCCGCACGCGTGCAGCGACCCGACGCTGACGGCCGCGAATTTTCCTTCGGGCGGCGTGGTCATACCGAAGCCTTCATTGCCCCAGCATGCGACGGACCCGTCGGTCTTCACCCCGCACGTGTGGAGCCAACCGGCGCTTACGGAGGCGAACAGTCCTTCGGACGGCGTGGCCCTGCCGTACGAGTCGTCGCCCCAGCAGGTCACGGAGCCGTCGCCCCTCACCCCACAGGCGTGGAGGACCCCGGCGCTGACCGATACGAACGGCCCCTCGGGCGCCGAGGATCGGTCGGCCTTGTCGAGGCCCCAGCAGACTACGGAGCCGTCGGTCCTCATCCCGCACGTGTGTTCATGGCCGGCGCTCACGGAGGCGAACTGCCCTTCCGGCGGCGTGGCTCTGCCGAAGTGGTCGTAGCCCCAGCAGGCGACTGAGCCGTCCGTCCTCACGCCGCAGGTGTGACCGCTTCCGGCGCTGACCGAGGCGAACCGGCCATTCGACGGCATGGCGGTGCTGTGCCTGTCGCTACCCCAGCAGACGATGGTGCCGTCGGTCCTCACCCCGCACGTGTAGATGGAGCTGGCGCTGACCGAGGCGAATCGGCCCTCCGGCGGCGAGGCTTCGCCACGGGTATCGTCGCCCCAGCAGGCGACGGAGCCGTCGATCTTCACCCCGCATGTGTGACCGCCCCCGGCGCTGACGGAGGCGAACCGTCTCTCCGGTGACCTGGGCTGGCCGTGTTCATTCCTGCCCAGGCAGACGAAGTAGCCATCACTCTGCACCTCGCACGTGAGGAGCGGCCCGGCGTTCGCGAAGGCCAACTGTCTCTCGGGCGCCCTCGCCTGGCCGTAGTCGTTTCTGCCCCAGCAGGCTACAGCGCCGTCGGTAGTCACCCCGCAGGTATGGAAGTCCCCGGCGCTGACGGAGGCGAACCGCCCAGCGGGCGGCGAGGCCTGGCCGTAGAAGTCCTGGCCCCAGCAGGCGACGGCGCCGTCGGTCGTCACCGTGCAGGTGTGGGTCCTACCGGCGTCGACCGACGTGAACTCGCCGCCGGGCGGCGAGGCCCGGCCATATCTGTCCGAGCCCCAGCAGACTACCGCGCCGCCAGCCGTCACTCCGCAGGTGTGGTCTCTTCCGGCGCTGACCGAGACAAACTCCCCATCCGGACTGGCAACGTGGTTGTCGTAGCTGGAGACCTTGGTCGCTGCTCTCCCCGGGTCGCTCCTGGGGCTCTGAGGTCCTGTGTCGACCGGGTCGCTCTCGGAGACCGCCTCCGCCGGGTCTTCTGCCAACGCTTCCCTTGCTCTGAAGTCGCGGTATCGGACGTCCCCAAGCTTGGACGATATCAGTATCTCCTTCGTCATCGTGCGTTCCGGGAGATCGAAGCAGGAAACAAGATCGCCGTTGACGCGCAGGCACCCTCGGTTCCCGACAATGGCCACGCCGAGCCGGTTTGAGCCGCCGGCGCCGGTGTCGAACGGGCCGGTGATCTTCCCGCCGCCGATTTCGACCTGCCACTGGTCGATCTTGACGTGGGCGGACCCCAGGGCAGCCCTCTGAACGTACACTCTCCAGGTCCGGTCGTTCGCGACCCTGATCTCGATATGATCCGCGACCCCATCCTGGAACGGGCCCCCGATCGTGAAACCGTACTTGAACAGGACCGACTCTGTCGGGTTGAAGAACGTGGCATCAGCCGCGAAGTCGTCGAAGGAGCCGCCGAGCGGGTCTGAGCGGGTCCCGCACGGCGGGAAACAGGACAGATCGCCTCGCGGTCGGGTAACGTAGTTCCTGGGGCTGGGGCTCACTGGCTTCGCGTTGGGCCCCTGCGACTCCGCGTCGCCGGAGTCGGCCTTGGATCCCTGCTGCCCCAGGGCGCCCCGGTCATCCTTGGGCCCCTGCGACTCCGCGTTGCCGGTGTCGGCCGTGGGTCCCTGCGGCGCGGCGTCGCCCTGGTCATCCTTGGGCCCCTGCGACTCTGCGTCGCCAGGGTCGTCCTTGGGGCCCTGTGGCCCTACGTCGACACCATCACCCTTGGGGCGAGAAACCGAGTTCTCCTGCCCGATTTGCCGGCCCTCCTGTTCACCCGGTCCTGCCCAGCACGCCAGCCCAATGAGCATGACGAGCATTGCAAGGGACGGCGTGAGTCTCGTTCTACATCCGGTCGTTAGGCGGATGAACATCCAAGTTGCACCCGAGGTAAAGACTCAAGCGAGATGCTGGCAGGGGGCGACGGGGCGGCGCTTGGGCCGCTGATCAGTCCTCCGTCAGGATCACCCGCCACATCAGGAGGCGAGCACACATGTCCCATCGACCACCCCACACAAGAAACAGCGTACTTGTCGATCCCCTGCGGGGTCAATTCTCGAGTCGGCCAAGTCGCCTCCACCCGGCAACTGTTCAGACTCGAGGTGTCCACACAACCCGTTCACCCCGAGTAGCGCCCCTGCTCTGAGCGGCGCGTATCGAGGGGCGCACGCAGCTCTTGCCGCCAATACTGGTCTCGGCCCCGCCAGAAGACCGGGTTGTGCCGGCCCTTCGATACACCCCGACGAAGCGTCTGGGCACTCGGGGCGAACGGGTTGTGTTGGCGTCTGCCCCACCCCTGCCAGATTCCATTGACCACAACACCGTCACACCCGCGAAGAGCCCGCACGCGTGAAGGCACACCGCCATCCAGAGCTTGGGAGCATTCGTCCCCTTGACTCTGAACAGTTACTCCACCCGCCGAGCCCTGGACATAATAGTACAAACGTGCTATTATTGCGACCGATTGTTGGGAGACGCCCGGAATGTTCGTTCACGGTTACATGCGGATGGAACACCACTGTCCCATTTTGTTCCGCGGTGTTCCACTCCAGATAGGAAGGGTGGAACACCGGGTGTCCCATTTCCTGGGAAAGTGTTCCACCGCCCAGATAGGAATGGAACACTCTGGAACGGAATGGAACAGTTCGTGGGAAGTCGCGGCCCCCGCCCTGGTCCGGACGGTCTGAGCCGCTGAATGGGTGCGGCGCGCCCGGCGGCCCCGCGGCCGACCTACCGGCTCACCGAGTGCAAAACCGCCCTGAACCGTGTCGCGGGCATGGACTTCAGGTGGTCGCTCAACCCGTATCGAGGCTGCGTCCACGGATGCCACTACTGCTTCGCCCGGCGCTACCACTCCCACCTCGAGCTCGACCCCGGCGACGACTTCACCGGTGTCATCTTCGTCAAGGCCAACTGCCCTGAGGTGCTCGGCCTGGAGCTGTCGCGGCCCTCATGGCGGCGAGACACCGTCGCCGTAGGCACCGCGACCGACCCGTACCAGCCGATAGAGGGCAAGTACCGGCTCACCCGCCGCTGCCTCGAGATGTTCGCGGCCTGGCGCACCCCCATCGCCCTCCTCACCAAGGGCACCCTGGCCGTCCGGGACGTCGACGTCCTCCAGGAGTTGACCAGCAGGACCGGGTCGACCATCTGCTTCAGCGTCACGACGGTCGACCGGGAGACGGCCCGCGGCCTGGAGCCGGGCACGCCGCCGCCGGAGAAGCGCCTCCTCGCCATGTCGCGGCTCGTCGACGCCGGCGTCAACGCGGGCGTGGCGCTGGCGCCCGTCGTTCCCGGCATCACCGACGGCAGGGCCAACATCGAGGCCGTCGTACGCGCCGCCGCCGACCACGGGGCCCGGTTCCTCTGGTCCAGCGTCCTCTATCTCAAGCAGGGGACCAAGGACCACTTCCTCGACTACGTCGCCAGCGAGCACCCGTCGCTCCGGCACGAGTACCGGAGCATGTACCCCGGCGCCTACGCTCCCGACAGCCTGCAGCGCGGGATAAGCCGCAGCGTGGACGACGCCATGCGCGCCAGCGGCCTCGCGCCCCGCCCTCCTCGCCGCCGCCCGGAGCCCGTACAGCTCCGGCTGGGGCAATGATCTCCGCGCGGCCGGCGCCCTGACCCCGGCCCTTCGCACCGCCGGATGGTAGAATCGTCGTCCGAGCCGGGGAGGGCAGGCCTCCCACTACGAGCCCGAGGGGAGCACAAATGCAGGTACTCACCGCGGAGGCGATCCGGACCATAGCGAGCGAGGTGCTGCACGCGGCGGGCGCGTCCGAGCATCACGCCGGGGTGGTCGGAAGCCACCTGGCCGACGCCAACCTGGCAGGCCACGATTCCCACGGCTTCATCCGCATAACGCAGTACGTCAAGGAGATCGACGATGGCGACGTCGATCCCACCGCGCGCCCCGACGTGATCCGCGAGCACGCCGCCGTGGCCCACGTCGACGGCAACCTGACGTTCGGGCAGGTCGTCGCCGGGTTCGCGCTCGATCTCGCGATGGAGCGGGCGAGGGAGTACGGAGTCGGGCTCGTCAACATGTGCAACCTGACCCACACGGGCAGGGTGGGGGCGTACCCCGAGAAGGCCGCCTCCGAGGGAATGGCCGCGATCATGTGCACCGGCTCCGTCGGCGGCAGGGTCGCCAACAACGTGACGCCGTTCGGCGGGAGGGCGCGGCGCCTGGGCACCAACCCGATCGCAATGGCGTTCCCCTCCGATGAAGGCCGTGTCGCGCTGCTCGACTTCGCTACGTCGATAGCGGCCGAGGGCAAGCTCCGCGTCTACCGCGCCAAAGGCGAGACGCTGCCCGACGACTGGGTTCTGGACAAGGACGGCGTCCCCTCCAGGGACCCGAACGCCTACTACGAGGGCGGCGCGCTGCTGCCCATCGGCGGGCTGCACGGCGGCCACAAGGGCTACGCGCTGTCGTTCATGGTCTCCATGCTCGGCGCCGTCATGGGAAGCGCAGCCCGGCCGGCGGCCACCATCCCGGACCAGGTCACCGGCTCCACCATCATCGTGATGGACCTCGCCGCGATGGGGCCCATCGACGACATCCGGGGCACCGTGGGCGAAGTCGTCGACTACGTGAAGGACACGCCCCTCGCCGAGGGGTCGAGCGGAATACTCTATCCCGGCGAGTTCGAGGCGCTGACGCGCGAGGACCGGCTCGAGAACGGAGTCTCCATCGCCGACACGACGTGGGACGAGGTGTCCGCGCTGATAGACCGGTTCGGGCTCACCGACAGGCTTGCCCCGCTCGCGCCCAGGGCCTGACGGCCGTTCGGAGCGTCGGCGGAAGCCGCGTCAGTCGTCGTCGCCGCCCTTGGACTCGACCCGCCTGAACGGGTACACCCAGTCCGCAAGCGACCTGGGGTTGCGCGACTGCACCCAGAGCCTGCCGCGCCCCTCGAACCGCATCAGCACCTGGTCTGAGAACAGGAACGACCGTATCTTGCGCGCCTTCGTCAGGCTGTACTGGAGGCTCGGCTCCCACGCCACGGCGTGACCGTTGTCGATCACGTACGAGCCGTCGACGTCGATCCGCTCGACATCCCCGTAGCCGTTGAAGAACAGCGTGCCCGTGCCGCTGACAGTCAGGACGAACAGGCCCTCGTTGAACAGGCCCCGCAGCCCCTGGAAGTTGGAGTCGGTGTGGATGTCGGGCGTCGATGCCAGGTAGGCGTTCTTCTCCAGCAACAGCTCGTCCCGGTCCATGTCGTGGGCGATGATGTTGCCGGACTGCCCCGGCGCCAGCCCGATCACCCCGTTTCCGCCCTCGGCGCGGTAGGTGTTCTGGAAGAAACTCTCCCCGGTGAGGAACGTCCGCTTGAGCCCGGCGATCGCGCCGCCTCGCGCCGAGGTCTGCAGCACGACGTTCTCGCTCATCCACGCCATGGCGCCGGCCTCGGAGACCAGCTCCTCCGACGCGCTCAGCTCGACCTCCAGGGTGCTGTACGTGGGCTGATGGTCGATCGTGTATCTCATCAGTTCTGCCTCTCGGGGAGCATCGGCCCGAGGGTGCGGCCGAACTCGTCCGGGTTGTGGCTCTGGACCAGGAGCTTGCCGTGTCCGCTGAAATTCAGCACGAGGCCCTCGCCCGCCAGGAACGACTGGATCCAGCTCCCGCCCGCCTTGCCCAGGCTGTAGCTCAGCGAGTCCTGGAACGCCACGACGTGGCCCGTGTCGACCGTCAGCTCGTCGGTGACGTTGACCTCCTCGATGCTGCCGAACGCGTTGACCAGCAGCGTCCCCGCGCCCGTCACGTTCAGGAAGGACAGCGACTCGCCGGAGAAGACTCCGCGCAGCCCCTGGAACTCGGTGTCGATGTTCAGGCCGTCGGTCGAGCCGAGGTAGCTGCCGCCCGCGCACACCCATCCGGCTACGCCGTCGCAGGGGATCGAGGCGATCTGGCCCTGCAGCGTCGGCGCCAGGCCGACCTCGCCCTCCTCGCGGTCGGTGCAGGAGTAGGTCGAGAAGAAGAAGCTCTCGCCGGCGAACATCCTGCGCACGCCGCTCAGCAGACCGCCGGTCTGCTTCGTTCGCGTCGTGACGTCTATGTCGATGTTGGATGACGCCCTGAACATGGCGCCCGACTCGGAGACGAACCTCTCGCCCGGCCGGATCTGGACCAGCGCCCAGCTGAAGGCGCCCCTGTCTACTAGCCGTACGTTCACTGGCTCCCTCCGCTAGCCACTGCAGAACGGCGACAGCCAACCGGCGATGCCGCCCATCGTCCGCGTCTGGAGGAACACTTTGCCCGAGCCGGAGAAGTTCATCGCCAGACCCTCGCCGGACAGCACGGTGCTCTTCAGGTTGCCCATTCCCCGGATCGAGTAGCTGACACCCGGCTCCCAGGCCACTACATATCCCGTGTCGACCGTCAGCGAGCCCTCGACCTCCTTTTCGACCAGGGCGCCGTAGGCGTTGAAGAACAGGTCGCCGGTGCCGCTGCACTCGATCAGGAACGCGCCCTCGCCCGATAACAGCGAGCGCAGACCGCCAAACCTGGTCTTGAGCTTGATGCCGGGGGTGCTCGCCATGTAGGAGCCCGCGGTCAGGATGAACGAGTCGCCTTCCAGCCTGCGGTGGGCGACCGAGCCCGGCGTGGCCGGTGAGAACGTCACCGTGCCGATGCCCGGGTGGCTGTACTCCGCTACGAACAGGGACTCGTTCGCCAGCAGTCTTCGTATCAGCGCCTTGAACAGCCCCCCGAGCAGGCGGATCTTGACGTTGGTGCCTGCGGACATCCACGCCATTGAGCCGCCCTCCGCGACGATCCTGTCGCCCGGGCGAAGCTCGACCTTTATCTGTCCGTAGTCGGGATTGCCGTCGATCCGGAATTCCATTCTTCGCAGACCCTCCCGGCAGCGCCGCCGAGCACCCGCAATCCGGTACTCTGCCCCGTACGGCGCGAAATGGGGTAAAGGGCACGGTAGCAGTGGGCGCGTTTCCCTGTCAAACACACTGTGGGCGCGTTTGGGGCCTATCGCGCGGTCGTTGCCGGCAGTGCCGCCGCCGCTGCGCCGGTGGAACGACAGCCCCCCCCCAGGATCGTGTACTCCAACAGGACCGACGTGCCGATTCGCGGCTAGTGCACGGATACGCCGCCTTGCTGGCGAAATGACCGCTTTGCTATATTGGCTGCGCCACGGACGGCGCCCGCCGTCCGGAACCGGTGGGGCTGTAGCTCATCTGGGAGAGCGCTTCAATGGCATTGAAGAGGTAGGGGGTTCGAGTCCCCCCAGCTCCACCAGACGGCATTGTAGGTAGCACCGAGCCGTTTAGCGCCATATCCTCGGCGCTCATGCCGGGCGCAGGGCTGTCCTCCGGCATAGGCACTGTGTAGCGCATCAGGGCGTTGTCGGGCGTAACGAGGATTTCCTTCACGAAGGACTCGATGAAGACCCTGCGCTCGGTCAGCTCGCTCTTCTTCAGGAACCTTCTCATGTCCTGGGCATAGGCGGTGATGGTCTCCAGCTGGTCAAGGACCTTCCTGCGCTGAGAGAGGTTCGCTCTCGCCTCGGCCTCCGCAGCCTCAAGCCTCTCCTGCCGCTCCCTGTGGTCGCGGATGCGTGGCCTGAAATCGTCTATGTCCATGTCGGTGGTCTCCACGAGATCGTAGAGTCGGTCGAGCCTGCGGCGCACGTCAGAGAGCTCCGACTGAGTGGCCTCCAGCCTCTTGCGCTGATCGCCCGCCACGCCGTCCATCTGCTCGTCCACGATCTTGACGAGGGCGCGGATGTTGGAGTCGGTGAGGATGTTGGTACGAATCGTGCGGACCACCTTCTCCTCGAATTTCCGGGCGGCGAGCCTGGGGGTCTTGCAGGCTTCCTTGCCACGCTTGCTGATCGACTGGCAGACGTAGTAAGGGAACTGGCCGCTCTTGGAATACGCGCCGGTGAGCGCCCGCTTGCACGTCTTGCACTTGACCATCCCGCTGAGCAAGAAGGAGCTTCCTACCCTGCGGGGGTGTTTGACCTTGGGGGCGCGGCGGCGGAGCTGCCGGCCGACGCGCTGGAACTGAGTCTTGGAGATGATGGCAGGGAACGCCTTCTCCACGCGCACCGGGTCTGCTCCATCCTTGGCGTTCGTGCCCCATATCAGGGTTCCCGTGTAAGCCTCGTTGACGAGAACCTTGTGAACGCCGGTGTTGCCCCAGAGCTTCCCACCGGGGCTGGCGATGCCGTCGTCGTTGAGGACGCGGGTGATGTCCACCAACCCGCTTCCGGCCTCGGACATGTCGAAAATGCGCTTGACGATGGGGGCCGTAGCGGGGTCGATCTCCAGCCTGGCGCGCTTCTTGGCCCCGTCCTGCACCATGAGCCGTCCGTAGCCGTAGGGCACGCTGCTTCCCATCCAGAAGCCGCGGGAGGCGGCCTCCCTCATGCCCCGTACTACTTCCGTCGCGAGATTCTCCGAATAGTATTCGTCGATGGTCTCGATGATGCCCTCCATCAGCCTGCCCGTGGCGCTGTCCTCGGCCTGCTCGGTGATGGAGACCACGCGGATGCCCTTCCGCCTGAGCTGGGACTTCAGAAGTACGGCGTGCTCGCGCTTGCGGGTGAACCTCGAAAACTTCCAGACGAGTATCTCCTTGAACGGGGCCTTGGGCTTGGCGGCCTCGTCCAGCATCTTGCGAAACTCGGGGCGGTCGGCGACGCGGCCGCTCTCTGCCTCGTCCACGTACTCATGGAAGACCATGTAGCCGTTCTTGGCGGCGTAGTCCCTGAGCGCCCGAAGCTGTGCGGCCACGGAGTTGTCCACGTCCTGCCGGTCGCTGGAAACCCTGGCGTAGAGGGCTACGGGTGTGCGGTCGTGTAGGTCGTTCATCTGTTGCTCCTCCCTGTCTCTTTCTGTTGGTCCTGGCGTGAGCGCCGCATCTGCCTCCTGCTCTGCCTGCGCCACTCCCGATCCTCCAGGTAGAGGCGAAACCCCTCGCGCAGTAGCTCGCTGACGTTGCGGCAGTCCTCCTCGGCCACCTGCCTCAACTGCTTTTCCATGGCGGGTGGCAGGGAGAGGGTGACGGTCTTTCGCATGTCTGGCATGTTTTTGCCCCTCGATGTAACACAATGTCTTACACATACTATGAACGGTCAGGCTCCCGGTGTCAAGGGGCGCAGCCCCTATATCGGGCGCTCTGAATGGGGCGAATTAGGGGGGTGGAAACTGCAAGGTGGGGGCCTGGCCTATAGAGACATCCGCCGCCAGCGCAGGTATGGGGTCTTGTCTAGGTGCAACTCGCTTCGCAAGTTGGACGCCACCGCCGAGGCTGAGGACCGTCAGGGACGGAGGCGCGCTCATCGGCCCTCCTCCTCGTCAGCGTCGTCCTCAATTTGGGACCGTTCCGCCTCCTCCTCCATGTAGGAGCGGATGGCGACGCGGGCCAGGATGCGCAGCCCGTTCACGACCCTCTCGCGCTGCTCGGGTGTGTAGGAGGGCAGCAGCACGTCCAGCGAGTCGTCAGGGCCGTTCCGGTCGGTCCTCTCTCGTCTCTTCTTTCCTTTGCTGTCTTTCATGGTTCACAGTCGCAGCGGCGGTGGTTGTGCCGCTGGCCTCTCGTTGAAGGAGTGGAATGGGCCGCCCGGCGCGGACGGAAGGGGCGAGCGCCGGGCAGCGGTTGTTGGGTCTCAGTCCCTGAAGAAGGTCATCTGGAACCCATCGCCCATGAGGATGTCGAGTCCACCGGGCACCCTGCTTGCGAACAGGATGAGGGAGTGCATGGCACCCCCGGAGGGCTCGGTCCCGTCCTGCTTCCAGCGGTACATCTGCTTGTAGTCGACGCCTATGGCCTTGGCGAGACCGGCCCAGGTGAGGCTGGCGGCCTGTCTGAGTCGTTCCAGGCGGTCGGTGAAGTCGTCCGGCAGCAGGTTCCCGTAGGGCAGGTGCTCCACGTCTTCCGGGGTCAGTGCGGTTTTCCCGTCGAAACGGGATGGGTCGTTAGTGTTGGTCATCTTTATCCTCCAGTCTGAACAGGTCGTGAAAGTTCTCCACTCCGAGGGTCTTCTGCATCCGGTGTCGGATGCGGCCCGAGGGCGCTCGCCCCTCGTTGACCAGCATGGAGAGGTAGCCGGGGCTGATCCCGACCTCCCTGGCGAGCCAGTTCTGAGAGCGGTTGAGCACTGCCAACCGCTTCCAGAGCGCCGCCGTGTCGAGCCGGACAACGGTCCGTCCTCCACGCCTCGGGCGTCCCTTGGCTTCGTTGGCGTCTCGTGAACGCATGGCTTCGTCGATCTCCTCCATTTAGATAAGGACGGGAGCGGCGCTGAGGGCTCACGCTCCCGCCGTCGTGTTTCAACCTCATAGGTGGGGCAGCGCCCGGGGCGACTGCCACTCGGCGGGGGTGCGCCAGGCGCGTCCCAGCGGCCCCAGGGCGTCCACGGCCTCCCTGTGTGAGACCCAGAGGGGCACGGCCACCGACTCGGCCCGCATCTCCTCCCGCGCCACGCGCAGGAAGTGGGTGGCGGCGATCTCGTCGTCGAAGACGACCAGGACGGCGGGTCTTGCGCCGTGGTCGTCGGTGGGCCTGTGGGACGAGTAGTAGCGGAGATAGGGGGCGAGTCGCGCCGACATCGTTGAGGGTCTCACGGCCCTGCGCTCCCACTCCAAGAAGAAGGGCCACGTCGTCTCGCCGCGTCTGAGGACGCCGAAGGCGTCGGGGTTGACGGAGCGCATCCGCTCGTCGTGGCGGAAGTGGCGGGACGCCCTCCGGGGCGGGTCGAGCTGGACGATCTCCCAGCCGAGCAGAGGGGCCTGCGCCGTGAGGGCGGCCAGGAAGCCGTGGACGGCGGCGGTGTGCTCGGCATTCCTGAGCAACTGGCGGCTGCGCCTGCCGGCGACGTTGCTCCACTCGTAGGGAGCCTCGTGGTCCTCGGGGGCGGCGCTCCAACGCTTCCGCGCCAGGCCGACCGACGTGCGGTCCCTGCGAGCGAGAAGGGCTAGTCCCCGGTCGGTGAGGGCCAGGCGCATCCCCGCGTCGCGGGAGCGGGTGACGAGGCGGAAGCCTTCGAGGGGGTTGATGATCTGGGACGCCCTGGGGACGGAGACGTTCAGGAGCCCGGCGAGGTCGGTGAGGGTGATCCAGGGCCAGTCCGACACCAGGTCGAGGGCGCGCTTCTCGGCGGGCTTCAGATAGACGGGAAGCAGGTGGTCGGCCATGTCGGAGGCCGCGCCCCTGTCGGGCAGGTCGTCCGGGGCCGAGACGAGGCTCGGCCCGTCCTCCACGGGTATCCCGGCCCCGGCGTCGGTGCGTTCGAGGACGTAGGGCAGGTCGACGGCGGCGGCGACCCTGGTGGGGCGCCATATCCGGTCGTTCGCTCCCGCCCGGAGCGCGTCCTGCTCCAGGGCGAAGAGGACGGGCAGGTCGGTGGTGTCGAGCACCCTGCGGGCGTGCCTGAGCCTCACGTCGTCGGCCATGAGCATGAGGACCACGCCGGGCATGGGCTCGTCGCGCATCTTCCAGAGGCGCTTGGCGAAGCCCGACCGGTCGGCGGTGAGCCCCTGCCGGACTATGCCCACAGTCTTGCCGTCGGGCAGGGTCACGGCGGCGTCCAGGCGCACGGACCTGTACCAGCGGAAGCGGACGGGGAAGGCAAGGCCGGAGAGGAGGGAGGCCAGGCGGTAGACGGCGGGGATGGCGTCGAGGCGCTCCATCAGGCTTCGGCGCCACTGAGCCGAGATCGGGAAGGACCGCAGGAGCAGGTCGAGAGAGACGTCCAGCTCCTCGGCGAGTCTGCCCAGCCCTTCGGTGGTGAGGTAGAACCTGCGGGTCTGCGGCAGGGGGTCGATGGCGTGGAGCACGGAGGCGCAGAACCCTCCCGACTCCAACCTCTCGACGGCCTCGTAGACCGCGCCGGTGGACCTGCCGATGACGGCCGTCATCTCCTGACGGTCGAGGAAGGGCATGGAGGCCAGTGCGCGGAGCAGTTGGGGCTCACATCCTTCGGTTCTCATTCCCCGGCCTCCTTCTTGTGTGCTTTGCCCTTCTTGTCCTGCCTGCCCTCCTCCTTCTTCGCCTGCTCGATCTCCTCCACGCCCTTGCGGAAGTCGCCGACCTTCTTGTGGCCGTCGGCGTCGGCGTAGTCCGCCTGCCTGCCGGAGACGGTGTAGGCGGTCGCCGCCTCGCGGATGCGGTCGGCGACGTTGGGGTCTCCCTCCTCCGGCTTGCGGACCATCATGGAGAAGGCGGGCATCCGCTCCTTTCCAACGGTTGCGCGGACGTAGCAGTGGTGGACGGGCAGCGAGGTGATGTCGTCCTCGGTGACGCGCTCCTTGCCCAGCTCCCACACCAGCGTCCTGGCGTCGTTGCCCGCCACCTGGAAGACGGCGAGGCAGCCCACGTTGGCGAGAAGGGTGTCTCGCATCGTCCGGGACAGGTCGTCCAGCTTGGCGAGGCTCTGGGTGGCGAGGATGAAGGCGGCCCCGAACTTGCCCAGCTCGCTGAGCATGGACTCGTAGTCGACGCCGGGCATCGACTGCATCTCGTCCACCACGACGAGGGCTCCCCGTCGCTGGTCCAGCCGCAGGCTTCCCTGCTCCCGTATCACGCCGTCCACGAGGTTGAGGAGGGACGCCCCGACGAGGGCGGCCACGTCCCTTCCCACGACTCCCTGTGAGGTGGAGACCAGCAGGATGCCGCCGTCGTGGATGGTGCGGCGCAGGTCGATGGTGGAGCGGCGCTGGCCGAGAATCGCCCGCGCCCGCTTCGACGATGCGTAGTAGGAGAGCCGGGTCTGGACGGGGGCCAGCGCCTCGGCCTTGTACTGCCGGTGCCATGACGAGAAGTCCCTGGCCCACCATTCGAGGAGGTAGGGGTCTGAGACCTTCGTGAGCACGTCCTTGCGGAAGGGGTCGTTGGAGAGGAGCTTGAGGCCGTCGAGGATGGTGTACTGCTGCTCCGCCTCCATCTGCTCGTTGGCCTCGTGGAGGGTCTTGACGGTCTGTTCGAGGATGGACTGCATCCTCGGCCCCCACTGCTCCCACAGGCCTTTGGCGACGCGCACCACCGAGTCGGCGGTGCGGTCGCGGTCGGCGAATATCCTCGTGTCGAGCAGGTTGATGCCGGGGGCGCGGGTCTGGTCGGACAGGTCGATGAGACGCACGCGGTCGGCCAGGGATTCGGGGACGTGTTCGAGGATGCCGGCCACGAGGTCGGTGTGGGGGTCGATGACCACGATGGCGTCCGGGTCCCTGCCCGCCGCCTTCTCCCGCATCTTGTGGGTGACGACGTGGTGCATCAGCGTGCTCTTTCCCATGCGGGTGCGGGCGACGTAGAGGTGGTGTCGCCGGAGCAGGTCTTCGGGGAAGCGGATCTCCCGTCCGGTTCCGGCGGTGGTGTCGCCCACCAGCGCCCCGCCGCGGACGCCCTTCGCCGAGGGGCTGAGCGCCCTAGCGCCGGAGCGTTCCACCAGGGGCGTCTCGTCTCCCGCTCCGGGCGGGTGCCATAGGCAGGCGACCTCGCGGACGCCGAGGACGCTGCGCCTCCCGAACAGGCCGGGGCTGGACGGGTGGAGCGCGGCGGGGTCGGGATCGACCGGTCCCGCCGTTCCCACCTTGAACCTTGCCCCGGCGGGGTTGTCGAAGTGTCGGTAGGCGGAGGCGAGGCTGTCGAGAAGCTCCTTGGCCCGGCGCGGCCCCGTGTCGGCGGGCATGACGGCGACGACCTGGAGCTCGGCGTCGAAGGCGATGCGGGAGACCTTCTCCCGTATCAGCAATGGGTCTTCGACGCGGTTGCGGGCCTTCTTCCATCGCCACCACGCCCAGCCGCCGACGGCCATCCCCAGAGCAGCGCCGACGCCGAGGAGGGCCGCCTTCCATATCTCGCCGTCCTGCACCCACAGGTAGCCCTTGAGAGCGGCGAAGGCGCCGATGCCGAGGATGGCCATCGTGATTCCGTCCAGTTGCAGAGGTTTGGTTTGGAAGGTGTAGGCGGGCTCTCGCGGCTCGTAGCCTGGGAGCTTGTGGGCCTTGTCCATGTGGTGCTGCGACCAGTCGGGGCCCAGGGAGCGCAGCATCAGGCGCGTCACCACCCGCTCCCCCTCGTAGAGGGCGGACAGCGCCCCCATCAGGGCGATGAGGGGGTCGGAGCCGGGGTCGAGCAGGTCGTCGTCGCGGAAGGTCCTGAGCGGGATGTACTCGGGGCCGTCGGCCCGGAGGGTTATCGACCACGCCTGCTCCCCGTCGCGGAGGCGCAGGGGGTCGTCCTCGGCGTCCAACTTGCTGATGCGTGCCTGGGGGTAGTGGGCGGCGATCTGGCCTCGCACCACGCGGTCGTCGAGGCAGCGGGCCATGAGGGTCACGCCGTCCATGTCCCCGGCCAGCTCCAGCGAGAAGGGTTCGGGGACGGCGATGGACTGGAGGAGGTTCTCGACACCCAGGAGGGTGCGCTCCCCGGCCCTGGGCGGCGTCACCGCCAGCAGGACGGGTCCCTTGTCGTGGGCCTTGTCTCCGAACAGGATGTTCCTCGGGTTCAGCTTCATGGGTGAATGAGTCCTTTCTCTAGTGACGTCCGGGTCTCCACTCGATAACCTCCGTCTCCTCCGGCGTGGCCTCGATGCGGACGGGGAAGCGGTTGCCCCTGGCAAGCAGGAGGCCGTCACCACGCGGACACGAAAGCAGCCAACGCTGGAGGTCTTCGGGCAGGTCGAAGGCGTCGCCCACGGTGGATATGGCCGCCGCGTCCTGCTGGAGCAGGAGCTTGAAGGCGGCGTTCTGAAGCAGGGCGCGACCGGAGTGACCGGTGATGGCCCTCGACGAGTCCTCGGAGAGAAGGTCCTGGACGTCCTGGGTGATGAACTGCAACCCCAGCCGGTGCTTGCGGGCGCGCTTAGCCATCGAAACCATGAAAGCCGCGCCCTCGGGGTGCTGCATGATCGACCACACCTCGTCCACCACCAGCAGGCGGGGCTTGGGGTCCTGGGCGGCGGCGGCCCACACGGTCTCGGTGCAGACCATCGCTGCGGCGGGACGCAGTTCGGGTTCTAGGAGGCGCAGGTCGAAGACGGTGATGAGGGCTTCGTTGTTGAGGAGGTCGTCGCCCTCGTCCGATAGAAGATGGCGGAGGCTGCCGGTGGCGAAGGGCCTGAGCAGCCGTGCGAGGTCGGGATCTCCCGCCTCGCTCTCCTGCAGATACTTGTAGAAGTCGCGGAATCCGGTGCGCTCGCGCGGTTTCGAGTAGTAGCCCGCCAAGGCGTGGTCGAGGGAGGCACGTCGCTCCGCGCCGAGGCTCTCGCCCACCATCACCTCGATGAGGCGGCGCAGGCTGCCGATGCGCTGGAGCATCTCCTCGGAGTCGCCCTTGTCGATGACAAAGGGGTTCATGCCCTCGCCGGGAACCCCGGGGGAGAGCACGCGTCCGCCCGCTGCGCGGGCCATGTCGGCGTACTCGCCCTCGGGGTCGATGACGTAGGCGGTCACGCCCCGGCACAGGCCTCGAAGCATTCCGAGTTTGGTTGAGAAGCTCTTGCCTGAGCCGGAGCGTGCCAATACCGCCGTGTTCGCATTGAGATGGGTGCCGTCCCAGGGGTCGTAGACCACGGGGGAGCAGGCGCGCATGTCGATTCCGTAGAGCGTGCCGCTGCGGGTGTCCAGGTCCGGCGGCGAGAAGGGGAAGAGACGGGCCAGCGACGACGTGTCGAGGGTTCGCCACTCGGCCACGGCGTTCAGGGCCAGCGGCAGGGTCGAAAGCAGCCCCTCACGCTGGCGGAAGGCCAGGTTGTCGAGCTTGCCGAGGGTGGCGCCGAAGTGGGCCTTCGCCCGCTGGGTCATCTCCTTCAGCGACGCCTCGTCCTTCGCGTGAAGGGTTACGGAAAGAGAGGAGTGGAAGAGGCGCTCCTTGCCCCGCTGCACCTCGTCCCTGAGCCGGGTCACGTCCTCCAGGGCGATCTCGGCCTCGGGCGACATGGTGCGGCCTTTCTTGAAGGAGAGGGACTGCGCCGACTCGAAGCGCACCTTCTGCCACTCCAGTGTTCTCGCCGCCTGCTCCGCAGGTATGGGGCCGATGTGGACGGACAGGTCCATCGGCGCTCCCGCCGACATGAGCCCTTGCAGGAAGCCGGGGGCTAGGGAGCGAGGCCAGCGGCCCAGGTGGAGGGAGCGCACGAGACGGTCTCCGATGCGCATGGCGCGGCGGCCCATCTCGATCTCGACGGGTGCGTCGCCGTCGAACTCACCGGGCGAGCCGCCGAGGGCGGACGACACGAGGAACATGCGAAGCTGCCGGCCTCGGAGGGGGTGGACGGACAGCCCCGCCCTCGCGAGCAACCCGCGCAGCTCGTCGATGCGGACGAACTCGCAGACGGCGTAGAAGCGCCTGTCGAGGATGCCGTCGCGAGTCTCAAGGTCGGTCAATAGACGCCGGAGGGACTCGGATGCCGTCTTCGTCTGCGGCGGCAGGTCGTCCGGCTGGGCCTCTTGCAGCTTCTCTCGGAGGTGTCCGAGGCGCGGCGGGTGCTGCCTGACGAGAAGCTGGATGGGGAAGTCGAGGGCGTTGAGCGCCCCGGCGAAGGCCCCCAGCTTCGGCTCGTCGATTTCGAGGCCCATCAGCTCGCAGACGCCCAGCTTCACGTTGTCCAGTCGCACAGGCCCGTCGTCATCCAGGTGCGACAGCATGAAGAACAGGGGCAGGTCCGGCGGGAGCTTGGGCGCGGGAGGCTCCGGTTCCGGTGGCGGGCCGTGTTCGTCCGGCGGCGTCCGTCTTATGCGCCCCGCAAGGCGCAGGAGGCGCTCCTTCATCGCGTGGAGCGGGAGAAAGGGACTCCGCGCCTCGTCGACGGGTTGGTGGTCGGCCTCAGACGCGCGTTCCGGCGTCTCGGTTCTTCGTCTTGTGATTCGTTCAAGCAGCTTCTTCAACTTGGTGGCTTCCTTTTCTCTAGGGGGTTGGCAGGGACGGGATGACGCCGTGCCGGAGCAGGGTTGCGATGCCCTTTGCCGACAGCACGAGGACCAGGCCGACCACCGCCAGGAAGACGGCGCTCTTGGCCCGGCCGCCGCCGCGCTCCTCGCTGCCCTCGGCCATCAGGACGAATCCGGCCCATGCGATGGCGAAGACGGCGAGACCGGCGGCGGCGTAGGACATGGCGGTGAGGACGCGGTCGAAGGCTTCGAGCATCGCCCGCTCCTCGGCCGGGGCCGCGCCGGTCGTAACCAGCGCAACCCCGGCCATGAGGACTGCCGTCAGCGCCCGCTTCACCAGGGCCACTCCCATCCGAGCAGCTCGAACCAGGCGCGGAGCCCGCCCGCGGGCGTCTGCTCGGCGGGCGGGTCCTCCGGCTCGGGCTCCGGCAGAACCAGGGTCTCGAAGAGGTCGTCGGACCCCACGTAGGAGGCAAAGTCGAGTCCTTCGTCCGTGCTTCCGGCGACGGGCTCGCGCTCCACCACCTCGGCCTTGACGTGCTCGGGGTGGACGACGGTGATGGTCACGTCCTTGTCGATAGTCCTGGCCGGCACGTGGGCATAGGCGTAGGCGGAGACGGTGTGTTCCGTCGTGGTGCCGTCGTCGTGGGTGACGGTGATGGTGTCGCTGTCGCTGTCGGAGTCGCTGGCTCCCGGCCGGTGGAGGCTCACCGTCTCGGTGATCTCCTCCGTCCGCTCCGGGTGGTGCGTGAGCACGGTCAGCGGCGGAATGGGGATGCTCAGCTCTGCCCCGATGCTCACGTAAACGGTGACTTCGTGGATCATCTGGCCGCTGGGGATGGCCAGCGGGAAGAGCATCTCGCCGTTGGGGACGAAGGCGACGTCGGCGCTCGTACCGAAATAGACGGCGCTGACAGCCCCCGTGATCTCAGTGACCTCGGCCTCGATGAGGGCCGTCTGGGTAACGCTCTCGTGCCCGGCCACCGTCTGGACCTCGACGGGGTGCTCGATGGACTCGACACACTCCGACTCGACGACGCCGTGGATCGCGCCCGGCACCCAGCTCAGGGACTTGAGCCTGACGGTGCAGAGCTCGCCCTCGACCTCGGGGAGCGGGTACGGTATCCGGTCGTGGTCGAAGGTGAGCGCACCGGCCTGTCCCAGGGTGTCCTCCCACGAGACGGTGAAGGACGGGACGGGTCCGTGCAGCGGAAGGGAGTAGTCCTTGCTCTCTCCCTGGGCCAGGGTCGCCGCGCCCCAGAAGCGGAGGGAGCGGCCCTCGCTTCCCCCGAAAGCGCGGACGCGGATTTCCAGATCGGTTGCCGCCTTCAAGGTCACGGCGGCGCGGTCGCCGGAGACTGTGAGCCTCTCGACGAATATCCGCCGTCCCTCCACCGGCTCCTCGATCTCGAAGTCGATCTCGTCTCGCCACGGCTCGTGGCCGTCGGCGAGGACGACGGCCTGGGGCACGGCGGCGGCCATCGCCAACAGGACGGCGGCCACGACAGCCATCCCGCCCCTGCCGGGTGTGCGGCTCCTGCTCTCTAGCGTCTCGGCCATGTGGCCCGGACGCTGCCCACGCTCGCCTCGCTTGCGCCGCTTGCCGAACCAGGTGTGGGGACGGAATGGCATCCGCCCGTCGCGGCGGTCGTTGCCCTTGCGGTTCTTCTTGCGCATCCTGCGGAGGATGCGCTTCGACCGCTTCGCCATCAGGCTCAGGGGACCGGGGCCGGACTTGACCGGCTGGACCGGCGCGGGCGGCTCGCTCCGCACCAGTTGGGAAACCGGCCCGGCGTAGACCCGCGCTCCCAACCGGTACTTCAAGAGGTCGGCGGCCACCAGCGGCAGCCGCCTCCCGCCTATCTTCCCCACCACCATCGCGATGCCGGCCAGGCCGAAGAGGACGGCAATCGCCATCCTCACCTCGGACGGGCCGACCGGGGCGTAGCGGTATGCGCCGTAGGACAGGGCGCACACCGCCGTGATCGCCACGATCTGCGGGAAGGTGAACCACAGCAGCACCCTGTCCTCGGCCTGCACGTGGGTTGGAACCTCGTGTTCTCTCATGGGTCTTGACTCCTTCCTCGTCTATCCGCCGCCCTGAGTGGTCTCAGGCGTGGGCGTGGCCGGGTTGGGGACGTTGGGGTCAACCGGGGAACCGACGACGGCGTTCATCACCAGCTCCACGACGCCGTAGGCGACCAGGGCGAGGACGACGCCCGCGAGGGCGGTCATCATGGCGCTCTTGCCGCGCTCCATCTGGTGGGGCGCTCCGCTGGCGGTGAGGTACAGGTACGCGCCGTAGATGAAGAATCCGACGCCCACCGCACCCACGATCCCCAGGCCGATGCCCACCAGGTTCGAAATCGTCTGTGTAAGGTCTTCCATTTCCTCTTTTCTCCTCTCAGATGCCGGGCCGTCCTTCGACTCCCGGCTTTCAGTTCCTTGTCTTCTTGCCTCGGTGACTGCGCTCTAGCTGCACATCGCTTGGCCTCCGTCGTCGTATTGGCCGGGCGCGGTCGTACCCGGCGCCCGTTCGTCGTTGTCTGGGTGTCGCGGCTACTCGCCACTGCTCCGGGGCGCTCCGCCGCCGTTTCCTGCGGAGGGCGTCGCCATCGAGGCCGCCGAGCTGAGGCCGGAGGTCGCCGCCGAAAGCCCGGCGCTGGCAGCCATCGCCCCCACCGCCGCGCCTCCCGGCCCTCCTGCGGCCCCGCCCGCCACCATTCCGAGGACCCTCGCCGAGCGCACCATCGAGGCGGGCAGGTTCATGCCGAAATAGAGCATCGAGAGCCAGCTATCGAAGGTCCCGGCATTGCCGAGCAGGGACGGCACCCTGGTCGCCATGTAGACGAAGGCCAGGGACAACAGGAGCTTCCAGATGAGGTCCTGCACCGGCTCGAAGGCGGCGATGGCGGCGACCTCGTTGAGGAACCCGAACCCCAGGGCCAGGGCGATGAGCTGGATGGCCTGCTGGAAGGTGGTCGTCATGAAGAGGCGCAGCCAGTGGCGGCCCCAGCCCGCCGTGTGCGGAAGAATCCACAGCCCCAGCGCGATGGGGGCCAGGGCGAGCAGGATGTCGATGAGGGCAAGCCTCAAGACCATCTGCACGATGACGTAGAGGACGAAGAAGCCGTAGACGAGATAGAGGACGGCAAGGAGCAGGGCCATGCCCACGCTTCCGGCCTGAACCGCCGTCAGAAGGGTGCGGAGGGTGGCGCGGAGCATGTCGCCGGCGGTAACGCCGAGGGACGCCGCGACGAAGCCGGACACGGCGTCGGCCACGTCGAGGACGAGGGCGCACCACCAGAGGGAGGACGCGGCGGCGACGAGGCCAAGCACGAGCCGGGGGACCATCTCCCGCCATCCCGCCTGCTGGCGGCCCAGGTGCTCGCCGACGATGAAGTTCAACCCCATCCAGCCGAGGATGACGATCAGCGCGCCCGACGTGATGGCCCAGACGACCATCCACGCCTGGCGCACCAGCTCGTGGCCGTAGGTGAGGCTCTCGGGGGTTCCGGTGAGGATGTCCGCCATCAGCGGGAGCCCCCGCAGTTGGCGGCGCTCTCGCCCGACGCCCGCTCGACGACGCCGCAGAGGGTGCCGTGGGCGCCCTCGATGATCCATCCGGCGAAGGCCTTGGCCCAGCGAGCGGGGCTGAGGGCTGCGAGTATCTTGTCCCAGATGCGGCCCGGCTCGTGGATGGGGATGATGCCGAAGAAGGCTCCCGACTCGCCGTCCTGGGCGACGGCGATCATGACCAGCAGGTAGGCCCGGTCCTTGTCGAGGTCGGGCTGCTCGTCGAGGGCCGGGTACTCGAAGCTGTACTCCCAGCCGTCGCTGCGCCTCTTCTCGCCGCCCTGTACCCGGTACATGTCGGTCAGCCAGTCGCCGGTGTCGCCGTCCCGGATGCCGTAGTAGAGGGTCTTTATCTGACGGTCGTAGAGGGGGCGGGCGACGAACTCGCCGCCGCCCTTGCGCTCAACGAACTCCCGGTCGACGTTGACCAGGGTGAGCTCGTCAGCGGGTGGAGATTGGGCCAGGGCGGTCCCGGAGGACGGGATCGCCAGGAGCGCCGCCAATAGCAGCGCGGTTGCCAGCGGAAACAGCTTCCTTGCCGACCGGAGTTTCGATTTCAGCGCCAACTCGTTCACCTCTCTGCGAATTGCCGCGCCTCGTTTGGGTCGCGGCCATCGCCAGAGAGTCTGAACAGGCGAAATCCGGTGGGAAACTGCCTGAAAGGTACATCAAATGATGCACCTCATAAGGGTATTGGCATCCGGCCTCGTTGGTGCTGTCATTGGGGTGTACACGAAATCGGGTTTTGTCGGTGAGCAACCAGCCGGGTCGAGGGCAAGCTAAATCGGGGCAAAAACGCCCCCTACAGGACGTGGAGAGTGAACACTTGGAGTTAAGTCCCGGTTCCGGTCAAGAGGACGGAAACTCCGTCGATGTGGGGGTGCGTGACGGGCCGAATTCCTGCCCTCCAACCGGAGAAAGGTGTTGCAAAAGGCGGCTGATGTGCGGGTGCGTGACGCCCGCATGAAACGGACGGCAACTTCGGGCCAAAGCTGAGGCGAGTTTTCGAGAAGGAGGAAATTGCCATGAAAACCACGGAACACGGCATCGAGAACAGTAGAGACGTGGAGAACATGCACCACATGAGGCTCATGGCGCTGCTGCAAGAGCTGGTGCGGGAGAAGGGCTACAAGGGCGCGGCCAGGGTGCTGGAGATCGACCCGCAGACGGTGACGGACAGCGCCAAGACGGGGAGGCTGTCACGCCGGGTGCGGGACTCGCTGGAACGGGCGTTGCAGGAGGGAGTCGGGTCTGCGGCGGAGCGGCAGCGCAGGCGCAACGAGGAGCTGGAAGGCCGCATCGGGGCGCTGGAGCAGGGACACGAAGAGCTGGGCAAGGAGGTGCGCAGGCGTCTGTCGTCCATCGAGGGCGAGGTGGCGTCCCTGCGTCGGGACGGACCCAGTGGGACCGGGGCCGGTCAGGCCGGCGCCGGTCCCTCCCCGTCGGAAGAGGCCCAGTCCGGTTCCGAAAAGCGGAGCGCCGGTCGGAAGCCTCCGTCGAAGCCGTCGATGCGGCGGGAGTACCCCGACCTGGTGACGCGGGAGGCTGCCGATGACGACGAGGAGATATTCGGCGACGCCCACCCCCTGGTCGTCGAGTGGCGGGAGCTGAAGGACTCGCATCCCATCGAGGGCGACGGGCTCGCGTGGCTCACGACCCAGGAGCGTCTCTTGACCCTGGAACTGGAGCTGCTCGAAGACCACGGGATGACGCTTCCCCCGGAGAAACAACCCCTCCGTGGCCTCGACCGGAGCGGGCAGATCACCTGGCGCAGGTCAGCTCTCTCCGACACGCGGAGAGAGCGTGAGAAGGCCGAGTTGCTGAACAAGGTCACGTTCGGGCTCTGGCGCAAGTGAACGGGTCAAACAAGCGCCGGGGTTATCCGGTGAACTTTCGTTGAAGTTTTCTGTAACCAGACTGAACGATTTGGGCGGTTGGGTTGCAAAAGACTTCACAGCGGGTTTGCGGCGCGGTAATAATGGTCGTGCTGTTGGTTTTTCCAGGTTTCCGACCTTAGAAATCTGGGTGCGTGATCCCTGTTGCACGGGCTTTGCCCAAGAGGGAATGCTGGCACTGCGGAGTTTGACGTTGGTCCTTCGCAACCAGCGTGGGCCGAATCGACGAAGTTGACCCAGGTCCTTCGTCCTCGGTCCTGTCCGGTGGGTTGGAGTTTGACGTTGGTCCTTCTCCCGCAGGACACCTGTCTCGCCGTCTGAGGTTGATCGCCTCGGTCGTCGGACACCCGGGACGGAGCGCATGTTGCGTTTTGTCCTCTGCAAGCTGGTCGGAGTGCGTCTTGCGCCCCGACCGGCTCGACATGTCTGCGGCATGGCTGTCACACGGACGGGCCGCAGCTTCGACACGCGCCGGTCTGCGGTGAATAGCAGGCTGGCCGCTTCACGTCTCGCAGCTTTTCCCCTGGACGATTTGCGCCCTGGGCGAGCTGCGTCTTCGGCACGGAGTCAGAGTCCCAAGTCACAAGGAGGTATTGCGCATGGAAGTTCAGGCAGGTCGGATTCCGAAGAGCAAGAGGCAGGTCATCGGCGACCGCGTGGTCGTCAACCCCCGCACCCGCGTCAGCGTTATGCGCGACGTGGACGGCAACGTCATCGACACGGTGCGGCTGTCCATGGAGGTCTGCGGCTGCGGGTACTCCTACGCACGTCCTGGGGTGGGCTACGCCGGGCCGCACGGCTGGTACTGCAAGCGGTGCGGGCAGTTGCACACGGTCGACAGGGTGAAGGCCAGGGGCGCCGGCAAGGACCTGCCCCACCTGAAGCCCGACCCCGCGCTGGCGAGGGAGTTCGACAAGAGGGCCGCCGGGGTGTCGTACGACTGGTCGACCCCTGACGACTTGCGGGCTGACATAGACAACGAAGGGAGGTAACGCACATGGACGAATCACGGACACGGACGGAACGGTACACGGGACCCAGCGCAGGACGGATCGCCGACCTGCTGCCTCACAGGGTCAGCTTCGAGAAGGGCTGGTTCTGGACCAAGGCGGTCTGTCACGGCGGCGAGTCTGACGCGCTGGCGTTCCGGCAGAGGCCCGACGGCAATGGCATCGAAGTGCGGTGCCACACCCAGGGTTGCTCGGCCGGGGTGGCGATAACCGAGCTGGAGGTGCTCGTCGGGCTGGACATCTGGACGGCCTTCGAGCCGGTATCCGACGCACGGGCCAGGGCCCCGGAGAAGCGGCCATGGTGGAGGCGGCCAAGGGTCGTCGGGGCCGGGGTCATAGCCCTGGTCGTGGCGGCGCCGCTGCTGACGCTGGACGTCGAGCTCTTCTTCCTCAACCTGTTCGGGCTGGGGATGCTGGCGCTGCTGCTCTGGCGGTTCATGCCCCGGCGTCCGGCGCGGAGGTTCCGCCGCTGACCGGGCGGGCTCCGCTCACTCACAACCCATTCAACGCAAGGGCCGTCTCCTCCGGGGGACGGCCCTTCTTCTTTGTCCGCAATTGGGCGCGGATCGACGGCAACACACAAGTTGAAGCACTAAGGAGGTGCGAGATGACGACGGCGACACTGGTAGCAGGCAACGGGACGATGGAGGCGATGGACAGGCCCCGGCGCAGCCTGGAGGAGCTGGTCGACCAGCTCTTCGCTGCGATGGGATTCAAGGATGCGGCGGAGACGGAGGAGCCCACCGCGACGCGGAGCATCCACGAGGCCCGGAGGCTCAGGCAGGCTGGGGACGTCGACACCGCGCTGGCGGTGCTCGGCGACGTGAACGTGGCGCAGGCCACGCCGAGGGAGGTCCGCTGGGCCTTCTCCGAGTGGAAGGGCCTCATCAGGCGGCGGTTCGGAGACAAGGACGCGGCGCTCTACACCCAGGGCGCAGGACGGGCCGCCGCGCTGGTGCCACAGGGCAACGGGACGCTGGAGGTCGTGGCGGCGCTGGGGATGCGCTGGAAGGCCGGCAAGCTGGTCTCGGAGCGGAGCCTCCGGGGGCTCAGGCCCCTGGCCGGAGGCGCGTGATGGTTGTCGCCAACGTCGACTTTCCGGCCCTGAGGGCACGGCACGACCTGGGCGACACGGTGGAGGCCGCCGGAGTGCGGCTCAGGGGAAGGGGCAGGGTCCGCCAGGGCATCTGCCCCTTCCACGACGAGGCTGAGGGGTCCTTCACTGTGTACGAAAACTCCCAGAAATTCTGGTGCTTCGGCTGCGGCGAGAGAGGCGACGTGCTGGATTTCGTGCGGAAGTCCGAGGGGCTGTCGCTGCCGGAGGCCATCGCGCGGCTGGACGGCAGCCCAGGGCTTGCGCCCAGGGCCGCTAATCGTCCAGCCCGAACGCGGCGTCCTGCGTCCGCCGCGCTGCCTCCCCGCGACCCCGCCCTGCTGACGGCGGCGGCGCGCTTCTACGCCGGTTGTCTCCGGCGTTCGACAGAAGCGCGGGAGTACCTGGACTCGCGTGGCGTCGGCCCCGTCGCCGCAGACCGCCTCGGCCTCGGCTATGCGCCGGGCAGCGGTCTGCGGCAGGCCCTGGAGTCCCTCGGCTTCTCCGAGAAGCGTATCAGGGACTCCGGGCTGTTCATGGAGCGGGGATCGGAGCGGTTCGCCGGCATGGTCGTCGTCTCCGACCCCGTGTCGAGCACGGGGCAGGCAGGCGGCCTCGTCCGCTGGCTGAAGGGCCGGGCGGTCTCTCCTGACCGGACACCCCGCTTCCAGGCCCTTCCCGGCCCCAAGCCGGTGCTCGGACTCGGCAGGCTCGGCCCCGCTCCCCCGTGGGTCGTCGTTGCCGAGGGGGTCTTCGACTGGCTCCTCCTTACCGGATGGGGCCTCCCCGCCTGCGCTGCCCTGGGAACCCAGGGCGTTGAGCGCATCGCCTCCGCGCTCCGGGGCTGCCCCCGCGTCTTCCTCGCCTTCGACAACGACGACGCGGGACGCGAGGCGACGGACGGGCTTTTGACCCTGCTCGGACGCAGGGCCGCCGCCGTCGCCCTTCCCGAAGGCATCGGCGACGTGGCCGAGCTTGCGGCCCTTCCCCAGGGCCGCTCCCTCTTCCTCCGCCTGCTCTCCCAGGCGGCCCACACCGCCCGCTAGCGGCTTCCCGCCGCTCCCCTGCGGGCTTTCCCCTCCCCTCCATTTCCCCCCTAGCGGAGCCTGTCTCGCTCCGCTTCCCCCATCCCCAATCCCAATGCCCAGGAGGTCCTATGCCCATTTCACGACGGGCCATGCCCGCGCACGGATTCCCATAGGGAACCCGCCCACCGTTCATTCGCTACAGGACAACAAGGAAGGAGACACGAAATGTCCACCAACAACGGAAGCAACAACGGTGTCCACAAGGACACTGCCATAGCCACGGTCAACGGCAACGGGCACAAGCCCGAAGCCGCCATTCCGGTCGGGCACGACCCCGCATTGAGCGCGGGGCAGGCCCTGTACTGGGACGGGCTCTCGCCCGCAATCACGCAGGCTCTCGGCCAGCCCCTCGACCCTAAGCTGGTCTCCCAGCGCAGGGGGCGAGGCAACAAGTCCTTCGACTACCTCGAAGGGCACGCCGTCATCGACCAGGCCAACCGCATCTTCGGCTACGGCGGCTGGGGCTACGAGTTGGTCGGCGACGTGACGCTGCGCCAGATCGAGACGGTCGATAGCGAGACCGGCGAGGTCAAGACCGCCAGGGCCTACTGCGCCCCGGTGCGGGTCACCGTGGCGGGCGCTCTGCCCCGCACAGACATCGGCGTCCACCCGGTGACGGAGGACACCGTTGACGGCCACGACACGGCCATCAAGGGAGCGGTGACCGACGGCATGAAGCGGGCGTTCCGCAGCTTCGGCGTGCAGTTCGGCAACGGCTTCTACGGCGACCAGCCCCCCGCCAACGCCTCGGCTCAGCCGCAGCGCGCCCCCGTCAGAAGCCAGCCCCGGACCGGCTCCCAGTCCAACGGCAACTCCGGCAGGTCCCAGGCCAGTCGCTCCACGCGGCAGGCCCAGCCCAAGAACGGCAACGACTCCCAGGTCGAGAAGCTGCGCAAGGAGCTCTCCGAGATCGCCTCGGAGATGGGCCTCGACGACGACAGGCTGCGCGCCCAAGTCGTGAATAAGACAGGCAAGAGCATCGACGACCTGACGGCCGACGAGCTCAAGGAACTGGTGGAGGCCGCCGACAAGAGGCTCCAGCAGGTGAAGCAGGGGCAGGCCAAGCAGGCCGCCTAGTCCGACCGGACAACCGGCACATGGGAGCGGGGTTCGTCTCCTTCAAGGGGCGGCCCCGCTTCCGCATTACAGGAAAGAGAGGACAGGACCGATGACGACCATGACCGCAACCTACACACCCTGGGGCTGGACGAGGGACGTGGTGGAGCTGGCCGAGGGCATTCTGAGGGTCACGACGCCCTCGCACAGCGGGCTGAAGCTCAGCCGGGAGCGGTGGGACGAACTCCCCGCCGCCGTCCGCGACACGATGCTCACCCCCACCTTCGCCGAGGAGGACTGCGAGGAACCCATCGTGCGGCTGCTCCTGGGAGTCGGCGACGACCGAGACCGGGAGACGGCCCTCATCGTGGCAGACTACTTCGACCGCTACGCCCCCGCGCTCCCCTTCATCCGTCATTACCCGCCCGGTCTCCACTACCACGTCCTCTTCTACTGGGGAGGCTACGGCTCGGACCCCTTCGAGCGCTTCGACACCCTCGTCGAGGCCGAGTCCTTCGCCAACGACCCGGAGATGGTCACGAAGTACGGGCGGATGGAGACCATCCATTGCAGCCGGACGCGCCCGCTCTGCCTGCCGGAAGGGCCAGGACGATGAGCGGTTCGACGCGGCCCAGGCCGCGCAGCCTTCCCAGCACGACGACGAAGCTGCAAACGGAGTTCGGCAACCTCTACGTCACCGTCTCGACGGACGAAGACGGACGGCCCTTCGAGGTCTTCGGTTGGCTCGGCAAGGGCGGCTCGTTCCAGCACGGCGTGACCGAGCTGGCCTGCCGCCTCGTCTCCCTGCACCTGCGCCGGGGAACCCCATTGGAGGAGGTGATCGACCAGATGCAGGGCATCCAGGAGATGCAGCCCTTCTGGAACAGCCTGGACGACGGCAGGAGTGTCGCCGTCCACGGCCTCGGCGACGGCATCGCCCACATCCTCAAGGCTCACCTTCGGGCCAGCGAGGAACAGGACACGGACCAGGAAGCGGACATCAGGGCCGCCGCATGACCATCCATCTACAGGACACAAGGAGGCAGAGACGATGACAGCAACGACAGACATCGACAGGGCGGAGGTCTTCTCCCGCCCTTCGGCGCGGTTCGACGGCGACGGCAACATCGAGGTGCGGGCATCGGCGGCCCTGGGCTGCCGCCGCTCCCTCTGGTACGCCGCGACCGGGTACGAGCCCACAAACCCGCCCAGCGACGACTCGCTGACGGCGATGGAGGCGGGCAACGCCCTGGAGCCGGTGGTGGTAAGGGCGATGGAGCGGGCGGGCTGGCAGGTGGACGCCGCCGACCCCGGGAACCCGAAGCAGGTGGCCGTGAAAGTCGGCCCGAACATACTGGTGACCGGCCACCCGGACGGGACGGTGCGGATGCCCCTGACGGGAGACGAGGCGCCCCCGCAGATCTTCCTCTTCGAGGGGGAACCGGAGACCCCCGCCTACGGCGACCCGATGGTCGTCGAGATCAAGACGCGGGGGCCGGATGCCTTCAAGCGTTGGCAGACGCTCGGAGCCGAGCGCAGCCACCCGGCAGCGGTGGCCCAGGCCGCCTTCTACACCCTCGGAGAGTTCGGGGAGATGCGGCCAACGGTCATCGCCACGATGGACACGGGCGACCGCACCTGGGACTGGGAGCGGATACCAGCCGACCGGCTGGAACGGTCCCTGCAAGACGCCTGTGCCTGGCTCGGCGAGCTGGGGGCGCACCACGTCGAGAACGGGCCGGACCCCGACGCCCTGCCGGAGCGGGATTTCACCGCCGACACCTGGCAGTGCCGCTCCTGCCCCTTCCTTGCCGTCTGCCTGCCGGGTACGGCTGCGGAGGACGGGACCGACGAGGACATGGAAACCGAAGGAAAGGAGGTTACGGACGAGGAGGCGCGGGAGGCGGTCGCGGCCTACACCGAGGCCCAGGAGTCCCTGAAGGAGCCTGAGAAGGCCAAGCGCGGGGCGCTGGACACTCTGAAGGCGTGGATGGGCCGACAAAGTGACACGAAGGTGACCGTGAACGGAAGGACGGTCAGCCTCGTGCAGACGACACGGTACTCGGTCAACCACCGGAGGCTCAACGAGGCGCTCGACCCTGAGACCAGGGCCGAGATCGTCACGGAGAACGAGTCGGAGTACGTGCGGGTCAGCTAGACGCTCCTTCATTGGAGCGCCGGACGGGCCGTCTTCCCATCTACGGGAGGGCGGCCCGCTCCCATTTCAGACGGGCGCGGGGAGACTGCGCCACTACACACAGAAGGAGAATCGAAATGTCACGGACGATCAACAAGGTAACGCTTCTGGGCAGAGTCGGGACGGACCCGGAGATGCAGTACACGCCGGGCGGCACCGCCATCACCAAGCTGCGGCTGGCGACGGACCGCTACCGCAAGGACGCCGAGCCGGAGACGGACTGGCACGACGTGACGTGCTGGGCCGGGCTCGCCGAGGCCGTCAACAACTACGTCGGCAAGGGCCAGCGCATCTACGTCGAGGGCCGTCTCGTCCAGAACACCTGGGAGGGAGACGACGGCCAGCGCCGCCACCGCACCGAGGTCCACGCCTCCGAGGTCGTGTTCCTCGACGGCAACGGCAACGGCGCCGGGCAGGCGGAGGATGACTCCCTCTTCTAGCCCGCCGACCTGCAACCAACACCGACGCCCGTACCGGACGGGCGCACACGGGGCCGCTTCCAATCCACAGGGGGCGGCCCCGCTTCTGTTCTAACCGGTATCCAAGGAGGCCGAAATGACCACCATCACAGCACAACACACGGACACCCTGCTGGACGCCCTGCGGCGCAACCTCGACGTTCTCGGAGAGCTGGCGATCCGCCACCAGGTGGAAGTTCTCCCGGAGCGCCCCGGCGACGTTCCCGCCGTTTCCTGCCCGGAGGACGTGCAGCGCCTGGTCGGGCGCGAGATGTCGCAGCTTGCCCAGGAGCAGGTTCGCGTCCTCCTTCTGGATCGGAAGAACAAGGTGGTCGGCCAGCGCGTCATCTACCAGGGGAATGCCTACTCCGCGATCGTGCGAGCTGCCGAGGTCTTCCGTCCCGCGGTCGTCGAGGCCGTACCCCACGTCATCATCGTGCACAACCATCCCTCGGCGGACCCGTCTCCCAGCCCGGAGGACATCCGCATCACCGAGGACCTGGTGAACGCCGCCAAGCTCCTCGGCATCGACTTGCTCGACCACATCGTGATCGGCGGGGACAGGTTCGTCAGCCTCAAGGACCGGGGCCTGATACCCCTCTAGGAAATGCGGTACACGACCGGACCGCCCATGCCGTCCGGCCCCTCACGCGGGGACACCCTCCCCGCGCACCGGATCAACCCCACACGCAAGGAGGTTCGCAATGCTTGCGACTCACACCATAGACCCCGAGGACCTGTTCACCATCTCGGCGGGAGGGTTCTCGGCCACCGCCGACGCCTTCGCCCGCAACGACAAGACCGACGGCCTCTGGTTCGTCTCGATGGTCGGCTCACAGACGGCGCTCAAGGGCATCTGGGCGTCGCTGCTGAAGCAGCCCCCGGACGCCGCGCACATCATCCGCGGCGCGGACGGCATGGCCCTCTCGGGCGGCTTCGAGCGGTGCGTCATCCCCTACGAGACGCTGGGAACGTGGACGACCAAGATCGCCAAGCTGCCGGTGTCCGGCGGCTGGCACGCGCTCGTGTACACGAAGCAGGCGGAGTTCGGTTTCGAGAAGGACTCGTTCCTGCTGCTGGCGCAGTCACCGGAGGAGGCCCCGGCGCTCCATCACAGGTTCCTCGACAAGCGCAGCCCGCTTCCCCTCCACGGCTCCTGGGCCGGATGGCTCTGGGAGCGGGGCATCTCTGAGGGGGAGATAGTCCCCCTCCAGTCGGTGGGCGTCTTCGGCTACCGGTGCTCCCCCAGGGCCAAGAAGCTGCGCGAAGACCTGTCCTACGCCGTCGCGTCGGGCGGGCTGACGCTGCCAAGAGAGGAGACCCCGGCGGCGGTAGGGGCCACGACATGATCGACTACCGCTACGACGACGGCGGCCGGGCGGCAGCGGGATACCGGGGCAAGACCGGCGACTGCGTCGTCCGCGCCATAGCCGTCTGCGCCCGCGAGGACTACCGCTCGGTCTACACAACGATGGCCGAGCACATGAAGCGCAACGGCTACGCCGCCAGCGGCAACGCCTACGCCACACGGGAGCGCAACCGCAAAGCGCCCCGCCGCAGGGGTCAGCTCACCGCCAGGCGCGTCCAGGACCGAGTCCTCGAAGCCTACGGCTTCCGCAAGATTCGCCTGCCGTCCGGTGAGCGCCCCACGTACACGGAGGCGCATCGACGGTACGGCGACTGCGTCGTCGGCACCACCAAGCACGTGGCGGCCCTCGTGGACGGCGCCCTTCGGGACATCTTCGACGGCCGCACCTACGAGTGGGATTCTGAGACACGCGAACGCAAAGCCCAGTCCGTCTGGGTGCGGCCCCTGACGACACAAGAGTAAGCACGAAAGGAGAGACGACATGAGACTCGCTGCACAGGCAAAAGGGGGGTTCTACCCGACCCCCGACCGGGTGGTCGACCTGATAGCCGACCTGGTACGCACCCCCTCCGGCTACTACTACCGGAGCAGGGAGACCCTGCGCATCCTCGACCCCTGCTGCGGGGCCGGGGAGGCGCTGTACCGGCTGGCCGAGGGCCTCAACCGCTCCAACGCCGTTTCCATCGAGACCTACGGCGTGGAGCTGCACCGCGACCGGGCTGAGGAGGCCGAGCGGCGGCTCGACCGCACGCTGGCCTCCGACCTGTTCTCCACGTCGATTGCGAACGGGGCCTTCGGCCTGCTCCTCCTGAATCCTCCCTACGACTACGACTCGGAGGACAAGCGGACGGAACACGCCTTCCTCATGCAGACGACGCGCTACCTGGCCGAGGACGGCCTGCTGGTCTTCATCGTCCCGCGCCAACGCCTCGCGGTCTCGGCCCGCTACCTGTCCACCCACTACGGGCTGATGCGGTGCTGGGCCTTCCCGGACCCGGAGCGCGAAGCCTTCGACCAGGTGGTGCTGTTCGGTCACCGGAAGGCCGACCCCGTTCCCGACGCCATAGCCGAGAGCATGGTGCTGGAGTGGGCGCACGGGGAGCCGGAGCCGCTGCGCTCCCATCCCTACCCGGAGTTCACCCCAGCGACGACGCCCGTCGGCGACATCCTGTTCGCCACGCGGACGGTCGATCCCGTCGCGGCGGCAACGGAGGCGCGGCGGACGGGGCTGTGGGCCAACACGGAGATCACTGACACCCTCTGGCCGGCGACGGACACCCGGACTCGCCCGCTCATGCCCCTCAGACGAGGGCACATGGCGATGCTGGTTGCGGCGGGTTTCCTGGACAACCTCGTCCTCGAAGCCGAGGGACGGCGCATCCTGGTGAAGGGGCGCACGGCCAAGGAGATGGTCATGGTGGAGGACTCCCCGCAGAAGGAGGTCCACCGGGAGCGGCTGGTCACCACCGTGGTCGCCCTCGACCTGGACAGCGGCCTCATCGAGGACATCGAGTCCTCGGACGGCTCGCAGGAAGACACGGCGGAGGACCGGTTGGCCATCGCGGCATAGGTGCGATTCGAGACAACCCACATACAAGGAAGGAAGGTGAAGAGATGCAGGCAACCATGCCCCTCGAAAGCTGCTGCCGGTGCGGTCAGCCCATCGCTCCCGGCGAACCCTACATGCAGACCGCCTCGGTGGACCTGGACGACTACGGCAGGGCCTATTCCTCGCCGGTGAAGTCCTACCACCTGAGCGGGCGCTGCTACGAGGACCACAGGGCCGCAGAGAAGGCCCGCAGGGAGTCCCCGAAAGCCGCATAGACCCGCTTTGAGGCCGCCCCCGGGCGCTGCCTCACACGACGTGCCGGGAGCTGCGAACCCCGACCTGGTGGAGCGGCTCCTGCGCCGCCGTACTCGCCGAATCACCAACCCCGTCAACGGAAGGAGTTGAACCATGCCACGACCAACGAAGTGGGACCGTGAGGTAGCCGACGCCGTGTGGGCCAAGCTCCAGGAGCTGGCTGACGCCAACGGCCAGACATCGCCACGTGCATTCGTGGCAGCCGTCCGGAAGGACGCCACCGCCCTCGTTGAGGCACTCATCGAGGACGCCATCAAGCACCACGAAGCGAGCGCCGACGACGAACCCTGGGACGACGACGCTGTGCTGGCGCCGGAAGTCGAGCGGCAGATCGCCGAAGCCAACCGGAACGACGACCTGGCGCTCCGCGACAACGGCATGCTCATCAAGCAATGGCTCCTGTCCGCACACGCCGACCACGAGGACGACGATACCACGGAAGGAGTCGCCGACCTCGCATCGCAGCTCGAGGAGCTCTGCTCCCACTACGCAGCTGAGTACGGCCTGCGCATCTACTACTAGGACCGCTTTCGCCAAGTCTGCAAGGGGGTGAACGCCATGGCCGACCAGCGCTACCACTACAAGGCGGGCTACGGCCCGACCGAGTGCGGCATCGACTTCGACACCGACAACTACAAGTCGACCACCGACGTCGCCGAAGTCACCTGCCGGGAGTGCCTCGAAGGCATCTTCCGCACGATCACTGCGAACCCGAAGCTGCGAAGAAGCTTCGTTATCGCAACGATCAACCCACAGGTCCACTAGACCTGCGATGTGACCCGGGGAGCACCACCTCCCCCTTCAAACAAGCTCTCGGGGACGCTCCCAGGCACCTGGCGCATGAGCGTCCCCCGTCGGGGGGCGCAGTGCGCCCCGTGTCCCGGCGTCCCTTTCAGAAACGACAAGGAAAGGAGACGCCGAAATGAACCTCGGAGGATTCATCGACAAGTTCAAGGAGGCCATCGCCCGCAGGGTGGTGGAGTCCTACCCGCCGCTCTACCGTCCCTCGGAGAACGGCGGGACGCTCCCCAGGCTGCTGAGGAAGCCCCTGGGAGCGCAGGCCGACGCCATCAAGGGCGCGGCCCTCTCCCTGAAGGCACACCGGGGCACCACGGTCGTCGGGGAGATGGGGACGGGCAAGACCTTCATCGGGGCCGCCGCCGCGCACATGGCGGGCTTCCGCAGGGTGCTCATCATCTGCCCGCCGCACCTGGTGCGGAAGTGGAAGCGGGAGGTCGAGGAGACGGTTCCCCTGGCCCGCGCCATAATCGTCACCTCCATCACCGACCTGGAAAAGCTCAGGCTCTCCACCGGCTCGGGACCGCTGTTCGCGGTGATGAGCCGGGAGCGGGCCAAGCTGTCCTACCGCTGGAAGGCCGCCGTCATCTACCGGTGGGCCACGTCCAAGGGCAGGCTCATACGGGTGGAGGAGACGGGTGAGCCATTCAAGGTTCCCTGCTGCCCCCGCTGCACGGCGCAGATTACGGACAAGGACGGCGTTCCGTTGACGGACGCCGACCTGAACCGCCGCAAGCGCACCTGCGAGGCCCTGGTCCTCGATCCCAGGACGGAGCGCCTGGAGGTCTGCGCCTCCCCCCTCTGGCAGGCCGACGGGTCGGGCCCGGCCCGCTACCCGCTCAGCGACTACGTGAAGCACCACATGCGGGGCTTCTTCGACTTGCTCATAGGCGACGAGGTTCACGAGTTCAAGGCTCGTGGCTCTGCCCAGGGCATCGCGGCGGGAGTCCTCGCCGACGCCTGCGGCAAGTCCCTCAGCCTGACCGGGACCCTCCTCGGCGGCTACGCCTCGACCATCTTCCATCTCCTCTACCGGTTCAGCCCGGAGATTCGCACGGAGTTCGGGCGGTCGGACGAGGGCCGGTGGATCAAGCGGTACGGCTTCGAGGAGGTCAGCGTCGGCAAGGACGACGACGACGCCCTGGAGGACGGGCGCAACAGCCGCCGCCGCAGCTACCGCAAGGTGACCAGGGAGAGGCCGGGGCTCGTGCCCTCGGCGCTCTTCCACCTGATAGGGAACACGGTATTCCTGCGCCTCTCCGACGTTGCCTCCGGCCTGCCCGACTACGACGAGCAGATCCTCGTGTCCTCGATGGACTCGGAGGAAGACGCGACGGGCTTCTCCCAGCGCAGCGCCTACGACAAGGTGTTCAAGGCGCTGAAGGAGGAGCTGGCGAAGGCGCTGAAGTCCGGCTCCAAGCGGTTGCTCGCCACGTACCTCCAGACGCTGCTGGCCTACCCGGACGGCTGCACCAAGGGCGAGTCGGTCTTCGACCCCAGGTCCGGCGACCTCATCGTGCAGGTGCCGCCCCTCTCCGAGGAGAAGCTCTATCCGAAGGAGAAGGCCCTCATCGACCTTGTGGCCGCCGAGCGGCTGGCCGGACGCAGGACGCTGGTCTACGTGACCCACACGGGGACCCGCGACATCACCGGGCGGATGGAGGACATCCTCACCCGGCACGGGTTCAGGACGGCGGTGATGAAGGCCGACGCCGTTGCCCCCGACAAGCGGGAGGCGTGGGTGGCCGACCGGGTGCAGAAGGGGCTGGACGTCCTCATCTGCCACCCCCGGCTGGTGCAGACGGGCCTCGACCTCATCGACTTCCCGACGATCTGCTGGTACGAGACCGACTACTCGGTCTACGTGATGCGGCAGGCGTCGCGGCGGTCGTGGCGCATCGGGCAGACCCGCCCGGTCAAGGTCGTGTTCATGAGCTACCGAAACACGCTCCAGGCCGACGCCCTGAAGCTGGTGGCGAAGAAGCTGCAAAGCTCCCTCGCCGTCGAGGGAGAGCTGCCGGAGGACGGGCTGGCCGCCTACGGCGACGACGGGGACGACCTGATCATGGCGCTGGCCCGCAAGATCGTCAACGGCGACGAAGAGGAGGCCGAGACGGTGGAGCAGGTCTTCGCCCAGGCCAGGGACGCCGAAGCACAGGCCGAGGAGTTCCTGGTGGACGACGGGTGGAAGGCCGTCGAGGTCGAGCCGGAGACCATTGAGGGCAATGGCAACGGCCACCACGCCAACGGCCACGGCGACCTGTTCGGCCCAGTGGTCGAGCCGGCGCAGGTCTCCGTGAACGGCAACGGGGCCAACGGCCACCACCACCACGACGAGGCCGAGGAGCCGCAGCAGTCGCTGTTCTCGTGGGCCGAGTTCATGGCCGAGCCGGTCAAGCCGAAGCGCCGCAACGGGAAGCCCCAGCCCGCAAGCCTCTCGATGTTCGAGTGGGCGCTGGAGCAGGAGAAGGAGACGGTCGGCGCCGGACGCTAGACCGCAGTTCACGGGGAGGGGTAGCCGCTCGTTGGCGACAACCCCTCCCCGCACGGCAAGACACCAAGTTGTAGCACCGAAAGGAGAACGACCAATGGCACGCGTGTTTGTTTACGACGACAGAGAGTTCCCGGACCCCGACCCCGACATGACCGTCGACCAGGTGAAGGCGACGCTCGCCGACTTCTACGGCGAGATCGCCAACGCCTCGGTCAAGGAGACCAAGCGGGGCGACGACACCGTCTACGAGTTCCAGCGGCGGGTGGGCACCAAGGGCGCTTTCGCCCGCGCACGGAGCTAGGAAGGGGGGCCACATGGACACCCGCACCTTCGCAGGTCTGCTGGCGACGACCCCGCCGGCAGACCTGCGCATCATCGAGCTCACGGCGGAGCTCACACGGCCCGACGGCTCCCTCGACCTGGACGCCGCGGCCGCACGTCAGCCGGAGGTGGAGGCGGCCTGCGCCCAGGCACAGGAGTACGCCTCGACCACCGGACGCCTTCTTGAGGCCATTCGATGGAAGCTGCGGCCCCGGCGCTCCTGAGCGGGCTTCCGGGGCTGCTCCTGCGGCGTCCGCCGTCGCTGCGGGAAATGGTCACCATCGTCGGCTACGCCGACGACTACGCATGGTTCACGGGGCTGGTGCGCCACATCTTCCCGCATGAGGCGGAGGAGACGCTCTCGGCCCTGGACGTGCGCACCAAGGTGGAACGGTTCACCCGGCTCTTCGCCGAGCGCCACTTCCCCCTTTACGCCCCCTACTTCGAGTTCTTCATGGAGGACGGGGACGAGCCATCCTGGACCTGGCTCAGGAGGGGCATCCCCTTCGACCTGATGGGATTCGGCTACGACGGCGTCCACGAGCTGTGGAACGGCTACAGGGACGGCATCTCGGCCCTGCTCCTGCTGGTCAACCCCCCGGACTCCTTCTACGGGGAGTCCGACGAGGTACGGGTGGCGTGGCTGGAGTCGGCCTCCGAGCACATCCCCAAGGAGACCCTGGAGAGGATTCCCCAGGGCGGCATACCCACCGAGACCCTCACCGAGGCGGTGAAGGACACGAGGTTCGAGGGAGCGGCGCAGGCCGCCTCCTGGCTCCTCGCCGAGACGGGCAACTGGTTCCTCGACCACAACTACGAGGACGGCTGCTACGACGGCTTCGCCGACCCCTGGGACGACGACATCATCGCCGAGGGCACAAAGGAATGGCGCAGGGCCAGCGCACTGATGGACTCGGTGTGCAAGCTCACCGACTGGCTGGAGGAGGACCTTCCGGCCCGCTTCGCCGAGATGCTGGATTTCATCCTGCCACGGCTGCCCGCACAGGAACAGGGAAAGGAGGACAACGACCATGACGACGGAAGCGGAGAAGACCGAATGGTCCCTGCCGGGCGTGGATGACATGCCCAGGGACGCGCTGAAGGTGCAGCTCGAAGTCTACGGGGAGACGATTCTCCTGCGGGGCTTTGAGGGCGACACCGACTGGGTGAAGACCGTCTCGGCGGACGAGATCGCCAACGTGTTCATCCAGCACCTGGGGGCCTCCTCGGGCCTGCTGCCACAGGAGGCTCTCTGGTGGAACCAGGGCGAGACCGGGCAGGTGGTGGCCCTCTGGAGGCCGCCGCAGGTCTGGCCGGTGGCCCTGCAACGGGAGGCGTTCAAGCCCCCCGCACGGCTCAGGATACCCATGCCGGGGCTGGTCTTCGTCTGCTCGCCGGGCCGCGCTCCCTGGATCTACGCGGCCAAGGAGCGGCCGGCGGACCCCGACCAGATGCTCTACAAGATGCCCGCCTTCAACGTCTTCCGGGACGGGCGGGTCTGCCCCGGAAACCACCACTTCCCCGAACAGGTGGAGCTGATACCGGAGTCCTTCTTCCAGTCCTTCTTCTCCGGTACCGGCGACACCACCGACCGTTCGAGGAAGCATCCCGACAACCTGCACGCCCTATGGGAGGAGCTCGATGGAACGACTGATTACCCGCTTGAGGACCTTGTTCCCCAATGCACGGTGGCCCAGGCCGTCGCGGCCTCACAGGGGAGGCGGCTTGGCTACCGCTAGCGCGGGGCCGGTCGGCTACCTCGTCAATCGCACGGAGGGGCTGACCGGCGCCCACGGCATCGGCTTCGACTACGTGCTCGGATCGGGCGGTCTCTACGTCCAGTCCGAGAGCGCACACCTGACGGCGCGGATTCCCGTCGCTCCCTGCGAGGTACGTGGGCTGGCTCCCGTCACCGAGAAGGTGGAGCTTGCCCACGGCCCCATACCCGCCCGGCTCTTCGAGCTCGGGCTGCGCTGGTTCGAGGACGACCCCACCACCGAGCGGTTCTTCGCCGTGCGGTGGGACGGGCGCTCCTACCGGATGGTGGTCCCCGAACAGGAGGGGACGGCGACGCGCCTCAAGTACACGCCGCCCCCAGGGGTGGTGGCAGAGTTCCACTCCCACGGAAGCTCCCGCGCCTTCTTCTCCAAGACCGACGACGCCGACGAACAGGGCTTCCGCATCTACGGCGTCGTGGGACGCCTCGACACCGACCTGCCCGAGCTGAGCCTCCGGGTGGGCGTCTACGGCCACTTCGCCCCGGCGGACTGGCCGCAGGTCTTCGACGGCCCGAACCCCGGCCTCCGGCTGGTGGGCGAGGAGCCGGACCCGACCGATGAAATGACAGAGGAGGTGATCGAATGCCTTACCGCCTTGACAACGAGTTTCTGCTGGACAACCCCTGGATAACGGTGGTGGGCTGCGGCGGGACCGGCGGCTTCGTCGCCGAGGGCCTCTGCCGCCTCTTCCAGGGGCGGGAGGCCACCATCGTCCTGGTCGACCACGACCGGGTGGAGCCCCACAACCTGCTCCGCCAGAACTTCTACGCGGAGGACGTGGGGCAGTTCAAGAGCAAAGCCCTCGCCGACCGGCTGGCGAAAGCGTACAACCGTCCCGTGGGCTACTCCGTCTACCCCTTCAAGGAGTACGACGAACGCCCGAACGGACCCGTCTACCCCGGCCTCATCGACATGGGCGAGAGCCTCATCATCGGCTGCGCCGACAACGCCGCCGCACGACGGGCGATGGCCGAGTGCCTGCCGGGACACCCGGCCCGCTGGCTCATCGACGCGGGCAACGACACCAACTGGGGACAGGTCCTCGTGGGCAACGTCTCCGGCAGGGTGGACTGGGAGGAGCCCCCATTCGAGGGCGAGACCTGCCACCTGGCCCCGGCGCCCACGCTCCAGCGTCCCGACCTGCTGACGGCCGTATCGACAAGGCCGCCCGACGTGGACTGCGCGGCGGCCCTCGACCTCACCGACCAGGACCCGACCATCAACCAGATGATGGCGTCGCTGGTGCTACAGGTAGTCCGCCGCATGGTGGCGGGCACCTGCCCCTTCATGGCCCTGTACCTGGACATGGACCTGGGAACGGTCACACCCACCTACGTCACGCCGGAGGCGGTGGAGCGGTCGGTGGGGACCTACGCCGAGTAACCGGCGCAAGCAGATTCATTCGGAGAACGAACCGGAAAGGAGCAAGCAATGTCTGACAAGAACGGAACCACCACGACCTGGGAAGACCCCAACAGTGGCCTGCGCAGGCACAAGCTGATGACGAAGGAGCTCGGGGAGAAGATCCCCGTGCTCTACGCCAACGAGAACGTCAAGGACTACGACGCCGTTCTCGCCCACGTGAAGCTGTTCACCCCCTTCAGCAACTGGACCTGGTACATCACGGAGTGGAACGCCGAAACCGGCGAGTGCTTCGGCCTCGTCGAGGGGTTCGAGACCGAGCTTGGCTACTTCGATCTCACCGAAATGGCGGAAGCCACGGTGCTCGGCGGTGTCCCCGCAGTGGAGCGCGACCTGTACTGGAAGCCGACGACCCTCGGCGAGATCAAGAGGCAGTCATCAAGGGTGGCGGCCTAGCGACCGGCCAACGTGAACGCGGCCAAAGCACACATATAAGGGAAGGAGAAGACTATGCCAGACGAGATCGGAACGGAAACGACCCGCCCGGACGCGCCGAGCGCGGACGAGAGTCTTTTCGGCGACGCGACGGACGATACGCCTGCCGCGGTCGTCGAGGAGGAAGACTCCGAGGGTGACACCGAGCAGGACACCCAGGGCGCTGCCGACGACGGGGACAATCCCGACGCAGGGGAGACTGACGAGGGTGAGGCCGAGGCTACGCCATCGGACGAGCTGAAGGTCGTCGTCTCCATCAAGGGAGGCAGGGCCGTCATCGGGGTGCAGCAACCCTCGTCGGACCCGCACATCGAGACCTTCGAGGACGCGGACCTGTCCGAACTGGCGCAGGAGGTGCCTGCGGTTACGGAGAGGGCGAGGGCCAAGTGGGAGGAGACGCCCAAGCATCCCGCCTACGAAAGGCCCGCTCCCCCGCCCAAGCGCCGCAACAACCGGCGCCAGCAGGGGGCGGCGACGAACGCCAACGCCGAGGGCGCGGCGGAGCAGGAGGATGCGCAGCAGACGCTGAGGCTGTTCTAGGCCCGGCCGCCTGAGCGCAACACACGGGGGGAGGATGCCGCAATGCGGTGTCCTTCCTCCGCCGTCCATGTATGCGGCCTTTTTTGCGTTTTGGACACCATGACGAAAGGAGCACGACGGATGACATTCGAGGACAATAGAGGGGCGGGGCCGAATTCAGAGACAAGCAGGAGGTACGGGGTCATGGAGATGCACCTGTTCGACGAGAACGCCCCCGAGGAGGAGGCGCTGTGCGGGGTCGAAACTTCGCGCGAAGAGCGAATGAGCGTGGAGTATTACCTGGAGGACCGCGTGCATGGCGCTTCCGTCGGGAACGTCTGCCAGGAGTGCAAGACGCTGGCGGCGCCGCTCGCCGGGAAGGTCATCGAGGCCGCAATTGAGGAACATGAGGCCGAGGGCCGGTTCGACGTGGCGGAGGACTATCGCGAGCTTGCCCAGACGCTTGCGAGGGAGACCGGTCAGAATCCGCCGGGTGGGTAGAAGGAAGTCCAGCCCATCCATATGTGTGGGCTTTTTTGCGTTTGCGGAGTGTATGGCCGGGGGCGCCGGCCATGTATGCAGCTCTTTTTGCGTTTCAGTAGAAGGGCGACGCGACCTTCGGGTCCCCGCGCCAGGTGGCGTCCAGGAAGTCGGGGATATGCGCGTTGGTCAGCTCGCCCTCCCAGTAGGCGGCGCGCTCGGCCTTGGCGAGGCTGACCGGCTGAATATGCCATCCGGGGTTGGACTCCCGTATCGCGCGGGCGATGTCGGCGAACGTCGCGCCCCGCGTGCAGAAGTCGTCGACGACGATCACCAGGCCGGGTTCGCCTTCGATGGGGGCAGCGAGATACACCCCGTCCACGGTGGCGTCCCGCTTGGCCGCGGGGGCGATGCGGGTGATGCTGGGGTGCCGGTCCTTGGTGACGTGATGTGGGAGCCACTCCCAGCCGCGGGATTCCGAAAGCGCGGACGCCAGCATCGAAGCGGGCGTGTCGCTTTGCACGATATTCTGCCCTGAAGAGACCGAGGAGACGACGACGACGCGCGGGTCCCCGGTGAAGAGGATATTGCTGAACGCCGCGCAGAACGTGCGGGTGGCCGCCCTCGCGGCGTAAGGTTCGCCGTACTTGAACTGGTTGAAGCGCCGGGTCCACTTCTCGCTGGGCCGGTCGGTGATACGGAACCCGACTGTGAGCAGCCCCAGGTCGCCGACCGGGAGGGGGTTGATGCGGATCAACTGGCCCACCACCTCGTAGCTGCCCAGGGTCACATCGCCGAACATGAGCGCAGCCCGGCGCGCAGCCTCGTCGCCCGCCGGGTAGGCAGACGGCGCTGGCGTTGCCGGTCCCGTTTCCTTGCCCATGCGTTCTGCTCCCGCGCGGTCTCGCATACGACCCCAGGTGCAATGCGGTCAGCGATCGCCGCCGTCGAAGAGATATCCTAGCCCCATGCCGTGGGCCAGTTCAAGCAGCGCCCTGCGGTGCTGGTAGTTTGGCCGCGTCCTGCCCTCGGCCCATCGCCATACGGTGTGCCGGTAGGTGCCGAGGCGGCGGGCTATGTCAGACCAGGAGTATCCCGACTCCCTCTGGAACCGCTTGAGACGCTCCGGGAAGTCCACCGGGACTGCGTAGGTTTCTCTGCTGTGACGGATACGCTGTCGCGGCATCGAGCCGGTCCTTCAAGGTCGGCGCTCCCTCCACGAGGAATCCAGGCCGGGCGGCATACCTTCGAGAGCCGGAGCTTGAAGCTCCTGCCCTTCTTCGTGTATGCCGCCCTTCCTGCGTTCTGCCTTTTTGGTGCGAGGGGGCCGGTCAGCCCTCGCGCTCATCAGGAGCCTGGGCCGCCGTCGTCCGGCTGTTCCCAGTTCACCTTGTGGTTGGCGTCGTGGGCGAGGCCGGTGTGGGACAGGTCGGCGTCGGTGTCCGATGCGGACGACTCGATGTCGCCGCCGTTGAGCGCCAGCGAGTTCGCCAGGACGGCGATGCCCTGGGTGGAGAGGTTCGGCTCGACGACGGTGTGGGTGAAGACCAGGGTGGTCGAGCCGCTGCCGGAGGCATAGCCAGCCTGCTTCGCGCCCCAGTCCGCCGGGTCCATGTCGATGGTCAGCTGCGGCGTTCCGGTCACGTCCACCGCCTCGCTGAAGGTGACGCTGATGATGATCACGTCGCCCTTGCCGTAGGTGTCGTCGGCGCCGGGGTCCGAGGTTATCGACACGGCGGTAACCGTCGGGGTCGGGGGCTGCCAGTCCACCTTGTGATTGGCGTCGTGGGCGAGGCCGGCGTGGGACAGGTCGGCGTCGGTGTCCGATGCGGACGACTCGATGTCGCCGCCGTTGAGCGCCAGCGAGTTCGCCAGCACCGCTATGCCCTGCGTCGAGAGGTTGGGCTCCACCACGGTGTGGGTGAAGACCAGGGTGGTCGAGCCACTGCCGCTGGCATAGCTCGCCTGCTTCGCGCCCCAGTCCGCCGGGTCCATGTCGATGGTCAACTGCGGGGTTCCCGTCACGTCCACCGCCTCGTCGAAGGTGACGCTGATGCGGATCACGTCGCCGGGGCCGTAGGTGTCGTCAGAACCGGGGTTGGAGGTTATCGACACGCCGGTCACCGACGGGGTCGATGGGGTTGGTGTCGGGGTTGGTGTCGGTGTTGGTGTTGGGGTCGGCGGCGACTGCTGCCAGTCCACCTTGTGGCTGGCGTCGTGGGCGAGGCCGGTGTGGGACAGGTCGGCGTCCTCGCCGTCCGACTGGATGGTTGCTCCGTTCAACTCCAGCGAGTTCTCAAGCACCGCGATGCCCTGGGTGGAGAGGTTGGGCTCCACCACGGTGTGGGTGAAGGTCAGGGTGGCCGTGCCGCTGCCGCTGGCATAGCTGGCCCACTTCTCGCCCCAATCCGCCGGGTCCATGTCGATCTTCAATCGCGGCGTTCCGGTGACGTCCACCGCCTCGCTGAAGGTCAGCGTGATGCTGATGGTCTCGCCGCCGCCGTAGGTGGCGTTGGCCTGGGGGGAAGAGGACACGGCCACGCCGGACACTGTCGCCGGGACGCTCTGCTCCTCTTCGCTCTCGCCCTGTCCGCCGCCGTCATCCCCGCTCGCGCCGCCGTCTCCGTCTCCGTCTCCGTCCGGCTGCGTCTGCCAGTCCACCTTGTGGTTGGCGTCATGGGCCAGGCCGGTGTGCAACAGGCTGGCGTCCTCGCCGTCCGACTGGATGGTCCCGCCGTTCAGCTCCAGGGTGCTTTCCAGCACGGCGATGCCCTGGGTGGAGATGTTCGGTTCAACCACCGTGTGGGTGAAGATGAGGTTGGCCGTGCCGCTGCCGCTGGCGTAGCTGGCCCACTTCTCGCCCCACTCCGCCGGGTCCATGTCGATCTTGAGGCGGGGTGTGCCTCCCGAGGTGCCCACGTCCACCACCAACTGGTTGAAGGTCACCTGCACCTGGATGGTGTCGCCGATGCCGTAGGTCTTGTCCGCGCCCGGGTCCGAGACCACGGACACCCCGGTCACCGATACCGCCGGGACCTGCTGCGGGTCGCTCCCGATCGCCTCGATTCCCAAATATTCACTGGCGAAATCGCCGACCCAAAGCACGGTGCGCTGCTCGAAGGTCTCCACGGCGGCGCCGTTGGCGCCCTTCAGCGGTCCGAAGCTGGGCGGCTTGGTGTAGCTCACCTTGACCGTGTCCTCTTCGTTGGTGAACGAGACCAGCCGCATTTTCACTCCCGTGTCAGGGAAATCAATGGTTTCGAAACTGATGCTGTCGGAGACTATATTGCGACTGGCGCCGTTTACGGTGACGGTGAAATCCGACGCCGCCGGCTTTGAAGTCGGGTCCAAGTTCTGGTCAAAATACAGATACACCTCATCTGCGAAGAAGTACCCGTACTTGAACTCCGGGGGAACCGGGGGAGGTGGTGGATCCTCGAAGTCCGGCAACTCATTGCCTGCCGGATCCTTCAGCGGGTTCTGAGTCGGCTTGGTGTACGTCACCTTGTAGGGGCGGCCGGCAAGCACGCTGTCTAGACTCAGCGTTACGGTGCTGCCGGAGATGGTGGGGGGTCCCGTGACGGTATGAGTTGCCACGCGGTCAAAGTCATAGAGCGTCCCGTATAACACATTGCGGCGAGGAGGTAACTTCGAGGTTACGGTGAATGCGCTCGCGGCCGGCCGCGACATGGCGTCCAGCTCCTGGTCGAAGGTAATGACCAGCTTCCTGTAATCGACAGCCGGGATGGGGCCGTCCCCTGGGATGAATATATCCGTGCCGATGATCGTGGGCAGCGGCGTATTGTTGGTCACCGACCGACCGGAGAAGTTCAGCACTTCGTTGCCGTTGTGAGAATTGTCCTTCAGCGGATTATCATCCGGTTTGGTGTAGCTCACCGTGACCGTCTCGTTGCGGAAGACACTGCTTTCCAACGTCACTTCCGCAAAGTCGTTCGGGGCGCGGACATGCAGCCTGGAGATTGGATTCTGGCCGAACCTGCTGGTTTTGACCGTGCCCGTGCCGGCGATGGTCCTGGTCGTGCCGCCCCGGGTCACGGACACGCTGAACGCGCTGCCAGCAGTGCCCGACTCCGGTTTCAGGTCCTCATTGAAGGTCACCTTCAGCGTCGTGCCTGATACCTCCGCGCTGGCGAAGGTGGGGCGCGTCCGGTCCGACGTGTCCGGGCGAACGCCATTGTAGAGGCGCCCGTTGGTGAATGATCTCACCCGTTCGCCATCCCAGGTCTGTAGCGGGTTCTGCGACGGCACGGTGTAGTTCACCGTGACCTCCTCGCCGTGGCGGATTGTGCCGTTCAGGTCCACGCGCACCACGCCATATCTCCCACCGGACATGCGAACCGTGCCTGTGCCGTGCAGGGTCCGGGCCGTGTCGTACCGCGCAGCGCGCACCACGAACGCGCTGCTCGGCGGCACCGAGTCGTAGTCCAGCCCTTTGCTGAACTCCAGGGTCACCCCATTCCCATTCGCCCCCCACACATGCCCACTAGAGAAACGTATGTCATTATTGAACTGCGCTTGCGCCGGCTGTGGACCTGGCAGCAGGACGGCCAGGGCGATGAGGGCGGCGATGGCTGGCAGCGGCCAGCGGCGGAGGTAGGGGGCGAAAGCGGTGAGCCTCATGCCGTCACCTCCTTGATGAGATGGGCGCGAGGCTCCGCGAGGTTGGGTTTACTGCGTGAAAATCGGGGGGGGGGGTAGAATTCAATGCGCCGTGGAAGGCGCTCAGGGCATGGGAAGGCGACGGTGCGCACGCAGTCGCCGGTCCAGGTTCTCTCTGTATGAAAGCCAAGTCAGCACCTCCCTTTTTCGGGCGAAATCCCTATGGACAATACCACATGAACATCATCTGGGCGTGACCTTTTCGGCAATTTAATATGATCTACTATGACCTTTTCCGAGAATCCGGTATAATCGCCCCGAATGCGTCGAATCCCAAAGGCGCGCGGGGCCCGCGGCCCCACGGGAGGTGAGCTTGAAGCAGCCGGACGAACTGTTGCGGGAGAACGGGGGCCTGCGCCTGCGCCTCTCACGCCTGAGCGAGGCCAGCCTCCGCATCAATGAGAGCCTGGACTTCGACACGGTGTTGCAGGGCGTCCTCGACTCCGCACGCTCCCTCACCGGCGCCCGCTACGGGGTCATCGCCCTGCACGGCGACGACGGCATCGCCGGGGACTTCCTCTCCTCCGGCTTCACCAGGGACGAGGCGGACAGGCTGTGGACCATACCGGGCTGGCCGAGCCACTTCGAGTACCTGAGCGGAATTGCGTCGCCCCTGCGGGTGCCCGACCTGCTGGAACTCATCAGGTCGCTGGGCCTGCCCGAGCTGCGCCCCCCGGTTGCGATGAGCGAGAGGGTGTCCTTCCTGGCCTCCCCCGTGCTGCACCTGGGTGAGCGCGTCGGCAGCATCTACCTCGCGGAGAAGGAGCGTGGGCCGGAGTTCACCCAGGAGGACGAGGACACGCTGGTCATGTTCGCGTCCCAGGCGGCGATGGTGATCGCCAACGCCCGCAGGCACCGGGAGGAGCAGCGGGCCAGGGCCGACCTGGAGACGCTCATCGACACGTCCCCCGTCGGCGTGGTGGTCTTCGACGCCGGGGCGGGAGCGCCCAAGTCCTTCAACCGGGAGGCGATGAGGATCGTGGACAGCCTGCGGAACCCCGGCCAGTCGCCGGAGGACCTGCTCGACGTGGTGGCCTTCCGTCGGGCCGACGGTCGGGAGGTCTCACTGCGGGACTTCCCGGTCGCGGAGGCGTTGAGCTCGGGCGAGACGCTCCGGGCCGAGGAGGTGGTCATCAGCGTCCCCGACGGGCGGAGCCTCACGCTGCTGCTCAACGCCACGCCCATCCTCTCCACCGAGGGCGCGGTCGAGTCGATGGTCGTCACCCTACAGGACATGGCCGACCTGGAGGAGCAGGAGCGGATGCGGGTCGAGTTCCTGGCGATGGTGAGCCACGAGCTGCGGACTCCCCTGACCTCCGTCATGGGGTCGGCGGCGGCGATCATGAACTCGGAGACGGACCTGGACCCCGCCGTGGTGCGCCAGTTCGTGCGCATCATCTGGGACCAGGCCGAGCACATGAACGCCCTGGTCGCCGACCTGCTGGACGTGGCCCGCATCGAGACGGGCACGCTGCCGGTGGGTCTCGAACCCGCCGAGGTGGCCGTGCTGGTGGACCGGGCGCGGAGCGCGTTCACCAGCGCGGGAGGCAAGAACAACCTGGCCATCGACGTCGAGCCGGACCTGCCCCTGGTGATGGCGGACCGGCGGCGCATCGTGCAGGTGCTCGGCAACCTGCTGTCCAACGCGGCCCGCAACTCGTCGGAGTCGTCGGCCATAAGGGTGAGCGCGGTTAGGGACGGCGTTCACGTGGCCTTCTCGGTCGCCGACGAGGGCCGGGGCATCCCGGCAGACAGCCTGCCCGACCTGTTCCGCAAGTTCTCCAGGGGCCAGTCCGAGGAGCAGGCGGGGGACACGGGACTGGGCCTCGCCATATGCAAGGGCATCGTGGAGGCCCACGGCGGCCGCATCTGGGCCGAGAGCGACGGGCCGGGCATGGGGGCTCGCTTCACCTTCACCCTTCCATCCTTCGAGGACTCGGGTGCTGGGGCGCTCGGCGTATTGCAGCCGGACCCGGCACGTCGAGAGCGGAAGGAGGAGCGGCGGGTGCGCGTCCTTGCCGTGGACGACGACCCCAACGACCTCCGCTACATCCGCGAGAACCTCGCAAAGTCGGGCTATGACCCGGTGGTGACCGGGGAGCCGCAGGAGGCGGTCCGCCTCGTGGTCGACGAGAGGCCGGAGCTGGTGCTGCTGGACCTGATGCTGCCGGGCGCGGACGGTATCGAGCTGATGAAGGACATCCTGGAAGTGGCCGACGTGCCGGTGATCTTCCTGTCCGCCTACGGGCGGGAGGAGGTCGTTGCCAGGGCCTTCGACATGGGGGCAGCCGACTACGTGGTCAAGCCCTTCTCGCCGACGGAGCTTTCGGCGAGGATCAGGGCAACTCTTCGCAGGCGGGCGGCCTCGGAACCGGGAGAGCCCTACGTGCTGGGGGACCTGGTCATCGACTACGCCACCCGCAGCGTGACCCTCGCCGGCCGTCCGCTGGACCTGGTGTCGATGGAGTACCGGATGCTCGCCGAGCTCTCGGCCAACGCCGGTCGGGTGCTGACCTACCAGTATCTCGTGGAACGGGTCTGGGGAGAGCGGGGCGTCGGCGACATGCGGCCCATGCGCACCCTCATCAACAAGCTCCGCCGCAAGCTCGGCGACGCCGGCGCCAGACCCACCTACATCTTCACCGAGCGCCGCGTCGGCTACCGCATGCCCAAGGGGGAGGGGCGGGGTGAGGGACCAAGTTCCGCTCCCTGAGCGGGAGCGCGCCTACCTTGCACGATGGTGAGTAGAGAAGGAACTAGGTTTGGCCTTCGGGAATACTAAACTAGACGATGAGTTTGGGAGGACAGAGTGGCTCTACTGTGCGGTGATTGCGGGACTGCACTGAACCCTGACGCAAGACGGTTCTCAGATCGGAACCTCAACGCTTCCGTCGGCTCTCTTTGCGTGGAATGCTACTCCAATTCGCCATTATGCAGGGAGTATGAAGACAAACTCCGAGCGAGAGACGGGGTCTTCGACCCAAGGCGAGGATACGTATGGCCTCTATTGTCAGACTCACGGGGTTGGATGGAGATAGCGACAGCGAACTATGAGTTTCCCGAACCTAGCGCCTCTTGGTCTGAGGTCAGCAAGAACAACATCGCCCTAACGTGCGGCGGCATTGCCCTGGAAACTGCTTACAAAGCAATCCTATTAGCGGATGGGCGCAGCCGATACAAATGGGAGGCACAACCCTACCACCAGGACATGCCATATAAGCACGCCGTGAGGGAGTTGCACAATCGACTGCGTGACGACCGCAAAGCTATCGTAGATTCAGTCATTGAGTCCCTCTATAAAGGAAGCAGGTCTGCGTTGGAATGGTATTTTGAGACTGTCGATGTACACGTGAATCACCCCTACCGGAAATACTGGTTCATTGGCGCATCTATAGTCGGCGGATTTTCACGAGGTACATTTCAGATGATGGAGACGGTACACCACGCCCTGATGGATCAGGCAGAAAGTGCCTGGAGCGAACTGCAATCAGAATACAGTGCGACCGCCAGGGAGATTAGGGAGATCGCAGACCGCACACCGGCCGTGTACGACTTGGAAGGTCCTTCTCTGACCGGAGAGAGGCGGCCCGGGGGCAGTAGAGAAGGCAAATGAGGTCTAACCTGTCGGGGTTCATGCCGGTGATAGCGCTTGCGGCGGCAATTGCTCTTATGGCCGCAGTAGCCTGCGGCGACAGTGAGGATGGGATGGCTGCCCAGGAGTGGACAACGACGGCGGCGACCACAGAGCTCTATCAAGTTGGTGCGGTCCCGAGATGACAACCCACCGGTATGCGCCCGTCGGCCTATGCATCTACTGTGGAACAACCGACCTTCCTCCAGGTGTGAGGAGGTTCGGAGACGAACACATCGTGCCGCTTGCCCTAAACGGTGGGTTAGTCCTGCCAGAGGCAAGTTGCCGGAACTGCGAACGAACCATCAATAGGGAGATCGAAAACCGCTTACTCTCCGAGGAATGGGCGCTCTTCCGGGCGAAGTATGGCTTGCCCACTCGCAGGCCGAAGAATAGGGCGAAGACCGTTTCACTTGGTTCCCGGACGGGTGGTCACATCAAAGTGCCAGCCACCGAGTACACCGCACCGGTTCCGTTGTACAACTTCGACACCGCGAGAATTCTGTCGGGGGTACATCCGATTCCGAACTCCCACGCGTGGACCGTGTCCGTGTTGTCGGATGGCGATGAGGAGGAGCGCTTGCAGAAGCGATATCCCCTCTGGAACGGGGTGCACACCTTCAGGACGGAACCCTACCGGTTCGCTCGGTTCATCGCCAAGATCAGTTATGCCTACGCAGTCGCAGAGGTGGGACTACACTGCTTTCGGCCACTGGTGAGAGATATCATCCTTGGTAAGTCAGACGACTACTTCCATTTCGTGGGCAGCGCCCCACAAGATCCGCCGCCTTCCGGGTGGCCCCCCGGAGGCCAGCACCACTTTGCAATAACAATCCGCTTTATGCAGGACTACATCGGACTCGTCGTTGTCGATTTCAAGCTGTTCGCGGAAGCGGGCACTCCCGTTTACCATGCTGTTGTGGGTGAGATCGACGCGAAGAACCCTGGACACTTCGCCGCGCTGGAGCAGTACCAGTCCATCGGACAATTGATACCGCTGCAACCATTGGAGTGATCGATACTCAAGCGAACGCACCAGCCGAAGGCTGGCCCCTTCCGGTGTGCGCAGGACTCTGGCGGGACCTAGAGGGGTGCCACAAGAATGGGACTCAAGAGATTCGCGCAGGTGCATGCCTATAGAAAGCTCTCACCAGCATGGTCTGCAAAGGCATCGGCGTCACGTATGTATCCCATGACTGTAGCCGGGTTCGTGTGACGACTAACGGCCATGATCTTGTCCAATCGCGCGCCATGAACGGCTGCGCTGGTAACAAAGCCAGCCCTCAGCGAATGCCCGGCTATGTCCTTCGGATCCAGTCCGATCTGTGCTGCGTAGTGCTTGAGGATGCGGGGAATATCGCTGTGGTGCATCGGCTTGCCTCGCAAACGGCCTCCGCGCTTCATTGTTTGGAAGACCGGCCCATTCGTTATGCCCGAGCTCTCCAGCCACAACCGAAGGCGCATTATCGGGCGAACGGCCTTTCCATCGAGTATCGCGACCCGCTGTCCTTTGCCCTGCTGGTCAGTCTTGGACTGGCGAATCGTAATCCACATGCGATCTCTATCGTCTTCACTGGAGTCCAAGAACTCGACGTCGTCGAAGACCAGATTACATATCTCTGATCGGCGCAAAGCTCCGGCGAAGCCGACCGCAATCATTGCGGCATCTCGTTTGCCTATTGGCGTGTTAGGACAGGCCCGCAACATAGCTCTAATGTGGTACTCTCGCAAAGCCTCGACCTTTCGGCTTGAGGAGCCTTTGAGCCGAGCCAACCCCTTGAGCGTCGCGCGAACTACCGGATGCCTCGTGGGTGACGGCCTTCCAGCCTCAAGGTACTTCTTGTTCACGGCGCTCTTGTAGAGCATGACCGTGCCCATCGAAGGTGTCACTCCGCTCTTCGGACTCGCACCAGTTGCCAGATGAACAAAGAAGCGGGCGACTCTATCGGGAGGAACCGATAAAGGATCGTCAATCCCCTCTGTGGCACAGTAGTCCGTGAATCTACTCCACCCCTTCTGGTATGCCTTCCGAGTGTTGTCGGACAACTCCGACGGCATCGCCTCTATCTGCAAGCCTCTATCTGCTAGTGCCAAAGCATCCATATGTCCCTCCGTGTCTCAGTAAGTGTCGTCTACATTAGGTTGACCCATAGAGACACTGGATTCCGAGGGCGCACTGAGGAGGGCCGGAAGCTCAATCAGCCGCTAGGGACATGAACACAACATGTTGCCAAGCACAAGCTTTGCAGGTTGGTAGGCGGGTCGCAGCTGTATCTCGACAGAGCTAGTACACGAAAATGCCATTAACTACGGAATAAAAACCGGCTACAACGACGCCTTCATCATCGATAACCAGACTAAGGAAGCACTAGTCGCGGAGGACCCCAAGTCAACCGAGGTCATTAAGCCCGTGCTGCGCGGAAGGGACATCCAGCGTTACCAAGCTCGGTGGAAAGAACTGTGGCTCATAGCTACGTTCCCTGCCCTCGCTGTCAATATCGATGACTATCCGGCTGTGAAGAGACACCTGCTTTCATTTGGCAAACAGAGGTTAGAGCAATCGGGCAAGCGGCTTCCCAACGGGACGCGGGCCAGGAAGAAGACTACCAACGCTTGGTTTGAAATGCAGGATACCTGCGCTTACCACGCAGAATTCATCAAGGAGAAGCTCTTTTGGATAGACCTTACTGAACAGGGAAGGTTTGCTTACGACGAAGGCGAGATGTTCTGCGTGAACTCTGCATATATGATGACAGGCGATTCGATCAAGTACCTATGTGCTGTACTCAATTCCACTCTCGTGACTTGGTTCATGCGGAGCAGTGCTCTGAATTCAGGGATGGGTACCACCAGGTGGGTAAGATTCACAGTGGACCGCATTCCTGTTCCCAGAATTGACGCAATGCGCCAGCGGCCTCTAATCCAACTCGTAGACAAGATTCTACATGCCCGTAGTGCTAGGAAGGATACTCTAGCGTTAGAGGAGGACATGGATCAGCTGGTCTATGCTCTGTATGGTCTTACCGAGAATGAGGTTCAGTGGATTGCCAACAAATGAATTCCATGAGCCCTTAATTCCTCCCGGCGGGCAAAGGACTGCCAAGCCGAACGCGACTAAGCCTAAAGGCGTTGTTCGATCTCCACTATCTCCTGGGGAGTTAGTCCGTAGAGTTGATATACGATTTGGTCAATCTCTGCTTCAGACTCAGAGGTATCGGCCCCCTGATCTTCCCCCTTGGCTCGAAGGATGTGATCGGTCATTTCGGTGAATGCCTTCTGACTAGTAGGAGCAAGGCTTGGGATTGGGATGCGCTCTACTGCGAACTTCTTCCACTGAGGCAGCCCCATACCAGTTGTTAATGCCTCTGTCTTCATTAGCCAGGCGATCAGGGTACTATTGAGGACTGCACACAGGTATTTCAAGGAGGCACCGGTCATCATGAAGCCCTTGTCGTTGCAGTACATTTCTTCATTGGAGTAGCTGAATCTACCTCGCGCAGTCATATCCATCCAGAACAGCTTCTCGCCTTTGAAATCCGCGTGGTAAGCGCAGTTACGAAGGTTATACGGTGTCCGCCCCTTGTCGTATCGCTTCTCCAATTGCTCGTAATGGCCGTCGAGGTAGGTCTTGATGGCAGGGTAATCGTCGATCTCAATCGGCGGAACACCGTCATATCCGTTGTGAGTGGCGATGAGCCACTTGCCAGCCCATTTTGCTCGATAGCGCTCAATGTCTCGGCCTCGCAGGACGGGCTTGATGATGTCCTCGGATCGCGGGTCCAGTGCGATCAATCCCTCTTTAGTCTGGTTATCGATGATGAAGGCGCCGTTGAGTCCGGTAGTTATTCCTCGATAAATGGCAATATCCCACTCTTTCAATGGCGTTCCCACAGCTACCATCTTATCCATGATGCCCTGTTCAATCGATGAGAGCACACTCCAAGGGCTTTCACCTTGCGGGCTGAATCCACTCCAGAACTCCTCTTCGGGCGGGAAAGCCTTATGGGAGAGACGGTCCATGTCCACTGCCTTGCCGGATTCGTCTGCCTTCCCGCGCCGACCGAAGAGGACGCTGGTGTCCACGATGACGTTATCGAAAACATCCTTACCCATCTCCAAGAGCCGCAGGACCGTAAAGGCTTCGGCCATATGCTTGCGCGTTGCCTTGCCGTACTCGGCCTTCAACCAGCTGTTGGAGGTGATGAAAGCGAGATGGCCGCTCGATGACAGCAGCCTCAATCCTTGTTCATAAAAGAGTTGGTAGAGGTCTCCCGTGCTCGCGAAGGTTGCATATCCGGCGTTTCTATACAGTTTTCCTAAGCGGCCGCCGTCCTTCTGGAGCTGAACGTAAGGCGGATTACCAATAACAACGTCAAAGCCACCAGCGACGTCAAACATGTACCCGGGGTCGAACCATTCGGCGTGGTCGTTCTGGTCATAGGGGTCCCAAGTGGATATCTTGCCAGCGTCGGACTTGGACATACCCGCCCGTTCTAGCTCCGTGGCAAGTTCGTCTCTCAGCCGGGTGTCTTCACTTCGCAGACGTAGTTTCTCCTGGCGGATGCCGGCATGGAAGTGCCTCTCTCGGTTCTGTCGTAGTTGATCGTTTAGCTCAGAAACGCGGTTCTGACCACCCAATGGAAGCTGGACGGCCTTGTTGTCCAGTCCTAAGAGCGTATCCGCCGCCACGAATCGCGTCTCCAGGTTGGGCAGCGGCTGGATGCCATAGTTTCCGGCGGCAGCGTCAGGCTGCTGTTCTATAGCAAGGGAAATGAAGAAGCGCAGTTTGGCGATTTGGGTCGCTACGGGCTGGATATCTACGCCATAGATGCTGTTCTGGATTAGGTAGAGCTTGCGACCAAAGTCGGAGCCGCGGTATCGCTCGAATGTGTCGCTAATGTCCTGTAGGGCCTGGTTCCGTTGCTGTTGTGTGGCTGCGTCGTAGGCTTGCTCCGTCTGCTTCAACGCCAACTCGCGTTGCAGGGCCTCCCACCGTCTATTATCGGAGTCCAGGCGCCGCAGGGCTAAAGTGAGCTTGTGGAGGACTCCCATAGGGAAAGCACCGGAGCCGACAGCCGGGTCCAACACTCGCAAATCAGCAATGGCGCGCACGACGCGGTCAGCCTCGTCCGGGAGAAATAACTCGTCGGCGTCGCTGTAATCGAGAAGATAGTGGAGACGTTCTTCCCACCAGTTCCGGTCGGCGTCGTCAGGGGCGACCTTCTGGACAATGGAGGCGACTAGAGCCTCGTCCACCATGTAGTCCACGACAGCACGGGGCGTGTAGTAGGAGCCAGTCTGCTTGCGGGCGCTCTCCTTCGTCTCAGGGTTGTATGCAGCCAGCAAGTTCTCAAAGACCTTGCCCAGCAACTCCGGGTCCAGGGCCACTTCCACCTCTACAGGCGTGTTCTCTTCCACAGTGAACTTATAGCGATCAAAGAGGTTGATGAGGCCGTCAGCACCAAAGAAGAGGCGGTTGGGGATTGAGAGCAGCCGCTTGTCCACATCGGAAAAGCAGTCGATACGATAGCCGCCCTTGCCTTTGGCTTCCTCGCTATCGAGGCAATCGAAAAGTCCGCCGTTGATGAAGGGGGTCTTGGCAAAGTATTCGACCAAAGCGTCGGGGTTAGTCATCTCGGACCGGAAGCGGTAGCGGGTGAAGTCCCGGTGGGTCGGGTTGGATTCTTTGCTGAACCCACGCCGGTCTATCTCGGTGTTCAGAGTGGCGAAGAAGAGGTTCTGCAGGACGGCGCGGTAGTAGGAGTCGCCGGTGGAGCGGTCGTAATCCTTGAGCAACGGACCGATCTGATTCTCTATGAAGAGCTCGGGGGCAACCAGCCCCTTCTCCTTGATGAACCAGATGAAGAGCATCCGCGTTATGAGGCGGATGACGTGCTCTTGGGGGGTAAGGACCTTGTTCTCCGCCGTGGGGAATCGCGTGAACTCCGGTTTCACCGCTTGGTCAAACCAGCGTTGCAACTCCCGGTAGAAACGGCGGTTCAGTTCCTCGGTGTCCAGCGCGTCCAGCCAGGCGGCCAGAAGACCGTCGAAGTTTCGAGACTGGCCGCGCAAGTTCACCCAGGTCAGGCGCTCGTCCAGTGAAAGCTCCGAGAGAATGTCCAAGTGGGCCCGGTGCGGATCGGACGGCCTAATCTCCCGAATCAAAGACACGCTGCCAAGCACGTCCCTTTCAGGGTCGCGCCGGTTGGGGCGGCGATGGACAAAGGCGAGAGACAAGAGATCAGAGGATGTCTTGAAAAGAACAGCTGTGGGTATCTGCCACCGCTTGTTTATTTCACGGGCGAAGGTTGCGTAGGTACCTCGCGGATAGCTGGTCTCTTTCAGTTCCACGGCTGCAAAGAGGAAGCTGCGGGCATTGCCGGTGTCGAAGCTCCCGACGTCGAATAGCGAACTTTGCGCCGCGATCTCTTGGTCGGTGTACTGAAAGAGGACCCGTATTGAATCGGCGCTTTCCCTAAAGGACCGCTCCGTCTGGGTCCCCGGTGTGGAGGCAGGGTACTGCTGGATGAAGTCGTCAATCAAAGAGGTCTGGCCGTCCGGCATAAGGCTGCTGCTGTAGCCCAGGACGGCCAGCAAGTCCGTTGCGGCCTCGGCAAACTCCCGGCCAGGGACCTCAGCTAGAGCAACTCTGATTTCGGATGCAACGTCGGTCTTGTTCATCGTTGTTCCTATGGCGCGGCCGGACTCCCATCAGCCGTTAGCGGCACCGCAGCCTTATCGTCCATCACCACCAACCACGTCACAAGCTCGAAGTCCGCCGCGCTACGAGGTGTCTCGGAGGCGGGCGTGAATCGGAAGTCTCTTGCGCCGCCAGGTCGCAGATTGCGGGTCTGGACGTCGGAGTGGGCCTGCCTGATGTGAGCTATGACGCTGTTCAAGAGCCCATCGTAGTGGCCCATCGCCTTGCCGAAATCAGTGAGCCTGTCGAACTGATCGCAGAGTATCGTGATGGGCTCAGTCTTCCCTGATGCCGCCGCTTCGAAGACGCCAAGGGCCTGTCGAGCATTGGCACAGCCGAAGCGAATAGTCCCGTTATCCTGGATGTAGACTGCGTAGTATGGATGGACCGGGCTGGCGACCCGCTGACGAGACGAGCCGGCAGCGGCGTTCTGCTGGCGCAGAAAGAAGACCGTCCCTGGTTGGATGGCGGCGGACTTGTCCTCAGTGACGGCGTAGATTCCGTACGGAAGCTCTTCCAGCATATCCCTGTTTTTTTCAAGGTATCGCAATAGCTGTGCGAGGAAGTGGTCGAGGGTGAAGTCGCTCATCACCGGACCGTCGGCCAACTCGTCCATGTCCAGGATTTCCTCTCGAAGCTTCAACAGCTGTTCGTCACGGAAGCGCAGTTCCAACTGAGCACCCTCCTGGGCGTCCTCGTCGGTGAAGGGGTCCTCACTGCCGGTGGCGGCGATGTCTGCCAGTGCCATCCGTGCCTGTACTCGGGTCTCCAGCTTCAGGTACTTCTCCATGTCTTCCGTTGGCCAGTAGTTGAGCATGTGGACGGACGGGTTCCGGCTGCCTATGCGGTCGATTCGGCCAAACCGTTGGATAAGGCGCACAGGGTTCCAGTGGATGTCGTAGTTCAGCACTGTGTCGCAGTCTTGGAGATTCTGTCCTTCGGAGATGCAATCCGTGGCGATGAGCAGATCGATGCTAGGCTCATCAGACTCTCCCCTGTTGCGGGCAGTGGGTGCGAAGTTGGTGAGAATGTCGTTGAAGGCGTTCCGGCCTACCGATGCTCGCGTCTCATCGCCGGCGACCATTGCCATGTTGATGTCCAACTCATCGGCAAGCTCGGAGAGGTTCTCGTACAGATAGAGGGCTGTGTCCTTGAAGGTGGTGAAGACCAGCAGCTTGCGATTCTTTGCCCCGGCATTGTCGGCAGTTGGGTGAGTTGCCTTCTGCCGGATCGCCTCCTTTATCTCCTTCAGCTTGCCGTCTCGCTCCGATGTGATGGCCGCCACCTGGTCTAGAACGCCATTTAGTGTGGCCCGGTCTTCTCGGAGGTCGTCCAGCCAGCCGGGCAGGTCTAACTCGCTGAGCCGATACGGTCTGAGTCCCCTGTTGACGAAGAACTCCTCGTCGTCCTCATCATCGTCAGGCTCTACATCCACGCCGGTCAATTCAATCCCGTCCCTCCCTCGATCCTGGTACCGCTCGATCTTCTCGACGAGGCTGTCTATCTTGCCGATGGTGCGCTGGAGGGTCAGCGTTAGGGAGTGGGCCGAGCTCTCCAGGCGTTTCAGGAAGTTCGTGCGCATCATGCCGACCAGGAAACGCTCGCTGTCCTGCTGGTTGAAGTTCTGTGCCTTCCGAATCTGCTCAAGTTCGGCTAGGCGAAGCGGGTCCGTAACGTAGTTAGAAGGCTGGTAGACGGACAGCTTGAATTTCTCGATGCTGTCGGCTAGCTGCTTGTAAGAAAGGGCACCGTTCAGGTCGGTAGGCGGGTAGGAATTGACCGGTGCGGCATGGGTGGGGAACTGGCCGATGCGCTCTATCTCGGCGGAGTAGGACTCCTCGATGTGCCTCCGGGAACGGGCGATGGAGACGCCCCCGAGGAGCCGTAGGAAATCCGCACCCAGCTTCTCAAGTAGCGCGCTCTTATCCCTCTGCCCCTTCTTCTTATCTGACTCCCACTCTTTGAACTGCTTCTGAGCCGCCGCCATCATGTTGCCGACGTTCCCAACGCCAAGGCTCTCCCTGAAGTCGTCCTCCCGTCCCTCGGTCATGAGGTAGACCTGGTTGCGCAGGTCGATGAGCGAGGTGTTGACCGGCGTAGCAGAGAGCATTAGCACCTTGGTGTGGGTTCCGGCGGCTATGATCTCCTTCAGGAGCTTCTGGTAGCGCTGACCATCGCTGTTGCGGAAATTGTGGGACTCGTCGATGACCACGAGGTCGTAGTTGCCCCAGTTGAGGTTGGCGAGGTCAACGCTTCCCGACCTGCCGGAGTCGCGAGAGAGATCGGAGTGGGCCAGAAGAGTGTAGCTGAAGCGATCCTGGGGGAAGGGGTTCTGGATGTGGCCGTTGCTTGCCTGGTAGAGGGCCCAGTTCTCGTACAGCTTGCGCGGGCACAGCACAAGCACGCGCTCGTTGCGCTGCTCGAAGTACTTGATGACAGCCAGTGCTGTGTAGGTCTTGCCCAGTCCCACACTATCGGCGAGGATGCATCCGTTGTGCTGTGTCAGCTTTGCGATGGCGCCCTTGGCTCCATCCTTCTGAAACTCGTAGAGGGCGTTCCAGACCTGGCTGTCGTAGAAACCTGTGGCGACCAGATCAGCATCACCCGAGATTCGTGCCTCGATCTCCCTGCGGAACAGTTCGTAGAGGGTTTTGTAGTAGACGACCTCCGGCGCGTGGTCCTTCCCAACGCGAGCCAGAGCGTCTAGCACCTTCTGCTTCACGTCCTCGGTGCGCTGCGCGTTCTTCCACAAGAGGTCGAACCACCCCCGCAATTCAGCGAGGATGGCGATGTCGTTCACGGCTAGGTTGATCTCCAAGTTGGAGCGGTCGCTACCACCCAGCCCGCTCTTGGTGAAGTTGGAGCTGCCAACCACGGCGTCAGTGACCACGCCGTCCGAGCCTGCCAGGTACATCTTGCCGTGAAGGAAGTTGGACTGGCTCACAGAGCGGATGGCAACGGAGTCACGCTTCACCCATTCGGCGCAACGTTTCGCCAGGTATTTTTGAAGCATCGTGTGATTCGGCGTCAGGCCCTTCTCGGTGACAGTGAAGGATTTCGGGTCTTTGGCCCCGGGGTCTAGGTCCTCGACCGAGGCGGGGTCCCCGAAGAGAAATCGCACCCTGTCGATGCTGTCAAGCTCGTCCATCAGCAACTCGTAGCCATAGATGCTGAAGTAGGCCGACACGAAGTCAAAGGCTTCGGAGACGCCGAGGCTCCGCCGCAGGTTGTCTGCCACGGTCTCCTGCTCGTTGTCGATGATATGGCGACTGGTGCTCAACTGTTGGCCCTCTCCTGGAGCTCGGCGCATCTTTCCATCACGTCCTCGAACCGCTCCTCATCGTCGAGGAGCATCCCGTCGCTGAGCATCCTTCCGTAGTCATCAGCCAGAGATTCATAGAATGAGCCTTCAGGTACCAACTGCAAGTCGCCGGAGACGGCGGCCTCATAGCTTATCCAGTTTCCGGCGGTGTCTTTCTCTCGAAAGAACATCGCCTTGTGCCGTGCCACCGACAGGGCCAGCTTCCGGTCTGCGAGTGCTCTCTCGGCGAAGCCCGCGTCGTCCAAACGAACGAGATCGTGCCAATGTCGAGAGAGCCGTTCACCCCGGCTACGCTGCTGGCGGCAGAAGACGTGAACTGCGGTTGCCTTCTCCCAAAATGTGCGCTCGGGCTGCATCACGAGGGGCCGAGCGGTAGGGAAAGCAACCTCAGGTAGATAGGCTGCCGCGTCGCACTCGACAAGGCGCTCTTCACGCGGCTCTCCGGTCGACCGTGCTCCGAATTCCACAGCCACCTCCGGCATGACGAAATCCTGGTACGGGAACAGAGGCTCATAACCGATGAGTAGTCTGTCACCATTGGCATGTACCCGTACCGGCGGTTGCGATCCCGACAGGCTATACTCGACGACAGCTAACGCATGAGTCTCCACCCACTCTGCCAGCCGCCGCCTGACCTCCCTAGTCCAATTGCGCTCCTGGCTGCGACTGCCGGGCAGCGGATCGCCCTGGGAGCTCCCCACAAGGTCGGGAGCTATGGCCCTGATGTCATACGTGACGTCCAAGTCTTCCGAGAACCGACGAATAGCCTGATACGCCTTGGCCAAAGACGTACCGCCTTTGAAAGTCAGATTCCCTGCAAATGGACTCTCTGCGAGGGCGCGCAACGTATGCACGACCCATGTGTCCTTCTCCAGGATATGCCCACGTCTTCCGCTGAGGTTGGCGGCTACTTCCAAAGCTTCCCTCCGCTCTTCTGAAGAGAGGGACTCAAAGGACACCTCAGCCATTGGCAACCATCGCGCTTACGGGTTCTGCCATCCACGCAGGCATCACGGCTCGTGACGCGGCCAACTCGTCGAGGTCATCGGCAGAGAGCTTGCTACGAACCGCGGCCAACCCCTCCTCGACTTCCTTGGGACCCAGCCATGCCAATGCGCGAACCACTTCGCCCGCCGGACGACGCGGCGCCGCCAACTGCCAACGCGGAGCATGGCGTAGTTCCACCGTCAACCCGCCGAGCTTCAGATTACGGTCGGGCCCGGAGGTCAGGTAGACGGATCGTATGGGCACTTGCGTTGTGAGTCCAAGTGCGTTCGCTGCCATCCCGCCACAAGGTACAATCGTCTCACCCCAGAGCGTAGACAGGGAACTAAGCACCTTCTCGACTGAGGGTGGACGAGGGCCGAACCGGGTCTGGATGGGCCGGACGTAGACGCCCTGGCAGACCCGCATGAGTTCCCCCTTGCGGGCAAGCCGAGAAAGCGCTTGGTCCACGGCTGCCCTACTGCCCAAGTGCAACAAGGCGCTTGGGCACAGCAGAGCACCCTCTGGCGACTCAGCAGCGTGGCTCTTGATCTGCGATGGGAGACTTGGCATGTAGGTCGTGTCCTTGATAAGATGTCAGAAATGTAGCATAATGGCTGACCATATTCAAGGTAGACCAATCGAGAAGTAGAGTTGCCCGGATGGGTTCACGGTCGAGCCGGATGCGATTGGCGGACTGTCTCCCCAATGTCATTCTTGATTTATGGGCTAGGCAGAGACCGTGAGAGGTTCACGGTGCCCCTAGGTGGGCCACCATAGCCGGGCCGAGGGCTTCTGAGGGTGACTGGTTGCCGTCCAGCCACATCTCGAAGACGGTGCCATCTACCGTCCCCTCAGGCCCACCACCGTGCACTGAAACAAGTACCATCTTCGAGATGTGGCTGGGAGGCCTAGGGCGGCCCGAACGATAGGTTCGAGGCTTCTCGAGTGGACATGGTGGCGGCCAGGCGATATATGGAGGCCACGGCGTCCATCCTGCGTAGGAGCAGCGTCAGTCACTCCCTGGACATGGGGTAGGCCCGCACGAAGTCCGAGGACGTGTCGAAGCGGAGGACCCACGCGGCTTCTTCGATGCCCTAGGCCGTCAGGTGGTACCTCTGGCTGGCTGGCCAGTCAGCATCGGAAAGATGACGAGCGCCATTCCGTCGGAGAGCGTCAAAGTGACGCTCTTGCCGTACCGGGACACGTTCGTGAAAGAGCGCCCCTCAATGTCCCCGGCCACGTCAATCTCGGATAGCGTCCGAAACACCGTTGGGCGGACGACGCGGGCAGAGACCACGGAAGCGCCCACCGCGTGGCGCTCCAGCACCTCGCGGACAATGGTGAGTTCCGGCGCCTCCGGCATGGGTTTCGTCCCGCCTGGTTTCTTACTTGGCTACGAACGTATTTGAAAACGGGGCACCCGACCAATACCCAACCAACATCTCAGTCTCTCTGCAATCTCAAGCCCGCCCACCATTCCGGCCGCTGGTAATGCAACCTCAATCATGAAGCTGAGCGGTGCCGAGAGCACATTCTCCGTGGAACCGCCTTGGTTCCCGAGTACTCCCAAGTTGATGAATATCCATAGCAACGCGAAGCCGGCAATGAACACGCAGAATATCAGCACTATCTCGATGGCGTACTTTAAGACCGGCAAATGTAATGAAGCCCATGATGCCCCCGTCACTGCCAACCAAACTACGATTAGTGTCCAGAAGCGCCAATCCTCACTTTCGTCCAGGGCATCCACGGCAAGCGCCAGCACGATGGCCGTGTATATGAATAGAAACGTGCCGACGAGAGTGCGCTTCCAATTCGACACTACCCAGGGAATCACCCAACGTACAAAGCCAGCGAGAGAGAGTAGTACTACCCATACGTACACCGGCTCAGACGTGTCCGCATCGTCGACGTAGAATGCCCATAGCAGGAGAGCTAACCCGGCAAACACCAATCCGCCCCCTGCGACATCGAGCGCAGTTTTCTTCCAAGAGCTCTCGCGCGTTGCCTCTGGAGGGTCTTCTTTAGATGAGACGAACGATATGCCAGATATGACGAATAGTGCGCCCAAGATCAGGATCACTCCAGCGGTCCACCAGCGATACACATCGTCGCTAGGCTCCGGCGCAAGTACGAAGGAAACCCATAGCGCCCATGCGACGAAGAGGGCCCCAAGCACAGTCGCGACAAAGACCAACCCGTGGAATAGTCGGGGGTGAATCCTTGATTCAGGTGGCTCTACAGCTACAGAGGCAAGTATCGGCAGCACGGCGAGACCAGGCAGCGCCCACCAGAAGACCCACCGGGTTACTCCTTCGCCGATATCGACATCTTGCACGTAGTGACCCCACAGGATAAAGCCAAAGCCTATGATCAGATAGGGGATCAGGAGCACCAAGCCTGCCTTCTTCAGTCTGTCTCGCGTCACTTGCGCATCTCCTCACACCTTCCGAACGCGGTTCGACAGTATAGAGTGTAACGCCATGGCGTGGCTGGCCCCATCGGTGATTCGGTTGGCCTGGGCTCGGGGGGTTCGATAGTTCCCGCGTTCGTGGAAATGACGAGCGGTTCCGTCTCCCGGCTACGCCCCTGGGCGGCCGCTGCTTTGTCAGTATCTGGTTGGGACACTTCTGCTCCTTTCCCGGGGCACTCTACCCTCAGTCAGGGAGCTCACACCACCTCAAATCTCTCGGGTTTTCCTATCCCCTCGGGTGTCCCATTATCGCTGACGGTCTACAGATTGACTACAGGTCCAGAACGAGGGTAAGTGTGAAAGTTCTTGATTTTGTCAAGTCTGGTGGGTTGTCTCGTTCAGTTGACAGAGCCGACTACCGGATGCCCTATGAGTTCTTCGGTCAACGCTGGTCGCGTGCTTGCCCACGGCGAGCTTCTGCGGCAGGCCTGGTTCTCGGCGCACTTCGGCCGCCCTGCCCTGCGCTGTGCTGGTCCCCCATTGCCATTACCCTTTCATGCCGCTGGTCTAGCATGCGCACCAGGACAAAAGTCAGTGCCGCGATCTGTCCTATGATGACTGGGGCTGACAAGGCTACCAGTGTCCAGGGGTGATCGGCCAGCCCAAAGAACAGGGAGACTACTATCAGGATAAGCGGGGGGCCTCCCACGAGTCCCGCTATCAGGACGCCGACTTGGCCGGCACCGCTGACGCGCCATCCCTCCCTGGTCTGTTCGATTTGCAGGGAGTCGCCTTTACTCTGCTTGCTCACGGCGCTTGGACCTCCTGAAGCACTTGAACCTCCCGACCCGGGGTCGACGGCAAGGCGCCGGGCTGCTTCCACCGTCTCGATGCCTTCACAGTACCTGTAGGCGGTGTCCTAGACATTTGGGGTTATAGCCCGCACTCAATCAATCCGCTGCGGGAATCTTGTCCTGAACAGGCTTTGCCACAATCCAATCGACCGGTCTTCGTCCCATTCGCGGCGCGCTGCCTCTGCGATTCCAGCTGCCTCCGTGAGCTTGGTCTTGAGTGCTTCGATGTGGTAATCGTCGCAGTCTCTCAACAGGTTCTCGTTCTGGAGCGAGGGGTTCATTGTCCGTGGAGCCGAGTATGAGAACATGTGGTTGTTGGAGAGTTGCCGAAGAACACCGGACACCGCATCGGCATCTGAGCTCGATAGCAAGATGGGCCAAGCCTGAGCAATCATCACTTCCAGCGCGACTGAGGGTAGCCGGGCCCTTTTGGGCAGCGCCTGGTTACGCCAGTGCTTCAGCATCTTGGCGACCCGAACGAACCGGCCGTCGGTGCGAGAATTCTGCCGGCGATACCATTCCTCAAGCCCCTTCGGATTGGTCGCCTCCCAGCCGTTGACGGTCCGGTTGGGGATGTACAGGACATTGTTCACCTGTCTTGAATCCCCAGCCAGCGGGACCACGTCCATGTGAAACTCGCCGGGGAATTCAATCCGAACGCACCTTGGCCGTGTACTCACCTTCCCACGATACGCTTCGGTTTTCTTGAGACGCCTGGCAAGCCAGCGAACCAACCGCTTTGGTTCCGCGGTTCCAGCTGGAACAGCATCGAGGTCGAGAGAGCAGCAGACATCGACGTCAAAGTCTGCACCACTCCCCAACGGACGGATGGCCGTGCCATGAACGTACGATCCCTGGAGGAACGTCTCGTATAGGGCCGGAGAAGCAAATTGGTCGGCCTCCAGCGCCCCACGCAGGGCCTCATGCTCCGCCTTTATTCGGTTGAGCTTGGGTTCATCCAGGCTGATGTTCTCGAGGAAGCGCTCGAAATGCTGTGCGAGCTCCACGAATCTCAGCCTCCTCGTTGAATGCGACCTGCGACTACTGGCCCTACTAAATGAGTCTCCTCGAGGGGCCTGTGCGGGCGTGCGGGTGTCTTCGCGTGGGTCCTGCATGCTCTTTTCGAAGGCACATCCCTACAACTGACATCCTAGCGCTTCTCGGGGTCTTCCAGCAAAGAAACCGGGCGACCTGTGAATCAGCGTAAGCCCTGCCACTGCGTAGTCTTAACTGCGGATGCCGGTGTAAAATGGAGGGACCACACTGAGGAGGAATCCTGTATTGCAGAATACGGCCTCACACCTGAACGACGTTCACGCGGAACTGGCCCCGTCTGACGACACACTGTCCGCCGCCCGAAGCCGGCGAGATGAGGTTCTCGCGAAGGCCAGTAGCTTTGCTGGCGCCCTCCGAACCTACAAGTCCGGCTCAATCGCCCACAGAACGGCGAATCATGACACCGATGCAGACTGCGGTGTGGTGCTAGACCGGCGGTCGTATCCGAGTCTGGGCCCAGACGGCGAAGGGAAAGCACCGAACGAGACCGTCGAGGAAGTCAGAGAGTTCCTGCGCGAGCGTCTGAAGGAGGACCACCCCGACATTAGGTTCCGGGTCACCAAGCGAGCCATAACGGTGTCGTTCAACGAGCCGCTGGACGATGGGACAGACCCATCCGTAGACCTGATCGTCGCCCTGACCCGGAAGAATGCCCAGGGGCTCTGGATACCCAACGTCGAGAGCAAGGATTGGGACGCCTCCGATCCGGAGTATCACACGAGGGTCTTGACCGATGACCCTGCCGATCTCAGGCGTGTTAGTGCGAAGGTCATCAGGCTCGCGAAGGGATGGAACACTCAATTCGCAGAACCCGGCCTCTGTAGCTTCAACATCGAGGCACTGGCCCTGAGCTGCATCACCGAAGAGCACGGTGTGCCCGACGGTCTGGCGGAGCTCTTCCGCTTTGCCGCCAGCGACCTCAAGAAGCGATTCACTCCCGACCCGGCAGGGGTGTCCAAGCCCATAAAGCTGCTCATGGACCGCGATGTCGTCGTTGGCCGCTTGAAGAGAGCGGCCGAGCGTATGAAGGATGCGCTGGACAATGACGACGACAAGATAAAGGTCCAGGAGGCGATGGCGAGTCTGTATTGGAAATACGTCAGCCCGCCAGAAGGAAGCAAATCCAAGGTGGGGATTGCCTCCGCACTCCGAAGTGGAAACCCCTCGCTGGGCGTCTCAGGAGGCGCGCTGAGTCTTGCCGGTGGCGGCGGCTCCAACGTCAAGCCGACCAGATCGTGGGGAAGTGAGCGCTCGTAGGAGGTTCACCGGACCACCCAACACAAACAAGGGACCGTGGTTTGGGCTGACAGTGGTGCGACTCAAGTTTGAGCGAGGCGTCAAGAGCCAGTTTCCCAACTTGAACGGCGGAAGGGTCAAGGGTGGCTACGAATATAGGGCCACTCTGCCAGTGCCTCACTACGAGCCCAGAAAGACCCGCATCAGGTTTAACGGCATGGCGAAGGTCCCATCCGTGTTCGTCGACGGTCCCCAAGACTCACCACACCGCTACCCTGACGGAGACCTCTGCATGTGGTTTCCGGACGACCCCGTAGAGCGCCGGTGGGTCTTCGACGACGGTCTACTGGCCCTATTGGGATCGGTAATGGCTCATCTATTCAAGGAAGCCTGGTGGCGGGAGACGGGGGAGTGGCTTGGCGAGGAAGTCCCGCATGGAGCCCAGACGAAGGAGCAAACAGGGACGTGAACGAGGCGCAGCAACTCACTCTGCCTTGGCCTGTTGTCGGTGCGGTCATTATCGGAGCAGTGTCGTTCACCGTATTCGTTCTCACCAACTGGTGGAACGGGGAACGTGAGAGGCTGACCCGAAGTCGTGAAGTTTTTTCGAAGGCGTACGCTGCAGTCCAGGAGTACAAGGAATTCCCCTACGTGATTGCGCGACGCAGGAAGGATACGCCAGAGGAGGAACGAATACGCATCTCCTCTGAATTGCGTAGGGTTCAGGCCGACCTAGCATTCTATTCTGCCTGGCTTATGACCGAATCTCGTCATGTCCACCGCAGCTTCTCGGAACTGCTTGAGCAGGCGCGGAATGTGGCAGGTTCGGCGATGCACGACGCTTGGTTGCAGCCCGCCGCCGCCGAAGACTCCGAAATGAACACGCTCAAGCAGGACATGTCCGCCCTGGCTTCCTACGAATGCGCATATCTGGAAGAGGTGGTTGACCACCTATCTCTCTGGCCTCGCTGGACTCGCCGATTGCTTCGACGCAAGCCGGGGGCGTGACGTCAACCGCAATCGTCGTTGCATCCTGGACTCTCGCCCCGGCCATTGCTCTGTCCCAGTTTTGAGCTCCCACCTGAGTCCTCATCCCAGCACACCACTGCCACCAGCTTGCGGTGGATGTAGTCCTTATGCGCTACGCATCAAATTCGGCAATCCAATTGCCCTCTAATGGGAACCCTTATCAGATACATAGTCGTTTCACCCTGGTGTTACTGCATGGACGGTGTATAGCCCTGGCCCTCCTCGAACTCGCTCGGGAAAGGCTGCACCGTCCCAGTCTCCACTATGCTCGCCGCACAGGAGCTGTGTGGGTGCGGTTGTTGTTCGCTGAAACTGTTCCTGCCCAAGAGCTCGTGCCGGAGGTGTTCAAAGACCCCCTTGACCGCCAATGACTTGGCCAGTTGACCGATGTCCTGGCAGAGCTCCGGCTTGCTCTCGATGTAGGGTCTCATTAGGGGCTCCGCCTCTTCTTCCCAGGCCAGGACGACCTTGTTGGCGGTTTCCTCAACGACTGGCAGGACCGTTCCCACAACTTTCCCTTCATCCTGTGGCCTCATTCGGAAGAGGCTAAGGCGGGCCATGATCAGTTGGGACATCTGGTCCTCGATCATCTCATGACGGCTTCCGAACCCGGCCAATGCGTGCATCAGGTATCCGAACTCGCCCTCCAGGGTCTGGGTTGTCCTGGTCAACTCATCCCTTGTGTTGGGGCATTCCCTGTAGTGTTTCATCAGGGCTCGCGTCTGTTCGTCGTTCAGGCCCGCCGCCGCTCCCCACGAAGCCATCATGTCAACGGATGCTTCCTCCAGAGGAGTGGTGATCCGGTGACGAAGCCGGTCGCAGATGGAGAGGAGTTCTGACTCCTCTCTGGTCAGCCGGGGCTCAATGGCGTCCCGGAAGACTGTTCGATCACGAGCACAATAGTCGCACCGGCAGTCTCTCAGGTTGTGAGAGCCCAGGCCGGGTCCTTGGCTACGGCGGTAGGCCTTGCCTCGTGCCTCCCGCTGGGATTCCCCTACGAACTCAGAGGACAGTATCTTCTCGAATATGGGGCTTACCGTCTGGGATGTCGGCCAGAGCTCCTTGATAAGGTACGGTGTTCCCAACTCATCGAACATCCCCTCCTGGAACTCGGAGGTCTCGCATATCCGGCATATCCTTGAGTTGGCGCCGAACATCGTGATTGCAAAGTCATGCGCTGGGCAGGTGAACTCCTCCAGCGGCCTCTGTGCCGGCTGTGCTACTGGGTCCCAGGGTTCCGTACCGTCGTACCGGTTGGAATCGAGCAGTCTCTGGAGGAGGGCGTCTTCTGAACCTTTCCCACGCGGCCAGTGGAGTATCCAGGGGGCGTGCAGCAATTCTTCCTTGCTGAAGATCTGGGAGTCGTCCCTGTTGTCCTGACGGGTCCCAGCGTAGAGGTGGGAGGGTTGAACGCAGTAAGGCCTATTGCAGAGATGGTTGACCTGCCGGTCCTCGGGGACCGGCTCTCGCGTCTGAATGAACACGGCCCTGTGTGCCAGCTCCTGCTTCTCCTCAATCGTGAGGACGCCGTAGCCGTCCCGGTTCAGGCCGTATTTCCATACCATGCAATGCCCGAAAGGCGTGAAGGGAGAGTTCACCTGCATGGGCACGCCGAGGCAGTCCGCCGGAGTGATGGGGCCTTCGTTCCAGCTCCTGCGCGGCCTTGGGTTCCTTGGTTGAGGGTTTCCGCCGTACCACCTCCGGATGACGGCGTCTCTCTCTGTCCGGTAGTCTCTCGGCATTCTTCCGGTGCACTCCCTTTCCTGGAATCCCAGGCCCGATCGACAAGGCGGCCATGCGGGTCGCCGTACGGTGACAACGACCAGATTAGGATGTAGCGCCGTCTCGACCCGTCTCGTACACGTCCACGACTTCAGT